>NZ_CP011030.1:0-3403660 GCF_002310795.1 Pseudoalteromonas issachenkonii
TCAACAATTTTATAAAAATCAATCTTTTACTTGTGGATAAAGTGCATTCATAATAGTCGGTCTTGGGCTGCTTATTGAGCCATTTAAACGCAATACAGGTGTGATTTTTGAATCATTATTGATGTGCGGGAATAAAAATTATATCTCTGGGAGTTTTACTGTGTATCTGTCGGTTTGGCAAAGTTGTTTATATGTATTGCAAGATGAATTGCCTTCGCAGCAATTCAGTATGTGGGTCAGACCACTTCAAGCAGAAAGTACCGAAGATACCTTGACGATTTATGCGCCTAATCGTTTCGTACTTGATTGGGTGAGAGAGAAGTACTTAAATAGAATAAATGAATTATTGGTAGAAATTTGTGGTGTAGAAGCACCCGAGTTACGCTTTGATGTAGGTAGCAAGCCGCTATTAAATGCACAAGCTGCACCAGTGGTTGAAACACAATCAGCGCCAAGCACGCAATCAACGGCAAAACAACCGCCTCGAGAACAAAAACCGGTTGTAGAGCCAGCTCCTAAATCTGGTTATAAATCAAACATTAAAGAAAACTATACCTTTGATAGTTTTGTTGAGGGTAAATCTAACCAATTAGCAAAAGCGGCTGCCACTCAGGTAGCAGATAATCCTGGCTCTGCATTTAATCCTGTTTTTATTTACGGTGGTACGGGCTTAGGTAAAACGCATTTATTACATGCGGTAGGCAACGGTATTATGGCCAATAAGCCAGATGCTAAAATTGTCTACATGCATTCAGAACGCTTTGTGCAAGACATGGTTAAAGCACTGCAAAATAATGCGATTGAAGAGTTTAAGCGTTATTACCGCAGTGTTGATGCACTCATGATTGATGACATTCAATTTTTTGCTAATAAAGAACGTTCACAAGAAGAGTTCTTTCATACCTTTAATGCATTATTAGAAGGTAACCAGCAAATTATTTTAACCTCTGACCGTTATCCTAAAGAGATAGAAGGGGTTGAAGATCGCCTTAAATCTCGTTTTGGTTGGGGATTAACTATCGCGATTGAGCCGCCAGAGCTTGAAACACGCGTTGCCATTTTGATGAAAAAAGCCCAGCAAAGTAAAATTAATTTACCGCATGAAGTGGCATTTTTTATCGCTAAAAAATTACGTTCAAACGTACGTGAACTTGAAGGGGCTTTAAACCGTGTAATTGCTAATGCAAACTTTACCGGCCGCCCAATTTCTATCGACTTTGTAAAAGAAGCACTGCGTGATTTACTCGCACTGCAAGATAAACTAGTCACCATAGACAATATTCAACGTACGGTAGCAGAATACTATAGAATACGTGTGTCTGATTTACTGTCTAAGCGCCGCAGCCGCTCTATAGCAAGGCCGCGCCAAGTTGCCATGGCATTATCTAAAGAACTCACTAATCACAGCTTACCTGAGATTGGGGATGCCTTTGGTGGGCGTGACCATACAACAGTACTGCACGCGTGTCGCAAAGTTAAATCATTACGTGACGAAAGCCACGAGATTAAAGAAGATTACCAAAATTTAATAAGAACATTGTCATCTTAGGGCTGACTTTATTATGCAAATAACAATATCAAGAGAACAATTTTTAAAACCATTGGTGCAAGTATCGGGTGCCATAGAGCGTAAGCATACGTTACCTATTTTATCTAACGTATTACTCGTGGTAGAAAATGGCCAGCTTTCAATGACAGGGACCGACCTTGAAATTGAATTAGTGGCGAGCGTGTTTGTAGGTGATGATGTTGCCGATACCAAGCTCACATTACCGGCTAAAAAATTACTCGATATTTGTAAAAGTTTACCGGATGGTTCTGATCTTACATTAAGCTTACAAGATCATCAGTTACTTTTAACCAGTGGTAAAAGTCGTTTTTCATTGACCACATTAGCGGCTGAAGATTTTCCTAATTTAGAGCAGTGGGATGGTGAAGTTGAATTTCAACTAACGCGTTTAGAGTTACGTAAATTACTTGAAAGCACGCACTTTTCAATGGCAAACCAAGATGTGCGTTATTACTTAAACGGCATGTCGTTTGAAGTTGATAACAGAGATATAAAAACAGTCGCCACTGATGGGCACCGTTTAGCGATTGCACAAAAGCAACTAGGTCAGTCATTAAATACACAGCGCCAATTAATTATACCGCGCAAAGGCGTGCAAGAAATTATGCGCCTAATGGTTGCCGACCAAGAGTTAGTCACTATTCAGTTTGGTGCTAACCACATCCGTATTATTGATATTGAGTTTACTTTTACGAGTAAATTAGTTGATGGCCGTTTCCCTGATTACCGCCGTGTTTTACCACGCGGTGGCGATAAAGTTATTACAGCAAACAGAGAATGGTTACGTAATGCATTTCAACGCGTATCGATTTTATCGAACGAAAAGTTTCGTGGTGTACGTTTAAATTTATCAAACGGTTTATTAAAAATTACGGCTAACAACCCAGAGCAAGAACAAGCGGAAGAAGTAGTTGAAGTAATGTACGAGGGCGATGACCTAGAAATAGGGTTTAATGTGTCTTACGTGCTTGATGTATTAAATACATTAAAAACTGAAGATGTGTTATTTACACTTGCCGATTCAAATAGCAGTGCACTAATAGAAGGTGCTGGCGATGAAGAAGCGATGTACGTCGTTATGCCTATGCGTTTATAAGATTATAAATACATAATGAGCTTAAGTCATTTGAGCCTCAAATATTTTCGTAATATTGAGGCGCTGACGCTAGAACCAGTTAATGGCGTTAATATAATTTATGGTGAAAACGGCAGCGGAAAAACCAGCCTTTTAGAGGCTATATATTACCTTTCTCACGGCAAATCTTTTCGAACTTCTAAACATAAAAGTATTATTGCACACCAGCAAGATCAGTTTGTTATTCATGGCCGCAAAGCGTTATACGATTTATCTATCCCTATTGGTATTAGTAAAACCCAAGCGGGTGAAACCAATTTAAAAATCCAGGGTAAGGCGAGTCGAAAAGTATCTGAACTTGCCCAGTTAATGCCGGTACAAATTATAACACCAGAGAGCTATTCACTATTTTTTGGCGGTCCTAAGGAGCGCAGAAAGTTTTTAGACTTAGGTTTGTTCCACGTGGAACATGAGTTTTTTTTCTTATGGCAATCGTTTAATAAAGTGCTTAAACAACGCAACGCCTTATTAAAATCTAAGCCTAAGAATTATTTTGACCAAATCAAGTTTTGGGACAAAGAATTTGTTAGACTGGCTGAACAAATAAATAAATTAAGAATCGCGTATATAACTAGGTTTAAGCAGCAATTTTTTGATAAAATGTGTGCAGAATTAACGCTAATACGCGATTTAGAAATTAGCTTCAATGCGGGCTGGAAAGAGAGTGAATCTCTTTGTGATGCGTTAGAGCAAAGTTTTGAGCGAGATGCTCGCCAAGGCTTTACAAGTAAAGGCCCTCATAAGGCTGATTTTAGTTTTAGTGTCGCTGGCTGCAGTGTTGAGAATGTATTCTCACGCGGGCAATTAAAGTTATTGTTGTATGCGTTAAAAGTAACGCAAAATAGCTTAATTGAGTCAGAGACAGATAAGCAATCAATATTGCTAATAGATGATCTACCTTCAGAACTAAGCGAAGATACAAAAGAGAAAGTGGGCCAGTTATTGACTCACTGTAGTTCTCAAATATTTATTTCTTCAATTTTATCTGAAAGTATTTCTGCTGTGGTGGAACCCATGCAACGAGAACTAAAAATGTTCCACGTGAAACATGGCAACCTAATAACAAGATAAGTGGGATTAACCATGTCTGAGAATTATGATTCGTCGAGTATTAAAGTACTTAAAGGATTAGATGCAGTAAGAAAGCGTCCTGGTATGTATATAGGGGACACCGATGATGGTACGGGCTTACACCACATGGTGTTTGAGGTCGTTGATAACTCTATCGATGAGGCCTTAGCGGGTCACTGTGATGATATTTATGTCACTATTCACTTAGACGGTTCGGTATCTGTAAGAGATAACGGCCGTGGTATTCCTACTTCTATACATGAAGAAGAAGGTGTATCTGCAGCTGAAGTAATTATGACGGTACTACACGCCGGTGGTAAGTTTGATGATAACTCTTATAAAGTATCAGGTGGCTTACACGGTGTTGGTGTATCGGTAGTAAATGCATTATCAGAAAAATTAAAACTAACCATTCGTCGTGAAGGTAAACTTCATGAGCAGTTTTACACTATGGGTGTACCTGATGCACCACTAGCTGTAATTGGTGATTCTGAAACAAATGGTACTGAAATTCGTTTTTGGCCAAGTGGCGAAACGTTCACTAACCTTGATTTTCATTACGATATTTTAGCAAAGCGTTTACGCGAGCTGTCGTTTTTGAATTCAGGTGTAAGTATCATATTAAGCGATGAACGCGAAGAAAATAAAAGCGACCACTTTAAGTACGAAGGCGGTATCAGAGCATTCGTTGAATACCTAAACCGCAATAAAACACCAGTGCATAAAGGGGTATTCCATTTTACTCACGAACGTGAAGAAGATGGTATTAGTGTAGAAGTATCAATGCAGTGGAATGATGCATTCCAAGAAAATATTTACTGTTTCACAAATAATATTCCTCAACGTGATGGTGGTACTCACTTAGCTGGTTTTAGATCGGCGCTAACGCGTACGCTCAATAACTACATGGAAAAAGAAGGCTTTAACAAAAAAGCTAAAACAACCAGTAATGCAACGGGCGATGATGCGCGTGAAGGCTTAACTGCAGTTGTGAGTGTTAAAGTACCTGATCCAAAGTTCTCATCACAAACAAAAGACAAGCTAGTTTCTAGCGAAGTTAAGTCGGCAGTTGAGCAAGCAATGGCTGAAAAATTCACTGAGTTTTTATTGGAAAACCCATTGGATGCAAAAATTGTTGTTGGCAAAATTATTGATGCAGCACGCGCCCGTGAAGCAGCGCGTAAAGCGCGTGAAATGACACGTCGTAAAGGCGCTATGGACTTAGCTGGTTTACCAGGTAAATTAGCTGATTGCCAAGAAAAAGATCCAGCCCAATCTGAACTATACATAGTGGAGGGTGACTCAGCTGGCGGTTCAGCCAAGCAGGGTCGTAACCGTAAGAATCAAGCGATTCTTCCGCTTAAAGGTAAAATCTTAAACGTAGAAAAAGCACGTTTTGATAAAATGCTTTCTTCACAAGAAGTGGCAACGCTAATTACTGCATTAGGTTGTGGTATTGGCCGTGACGAATATAACCCAGAAAAACTACGTTACCACCGTATCATCATCATGACCGATGCCGACGTGGATGGCTCTCACATTCGTACCTTGCTACTAACGTTCTTCTACCGTCAAATGCCGGAAATTGTTGAACGTGGTTACATTTATATTGCTCAGCCACCTCTTTATAAAGTGAAAAAAGGTAAGCAAGAGCGTTATATTAAAGATGACCCTGCATTAGTTGATTACCTTACATCTTTAGCGCTAAGTAATGCTGCTCTTTACACGAGTGATAGTGCAGAAGCGGTTGATGGTGAAGCGTTAGAAGCAATCGTTCATGATTACCAAAACACGGTTAAAGTGATCGAGCGCTTAAAGCGTAAGTATCCAAACACAGTGATGAACCGTTTGATTTACCAAAGCGAGCTGAAAAAAGAAGACCTTTCAGACGAGGCTAAGGTAATTGCTTGGACTAAAGAGCTTGTTGATGACTTAGTTGCGCGTGATGAAGATGCAACTATTTTCCACGCAGGTACTGAGCACGATACAGAGCGTAATTTATATTACCCTGTTGTGAATATTCGTCAGCATGGTGTGGATAAAGCGCATGTACTTCATTATGACTTTATTACTTCAAGAGATTACCAACGTATTGCTGTAACAGGTAAAAATATTGCTAATATCATCACTGAGGGTGCTTACATCCAACGCGGTGAAAAAACAAAACCTGTTGATAACTTTGTGGATGCATTGGAATGGTTGATCGCAGAATCTAAGCGTGGGATCTATATTCAACGCTATAAAGGACTAGGTGAAATGAACCCAAATCAACTTTGGGAAACCACCATGGATCCAAGCGCACGCCGTATGTTGCAAGTGACGATTGAAGATGCTGTTGCAGCGGATCAATTATTTGCTACGTTAATGGGCGATCAAGTTGAGCCTCGTCGTGAGTTCATAGAAACGAATGCACTGCGTGTGGTTAACTTAGACGTATAATTAAATTATGCTAATCACAAAAAAGGAGCCTTAGGCTCCTTTTTTATTTTCTCAATTGCACAAACTGCTTAAAACCTGAGTGTGCACAAGGTATACTGAGGGTAATTTTCACGCTACTTCTCAGATAGTAAAAAGCCAAAATATGCAAAAATATGACGTTAAAACCTTTCAAGGTTTGATCCTGGCTTTACAGGATTATTGGGCACAGCAAGGCTGTGTCATTATTCAACCACTTGACATGGAAGTGGGCGCAGGGACATTTCACCCGCAAACATTTTTAAAATCAATTGGCCCAGAGCCTATGTCGAGCGCTTACGTTCAACCGTGTCGTCGACCTACCGATGGTCGTTACGGTGAGAATCCAAACCGCTTACAACATTACTACCAATTCCAAGTGGTGTTAAAGCCATCTCCAGATAATATCCAAGAGCTTTATTTAGGCTCTTTAGCGGCGATGGGTATTGATACCCTCACTCATGAAGTGCGCTTTGTAGAAGATAACTGGGAATCACCAACGTTGGGTGCATGGGGACTGGGCTGGGAAATTTGGTTAAACGGCATGGAGGTAACCCAGTTTACCTACTTCCAGCAGGTGGGCGGATTAGAATGCTCACCGGTCACAGGTGAAATTACCTACGGCCTAGAGCGTTTAGCAATGTATATTCAAGGCGTAGATAGCATTTACGACTTAGTATGGGCAGACGGTCCATTAGGGCGCGTAACCTACGGTGATGTATTCCATCAAAACGAAGTAGAGCAGTCTACTTATAATTTTGAACATGCAAACGTAGAAGACTTATTTGCACAGTTTGATAAGTGCGAAGCAGAAAGCCAAAAGTTAATTGAAGCAAACTTACCATTACCTGCCTACGAGCAAGTAATGAAAGCATCGCACGCATTTAACTTATTAGACGCACGTCATGCTATTTCGGTGACCGAGCGTCAACGTTACATTTTACGCGTTCGTGCATTATCAAAAGCGTGTGCACAAAGTTATTACGATGCACGTGAAGCGCTTGGTTTCCCGCTGTGTAAGGATAAGTAAGCATGTCAGCAGAAAATTTATTAGTTGAAATTGGCACCGAAGAATTGCCACCAAAATCACTTCGAAAATTAGCCGAAGCCTTTGCTGCAAACTTAACAGCAGAACTTGAAAGCTTAGAACTTGCTCACCAAGGTGTGAGCTGGTATGCATCACCTCGTCGTTTAGGTTTACAAGTAAAAGCGCTAGACGCTAAACAACAAGACAAAGAAGTTGAAAAACGCGGCCCTGCAACTAAAGCGGCATTTGACGCTGAGGGCAACCCAACCAAAGCAGCCATGGGTTGGGCTCGTGGTTGTGGAATTGAAGTAAAAGATGCGCAAACACTCGAAACCGATAAAGGCGCGTGGTTATTACATATTGCTAAAGTAGCAGGGCAAGAAACCAAATTACTAATGGCTGATGCAATTAGTAAAGCGCTTGCTAAATTACCTATTCCAAAACCAATGCGTTGGGGCGCGAATAAAACACAATTTATTCGCCCTGTGCATACAGTCACTATTTTACTGGGTAGTGAGCTAATAGAAGGTGAGATACTGGGTAAGCAAGTGAGCAATCAACTGCAAGGCCATCGTTTTCATCATCCAGAAAAAATTAGTATTAACCATGCTGATGATGTGTTTGACGTACTTAAATCAGCTTACGTGATAGCTGACTACGAACAGCGTAAAGCACAAATTCGTGCGCAAATAGAAGACGCAGCAAAAGCAGTTAATGCCGTAGTTGCTATGGATGAAGATTTACTTGAAGAAGTTACTTCATTGGTTGAATGGCCAGTAACGCTAACAGCTACATTTGAAGAAGCATTTTTAGATGTGCCAGCCGAAGCGCTTATTTACACCATGAAAGACGATCAAAAATACTTCCCGTTATTAGATCAAAACGGCAAACTTTTAAATAAGTTTTTGTTTGTTTCTAACATCGAAAGTAAAGATCCAAGTGTGGTTATTTCTGGTAACGAAAAAGTAGTGCGCCCGCGTTTAGCTGATGCGCAGTTCTTCTTTGAAACAGATAAAAAGAAAACCCTTGAAAGCCGACTTGAGTCGCTAGACAGCGTTTTATTCCAAAAGCAGTTGGGCACACTTAAAGATAAGTCACAGCGTATCAGTGAACTTGCCGGTTACATTGCAGAGCAACTAGGTGCAGATAAAGCACTAGCAGCGCGTGCTGGCTTATTAAGTAAAACCGATTTAATGACCGAAATGGTGATGGAATTTACCGACGTACAAGGTGTAATGGGAATGCATTACGCACGTCATGACGGTGAAGCTGAAGATGTCGCTGTTGCGCAAAACGAGCAGTACATGCCACGCTTTGCCGGCGATAACTTACCAACGAGTTTGATCAGCTGTGCAGTTGCTATTGCAGATAAGTTTGACACACTGGTGGGTATTTTTGGTATAGGCCAAGCACCAAAAGGTGATAAAGACCCATTTGCACTTCGTCGTGCGGCCATTGGTGCATTACGTATCATGGTAGAAAAGCAGCTACCACTTGATATTTTAGACCTGGTTGCTAAGTCGCAAACCTTGTTTGGTGAAAAGCTGACTAACCTAAATGTATCAACCGATGTATTCGAATTTATGCTAGGGCGTTTTCGTGCTTGGTATCAAGATGAAGGCATTGAGGTAGATGTAATTCAAGCGGTACTTGCGCGCCGTCCAACGAAGCCTGTTGATTTTGATCGCCGAGTTAAAGCCGTAAGCCATTTCCGCACTCTAGACGCCGCAGAATCGCTTGCAGCCGCTAATAAGCGTGTAAGTAATATTCTGGCTAAAAACAACATTACAACGCAAGGTGATGTTGATCAGAGCTTACTAAGTGACGACGCAGAAAAAGTACTGGCTGCGCAAGTTGCAAAATTTGCCACCGACTTAGCGCCGCTATACAGCGATGGAAACTACCAAGAGGCATTAAGCCAATTAGCTGGTATTCGTGACAGTGTTGATAACTTTTTTGACAATGTCATGGTAATGGCCGACGATGAAGCGGTTAAGCAAAACCGCCTTGCGCTTTTAAGCCAGCTTAGCGGGTTATTTTTAGAAATTGCAGATATTTCTGTATTACAAAAATAACAGCCAATAGCTATTTAAAAAGCCAGCATTATGCTGGCTTTTTAGTGTTTTATTTATATTAGTTAATAGAGGATTCACCATGAAGCTCCCAATGAAACGCATTTTCACGTTAGCCTTAGTGGGCCTATTGAGTGCCTGTACCAGCCAAATTTCAATTAACGACGTGTTGCCGCAGCAAGAATTGGATCGCAGTATTTATTTAAGAGGGGACTTCACATTATGGGATGCCGAACCTCAATATCAATTTAAACAAGTTGGGCCTGCGCTTTACCAAGCCCAAGTTAGGTTTTCGACCCCAGGCAAAGTGTACGAATTTAAAATAGCGGATGCGGATTTTAGTGAAGGTTTTAACTGTGGCTACAGCGATTCACAGCCATCAGGGCAAAGCCTAACACTCGGCCAATCAACACGCGCCGACTGTAATACCATTTATAATTACTTTAGCTACACACCAGCGATTAAAGGCTCCTACATAGTCAGCATTGATTTTAGTGACTACGATGAGCCGCAAGTGACGATAACGAAGAAGTAAAAGCTGTAAGTCATCAGCCGTCAGTCGTTAGTTTAAAGATAAAATAAAAAACCGTGCTTGATTTAACAAACACGGTTTTTTTAATTTTGAGCTGATAGCTGATAGCTGATAGCTGATAGCTGATAGCTTTACAACCCTTTCTTCACCACATATCTATACGGTGATTCTGCAACTTCTTTAGCCACTAGCGTGTGATCCATGAACGTACAAAAGCTAGGTATATCACGGGTGGTTGAGGGGTCGTCGGCAATAATAAGCAATGTTTCACCCTCGCTCATTTTGCGAATTGCAGCGCGCACCATCATCACAGGTTCTGGGCAGCGAAGGCCGATAGCATCTAATTGGTGATCGGGGTTATCAAAGCTCATAAAAATTACCTGTAAAAATAGTCGTGGCTTGGTTAGGTCGGGTAGTTTAGCGCAAATAAAGCTGTTGGTTAACTATTTTACGTATAACAAAACGGCTCAACTTATTAATAGATAATCTGAGATAAATTTAATGCACCCGATCACATTATTCATTTTAAACCTGCAAAAGCTGGTGGCATAAAAAAGGCGAACTAACTTGCGCTAGTTCGCCTTTTAATCACCAAGATGGTTTTACATGTTAAAAACTAATTAGTCTTGAACACGTTCAAATACAGTAGCAATACCTTGGCCTAAACCAATACACATAGTCGCTAAACCGTATTTTGCGTTATTGTCTTCCATTAAGTGAATAAGTGAGGTGCTAATACGCGAACCCGAACAACCCAGCGGGTGACCCAGTGCGATAGCGCCGCCATTTAAATTCACTTTTTCGTCAACCACATCCGCTAAACCTAAGTCTTTAAGTACGGGTAATGATTGTGCTGCGAATGCTTCGTTAAGTTCAGCAACATCGATGTCATCAATAGTAATACCAGCTTGTGCCAATGCTTTTTTACTTGCTGGTACTGGGCCGTAACCCATGATTGATGGATCGCAACCGGCAACGGCCATCGCGCGAATATATGCACGAATTGGTAAGCCAAGTTCTTTTGCTTTTTCTTCGCTCATCACTAACATAGCTGATGCGCCATCAGAAAGTGCTGAAGATGTGCCCGCTGTAACAGAACCCGTAGCAGGGTTAAATACTGGACGCAGCTGCGATAAACCTTCAACCGTTGTTTCAGGGCGAATTACTTCATCATCTTCAACAAGGATAAGTGAACCGTCAGCATCGTGACCTTCCATTGCTAAAATTTCGCGGCGGAAACGCCCTTCAACTGTTGCAGCATGTGCACGTTGATGCGAGCGGTAAGCAAACTCATCTTGTTGCTCACGGCTAATACCGTGAATAGTAGCAAGGTACTCAGCAGTTAAACCCATAGAGCCAGATGCTTGTGCAATTGATGTAGCTAAGCCTGGGTGAAAGTCGTTACCGTGAGTCATAGGTACGTGGCCCATGTGTTCAACACCACCAATTAGGTAAGTATCACCAGCGCCAGTCATAATAGCGCGAGCAGCATCATGCAATGCTTGCATTGATGAGCCACATAAACGGTTCACTGTGGTTGCTGGCACTGAATGTGGAATGCCTGCAAGTAGAGATGCGTTACGTGCAACGTTAAAGCCTTGCTCTAAAGTTTGCTGTACACAACCCCAATAAATATCGTCAATTGACGCAGGGTCAACTGCTGGATTACGTTCTAATAAGCCTTTCATTAAATGAGCGCTTAAGTCTTCCGCACGTTTGTTTTTAAATACGCCGCCTTTTGAGCGACCCATTGGTGTGCGGATACAATCTACAATTACTGGATTATTCATGATATTAACCTTCCACCTTATAGAAAACACGGCCTTCTTCAGCCCACTTGCGAGTTTGCTCTGATACTTGGTAAATCGCACCTAGGTGAGCGTATTTATCTGCTGCTGCAACAAAATTAGCTAAACCTGTTTGATCTAAGTAACGGAACGCGCCGCCTCTAAATGGAGGGAAACCAACACCGTATACAAGTGCCATATCAGCTTCTTGAGGAGAAGCAACAATGCCTTCTTGTAAGCAAAGTAGCACTTCGTTGATCATTGGGATCATACAACGGTCAATGATTTCTTGTTTATCAAATTCTTTTGGTGCGTCTGTAATTGGTGCAAGTAGTTCAATCGCTGTTTGGTCATGCGATTTTTTAAGACGACCACGACGATCTGTTTCGTACTTGTAGAAGCCCGCTTTGTTCTTTTGACCAAAACGTTTTTCGTTAGCAAAAACAGTCACTGGATCTTTTTCTGCACGCGCCATGCGCTCAGGGAAACCGTCAGCCATTACGCCAGTACAATGATAAGCCGTATCAATACCTACAACATCTAATAGGTAAGCTGGACCCATAGGCCAGCCAAATACGTTTTCCATGACTTTATCTACTTTTGCAAAGTTAGCGCCTTCAACCACTAATTTGCTAAAGCCTGCAAAGTAAGGGAATAAAACACGGTTTACAAAAAAGCCTGGGCAATCGTTAACAACAATCGGCGATTTACCTAGTTTAAGTGCGTAATCAACTACGGCATTAATGGTTTTATCTGAGGTTTTTGCACCACGGATAATTTCTACTAATGGCATTTTTGGTACTGGGTTGAAAAAGTGCATACCACAGAAGTTTTCTGGTTTTTCAAGTGCTTCTGCAAGTAGGTCAATACAAATAGTCGATGTATTTGACGTAAGCACAGTGCCTTCTGGCATATTCTTTTCAAGGTCAGCAAGTACGGCTTGCTTCACTTTAGGGTTCTCTACTACCGCTTCAACAATAATGTTGGCGTTTTGTAGGTCTGCATCGTTAAGCGTTGGTTTGATTTTGCTAAGCGTTGCTAGCATTTTTTCCATCGGCATATGGCCGCGCTTAACTTTTGCACCTAATAGCTTAGACGCTTCACCCATACCTAAATCAAGTGCATCCTGTTGGATGTCTTTCATTATGATTGGTGTACCTTTATAAGCAGATTGGTATGCAATACCGCCGCCCATAATACCTGCGCCTAATACAGCAGCTTGTTTAATTTCTACATCACTGTGCTTAGCAAATTTACGTGCTTTACCTTTAATGTATTGGTCTGCTAAAAAGATACCTGTTTGCGCGGCTGCTTCGTTGGTACGAGCAAGCTTTGCAAAGTTGGCATTTTCAATTGCCATTGCTTCGGCGCGTGAGCAGTTTGCTGCCGCTTTAATAGTGCGAACGGCCATAACTGGAGCAGGATAGTGGCCTTTGGTTTTACCCATTACCATACCTTCTGCCATTGCAAAGCTCATGCCTTGCTCAACACGGTTTAATTTAAGCGGTTGTAATTTTACAGCGCGTTTTGCTTGCCAATCTAGCTTGCCAGCAATCGCTAATTCTAATGTTGCTATACTTGACTCTTGTAGTTTGTTGGCACTAACTACTGCGTCAAATGCACCTACTTTAAGGGCATCAGCTGCGCGATTTTCGTTACCTGTGGTGATCCACATCATCGCGTTATCGGCGCCAATAATGCGCGGAAGGCGCACTGTGCCGCCAAATCCAGGCATTATGCCTAATTTAACTTCTGGTAAACCCATTTTTGCTGAGTCACTTGCAACACGATAATCGGTAGCAAGTGCCCACTCACAGCCGCCGCCAAGCGCCAAGCCGTTTATAACACTTAGTGTTGGAAATGGTAAATCTTCAATTGCATCAAAAACGTCAGTTGCATCTTTGATCCACGTTACTAATTCTGCTTCAGGTTTAGTAAAAGTAGGTAAAAATTCGAAGATATCTGCACCAATAATAAAGTGGTCTTTATCACTGGTAAAAATCATGCCTTTAATATCAGCGTTAGCGGCTAATTCTTTTAATGCTGCCGCGCAATCTGAAAGAGTTTGTTGAGATAATGTGTTTACAGAACCTGTAGCACAAAACTTAAACTCGGCGATGTTTTCCTTCACGAAGCTAACTTCAAAGGAATCGCTTTTATATAACATTATTATTCTCCCTAGTTGATGAACTAAGACTGGTACGATGAGTTCATATTCAGACCAGTGTGCTTGCTTTAAATTAAAAATGCAACGAAAAATTTATCTTGGTTACAAACGTCTGGTTAAAATATAGCTGGTTTGGTGCTAAGGTGGGTTTGAAAGTTTTCTTTATTCATTTTATTGCGCTGTCTTAGTGTTCATAGCTTGGGTTTTATTAGAATAAATAGTACAGCTGTGTATGTGCTGTTGTTTACTTACTCTTCGCCACACTTCGTCAGCCTTGAAGGTTACTATGCCCTAAAGGACATTATGAAAAAATACTTATTAAGCGTAGCGGCAGCGACTCTATTTTTCTCTTTTACCTCTGCCAACGCGAAAACTGATATTGATGCATTTTTAGACGCTGAAAAACAGGCGCGCTATGGCAATTATCAAAATTTTAAAGAAGCGGTGGATTCATTGTCTCATCCGCTTAAACCGTATGTTGAAAAAGCATATTGGGAACGTTACCCAAGCTTAGCCCACCAAACAGAGATAGAAAATTTTCTCACTGTTTATGAACATACGCCATTAGAGTGGCCAGTGCGTAAAGCATGGTTAAACTATTTAAAACGCAGAAATCAAAAAGCAGCGTTTATTAAAAACTACCGTGAAACCTCTGACAGTGAGCTTACTTGTACCCACCTTACTTTTCAGCTTGATCTTGGTGCGCCTAAAAAAGCAATACTCAATCAGGTAACCGACTTATGGACAGTGGGTGAGTCGCAGCCAAGTGAATGCGATGGCCTTTTTAAACGCTGGCGTCAAAATGGTTATTTAACGCCCGATGTTGTTTGGCAACGTGTCACTTTAGCGGCACAAGGTGGGTCTTATCGTTTACTGCCTTATTTAAAAACATTGTTGCCAGCCAATGAGCGCTACTTAGCCGATTTATACTCAAAAGTAAGACGTGACCCAAGTGCAGCGGCGGGGTTATACCGTTATAAGCGCAAAACAGTGAAAGAGGGTGAAATAGCGCTTTATGGTATTAAGCGTTTAATTTGGCGTGATAAAGAGTTGGCATTAAAGGCATGGCAAAAAATTGAGGGGTTATTTGATTACACTGATGATGAAAAAGCGGATGTATATTATACCTTTGCGCTTTCATTGGCGTCGAGCGGCCATAGCCAAGCTAGCTTCTATTTAAATAAAGTACCCAAAGAGCGCCAAGATCGTAAATTAATGCAATGGCAGTTAGCTAATCTACTCAAAACCCAAGATTGGGAGGGAATTGCGGCATTTTTTACAGGTAAAGAAAATCTTAGCTTAGGGCAACAGTATTGGCTTGCTTATAGTTATGACAAACGCGCAGATCATGAAAAAGCTAAGGCAATTTGGACTAAAGTGGCCGCTAACCGTGATTATTATGGTTTTTTAGCCGCTGCGCGTTTGGGCATACCGGTTGATTTAAATGAGTTGCCCGTTAATGTAAATCAAGCTTTAGTAACAAGAGTGAGTAATGCGCCAGGCTTTAAGCGTGCCAAAGCCCTGTATGAATTAGAGCGCTTTACTGCTGCTCGACGCGAGTGGAATTATTTAACTGATACCTCAGCTGATGATGAAAAATTAGCTGCGTCGGTACTTGCAGCCGAGCTGGATTGGTTTGATAGTACTATATTCACCCTAGCAAAAATAAAAGCATGGGATTATGTGGATTTGCGTTTCCCTTTTGCATTTCAAGAAATGTTTGAGCGTTACAGCAAGCGAAGCAAAATTGACCTAACTTGGAGTATTGCTATTGCACGTCGCGAAAGCTCATTTGCACCTGATGCGCGCTCCCATGCAAATGCACGCGGGTTAATGCAGCTATTACCGAGTACGGCAAAGTATATTAATAAAGGCACGGTTTCTAATCGTCGTTTGTATCAACCAAAAACCAACATTCGTCTTGGGACTCGTTATTTACAGTATTTAAAAAAGAAAAACCACGGCAATGAGGTGTTAGCTACAGCATCTTATAACGCTGGGTATCATCGTATTAAGCGTTGGTTACCAGAAGAAGCAATGCCGGCTGAGCTATGGGTTGAACTTATTCCTTACAGAGAAACCCGAGATTATGTAAAAAATGTATTTGCTTATCGGCAGGTTTATCATACTCGCCTTGGTCGGGAGGGAAACCTTCTAGCCCCCATATTAGAAATGACGATGGGCGGATAGTAAAAATAAATCTACAACCACAGAGGGATATTTACACAGTACGTATCCCTCTTTTTTGAGCGCTTTGTGTATAAGTGGTAGACTCAAAGCAAGTTAAATTTAACAGATGGGTTTATTATGGAAAAATTAGCCGTTTTATACGCCGAACATATTGCAACATTGCAGCAGCGTACACGTACTATTTGTGAGCAAGAAGGGTTAGAAGGATTAGTCATTCATTCAGGCCAAGCTAAGCGCCAATTTTTAGATGATATGTATTACCCGTTTAAAGTTAACCCTCATTTTAAAGCGTGGCTACCGGTTATTGATAATCCACATTGCTGGATTGTGGTAAATGGTAGCGATAAGCCAAAACTTATTTTTTATCGTCCAATTGATTTTTGGCATAAAGTACCTGATGAGCCAAGAGATTTTTGGGCAGAATACTTCGATATTGAATTGTTATTACAACCTGATCAGGTTGAAAAGCTACTACCTTACGATAAAGCTAAATTTGCCTACATTGGTGAGTATCTCGAAGTAGCACAAGCACTTGGTTTTAGTATTATGAACCCTGAGCCAGTACTTAACTATATTCATTACCACCGTGCTTATAAAACGCAATATGAACTTGAGTGTTTACGTAATGCGAACCGTATTGCGGTTGATGGCCATAAAGCAGCGCGTGATGCGTTTTTTAATGGTGGTAGCGAGTTTGATATTCAGCAAGCTTACTTAATGGCAACGCGCCAAAGTGAAAACGAAATGCCATATGGCAATATTGTGGCACTTAACGAAAACTGCGCTATTTTGCACTACACCCATTTTGAGCCAAAAGCACCACAAACGCATAATTCATTTTTAATTGATGCGGGCGCTAATTTTAATGGTTACGCTGCGGATATTACCCGTACCTACGACTTTAAAAAGCAGGGTGAGTTTGCTGACTTAGTTAACGCTATGACAGCGCATCAAATTGAGTTAGGAAAAAGCTTAAAGCCAGGTTTACTGTATGGCGATCTGCATATTGATTGTCATAACCGTATTGCTCAGCTATTAAGTGATTTTGATATTGTTAAACTACCTGCAGCCGAAATTGTTGAGCGTCAAATTACCTCAACTTTCTTCCCGCATGGCTTAGGGCATCATTTAGGTGCACAGGTTCACGATGTGGGTGGTTTTATGCGTGATGAAACAGGGGCACATCAAGCGCCACCAGAGGGTCATCCATTCTTGCGCTGTACTCGCTTAATTGAGAAAAACCAAGTATTTACTATTGAGCCAGGTTTGTACTTTATTGACTCTTTATTAGGTGATTTAGCACAAACAGACAATAAGCAGTTTATTAACTGGGAAAAGGTCGAGGCGTTTAAACCTTTTGGCGGTATTCGTATCGAGGACAATATTATTGTTCACGAAGATAGCCTAGAAAATATGACGCGTAATTTATTACTCGACTAAATCCTTATAAAGACGAGTTAGCCAATACGCGCTAAAATAAACGGATACAAAGGGGCCTTTTGGCCCCATTTTTTTAATTAAAGCCTAAGTAAGTGCTATGTCTGAATATAAATACCCAGCCGAAGCTGTATTTCATCAAGAAGAAATTAAAAAAAGTACCTTTATCGTTCATATAGGTCACACGCCCGATCTAAATGCTGCGAAAGCCTTTATTAAAAATATTGAAGAAAAATATAGTGATGCACGTCACAATTGTTGGGCACATGTTGCAGGTAACCCAGGGGGCAGCCATGTTTATGGTTTTTCTGATGACGGGGAGCCCAATGGCACCGCCGGTAAACCCATGCTCAACGTGTTGGTGGGCTCTGGCCTAGGTGAAGTAACTGCTGTTGTAACACGGTATTTTGGTGGTATAAAGCTTGGTACCGGTGGGTTAGTTCGTGCTTATGGTGGCTCACTTAATAATGCCTTAGCAAAATTACAAACAGTGGTAAAAGTACCCAGCATTGAGCTGGTTGGCTTTAGTGAATACAGTATGCAAGGCGCAATAGAACAGCACTTAAAAACCAACTTTCAGGTACTTAATATTGAAAAGCAGTTTACTGCAAATATTGAGTGGACTATTACCATTGATAGTCGCCAAGCGCAGCAAGCCATCAAAGATATTTTTGATTTAAGCCACGGCGCAGTTGAGTTAACAATCAAAGAGTAATAGTCTTACATTCATCCCATTTAATGATTAAACATTAAATTTCGAGTCATACAGTAGTTATTTTAATTTACTAATAAAAAGCGATACGCTCAATGCAATTTCGTACCATCATAAAAATTCTTGGCCAATTGGTTGCGCTATTCAGTATTACTATGGTGCCACCAGCGCTAGTGTCTTTAATTTATAAAGATGGTGGAGGGGTGCCGTTTGTTTTAGCCTTTATATTCAGTGTTGTTATTGGCTTAATGGCTTATTACCCAAATAGGCATGAGCATGGCGATTTAAAAGCCCGCGAAGGCTTTTTAATCGTGGTTTTGTTTTGGCTAGTACTAGGCGCGTTTGCCTCCTTACCGCTGGTATTTTTACAAGAACCCAACCTCTCTTTAGCCGATGCCGTGTTTGAAGCTTTTTCTGGCTTAACCACAACAGGGGCTACCGTGCTGACCGGTATAGAGTA
The DNA here is from genome assembly GCF_002310795.1 of Pseudoalteromonas issachenkonii. NCBI lineage: Bacteria > Pseudomonadati > Pseudomonadota > Gammaproteobacteria > Alteromonadales > Pseudoalteromonadaceae > Pseudoalteromonas > Pseudoalteromonas issachenkonii. The sequence continues at coordinate 18,615 of NZ_CP011030.1, forward strand.
TCTGCCTAAATCGGTCTTGTTTTATCGCCAACAATTACAGTGGTTTGGTGGTATGGGGATCATTGTATTAGCGGTAGCAATCCTGCCAATGCTTGGCGTAGGTGGTATGCAGTTGTATCGGGCTGAGATTCCAGGCCCCGTTAAAGATTCCAAAATGACCCCGCGTATAGCCGACACCGCTAAACACCTTTGGTATATTTATGTGTCTATTACCCTTGCATGTACTTTGGCGTATTGGAGCGCTGGCATGAATTGGTTTGATGCAATTTGCCATGCTTTTTCTACGGTGGCTATTGGTGGTTTTTCTACTTATGACGCTTCAATGGGGCATTTTGATAGCCCAGTAATTAACTTTATTTGTGTGTTCTTTTTAATTATCGCAGCCATTAACTTTTCTCTGCATTATGCTGCTGTAGCGAGTCGTAATATTAGTGTCTACATTCGTGACCCTGAATTCAAAGTGTTTCTATGTATTCAGCTCGCGCTGGTGGTGATTTGTTTCACGGTACTTTCATCTCACGATGTTTATGCCAATGGCGATGAAACCCTCGATCAGGCATTGTTTCAAGCTGTATCTATAAGCAGCACCGCAGGATTTGCCACAGATAACTTTTCTGCTTGGCCTTTGTTTTTACCTATTTTATTAATATTCTCTAGTTTTATTGGTGGCTGTGCTGGTTCAACTGGCGGCGGTATGAAAGTAGTGCGCGTGTTTTTACTTTATCTACAAGGGGTGCGAGAGCTAAACCGCTTAGTGCATCCTCGAGCTATATACTCTATAAAGTTAGGACGAAAGGCGCTACCAGATAAAGTAGTTGAAGCGGTATGGGGGTTTTTCTCGGCTTATGCACTAGTCTTTATTATTATTATGTTAGCGTTAATGGGCACCGGGTTAGACAATATAACGGCATTCTCAGCAACGGCAGCGTGTTTAAATAACCTTGGGCCTGGTTTAGGAGATGTTGCTTCTCATTATGGCGCTATTACCGATACTGCAAAATGGATATTAACCGTGGCAATGGTATTTGGTCGTTTAGAGATATTTACCTTACTTGTGCTATTTACCCCAACATTTTGGCGTGGATAACGTTATAAATATCAGGAAGGAAATATGCGAAAAACCAATTTGGAAAAGTTAAACCAAATCGTCACGGGTGGCATAGTTGATTTAGAAATCCTCACCCCCACGAGTAGCCGACGCGTAAAAACAGAGTTTATAGGCTTATTAGAAAATAAGTTTATTGTTTTAAATTACCCCAATGCAAAACGGCTCCCCATGGCAAGTGATTATTTACGCGATGGTGTGATGGTGGTGGTAAGAGCGCTTATAGAGGGCAGTGGTGGGCATGTTTTAGCGTTTCGTCAGCAGCTTATGTCTGTAGCATCTCACCCGGCTAAGTTATTGTTTATCGACTATCCTTCACAAGTACAGCTATTTGAACTGCGCTCGCAAGCGCGTATACCGACGCTGTTTCCAGCCAAGTTAAAATTATCGGATGATCGCCCTTCCTTTGAAGGTGTTATAAAAGATATTTCGTTAACGGGTGTTATGTTTGATATTAAAACAACCCAAGAAATCGACGACATTAAAGATATGCGTTGCATCGTAGTGTTTGATGAAGATACAAAGCACGAAGGGCAAATATGCAGTGTGAAAAAACATGCTAAGGGCATATATTGCGGAATTCGATTATTTGCCAGTGAAGAGCAAATGAAAGCCCTGATGGGGGATCACTTCATTGACCCTAATGCACTTGAAGTTGAAATTGTATAAGACCTGTTATCTTTCGACGCTAAACATTTTACAATTCTAAAATATCAACAAGCTCTAACATTTTCGCTCTTTTGCAACAAATAGCCATGTGTTGTTGTTATTTTTAAAAGCCATTTCAAATTTATTTTATAAATTCATTAAAAACAATTAGTTAAATATGTTTTTTATTCTAATTTTTTTGTTTATAACAAAATTAAACTCAACTCACCTTCCTTTTTGTTTATTTAATCCTCTTTTTTAGCGGTTGCTCACCGACTGTGTGGGGTTTTCCCTAAACTCAACTCTTTGATTTTTATTGTTTTAATTTTATTGCCTTATCTACTGTTGCTAAAAAGCAACAAAATAACGAGTTAAATAGCGCCATTTTCAGCTAGTTGCTGGTTAATGTATTGAAAATTATGGTTTTTATATTTTTGGCATCGAAGTTGTAATAGTCAGGCTGTATTGAACGAAACGTGATTTAAAGTAAAACACTTAATCGCATAAAACATAAACTTTGAAGGAAGATAGATTATGAAAAGCATTAATAAAACTTTAGCACTTATCGCATTGGCTTCTTCATCAGCCGCTTTTGCAGCAAGCGACTTTGACACGCTAGACGTTGACGGCAACGGCGCAATCAGTCAAAGCGAAGCATCGGTTGATGCAAAATTAATGAGCATGTTTTCAGAGCTTGATACTGACCAAAACGGTGAGTTATCAAAACAAGAGTTCTCTAAAGCATAACCCTAAGCTATTAAAGTTTTGGGAGTTAAAAGCTCCCCGATTATTTAAACGATTTTAAGGAATACTCATTATGAAAACATTACACAAAACATTTGCACTTATCGCTCTTGCTTCTTCATCAGCTGCCTTTGCAGCGAGCGACTTTGACACACTAGATACCGACGGTAACGGCGCTATTAGCCAAAGCGAAGCATCGGTTGATGCAAAATTAATGAGCATGTTCTCAGAGCTTGATACTGACCAAAACGGTGAGCTATCAAAAGAAGAATTTTCGAAAGCATAAGGCAAGGCTAAGTATATTCTGAGTTGCCAAAGACAACCTAAATAGGCAAGGAAGCCTATGAAAGAGAATAACAAGGACCGTGATAGCCAGACACAATTTTTTGATAAACCATTGCATTACATTTTGAAGGATTAAATTATGAAAACATTACATAAAACATTTGCACTTATCGCGCTAGCTTCTTCATCAGCTGCTTTTGCAGCAAGCGACTTTGACATGCTTGATACTGATGGTAACGGTGCTATTAGTCAAAGCGAAGCCGCTGTAAACGCTGATTTAACAGCCGCATTTACTGAGCTTGATACTGACGGTAATGGTGAGCTTTCTAAAGCTGAGTTTGCAAACTTTTAATTTTTGACTTTTTTCATTGCACAGGGATCTCAGAAAAGGATTTCCCTCTTATAGGAGACTTATTATGAAAGCATTAAACACAACACTTGCGATTTTAGTATTAGCGTCATCATCAGCAGCTTATGCAGCGGTAGATTTTGCCTCTTTTGATAGTAATGGCGATGGTGTAATTAGCCAGCAGGAAGCCGCCGCTAATAAACAACTAATGAACATTTTTGATGATTTAGATACCGACGGAAATGGTGAACTTTCTAAAGAAGAGTTTGCAAGAGTACAATAAGTATTAACCCATCATACTCCACTAAAGCCGCTTAATAGTCAGCGGCTTTTTTGTGTTTGTTGATTACTTAACTCAAGCAGTTTAATTATAGAAAAATAGCGCTAACTTGGAATAACTTTTCAACCACGTTAATGTGCTTTTTATCAATTAAGAACATGATTACATGATCGCCTGACAAAATAATTGTATCGTCATGGGCAATCAGTACATCGTCATTTCGCACAATTGCACCTATTGTGGTACCTGCAGGCAATTTAATATCGGCAATTGCGCGACCTACCACTTTAGAGGTATTTTCATCACCATGGGCAACCGCTTCTATGGCTTCTGCAGCCCCTTTACGCAACGAGTACACGTTTACAATATCACCACGGCGCACGTGAGTCAGCAATGCAGAAATAGTCGCTTGTTGTGGTGAAATCGCAATATCAATTTCGCCGCCCTGTACTAAATCAACGTAAGCGCCTCGTTGAATAAGTACCATGGTTTTTTGTGCCCCCATGCGTTTTGCGAGCATAGCCGACATTATATTTACTTCATCGTCGTTGGTAACGGCAATGAACACATCGACCTGTTCAATGTGTTCTTCAGAGAGCAGCTCTTGATCGGATGCATCACCACAAAATACCACGGTGTTGTCGAGCATTTCAGAAAGCTGTTCGGCACGCTCTTTACTTCGCTCTAGTAACTTAACGCTGTGGTTTCTTTCCAGTGAACGGGCTAGGCCTGCACCAATATTACCGCCACCGGCAATCATGATTTTTTTATACGAGCGTTCCAGCTTTTGTAGCTCGTTCATTACCGCACGAATGTGTTTGGTTGCGGCAATAAAAAATACTTCATCGTCGGCTTCTATTACGGTGGTGCCTAAGGGTTTTATCGCTTTACCTTGGCGGTAAATAGCGGCTACCCGAGTTTCAACATTAGGAATATGCTGCTTAAGTGTAGATAGGGCATAGCCTACCAATAAGCCGCCATAGTAGGCTTTTACAGCCACTAAAGAGAGCATGCCATCGGCAAATTGCAGTACTTGTAATGCGCCAGGGTAGTCTATTAGGCGGCGAATATACTTAGTAACGAGTGCTTCTGGGGCTATATAATGATCGACAGGTAAGTCATCATTATGAAAGAGTTTTTCGCGGTATTTTAAATACTGCTCAGAGCGAATACGGGCTATTTTGGTCGGTGTATTAAAAATACTGTAGGCAACTTGGCATGCCACCATGTTAACTTCATCTGAGCTGGTCACCGCAATAATCATATCGGCATCTTCAGCCCCTGCGCGACTTAACACGTCGGGGTGGGCGCCGTGGCCTGCAACACCTTGTAAATCGTATTTATCTTGCAGTTCGCGCAAGCGGTTACCGTCGATATCAACTACGGTTATTTCGTTTTGTTCACCCACTAGGTTTTCTGCGAGTGTGCCGCCAACTTGCCCAGCACCGAGTATGATTATTTTCATTATGTACCCGTATTATTAATACTAATTACATCAAAGTATTAGCTACCTCTAAACTGAAGTAGCTAAATGTGTTGCCTAGGCTTTTTTAACTAATTTAGCGTAGTAAAAACCGTCACTTTCGCCTGGTAATAACTGCAAGCCTGGTGTGGTTTTAGTGTCTTCGCTGTGCAAAGGAATATGCTCTGCGTCTTCATTATTAGCTAAAAACTTAGCAACTTGTTGTTGGTTTTCTTGTGGAAGCACCGAACAGGTTGCATACACCAATGTACCGCCTGGCTTTAACAATGGCCAAATGCTGTCGAGTATATCGCCTTGGAGGGTCGATAAATCGTTAATGTCGGATGCGCGACGTAACCATTTAATATCTGGGTGACGACGAATTACGCCAGTTGCAGAGCAGGGTACATCTAACAAAATACGATCAAACTGTTCTTCATCCCACCAAGTGTGAGGTTGCGATGCATCACCACATTGTAAGTCGGCGCCCAAACCTATGCGTTCTAGGTTTTGTTTAACACGTTCTAGGCGTGCGGCATCGCTATCAAGCGCAAGCACATCTGCGTCGGCAAGCTCTAAAATATGGCAGGTTTTACCACCAGGCGCTGCGCAGGCATCGAGTATTGAATCACCATTTTGTGGGTCTAGATAGCGTGCAGCAAGCTGCGCTGCCGCATCTTGTACTGAACAGGCACCGGTATCAAACTCAGGAAGTGAAAACACATCGCGTGGTTTGCTTAGTTTAATGCCATCAATAAAATCAGGATTTAGAGTATGTTCAATATCGTTAGCGGTTAGCATTTCGCTATATTCTTGGGTGCTAAACTGCGATTGATTCACTCGAAGCCACATTGGCGCTTGTTGCTGATTAGCTTCTAGAATGTCTTCCCAGCTATCTGGGTAGGCTTCTTTTACTTGCTTTATAAACCAGTTTGGATGGTTGTATAAACACACTGGAATCTGTTTGGCTTTTTCTTCAAGCTCAACTTGTTGGCGCTGAAAGCTTCGTAAAATGGCGTTAATAAGCCCTTTTAAGCCAAGAGCGCGTAATTGCTGTAACGCATTAACTGTTTCGCTAATTGCTGCATGCGGCGGTACACGCATGTGTTGTAGTTGGTAAATACCCACATACAACAAAAACTGGAAAATACGGCGTTTGCCTTTAAGCGGTTGTTCTACTAAATGCTGGCAATAATTTTCTAGGCTAGGTAAGTAACGTAATACTCCATAGCAAATTTGCTGCAGTAAGGCTTTATCTTTAGGAGATAGGCCTTGGCTAGCGAAAGGGAGTTCTTGATTAAGCGATGCGCCTTTATCAACCACGTTATATAAAGTTTCAGCGGCTAGCGCTCTGACATTGCTTATATTACTCATTATTTTCGCCTAATACGGTGCCGGGTGTGACCCAGTCGCTACGACCGTTTAAAAAATCATTAATTGCCATTGGCTTTTTGCCTTGTGGTTGTAATTCGCCAATAGATAAAGCGTGTTTACCACAAGCCACAACGATACCGTTTTTATCACTTGTTAATACAGTGCCAGCTGCGCCTGATTGTTCAACCACGTTTGCTTGGTATATTTTTACCGTATTACCACGCATTTGGGTAAAGCATACTGGCCATGGGTTAAAGGCACGAATATTACGCTCGATTTGCTCGGCATCCATAGACCAATCAATGTTGGCTTCGTCTTTTGAGAGCTTTTTAGCGTAATTGGCATCGGCGTCGTTCTGTGGTTCAGGCGTTATGTCCCCGTTAGCTAAACGATTTATGGTGTCGATTAATGCACCAGGTCCCAGTTCAGCAAGCTTAGTGTATAAGCTTGCACTGGTTTCAGTACTATCAATAGGGCAGCGGCTAATATGCAGCATATCGCCGGTATCTAGCCCTTCATCCATTTGCATTATGGTTACACCGGTTTGCTGATCGCCTGCCCAAATAGCGCGTTGAATAGGTGCGGCGCCACGCCAGCGCGGTAAAATAGAACCATGTACATTTAAACACCCTAAACGTGGGGCATCTAAAATGGCTTTAGGTAAAATTAAACCGTAGGCAACGACAATCATGATATCGGCATTGAGGCTGCTTAGCTCTTCAAGTGCGTCGTCTGTTTTGAGTGATTGCGGTTGAAAAACGGGTAGGTCATGTTCTAATGCAAGCGCTTTTACTTCACTGGCTTTTAGTTTTTTTCCGCGACCCGCTGGACGATCTGGTTGACTGTAAACGCCCACTATTTGGTGTTCACTATTTATGAGTGCTTGCAGATGGCGTGCAGCAAAGTCCGGCGTACCGGCAAATATAATGCGTAATGGTTGTGTCACTGAGTTTCCTAATTATTTACTAAGGTGCTTATTACTGCGCTGCAAACTTCGCTTCTTTTTCAAGCTTTTTACGAATGCGTTGGCGCTTTAATGGAGATAAATAATCAATAAATAATTTACCTTGAAGGTGATCAAGTTCATGCTGAATACAAATCGCTAATAATTCGTCAGCATCAAGAATAAATTCTTTACCTTCTTCGTTCAGTGCAGCTACGGTAACGGTTTCTGCACGGTCAACTTTTGCATACGAATGAGGAACTGATAAACAGCCTTCTTCGCTCACGGTTGAGCCATCTTTTTTGATAATTTGCGGATTGATAAGCACGAGTGGTTCATTGCGCTCTTCTGATACGTCGATCACCACAATACGCTGGTGAATATCAACCTGTGTAGCAGCAAGCCCAATACCATTTTCATCGTACATAGTTTCTAGCATATCTTTGACAATTTCACGCACTTGATCGTCAACAACAGTTACTTCTTTTGCGATTGTACGTAAACGTTCATCTGGAAATCTTAAAACTTCTAACCTAGCCATAGTTACCTTTTACACTTATGCTTAAATTTAGGGTATTGTATGTTCTTATTTTAGCCATTCACGTTCCCCTTTAACAGGTTTTGGTTAATAATAATGAAAAAACACTATGAGGAAGCTCAATGAAATCTCCATTAATTGCAATTATACTTGCATTAGGTGCAACTTTTCCTGTGCTGGCAGATGTACTAACTATAAAAAAAGATGCACCTAAACAGTATGTTGTGAAAAAAGGTGACACGCTTTGGGATATCTCAGCTATATATCTAAACGAACCTTGGTTATGGCCTGAACTATGGCAAATGAATCCACAAATAGACAACCCTCACCTTATTTATCCGGGAGATGCGTTAGCATTAATTTACGATACAGACGGTAATCCGCGTTTAGTGATTAATAAAGCGTATCGAAAGCTATCACCTATGGGACGTATTACGCCAAAAGGGAAAGATGCGATAACAACTTTACCTCTTGCGTTGATTAAACCGTATTTGTCGTTTGAGCAAGCTATTAACAGCGATTCGATAAAAGAAAAGCCCTATATTTTGGGCGCCAACGAAAATACCAAAACCCAAACTATTGACCATATTTTATATGTAAAAGGTAACTTAAAACGTCATCAGGCATATGCTATTTATCATAAAGGTGCGCCTTATACTGACCCTAATACCGGTGAAGAGTTAGCGAGTAGAGCATCTTATGTGGGTATGGCTCGTGCATTTAGAACAGGTGATGCGGCCAATGGCGAACCTGCCTCAGTAAGAGTTGAATCAGTAAAACGTGAGATCAAACAGGGTGACTTTTTATTACCTGCAATGGAAGGGCAGATGCTGCCAGTATATTTTGAGATGCATCGTCCTGAACAGCCAATGCAGGGTCAAGTGATTGCCTCTCCGCGCGAGGTGAGAGAATTTAGCACGATGGATGTAGTGGTGCTAAACTTAGGTTCAGAGCAACAAGTTAAAGTAGGTCATGTACTGGATATTGAACGTCAGTCACCTAAGGTGATTGATAGTGCCAGAGGCCCGCGTTATACCGAAGATTCAAGTCGTTTAGAAAAATTGGTATCGGCTACTAGCGAATTATTTGGCTCAGAAACCGATGAAGATAGCGTTACTTGGAAAATGCCAGCAGAGAAAGTTGGTGAAATGATTATTTTTAAAGTGTATGACAAAGTTAGTTATGCGCTGATCACTAAAAATCAGCACCCAATTCGCATTGGAGATTTGGCAGTAATTCATTAAGTAGCGAGTCGGTGTTCTAGGAGGGAACATGGAGCAATCGTTTGGCAAGCTAAGCCATTGGCTTGCCTTTTACTTATGCAAAGGGCTTGGAATAAAAACGCTATTAGCCCTCTCTAAGCAGCACAGTTTAGAGTCGCTGTTTTCCTTATCGCATTCCCAGCTGGTTATGTTGGGCTTAACAGCGAGCCAAGCAAGCAATTTACGTAATACAAATTGGCAGCAAGTTGCGCATTATGAACAGCTTATTAGCCAGCAACATATTATTGTTATTAGTATTTTTGATACCACCTACCCAGAACACCTAAAACAAATAGCCAGTGCGCCATTATTACTTTTTTGTAAAGGCGATATCAGCTTACTGTCTTCTCCACAAATTGCGATTGTTGGCAGTCGAAATGCAACCACCACAGGACTTGAAATTGCTGCAGAATTTGCACATCAGCTAACGCTTGCTGGCATAACAGTAACCTCTGGTATGGCGCGTGGCATTGATGGTGCTGCCCATAAAGGAGCGCTGGCAGGAAATGGTAAAACCATTGCCGTACTAGGGACTGGTGTTGATGTTTATTACCCTAAACGCCATAAGTTACTTACAGATCAAGTATTAACACAGGGTTTATTGGTAAGTGAGTTTTTACCGGGCACCGCGGCCAACGCGCATAACTTTCCACGGCGTAATCGTATTATTTCAGGACTCTCTTTAGGCGTTTTAATTGTTGAAGCCGAAATTAAAAGTGGCTCACTGATCACCGTACGTTATGCGCTTGAACAAAATAAAGACGTTTTTGCGGTGCCAGGCTCAATTAAAAACCCGCTGGCACAAGCAAGTCATTTTTTAATTAAGCAAGGTGCTAAGCTGGTAGAAAACGTCGCCGATATTCTTGATGAGATGAACTTTTCATACCCTTCTGGTCTAAACTATAAAGAGTTAACTGATGCTGTAACCTCAGATTGCGAGGTGCTTAACAGTATTGGTTTTGAGGTGACCAGTGTGGACGATATTATGCGTCGAGTACAGTGGCCAATTGATAAAGTACAAGCGCGATTGCTTGATTTAGAGTTAGACGATCAAATTGAACGTGTATTAGACGGCTATATTAAATTAAGCGCTGGAGGATAATATGTTTGATATTCTCATGTATTTATTTGAAAACTATGTTCACAGCGAAAGCGATGTATTTGTTGAGCAAAGCACACTTACCGATGAGTTACTTCGCGCTGGGTTTAACAAACCCGAAATTAACAAAGCCATTGACTGGTTAGATCAACTTGCCGCATTACAATACAGCAATGAATCGCCTTATTTATTAGCCACTCCACAACATGCAGTGCGTATTTTTACCGACAGTGAGTGCCAAGTTCTCGACACCGAGTGTCGCGGCTTTTTAATGTTTGTTGAACAAACGGGCGTTATTAATAGCACCACTCGTGAAATGGTGATGGACCGTTTAGCGGCGCTTGATAATTCAGCTATTACTTTGGAAGATTTAAAATGGTTAATTCTTATGGTGTTATTTAACGCCCCTGATTCTCAGCAGGCGTATGAGCAAATGGAAGATCTTATTTTTGATGAGCCCAGTGAAGTGTTACATTAACAGGTTCACGACTAATGATGTGAGTAATCATTATTGCGTGTTTTATTATTTTCAGCGTTAACAAACCGACTACCATAGCTTGTATCTTTAAGGGTTTTGGGTATATTAGGCGAAAATTCACCAACCACTAGGATTTACATGAGTAAAATCGATCATTCACTTTTCTCGGCTAATAAACACGCCTTAGAAAAAGAATATGAGATATGCCCGCAATGTGGTTCAGAACTCGTCATTCGTAATAGTAAATCTGGGCCTTTTTTAGGCTGCGCTAGTTACCCTAAGTGCGATTTTATTCGCCCGCTTGCACATCATGATAGCAATGAAATCAAAATACTTGAGGACAGCGAGTGTCCAGAGTGTAGCAAGCCGCTGGTGGTGAAAAATGGCCGCTACGGTATGTTTATTGGCTGTACCGGTTACCCTGAATGTCATTATATTGCCAGTGAGCATGACAATACGCCAAGTGAAGAGCCTGTGATTAGTTGCCCTAAATGTAAAAAAGGCCACTTGGTTTCACGCAGCAATAAATTTGGGAAAGTGTTTTATTCTTGCGACTGTTACCCAAGCTGTAAATATACGCTTAATCATAAACCTGTAGCTCAAGCGTGTCCTGTATGTGACTGGCCAGTTGTTACTGAGAAAAAAACCGCGAGTGGTGTTGTGTTACAATGCCCACAAAAAAGCTGTATGCATAAGTTTGCTGCCACTGAATAACGTAAATATCTCTGGAGACAATTTTGTCTGACCTTTCTTCTTTATCTGCTGCAATAACTAGCTTAGAACAAGGCGATGTTATTTTATACCCAACCGAAGCTGTTTATGGCCTTGGTTGCGACCCTGACAATCAACAGGCGGTGGAACGTTTACTTGATATTAAACAACGCCCCGTTGAAAAAGGGCTTATTTTAATTGCTGACAATTACGGGCAATTATTAAAATACGTCGATGACGCTAAGCTGCCTATGGATAAACGTGCCGATATTTTTTCAAGTTGGCCAGGCGCACTCACTTGGGTGATGCCTGCAGCTAAGTCTACCCCAAAGTGGTTAACAGGGCAGTTTGATACTATTGCAGTAAGAGTAACTAACCACCCTACAGTTAAACGTTTATGCCAACAGTTTGGTAAACCACTGGTATCAACAAGTGCAAATTTAACCGGCCAAGCAACGGTAACAAGTATTGTTGAAGCTCAGCAGCAGTTTGGCGAGCAGGTTAGTTTTTATGTTGATGAACCATTAGGTGGTAATACGCAACCAAGTACCATTAAAGATGCCATGACAGGCAATGTATTCAGAGGTTAACGATGCAAAGCGAATTATTAAAACAAGTAAAAGCGTACTTTATGGCTTTGCAAGATACCATTTGCCAAGGCTTAGAAGCAGTAGACGGGAAAGCACAGTTTGTTGAAGACAGCTGGCAGCGAGAAGAGGGCGGCGGTGGTCGTACTCGCGTTATCACTAATGGTAATGTGATTGAGCAAGGGGGAGTTAATTATTCTCATGTATTTGGTGCCTCTATGCCGGGCTCTGCCACTGCACATAGACCTGAGCTTGCCGGGCGCAGCTTTCATGCGTGTGGTGTATCATTAGTGATTCATCCTAAAAACCCACATATACCAACAAGCCATGCCAATGTGCGCTTTTTTATTGCCGAGAAAGAAGGTGAAGAACCGATTTGGTGGTTTGGTGGTGGTTTTGATTTAACCCCGTTTTACCCTGTACTTGAAGATGTAGTGCATTGGCACCAAGTTGCGCACGATGTGTGTCAGCCGTTTGGTGATGATGTTTATCCAAAATATAAAAAATGGTGTGACGAATACTTTTATTTAAAACATCGTGATGAAACTCGCGGCGTAGGCGGCTTATTTTTTGACGATTTGAATGAGTTAGGTTTTGAGCAAAGCTTTGCATTTATGCAATCGGTGGGTAATGGCTTTTTAGATGCTTACGTTCCTATTATTGAGCGTCGCAAAAACGATAAGTACACCGAACAACAACGCGACTTTCAATTATATCGCCGTGGTCGTTATGTTGAGTTTAATTTAGTCTGGGACCGCGGCACATTATTTGGCTTACAAAGCGGTGGCCGAACTGAATCTATTTTAATGTCGATGCCACCTTTAGCCCGTTGGGAATATAACTATACCCCAGCCGAAGACAGCGCAGAGGCATTGCTATATAAAGACTTCTTAAAGCCACGTGATTGGTTAGCTCTAGGCTAAGAATGATATGCCAGTCAATAAACTACTTATTGACTGGCTTTTAAGGTTATTGTTTTAGTTTAAAGCTTCGTACCTGCTCATCTAACGAGCGAGCTAAATTGAGTAACTCTTCACTGACTTTTTGATTTTCATCCGCATCCACTAACGATTGCTCTGCATTATCACTGATACCAACAACGCTTCTGTTTATTTCTTCTGCGGCTTGGTTTTGCTGCTCTGTCGCATCGGCTATTTGTATATTTAGCTCATTTATTTCATTCATTTGGCTAGAAATATCTTTTAAAGCCTGTGCAACTTGTTGTACTTGTTGCGCTCTTTCGTCTGCCTCTGCACACGACTCACCCATGGTTTTAACTGTTTGCGCTGCTTCTGATTGTAACTTATCTATTGTGCGACGTATTTCATCGGTAGAGGCATGAGTTCGGGTTGCTAAAGTACGTACTTCATCAGCAACAACGGCAAACCCTCGGCCTGCTTCACCTGCACGGGCAGCTTCAATGGCTGCATTAAGTGCTAATAGGTTTGTTTGTTCAGCAATACTGCTGATCACCTCAAGTACTTTGCCCACTTCAAGCGTTTGCTCTTGCAGTTGTCTCACTTGATCTGCCGCTTGGCGTACATCTTCAGCTAGTTGATTTATACTGAGTTCGGTTTGCTCTGCAACCTGCATGCTTTGCTGTGCTAGCTCATTACTGTTCTCAGATTTTTCTTGAGCAAAATGTGTGGTGTTTCTTACCTCGTTTGAAGAGCTTTCAAGTTCATTAATTGCTGCGGCTACCGAGTCGGTGCTTTTCTTTTGCTCTAAAATAGCGCGCTCAGTAGTATCGGCAGAAGTATAAATTTTCTCTGCTGAATGAATAAGCACTTTTGAAGAGTGAGATACCTGAGCAATGTTATCTTTAAACGTGGCAATCATTTGATTAAAGCTGGTGGCAAGCCAGCCGAGTTCATCTTCGGCGTTATCTTCAATGCGTAAGGTTAAATCTTTATTGGTAGTAGCTAAGTGCATTGCATGGCCTAGCTTTTTAAGGCGCACTATAAATATTTTTCTAAACATTATACCTAGCAGCACAAAGGCAATAATAAAAATAGTAGAAAGTAGGCTGGTGGTTATTAATGTGTTGTAAGTTACCTCACTATCAATATCAGCTAAGGAATAGCTAATTTTTACCACACCTAGTACATCGCCTTCTTGCGCTTGATGGCAGCCTAAGCAGTTTGTACCTTTGTAGTCTGTACTAGCAAACATAGGGCGAAGATAGGTCATACTGCGATTATTATTGCTTTGCTCTATAAATAAACTTTCTTTGCCTCGCAGCGCTTCGCGTTCACTATTATTACTCGCTGTTTGGTTTTTATTGCCTGGTCCATACAGCTTATTGACTATGTCAGAGCGAATAATATGAGCGTCTTCAATATTAGGATGTTTACGAAGCTTTTGGCTCAATAACTCTCGATTAGCCATAGTACCCGTTAGCATCATGGTGTTTATTGAATCAAAATAGTTATCGGCAAGTAGCTTAATATTTTCTGCCACCGTATCTTGTGCGAGCGTGCGCTGTTGACTCGCACTACTAAAAATACTGGCTATGAGTACAATAATGCCGGTTAACGCTAACAAAGCATAAATTTTATGTTGGATTGATTTCACACGCGCCACGCTTTTCTAACTATTTAATAGGGTATTATCTCTATTTTAGAAAAGCGGGTTTTGACTTAGCGCAAATAATCCCCAATTAAAAAGCGGGGTAAATTAATGCTGATTAATCATATGACTGGCAAGCTGTGCCAGTGATTGGCGTAAACCTTCGCGTAAAACGGGGTTATCAATTTCTATGTCTAAGGTTTTATTCATGCAATACATCCACTGATCACGTAAATCTTGATCAATAGGAAATGGCATATGGCGTTTGCGCAGCATTGGATGGCCATGTTTTTCTACAAATAAGTCAGGGCCACCAAGCCAACCCGATAAAAACTCAAAAAATACTTGGCGAATTCTATCTAATGGTTGAGGATGCATATCATATAACGGTTTAGCGTATTCATCGCTGGCCATTATGTCGTAGAATCTATTGGCAATTGCACGCGTGGGCGCTTCTCCGCCGATGATTTCATACGGGGTTTTCTCTGGCGTAGGCGCTTGAGTGGTTGTAGACGGCTTTGATCTTGAAAAGAGTCTTTTAATCATAGTTTTATCATCGTTAATAGGCAGTACTAAAACTGCAAAGAGGTTGTTTAAAATGGACAAATATGCGGTTTTTGGAAATCCAATCAAACATTCAAAATCTCCCAGCATACATCAGCAGTTTGCTAAGTCATTGGGAGAGCAAATCGACTATAGCGCAATCTTAGCACCTATCGATGAGTTTGAAAAAACAGTCGCGACTTTTTTTGAGCAAGGGGGCAAAGGCGCAAATGTCACTGTTCCTTTTAAAGAGCAGGCCTTTGCTTTAGCCGATGAACTAACCACAGTTGCTAAACTTGCAGGCGCAGTAAACACCCTTAAAAAGCGCGATGATGGTACCTTACTCGGTGATAACACCGACGGCATAGGCTTTGTGAACGATTTACTAGCGAATAAAGTAATAATAACAGATAAACGCCTGCTGATCATTGGTGCAGGTGGCGCTGCCCGTGGTGTTATTTTACCTTTACTTGAGCATCAGCCTAAAGAAATCATTATCGTTAATCGCACGGCACACAAAGCCCAAACATTGGCAAAACTCTTTACTGGGCACGGTAATGTTTCGGGGTATGGTTTTGACGACCTTCCTTCTGCCGATTATCATTTAGTTATTAACTCAACCTCAAGTAGCATGAATAACGAGTTACCTGCGTTAAGCGAAAAGCACTTAAGCGCATGTGAAATGGCTTATGATATGTTTTATGCGACGCAAAATACGCTATTTATGAATTGGGTGAGCGAACACAATAAAGCGGCTAAGCTATTAGATGGCAGTGGCATGTTAGTAGGGCAAGCTGCACAAGCTTATTATGTATGGCGAAATAAAATGCCGGACATTGTTCCCGTTGTTATTGCATTAAAGCAGGGAGTACTTAAATGAATCAAGCAATACAGTTTATAGACCGACTCGAATTTAGAGAGCCAACTCATCAATTAGTTTTTTTTGCACAAGTAAGCGGAATGCTAGTTGAGTGTGTGATTGCTGTAAGTAGTTTAAATTTAGCCGATGAGAGTCATGCAACGCGTTATTTTGAACAATATCGATTTGATTATGAAGAGCGTGCCGAGCAGCTAATCGAAGACGAAAGCTATAACTCGGCAGGGCAAATAGAAGTGAGCTTACTTAATTAAGCAAAAAGTTGTGGTTATTTCGCGTCTTCAGCTAAGTATTCATCTTTAAGCTGCACGTAATTATCGGCAGACACTTTTAAAAAGCTCAGCTCTTGATCTGTTAAAGGGCGGGCTTGTTTCGCTGGGCTACCTACATACAAATAGCCAGACTCTAAACGCTTATTAGGAGGTACTAAAGCACCACCACCAATAATCACCTCGTCTTCTACAATTACGTTATCCATAATAATAGCGCCCATGCCCACGAGTATGCGGTTACCTAGAACGCAGCCATGCAGCATTACCTTATGACCCACGGTAACATCATCACCAATAATAAGTGGGTAACCCTCAGGATTGCTTTTAGTCGCTCTTGATAAATGTAAAACACTGCCATCTTGTATATTAGTACGCTTTCCGATACGAATATGATTAACATCACCACGGGCAGCAACTAGTGGCCATACACTACTATCATCACCTAGGGTGATATCACCGACTAATACAGACGACTCGTCTATATAAACAGAATCATTAAACGCAGGAGTTATTCCTTTATAAGAACGTATTGCCATATAAGCACCTTTAAATTAAACAATATGAATAGTATCAGTGTAACAGTAGCGCTTATTTAAGTACCAGCAAAGCCTGATTTGATTATAAAACTAGCTGTTTCATCTGTTTTAGCTCAGATACTGACCGAACAGTGTGTTTTTTTAGTTTTTCTTTAAAAAAGTACTTGCGTAAAAATCTGTTCTCCCTATAATGCGACCCCACTGAGACGGCAGAGCGCAACGCATAGCGAGGCATGAGCTACTCAGAGAGTTAAGTAAAACTTAAGTTTAAATCATCGCAAGAAAGTTTAAAATTAAGTGTTGACTCGAAAAATAAAGGATGTATTATACGCATCCCTAGCGACAACGTCGCAACGTTCTTTAACAATATAAAGCAATCATCTGTGTGGGCACTCGTACAGATTGAGTTCTAACAGCCAAGCTACTTCGTTCTTTATTGAGCAAGTAACGAGGCAAGCAAATTTAGAGTCTCAATTGAACTGAGTGACCAACAGAATAGTTACTTAGGTAATTATTCAGCACAGTCAATTCAATATCGAAAGATATTAAATAAATTCAGAATTCATTGAGCTGTCGAAAGACAAAAAACTTTTTAATTGAAGAGTTTGATCATGGCTCAGATTGAACGCTGGCGGCAGGCCTAACACATGCAAGTCGAGCGGTAACATTTCTAGCTTGCTAGAAGATGACGAGCGGCGGACGGGTGAGTAATGCTTGGGAACATGCCTTGAGGTGGGGGACAACAGTTGGAAACGACTGCTAATACCGCATAATGTCTACGGACCAAAGGGGGCTTCGGCTCCCGCCTTTAGATTGGCCCAAGTGGGATTAGCTAGTTGGTGAGGTAATGGCTCACCAAGGCGACGATCCCTAGCTGGTTTGAGAGGATGATCAGCCACACTGGGACTGAGACACGGCCCAGACTCCTACGGGAGGCAGCAGTGGGGAATATTGCACAATGGGCGCAAGCCTGATGCAGCCATGCCGCGTGTGTGAAGAAGGCCTTCGGGTTGTAAAGCACTTTCAGTCAGGAGGAAAGGTTAGTAGTTAATACCTGCTAGCTGTGACGTTACTGACAGAAGAAGCACCGGCTAACTCCGTGCCAGCAGCCGCGGTAATACGGAGGGTGCGAGCGTTAATCGGAATTACTGGGCGTAAAGCGTACGCAGGCGGTTTGTTAAGCGAGATGTGAAAGCCCCGGGCTCAACCTGGGAACTGCATTTCGAACTGGCAAACTAGAGTGTGATAGAGGGTGGTAGAATTTCAGGTGTAGCGGTGAAATGCGTAGAGATCTGAAGGAATACCGATGGCGAAGGCAGCCACCTGGGTCAACACTGACGCTCATGTACGAAAGCGTGGGGAGCAAACAGGATTAGATACCCTGGTAGTCCACGCCGTAAACGATGTCTACTAGAAGCTCGGAACCTCGGTTCTGTTTTTCAAAGCTAACGCATTAAGTAGACCGCCTGGGGAGTACGGCCGCAAGGTTAAAACTCAAATGAATTGACGGGGGCCCGCACAAGCGGTGGAGCATGTGGTTTAATTCGATGCAACGCGAAGAACCTTACCTACACTTGACATACAGAGAACTTACCAGAGATGGTTTGGTGCCTTCGGGAACTCTGATACAGGTGCTGCATGGCTGTCGTCAGCTCGTGTTGTGAGATGTTGGGTTAAGTCCCGCAACGAGCGCAACCCCTATCCTTAGTTGCTAGCAGGTAATGCTGAGAACTCTAAGGAGACTGCCGGTGATAAACCGGAGGAAGGTGGGGACGACGTCAAGTCATCATGGCCCTTACGTGTAGGGCTACACACGTGCTACAATGGCGCATACAGAGTGCTGCGAACTCGCGAGAGTAAGCGAATCACTTAAAGTGCGTCGTAGTCCGGATTGGAGTCTGCAACTCGACTCCATGAAGTCGGAATCGCTAGTAATCGCGTATCAGAATGACGCGGTGAATACGTTCCCGGGCCTTGTACACACCGCCCGTCACACCATGGGAGTGGGTTGCTCCAGAAGTAGATAGTCTAACCTTCGGGAGGACGTTTACCACGGAGTGATTCATGACTGGGGTGAAGTCGTAACAAGGTAGCCCTAGGGGAACCTGGGGCTGGATCACCTCCTTATACGATTTAGAACTTATTTGTTCGTAGTGTCCACACAGATGATTGTTAATTGTAAAGAGAACAACACTTATTGTTTGGGTCTGTAGCTCAGCTGGTTAGAGCGCACCCCTGATAAGGGTGAGGTCGGTAGTTCAAATCTACTCAGACCCACCACTTCTTCTTAATACTTCGTTGTAAGCTTCGTTGTTTAGTAAACTAAACGGCCTCAACTTACGCCTTGTCTTAAAAAGAAGTCGGTATACAAACAGTAAGACCAGCATATGTGGGGCTATAGCTCAGCTGGGAGAGCGCCTGCCTTGCACGCAGGAGGTCAGCAGTTCGATCCTGCTTAGCTCCACCACTTTACTTCTTAAAAATAAATATTCTTTTATCGGGTAGCACAATCACCTGAGAATAGAGTGTGTTTAATTTTGAGAAGTTTTTGATTCTCTGCTCTTTAAAAATTTGGAAAAGCTGATAATAAAATTCGTATGAATACAGTGTATTTGTACAGAGTTTTCAAAAGTAAAAAAGAATGATAGCAGTATCATTCAGTGCCATTTAATAAACGTTTACGTTTATTGATTGGTATCTACTTTAGTATTCAATATTAACTTCTGGCGAAGTTAAACTGTCACGAAACAAAGACCCGTTTGGGTTGTATGGTTAAGTGACTAAGCGTACACGGTGGATGCCTTGGCAGTTGGAGGCGATGAAGGACGTATTAACTTGCGATAAGCCTAGTCAAGCTAGTAAAAAGCACTTGAGACTAGGATTTCCGAATGGGGAAACCCACCTGCTTGCAGGTATCGTTAACTGAATACATAGGTTAACGAGGCGAACGCGGAGAACTGAAACATCTAAGTACCCGTAGGAAAAGAAATCAAGCGAGATTCCGATAGTAGCGGCGAGCGAAATCGGAACAGCCCTTAAGCTTATTATGTGTTAATGGAAGGCTCTGGAAAGTGCCACGATACAGGGTGATAGTCCCGTACATGAAAACGCATTTTAAGTGAAATCGAGTAGGTCGGAGCACGTGAAACTTTGACTGAATATAGGTGGACCATCATCTAAGGCTAAATACTCCCAACTGACCGATAGTGAACCAGTACCGTGAGGGAAAGGCGAAAAGAACCCCTGTGAGGGGAGTGAAATAGAACCTGAAACCGTGTACGTACAAGCAGTAGGAGCCCACTTGTTGGGTGACTGCGTACCTTTTGTATAATGGGTCAGCGACTTATATTTTGTAGCGAGGTTAACCGATTAGGGTAGCCGTAGGGAAACCGAGTCTTAACTGGGCGAATAGTTGCAAGGTATAGACCCGAAACCCGGTGATCTAGCCATGGGCAGGTTGAAGGTTGAGTAACATCAACTGGAGGACCGAACCCACTAACGTTGAAAAGTTAGGGGATGACCTGTGGTTAGGAGTGAAAGGCTAATCAAACCGGGAGATAGCTGGTTCTCCCCGAAATCTATTTAGGTAGAGCCTCGGACGAATACTTACGGGGGTAGAGCACTGTTAAGGCTAGGGGGTCATCCCGACTTACCAACCCTTTGCAAACTCCGAATACCGTAAAGTAATATCCGGGAGACACACGGCGGGTGCTAACGTCCGTCGTGAAGAGGGAAACAACCCAGACCGCCAGCTAAGGTCCCAAAGTCATAGTTAAGTGGGAAACGATGTGGAAAGGCCCAGACAGCCAGGAGGTTGGCTTAGAAGCAGCCATCCTTTAAAGAAAGCGTAATAGCTCACTGGTCGAGTCGGTCTGCGCGGAAGATGTAACGGGGCTAAACTATGCACCGAAGCTGCGGATTCAAAATTTATTTTGAGTGGTAGGGGAGCGTTCTGTAAGCGGTTGAAGGTGTACCGGGAGGTATGCTGGACGTATCAGAAGTGCGAATGCTGACATGAGTAACGATAATGCGGGTGAAAAACCCGCACGCCGGAAGACCAAGGGTTCCTATCCCATGTTAATCAGGGTAGGGTAAGTCGACCCCTAAGGCGAGGCCGAAAGGCGTAGTCGATGGGAAACGGATTAATATTTCCGTACTTGGTATAATTGCGATGGGGGGACGGAGCAGGCTAAGCAAGCATGGCGATGGTAGTCCATGTGAAAGTGTGTAGGCTAGTGACTTAGGTAAATCCGGGTTGCTGTTAGGCTGAGACACGAGACGAGTCACCACGGTGATGAAGTTGCTGATGCCATACTTCCAGGAAAAGCCTCTAAGCTTCAGATTATACCGAATCGTACCCCAAACCGACACAGGTGGTCAGGTAGAGAATACTAAGGCGCTTGAGAGAACTCGGGTGAAGGAACTAGGCAAAATCGTACCGTAACTTCGGGAGAAGGTACGCTCCGATTGGTGATGGGACTTGCTCCCTAAGCTGATTGGAGCCGCAGTGACCAGGTGGCTGGGACTGTTTATTAAAAACACAGCACTGTGCAAAATCGCAAGATGACGTATACGGTGTGACACCTGCCCGGTGCCGGAAGGTTAATTGATGGGGTTATCTTCGGAGAAGCTCTTGATCGAAGCCCCGGTAAACGGCGGCCGTAACTATAACGGTCCTAAGGTAGCGAAATTCCTTGTCGGGTAAGTTCCGACCTGCACGAATGGTGTAACCATGGCCACGCTGTCTCCACCCGAGACTCAGTGAAATTGAAATCGCAGTGAAGATGCTGTGTACCCGCGGCTAGACGGAAAGACCCCGTGAACCTTTACTACAGCTTGGCACTGAACATTGAACCTACATGTGTAGGATAGGTGGGAGACTTAGAAGCAGAGACGCTAGTTTTTGTGGAGTCGTCCTTGAAATACCACCCTTGTAGTTTTGATGTTCTAACGTTGGCCCCTGAATCGGGGTTACGGACAGTGCCTGGTGGGTAGTTTGACTGGGGCGGTCTCCTCCCAAAGAGTAACGGAGGAGCACGAAGGTTGGCTAAGTACGGTCGGACATCGTACGGTTAGTGTAATGGTAGAAGCCAGCTTAACTGCGAGACAGACACGTCGAGCAGGTACGAAAGTAGGTCATAGTGATCCGGTGGTTCTGAATGGAAGGGCCATCGCTCAACGGATAAAAGGTACTCCGGGGATAACAGGCTGATACCGCCCAAGAGTTCATATCGACGGCGGTGTTTGGCACCTCGATGTCGGCTCATCACATCCTGGGGCTGAAGTCGGTCCCAAGGGTATGGCTGTTCGCCATTTAAAGTGGTACGCGAGCTGGGTTTAGAACGTCGTGAGACAGTTCGGTCCCTATCTGCCGTGGGCGTTTGAGAATTGAGAGGGGTTGCTCCTAGTACGAGAGGACCGGAGTGAACGAACCGCTGGTGTTCGGGTTGTCATGCCAATGGCATTGCCCGGTAGCTACGTTCGGAACTGATAAGCGCTGAAAGCATCTAAGCGCGAAGCAGGCCTCGAGATGAGTTCTCACTAGACTTTTAAAGTCTCTGAAGGGCCGTTGAAGACTACAACGTTGATAGGCAAGATGTGGAAGTGGTGTGAGCCATTAAGCTAACTTGTACTAATTACCCGTGAGGCTTAACCATACAACGCCAAACGCGTTTTATGTGATAGTTTAAGCGCAGAAGTTAATAGAACTAAAGTAGATTACTTGATTACTCTTTATTATCAGAATTCCAAATTTTAGTAAGCTTGATTAAATCGAACTTACACCAAATTTGCTTGGTGACAATAGCGTTTTGGACCCACCTGACCCCATGCCGAACTCAGTAGTGAAACGAAACAGCGCCGATGATAGTGTAGCATTTGCTATGTGAAAGTAGGACATTACCAGGCTCCAAATTAAAGAAAGCCCGACTAGCAATAGTCGGGCTTTTTTACGTCTGCAGGAAAGTGAAAGTATCAGCTATCAGCCGTGAGCTATCAGCTGCACAGCGTTAACCTGACCATAGTAGCGTGGTTGAGTATCACGAAACCCACGGATAAAAGAACACGACAGAGGATGAGTCGGGCTTTTTTACGTTTGGAATAAAGTAAAAGAAGGTATTAGGTTAAAGGAAGATAATTGATCAGAGCCGACCCTAAGGCATTCTACTGCGTCATCGCTTCGAAGTAGCACACCGACTCCAAATATAAGTTAGTGTACAGCCCTCAGTTTTGAAGTATTACCATCAGCACTCTCTCTTTACTGATCTTAGTTATTCTCCTTGCATCTTTAAACTAGTCCCTAAATTATCATCTTGTTGCAATTTCATTGTTGGTTTAATAACTGTCCTGTGTAAAACTATCTAGGATAATTTAGTAAATCAGGTGACATGAATGTCGAATATAAAAGCTTGGAAACTTCTCAGCCTGTTTTGTTTGTTTACAGCACTGATTGGTTGTCAATCTAAAGAAGAACAGCTACAACAAACAATTCAAGAGTCCATTAAAAAGGCCGATGTCGAGCTTACTCAGCTTGGTAAAGCACTTGATAATGGTAGTATACGTAATGCGATTATTCTTAAAGAATACAGTCGTATCCTTAAACAACAGCAGCCTGAACTCAGTAAGGTTGTTGATGTTGTTAGCCTTGATGCCACACGCCAGGGAGCGCTTTATAGTGGTTTAACCCAGCGCCTTGATGACATTAAGGGTAATTACTTAATCCCTCCTTACGAAGATACGCTATACAATATTGATTTATTGCGTGAGGCAGCAAAGCCAACGTTATTTTCTGATGCCTTAACCGATCCTATAAATATGCTTGCGGATATGTCGAATGGTTCTTTAGCACGAGTCGGTGCTATAAGCCAAAAAGCTGAAGGCGAAGGGGTGGGTAACCAAATGGTAGGTAACCCTAACTATGGTAATTGGCAAACGAATAGTAGTGGAATTAGCTTTTGGCAGTGGTATGGCATGTACCGTATTTTGGGTGATGTATTTGACCGAGTTGAATACGGAAGTTGGAGTAAACGCCGTAAGTATAGTTACTACAATGACTATGGTCGTACTCGTTACTCAAGCCCTAAACAAATAAAAACCCAAAGTGCATTAGAAACACGTACACGACAATCTTACCAACGCCAAGGCAAGCAGTTCACTAGTCCTTATGCGAGTAAAAAAACAGGTGCATCAGGTTTGAGTCGCAGCAGTTATACGCCGCCTAAAAGTCGCAGCAGTTACTCAAGAGCGAGTAGTTATAGCAATAATTCAGGATCGGTTCGTAATAGCAGTAGCAGAACCTCGCGCGGCGTAAGTCGTGGTAAGTAAAGAATAACGTTGGAGTTAGAATAATATGTATGAATTTAATGGAATAACTATGTGGTCTTTGCAAGCACTGTCTGTGGACTTTGCAATTATCATCTTACTGTTTGTGAGCTTAAAGTATATTAAAGGTTGGGTATCTAATTTACACGCCAATGATGAAATTACCGAGCGCGATAACTTTGCATTTGGAATAAGCTTTGCCGCTGGTTTGGTAGCACTTGCGATTGTGTTAACGGGCGTGAGTAGTGGTGCGTTTGCTGCTACGTTACAAAAAGAAGCTCTGTTAATGCTTGGCTATGGTGCATTAGCAATTCTGCTTATAAAGCTGGGTCACTTTTTTCAAGATAAAGTGGCGCTGCGTAAAGTGAGCTTACATAACGAAATAGTCAAAGGTAACGTTACTGCGTCAATTATTGATTTTGGCCATGTAGTAAGTGTTGCCGTGGTTATCCGCTCAGCCCTATTGTGGGTTGCTACTGAAGGTTGGCATGGCATTCCTATTGTTATTGCTGCGTTTGTAATTGGTAGTGTGGTATTGCTGTTAGTAAGCCAATATCGCGTGCAGTTATTTAAGCGCACCAATAAAAGTGGCGACTGCCTACAACAGGCTATTATTGATGGTAATTTAGCAGTAGGTGTTCGTTATGCAGGCTTTTTAATTGGTAGTGCATTAGCCATTACTGCTGCAACAGGCATTGCTCCTTATGCTGCTGACAATATTAATGCGAGTTTACTTTACTGGGCGCTAAGCGCCGTTGTTTGTTTGGTTGCTTTCATTTTACTGCACTTACTGACGATTAAAATCATTCTTGCTGGCTGTAATATTTCAGATGAAGTGAATCGTCAAAAGAATGTGGGTGTTGCCGCTATTTCTGCAGCTGTGTCATTTGCTGTCGGGATCACTATGGCCACACTACTGGGTGCATAATCACGTGTCATCAACTCAAGCTTCCCCAAGTAAATTTAATTTACTTGGGCATGATATTTTACTGATCACTGTTATGGCCGTACTCGCTGGGTGCGGCCTTATTTATGAATACTTACTTTCTCATTATGCTGGCCGAGTACTCGGCTCAGTTGAGAGTGCAATTTACGCCATGATAGGCACTATGATTGTAGCTATGGGGATGGGTGCATTTTTAGCGCGTTGGTTTAAAGATGCCTTTACCGCATTTGCTTGGCTAGAGAGTATTATTGCGCTCATAGGTATGGGCTGTATATTAGCCATTGCCAGCATTATTGCCGTGAGTTATTCACTCCCTCATTTATTCTCAAGTATTTTTAATATTCCACCTGACGTTATTCTTAATGGTTACGTGTTTCAAAAGCTGCAAGAGTGGTCTCGCTTTTTACCTTATGTATTTGGCTTAATATTAGGGCTATTTATTGGTATGGAAATACCGCTTATTGCGCGCATTCGCCAGCATGTTTATGGACGTTTTTTAGAAAATAACGCCGGCACTATATATGGGGCTGACTATATTGGCGCTGGTATTGGCGCGGCAATTTGGGTGAGTATTATGCTCGCAATGCCAATAATGCAAGCCGCCGCTTGGACAGCGCTATTTAACATTATTGCCGGACTTGCCTTTTTATGGCGTTACCATAGCTATGTACGCTTTGCTAAGTTGCTATTGGTTTGCCATATATTACTGCTGGTGTTATTCGCTTTTATTTTGCAGTTTGGTAGTAGCTGGATGGATAACCTAAGTAACGTACTATACAAAGATAAAGTTATTTACTCTCAGGCGACTAAGTATCAACATGTGGTGCTAACAGAGCGTTTAAGTAAAAATCAGCCTCAGCCAATTACTGATCTATATTTAAATGGTCGTTTGCAGTTCTCTAGTGTAGATGAGCAAATATATCACTCAATGCTTGTTTATCCTGCAATGCTCGCATCTAATCGTCATGACCGTGTTTTGATTATTGGTGGCGGTGACGGATTAGCCATGCGTGATGTATTAAAGTGGCCAGTCAAAGAAGTCACACTAATTGATTTAGATGGCCAGCTACTGAATTTATTTGGCCATGAAGACGATAAATTCACACCGCCAGAAGAGATTAAACAGCGGTTGGTAGCACTCAATAATGAATCGATGCATGACCCGCGAGCAAATATTATTGTGGGCGATGCATTTTTAGAAGTCGAAAAGCTACTGGATCAGTCAAAGCAGTTCGATACTATTTTAATTGATTTGCCAGACCCTAATCACCCTGATCTTAATAAGATGTACAGCGATTACTTTTATAATCATGTACGCCAATTATTAGCGCCTGATGGTGCTATGGCGGTACAGTCAACATCGCCTTATCATGCGAAAAAGGCATTTTTAAGTATTGCTAAAACGGTGAAAGCCGCAGGTTTTGATTATGTAGAGCAATATCAGCAAAACATTCCTTCGTTTGGTCAATGGGGATGGACTATTGCGACTAAAATGGGGCAATCACCTAGTGCCCGTATTAGCAATATAACTGATATGCCAGTGCCATCTCGGTGGATTAGTAAAAAATATTTATTAGCGAGTTTTGCATTTCCTAATAACTATTTTGAACAAGTGAACGATATTGAAGTCAATAGGTTAGGTTCTGGTCGCTTGTATGATTACTACCGAGCAGCTTGGCAAATAGAAAGTGAATTGTATAAAAATTAATAAAACATGGTTGACATAATATGTCGGTCGTGCGAATCTTAACTTAGACATAATATGTCAAACGACGAAAAGGCAGAGACATGGAATTAAATGAACTTTCAATAAAATTAGCGTCTTTTGAAACCGAGGGTGCTAACTTTGAGTCTTTCTTGATTGCCAATCCAGGTGAGCAAGATGTTTTACAAGTCATTGTTGATGGAAATGACGAGCTTCCAATTTTTGTTACTCAAACACAAGAGCAATTACTATGTATTAGCTACTTGTTTGACGAAGATGAAGTAAAAAGTGAATTACGCAACGAGTTAAACGAAACACTACTGCGTTTAAACGTGCCAATTCCACTGAGTGCATTTGCTAAGATCGATAATAAATACGCGATTTTTGGTGCACTGTCGGTAAATTCATCTCTAGATGATGTTACCCACGAACTAGTGACATTAGCTGATAACGCTATAGATGCACTAGAAGCCGTGACCTTATATTTAAACGATTAGTAGCTAGTTAGTGGAGTTAAGATTATGAGTATTTTAAAAAAATTATTTACAGCAGTACGTGGCGGCGCACGTGAAGCAGGCGAAGCAATTGTTGATGCCAATGGTATTCGTATTTTTGAGCAAGAAATTGCTGATGCACAAAATGCGTTACACCGTGCTAAAAAAAGCCTAACAGAAGTGATGGCTAAAGAAATGCAAACTAAGCGTAAAATTAGCGCAGTAGATGCATCAATTGCTGAGCATGAAGCTTATGCAGGTCAAGCCCTTGAAAAAGGGAATGAAGCATTAGCATTAGAAATTGCAGAAAAAATTGGTGACTTTGAAGCTGAGAAAGCTGAGCACGAGCAAGTGTTAGCGGGCTTTAGTAATCACATAGTGACTTTGAAGCAGCAAGTAAAAGATGCT
The DNA here is from genome assembly GCF_002310795.1 of Pseudoalteromonas issachenkonii. NCBI lineage: Bacteria > Pseudomonadati > Pseudomonadota > Gammaproteobacteria > Alteromonadales > Pseudoalteromonadaceae > Pseudoalteromonas > Pseudoalteromonas issachenkonii. The sequence continues at coordinate 46,149 of NZ_CP011030.1, forward strand.
GAAAAATCAATTAAGGAAAATCAGCGTCAGCTTACTATGGTTAAAACCACAGAAAGCGTTCAGCAAGCGACAATGGCTGTAAACAGCACGCTTAATACTAATAATTCATCAATGACATCGGCGCGTCAGTCGCTTGAGCGTATTAAGCAACGCCAACAAGACCGTACTGATCAATTAGGTGCTGCAAAGTCTCTAGAAGCAGATGTTAATGGCGACGATTTAAAAGCTAAAATGGCTGAAGCAGGTATTGGTGATACGAATCCAAAAAGTGCTGATATTTTAGCGCGCATTAAAGCGAAGCAAAATAGTTAACATTTAGAACCATATCAAAAAGGTAACCGAGTTTCGCTCCGTTACCTTTTTTGCTTACAGAGGCACCTTATATGTTTAATTTTTTCAAATCTAAAAAAAAGCCAGAACGTCAGCTTAATCATGCGAGTGACCTTAAAAAAGGCGACATGTTTACTGTCATTGATTCGTTTGCTTATCCTTCATGGCTTAAAGGTCAAACGTTGCGCGTTATTGATGTGCAAACGTATCAGTACCAACACAGCAGTGATACAGAATTTGTACTTGAAACTAACACTGGCCAAGTGGTGTTTTTACAAATAGAGCAAAATGATGGTGAACAGTGGGCAAACTTCTCTATAAAAATTCAGCGTGATGAAGTTGAAGAGATCTTTGGTCTTGATGAATTTGCGCGTATTTTTGATGAAGAGTCGTTAACACATATCACGGTACAAAATACCCCTGAGCGTTTTATGCAATTTTTAGCGAAAAGCTATCAACAAAGTGAATCGCCTTATGTATGTTATTTTCATAATAAAGACTTTCGTGGCCAAACGCTGCCTCGCTATGAGCAAGACGGTGGTGAACCCTGTGAAATGATTTGTTTAGCGTCACCCGATGAAGGGCATAGCGTTAATATAGAGATTTGGGAGGGAGGTGAAACAGAAGTCTCACTGACTTTAACTCGCCCAATTAGCGATATTGTTGATTTGTTTCCTGGAGATGCCCAGTGAGTGATGCTAAAGACAAGTGGTTGCGCCAAGAGCAAGCTGTGCGCGCCACGCAAATGGCATTTGATTTGAGTAGTGAGGTACAAAAGTCGATAAAAAAACAAGCTATCGATCAAGAGCTCACTCCCTCAGATATGATCCGTAAAATTTTAGGTCTTGATGTAAAGTCTAAAAAAACACGGCAACGACTATCGTTTAATTTAAATGATGACGAAATAGCGCAATTGGCTAGCCGGTTTGAAGTGGCAGTAGATGATAAAAGAGCGGTAAAGCAACAGGTAGCAGAGTTACTCATTGAGCATACAAAAAAGACTAAGTAACCCTTTTGCCTTCTTTATATAAAATACTTACACTGGGGCTATTATTTTCTAAAAAAGTGCCGCTGTGAATATCTTATTGATTGCCTACTTACTCATGTTTGCTTTATTTGGCACGGCGGCAAGCTACTTCGTGCGTTTTATATATGCTTACTGGGTACAGAAAAAAATGCCACTGGAATACATTTTTAAGGCAGGTGTGTGTATTTTCATGGTGGTGGTTATTTCGGTGTTAATACCGCTATTAGATTAACACCGAAACGAACTGCTACTGGTAGTTAACTGTTTTACATTGATTATCAATACATAAAGAGTGGACTTCTAGCACTGGTGAACAGTCTTTGAACTCAAGCATTGCATTATCTAGTTGTTCTTGCTCGGTGATTTTTTGCGCTAATTGCTCTGCTTGTTCTTGAGAGTGATTTAATGTTGAGTACACAACATACTTACTCGGCCCCCCACAGACACGCGAGCCAACACCTAACACCTTACATTGATAGCTGGCTGTGCAGCTTTTATTACTTGTAAGCTCATTAAGTTGAGTATTTAAAACAGATTCACTCGCGTTTTGAGCTTTGCTTGATGTTAGTGCACTACTGCAACCGCTAAGCAGCATAGTCATAACAACACAGGTAGCTGATAGCTTAATTACGGATGACAAACAAGTCATAATCTAATCCTTAAAATACACTTACCGCAGAGCCTTCAAGTTTAACACATTTATTTTCAACACACTGAGTGCTTGGCGCAGTTAAATGTTGGCAAATACTCATCATGCCTTTTTGCGCATTATAGGTACTTTCCAATTGAGTGATAGTATCGCTTAGGGCTGAAACCTGCTCTTGGGGTGCGCTTTGTGTAGAGTACACAATGTAATCACTTGGTCCACCACAGGCACGGCTACCAACAGCACTGACTTTACACTGTGAACTAGTTGAACATTGTTTATCTGCTATGAGGTTATTTAATTTATTTTTTGCTGTTTTAATATGATCAAGCGACACTTCTTTTGCAGCACCAACCGGTAGTTGCTGTGCTATTTTATTTTGCTTATTTTGCTTATTTTCTTGTGGTAGTTTTTGTTGTGGTATCGGCGTAGACGTGTTTTCTACCGCATTGGTTTTAGTTTGCTCAGTTTCATTTGAGGTGGTTTCTAAGCAAGCTGTTAAGCAAAGCGGTAGCAGTAGAGCGAGTAATGGAGTACGCATAATCGTTCCTGATAGTGATGAATTATTCATCACTATCATACACGGTGCATCCATTACGGCAATAAAAACTCTACTATCAATATATTAAAGCGCCATTAATGGCGCTTTTACATTAACCCACCTTGGGTTAATTTAGCTGGATTGAGTAATGCCTCTAATTCTGAGCGAGATAGGTCAGTCTCTTGCTCGGCGATATCAATAATTGGCTTTGCTTGCTGGTAAGCTTGTTTGGCAATTTTTGCTGCTTTTTCATAGCCAATAACTGGGTTGAGTGCAGTAACTAAAATAGGATTTTTAGTCAGCGCTTTATCAATCTGTGCTTGATTAACTTTAAAGCTAGCAATGGCTTTATCCGCTAGTGCTTGCGCACTGTTAGCAAGTATCTCTGTACTTTGCAGGATATTATAAGCAATCACGGGTAGCATTACGTTAAGCTCAAAGTTGCCAGCTTGGCCTGCTACGGTAATTGTGGCGTCGTTACCGATTACTTGCGCACTAGCCATTGCAGCGGCTTCTGGGATCACCGGGTTCACTTTGCCAGGCATAATGGATGAACCAGGCTGCAATGCTTCAAGCTCTATTTCACCAAGTCCCGCAAGCGGCCCTGAATTCATCCAACGTAGATCGTTGGCTATTTTCATTTGCGCAACGGCATAGACTTTCAGCTGCCCTGATAAAGCCACAATGGCATCTTGCGAGCCAATATTATAAAAAAAGTTATCACTGGGGATAAAGTTAATCCCTACTTTTTCACTTAGCTGTTTGGCAAATAGCGTAGCAAATTGTGGATCGGCATTAATACCTGTACCTACTGCTGTCCCCCCCTGAGCCAGCTCACAAACACGTATTAGTGCATGCTCAATACCGCTGGCTGCGTGCTTTACCTGCGATTGCCATGCGCTGAGTGTTTGCTCAAAGGTCACTGGCATTGCATCCATTAAATGAGTGCGCCCAGTTTTAACTATATGACCGATGTCTGCTTTTTTCTGCTCTAAGGCGTCGGCTAAGTTTGCTAGTGCTGGCAATAATTTTTTATCAACACTGATAGCACTGCTTAAGGCGATTGCAGTGGGAATAACATCATTCGAGCTTTGTCCCATATTCACATCGTCGTTAGGGTGAATAGGTTGATTAGCATGTTTTGAAGCCAAACTTGCAATAACTTCGTTGGCATTCATATTTGAGCTAGTACCTGAGCCAGTTTGAAAAATATCAACGGGGAAATGCTCATAATGCTGACCATCAATAATTTCTTGGCAGGCGTGGTCGATCGCATTTGCTTTCGTTTTATCTAAATGGCCCAGCTTTAAATTGGTTAATGCTGCGGCTTGTTTTATATACGCTAAAGCAATAATAAATTGCTGTGGCATGGTGAGGTTGCTAATCGTAAAGTTATTAATGGCGCGTTGGGTTTGTGCTTTATAAAGTGCGTTAGCGGGTACGTCGAGTGTGCCCATGCTATCTGATTCTGTTCTAAAGTTACTCATTAGTACTCCTAAAAAAGAGAATATATGACATTAAACTACGCTATATAAAAAGATATGGTGCTGTTATTGCTATTTACAACGGTATAGTTAAAAAGTAGGGGGCGTCAAGGCAAGTTAACAAGTGGGATTAAAACTAAAAAGTCGACTTAAACGGATTTTAAGTCGACTTAAATAATGTATTTATATAAACAGCCAGTTATAAGGCTAAACAGAGTTTTAATTGTAGCCAAGAATAAATATTTGGTCTGTTTCATGTTTTTTTTGTGCCTTTTGAGTGTGTTTTACATGAGAAAGTAAGTCGATAACCGTTGCTCTACAATCTGTTTCATGACTCGTTTTATCTAGGCTTTTATCGGTAATTGTCATTACAGCGTCTACGGCGGTATAGGGTGAAATATACATAATGTTATCCTTTTGTCGTTTAGTACTCATTAAGTGAGTAATTTAATAAAAGCATATAGCGTACCAGCTCGGTAAATATAATTTAACGTATTGAAATTAAAGTTATTTTATTATTTTGGTTAATTTACTCACGACAGAATAGCTGAAATTTGTTTTACTATTGTGCATTCATTTGCAATTTAGGTGCATCAGTATGACCAAACCGTTTTCACAAGCCTGCGAAAATAATAAAAATCATATACTTAAGGCTTTGCAGCCTGCATTGCAAAATGCAGGGTCGGTACTTGAGATAGGCTCGGGGACGGGTCAGCATAGCGTTTTCTTTGCCAAAAAATTGCCACATTTACAATGGTATACCAGTGATCGAGAGGTTAATCATCAAGGAATAAAGTTATGGCATGATGAGGTGCAACTGGCAAACTTGCATCCGCCTTTATTACTTGACCTAAACGATCCTTGGCCAGTAAATAAAGTGGATGCGATATATACTGCTAACACTTTTCACATAGTGAGCTGGGAGTTAATTACGCGTTTTTTTGCTGGAGTAAATCAGCACTTAAACCAGCAAGGGGTGGTGTGTGTATATGGCCCTTTCAAATATAAAGGGGAGTTTACCAGCCCCAGTAATAATGAATTTAACAGTTTATTGCAAAGTCGCGATCCACTTAGTGGTATTCGTGATTTCGAAGCGGTTGAGCAACTTGCAGTGCAATCTGGGCTTAAGTTACTTAGCGATACTGCGATGCCTGCAAATAATCAGTTACTCATTTTTAAACGGCAATAAAGAGCTGCATTGTTGTTTGTAAATGTCGATATGTTGGCATTCGCGTTCTAAGTAATCTGCAATAGCATGATTAAAATCGGGGTGAACAATGTGATGGGCAGAGTAAGTGGTTATCGGTTGGAAACCGCGTGCTATTTTATGCTCACCCTGAGCACCGGCATTAAAACAGTGAATATTATGCTTAATCGCATATTCAATGCCTTGGTAGTAACACAGCTCAAAGTGAAGAGAATCAATCTCTTCGCTTGCTCCCCAATAACGCCCATAAAGGGTATTGTCACCAATTAAACTTAATGTGGCGGCAATCACTTTATGGTCTTTTTTGGCTAGCATAATGAGCAATTTTTCAGCCATTAAAGCGTGTAGCAAGCTAAAAAACTCACTGTTTAAGTAGCCTAAATGGCCTGAGCGTTTTAAATAAGTACGTTGATAAAATTCACAAAAAAGCTGCATCACTGTTGTAGTGATTTGCTCACCTTCCAACCATTCAATGGTGATATTTTGCTGTGTTATTTTAGCGCGTTCTTTTTTTACTGCTTTGCGCTTACGGGCATTAAAGGTTTTTAAAAAATCGTCAAAATCTTTAAAGCTATTATTAAACCATTGAAATTGCACGCCGGTTCTTTGCATAGCACCTGCATCATTTAGCTGTGAGGCTTGTGCTTTATCGCAAAAGTTTACATGCCAGCCTGACCATGCCTGTTCTGCGCAGTGGCTATTAAGTTGCTCTGTTATGTACTTATACACTAGCTTTGGATTGCTATGCATAATACCTATTCTTTGTCCCTCAATCGGGCTAAAAGGAATACCGCACAGCCATTTAGGGTAATAATCTAAGCCATTTTTTTCATAAGCTTCAGCCCATGCCCAGTCAAATACATATTCACCGTAGGAGTGCGCTTTTAAGTAGCCAGGGGCAAGGGCAACTAGTTTATCGCCTTCATAAACGGCTAAGTGATGGGGCTGCCAACCTGTTTTTGCGCTTACACATTGGCTTTGCTCAAGTGCATATAAAAAAGCGTGTTGAGTAAAAGGGTCACTACCAAAAAAATAATGCCATTGTGTTGCGTCAATTTGGTTGATGCTATTAAACCATTGATGTGAAAAGTGGCTCATAATGCTTTGCCTATTATTTTTTAAGTGGGTTGCTGATTAATTTTGGTAATAGTGCGACAGCCATATTTGGTTTTCTGTTTTCGATAAATCTTTATGGTTTATCTGGCGCAATATATTGAGATAGGCACTGTATAAGCTTATCGAGTTCGAGAGGTTTTGCAAGATGTTCGTTAAAACCAATTGCTAAGGCATTGGCTTTATCTTCAGGCATTACATCAGCAGTTAAGGCAATAATTGGTAATTGCTCAGTACTTTTAATTTGACGTATCAAGGCGGTGGCTTGGTAACCGTCCATAATCGGCATTTGGCAATCCATTAATACTAAATCGAAGTCATTTATTTTAACTTGTTCTACTGCTAATTCGCCATTTTCAACCAGTGTTGGTGTAATCCCTAAAGAGCTAAGCATTGCTTTTATGACTAATTGATTGACGCTGTTATCTTCTGCAACCAGTATTTTTAGTTTACTTAAATTAACATGCTGGTGTATGTGCTTTGCCGTTACTTGTTGCGCTGCACATGTATTTAACTCGACAGACAGAGTAAAAGTAGAGCCCTTACCTGGCTCGCTTTGTACGCTGATATCTCCAGACATTAATAAGCTAAGTTCTTTTGCGATTGCTAAACCAAGCCCTGTGCCACCAAATTTACGTGATGTTGAGCTATCGGCTTGGGTGAACGCATCAAATAACTTACTTTGCTCTGATGGCGCAATACCGATGCCCGAGTCCTTAATAGTCAAGGTAATTTGAAAACGTCTATCGGTGATCTCTTTGCTGTATGCGCTAACACTTACTTCACCTTCATAGGTAAACTTAATGGCGTTACTACATAGGTTTAATAAAATTTGCTCAATTCGCATAACATCACCTTCAAACCAAATATCGGTTGGTAATTGGTTATCAACTTTCCAGTGAATGCCTTTTTGTTCTGCGCTTTGCTCGAACATACTACTGATCCGAGCAAGAAGCGCATTCAAATCAAAAGGAGCGACTTCTAAGGTGAGCTTTTGTGATTCAATTTTAGAGATATCGAGTACATCATTGATTAAACTTAACAATGATTTAGACGCTAAATTAATTTTATTTAAATAATCAGAAAGAATTTCAGGACTATCTTCATTTTTAGCTAGAGTTGAAAAGCCAATCACAGCGTTAAGTGGGGTGCGAATTTCATGGCTCATATTTGCTAAAAATCGGCTTTTAGCCTGATTTGCTAAATCAGATTGCTGTTTAGCTTTAACGAGCGAGCGAGTACGCTCTGCTACCAAGCGTGAGAGTGCAAGGTGCTGGTTATTAAATAACAGTAATATCAGTAAAATGAGTGAGCTTACAATGACCTGTAAAATAAGTAAAAAGAGGGTCATATGATTGTTTTGATGCGGTAGGAATTCATCATTAATTGTTAAATCAACCAGCCATGTTTGCCCTGCAAAATTAATCGTGATGGTTGTCAGTTTATTGCTTTTGGTCGGTATATTTTCGGCGTTTGAATAAAATGGATTGGTAGTATTAGCTTCATAAATAGCGATATTAAACATCTTATTTTGTGCTTGGGTAATCGACTGAGCAAGTATGTTTTTTACTAAAAATACACCTGTTGCGTAGCCTTTAATTGAGGCAACTTCGTTATTTTGTTGATACACAGGAGCAAATAATAAATACGCAGGTTCAGGTTGTTTTGCTTGAACTAACTGAATTATTTTAGTGCCCACAGGGCGATTTTTAATGCGTGGGTCGAGTAAAGTCTCACGGCGATCTTTACGAGAATTGAGATTAAAACCTATGGCAGATTGGTTTTCTGCAAAAGGAGCAATATAGGTAATAACCACCAATGGATCGTTGTTTGATAATGGCGCCCCTTTAATGCTCGGATCAAAGCTGTATGCAGTATAAACTTCATTGAGCTGTTTGTTAAAGTCACTGACCTGAGCCTGGTTAATTTTGCGGTTCCATGAAAATGCTTTAATAAATGAATGCTCAGCCAATAGTTGAGCACTGTAGCTATCAAACTCTTGCTTGCTTAAAGTCGGTGTTGATTGTATTTGGCTTGCAAGGCTTTGTACGGTTATTTGGCTGAGGTTTAAATTGCTCAGCAAACTGTTTTCAATAATAGATGTTTCGCGCTTAGCTATTTGTATCGCATTTGAATACGTCTCTTGGTTGTATAGCTTAGTGGTTAAAGCTACAGAGATAAATAACACCGAGCACACTGCAATAGTAGGTAATGGGGTAACATCATGGCGTTTAAATTTTGGTTGTAATAACGCCAATAAAAAGGGAGTTGCGATCAGTACGCCAAGAGAGTCACCAAGCCACCAAAAAGTAACGTTGTTCCAATGATTATCAATGCTGTAAGCAGGGTTAAACTGACTTAAAGCATAGACGCCAATATTGGCCGATATTAGGCTGACGACAATACCGACGACAAAAATAAAATAAATAATAGATTGGCGTTGTTTTAAATACAACGGATGGCCTAGCCAGTACTTTAAAAGAGCAGCGCCAATCATGCCTTGTAGCACGGCGCCTAAACCGATTAGCAGTACTTGTTGTAGTGTATTACCAATTAAAACCTGATCAGTGATTGGGTTATCACCGGTACTTAAATTAAAGGCGACAGAGGCAATAAATAATGCTGGGATAAAACGCCACCACCAGATAAAACAGCCAACTAGGGCAATACCTGCAGGGAGCCAGATAGGGATGACTTGTGATTGAAAGGCAAAATTAGTCAATAACTTACCAGTTGCAAAATACGCAACCGCAAATGATATGTAAAAAACAAAAGAACTGGATGTTGAACGAAAAATATTCACATGCATCCTTGTTAAATATTATTTTTATAGTGATATTTCAGTATAGCGAATCGGCACTAAATAGTATTATTTTTTAAAGTGGTAGCTGCTTTTTACTAAATGATTGTTTGAGTACTACCGTTGACTCTATATTGGCGATGCAGCTTAAGCTCCCCAGCTGGTGCTTTACAAACTGCTCATAGCTTTCTAAATCCTGAGAAATAATTTTCAGTAAATAATCGTGGCTACCTGAGATCACAGAGCACTCAAGTACATGGGCTAGCTTTTCTACATGCTGCTCAAATTGCTGTGCCGCACTCACCGAGTTTTGACTTAGTCGCACAAAGGCATAAACCAGCACATTAAGGTTGAGCGACTTAGGGTTAATGGCAGCGTGATAGCCCGTAATTACATGTTCCTGCTCAAGCTTTTTGATACGCCTAAGAGTTGGGGTGTCTGATAGGTTAATGGTATTGGCTAATTCAGAAACCGACATGCGGGCATGCGATTGTAAGGCAACCAGTAACTGCTGATCTTTTTTATCTAACATGACTATGGGATCTTATTAATTATTTTAATGTTGTTAGTGATTATTGCTAACTAAAGGTGTTTTTACTATTTTTTTTGGCGTTTTACCCTCAGGGGTTTTTGTTAGCATTAAAACATAATAATAACAGGGTGTAGTTATGAGTTCTTTTACTGCTAAGTTTGACCGTTGGATAAGATCAGAGTTTGTAAGCTTAAACTCGCAATTAGAACAGCTTTATTGGCAGCAAACCGATAAGGCTAATGTTGAGGGGATTGGTGATAGCTTAAAGCTGGCACTAAAGGAGCAAGGCAATGCGCTGATCAGCGATTTATTGGCCGAAGGCAATACCGACGAAGGATTTGATAGCGCATTCGACTTGCTTGGTAATGTTGGTTTGTTTATGGCTGCTTGTCGCAGGCATGAGATCACAGAGCCGAGCAGAGAAACAACCTCACCATTAGTTGAAGCATCGGCGCTTGCTATGCATATTGGTGCCTCTATAGGTGTAACGCCTCGTTTTGCTACCGCGCATCTAACCACGCATAATAAAGCCATTAATGGCACCTATAAGCGTTTTACAAATCTTGATGATGAAGCCCTTTTTTTAGATTACAACACCCAAGGTATTTTAGCGTATAAGCGCGCAAGCGATGCTTTACTAAAAACATTACCTTTGGGTATTTCTCACCCCGTTACAGCCGAACTACTTGAGGTGGTTAAAACGGCATTAATGGATGTAATAGCGTCGAATAACGCCTTATACACTCAGCTAGACACCGAACGTTTTTTTAATTGTGTACGTCCATATTACAAGCCTTACAGGGTAGGTAAAGAGGTTTACCGTGGTGCAAATGCGGGAGACTTTGCCGGTATTAATGTTATTGATATGCTGCTAGGGCTTTGCAGTGCCAATGAGCCGAGTTACTCGCAAATGCTGGTGGATAAATTTTTATATATGATGCCAGAGGATCAACAAATACTTCGTGAAGCCATGCGTATGCAAAGCCTAATGGATGATTTTTTAGAGGCCGAACAATATAAAAATACAGACTGGTTTCAAAAGCACGGCAAACTATTTATTCAAGTGTGTAAATTACATGGCGACACCGCTATCGGTCATCATAATCAGCTGGTGGAAAAGTTTATTGCTCAGCCATCACAGCACATGCAACAACAGCATATGAGTAAAGTAACCGCCAGTGGACCTCCTCTACCGGTACTGCTCGATTCATTAGCTAAGTTAAGAGATAGGCGTGCCGCGGCAAAGCGTGACGACATAAATACGCGCTTTGATGATTTAAACACGCTAAAACAGTGGATTAATTAATATGGCTAAAAATGATTTTTGTATGCCACAGGGTTGTTATTTATTAAGCCACTCTGTTGGCCGCCCATTAAAAACGAGCTTAGAAAATGCCACTGAACATTTTTTTACTCCTTGGCATGAAAGTGTAAAAGAGCCATGGCAACAGTGGTTACCCGCTATTGAAAGATTTACTGAGGTATTAGGGCAGCTGTTTAATGCGCCTTGTGAGCAATTTTGTCCTCAGGTTAATTTATCCAGTGGTTTAACTAAATTGGTTATGTCACACCCCGTATTTAATAAACCACAGTGTACGGTATTAATGGCGCAGGCTGACTTTCCCAGTATGGGGTTTGTAATGCAAAAAGCACTGCCTGAATGTGCAAAAATACGCTACATCCCTGAGCATGAAGACTTGAGTGATAGACAGGTATGGCAGCGATATTTAACTTCAGAGATTGATGGGGTCTTTGTTAGCCATGTTTATTCTAATACGGGTGTGCAAGCTCCCATAAACGATATTGTGGCGCTGAGTAAAGTCACGAATACACTCTCAATAATTGATGTGGCGCAATCGGCAGGGGTTATCCCTGTCGATCTAACGGCGTTAAATGCTGACTTTATGATTGGTTCAAGTGTGAAGTGGCTATGCGGAGGGCCTGGTGCGGCCTATTTATGGGTAAATCCAAAGCAAATAACACAATGTGAGCCAAAAGATGTTGGCTGGTTTTCACATCAAAACCCATTCGAGTTTGATATTTCGCATTTTCAATATAACGCTAAAACACTTAGATTTTGGGGCGGTACGCCCTCGGTACTTCCTTTTATCATTGCCGCTCATAGTATTGAATATATTGTTGAATTTGGCGTTGAACAAGTGAGATCGCACAACTTGATGTTACTTGAGTTAATTCAGCAGCAATTGGGCGCTTTTTTAATGTCACCTAGCGCTAAAGAGCAATGTAGTGGCACCGCTATTTTGCAGTTTTCTGAGCATCAGCAAAGTGTATTAACAGCATTAGAGACTGCAAAAATAAGTGTTGATGTGCGTAAACTCGGCATCCGTGTTTCACCTCACATATATAATACAAAGTCAGAGATACAAACATTTATTGATGTTGTGAAGCACATACTTAAGGTTGCTGACTAAGCTGCTGTTTTTTTTGAGTGAGTGCTTCTATTTGTTGTTGTGCTTGCTTGATTTGTGGGTCAAATCGCTGCTTAAGTGCCGCCGTTTCAGTGGTAATGGCATTCGCAATTGAGCTGGCTCCTAAGCGATTTGCTTTATCTTGGGTCATGTAATCGATTTGCTGTTTTTTTTGTGCGTATTCTTGTTGGTATTGTTTAATCTTAAGCTCAAGCTGCACAATATCACGCTCTATTTGTTGCACCGCTAGATAATCGTCAACAGAAGTATCGGCAACAGGCGTGTTTTCAGATTGTGGCGTATTTGTTTGCATGATGTTGACGTTTCTAAGCGTGATCACTTGAGCGTCTTCAGCGCAAGGAGTTTGACTAAAAGTAGGCACTCCTTTAATGGTACATTTATAAACCGTCACTTCATTTGCCATGCTAGCAGCACAGGCACCCAAACAACACAGTAGTAATATTAGCTTTGCCATGGTTAAACCTAAGCTGGTTTAAAGTACCATTTATAATGCACTAAGTTGTGACACCATACAATTTGTTTAATTTATTAGCATACGCTCGCGACTGCGTAATACAAAGTGCAAATTAATAGAGGCTATTAAAATTTAGGCACAAAAAACTACAATTAAGTGGCTTGTAATCAGTAATGGTGGAGAGGGAGGGATAGACTTACTTACATCCCTGTAATTAATCGCTGCGCGACGCTTGCAGCGGCCTAAAATGTTCCAGACATTTTATCGAACCCTGTCGAGAGTGCTCACCCTCCCTATTTCTTAACGGAGTTAAAATTTAGGCATAAAAAAACCACAATTAAGTGGCTTGTAATCAGTAATGGTGGAGAGGGAGGGATTCGAACCCTCGATAGAGCTACAAACTCTATACTCCCTTAGCAGGGGAGCTCCTTCGGCCACTCGGACACCTCTCCGACGCATTATTCAGCGTGTTATCAATCGGAAAAAACCAATTAATACAAATAAGTGGTGGAGAGATAGGGATTTGAACCCTAGAGGGGCTATAAACCCCTGCCGGTTTTCAAGACCGGTGCATTCGACCACTCTGCCATCTCTCCACGTCGTGATGCAGGATAATACTTAGGTGAGTTGCCTGTGTAAATAGCAAAAAGATCGTTTGCTTAAAAAGTGAGCGTAAATGCGGTTTTTTTTGTAAATTATGAAAATTAAAGATGATTTTTAGCTATGAGGAGGGAGCTGGCAGCAAACAGATGGAGCTAAAGAAGAAACTTCATTTAGTGGTTGGGTGTTTGCTGCAACAATACAAAAATCATGGTTGGGTGATTATTTGTATTGAATTGCACCGCCAAGTGCTAATTTTTTTCCGTAACGGTTAAGTTTAGCTAACATTCTCGCTTTGCGATTAGTTGGTTTAACTGCAACGTGAGTTGTGGCTGTTTGGTTTAATGTATTAATTGGGTTCATTGTATTCGCTCCAAGGTTGTGTCTGTTGAAAACGTGTGCATTTTGCCCGTAGGTTGGTTAAAAATAAAGCGATAAAAATTGCTGGTGAAGTATTAGTTTTTTTAATCTGAAAGTGTTTTTTTGATTTGCTATTTAATGGCATTTTTTTTGATTTTGTATATTTATTCATTATAGTCGTGTGCTATATCACTTTTATATGGGGTTTTTTCAGTTTTTTTAATTTTAATATGTTTATAAATAGATTTTTTTGTATAGTTATTCAGATTAATTTATTTTGTATTAATGGGGTGGGTTTTACTTCGTTCAAAGATTTAACATGCTATTTATAGGTGGTTAATTATTTATCAGAGAAGAGCATTAAAGAAACGATAAAAAAGAGTGTTGCTAGGCTTTTAAATTATAAAAAAAGTGCCTAGGTTACTAGGCACTTTGGAGTTAGTTGCGTTTTAAAACGCGTCTAACTGGGGATCGCACCGCCTCAAGAATTTAAAACTTAAAAAGAGGTGGTTTTAATATGTTGCAATTTGGGCTTACAATCATCAGCTCGGACGGCATTCTAAGTGATCTAGAGCGAAGTGAAGATTATACTTTGGTTTGTATTTTACTATGAAGCCACAAAATGCCTCTGCACAGCAAGAGCAGATCCGCTCAACAGTCTATTATTTGAGTTAAATGGGACTGGTGGGGGTAAAAAACGCAAAATGCGGCATAGCTTAAAAGCAAATGCCGCAAAGGGAGATTAATTAAAATGCTGAGCAGTTAGTGCTGTTTTATAGTAAATAACTCATAGCCTTTTAATGCAGGCACTTGCGCAGCAAGTTGAGTTTCTTGTTGTGCGATTTCAACAAAGTCACCACACAGTGTATTTGCACGCTGTTCAAGTTTTTTTGCATGGAGCTCTACTTTTTCTTCTATTTGTGCGCCCATATTTTCCATGCGCTCTTCAAAGGCTTGCATGTCGCCACCTGAACCCATTAGCTCAGAGCCTAATGCTACTAAAATACTGCCCATTGATTGCATTACGGCCGACTCAACGGCAGTTTCTATTTGTTGTTCAAACTGCTGTTCAAAGTTTTCACCAAACTGAGTGAAGCTTTGCTGGCCCATGACAAATGTACCTTGTTGGTAAAAGGTACCCTCTACTTCTTGTTGAATATCGTCCATTAAGGTAGCAATGTTATCGAGGCCATCAATATTAAATGCATTGGCGACTTCTTCTAATGCAACGCCCGCAATTTTAACGCCATCAAGTGCAATGTTGGCTACTTCAGGTAATTGCGCACGTAAATTATCTGTGTAGTTGGTCAGTGCTTGGCGCTGAGCGCTATTTAATGCTACTTGCTCGCCATTGATCGACAACTCACCTTGAGTGGTAAAAGTCATACGTTGATTGTTGGCTTTAAAAATTTCTAATTCACTTGGCTTTATACGTACATCGTTTTTAAACTCAACTTTACATTCGTCGTTACTAAATGAAATTGAAGAGCTGTTATCGTTATGAGCCATGGCGACGGGGGCGCACATAATTGCGCTAACTAATAATAATTCTTTCATATTTATTCTCTGTTTTTTGCTGATGATAATTAACTTATAACAAGTTTGGTGCCAATAGTTTTTAGTGTTTAAAAACAGTGGTTTGTGATTTTTAAGGTGCTTTGAAGTTGAAAGTAAAGTCATTGAAAAAGCTAAAATTTGGTCAAAATAACCAATAATCAAATGCTAATAAATAAAATTTATCGATACGATAAAAAACTCTCACTTTCCACAATTCAAATTTAGCGCTATTTATTCACAATACTGACACAGAGACTATTTAGGATAGCGATGTGGCTTTATTTTGACGTAAATTTGTACAATGAATTTGCGTTGAACATTTTAATTTCACCAATTATCGCGATACAAGAATCCGTAATTGGTCTCAAACACTTTATGGAGTGGGTTGTGGGTAAGACATTTAGTTACGATGCGCTAGATGATGATTTTGTTGAAGACGAATACGAAATGGTCGGGCGTAATCAACACGACAAGAAAAAGCAAAAGGTGAAAAGAAAGTTAGAGGATTACCTTGAGCAAAAACGCTTGCGTAAAAACCTAGGTGAAGATGACTTAAACGATTATATTGATTAGGTTGTCGCTAGTACAAATCAGTGCCGACATATTAGCTTTTAACTGCTACTTAGGTAGTATTTAAAGCTCTGTGGGTTGGTAATAAAGAGGCTTTATGCCTCTTTATAATTTTTAAGCCTTAAACTTTAGCTGCGAGCAATGCTTTTTCAATTACTTTTTCTAGTTTTTCAGGTTTAGTAAAGGGCGCGTAGCGCTTAATCGGTGAGCCATCTGAATTAATCAAAAATTTTGTGAAGTTCCACTTAATTTTTCGTGTTAACAACCCCGGTAATACAGATTTTAAATAGCGAAAAACCGGATGTGTATGCTGACCATTAACGTTCACTTTTTCTGCGATTAAAAAACTAACTCCGTAATTGATTAAACAACCTTGCGCTATTTGATTCGCGTCTCCGGGTTCTTGCTGGCCAAATTGGTTACACGGGAAACCTATAATGACTAAACCTTGGCAGGCATACTTTTCGTGTAATGCTTGCAATGACTCATATTGATAGGTGAATCCACACTCACTTGCGGTATTTACTATTAACACAACTTTACCTACAAACTCTTTAAAATCGATAGGTTGGCCTTGCAGGCTAGTAGCACTTAGTTGATGAAATGGGTGCATATTATTAAGCTATTATTTGTTTATTTGGCATAGTCTAACCTTTGCTTGGTGATTAACAAAGTCGAAATAGTGAACACTGCTATGGCGTTACTGTTAATTTAAAATCAAAAATAACCCCATACTAGCAAGTGTGGTTAGGTAAATATTATGTGTTTTGTAAGCAACTATAATGGCTACAATCGCTGCGCTTAAATAAGGATTTTGCCAATTTAGATTAATGCCACCATCATTTATAAATACAATCGGCACCCAAATAGCGGTGAGTACAGCGGGTGCACTGAAGCTCAAAAACTGCTGCATTTTAGGCCCTACTTTAAATGGTAGCGCGCGGTGTAAGAATAAATAACGGGTAAAAAAGGTAATACATGCCATAAGTAAAATAGTCGTCATCATGATTTAGCGTCCTTATTTTTTACTATTCTAGTTACAGCGTAACCTGCACTCATTGCTAATAGTGCTGAGCATACCAACCACAGCTCAAAGCCTGTGCTTTTTAATAAAGTGGCACAGATCCCTGCAACAATGACCGTGACAAGAGTAGCTAAATTTTTAACTCCTGGGATAACCAAAGCAATAAAGGTTGCAGCAATCGCAAAGTCGAGTCCTAAGTTGGTGAGATCAGGGAGCATAGTGCCGGCTACAATACCGATAAGTGTCCAAATATTCCAAGCAATGTAAAAGCTAAAGCCTGCGCTGAGCGCGTAAATTAGGCGCGTTTGAGTCTGGTAGGCGCGAGGGTGATGCGAAAAAGCAAATAGTTCATCAGTTAAGACAAAGCTGACTGGAAGGCGCCAACGCATGGGTTGCTCAATCACTTTGTGACGAACCGCCAAGCCATATAAAAAATGGCGAGAGCTAATAATAAACGTGGTAAATAAAATGGTTAATAGAGGGGTATTACCAGCAATGAGCTCAATTGCAACCAGCTGCGCCGAGCCTGCAAATACCAGTAGCGACATGGCTTGAGTTTCAAAAGGGGTAAAGCCATTTTGTATTGCCAACGAGCCACATAAAATCCCCCAAGGAATAACGGCTAAACATAATGGCAGCATATCTAAAAAGCCTTTTAGTATCGGTTTTTTAATGGACTTCATGTGTTTTACTCTGCGCACTGGTAGAAAGACTCATTAGGATACCTTAATATTAAGATGCTAAAATAGTTAGCGTTTTAGATGATACTGTTTTTTAGGGAAGGTGCAATGTTCAAGGTAAAAGTGTGGGATGGCTTTTTAAGAAGCTTTCATTGGTTATTAGTATTGAGTATTGCTGCGCTTTATTTTAGTGCTGAAGAGGGCATGATAGAGCTACATTTTGTGATTGGCTTTTTTACTTTAGCGCTTATCTCAACGCGGATTATATGGGGTCTTATAGGCAGTAAAACGGCAAGAATATCGGCATTACTGCATTCTCCTAAGTCGGTGCTTGCTTCTTTTAGAGGCAAAAAAATAAATGATGTGGGCCATTCTGCACCAGGCAGTTATATGGTGTTATTATTTTTTATCCTGATTATTACGCAGCTGGTTAGTGGTTTAATGAGCAGTGATGGTATTTTAACTGATGGTCCGTTAGCGCAGTATGTATCGAGTGATACGATTGATTTTGCCAACTGGCTGCATCATATCAATTTTGATATTTTATTTTATGCGATTATTTTGCATGTTGTGGCTATTATTGCTTACAAAATTAAAGGCAAGCCTTTAGTAAAAGCAATGATCACCGGCAATAAAGCACTGCCAACACAAAGCTCAGAGCCTGAGACAAAGTCACCATGGATTGCATGGTTTTTATTGTTACTATTACTGATTTTATTAATGAGTACTTGGGGAAGTGAGCCTTTAAGTTATCTGCTTAGTTAAAAAAATGGCGCTAATACAGCGCCATTTTTATTGTTTAATACACAGAATTTATTAGTCTTTGAATTGCTTATGGCAATCTTTACAGCCTTTAGCCCATGCACCAAATGCTTTACCAATGACCGCTTTGTCACCTGTTTGAGCTGCTACAGCAAGTTCATCAGCATATTGCTGAAACGCTGTCGCTTTTTTCATAAAAGTATCGTTTTCAGACCATACCGCAGGAAGTGCTGATGTATCGCCTTTTTCAGTGCCTGCGTAAAATGCCTCCCAAGGCATTTTAGATAATGCCGCCGCGTTATTTGCACGCTGTTTGAATTGCTCTGCATCAAAAGGAATTTTACCCTTAAGCATAGCACCCATATCGCCTATTTGAACTGAAATCATAGAAAATGCAGCTTGGCGATACTCAATTGCATCACTCGGCTCTTTAAATGCAGAATTTGCAGATACACTAAGTGCGCATGTAGATAGTAATGCCCCGATAAATACTTGCTTCAATTTCACTTTACTCTACTCCTTTGAGGGTTCTTTAATTATCTTTGTATATTAGCTTAGGCTTTAGTTCAAGGGAAAGCATAGATTATTACTTTGATATTATTAACGGGATTTTAATCGGGCTGATATTATTTTACGGTTTATTGTGAATGTTTGTAAATGCAGTGTTGCTGCTTGTTGTTTGGTTGTGTACATTCAGGTGTCATAAAAATAACCAATGAAGAGCATTTATGAAAAATAATATTTTTAAGCTGTCAGCGTTGTCTGCAGCGATAGTAATTTCGCTATCAGGGTGTGGTGGAAGCGATAATGATAATAACAATACAGTTCCAGTTGTTACTGATGTAGCACCAAAAGCGAGTGATGTTGTCGTTACTGATTTAAAACAATGGGTTCCAGTTACTGCAGACTTTAAAGCAAGTGATAATGATGGTGACGCACTTACTTTTAGTTTTACTGAAAATGGCGAGGCAATTACCGCGCAAGATGGTGTCTTTAAGTTTAGCCATGGTATGTTAACAGTAGAGGGTACTTCGTTTACATATGTGCCTGTTTCTGGTGAAGATGCGGTTATTGATTACACAGTAACTGCAAACGGTAAAACGGCCTCTGCGAAAATTAATATCTCAGGAATTATTGGAGATCCTCTTGCAAATCAGCAGTGGCACCTAAACAATACAGGTCAGAAAGCTTACTCGCTTAGTGATGAGATGAAACAAGGCTTAATTGATTTGTACGTT
The DNA here is from genome assembly GCF_002310795.1 of Pseudoalteromonas issachenkonii. Lineage (NCBI taxonomy): Bacteria > Pseudomonadati > Pseudomonadota > Gammaproteobacteria > Alteromonadales > Pseudoalteromonadaceae > Pseudoalteromonas > Pseudoalteromonas issachenkonii. The sequence continues at coordinate 65,524 of NZ_CP011030.1, forward strand.
AGTTTATTTGGCGATACAGAAGAAGAAGCACAAGCCGATGTCAACGCTAGCTTTGCTCAATCAGAAGCGACAGAGCTTGTAGCTGGTGAAGATATGAATGTTGTTGATGCTTATGCTCAAGGTGTTACTGGGGCAGGTGCAACGGCAGTTGTGATCGATTCGGGTATGGAAATCCGCCATGAAGATTTAATCGATAATGTATTACCAAACCGCTCTTTAAACCTAAATGCTGATGCGACTGACCGTACAGATCCTACTAGTATGTCAAACAGTGGTGATCATGGTACAAGTGTTGCTGGTTTGATTGCTGCAAAAGGTTGGAATGGTAAAGGTGGCCGTGGCGTTGCTCCTGATGCTGGTTTAATTGGTATGAATTATCTTGGTGGTGCTAAAATCCCACAAACTGAGTTAATGGTGCATGGTTTCCCTGGAAGCGGCATTAGCACAACAGAAAATATTTCTGCGTTTAACCGTAGTTATGGCATAACTTTCCCAACATTTATTGCATATTCAGAATTAGATGAAGCTATTGAGTCATACCCAAACCTAAACCTGCGAGATGGTAAGGGGGCACTTAATATGAAATCGAGTGGTAACTCTTTTGTTGATGGCGGTGATGAAGGCTCACTATGTGAAGATAATGGAGCTAATGACTTAGGTTTAACGTGTTATAACGGTGCGTTTGAGCCAAGCCAAGGCCATCCTTACTATCTAAGTGTTGCTGCTGTAAATGCAAATGGTAAGCACACTAGCTACTCAACAGCAGGTGCTAACTTAATGGTTTCAGCGCCAGCTGGTGAATATGGTCGTTGGGCACCTGCAATGGTAACAACGGATCAGATGACATGTATCAACGGTTACTCAGGCTTTAATAGTGGTGCTGTTGCAAGCTTTACTCAGAGATATGGAGAAGAGTTTGCCATAAGCCAGTTCCCATTTAACTATCCTGGTAATGAAGATAACGCAAGTTGTAACTATACATCTACATTTAACGGTACATCGTCTGCTGCGCCAAATGCATCAGGTGTAGTATCACTTATTCTTTCGGCTAATCCTGAACTAACTTGGCGTGATGTGCGTCATATATTAGCGTCAACAAGTACATTAATTGACGCTGAAAATGCCCCTGTAAAATTAACTACCGCAGATGGTGAGTTTGTTGCACATGATGGTTGGGTTGAAAATGCCGCTGGTTATAGCTTTAATAACTTATATGGCTTTGGGCGTGTAGATGCAGGTGCAGCGGTTGCAATGGCTAAGTCTTATGACGCTTCATTAGGTGAGCAAGTAATCACGGATTGGAATGGTGTTGGTTCAGCCGTTTCTGAGAGTGCACTAGCATTAGAAATTCCTGATAACAGTGCTACAGGTTTAACGCAAGAAATTGTAGTTACAGAAGAATTAAACATTGAGGCAATGCAATTTAAATTTGATGTAAGCAACCCTGAAATGGGCTTCGGCCTAGCTGATGGTACTCAAACATCTGCTGGTAATGATTTAGCTATTGAGGTTACTTCGCCAGCGGGTACTCGAAGTGTATTACTTTCATCTAAACAAGCTTTGTTTTACCCTGCATATAGCTTCACGAATAGCTGGAGTGTAGGTTATGTACTTAAAGACGCTGTGATGCTTTCAAATGCTTTCTACGGAGAGTCTACGAAAGGTACTTGGACTGTTCGTTTGTTAGATACAAGCGCAGATAGCTTTGCATTTAGTCGAGGCTCAAATAATTCTCTAGGTGTTACTGGTATTAGTAATAATAACTCAGCAAGTGTACTTGAAGGTGTATCTCTTCGTGCATTTGGTCACGCAGGTCAAGAGTAAGGATTATAAAGATGAAAATTAAACAATTAATCGTATTGGGTGCTGCTGCGTGTATTTCGTTTGGGGCAACAGCAAACACTAGCTCAGATAAAGAGCTTCAGCTTCCTAAGAAACAAGTAGCTAAATTAAAGTTTGATAAAGCGGATTTTGGTTCTTACAAAATTGAAAAGAACTTACGTTTAGTGCCTTCGAGTGTTGCTTCAGAAGAGCATGTCGTTATGCAAAAAGGTGAGATGACAGTAGTAAGCGTAGATAAATCGTCTGATGTGGTCACAAAAGGAACATTAGTTCGTAATATTTTTACTAATAACCTAACGTCACTATCAGGTAATATTACTATTCTTTTAAAAGATGGTATGAGTGCAAGCGATGTTGCTTCGGCTGCAGGTTTGAAGGTCGTATCTTTATTCCCAGGCACTAAAATTGCTGTTTTAGCTGTAAATGATGGTCAAGATATTTTAGTTGCATCAAAGCAGCTAAAAGAATCTGGTTTGATTAAAGAAGCTAAAATAGAAGTGTTAGAAACTATTTACACTGCACAGTAATCTGTTTTAAATAAGTAAAACCCCGAGTAGCACGATTGACTCGGGGTTTTTTATTATTCGTTTATATCTATATCTGCGAAAATCATCCCTCGACGCATACTGCGCGTTGCCAAAAACACCTCACCGAGTAATGACATAAATGCACATATCAGTAATGCCATTGCACCAACAAAACAGCTGCCAATAGTGACACCTAAATTAATTGACTGTATGTGAGATAAAAATAACAGCATAACCACGGCGCAAACTAATAGTGCACTTAATACACTTAAACTAAATGCAATGTGTATGCAGCGAGAGCGCTTAAGGAGTGCTCTAAGCTCTGTAGTCAGAGACAAGTTAAATTCTTCATCGGTGCTAACTTTTAATTTTCGCTCTAACTGTCTGGCTCTGTCTGTAATTCGCGCCAAGCGATTAGATAAAACCCCGAGCGTTGCTGCAATACCAGTAATTAAAAAAACGGGTGCAACCGCTGTTTGAATGACTTTAGCCATTGTTAAAATGTTAATTACGTCGTTGTTCATTTTTATCCTTATTAATTAGCAGCATGAAGAGGCTATATAATGCTACTTCGTTATTGTTAGGATAACTGAAGTCATAAACATATAAAAAGAATTTCTAGGCTCTCTTTTTACATAGCTTCACAAACTAAATCTCCGTGCTATTAAATATTAGGTATATTTAATAAAAATAAAAACTACAGAGATTCCAATCAATGAAACACACCCCATTTGTTCTTACTTTTATATCCTTAGCTATTTTAGGGGGATGTAATAAAGCCCCTGATGTTGAGCAATCAGCAAAGGTTGAAAATGTAGCTGCTCAAACCGAAGTCATGCCGCCGGTTGCTAAAAAAGTGCCATATGAAATGACAATCCATGGCGACACTCGCATCGATGATTATTACTGGATGCGTGATGATGAGCGAAAAGATCCTGAGGTACTTAGTTACCTTGAGGCTGAAAATGCTTATACAGATGCAATGCTTGCGCATACAAAAACGTTACAAACTAGGTTATTTGAAGAGCTAAAAGGGCGAATTCAAAAAGACGATGATTCAGTGCCAGTTAAAAACGGTGACTATTATTATTCATCACAAACTCGCGGTGATAACGAATACGCAACTTATGTACGTAGTAGTGATTTTGCAGGCACTGACCAGCAGGTTATTTTAGATGTAAACGAGCTAGCTAAGGAACATGATTATTATGCCGTAAGTGGTTTAGATGTAAGTCCAAACGGCAATTTAATGGCATATGGTGAAGATACCGTAAGTCGTCGTATTTATAATATAAAAATAAAAGACTTAAGCACTGGTAAATTACTCGAAGATACGCTTAAAGGTACGAATGGCAGTGTTGTTTGGGCAAACGACAACAAAACGCTTTATTACATAAAAAAAGATTTACAAACTTTACTAGGTTACCAAGTTTATCGTCATACGCTCGGTACCCCACAGGCTGAAGATGAACTCGTTTATGAAGAAACAGATACCAGTTATTACATGGGTATTAGCAAAAGCAAAGACGATTCAGAAATTTATATCTGGCACAGCAGTACAACTGCGTCAGGTGTATCGGTTTTAAGTGCTGATGATGTTAAAGCTATGCCAAAACGCTTGATTGAACGTGAAGCGGATCTGGAGTATGGAATTTCTAAGCTGGGTAATACTTACTACATTGTCACTAATTTAAACGCAGTCAACTTTCAGTTAATGAAAGTAGATATTGATAAAGCTGGCGATAAAGCTAATTGGCAAACGGTGATCCCCGCTCGCGATAATATAAAATTAGAAGGCATCGACTTATTTAACGATTACTTAGTGTATCAGCAGCGTGAAATGGGTCAGTCGACTATTATTGCTCGTAACTTAACCACGGGTAAAGAGATACCGCTTAGCTTTAACGACAGTGCTTATACAATTAGCACCTACGGTAACAATGATTTAAATAGCGATACATTACGTGTGTATTATACCAGTATGACAACACCCGCTTCATCGTATGATGTTAATTTAGCTACTGGCAATAAAACATTACTTAAACAACAAAAAGTACTCGGTGATTTTAGTGCAGATAACTACGCATCAGAGCGAATTTTTGTCACTGCACGAGATGGTATTAAAGTACCGGTAAGCCTAGTCTATCGCAAAGACATGTTTAAAAAAGAGGGAACTAATCCGCTGCTACAATATGGTTATGGCTCGTATGGCGCGACCATGGATCCTACCTTTTCTAGCGCTCGCTTAAGTTTGCTCGATCGGGGTTTTGTATTTGCCATTGCGCATATTCGCGGTTCACAAATGCTAGGTCGCCCTTGGTATGAGGACGGTAAACTACTGACTAAAAAGAACACCTTTAACGACTTTGTAGATGTTACCAAGGCATTGGTTGAGCAAAAGTATGGTGCAAAAGATAAAATATTTGCTCAAGGTGGCAGTGCGGGTGGCTTGTTAATGGGCGCAGTGGCAAACCAAGCTCCTGAGTTGTATAAAGGTATGGTGGCTGCGGTTCCATTTGTTGATGTAGTGACCACGATGCTTGATGCAAGTATTCCACTTACAACCAACGAATACGGTGAGTGGGGTAACCCTAATGAGAAAGAATACTATGAGTATATGTTATCGTATTCACCTTATGATCAGGTCAGTAAGCAAGATTACCCAAATATGTTAGTTACTACTGGCTTACATGATTCACAGGTACAATATTTTGAGCCTGCAAAGTGGGTGGCTAAGCTGCGAGATTACAAAACAGATGATAACAAGCTACTGTTTAAAATCGATATGGAAGCAGGGCACGGAGGTGCATCAGGTCGCTTCAAACGCTTAGAAGATACTGCATTAAATTATGCTTTTATGCTTGATTTAGCGGGTGTGAATAAGTAACTGGTCTGGCAATATCAATAAGCGCAGCTATTTGCTGCGCTTTTTTATTTTTAAATATACACAAATGCTTTGCATTGGATAAATAAGCATTTACATTAAGGTGGCTAATGAGTGTGAATATTATTTTAGCGCAAAATAAAAACGAGAAGGGAGAGTGTAATGGAACAAAATCAAGAGATTAAAGTCGTCAATAAAGATGACCGCACATGGGCAATGCTATGTCATTTAAGTGCATTAGCGGGGTTTATTGTGCCATTTGGGTCGGTACTCGGCCCTCTTATTATCTGGTTAATTAAAAAAGATGAAATGCCAATTGTTGATATACATGGCAAAAAAGCCCTTAATTTTCAAATTACTATGGCTATAGCTTATTTTGTTTGTTTTTTACTAATTTTTGCAGCGGTTGGTTTACTACTGTTACCTATGGTGGCTATTTTTTCATTTGTGATGGTGGTTATCGCAAGCGTGAAAGCCAACGATGGCAAAGAGTTTAATTATCCCCTTAGCTTAAATTTGATAAAATAACTGTTTTTATTATTCGGTGAATTGGTTTTAAGTTAAAAAGTCGTTCAAACCCAGCTAATTGCTGGGTTTAGTTTTTAGCCATAAGGGAAAGATGCTCTATATAACATTATTTTTTACAGCATTTATATCTGCCACGTTATTACCTAGCTCCTCTGAAGTATTGATGGGTGGCATGATCATGCAAGGCAATACTAACTTATGGCTAATTTGGTTCGCAGCAACCTTGGGTAATGTACTAGGCAGTTGTGTTAACTATTGGTTAGGGACGCAGGCATTGCGTTTTAAAGATAAAAAATGGTTTCCAGTGTCTGAAAAAGGGCTTAAAAAAGCACAACAGCAGTTTAATAAATATGGTGTTTATAGCCTGTTGTTTGCTTGGCTGCCCATCGTTGGCGACCCACTAACCGTTATTGGCGGCGTGTTTAAAGTTCGCTTTACTACATTTTTAGTGCTGGTAACGCTCGGCAAGGGGTTACGTTATTTAGCGGTAATAGCCCTTGCCGTTGGATTATTTGTGCCAGTCGAGGGTTAAAGAAACCGAATCGGCAAAGCGCAACGCATGAGGTTTATCTACTCGAGCCTTAGCATAATTAACACTTGGGTGTGAGTGGCAAACAGCAAGAATTTCAGCAACTAGTTTTTCTAACAATAAAAAGTGTCCTTGCTCCACTAAGCTAATCACCTCTTTAGTAATCACTTTGTAGTTAAGTGCTTGGTCTACTTCATCTGTTTCACAAGCTTGATCAGCAGGGTAGTGAATTTCAAGGTTAATGACCACATCTTGTTTTTTTTCACGCTCATCAGGATTAAAACCAATAAATGTGCGTAGCCGTAAGTTAGTTACATTAATAATTGCGTTTGCCATACATTATCCTTTGATCAGCTGTAAAAACTCATTACGTGTTTTCGGATCGGCTCTAAAGTTTCCTAGCATTACCGAGGTACGCATGCTTGAGTTCTGCTTTTCTACACCACGCATCATCATACACATGTGTTTTGCTTCAACAATTACACCCACACCTTTTGCACCGGTTACTTCCTCAACCGCTTTTGCAATTTGATGGGTAAGCTGTTCTTGAATTTGAAAACGACGCGAAAACATATCAACAATACGCGCAAACTTAGATAAGCCTAATACTTTACCATCAGGAATATAAGCAATATGACAGCGGCCAATAAAAGGGAGTAAATGATGTTCACACATAGAGTAAAGCTCGATGTCTTGTATCAATACCATGTCGTCAGCGTCAGAGGTGAATACCGCATTGTTAGTGATTTCGTTAAGCGTTTGACGATATCCTTGAGTAAGGTACTCCATCGCTTTTGCAGCGCGTTTTGGGGTATCAAGTAACCCTTCACGTTTAGCGTCTTCACCTACAGCAGTTATAATTTTTTGATAGCTTTCTTTTAATTCGTTATGCATAAGTTTCTCAGTTTTATTAGGACTTACTTAAGATGGCGACCACCATCAACAGGTAAAGCACGCCCTGTGATGTAATGGCTGTTCAGTAGTAGGTCTATACTATTGATAATTTCTTGGCATCCAGGTTCGATACCCATTAATGATTTTTTTAAAGTTTTAGCGCGATACTGCTCATCATCATGTTGGTTAAAAATAATTAATGATGGTGCGACTGAATTTACTTTTATGTTAGGTGCATATTTAGCACTAAATGATTTAGTTAAGTTATCCAGTGCGGCTTTACTGGCCGCATAAGCAAGATGTTTTGGGCTGCCTGTTTCCACTACATAATCAGTCAAATGAATAATGTCAGCGGGTTTAGCATGCGACGCCTGATAATTTAATAGTAAATCTGCGCAATGTAAGTTTACCAAGTACGGTGTTTTTGCATGAATGCGCATCATATTGTCAAACAGCTGCTCAAAGTGAGGGTTGTTAGCTTCACAGTCCCAGCTTGATGCATTATGAATAACCGCCCTGAGTGAGTCAGTGTGTGATTTAAGCAACGTAATAAAAGTATTAATGCCCTCATCAGTACTAAAGTCAGCATAAAGACAGGTAACCCCTTGTTGTTCCAACGAATCAACTGCCTCATGACGGGTCCGATAAGTAATAATGACCGCTTGCCCTTGGGCTATAAAGTGCTTTGCCAGCGCAAGCCCTATACGTTGTGCTGCACCAGTAATCAAAATAGGGGGTGTCATAAAATATAAAACTCTCTGTTGGCAAGCGTTAAGGTTAACTTTTAAAAATTTAAGCCACTTATTTTCACGTCATGTTTACGTAAAATACAAGCGGCTCGATCAGTTAAATCACGCTTATAATATTGATTTAAAAAGCATCGTATATTGTTGGAATAGGCTGGCGCTTATGTTGCGTGCGCTGGTAAATTGCAATTATCGTTTCTTCTACATGACTTGAAACTGCTTTACCTTCTAAAAAGTCATCAATTTCTTCATAACTTAAGCCAAGTGCTTCTTCGTCTGTTAGTCCTGGTCTATCACTTTCTAAATCCGCTGTTGGTGCTTTCTCAACTAAAAGCGCAGGCGCACCCAATGTGGTTGCTAATGCGCGAACTTGGCGTTTTGATAGGCCAAATAAAGGAGCCAAATCGCATGCACCATCACCAAATTTAGTGTAAAAACCAGTAATATTTTCAGCACTATGATCGGTACCGACCACTAAGCCTTGGCAAAAGCCGGCTATTTCATATTGCGCAATCATGCGTTGACGTGCTTTGACATTACCTTTAATAAAATCGATTTTATCTTGCGAAGGGAGTGTTTGTTCGGTACCCGCGAGAGTTGCCATTGTCTGCTCATGCAGTGCATCGGTTGCGGGTTTAATGTTTACCGTCATGCGGGTGCTCGGCTTAATGAAATCAACCGCCATTTGCGCTTCACTTTCATCAGCTTGAACGCCATAAGGTAGGCGTACAGCAATAAATTGATAATGAGTGTCAGGGTGTTCTTGGTTTAGCTCATCAATAGCAAGTTGACACAAACGGCCACAGGTCGATGAATCTACACCACCACTGATCCCTAGTACAAGTGAGGTTGAATATGCTGCTTTTAAACGTGCTTTAATAAAATCCACTCGGCGTTTAATTTCAGCGTTTACATCAATCGAAGGCTGAACTTTCATTTCAGCCATAATCTCGGCGCGCATGGCCCGCTCCTTTAGTTAAATAATTTTTACGCTCTACATAGAGCAACTATTATGTGATTTCATATTTATGAATTAAAGCCCTAAGTGAGCTTTTATTTGTTTAAGCTGGACTTTTAGCTCATCAATTTCTGCAAGTAAGTCATTTAGCTCAGTGTTTTTTATATCATCAGTGTGTGTTTGTGCCTCAAGTGAAGCCTCGTTCACAGATGATTGATCTGCAAATAAATGAATATATCGACAATCCCGTTTACCTGATTCGCGCGGCATCTTTTTAACATGATTGCTTTGAATTAGTTGTTCAAGTGACTTTTCAACATCATCAATACGAGCAAAGTCGGCAAGGCGGCTACTGCGTGTTTTTAATTCGCCAGGTGTTTGTGCGCCTCGCAATAATAATAAACAAATAATCGCCCTTTGCTGTTGATCAAATTGCAGGTGACTAAACTCAGTATTACAAAAACGATGATCGTATTTATTAACTCGCCCAGACAGCCCTTCATTTACAGTGACTAATCGCATACTGATTAATTCATCAACGGTTGTTTGAACTTGCTCTTCTGTATAATTAACAACTGGCGCGCGATTCGATTTTTGATTACAGGCATTTGTTAATGCATTTAACGATAAAGGGTAGTGCTCAGGTGTTGTGCTTTGTTTTTCTAATAAACAACCAATAACGCGTTGTTGCTCCATTGATAATTGCAATTGCATACCTTATCTCACCTAATAAATTCTATTTTTAGCTTACACTGTTATTTGCTTGTAAGCCATTGCTGGAGCTTAGAATGAAGAGTTGTGGCATTGAGGGGTTTAGTTAAATAGTCATCCATACCAGTGGCCAAACATTTGTCTTTATCACCCTGCATTGCGTTTGCGGTAAGCGCTATTATTGTTATGTTTTTATTTACCTTGCCTGCTTTGCCTTCTCTGATGGCAATAGTTGCTTGGTAGCCATCCATCGTAGGCATTTGGCAATCCATTAATATTAATTGATAAGTGTTAGCTGGGTTTTGATTCAACGTTTCAACTGCCTCAGCACCATTTTCAGCAATCTCAAATGTCACGTTCAACTGTTTTAAAAAAGCAGCGGTAACAACTTGGTTAATTTTATTATCTTCTACTAATAAAACATGCGCCGCGAGTGTATCTGTCATAACCTCAGTGGCAGCAAGCAACTTTAGTTGTGTATCAACGTGTGTTTGCTCGATAGTGCTTTTTGCAGTCAGCGCATTTTGTAAATCAAAAGGGGTGAGTGGTTTAAATACGAGGGTTTCTTCGGTTAATGGTAAGGTCGCGTTTTTATTTGTATAACTCATGGGAGCCATAATAATTAAATGGCCGCTACTTCTTGTTAAAAACTGCTTAAGTGCGAGTGCTTGAGCTTCGTATAATGGTTCAAATAAAGCACTGTCAACGAGCACAATGTTTGGTGGGGTATCTTCATGGCTATTAATGTAGGCACTTATAGACAGGTAATCGCAGATCGTGCTGACCTTGCCCCCCCAGCGAGTTAATTGTTTTTTGGCAATAGTGGTATTGAGTAAGCAATCATCAATAACCCAAATACGCTTATTTTTAATTGCTTGATATGCTTCGTGCTGTTGAACTAATTGAGGGGTTATCTTTATAAAAAAGGAAAATGTACTGCCTTCATTTGGTGTACTACTCACACTCACTTTGCCACCCATGAGCTCACACAGCTGCTTTACAATAGCAAGACCCAGGCCTGTGCCACCATATTGGCGTGTGGTTGATGTGTCTGCTTGAGTAAATGAGTCAAATAAATGGGGCTGTTTCTCTGCGCTGATTCCTATACCTGAGTCAGCGATTGCACATTCTAAAACTGTGGCGTCAAGTGTGTGGGCAATTTTAGCGGTTATCAATATTTCACCGTTTTGGGTGAATTTAACGGCATTACCAATTAAGTTACTTAAAATTTGACGTAATCTATTCGGATCGCTAATAAATTCACTGCTGGTGATATGTGTTGCATCCAAAATTAACGTGGTGTTATTTTGCTCGGCTTTTAATGCAAATGACTCAACCACTTCACCCAGTAAGCGAGGTAAATTAAATTGAATATTTTCAATGTCTAACTTGCCAGCCTCTATTTTAGAAAAGTCTAAAATATCATTAATAATTCCTAACAATGACTCTGCAGATGATTGTGCAAGTTTAATATGATGCTTTTGTTGTTGATCTAATTGGGTTGCTTTAACAATATTAAGCATTCCCAACACCCCATTCATGGGTGTGCGAATTTCATGGCTCATACTGGCTAAAAACTCACTTTTTTGCAATTACAGCTTGTTCTGCGGCTTCTTTTGCCTTGACTAGTTGTGCCTCTGTTTCTATACGTTGTTGGCTAGAGTAAAGGCTGCCAATTAAAGCCCCTACAGCAATTAAAAAGCTTTCTTCATTATGGCTCCATGTTCTAACTATATCTTGCTCAGCACATACTATTCCAATAGAGCCACTGCTTGCAGGAATAAGAACACACAGCATCGCCTTGACTGAAAACGGTTGAAGGTAGCTTTCTTTGATGGGGGCTAAGTAGGGATGTTGTTGAGCATTATCAACACAAAATATCGCTTTTCGTTCTATTGCGGTAAAAAATTCAGGAATAGTTTCTTGCAGCCACGGAATATTATTTTCGCTACCTGAACGATTAAAACACGCAAATTGAATTAGCTGGGTTCTTTGTTGGTTAAACAATTTTATACTGGCGCTGTTTACCTCAAGGGCTTGGCAAATAGACTGCGTGATTAATTCTTTAGATTGGCTTAGTTTGCCATTTAATATTTCATCACTCACCGTTAAGGAGGCCAAGGTTTCGTTAAAACGAGCAATTTTGCGATTTTCTAATTCTACTTTTTTACGGGCATCAATATTTTGTAATGAACCAAATATTCTTACACAACGGCCATTTTTATGTTCAGCTTCACCGTGAACAAGTGCCCATACAGGCTGACCATTTGCATTGATCACTTCAAGCTCAGTTTCGTAACTTTCACCATGCTTAATTGCTCTTTCAACCAGTTTAGCGATTTTTTCTCTACTTTCACCTTCTTTAAAATAGTTTAAATTTTCTGACCATTTTGGTTGCTCATCTAATGGGTATTCAAATATTTTTTTAGTCATATCTGACCAAAACACGTGTTTTTTTTCTAAGTTAAACGACCATGCACCGACTTGTGCTAAATTACTCATCACCTCAAGCATTCTTTCGCTTTCTTGTTCACGGTTGAGTATTTTTAGATAAAACAAAAAGGCAGAAATGAGCAAGCCTAACACGGTTAAAATAATGAACCGTAAAGGCCAGATCGAAGAACTCACTGGTTGCCAGCCTTGCTTGGGTATAACATAAAGCTGCCAAACACCTCCTTGAAAGTTTAAAGTAAATTCTAGAGGGTCTTGATCAGTAATAGAGGGGTCACCGAAAAAAAACTCACCTTGCTTACCTAATCCATTACGTCCTTGTATTGCTATATTATAATTTTGCTGTAGTTCAATAATCCCCGAGTTTTCATAAACTTTTTCTATATCGAGTACCACTGAGAGCAATCCCCAAAAGGCGTTATTTTCTGGCAAGTATACTGGTACGCGCGCAATCAAGGCTTCGCTGCCTTGGACAAGCTGAAGTGGACCTGCCATCACGATCGTATTCGTGTCTCTTGCTTTAATGGCATCTTCGCGCTGTGCTTTATTTTCCAAAAAATTAAGACCTATCGCTTTTTCGTTACCTTTAAGCGGATGGGTCATTTTTATTACCATGTCTGGCGCCGCGCCAATGTTACGTAGCTCATTTGAGGTTTCAAAAAGTGGGGCTGCAATTTGTTCAAAGCGAGTTTGATCTAAGTTTGGCTCAGCGGCAACAGCAATAGCTAAGCCACGAATGAGTTGAATATTAGACACTAATACAGCTTCAAGTTGTGCTCTATAGGTACTTACCTGCGACAGAGTGCGTAATCGATAAGCATCTTTCTCACGGTGATAATTGACGTGATCAAGCACCAAGCTGATAGTGATTATCAACACCAGCGATAATAAAAAAGTCAGCTTAGCGTTATTAATTCGGGTGCGTTTGTTTTTGCGCTGCGGGGACATAGAATGTAATTAAGTTGTTAATCAAGACAGGCTAACTATAGTCAATTTATCGAAGAAATAAAAATGGCGCAGTTAAAAATGCGCCATTTTATTTTTATAATTAGTAGTTTAGGTGTGGTTATGAGTCGCTAACTTCGCGCGCCCAATGCTGTTGCTTTGCAACGTGTAATTTGCGGTAACCATCAAGAAGTGCTGCATGCTTTTTAAAACCCTCAAGCGATAAGCCTGGGAAAGTTAAGCCGTTAAATAATTTACGACCTTCAGCAATTTCAATAGCAAGCGTGACATTGTCGCTACCAAACATTAAACCTAATGCATCTTGATAACTTGCATATTCGCGCTCGTCATCATATTTAATTTCAAGGATTGCTTTTAAGCAACGAAAGTGACGCATCGCTTCGTCGTTTACTTGGCCGGTATGCAAAATCCAATCAACCCAGTCAATGGCTTCTTCATTACCCGCCGCTAAGCATAAATGTGCTTTAAGCTCACCAATGCGTAGTGTGTGCCAAGGTGTATCGGCGTCGGTTGCTAAGCCAATGAATTCAGCTGCGCGAATAATATCGCTATGGCCTGCTTCTTCGAGGTTGTCGTAAATTTCCATCCATTGTTCGCTATCGTACTGATCAAGCGATAAGAAGTCTTCGCGGAATTTAGCGCCTTCATTATTGTTGCGCCAAATTAACTCATCTACTGGATAAATGTCTGACATACCAGGAACTAAAATCCGACATGCATACACGTTTAAGTGGGTGTAATCCATAATATAGATATCGTGACCCATGCTATGAATTAAATCAGTACAGAAGTTGTATTCTTGCTCAGTTGAACCACTAAAGTCCCAATGTACAAATTCAAAATCTGCTTCAGAGCGGAAAAAGTCATGTGAAATTAAACCGCTTGAATCAATAAAGTGCAGTTCAATGTTCTCAGGAGTAGCGACTTCGTCGTTATCAAATGTAGCAGGTTGGAATACGTCTAGTTGATCTAGGCGACGACCTTGCAGTAATTCAGTAACGGTACGCTCTAGCGCTACTTCAAATGAAGGGTGGGCACCAAAAGAAGCAAATACTGACCCATCAACAGGGTTTATAAGCGTGACACTCATTACTGGGTATTTACCGCCTAGTGATGCATCCGCAATGCGTAAATGGAAGCCATGGCTACGCAGCTCTTCACAAGCTTCATGAATTTTAGGGTATTGTTTTACCACCTCTTCAGGCACGATTGGCAAGCTGATACCTTCGGCAATAATGCGGTTTTTAATAGCGCGCTCAAATACTTCAGATAATCCCTGAACACGGGCTTCAAATTTAGTATTACCGGCACTCATACCATTAGAAACAAAAATATTACCAATCACATTCACCGGAATGTAAATGTCTTGGTTGTCGCGCTGACGAGTGTACGGTACAGAACAAATACCACGTTCGAAATTGCCAGAGTTAAAGTCATAAAGGTGTGATGCGGTTAATTCACGCTCTGGGTCAAAATAATCCCATAAGCTTTCATCCATAATACCCTGTGGTATTTCATCGTTTTCAACTTTAAACCATTTCTCGTTTGGATAATGAGTAAAGTCATCATTGGCAAATTCTTCGCCTAAGTAAAAATCAGCAAAAAAGTAGTTACAGCTTAAACGCTCAAAATATTCACCTAGCGCAGAGGCAATAGAGGCTTTATCAGTGGCACCTTTACCATTAGTAAACATCACACCGCAGTCGCTATCTTTTATATGAACTGAATAACAGTTTGCTACAGGGTTAAGCCACAGCGCTTCTTCAATATTAATATTTAGCGCTTTTAGCTTGTTTTGCATGGTAGAGATAGACGATTCTAAATCGCGGTCTTTACCTTTAATAAATGTTTTTTCAGTCATTTTGATCTCAACTAGGTCTGCACAATACATGAACTGTGTATTATCGTGGATTTTGATGTTTATTTCACCCTTTACCCGCTTTTCGTAGCGTTTTTAATAGAACGATTATGAATATATGCTAATAATAGTTTATTGAAATAGTTAAAGGGTATATTTATGTTTAAAGTAATCAAACGGTTGCTATTGGTTGTTGTGGTTTTAGCGCTCGCCAGTACTGCAATTGTTTACGGCGTTTTGACCTTAAGTTTGCCAGCCCTTGATGGTAAAGGCCGAAGCGATGCGGTAACACAGCCCGTTAAAGTCGCTCGTGATACGCTTGGTCAAGCCGTTATTACTGCAACTACTCGTCATGACGCTGCCTATGGCTTAGGGTATGCTCATGGGCAAGACCGCTTTTTTCAAATGGATTTATTACGTCGTAATGCGGCCGGTGAGCTAAGCGAACTATTTGGTGAAGCCGCGCTTGGGCTTGATAAAAAAATGCGTTTTCACCAATTACGTAAACGCAGCCAAGCTATTTTAAAAACCCTCCCGAAGGCCGACAAACAGCTGCTACGCAGTTATGCCCAAGGTGTAAATGAAGGCCTTGCACAAGTAGGGTACCCAAGTTTTGAATATTTACTCACGGGGGCTGAGCAAAAGCCTTGGCAAAGTGAAGACAGTTTATTAGTTATTTTTAGCATGTACCTTGATTTACAGTCATCTACATTTGAGCGCGACCAAGCTTTAATTCAAATAGAGCAGCAGTACGGTGCCGAAATGGTAAGTTTTTTAACGCAGCCTAGCCAATATCAAGCCGCATTGGATGGCAGTCAGCTCGCTCTTTTGAATAACCCAATCCCCGAACTTTTATCGCAACCAATCACCGCGATTAAACCCATTACCGCTAACTTAGAAGTGGGTAGTAATAATTGGGCAGTCACCTCAAATTTAACCAACACTCAGGCTGCGATGCTCTCTGATGATATGCATTTATCAATGGCTGTGCCGGTTATTTGGTATCGAGCCCAATTAAACTATTCATTAAATAATAAACCCATGCAGGTAACGGGTGTCTCGCTTCCGGGAGCGCCGGCGATTGTAGTAGGCACAAATAACAACGTTGCATGGGGGTTTACCAACGGGTATTTAGATACCGCCGATTGGATTGCGCTTAATAGCGATAGCAAAATGTGGCAAGTAGATGAGCCTATTGCATTACCCAGTGGCAAAGTAGAAAGTTACTCTCTTACGCTCAGTGAATACGGTCCGGTAAAATACATTAATGAAAAGCCTTACGCACTGAGCTGGGCTGCACATCAACCATACGCCGTTAATATGCAGCTATTACAGCTTGAGCAAGCACAGAGTGTTGATGATGCGCTTGATATTGCAAGTGACGTAGGTATTCCTGTGCAAAACCTGCTGGTGGTCGATGACCAAGGAAATGCAGCATGGAAAAATATGGGCGGCATACCTGCGCGAACAACACCTAGTGAATTAGCCGTGAAAGAAGAAGATTACTCCGCGCTTTGGCAGCAAAACGAAATCGATCGACCTTTTATTAAAAATCCTGAAAACGGGCGATTGTGGACAGGTAATTCTCGAGTGGTATCTGCTGATGATAACGTCCGTTTTGGTAATGGCGGCTATGCGCTTGGAGCCCGTGCAACGCAAATTCGCGATAGGTTATTTGAAAAACAACGCTTTAATGAAAGTGATTTTTATCAGTTGCAGTTAGATAACCAAGCACGATTTTTAATGCCTTGGCATGCCTTATTGCTTGAGCAGTTAAAAAAGCAGCCCACGCGCTATAAAGATCATATAAATGCCCTCGAAAACTGGCAGCAATGCGCTTGCCCGCAATCAATAGGGTATACCTTAGTAAAGACGTATCGTGATGAACTGATTAATATTTTATTTAGCAGTATTGAGACAACACTCAACCAGCAAGATGGCACATTAAAATATGTGAAACGTGATTTAGAGCCTGCTGTTTGGCAGTTAATAAAGGCTCAGCCAACAAGTTGGGTTAATCCGCAGTTTACTAATTGGGAGCAGCAATTACAGGGCGCATTTGAGCAAACACTCACGCAGTTAACATCAAGGTTTGGTAGTAACATACAAAACTGGCAGTGGGGAAAAGTAAACGAATTAGCGATTGAGCACCCGTTTGCTAAACAAATGCCCATACTAAGTAAGTTACTTAACATGCCAACAGCGCCCGGGTTTGGTGACAGTTATATGCCAGCGGTGCAAAAACGTAGTTTTGGCGCATCACAGCGTTTTATTGTTCAGCCTGGGCACTTAAAGAATGCTATTTTAACGATTCCGGGTGGGCAATCAGGCCACCCACTTTCTGAGTTTTATCGAGCTGGCTTTGATGAATATGTAAAAGGTAAGCACACGCCATTATTACCGCAAGCATTAATGCATCAAATTGAAATTGCACCAATGAACGACTAGCCTTGGATGCAAAGTGAGCTAAATAAGTAGTAATAACGTTTTATAACCCAGATAAAGCAATTATAGGAAAACAAAAATGAAAAAATTACTACCGGCATTAATCACCAGTTTACTGTTAAGCAATCATGCATTTGCGGATGAAAACCCTGTTACGGCTACACAATTAAGTGAACATGTTTACGTGTTATTTGGTCAAGGCGGTAACATTGCCGCAAGCGTGGGGGATGATGGCATTTATATTATTGACGATCAGTTTGCCAAGCTTTCCGACGATATAAAAAAAACCATTAGCGACTTAAAGCCAGGCAGTGCCGAGTTTGTAATTAATACCCATCATCATGGCGACCATACTGGGGGTAACGAGAACTTTGCCAAAGCGGGCGCACATGTGATTGCTCACGACAATGTACACAAACGCTTAAAAGAAAAACATGGTGAGGGTTCTGATTACTTACCGCGTATTAGTTTTGGCCATGATTTAAAACTGCACTTTAACAATGAGCATGCGCATGTTGTGCACTACTCAAATGCACACACAGATGGCGACTCGGTTATCTTTTTTAGTAACGACAACATAGTGCACATGGGCGATATATATTTTAACTTTGGAAGCTTACCTTTTGTTGATGTAGATAGTGGCGGTAGTGTTGATGGTGTTTTAGCGGCGGTTGATGATGTGATCAAACAAATTGATGAAAAAACAACCGTTATTCCAGGGCATGGCCCGATAAGCGACCGTTCAGGGCTAATGACGTATCGTAAGCTGGTACAAAAAGCGAAAGATGTTATGCTTAATGCTATGCAAAACGATGCCAGTTTAGAGCAAGTCCTCAAAGCCGATCCATTATCAGAACTTGGCCTTGAATATGCAAACTGGTTACCAAAAGAGCGTGTAACCACCCTTTTTTATCGCAGTTTAAAGTAGCGCCTAGCGCGAACCATAACGCATAAACCTAATTAAGCTGAGCATTTGTTCAGCTTTTTTGATTTTTACGTGCCTAAAGGAGTTGTATATGTCGGCAGAAAAAACCCATCTTGAAATTTGTAACTTAAGCAGAGAACAATACCCACAAATTAAAACCTTGATGGACGAAGCGTACCCTGATTTAGGCGGCGCATGGCCAAGCCATACAATTTTTAGACTTATAGATCAGTTCCCTGAAGGGCAAATTGGTATTGTTGATGATGGCGTGCTGGTGGGGTTAGCGCTGAGTGTACAAGTGGATTATGCACGTTTTTCAAACCCGCACACCTATGAAGATATTGCTGATGGCCATGACCGTGTATTTAGTGATACCACCGGTGACGCGCTATATGGTTTAGATGTTGCTATTAGTGAGCAGTACCGAGGCATGCGTTTAGGGCGTCGTCTTTATGATGCCCGTAAAGAATTATGTCGCCAATATAACTTACGCGCTATTTTAGCGGGTGGCCGCATTCCGCGTTATTACAATCACAGCGACGATATGACGCCAATGGAATACATTGCCAAGGTGGATCAAAAAGAGATATACGATCCAATATTGAGCTTTCAATTAGCTAACGATTTTCAGGTAAAGCGTTTACTTAAAAAGTACCTTCCAGAGGATCAAGAATCAGTAGGTTATGCCACGTTACTTGAGTGGAATAACATTATGTTTGAGCCAACCGATACCGTTATTGAGTCGACTAAATCAATCGTACGTGTAGGGGCTGTGCAGTGGCAAATGCGCTGTGTTGAGTCGGTTGAAGAAATGCTAAAGCAAGTTGAATATTTTGTTGATACGGTATCTGACTATAAAAGCGACTTTATTTTATTTCCGGAGTTCTTTAACGCGCCACTGATGGGGTTAACTGAGCAAAGTAATCAAACCGAAGCCATTCGTTATTTAGCTGAATACACTGAAACTTTTAAAAATGCGATGTCGCGCATGGCAATTGAATACAACGCGAATATTATCACCGGCTCTATGCCGCTTGCCGAGGGTGATAAAATCTATAACGTGAGTTACCTGTGTCATCGCAGTGGTAAAATAGATGAGCAACGTAAAATTCATATTACCCCGCATGAACATAATGATTGGGTGATTCAAGGCGGTGATAAAATAGCGGTATTTGAAACCGATGCCGGTCGCGTAGGGATTCAAATTTGTTACGATGTAGAGTTTCCAGAGTTGTCGCGTATTTTAGCAACCCAAGGTCTTGATATTTTATTTGTGCCATTTTGGACCGACACCAAAAATAGTTATTTACGTGTTCGCCACTGTGCGCAAGCGCGCGCTATTGAAAACGAATGTTATGTGGTTATCGCAGGTTCGGTGGGTAATTTACCTGAAGTAGAAAGTTTAGATGTGCAGTATTCGCAATCTGCTGTTCTTACACCGTCTGACTTTTCATTTCCACACGATGCCACACTAAATGAGGCCACCACCAATACCGAAATGTTATTATTTAGCGACTTAGATATGGACAAGTTAAAAATACTTCATAGTGAAGGTACCGTGCGAAACTTAAAAGACCGCCGCAGTGATTTATATGAAGTGATATTGAAAAAGAGAGATGTTTAATGGCGTGGATGTACTTAATAATTGCAGGGTTACTTGAAATTGGTTGGCCAATAGGCCTAAAAGTTTCACAAAACCCAGATACCCGTTGGCAAGGCATTGCAATTGCAATCGCGTTTATGGTCGCAAGTGGCTTTATGCTTTGGTTAGCGCAAAAGCAAATCTCTATGGGGACTTCTTATGCGGTATGGACGGGGATTGGCGCAGCAGGTACGTTTTTAGTTGGTATATTATTTTATGGTGATGCAGCCACTTTTGGCCGTATTGCTGGTGTATTAATGATTATTTGTGGTGTCATCACCTTAAAAATTAGTCATTAATTGTTAGATTAAAAAACAAGCGCAGATTTATACCTGCGCTTTTTTTAACTACTTGGCAGCATAACCAATATGGCAGCCACTGCAATCAGCACTAGCCCCGCACTGTCTTGGCGCTTTAGCGGCTGCTTTAGCCATAAAATAGAGATTAACATGGTAAAAAATACTTCTATTTGACCGAGCGTTTTTACATAGGCGACATGCTGTAAGCTCATGGCACTAAACCAGCCGACGGAACCTAAGCAGCTAAATACACTCACTGCACTTGTCATTTTCTTATATTGATACATCATTTTAAAGGTATGGCGCTCTTTTAAAGCAATGTATATACATAACATCAATGTTTGTAAGCTAATAATCAGTAACAAAACCCACGCGGGTGCATAAGGAAAAGCAATACCCGAGCTTAAACTCGCTTCGCGGATCCATGACGATGACAACGCAAACGAAGTACCGCAAGCAAGCCCTGTTAAGGCGGTTTTTAAGCTAAAATGTTTCACATTCGCAATGCCGCTTAATAGCAATACAGCAAGTGCGCCAATAAATACACCAATCCAACCTAAAAATGAAAGCGCCGAACCAAAAAATAGTAACCCTAATATCGCCGCCATTAGCGCTTCGCTTTTAGCAAGGCCGGCGCCTACTGCAAAATTGTTCATTTTAAACAACTTCACCATGAGCCCTGTGGCAATAATTTGCACTATGCTGGCTCCAATAATATAGCTAATAAATAAAGGATTAAATGAAGGGAGAGGCGCATCTTGGTAATAATAAAGCGCATATAAATACAGCCCTGCAATAGGGCTTGCGACAATAAAGCGGGCTAGAGTAACGCCAGCAACGCTGACATGAGCGCTTAATTTGCTTTGCAGCGCATTACGCCATGACTGCATAAATGCGGCAAAAATAGTGAGTAAAATCCAAATCATCTTAAATAACATACAAAAAAGTGGAGAGCTAATTTAGCAGTACTCTGGCATTAAAGCGACCATCAAAAAGGCATAATGAATATTCATCACCTGCGACAATTTGCCACAGTGACGCACTGCTTAAATCGGCTATAGTGTGAGGGATGTTACTGCTAGCCGCCAGAGCTCAGGTTATTTATATTTGGCGGCTTTTTTCTATTTGCTGTGTTATTTTGGGTCATAAATAATAACTCGAGAATTATAATGACGATTTTATTGGTTTGCGCCTTAATTGCAGTGATCATGCCTTATGTTGCGAGAATCCCAGCTATTATAGAAATGAATAAGCTCGGTGGTTACGATAATAAACATCCGCGGCAACAACAAACACAACTTACAGGACTCGGAGCACGGGCGCTGGCTGCTCATCAAAACTGTTTTGAATCGTTAGCGGTTTTTGCCGTTGCTTTGGCTGCTGTATTAGGCACAAACAATGTTAATGCCGTAACCGAAACTTTAGCGATGACGCATATTGTAGCGCGTATTTTATTTTGTACTTTTTATTATTTAAACCTCGATATTATTCGCTCGATCACTTGGCTGGTGGGAATAGGCACCGCTATTGGCATGATCGCCGTCAGTTTATAACGAGAATAAGCAAAAACCACAAAGCAAGCAGCCTAAAAGGGTGCTTGCTTTATAGTCTTAAACACTTATTCCCATTAATGCGATATGTTAACTCGCTCTATTAAATCACTTTTTGTAACTGTACTGTTGAGTGCAAAATCAAGTTGTATTAGTACGTTTTGTTGTCCCATTGATGAAGGTGTATATTGCCATTGCATCAGTGCTCTTTTTGCTTCTTTGTTAAAGACTGCTTCTGGTTCAGCTTTTACAACAGTAATGTTAGCTGTTTTGCCTGCTGGGGTTATGTCGTATTTTAATACCACCGAACCGCTAATGCCTTGTTCCGCCGCTTGTTTTGGGTAAAGCGGTTCGATTCGCATTACGGGAGCGATAGATGTTTCTTTTTTAGCTGATGCTTCAGGTTGCTTTGCTACTGCTAAGCCACTGAGCAAGCTCGCAGCGATAAGTAACACGCTTCCTTTTGCTAGGCGCGAATGTGCGCCGTTATGTTTGATATTAGTAAGTCGTTGTAACATGGTTTTTTTATCTCCGTAGTGTGAATAAGCCATCAGACCCGCTGGCGCATTGGCAGCGCAGTTTATTAAGGCTTTGCTGTATAAAATTTGTTGCTGTGTGGTTTTATTGCTTAGTACCCGTTCATCACAAGTTAGCTCCTGCAAACGTCTACAGCTTGCGTAAGCCATCCAAGCCAGAGGGTTAAACCACAATAAAATTGTAGCCAGTAATAGCAGCACATTTATAAGGTTGTCTTTGCGCTTTATATGCACGTTTTCGTGCTCTAGAATAAGCGCCAGAGTAGTATTATCAAACTGAGTATTATAATTGTGCGGCAATACCAGTTTGCTATTAAAAACACCAATGACCATGGGCGTAGCCACCTGAGCACTGGTATAAGTTTTTACTCCGGTTATTACCTGCTTAAAGTTCGCTAATTCAGTGAGCTGTAGGCCTTTAACAAATCGGGTATGGGTAACAACAGCGGCAATTAATAAGACCGTGGTAATAATGACATACAGTGGCGCCCAACTAACACTTAAACCGTTTGTAAGTACCTGATTAGGCGTAATTAAATGGTAACTAATGCCGCTATTTTGCAGTGGCTTAATTGCACTAGGTAAATTAGCCAACAGAACTGATACAGGTATTAACCAAGCTAATTTATACACAAAGCGTGAACCAAGGGTTTTTAAGCCAAAGCGCTCCAGTAAAACAAACCCTGCAAACAACAGACTTAATAATAGCTGCTGCTCAATGAGCCAATTAAATCCTATTTGAATCGCCATGCTCACTCCTTACTTTTGATTCTTTTCCCAGTCATCAATGACTTTTTTAAGCTCGTTTATATCTTGCTGAGAGAGTTGCTCCGATTTAGCGAAGCCACTTACCAAAGGGGCAATACGACCACTAAAAAAGCGCTCTATGAAGTTCTTACTCTCTTTTAAAGTATAATCAGCACGCTTTATACAGGGGGTGTAAATATATTGGCGGCCGTCTTTTTCAAAGCTAAGCGCGCCTTTTTTTACTAAACGACCCAATAAGGTTTTAATGGTTTTTTCGTGCCATTGTTTATCGTCACTTAAACGCTCAATAATTTGGCTGGCTGTGGCGGGGTAGTTAATCCAGAGTGCATCCAGCACTTCAAATTCTGCTTTTGATAATTCGATCATTTTATTGCCTACAAGTGTAATCTTTTATTTAAGACTACACCTGTAATCTATTTTTGCAAGTTTATTTTTTGTTTTTTAATCACGCTAAAGGGAGGGAATTAGTGTGAGCTTATTGGCTTAAAATATCGTTTTTGTTAATTTTTATAAAGTGGTTTTCTGGGAGGTTTAAATTATCTAATAGTAATTCACTGATCTGTACGCGGTATAAATCAATGACTGTGTAGCCACAGTAATGCGCCATTTTACGTATTTGCCTGTTGAGCCCTTGTTTTAAAACAATACTAAATTGATTACTCGCTATTTTAACTACTTCACAAGGTCGTGTTATTTGCTTATCAACGGGGACGCCTGCCGCCATTTTTTCACAAAAATGCGCGTCTAATGGTTTATTCACAGTGACTAAGTAGCGTTTAGGTTGATGAAAGTCTGGATGAATCAGTTGATTACAAAAGTCTCCGTCGTTGGTCAAGATAATTAAACCACGAGAATCTTTATCAAGGCGGCCAATAGGGTAAACACGGGTAAGTTGAGGCAGGTGATGAATAAGGCTGCTGGGGTCGTGATGATTGAGTTTACAGTCAATCCCTACCGGTTTGTGATAGGCAAAGTACACTAAATCGGCTGGGCCTTTAATGGCGTGACCATTAACGATAACACGGTCGTTTTCGTCCACATGATCAATATGATTAGCGGGGCGATTATTAACGATGACAACGCCTTCATCAATCAAGCGCGACGCTTGTTTTCGTGAGCAAATACCGGCATGAGCAATGTATTTAGCGAGTCGAATTTTTGTATCCATAATGCCGTGTAATTAAAAAATATTGATCGCGATTATAGCAAAGCTGCGTATTGATTACTTGGACAGTTAATTTAACAGTAGGTAGGTTACTATGGGTATTCAATTTTCAGAACTAAAAAAGCATCAGCCATTACAAAAAGTGGTTGTTCATTCACTGGAAATGGCCTTGTACCAAGTGTCTGTTGTCATTAATAATGTTGAATACTATGTACAAGAAAGTAATGGTGAATTTGTGAAGGCACTAAGCCCATTACATATTCAAAAACGCTTTGAAGATATCGCCTATGCACAAATGATGCTAAGGCACACCAGTGCTTATGATGAAATGTGTGGTCAACCAGAAAAAATTTCCAGTAATATGCTCGAAGTGCCCTTTGGGCAAAACAACCTGTTTTAATATCAGGTATTTGCTAATATAGGTCTATTTGGAATCATCCAATGTACCTATTACATCCCGATAATTCTGAGCAATTAAATCAAGCACTGCGCGCGCACATGCTTGAGTTTAATGCTCAGCACTTCGACGCACAGCGTCAACCTCTTGGCTTTAAATATCTCGATAAACAAGGTGAGTTAGTTGCAGGCATAAGCGGTCATGTGTTTGGTAACTGGTTGCTAATAAGCTGGTTATGGTGCGATGAATCTGCACGAGGCAATGGCTTGGCTGATTCGTTATTAACATCACTTGAAAATGCAGCAATTGAAATGGGTGCCGTTCAGGCTCAGCTTGACACCTTAGACTTTCAAGCCAAGCCTTTTTATGAAAAACGGGGTTACCAAGTTAAATATCAACTTGATAATTACCCACTTAATGGCACTCGTTACTTTATGGAAAAACCGCTAATAGTGGCTAAATAACGCTGATTGGAGCGTTATTTTTTTGCTGTTAATGGCGTACCATCAAAGGTAATACCTAAAAATGGGGTGGCTTCAGGCGCTAACATAAAGGTGCGAATATTCATGTGATCGTCTGCATCTGGGTTGTTTAGTACGTCTTCGCGATAAAATGCCCCAAAACAATCTAATGTATTTTGCTTACTAAGACCATTGAGCTTAGCAAACGCAAAAATTTTGCATGAACCGTTATTTTCACTCGCAGAGCTCAATAACCCATGGTTACTAAAACTGCACGCTGTAAAAGTATAATGCTCATCAATAACGGCCATAGTATCAGCAAAACCAATGCTTTTAGGCTCATTCGCGAGCGTTGTTAAGTAGTTTGTGAGCGTCATACGCTGTCCTTGTTATTATAAGATATTGTTAAGTAATTACCCCTAACCTATCTTATGATTGATTTATATTCAATTGAGCCAATAAAACAAGCATAGTTTATTTACCAATTAAATGGGTTAACGCATGAATGTTGGTTATTTCAATATCAGCAAGTCCTTTGTAGGCATAGGCTTGTGCTTGATTATTTAACCACACAGACTGGCAGCCAGCGTTATTAGCACCTTGCACATCGCTATCAAGGCTGTCACCTATGTGTAAAATTTCACTGTTGTTAATACGCAAATGTGTTGCAGCTTGATCAAATAAGGTCGTATGTGGTTTAGCTTTACCGTGCAAGCCAGCTTGCAGCACCAGTTCAAACTTATCTTTTAAATTAAAACGCTCAACCTCTACATTACCGTTAGTAATGGCAATTAATTTGTAGTGCTGGCTTAGTTTATCGAGCAATGTTAGTACGTCTTCGCTCACTTCAATATTACTGCGCGCATCAGCAAATGCTTGATAAGCACTGTGTGCATGATGCTCTACTTCATCGTCTTTAAAACCAAGCTCAGACAAAACTAAGCGTAGGGTATGTTTACGCCACTGAGTGACGTTATCAATGAGTTCAGGTTGGTGTTGAACAACTCGCTCACGGCATTGTTGCCAAAACTGTGGCCCCTGTTTTTTATAGCCTGGCAGCGCATTTAAATAATCAATTTGCGCCTGAACGGCTGCGGTTATGATTGGGCGGTTGTCGTATAAGGTGTCGTCTAAGTCAAAGCTTAGTACAGAAAAAGGAGAAATTGCGCGATTAAATCGGATCATGGTTATTACCCTAATCGGTTCGTTTTTTAGCACGTGGATGGGTGTTGTCGTACACCTTAGCCAAGTGCTGAAAATCTAAATGAGTATAAACTTGGGTTGCAGATAAACTACTATGGCCTAATAACTCCTGTACTGCTCGTAAATCGCCAGACGATTCTAAAATATGCGACGCAAATGAGTGGCGTAATTTATGCGGATGCACTTGTGAGCTTATACCTTGTTTAATGCCCCATTCTTGCATTCGCAAACGGACTTGGCGCACAGAGATACGGTTTTTTTTACTACTTAAAAATACCGCGTGTTCGTCTGCGCCCATAAATAGCGGCCGAACCGCGAGCCATTTCTTTAATGCCTCAAGGGCCTTAGAGCCAACCGGTATTAGCCGTTCTTTTGCACCTTTACCACGTACCAGTATTTCACCATTACGGGCGTTTATATCCTGCATGTTAGCACCAACTAACTCGCTAATGCGCAGACCTGATGAATACATGAGTTCCATCATGGCTTTATCTCGAATGGCAAGTGGATCGTCATCGGGGATTTCGAGTAAACGTGCCATTTGGTCAACATCAAGATTTTTAGGTAAAGGCTTGGCAAATTTAGGGCCTTTTATCCCTTGCGCGGGGTTATGGTAATGCGGTTGCTCAGTAATATTTTTTGCTTTTAAAAACTTATATAAACTTCGAATGCAGCTTAGCTTTAAGCTGATTGTTCTGCCGCTCAGTTGCTTAGCGCGCAGCGCCATGCTGTAACGGCGAATGTGCTCACTTTGTACGGCAAACCAATTGTCGCATAGCTTATTAAAATACAAGGCGGCAAAACCTAATTGGCTAACATATTGATTGACGGTGTGCGCTGAATACTGGCGTTCAAATTTTAAGTAATCACTAAATAATGTAATGGGTGTACGCCAGCTATCGCTTAAGTCGCTAATATTTGGCGTGTCGTCGCTCATGCCAGTTCCAGTAACCGTATTTGTAATGAGCGTACAAAATCTAACACAAATAAGTTATCTTGTGAGGGCTCAAAGTGGTTCTCATCGTGGCTGCCAAAAGCCAAAATTGCGTAGGGGTTACTCGGTTCGCCAATTAAATACAGGGCGGTCGATTGGGTATCATCGTTAAAGAGTAAGTCGCGCTCTTGCTGATTTACCCGCCCTAAATAATGATTACTATCTGACAATCTATGCTTTACTAAGCCCTCAAACGCGCTGTCGTATCTTACGAGTTTGCACTCATTAATAGTCGGGCTCATGCAAATAATGTTGCGTAAGTTACTTGCCAAAGTATTAAAGTCGTAATTGCTCCAAAGCTGACGATGGCATTGACTGAACAAGCGGTACACGAGTTCATTTTGCGTGGCATGCTTGGTCATCGTCTCGATTTGATGTTTTAACTGAGTATTATGTTCACGTAGTTGACGTTGCTGAATATGTACTAACGAAGTCGCACCCTGAACTTGCTGTTGTAACTCAAGTTGCGCTAATAGCGCAGGTTGATTTATTAAAAAATCAGGGTGCTGTTGTAAGTAATCTATTACTTGCTGTTTAGTTAATTCACTCATAGTGCAACTTGCCCATCAAATACATGTTCAGCGGGGCCTGTCATACGCACTGGGTGGCCTTCGCCACTCCAGCGAACTTGTAAGCTACCGCCTGGTAAATCAACTTGCACTGTGCTGGTGAGCTTGTTTTGAATAAAGCCAATCACCATAGCGGCACACGCACCGGTACCACAAGCAAGTGTTTCGCTTACACCACGTTCCCACACTCTGAGTTTAATGTGTTCTTGAGAAATAACCTGCATAAAGCCAATATTTGCGCGCTGTGGAAAACGTTCATGATTTTCAAGCAACGGGCCAAGGGTACTCACTTGTGCCGTTTCAATGTCGTCTACTTCCATGACGCAATGCGGGTTACCCATAGAAACAGCACCACTAAAAACGGTATGTTCTTCTGCACGAATAATATAAGTCAGCTCACGTTTGGTTGCTTTGAGCGGGATTTTACTCGGCTCAAAATTAGGGTGTCCCATGTTAACCGTTACTTGGCCGTCTTTTTCAATATACAGGGTGAGGTTACCCGATTTAGTTGAAACGCTAATTTTATGTTTATTGGTTAAGCCTTTCATGCGCACAAAGCGGGCAAAGCAACGGGCGCCGTTACCACATTGTTCTACTTCGTGGCCGTCGGCATTAAAAATCCGATAGTGAAAATCGAGATCGGGTGAGTAAGGGGCTTCAACCATCAGTAATTGGTCAAACCCAATGCCGAAATGGCGATCGGCCAGCTTTTTGATTTGATCACGGGATAAAAAAACGTTTTGTGTAATATTATCAATCACAACAAAGTCGTTACCTAAGCCGTGCATTTTGGAAAAATTAACTAACATAGCGCTCTAATTCGGTTTTGCTCTGCGCTAATCATGCCACAGAGCAGCTAGTTGGCAAAAACGTTTATGGTAAAATTTTCTCACCTTGGTACAGGCTCTCGATGGTTTCGCGTTCGCGAATAAGATGATGTTGCTCACCATCTACCATTATTTCGGCAACCCGTGGGCGTGAGTTATAATTTGAACTCATTGTAAAGCCGTACGCTCCAGCGCTACGCTGCACTAACAAGTCACCTTGCTTGAGTGCTAGAGGGCGGTCTTTACCTAAAAAGTCACCGGTTTCACACACCGGCCCAACCACATCATAGTTGTGGGTAGGTGTTTCGTCATCACGCACCGAGACAGGAATAATTTTTTGCCACGCTTGATAAAGTGATGGGCGCAACATGTCATTCATACCCGCATCAACAATCGCAAAGTACTTGTCTTGATTTTGCTTAATAAACTCAACCTGAGTCACTAAAATCCCAGCGTTAGCGGCAATAGCTCGCCCTGGTTCAAAAATCAGTTCAAGGTGGCGATAATTAGTAAGGCGCTGTGTTACTTGTGCTGCATACTCACTCGGGTGGGGAGGCTGTTCGTCGTTGTAGGTTACGCCAAGGCCTCCACCAATATCTAAATGGCTTAACTCAATACCTGCATTTTTTAACTCATCAATTAATGCCAGTAGTTTATCAAGCGCCTCTAAAAACGGTTTGGTTTGTGTCAGCTGTGAGCCAATGTGACAATCAACCCCAACTATATTTAAGCCAGGTAACGACGCAGCATGTTGGTACACACTTAACGCGGTTTCGATACCAATGCCAAATTTGTTTTCTTTTAGGCCAGTAGAAATATACGGGTGTGTTTTAGCATCAATATCAGGGTTAACACGAATAGAAATTGGCGCGTCCAGATTAAGCTCACACGCTACTTCTGAAATGCGCTCAAGCTCTGAGATTGATTCAACGTTAAAACATTTAATACCTAATTCTAACGCATAAGCAATTTCGTCAGCGGTTTTAGCAACCCCAGAAAACACCACTTTATTGGCTGCGCCTCCCGCTTTGATGACCCGCGCGAGCTCGCCTTTTGAAACAATGTCAAAACCCGCACCAAGTCGCGCCAGTATATTTAATACTGCAATATTTGAATTTGCTTTAACGGCGTAGCACACTAGGCTTTTATGATCTTGAGCTGCATTGGCAAACGCTAAATAATGGCGTTCAAACGTCGCTCTTGAATACACATAACACGGTGTACCATAGTGCTGTGCAATCGTTGCTACGCTGACATCTTCAGCAAATAGTTGGTTGTTTTTATAATTAAAAAAATCCATTTACTGCTCCTGTTTTTGCTCAATAGGTGTTTGCTTGTTGGGGGTGTCTGTTGGCTGATTTTGTTCAGTAGGCTGCTCTGGTAAGTACAGCGGGCCGCTTTGACCACAGCCAGCTAACGCACACAACAAAACGGTGCTGATTAATAGTTGTTTTAATTGTAAGGTATATGTCGCTTTCATTAGATTAATACGGTTGCTGGCTTTATAATCGCAGAGTAACAGAATATCTAAAAAATGCAGCTATTCGCGGATGATTTTATTCCTGTTACACTAGCTGTACAAACATGCACCCATTATTTAGGCGTCTTGCCTGCAAAGGAAATTAACGATGACTGATCACGAATATCACCAGTTAGCAGAAGCTCTTATGTTCACAATTGAAGAACAAGTTGATGATTGTGAAGCAGATTTAGATTATGAATCGGCTCAAGGTATTTTAGAAATTATTTTTCCAGATCGCAGTAAAATTGTGATTAATAAGCAAGCACCTTTGCATCAAGTGTGGGTGGCAACAAAATTTAACGGTCACCATTTTGAAATGCGTGATGGTCAATGGATTGATAACCGCTCAGGCGCAGAGTTTTGGAGTTTCATCAATGAAGCGTCAACACGTCAAGCGGGTCAAGAAATTAAGTGGCAATCATCGCTATGAGTTTAGAGTTTGTTCAATACCCAGCTCAGGGGACGCATAAAGCCACGGTTATTTGGCTACATGGTTTGGGTGATTCAGGTGATGGTTTTGCCCCAGTAGCGCCGCAGCTCGATTTACCCAGTGAATTAGGTGTGCGTTTTATCTTTCCGCATGCGCCAATGCAGGCCGTTACTATCAACGGCGGTATGCAAATGCGCTCATGGTATGACATTAAATCGATGGATTTAGACAAACGTGCAGATGAACTAGGGGTTAGGGAGTCTGCAGCAAAAGTTGAGCAATTAATAACGCAAGAAATTGCTAACGGCATACCGGCGAACAAAATTATTTTAGCGGGATTTTCACAAGGTGGCGTCATATCGCTACATTTAGCCCCGCGTTTAGAGCAAAAGCTTGCTGGCGTTATGGCGCTGTCAACCTATATGTGTGTGCCACATAAATTGGCTGATGAAGCAAAGCAAACACAGCTAAATATATTTATGGCTCATGGGAGCCAAGATGACGTTGTACCGCATAGCGCGGGTAGAAGTGCGTTTGAAGTATTATCAACGCATAACATGGATGTGAGTTGGCAAGAATACCCTATGGGGCATCAGGTTTGTACACAAGAGTTACAAGCTGTGCGCCAATGGTTAATTTCTCGCTTAAGTTAGTTTAGGAGCCGCTGAGGGTCAAAATGAGTCAAAAAATAGTAATAACAGCAAATGTAAAACGTGAACCACAGGTTAGCGAACCCAGCGTGAGCTATGAGTGGCATTGGCGTCGGATTGTGAGTATTTCTATGTTGGTGATTATGACCTCTGCAGCGGTTATTTACGGCCTGTCTAGCGCTGTGAATGCTGATCAAGGGGCGCCGCATCCTAATGAGCAGCTCGATTCTACTGAGCAACAAACAGCAATTGTGTCGTTAAGCGATGATACTGCAGCATCAGCAGAGAGTGAAAACGCAACAGATGCTGATGAGGAGCTGCTGAGCAGTGTCGCAATTGCAGCACCTAAAATCCTTTCCCCAGATGAGCAAAAACCAGCTCCTATTACCGAACAAGTAACATCAGAGCCTGAAGTTCAACAAAGTATTATTGAGCAAGAAGTAGAGCCAACGATCACTGCTGAGCCTGAAGAAGCAGCCATGGCTGCAACAGATAACCAAACGCCTGAAACCGAAACGGCCAGTGAAAAACCGGCTGAGCAAAAAGTATTTGCTGAATCAGCACAAGTTGCGAGTGTGGCCATTGGTGCCAAAATAGATACAGCTACTATTAGCCGCGCCGTATTGACGCGCAGTGTGAGTAATCGTGAACCAACCAATGTATTTGCCGCCGATGTGCGTTTAAGCCAATTTGAAGAATCATTGTCATTTTTTAGTGAGCTTAAAAACTTACAAGGTCAGCAGGTAAAGCATATTTGGTTATTTGAAGGCGAAGTGATGGCGGAAGTGTCGCTCAAAGTTACTTCTCCGCGCTACCGAACTTACTCAACTAAAAATATTATGGATTCCCAGCTAGGGAATTGGCGCGTTGATGTGGTTGATGAGCGAGGTTTACTCATTGCGCAAAAAGAATTTAGAATTTTAGCTGATTAAATCGCCCTCAGATAGAACAGGTTTTAATCCTGGAAGGTCAACAGACCCCAGTAATTATTAATGGATATTTTATGACTGAAAAAACAAAGTTAGTTCGCATTGCTACTCGTAAAAGTGCATTGGCACTGTGGCAGGCTGAATTTGTAAAAGCGCAGCTAGAGCATTTTCACGATGACGTGCGTGTAGAGCTGGTGCCTATGTCGACTCAAGGTGACATTATTTTAGATACACCACTGGCTAAAATTGGTGGTAAAGGCTTATTTGTAAAAGAACTAGAACAAGCCATGCTTGATGGGCGAGCAGACATTGCAGTGCATTCAATGAAAGACGTGCCAGTCGAATTTCCAGATGATTTAGAGTTACACGTTATTTGTGAGCGTGAAGACCCGCGTGACGCGTTTGTCTCAAATAATTTTGCCAATATTGATGCGTTACCGCAAGGCGCCATTGTTGGCACCTCAAGTTTACGTCGCCAATGCCAAATCAGAGCGTTGCGTCCAGATTTAGAAATTCGTGACTTACGTGGCAATGTAAATACACGTTTAGCAAAGCTTGATAGTGGTCAATACGATGCGATTATACTCGCAGCGGCTGGGCTAATTCGTTTAGAAATGGGTGAACGTATTCGTGACTTTATTGAGCCAGAAGTGTCGTTACCTGCTAATGGTCAAGGTGCTGTCGGTATTGAATGCCGTATAAATGATGAAGTTACTAAAGCCTTATTAGCTCCGCTGGAGCACAGTGAAACTCGTATTCGTGTTAATGCCGAGCGCGCAATGAACCGCCACTTAGAAGGGGGCTGCCAAGTTCCGATTGGTGCTTATGCATTGGTTGATGGTGAGCAAGTGCATTTACGTGGTTTAGTTGGGGCGATTGATGGCAGCGAAATTTTACGCGATGAAATTAGTGGGCATGTTGATGATGCGGAAAAATTAGGAGTTGAGCTGGCTAAAAAACTCTTAGCACAAGGCGCAGATAAAATCCTTGCTGACGTATATCGAGACGCATAATGAAACACATCTTGATAACTCGGCCCGAAGGAAAAGGCGCAGCCCTTGCACAGCAACTTGAGCAAGCGGGTTATCAAGCGTCTTTATGTCCTGTTCTAAAAATAACGTATTTAACCCCAACCAGCGTTGAGCTAAGCCCGTTGGTTAATGCCGACAAAATTATTTTTGTTTCGCAAGATGCAGTACATGCACTGAGTGCGCTTAAGCCTGCAATTAACACCAAAGCGCAGTTTTATGGTGTTGGCCAACAAACAGCCGACACCATTTATGAAGTATTTGGTGTACGTGCTGCTTTGCCAAAACAACATGATTCTGAGGGGTTGCTGGCGCTTAAGTCATTGGCTGAGGTTGATGGCAGTAATATCGTGTTGGTTAAAGGTATTGGTGGGCGGCCTGAGATAGCAAAAACCTTAAAACAACGCGGTGCTTTTTTAAATAATTGTGTGGTGTATCAGCGTGAGCCGGCAGCGCAACAACCCGCTGACTGGATAGACCACTGGCAAAGCCAGAATGTACACGGTATAGTCATTACTAGTAATGCCGCCGTTGATGCCATTTTTAATACCCTTACCGCGGCGCAACTAACATGGTTACAACAGTGCGAATTTTATGTTGCCAGTGAGCGTATTGGCGATTATTTACAACAGCAAAAAATAAATTCGACACATATACATACTGCGGCAGGGGCTAGCGACCACGCTATGTTTGCCTGCATTAATCAGCAAGGTAGCAAAATGAGTGAACAGTCAGCGACGTCAAAAGTAGAAAAAGCAGCAGCGCAACCAATAGCCAATAACACGTCTAATACCGCTAAAAACGACACTGCAAAAGCCAATAATCAAACGCAAAATAATACCCATAAAGTGAGTAAGGTGGGCAGTTTAGCGTTGGTGATTTCGTTACTTGTTGCCAGTGGCGTGGGTTATGAGTTTTATCAAAAGCTCAATGCCGGTAAAGTGCAAAATTTAGCGGTTAATGCATTAACAGAGCAAAATAAGATATTGCAGCAAGAGCTGCAAGCGCTTAAGTCTGAGCAACTCAGTCTACAGCAAGCGTTACAAAAGAGCGAAGAGCAAATTGCTATGGCGCTCAATGAAAACTCTGTAAAAAATCAGCAAGCATTAAAAGCAGCACTGCAAAAAGTGCAGCAAAGTGGTAACACATTAAACCCACAAGAAGTGACTAGCTTACAACGCATGGCTGAATTTAAATTGTGGGCTGAACAAGATTACCAAGGCACAAGTGCAGTGCTTAAACGTTTAGATTCACTTTTAAGCGACCACCCAGGCACGCTTGAGTTGCGCCAAGCAATTATACAAGACATACAAACACTCGATAGCATTAAACCCGTTGCAACAGAGGCGATTTACTTACAGTTAAATAGTGTAAGAGATCGTATCGATAACTTGGTATTTAATGCGGTTAATTTGCCAGAAGAAGCGTCAGTAACTGACGAAAACGCGCTCTCTGAAAATATGAGTGATTGGCAGCAAAACATCCGAAATAGCTGGAATAAAATAGTTGATAGCTTTATTACAATTCGCCATCACGAAGGGGTATTAATAGAGCCGCTATTAACTGATAGAGAGCGCCACCTGATTAATCAGCGCATAAAGCTCAATATTACTCAGGCGCAAGATGCGCTAATGAGCAAGCAAGCCAGCATCTATTTTAGCGCCTTAAACGACACAAAACGTTTGGTTAATGAATACTTTAAGCAAGATGATAATGCCACAAAAGTGGTACTACAAACTTTAGTAAACCTTGAAAAAGAGCCGCTTAACTTTAACCCTGAGGTGACATTGCAAAGTACTGAGCAAGTTAAGGAGTGGGCACAATGATAGGGTTGATCATTTTTATTGTCGCTATTGTATTGGTATTAGCGATCACTCCTTTCGTGTTAGATGAAAAAGGCTATGTACTGATTTCATTTAATAACACCACCATAGAAGGTACGATTGTTTCGTTTTGTATTATGGCGGCACTGAGCGCAGCAGCTTTGTATTTAACTTACAAATTCGTACGCTACTGTTTATCTATTTACAGAAATACCAAACATGGATTTTTTGCTCGCAGCCAAGAGCGCAAGCATGCGGCTATAGAGCAAGCACTTTGGAGTTTGATTAATGACGATTACGCGCAAGTGGAAAGCGCGTTATCAAGTAACAGTGTGCCAGCTAAATTTTTAGACATACGTTTGGCGTTACTAGCAAAAGCTGCACTGGCAAATAATCAACCCGATAAAGCGCTGGAATACTTGTTTGAAATAAGCCCTGAGCAGCAACTAAAAGTGGCTAAACTATGGTTAGCCAGTGGCGACAGCAGTGTTATTGAACCGCAAATACGGATGGCGGCTGAATCTAAAAAAGCCACGGTACTTGAGCTTAAACTGTACACTGAAGTGTTGGTGCAACAGCAGCACTTTAAAATATTAGAAGACTTTTTACCGCGCTTATTACGTAAAGATGCATTGAGCGATAAGCAGTGGCAGCAGGTGTTTTTAGCTTATTTTGCTGCTCAAGCGAGTGATGAGCTAACCAGTAAGTACCAGCAATTAGGTAAGAAATTGCAAGCACATGCGCACACTGCGTACTTAACTCAAATGGCAAAAACAGGGCAGTTGGCGAGTATTGAAAACGAGTTAATTAAAATGCTCAAACACGCTAAGCACCACACTGAGCTTGCCGACATTTTACGTGAAGCTGCGCCAAGTAATGCTTACAAGCTGCAATCAAGCATTCAAGAACGGTTGAAAAAAGATGAGCACAATAACGCGTTATTATTAGCATTGGCGTGTTTAGCGAATGCCCAAGGTGATTATGATTTAGCTGCACGAGTATTCGACAAAGCGCTTAATAGTGATAACAAATCACAGTATCGACAACAAGCTATACTAAGCTATAAACACAGCGCACAATTAGATAAGGCGCTTGTGCTCTATCAATAATGGATTATATTTTATAAATCAATAATTAAAAGCGCAGGAGCGAAGGCTATGAAAAATGTGTTTACACTCTCTTTTAGTCTTGCATGCGCTTATTTTTTTACTGGTTATCTTAGTAATTTATTACTCGCAGTTGACGGTTATGCCGTGGCTTCTTGGCCACCTGCAGGCATTGCACTAGCCAGTTTTTTATTATGGCGCCATCGCGCTTACTTAGGCATTATTGCTGGTTCTTTACTGATTAATTTAATTCATTTAGACCATGTTACAGATATTTTAAACTGGCAAATTTTGTTACATGCAGTGGGCCTCAGCTTCGCTGCTTTTTTGCAAGCATGGCTTGGCGCGCAAATAATTACAAAAGTAATAAAAGCCCCTCTAGACCTTTCATCGTTAAAATTAAGTATTCAAAGCTTAGTAATTGCAGGTCCTGTCTGCTGTGTTATAGGCGCTATTGCTGGCACGAGTTTATTAGTATTTAACCAGATCATCCCTGCTGCGAATGCGCTGGATAATTTTATTACTTGGTGGATAGGTGACAGCATTGGCGTATTAATTTTTACCCCATTGCTATTAGCTGTATTTCACTATTCTGAAATGCGCCATCGACTACAAGTTATTGTTCCTGCATTACTTATTTATGCGATTATTAGTATTAGTTTTTATGGTGCAGCGAGTGTAAAAAAACAAAAAGACACTCAAAAGCAAGAAACGAAAGTGCTTGCGACTCAAAGCGCTATAAATCAAAAGTTAGATGAGATCATTGCGCATCTATCTTTATTAAGTGGTTTTTTAGCAAATAGTGAAGATGTTAGTTTTAGTGAGTTTACGCAGTTTACAGCTAAACAATTAAGCTACAGTGAAGAAATACTTGCTTTTAAATGGGTTCCTGCGATTACTGATGATTCTCGTGCCGAGTATCAATCATGGATTGAGCAAGTTGATAGCGAAAACCCGTTTATCAAACAAAAATCAGCGAATGGGCAATGGCAAAAAGCCCCCTATCGAGAGCTCTATTACCCCGTAAAATATATAAACCCACTTAGGGGAATGAAAGATATTGTTGGGTTTGATTTAGGTTCAAACGAGCAAGTACGCACAGCACTCACTAAATCTAAAGTACTTAATGAATTGGTGATCAGTGAACCGACAGCACTGATACCGAATAACGAAGAATTAAGTGTATTTTTTATGTATCCCGTTTTTGGAAATGTGGTAACAGAAGGCGATTTTAAAGGATTTGTTGTTGCCGTGGTTAGC
This sequence comes from Pseudoalteromonas issachenkonii, assembly GCF_002310795.1. Lineage (NCBI taxonomy): Bacteria > Pseudomonadati > Pseudomonadota > Gammaproteobacteria > Alteromonadales > Pseudoalteromonadaceae > Pseudoalteromonas > Pseudoalteromonas issachenkonii. Next base: position 102,947 of record NZ_CP011030.1, read on the forward strand.
TTAGCTAAACTTTCTAAGTCGCTGTCGTTTGACTCTAATGAGCGTATTGCGATTAGTTTTTTTGATATTAATAATGCTGAAAAACAGCAGGCACTTTATATTGCAGAGCATCATTCTATGGTGTTACTAAAAAAATATCAGTTGTTAATTGGTCAGCGAATGTGGCGCATTGAGCTGCATCAACCCGTTTTAAAATCATCGTGGCTCATATACTGGCTAGCGCAAATAGTGGGTATGTTATTTGTGTGGTTGTTGATTATATTTTTGATCTCTGTGACGGCTACCAATATTCGGATTCGCGAACAAGTGGCAAAGCAAACACTCACGCTACGCCAAGAAAAACAAAAGGCCGATGAAGCCAGTGCTATAAAAAGTCAGTTTTTAGCCAACATGAGTCATGAAATACGCACGCCAATAAATGGCATAAAGGGTATGCACTATTTAGCGCTACAACAACAGGATTGGCAGCAAGCAAAAGGCTATATAGAGCAAGCTGATGGTGCTCTAAGTGTATTATTAAGAGTGTTAAACGATGTACTCGATTTTTCTAAAATGGAAGCCGGTAAGCTTGAGTTAATGCAAGAGCCTGTGAACCTCAAACAATTAGCCGAAGACATCGTCGGTTTAATGCAATTTGAGGTGGAGAGTAAATCGCTTTCTTTAAAATTAGAGTATGACAGCGATGCGCATTTAATTCTCAATACCGATCCTATTCGTTTAAAGCAAATTCTGCTTAATTTATTAAATAATGCAGTAAAATTTACCGCAAAGGGCTGTATTACGTTAAAGATTTGGCAATCATCAAAAATGACATACTTTAGCGTTAACGATACCGGGATTGGCATTAGCTCTGCAGCTCAAAAACAGCTTTTTAAACCCTTTTCTCAAGCAGATAGCTCAACGTCGCGTCAGTACGGTGGTACTGGTTTAGGTTTGAGTATTTGTAAAAAATTGGTCGAATTGATGGGAGGGGCTATTGATTTAAAAAGCAGTGAGGGGCATGGATCTACGTTTACTTTTAGCTTACCAGTTCATTCATCGCTGCCAAAAGCCAAATACAGTGCTGATGCTTTATCAAAAATTGATGTCAGTAATATTTCTTTAGAAAAATATCAATTACTTATAGTGGAAGACAACCCATTAAACCAACATGTTGTAAGTGCTATTTTAGAAACTAAACACGGTATTGCTGATATCGCAAATGATGGCTTAGAAGCGATTGCGATGCTTAGCGAAAAAAACTACGACCTAGTATTAATGGATATTCAAATGCCTAATATGGATGGTTTACAAGCAACAAAAGTGATTCGTAATGAGTTAGGTTTTTTTGATTTACCTATTATTGGTTTATCCGCCAACGCTCACGAACAAGACGCTCAAAAAGCGATTGCCTCTGGAATGGATAGCTACATGACCAAGCCTATTGAAGCTGATGAGCTATTTAAAACGCTTTGGTATTATTTATCTCGCTTAGATAAGTAACAGTTATTTTTGTACAAAAGGCAGACATAAGACCTCCAAGCGCCATTTTAAATATTCTACACTTGAAATATTACTGTACCTGCGTATCATTCGCGCAATTTTAACTCAACCGAGTAGCTACTATGATTAATAGAAAAATACCTTTGCTAGATATTCACCGTCACTTAGATGGGAATGTACGCGCGCAAACCATACTAGAACTTGGTCGTCAGTTTAATATAGCTTTACCAGCAGATAATGTTGAGGCACTTATTCCTCATGTTCAAGTTATTGATCCTGAGCCAAACCTAATGGCATTTTTACAAAAGCTTGATTGGGGGGTCACGGTACTGGGTGATTATGATGCCTGTAGACGAATTGCAATAGAAAACATTGAAGATGCACAAGCGCAAGGCCTTGATTACGTAGAACTACGTTTTAGCCCTTACTACATGGCACAAAGCCAAGGTTTACATCCTCAGGGCGTTGTTGAAGCCGTGGTTGATGGTATTAAAAGTGCAACAAAAGATGCTGATATTAAAGCAAACTTAATTGGTATTTTATCTCGTACTTACGGTGTTAAAACCTGTCAACACGAGCTGGATGCTTTACTTGCTTTTAAAAATGATTTGGTCGCGGTTGATTTAGCGGGTGACGAAATTGGTTACCCTGGTGAACTGTTTGTTGATCACTTTAAACAAGTACGCGATGCATATTTAGCGGTTACTGTGCATGCTGGCGAAGCATTGGGTGCTGCAAGTATTTGGCAAGCATTAAACGAGCTTGGCGCAAGCAGAATAGGGCATGGCGTTAAAGCGATTGAAGACTCAACGCTAATGGATTATTTACGTGATAACCGTATTGGTATTGAATCGTGCTTAACCAGTAATATTCAAACCAGCACAGTGAATGATTTAACTAAGCATCCGCTTAAACAGTTTTTAGATCATGGCATTTTGGCCAGCATTAATACCGATGATCCGGCTGTTGAAGGGATTGAAATTGAGTACGAATACGCAACTGCAGCGCCACAAGCTGGTTTATCGCAAGCTGATATGGAAAAAGCGCAAGCCAATGCACTTGAGATTGCGTATTTAAGTGATGCAGATAAACAGGCACTCAAAACCAAAGTCGCACAGCGTTAATCACCTGTACTATAAAAAAATGCCACTGTTTACAGTGGCATTTTTGTCTATATGTGAGTTTGGCAGCTAACGTAATTATCATAAAGTGCTTTTAAAATATCGGCACGGCTGATCATGCCAACTACAACGTCACCATCAACCACAGGGTAATTCTTTGGCTTACCGGGTTGCATTTGTTCTGCTAATTCCATGATATTGGTATCACCGCTGACCGTCACAACTTCTGTTTGCATCAACTGCGATACTTTTACCATACCGTCACAAAAATAACTGCTTTGCATTAGGGGTTTAAGTAGCTCTTGCTCAGAGATAAAACCTACTAGCAACTTGTTATCGTCAAATACTGGGGCACCAAGCAATTTAAATTTTTGTAGTTCTGCAATGGCGGTCGTCATTTCTGTATTAGGGGTGATATGAGGCAACTTGTGTTGCATAAAATCTTTTACTTTTGTATTTAGCATTTAGGTTTCTCCCGCTGAATGTTCTATACAAAGTATGGTTTATAGATTGGATTTTAGGAAATTGTTTATGTTGATGAGTTTAATAGGTAATAACAATCATCGCAGCGGTAATGGCGGGCAATAAAAACAATTAAGGCACCCTAAGGTGCCTTAAAAATGATGCATTTGCTGTTATTTTATAAAAGCAAATGCATCCGCGTACATGTTTTCGCGAATGGCACCGTGGCTAATAAAGTCATCGCGCACTATGCCTATCATGTCAAAACGACCTGCCATGTAAATATCGTAAGGTTCAAGCGAGATGATATCGTCCATTACCGCTTTATGCACATAACCAGTATGGCCAGTCCAGCTGTCAGTAGGATTTTCTACCACAGGAATAAATTCGAAGTGCTTATGACTATCTGCCCAAGTTTTCATTTCGCTGTGTGCATACAGCGCAGACTCTTCTTTAACACCCCAATAAAATAGCACTGGGCGCTGACAATTTATTTCAGCAAGGTGATCGGCCATTGATTTTGCGTAAGAGAAGCCTGTGCCGCCAGCAAGTAAAATAATGGGGCGCTCGCACTGCAAACGTAGTTGAGAAACACCTAAGCCCGCTTCAATAGTCACTGTTTGATTATTATTGTGGGCACTACGAAGGTGCTCTAGCGATTGCATAGCATATGAGTCAGCAACTGAAGCACCAATATGTAATTCTAAAGCATCCGTTTGTGAAGGACGGCTTGCAATTGAAAACGCACGTTTATCTTTTTCACCTAAAACCAATTGTAAATATTGGCCAGCTTCAAATGTGACGGGTTGCTGCGGCTTTAAAATAACTTTATGAACAAATTCTGTTAGTGGACTGATAGAAACAACGTCAGCGTGTAATGTTTGCATGTTTTACCTTAAATTAGCGGATACGCACTTTATTTGAGCAATAGTAGCATATCCGCAGGGTGAGTTTATAGCCTAGACCAAAGTCGTTAAAGAATACCTAGGCTATCCCAAAGTTCATCAACGCGATCTTTAGTGGCTTGATCCATAACAATAGGTTCGCCCCACTCACGGGTTGTTTCGCCAGGCCATTTGTTGGTTGCATCCATGCCCATTTTTGAACCAAGGCCAGAGACAGGCGATGCAAAGTCTAAATAGTCTATTGGCGTGTTTTCAATTAACGTGGTGTCGCGTGCAGGATCCATACGGGTAGTAATAGCCCATATTACATCGTTCCAATCTCGGGCGTTAATGTCATCGTCGCAGACAATAACAAATTTAGTGTACATAAACTGTCGTAGGAATGACCAAACCCCCATCATTACGCGCTTGGCGTGCCCGGGGTATTGTTTTTTCATCGTAACCACGGCCATACGGTACGAGCAGCCCTCTGGCGGTAAATAAAAATCAACGATTTCTGGAAACTGTTTTTGTAAAATTGGCACAAATACTTCGTTTAAAGCCACCCCTAAAATAGCTGGCTCATCAGGCGGACGACCCGTAAAGGTACTGTGATAAATAGGGTCTTTACGATGAGTAATATGAGTGACTGTCATAACGGGAAAGTCATCGACTTCATTATAGTAACCCGTATGGTCGCCATAAGGGCCTTCAGGTGCCATTTCACCTGGCATAATATGCCCTTCAAGCACGATTTCTGCGCTGGCCGGTACTTGTAAATCATTCGAAATAGACTTAACCACTTCCGTTTTACTGCCACGCAATAAACCGGCAAAAGCATATTCGCTTAATGTATCGGGGACCGGAGTAACCGCCCCTAAAATTGTGGCAGGATCAGCCCCTAATGCCACTGATACCGGATACGGCTCACCAGGGTGTTCTTTGCACCACTCTTGAAAATCAAGCGCGCCACCACGATGAGATAACCAACGCATAATAATTTTATTTTTGCCAAGTAACTGCTGGCGGTAAATCCCTAAATTTTGACGCTTTTTATAAGGCCCTTTGGTAACGGTTAAACCCCAAGTAATTAAAGGCGCAGCATCACCAGGCCAGCAATGCTGAATAGGAAGCTTGGTTAAATCAACATCGTTACCTTGTAAAATAACTTGTTGGCAGGGCGCTTTTTTTACTTCTTTGGCTGGCATATTAAGGACTTGCTTAAATACCGGAATTTGTCCAAGGGCTTCTTTAATGCCTTTCGGTGGCTCTGGCTCTTTTAAAAATGCCAATAACTTACCAACTTCTCGTAATTCACTGACATCTTCTTGGCCCATACCCATTGCTACACGCTTAGGTGTACCAAATAAGTTAGCTAGAACAGGCATGTCATACCCTTTCGGGTTTTCAAATAATAAAGCGGGGCCTTTAGCACGCAGTGTGCGATCGGCAATTTCGGTCATCTCAAGATACGGGTCGATTTCTTGGCTGATGCGTTTTAATTCGCCTCGTTTTTCAAGTAAATCGATAAAATCGCGTAGATCTTTGTATTTCATTGTGGGCCGTTACTTAGCAAAAAGTTAAAAGTATTATACCCAGTTCATGCAAGCCAAGTCATTACTTGCACTTAAAACTTAAAGCGCTCTACCGCACCTTTTAAAGAGTGTGCAAGTTGGTTAACATCTTCACTTTCGCTTGCTAGGGTCGTCGCATTGTCGGCATTTAAGGTGGCATGATCGGTTACCTTAGCCATTATTTGTTGTATATCAGTGCTGTTTGCAAGTTGTTCATGCGATGCATGGGCAATGTCTTTGCTCATTGCATTGACCGATACTAACGTGCTTTTGATACGCTCAACGGCTGCATTTAGTTCAGTACTGTTTTCAACACAATGTTTGGCTTGTTGTTGACCATCATTTATTTCAGCTTGGGTAGTCTGAGTATGTTGTTGTAGTGTGTTGATCATGGTGGTTATTTCGCTAGTGGAGCTTTGTGTTCGTGCTGCAAGCGAACGCACTTCATCGGCCACTACGGCAAATCCTCGACCATGTTCACCGGCTCTTGCTGCTTCAATGGCCGCATTAAGCGCTAGCAAATTGGTTTGCTCTGCAATACTGCTAATCGTATCAACAATCGCGCCAATCAGTTGGGTGTATTGTGCAAGCTCCTCGGTGCTGCTAACTGCTTTATCTAGGCGGCTTAAAAGAGATTCAATACTTTGGCTATTGTTGTTTGCAATGTCATTGACATCATTTGCAAACTGCGAGGCATTCGTTATTTCATTTGAGGTACTCTGCGCTTGTTCGTAAACGGCTTGTGAGCTTTGTAGCATACGTTGCGCTAATGAGGTTGCTTGTGCGCTGCGTTCCAGCTGTTGCTTAGCAACGATGGTCATTTGTTGCCCTTTTTCACTGGTTTGAATGGCTGAATTATCGAGTTCGTAGGCGTCGTTACTGATCCCTTTTATTAGGTGAGTTAAATCATCACAAAGCTTATTGGTATTATGCAGTAAGGTACCAAATTCGTCTTTACTTAGAGGATTACTACGCTGTGAAAAGTCACCTGAGGCTATGCGTGCGAGTTCTTTATTCACCTTTTTAAGTGGTTTTAGCATGGCGTTAGTAGTAAACACTGAAATAATAACCAGCAAAACAATTAAAACAAAAGCAATAATAATAACTAAGCTAGAGCCGGTATTGATTGCTGACTTAGCGCTCTCTTGCAGGGAGTTAAAGCGCGTGTCTGCAAGTTTATTAAGCTCAATTAGCTGATTTTCTATAATGATAAAAGCATGTTGAAAACTTTCAAACCGCTGATCAACCTTGTCTTTGCTATTGAGTACAGTGTTCTGCAATGCATACAGCCCATCAGGATTATTTAATAGGCTGCTTAAATCGTTAAACGCCGCTATTAACTCATTGGCGTTGAGCTTATTTGCAATAGGAGAGGCTTGTTGCTCTAAATAACTAAGATTAGATTGAATATTATCGAGTAAAAAAGAAGTGTCCTGTTGGTGGGCATTGATATCTTCAGAGGTGGTTACTTGCCCGATGCCTTTGACATTATTGTTTAGAGTAAATAATAAATCATCAATTCGAGTCGCTGTGCCAAAGACTGCATTTAAAAGCGATTGCTGGTTGCCTGCTACGTTTATAAGCTCTATATCAAGTAATTGGTTACTCAGATCGCGAAGCTGTTCATTAAAGGTAACTGTCAGTGCTGCGGCGGTACTTTGCGCCTTAAAGCGTTGCTCTTTTGCTGCCAGCATGTCGTTGCTTATTGTATTTAGCTCAGTGAAGTCATTATGAATAGTAACAAGTAATGTTTGCATACTTTGTTGCTTGGCAACTTGCGCTTTTAGCGTCTCTAATTTATTAAAAAACTGTGTTTGCTCTGCGTGTGCTTGCTTTTTATTTTGCAGTAGTAAATCAAGTTTAGTTTGGCTGTAAGCAATGGCGTTAAATTTAGTAATTGAAAGTAGCGATAAACGCAGGTCTTTACTCGCTTGCTGTACCGGAACCGCTAACGTTTCTATGCGCGAGTTAGTGGTACTGATTTGATGGAGTGACCAGTAAAAAAATATGCAGCTGGTAAGCATTAACAGACCAATAGCTGAAAAGGCTAAAATTATTTTATGTTTTATAGCGATAGAATGCATAACTTTATCAACAATATTAAGACTTTTGTTAGTGTAGCAAGTTTTTTAATATGTTGTTAGTTAATGGTTAATTGCTTATGCATTGATATTTTTTACCGTCAATTATTAGCATAGCTTGCTCGCCCTTACTCCAAAACAGTACCTTGGTATTAATATATTTGCTACCAGAAGCACTCACCTCATGAGTTAATAAATAATCATGCTTATTAAAGCGGAGCGTCGCCTGTTTGTTGCTAATAATATCTAGCTGTGCAGCGGTGTTATCGCACATGTAGTTAGTTGTAATGGGTTGCTCATTGCATGCAACCAGCGCTATTAAAGCAATAGTAGTGGCGTAGTGTTTCATTAGGTTGTGTTTTACTTATTTAGTCGCTTGGTTAATTAAGAGCTTAGCAAAGCTAAATTAACCGTTGGTGAAAATAAGGCTTTACGTTATGTTTAAGCTCTTATTTTTAGCTAGGGAATATCATGGCTGGCACTAACCTCTTAACATTACTTGATGATATAACGACCTTACTTGATGATATTGCGACCATGAGTAAAGTTGCGACTAAAAAAACGGCAGGCGTACTAGGAGATGACTTGGCGCTCAATGCGCAGCAAGTTACAGGGGTCACTGCCGATAGAGAGCTGCCGGTAGTATGGGCGGTGGCAAAAGGGTCGTTTTTAAATAAAGCGATATTAGTCCCGGCTGCGTTATTAATTAGTGTGTGGTTGCCTTGGCTAATTACGCCACTTTTAATGATGGGTGGTTTATTTTTATGTTTTGAAGGCGCTGAAAAAGTATTTGCTCGCTTTTTACCTCACCATGAGGAAACGATAGATGATGATGAAAAGTTAGATTTAGTTGAATATGAAAGGCAAAAAGTAAAAGGTGCTATTCGTACTGACTTTATTCTGTCTGCTGAAATTATTGTAATTACCTTAGGGACTGTGGCTGGGGCTACGTTAATGAATCAAGCACTGGTGCTAAGTGTTATTGCCATCATCATGACAATTGGTGTTTATGGACTGGTAGCTGGAATTGTAAAACTTGATGATGCTGGATTGTATTTACTTAACCAATCAAAACTCTCTGCGAATAAATTTAAAGAATTACTGGGTAAAGGCCTACTTGCAGCAGCTCCCCGACTTATGCAGTTTTTAGCCTTTGCAGGTACAATCGCCATGTTTTTAGTGGGGGGTGGAATTTTAGTGCATGGTGTTGAGTTACTGCATCATACGCAGATTGATATCATACATTATGCCCAGTCAACTTTAGGTGGGGTAGGTGAGATGCTAGCCCCTTTAGTATTTGATGGCTTACTTGGTGTGGTTGCGGGTTTGGTTATTGTTATTATGCATGTAACCTATACTAAGCTCTTTAAAACCCATAGTAGCGCGGCGTAATCGCGCTACTTTACATTATTCACATTGTGCACTTTTACATAATTGCTCAAGCTCGTGTTTAGCTTTGCTATTACCTTGAGCAATGGCTTTTTTATACCAATAAATAGCTTGTGGGGCGTTTTTCTCTGTGCCTTGCCCGTCGCGATACATTTGCGCCAGATTTAGTTGCCCCCATTGAGAACCTGTTTGCGCTGCAAGAGTAAAGCTTTCTAGCGCTTCATCGTATTGCCCATCTTTGTGGTACATAATTCCTTGTTGATTATTTTTATCGAGCTTTACTCCTTTATATAAAGGTTTTGGCTGTGGCGGAAACATCACAAATCCACCATATAAACTATTTGCATAGGGGCGCAGTACGTCGAATATAATGTCATCCTTGTATAAGCGTTTTATTTCATTACGAGGCAGGGTGATGGTTTTAGACGAAAAGTAATCTCTTTGCACTAATAAACTGGCACGCATTGCTGTGGTTATAGCGCTGCTGCGCTTATAGCTGTAATTACTCACCTGAAACGTTATAAATTGCTGATCAAAGCTCAGCACTTGCGCTACTTTTAAATTAGTCAGTGTCCACGGTTCATGAGTGAATTTATCGGCCTTTACTAAATAGGTATCGTAGGCTTTGGGGTTGGTTAAATAACTTTGTTTTAGTGCCTCAGCATTAAGGTGTTTTTGGTAAAAAAATAACAATACCCACAGCAATAAAACTAACCCAATACAGTATTTGGGTAGGCTTAGCTTTTCGAACAGGGGTAACTTTTTAATGCTTGTAGGCTCACAATGTCCACATTGATAGCACTCGCGTTTATAGCTCAACTTTATCGGAAATATAGGAAGAATAGTAAAGCGCAAAAAGCGGCTTTGGTTAACTAAGTGATAGCTGTTACTTTTGCAATTAGGGCAGCACTGTACTTGTGTAAAATGAGGAAAAGACTGACTGGTATTGAAAAGCAGCATGAAAATACGCTCCCTGTTTTAATTTTCTTTAAGTTAAAACAATGAGCGTATTAGTTAAAGCAGCAAACTGTAAGTAATTATGTCTGTTACTCTTTAGTGCGTGCTTTTGGTTTAATGGTCGTTTTAGCGTCGGCGGCCATTAACGCAAATACAGCATAAGCAGCGGTGTTTTGACGAAGTTTAGCGGGGGTTACTTTATCAAGGGTGTCATCCGCTGTATGGTGGTAATCAAAGTAGTCAGTACCATCTTGTGCCAGTTCAAAAATAGGTGCAGAAACTGCATTTTTAAATGGGATGAGATCGGGTCCGCCTTTAGCTTCATTTTGGCCAATGTATTCAATATTTAATGGCGCAAGTTCTTTGGCAATCGCGCGCACTACTGGCAGTGAAGCTGCGTTTACATTTGATTCAAAGCCATAAACTACATCAGCACCAAAGTCAGACTCTGCAGCAGCCACAATGTTATTAAGCTCATTTTTATGCTTTGCAAAATACGCTTTTGCGCCCCAAAGGCCGAGTTCTTCAGCTGCAAAAAGCACAACGCGAATACTGCGCTTAGGACGTTTTACATCACTAATATGCTTTGCTGCTGCCATGGTTAAGGCAACGCCAGCGCCATCATCCAGAGCGCCAGTACCTAAATCCCACGAATCTAAGTGTCCACCAATAAGTACATATTGCTCAGGGTTTTCAGTACCATTAAATTGGCCAATGACGTTATAACCAGTGCCCTCGCCTAGGTTTTCGGTTTGTACATTAATATTAACCGACACGTCTTTGTTTAATGCGACTAATCGTGCTATTTGGTCAGCATCAGGATTGGCAATAGTCACGTTAGGTATTTTAGTTACCCCTTCTTTATAATAGCTACCGCCGGTATGTGCAAAGCGATGGTGGCCAGTGCTAACTGAGCGCATCATATAGGCAACGGCGCCTTTTTTAGCCGCTTCAATTGCTCCGGTAGCACGGGCTTTTACCGCGGGGCCATAACCATTGCCGTCAATATCACGGTTCATACGGTAATTAATATAAGCAATTTTACCTTTTAAGCTATTCGCCGGTGCAGCTTTTAATTCGTCAAGGGTTTCGAATAAGACGACAGGTGCGCTGATCCCCTCTTTGGGGGTACTAATGCTGTTACCCAGTGCTGTTAAATGCAGAGGTTGCTCGCTTGGAGTGAGTATTTTTCCGCTTTCGCTATAGCGACGCCATTCAGGGAAGGTTGCTTCTTCTAACCAGACTTTATCAAAGCCCAATTCATCAAACTTTGCTTTTGCCCAAGCAACGGCTTTCTTATCGTTTTCGGTGCCTGGTAGGCGCGGGCCTATTTCAGTGGTGAGTGATTCTAGTAATTGATAGCTTAAATCACTTTTAAGGGCGGTGGTGCGCACCTCATCTACTTGTTGTAGCTGTTTTGTAGTGAATTCACTGTTGTTGGCGCTTACCGTCATGCTGGTGGTAAATAGGAGTGCTGTGAGCAATTGTTTCATATTCAGAGAGCCTTTGTAATGATTAACACCATTAAAGCATGTAACAAACAGGATAAAAAATAGATGAGATGAGTAGGCTATTCAGTGGGTTCAAAAGTCAGTTCAAAAAAAAAGCCCACCTCAAATTGAGGTGGGCTATGGGTTTTTAAAGTTTGTATTTAAAAGCTAAATTGCGCTGCTAAACGCACGTTTGTGCCTTCACCTACCGTCACGTTATTTAATCCACCACCGGCTAGGTAGTTTTTATCGAATAAGTTTTCAATGTTTAAACGCAGGTTAATATCTGTATTACTTACCTTAAGTGCGTATGTTGCGCCAACATCAACACGGGTATATCCCTGTTTTGTTACTGTATTGGCATTATCGGCAAAACGTTCACCTTCATAAAAAGCGCCGGCATTAAAAGCAATGGCGTCGTTGAGTTCATAACGGGTCCAAAGTGAGGCTGACCACTTTGGCGCATCGGTTGGGCGCTTACCTTCTAATTCTTCATCTCGTTCATAGTTAGCATCTAAATACATGGTTGATGCCATAACAAATAAACGATCGGTAGCAGCACCTTGTGCAGAAAGTTCAAAGCCTTTATGGCGCTGTTCACCTGCTTGCGTGGTTATGCTGGTTATATCACCAATAGGGTTAATCAGATTTTCGCTCACTAAGGTGCCTGTTTTACTAATATCAAATAGGGCGCCGCTAAGCATTAATCGATCATCAAACAGTTGCCATTTAACCCCAACTTCTCGTTGCTCAGAAGTAATGGCATCGAGTTTCATGCCATTATTAACATCATTTTCATTTTCTAATGTTTCGTTTTGCGGCTCAAATCCTTCCGAGTAACTTGCGTATACGGTTGCTGATGCATTTGGATGGTAAAGTACGCCGACCTTAGGTACGAACGATTCGTTATTGCTGTTTTCTTTACTTTGTTTATCGTAACGACCACCCAGTGATAGTTGCCATTTAGGCGAGAACGAAATCAAATCTTGGATATAAATCCCGTAGTAGTCGTAGGCAGATGAGCTAACAGTATCATCTGATTTGTAACTTATATTTGGGCGATTAGGCTCATTTTGACCGGCAGAAAAATTAATCGTATCAGCAGATGTGCGTAATTGGCCATAGTAATAATCCAGTGAGTTAACGCCTACAAGTAATTGATGATGCACACCCACGGTTTCAAATTCGCCAATAAAGTCGATAAAAGCAGTTTTAAACTGCCAATCATCAAAGCGATCGTAAGGGCGTGACTGATAACTATCGCCTTCGATAAAGTCACTTGGCTTACGTGGTGCTGACTCAAAACGCTGGCGCTCAAATGTTTGTTCATTGTAGCCAAGTTTTACTTGCCAGTTATCGGCTAAAAATACATTAAAATCAATGCCCATGTTTTCAACGGTGATGTCGGTAAAGGCCCAAGACATGTCACGAATTGTTTTATCGTTACCAATGATATTAGCATCATTATCGATCCAAGCCCCCGTATCCAGACCTGCTTCGTCATCTGTACGGTCATAGTGAACACGTACTAAGGCATTATCGCTAATATCGTAATCAACCACTAATGCACCTAAAAAACGATCGCGTTCGCGGTTATCACCGTTTTGATACTCACGCCAATATTCAACATCTTGTTTTACTAATACGCCACGGGCACGTAAATCTTCAGCTTCAGTCAATGCGCCGCCAGCATCAAGCATAAAGCGAGTTGAGCCATGTTGATCGACATCGGCACTGGCATTAAATAACGTTTGTGCGGTTGGCTTTTTAGTCACCATATTTACTAAGCCGCCAGGGCCCGATTGGCCGTACAAAATACTCGATGGTCCTTTAATTACTTCAACTTGCTCTAAAATTTCAATAGGTTGTTGATAGTGCGACCAATGCTGGTGGCCATCACGCAGGTAGCCGGTTGATGAACTTAACTCAAAACCACGTAAGTTAAATACTTCACGATTACGTTGCTTAGATCCTGGCGTTAAACTCGCATCGTTACTTAGTACTTCACCTAAGGTGGTTGCTAGTTGCTCATTTACAATTGTATCTGTAATAACAGTGACTGATTGTGCGGTATCGAGTAATGAGGTTGAGGTTCTCATTGCCCCACTGGCATTATCTACTTTGTAGTCGTTGAAGTAACTGCCTTTTACTTCAATGCGCTCTATATTTGCGGTGTTAGCGAATACATTTGCAGAGGTACTGGCTAAAAGTGCGATAAAAAGTGGGTTAAGTTTCATTAGTAGCTTCCGGCTTAGAGTTATTAGAATAGTAAAACGCCGCAGATCTTAATGAAAATAACTATCATTTGCAATATCTTTATTTGCACTTTTTATCGTGCGTTGTTAATGGTTGCTAATTGTTAAATCTGCTATTATTAGCCGCATATTTATTGAGACTTTTCTCAAGTTATTTTTTTGCTATGGAATTTACTGTGACCGCAACTGCTTTTTCATCGTTGGCCTTACCTTCTGGGTTAGTTGATAATTTATCAACACTCGGCTACACCCAAATGACTCCTGTACAGGCACAAAGCCTGCCTCCTGTTTTAAGTGGTAAAGATATTATTGCCCAAGCGAAAACAGGCTCAGGTAAAACAGCGGCATTTAGTCTGGGCGTTTTAGCCAAGCTGAATGTTAAACGCTTTCGTATCCAGTCGTTAGTGCTGTGCCCAACCCGTGAGCTTGCAGAGCAGGTGGCTGTTGAAATGCGCAAATTAGCACGCGGTATTCATAATATTAAAATTTTAACTTTGTGTGGCGGGGTATCAATTGGTCCTCAAATTGGCTCACTTGAACATGGTGCGCATATTATTGTGGGCACACCAGGGCGAGTTGACGACCATATTCGTAAAGGTACATTGCGCTTAGATGATGTTGAAACGCTGGTACTTGATGAAGCCGACCAAATGCTTGATATGGGTTTTCAAGACACCCTCGATGCCATAATTGAGTGTATTCCAACAAATCGTCAAACATTGTTATTTAGCGCGACTTTTCCAAAATCAATCGAAGCCATTGCAAAGCGTGTTCTGAGCAACCCTGAAATGATTAAAGTAGAAGAGCAGCAAGAAAAAAGCACTATCAAGCAATACTTCTATAAAATGGATAATAATAAGCAACGTTATCCAACCCTTAAATTACTATTACTTAAATTTACCCCACAAAGTTGTGTGGTGTTTTGTAATACCAAGGTAGAAACACAGCAAGTATGTGATGATTTAGCCGATGAAGGCTTCAGCGCCGTTGCATTGCATGGCGATTTAGAGCAGCGTGACCGTGAGCGTACACTGATTCATTTTGCCAATAAGAGTGCGTCTATTTTAGTGGCAACCGATGTAGCAGCACGCGGCTTAGATATTGATGATATGGACATGGTAATTAACTATCACTTAGCGCATGACCCACAAACGCATGTTCACCGTGTAGGGCGTACCGGGCGAGCGGGCAAAAAAGGCATTGCGTGTTCTATTTACGGTGATGCTGAGCAATTTAAAGTAGCGCAAATTGGTGACCACTATGAGCGTGATTTTACCCCTGAGCCAATGCCATCTTATAACCTACTTGATAAGCCTCCATACAAACCTGAAATGGTGACATTGATGATAGATGCGGGTAAAAAGCAAAAAGTGCGCGCGGGTGATATCTTAGGGGCATTAACAGGTAAAGATGGTATAGCAGGGCGCCAAGTGGGTAAAATTAATGTACTTGATAACGTGGCTTTTGTCGCGGTAGAGCGTAACTCATCTAAACCCGCGTTACGTAAATTAACCGAAGGCAATATTAAAGGGCGTAAAATCCGTGCTCGTCGCCTGACGCGCTAGTTTTACGTTTTAAGATGAGCAGCTCGCCTTGAGTTGCTCATATTCCATTTTTAATTGTTTAAACACTTCATTATCACCCCCTTGTTTGTCTGGATGATGCTGAACGGCTAGTTGTCGCCAACGCTTTTGTAATGTTTTTAAGGTAATTGGTTGTACTAATTGCCAGCGAGCGATTAATTGCTGATGTTGCTGAGCACTTAAAGGCGCTTCATGTTGTTTAGGCTTACTGAAACGTTGCCAAAAGCTATCTAATAATGCGTTAATTTCTGCTGTTGATGTTTCAAAGTTTTGCCAGTTTAAGTAGTAGTCACGCAGCGGATCGTTTGGGTGAAGTTGGTTTTGGCGAGGGTCGCTTACCAGCTCAATATGTAAACTTTTAATCAGTAGCTGCTGTTTTGGCATAACTTGCTGCTGTAACTGATAAAGTGCATTCATAATTAAAAAATTACGTTTAAATAAATCACGCCCAGGATCAGCTGCTAAGGTATCAAGTAACCCACGTTCTTTTAGTTCCGATGCTAAAGTATGAACCATCCACACTTTATTATTGATTAATAGTTCAAAAATCTCATCTATCAGTGGGTTAAGCATTGTTTACAATCTATTAATTGGTGTATCTTGAACAAATTATCATACACCTAAGTAACATTAAACCCCAAGGAGTGGGCGTGAATGCCTATTTTATATTGGTCTAAATTAGATGTTTACATATTGTTTGGGTGTCATTTTATTATGGCTAGCAAGGATTAAAGGATATTTTTATGCTGACTCGGTTAAAGCGCATCTGCTTTATTGGTCTTTTGGTTGTACTGAGTGGTGCATCAAACGACGCTTTATCCAATGAGCAGACAAGTTTGTTTGAGCAGTTCGATCTTGAGCAAACATGGACTGAAAAGCACCGCCTTGCAACAGACATATTAGCTAACCCTGATCTTCCAAATTTACAACGCGTGACCATTTACAGTGACTTAGCGGAGCTGGCGTTTACACAGAGTGATTTAGCTAATGCACTAAAGTATTTTAAATTACTAGAGGCGAATAGCACCCTTAAAGAACAGCCAAAACTTTATTTTCGTGCAATTAAAATGCAAGGCGTGGTGCTTTATTATCAAGGGTTAGTGCAACAAGCGGTCGTTGATTATAATCGCGCGTTAAACATTGCCATTACCCTTAAAAGCCCGATTAAACAGGCTAACTTACTCAGTAATATTGGGCTCGCTTACTTTGATATGTATAACATGGAGCTAGCCCTCGACTATTATCAGCAAGCCAAAGTCATTTATGAAAAAGAGGGGAGCGCACAAGATAAAGCCGATATATTACATAATATCGCCGGTATTTATATTCGTCTCTCTCGGTATGAGTCCGCGCTTGAGATGTATCGTGAGGTTTTAAAAGTTTTTCAAGAGCTTGGTGATGACGATGGCGTTGCACAGGTATACGGTAACATGGGTGTGGCGTACACTGAATCGAGGCAGTACCAGTTAGCGTTGCATTACAACCAATTAGCTTTGCGCTACTATCAAAGTGTTAATAACGCCTTTCAGCTTTCGACTAAGCACACCAATTTAGCCACAATTAATCTTAAATTAAATAAATTTGATGTCGCGTTATATCATGCTAATGCAGGGCAACAGTTTGCACTTGAGGCTGATAATAAGTCGTTACTAGCGGCTGCCTTACACGTGTTATCGACTGTTCAATTTGTGCAAGGCAATACAGAAAATGCCAAAGAAACCTCAGAGCGTTCAATTACGCTTGCCAAAGAGTATAATAATGGCATGCGCATAAAAGACGGTTTGGGGGTTGAAGCGCTGATCCATGCTAGCTTAGGGGATTATGAAAAAGCGTTAAGTTTGCATCAACAGTATGTTGATTATCAGCGCAGTGTTAATACCGAAGAAGCCTCAAAAGCGGTCAGTCAATTTCAAATTCAGTTTGAATCAAATCAGCTAAACCAAGAAATTAAACAATTAAAACAGCAACAATACTTACAAGAATTACAAATAGCTAAACGTTCACAGCTGACGTTCTTATTGGTGATTGTTGCCATATTGATTTTAATTACAGTAATTGCTGTTTATAAACGCCGAACAGAAAAACAAGCGAAGTTAAAGCTGAGTGAGCAAGTTGAACAGCGCACCAAAGAGCTGCAAAGTGTGGCGCAAGAACTGCGTGAAGCTAACGAGGTTAAAAGCCAGTTTTTAGCGAATATAAGCCATGAAATTAGAACGCCATTAACCGCTATTTTGGCGCAAACTGACGATCTTATTAGTGGTCAGTACAAGGCTGAGCAATTACAAGATGAGCTTAGGGTAATACAACGACAAAGTGAGCATTTAAGAAGCCTGATTAATGATGTGCTTGATTTAAGTAAAATCGAAGCAAACAGGCTAGAACTTAACATTAGCTGTTTTGATATGGTGCGATTGATCAACGATGTTCATGCTATGTTTTCTCCACAAACTAAAGCGAAAGGCTTGTCACTGATATTAGAGAGTCAGTTAGGTGATACCTATTTTACGCGGCTAGATTTAACTCGAGTAAAACAAATACTTATTAATTTATGCGCCAATGCCATTAAGTTTACTCATAAGGGGCACGTAACAATTGCTGTTAGCAAAACGGATCAAGGGCTGCTCTTTTGTATTCAAGATACCGGAATTGGCATGAGCTCCTCACAGCTTAAGCTTATTTTTGAATGCTTTAGCCAAGCAGATAACAGCATTAGCCGACGTTTTGGCGGTACTGGTTTGGGCTTGAGTTTGTCGCAGCAGTTAGCAGCTATGATGGGTGGCTATATTAGCGTGCAGAGTGAGTTTAAAAAGGGCAGTGAGTTTTCGTTCTATTTGCCTTGTATACAAGTTGAAGAGCAAGTTTGCCACGATGATATGCAGGCTAAATCGGGTGAGGGGCATAGGTTGTTATCGGGTAAGGTGGTGCTTGCTGAGGATCACAGTGATAACCGCAAACTGATCAGTCGTTATTTACACTCCCTAGGACTTGAAGTGATTGCCGTTGAAAATGGTGAGCAAGCCGTAGAGCAAAGTTTAAAACTGTATCCGGATTTGGTGCTTTTAGATATTCAAATGCCCGTTATGGATGGTATTTCTGCGTTTGAACTACTCAAACAATGTGGCTATGAGCAGCCTATTTTAGCGTTAACGGCCAATGCCATGAGCCACGAGATTGACCACTACTTATCACTTGGTTTTAGCGATTATTTAGCAAAACCAATAGACAAAGAATCTTTTTACACTGTTTTAGCTAAATACTTAAGCTCAGCAAATGAGGATTCATCGACAGAAAGTATCCATGTAGATATGAGTGATTTAGTAGCGAGTTTTAAACAAAGCCTGATTACAGAAAGTGAGCTAATTGAACAGCATTTTAAAGTTGGAGATTATAAATCGCTGCAAAAAGATAGCCACCGAGTTTTAGGTGCGGCACAAATGTTTGAGTTTAAAGAAATAGCATTAGTGGCAAAAGCACTAGATGACGAATTACTTCAGTCACAAATTAACACTCAAAAGTTAACAACATTAGTAAATGACTTGCTGGTACTGCTTAAGCAATACGGATAAGCTGATTTACTCTAAAAATAAAAAAGACACCATCTGGTGTCTTTTTTATTTAAAAATTTTTATTTCACCAGCGTTCAGATTACTGACGTTTCATCGAATCAAAAAACTCATCGTTGGTTTTACTCATCGATAGTTTATCGATTAAAAATTCCATGGCATCAATTTCTGACATGTCATGGACTATCTTACGTAAAATCCACAGCTTTTGGAGCTCATCAGGCTTAGTAAGTAATTCTTCACGACGCGTACCAGAACGGTTAAAGTCGATAGCTGGGAATACACGTTTTTCCGCAATTTTACGGTTAAGATGTAGTTCCATGTTGCCCGTACCCTTAAACTCTTCGTAGATAACTTCATCCATTTTAGAGCCGGTATCAATAAGCGCAGTCGCAATAATTGTTAAGCTACCGCCTTCTTCAACGTTACGTGCAGCACCAAAGAAACGTTTAGGCTTATGTAATGCATTAGCATCTACACCACCGGTCAATACTTTACCTGATGATGGAATAACGGTGTTGTAAGCACGTGCTAAACGTGTGATTGAATCAAGTAAAATCACCACGTCTTTTTTGTGCTCAACTAAGCGCTTTGCTTTTTCGATAACCATTTCAGCAACCTGTACATGGCGAGATGCTGGTTCATCGAATGTTGATGCAATAACTTCACCTTTTACTAGGCGTTGCATCTCAGTCACTTCTTCCGGACGTTCATCAATAAGTAAAACCATTAATGTAACATCAGGGTGGTTATGTGTGATTGATTGCGCAATATTTTGTAGCAACATGGTTTTACCCGCTTTTGGCGGTGCCACTAATAAACCACGTTGGCCGCGGCCAATGGGTGACGCTAAATCAAGAACTCGTGCGGTAATATCTTCTTTACTGCCGTTACCACGTTCCATACGAAAACGTTCGTTTGCATGTAGTGGTGTCAGGTTTTCAAAAAGTATTTTAGTGCGAGAGTTTTCAGGTTTATCAAAATTAACTTCGTTTACTTTAAGTAAAGCAAAGTAACGCTCACCATCTTTCGGCGGACGAATAAGACCTGAAATAGAGTCGCCAGTACGCATACTAAAGCGGCGAATTTGGCTTGGAGATACATAAATATCATCTGGGCCAGCTAAGTAAGAAGCTTCTGATGATCTTAAAAAGCCAAAACCATCTTGCAAAATTTCTAATACACCACCGCCGAAGATATTCTCTCCGCCTTTGGCATGGGATTTAAGAATAGCAAAAATAATGTCTTGCTTTCTTAAGCGGGCTACGTTTTCGAGCCCCATGGACTCAGCTAAGTTTACAAGCTCTTTTATAGACTTGTCTTTTAATTCGCGTAAATGCATATTGGTGGGTTCTTTATTACAGTTGTCATACTCAAAATCGCTTTATTAGATCGTTGAGTGAGGTTTGTTGAATATAACTAAGGATTAGTTGGCTTTATAAACTAGCAGGTCATTACTGCAGCGTCCAGTACTTCTGTAAAATAAATAATAAAAAAAGGGCTGAGCGCCCTTTTTTTATAAATTTACACTTAGATGTTGTTTTCTAAAAACTCAACTAATTGTGTTTTTGATAGTGCGCCTACTTTAGTTGCAGCCACTTGACCATCTTTGAAAAGTAGTAGTGTAGGAATACCACGAATACCAAATTTAGGTGGAGTACCTGCGTTTTGGTCAATGTTTAATTTAGTAATCGTTACACGGCCATCAAATTCCTCAGCAACTTCGCTTAGAATTGGGGCGATCATTTTACACGGTCCGCACCATTCAGCCCAAAAGTCTACTAGTACAGGTTTGTCTGATTGTAATACGTCAGCTTCAAAGCTATCGTCGGTAATTTGGATTATTTTCTCGCTCATTGCGCTCTCCGGTTTAGTTAGGCGAAATATTTAGTGCGTATTTAAACACTCTTGTTTCTTATTGCAAGTTTAAACGTTATGCTTAAACGCTATGACTAAGACACATTTGACCGATAAAAAGTTTTCAGACTTTGCTATTGCACCGGAAGTGGTTGCCGGGTTAACCGAAAGTGGGTTTGAATATTGCACACCCATTCAAGCTAAATGCCTACCGTTTATTTGTGAAGGGCGCGATATTGCGGGCCAAGCACAAACAGGTACAGGCAAAACGTTGGCGTTTTTAACCGCCACATGCCACCGGTTATTACAATCTAGCAAAGCACCTAGTAAACATCCAAGAGCCCTGATCATGGCCCCAACTCGGGAGCTTGCGATTCAGATACACAAAGATGCAAAAATTTTAGCGCCGCACTGTAATCTTAACTTAGGTTTAGTATATGGTGGCGAAGATTACGAAAAACAACGTGCACAACTAGAAAAAGGCGTTGATATTTTAATTGGTACTACAGGTCGCCTAATAGATTTGTACAAGCAAGGCTGTTACACCCTTAATGAAATTGAGGTAGTCGTGCTAGATGAAGCCGATCGTATGTTCGATTTAGGCTTTATTAAAGATATCCGTTATATGTTCCGTCGTATGCCGGATACATCAGAACGTTTAAACTTATTATTCTCTGCCACACTGTCGTATCGTGTACAAGAGCTTGCATTTGAACACATGACAAACCCAGAGCATGTGCAAATAGAACCCGATGTAAAAACGGGTAAGCGTATTCAAGAAGAGCTATTTCATCCTTCACAAGAAGATAAAATTAAGCTGTTGTTAACCTTGATTGAAGAAGAATGGCCTGAGAAAGCCATTGTTTTTGCAAATACCAAACACAGCTGTGAAACTGTGTATGCATGGTTAAAAGCAGATGGACATCGAGTGGGTATGCTCACCGGTGATGTAAACCAAAAGAAACGTCAATCAATACTCGCGCAATTTAGTAAAGGCGAGCTAGACTTTTTAGTGGCTACCGATGTTGCTGCGCGTGGTTTACATATTCCAGAAGTAAGTCATGTATTTAACTTTGACTTACCTGATGATTGCGAAGATTACGTTCACCGTATTGGTCGTACAGCTCGTGCAGGCGCTTCGGGTCATGCAATTAGCTTTGCGTGTGAGCAGTATGCTTATAACCTTCATGAAATTGAAGAGTACATCGAGCACAGTATTCCTTTATCGCATTACGATAAAAGTGCATTGCTAGATGATTTGACCAAGCCGACTATTCACAGAAAACGTAATTTTTCTACCGGTCCACGTAATCGTAGTAATAACAACGGACGTCGCCCAAATAATGGTTACCAAAAAGGACGGTCTTAACCGACCGTTAGTTTGATAGTATTCGTAACTAGAGGTTTTTGAACGGTGGGGCAACTTAAACCGCAAAAAAATGTATATGCAGTCATTGATTTGGGCTCAAATAGCTTTCATATGCTTATTGCCAAATCAGTGGCGGGTGGCTTGCAAACAATAGGTCGCGTCAAACGCAAAGTAAGACTCGCCGCTGGGCTTGATGATAATAATCTATTGAGCTTAGAGGCTATGCAACGAGGCTGGGAGTGTTTGGCCTTGTTTGCGGAACGTTTGCAAGATATTCCCAAGAAAAACATCACCATTGTTGCCACTGCAACACTTCGTTTAGCAACCAACGCCGACGACTTTAAATTACGTGCTGAAAAAATATTAGGCCATAAAGTTAATGTTATTAGTGGTGAGCTAGAAGCGCGAACTATTTACAAAGGAGTTGCGCACACTTCTTCATGTGCGGGCAAACAGCTAGTTATTGATATTGGTGGTGCGAGTACTGAAGTGGTGATTGGCCAAGGCTTTGAAGCACGTCACTATAAAAGTCTTAATATAGGGTGTGTTACTTACCTTGAACGCTACTTTAAAGATTGCCAGTTAAATGAAGCGAACTTTAATACTGCTATTGAAGCCGCGCGTACTGTTATTGATGAAATAGCGCCTGAGTATAAAACGGCTGGTTGGCAACTTGCCTCTGGTGCGTCAGGGACCGTACAAGCTATTCAAGAAATCATGGTGGCACAAAATTTAAATGAAATGCTCACCCTTGAAAAGCTATACACCATTAAACAACAATCTATTGCTTATGAGACTATAGCTGAACTCGACTTGCCAGGGTTAAGTGAAGAGCGACGTTTAGTGTTTGTATCTGGGCTGGCTATCTTAATTGCACTGTTTGAGTCACTAGAAATAGAACAAATGGGATTGGCGGGTGGCGCACTTCGTGAAGGTGTTTTATATAGCATGCTACCGGAACTGCATAATAACGACATTCGTCAACGTACGATTGATGGTTTTATGAATCGTTATCATGTGGATCAAAAGCAAGCATCGCGAGTATCCGGTTTAGCTTTACAATTAGCTAGCGAAGTTAATCATTATTGGCCGATAGAAGCATTAAGTGGGTTACCGCTTTTAAATGCGGTGGCGCAACTTCATGAGATTGGTTTATTAATAGAGTACAAGCAATACCACAAACATACCGCTTACATTCTAGAAAATACCGATATGCCAGGTTTTTCGCAATCAGAACACAAAGTGATCGTTGCGATTGCCAACAGCCATCGTTCAGACCTTCAAAAAGGATGTTTAGATCATTTAGGCGCACACAGTAGGGTTGCAACGTATATCGTTCGACTATTACGTGTTGCTGTTATTTTATCTATGCGCCGCCAAGATGATGTCTTGCCCAACTTTAAGATAACAGCTGAAAATGAAGAGTTAGCTATTCAATTTGAAAGCGATTGGTTAAAAAACCACCCACTAATGGCAAGTGAGCTAAATCAAGAGATTAAGTATCAGAAAAAATGTGGTTGGAAACTTAAAGTAAACTAGTTAAACCGTTCTTTACCACAGTTTTTAGTGGTTAAAATGAGCGTTTAGTTGTAATTTTGTTCGAACAGTCATTTATTTCAAGTTTTCTTCAAAAAAGGGTTGATCTGTTTTCGGATCTCCCTATAATGCGACCCCACTGAGACGGCAGAGCGCAACGCATAGCGAGGCACGAGCTACTCAGTGAGTTGAGTAAAACTTAGTTTCGAAAACTTTCAAGTTTAACAAAATTAAGTGTTGACAAAAAAATAGGAAAGCGTAATATGCGCAGCCCTAGCGAGATAAAGTTAAACGCTTTAATCGCAACGTTCTTTAACAATATAAAGCAATCATCTGTGTGGGCACTCGTACAGATTGAGTTCTAACAGCCAAGCTACTTAGGTAGTGAGGCAAGCAAATTTAGAGTCTCAATTGAAACTGAGTGACCAACAGCAATAACTACTTAGGTAGGAATTGCAGCACAGTCAATTCAATATCGAAAGATATTAAATAAATTCAGAATTCATTGAGCTGTCGAAAGACATAAAACTTTTTAATTGAAGAGTTTGATCATGGCTCAGATTGAACGCTGGCGGCAGGCCTAACACATGCAAGTCGAGCGGTAACATTTCTAGCTTGCTAGAAGATGACGAGCGGCGGACGGGTGAGTAATGCTTGGGAACATGCCTTGAGGTGGGGGACAACAGTTGGAAACGACTGCTAATACCGCATAATGTCTACGGACCAAAGGGGGCTTCGGCTCTCGCCTTTAGATTGGCCCAAGTGGGATTAGCTAGTTGGTGAGGTAATGGCTCACCAAGGCGACGATCCCTAGCTGGTTTGAGAGGATGATCAGCCACACTGGGACTGAGACACGGCCCAGACTCCTACGGGAGGCAGCAGTGGGGAATATTGCACAATGGGCGCAAGCCTGATGCAGCCATGCCGCGTGTGTGAAGAAGGCCTTCGGGTTGTAAAGCACTTTCAGTCAGGAGGAAAGGTTAGTAGTTAATACCTGCTAGCTGTGACGTTACTGACAGAAGAAGCACCGGCTAACTCCGTGCCAGCAGCCGCGGTAATACGGAGGGTGCGAGCGTTAATCGGAATTACTGGGCGTAAAGCGTACGCAGGCGGTTTGTTAAGCGAGATGTGAAAGCCCCGGGCTCAACCTGGGAACTGCATTTCGAACTGGCAAACTAGAGTGTGATAGAGGGTGGTAGAATTTCAGGTGTAGCGGTGAAATGCGTAGAGATCTGAAGGAATACCGATGGCGAAGGCAGCCACCTGGGTCAACACTGACGCTCATGTACGAAAGCGTGGGGAGCAAACAGGATTAGATACCCTGGTAGTCCACGCCGTAAACGATGTCTACTAGAAGCTCGGAACCTCGGTTCTGTTTTTCAAAGCTAACGCATTAAGTAGACCGCCTGGGGAGTACGGCCGCAAGGTTAAAACTCAAATGAATTGACGGGGGCCCGCACAAGCGGTGGAGCATGTGGTTTAATTCGATGCAACGCGAAGAACCTTACCTACACTTGACATACAGAGAACTTACCAGAGATGGTTTGGTGCCTTCGGGAACTCTGATACAGGTGCTGCATGGCTGTCGTCAGCTCGTGTTGTGAGATGTTGGGTTAAGTCCCGCAACGAGCGCAACCCCTATCCTTAGTTGCTAGCAGGTAATGCTGAGAACTCTAAGGAGACTGCCGGTGATAAACCGGAGGAAGGTGGGGACGACGTCAAGTCATCATGGCCCTTACGTGTAGGGCTACACACGTGCTACAATGGCGCATACAGAGTGCTGCGAACTCGCGAGAGTAAGCGAATCACTTAAAGTGCGTCGTAGTCCGGATTGGAGTCTGCAACTCGACTCCATGAAGTCGGAATCGCTAGTAATCGCGTATCAGAATGACGCGGTGAATACGTTCCCGGGCCTTGTACACACCGCCCGTCACACCATGGGAGTGGGTTGCTCCAGAAGTAGATAGTCTAACCCTCGGGAGGACGTTTACCACGGAGTGATTCATGACTGGGGTGAAGTCGTAACAAGGTAGCCCTAGGGGAACCTGGGGCTGGATCACCTCCTTATACGATTTAGAACTTATTTGTTCGTAGTGTCCACACAGATGATTGTTAGTTAGTTTGCTCTTTGAGTTTACTAATTAATATGCTCTTTAAAAATTTGGAAAAGCTGATAATAAAATTCGTATGAATACATTGTATTTGTACAGAGTTTTCAAAAGTAAAAAAGAATGATAGCAGTATCATTCAGTGCCATTTAATAAACGTTTAATGTTTGTTGATTGGTATCTACTTTAGTATTCAATATTAACTTCTGGCGAAGTTAAACTGTCACAAAACAAAGACCCGTTTGGGTTGTATGGTTAAGTGACTAAGCGTACACGGTGGATGCCTTGGCAGTTGGAGGCGATGAAGGACGTATTAACTTGCGATAAGCCTAGTCAAGCTAGTAAAAAGCACTTGAGACTAGGATTTCCGAATGGGGAAACCCACCTGCTTGCAGGTATCGTTAACTGAATACATAGGTTAACGAGGCGAACGCGGAGAACTGAAACATCTAAGTACCCGTAGGAAAAGAAATCAACCGAGATTCCGATAGTAGCGGCGAGCGAAATCGGAACAGCCCTTAAGCTTATTATGTGTTAATGGAAGGCTCTGGAAAGTGCCACGATACAGGGTGATAGTCCCGTACATGAAAACGCATTTTAAGTGAAATCGAGTAGGTCGGAGCACGTGAAACTTTGACTGAATATAGGTGGACCATCATCTAAGGCTAAATACTCCCAACTGACCGATAGTGAACCAGTACCGTGAGGGAAAGGCGAAAAGAACCCCTGTGAGGGGAGTGAAATAGAACCTGAAACCGTGTACGTACAAGCAGTAGGAGCCCACTTGTTGGGTGACTGCGTACCTTTTGTATAATGGGTCAGCGACTTATATTTTGTAGCGAGGTTAACCGATTAGGGTAGCCGTAGGGAAACCGAGTCTTAACTGGGCGAATAGTTGCAAGGTATAGACCCGAAACCCGGTGATCTAGCCATGGGCAGGTTGAAGGTTGAGTAACATCAACTGGAGGACCGAACCCACTAACGTTGAAAAGTTAGGGGATGACCTGTGGTTAGGAGTGAAAGGCTAATCAAACCGGGAGATAGCTGGTTCTCCCCGAAATCTATTTAGGTAGAGCCTCGGACGAATACTTACGGGGGTAGAGCACTGTTAAGGCTAGGGGGTCATCCCGACTTACCAACCCTTTGCAAACTCCGAATACCGTAAAGTAATATCCGGGAGACACACGGCGGGTGCTAACGTCCGTCGTGAAGAGGGAAACAACCCAGACCGCCAGCTAAGGTCCCAAAGTCATAGTTAAGTGGGAAACGATGTGGAAAGGCCCAGACAGCCAGGAGGTTGGCTTAGAAGCAGCCATCCTTTAAAGAAAGCGTAATAGCTCACTGGTCGAGTCGGTCTGCGCGGAAGATGTAACGGGGCTAAACTATGCACCGAAGCTGCGGATTCAAAATTTATTTTGAGTGGTAGGGGAGCGTTCTGTAAGCGGTTGAAGGTGTACCGGGAGGTATGCTGGACGTATCAGAAGTGCGAATGCTGACATGAGTAACGATAATGCGGGTGAAAAACCCGCACGCCGGAAGACCAAGGGTTCCTATCCCATGTTAATCAGGGTAGGGTAAGTCGACCCCTAAGGCGAGGCCGAAAGGCGTAGTCGATGGGAAACGGATTAATATTTCCGTACTTGGTATAATTGCGATGGGGGGACGGAGCAGGCTAAGCAAGCATGGCGATGGTAGTCCATGTGAAAGTGTGTAGGCTAGCGACTTAGGTAAATCCGGGTTGCTGTTAGGCTGAGACACGAGACGAGTCACCAAGGTGATGAAGTTGCTGATGCCATACTTCCAGGAAAAGCCTCTAAGCTTCAGATTATACCGAATCGTACCCCAAACCGACACAGGTGGTCAGGTAGAGAATACTAAGGCGCTTGAGAGAACTCGGGTGAAGGAACTAGGCAAAATCGTACCGTAACTTCGGGAGAAGGTACGCTCCGATTGGTGATGGGACTTGCTCCCTAAGCTGATTGGAGCCGCAGTGACCAGGTGGCTGGGACTGTTTATTAAAAACACAGCACTGTGCAAAATCGCAAGATGACGTATACGGTGTGACACCTGCCCGGTGCCGGAAGGTTAATTGATGGGGTTATCTTCGGAGAAGCTCTTGATCGAAGCCCCGGTAAACGGCGGCCGTAACTATAACGGTCCTAAGGTAGCGAAATTCCTTGTCGGGTAAGTTCCGACCTGCACGAATGGTGTAACCATGGCCACGCTGTCTCCACCCGAGACTCAGTGAAATTGAAATCGCAGTGAAGATGCTGTGTACCCGCGGCTAGACGGAAAGACCCCGTGAACCTTTACTACAGCTTGGCACTGAACATTGAACCTACATGTGTAGGATAGGTGGGAGACTTAGAAGCAGAGACGCTAGTTTTTGTGGAGTCGTCCTTGAAATACCACCCTTGTAGTTTTGATGTTCTAACGTTGGCCCCTGAATCGGGGTTACGGACAGTGCCTGGTGGGTAGTTTGACTGGGGCGGTCTCCTCCCAAAGAGTAACGGAGGAGCACGAAGGTTGGCTAAGTACGGTCGGACATCGTACGGTTAGTGTAATGGTAGAAGCCAGCTTAACTGCGAGACAGACACGTCGAGCAGGTACGAAAGTAGGTCATAGTGATCCGGTGGTTCTGAATGGAAGGGCCATCGCTCAACGGATAAAAGGTACTCCGGGGATAACAGGCTGATACCGCCCAAGAGTTCATATCGACGGCGGTGTTTGGCACCTCGATGTCGGCTCATCACATCCTGGGGCTGAAGTCGGTCCCAAGGGTATGGCTGTTCGCCATTTAAAGTGGTACGCGAGCTGGGTTTAGAACGTCGTGAGACAGTTCGGTCCCTATCTGCCGTGGGCGTTTGAGAATTGAGAGGGGTTGCTCCTAGTACGAGAGGACCGGAGTGAACGAACCGCTGGTGTTCGGGTTGTCATGCCAATGGCATTGCCCGGTAGCTACGTTCGGAACTGATAAGCGCTGAAAGCATCTAAGCGCGAAGCAGGCCTCGAGATGAGTTCTCACTAGACTTTTAAAGTCTCTGAAGGGCCGTTGAAGACTACAACGTTGATAGGCAAGATGTGGAAGTGGTGTGAGCCATTAAGCTAACTTGTACTAATTACCCGTGAGGCTTAACCATACAACGCCAAACGCGTTTTATGTGATAGTTTAAGCGAAGAAGTTAATATAACTAAAGTAGATTACTTGATTACTCTTTATTATCAGCATTCCAAATTTTAGTAAGCTTGATTAAATCGAACTTACACCAAATTTGCTTGGTGACAATAGCGTTTTGGACCCACCTGACCCCATGCCGAACTCAGCAGTGAAACGAAACAGCGCCGATGATAGTGTAGCATTTGCTATGTGAAAGTAGGACATTACCAGGCTCCAAATAAGAGAAACCCGTTACAGCGATGTGACGGGTTTTTTTACGTCTGTAGGAAAGTGAAAATGCAGGTTCGAGGTGAAAGGTATTAGGTTAAAGGAAGAGAGTTGATCAGAGCTGACACCACGATATTCTACTGCGTTGTTGCTACGAAGTAGCGCACCATGGCTCCAAATTTAGAAAGCCCGACTCACTGAGTCGGGCTTTTTTAAACGTTCCAAAATTAGATGAAAGGCCTGAGGTTAAAGAAAAATATTCATAGCCAAAAACACACTAACTGCACTGTTGTTCGTTAGTATTGTTTATACAAATAATTAGCTTAGAACAGTCCATAGGCTTCAGTCTCTTGCTCTTGTGCGTTGCTAGAGGTTTGAAGCTCTTTGGGTTTAAATATAGCGCTTGGATCAATAAGTACGCTGTGTTTGTCGGCTAGCTTAATTAATCCATGCATCATATTTCTTGTTTGTGGATCAATATCAAAGCCTATTTCAGTCAACTTATCGAGAGGTTTTATATCTTCTTGTTTATATTCAATATTATCTTCTACTTTATCAACTAATAAGCCAACATGCGGGGTCATTCCATCTTTTGTTGTAAAAACAATAATCGGTTTATAGTCTAAGGTTATTTGCTCTTTGGCTGATTCAAATAAGCGCTCTAATTGGATCAGCTCATGGCGCTTTACAATTTCAAGCTGTATGAGTACTTGTTTACTATTTTTTTGTTTATGTACTTTAATAGCGTCTTCTACTTTTTGTAAAAGTGATTTAAACGGCTCATTAAAGCGTGACATCGTACTTTTTAATTCGTCGTTATCGGTTTTAAATTCCATATAAAATTGTTCAAAGTCAGCAAGCTCATATTGACTCGTATTTAACGAATTTTGCGAACTTAGTAACGCTTGCTCTAATTGATTAAACCAAGCAATGAGTTGTTTTTGCCAAGATTTAAGTTGCTTTAACGCATCACGGTTACTGTGCTCGGTAGATACGCCATTTAAAATTATTCCTAAGTCAAATACTGGGGTTGGGATCCCCATATAATCTTTAACGCCTAGGAAGCTCTTGTTATCGTTAGGCAGCACCGTGAGGTTATTATGAAATTGTTCCGTTAATAAGATATCAAGAATCTTAAGTGAAATGGTTTTATAACCCACTTTAAAATTAATTAAGTCCATGGCTTCCTCACATACTAAGTTTGTATACTAAGGATAGAACAATATTTGCAAGGTATTTATTTATTCACATAATAAGAGCGATAAACATTACGTTTATTGTTGTTTTCAGTATTTATGAATAACTTTTGGATAAGTGTATCGGTTACTAATAAAGAATTAAGCTCATTCATCAGGCAGGATTGCTGAAGGGGGAATTGACAGTTTTTCGCTGCTTTGCTAAATGCCATAGCGTTAATATAACCCTCAAAATGAAGACGACTCGGTTTTTTAATGTTGCTCGCTTGCATATCGGCTAAAAACTCAGTACAAAAATTATCGTTACAATTTAGTGGGTTTGGAACAATCTCAGTTACCATAATATGTGAGGGTGAGTTTACTTCATCAAATAAGTCAAAGCTGGGTACAAACGAAACGCTAGTATATTCAGGATTAAACCCTTGCTTTTGTGCGCTATTAATAAACTCAGAGAGTGGTTCATAAGTGCCGACTAAACAGATTGCCGTAACTCCGCTTAATTTTAAGGTATTAAGTGCCGACTCTACATCTTGGCTATTGCGTTTGTAGCGAGCAACTATTACCGGTGTAAGGTTATATTTAGCGAGTGCTTCTCTTAGTCCTGATTCTACATATAAGCCAAATTCGTCAGCCTGTATAAACAGCCCTATTTTAGTATGTTTATGCTCTTCAACGAGGTATTTGATTTGTTCTTGTGCTTCGTCGTTATAGCTTGCTCTTAAGTTAAATGCTTTAACTGACGGTTTTTCACGAAGAAAGCTCGCCCCGCTAAAAGGCATTAAGAACGGAATTTTTGATTGTTCTAGTAAAGGTATAATTGCATGGCTGGTTGGGGTACCCATGGCACCAAACAGGGCATCAACTTTATTTGTGTAAATAAACTCACGAGTATTATTAACGGTTTGTTTGGGTTCATAGTGATCGTCAGCAACTAAAAGTAGCACCTTAGCGCCATTAATGCCGCCAGCGTTATTAACTTTGTCAAAATAAACGCTGCTACCTTTATGTAACTGTTGGCCAATATTTTTAGCAGGGCCAGTCAGTGCAGTAGACATGCCCAGCTTAATTACTTTGTTGTTGGTTTGCTCGGCATGCGCGAAAGTTTGCCCAAGCACTAATGCTATAAGGACAATGTTAAGGTTTGCTATTATGCGAAATGCGCTCATACCAATTATTTACAGCCTTTTTAAATAATGTATTAAATGACTTTGTGCCATTCAAACCTAACTGACTTTGGATATTTTTCGGTGTCCAATTTTGTAATACTAGCCTAATAAAAACATATTGGAAATTATCGTCATCGGTTGGCAAGCTATACGGCAATGCCCAAAAACGTCGCCAGAGTAATGGTTTTATATTAAAAAGCTGGTAGTCACTTGTTAACATAGACTTTAATCTTGATTGCTCAGTGATACTGCTGGTATGAGTATTAAAATGAGAGACAATTTTCGCGACCAGTTGATAATCAAGCTGACTATAGTGATCGAGTAGTTGCAAAGGGAAATCGGCTTCAAACTGTGCTACTAATTGCTCTACTAGTTGGTCACTTTTAGTTAAGCTTTTAACAACTAATGCACTGTGCTCGCCCGTTGCCTTATCTTTTTGAAAACCGAGTTTAACTAAATCAAAGCCATTACTTTGCCAAAAACTGAGTAATTGCGCATTGCCACCAAAGCTGGCACCAAACCAATGACACTCGCTCTGCAATTGTTGTTCACAGTATTTAAGTAACTGTGTGCCTATTTTTTTGTTGTGATGCTGTGGATCAATGGCAATACGCACCACGCGGGCGCAGTGTTGTTTTAAAACATCAGCATTAAAACTCAATTGTGCTAACGTTTGTGCCATTAAGTGACCTTGAGGCCTGCGCTTTCCTTGTGCTATTTCATTGCTCATGGCGGCATTAAACCCACCTTCAATCGCAATTAAACAGACACCGAGAATATTATCACCTTGTTGGCAAACAAATACATGTTGTTTAGTGGCGTCTAGTAAGTGGCGTAAATCATTCACACTGGTCTGATAATGTGCCAGCGTTAGCAACCCAATCACTTGATAAAGTAGTGACTCGTTACTAGCAAGTTGATGTGCCTGTAACTGCTTAAATTGCAAAGGGGTAGAGTGTAAGGTGAGGCTGTGATGTTCAGCATCTAAGGCTAATAACGTGCGAATGTGCTGCTCTAATGGGTCCTGCTTTGCAAAGCGAATAGGCTGCTCAAGAGTCATACTGCGCATATTTTTAAAATGCGTTTTAATGTAGCGAGTAAACTTTAGAATATAGCCGCGACCATTGCCTTCATAGCCAACCATGGTGCTTGAAAATACCACGCGAGGATAAAGGTGGAGTAGTTTTATGAGCATTGGAACAGGGATTGCTGCCGCTTCATCAATTAATAGCAAGTCACACTCAGGCTGTTCGTTAAGTAGTTGATCAGATGCAATATATTGCATGTTTGCAATGCATTTATTGCCTGCTTGATACTCTAAATTAAGTGCGTTTGCTAAATGTTTAAAGCTGCTGTGCAATGCGCGAAATTGCATAGAGCTGATGAGGATTTTTTTATCGCTGAGCTCGCTTGCGGCAATCCCTAATGCCGCTGATTTCCCCCGTCCCCGATCAGCATTAATCAATAATGGTCTATTTGCCCGTCCGTGCGCGGTTTTTTTTATTAATTCAACACATTGTTGTTGCTCGGTAAAATCTATAGTACCTGCTGATGCATCAATGTCGGCAAGAGTAACCCAGCCATCTTGTTGATTAAAATGTAATAAAGAGGCGCTGCTCAGTAAGTGCTTTAAACGTTGATTAAAAAAGCTGTATTGATGCGCTTGTCCAAATGATTGAAATAATGGCAGCGCAGGATCGCACCAATGTTCAAGTGATTCGAGCGCTGGAAGTAATACAATTAAAAAGCCACCCGCTTGAACTACGCCCGCTAAGGCTGCTAGTTTATCTGGCACCAGTCCACTGTAGCCATCATAAACAGCATGGGCGCACTCTTGCCCTAAAATTTGATGGGTATGCTCTGGCCAATGTGCATTAACTAAATTTGTGTTTTTAGAAAGAACAAAAGAGGGTTGCTGTAATTGAGCAAGCAGCTGAGTGCATTGCTCATAACACCAATTTTTATCGCCTGTAAGCAACAGTAACTGACGATGTTTAGCATTCGTTAGCTGCTGTTGCAGATGCTCTATAACGCGGTTAAACGGCTTGTAGTCTTGCATAAGCTGTTACTAACCACTTACTACCTAAGTCGTCAAAGTTAACTTGTACTCGCGATTGTGCGCCACTGCCTTCGTAATTAAGCACCGTACCAATGCCAAATTTTGCATGTAGCACCCGTTGACCTAAATTAAACCCGCTTTCTTCAAAGGCGGCATGGCTAACCGATGCACTAAAGCGACCAACTGCTGGCGGGCGAGAAACCTGGGTTTTAATGCGAATTTCTTCTACGCAGTCTTCGGGTATTTCACGTAAAAAACGCGATGGGCTGTGGTATTTTTCTTGACCATATAAACGGCGGCTTTCTGCGTGGCTTATATACAGTTTATCCATAGCACGGGTCATACCTACATAACAAAGGCGGCGTTCTTCTTCTAAACGGCCCGTTTCTTCATTACTTTGTTGTGATGGGAACATGCCCTCTTCAACACCGACCATAAATACCAGCGGAAACTCTAAGCCTTTAGCTGAGTGAAGAGTCATCATTTGTACCGCATCTTCATGTTCATCAGCTTGCCCTTCACCTGATTCAAGCGAGGTGTAGGCTAAAAAGCCTTGTAGTGGTGAACTAAATTCTTCCTCTTCAGGGAGTTCATATTGATCGCAGGCGCTAATTAATTCTTCTAAGTTTTCAACCCGAGCACGGCCTTTTTCACCTTTTTCAGCCTGATACATTGCCATTAACCCTGAGGTTTGAATGGCATATTTAGCCTGCTCGTGCAGCGTTAAGTCACTAATTTTATCTTCAATATGTTCAATTAACTCAACAAACTTGGCAACAGCTCCAGAAGCGCGACCCGATAAATGCTGTTGCTCTACAATGGCTTTAGCAGCATACCAAAGCGGCAAAGATTCAGCGCGAGCGCAGTCACGTATATGGCTTAATGTTTTATCACCAATGCCGCGGGCGGGCGTATTAATTACACGCTCAAATGCGGCATCATCTTGGCGGTTACCCACTAAGCGTAAGTATGAAAGAGCATCTTTAATTTCTTGGCGTTCGAAGAATCGCATACCGCCATAAATTCGGTATTTTAAACCTTCTTGTAGCATTGCTTCTTCAAGTACCCGCGATTGCGCATTACTACGATATAAAATAGCCGCATCTTGAAGTGCATTACCCGCATTAAGCCAGCTACGTAATTTGCTACTCACAAAGCGCGCTTCATCTAGCTCATTAAAAGCAGCATAAATAGAAATAGGTTCACCGTCATTACCATCAGTCCATAAACTTTTACCCATTCGCTCGGAGTTATTTTGAATTAACGCGTTTGAGGCTTTAAGAATAGTGGCAGTCGAGCGATAGTTTTGCTCAAGGCGAATCGTCTCTGCATCAAAATCGGTTAAAAAGCGTTTAATGTTTTCTATTTTTGCGCCGCGCCAACCATAAATACTTTGGTCATCATCGCCTACAATCATGATGCTGCTGGTATCGCCCGCAAGTAGTTTTAACCACGCATACTGAATAGTATTGGTATCTTGAAACTCGTCTACAAGCATGTGCGCAAAGCGCTGCTGATAATGACGCAGCAAGGTTGGGTTATTTTTAAGAACCTCATAGCTACGTAGTAAGATTTCAGCAAAATCAACTAGGCCCGCTCTATCACAAGCTTCTTGATAGGCTGCGTAAACACGCAGCATCATTTGCTCGTTAATATCGTATGCCTGAATATCTTTAGGGCGCAGAGCTTCATCTTTTTTAGCGCTTATGTACCAACCAAACTGCTTTGCCGGCCATTTTTTATCATCAATATTCATCGATTTTAATAAGCGCTTGATCATACGAAGCTGATCGTCAGAGTCTAAAATT
This sequence comes from Pseudoalteromonas issachenkonii, assembly GCF_002310795.1. Classification (NCBI taxonomy): domain Bacteria; kingdom Pseudomonadati; phylum Pseudomonadota; class Gammaproteobacteria; order Alteromonadales; family Pseudoalteromonadaceae; genus Pseudoalteromonas; species Pseudoalteromonas issachenkonii. The sequence continues at coordinate 138,272 of NZ_CP011030.1, forward strand.
TGAAAGGCTTCTGGTAAGTTTGCTTCACGGTGATGTGCACGCAAAATTCGGTGCGATAAACCATGGAAAGTACCAATCCACATGCCGCCTACAGGGGCTTTTAATGTTTCTTCAACCCGTGAGCGCATTTCTTTAGCGGCTTTATTAGTAAAGGTTACCGCAAAAATACTATAGGCAGAGGCTTGCTCTACTTGCATTAACCAGGCAATACGATGAACCAATACTCGAGTTTTACCTGAACCTGCTCCTGCTAATACCAGCATGTTTTGTAATGGCGCTGCAACGGCATCGCGTTGTTTATCATTTAAGCCATCGAGTAATTCTGAAACGTCCATCGTTACGCCTTTTTAATCAATAATGAGAGCAGTATAACAGGTGTTTTTGTTAGGCTAAATAAAATACTGTTTTTATAAACAGCTATTTATAAAATACGTATTTAAGTTGTTGAATAATTAACAGTATAAACTGAGCAAGTAACTAAAATAGCTATTTAAAATTGCTAATTTGACTTATTTTTGGCAAAAAATACTAAACTGATAAATTCGTAATAATTTAACTGTATGATTTGTAAGCCTTAATAAATTGGCATAAAGTGTGTAAGTATAAATAATAAGTACAAATACAAAATTAATTAAACTACAGAGGTTAGTATGTCTCAACAAGGTTCTGGCGGTAACGTAATCGCAGCATTATGTAATATTTTTTTCCCCGGTTTAGGGCAGTTGGTGCAGGGCCGTATTTTAGCGGCACTTGTTTTTGCAATTCTGGTTTTTGGCGGTTATGCGCTATGGTTTTTAGTTGTTCCAGCCGTAATCGGTGCCGTGTTCCATTTATGGGCAATTATTGATGCTGCACGCTATCGCTCAGGCGGTTAGCTAAATTGATGATGCTAAATAGCGCCTTATGGCGCTATTTTTGTATCTGGCTTTCATTATTCATAGCTGATTAGGTTATAATCTGTTGCATTAGCAGTACTGGAATAAAGTTATGGAATACCAATTCATTCGCGATCCTATTAGTGGGTTAAGAATTAAAATTTGCAGCGAGCACGCGATTATAGGTCGCTGGTTAAATGAAGAAATAGGCAAAGACAAAGTCGCGATGGTGCAGGCACTTATTAGCTCGGTGAGTTCAAGCTTTGAGCCGGTAACACTTAAAGGCCAAGAAATTGATCTAATTCTGTCTAAAGATGAAGCGTTATTTGAAGCGCATGCGCTGCATCAAGATAACGAAGATATATTAGCCTACCAAGATGATGAACTCATGCTTGAAGAGAATGATTTAAGCAGTGGTTGTGGTTTTGAAGACTTTGTTGACCTGATCAACTCATGGCATGAGTTTTCGGCTGGTCGTTAAGTTATATTATCTGTATTATTACCCTAATTATAAATCCAACAGTGGAACCAATATGTCTGCGAATTTAAACAAACTAGTTGTTATGCTAGAAATGCAAAATGCCATGAATACCAAAGTACATGAGCAATGGTTTAGTCAAGGCTTTGAATGGTATAGAGCTATTTGGGTTGAATGTGCAGAAATGCTGGATCATTACGGTTGGAAATGGTGGAAAAAACAAACGCCAGATACTGAACAAGTAATTTTAGAGCTGGTTGATATTTTTCATTTTGGTTTATCGCTACGTATCGACGGTGAGACCAGCTACGAGCAAATAGCAACACAGCTACAAACTCAAATGAGCGCCCCACAGCAAGGTGATGATTTTAAACAAACGCTTGAATTATTAGCAGCCAGTGCGGTTGCCAATAAAACCTTTAACGCGGCTGCTTTTGCCGGTTGTATGGCACAAATCGGTATGGATATTGATGATTTATATCGTGGCTATGTGGGTAAAAATACGCTGAACTTCTTCCGTCAGGATCATGGTTACAAAGAGGGTAGCTACATTAAAGTGTGGCATGGCAAAGAAGATAACGAACACTTAGTTGAAGTAGTTAAAAGCCTTGATACTGAGCATGTAGATTTTGCAAAACAGGTATATCAAGGCCTAGTAGCGCGTTACCCTCAGGGCGAATAAGCCAGGGTCTGTTGACCTTTGCGGATTACAATTTGTTCAAATTAGGGGCGGTTTAATCGCGACGCGAGGTTTGTAACCTAGTGGGCTAAGTAAAAACCGAGCAACAAAGAGTAAATCGCCCCTAGGCAGAACCCTTCGGGCAGCGCCTGTTTGGCATTGATGCTGCGTTATCGCCTATTTATGGGGAATAACCACACCACATAGGCTCTGCCTTGCCTAAATACCAAACAGACTGCTGCAAATTTAACCTTGAAAGATCAACAGACCCTAAATAAGCTTACGGTAATCGGTGACACTTAAGTAGTCGGTTATATCGTTATGTGGTTGCTGGCTATTTGGGTTAGCAACCGCAAGTAAATGCTCAATGCCGTATTCTCGTGCGGCATTTAATACCGGTAAGCTGTCATCTACAAATAATGTGTGGCGTTTATCAAACCCTAAATCCCCTTGAACCTTATGCCACAAACTTTGTTGCTCTTTACTTACCCCATATTCATGCGTTGACACCACTCCGTCTAAATAATTATCAATAGCGGTATGTTCAAATTTAAGCATTACGCATTCTGGATGAGCATTGGTAAGTAAAATGAGCTCTTTACCTGCACGTCGAAGTTCAGTTAAAAAATGCGGAACGTCTTCACGAATTTTGATTAAGTGAGCAGACTGGCGCTTTAGTTCGAGAATAGGTAAGTTTAGCTGTGCTTCCCAATAGTCAGAGCAGTACCACTGAATTTTGCCACTCACAGCCTGATAGCGTTTTAAGATATCTGCGCGGGCTTCCTCAAAACTGATATTTTGAGCCAGAGCATGTTGTTGTGGAACAACATTGAGCCAAAAGTCAGTGTCGTAATGTAAATCAAGTAAAGTCCCGTCCATGTCGAGTAATACAGTATCGATTTTTGACCAATTGAGCATGATATATCCTTGTGGAAATTGAGGCGTTAAATGACTACGTTGCGATGAAATGCTTGCAAGCGAAATATAATGGGCTCTGTTAATTGAACTTTAAAAACATATACCCAATGATGAAATATTAAGGGCGAATTCAATAACGCCAGATAAATATTTAACCTTAACTACGGGTAAGATATTTTATGATTAATTCTGCATTTAAATTGCTTTTAATTCAAACTGAAACTCGCATCTTATACTCATTTGGGTATATGATTAGTATAACTGCAATGATAGCAAATTGATGCCCATGACACAGAAAAAGCACCCAACACCACCACAAATTCTCAGTAATAATGTTGTCGCTAAAAGTCGCTTATTTACTGTGGAGTCTTTAGAACTAAAATTTTCAAATGACGAAGAGCGTCAGTATGAACGAATTCGCGGCGGTGGCCGTGGAGCCGTTATGATTGTACCCATCACAGCTGAAAACGAACTACTACTCGTTCGAGAGTATTGCGCCGGCACCAATGACTATCAGTTAGGTTTCCCTAAAGGATTAATTGACCCCGGTGAAACACCTGAGCAAGCGGCAAACCGAGAGCTCAAAGAAGAAATTGGCTTTGGTGCAGAATACTTTGAAGCACTTAAAACGGTCACTATGGCGCCTAGTTATTTCAATGCCACTATGCATATTCTCTTTGCTAAAGATTTATACCCTGAAACCCTATTAGGTGATGAGCCAGAGCCATTAGTGCTTGTTAAATGGCCACTTGCGCAGTGGCAGTCGCTATTAGAACAACCTGACTTTACTGAAGCACGTAGTGTTGCCGCTCTGCTATTATTAGATAAGTACTTAGCCTCAGGAGCGACTAATGGATAAATTACTTGAACCATGCATAACACTTGCCCAAAGTGCAGGTGATGCAATTATGGCTATTTATAAAAAAGATGATATTGGTCAACAAGAAAAATCAGACAATACGCCAGTTACTAAAGCAGATTTAGCCGCAAACGATGTACTTGTTGCTGGCTTAAAAGCGCTAGCTCCCGATATTCCTATTATGTCAGAAGAGACGCCGATCCCAGCATTGGAAGACAGGCAGCACTGGCAACGCTATTGGCTGCTTGATCCGATGGATGGCACCGGTGAATTTATATTAGAAAGCGGCGACTTTGCCGTTAATATTGCGCTGATAGAAAATAATCATCCTGTATTGGGAGTGATTCATTGGCCAGCAAAAGACGTGACCTATTTTGCTACCGCTAATAATGGGGCGTTTAAGCGTAAAGGCGAGCATGATAAACAAATATTTGTAGCGCCTCCCGAAAGTTTAACTTTGGCTGTAAGTCGCCGCCAAAAAATAGAAGCCGTGAGTCAGTATTTAAATGCGCAATTTGCAACGGTGGCTTTAGGCTCATGTTCGCTTAAAGCTTGTATTGTTGCTGAAGGTAAAGCTGACTGCTTTTTAAGAATTGGTCCCACTGGTGAATGGGACACTGGCGCATCACAAGTAATAGTTGAAGAGGCGGGGGGGTGTATTACCGATGCTGAGTTTAACCCTCTGACCTATAACCAAAGGGAAAGCACAGAAAACCCAGACTTTATTGTTATGGGTCATCCCGATTGGGAGTGGCAAAAAATGATAAACCCACATCAGCGATTAGTGTAATAACCGCCGTTTGATGGGTTTTTGTTCACTTAAACGTTTTTAATTAGTAAAACCTTGCATTATAGGTTTATTCCTATATTATAGCGCTCTCTTCGAAACAGGCTTGTGAATAACACGATACTGTTACAAAGAAATTACAGGCGCGGGATGGAGCAGCCTGGTAGCTCGTCGGGCTCATAACCCGAAGGTCGTCGGTTCAAATCCGGCTCCCGCAACCAATTTCCTCTAGAGGTTTGAGGTTACTGTAAACTCTAACTTAAGAGATTAAATTAAGTAGTCGATAGACTTAAAATATACAGGCGCGGGATGGAGCAGCCTGGTAGCTCGTCGGGCTCATAACCCGAAGGTCGTCGGTTCAAATCCGGCTCCCGCAACCAATTTTTCATTGGAAGCCAAGTTGTAATGTAAGCAACTATAAATAAATCTGCAATTTCAGGCGCGGGATGGAGCAGTCTGGTAGCTCGTCGGGCTCATAACCCGAAGGTCGTTGGTTCAAATCCGGCTCCCGCAACCACTGAAATAACATGTTTTATTAAATCGACACTCTACAAGAGTGTTTTTTTATGTCTGAAATTCAGTGCGTCTAAAAGCTCGTCGGTTCAAATCCGGCTCCCGCAACCACTGAAATAAACAGTTATAGTAAAGCAACACGCCTAAAGCGTGTTTTTTTATGCCTAAAATTCAGTGAAATGGGTAGCTCGTCGGTCTCAGTTCTTCATTAGCCAGCAAAGGTCGTTGGTTCAAATCCGGCTCCCGCAACCACTGAAATAACATGTTTTATTAAATCGACACGCCTAAAGCGTGTTTTTTTATGCCTAAAATTCATATTCCCTCACGCTATTTTTAACACGTATACCTGCTGTTCTTTTCTAATTCTACTTTTTGAAAGTGTTATTACTGAATATTTAGTATGCTATGCGTTAAACTCTTTAAAACTTTTTGTAATCAAAATTATGACTGAACTCTATCACTGGTTTGATTTAATTGGCGTAGCGGTATTTGCTATATCGGGCACCTTGGTTGCCTATGAAAAGAAAATGGATGGCTTTGGTGTGGTTGTGCTTGCAACCGTTACGGCTATTGGCGGCGGTACTGTTCGCGATGTGATACTCGATCAACCCGTGTTTTGGTTACACGATCAAAGCTACTTCTATGCTATTTTAGCCGCAGTGCTTGTTACAACACGACTGATCAATAAACAAAAATCGATTCCTTATTATGTTTTACAAACAGCCGATGCATTTGGTTTAGCCTTTTTTGCGGTAATGGGAGCACAAAAAGCGCAATTGGCCGGTATGCCTGATATGACGGTTATTATTATGGCGGTGATCACCCCCTGTTTTGGTGGATTGATTCGCGATGTGCTTGCTCGCGATATTCCTATGCTCCTCAAAGGTGAGCTCTATGCTATTACCTGTATTGCTGGTGGTATTGTGTATACCTTAGCTATAAACCTATCTTTAACGGTGGAAGTGGCGATGATCTTGAGTATGTTAATGACCTTATTGCTGCGCTTTTCGGCCATTAAATGGAAGATTATATTACATGTTTTTAAATATCCTGACTAAACTGGTTTAATACAGCAGTTAACTAGGATAAGGAATGTCGTTAGCCCGTATATTTTCTCGCGCACAAGTAGGAATTAATGCCCCCGAGGTTATGGTTGAAGTGCATTTAGGGAATGGTTTACCTGCATTTCATATTGTCGGCTTACCCGAAGCATCGGTTAAAGAGGCCAAGGATAGAGTACGCAGCGCCCTTGAAAACTCTCAATTTGGATTTCCCGATCAACGTATCACCGTTAATTTAGCACCTGCCGATTTACCAAAAGACGGCGGGCGGTTTGACCTTGCGATTGCGGTAGGCATTTTGGTCGCATCGGGGCAAATAGTCTGCCCTGATATTCATAAGTATGAGTTTTATGGTGAGCTTGCACTTAATGGTGAAATACGTGCAGTGAATGCTATTTTACCCTCAGTGCTCGGTGCTAAAGAGCAAAACCGTTGTTGCTTTCTTCCTCTTGAAAACGATAGTTTGGCCAGCCTTGTCAGCGGTGTAAAACGAAAAGCGGTAAGCTCTATACAAGAGGTGTGGGGAGACTTACTCAACCAACAACCTTTACCATTGAATATTGCCTACCCTGACTGTACCCAAGCGCCAGACTTTTTACTCGATTTAAGTGATGTAAAAGGCCAACCCGGTGCTAAACGAGTACTAGAAATTGCTGCCGCAGGTGGACATAACCTACTATTTTTAGGGCCACCAGGAACCGGCAAATCAATGCTTGCGCAACGAATGTCTACAATAATGCCAACCATGTCAGATGATGAAGCCATTGATACTGCCGCTTTGTATTCCATTATTGGCCACTCAATCGATTTAACCAACTGGCGTCAGCGACCATTTCGAAATCCTCATCACACTTGCTCTGCAGTTGCGCTGGTAGGCGGTTCGTCTAACCCTAAACCCGGTGAAATATCGTTAGCGCACAATGGCGTATTATTTTTAGATGAGCTGCCTGAATTTGAGCGCAAAGTACTGGACTCGTTACGAGAACCAATGGAAACCGGAACCGTGACGATTTCGCGCGCGGCAAGACAAATGGAATTTCCGGCACAGTTTCAGCTTATTGCAGCACTTAATCCCAGCCCGACAGGGTGCCATCATGATAAACGGGCGACCCCTGATCAAGTGATGCGTTATTTATCGCGGGTATCAGGACCGTTTATCGATAGAATTGATTTGCAAATTGAGCTCCCTAGACTAAGCAGTGTGGAGCTACAAAGTACGACTGCAGAAGAAACCAGTGCTGAAGTGAGAGCGCGAGTAGAAGCGGCTTATGCAATACAATTAAAACGCCAAGGTAAAGTGAATGCGCGGCTAAATAACAAAGAAATGAGCTTATACTGCGAGTTACCCGCTGCGGAGCTACAGTTTTTAGCTAGAGCAAGTGAAAAGCTGGCGTTATCGCCGCGCTCTTATCATAGAGTGATAAAAGTAGCGCGTACCATTAGTGATTTAAAGGGCGCGCCACAAATTAGTTTAAATGAGCTTAAAGAAGCGCTTAATTATCGGGCGTTTGAGCGTTTATTATCGCAGTTAACCCAATACTAAATAGATAGCATATAGCCTTTACCACGCACGGTGACGATGCGTTTTTGATCTTTCTCATCGTTCAGCTTTTTACGTAAACGACCCACTAACACGTCTACGGTACGATCGTTGGGGCTCCAATCAGGCTGGCCAATTTCTTCTGATATTTTTTCACGTGAAGTGGCTTTACCGGCATTGCCGATTAAACAAATAAGCACTTTATGCTCTGCTTCGGTGAGCCGTGATTCAATCCCACTGGCTGTAATGAGTGTGCGGTTATCTGGATGGAGTTTAAAATCAGCGTATTCGATAAACTCTTCACTGTCATCGTCGTGTTGATTGTTTGCAATACGTTTGTATAAAGCGCGCATTCTCAACTCAAGCTCGAGTAAATCGACAGGCTTGCAAATATAGTCATCGGCACCTTGAGCAAGACCAGCAATACGATCAGCTTGTGAGTCACGGCTCGATAACAAAATAACACCAATATCGGTGAGCGTATTTAACTCTTTGGCAAGTTGTAAACCATTGCGCTTTGGCAGCACAATATCAATAATTGCCAAGGAAATAGCACTGCGCTGATTTACACGGCTTTTGACCATGCTTAAAGCATCGGCACCCGTTGCGTCAACATCAATAGAGAACTCGGTATTTATAAAATGATTTTGGATGCGCTTTACTAGCAGCTCGTCATCTTCAACCAATAAAACATTAATTGCCATAGTCTGTTATTTTTTTAATAGTAGCCTTGCATGTTAGCATTATTCGTTACATGCATAACACAGAGTTTAATTTTTTTCGGTAACTTTATATTACAAAAAAGAATAATGAAATTACCTTTGTATTGCGCACTTTTTATAAATTATTTTAAGTGCGCATTTAAATGACTACTGGCCGTACATTGAATCCCACCATTGTGGTTCATTTTTTAACTTTTTATCAAAGTAAGCCAACATAGTGTTCCACCAATTAAAGCGCTTATCGCGAGCAAATATTTGATGATCGGCTCCTTTGTACTCAATCATTTCAACATCTTTATTTAGCAGTTTTAGCGCGGTGTACATAGTTAAGCTTTCACCTACTGGCACATTCGTATCGCTGTCACCATGAATAAGCAGTAATGGCGTGGTCACTTTATCGGCATGAAACACTGGGCTATGTTGGCTATAAAGTTCAGAGTTATTCCACGGGAAACTATTTTTAGAGGCTTCGCCTGAGTATAAATATCCCCACCATCCTTCACCCCAGTAAGAAGTTAAGTTTGAAATTCCCGCATGAGCAATAGACGCGCTGAACATATCGGTTTTAGTAGCAAGCAGCATCGTCATAAACCCACCGTAAGATGCCCCTAAATTACCGACTTTACTTCTGTCTACAAAATCATATTTAGCTAAAAATGCCTCTGTGCCTTGCATAATGTCATCGGCGGTATAATCGCCCCACGCATTGACATGTTGCGCTGAAAAAGTTTGTCCAAAGCCCGTTGCACCAGTTGGCTGTACCACATAAACCACATAGCCGTTTGCTGCCCATAAATTAAAAGGGTAACGCCCTGTAAATCCACGAGTCACAGGTGAGGTGCCACCATAGTAATAGACCAGAGCAGGGTGCTTTTTAGTTTTATCAATATTACTTGGCAAGTAAACACGACCAGATATTTCTACGCCACGCTTATTGGTAAAGTTAAATTCTTCAAGCTTAGGAATCGTGGTATTGGCATATGCAATCGGGTTTGAATCCCAGATTAACTCCACCTTATTTTTGCTTACGTCAAAGCGCTTGAGTTGTTGGGCGCTTGAAGCATTACTGCCAGAGAGCAGTAGCTGGGTATTGCGAGTATTTGAAAAACTAAACTGTTCTACAATATCAAACCCTGTATCTAACTTTTTAAAGCGTTGTTTACTCAGATCATATAAATACAGTGGTTGGGTGTCTTTTTCTGTCACTTTGATTAACGCATCGCCATTGCTTAGTACTTCCAATGTGCCAATCGCAGGGTCAAATTGTTTACTTAACGCCGTTACTTTTTTAGCGTTATCGGTTAGTAAATACAGCTGGCCATCATAATTATTCGCCAGCATAGTTTGCGGTAGTACTCTGCCTGCGCTATTTTTAAAATCAGGGCCTGCAACAACATAAATATTGTTTGCGGTATATTTCGCTTGATTAAAGGTTTTAAACTTACCTAACGATTTTATGCTGTTGGATTTTAATGTAAGTTCAACCAGCTCAGTCTTTGGATGGGTTGAGGCTTGCATGGCCATTACTGGACGACTTATTAATAGTTTTCCACGGTTGCTATTAGCATCTTCAAGTTGATGGCTTAATACGCCTTCGGTCAGGGCTTTGGTTAAACCACTGTGGGTATCGAGTAAATATAATTGGCTAACCGTACGGGCGTAAGACCAACGGTCTTGCAAGCCTTTATGATGTTTAGTGAGGCTATTGGTTTTTTCAGGTGATTTGGACCAGCTAAAAAGAATACTATTATCGTTGTAATAGCTAAAGTTGCTTGCCCCCTCAAGGCCTGAGGCTAAGGTTTTTATAGCGAAAGTTTTACGGTTTAACTGCTTTAATTCGCCGTTGAGTAAATAGACTAAAAATTGATTATCAGGACTCCAAGTGAATTGGCTAGGCTGCGCTTCTTCAAATCGGTATACCGTTTGGTTATTAGTATTTTTAAGCTCGGTTGTGGTAATGGCGTCGTTGCCTGTTTTATCGCTGTAACGCTTTGTTGTACTTAAGTAATGCTTAGCATCAGGTGACAAAGACAAGCCGCTAATAGTTGGGGCGTCAAACAATTGCTTAGCCGATAAGCGCTTGGTCTTATTTGTCGTTAGGGTCACGGCGTCAGTTTCTGCTTTTGGCACAAACTCTAAGGTGACATCATTCCAATTAGCAACCTGTTGAGCAATGACAATAACGGTGTGTGAGCCGTTATTTAAAGCAAGCTGATAGCGTTGGTTTTCACCACTTTGTTTCTCACCGTTAATAAAAACCTGGCCTTGCTCTATTCCTTTAATGTTTAAGGAGCCTTGAGTAAATCGGTTAGTTTCAATATTAAATTTAAGTGCTTGTAAACCGCCTAAAGTAAGCGCGTTAATTTTATCAAGTGGTTGCCACTTGTGCTTTTTACCAAACACAACAAAGCTTTCTTTGTTTGATTCAAGTTGTGCAAGCAGATTATTGATAATCACGTCGCCATGCGGTGTTTGAAATGGCTTTGCTTGCATGTCTTCTGCAAGAGGCCCGATAAACTGAATTTTTGATTGATCGAGTGGGGCAGCTAATGCCGTTAAACTCAAACTACTTAATGTGAGTAGGGCTGCCAAGTGAGTAAAACGTTTTGCGTAACGATGCCAAGGTGCGCTTAAATTCATTGCTATGCCTATTATTATTGGAGATTTGGCCAAATATAGCATGTATTGTTATGATGCTCATATATCCAATTTAGAGGAAAAAAAGTGACACTATTAATCGTTTACATGGTTACAGCGATTGTGATTTCGTTTCTATGTTCTGTCATGGAAGCGGTGCTATTGAGCATTTCACCTAGTTATGTTGCGCTGCTTCGTAAAGAGCGGCCAGTACTGGCTAAGCAACTAGAGAAGCTAAAAAGTAATATCGATCAGCCATTAGCGGCTATTTTAACACTTAATACTGTTGCACATACTGCCGGTGCTGCGGGCGTGGGTGCACAGGCTGCCGTGGTGTTTTCAGATGCGGCTGTGGGGATTGCGTCTGCAATTATGACTTTATTGGTACTGGTGTTATCTGAAATTATTCCTAAAACGCTGGGGGCTAATTATTGGCGTGCTTTAACGCCTAGTGTGACTTATGGTTTACGTATTTTGGTACTAGTCCTTAAGCCTTTTGTTTGGGCAGCACAAAAGCTAACTAATTTGATGGGTCAAAAGCATAATGAGGCCTATTATATTCGCCAAGAAATAGAAGCAATGGCCGACATTGGTAGTGAGTCTGGGGCGCTTCATGCTGATGAATCAGAAATCATTCGTAATTTGCTGCACTTTAGGCATGCAAAACTAACCGATTTAATGACACCGCGTACGGTCATTTTTAAAATCCATAAAGATCTTACCGTTAATCATTACTTGAGTGAACACGGTTCGTCGTCATTCTCTCGAGTGCTAATTTATGACAAAGACGCTGACGATATCATAGGCTTTGTACATAAAAACGATATTATGTTGGCATATCATCGGTTAGGCACAGATTACAAAATTAGTAAGTTAGTTAAACCTATCTATACGGTACCGAGCACCCAAAATGTATCGTCGCTATTACAAACATTGCTCACCCAACGTACCCACATTTGCTTAGTGATTGACGAATACGGTGATGTGCAAGGAATTGTAACGCTTGAGGATATGATAGAAGCGTTAATGGGCTTAGAAATTGTGGATGAGCGAGATCAATCAACCAATATGCGCGCCGTAGCAAAGCAGCGTTGGCACCAGCGTTTAGCTGATAGTGAGCATATCGTCAGCGCCGACGATAATGAATCTCGTTAGCTGTTTTTTGTTTTAGCAGCTGTTTTTATCCAGTGTTGGGCCCACGAGATAAATTCAGCTTTTGCTTTTGGGCAACTAAATAAAAAGCCCTGTATAGCTAAATTTGTTTGATAATGCTTGAGGTAGGCCAGCTCTTCGGGGCGCTCAACCCCTTCGGCCACTAATTCAAGCTGCTCTTGGGTTGTCATATTAATCAGTGAGCTGACTACCACTTGAGAAAACTTATCGGTTTCTATGTGGCTAATAAAAGAGCGATCTATTTTTACTTCTGTAAATGGCAGCTGTTTCAGTTGGTTAATATTAGTAAAACCAGTGCCAAAGTCATCGAGTGAAATCCCAAAGCCGAATATTCTTAATCTATTTAAGGTTTCGAGTTGTGTGTAGCTTGAAAGGGCATGCTGCTCGGTTATTTCAAGCACCACATCACTGGGTAAAACATCATGTTTTTGTAGAAGCTGTAATAACTTATTGGGGCTGTTTAAATCATCTAACTGACACGGCGATAAGTTAAATGACAATTTCAAATTTGTACCTAGCTGCTCTTTTAGCTGCTTGATGTCACCACAGGCTTTTTCAAATAGCGTAAACGTAATGTCATTGATTAAATCGCATTGCTCAGCCAGGCTGATAAAACGGCTTGGTAAAATAACTCGTTCGTCTTTACTTGATACAATGCGAGCCAGCACTTCAACACTTTGTATTTGATTGGTGTTTATATTTATTTTAGGTTGATAGTAAGGTGTTATTTCATTATTTTTTAATGCGTTAATTAGTTTTTCTTTAGTGATTGGGCGCTCTTTTACAAGTGTGTGGCTGTTTAACTGAGCGATTTTGGTAAGTAACGTATTTACCTGATTGAGTTGCACAGGCTTAGATAGGTTGCCAATTAAATGCACATTGTGCTGTTTAGCGAGGTCAGCGGCTAGGCTGATTATTTTAGGGTCCATTTCAGAAATAATAACAATTGCACCGCAATAGCCTATTTCACCTAAGTTACGGATCAGCTCCATGCCATCCATTTCTGGCATATTTAGATCGGTAAATATGGCATCAAAATAGTTTATATCAGCTTTTACTTTTTCAAGTGCTTTAACTGGGTTTAAGCAGGTGGTTGTGGTTTGCGACATTTCGAGTTCATTAAAAATAGCTTTCATGACAATCAAAATGGCTTTTGAGTCATCGACAACGAGTATGTTTGGTAATTTTGTGCGCATTGTTGTCCTTAACTTAACAGTCGTAATTTATATCCTTCTGTTTTAAAAATAGTCGCTTGAATTGTTTTTGTCAGTATTTATTGCTGTTTTAAATTTTAAATATCAGCAAAATCCAATCGACAAATTATTCTATCTCACTCGTGTTTTTTAGGTGGGTAGGTATACTAGCGCCATAATTTATAATGGTTATAATACCAAGCCGCAATAATACTTAATCATTTTGAGGGGCAAGTCAGACGCGAGCTGCGTTAAAAAATTCTCCTTAAGAGCAACTAAATAACGAAGTTTTTGCCTTGCTATCGACAGGATTTTTCTGCCTCAAAATAGCACCCCTAATTAAGCGAACTGATATAACAATGATAAAAATCGATCTGAATCTAGCCGAACAACCGTTTACGCTTATGCTAGATAAGCAACAAATTGTAAAAATATTTCATGATCAGCAAGCGATTGCATTTGAAAATCCACGTGAAAACTATGTTGAGTTTATGCTTGATGAGCAGCTAATTGGTATTGATAGCAGTGACGTTAACCAACAGAGTATTGCGCTATTTGTAGATAATCAGTTTGCCACTCAGCTGGCTTTACCTGTGGCGGCGCAAGGCGAATCTAAAAAAGGCTTTTTGGGACTTGCGGCGCTAGGCTTTAAGTTATTTAAAAGTGCTAAGGTGGTTAAAGTGGCGCTAGCGAGCGCATCGGTGGCCGGTTATGCTTGGCTGTTTACCATTGAATTTGCGTTAATGCTGATTGCTTGCCTAGTGGTACATGAATATGGCCATGTGCGAGCTATGAAGTATTTTGGGATAAAAACCAAAGGCATTTATTTAATTCCTTTTGTAGGCGGGTTAGCCGTTAGCGACGATAAAATAACTACGCGCTGGCAAGATGTGGTGATCTCACTAATGGGCCCTGCCTTTGGTTTGTTTACCTCAGTGCTAGGCGTGGTGCTTTTTTACGCCACAGAAATGGAAATATTTGCAGGCGTTGCGGTACTTAGTGCACTGCTTAACTTATTCAATTTACTGCCTATTTTACCACTTGATGGCGGACATGTTTTAAAGAGTATTAGCTTTTCAATGCGATCGTGGGTGGGGCTGAGTGTATGTTTATTGGGAGTGTTATTTGGCTTATGGCTAAGTTACACCTTTGGTTTAATGTTATTAGTGTTCTTTTTGTTTGTTGGGGCGCTGGAAATTGTGTTTGAATGGCGCGGCCGTCATTATTCGCATTTATTGCCATTAGATAAATATGGCCAAGGCTTTTCAGCGGTCATGTATGCGCTGGTGGTTGCAGGTCATGTAGCAGTGATGATGCATTTTGCTGACTCTGACAATCCAATACTGAGTTTGCCAATGAAAATTTTATCGAGCTAACGACAAAAAACAGCATGGAAAGTTTAAAAAATGTGCACTGTGCTGTTTTTTTTGTTCGGTTGTTGCTGTTTTTAAAGGTTTTTGTATGTTTGTTGTTGTTTTTTTGTAACTGAAGATGTAGTGTTCCGATATCAGGGTTGTTCAGGGATTGTTCAGGGATGTTATTTAGAAAGGAAGCTATCGCTCAGCAAAGTGAGCGTTTAACGGGGGCGATTACCCTCATACAACCTCTATCAATAAAATTAACTGTGCTTATTTTGGCCTGTGTGGCTGTCACAGTTATTACCTTTTTATTCACTGCAGAATACTCACGCAAAGAAACCGTGCGCGGTTTTTTAATGCCTAATAAAGGGGTTATCCAAAGCTTTGCTAATCAAGGTGGTATGATTGAGCAGCTATTTGTACAAGAGGGTGATGCCGTTAATAAAGGTCAGCCGTTGGCGACCATTATTGTGCAGCAAAATAACAGCCAAGGCATAGCCTTGAGTACCCAGCTAGTTGAACAGCTAAGTATGCAAATACAACTACTTAATGACGAAATTACACAAAACCACACCCTACAAAAGCAAGAGTCACTTAACTTGCAGGCACAAAAACGTGCACTAACTAATGAGCAAGCTGCATTACAAAGCCAACTTAAACTTACTGATGAAAAACTAGCGCTACTTAACCGCCAACAAAGTAACCTTAACCAGCTTAATAAAAATGGCTTTTTATCAAATATTGAGCGTGAGCAACAACAGCAAGCCCTGTTGGATGCTAAGCAAGAAAAACAAAACCTAGCACGCTTGCTGATGCAGCAAGAAAACCAGTTAAGCCAACTAAGCTTTAATATTGCCAACGTGCCCCAGCAATACACGTTGCGTATAAATAGTCTTAAACGCCAACAAGCGGATGTTCAAAACCAACTTACGCAAATTAAAAGTAACTATCAATACACCGTCACCGCAAGTAATAGCGGTACAGTCACGGGTATTCAAGTGGTGGAAGGTGAAACACTCACCCAAGCCAAACCGCTACTGCATATTATTCCCGAAGGTTCAGAATTAGTGGCTGAATTACTATTACCTACACGTTCAGCAGGTTTTATTGCGCTTGGTAACGATACGCGTTTGCGATTTGATGCCTTTCCTTATCAACGCTTTGGTTTTATTAACAGCAAAATTAGCCGGATTGATAAGGCGCTCATTACCCCAAACGAAATACGCTTGCCTATCGCACTGCAAGAGCCAGTATACCGCTTGCGAGCAACACTTAGCCAGCAACAAATGCAGGCTTATGGTAAAGCATTTGAGCTAAAAAGCGGCATGTTGTTTGAGGCAGATATTATGCTAGAGCAGCGCACATTAATTGAATGGTTACTCGAGCCGCTGTATAGCCTAAAAGGACGAGTAAGTTAATTGTAGCAATAAAGGAAAATTTAAAAGTTTTGGTGGTTTGCTAAATGCAAACAACCGAAAAAGACGGCCAGCTTTAGTTAACTTTAGCGAGCAGCTAAAGCCAGCCTATTAACCGCTCACCTAATTGTAAGGTTGAGCATATTAACAACCCGATGACTTAACTAAAAAGCATCGGATTTATGGAGTATAACAAAATGCGTGAATTAAACGTAAAAGAAATTCAAGAAGTAAATGGTGGAGGAAGATCTCTAGGTGCAACAGGTTTGATTGGTGGAGCTGGAGCTTGGGGGGCCGCTTTTGTTACGACTAGCGCATTAGCTGGTGCTATGTTTATGACCGGCGGGTTGGTTCTAGTTGCAGCTGGTGCTGCATATTATGCGAGTCAGAAATAATGAAAGAATTAAACGAATTAGAATGTAAAGTCGTTACAGGTGGGGCATTAAATGCAGATAATACGATTGGCTTAGGGCTTGGTATTGTTGGCGTTGCGGGCTCGATCGCTGGCGCCGCGGCAGGAGCATTTTTCTTTCCTGTAATCGCTGCTGCTGCAGGTGGTTGGTATATTGGCTCTTCACTTTATTCAATGGCGACAGAGTAAGTAATTAAGGTCCAATCTTTGGTTGGGCCTTAAATCAATAAGGGGTAGGAATGAAATCAATTGCATTAATAACATTTGTTTTGAGTGTGTTCTTCATTTTCATTAAAAATTCAAGTGATAACTATCTGATATTTATATTTACTTGTATATTCTTAGCATTAGAAAAGCAGATTGAAAAGAATAAAAGTATTAGTACTATTGTTTTTATTATCTTATGTGTGTTTTTAGCTAATTTAATGTATCAAATAGTGAAGTTGTTTCTATTATAGCTTAGCTGCTCAATTCGTGATTTAACTTAGGATAGTGTTTTGGATTTAAACTTTAGCCTGAAAAATAGCATACCCCTTATCCTTCAATCCGAAATAGCTGAATGCGGCCTAGCTTCTGTGGCAATGGTGGCAAGCTATCACGGTCATAGGCTGGATATGCCGGCTATGCGTAAGCGCTTTTCGGCGAATCTAAAGGGTATGAACTTACAGCAGCTGATTGAGCTGGGTGATAATTTAGGGCTAGCCAGTCGTGCGCTGCAATGCCCAATCGAAGAAGTCCATAAACTGCAAACACCGTGTATATTGCACTGGGATATGAATCACTTTGTGGTGCTGACCAAAGTCTCTGGTAAAGGGCCTTCAGCTAAATTTGCTATTAACGACCCTGCTGTGGGTAAGCGTAGTTTAAGCTCGGAAGAGTTTAGTAAACACTTTACCGGCATTTGTTTAGAGCTCACGCCAACCAGCAAGTTTGAAGCTAAACAAGAACAAGCAAGAATGAAGTTTACCCAGCTTTGGAGCACCATGAAGGGCTTAAAAGCAGGGTTGCTAAAACTGATTGCATTGTCATTAGTATTACAACTATTCGCCTTAATGACCCCGTATTATATGCAGTGGGTTGTGGATGAAGTACTAATTAGTTTTGACGAATCGTTATTAACGGTACTGGCTATGGGGTTCGCGCTGATTGCAATTATCTCAGTGGTGACTAATGCAGTGCGGAGTTGGCTGATTTTGCGGCTTTCGAGTTTGCTCAATATGCAAATGGGGGTGAACTTGCTCAGGCACTTATTGCGACTACCAATGAATTATTTTGAGTCGCGCCATGTTGGCGATATTGTCTCGCGCTTTGGCTCATTAGCACAAATACGAGAACGCATTACTACTGGGTTTGTAGAAACCTTAGTCGATGGCGTCATGGCCATTACCGTATTGATTATGATGCTTATTTATTCACTGAAACTCACTGCGGTGGTTGTAGGGGCAATTGTGCTGTATACCTTAGTGCGCTTAGCACTTTACAGGCCACTGCACCAAGCCACCGAAGAAATGATTCAAAATTCAGCTAAAGAACAATCCAACTTTTTAGAAAATATTCGCGGTATGCAAACCATAAAATTGTTTGGTAATGAATCGCAGCGCCAAGGCATTTGGCAAAACCGTTATGCTGAGGTAATAAACAGCGAAATTCGTTTAGGGCGATTAAATATAAGTTTTGATTCATTTAATAAACTGCTATTTGGCCTGGAAAATGTATTAGTGATTTACTTTGCGGCATTGTTAGTTATGAGCAATAGCTTGTCTGTTGGTATGGTACTGGCGTTTATTGCCTATAAAAACCAGTTAACTAGCCGCTTTGCCAACTTAATTGAGCAAATCATTCAATTTAAAATGATGCGCTTACACTTAGACCGTATTGCCGATATTGCCCTAACTCAACAAGAAGCCAATCGCGATGGTGAAATAGCCTATACCGGTGATGACGAGGGTAATGTTAAAGGTCAGCTTACCCTTGAAAATATCTGCTTTAGTTACAGTGAAGAGCAAGCGCCCATTTTAACTAACGTGAATTTAACGCTCAATGCTGGTGATTCTATTGCGATTACCGGGCCTTCTGGTGCGGGTAAAACTACCTTGATGAAAATGATGCTCGGGTTATTGCAACCTACCTCAGGTAAAGTGCTGCTTGATGGTAAAGACATTACCCAGCTCGGCCTTAAAAATTACCGTAAGCAAATTGCCGCTGTAATGCAAGACGACACGTTACTGGCAGGTTCAATCGCCGATAACATCAGCTTTTTTGATCCACAACCCAATTATTTAAAAATAGAGCAGTGCGCCCACCATGCTGCTATTCATGATGATATTACTAAAATGACCATGGGTTACAATTCGTTAGTAGGTGATATGGGCTCAAACTTATCGGGTGGGCAGGTGCAGCGGTTATTACTTGCCCGTGCGTTATATCAATCGCCCTGCGTGTTGTTTATGGATGAAGCAACAAGCCATTTAGATAAAGATAACGAGGCTAAAATAAGCGAGCAAATTCAGCACTTACCCATTACACGCATTATGATTGCCCACCGCCAAGAAACTATTAATATGGCAGATAAAGTATTTGAACTTAAAGGTGGAGAGCTGGTGAATATGCAACAGCAAACAGTAAGTGCGTAATGTTGGGCAGTAAAAATAACTTTAAAAATTTTGGTAGTTTGCTAAATGCAAACAACTAAAAGACGGGTAGCTTTAGTTAACTTTAGCGAGCAGCTAAAGCCAGCCTATTAACCGCACACCTAATTGTAAGGTTGAGCATATTAACAACCCGATGACTTAACTAAAAAGCACCGGATTTATGGAGTATAATAAAATGCGTGAATTAAGCGTGAATGAATTTCAAGAAGTGAATGGTGGATGTGCAGAACATTGTTGGGGAGATTTTTCTTCAAAAGATTTATCTTCGGCAATGTCTGCTGGTGGTATGTTGGGCGTTAAAGGGGCACTTGTTGCTGGTGCTGTATACATAGCTGCAGTAGCTTGGTTTGATTTGAAGTAATGAGATATAAAGTACTTTTAATTCAGATAATTGCAACTTTTTTTATATGGTCTTCTCTTAACTTATTATATGAAAATTATATTCACTTTACAGATGAAGTATATAAATTTGCTTATTATATGCTCATAGTCTTAGTTGTTATTTACTTCAATAGAAAGTTGCGAACATATCTTTTGAAAGATAAAAAGTAGTAGCTTTAATATGATTGAGTTTTACTATTTAGGTTTAATATGACTATTGGGTTTAATTTAGCAATAATGTTAAAAAAGAGGAAGCAGAGCCGCTGCGAACGTTGCTGTTTATTACATGATAATTCATTGTGCACATGTCCTCACTGCTCTTCCTTGATGGGTGATCAGCTTTTAGATTATAAGCTTAAGAATCAAAAGAAAGTTCATAATATGGGTAAGTTTTTCATTGTATTATCACTTTTTTTATTTTTTTGCTTACTAATAAGTTTTTTTCTTTACGGATAAAAGCTCAACATCAAGGATATAAACACCCCAGTAATAATCAGCTGTACCACGCAAAAGCCCATAATGTCTTTAGCTTTTAATCCTGCAATGGCTAATACCGGCAATGCCCAAAAGGGTTGAATTAAATTAGTCCACGCATCTCCCCACGCCACAGCCATAGCAACCCGCGCCATATCTGCACCAAGCTCTTGTGCTGCAGGTATAACAATAGGCGCTTGTACCGCCCATTGTCCGCCACCTGAGGGCACAAACATATTAACGAGTCCTGCACTAATGAAACTGTAAAATGGCAAGCTATCGGCATCAGCGATGGCTATAAAGCCCTGTGATATTTGTTGCGCCAGTCCAGTATCTACCATGACCGCCATAATGCCAGCATAAAAAGGGAACTGAATTACAATTCCTGCGCCACTCGGAATCGCTTGTTGCAAGCTATTAAGCACATTATGGGGTGTTTGATGCAGAGTGATTGCCATAAACAAAAACAGGGCAATTACACTATTGAGGTTTAAGCCGCCACCTGCGATGAAAAAGTAATAACCTAAGTAGGCAAGTCCGATTAAACCAATGCCCATACCTAATAGCTTACTTTGTTCTAAATGCTGAGCAGGGCGTGTTATTGTTACTTTATCAGGTGGTGTGTTTTCAAGCAGTGATGGGTCAACATAAACACTGTCTTTTTCACTCGGTAGCATGTAGCGGTTAACCAGCGGCATAATAATAAATAAGCCAATCAGAATCGCAATGTTAAAGCCTGCGAATAAGGTTTGCTGTGTGCCAATAATACCCATAGTCGCCTGTGAAAAATGCCCTTCGGTGGCAATGGTTAGTGGTACGGAGCCTGCCAATCCGCCGTGCCATACTACAAAGCCTGAATAGGCACTTGCCACTAACAGCCGATAATCCACTCGAGTCTGATTAGCAATCGCTTTAGCAAATAAAGCACCAATTACTAAGCCAAACCCCCAATTTAGCCAGCTTGCCAAAAGCGAAATAAATGTCACTAAAATAATGGCTTTTGGGGCCGTATTAGCAAGCGTTGCTAATTTTGTTAGTAACATACTTATTAAAGAGGTACTGGCAAGCATATAGCCTGTTACTAGCACCAACAGCATTTGCATGGCAAAGCTTAGTAAGTTCCAAAACCCGCTCCCCCATGATGTTATTACCTCAAGTGTGGTTGCAGGGGTCGCTAAATTCGCAATGACTAAAGTAATAATGGTGAGCAAAATAACAAATATAAATGGGTCGGGTAAGTAGCGCTCGACGAGCTTGGTAAATGGACTGGCAACTTTATTAAGCATAATTAATAACGAGTTAGTGAAAACTTATTTGTTAATTAATCATGAAATCTTAGGATTAGCAAACACCGCTTTGAATAAACGCTCAGCAAGGCAGACTTTTTAAAGGTTGTTAATGAGGGGGTGTCGCTAGCAAATACTTACCTTGGTCGGTATTTGCTAGTTATGCTCAATTAAGAATCACCAAGCACTTGCTTTAAGCGATTTTGTACTTCTTGAACGAGTAAGTCGGGCTGAAATTTTGATAAAAATGCATTACAGCCTACTTTTTCCACCATGGCTTGGTTGAAGCTACCACTCAGGGACGTGTTAAGCACCACATGTAAGTTTTTTAAGCGATTGTCGTTACGTATTTCATAGGTTAAGCGATAGCCATCCATCGAAGGCATTTCGGCATCGGTAATCACCATTAGCAGCTCTTTTTCAACATCGCGCCCTTCATCAGCCCAGCTTTTGAGCATTTGTAGGGCTTCTAGGCCGTTACTGGCAGGAATAATTTCGATACCAAGCTGCGATAACGTATCGCTAACTTGTTTACGTGCTGTTGGCGAATCATCGGCGTGCAATATTTTGCGTCCTGCAAATTCGTTTACGATGGTTTCATCCAACACCCCATCAGTAATATTGACCTCGTACTCAACTATTTCAGCGAGTACTTTTTCTACATCAATAATTTCAACTAATTGCTCTTGGCCATCACGCTGTACTTTAGTTAGTGCCGTAATATAATGATTTTTACCCACAGAGCTGGGGGGCGGCATAATGTCAGACCAGGTCATATTCATGATTTGATCAACCTTGCCAATTAAAAAACCTTGTGTGGTGCGGTTATATTCAGTTATGACCAGATTACAATCTTCACCATATTCTTTTTTAGCCATAGAAATGGCTTGGCGAAGGTCAATCACTGGGATAGATTCACCGCGTATATTGGCTACACCGGTTACCTTAGGGTGAGAGTGCGGTATTTTGCTTAAACGGGGAAGCTTTACCACTTCTTTTATTTTAAATACATTGAGTGCAAATAAATGGCGGCTATGCAAATAAAAAAGTAGCAACTCTAAACGATTTTCGCCTACAAGCTGAGTACGCTGATCAACTGACGCTAAAACACCTGACATAATAGACCCATATTTTTCCTCATAACTTTATAACTATAGTTTACTCTTATTTTTCTTCATAACGAACCGTGAATATTTCGATTACAGTAAAACGTTGCTTAAGTGTTATCATGTGCAGTATCGTGTTACTAAATGATTTAAATAATCAATCGATTAACAAAAAATTATGCATCATATTTTTAAACGTATTGTTGTGCTGTTGCGCAGCCATATTGATCAGGTAAGTTGGCAGTCTGTTGTAATAGCAACATCCTTACATATGCTGCTTACTTGGTGCTTATTGTTAGTGGCAAATGAGCAGGCACTGCTTTCACCGGGTACTTTTTTTTACTACTACACGGTAACCACTTCAACGGTAGGGTATGGGGATTTAAGTCCATCAACTGACTTAGGTCGATGGATTGTCGCATTAATACAAATACCTTTTGGTTTGGCTTTATTTGGTGTCTTGTTGGGTAAAACAGGACAAACAGTAACTTACTTAATTAGGCGCGCTATGACTGGTGATAAAAACTTTGCTCACAGTAGCAATCATATTATTATTTTTGGTTGGCATAATGCTCGTACCAAAAAAATGATCGACTACATTTTGGCTGATACTAAGCGGACAGATCGCCGTATTTTATTAGCGGTTACTGAACAAATAGAGCATCCGTTTTTAAGTAATGAGAATGTTGATTTTGCTCGCCTAACCAGTTTCACCGATTTGGATGAATTAGAGCGCGTTGCCATTCGCCACGCCGATAAAGTGATTATTGATGGCCAAGATGACGACCAAACATTTACCACCGCACTGCGTATTAGCCGTTTAGTCAAAGAAGATTGCCACATAAGTGCGCACTTTTTTGATGAAACAAAAGTTGAAATGTTATTAGAACATTGCCACAACGTAGAGTGTAGCAGTACTAAATCAGCAGAGATTTTAGTGCGCTCAATGCAAGACCCAGGCTCAAGTCGTGTACAAGAGGAATTATTATCAACCTTGCATGGTGATACGCAGTTTAGTTTACAAATCCCTAGTAATGTAAAAACCATGGAGTTTGGTAAATTATTTCATCACTTTAAGTACGATCATGATGCAATATTGTTAGGTGTGGCTCATAATTTAAGTGCAAAAAATATGGATTTAAATCCGCCTTTAGATTATGCAGTAAACGCCGGAGATATTTTGCATTACATTGCGCAAGAGCGAGTATTGAGTAATGAAGTTGACTGGCCTAGCTTGGAAAAATAATGACTGAAATTGCGTTTTTAATTATCGTTTTATGTGCTTACATTTTCCCTATTATGATAATTCTTAACAGTAAGCGTAGCCAAGGCCATGAAAAAAATGGCTGGCTAGTCGGCGCTATCTTCTTTTCGTGGATAGCGCTGATTCTTTACTTTTCGATTGTGCCCAAGCAAGGGCACGCCAAGAAAAAGTAAAGAATGAGTACCTTTTGTTACTTATTCTAATTGTCTCAGCTTATGCTCAACCAGCGGGTCGTCTGGCGCTAGCTGTTGAGCCACTTCTAATAGTTTAATGGCATCATTTGGATTTTCATCTTGATGCTTAATGGCTACGTCTATTAAAGGTTGAATATCAATTTTTTCTTGGTGCTCTTGCACGTGCGCTGCTTTTTCGTCGATTAAAATAGTGTGAGCGGTACTTAATAACGCTTGACGATGCGGCGAATTAGCATTGGCTTTATTAAGTTTTTTATAATAATCCTCTTTTAAACGCAGTGTTTTTGTTTGTAGCCTAAATTGTGCAATGTCGATTTGTTGATTAGCAATAAAATCAATAGCCACTTGTTTATAAAACCCAAACTTATTTAAATAAGTGGCATGAGTGCCGTGCCCCATCCCAAATACGCGTAAGTGAGTGAGCTGCTGGTAGCGTTTAGCGTGTTGGCGGTCAATGCGGTTGGTTGGGTCGTAAATAATGTAGCCCTGTGCATCCCCTAAATCTAAATCATGGTAGTCACCTTGCCAGTCATATTGTTGGGCAATGTCGGTACTTGAGCGGTCATCCCAAGGGGCGATAAGTTTGTTTTTAGTGCTAACAGGATGGAAAAGCAGTACTTTGTCGAGTTTGAGTAATTTAGCAAATGCACCCACAGCAAAGCCGCCACGACTAAGTCCATAACCTAGCTTGGTTTCAAAAGGAGAGAGTAGGGTTGATAGTTGCTCAATAAAAAAGATTAAATTGCGGTTACGAAACCAATTACTTTTACCCAAATGCTGAAACGCAATAATATTAACGTTTTGCTTTTGTGCTAAATGATAGCCCCAAGGTGCAAAGTCTTCGTTCAAATCACGCTCTTGTACATCAGTACCGGCAGGTGAAAAAGTAAAAAGTAAGGGTTTGTTGAGATCAACAAAGTGATATTTTACATACACATCACCGAGTAAATCCCCACCAGAGGTAGGTAGTTTTGCTTGCTTCTCATTATCGCTGAGAGTTAACCATTCATCTAACCAGTATAGTAATTTCATTTTTCCTCCAGTGCGCACAAGCCGCAGATCATAGCAAATATGAGGGCATAAGAGAAATTGAGCCAAGCTATGCTGCGCTGGTGGAGTGCCTTTTTAATGAAAAAATGTATGTTACCTTTGCGACTATTAAGCCATGTTCAAAATTTCATTCCAGTCATTTTCGGTCACTGGCATGACCGATAAACGCCCCCCTTTTTTAAGAGCAATGTCTGTCACTGACTCATTTGCCTTAATTGCTTGCAAGCTCACTATGCTACTGAGATGAGAATGGTAGGTTACTTCCACCACAAACCAACGGGGGGTCTCAACGGTTGCTTTGGCATCATAATAATCGCTACTTAAGTCAAACTGAGTCGGATCAGGGTAAGCGGCTTTAGTGACAATTCCTATTCCCGCAACACCAATCTGTTTACAGCTAGAATGATAAATCATCACTAAATCACCTTGTTTAACATCATCGCGGATAAAGTTACGCGCTTGGTAGTTTCGCACGCCTTCCCATAACGTGGTTTGTTCAGGGGCATACTTTAAGTCATCAATTGAAAAGGCGTCGGGTTCGGTTTTAAATAGCCAAAAAGCCATATTAGTTTTCCTCACTCAGTGTGTTGGTATTTTTCCAGTATTGTATAGTATCATTTAGAAATTAGGGGATTGAGGAAGAAATAATGAGCCAAGTATTAGATGATTTATTGTCGTTGTTATCACTTGAAGAAATTGAACAAGGTTTATACCGAGGACAAAGCCAAGACTTAGGTTTTAGAGCGGTGTTTGGCGGTCAAGTTATGGGGCAAGCGCTTTCAGCAGCCAAAGAAACACTGCCAGCGGGGCGAATTGTTCACTCATTACATTCTTACTTTTTACGCCCAGGCGATGCTGCAAAGCCGATAGTGTATGACGTTGAAACGATTCGCGATGGTAAAAGTTTTAGTACGCGTCGTGTTAGCGCGATTCAGTACGGTAAGCCTATTTTTTACATGACGGCGTCGTTTCAAGGTGATGAACAAGGGTTATCGCATCAAGCGACCATGCCAGATGTTCCTGCCCCTGAAGAGCTACGTTCTTCATTAGAGTTTTATCAAGAAAATGCACAGCATATTCCAGAAGCTATCCGTAATAAATTTATTCGTGAAATGCCGATTGAAATGCGCCCAGTGAATTTTCATAACCCCTTTAAACCAGAAGCCATCGAACCAGTAAAACATATTTGGTTTAAAGCCAATGGCGATATGCCTGACGATCAACGTATTCATAACTATTTATTAGCGTATGCGTCCGACTTTGAATTTTTACCAACCGCATTACAACCACATGGCGTGTCGTTTATGCAGCCGAATATGCAAGTGGCGACGATTGACCATGCTATGTGGTTTCATCGTCCGTTTAGAATGGATGATTGGATTTTATATACTATTGATAGCCCAAGCGCGAGCTCAGGAAGAGGGCTGGTACGTGGGCAGTTTTTTGACCGCCAAGGAAACTTGGTAGCCTCTACTATTCAAGAAGGGGTAATGCGCCAGCGCTAATCCTAATACCCACTATATTGAATACCTTCAATATAGTGGGTATGGCTTTATTTTACTTGCATTGAGCGTGCACAATATCTGTTATTGACTGCCAAATACGTGCCGGTAATAGCGTTTGTAGTTGTTTGTAAGTCTCGCACAACGCTGGACTGCCTTGTAAGCCATTATCTGACTCACTAATTAGCTTTTGTTCGCGTAGGTTTGAAATAAAGCTACTGAGTACCTTTTTGTCAAAAAACTCCGGCGTTTTAATGCCATGTAACGTACCCAAGCGCTGCGCCAGCACATAGCTTTCACGTTCAAGCTCTGCTTTTTCAATCCCTTGGCTGGTTTGAATAAAGCCAATCACAATCGCATAACGTTGCAAAGTAAAGCTCAATGCACGACCGAGCATTTCGAGTTTGGCAAAGCTATCGTTATTTTGAGTCACTTTAATGTTATCACCATCAAGCGCAATTAAGCCTTGATCACTAAAGTTAGTTAAAATACGAGTAACATAGCTCTCATCTAACTCTTGCAAGTACCACTCTTTAGCAAACAATGGATAAAAAGATTTCACCAGCTGATGGCACTGAGTTACGGTGCTTTGATGTTGCTTAAATAAATGCAGCGCCACTAAACTAGGCACCGCAAAAATATGTAAAATGTTATTACGGTAATAGTTGAATAAGGTTTTTTCTTTATCGCTTATCGCAATTATTTCGCCAAACTCATCACTGATCACGTCAAACTTGTTAAGTTTTAAGGCATGTTCAAGTAGCTGCTCTGGTGTTTCATCTGGTGCGGTTATTTTACTGCTATAGCTGGCTTCACGTTGCAATCGTAAGTAAAACTCAAGCTGAGCTAACAGCTTTGGCTTACTCAATGCCTGCTTATCGTTTACCAGCAGTATCATCGCCAGTAAGTTAACTGAGTTAAGTGCGGCGGCATTGTTAATTTTAACCATAACCTGATCAGCAAGATTAGCCACCTGCGGCCCTAACCATTGTGGCTTTTGCACATCGGTTGCATGAATTGATTCACGCCAGTCAGGCTGGTTATCATTTAAATACTGATTGATAGAAATAGGGTCGCCAAAGTTTAAATAACCACGACCATAGTTTTTTAAATTTTTAATCGCTTTAAAAATACCTAATATCGACTCGCCTTTTTTATCGTTCCCAGCCAGCTCTTTTAAATAGGTGTTTATTTCCATGACGTGCTCGTAACCAATATATACCGGCACAATAGATATAGGTCTGTCTATACCGCGCAACATGGCTTGCATTGTCATTGCGAGCATGCCGGTTTTAGGGGGTAGTAAACGTCCCGTTCTGCTGCGCCCACCCTCGGTATAAAACTTTACCGAGTAACCTTTGATAAATAACTGGCTTAAGTATTCTTTAAATACCGCTGAGTAAAGTTTGTTACCAGCAAACGAGCGGCGAATAAAAAACGCGCCACTGCGGCGGAATATGCCACCGGCTGGGAAAAAGTTTAAGTTAATACCCGCTGCAATATGCGGTGGAACAAGCCCTTGATGGTAAATAGAGTAGGTCAGTAGCAAGTAATCCATATGACTACGATGACACGGCATGTAGATTATTTCATGACCTTTGTTGGTTAGGTCATGGATTTGCTCGGTGTACTTTATATCAATCCCATTATACAGCTTGTTCCAAAGCCAGGTTAATATGCGATCGGCAACGCGAATGGTGGCGTCGCTGTAATTAGCAGCAATTTCATCAAGAAGCTTTAATGCGTTTTGTCGCGCTTGGGCTTGGCTAATATTTTTTTCAGACGCTTCAGTTTGAATCGCTTTTTTTATCGTTGGGGATGCCAGTAGTGAGCTAAATAATTGATCTCGAGATGGGATTTTAGGCCCTGTGGCAGCCAGCTTCTGGCGCTTAAAGTGTACTCTAGCTACGCGAAGTAGTTTATGCGGAAGCTCATTTACATCGGCTTTTTCGTTCACCAATAGTGATAAATCGAGTGGTTGGCTAAAACGAATAAAGTTGTCTCTACCTGAAAAAAGTACAACAAATATTTTTCTAAACCAGCTGGGCGTAAGTGAGTGCGAAAGTAAAGTACTCAGTCCTGGCTTCTCTTTACCCGGTGCTCTGCCCCATAAAATAGTCACAGGCACAACCTGCACATTTTTTTGGCCACTATTTAATAAGTGCTCAATGATTTGCTTGCCCTGATCTAATGCGTTGGTAGGCTTTTCTTTATTGCCAAATAACGGTGGTGGGTTTTTAATGCCAATAAAACGATCTAACGCTTGGTCACCTAACACTTGCTGCTCGGTTGGGTCGGGTAAACCATTTCGTTTACATACACGCGCGAGTGCCGCTAAATCAAAGCGTGAATTTAAACGCACTATATAAAAGGTCGGGTTTTTAGGGTTTAACTCAAATTGCTCTAACGGCTTTTCAGGCAGTACTTTGCTTTTAACAAACAAACGGCTAATACCACCAGAGATAAGATTTAAACCATAATTTAAAATACGCATTGACTCACCATAAGAGAGTAGTTACCCAAACCAATATGGGTATATAACAGCAAAATTAGCGCATAGGATAACATATTATCGCAAAGATCCTCTGCAGATTAATCGACAAGCTATGACATTATAGTGACATCATCACTTCCATTACGTTCACTATTAATAAACTTAGCTATTTTTTAAACGACAATTGCAAAGCAATTATGTCTAAATAGTTGTTGCATTTATCACCAGCATCATTATAATACGCAGGCTTTCAAAATTCCCTCGGGAACAAGAAAGAATAAATTAAGCTTGGATTTCAAGCTAATAAACAGGAGTTCCGATTTGGAACTCAACGTAGATATAATCTAACAACCGGCATCTTAATTATTAAGATTGTTTCGGTCGTTTTTTTATGCTCTTTAAATGCTCTTTATATTGAGGTTTAAGAATGTCAAATCAACGCATTCGTATTCGCCTAAAAGCTTTTGACCACCGTTTGATTGACCAATCAACGGCGGAAATCGTGGAAACTGCGAAACGCACTGGCGCACAAGTACGTGGTCCAATTCCACTACCTACACGCTTTGAACGTTTTACTGTACTTACATCACCGCACGTTAATAAAGACGCGCGTGATCAGTACGAGATCCGCACCCATAAACGTCTGATCGACATCGTAGAACCAACTGACAAGACTGTAGACGCACTTATGCGTTTAGACCTTGCTGCTGGTGTTGATGTTCAAATCAGCCTGGGTTAATCGGAAGATTAGAGAGGTTTTAGGAAAATGGCATTAGGTCTAGTCGGTCGTAAAGTGGGTATGACACGTATCTTCACTGAAGATGGTGTATCTATCCCTGTGACAGTTATTGAAGCGACTCCTAACCGCATTGCTCAGATCAAATCTGACGCAACAGACGGTTATAACGCGCTTCAAGTAACCGCAGGCACTAAAAAAGCAAGCCGTGTAAACAAAGCAACAGCGGGTCACTTCGCTAAAGCTGGTGTTGAAGCGGGTCGCGGTCTGTGGGAATTCCGCCTAAATGGTGGTGAAGGCGATTTTGAAGTAGGCGCAGAGCTTACGGTTGAATTATTCAACGAAATCAACAAAGTTGACGTAACCGGTACTTCTAAAGGTAAAGGTTTCCAAGGTGGTGTTAAGCGCTGGAATTTCAGCATGCAAGACGCTACACATGGTAACTCTCTATCTCACCGTGCTCCTGGTTCAATCGGTCAAAACCAATCACCTGGTAAGGTGTTTAAAGGTAAGAAAATGGCCGGTCAAATGGGTAATGAGCAAGTAACAACTCAGAACCTTGAACTAGTTCGCGTTGACGCTGAGCGTAACCTGCTTTTAGTTAAAGGTGCAGTACCTGGCGCTATCGGCGGTGACGTTATCGTTAAACCAGCTGTTAAAGCATAAGTCCTGGAGATTTAGTGATGGAATTAGCAATTAAAGACGCTTCTGGCGCTCTTGAAGTTTCTGAAGCTACTTTTGGACGTGAGTTTAACGAAGCATTAGTACACCAAGTAGTTGTTGCATACGCAGCAGGTGCTCGTCAAGGTACTCGTGCTCAGAAGACACGTTCTGAAGTAAGCGGTGGTGGTAAAAAACCATGGGCTCAAAAAGGTACTGGCCGTGCACGTGCTGGTACAATCCGTAGTCCAATTTGGCGTTCAGGTGGCGTTAGCTTCGCAGCTAAACCACAAGACCACAGCCAAAAAGTAAACCGTAAAATGTACCGCGGTGCGATCAAAAGCATCTTATCTGAATTAGTTCGTCAAGAGCGTTTAATCGTTGTTGAAAGTTTTGGTCTTGAAGCACCAAAAACTAAAGAACTAGTTGCTAAGCTTAAAGAACTTGAGCTTAAAGATGTTCTTATCGTGACTGAAGAAGTAGATGAAAATCTTTTCTTATCGGCACGTAACCTGTACAAGGTTGACACACGTGATGTAGCTGGTATCGATCCTGTAAGCTTAATTGCTTTCGACAAGGTACTAATTACAGCTGCTGCTGTTAAGCAACTTGAGGAGGCGCTAGCATGATCCGTGAAGAACGTCTTTTAAAAGTGATCCTTGCTCCACACATCTCTGAAAAAAGCACAATCGCTGCTGAAGAAAACAACACGATTGTTTTCAAAGTAGCAAATGACGCAACTAAAGCTGAAGTTAAAGCGGCAGTTGAGAAGCTTTTTGAAGTAGAAGTAACTGGTGTTCGCACACTTAACGTTAAGGGTAAAACAAAACGTACTGGCATGCGTTTCGGTCGTCGTAGCGACTGGAAGAAAGCTTACGTTACTCTTAAAGAAGGTAGCGAGCTGGACTTTGTCGGCGGCGCCGAGTAATAAGGGGAGTTAGAATTATGGCACTTCAAAAGTGTAAGCCAACTTCTGCGGGTCGTCGTCACCTAGTTAAAGTGGTTAACCCAGATTTACATAAGGGTAAACCTTACGCACCACTATTAGAGAAAAACTCTAAATCAGGTGGTCGTAATAACAATGGTCGTATTACGGTTCGTCATATCGGTGGTGGTCATAAGCAGCATTACCGTTTAATCGATTTTAAACGTACTAAAGATGGCATTCCAGCCACTGTTGAGCGTTTAGAATATGATCCAAATCGTAGCGCAAACATCGCTCTTGTATTATATGCAGACGGTGAGCGTCGTTACATTATCGCACCAAAAGGCTTAAAAGCTGGCGATGCAATCCAGTCTGGTGTTGATGCACCAATCAAACCTGGTAATGCATTACCAATGCGTAATATGCCTGTAGGTTCGACTGTTCACAACGTAGAACTTAAACCAGGTAAAGGTGCTCAAATTGCACGTTCTGCTGGTGCATACGTTCAAATCCTTGCACGTGATGGTCAATATGTAACATTACGTCTTCGTTCAGGCGAAGTTCGTAAAGTTGAATCTGATTGTCGTGCGACACTAGGTGAAGTAGGCAATGCTGAGCATATGCTTCGTTCACTTGGTAAAGCAGGTGCAAATCGCTGGCGTGGTATTCGTCCGACAGTTCGTGGTGTTGCCATGAACCCGGTTGATCACCCACACGGTGGTGGTGAAGGTCGTACATCTGGTGGTCGTCATCCTGTGTCTCCATGGGGTAAGCCGACTAAAGGTGCTAAGACGCGTAAGAACAAGCGTACGGATAAATTTATAGTACGTCGTCGTACTAAGTAATATTGAGGAATAGCCATGCCACGCTCTCTCAAGAAGGGTCCTTTTATAGACCTACACTTGCTGAAGAAGGTAGAGAAAGCTTTGGAAAGCGGTGAAAAGAAGCCAATTAAAACTTGGAGCCGTCGTTCAATGATCATACCTAACATGATCGGATTGACCATTGCTGTCCATAATGGTCGCCAGCATGTACCAGTTTTCGTTTCTGACGAAATGATCGGTCACAAACTAGGTGAATTTGCACCAACTCGCACTTACCGTGGCCATGCTGCGGATAAGAAAGCGAAGAAACGTTAAGAGGGGAAGATAAATGCAAGCATTAGCTAAACATAAATTCGCCTCTGGTTCGGCGCAAAAAGCACGTCTAGTTGCAGATCAGATCCGCGGGTTACCTGTCGATCGCGCACTAGAAATCCTGGCGTACAGCCCGAAAAAAGCGGCTGTATTAGTTAAGAAAGTACTTGAGTCTGCTATTGCTAACGCAGAGCATAACGAAGGTGCTGACATTGATGAGCTACGTGTAACAACGATTTTTGTGGACGATGGTCCAACAATGAAACGTATTATGCCACGTGCTAAAGGACGCGCAGACCGCATCCTTAAGCGTACAAGCCACATCACTGTTGTGGTTTCAGATAGCTAGGAGATATAAGTAATGGGACAAAAAGTTCATCCTACTGGTATTCGCCTAGGTATATCTAAACCTTGGGTTTCTACCTGGTACGCGAATTCAAAAGATTTCTCTGCACAGCTTTTTGGCGATCACAAAGTACGTACATTCCTTACTAAGGAATTGAAAGCGGCTTCTGTGTCTAAAATCGTTATTGAGCGTCCAGCAAAATCTATCCGAGTAACTATTCACACGGCTCGTCCGGGTGTTGTTATCGGTAAAAAAGGCGAAGACGTAGAAAAATTACGTCAAGCGGTAACTAAAATCGCTGGTGTACCTGCTCAGATTAATATTTCTGAAGTACGTAAACCAGAACTAGATGCACAACTAGTAGCAGACGGCATTGCCTCTCAGTTAGAGCGTCGTGTTATGTTCCGTCGCGCTATGAAGCGTTCGGTACAAAATGCAATGCGCATCGGTTCTAAAGGGATTAAAGTTGAAGTTAGCGGTCGTCTTGGCGGCGCAGAAATCGCACGTTCAGAATGGTATCGTGAAGGTCGTGTACCTCTACATACTCTTCGTGCTGATATCGACTACGCAACTTCTGAAGCCTTAACCACTTACGGTATCATTGGTGTTAAAGTTTGGATCTTCAAAGGCGAAGTTATTGGTGGTTTACCACTAGTACAAGAGCAAGAGAAGCCAGCTAAACGCGCACCAAAGAAAGCCAAAAAAAGTGCTAAGTAGAGGTAGCGAGTAATGTTACAGCCAAAACGTACAAAATTCCGTAAAATGCATAAAGGCCGCAACCGTGGTCTAGCGCAAAACGGTAACAAAGTAAGCTTCGGTACTTTCGGTTTGAAAGCTACTGGTCGTGGCCGCATGACTGCTCGTCAAATCGAAGCAGCTCGTCGTGCTATGACGCGTCACGTGAAACGTCAAGGTAAAATCTGGATCCGTGTCTTCCCTGACAAGCCGATCACAGAAAAACCTCTTGAAGTTCGTATGGGTAAAGGTAAAGGTTCTGTTGAATATTGGGTTGCTGAAATTCAGCCTGGTAAAGTACTTTACGAAATGGAAGGTGTTTCAGAAGAGCTTGCTCGTGAAGCGTTTAACCTTGCTGCTCGTAAACTGCCATTCAAAACAACTTTCGTAACTCGGACGGTAATGTGATGAAAGCAAGCGAACTAAAAGATAAAAGCGTAGAAGAGCTAAATGCTGAACTTCTAGGTCTTCTTCGTGAGCAGTTTAACCTGCGCATGCAAGCAAGCACTGGTCAGTTAGCTCAGACACACACGCTAAGAACAGTACGTCGCGATATCGCGCGTGTAAAAACAATTATTAACCAGAAGGCAGGTCAATAATGAGCGATAAAATTCGTACTCTTCAAGGCCGTGTAATCAGCGACAAGATGGAAAAATCTTTCACTGTTGCTATCGCACGTTACGTGAAGCACCCAATCTATGGGAAATTCATCAAACGTACGACTAAGTTACACGTACATGACGAAAATAACACTGCAAAAGCGGGTGACGTAGTTACTATCCGTGAATGCGCTCCAATCTCTAAGAACAAATCTTGGACTTTGGTAGATGTTGTTGAACGTCCAAAACAAGCTTAATTTTTAATTAAGTCTGTTTTATGAAAAGCCCCGGCATTAGCTGGGGCTTTTTACGTTTAGAGCAGTTTTTAGCGGTAAGCTTTCAGCCTTTAGCTGGCAGAAGTAAATTATAGCGCCGTAGTTTGGGTTGAGTGTTACGAACCTAAGTGCAATAAAATATTATTATAAAATAGGCGTAAGAAAAGCCTTTGCAAGTGCAAAGGCATATGCTTTTCTGCGAAGCCCGAAGCCCGAAGCCCGAAGCCCGAAGCCCGAAGCCCGAAGCCCGAAGCCCTTTTACCAAATCATTTCTACAAATTCAGGGTGGTCGATATACGGGTTACGATTTCCCTGAAATTCAAACGCTGCTTGATTGCGGTCTAATTCCATTTGGCTAACGGGGTCGTTGTTATGCCATTTTAACAGCATGGCCACAACCCAGCTTTCAAATACTTGGTTACTAGAGCCGTTAAGTACGGCATTACTAGCCGTGGTGTTATTTTGCCAAGAGCCGATTACGTTTTGGTAGCGTGTAGCCATGTAAAAATAAGCACGAGCAAAGTCACCTTTAAATTCATCAATAGGCTCAAATACAGTACCAGTGTAATTAATCGCACTACTTGCAGAACCTAATTGACTGCCATTGGTTGAAGTAAACGTAGCGCTGGCCACTTCACCGAACGGGAAGTTGCTACGCTTTGAATTTACATAGCCGTCAGTGGCGTAAATATGATGAACATCAGAGTTCATTGGTTCTATGGTGCCGCCAAACCAGCTTTTAGGAAATGAATGTTCGCGGTTATAACAATCGGCTTCGCTATTGTAGGTGCCACACTGATCGCTTACAGCAGTATAAGTGTAGCTATCAACTCCATTTGGCTTTTCACTGTACATATCTAAAATACTGTTATCATTTTCAAAGTATTTATCGCGTGCTGATGCGTCGTAAAAACTCCAAATAGCAGAATACCCTTGAGCGTTATGGTTATTAATAATGTTATAAAGCTCAGTTTTTAGCGTGTAGCCAGTTAAGCCTTGAGTTGTCACATAGTAGCCGGTTGGCGTCGGTGTTGGCTGAGTAGCACCTAATGAGAATGCGGTAGACTCACTTGCTTGAAAGCTTGATCCACTGGCAAGCAATGTGGCTTCATTATCCAAGGCGTAGCTGCC
The DNA here is from genome assembly GCF_002310795.1 of Pseudoalteromonas issachenkonii. NCBI lineage: Bacteria > Pseudomonadati > Pseudomonadota > Gammaproteobacteria > Alteromonadales > Pseudoalteromonadaceae > Pseudoalteromonas > Pseudoalteromonas issachenkonii. The sequence continues at coordinate 173,837 of NZ_CP011030.1, forward strand.
ACTGCCATATGAACAGCAAATACCATCGCCGTAGCTGTCGTTAATAGTAAATGTATAGTCGCCATTGGTTAAACATAATTGTTCGGTGTATTGGGTATTTGCGGCATAACCACTGCCGCTTGCAACTATACCAGCTTGGTTGTGTGTTATTTGCCAACTGGTTTCTTCGCCATAGTTATCTGTGGTTAGGTTAAAAGTAAGGCTGTTATCTGCGCAGCTTGGATAACCGCCGCCGCTGTCATTATTAGGTAAGAAGTTATCAACATAAACTAACTCACTACCATCAAAGCCGCTTGTATCGTAAAAGCGTAAACCGACATCAATCGTTTTACTACTATCAGCGGTATAGCTGTAAGTTATGGTTTGCCACTGGTTTGTTAAAGCAGGGTTTGAGTAGCCTTGATAACCATCTATGAACAAACGGGCCTTAAGATGACCTTCGGTATGATACACATCCACTGAAAATTCATAAGTTTCACCCATTTCCACCGCGACTTGCTGTAAAAAGTCAGTGTTACTTTGTGTGCCAGTATTTACACTAATCGCTGCTGCTTGTAAGCCTGTACTCACGACTGCGCTGTTGGCAGATACGTTAATACCGCTATCAATCACCGTCCATGCTTGTGGGGTGGTGCCTGTCCATTGTTCAAAGTTGCCATTAACCACATTAGCCATCGCAGGCAAAGAGCTCAATAACAACGCGCTCAAAAGTAATTTGTTTTTATATATGCCGTGTAACATAGGTGTTCCTATTTTATAGTTTTAAGCAATATACATTAGATCATAAAGGTTACAAAATTGTTAAATTAGAATTTCATAAAAGGCAATAAAAACCCTTTAGGTTAATTTCACTGGTTTTTAACGAGATTAATAACTAAATGGAATATCAAAGCAGATTCTATTCTTTTTTTATCTATGCTTAGACGGCTATCCTGCATACTCAATTAACCTCAACAGAACCTTCTGAATGAGGTGGCACTCATTTTAAACAATGTGAACAAGCATTGTGTTTAACGTTCAGGGTTATGAGGAAAAATTCATGTTGTTAGGTCAACTCAATGCGCTAGCAAGTCCGCTTTCGCAAGAGCAAGTACAAAAGCTACAAGGTTTAGTGGCTGAGCTTAATCCAATTCAGCAAGCGTGGGTTAGCGGCTATTTGGCTGCTAATGCTAATTCAGCAGCGCTAGGTGCGCCAATTGCAGGTACACCAGCAACCTCTGAGGCAGCAGTACTTACTATTTTGTATGGTTCACAAACAGGTAACGCTAAAGCGGTGGCGACTAAGCTTAAAGAGCAAGCTGAATCTCGTGGGTTAGCTGCAAAGCTGGTTAGCATGTCAGATTACAAGCCAACCGCATTGAAAAAAGAAAAGTTTTTAACCGTTGTTGTATCGACTTATGGTGAAGGTGAGCCACCTGAAGATGCCGAAACACTGTACGAATTTTTAATTACCAAAAAAGCGCCAAAGCTTGATGGCGTTAAAGTCGCGGTATTAGGTTTAGGTGATTCTAGCTATGAATTTTTCTGTCAAACCGCTAAAGACTTTGAAGAGCGTTTAACTAAACTCGGTGCAGAGGTTATGTATCAACGTGCCGACCTAGACGTTGATTACGATGATGAAGCCGCCACTTGGATTGAGGGCGCGTTAAATGCGTTTGAACCAGATTTAAAAGCTCAGCAAGATGCCACAGGCGGCCAAGTTGTATCAATGCCATTTGGCACGCCCACGACAGCGGCTAGCCAATACACTAAGCAAAACCCGTTTGCGGCAGAGCTAAGCTTAGTGCAAAAAATTACCGGTCGTGACTCAACCAAAGATGTACGCCATGTTGAAATTTCACTTGAAGGGTCTGACATTACCTATACGCCGGGTGACTCATTAGGCATTTACTTTTTAAATGATGAAGCCCGTGTAGATGAGCTACTAACGCAAACACAAATTGATCCAAATAGCCGCGTTAAACTTGGCGATGAAGAACTCAGCGTGCGTGATGCCTTAATTGAAAAACTAGAGCTGACACAATCGTACCCTGGTTTTGTCGAAAAATATGCCACGGCTACAGGCACGCCTGAACTTCTTAAGCTTGTGGAAGATAAAGCCGCAATGCGTGAATACATTGAGCCTCGCCAAATTTTTGATGTGGTTGCACAAAACCCAGCTAAATTAGAGGCGCAAACACTGGTTGATTGCCTACGTAAATTGCAAGCGCGTTTATATTCAATTGCTTCTAGCCAAAGCGAGGTTGAGGACGAAGTGCATTTAACTATTGCATTGGTTGAGTTTGAAGCGTTTGGCACAGAGCATTTAGGTGGCTGTTCAGGCTATTTAGCACGCCGTGCGCAAGAAGGCTGTAAAGTAAAAGTATTTAGTGAACATAACGACAACTTCCGCTTACCAGTAAATGATGACACACCGATCATCATGGTAGGGCCAGGTACAGGTATTGCACCGTTCCGTGCCTTTTTACAAGAGCGTGATGCGCGAGAGGCTACGGGTAAAAACTGGCTGTTTTTTGGTAACCCACACTTTACCCAAGACTTTTTATACCAAGTAGAAATTCAAGGTTACTTAAAATCAGGCTTGTTAAGTAAAGTCGATGTGGCGTTTAGCCGTGATCAAGCAGAAAAAGTTTACGTGCAAGATAAGTTACGTAAAAACTCAAAAGAAGTATTTGACTGGTTAGAAGCGGGTGCTCATTTTTATGTGTGTGGCGATGCAAACCGTATGGCTAAAGATGTACACAATGCCTTAATTGATATCATCACAGAAAATACCGGCAAAAGTAATGAAGAAGCCGATCAATACTTAAAAGATTTGCGTAGCGCAAATCGCTATCAGAAAGACGTGTACTAAGTGCACGTTGTTTATTTTATTAAAGCTAACAGCCGTCACTGTAACAAATTTAGGATTTAAAATGAGCGAACAAGATAAAACCGTAAAGCTTTCTGATAACGAACGTTTAAAAAGAGAAAGTAACTTTTTACGCGGCACTATAGCGCAAGATTTAAAAGATGAAATTACCGGTGGTTTTACTGCCGATAATTTCCAGTTAATTCGTTTTCATGGCATGTACCAGCAAGATGACCGCGATATTCGTCCTGAGCGTGCTAAGCAAAAGCTAGAACCACTACATAATGTCATGCTGCGTGCACGTATGCCTGGCGGCATTATTAAGCCCGAGCAATGGTTAGCAATTGATAAGTTTGCTGGGGAGAAAACCAGCTATGGCAGTATTCGTTTAACTACGCGCCAAACATTTCAGTTTCATGGTGTATTAAAACCTGAAATTAAAGGTATGCACCAATTACTTAATAGCGTGGGTATTGATTCTATTGCAACCGCCGGTGACGTGAACCGAAATGTACTTTGTACCACTAACCCTGTTGAGTCTGAGTTACACCAGGAGGCGTATGAGTGGGCGGCAAAGATTTCTGAACACTTATTACCTAAAACCAAAGCGTATGCAGAGATTTGGCTCAATGGCGAAAAAAGCGAAACCACAGAAGAGCCAATTTTAGGCTCAACTTATTTACCGCGTAAGTTTAAAACCACAGTAACAATTCCACCAAATAATGAAGTGGATGTTCATGCAAACGACTTAAACTTTGTGGCGATTGCTGATAACGGTAAATTAGTTGGTTTTAACGTGCTAGTAGGGGGTGGCCTTGCCATGACCCATGGTGATACTGCAACGTATCCACGAAAAGCCGATGATTTTGGTTTTATTGCCCTTGAAGATACCTTAAAAATTGCTGAGCACGTAGTGTCTGTGCAACGTGATTGGGGTAATCGTTCTAACCGTAAAAACGCAAAAACTAAATACACACTTGACCGTGTTGGGTCCGATGTATTTAAAGCAGAAGTTGAAAAACGTGCAGGTGTGAGTTTTGCACCAAGCCGCCCTTATGAGTTTACTCATCGAGGGGATCGTATTGGTTGGGTTGAAGGCATTGACGGTAAACATCACTTAACGCTCTTTATTCAAAGTGGTCGTATTTTAGATTACCCCAATAAGCCACTGAAAACAGGGTGTCGTAAGATTGCAGAAATTCATCAAGGTGATTTTCGCATGACCGCCAATCAAAACTTAATTATTGCCGGTGTGCCTGCGGATCAAAAAGCAATCATTGAAAAAATAGCGCGTGAACACGGTTTGATTGATGACAAAGACACTGAGCAACGTAAAAACTCAATGGCGTGTGTGTCACTGCCCACTTGTCCTTTAGCGATGGCTGAAGCCGAGCGTTACTTACCGAGTTTAATTGAAAAAATAGAAGGCTTATTGGCTAAGCATGGAGTACCAAATGACAGCATTATTATGCGTGTGGTTGGTTGCCCTAACGGCTGTGGTCGTGCCATGCTAGCTGAAGCTGGATTAGTAGGTAAAGGCCCAGGTAAGTACAATGTTTACCTTGGCGGGAATACGGAGGGTACGCGTATCCCTAAGCTTTATCTTGAAAATGTGGGCGAAGAAGTTTACCTAGAGGCATTTGATAAGCTGATTGGGCAATGGGTTAGTGAGCGCAATGAAGGCGAATGCTTTGGTGATTTTGTTATTCGCAAGGGTATTGTTGCAGAAGTAAAAGTATCTGTTACCGATTTTTACGCATAATTTAAAAGCAGCGCACCGCGCTGGTGAGGTTTAAAATTGACCATGAGTGAATTTAAAAACATATTACAGCTAGATAAGCAAAGCCAACAGGCTATGTTAGCTGATGCGAACGGTTTGCTGGCTAACATGAGTGCTGAGCAGCGCGTTGCATGGGCGTTAGAGCACTTGCCTGACACCGCGTTTTTATCATCGAGTTTTGGTATTCAAGCAGCGGTAATGTTGCATTTAATGACATCACAGCGCCCCGATATACCTGTTGTATTAACAGACACGGGTTATCTATTTCCAGAAACCTATCAGTTTATCGATCAGATGAGCGAGCGTTTATCACTTAATTTAAAAGTGTATAAAGCGCAGTTGAGCCCTGCATGGCAAGAGGCTAAATTTGGAAAACTATGGGAGCTTGGTGAAGAAGGTATTAAGCAATACAACCAGCTCAATAAAGTAGAGCCAATGACGCGTGCTTTAAAAGAGCTTAACGCGAGCACTTGGTTTAGTGGCTTGCGTCGAGATCAATCGTCGAGCCGTGCTGAAAAACAAGTTTTAGAAATAAGCCGGGGTACAGTAAAAGTGTACCCTATTATTGAGTGGAATAATCGTGATGTGTACCAATACCTCACTAAACATGATCTGCCATACCACCCATTATGGGAGCAAGGTTATGTGTCTATGGGTGATGTACACACTACGCGTAAATTAGAGCCAGGAATGAGCGAAGAAGAAACCCGCTTTTTTGGGCTGAACCGTGAGTGTGGCTTGCATATTGATGGTGATGGAATTTAATTACCTTATTATTCAAAGCTATAAATTTAAAAACGCAGCTAAAGCTGCGTTTTTATTTTGTGGAAAATAATTGCCTGACTGCTGTTTTTTTATTATATTAATGATAATAAAGGATTAAATTTACAGCAGGAACGCTATGAAATACTTTACCTACTTAGCAATATCAGTAATGGTCATTGCTCTTATCTCTTTGTTTTATCTTAAAAAGCCAAATGGGCAACCTTGGCTCACCAGCTCATTGATTAAAAATGAATCTTTTTCTATTAAAGATAAAGTGGTAGCGCTTTCATCTAATACATTCGAACAGCTCACACTTGAGCTTAAAAAAGTAGGAGATAAAATCACATCGTCACCGTTAGCATCTGACTCTCAAAGTAAAATTTATAAGTGGCAAGATGAGCAAGGGCAGTGGCATTTCTCCGATGTGCCAAATAAAAATGGCAAGAGTATTGAAGTGCATCTTGATCCCGCAGATATTAATGTTGTGGTAGCCGAAGATACGGCTATATTAAGTGGCAGTGCTAAATCTGCGGCAAAACCTTTTCCTCAGCGAGCGCCTGAAATATACAACAGTGAGTCAATCAATAAGTTGTTTGAAGATGCTGAAAAAGCCAAAAAGAGAATTGAGCAACGCAGTAAAGAAGTCGAAAGTTTCAGCGGCTTTTAGCCCTAGACGGTTACTGCGATTTCAAGTAGCGCTTTTCTGCTTCCATTAATAATATGGTTAAATAAATTTTAGTTGGCAGTGATAAAAACACACCAATTGCAATGCACGCTGCTGCAGTAATAATGCCTTTAATACCGTACTGGCTGGTAAAGTAGCTCGATACAATTAATATATGGCCTGTCACAATCAGGCATAACCCAAGCAAAATAGATGTTTTAAGTAGTCTTATCATTACTATTGAAGACATGGCGACCTCTGCGCAGCGTGTCTTCTTAGTGTATGGTATCTTGATAGAGCAACATTGATTTAGCGCAAGGGTGTATCAATATTTACTCTATAGCGAATGTAAAAAAGCCCAGCTCATTGCTGAGCTGGGCTTTTAAGCTACTACTGTTTAATGGCTAGTTAGTCGAGCATATTGCGTAATACGTACTGTAAAATCCCGCCATGTTTGTAGTAATCCCACTCTTTAGGAGTATCAATACGCACATCGGCACTAAAACTAACTTGTTTACCTTCACTGTTAGTGGCAATGACACTGACTTCGTCGGTTTTGTCGTATAAACCTTGAATATCAAATTGTTCTTGCCCCGTTAAGCCCAATGACTCATGGCTTTCACCCTCTTTAAATTGTAAAGGTAATACGCCCATACCAATCAGGTTCGAGCGGTGAATACGCTCATAGCTTTGTGCTATCACAGCTTTAATACCGAGTAGTAATGAGCCTTTTGCAGCCCAATCTCGTGAGGAGCCGGTACCATATTCTTTACCTGCTAGAACCACTAATGGTGTTCCACTCTCTTGATATGCCATTGCCGCATCATAAATACTCTCTAGCTTATCGTCAGGTTGAGTGCGAGTGACACCGCCCTCAGTACCGGGGGCGAGTAAGTTTTTAAGGCGCACATTAGCAAATGTACCACGCATCATCACTTCGTGATTACCACGGCGAGAACCATAAGAATTAAACTGTGCTTTTTCTACCCCATTTTCTTGTAGATAAAGTCCTGCGGGTGCCTCCGCTTTAATCGCACCTGCTGGTGAAATATGATCGGTCGTCACTGAATCGCCTAGTTTAGCTAGACAGCGCGCACCTTCTATTTTTGGGATCCCCGGCGGTTCAACACTCATACCATCAAAGAATGGCGCTTTTTTGATATAAGTCGAGGCAGCATCCCAATCGTAAAGCTTACCATCAGGTATTTGAATTTTTTGCCAGCGACTGTCGCCATCGTAAACATTGGCGTAGCTTTTTTCGAACATTTCTTTAGTTACCGTATTTTTTACAAGCTCACTCACTTCTTTAACGCTTGGCCAAATATTTTTAAGGTATATATCGTTACCATGCTTATCTTGCGCAAGTGGTTCGTTGTATACATCAATATCGGTTCTACCTGCTATAGCATAAGCTACTACAAGTGGTGGCGACGCGAGGAAGTTCATTTTAACGTCTTGGTGAATACGCCCTTCAAAGTTACGGTTACCCGACAAAATAGAGCTTACAATTAGTTTATGTTTTTGAATAGCTTCTGAAATTTCATCCGCTAATGGGCCTGAGTTACCGATACAGGTGGTACAGCCATAACCAACTAAGTTAAAACCAAGCGCATCAAGATCATCCATTAACCCTGCTTTTTCAAGGTAATCGGTAACCACCTGCGAACCTGGTGCTAAAGACGTTTTAACCCAAGGTTTTACATTAATACCTAATTGACGTGCTTTTTGAGCCACTAATCCTGCCGCTAAAATTACGCTTGGATTAGAGGTATTAGTACAGCTTGTGATTGCAGCAATGACGCAGGCGCCATCGTTTAATTCAAACTCTTGGCCATTAAAGTTAACTTTTGCTGCGCCCATAAACTGCGCTTCATCAGTGGGTTCGTCAGGATTGGTAGTAGGGCCTTCACTTTCAATACGCGCTTGCTCTTCATCGCTTTTATCTCGACGTGCCATACGCTCGTCTTGGAAGTCTTTTAAGTGTTGACCAATAACATCACCGGCTTTATCCAGTGTGATTCTGTCTTGTGGACGTTTCGGGCCAGCAAGACTTGGTACTACATCATCTAAATTTAGTTCTAGCTTATCGGTATAATGTGCTTCATCGCCATCATTACGCCATAAACCTTGATGTTTTGCGTAATCTTCAATCAGTTTAAGCTGCTTTTCATCACGATTAGTTAAGCGTAAGTAATTAATCGTTTCATCATCAATAGGGAAAATACCACAGGTTGCGCCATATTCCGGTGCCATGTTGGCAATAGTCGCTCTGTCGGCCAGTGGTAAGTCGGCAAGCCCGTCACCATAAAACTCAACAAACTTACCTACCACACCATGATTTCGTAGCATTTCAGTAACAGTTAATACTAAATCTGTTGCTGTAGTGCCCTCAGGTAAGCGGCCATTTAATTTAACGCCAACGACCTGAGGAATAAGTAGGCTAATAGGTTGGCCAAGCATTGCGGCTTCGGCTTCAATACCGCCTACACCCCAACCGAGTACGCCTAGGCCGTTGATCATGGTTGTGTGAGAATCAGTACCAACCAGTGTATCTGGATAGGCTAACGATTTACCGTTTTTTGTATCATTGAATACTACGCGGGCTAAATACTCTAAATTTACTTGATGGACAATACCTGTGGCTGGTGGCACCACTTTTAAATTATCAAATGCAGTTTGACCCCAACGTAAAAACTCGTAGCGCTCTTTATTACGTTCATATTCTAGTTTTGAATTTAAGTCGAATGAGCCATCTTTACCGTAACCATCCACTTGTACTGAGTGATCGATCACCAGTTCAGCCGGAGAAAGCGGATTTATTTTTGCAGGATCGCCACCAAGTTTTTCCATCGCATCACGCATGGCGGCTAAGTCAACAATAGCAGGGACACCGGTAAAATCTTGCATTACTACGCGGGCAGGGGTGAAGGCTACTTCGGCCGAGGGCTTAGCCTTTGGATCCCAATCTAGTAGTGCCTGAATATCTTGCTCTTTAATATTCACACCATCTTCATTACGCAATAAATTTTCTAGTAATATTTTTAACGAAAAAGGCAGGCGTTTGGCTTTATCGCCAAGTCCCATGAGCGAGTTAATATGATATTGCTCGCCATTGATAGTAAGCTGTTGTTGGGTGTCGAAACTATTTTTCATTATTTGTCCCTTCAATAAATTAGATTGATATTCTTGAAAAAGTGACCTCTGTAGTAGTTTGCAAACTGTGTACCATGATAAAAAAATACCATGCAGTGTAATTTTTTTGACTGTTATATAAATAGAGATGAAGGCCAAAAGTTAAAATTCAAGGGATGCTCTGAGTAATAATTGGCCACAAAACTAAACTCAAAAAAGTGTTATTTAAAGTAGTCCAGTTGTTTTAAGTGGAAACTTAAATACACCAATGCAATCGCAATTAAGGTCACTGCAATAGGCATAAAAATAGCGCTAACGCCAAACAAGCTGATGCTATTAATAATTATAAAATTATAGTATTGCTGAGCTAAAACCGCTGCCAAAGAGATTATTAATGTTAATGCGGCTAGTGACTTTTTGAATAATAAAAGTACGCACCCTAATGCGCCGCCAAATACTGCAATAGCAAACGCTAAAGTAGCCCATAGAGGTTGGCTGTTATAAGCAAGTTGTTGTTCTTGTGGGAGTTTACTTACCATTTCGGGTGTTAATAATAGCTGCATGATAAATGCAAAAACACCTAATATATTCCATAACAGGGCGGTGATGAGTACGGGTTTTATCCAGCGGTTTGCAGTGTTTTCTGACATGTAAGCATCGATTTTTTATTATTGGTATTCTATTAAAGAATAAAAAAGCCAGTGATGCAAACTGGCTTTTAATAATACATATGACGTAAGCGAATGTTAGCCAAACGAAATAGGACGACGACCCGTTTTTTCATCCACTTTAGGTTTTTTAGTACGTTTGCGCTTATTTTTAGCCGGCTCTGTTGTTGCTACTGGCGCGGCTTTTTCTGCTGTAACTGTTTCATCAATAACAGGACGCTCTGCAGGAGTGGCATCTTCACTTAGCGTCAGTTGGAACAACTCGCCATCAAATGTAAGAACATCGCCACTGTATAATTTTTTCCGTTTAATTGTACAAATTTCATGGTTAACACCCACATAGCCACCGCTAATTAGATTTTTTGCTTGGCCACCACCTTCAACTAGATCTAATACTTTTAATAATTTACAAAGCTCTATAGGCTCTTCTTCTAATTCAATTTCTATATATTCTTCGTTCATCATGTTTCTCTGTGGGGGTGGCATTAGCTGTAGTATAAAGGCTAGCTGGTTATTTTGCACCAAAGTGCGTTTGTTAGATGCGATGATTGTGCATTTTTTATGAAACTTTTTACCTCTTTCATTTGTCTTTAAAAAACTGAAGTAATTCAAGACTACACTTCGCGTGAAAAAAATTACACATTGGCGCGCTTATTGCCAATATCTGTCGTAAAAAGAGATTGAATATAAACAGTGGAGTAAAACATGGGCATAAGATTAGCGATGAAAAAAGAGCTAATGGGCTTAGACAATTCAGATATGTTAACTGCTGATGATGTTAGAAAGCATTTGGCTCAGCAGGTACAAGAAGACACTGAACGTGGTTTTTCAGTTATCTCCAAGTTTAATGACACCCATAGTCAGTTAGTCAGCGGGCTTAAAACCAAACAAAGCGAGCTGGTATTTGAACGACATCGTTTATTTAATGAAGTACTTTATAATCGCCAGAGTGTTGATGCATGGTTAAATAACCAAATAAATTAAATTGCCATTTTAAATCACCCCTTATAGACTACGTTTGTAATCGATTGGGGGTGATAATGAAAAATGGAATTTTAATATGTGTATTGGTGTTTTTATTAGCTGCGTGCCAGCGACCTACTGTTTATGTTTTTATTGAAAACTTGCAAGGTGAACAGCGCAACCAGCTAGATGCTGCACTAAATGCACAAACTCTTCCCTATGAATATGTAGAACTAGCAATCCCATCAGATTTTGGTGAGGCCACATTACTACTCTCAAGCGATAAAATTTACCCCAAAGAGACGGAGCAACTTGCAGCTATAATGCAAGAGCTAGGGTACGCGCCACAAGTTAATTATACAAGTCGTTCAAATCATTTTTATGGTGATGGCAATATAGGCTTTTATTTAAAAAATGCTGATGCCAATAGAAATTTTGTTATGCCTAAACAGCTGAGAACAACTCATTGCAGCGAAGATAAATACAATGATTTAGCAGTCAAATTTGCAAATGAAGCTGTTGAGTTTACATTACCAAGTGGCGCAATCGTGAGGTTAAACTGGGAATATTTATATGGTTATGTTGTTGTTTATTTTAAAGACTATTCGCAAACATACAGTCATTCGCAGCCGCTTGTAAATACCCCCTTTGGCGCCAAGCCGTCAGATACCTACACATATACCGCAAGCGTTAACACCCCAGGTTGGCTTGATTGCTCACTACAAATTGTTTATATGGACTGATTTAACCGTGGGTTTCTATATGTTCGCTTAGTTTAGCTATGCGCAGGCTCATTCCTTCAATAATACGGTCTTTAATTTTTTCGCGTATAACATTAGGTAGGCGGGTAAGGGCATCGGCAGTAATAGCCAGTACGATGGCATTTTCTTTGGCGCGTGCATTAATGCTGCGCTCTCGGTTATTAATAAACGCGCCTTCACCAATAAATTCACCAGGTTCTATGCTGCCTAGCTCTAGAAGGTGATTATGCTTAAACACCATCAAGGAGCCACTGAGGACAATAAACAGTCGCTTGTCATTATCAAACTCTTTAAATAAAAACTGATTTTTACTTACTAAGTATAATAATCCAAATGACTCTAAAAGAATTTGACGTTCATTAAGCGTGAATTCTTTAAAGAATTCTAAGCGATTTATAATTTCCATTTGCTTAAACAAAGGGATGTTTTCAATTAACTTCATCAATAACCTAGGGCGCTAGCCTTATAAAATATCAGCTAATATTGCGCTCTTTTAATTTACGGGTCAACGTATTGCGACCCCAACCAATTTTTACCGCGGCTTCTTGCTTATGGCCTGAACAATTAGCGAGTGCTGTTTTTATTAAGCGGGTTTCCAGCTGGGCTTGAATATCCGGCCAAATATTTTCTTTACCTTGTTTAAACTCTTGATTAAGCCATTGCTGAAATGAATCTAGCCAATCGCCTTCTTGGGTTGCGGCTGCATTATCAATAATTTCAGGGGGTAAATCTTGCTCACCAATCAGCTCTCCAGGTGCCATTACGGTTAACCATCGACAGGTGTTTTCAAGCTGGCGAACATTTCCTGGCCAATTAAATAAACACAGTTGTTTAATCGCTTTAGGGCTAAGTACTTTACTATCTACTTGCAGGTCTTTTGCACTTTTATGTAAAAAGTGTAGCGCTAAGCGTTCTATGTCTTCGGGGCGCTCGCGTAGAGCCGGCAAGCGTAAGCGAACCACGTTTAAACGATGAAATAAGTCATCTCTAAATTTACCTTGTTTTACCAACTCTTCTAAATTTTGGTGAGTGGCGGCAATAATGCGCACATCCACTTTTATACTTTGATGGCCACCAACGCGATAAAACTCGCCATCGGCTAATACGCGTAATAAGCGGGTTTGTACATCAAGCGGCATATCACCTATTTCATCCAAAAATAAGGTACCGCCATTGGCTTGTTCAAAGCGCCCTTTACGCACGCTATCGGCCCCCGTAAAAGCGCCTTTTTCATGGCCAAATAATTCAGACTCAACTAACTCTTTAGGAATAGCGGCCATATTAAGAGCAATAAATTGGTTTTCTTTACGCGGGCTATGATTGTGCAGGGCGCTGGCAACCAACTCTTTACCGGTTCCTGACTCACCGTTGATGAGTACGCTCATACTTGATGCTGACAGCTTACCTATGGCACGAAACACTTCCTGCATAGCAGGGGCTTCGCCAATAATATGGGCACTTTTTGGCGGGGCGGTTTTTCGTTTGGTTTTTTTGGTCGAATTAGCACGATAGGCGCTTTCCACTAGCGCAACGGCTTCATTTAAATCAAACGGTTTAGCTAAGTACTCAAACGCACCTTTTTGAAAAGCATTAACCGCTGAGTCTAAATCAGAGTGTGCGGTCATAATAATAACGGGTAGGCCAGGGGTTTGCTCAGCTATCAGCTCAAGTAACGCCATCCCGTCCATCCCCGGCATTCTTACATCTGAAATTAACACACTGGGTTGACTAAATTTTAGTGCATTAAGAACGTTTTGCGCATCTGCAAAGCTTTCTACTTCAAACCCTGCGCGAGTCAGTGCTTTTTCTAGTACAAAGCGAATTGAGGCATCATCATCTACAAGCCAAGCTGTTTTCATGCAAACTCCAAAGTATTAATCTGTAAATGGCAGATAAATATTAAATTCAGTATGTCCTGGCCAACTATCGCATTCGATATAGCCATCATGTTGATCAATCAAGGTTTGCGCTATAGATAATCCAAGTCCCGAGCCACCTTCTTTATTAGTGGTCATAGGGTAAAATAAGGTGTCGCGTAAATTAGCATCAATACCTGGGCCGTTATCCATTACTTGAATAAGCAATGCCTTTTTAGGGGCTTTTCCCGGACGACGATGCTGATAATTAATCCGTGTTTTTATTTTTATTTCGCCACCATCCACCAATGCCTGTTGCGCATTACGCACAATATTAAGCACCACTTGTTGAACCTTGCTCTGATCAATATAGACATCAGGAATACTCGGGTCGTAGTCTTTAACTAACCGAATATCGCGGTTGTTATCTAACGTACTGAGTTTAACAACCGACTCTAATGTTTGATGTATATTGCCATACGATTTTTGCGGTAGTTGGTTAGGCCCAAGGAGTCTATCAACTAATTCACGCAACCGATCGGCTTGTTCAATTATCAGTTCTGCACATTGATCTCTTTCTTGTTGATCACCCTCATACTGCAATAATTGCGCCGCCCCGCGAATTCCACCCAGCGGGTTTTTAATTTCATGGGCTAAACCGCGAATTAAGTTACGTGCAGCTTGGTATTGATGCATTTGATTTGAGACTTGGTCATGTTTTATTTCGTCATCGGTTTGTCGACATTCAAATAAAATATAATAGGTGTCGTTATGTTTTATTCGCCGAGTACTCACCGCTAATTTTGCATGGCGAGAATCGATAAACACCACGTCAGCCCTGTGCTGGTGGCAGTCTACACCATCAACTAACGAGTACTGTGCAATGCGTTTTAAGTCGATAGAATGGTAGTTAAATAAATCGTCGAATGCTTGTCCTAGCAAACGTTTTTCGCCTAAGCCAAGTAATTCACTGGCACTGGTGTTAGCGTAAATAAGCTGAAAGCTTTCATCAAGTAACATCAGGGCAGTGGTTTGGTTTTGCCAAATTATATTCAGTAGCTCTGGGCTAAAATGTGTTTTATTAATCATCATTGCACCATTTTAGTGCGCCTGGGAAGGTAGGCAAGGTTTTTAGAAAATATACGCTAAACACGCGTACTTAATTGTAATTATCGACCTATGTTAAGGCCTTTACGGTGCATAAAAAATACACTTTCAGGACTGGTTGCAATTACCTGATTTTGTTTATTATAAAGTTTAACTTGCAGTGTGTGTTGGCCTCGCTCCACATCTCTTAACGCCAGTGTTGTCGTATCGCTCGGTGCACCAATGGCAACGCCATCTAAAAATAAACCAATGGTAAATCCAGCTTCAAATCGAGGGGCAATACGGGTAGAGACATACACAGAGCCCGTGTTTTCCCTGATAGTTTGGTGTGGTTCAGGCGATGAAATACTAATACTAAACTTTACTGCTGTTTTAGTAGGAGCAGTATCAAGAATATCGGTGTTTGTAGCGGGCATGCTGAGATGTTGGCTCGTGAGTTTAACCTCTTTAGCGCCTGGCTGAGGAGTATCTGAAAAAACCAACACCCCATTTTTGTCTTTCCATGCGTAAATTTTTTTATCGCTCGCATGGCTATTAAGGCTTAACATTAAAGCTATTAATAGCAACAAAATCTTACCTACCATCCAGCTATCCTGCATTGTTTAAACTAACTTCACTTTAGTGTAGAACCGTTAAATTTACCATAAAAAAAGCCCGCAAAGCGGGCTTAAAACACACATTATTTATCGGTTAATAAATTAACAGCTGTAGTACATTTCAAACTCAACTGGGTGAGTTGTCATGTTAAGTTTTTCAACTTCTTTTGACTTAAGTGCGATGTAAGCATCGATTAGGTCATTGGTGAATACACCACCTTGGTTTAAGAATTCACGGTCTGAATCAAGCGCAGCTAATGCTTCATCTAATGATGAGGCTACTGTTGGAATTTCTGCCGCTTCTTCAGCTGGTAAGTCGTATAAGTCCTTGTCCATAGCATCGCCAGGGTGGATCTTGTTTTTAATTCCGTCAAGGCCAGCCATAAGCATTGCAGAGAAAGCAAGGTATGGGTTAGCTGTTGGATCTGGGAAGCGTACTTCGATACGACGACCTTTTGCAGATGGAACCACTGGAATACGGATTGATGCCGAACGGTTACGAGCCGAGTATGCAAGCATTACCGGTGCTTCAAAACCAGGTACTAAACGTTTGTACGAGTTAGTTGACGCGTTAGCAAAAGCGTTGATCGCTTTAGCATGTTTGATAATACCGCCAATGTAGTAAAGTGCATCTTCAGAAAGGCCGCCGTATTTATCACCTGCGAATAAGTTTACGCCATCTTTTGCTAAAGACTGGTGACAGTGCATACCAGAACCGTTATCACCAACAACCGGCTTAGGCATAAACGTTGCCGTTTTACCGTAAAGGTGAGCCATGTTGTGGATAACATATTTCATTTCTTGGATTTCATCGGCCTTTAACACCATAGTGTTAAAACGCGTTGCAATTTCGTTTTGACCGGCAGTCGCCACTTCGTGGTGATGCGCTTCAACAACTTGACCCATTTCTTCTAAAACTAGGCACGTTGCAGAACGCCAATCTTGGAAATCATCAACAGGTGCAACTGGGAAGTAACCGCCTTTAACACCTGGGCGATGGCCTGTATTGCCATCTGCATATTCTTTATCTGAGTTCCAAGCTGCTTGCTTAGAATCAATTTTGTACATTGAACCAGACATGTCAGATTTGTATTTAACGTCGTCAAATACGAAAAACTCTGGTTCTGGGCCAAATAAAACAGTGTCAGCAATACCCGTAGAGCGCATGTACTCTTCAGCGCGCTTAGCAACTGAGCGAGGGTCGCGTTCGTAACCTTGTAATGTAGAAGGTTCAACCACGTCACAACGAACGATTAGTGTTGTTTCTTCTGTGAAAGGGTCAAGTTTAATTGAATCTGCATCTGGTAGTAACACCATGTCTGATTCGTTGATGCCTTTCCAGCCAGCAATTGAAGAACCGTCAAACATCTTTCCATCTTCAAAAAAGTCTTCATCAACTTGATGATGAGGAATAGAAACATGTTGCTCTTTACCTTTTGTGTCAGTAAAGCGTAAATCAATGAACTTAACGTCATTTTCTTTAATAAAATCTAAAACCGATTGTGACATGTGTCCTCCAACTATTGGGTTTTATTATTGCTGCTTAGATACGTTGAATACTTATAAGCTGATTTTGTGCCACTATTATAATTATTTGTTTTTTATGTAAAAAAATATAAATAAAATAAAGGCGATATAGATTAAGCACCATCTTAGTGCGTAATTTTTCCAAAATGGTGCAATATTTACAAAGCAATAATTGCTTGTAAATTAATCACCTTAGACTAGCACAAAGAAAATGCAAAATACGCAGTAAAGTCGCTTTAAATTAACCCAAAACCATCTTTTTATATAAATATCTAAAAATTAATTATCATAATTAATTATTTTAAAACAATGGGTTAATTATTTTATTGAGAAAGTTTGAAATTTTATTTTGGATAAACTTTCATCCATTCCATTTATAGGGGATAATATGCGCCCTTTTAAATCCTATGCTGGGACATCTCGTGAAAGCGCAGGTGAGAACGTATAGCCCCTGCAGGATCAATGAGATTCAATTTCTCTGAGTGAATATATGAGCATCGAAAAGTTAAGAAATATAGCAATTATCGCCCACGTTGACCACGGTAAAACAACACTGGTTGATAAACTACTTGAGCAATCAGGTACATTAGAAACACGCGGCGGTAATGAAGAGCGCGTGATGGATTCAAACGACATTGAAAAAGAACGTGGTATTACCATTTTAGCGAAAAACACCGCTATCTCATGGAATGATTACCATATCAATATCGTAGATACTCCTGGACACGCCGACTTCGGTGGTGAAGTTGAACGCGTACTTTCGATGGCTGACTCAGTATTACTACTTGTTGATGCTCAGGAAGGTCCAATGCCACAAACGCGTTTCGTAACGCAAAAGGCATTCGCGCAAGGCTTAAAGCCAATCGTTGTTATCAATAAAATTGATAAGCCAGGTGCTCGCCCTGATTGGGTTATGGATCAAATCTTTGATTTATTCGATAACCTAGGCGCAACTGATGAACAGTTAGACTTTAAAGTAATCTACGCATCAGCAATCAATGGTTGGGCTACATTAGATTTAGACGAAGCATCTGATAACATGGAACCTATGTTCAAGATGATCGTTGACGAAGTATCACCACCGGATGCAGATCCTGAAGGTGACTTCCAAATGCAGATCTCACAGCTTGATTACAACTCTTATAAAGGTGTAATTGGCATTGGTCGTATCAAACGCGGTTCAGTTGTACCTAACCAACAAGTTACGGTTATTAGCGCTGACGGGTCTAAACGTAACGGTAAAATTGGTTCAGTACAAAGCTACTTAGGTCTTGAGCGTATTGACACTGACAAAGCTTACGCTGGTAACATCGTAACGGTAACGGGTCTTGGCGAGCTTAAGATTTCAGATACGCTTTGTTGTCCTAACAACGTTGAAGCATTACCTCCACTAAGTGTTGATGAGCCAACAGTAACGATGACGTTCTCTGTAAATAACTCACCTTTCTGTGGTAAAGAAGGTAAGTTTGTAACATCACGTAATATCCGTGAGCGTTTAGACAAAGAGCTAGTACACAACGTTGCACTTCGCGTTGCAGACACTGATAACCCAGATAGCTTCCGTGTATCGGGTCGTGGTGAATTACACTTAGGTATCTTAATCGAGAACATGCGTCGTGAAGGTTACGAGTTAGCGGTATCTCGTCCAGAAGTTATCTTACGTACTGTTGATGGTGTGTTAGAAGAACCGTATGAAACACTAACAATTGACTGTCAAGAAGAGCATCAGGGTTCTATCATGGAACAAATTGGTCTTCGTAAAGGTGAGCTTACTGATATGGCCCCAGATGGTAAAGGCCGTATGCGTTTGGACTTTATGATCCCAAGCCGTGGTTTAATCGGTTTCCAAACTGAGTTCATGACGTTAACATCAGGTTCTGGTTTACTTTACCACACGTTCGATCACTACGGTCCGCACAAAGGTGGCGAGCTAGGTGTTCGTAAGAACGGTGTAATGATTGCAAATGCAACAGGTAAAGCACTAACTAACGCATTATTTAACTTACAAGAGCGCGGCCGTTTATTCATCGGTCACGGTGTTGAAGTATACGAAGGTATGGTTATCGGTATTCATAGCCGTGATAACGACCTTACAGTTAATGCGCTTAAAGGTAAGCAACTTACTAACGTTCGTGCATCTGGTACCGATGAAGCACAAACACTAACACCAGCTCTTAACTATTCACTTGAGCAAGCGCTTGAGTTTATTGCTGATGATGAGTTAGTAGAAGTTACACCTGAGAACATTCGTATTCGTAAACGTCATTTAACTGAAAATGAGCGTAAACGTGCGGGTCGTGCGCCAAAGTCATAATCTATTAATTTAGAATCATGATTTTAAAAGCCGCTGTATTGCAAAATACAGCGGCTTTTTTGTGGATAATAGTTAGCCAGAGAAGAGCGTAAGTCCACAGGTTAAAGCATCGCAGTTGGTTCGATACTGTTAAACAGTTTTTAATATTGAACCTAAAAGAGGTATTAAGTTATTATCAAAGCTATATTTACTATGTGCGTGTGAGCTAGTGTGAATACCGAAAATGAAATTATGGCAAAACTAGAGATAGAACATATTGCTGAACTGCAAAAATATAAAGATGAATTTGAAACGTTAGGAAAAAATGATTGGGGCTTGAAAGATCTCATATCAATTTTTTTACCCTTTATTTTGTTATCAATTGCTAATAGCTTCTATGATATTGAAACTGAAATATTTCAAATAATATGTTTTATTTTCCTTGCTTCAGCTGTGGTGCAGGGAATGATTAGGGAGCAGACCAAAAAAACAAATCGCAGAATTGATTTGCTTCTTAAAATTATTAATCATGAGCAAAAGGGTGGCTGAAATTAGCTTTATTAGGGCGCAGCGCTCTTTATATAAGGAAAAACGTGCTTGAGAATTAAATAATCTATATTGCAAAGTCTCTGTTTTTGTTAATAGGGTATTTTTGTTGGGTTTCGCTTAGCTCAACCCAACCTTCGTTATCAATTATTTAGTTAGTGATTACTTACTTTTCGGTAGCAAAGTGATTTTCCCAAATACATCTGCATCTATAAATCCACGGTTTCTGTCACCGTTCACTGGCTGTACTTCGTGTGAGCCCATAAAGTGTTCACGTACTTCGCTACCATCGTTATCGCAGTAGGCGAGCATAAAACCAATAACGTGTTTTTCAGTTAATTTAAGCGGAGTGTTTTGTGCGCCTTGTTGATAATCATTCGGGTAGAGTTTTATCGCCACTTCCCACGTGATGTTATAGGGCGCAGTGGTATTACGCTTCCAGTTACTAACTAAGTGGTCGGTATATAAATGCGCTTTTTTATCAGGGCCATAATCGGCTGCTTGGTTATCAAGACCAATGTGATAAGCAAACGCGGTATGATTAAACTGATGATTCCCACCCGATGCGTCACTATCTATAAACACTTCTAAGGCATCATCATCCCAGTATTTATCAGTTGGATTTGGGTGAGTATCAATCAGCACATCGTCACTAATATCTGCTTGTAAATACAAGTAGTTTTCATCCCATAGAAGACGGTAGCGGCCTTTAAAATCGGCATCTGATGAGGGAAGTGCGCCATCCATTAGGTGCGGCATAGGATGCCATGTGGCGCTATCCCATGTACTTTCAGAGACACCATCAATAATAATAGCTGTTGATGTATAACTAACTTCAATAGCCATAAGTGGTTGGGTGAAAAGTAAACTAAAAGCGAGTAGTGTTTTTTTCATTAATAAGCTCATCAATTAAAGATGATTTAGCTTGGCTTAAATAGCAATTAAAAACAATCTCATAGTTGTATTTATTATATTAACTTATTGCCCCAGTTATGCTTGTTTTTAATGCCAGCATTAATAAATGCGCGCTTTCACCCGACATTTTAAAAGGGTTAAAGTCAATGTTACCCGAGTATTTTAGATTAAGTAACTCGGTTAGCTGTGATTGCGGCACATAGCCCATTGACCATGTTTCAAACTCTCTTTCGGGAATTTGGATATAGTTGAGCATAATTACATTGTGGTGGCGTTTGTCATTTAATATTTGTTGATAGGTATTATTAACAGCGGTTCTGGAGCCTTCAAGGCATTGTAAAAAGTATTCATTACTAAAACATAACATGCCGGTGACATTTGTTTTTACATTGTAGGTTCGCGCACTTTGTAAAATATTTTCTATATCTTCAGGCCCAAAACCACTACTTATTTTACTGGCGTAAATGAGTCGCACAAGAAACATAAAACCCCCTGACTGTTTAGTTAATTAAAGATAGTTCAGTGAGGGGGTTATTACTAATTATGTAAACGCATTTTGTGTAAATGACTAATTAAAGCTGGATGCTTTCACCTTCATTTAAAATATACAGGGGTATCTTCGAGTTCATTTTTTTATGCATATGCAATAAGCGCAGTAGTGCTGAATGGCTGCTGTGATCGCCCATCTTCCAACTTGAGTTACCATAGCCCCACGGTATCATTACTTTACAGTTAAGCGCTTGTGCTGCGGTTAATGCATCCTCAGGAGTGGTATGTACATAACGGTACCAGTTGCCGTTCTCTTTATGGTAATAAGAGGCAATAGGCATTAAGCACACATCGATATCGCCATATTTTTGCTGTATATCGTTAAAGTGTTTTGAATAACCAGTGTCGCCTGCAAAAAATAAAGTGCTGCCACTTTGCTCAAGTAACCAGCCATTCCATAGGTCTTTATTGTTATCTTCATAAATAAAAGGCACTAAAACACGACTACTAAAATGATGCGCAGGTAGCGCATGAATGGTTAAATCATCAATTTTAGTTTTTGCATACCATGCCATTTCACTAATGTTAAAGCCACCTGTTGGAAAGTTATCAGCCATACCAAGGGGGGTTAGGTAGCGAGGCTGATTACCAATTTCTTCAATATCGGCTTTATTGAAATGATCGTAGTGAATGTGAGAATACATAACGGCGACTAAGTTTTTCAATTCATTGTCTGTGAGCCAGTCGCCAGGCTTGCGATAAAATCCTGAAGTAAGGCGAAAAGCTAAATCAATAGGCGAGTCAAATTGCTCTTTTACGGGATCAAACACAACTTGTTGGCCATTCGGGGTTTTGATCACAAAGCCTGCGTGTCCGAGCCAACGAATAGTAAAGCCCGCATTAACCTGCGGATTTTTTTGCTGACCTTGATATTGGCAGTTTTCAGCCTCTGTTTCACAAACTAAGTTATTGTTTTTTGGGTAGCAATCAGTTTCACAGCTAACAGGATAACTTTTTTTGCCTGGGTAGAGGTTGTGGTAGCGCCCAGCTTGCTCACCTTGTTGATGAAGTGGAATAACGGTATTAGGGCCAGCAATAACCTCAATATTATTCGCAGTGCTGCATGCAACGAGCACACTGGAGGCGATGATTAAGCTAAGCGTATGTATTTTCATAATTCATTTTTAGTTGTTATTTTTATCTTACTGAAAGTGTAACAAAAGCAGTTTGCTAAAAAAGGACAAAAAAGTAACAAAAAGTGTGTATAAAAAAGCCCGCTATTTTTAGCGGGCTCAGTTTAATAGGTTAAATATTTAGGATTTATTCATTTGCTCAATAAATTTATTTGAGTCTTCAATCGATTTGTTCATATCATTCATTAATAACTGAATATCGCGCTTTAAGTTAGTAAATTCACCTTTGATAGCCGCTACCGCTTGCGCATTTAAGTTATGCTTTAAGTACAATACGTTGTCTTTTAAAGATGATAATACCGGCTCCATTTTACTCTCGGCGCTGCGCATTGAGCGAAGTAACTGGTCGAATTGACGTTGTGTTGCTGCTAACTTTTTGCTGCTTTCACGCTTAAGTGAGGCACTTTTGTATTGCTCTAACTCATCATTCCACTCATCAAATAAAGCTTCTGCTACGTCTTCAACTTTATTAATGTTACTTGATACTTCGTTTGCCGCTTGAAGGCTTGACTCGTAATCGTCATTAAGTTGATTGTAAGCATCTTGCAATTCACCGCCATCAAAATTAATGAGTGTAGTTAAACGCTCAAGTGCTGATTGAAATTCTTGTTGAGACTCTTGTTGTGAGTCTTTTGTTTCTTCTACGCGGTCAATCAAAATATCACGCTTATGAACACCTACTTTTTCCATTGCCGAATAATAAGCAGACTGACAACCAGAGAGCATCAGCATTAACGCAAGTATGGTTGTCCCTAAAAATGTTTGTTTTTTCATCTGAATTCCTATTTACGAGTGTTAATGCTGTAAATTATGGCCTTGATTGTTATTATAATCAAAAGCTCACCAACAAAGTTAATTGTATGAATGATAAGCTCTCCCATTATAAACAGCAAGTTAAGGCGTTTTTAAAACTGCAACCAGGCTGGTGGATGCAATATTTTAATCGCTGTATTGACGATCAAATAACCATTAATGCAGGGTATTTAGCGTACGTTACTTTACTTTCGTTAGTCCCACTTATTGCTGTAGGTGTGGCAATATTTTCTGCTTTTCCAGGATTTGAGTCGACTCGTTTAGCCATTGAGAGCTTTTTGTTTACTAACTTTGTGCCGACCTCTTCTGGTGTTATTAAAGAGCATATTAGCTCGTTTGCTAGTAATGCCAATCAAATGACGGCAGTAGGTATTGGCTTTTTAGCAGCCATTGCCTTGCTACTTATTCGTAATGTAGATGCCACGCTAAACCGTATTTGGCGAGTAAAGAAAAAACGCCCGATGATGATATCGTTTGCCGTATATTGGATGGTACTCAGCTTAGGGCCCGTATTACTGGGCGCCAGTATCGGTGTCACCTCATATATTGTGTCGTTGGTATCGTTTGCCGATCAAGGGATCCCAGGGTTTAGTGGTTTCTTGTTAAAGCTACTACCGTACGCTATCTCTATGGCCGGTTTTATTATGCTTTACACCTTAGTGCCCAATACTCGTGTTTCGTTTAAGGCGGCCGTTCCCGGTGCGCTATTTGCTGCCATGTTATTTGAGCTAACCAAAAAAGGCTTTGCTTTGTACATTAGCCATTTTCCATCATACGAAGTGATTTATGGTGCGGTAGCAACCATTCCTATTTTGTTTGTATGGGTTTACTTGTCGTGGGTCGTGGTGCTACTAGGCGCTGAATTCACCGTGTGTATTAACATGCAGCATTACAATAAAAAAGATCAACAAGCAGAGGATACAGAGTAAATGCAGGGATTAATTCAACGAGTAACACATGCTAATGTGGTGATAGACCAACAGCTTGTCGGTGAAATTAAACAAGGCATTGTATTATTGCTGGGGGTGGAAAAAGAAGATGATGAAAGCAGCGCTGATAAACTATTACACAAAGTCACCAATTACCGTATTTTTAATGACGAAAACGATAAAATGAATCTCAGCCTTAAAGACATACAAGGCGAACTGTTAGTCGTATCGCAATTTACGCTCGCAGCCAATACAAAAAAAGGCATGCGGCCTAGCTTTTCATCGGCAGCTACACCAGACCAAGCGCAAGCGCTATATAATTACTTTGTAGAGCAGGCTAAATTACTCGGTATTAAGGTCGCGACCGGTGAATTTGCAGCCGATATGCAGGTGAGTTTATGTAACGATGGGCCGGTTACCTTTAATTTAACCGCTTAACGTGCTTTTTTTACAATCACAATATGATTAACAAAGCCGGTAATTTTTTGAATACTAATAGCCTTCCCAAATACAGTCAGTAGTACATGTTGTAACTGAGTGAGTTGTGATGAGTGCTGCGATAAAAAGTTAATAAATAAGATGCCCTGTTGATCAAGTGCATCATAAATTGTTTGATAAAAGCATGAATCAAATAAAAATCGCGGGGCGTCTAATTCACTAAATAAATCTAAAATGACCCAGTCCATATGCTCTGCTGATTTTAAAATTGTTTGCGCATCCTCGCAATGAATCTGTTGTTGTTCACTGGGGGCAAAAAATTGTTGATAACAGTCAATAATATGGGGGCTTTTCTCTACTGAAGTAACCTGCACTTGAGGATACTGTTCTAATAAGTAATTACGAATGGCACCGCCACCTAACCCCAGTTCGAGTACTTTTTTAGGCGCAGGTAGCTGTTGCCAAGCCGTTGCTAAATAAGCAAGGTGTGGAAACAGTAATGCATGTGGTTTTGCTTTTAAAATAACAGACTGCAAGGTGTTATTAATGAGTAGCCAGCGAAGTTGTTGATACTCTCTTACTTGTATGTGCTCACCATGCTGATTATGCCAATAAAGTAACTGGCCTAGCGATGAACTATGCTCAATAAAATTTTGGCTGATCAGGCCACTACTGCAATGGATATATTTATTCATGCTATTGAGCATAAACCAGCAGAGGTAAATCGCAACGGCTTTTGTCATTAATTTTTTACAGCTGTTTTCTCAGCACCAAAGTCTTATTTGCAGTTTTATCCAGATCGAGTATGGTGTTTTTCACAAAATGCACAGCGTAATATTTTACATTTTTAATTTATGGAGTATGTATGTTTCAAGTGAGCACCCCACAAAGTAGTGAAGACTGGCAAGCCTATTACCAATTACGCTGGCAGGTTTTACGTGCCCCATGGGGCGAACCTCGGGGCTCTGAGCAAGACGATTTAGAGCAAGAGGCTGAGCATCGCTTCATTAAAAATAAAGCGGGTGAAGTATTGGGTGTGGCTCGTTTGCACTTTAATAATCAGCAACAAGCTCAAGTACGTTATATGGCGGTTGCAGAGGGTAACCGTAATCAACATATTGGTAGCCGTTTACTACATGAACTCGAAAAAATAGCGTGGAATCAAGATGCTGATGAATTAGTGTTGTTTGCTCGCGAACGTGCACTGGAATTTTATCAGCGCCATGGCTATGAAAATAAAGAAAAAGCACATTTGGCTTATGGTGATGTACAGCATTACAAAATGGTTAAGCTCAAACCGAGTGAGCCAGGTTGGTTTCGCCACCCTAATTGGACTCAAGTACTGCAAAACACATGGCGTGAATCAATCCCCATTAGTGATGCTATGGGAATAAAAGTAGAAAGTTACACAGATTGGCAATTTACTACTCGTGCAGATTTAAATGCTAACTTAAATTTACACAACACTATGTTTGCGGGCTCTATTTATAGCCTAGCTACGTTAACGGGTTGGGGTGCAACGTATTTAGCATTAAAAGAAGCAGGGCTTGAAGGGAATATCGTGTTAGCAGATGCCAACATTAAGTATTTAAAGCCACTTAATACCGACCCTAGAGGCTGTGTGAATATTCAAACCTGTAAAGGGAACTTAATGGAGTTACAAGAGGCGGGTAAGGCGAGCTATTTAGTACCAGTAACCATTTTTGATGGTGACCAAGTAGTTGCCCAGTTTGAAGGGCAGTTTGTGGTTAAAAAGTGATAAAATAAACGAAAAAGCCAAGCGAGTTGCTTGGCTTTTTTTATAAGCGTTTTTTACAGTAAATCTGTCAGTAATATACCCACACCAAAGCGTTCAATATCGGCGTTATAGTCTATTAAACTTTCACCATAACCATTAAAGTACTGCGCATAGCCGCGTACTCTTCCCCATAGAGGGAATGACCAATCAAGCTGAATTGCCCCGCGGTTATCTGAATTTAAATTATTACGGGTCATAAAACTAAATTCATGATCGTGAAAGCGATACGCGCCACCAAATTCAAAGTAACCCATGTATTTATAGATATCTGGGTTATCGTCACCTCGTGCATCTAACGGCGCAGGCTTTTTGTTTTCAGGAATGCGATACCAAGGTTTAAAGCTAAATACAAAGCCGTCTTTTTCCCAAATGAAATCGGCATAAATGCGATTCCAAGAACGCGAGTTTGGCTGACTACGACCATTAGATTGGTGCGAAATACCAATGGCTATTGCCATTTCATCGCCCCATAAAACGTTTTCAGGGTCTAAGTAATTAATCCAAAATACTTCTGGCTCGTAGTTGGTTTCACGAAAAGGAGAGGAAATATCGTCGTTATATACTTGCCAGTATGACTGCAAAGTAAAGCCAAAAAATATCGCCTGGTCTGAATCGGCAAACTCATCATATAAAGGCACTTTAATTGATAGCTGATATTTAGCTTCGAGGTTATCAAGTGGGTCGCCATCTTTTTTATCGGTTAACTCTGCAAATCCATCAAACGGGCGAGTGTTTGGGTTCGACATATAAGAAACCGGTAAAATATAATTACGTTTATGCGGGGTAATTACATTACGATTTTTTTTACCAACTGCTTCACGGGCTTGGCGTTTGTCGATAGCCGTTAGCTGCTTGTTTTCCTCAACAGCAGAGCATTTTTCGCGTAATTGATCGAGAGTTTGTTTACCGTCTCCACCGATCACTTCATTTAAAATACATTGCTTTACCAGCTCAAGTTCATTGTTTTGCTCGTTATTCGCTGTTTCTTCAGCAACAACGGTTGTGCTGAGTAATGTAGAAAGTAGTATCCAATGGCGCCAACTCATTATAATTCCTTTGTAAGTGAGGGAAGTCAGTATTTTGCTAATTATAGCGCCTTTTTAACACATAAACGGTGAATTTGTCCTGAACTTTAATACTTTAAAAAGAAAAGCGACCTAAGTCGCTTTTACTGTGTAACTAGTTATCTACTAGCTAACTCTCACGCAATGAGAAGGGGTGAGCTAAAGCTCAAAGACGTTGGTAAAAAATTTATACAGCTCGGTACCTTGATTCACACTCGCTGAGGCAAAATGCAATATCGCAATTGCATCGAGATCAAAGCTTAGAGTTTGCAGCGGTTGTTCGCTTAAATAGCGCTCCATTCGCAGTATTTTAGCAATGGGTTCTCCAGCTTTAACATGCCCGCCAAGAGGTGCGAGGTATTCGACCATGCCACCCATGGGGGCGTAATAAGCGATATAATCATTTAGTTGGCAGCCATATCTTGTCATCAATTTTGGCTTGTAGGGGGCATCAACAAATACTTGCTTATGATTTAAATAACTTAAAATACTATTGGCATCGTCTAGTGCCGCGCTTAAATCGATTTTTTCTTGGCTGCCAAGCTCTACCGTAAAGGCTTCAACTTGCACGTTAAATTCACGCCCTTGCTGAGCAAGTTGCTCACTAAGCTGCCACCATGGACAAAAGCTTGCTTCATCCATTGCGCCATCAAAGTCATTAGGAATAACCAGCACATGGGGAATATTAAAGTAACGCGCGCTATCGGTCGCATACTCAGGGCAATATAAGTGCTGACTAGAAATAGGGCCGGTGTGTAAATCTAAAACTATATCTGCTTGATGCGCCAATTTTTGTAAGTTTAGCGCAATCCGTTTCCCCGTTGTTAAACGATAATCAGGGCCGTTGAGTTGTTGCTCAACGTCATTAATTAACGCGGCTTTAAAGGCTGTTTTCAGAATTTTATCATCGGCATCGCTGAACTGCTGTGCAAACTGGGTCGCCAGTTTATTATTGCAGTGATACATGCGATTCCAATTAGTCCCCGTAATGGGATCGAATCGGCCAAGGGTAAATTCCCCCGACTTTTGATTACAGCCAATGGGGTTAGCGTAAGGAACTAAGGTAATATCACCTTTTAAATTAAGTGTTTTTAGTTGCTCAAGTAATTGGTAAATTACCGCGTTGCCTTGCACTTCTGCGCCATGCATATTTGCTTGTACATACACACTTGGGCCGGTGCCATCGCCTTTTAAACGATACACAGGAATAGTCAGTGGTAGTCCGTTTGCGACTTCGCCAACTACAATGTTTTCTTGGCTTATAGCTATGGTGTTATTCATCTTTTTTACCTCAAGTAGTGGCTTGCATCTTCTGCTTGTCGCACGCAACTCAATACGCCATTGTGTATAACATATTCACCGGCCAGCTCATGACATAAAAAGTACGGCATACTTTCGGTAAAACCGTAGGCACCGCATTGACTAAATACTAGCCAGTCTTGCTCATTTAAATCACTGGGTAATTGGTGCTCTCCTAAGCAATCAAGTGCAGTACATAAGGGGCCGTATAGGCTCATTGCTTGATTTGCTGCGTTTGAATCTCGTAATAAACGCGCAGGGAAATCTTGACTGGTGACCGCAGGGCGCAATAAATGATTAATGCCGCCGCTCATAATCACCTGTTGTTGGCCGTAATTTAGTTTGCGCTCAACAACAGGTGTGGCGTAGTGGCCGCATTCGCCTACAGCGTAGCGACCTAGTTCCATCCATAGCTCAGTAACCCCCGCATCGCATTTAATTTTTGCAAGCGCCTCTATGAGTGCATCCCAACTTAGAGTGGGCGTATCAAGCGTATAGGGAATACCTAAACCACCACCTAAATCCAGCACCTTGAGGTTAATATTTAAATCCTCAGCAAGTTGCCTTAACGGCGTAATCATTTGTGTCCACAGCTCAGCGAGTTTGTCGCTGCTAAGCATGTTGCCCCACTGAAAAATATGCAGACCGTCAAAATTAAGTGCACAGTAGTCACTGGTATTTAGCGCCTGCCACTCGTCGCACCCTAAGCCAAATGGAGTAAGACTATCGCCCCCTAGCGGGTTTTTATCACCCTCGGGCCAGCGTAATTGAACACGCAGCAAAACCTGCAACTGGCACTGCTGAGCAATCGCTTGTTCGTTGAGCCAACGTACCTGATTGAGACTTTCGGCCACAAAGGTACGTACGCCACGCGCAATAAAGTGCTTAATTTGTTTAGGGCTTTTTGCAGGCCCCGTGTTGAGCACGCGTTCACTGTTAACTCCTTGGGCAAGGACTTGCTCAAGCTCGCCTTTACTGGCGACATCAAAGTTAAAACCAGCGTTATTTAAGCGTTGGATCACGCTAGATAACGGGTTCGCTTTAACTGCATACCAGAGTTTTACCTCGGTTTGTGCTACTAAACGCGTTAAATGTGTGTTTAGTGAATCAAGATCATAAACAAAAAAGGGCGTATCAAGCTCAGTTGATAGCTTATCAATAGCGCTTTTAACGGGCGTGCTCAAAAAGGTCATTAACGTAAAACCTCTTCAAGCAATAATGACGCGTCACTTTGCTCGTCACGGTATTTAACAATTAACGCACACGACATGCTTAAGCCTTGCTCACGCGCCCAATCGTTTGACGCAGGGCGAGATCCAGGGATCACAATCGCGTATTCAGGGATTGCTTCGCCTTTATCAAGCTGGCGCTCATTTACGCAGTCATAAACAGGGATGGTTGCAGATAAGCGAACACCTGGGGCAAGTACCGCGCCTTTTTTAACTACCACGCCTTCAACAATCACACAGCCTGCACCAATGAATGCATCGTCTTCTATGACCACAGGGCTTGCGCCAATGGGCTCAAGTACTCCGCCTAATTGTACCGCTGCGCTTAAATGCACATTTTTACCTACTTGAGCACATGAGCCAACCAATGCGTGGCTATCTACCATAGTGCCCTCGTCAATAAATGCACCAATATTTACGTACGCAGGTGGCATAATAATAGTGCCTTTGGCAACATGTGCACCACGGCGCACACTTGAACCACCGGGTACCATGCGAACTCCTGCTGTGGCTTCAAAGCTTTGCGGCGCTAAGTTATGTTTATCAACAAAACCGCCAGCAAACTCGGTGTTTTGACCGTTTTTAAAGGCTTCTAAAATGCCTTGCTTTACTTCTACGTTAGCGTGCCATTGGCCGTTTTCGTCTTGTGTTGCTGCGCGAACCGCGCCCGTTTCTAAATTATTTAATAGTTCTAACCAGTTCATTATAAAAACCTGTATTTAATGCCAAGATAAAATGGTGTTGTTTGCCGATGAAATGTCATCTGTGTGTGTCAGCTCAAGGTGTGTTAAAGGTGGGCGTAAATACGGACTGCCAATACGCCCTTGTAAATGCATTAACACTTTGACTGGGATAGGGTTGGCTACTGAAAATAAGCTATTGATAGCACTAGACCACTGGACAAAAAGATTAGGGTGTTGGCCGCTTAAACTGCGCTTTACAAAATCATGGGTTTGCACTGGCCATGCATTGGCTGCAACCGACACTAAACCTTTTGCACCTGCTTGGGCAAAATAAGGCATGAGGGCATCGTCACCACTAAAAATGGCTAGTTCAGGCGCTGCTTGTCGATAGGCTTCAAATTGAGAGATAGAGCCACTGGCTTCTTTCAGTGCCCATAAATTTTTATGATGTTTGAGGTTTTCAATAGTCGCAATGGGAATGCTTACGGCGCTACGTCCTGGTACGTTATAAAGCATACACGGATGAGAACTTGCATCGAGTAAGCTTTCAAACCAATGCGTTTGCCCCAGTACACCGGGTTTGGCATACAAAGGCGAGCCGAGTAAAAAACCATGGATAGGCAGCTGGTTGCAGTAATTAACCCATTCAAGCTGTTGCTTTAAGTTACTACCGCCTACCGCAACCATAAGGGGGACACTCGGTTTTAATTGGCAGACATGCTCTACGATGGCTTGCTGTTCTTTGAGGGTAAGGGCTAACCCTTCGCCGGTGCTACCTAGCAGTAAAATGCCATTGTTAGCAGCTTCTTGTTCGGCCACTAAGGTGTTTAAGGTTGCGTAATCAACTAGGCCATTTTGATCAAATGGGGTGATCAGCGCAGTCCATAAATGGAAATTGTTAATATTGAAGTTGTTGATCATCTCTCACGAACTTATAGGGCATTCGTCGAGTTTTTGGCGGGTATTTAGGATGCCTGACTCTTTGAATGTGTTTATAATTCGAAGAGCGAATGGGCTTAAATAATAGGGCGCACGGCCTTATTATACTAAGACCAGAAGCTCTCCACCAAATATGTTATTGGTGACAGTCGCTAGGATTCAGCCTAGTCGCCCGAAGCAACCTTTCACAAAAAAGTGTTACCTCTCGGCGTTAATTCCCCTCACGTATGCTCAATGGAGTTTGCGCTCCTAACATACGCTACCTGAATAACGCACCTCTTCCAGCCCTTTGCACTTGCTATTGAAAAATCAATCAGCAAATACAATGTAATAGGGTAAGTGTGGCGATTAAACCACTTTAGCCGTCTAGGTGTCAAGTGACTAAATATAGATAGATTCATCCTGATTGACAGTTATTACGTATTAGCTGCTTTTCTCGTACACTAGTACTATTGTCGAAGTAAGGTATTAAGCAGATGGAAAAATTTAGTGATATTTATAAGCGAGCGGTAGAGCGAAAGGGCTCTGAAAAAATGCTTAAGTTGTTACTCGCAAAACCTTTATCTAACAAACAACTCCTCACATTAAATGATGATGATTGGCTAGAAGAATTTACTCGGAAAGTTTTTCAAAGTGGTTTTTATTGGTCGGTGATCAACAGTAAGTGGGCCGGATTTAGAGAGGTTTTCTGGGATTTCAATGTTGAAAAACTATTGATGATGCCACCGGATATGCTTGAGCAAAAAGCCAGTGATGAGCGGATTGTACGCAACTATAAAAAAGTAAAAACTATTACTGAAAATGCGTATATGATCCACGAAGTTGCAGAGCAATACGGCAGCTTTAGTGAGTTTATTGCTAACTGGCCAAGTGAAGATATTATTGGCTTGTGGGCGTATTTAAAAAAGCATGGTGCAAGGCTTGGTGGTAATACCGGCCCTTATGCGCTGCGCGCCTTAGGAAAAGATACTTTTTTACTTTCAAGAGACGTAGAAAGCTATTTGCGTGCCCATAAAATTATAGATGGCGGATTACAAACTAAAAAGTCACTAAGTGCGGCGCAGGCATTCTTTAATGAACTGCAGCAGCAAAGCGGCTTAAGCATGCAAGAGCTGAGCTTAATTGTCGCTTATGGTGTAGGCGACAATCGCGTAGGTATCAGCCAAAAACAATAGGATTAAACATGAAATTAGTGCCAAGGTATACCGACATTGGTGAGGGGTTTGCAATTAGCGATCATCCAGCCAAGGTGACAGCGCCACAGTTATTGTTATGGAATGAGCCCCTAGCTAAGCAATTTAATATACAGGTGAGTGCCGATTCTCGAGCAAATATATTTAGCGGTAATGAACCCCAAGCGATTTCTGCGGTGGCACTGGGATATTCTGGTCATCAGTTTGGTCACTTTTCACCGCGACTAGGGGATGGTAGGGCACATTTGCTCGGTGCGATTAGCGATGATAAAAATCAGCTTTGGGATCTGCAATTAAAAGGCGCTGGTGCTACGCCATTTTCGCGCGGAGGCGATGGCCGCTGTGCATTAGGTCCAGCTATTCGTGAGTACGTAATGAGCGAAGCTATGCACGCGCTTGGCATTCCAACAACGCGTTGTTTAGCCGTGGTTGGCAGTGGCGAAACCGTTTATCGCAACCCACCTCAACCAGGTGCTATTGTAACCCGACTCGCCAGCAGTCATATTCGGGTGGGCTCGTTTCAATATTTAGCCACTCAAGGTGACGTTACTAGCCTAAAAAACTTAGCCGACTTAGCCATTCAAAGACACTATCCCGAGATTAACAGCACTGGCGCTCAGCGTTATTTAGATTTTTTAGCTGCAGTGATCGCCAACCAAGTCAAATTAGTCGTAAGTTGGATGAGGGTGGGGTTTATTCATGGAGTTATGAACACCGATAACACCTTAATTAGTGGTGAAACCATAGATTACGGCCCATGTGCCATGATGAACCAGTTTGATTTTGATACCGTGTTTAGCTCTATTGATAAACAAGGGCGTTATGCGTTTGGTAATCAGCCAAACATGGCAAGTTGGAACTGTGCCCGCTTAGCAGAGAGTCTAATAGCGCTGATCAGTGACGATGACGAGCAAGCGGTGGCAATGATGACGCCTTTAATTGAGGGCTTTTCAACGCAATTTAACCAACAATTTAGCGCTATGTGGGCGCAAAAGTTAGGGTTAACAGTCGCGGATGATAAAGATAATGAGTTGGTGGGAGAGTTACTAGGGTTATTAAAACAACACCAGCTTGATTATACCAATACTTTTAATGCGTTAACTGAATCGTTAAATGGACAAGCGCAAATACCATCAGCACTCGTATCATGGGCGCAGCAATGGCAAACACGAACTAATGAGCATAGTTATAATATAATGCGACAGGCAAACCCAAGTGTGATTCCGCGTAATCATATTATTGAAGATATTATTACGCAGTACACTACGCATGGGGGTAGTGAGCTACTCAGTCGTTTTAGCCAAGTGATGGCGAGCCCTTACACAAACCATGTGCAGGCCACAGAGTTTCAAACGCCGCCCGAAGATGATAAGAATTATCGTACTTTTTGTGGTACTTAAGTATGGTTTTTTGCATTTTAAAATGAATATAAAAGGTCATTTTTTACCCGAGCGACGTTCATTCATAGAGCAAACTATGAACGGGTGATACCATCACTCCATAAAAGCCAGTGATCGTGTGGGGTTTAAAGCGATTGTTTGCTTTTTGAGCTAGCCTGTGTTCATCGACATTTTTTATGAGCTAGTTTTATTATCCTAGATATTGAAAAAAATATATTTGCGTTAAGTATTGATTAACAAAGACTCAGTTACTGTATAGGTAAGTTAGAAGAGCTAGCAATGCTTAGCTACATTTTTAGTTGTTAAAATGGGAAGAAAACAATGAAATTAAAATCACTTACAATGGCTATTGCGTTAGCTGCAACTAGCGCATCTACTTTCGCAGCCGAGCAAGAAGGCTTTTACATCGGTGCATTCGGCGATTATTACGATGCTTCGTGGAAAAACATGCGTGAGCAAGCTGGCCTTGACGTTAATGAGTCAACAGGCTGGGGTGCTGAATTAGGCTACCGCTTTAATGATTACTGGAGTGCGCGTTTAGAGTACGCAGACCTAGACTTTAATGCTCACGACAAAGTATTGAACAACCGCAACGATATTGACGGCGAACGTTACGGTATCGATGCACTTTACCACTTTGGTGGCGGTCCTTTCTACGGCTTATTTGGTCTGAAAGATATTGATGTTGTTGATGACAACACGTTTGTAAACGCAGGTGTAGGTTACCGACACTTTGTTACAGACAACTTTTTTGTTAATGCTGAAACCAGTGTTTACCAAGGTTTAGACAAAGGCTACACAGATGTTGGCGCTAAATTAGGTATAAACTACTTCTTTGGTCAAAAATCGGCGCCAGTAGCACCGGTTGAGCCTGCACCACAGCCAGAGCCAGAAATTGTTCCTGTGCCGGTAGCACTTGCTGATACAGATAAAGACAGCATTCCTGATGTAGATGATAAATGTGCCAATACGCCTATGACAGATGCTGTTGGTAGCGATGGTTGTACACTTTATGAAGATACTGAAGTAACAGTAAGCTTGTTAGTAACATTCCCTAACAATGACTCGTCAGTTTCACAGCAGTACTTAAATGATATTGATGAAGTAGCGACTTTCTTAAAAGAGTACCCAGATACAACAGTGCTTCTTGAAGGTCATACGTCTGCAGTAGGTAAAGCGTCTTACAATAAATGGTTATCTAAAAAACGTGCTGATGCAGTAGCTAAAAAGCTAATTGCTGATGGTATTGCAGAAGATCGCATCACAACGGCAGGTTTAGGTGAAGAACGCCTTAAAAATGAAGCGAATACGGCAAAAGCGCATGCTGAAAACCGCCGCGTTGAAGCACACGTAAAATCTATTAAACGTGTAAAAGTATTACGTTAATAGTCTCATTATTGAGTAAAAACCCAGCTTAGGCTGGGTTTTTTTATGGCTGCTTAATAGGTATTCATGGGAGTTGGTTTTACTTTGTTCACTATTCATATTATTAATAATCGGTATAACTAGTTGCCTAACTGGATGGATTTTAATCTATGCACAAAAGCTTTATAATCGGCAGATAGAATACTATAAGTATTGGGTTATGGTGTGTTTAGTAAACACCACCGAATACTTTAACGTCACCAAGAGGGCAATACTGTGCTACAAGAATATCGTAAACACGTAGAAGAACGTGCCGCGTTAGGTATCGTACCAGCGCCATTAGATGCTCAGCAGACGGCTGATCTTATTGAGCTAATTAAAACGCCACCGGCAGGTGAAGAAGAGTTCATCCTAGAACTACTGATCAACCGCGTACCACCAGGTGTTGATGATGCAGCCTACATTAAAGCAGGATTTTTAGCGGCTGTTGCTAAAGGTGAAGCTGTTTCTCCATTGATTTCTAAAGAAAAAGCAGCTGAGTTACTAGGTACTATGCTCGGTGGCTACAATATTGCGCCAATGGTTGAACTACTTGATGACGAAGCGTTAGCGCCAATTGTAGTAAAAGGCCTTTCGAACACATTATTAATGTTTGATGCGTTCTACGATGTAGAAGAAAAAGCAAAAGCAGGTAATGCATACGCCAAGCAAATTATAGAGTCTTGGGCTGCTGCAGAATGGTTTATCAATAAGCCAGCCGTTGCTGAAAAAATCTCTGTTACGGTATTTAAAGTCACTGGCGAGACAAACACCGATGATTTATCACCAGCACCAGATGCATGGTCACGTCCTGATATTCCGCTTCATGCATTAGCCATGCTTAAAAATGAGCGTGATGGTATTAACCCTGACAAAGACGGTGAAGTAGGTCCAATCACTCAGCTTGAAGAATTAAAAACAAAAGGCTTACCACTTGCTTACGTAGGTGACGTTGTTGGTACAGGCTCTTCGCGTAAGTCTGCAACAAACTCTGTGCTTTGGTTTATGGGGGATGATATCCCATTCGTACCAAACAAGCGCGTGGGTGGTGTATGTTTAGGTAACAAGATTGCGCCTATTTTTTTCAACACGATGGAAGACTCGGGTGCGTTACCAATCGAATTAAATGTTGATGAATTCAACATGGGTGACCAAATCGACATCTACCCTTATGAAGGTGTTGTGAAACGTCATGGTACTGATGATGTGATTTCTACATTTGAACTTAAATCAGAGGTGATTTTAGACGAAGTTCGTGCTGGTGGTCGTATTCCATTGATCATTGGTCGTGGTCTTACAGACAAAGCACGTACATCATTAGGTTTAGGCGCAACTGACGTATTTAAAGTACCAGCAGTGACTGAAGTATCAGACAAAGGCTTTACGCTTGCGCAAAAAATGGTTGGTAAAGCATGTAACGTTGCCGGTATTCGACCTGGCCAATACTGTGAACCTAAAATGACCACGGTTGGCTCGCAAGATACAACAGGTCCTATGACGCGTGATGAGCTTAAAGACTTAGCCTGTTTAGGTTTCTCTGCAGATTTAACAATGCAGTCTTTTTGTCATACATCCGCTTACCCTAAGCCAATCGATGTAAACACGCACCATACGCTTCCTGATTTTATTATGAATCGTGGCGGTGTATCGCTTCGCCCTGGTGATGGTGTAATTCACTCATGGTTAAACCGTATGTTATTACCAGATACCGTAGGTACGGGTGGTGATTCACATACACGTTTCCCACTAGGTATTTCATTCCCAGCAGGTTCGGGGGCGGTAGCGTTCGCAGCTGCAACGGGTGTAATGCCACTAGATATGCCTGAATCAATTTTGGTTCGTTTTAAAGGTGAAATGCAACCGGGTATCACTTTACGTGATCTTGTACATGCTATCCCTTACTTCGGTATCAAAGAAGGCCTATTAACGGTTGAGAAGAAAGGTAAAATCAACGAATTCTCTGGTCGCATACTAGAAATTGAAGGGGTTGAGCACTTAACGGTTGAGCAAGCGTTTGAGCTATCCGATGCATCTGCAGAGCGTTCAGCTGCTGGCTGTACTGTTAAGCTTTCTAAAGAGTCTATCAGCGAATACCTTGAGTCTAATATTGTTATGCTTAAGTGGATGATTTCTGAAGGTTACGGCGATGTACGTACGATTGAACGTCGTGTTACTGCAATGCAAGACTGGTTAGCAAACCCAGAGCTAATGGAAGCTGATAAAGACGCAGAGTACAAACACGTACTTGAAATCGACCTTGCTGAGATTAAAGAGCCAGTACTGTGTGCGCCAAATGATCCTGATGATGCACGCCTACTTTCTGATGTGACAGGCGAGAAAATCGATGAAGTATTTATCGGTTCTTGTATGACTAATATTGGTCACTTCCGTGCTGCAGGTAAATTACTCGATGGCTTTAAAGGGCGTATCCCAACACAGCTTTGGGTTGCTCCACCAACGAAAATGGATAAAGACCAACTTACAGACGAAGGTTACTACGGTATTTTTGGTCGTGTTGGTGCACGTATTGAAACGCCAGGGTGTTCACTGTGTATGGGTAACCAAGCACGTGTTGCGGACAAAGCAACGGTCGTGTCTACTTCTACACGTAACTTCCCTAACCGTTTAGGTACAGGGGCAAACGTATTCTTAGCATCAGCAGAGCTGGCAGCAGTAGCGGCAATTTTAGGTAAATTACCTACACCCGCTGAGTACCAAGAATATGCAGCGAAGATCAATGCAACGGCAGCAGATACCTACCGTTACTTGAACTTCCACCGTATGCCTCAGTACACTAAAAAGGCAGACAACGTAATTATTCAGCAAGCTGTATAATTTATAGAGTGTGTTTAAAAACTCGCTTCGGCGGGTTTTTTATTGTCCAAATGAAATATTAGATAGATAATGCTTAATTCGTTACATGATTGTATTAACTTTCGTTAAATGTCGTCATTGATATGGTTAATAAAGCAAAAAATCCTCTCTACATGCATTAAAATCCTCGACAATATTATCATTATTATAAGCAGGATTTTATGACCGCATTAAACAACCAGAATTTACTGCAACTTCGTTTTATTAACCAAGCCAATATTGATTTGGTTAAGCCTTCTTTTGATAACTTACCTGCAAATCCTTATGCAGATGGTGCGTTTCGTAAACGCCGTTATTCAGTGGTTAAATTACAAAATGGTGAGCTTAATCTTCAAGCGACCAAAGCGTTTGTGCAAGACGATTCAATTAATACCTTTCAAGGTAATGTTAAGCGTACTTACGAAAACTTAGAGCAAAGCTTGCTTGAGTCTGAGGGTATGAAAAGCATTGTTAGTGAATTTGCAGAAATCACCGGCATTGATGCAGAGCGTGATATTGAAATTCACCAATTTAGAATGCTTGCCATTGATAGCGATACGCCAGCAGCTCCAGAAGGTGTGCATCAAGATGGGTTTGACCATGTGTGTGTATGTGGTGTTTCTCATGAAAATTTAGAAGGTGGTGAGCTATTGGTTTATGAAAACCAACAAGCTGAACCGTGTTTTAAAATGGAAATAAAAGACGGCATGTTTGCACTAATTAATGACCGTCAGGTATGGCATAACGCCACGCCAATGAACAAAATTGATGCTAACAAACCAGGTTACCTGGATTGCTTTGTACTAACTGCTTAAGAGAAATAAAATGAATTTAATGCAATTGCGCGCGCAATTTCCTGCTTTAATGCAAACTGTTGATGGCAAGTCACCGGTGTTTTTAGATGGGCCAGGTGGCTCACAAGTACCCCAGTCGGTACTCAGTGCCATGACCGCTTATTTAGGGCATTACAATTCAAACTTGGGCGGTGCGTTTTTCTCAAGTGACAAAACGGTTGAGCTGATGGCGAATGCGCGTCAAGCGGCGGCTGATTTGTTAAATGCGCCCAGTGCACAAAATATTGTGTTTGGCCCTAATATGACTAGCCTAACATTTAGCTTTAGCCGAGCAATTTCACGCAATTGGCAAGCAGGTGATGAAATTATAGTGACCAATGCTGATCATTTTTCAAATGTATCGTCTTGGCAGCAAGCCGCTGAAGATAAGGGCGTTGTGGTTAATACTGCACTGGTTAATGAAGCCGACTGCAGTTTAGATATGGCGCATTTTGAAAGCCTATTAAACAGTAATACTAAATTAGTTGCCGTTACGTATGCCTCAAACACCACGGGATCTATTAACGACATTAAACGTGTTATAGAGCTTGCTCATAATGTGGGTGCGTTGGTGTATGTTGATGCGGTGCATTATGCGCCACATGAACTGATTGATGTACAAGCGTTAGATTGCGACTTTTTAGCTTGTTCTGCATATAAGTTTTTTGGCCCGCACTTAGGCATGGTTTATGGTAAAACTGAGCACTTAGAAGGGTTTACACCTTATAAAGTAGAGCCAGCAAAAGATGTTGCACCAGGTCGCTGGGAAACCGGAACACAAAGTTTTGAGGCACTTGCAGGCTTTATTGCGGCGGTTGATTACATAGCGGCGATTAGCGAACTTGATGACAGTCACTCACGCCGAGAAAAATTACGTGTTGCGTTTGCTAAAACAAAACAACATGAAATGGCATTGAGTGAATACTTTTTAACGCGTCTAGTTAACTACCCAAAAATTAAGTTGTTTGGTATAGACGATTTAGAGCGTTTGAGTGAGCGTACCCCTACGTTCGCACTGACCTTTGAAGGGTTAGAGCCTCGCCAAGTGTCTGAATTTTTGGGTAAACACCATGTATGTGTATGGGATGGTAATTTTTACGCCCAAGGTTTATGCAAACAACTGGGTGTGCTTGATAAGGGCGGCGTAGTACGCATTGGTTGTATGCACTACAACACCATTGAAGAGATGGACACTTTGTTTGACTTGTTTGATGAGCTGATTTGAAGCTGTCAGCTATAAGCCGTCAGCTTTCAGTTTAATGCAAATACTTGACAGTAGTCAGCAGTTAGTTAATTTCTGACCGCTGACCGCTGACCGCTGACCGCTGACCGCTGACCGCTGACCGCTGACCGCTGACCGCTGATGCTTTGTGGCGTTCCATAAATTTGCTCTGCTCGATTAAACAAAACCCATGAGGTTAAAATATACTTATCGTTTGATACTGGCTTATTGCCTCTATGTGTATGGGTAAAGTAGCCTGGGGCAACCACCATACTGCCTTTTTTAGGGGCTATTTTACGATTTTGATAATAAAACTCGGTTTCTCCGCCTTCTTCAACATCATTTAAATAAAACATAAATAACAACACCCGATGCAGTGCTTCATTATGCTGTAGCTGCGGATACACCTCACTGTGCCAATACGGATAACCGCCTTTATTTACTTCGTATTTTTGCGCTTGAATATTACCGAGTCTAAAAATTTGCTGTACCAATAAGGGGAGTTGTGGTTTACCTACCTCGTCATAGTTGGCGTGAGTTAAATCAACCGGTTGTCCTGTTTTTGGGTGATATACCTTTAAACCAAATGCCCCAATCATCATAAAAATATGTTCTTCAATGTAGTTGAAAACATACTGTGCAGTGGTTTGTTGAATATGTTTTAATTGTTCTGCGTATTCAGGATGATTGTTTAAGTATAAGTCGTGGCTATCTTTTTTATTAAGATCAACACCGCCCGATGTCATCCCTTGTTTAATATGCGGGCTTTGAGAAAAGGTAGTGATAAAGTTATCGCAAAATTCATTACTGAGCGCGTTGTCATACACGCGGATAAAGTCCGTCATGAGTTACCTGTTTAATTATTATTGGATTATTATGTTTACTGAAAAAGTGATGCCGCGTTTTAGCGAAACGGATGCACTCGGACACATCAACAATACCGTACTCCCCGTATGGTTTGAAGCGGCCCGAGTACCTATTTTTAAATTTTTTACGCCAGATCTAAATCCACACAACTGGAAGTTAATCATTGCTAAAGTTGAAGTGTCGTTTGTTGGCGAACTATTTTATGCCCATGAGGTGACAATTAATACCAGCATAGAGCAAATTGGCAATAGTTCATTTGTGATCCGCCAAGAAGCATGGCAGCAAGATAAGTGCTGCGCCATTGGTAAAACGGTGATGGTACGTTATGACTTTGTTAGTAAAACAAAGCAACCACTTTCGACTGATGAAAAAGCCGCATTAACACAGCACCTTGTAGCAGTTAGTTAATCGCAGCTTAACTATGACAAGCAGGATGTTTAGTTAAATATTGCCCCAAGGCAATGACTTGTTTTTCAGTAAAGCGCAGCCCAAGCTTTGTTCGTCGCCAAAGTATATCTGCGCTGGTTCTTGCCCATTCATGGTTTACTAAGTAATCAACTTCTTGCGCATACAGACCATGACCAAAGTGATAACCTAAATCGCCGATTGCTTGGCTGTTCCCCAGTAATTGATAACTAAGCGTGCCATAGCTGCGAACCATACGTTTTAAGGTGTCGATTGCCAGCCAAGGGTAGCTGCTTTCTAACTGTGCGCTAAGGTATGCTTGGTTACTAAAGTCACCGCCTGGTAAAGGG
This sequence comes from Pseudoalteromonas issachenkonii, assembly GCF_002310795.1. Classification (NCBI taxonomy): domain Bacteria; kingdom Pseudomonadati; phylum Pseudomonadota; class Gammaproteobacteria; order Alteromonadales; family Pseudoalteromonadaceae; genus Pseudoalteromonas; species Pseudoalteromonas issachenkonii. Next base: position 215,662 of record NZ_CP011030.1, read on the forward strand.
GCATCTTTCGTCCACGAGCCACTCATCTTTGGGTAAAAAGGCACTAATTTATTGACGGCATTTTCTGCAAGCTTTCGATAGGTAGTAATTTTACCACCAAACACACTTAATAAAGCGGCATGTTCGGTGTCGTTGCTTAATATCAGCTTGTAATCACGGGTCACCGCTTGAGCATCTGTTGATTTGTCATCTAATAGTGGCCGCACCCCACTAAACGTGTGCACAATATCCGCTTCGCTTATTGGCTTTTTAAAGTAATGATTAGTAATACTGATGAGATACTCGATTTCTTGCTCACTAATTTTTACATCAGCAATATCGCCGGTGTACTCTTCATCTGTGGTGCCAATCAGTGAGTAATCTTGCTCATAAGGAATGACAAATACAATGCGGTTATCTTTATTTTGTAAAATATAGGCAGCTGGCTCATTGTGGAGTCGGGGCACTACAATATGACTGCCTTTCACAAGGCGAATAGTGTGCGGTGTGGGCTGGGTAAATACATCTTCAAATAATGACGCGACCCATGGGCCTGCGGCATTTACAACACTTTTTGCCTTTATATTTAGGTGCTGCTTGCTGGCTTGTTGCTCTAAAATCACATCCCAATAATCTGCGTTACGCGTTGCTTTAATGCAGCGGGTGCGTGTTGCAATGGTGGCACCCAAATTATGCGCTGCTTGGGCGTTTAAAATCACTAAACGCGCGTCATCAACCCAGCCGTCTGCGTATTCAAAGCCTTGGGTAATGCTGCTGTTAAGAACGCTATCGCTGTTAAACTCAATCGCCTTTGAAGCGGGTAAAGTATTACGCTTGGCTAGGTGGTCGTAAATAAATAACCCCACACGAATCATCCAAGAAGGACGTAAGTGTGCTTGGTGCGGCAGTCGAAAAGACAGTGGCCACATAATATGCGGCGCTTTTTTTAATAGCACTTCACGTTCACGTAATGCCTCTCTTACCAATCTAAATTGATAATTCTCTAAATAGCGTAGCCCGCCATGAATAAGCTTGCTGCTATTAGAGGAGGTGGCTGAGGCTAAATCGTTTTGCTCACACAATAATACTTTTAAACCGCGACCACTAGCATCGGCAGCAATGCCAGCGCCGTTAATACCGCCGCCAATAATGAGTAAGTCATATTCGTTGTCGTGTGCGCTCATAGATTTTACTCACTCTCGCCGTCATTGCTATTAGAAAGTCTAACTTGTGCAATGCAATGTAGCCACTTTGCGTATAAATCGTTGCGCTCTTCACTGCTCATGGTTGGTTCAAAGCGACGATCGCTTTTCCACATGCTGGCAAGCTGCGCAGTTGATTCATACACCCCAGTTTGCAAACCGGCTAAGTAAGCAACCCCTAACGAAGTGGTTTCGGTTAGAGTGGGGCGCTCAACACTTGCGCCTAAAATATTGGCTAAAAACGCCATTGCCCAATTATTGTTTGCCATGCCGCCATCAACTCTTAGAATACTAGGGCGGAGTCCGTCACCTTCCATAGCTTTTTGTAAATCTTTGGTTTGATAACCCACCGACTGCAAGGCAGCTGCAACAATAGTGCTAATGCCTGAGTCTCGGGTTAGGCCCAAAATTGCGCCTCGGGCATTTGCATCCCAATAGGGCGCACCTAAGCCTGTAAACGAGGGAACCAAGAATACTCCATGATCCAAGGGAACATCTTTGACGAGGGCTTCACTTTCACCTGCGTTTTCTAATAACTTTAAGCCTTCTACTATCCACTGCATGGTGGCACCAGCCATAAAAATACTGCCTTCAATCGCATAGGTGGGTTTGCCGTTGAGCCGATACGCAAGAGTGGTTAATAAACGATTATTTGATTTTAGTGCTTTATCACCAGTGTTAAGCATTAAAAAGCAGCCCGTTCCGTAAGTACTTTTTGCCATTCCTTCTTCAAAACAAGCTTGACCAATTAAGGCGGCTTGTTGATCGCCTGCTATACCGCAAATTGGAATTTCACCACCAAATAGCTCGCTTGCAGTCACCCCAAAGTCAGCCGCTGAGTCCATTACCTCAGGTAGCATCGACGCTGGAATATCAAATAAGGCGAGTAAGTCTTCATCCCAGCATTGCTGATGAATGTTAAACAGTAATGTACGAGAGGCATTGGTAGCATCGGTTTTGTGAGCTTTACCGTTAGTGAGTTGCCATAGCAAGTAGGTATCTATCGTACCAAATGCTAGTTCACCTGCGTGTGCTTGCTCTTTAGCGCTTTTGACGTTATCTAAAATCCAACGAATTTTGGTTGCAGAAAAGTAAGGATCGAGTACTAAACCGGTTTTATCATTCACCATTTGTGTATGCCCAGCATGACGTAAATTATCACAATAGTCACTGGTACGTCGGTCTTGCCACACAATCGCATTGTAGATAGGTTGCCCGGTTTTTTTATTCCACACTAAGGTGGTTTCTCGTTGGTTAGCAATGCCAATGGTAATAATGTCGGCGGCAGTGACTTGTTGCTGCGATAATACGTTTTTAACGCTGCTTAATACGGTTTGCCAAATATCTACAGGGTCATGTTCAACCCAACCATTTTTCACAAAGTGTTGAGGGAAGGTTTGTTGAGCCGTGTCAAAAACCTCGGCATCTTTAGTGTATAAAATAGCTCGAGAGCTTGTCGTTCCTTGGTCAATCGAGAGTATGTATTTAGACATAAAAAATAGTGTTGTTTAATTTAGATAAAGACAGCTTGTCTTTAAGCTAAACGAATAGCAATGCTTTTGCACCATAATGGTTAAAATTATAGATGAGCGAAAGGTAGGAGAGGGAGGTGAAAACTCAATTCTGGCGCCTACAATTTTATAGGCGCCAAATAACAACAATTAATTAGCATCCGTTAATTGTTGATGTAGCCAATCTTTTAATACCATTCTGTCGTGTTTTAACTGCTGCATGGCTTCGTCATCTATGGGTGAGTCTTGTAGCTCAAGTACTCGAATTTCTTTATCGATTTCATTGTATTGTTTTGCTTTGGTTGCAAAGTTTTCATCGTTTGCATTAAGTTTTGCAATAGTTTGCGTGTAATCAGGAAAATCTTTAGTTAATGAATGGTCTTCGCCTAACATAGGTTACTCCTTAAATGGCTGTTGCATAATGCACGTCACGTTATATAAAAATGATCAGTGACTTGGGGTGTCCCCATACAACAGAGCTTGGGCTGATCTAAAATAAATCAACCGTTATTGGTTGTTAGTGTGTCTATTTATGTTTGCTGGGCTGCAAAACACTGACACCTGCAAAGGCTTCAGTTAGAATATGCCTGCGACAGGCCCTAATTACTTTGAGTACTTTATTACATGCTTTTAATGATCGATAACTATGACTCGTTCACCTATAACTTGGTACAGTATTTTCAGCGCTTAGATCAAGACGTGTTGGTAAAACGTAACGACCAAATAACGCTGAGTGAGATCAAACAGTTAAACCCAGATCATATTGTGATTTCTCCAGGACCTAAAAACCCGACTGAAGCGGGAGTGTCGTTATCTGTGGTAGAGCAGTTTAAAGGAGTTTATCCTATATTAGGTATTTGTTTGGGGCACCAAACCATTGCTCAAGTGCTAGGTGGTAAAGTAGTGCGAGCTAAACAGGTTATGCATGGAAAAACATCGCCTATTTATCATCAGCACCAAGGCATGTTTAAGGGCCTACCTAATCCACTTACGGTGTGCCGCTACCATTCATTAATTGTTGAAGCGCATTCATTGCCAAAGGAGTTAGAAGTAACAGCATGGACTCAAAGCATCGCTGGGCAGCGTGATGAAATTATGGGATTATTACATAACGAGCTCGCACTTGAAGGTGTGCAATTTCACCCTGAAGCGATTTTGACCGAGCAGGGCTTAGCTTTACTTGATAACTTTTTAACGCGCTTCTAGGCTTATACCTGCAAGCTATTTACTTTTTGCCCTAAGATAGAGCTTATGACCGACATATTGCAGCAACAGCGTATTGTTAATGTGCTAAACCAACGAGCGCATGATTTGCTACTGGGTCATAGTTTTGCCAATCAGCAAATTGGTTTTATTCATACCTTAGATCTTAATGACGGCAAACCCGTTAAAAAACGCACCTTATTAGAAGTAGAAGTAGCTGCGCAGCAAAAGCGCCAACAAAAAAGCTCTTCACATCAAAAGTTACAGGCTAAAACCAGTCAAAAACTCCATACCGTTATTGAAAGCGTGATTGCTAAACGTCTTGAAGACATCGATTTTGTGATTAAAGACACCATTGGCATAGAAGATAACGTGTGCGCCATACTCGATATACTGGCTACTCGCGCCGCCTCGGTTGGCCGTTTAGAGCCGCTAATTAACGATTTAAGTTGGTTGGGCCGAGAGCTGGTTACCTTAGTTAATTTACCTTTTTATCGTAAGCAGCGCAGTAAAGGCACCTCAGTCAAAGTAGATACCCCAGCGTTGGCATTACGTTATGTAGGCTTAGATAATTTACAGCTGGTAGTGCCTACTTTTGCAGTGCGTCATTGGATGCCACATAGCACAGAACCATTCACGTTATTAAAGCGCAGGTTAAAAGACAACACCATGTCGTGTGCCATTGCAGCGCAAACGCTTGCCCAGCTTAACGGGGTAAACCCAATGCATGCGTTTACATTGGGCATGTTACTGAATGTAGGGCAAATTGCTTTAGTGCGCTTATACCTAAAAGTGTTTGATCAGGTATGGCAGCGCAAAGTACTGCGTGCTCGTGAAGAAGGTGATAAAAACCTACACACCGCGCTATTAGAGCTAAAACCAGATCCGTTATTTTTAACAACACTGCTACACGAAAAATCACTGCTTGTCAGCGCCAAGGTCATAGAAACCATGTCGTTCAAATATTTGCCATTTAACAGTGTTATGCAGCAGTTAGTGAATGGGGTTGAAAAGGGCGATAGTTTATTGCCATTATCGCAAGTGATTTTAAAGGCTCGCTGTTATTCTCAATATTTAAATTTAAAAGAGCACCAGCTGATTGAAGACGATGAATTACAAAGCTGGTTTAGCTATTATCAGTTCAATAAAAAAGAGTTAGATACCCTAAAAACAGGTAATTTTACTAATTTGGCACTTCAAATTGATTAAATCTGTTAATTTTTTTGCGACTATTCATTCACTTTAATTCTACTTATTCATGTGCAGTTGATTTATAAGCGCCATGCTTTTTTCGTTGTAGAGGCGCTCACTAAGGTAAATGCACATCATAATTAGCTCTCAAATAGTTATTCACTATCTATGAAATAATATCTTAAGCCCTTTATTTTAAAGGGGTACATGAAAGTTTTTGAAGAGACATCCCCCTAAATTTCTGAAATAATGAGCGCCTGAAAATTGAACCACAACGTAGTTTCAGGCAAATATACAGCTATTAATTTTTGCCGGCACATTTGGTTATTAACAATAATCACACCCCTATTCTACTGCTTTGTGATGCACACAATTAAGAGGAAATAAAATGACAGTCAATCGCGAATTATTTGATCACGTAATGGTTCCTAACTACGCACCTTCAAGCGTAATTCCTGTTCGAGGCGAAGGCTCTCGTGTATGGGATCAACAAGGACGAGAGTTTATCGACTTTGCTGGTGGTATTGCCGTTAACTGTCTTGGCCATTGCCATCCTGCATTAGTGGGCGCATTAAAAGAGCAAGGCGAAAAAATTTGGCATTTATCAAATGTAATGACCAACGAGCCGGCACTTCGCTTAGCTAAAAAAATGGTTGATGCGACATTTGCTGAAAAAGTTTACTTTGCAAACTCAGGCGCAGAAGCAAACGAAGCGGCACTTAAGTTAGCGCGTCGTTTTGCGCTTGATAAATTTGGCGCAGAAAAATCGCAAATCATCGCCTTTAATAAAGGTTTCCATGGCCGTACATTCTTCACCGTTACTGTAGGCGGTCAAGCAGCCTATTCAGATGGGTTTGGTCCTAAGCCAGGCGACATTGTTCATTGTGATTACAATGACCTTGCCGCATTTGAAGCACTGATCAGCGATAACACCTGTGCGGTAATGATGGAGCCAATTCAAGGTGAAGGCGGTATCATTTCGCCAACTGACGAATTTGCACAGGGCGTTCGCGATTTATGTACTAAACACAACGCACTGCTTATTTTTGATGAAGTACAATCAGGTGTTGGCCGTACAGGTGAGCTATACGCATACCAAGGTTTAAACGTAGTGCCTGATATTTTAACCTCAGCAAAAGCTCTCGGTGGCGGTTTCCCAATTGGCGCTATGCTAACAACCACTGAGATTGCACAGCATCTTAAAGTGGGTACACATGGTTCTACTTACGGTGGTAACCCATTAGCGTGTGCAGTTGCAGAAGCCGCATTTGATACTGTAAATAACCCAGAAGTTTTAGCAGGCGTTAAAGCAAAGTCGGCGTTATTTACTGAGCTATTAAATGCCATTAACGACAAGTACAACGTATTTAGTGAAATTCGTGGCCAAGGTTTATTAATTGGTGCTGTGGTAAACGAGCAATACAAAGGCCGTGCAAAAGAGTTTTTAGTTGCCGGTACTGAGCATGGCTTAATGTCATTGGTTGCTGGTGCTGATGTGGTTCGTTTCACACCTTCTTTAGTAATACCAGAAGCGGATATTCGCGAAGGTATGGCACGCTTTGAAAAAGCAGTAGCCCACGTTGTAAATGCGTAATTGCTAATTCAACTTCTTTAGGGGCAAACGTAGTTTGCCTTGCAGTTCCTATTTACCGTTATATATAAGGGAGTAAGCGGATTCATGATGATCCTTCGCCCAATCCAAAAAAGTGATTATGCAGCTTTAGTAACCATCGCCGACGAGTCGGGACATGGCTTTACTTCTTTGCCTAATAATGAAGAGTTATTACAAAAGAAGATAGCGCATTCAGTTAACTCATTTACAAAAACGACATCACAACCAGGTGATGAGGGTTACTTATTTGTTCTTGAAGATACTGAAACTGGTGAAGTAGTCGGTACTTCAGGTATTGAAGCCGCAGTTGGCTTAGATGACGCATTTTATCATTATCATTTGAGTAAAGTGATTCACTCTTCGCGCACGCTAGATGTGTATAAAGCGGTAGATATTCTCACCCTTTGTAATGACTACACTGGGGCGACAGAGCTGTGCACACTGTTTTTAAAAAACGGCTATCGTAAAAATTGTAACGGTAAGCTGCTTTCAAAAGCACGTTTTATGTTTATAAAACAGCATCAACAACGCTTTGCACAAACCGTTATTGCAGAAATGCGCGGTGTATCTGACGAAAACGGTAGTAGCCCATTTTGGCAGTGGCTTGAAGAGCACTTTTTCTCTATGGACTTCCCAACGGCAGATTATCTGACGGGAATAGGGCAAAAAGTATTTATTGCTGAGCTTATGCCTAAATACCCAATTTACGTCAACTTATTGAGTAAAGACGCGCAAGCGGTTATAGGTCAAGTGCATGACAATACGCGCCCTGCAATTCAACTATTAAAAAGTGAAGGTTTTACTTTTAATGGTTACGTTGACATTTTTGATGCGGGCCCAACCGTTGAAGCAAAAGTAGATAACATTGCGACAATTCGTAATGCACAAAACTTTAGTGTTGAAATTGGCGAAATGACAGGCGATACCATGGTGTTGTTAGCCAATGACAAGCTTGAAGATTTTAGAGCAACCATTGTTCCTATGACATTTGATTCGCGATCAAACAGCCTAGTGCTTACGCAAGAACTTGCTGATGCATTACATTTGAAATCGGGCGATTTTGTTACTGCTACCCCAGTTTAATTTAGGAGAAAGTATATGACTCATCCTGCACAATTTATTAATGGTCAATGGTCACCAGGCCAAGGCACCGAATTTAACTCAGTTAACCCTGCAAATAACGATGTTATTTGGCAGGCATCAGCTGCAAGCGCTGAGCAAGTAGATAGCGCCGTAGCCTCTGCGCGTGAAGCATTTTATAGCTGGGCTGATAAAAGCTTTGCGCAGCGCTTAGAAATTGTAAAAACCTTTGCTGCAACGTTAAAAGAGCATAGCGAAGAGTTGGCTGTGGCAATAGCTCAAGAAACAGGTAAGCCACTTTGGGAAACGCGTACTGAAGCGGGTGCCATGGTCGGAAAAATTGCCATTGCTGAAAAAGCATTTTTAGAGCGTACCGGCGACGTTGAAAACGCGATGCCGCAAGGCCGTGCGATGATCCGCCATAAGCCACACGGTGTTGTTGCTGTATTTGGTCCTTATAACTTCCCTGGGCATTTACCAAATGGCCACATTGTACCTGCACTTTTAGCTGGTAATACCGTGGTATTTAAACCCTCTGAACTAACACCTATGGTGGCTGAGCTAACCCTTAAACTATGGGAAAAAGCCGGTTTACCAGCAGGGGTTATTAACCTTGTACAAGGTGAAGTTGAAACAGGTAAAGCACTGGCGTCACACAAAGGCATTGATGGTTTATTCTTTACAGGTTCTTCTCGTACGGGTCATATTTTACATGAGCAGTTCGCAGGTCAACCAGGTAAGATTTTAGCGCTTGAAATGGGTGGTAATAATCCGCTAATCGTTAAAGATGCAGAAGATACGCTTGCTGTTGTGCACGATATTGTGCAATCTGCGTTTATCTCAAGCGGCCAACGCTGTACGTGTGCGCGTAAATTGTTTTTACCAACAGGTGCTAAAGGCGATGAAATTTTAGCGCGCCTAATTACAGCCACTAAAGCAATCAAAGTTGGTAATTACGACGATGCTGACCAACCATTTATGGGCTCTATGATTTCAACGGCCGCTGCCGCTGGAATGGTTAAAGCACAAGATGAGTTAAAGGCCATGGGTGGCGAAGTGCTGGTTGAACTTGAGCACACAGCAAACACTGGTTTTGTTACACCGGGTATTATTGAGTGTACAAATATCAATGACTTCCCAGATGAAGAGCATTTTGGTCCGCTTCTAAAAGTATTCCGTTTTGATGACTTTGACCAAGCAATTGATAAAGCAAACGACACGAGCTTTGGTTTATCAGCAGGCTTACTCAGTGATAACCAAGCTGACTACGATCATTTCTTACGTCGTATCCGTGCGGGTATTGTTAACTGGAACCGTCCTATTACCGGTGCATCAAGTGCAGCGCCGTTTGGCGGTATTGGTGCCTCAGGTAACCACAGAGCAAGCGCTTATTATGCCGCTGACTACTGTGCATACCCTGTTGCGTCTGTGGAACTTGAAAAAGTAACCATGCCAGCAACACTAAGCCCAGGTTTAAAAATCGATTAATCGATTTTTTAAACTAGTAATAAATCACTAAAAAAGCAGCTTCGGCTGCTTTTTTTGTACTGCAATCTCACAAAGCTAGCAATTATCAGTGCTTTCTGCTTAAATTAAGCAACCAGTATTTTTGAGGTAAGTAGACAATGGTTTTAAACAGGCAAGGGTACGATGACTTAATAATGTACCTAACTCAGAACTTAGCGTTGTTTGAAAAACCAGGTGAAATAAAGCCAGGTGCACCAACGGTTATTGAGTTAATTGAAGATGTAATTGCCGAAAATGTCATACGCATTTGTCAACAACACCCCGATCTATCTACAGAGCAGCGTAGTCAAATTGTACGCGAAGTTGATGGCATTGTTTACGACTTACAAGAAGTACTCAGCAGTGTGACTTCTCACACCGTCACAGTCGAACAGCATGCTTTTATTGATGAGTTTGCAGGGCTAGTCAAAAACTTATTTGATAACGCTATTAGTTAATATTTCCCCCTTTAAAACCACGCTTTATTCGCTATTTAATTTTAAATGCGCGCGAGTGTCTGCGTGTAATGAATATAAATTATTGAGATAAAACAGTGCAAGCAAATGTAAAATGGGTTGAAGGTAATACTTACATCGGTCGCTCTAACAGCAATCATAATGTCGTGTTTGATGCGGGCAGTGACGGAGCCGCACCTAGTCCAATGGAAATGGTATTGATGTCGGTTGGTGGTTGTTCATCGGTTGATGTGGTGAGTATTTTAAAAAAAACTAAGCAAGAGTTCTCATCAGTAGATGTGCAGTTAACCGCTGAACGAGCAGAAACAGCCCCGCGCGTGTTCACCAAAATTAATTTACACTTTGTTGTAACCGGTAATAATGTGTCTGAAAAACACCTAGAAAGAGCGGTTTCGCTTTCGGCAGAAAAGTATTGTTCAGTTGCATTAATGCTTGATAAAACAGTAGAAATTACCCACAGCCATGAAGTTGTTCAAGATCAGGGAAAATAACGCTTTTTCCGTGAGTAAAATTCGTATAAAATCCGCGAACTTTTCATTCTGCAGGTGCAGATTTCACTAATTTATAGGTTGGTTTATATGAACAAACCCTTCGATAAACTTAAACTTCATGGCTTTAATAATTTAACTAAAAGCCTAAGCTTTAGTATTTACGATATTTGCTATGCAAAAACAGAGCAACAACGTAAAGAATATATAGAATATATCGATGAGCAGTATAGTGCAGATAGACTAACCGACATTTTAGGTGATGTGGTTGATATTATTGGTGCCAATATTTTAAATATTGCACGTCAAGATTACGAGCCACAAGGTGCCAGCGTAACTATTTTGGTTTCAGAAGAGCCGGTAGAAGAGCAGCAAAATTATGATGCTGACGAAGCACCAGGGCCGTTACCTGACTCAGTGGTTGCACACCTTGATAAAAGCCACATTTGTGTTCACACGTACCCTGAAGCACACCCTGATGATGGTATTTGTACTTTCCGTGCTGATATTGAAGTATCAACCTGTGGCATTATTTCGCCACTTAAAGCGTTAAACTTCTTAATCCATAGCCTTGAGTCAGATGTGGTTACAATTGACTACCGTGTACGTGGCTTTACCCGCGATATTAACGGCGTTAAACATTACATTGACCATGCAATTAACTCGATTCAAAACTTCATGACAGAAGATACTAAAGAAGCGTACCAAATGATGGACGTGAACGTGTATCAAGAAAACCTGTTTCATACCAAAATGATGTTAAAAGAAACCGACTTAAATACGTATTTATTTGGTTTATCTACTGATGATTTGTCAGATGACGAAGAAGAAGAGATTCGCTCAAAACTAACACGTGAAATGCAAGAAATATTCTATGGTCGTAATCTGCCAGATACAGAATAATAGCAACGCATTAAATAAAAAATGGCGCTCACTGAGCGCCATTTTTGTATGTGTTGTTTAATGCTACTTAATCAGTAATAACTCGGTTTGTCGGCCATTTAGATACCACACACCGGTTTTATCAAATAGGGCGTCTTCTTCTAGCATTATTCTTATTTCTTTATTCCACGGCTTTATAAACACCGCATTGTTAAGCTCAATAGAATAAGCGGTATTTAAATGCAGTGGGTAATCGCCATCACCCGGCACACCTTGCTGTGAATCCCACATGCCTAGTGTCGTGCCAGCTGCATGGCCATGATAGCCAAGCGGGTGCGTATAAATAGTGGGTTTTAAACCTTGTGCAATGGCTTTTTCGCGGGCGGCTTTTAATACCTGATTACCCGTTTTACCAGCTGTAAATTCAGCCGTAAAAATGTCCTGTAGCTTATTACCCTTTTTTAACGCATCAACAAGGTAATCTGGGGCTTTTGTCTCGCCTGGTTTTAAAACATACGCATGTTGTTGAGTGTCGGTATTTAGGCGTAAATACGTAATACCAAAATCAACATGCAGTAAATCGCCAGCTTGAATAACATTGTCGGCATAGCCATTGGTAAAACTGTCTTCGTGGTCGAACGATTTACTGTCGGCGCGTTGTATTGCAATACTTGGGTGAAACCACGTTTGCAGTTTAAGCTCCCTTACGCGCTCTCTAAACCACCATACTAAGTCGTCGCTGGTTGTCTCTCCAACCGTAATGGTATTACTGGAGAATCCCTCAGCAATAATATGATGGGCAATAGATACAATATGCTTATACATATCTACTTCTTCGGGAATACGTTGTTCAAGCCATGAAACAGCCAGCGGCTCGGCTGATATTATTTTGCTTTGATATGGTTTAGGTAGGGTAGACATTAATTGTTTATAATCGCCCAGTACCAAGCCATCGGCATGAGCCCAGTCTGTTGATGTATTAAGGGCAATATTTCGTGGTTGGTATTGCTCAATTAGCTCATTAAGTGCGCGCCACTGATTGGGCTGTGCTTGCTTGTCCCAGGCCTTTTTAAACACATTCCCTATTTTATAAGGCGCAATAGCAAAAGCATCTACAGCCCCTGAGGCATTGCGTGCGAGCACTAAAATGGTGGTGCGTCTTGCCGACAACCACGTTGCTGGCAGCATGGTTTTTAATATCGGATCTTCATTATATTCGCGGCTTATCATTAGCCACATATCTATATTGTGTTGCTGCATTAATGTGGGTAATAACGTATTGATGCGTTTTTCGGTAATGCTATCGATAAACGCGGCCCTGTCTTTCATTGATAAAATAGTCGGGGACTCAGCGGCTTTAATTACAGGGCTAAGAAGTATGAGTATAAAGGCTAATAAAAAAACGCATTTATTGTTTTGCATAGTTGGCTTATTTTTAGGCGAATATATAAGCTAACATCTCACAAGCAATACGATAAAAAAATCATTTGCGATAAACCGCAGGCACAAAAAAGCCCAGCAAAATACTGGGCTTTTTAGAGTCAAAACGTTTAGCTAAGCATGCTGTACAGTAACGCACAAACGGCTAACGAACCGACCGCCAGTACAAATAAGGTACTTAAACGGTTACGGTATTTTTGTAAGCTAGGTACTTTGTAAACCGCAATCATTGGCATAATGAATAAAATCATCGCAATGATTGGGCCCGATAACTGATCCATCATATCTAGTATGCTTGGGTTTTTAACCGCGCAGAACCAAATAGCAAAAAACATCAGTACCGCACCCACTTTGTCAGCCACTTTAGGGCTCATGCTTGAGTGTTTAGTTACTAATCCGGTAAAGCTTTCGCGCGCCCCTAAAAAGTGACCTAAAAACGACGACATAATAGCAATAAAGGCAACCAAAGGTCCCAGCGTTGCAATGAATGAGTTTTCCGTAATATTAGCTAAGTAAGACAAAACAGAAACGTTTGCCGCTTTGGCTTCTGCCATTTGTTCACCTGTAAGTGATAGCACACATGAGAACACAAATAACAAAACAAAGGTGATCAGTAATAAGCTAGTACGTTTTAGAATCGCTTCTGACTTAGACGTTGCTAGTTCACCGTAGTGGCTGCGTTGTTTATTAACAAAGCTTGAAATAGCCGCTGCATGGCTAAACGAAAATACAATAATAGGAATTGATAACCAAAGTGTTTTACTAAAGCTGCCTAGCTCAGGCAAACTTGTATCCGGCATTTGCCAGCTTGGGATTAAATACAGCGATAAAAAGAATAATATACCCACTAACGGATACACTAAAATAGCAAAGGCGCGCAGCATTAAGCGTTCACCGCCCATCATTAAGCCAATCATCAGCGCAACTAAGATACCCGATAACGCAACGCGTGACGGCGACTCCATCCCTAGCTGATTGACCATAAAGCTGTCTACCGTATTGGTTAAACCCACACCGTAAATAAGCAAAATAGGAAAAATTGATAAAAAGTATAACAAGGAGATCAGTCGACCCGCATTTACGCCAAAGTGCTCTTCTACCACATCGGTAAAATCAGCCTCTTTATTTTTTGACGATAATACAAACCGCGCCAAGCCACGGTGGGCTAAAAAGGTCATCGGAAAGGCTAAACACGCCATAATAATCAGCGGCCAAAAGCCACCAATACCAATGTTAATCGGTAAAAATAAAATACCGGCACCTACTGCGGTGCCAAAAAGACTGAGTGTCCACTGCGTATCATGCAGGTTCCATTTTGATTTAGACGTGTGTGCGTCTTGCGTTGGTGCATTTGAAAGCGTTGCACCTTGAGATGTTGTCATGTGTGTGTATCCATTATTTATCATAATAATTGCGCCGAAGAATATAGTTTTTAGGCACTCATTTCATGTGTTTTTATGTCTTGGATATAAATTTGTTGTAGCGTATTAGTTACTGACTGTCACGAATATGAAACAGTGTTTAAAAGCTGCGCAATTAGTGCAGGAATATGCCGCGAAATGCGTGAATAATCAGCATGATTGGTGTGAAAGGCGGGACATACAATCTGAAAAGTTATTTTCAAGTCAATGTGTACTTGGTATAGATTAACTCAGTGAATGATTGATAAGTGTACTTATGAGAATTGAGAGTACTTGCTCACTTTCTTGGCCAGTTAATTGATAGCTAATAACTCAAAACGGGTTTTATCCTGTAATATTGAAGCCATTAATCGGAACTTCATAAGAGATTTTTTCTAAACTCCGTTATACTTTCTACAATTCAATAAGCCAAATGAAGTAAATAGGCCGCTAATTGCAATGAGCAAAGACATTCTTTTCCATACTATTTTTGTGCACGAAACCAGTAAAACATGGGTAGTATTTGTCCATGGCGCAGGGGGTAGTTCGGCAATCTGGTTTCGTCAGCTTAAAGCTTATAAAAAAGAATATAATGTGTTGTTGCTTGATCTTCGTGGTCACGGTAAATCTAATGATCTATTACAAAACTTTGTAGATAATAATTACTCATTTAATAATGTTTCTAAAGACATTATTGATGTGTTAGATCATAACAATATCACCAGCGCACACTTTGTTGGTATTTCATTGGGCACAATTCTTATTCGAAATATTGCAGAAATCGCCCCGCAATATGTTTCTAGCATGGTGCTAGGTGGAGCGGTTACTCGTTTTAACACTCGTAGTAATACCTTGGTTTATTTAGGCAATACCTTTAAACACTTGTTGCCTTACATGTGGCTGTATCGTTTATTTGCTTTTATTATGATGCCGAAAAAGCGTCATAAAGAGTCTCGACTTTTGTTTGTTCGTGAAGCAAAACGCTTGTGCCAAAAAGAGTTTATAAAATGGTTTAAATTAGCCATGGACGTAAATCCTTTAATGCAGTATTTCAAAGAAAAAGACATTGATATACCCATTCTTTACATTATGGGTAAAGAAGATCATATGTTCCTTGGCCCGGTTAAAGAAATGGTTAAGCGCCATAAAAATAGCGTATTGCAAACCATTCACCATTGCGGCCATGTTTGTAACGTAGAACGCCCTGACTTATTTAATCAACACTCGCTTGCTTTTATAGCCCAACAAAATCGATAAAGGTTGTCGCTTTTAAATAGCGTTTAATCAATGGCAAGTCTTAAAAACGTATAATAGCCATCACTTGTTGATTGGAAACGGTCATTCTTTTGCCTTTATCCTTAAGCTAAAAACACTGTATTGCTTCATGCCACACTCTTTTACACATAGTAAAATACCTCGATTAATATAATTTTATAATTGGCAATCACTTACACAGTTTGTTACTAATAGATGTTTACAAAATAAGAACGCGCTCATGTGAACTATAAGGGTGTAATTTGAGCAAGTTACTAGAATGCGGGGAAGTGTGTGAGAACATTCTTAGTTTTAATATCATTACTTCTTAGTGGGTGCTCTCCAATTTGGGAGGAGCAACCTTATAAAGTGTATTACATTGACGGTACCAAAAGGTTAGGTTTCAGCCTTGGTCAGGGCGCATATATTGGGCGACTCGATGAACCAATAAATATTAAATCTAACGAACAATATACTTCGGCTTATGCTTGTCCGCATAAAACTTGTGCTTTTTACTATATTGATAAAGCCAAAGATAACAAGTTTGCTGAACACAACGAGTTTGTTTATGGACCATACACTAAAGCTCAATTTGCAGCGATAACTAAAAAATTAGGGTTACCGACTATAAATTCCATCGCTAACAACGCAATTTAATAAAGGTTAAAAACTTTATTTATATTTTCACTGGCTACAACACGTCCAAATATGTTAACTAAAACGCTAATTAAGGTTTATAAATAAAGAACTTAAAGAAAAAATAAAGGCAGTCAGTATGGATAAAAAGAAAGCCATTGTTATATTATTCGGCATAGTATGGTTTATGTTAGGAGCTACTTTTTTCATAGGTTTTGAGTCAGTAGAAAAGTTGTTGTTTTGCGTGTTTGTATTTTTCTTTTGTTATAGATATATCTATGCATTTATATTAAAAAGAAGTATTTATGCACCATATACCGGTGAGGAAATTTCTCCTACTGAAGGTAATTTAATAAAGCGGCTCTTTATGCTGATTATAGGTATCGGTGCGTGTACCTATTTTACTTTCTTTATCTCTTAAAAAGCATACTTGACCAAAAGCCTGAACAAACCCTAATAGAAAAGGTTATATTATCACTTGGTATGTTCATAACTTTGCTGTGTTTTAGTGCACTTTATCATTCGTGGACAAGTTCTTGTTTAGTGCGAAATAGCGAGGATGGTTAACGGGTACTTGTTGGGTTTCGTTCCACTCAACCCAACCTACGGTGTTTAAATTGCCATAGAGCTGCTCGCGACTCTAAGCCCGTAGCCCGCAGCCCGCAGCTCGTAGGTATATATTGAAACAGTTCTTATTCTTCGAGTGCTGATACCACAAAAAATGGATTCAAATACTCATCTTTGGTGTTGTACAAAAGCGGGCTGCCATCAAGTTGAGTGACTTTAGCGCCGGCTATTTCAGCGATGGCGTGGCCTGCTCCGGTATCCCATTCACAAGTTGGGCCTAAGCGCGGGTATATGTCGGCGCTGCCTTCGGCGACTAAACACAGCTTCAGTGAGCTGCCTTTTGACACCATTTCAACCTCATCAAAGCGTTGTACAAATTCAGCTAAATCAGGGGAAGGGTGCGAGCGGCTACCTACAACACGAATAAGGCCTTTGTTAGGCTTGGTGGTCACTTTAAGCTCGATGCGCTCATCGCCTTTATCTTTAAAAGCACCAATGGCTTCGGCGGCTAAATAAGATACACCCAGTGCAGGGGCATCAACCACGGCTAAAACCGGTTTGCCATTTTCGATTAGAGCAATATTAACGGTAAACTCGCCGTTCTTTTTTATAAATTCTTTGGTGCCATCGATTGGGTCAACCAGCCAGTAGCTTTTCCATGTTTGGCGTACATCCCAACCAATATCGGCACTTTCTTCACTAAGCACAGGAATATCGGAGGTGAGCTCTTTTAGTCCTGCACTAATGATTTTATGAGCTGCTAAGTCGGCGTCGGTTACAGGGCTTTCATCGGCTTTGTACTCAACGTTAAAGTCTTTATTGTAAATACCCATAATCGCGCTTCCCGCTTTGCGGGCGAGAATAAGGGTTTCTTCTAGCAGTTCAGTCTGGTTCATTACATGGGCCTATAGTATATGCTGATGTTTTAGATACGTTATCAGCTGAGCTACCGATTGGTCTAGGGTGTTTTTACTGGTATCTAAAATTATTTCAGGATTAACCGGCGGCTGGTAAGTTGAATCAATCCCAGTAAAGTGTTTAATTTCACCGGCGCGCGCCTTTTTATATAAGCCTTTTGGATCGCGGCTTTCGCACACCTCAAGAGGGGTGTCGATAAAAACTTCGATAAATTCACCCTCATCTACTAATTCACGAACCATGTCGCGCTCGGCTTTAAAAGGAGATATAAACGCAGTAAGGACTAACAAACCAGCGTCAACCATTAGCTTGGCGGTTTCGCCTACGCGGCGGATATTTTCAACGCGATCGGCATCGCTAAAGCCTAAATCTTTACATAAACCATGGCGTACATTGTCGCCATCAAGTAGGTACGTGTGCGCGCCTTGCTGATTGAGTGCCGCTTCTAAAGCATTCGCAACGGTGCTTTTACCTGAGCCAGAAAAACCAGTAAACCATATAATAGCGCTCTTATGCTTTTTTTGTTCGCTGCGCTGTACTTTAGTGGTAGCGTAATTATGCCAAACAATATTGTTATCCATTTGCTGTGTCTCTTTATGCTATAAGCGCGGGCATTAAAACGGAAATACCAGCGGGATCAAAGTTAGTACGGTAATTGAATAAATAATAGAAAGTGGTAACCCCATCATTACATAGTCTTTTAGTCGGTAGTTACCCGCGCTATAAACCATTAAGTTAGTTTGATAACCAAAAGGTGAAATAAAGCTGGCTGAGGCGCCAAATGCAACCGCCATAATAAACGGCAAAGGTTCTACGTTAAAGCCAATAGCCAATGAGTAGGCAACCGGAAACGACAGTGCCGCTGCGGCGTTATTAGTGATCAATTCGGTAAATAACACCGTCATTAAAAATATAGCGATAAACGCGCCATAAGGGCCAAAGTCGCCTAGCACTACAAACATGGCGTCTGATATTTGCCCAGCAAGGCCGGTGCCTATCATCAGCTTAGCTAAACCTATGGCACTGCCTACTACGGCAAGTAACTCAATAGGAAAGCGGCGTTTTATTTCGCTTAGCTTAATCGTGCTACACAACATCAGCCCAATAAGTAACACTAATAAGCCTTTAACCAGCGGTACTGCACCTAAAATACTTAACCCCAGCACACCTGCAAAACTTAACAATACAATGTTTGATTGTTTTGCACCGAGGTGGGTTTGTAAATCAAGCCCTGAAATATACACAAATTCGCGCTTTAAGTTAGTTAAGTCATAAAAGCTTTTACCAGGGGCGAGGATTAATGAATCACCCGCTTGTAAGCGCACTTGCCCAAGCCCGCCTTGTAAGCGGTCATGTCCACGGCGAATAGCAATAACGGCCGCATGAAATTGCTCTCTAAAGCGGGCTTCTTTTACCGTTTTGCCAATTAATTTAGACGACTGACTAACGACAACTTCAACGAGGTGTTCTATGTCTTTTTCGTGTTTGTCGTGCACCACTTTTAAGCCGTCAAAGCGAGTGAGCAAAGGTACCGACTTTATATCGCCTACAAACAGCAGTATGTCGTCTTGTTGAATAATATGTTGGGGGGTCACGGCGCAAATGCGATTGCCATCGCGAATAATTTCAGCCAAAAACAAGTCTTTTAAATCGCGTAAACCGTTTTCTTCTACGGTGCGGTTTATTAGTTTAGAGCCGGTTTGTACTTTCCCTTCTAAATAAAAAGGCACCACTTCTTGGCTATTTTTACCGTTGTCGGGCAGGCATTTTAGCATAACTAAAATAGTGATTAAGCCCACACTGAGTGCGCCTAAACCCACTAAGGTAAAATCAAAAAAGCCTAATGGCGCCATCCCCGCATCTACTGCAAAGCCATTTACGATTAAGTTAGTAGAGGTACCGATGAGTGTAATAGTGCCGCCTAAAATTGCGGTGTACGACAAGGGTAGCAACAGCTTTGAAGGGGAGTGGTTTGGGTTATCTTTTATGGCGGTAATTAAGGAGGCAACCACCGCGGTATTGTTAGTAAAGGAAGACAAAAACGCTGTAGAAAGCCCAAGCTTGGTCACTGATTTAACTAAACTGCCACTGGATAACGATTTAGCTAAGCGTTGAATAAGCGTGGTTTTTTCTATCGCTATCGACACTAAAATTAATAACACTAAGGTAATTAATGATGGGTTAGTATAATTAACCAGCATGTTTTCTAAGTCAATGAGCCCAGTTAGGTAGCTGGTGCCTATGGCACTGACAAATAACCACGCAGGGTTAATACGGGTGCCAAATAGGCACCCGACTAAAAGCAACATAATGCCTGTTAAAATGAGCTGTTCTACCATGCTTTAAATATTCCTAACAGGCGGTTATTAAACGTTATAGCTTTGAAATATCAAGCGCTTGCCAATGTGGAAAGTGCTTGCGTACGAGGGCATTAAACTCAACTTCAAAGTCGCTAAATTTACCCGCATTTTCTTCACGTTGTAGTACCTGTTCTATCATTCCTGCTGCAACCGTTAAGTTTGATAAACGGTCAATAAGAATAAACGAACCTGTTTCATGATTGTGATGGTACTGATCCGCTAAAATAGTCTCGGTGAGCTCGAGTGTCACAATCGCAATTTCGTTTAATTGTAATGAATCTGCGCTGCCATGCTCTAGGGTGTTTACATCAATAGTGTGGTCTATTTTTGTGACCATGGCCGAGGTGTTTTTGCTGCCTAGTTTTAGGTTATAGCTTTTACCTAGTACTAATGGCGATTCGTGCATCCACACAATTTTAGCCTGTAATTGGTTGGTTACTTGAGCTTGCGAATTCGCAGGCACAATAACGTCCCCTCGGCTAATATCTATTTCAGTATTAAGAGTAACCGTGATTGCTTGGCCTGCTTCGGCGGTGTCGAGGTTGCCATCAAAAGTCACAATCTCTTTAATGTTAGATGTTTTACCTGAAGGCAGTACTTTTATCTCATCGCCAACGCGTAATTTACCTGAGGTCAGCGTGCCTTGAAAACCACGGAAGTTTAAATTAGGGCGAACCACATACTGCACCGGAAGGCGCGCTTCAAAACCAGTGTCGATTTCAGCTGCCGGAGAGTCTTCTAACAGCTCAAGCAATGGTTTGTCGGTGTAATAAGGAGTGTGTGCAGAGCGAGTTACTACATTATCGCCTTTAAGCGCCGACATAGGCACAAACTTAATGTTTGATACGTTAAGTTGCTCGGCAAATTTTAAATAATCGGCTTTAATTTTTTCATAAACGGTTTCGTCAAAATCAACAATATCCATTTTGTTAACCGCAACCACAAACTGTTTAATGCCTAATGAGTCACAAATAAAGCTATGGCGCTTAGTTTGTACCTGCACACCATAACGTGCATCCACTAAAATAATGGCAACATCACTGGTTGATGCACCCGTTACCATGTTACGGGTGTACTGCTCATGCCCAGGGGTGTCGGCAATAATAAACTTACGCTTAGCGGTTGAGAAATAACGGTACGCTACGTCAATTGTTATGCCTTGCTCACGCTCAGCTTGTAGGCCATCAACTAACAATGCTAAATCAAGTTCTTCACCGGCATTACCTACTTTTTCGTTATCTTTATGAAGTGCAGCTAGCTGATCTTCATAAATTTGGTGACTATCGTGCAGTAGGCGTCCAATTAGGGTTGATTTACCGTCATCCACACTGCCACACGTTAGCATACGTAATAAGCTTTTATCTTGTTGACGTGCTAGGTAAGCGTCTATACCAATTTCTTTTACTTCGTTAAATGTATCGTTATTTAGGTTAGACATTAGAAATACCCCTCACGTTTTTTCTTCTCCATAGAGCCTGCTGAATCATGATCAATCACCCGACCTTCACGTTCAGATGACGACGATAGCAACATTTCTTCAATAATTTCTGTTAGGCTGCTTGCCGTTGATTCAACCGCGCCAGTGAGTGGATAACAGCCTAAGGTTCTAAAGCGAACCGACTTCATTTGCGGTACTTCACCTTCATTAAGCGGCATGCGATCGTCATCTACCATGATTAAGGTACCGTCGCGTTCTACTACAGGGCGCTCTTTAGCAAGGTACAGTGGCACCATTTCGATATTTTCTTGATAAATGTATTGCCAAATATCTAGTTCAGTCCAGTTAGATAGTGGGAATACTCGAATACTCTCACCTGGATTCACTTGGCTGTTATAGGTATTCCAAAGCTCAGGACGTTGGTTTTTAGGATCCCAGCGATGGTGTTTATCACGAAATGAATACACGCGCTCTTTAGCCCGTGATTTTTCTTCATCACGGCGTGCGCCACCAAATGCTGCATCAAAACCGTACTTATTCAGCGCTTGCTTTAAGCCTTGAGTTTTCATGATATCGGTATGTTTACCCGAACCATGGGTGAATGGGCCTACACCCATTTCGATGCCTTCAGGGTTTTTGTGTACAATTAAATCAAAGCCATACTCTTTGGCTAAACGGTCGCGAAACTCAATCATTTCACGAAACTTCCAGTTGGTGTCTACGTGTAATAACGGAAACGGAATTTTTGCAGGGTAAAATGCTTTACGAGCTAAGTGCAAAAGTACCGATGAGTCTTTACCGATTGAGTAAAGCATAACTGGGTTCTCAAACTCAGCGGCGACTTCGCGCATGATTTTGATACTTTCAGCTTCAAGTTGCTGAAGGTGAGTTAAAGCCATTGTTGGTCGTCCTACTAAAATGATTAAATTAAAATCTGTTAAACTACGCCACGTCTGTCAGCGGTTGAGCAAAGCTACTGATCTGTGCTTTTTCGCCAAACCAGTGTAATTCTTGATGCAGCGAAGCTACTTCACCAATAATCAGTAAAGCGGGTGAAATAATTTGATGCTGCTCAATGAGCTGTGCTAATTGGTCTAACTGTCCTGTGACAACACGTTGATTTTTGCGTGTGCCGTTTTCAATTATGGCCACTGGTGTTGTTGCTGCTCGCCCATGTTTTAATAGCTCGGCTTGAATATGCGGCGATTTAATTACCCCCATATAAATAGCCAGTGTTTGGTTTTTTTGTGCAAGCGACTGCCAATTAAGTTCTTGTCCTTCTTTTTTGCAGTGTCCGGTAACAAACTGAATAGCCTGAGCATGGTCGCGATGCGTTAAAGGAATACCTGCGTAGGCACTACATCCCGCGGCTGCCGTTATACCTGGCACTATTTGGTAATTTACGTTATTGGCTGCCAGTACTTGGACTTCTTCGCCACCACGGCCATAAATAAATGGGTCGCCCCCTTTAATTCGGCACACTTTTTTACCTTGTTGTGCTAAATCAACCAACATCTTATTTGTATCTTCTTGAGCTACGCTGTGATCGCCTAAGCGCTTACCCACACAGATTAAATCGGCATCGCGACGCACTAATTCCATGATCTCATCGGATACCAAGTAATCATATACCACCACATCGGCTTGTTGCATTAGTTGCAGCGCTTTTAGTGTGAGTAGCTCTGGATCGCCTGGGCCTGCACCGACTACGTATACTTCGCCTTCTGGTTCAACTTTGGCATCTAGCATTTGCTCTAGTTGTTGCTCAGCGCCATGGGTATCACCGGTTTGGACTTTGCTTACTACTGATGAATCAAACACGCCTTCCCAAAATTGGCGACGATCAGCAAAATGTTTAAAGCGTTGCTTTACTTTATGGCGAAAGCCACCGACCAAGTTAGCGAGTGGGCCGATATGCTGGGGAATAAGTGTTTCGAGCTTTTCACGTAAACGTCTTGCTAAAACCGGCGCGGTACCCGCACTTGAAATCGCAATGGTAATTGGGTTGCGATCAACAATAGAGGGGAAAATAAAGGTACATTTAGGTTGATCATCCACCACGTTCACAAACATATTACGCGCATTGGCGAGTTCAAATACGGTGTTGTTTACTTCATCGTTGTCGGTGGCGGCAATAATCAAAATTTTGCCATCAAGATGCGACTCTTCAAAATAGGCATCAATTAATGTTACTTCATTATTATGCGCATGTTCTTTTAATTCTTCGCAAAACCAAGGGGCAACTAGCGTTACATCGGCACGTGCTTTTAAAAACGCACGGCATTTTCGCAAGGCAACCTCTCCACCGCCAACAACCAATACGGGTTTGTTGTCGAGTTTGGTAAAGATAGGTAAATATTGCACTGAATAACGCCCCTAAAAAATAATAAAGTGTTTAACTGAGAAGCAGAATATAGTGGCTATTGATAAGTAAAAAATAATTAAATCTTAGTTGATATTCTTAAAAGTTATATGAATCATGTTTTTTAGGTCTAAATCGTATTTAGTAAGGGGTAGAGTGACATTTAGTATAGAAAACGCGCTTATAGTGTTTGGTTATGAGCTATAGCAAGTTTAAGCTATGATGCTCTTATATAGTTTAAGGTCACACAATTTCATAGGCATAAAATGACAAACAATACTCAAAACGCCACGCTAGCCGTTAGCTTAATGGACTTAACCAGTTTAAACACTGATGATAGTCAAGCCAGTATTAACGCATTAGTAAACAGTATAAACCCTAAGCTAGGCACGCCTGCTGCGCTTTGTGTGTTTAGTGAATTTGTTGATGACGCTAAAATAGCACTTGCTAATCGCTTATTGAGCCATGTAAAAGTGGCCACCGTAACTAACTTTCCCTCTGGTGATGCGCCACTCAATGAAGTACTCAATGAAACCCTGATAGCCATAGAGCGGGGGGCCGATGAAATTGACCTAGTTATTCCTTATAAAGCGCTTTTAAAAGGTGAAGCAGATACCGTGCTGGAATACGTGAGTGAGAGTAAAAAGGTATGTGGCAGCCGTGCTAAGCTCAAAGTGATCATTGAAACTGGCGAGCTAAAAACGGCAGCATTTATTACTCAAGCAACCGAACTTGCCATCCAAGGCGGAGCTGATTTTGTAAAAACCAGTACAGGAAAAGTAGCGGTGAATGCCACGCTTGAAGCGACTGAAATAATGCTTAAAGCCATCAAAAAGTCATCAAAGCGAGTTGGTTTTAAGGCGGCTGGTGGAGTCAAGACCGCAGTAGATGCAAATGCTTATTTGCAACTAGCAACCGAGATTATGGGGCATGATTATTTAGCACCAGATACATTTAGGTTTGGCGCTTCATCGCTGTTAAATGACGTTTATAAGGTGTTGAATGAAGCGCAGCAGTGATGCCGAAAAACAACAGTTAGAGCACGATGCGGCCAAGTTGTTTTTGCGATGTTATGAGCAGCAAACGGGAATTCATATGCGCCATATTTGGCACAATGAACCAAATAGACCCGATGTAAGCTGTTATCAAGAAAATCAGCAGCTCGATATAGAAGTGGCGCATTTATACGCCAGTGAAACGGAAGCCATGGCCGTGTTAGGCCGGCCACTGTCGATACAAATGCAGCGTGATTTAGCCGACATGGCGCAACAACCAAGCGAACACCGGTTGCAATCAGCGTTGGAGCGCTTATTAAAACAAAAAGCGACTAAGCGTTATTATTCAAAGCGTACGTGGTTGTTAATTCGTAACGCTAGTACTATTTGGCATAAGAGCGACTTTGAAGCGGCAGTCAAAAAAGTATGTTTTCCAAATACCCATCAATTTGAACAAATATGGTTACTGTGTGATTTTTATCGCGGTGAGTTATTACGAGTAGATTAAAAGCGGCTATAGAGTAGCCGCTTTTTTATTGCTTAATTAAAAATCAAAGGTGCTGATTAGTTAAACTTAAACATGTTGCCTAAGCTTTCTAGCCCTGACTGTTGAGTTTTTGCTAAACATTTTGAGTCATCTAAAGATTTCTTTGTTGTTTCATCGGCAAGGCCCGTTACTTTCAAGCTCTTCTCTTGTTGATACTCGCGCAGTGCTAATACAGTTTGACGGTCGTACTTAACGTCTTCAGTTTCAAACTCTTCATAATTAGGTTGGTTTTTTAAATACCCTAAGCAAACCAAGTTCATACGAGACATAGCCAAGTCCATTTTTTCGTAATGTGGCATTCTATGATTCGGCACATCGACAGCGACGGCAGCAGGTGCTGCTTTTTTACTAGTTACTTTTGGCGGCGGTGGCGCTGTATAGCCTGCTGCAAGCGTGTTGTTTTGGTTATAACGATAGTAGGTATCTGGAATTTTAGTTTCTAAAAATTCAACGGCTTTAATTATTACTTCTCGTAGTGCCTTTTCTTTTGGAGTGTCTGACCAACCACTAAGGCTTCCTCCAACGAGTGCGCCACCAAAATTAGTCGCTGCGCTGGTAAAATCAAAATCTTTGCTACCACCCTCAACGCTAGTAGCGGCCAGAATACGTGAAGTGCGCGTATCAATTAAGCGTAAATCAATAGCCATGTGCGATCCAGAAAAGCCAGCTGAAACAGAACTAAACACATCACCAATAAAGCCGCCTGAACCAACACTTGCCCCTGAACTGTCATCATCAAATTCAGTAACCGCTGCAACGACGACAATCTCAGCGCCTTCAATTTCGCCATACGCAGCACCCGATTGTGCACTCACTCTGCCTGATACAGCTAAATCTTGCTCTGAAAGTACAGCGTCTAGTGCTTGGCGCTCCAATACAATAAAGCGATTAGTGCCAACAAGTGCGGTGGTAAGTTGATCTGCCATACCTTCACCAATTTCTTTTCGCCACCATCTAGAGTTATTCGACTTATCAGTGAAACGCGCCACGGCGATACGTGCTTTAGGGCCATTGTATTGCTGTTTGCTTACTTCATTAATGTCAGGCGAGTTTTGATTTGAAGTAACGTTTGTTGAGGTGCTTTGGCATGCGCTTAAGCTGGTTATTAATGCTGTAGCTAGTAGCGTTTTTTGTATGGATGAGAGCATAGGATTTTCCTTAATTTATGTGCTTAATTACATTTGTAGTTATTTTTTTAGCAATGGCTAATTAAGGTTAATTTAAATAAATCAGTATCTTAAAAATAGTACTTAGGCGAAAGCTTTGAGTACACACGCGAAGCTAATTACTTTTACATGTTTGTGCTTCTCTGTATTGTTTTGGTGTAAGTGAATATTTGGCTTTGAAGCAACGGGCAAAGTAACTTTGAGAACTAAAGCCGGTGTTATCTGCAACTAAACCTATGGTTAAGTCGCTATCAGCTAATAATTTTGCTGCATATTCTAGACGGGTATTGCGAATGTAATCGCTGGGTGTAATGTCAAAAAGTGCTTTCATTTTTAATTGCAGTGCACGAGGGCTCAAACACATTGCACTGGCAAACTCTTCCACGCTAAACAGTTCATTTTGGTAATTTTCACGCAAGATTGTTTTTAAGCGTTCTGTAAACGTGTAATCTTTATTCTGCTCTATTTGTGCATCTAAGGTCACAGCATGTACTTGGGCTGATAACTGTTTTATTAGGTGCTTATTTAACGCATCACGAATGCCTAATAAGCCATGAACCCGACTTTTTAATAATGATGCTTCAAAGGGTTTACACAGGTAGTCATCGGCCAGTAAATCAAGCCCTTTTATACGGCTATTACTGTCTGCTTTGGCAGAGAGTAATAAAACAGGAATATGATTAATAGAGATATCTGAGCGAATGGCACTGAGAAGTTGATATCCATCCATCGTAGGCATCATTACGTCACTGAGCACTATATCGGGCATTTGAGTTTGGCACAGCACTAGCCCTTCTTCTCCATTATTAGCGGTGAGGCAGGTGTAGTTATCACTAAATAATGAAACCAGTAACTCACGCATTTCCTCGTTATCTTCAACAATGAGTAGTTTTTTGTTGTTTTCTACCAGCATAGTTTGAGAGGACGCTAGTTGTTTATCCGTTAATAAGTTATCTGATTCACACAATGGCAACGTGACTGTAAAACAACTTCCTTTGTTTATTTTACTGGCTAATGAAATTTGCCCGTCGTATTGCTCTACAAGCTGCTTAACCAGAGCGAGACCTATACCACTGCCTGTTTGGTTGTGTGTTGCAATACGAGTAAAGCGTTCAAAAATAAGCGCTTGCTGGTGCTCTTCAATACCAATACCAGTATCAGATACCGTTATAACAACATTATTGTTTGTGTTAGAAAGCGTTAGATTAACGGTTCCATCTGATGGGGTGTATTTAAGTGCATTGGTCAATAAATTATCAATAATAGATAAAGTATGTTTAGTTTCTAAATTTATGTAACTAGGCTGTTGCGTCGTGTCTTTAAAGGAAAAATTAATATTTTTTTGGGCAAACAAAATAGCAAAGTCGTCTACTATTTGCGCTACAAAAGGGCTTAAAGAATAAGCGGATACATACTCTGTAGCCGAACTTGGACGCTGACTTAACTGTAATAACTCATTGATTAAATTAAGAAGGCGGTGCCCGTTGCGCTTAATTATAGAAACTTGTTGTTGTGCTTGAGCACCAAGTTGTTGCTGTTGTAAGTTTTCTACTGGCGCTAAAATTAAGCTCAATGGCGTTTTAAGTTCATGACTAATGTTATCTAAAAATTGGGTCTTTAGTTGATTGAGCTTTCTTTCTTGTTGAATGAGTTGCTCTGCGGTTTTAGCTCGATAGCGTGACGCTAAAATTAACCATGTAATAATCGAAACTATTATAAAATAAGCCGCATAGGCTAATTGCGTTTGCCACCAAGGAGGCGTTACTGTCAGCTTTAGCATAGTGTGAACTTTGCTCCATTGCCCGTATTGATCTTTTACTTTTAATTGTAATTGATAGTTACCTGCACTTAGCTGTGAATAGTTAACTTGTCGTTGGCTTGCATCGGTATAGATAAATTGCTTATCTAAACCATTTAGCTTGTAAGCATACTGGTATTGATTAGCCGATGAAGCGTTATTAATGGCGGCATATTTAAAGCCAATGACCCCTTGGCTGGTTGGAAAAGAGAGTTTTTTAGTATGGTTTATTAGTTTTGCGGGCTGTTTTTTATCTGTTAGATAGTTTTTTGTTTTACTTGCTTGGTTGTAAATTAATAGCTCAGTTAATACTGGGGTTGGTGCTGAAGTACTCAGTTGCAGTTTACTAGGGTAAAACTGATTAAAGCCATTGATTCCGCCAAAAAATAGCTCGCCATCAGCTGCTTGAAAAGCGGCACCTAAAATAAACGAATTATGTTGCACGCCGTCACGAGGTAAAAAATGCTGCATAGCTTGATTCGTGGGATTATAGCGAGTTAGTCCTTGGTTACTGCTTAGCCATAAGTAGCCTTTTCTATCATCTTTAATGGCAAAAATATTATCGTTTAGTAATCCATCATGTTCGGTAATGTAAGAGATTTTTTGTGTTTTTTTATCAAGGCGGTTTAAACCACCAAAGGTACCCACCCATAGGGTATCGTTATTTTGCAAGTGCAAAGAGGTGACCATATTATGGCTTAAACCCGTTTGCGATACCTGATCCGAGGGGTAATGAGTAAATGATTCATCCGCCATACTTAGATAATCTAAACCTGCACGCGTCCCGACCCATAATCCGTTCGCATTTTGATCAAAAAGCAAAGTAAATACGGTATTGTTAGCAAGACTATTAGTCGAGTCGTCGTGCTTGTAATGTTTAACCTCTAAGGTGTCGGGATTAAAGCGTGCTAAACCTTGATTGCTACCTAGCCATAAATTTCCTTTAGGATCGCTCGTTATCGCATAAACACGATCGCTGCTAAGCTGATGGCTTTGCATTGTATAGGCAATAAAATTATCTTCAGTTGGATTGTATTGCAGTAATCCGCCGCCATAAGTGCCAATCCAAAGTCGCTGCTTGTTATCTTCATGCAGGCTAAAGACATTATTATTGGTTAGGCCGCTTTGTAATTTTGAGTTAACTTTATAGTGCTTAAAACCCGTGTCGGTTTGTTTGTTTAAACCGTCACGAGTACCAACCCATAATTGGCCTTGTGTATCTTTGAGTAGAGCGCGAACAAAATTATGACTAATGGTATTGTCATCATCGCTCAAGTGCTGTTGATGCGAAAATTGATTTTGCTTTTTATCATAACGTTGTAACCCATAGCCATCTGTACCAATCCAAATGATACCGAACCGATCTTGATAAAGTGACAATAGGTAATCATTAGCAAGCCCATTTAGTTGCTGCTTATTGTGCGGTATGTGCTGAAAATTATTTTTAGATGTACTTTGCTCTGTTTTGTAAAATAAACCTTTACCATAACTTGTTAGCCACAAGGTATCGGTGTCGTCAACTAAGATATCGGTGATCCATACACCTGCAAACTGAGCAAACTCTAGAAAAGCCTCTGTTTTAGGGTTAAATAGGCTAAGCCCTTGTTTGCTTGCTACTAATAGCTGCCCTTGTGCATTTAATTGCAGCCGCCATAAATTTTTATGACTTCCTGCAATGTGATTAAAGGTTTTATGCTTTGGGTTAAACTTAATTAATCCTTCGCTGGTTGCTAACCAGACATTTTGTTGTGTATCTATAACAATATCTTGTATGACTGTATTAGCTTGCTCGGGGCTATTATAGCTAAACGACTCTACTTCATTCTTGACTATATTTAGACGCGTTAACTTTCCATGCTCATGACCTAACCAAATATTATTTAGGCTATCTGAAGCCAATGACCAAATGCGGTTATCAGTAATAGCCAACTCAGTGTGCGTATTAAAAACCTTAAATTGGCCGGTTTGAGTATCAAGTAAATTTAAACCATTACTGGCGGTAGAAAACCAAATAGCATGTTGATCGGCAGCCAAACAATCGGTGACCCAGTTTCCTGAAATGCTAGCCTCACTAGGGTGAGACTTAAAGCGTTTAAACTCATAACCATCAAAGCGATTAAGACCGCCTTGTGTCGAAAACCAGTGAAACCCTTGCTTGTCAGTGATACTGCAAGTAATCGAATTTTGCGATAACCCCTGTTCACTAGAGTATGTATCTAAGTGAATAGCGCGCGCGACGAGTGCACTGTGAAATAAGCATAAAACGCTTAGAATCACGATTTTGTAAAGTGTATGAAGTAAATGCACCCGCTTCCTTGTGCTATTAATATTCCTAAAAGTGAAACAATCATAAACTGCTTTTTTATTAATGTTAAGTTTGATTTTGAGTGTGGCCAATGAGATTTTAAGTTATGGGTATCTTTTTACTCTTGTGTTAATGAATTGCGTAAGTATAATAGGCATCCACTTTGCAGGGGCGTAGTTCCAATTGGTAGAACAGCGGTCTCCAAAACCGACGGTTGGGAGTTCGAATCTCTCCGCCCCTGCCAATTTTTACAAAGTGAATAAAGTCTAGAACTAAAAATCGGTTTGAGTAAGCTTGTTTTTAAGTTTAGATTTTAATGGATTAACCCTGTCGACGTGCAGGGTTGTTGTGTCTGTAGTTAAGGTAATAATATTATGAGCACGAATATAGAAACACCATCAAGTGGGATGGAGTCAGTAAAGTGGTTAGTAGCAATTGCGCTACTTGCAGGCGCAGTCGTTGGTAATCATATGTTTGCAGATCAGTCTGTATTACTACGTGCTATTGGCGTTGTGGTTGCAATAGCGGCGGGTTTAGCTATTGCTTCGCAAACTTTTAAGGGACGTACCTTCCTTGCTTTTGCTAAAGAAGCGCGTATTGAAGTACGCAAAGTAATTTGGCCAACGCGTCAAGAAACAACGCACACGACATTAATCGTAATGGTTGCAACAGTGATTATGGCACTTATCCTTTGGGGATTAGATGGCATTTTATTCCGCGCTGTAGGCTTTTTAACTGGATTGGAGATCTGATCCCATGTCGGATGAGAATAACGAAAAGAAACTACGTTGGTACGTAGTACAAGCTTTCTCAGGTTATGAGAAGCGTGTTGCTCAAACATTATTAGAGCACATTAAAATCAAAGGCCTAGAAGATAGCTTTGGTGAAGTATTAGTTCCTACTGAAGAAGTAGTTGAGATGCGTGCTGGTCAAAAGCGTAAGTCTGAGCGTAAATTCTTCCCAGGTTACGTACTAGTACAAATGGATATGAACGATGCAAGCTGGCACTTAGTAAATAGCACTGAACGTGTTATGGGCTTTATTGGTGGCACATCAGACCGTCCTGCACCCATTAGTTCTAAAGAAGCTGATCGCATTCTTAATCGCCTACAAGAAAACGCTGAAGCGCCTAAACCAGCAACATTATTTGAACCAGGTGAAGTGGTTCGTGTTACTGATGGTCCATTTGCTGACTTTAGTGGTGTGGTTGAAGAAGTTGACTACGAAAAGAGCCGCGTAAAAGTATCGGTACTTATTTTTGGTCGTTCTACGCCAGTTGAACTTGAGTTTGGTCAAGTTGAACAAGATAAGTAATTGATTTAAAGCGTTGTGTTAAAAGTTTCTTAATTTTTGGCACGAAGCTTGAAAAAGGCCGCTGATTAACTTATAATCAGCGGCCTTTTTGTATTCAGGGAAAACGTTTGTTTAACTGTTTACTAAAAAGTGAGAAACCAATTTTTAAACTGGGAAGCCGCTAGAGTACGCGTCCTCGCGCGCACAAGGCTAAGACCCACCTAATGAGGTATTTATAATGGCTAAGAAAGTTGAAGCTCTAATCAAGCTACAAGTTGCTGCTGGTATGGCTAACCCTAGTCCTCCAGTAGGTCCAGCACTAGGTCAACACGGTGTAAACATCATGGAATTCTGTAAAGCGTTCAACGCACGTACAGAATCTATCGAAAAAGGCGCTCCAGTTCCTGTAGTGATCTCTGTTTACGGCGACCGTTCATTTACGTTCGACATGAAAACGCCACCGGCTGCTTACTTACTTAAGAAAGCTGCAGGTATCAAATCTGGTTCAGGCCGTCCTAACACTGAAAAAGTAGGCACAGTAACTCGTGCTCAACTTGAAGAAATCGTTGAGACAAAGAAACCAGACCTTACAGCTTCTGATTTAGAAGCTGCGGTTCGCACTATCGCAGGTTCTGCGCGTGCGATGGGCTTGAACGTAGAGGACTAAGATAATGGCTAAATTAACTAAACGTATGCGTACTATCCGCGAAAAAGTGGAAGTAACTAAAGATTACGAAATTAACGAAGCAGTTGCTCTTTTAAAAGAATTAGCGACAGCTAAATTCGTAGAAAGTGTTGACGTTGCTGTTAACCTTGGTATCGATGCTCGTAAATCTGATCAAAACGTTCGTGGTGCGACTGTATTACCTAACGGTACTGGTCGTGACGTTCGTGTTGCTGTATTCACTCAAGGCGCTAATGCAGAAGCTGCAAAAGAAGCCGGTGCTGAATTAGTAGGCATGGAAGATCTTGCTGAACTAGTTAAGAAAGGCGAGATGAATTTTGACGTTGTTGTTGCATCACCAGACGCTATGCGTGTTGTTGGTCAACTAGGTCAAATCTTAGGCCCACGTGGTCTAATGCCAAACCCTAAAACTGGTACTGTAACACCTAACGTTGCAGAAGCAGTTAAAAATGCGAAAGCAGGTCAAGTGCGTTACCGCAATGACAAAAATGGTATCATCCATACTACGATTGGTAAGGTTGATTTCACTGCTGAGCAGTTACAACAAAACCTTGAAGCTTTAATTGTTGCGCTTAAGAAGGCTAAACCTTCTCAAGCTAAAGGTGTTTACTTGAAGAAAGTAACTATCTCTACAACAATGGGCGCAGGTGTTTCTGTTGACCAAAGCACTTTAAGCACAGTTGTTGCTTAATTGAGTGTTTACATGGCGTGAAATTTGTACTATAATTTTGCGCCATTTTGTTGATTAATTTAGTTAATCGCAAAGTAAAGAATTCGGGTTGAAGTCCATAATTTCGAAGCGCCTTTGGGCAACGCGATAAATTGGGCTTCCGTCCAAGACCGTAGGCGGCTTCGGCCTTAATATTACCTACGTAGACGGTGTGAATCCCCAGATAGATTTTTCCTAATCTTCTGGCTCTCGCCGTAAAAAGCATCTCCATCTTTATTGATGGGGAAGAGTAAAACAGGGAAGCCGATAAACGGTAACCCATTAAACCAGGAGTAACACCCATGGCTTTAAATCTTCAAGGCAAAAAAGCAATTGTTGCTGAAGTCAACGAAGCAGCCAATGGTGCTCTTTCTGCAGTTGTTGCAGATTCTCGTGGTGTAACAGTTGGTGCAATCACTGCCCTTCGTAAAGAAGCTCGTGCAAATGGTGTTTGGATGAAAGTTGTCCGTAACACTTTAGCAAAACGTGCTTTTGAAGGTACAGAGTTTGAGTGCCTTTCTGACTCATTAGTTGGTCCAAGCTTAATCGCTTTCTCATCAGAGCACCCAGGTGCTGCTGCGCGTATCTTCTCAGATTTCGCGAAAAAGAATGAGCATTTCGAACTTAAGATGGCCGCTTTTGAAGGTAATGTAGTAGACGCAGCTATGCTTGCAACTCTACCTACATACGACGAAGCTGTTGCACGCTTAATGAGCGCTATGAAAGAAGCGTCTGCTGGCAAATTGTGTAAAACAATTGAAGCAGTACGTGTACAGAAAGAAGAGCAAGCTGCTTAATTTTAAGTTGTTTAATCCCTTTCGGTGTAAATTTATTTGGACCTTAGAGTCCGTTAATTATTAGGAAATTTGTAATGTCTGTAACTAAAGACCAAATCCTTGACGCAATTGCTGAAATGTCAGTAATGGACGTTGTTGCTCTAGTTGAAGCAATGGAAGAAAAATTCGGCGTAACTGCTGCAGCTGCTATGGTAGCAGGTCCTGCTGCTGAAGCTGCTGAAGAGAAAACAGAATTTGACGTAATCCTTACTGGCGCTGGCGCTAATAAAGTTGCGGCAATCAAAGCTGTTCGTGGCGCAACTGGTCTTGGCTTAAAAGAAGCTAAAGCACTTGTTGAAGCTGCTCCAACTCCAGTTAAAGAAGGTATTTCTAAGGAAGAAGCTGAAGCTCTTGCTAAAGAACTTACTGAAGCTGGTGCTGAAGTTGAGGTTAAGTAATCTAGCTTTTGCTAGGTTCGCTGCCTGAGAAATCAGGCAAGGGCTGGTGATTATTTAATCACCGGCCTTTTTGCGCTATAGAGCGACTATTCTTATAGCGCAAATAAAATCTGATTTATTCTTTAATTTCAACGCTTTATAGTTTGCTAGTGTTGAGGTGGGATTAAGTTGGAACAACAGTTAAATGTTGTACATCTTGGCATAGATGCCAGTTAAGTCTGTTCTTACTAGAACAGGTCGGGTCAAAGATCAGCAAGCTGAGGAACCCCATGGCTTACTCTTATTCTGAAAAGAAACGTATCCGTAAGGATTTTGGTAAACGTCCACAAGTTTTGGATATACCTTTCTTACTGTCGACGCAGTTAGAATCGTTTAAAAAATTCTTAGTCCCGGACGCTGATGGCGATCATGGTTTGGAAGCTGCCTTCCGTTCTGTGTTCCCAATTAAAAGCTACTCGGGAAATTCTGAGCTTCAATACGTAAGTTATCGTATTGGTGAGCCAGTATTCGATGTAAAAGAATGTCAAATTCGCGGTGTGACTTATTCTGCTCCACTTCGCGTGAAACTGCGTCTTGTAGTAATGGACAAAGAAGCTCCAGGCACAGTTAAAGACATTAAAGAGCAAGAAGTTTACATGGGCGAAATTCCGCTCATGACCGATACCGGTACTTTTGTAATCAATGGTACAGAGCGTGTTATCGTTTCTCAGCTACACCGTAGCCCTGGTGTATTCTTTGATAACGACCGCGGTAAAACTCACTCGTCAGGTAAAGTGCTTTATAACGCACGCGTAATTCCTTACCGTGGTTCATGGTTAGACTTCGAATTTGATGCAAAAGATAACTTATATGTACGTATTGACCGTCGTCGTAAATTACCGGCGTCTATCATCTTACGTGCACTTGAGTACACGAGTGAAGAAATCCTAGATATCTTCTTCGATACTACTGCGTTTGAAATTGCTGACGGTAAAGTTCTTATGGAACTTGTGCCTTCACGTTTACGTGGTGAAACTGCCGCTTTTGATATCAAGAGCGAAGACGGTGAAGTCCTTGTTGAAAGCGGTCGTCGTGTTACGGCTCGCCACATCAAGAGCATCGAGAAAAAAGGCATTAATCAATTAGAAGTACCACATGAGTACATCATTGGCCGTGTATTAGCGAAGAACTATGTTGATGAGTCAACAGGTGAAATCATCGCGACTGCAAATGACGAGCTAACGCTTGAAATGATGGCTGAATTGGTTAAAGCAGGTCACACTACTATTGATACATTATATATCAATGAAGTGGACAGCGGCGCTTACATGTCAAATACATTAAACATTGACTCGTCAAGCAACCGTTTAGAAGCACTAGTAGAAATTTATCGCATGATGCGCCCAGGCGAGCCACCGACGAAAGACGCGGCTGAAGCCTTATTTGAGAACTTATTTTTCTCAGAAGAACGCTATGACTTATCAACAGTAGGTCGTATGAAGTTCAATAGCCGTGTTGGTTACGATTCAGACACAGGCCCTGGCACATTAAGCAAAGAAGACATCGTAGCGGTTATGAAAGTATTGATTGCTATTCGTAACGGTGTTGGCGATGTTGATGATATAGACCACTTAGGCAACCGTCGTATACGTAGTGTTGGCGAAATGGCTGAGAACCAATTCCGTGTAGGTTTAGTACGTGTAGAACGTGCTGTACGTGAGCGTTTAAGCTTAGGTGACCTAGACGCAATCATGCCACAAGATCTTATTAATGCTAAGCCTATTTCGGCAGCAGTTAAAGAGTTCTTCGGCTCGTCTCAGTTATCACAGTTTATGGACCAAAATAACCCGCTATCAGAAGTAACGCACAAGCGTCGTATTTCTGCATTAGGTCCGGGCGGTCTAACTCGTGAGCGTGCTGGCTTTGAAGTACGTGACGTTCACGTAACTCACTACGGTCGTGTATGTCCAATCGAGACTCCTGAGGGTCCAAACATCGGTCTAATTAACTCATTGTCTACGTATGCACGTACCAATGACTACGGTTTCTTAGAAACACCTTACCGCAAAGTGGTAGACGGTGTAGTAACTGATGAAGTTGATTACCTATCAGCCATTGAAGAAGGTCAGTTTGTTATCGCACAGGCGAACTCAAACTTAACTGAAACCAATGAGTTTGTAGATGAACTTATTCCATGTCGTCACAAAGGTGAATCAACCTTTATGGGTCGCATGGACCAACAATATATGGATGTATCACCACAACAGGTGATCTCTGTAGCGGCCGCACTTATCCCGTTCCTAGAACACGATGATGCTAACCGTGCATTGATGGGTTCAAACATGCAACGTCAAGCAGTACCAACATTGAAAGCGGACAAACCGTTAGTAGGTACTGGTATTGAGTTAACACTAGCGAAAGACTCTGGTGTAACGATTGTTGCAAAACGTGGTGGTGAAGTAATGTATGCCGACGCAAGTCGCATCGTTGTTAATGTACATGAAGAAGAACGCATTCCTGGTGAAGCGGGCATCGACATCTACAACTTAACCAAGTACACACGTTCTAACCAAAATACATGTATTAACCAAAAACCAACATGCATGGTTGGTGAACCGGTTACTCGTGGCGATGTGTTAGCAGATGGTCCTTCGACTGACTTAGGTGACTTAGCCCTTGGTCAAAACCTTCGCGTGGCATTCATGCCATGGAACGGTTACAACTTCGAGGATTCAATCTTACTATCAGAGCGCGTAGTTGAAGAAGATCGTCTAACGACTATTCATATTCAAGAACTACAGTGTATTGCCCGTGATACTAAATTAGGCTCAGAAGAGATCACAGCAGATATCCCGAACGTGGGTGAATCTGCACTAGGCAAGCTTGATGAATCAGGTGTTGTATATATTGGTGCTGAAGTTAAAGGCGGCGATATCCTAGTAGGTAAAGTGACTCCGAAAGGCGAAACGCAATTAACACCAGAAGAAAAGCTACTACGTGCTATCTTCGGTGAAAAAGCGTCTGACGTTAAAGACAGCTCTTTACGTGTACCAAACTCTGTAACTGGTACTGTAATCGACGTACAAGTTTTCACCCGTGATGGTGTTGAAAAAGATAAACGTGCGTTAGAAGTTGAAGACATGCAGCTTCGCGAAGCGAAGAAAGACTTCAACGAAGAGTTCCGTATTCTAGAAGCCGGTGTTTTAGACCGTGCACGCAAGTTACTTGTGGCAGCTGGTTTCGATGAAGACAACTTAGCGTCACTGAATGCTGAAAAGTTACTAACTCAAAGCCTTGCTGAAGAAGACAAGCAAGCTGAACTTGAGCAACTAGCTGCACAGTACGATGAGCTTAAAGCTGAATACGATAAGAAGTTTGAAAACAAACGTCGTAAAATTACCCAAGGTGATGACTTAGCACCAGGCGTACTTAAGATTGTTAAAGTATACCTAGCTGTTAAACGTCGTATCCAACCGGGTGATAAAATGGCGGGTCGTCACGGTAACAAAGGTGTTATCTCGACTATCGTACCAGTAGAAGATATGCCATACGATGACAAAGGTCGTACGGTAGATATCGTACTAAATCCACTAGGTGTACCATCACGTATGAACATCGGTCAGATCCTTGAAACACATATGGGTCTAGCTGCACGTGGTATTGGTGAGCGCTTAGAAGAAATGATGAAAGAGCAACGCGAGCTTCATGAGCTACGCGAATTCATTAAACAAGCTTATGAGATCGGTGAGTCTCGTCAGGTTGTGGATATTGCTAGTTTCTCTGATGACGAAATTCGTCGTTTAGCTGAAAACTTGAAAGGTGGTTTACCGATTGCTACTCCTGCATTTGATGGCGCGAAAGAAAGCGAAATCAAAGACATGCTAGAGCTAGGCGGCTACCCTAGAAGTGGTCAGGTTACACTTTATGATGGCCGTACTGGCGATCAGTTTGAACGTCAAGTAACTGTAGGTTACATGTACATGCTTAAACTTAACCACTTGGTTGACGATAAGATGCACGCACGTTCTACTGGTTCTTACAGCCTTGTTACTCAGCAGCCGCTGGGTGGTAAAGCACAGTTCGGTGGCCAGCGTTTTGGTGAGATGGAAGTATGGGCACTTGAAGCTTACGGTGCTGCTTACACGCTACAAGAAATGCTAACAGTGAAATCGGATGACGTGAACGGTCGTACTAAGATGTATAAAAACATCGTTGATGGTAACCATAAAATGGAACCAGGTATGCCAGAATCGTTCAACGTATTGTTGAAAGAAATCCGCTCACTGGGTATCAACATCGAGTTGGAAGAAAATTAAGCCAATTAGATGCTGCAGTTAGCGCTGCAGCATCTGTTATGGCTGAATAGAATGTAGGGACGAGAACATCCGTCCTCAAGATTAACTCCGACAGGAGAGCTAAGGTGAAAGACTTACTTAAGTTTCTGAAGCAACAAAATAAGACCGAAGAATTCGATGCAATTCGCATTGGTCTTGCTTCACCAGACATGGTTCGTTCATGGTCATACGGTGAAGTAAAGAAACCTGAGACTATTAACTACCGTACTTTCAAGCCTGAGCGCGATGGCTTATTCTGTGCCCGTATTTTCGGCCCAGTGAAAGATTATGAGTGTTTATGTGGTAAATATAAACGCCTTAAACACCGTGGTGTGATCTGTGAAAAGTGTGGCGTTGAAGTAACACTCACTAAAGTGCGTCGTGACCGTATGGGTCATATAGAACTGGCAAGTCCAGTTGCGCATATATGGTTTTTAAAATCATTACCGTCACGTATCGGCTTAATGCTTGATATGACGCTTCGTGATATTGAACGTGTTCTTTACTTCGAATCATTCGTAGTAACTGAGCCTGGCATGACAACGCTTGAGCGTGGTCAGCTATTAGGTGAAGAAGAATACCTAGATGCACTTG
This sequence comes from Pseudoalteromonas issachenkonii, assembly GCF_002310795.1. NCBI lineage: Bacteria > Pseudomonadati > Pseudomonadota > Gammaproteobacteria > Alteromonadales > Pseudoalteromonadaceae > Pseudoalteromonas > Pseudoalteromonas issachenkonii. The sequence goes on from NZ_CP011030.1 coordinate 254,806, forward strand.
AAGAGCACGGTGATGAATTTGAAGCGAAGATGGGTGCTGAAGCAGTATTAGACTTACTGCGTGAACTCGATCTTGCTCAATTAATTGCAGAAATGCGTGAAGAGTTACCTACAATTAACTCTGAAACTAAGCGTAAAAAGATCACTAAACGTCTTAAGTTAATGGAATCGTTCCACCAATCAGGTAATAACCCTGAGTGGATGATCATGACAGTACTTCCAGTATTGCCACCTGACTTACGTCCATTAGTACCACTAGACGGTGGTCGTTTTGCGACATCTGATCTAAATGACCTTTACCGTCGCGTTATTAACCGTAATAACCGTCTTAAGCGTCTACTAGATTTAGCTGCACCAGATATTATCGTACGCAACGAAAAACGTATGTTACAAGAAGCGGTCGATGCGCTACTTGATAACGGTCGTCGTGGTCGTGCTATTACAGGTTCTAACAAACGTCCTCTTAAATCGCTTGCTGATATGATCAAAGGTAAGCAAGGTCGTTTCCGTCAGAACTTACTTGGTAAGCGTGTAGATTACTCTGGCCGTTCTGTAATCACGGTTGGTCCTACACTTAAGCTTCATCAGTGTGGTCTTCCTAAGAAGATGGCATTAGAGCTTTTCAAACCATTCATCTATGGCAAATTAGAGCGTCGTGGCATGGCTACGACAATCAAAGCTGCTAAAAAGATGGTTGAGCGTGAAGTAGCGGAAGTATGGGATGTACTAGACGAAGTAATTCGTGAACATCCAGTATTACTTAACCGTGCACCAACACTTCACCGTTTGGGTATCCAAGCGTTTGAACCTGTGCTTATCGAAGGTAAAGCGATTCATTTGCACCCATTAGTATGTGCGGCGTACAACGCCGATTTCGATGGTGACCAAATGGCGGTACACGTACCGCTAACAATTGAAGCGCAACTTGAAGCTCGCGCGTTAATGATGTCTACAAACAACATCTTATCGCCTGCTAATGGTGAGCCAATCATCGTTCCTTCACAGGACGTTGTATTAGGTCTTTATTACATGACGCGTGATCGTATTAACGCGAAAGGCGAAGGCGCCGTATTTAAAGATCCTAAAGAAGCAGAAAAAGCATACCGTAGTGGTAATGCCGACCTTCACGCTATCGTGAAAGTACGTATTAGCCAATCAGTTAAAAACGAAGAAGGTGTTGTTGAAGACACTGTAACCGTAATTGATACTACTGTTGGTCGTGCGATTCTGTCTTTAATTTTACCAAAAGGCATGCCGTATGAGTCAATCAACCAAGCCCTAGGTAAAAAGCAGATTTCTGGCTTAATTAATGAGTGTTACCGTCGTCTTGGTCTAAAAGACACAGTTATGTTTGCTGACCAAATCATGTACACCGGTTTCCACTATGCAATGAAGTCTGGTGTTTCAATTGGTATCGATGACTTAGTTATCCCACCAGTTAAAGCAGCAATCATTGAATCAGCTGAAGCTGAAGTAACTGAAATCAACCAACAATTCCAATCAGGTCTTGTAACGGCTGGTGAAAAGTACAACAAAGTTATCGATATCTGGTCACGTGTAAATGAAAACTTATCACGTGAAATGATGGCCAACTTGTCAAAAGACACGGTTATCAATGCAAAAGGTGAAGAAGTAGAGCAACCGTCATTTAACTCAGTGTTTATGATGGCCGACTCAGGTGCTCGTGGTAGTGCCGCTCAGATCCGTCAGCTAGCAGGTATGCGTGGCCTAATGGCACGTCCAGATGGTTCAATCATTGAGACGCCAATCACGGCTAACTTCCGTGAAGGTCTAAACGTACTTCAGTACTTCATCTCAACGCACGGTGCGCGTAAAGGTCTTGCCGATACAGCACTGAAAACAGCGAACTCGGGTTACCTAACGCGTCGTCTAGTAGACGTTGCACAAGATTTGGTAATCAACGAAGACGATTGTGGCACAGAAGATGGCTTAACAATGAAACCGCTAATTGAAGGTGGTGACGTTGTAGAAGCACTTCGCGAACGTGTACTAGGTCGTGTTGTCGCTGAAGACGTTGTGATCCCAGGTACTAATACAGTACTTGTTGAACGTAACATCATGCTTGACGAAAAACTGTGTGACCTTTTAGAAGAGCACTCAGTTGATGAAGTTCGCGTACGTTCAGTTATCACTTGTGATAACGACTTTGGTGTATGTGCTAAGTGTTATGGTCGTGACCTTGCACGTGGTCATATCATCAACGCGGGTGAATCAGTAGGTGTTATCGCAGCTCAATCAATCGGTGAGCCGGGTACACAGCTTACGATGCGTACCTTCCACATCGGTGGTGCGGCATCAAGAGCGTCTGCTGAAAATAATGTACAAGTTAAAACAAACGGTACATTAAAACTTCACAACGCTAAATATGTATTAAATACAGACGGTAAGATTGTTATTACCTCTCGTTCTACCGAGATCACTATCATTGATAGCTATGGTCGTGAGAAAGAGCGTTATAAAGTACCTTACGGTGCGGTATTAACAGTGCAAGACAATGCAGAAGTTCAAGGTAACGACATCGTTGCTACTTGGGACCCGCATAGTCACCCAATCGTTCTTGAGCATAAATCAAAAGTATCGTTCAGCGATATCGATGATTCAAACACTGAAGCACAGACTGACGAACTAACGGGTTTAACTCGTGTAGTTGTTAAAGATCTTGCTAAAGCGAATGCGAAAGAGCCAAAGCTTATCATTGAAAGTGATGAGCGTGGCTTGCAAGAAACGCGTCTTCCTTCATTCACTACGATTGAAGTAACAGACGGCGCGACTGCAAACCCAGGTGACGTGTTAGCACGTATTCCGCAAGAAGGTTCGAAAACTCGTGATATCACGGGTGGTCTACCACGCGTAGCCGACTTATTTGAAGCACGTAAGCCGAAAGATCCAGCTATCTTAGCTGAAATCACCGGTACGATTAGCTTCGGTAAAGAGACTAAAGGTAAGAAACGTTTAGTTATTACACCAGCTGAAGGCGATCATTACGAAGAAATGATTCCTAAGTGGCGTCAACTTAACGTGTTTGAAGGTGAACAAGTGTCTAAAGGTGAAGTTATCGCCGATGGTCCAGAATCACCGCATGACATCTTACGCCTACGTGGTGTGACTCATGTTGCTAATTACATTGTTAACGAAGTGCAAGAGGTTTACCGTTTGCAGGGCGTTAAGATCAATGATAAGCACATTGAAACTATTATTCGTCAAATGCTACGTAAATGTATCATTCTAGACGGTGGTGATACTGAGTTCTTAGCCGGTGAGCAAATTGAAGTGGCACGCGTTAATATCGCAAACCGCGACCTTGAAGCTCAAGGTAAGATCCCAGCTAAGTTTGAAATCCAGTTAATGGGTATCACAAAAGCATCACTAGCGACAGAATCTTTCATCTCAGCAGCCTCGTTCCAGGAGACAACTCGTGTCCTAACAGAAGCCGCTGTAAATGGTAAGAGCGATGAACTACGCGGTCTGAAAGAAAACGTAATTGTGGGTCGATTGATCCCAGCCGGTACCGGTTTTGCGTATCATCAAGAGCGTATGGCTCGTCGTAAGCAAAAAGACGTTGTTGAAGAGCAAACGGTAAGTGCGGAAGAGGCAACTCAAGCACTCACTGATGCTTTAAACGCGGATTTATCTGGAAATCAATAAACCGAATCTAATCAATAGATTAGAGTTTCACAAGGCAGTTATCTACTGCCTTGTGAGCGGTTTAGGTTGACAGGTCAATCTTTGCTCATTAAAATTCCGCCACCCATTTACTTGCACGTTTAAAACATGCTGGTAAAACAAGGGCGGATTTTTTATTTTTTTCAGTAGTAATTTTAATTTCAGGAGCTATTTAAATGGCAACTATTAACCAGCTAGTGCGTAAGCCACGTCGTAGCAAGGTTACTAAAAGTAACTCAGCTGCGCTTAAAGCGTGTCCGCAAAAGCGTGGTGTATGTACTCGCGTATATACAACTACACCTAAGAAACCAAACTCGGCGTTACGTAAAGTAGCTCGTGTACGTTTAACTAACGGTTTCGAAGTAACTTCATACATCGGTGGTGAAGGTCATAACCTTCAAGAGCACAGTGTAATCCTAATCCGTGGTGGTCGTGTTAAAGATTTACCAGGTGTGCGTTTTCACACTGTACGTGGTGCACTTGACTGTGCAGGCGTTAGCGACCGTCGTCAAGCTCGTTCTAAATACGGTGCAAAACGCCCTAAAGGCTAATTGTTTTCCGTTAGTAAGGCCAAGCACTAAATATTATTAATTATTGTTTTGGGTGATTGACTCGAAAGAGCAAACCTGAATAAACCGGAGATACAAAATGCCTAGAAGACGCGTAATAGGTCAACGTAAAATTCTTCCAGATCCTAAGTTCGGATCGGAACTTCTTGCTAAGTTCGTTAACATCGTAATGTTAGACGGCAAGAAATCTACTGCTGAAAAAATCGTTTATGGTGCGCTAGACGTGGCTGCTGAGAAATCAGGCAAGTCGCACCTAGAAATCTTTGAAACTGCACTTGATAACATCCGTCCACAGGTAGAGGTTAAATCTCGCCGTGTTGGTGGTTCAACTTATCAAGTACCAGTTGAAGTACGTCCAGTACGTCGCAACGCATTAGGTATGCGTTGGTTAGTAGACGCTGCACGTAAGCGTGGCGAAAAATCTATGGGCTTACGTTTAGCTCAAGAAATCGTTGACGCTGCTGACAACAAAGGCACTGCGGTTAAGAAACGTGAAGACGTTCACCGTATGGCTGAAGCGAATAAAGCATTCGCTCATTACCGTTGGTAATCTGTCCTTAACCTTTAAGAGGATTTTATGGCACGTACAACTCCACTTGAGCGTTACCGCAATATCGGTATTTGTGCTCACGTAGATGCAGGCAAAACCACCACAACAGAACGTGTTCTGTTCTACACAGGTCTTTCTCATAAGATCGGTGAAGTACATGATGGCGCCGCAACTATGGATTGGATGGAGCAGGAACAAGAGCGTGGTATCACAATCACTTCTGCTGCAACAACGTGTTTCTGGAAAGGGATGGACGCGCAATTTGACGACCATCGCATCAATATCATTGATACCCCAGGACACGTAGATTTCACTATCGAAGTAGAGCGTTCTTTACGTGTACTAGATGGTGCGGTAGTTGTTCTTTGTGCTTCATCTGGTGTACAGCCGCAAACTGAGACAGTTTGGCGTCAAGCGAACAAATACGAAGTTCCGAGAATGATCTTCGTAAATAAAATGGATCGCACAGGCGCTGACTTCTTAACGGTTGTCGGCCAGGTGAAATCTCGTCTTGGAGCAACGCCTGTTCCAGTCCAGTTGCCAATTGGCGCTGAAGACGACTTTAAAGGTGTTATTGACCTTATTAAAATGAAAGCTATTAACTGGAATGATGAAGACCAGGGTATGACTTTCTCTTATGAGGCAATACCGGCAGAACTTCAGGATTTAGCTGAAGAATGGCGCTCTCATTTAGTTGAAAGCGCTGCTGAAGCCTCTGAAGAACTAATGGATAAATACTTAGAAGGTGAAGAGTTAAGCGAAGCAGAAATTAAAAATGCTTTGCGTCAACGCACATTAGCGAACGAAATTGTTCCCATGACCTGTGGTAGTGCATTTAAAAACAAAGGCGTTCAAGCTGTGCTTGATTGCGTTGTTGAATACATGCCATCACCCACACAAGTGAAACAAATCCAAGGTATCCTCGAAGATGGTACCGAGGAAGAGCGTCCTGCTGATGATAAAGCGCCGTTTGCTGCACTTGCTTTTAAGATTGCAACAGACCCGTTTGTTGGCACCTTGACCTTTTTCCGTGTTTACTCTGGTACTGTTAAACAGGGTGACGCGGTATATAACCCAGTAAAAAGTAAGCGTGAGCGTCTTGGTCGTATCGTTCAGATGCATTCAAACTCACGTGAAGAGATCAAAGAAGTCTACGCAGGCGACATCGCGGCGGCTATTGGTCTCAAAGACGTAACAACAGGCGAGACACTGTGTGATCCGAATTCTATTATTACGCTAGAGCGTATGGAATTCCCAGAACCAGTTATCTCTGTTGCGGTTGAGCCTCGCACAATCGCTGACCAGGATAAAATGGGTATCGCGCTAGGTAAACTAGCGGCAGAAGATCCATCTTTCCGCGTACAAACTGACGAAGAATCAGGCCAGACGATTATCTCTGGCATGGGTGAACTTCACCTTGATATCATTGTCGACCGTATGAAACGTGAATTCAGTGTTGAATGTAACGTTGGTAAGCCGCAGGTTGCATACCGAGAAGCTATTCGTTCAACTGTTGAAGTTGAAGGGAAGTTCATACGTCAATCAGGTGGTCGTGGTCAATATGGTCACGTCTGGCTTAAACTTGAACCGATGGATATTTCGGATGATGAAGCCCCAATTTACGAGTTCGTTAACGAAACCGTAGGTGGGTCAGTTCCGAAAGAATACATCCCTGCGGTAGACAAAGGTATCCAAGAGCAAATGGCTCAAGGTGTACTGGCAGGCTACCCATTACTTGGCGTGAAAGCGACTTTATATGATGGTTCATTCCATGATGTAGATTCGAATGAAATGGCATTTAAAATAGCAGGTTCACTCGCTATGAAGCAAGGTGCGCTAGATGCAAACCCTGCTTTATTAGAGCCAGTAATGAAGGTTGAAGTACTCACTCCTGAAGCAAACATGGGTGATGTAGTTGGCGACCTAAACCGTCGTCGCGGCATGATCGAAGGCATGGAAGATGCACTTGGTGGACTTAAGCAAATTAATGCTCAGGTTCCGTTATCTGAAATGTTTGGTTATGCAACTGCTTTACGATCTGCAACACAGGGCCGTGCCTCATACTCTATGGAGTTTTTGAAGTACGCTGAAGCCTCTAAACAGGTTGCAGATACAATAATTTCAGCTCGCGCTGTTATATGATTTTAGCTTGTCTGGCTCAATACTGAGTCAGGCTTTAATTTCTTTATTAGGAATTTTTTAAGATGGCAAAAGAAAAGTTTGAACGCGTAAAACCGCACGTAAACGTTGGTACAATCGGCCACGTTGACCACGGTAAAACTACACTAACTGCAGCAATCACTAACGTACTTGCAAAAGTATACGGCGGTGTTGCTAAAGATTTCGCATCAATCGATAACGCTCCAGAAGAGCGCGAGCGTGGTATCACAATCTCAACTTCACACGTTGAGTACGATACTCCTACTCGTCACTACGCACACGTAGATTGTCCTGGTCACGCCGATTATGTTAAAAACATGATCACTGGTGCTGCTCAAATGGATGGCGCTATCTTAGTAGTAGCTGCGACTGATGGCCCTATGCCACAAACTCGTGAGCACATCCTACTTTCTCGCCAAGTTGGTGTTCCTTACATCGTTGTGTTCATGAACAAATGTGACATGGTTGATGATGAAGAGCTACTTGAGCTAGTAGAAATGGAAGTTCGTGAACTTCTTTCTGAATACGACTTCCCAGGTGATGACTTACCACTAATTCAAGGTTCTGCACTTAAAGCACTTGAAGGCGAAGAGCAATGGGAAGCTAAAATCGTAGAGCTTGCAGAAGCACTAGATACTTACATTCCAGAGCCAGAGCGTGACATCGATAAGCCATTCATCATGCCTATCGAAGACGTTTTCTCAATCCAAGGTCGTGGTACTGTTGTAACTGGCCGTGTTGAAGCTGGTATCATCAACGTGAACGACGAAGTTGAAATCGTTGGTATCAAAGAGACGACTAAGTCTACTTGTACTGGTGTTGAGATGTTCCGTAAGCTTCTTGACGAAGGTCGTGCTGGTGAGAACATTGGTGCACTTTTACGTGGTACTAAGCGTGAAGACGTTGAACGTGGTCAAGTACTAGCTAAGCCTGGTTCAATCAAGCCACACACTACATTCACTTCAGAAGTATACGTACTTTCGAAAGATGAAGGTGGTCGTCATACTCCATTCTTCAAAGGTTACCGTCCACAGTTCTACTTCCGTACAACTGACGTAACAGGTGACGTACAGTTACCAGAAGGCGTAGAAATGGTAATGCCTGGTGATAACGTTAAGATGACTGTAACGCTAATCGCGCCAATCGCGATGGACGAAGGTCTTCGTTTCGCTATCCGTGAAGGTGGCCGTACTGTAGGTGCTGGTGTTGTAGCAACTATCGTAGAGTAATAATTAACGTTTAAGTTAATTGTTAGAAAAAGGTCACTTAGGTGGCCTTTTTTAATGGCTGCGATTTACATCATGTGAAGGTGGCGCAGTTACCTTAGGCGTAGGTGCTTTGTAGCAACTATCGTAGAGTAATAATTAGCCTAGCTAATTAATACGAAAAACCCGAGCTTAGCCTCGGGTTTTTTAATGCCTGCAATAAAATAAAGGTTTCAGGTGCAAGGTTTAAGGTTTTAGGTAATACCAATTCGCTTAATTAAGCGGTCTATTTTGAGGCAGGAAAAACGGGGTGATAGCTAGGCAAAAAATTCGCTATTTAGTTGTTCTAAATGAGAATTTTTTAACACAGGTAGCGGCACGTTTAGCCCCGCAAAATGATTGAGTATTATTGCGGATTGGTATAAAGCAGCTCGGTGTAAATTTAACACTGTCACTTGGGTTGAGTTTTATCGCACTTAGAGGGTAAAGCATGAAGGTTCTACACTTACCTTATGCATTGGTGCTTAGTAGCAACGATCGTTGAGTTCTCAATTACTGTAATGCTGCAGGTTTCAGGTTTTAATTAGTGAAGTTAGGCGTTCCTGTTGTCGTAACGAAGTTTAAAGCAGCATTGATACCGCTGCTTAAAAATTAACGAGGCTATTTTATGGCTTGTTTATCGTTATTTAAGTTGGAACGTTGTTATAATAGGTAATAATTAAATAGTCAGTAGCGCAGAGAGTCCAATGGAACTTGAACAAGATAGCAATTTAACACTTCCTTTATTTATTCTAGATGAAACACTAAGTACCCGTGACTTAGCGCAGCCTGACTTGGAAATTTCAGTTATCTTAAGTGATGAGCTGCTTACTCAACTATGCCAGAACCCCAGTGCTGACAGTAGTATAGGCATTAGCATTGCAGACTATGAGTTGAATATCATCAATTCAAGCTTTGCTACCATAGCGCATAGCGAGCATGACGCTCAATTAACCATAACACAGGGCCCTTTATTAAGCGCTGTGGTGACTACTGTTGAAAACCTAACATTCGTATCACCACAAATCGATATGATGCCTACGTTCGATTTAGGTGATGAGACTGAATAATGAAAAAAAATATTATAGGTACTTTTGTACTGATTATCTTAAGTGGTTGTGCTTACTTAGGTAATGCACATTACAATGAATTATTCGGTCCTGAGCAAACACAAGATCGTATGGTTGCTCATAATAGCGGTGCTGGGGCTGAGTTTTTACAGCAAGTAAAGCCTGTACTCGATAACCGCTGCGTGGTTTGTCATGGCTGTTATGATGCGCCTTGCCAATTAAAACTCTCTTCTCCTGAAGGTATCGACAGAGGCCTCAGTAAAGAGTTGGTTTACGATGGTACTCGGTTGTTAGCCTCAACGCCGAGCCGATTATTATTTGATGCAACCACGACTGAGCAATGGCGTGATAAAGAATTTAGCCCGGTATTAAACGAGCGAGCACAAACTGAAGAAGCCAATTTAGCGGGTAGTGTGTTATTTAATACGCTGGTATTAAAGCAAAGTTCACCCTTGCCAGAAGATGAAGTATTAGATGAACGTTTTGATTTTTCACTTAGCCGCAACCAAAGTTGTGCGACGATGGGTGAGTTTGACCAATTAGCGGATGAGCAACCGCATGCGGGTATGCCTTATGGCTTGCCTGGAGTGACTGCTGCTGAATTTCAGCACTTACAAAACTGGATTAAAAAAGGCGGGAAAATGGCGCACATCAAGCCGCCATCAGCTGCTGAGCTTGCGCAAGTAAAAAACTGGGAAGCATTTTTAAATCAAGATGGTTTGAAGTACCAATTATCAGCGCGCTATATTTATGAGCATTGGTTTTTAGCACACATCTACTTTAGTGATGCACAATCACCTAACTTTTTTAAGTTGGTACGCTCAAGTACTCCCCCTGGTGAAGACATTAAATTAATAAGTTCTCGTCGCCCTTACGATAGTCCAAACGTTGAGCGTGTTTATTATCGACTGCTTCACGACCGTTCTACTATTTTATCAAAAACGCATTTACCGCTTAAACTTAATGATGAAAAGTTGGCACGTATTTACCAGCAATTTATTGCGCCAAATTACACTGTATCTAGTTTACCAAGCTATGAGCCTACCCTTGCATCAAACCCGTTTAAAACGTTTGAAGCACTGCCTATAGATGCAAAATATCAATTTATGCTCGATGAAGCTGAGCTAATTATTATGGGCTTTATTAAAGGCCCTGTTTGTCGTGGTCAAATAGCACTCAATGTGATTAATGATCATTTTTGGGTGGCGTTTGCTGATCCTAAAAAGGTAGCGACTCCGGCGGTAGGTAAAATGCTGGTGCAACATGAGGATGCATTAGAGTTGCCCGCAGCAGAGGAAAGTAATGCGTTACCGATTTCTAATTGGGTCAAATACTCGGTTCGCGAAAAACGTTACTTAAAAGCCAAGGTAGAGCTTGCTAATAATCTGTTCAAAAACGGCGAGCATTTAACCACCGACTTATTGTGGAAAGGGGATGGGCACAATCAAAATGCGGCACTGACTATTTTTCGACACTTTGATAGTGCAACTGTAGTTAAAGGCTTTATTGGCCAACAACCTAAAACTATGTGGGTGCTTGATTACGCGCTGTTTGAGCGTATTCATTACTTGTTAGTTGCGGGCTTTGATGTGTATGGCAATATTGGCCATCAATTAATAACGCGCTTATACATGGACTTTTTACGTTTAGAGGGTGAGCACAACTTTTTAGCTTTGTTACCTGAAACTCAGCGAGAGACAATTAAACAGAGTTGGTATCGAAAATCACCACCTAGTTTGTCGACCTTTTTTGAAAACAATCGTGAGTTTAGTCAACCCAGCGGTATTAACTATCAAACAGATGAACCGCAATCAGAGCTATATGGCTTAATTAAAGAGGCATTAGAGCCCGTTTTAAGTCCTCGTTATGACTATAAAAAAGTACCCGCACCATTAAGTGCGATTAATACCATGCCTGCTAAAGCAGTTAACTTACTGCCACAGCTATCGTATGTGCTAGTGAAAGAGCAGGATGGACACACAGGCTATACAATTATTCACCATAACGCGCACTATAATATTTCGAGTCTACTAAACGAAGATGGACAGCGCGCCTATGAAGAAGATACGGTGACAATTGTTCCGGGCTTTATTGGTGATTACCCTTCTGCAATTTGGTATTTAAATAACGCCCAACAGGTTTCGGCCTTTGCCGAACAGTTACCGCTAATGCAAGTGGAAGCTGATTATCGCGCTTTAAAGTCTAAGTTTGCGATTCGTCGAACTCACCCGCAATTTTGGCAATACAGCGATATTTTACATCAGGTTGCCCGCCAGTACCGAGGTGTTGAATTTGGCATGTTTGATTATAATCGACTAGAAAATCGTTAGGTACACGCTAAACGGTTACAAGAGCCCAGCTTAACTAGCTGGGTTTTTTATATTTAATAATTTAGTAATTAGTTTGCTAAGCTTAGGCTACAGTTAAAACAAAAAAAGTAACCTAGTGTATGTTCAACATTGTTAAGAGTATTCGCAAACGTTACCGTTGGGCTTTAGTTGCTATTGCCTTGTTGGTCAGCGTATCTGCATTACTGATGCAATACTTCTTTTCAGTGCAAAAATACGATGCAAAAATTATCAATATAGCTGGCAAGCAACGTATGCTTTCGCAAAAAATAGCTTGGCATAGCAATGCATTAATTAATCAAACGGATAATCACGCACAACATCTTCAATCGTTAAAACACTCCCTTGAGTTATTTGAACAAGCCCATGAATATTTACTCACTAAAGATGAGCAAGGTGACGCAGTTTATCTAAATACATCTTTATTTGATTTATATTATGCCCCCCCAAGCAACTTAAATGCAGAGGTGTTGGCCTTTATAACGCAAGCTAAAAATTTGGTCTTTCGAAAGGAGGTTATTAATTTGGCTTCGTTTTCTGTGAGCGAAGTTGAAGCATTACTAAAAAAGTTAGACACTGCGGTGAGCTTATTTGAGCAACAAGCGGTAAAAAAGGTTGATTGGATCTCTAGTATTGAACTGCTTTGTTGGTTTTTTACTCTGGCATTATTGTTTTTAGAACTTAGATTTGTGTTTATGCCAATGGAGAAACGAGTTCTGCAGACCTTACAAAAGTATCAACAACAAAAAGAATTTGCAGAGCAGGTAAGTAACAACAAAGAGCACTTTATTGCACGAGCCAGTCATGAATTTAGAACCCCATTACAGGGGTTAATTACCTCGATCGATGAGCTAAAAATTCCCACTTCACAGCAGGATATACAACGCCAAGCTCGGTATTGCTCGGCGAGGTTGTTGGCGATGTTAGATGAATTACAAGATTTACAAGCGCTGAGTTTAAATCGTTGGTCGTTAAACCCGACCTCTGACAACTTACTAACCACCATAAATAAAGTGTTAGTTGTGTATGAATATGGTTGTACTGAAAAAGGGTTAAAGTTAATCAGAGAGTTAGCAGCGAGCTTAGACTGCGCGGTGATTGTAGATCATGCACGCTTACAACAAATAGTTAATGAGCTACTTAGTAATGCATTAAAGTTTACAGAGCAAGGAGAGGTGAAAGTCATCGCTACGCTCAACAATAACCAACTATCGCTGAGCGTCGAGGACACCGGCTGTGGCTTTGATCACCTTATCGAGCAATTAGAATTAGACAGCACTGAGCAAAGTAACCATTTTCAAGGACTCAGAACAGGCCTTGCCCGTGTACAATATATTGTTGATGCCTTAAAGGGTGAAATTCGTTTTGAAAATAATCGTCAGCAAGGGGCCTCTGTATTTTTAACATTACCATTAGAGATGGATACTACTTTAAGCAAGTCATCGTCAATGCCTGATAACTTACATTGTTTAGTCGTTGAAGATAACCCACTTAATATGCTGGTACTCACTAAGCTATTAACTGCATTGAACATACACGCTGAATGCGCTGAGAATGGCAAAATAGCGTGTGAAATGGTCGCCAAAAAATCTTATGACGTCATCTTTATGGATTTAAATATGCCGGTTATGGATGGGTTTGAAGCCACTAAAATCTTGCATGATAACGATAAAACACTGCCGATTATTGTGGTTACCGCAAACACCTCTGATAGTGATCTTGCTCGCGCTAAAGCTTGTGGAGCAATAGGTCATATTCATAAACCCATAGATCAGCAAAGCATAATCGCGGCGCTAAACGATGCTTTTCTACCTGAGGTTGATTAAATCTCACTTGCTTAATTATTCCTTATTACGTTAGTTTGAGTTTTTAGCTCTGTTATGGGATCTAACGTGCGCTCAATTTTACTACAGCAATTTAGTGGTTATTTATCTACCGATGACAGTGTTCGGTATTATATCGACGATTTAACTTGGCAAGTAAAGCAGGGTGAACATTGGGTCTTACTCGGGGGGAATGGTGCTGGAAAATCAGCACTCGCAGCAGCGTTAATTGGTGAAGCAAAACAACAAAGCGGGCAACGTCATAGTACCTTTAACAAGCTACAATTAGTGTCAAGTGATCTACAAAAGCAGTTACTTAACACGCATCGTAAAAGTGAAAAGCCACAAAAAGTAACAGACATGCTCTTTGCTGAGCCTCAAATAAATAGCGATTTATGCCAACAGTTAATCACCGCTTTTAATTTTGATGCCTTACTTAATCGTGATTTTACTGATTTATCTACTGGCGAAACGCGTAAATTATTATTAATTAAAGCGCTATCTGCTAACAGTGATTTAGTTGTGCTTGATGAACCATTTGATGGCTTAGACTCTGAATCGGTTGGGCAGCTAAACCGCCTATTACAGCAGTTGAGCGCACAAACCTGCTTTGTGTTTGTGCTAAACCGTGTTGACGAAATTCCAGCGTTTGTTGATCACTTTGCTTATGTGGATAATGGTCGTTTACAACATAGCTTGGCAAAACCGTGTGCAGCAAAACAAGCGGATTTATTCAAATTACTTCATTTAGAGCATACATCATTAAGTATTCCCGATGCGCCTGAGCGCTGTTTTAAATCAGCGACAAACATGCCACTCGTTAAGCTCACTAATGCTCATGTGCGTTACAGCGAACAAACAATTTTTGAAAATTTAAACTGGACGATTAACCAATATCAGCACTGGCAACTCACCGGGAAAAATGGCTCAGGTAAAACCTGTTTATTAAATTTAATTACAGGTGATAACCCTCAGTGCTATAACAATGAGATTGAAGTGTTTGGTTTTAAGCGTGGCACAGGGGAGAGTATTTGGGATATAAAACAGCACATTGGTTATATTTCAAATACGCTACATTTGCAGTATCGAGTGAGTATTTCGGCGCTTAATACTATTATTTCAGGGTTTTTCGATAGTATAGGTTTATATCAACAAGCCAGTGAGTTACAAACGCGTTTAGCTAAAGAGTGGTTGGCACTAATTGGTTTAAGTGACAAAACAAATAGCGCTTTTACCCAGCTATCGTATGGCGATCAGCGACTATTACTGATTGTGCGCGCAATGGTTAAACATCCTGCTTTGCTTATTTTAGATGAGCCATGCTTAGGGCTTGATGAGGCAAATCGTCAACGCGTTTTACTGCTGATTGAAAAGGTGTGTGCTGCAAAAACGAGTACCGTTATTTATGTAAACCATCATGCAGCAGATACCATTAAAGGGATTGAACACACCTTAAAAATGGAAGATTTTAAACCGGCTCACTATGGGCAACAAGCTGCTCATAGTGAGACGCTTATATAAGCTTGTTTATAACTGAGTAACCTTAAACCCTTGGTCGCGAAGTTGTTTAATTAAACCATGCTGCTCAACTAAGTGCAGAGCACCTACCGCAATAAACACCTTGCCTTGTTCAAGTTTAGGCGTGAGTTGAGTGACCCAATTATTATTGCGCTCAATCAGCATCACTTGCTCGCTTTGTTGACCGTATTGGCTGTCATCAAAACTGGTGTGGTAATAGCCGGTTAGGGTTTGCATATCGCCCTTTTTCCATGCATCCACTAGGGTGATAAAGTAGGTATTAATATCGCTTAGTTGCTCAAAAGTTTCTGCCATCATGGCATTGCTTAATGACTCTAAGCCATTAAACATCTGTAGTTGTTGCTCTATGGTTTCAAGCTCCGCAATGTTAATACTGTGCTTTTGCGCGTACTCGAGTATTTGCTTATCGATGCCGTTTTTATCTGAATAGCCCGCGTTTTGAAACTCAATTTGCATCATGGTCAACATAACAGCCCAAGGTTTGAAACTGTTGAACATGGCAATATCAATCGATTTTTTAGCAAAGTAGTCTTTGAGGAGTTGATAATTTTTTTCTGAAAGCTCGCTCTGTAGCGTACGCCCGTTAGTAAGCAGCATAAACGGCATAGAACGTTGTTGCATTTGTAATGGTGATAGTTTACTTATATCCACTTCAACAACAACTTGATTACTGTTATCCAGTGCGTGAGTCACTTTTTGTGGTAGCCCTTTCATGCTGGCATCACCCACATGCACGGTGCCAAATAAATACGAGCTAGCGCCTTGTTTTTCTATTTTGAATAGAGCCGGTGCTGCATAGCCATTGACGCTAAAGGCTAAAAGTAATAACACCATAAATAAATGACTAATACGTAATGACACGTTCATAAAATCCTATCCAAGTTTAAGTCGTTTTATAAATACTAACTTAGTTTACTTTATAGGTAACGTAAAAATGCCTGATTAATCAATCAGGCATTTTTCGGTGTTATTGATACCAATTATTGCTGTAGGCCATGTTGCCATAATTAGCCAGCGCACGAGCTTGCTTGATGAGTGCGCTATCGTTATGTTTGGGGTGTAATTGCTTATTTTTATAAATATAGGTGGTTGCCGGTTTATCTGGCTGCAAAATAACAACGTTATCATTTTGCATGTAAGCAAAGTTTTTATCGTACTGCATCATTGCACGCTGCTTATTTTTGGCCACAGGGCGAGTGAGATCGTGACCAATCATTGGGTGTTCACCGCTGGCGCCAATAAGCGACAGTAAGGTGGTAGGAATATCCAGCTGACTGGCTAATTGATGATCGCGTTTGGGCTTAATACCGTTTCCAAAAATAACCGCAGGAATTCTAAAGTGATCAATAGGTACAAGGCTGGAACCAGACACGCGTGAGTCGTGATCAGCAATCACTATAAACACAGTATCGTCCCAGTAAGATGACTTTTTCGCCTTTTCAATGAATGTGCCTAGGGCATAATCTGCATATTTAGCTGCGTTATTACGGCTTTGCTTTGGTTGCTCAAACAGGGCTATTTTACCGTCCGGAAATTCATAAGGGCTATGATTAGAACTACTAAAAATCAGACTAAAAAATGGCTTTTGCTGTTGTTGTAATTTATTCAGCTCTTTATCTGCTTGAGTAAATAAATCTTCGTCAGATGCGCCCCATGAACCATTAAAGTTAATGTTATCGAAGCGTTCACTATCAACAATATCACTAAAGCCGTTACCCAAAAAGAAGCTACGCATGTTGTCAAAGTGACTTTCTCCACCATAAATAAACTGAGTATGGTAGTCCTGCTTTGCTAAAAAACTAGCCAAGGTAAAAAAGTCACGTTGTGATTTATCGAGTTTTACAACCGCGCGTGAGGGAGTCGGTGTAAAACCGGTTATAACTGCTTCAATACCGCGTACAGAGCGAGTGCCGGTAGCGTATAAGTTATCAAATCCCCAGCCCTGTTGATAAAGTGCATCTATATTAGGCGTTAAGGGTAAGCCACCTAAGGTACCTACATAACGAGCGCCCAAGCTTTCTTGCAGAATAATAACCAGGTTTTTCTTTTTACCTTGGTAGCTTGCCTGATGAAAAGTGCGGGTAGGGGCATTTGGATTATTAAATATTGCTTGAGGATTTTGCATGGTACTGCGTACTGTGGCGAGTAACTCCTCTTGAGGGACCTTGCCATAATATGCCTGACTTGATTGCTCATTGGAGAGCTGTTTTAACGCAAATGCTACGCTATATGATGAATTAAGCGTGAGGTCATTCAGCAAGTGGTCGGTCGAAAATGCCACCATAGCGGGGTTCAATGGACGATGGCCTAATGAATTTCGAGCGCCTAACAGTGTTAGGCTACATATAATAACAGCTAATAGTGATAGTTTTATTGCCCCTAGGGACGAGCGGTTTTGCCATTGCTGAGTAAGAATTTTGTTAGCAAATTTAATGGTGAAAACGAGCGCTAAAACAGCGAAGAGGACTTCGAGTTTGTAACCTGAAAAAATCATTTTAGAGACTTCTTTAGGATAAATAAGGTATTCAATAAATAGGCGATTAGGGCGTAAGTCGTATTCGTTAATAAACGTGGGTGTAATAACCTCAAAAAACACTAACATTGCAGCCATTATTACTAAATACCACTTTACGACTCCTCGAATATAAGCAGTTAATTTGAGAGCATGTGCTGCAAGTGTTAGTAACAAAGCGGGGGTTATGATGTAGCATAATGTTGCTATATCAACACGTAAACCGCCTACAAAAACAAAGTGCCAGGCGCCTTCGGTAAATACACGGCCACTTTGCCACAAACTTAAACCTAATCGCGCAAAAGTTAGCAAGCATAGGAGTGCGAAAAAAAATACCGCTAAAACCCACAATGGCCCCAGTACTTTTTTAGTGCTACTGATTAAGTCCATAGCACAGACCACCAAACTAAAATAGCAATAAGCATGGCGATAAAGACACTGGCGGATGCAATATCTTTAGCTAGGCCTGATAGTTCATGATATTCGCTACCGATGCGATCAACCACCACTTCGACTGCGGTATTGACCAACTCAGCAAATAACACAAACAATAAGCTGGCAATCAAGATTAATTTGCTACTTAAAGTAATTTCTTGCAAGCAGGCAAATACGCCTAGCAAACTAAATAAAACCAACTCTTGCTGAAAAGCAGCCTCAAATCGGCTCATCCATTTTAGGCCGTTAAATGTATGGCTTAAGGTAAAAATTAGGCGCATTAGGCCTTGGCGTTTTATAACGGTTTTATTATTCATATTTTAGTTTCGCTATGGTTAATCGTTTGACATGACGCGAGTAAATCTTCAGAGGTTTGGTAGGTTTTACTCGCAACACCGGTTAAGCTTAAAAGGGTATGAAAAATAGCATCGTGTGATTGCGCTAAAGTGCTATTTAAGTTGTTTAGACACTTGGCTGTAATGCGCTGATTATGCTCATCAGTCCAGATGTAAAGAGGCACATGGGTTTGAGCTGTTGGTGCAAATGCATAGGGAAAGCCATGTAAGTATGCGCCATTTTCACCGAGCGACTCGCCATGGTCTGACACATACAGTAATTGCTTATCAATATTAGCTGGCAGTGCCTTTAACTGTTCAATAACTTGAGCGTTGATAAAATCACTATAAGCAATTGTATTATCGTAGGTGTTAACCAGTTCTTCAGCGCTACAGTTTTGAATATCGCTGCGGTCGCAGGTTGGACTAAACTGTTTAAATTTTTCAGGGTAGCGCTTAAAGTAAGTAGGGCCATGTGAACCCATCATATGCAGCACTATAACCGTATTAGCCTGACTCAAATTGGCAAGCTTGTGCTTTAAAGGGGCTAGTAACGCTTCATCAAAACAGTATTTACCATCACATAGTTCAGATGCTTTGGTATCAATATTAATGGTAGGTACGCGCGTGCAGACGTTTTTACAGCCACTGTTATTATCAACCCACAAGACATCTGCGCCTGCTTGTTGTATCAAATCAATTACGTTTTGCTGGTTATCACTGTCTAAACGAGAAAAATTGGCATGAGTTTGCAGTGAAAACATACATGGTACTGACACTGCTGTGGCCGTGCCACACGACGATACGTTATCGAAATAAGTGACATTATGTTTTTGCGTGTATTGGTTGGTATTACGCTCATAGCCTTGGTAGGAAAAATTTTCAGCTCGAGCGGTTTCACCTACCACGATGACAGTAACTCGTGTTGTGCTTGGCGATGCTAAAGTTGGCGTGGTATCAATATTTTTAAATTCAATATCGCTATAAAGTAACTGGTCACGGGCGTATTTGTAGCCACTAGAGAGATATTGAAATGGAATAATTTCTTTTTTAAGAATACGGTTATTACGACCCGTTGCCGCGTAATCGGCGTAAAAGTTAACGACCACTAATGCAATCAGTGCAAAGCTTGCTAAAAGCAGTTTAAGACGGCTAATAACTTCTTTGTATGGACGAGCGCAGTTTATTTTTATTCTACTCAAAATAAAGACAGGTAATGCGGCAAAAAGCAGTAAAAAGCCAACAAGTTGCAGGTTTAAATAGCTTAACGCTTCACTAGAGTCAGTTTCGACGGTGTTTTGTATCATGGAATAATCAAACACCACACCATAGTTCAATGAGCCATATAACGCCGCACTCGAGAGCACTAGCAGCAAGTAGTTAATGGGTTTTAGTATTCCCCGAATAGAAACCACTGAAAAGAATATGATTAGCAAACAAATCAGTAGTAACGGCACAGAAAACAAAAATAGCCATGAAAATGTGTGCAACGAGGTAATAGCGCTAAACGCACCATGCATAAATGGAATATTAATAACTAAGCCGTAATAACAAGCCATAAAAATAATGAATGCATTAGCACTGCAATTAAAATAAAAGCGTTTTTTAGTATTTTCTTGCGGTTGCTTACTGAGTTTGAAAGTTGGGTTCATAACACGCCTCTTTTTCGTGAACGTTGTTATGCTAGGCTGCCAGACTTAAGAAACTCTTAAGAAATCGATTTATTTTAATTTTGTTAGATAAAAATGAGGTGGCTTACTAAAAATTAATCAAACCAGAATTCAGTGTTATAAGAATAGTGAATTTCCTGAGTTGAAATGAAGGGATAAAAAATCTATTTAACCTGTTTTAATTGAATTTTAAAACCTGAGTAAGCGTATTTTTATAATTATTTTGAATTGAATTTGGTGTTGACTTACCGCCCTGAGCGCGGTACTAATATAAAAAGACAGCGAAACAAGATGTTCGCAATGACTAAATCTTAAATGGTACTGAATTTTATGCTTAAAAATGCACTTAACCTAGTCCTGATTATTATCGTGGTGATTATTCCCGCGAGGGCTTCGTAGTGCTTTAAAAAACTAAGCATTGAAAAGCCCTCCGCACTTAACCGTCCGGGGGGCTTTTTAGTTTTAGAGTTAAATTTTTAATGGGTTGTCACACAGGAATGAGGATTTACTAATGACAGGCGCAGAACTAACAATAGATTTACTCGCCAAACACGGCGTAGATGAAGTATTTGGCTACCCAGGTGGTGCTATTATGCCCATTTACGATGCCTTGTATGGTGCGCCTGTAAAACATTATCTTACTCGTCATGAGCAAGGTGCAGGGTTTGCCGCCGTGGGCTATGCACGCAGTACTGGACGTTTAGGTGTGTGCTTGGCAACATCAGGCCCTGGAGCTACTAATTTAATTACCGCATTGGCAGATGCCATGATGGACTCAGTGCCTTTACTTGCTATTACAGGGCAAGTACCAACCGCCGCTATTGGCTCTGATGCTTTTCAGGAAATTGACGTGCTTGGCATGTCGCTTTCGTGTACTAAACACAGTTACATGGTTGAGCGAGCAGAAGATTTAGCCGAAATATTACAAGAAGCGATGCATTTAGCACAAAGCGGCCGTCCAGGCCCCGTTTTAGTTGATATCCCCAAAGACATTCAAATGGCGCAGGTGCCTTTTAAACCTTGGTTAGCGGCAGATGAATACTTACCTCAACTTGATTTAAACCAAGTTGCTATCGCCAATCAATTACTTAGTGAAGCCAAACGGCCTGTTGCCTATGTTGGTGGGGGCGTTCATGCCGCTGATGCGCAAAATGAATTAATGCAATTTTTAAATAAAACGCAAATGCCTGCGGTTTCAACCCTTAAAGCATTGGGCAGTGTATTACCTGATTACGAATATGATTTAGGCATGCTAGGTATGCATGGCGGTCAAGCGGCTAATTTAGCCGTGCAAGAATGTGATGTATTAGTGTGTATTGGCGCTCGCTTTGATGATCGTGTAACAGGCAACTTAGCTAAGTTTGCTGCAAAAGCAAACGTGATTCATTTAGACATAGATGCAGCCGAGGTCGGTAAACGTAAACCCGCAAAGGCTTCTTTAATTGCTGATTTAAAAACCTCACTTCCCGCCCTTGAGTGCGTCGTTACGCCAAAAGCGTGGTGCGATCATAATAAACAAATGATGGTTAAGCATGCATGGCGCTACGACTATCCTGGTGAAAAAGTATTTGCCCCTTATTTACTTAATCAACTAAGCCAGCGTATGCCAAGCACCAGTGTTGTTTGCTGCGATGTGGGTCAGCACCAAATGTGGGTTGCGCAGCATATGAAATTTAACCATCCATGCAACCACTTAAGCAGTGGCGGTGCAGGCACCATGGGATTTGGTTTACCTGCGGCAATCGGCGCACAAATAGCGAGAAAAGATGACTTTGTGATCACCGTATCAGGTGATGGCTCAATCATGATGAATATCCAAGAGCTTGCCACTATTCGTCGTAATAATTTACCAGTAAAAATACTGATACTTGATAACCAGCGTTTAGGCATGGTACGCCAATGGCAGGAGTTATTTTTTGAAGGGCGCTATAGCGAAACTAACTTGTCAGATAACCCTGACTTTGTGCAGCTAGCGGCTGTTTTTGGTATTGCGGGGCAAACGATTACCCATGCCAACCAAGTGGATGATGCAATTACAGCCTTATTAAATAGCGATGGGCCTTACATTGTTCATGCTTGTATTGATGATAAAGAAAACGTATGGCCACTTGTTCCACCTGGGGCTGCTAACGATGAAATGATGACGGAGAAAGCACAATGAAACACAGTTTAACTATTGCCTTAAAAAGCCAAAGTGTC
Organism: Pseudoalteromonas issachenkonii; assembly: GCF_002310795.1. Taxonomy (NCBI): domain Bacteria; kingdom Pseudomonadati; phylum Pseudomonadota; class Gammaproteobacteria; order Alteromonadales; family Pseudoalteromonadaceae; genus Pseudoalteromonas; species Pseudoalteromonas issachenkonii. Next base: position 276,943 of record NZ_CP011030.1, read on the forward strand.
GCAATCGAGCGCTTTTTACGTGTCGTGCGTCATCGTGGTTTTGATTTAACTCACTTGCAGCTAAATATGGACGATGGCCAATATAATATGGCCATGACGGTTGATAGCGATAAACCAATTTATTTGCTTACCAGTCAACTAAATAAATTGGTTGATGTGAAACATGTCACGCTGCAAAGCTTACAGCAACAAGCTGTATAACAAAAAATTTAACAGATTTTACGAGTAACTGTTCACGTGGTTACTCATCAATTTTAAGAATGAGGAATGCCCGCATTTATTGCGGCAAATACTGAGGTAACTATGGCTAAATTAAGAAGTGCAACGACTACTGAAGGACGTAAACGCGCAGGCGCAAGAGCATTATGGCGTGCAACAGGCATGACCGACACCGACTTTGGTAAACCAATTATTGCTGTGGTTAACTCATTTACACAATTTGTGCCGGGGCATGTGCATCTTAATCAGCTCAGTGAACTAATGGCTGAAACCATCACCCAAGCGGGCGGTGTTCCAAAAGAATTTAATACCATCGCCATAGATGACGGTATTGCCATGGGGCACGGCGGTATGCTTTATTCACTGCCATCGCGCGATTTAATAGCCGACTCAGTAGAGTATATGGTGAACGGCCATTGTGCCGATGCGATGATTTGTATTTCTAACTGCGACAAAATCACCCCTGGGATGATGTTAGCGGCGCTGCGTTTAAATATACCGGTTATTTTTGTATCGGGTGGCCCTATGGAAGCGGGTAAAACTAAATTAGCCAATATCGATATTAAACTCGATTTAGTAGATGCCATGGTTAAAGGTGCCGATGAATCGGTAAGTGATGCCGACTCAGAGCAAGTTGAACGCTCTGCATGCCCTACCTGTGGGTCGTGTTCAGGGATGTTTACCGCCAACTCTATGAACTGTTTATTAGAAGCAATTGGCCTTGCGCTGCCTGGTAATGGGACCACGCTTGCGACCCATAAAGACCGCAAACAACTTTATGTTGAAGCGGGGGCACGTATCGTTGATTTATGCCGTGAGTACTACCAAAAAGATAACCAAGACGTACTGCCTCGTGCCATCGCTAATAAAACCGCATTTATGAACTCTATGGTGGTTGATATTGCCATGGGCGGCTCATCAAATACGGTATTGCATTTACTCGCAGCGGCACAAGAAGCTGGCGTTGATTTTGATATGTCACACATTGATGAACTTTCACGTAAAACCCCGTTTTTATGTAAAGTTGCCCCAGCTACCGCGCAATACCATATTGAAGACGTACACCGCGCTGGTGGCATGATGGCCATAGTACGCGAGCTTGGTAAAGCCGGCTTGGTTGATTTATCGGTTAATCATGTTGCCGGCATGACCATGGGTGAGCTGGTAAAAAAATGGGATGCAACGGATCCTAATAACGAAGTGGCGCGAAAGTTTTACCGCGCGGGTCCCGCTGGTATTCGTACTACTAAAGCCATGAGCCAAGATTGCCGTTGGGACGAAGGGGATAATGACCGTGAACATGGTTGTATTCGCAGTGTTGAACATGCATTTCGTCAAGATGGCGGTCTTGCCGTACTTTCAGGTAATTTAGCAATAGATGGCTGTATCGTTAAAAGTGCGGGTGTTGTTGATGAAATGCTGCACTTTGAAGGTACTGCTGTGGTATACGAATCACAAGATGACTCTGTAGAAGGGATTTTAAATGGCGAAGTAAAAGCCGGTGACGTGGTGGTTATTCGCTATGAAGGGCCTAAAGGCGGTCCTGGTATGCAAGAAATGCTATACCCAACTAGCTATTTAAAATCAAAAGGTTTGGCAGAGCAATGTGCATTAATTACTGATGGTCGCTTCTCGGGTGGTACGTCGGGTCTATCGATTGGCCACGTATCGCCGGAAGCTGCCAGCGGTGGCGCAATTGCTTATGTTGAAAACGGCGATAAGATTATCATCGATATTGCCACTCGAGAAATAACGCTGGCGTTAAGCGGTGAAGAGCTTGAAGCTCGCAAGCAAAAACAACTGGCTCGTGGTAAACAAGCGTATAAACCGCTTAATCGTGATCGTTATGTATCATCTGCGCTTAAAGCGTATGCGCTACTTGCAACTAGTGCCGATAAAGGCGCAGTTCGCGATTTAGCCAAACTGGAGGAGCTTAGCTAGGTATGGTTTCTCAAGAACTCGATTATTTTCGCGCGATTATCCAAGCCAATATGGAGCCTTTAGCCAAGGTGACTGAGGTAAGTGAAATGGCCGAATTGAGTGCACGATTAGGTAATCATGTTTGGTTAAAACGTGAAGACCAGCAACCCGTGTACTCGTTTAAATTACGCGGTGCTTTTAATAAATTAAATAAGCTGCCTAAAGGCTCGGTTGTGATCACCGCATCCGCAGGTAACCATGCCCAGGGTGTGGCACTAAGTGCCTCACACTTAGGGCACAAAGCCACCATTGTGATGCCCGTGACCACACCTGAAATAAAGGTTAATGCGGTAAGGGCATTGGGTGGGGAAGTCGTGTTGCATGGCCATCAGTTTGATGCCGCAAAAGCGTATGCGCTGGAATTAACTGAGCAGCGAAACGGCGTATTTGTACCGCCATTTGATGACCCTGATGTGATTGTTGGTCAAGGTACGGTTGCCCGTGAATTAATGCAACAGCTTAACGATTTAGATGTGGTATTTATTCCTGTTGGCGGCGGCGGCTTGCTGGCAGGTATGGCGGTATACATTAAGTCGCTGCGCCCCGATATCAAAGTGATAGGGGTTGAGGCGAATGAAAGCGCCTGCTTAAAAGCTGCTTTAGCAGCAGGCGAGCCGGTAGAGCTAGATCGCGTTGGCAGTTTTGCCGATGGTGTTGCCGTTAAAATAATTGGTAGCGAAACATTCAGACTGGCACAAAAGTTTTGTGATGAAGTAGTTACCGTATCAGACGATGAAATATGTGCAGCCATGCAAGATATTTTTGTATCAACCCGTGCTATTGCTGAGCCTTCAGGAGCGCTTGCAACTGCAGGGCTTAAAAAGTGGTCTCAGCAGTCGGGTTTAAAGGGGTTAAATTTAGCCGCTATTTTGTCTGGTGCTAATTTAAACTTTGATCGCTTACGTTATGTGGCTGAGCGCACTGCGCTGGGTGAGAAAAATGAAGCTTTATTAGCCGTGACCATTGATGAAAAGCGCGGTAGTTTTAAGCAGTTTTGTGCATCTTTAGGTGGGCGTGCCATTACTGAGTTTAACTATCGTTATGCAGGGCCTGGCGAGGCGCAAATTTTTGTTGGTATTGCGCTACGTCAAGGGTTAGCAGAACTTGAAGAGCTTAAACAAAGTCTAACCGATAATGGCTATTCGTTTTGCGATTTGTCAGATAACGAATTAGCAAAGCTGCATGTACGCTATATGGTTGGCGGTAAAGCGCCAGAGCAGTTACATGAACGCTTACTAAGGTTTGAGTTTCCAGAGTACCCAGGCGCATTGGCGCGCTTTTTAGATACGCTGGGTAGTAACTGGAATATCACTTTATTTCACTACCGCAATCATGGCGGGTCAATGGGGAATGTATTAGCAGGCTTTGCTATTGAACCAAGCCAATATGAGATGTTTAATGAGCACTTAAATCGGCTAGGTTACAGTGTCCAAGACGAAACCGATAACCCCTGTTTTACTCAGTTTTTAACTACCCAACCTCAAGCAGAAAAGCTTGAAAAAATCGCTCTAGCCTAACTCTACCCTAAGCAAGCATCTTATCCCGATGCTTGCTTTATTAGCTGTTTTACATATAGTTATAATTAATTATCATGTTTATGGAAGCCTGCTTTGCTACTTAAAGGAATAATAATTAGCACCTGCTTTTTTTGTAGCCAGTTAATGGCGCAGGAATCAGTCACGTTACAATTAAAGTGGACGCACCAATTTCAATTCGCTGGCTATTATATGGCCAAACAAAAAGGCTTTTATAATGAGGCCGGTTTAGACGTCAATATAGTTCCTGCCGATCCAAAACGGCCAAATAGTTTTGGTGCGGTAGAGCGAGGAGAGGCGCAATTTGGTGTAGCACATTCAGGTATATTAGAACGCCGTATTGCCGGTGAACCCTTTGTAGCCATGGCTGCCATATTACAGTTTTCTCCTTACTGTTGGATGGTAAAAGAAACTTCAGATATTTTTCATGCTCGTGATTTTATTAACAAGCGTGTAAGTGAAGTCAGCAAAGAGAGTAATTCTGAGTTACTAACTATGCTTAAGCGCAGTGGTATTGATACCGAAAAACTGGCTGTTTACAAAGGCGATGAATTACAACAAGCATGGATGGAAAATAAATTAGATGCGATAGAAGTGTATGTTACCGACCTACCTTATCATATGGATCAGCAAGGTATTGCTCATCGACTTATATGTCCACAACGTTATGGGATGGATGTATACGCGGATATTTTATTTACCAGCGATAGTATGGTTAAGTATCACCCCGATACGGTAGAAAAGTTTTATCAAGCAAGTTTAAAAGGGTGGCGCTACGCGGTAATGAATATGGATGAAGCCATTGCCATAACCCAACAGTTTTATGCGCCTGAACGCAGTTTTCATCAACTGGCATATGAGGCTGAGGTACTTAAAGACTATATTGCTCCACCGAGTACTACTGTGGGTAATATGTCGATGGCTAAATGGCGTTTAATTGCTGACTTATATGAGATTGATCAAACAAAGTTTGATGAAGTAAAAGCTGATTTTATTTATAAATATAAAAAGCAAGAAACACTGCAGCTTTCTTGGATGCTGATTGCGGCTATTATAATAAGCCTTATTTCTATCCCCCTCTATTTACGTTTAATGTTTAAATCGCGCTAGTGGATTACTTACTCCATTCCCTTGCTCTGCGAGGTTAAAAAAATAACTGCTTAATCAGGTGCTATTGTGCTGGTATAATTAAGCGTCTTTTTTATATCCTAAGCTGTTATGACCTTAACTGAGCAATTTTCTGCCCTCGACTCTTTGCTAATGAATACTCGCTTGTATTGGCAGTGTACTGCATTTGATTTTGACGCTTTACCTTGGCCTGAATTACATGCTCCTTTGAGCGCTTTATCCGATCAGGCGGTTGCTGAATTAGACTCTGATCAAGAACAGCTCTATCAGTTTTTTTCATCCTATATTCCCGCTGTTGAGCAACTTAGCCGATTAGTTCCATTACCTGCCATTACCAACACTCGGAAGGAGTACCCATTTTGGATCAGTAATGGTATTAAAGGTCGAAAGTTTACTCAGCTACAAGATTTTGTTGGCGCATTGCCCACTAGTAATCAGCCTGTATTAGAGTGGTGTGCAGGTAAAGGCCATTTAGGGCGAATGTTAGCTTTTAATGGTGCGCAGAGTGTACACAGCGTTGAGCTACAATCTCATTTGTGTGAACAAGGGAAAAAAAGTGCACAGCAGCAGGGACTTGCAATACAATTTAGCCAAGCTGATGTACTCACAGATAACACTCAGGATTTTTTTAACCCACAAACCCATGCCGTTGCTTTACATGCCTGCGGTGCGTTACATCAAACTTTTATGCATCAAGCCAGTGCGGCCAAAGTAACACAAATTAGTTTTTCACCTTGTTGCTATCACTTGTTTACCGAGAATAATTATCAAGCAATGAGCGAACAGGCGAAGCGAAGTGCGCTTAATTTAACTCATCGAGATTTAAAACTCGCCTTGCAAGAAACCGTCACGGCTCCATCGCGAGTGGGCAAAGTACGAAAAACAGAAGTTGAGTGGCGACTCGGGTTTGATGCTTTAAGAAAATCACTCACCGGTGAGTCGGCGTATGTTAGTGTGCCCTCAGTGAATAAAGCAATATTTTCAGATTCGTTTGAATCATTTTGTAAGTGGGCGGCAGATAAAAAAGCCTTCAAACTGCCAAAAGATATTGATTACAATAAATTTTTATTGATTGGGCAGGCGCGAAAAAAGATAACCGAGCGAGTTGAACTGGTTCGACATGTGTTTAGAAGAGCAATAGAAGTTTGGCTTGTGCTCGATCGTGCTTTATATTTGCAACAGCAAGGCTATAACGTCAGTGTTAGTACATTTTGTGAGAAGCAATTAACACCCCGTAATATTTTAATTTTAGCCAGTTTAACGCCCTCGACCTAAAAGAGATGTAATGAGAAATTTAAATAACCTACTAGAAAATAATAAACGCTGGGCATCTAGAACGAGCGAAGCTAATCCCGAATTTTTTAAAATTTTATCGATGCAACAAAATCCAGAATATTTATGGATTGGTTGCTCTGACTCACGAGTTCCTGCTAATCAAATTGTTGATTTATTACCAGGTGAATTGTTTGTGCATCGTAATGTTGCCAACGTGGTAGTGCACACAGATCATAATTGCTTATCGGTTATGCAGTATGCGGTTGAAGTATTAAAAGTTAAACATATTATGGTTGTTGGCCACTACGGTTGTGGTGGTGTACAAGCGGTATTAAACGAAGATCGCTTTGGCTTTATTGATAACTGGCTACGCCACGTTGGTGATGTAAAAGAAAAGCATTTAGAGCAACTTAATGCTCTACCAGAAAAACAGCGTCTTGATCGTTTAATTGAGCTTAATGTGATTGAGCAAGTGCGTAACGTATCGCGCACTAGCATTGTTCAAGATGCTTGGTTACGAGGTCAAGAGCTCACAGTGCATGGCTGGGTATATGGATTAGAAAACGGTCACCTGCATGATTTAGAGTCGGTAGTTAGCTGCGCTGAAGAAGAATGCACTAGCTATAAAAAGGCAGTACACCATGTACTGAACAAGTCAGCGGGTAGTCACGCTTAATATGGCTAAAACGGCGTTAATAATCGGCAGTACCGGCTTAGTGGGCAGCCAGTTATTACAACAGCTGTTAGCATCTCCTTGCTATACGAAAGTAGTGAGCTTATCGCGCCGCCAATTAGACTTTTCTCATCCTAAATTAACTAGCCATGTTATTGATTTTGAGAACCTGACACATTACGTTGAGTTATTCAAAGGTGACGTGTTTTTTTCCTGCTTAGGCACCACGTTAAAGCAAGCTGGAAGCGAAGCAGGACAGCGTAAAGTTGATTTTGAATACCAATTTATTTGTGCGCAAATGGCGGCTAATAACGGTGTTCCTCATTATTGTTTGTTGTCATCAAGTGGCGCAAATGCGCATAGCATGAGCCGTTACCTAAAAATCAAAGGGGAACTTGAGCAGCAGGTAAAGCAGCTTGGTTTTTCGCGCTTGAGTATATTGCAACCGTCTTTGTTAGTCGGCGAGCGATCAGAGCTTAGAATTGCAGAAAAGTTAGGTGAGGTAGTACTGCCACTGTTAACGCGTTTTGGCATCTTCAAACGGTATAGACCAATAACCGGTGAGCAAGTAGCTAATAAATTGCTAAGGGTGAGCATAGAGCAGCAACAAGCAACGGGTTACTATGTGCTCGACGAGCTATTTGAATAACTGAGTGATTAGCGCCATAAAGCAGGTTCGTCTATGGCGTTATATTTATTATTCTGCGTCTGTTTTTGCCGATAATTGCTGTTCAAGTATCGCTACTTTTGCTTCTAATTCAGTTAGCTTTTCACGGGTGCGGATCAGCACTTGGCTTTGAATATCAAACTCTTCACGGCTTACAAAGTCCATTTCGGCAAGCTTATTTTGTAACACTTGCTTGGTTTTACCTTCAAGTGTATCAGCCAGGTTTTTTACACCTTGTGGCATGTTATTAGTGATCTGTTTCGCAATTTCTTCAAGTTTTGCTGGGTTAATCATAGTCGTCCCTTGCCTGTTGCCTAAAATGATAATAACTAATATTACCTTATTGGCTAGGCGTATTGTAGTGATTACGTTAAAATTGCCCGTCTTTTTGCAATCAGCTGGTCGTTATGAAACTCAATCCTAAACAAGATGAAGCGGTAAAGTACATCAGTGGTCCTTGCTTAGTATTAGCTGGCGCAGGCTCGGGTAAAACACGAGTTATCACCAACAAAATTGCTTACTTAGTACAGAAGTGTGAGTATCAAGCGCGTAATATTGCGGCGGTTACCTTTACCAATAAAGCGGCTAAAGAAATGCGCGAGCGGGTTTTGCAAACCTTAGGAAAGCAAGAGTCTAAAGGTTTATGGGTCTCTACATTTCATACACTCGGGCTTGAAATCATCAAAAAAGAGTTAAAAACACTGGGTTTTAAGCCTGGTTTTTCGCTGTTTGACGACCAAGATACGAATCAACTACTCGGTGATTTAACCGAAGATGAGCTTAAAAAAGACAAAGACTTACTTAATCTACTTAAAATGCAAATTGGTAGCTGGAAGAATGAACTCATTTTACCAGAGCAAGCTATTCGCGAAGCCAGAGAGCCACAAAAAGCCTTGTTCGCTCAATTGTACGCACGCTATCAAAACCAACTTCGCGCTTATAATGCACTCGACTTTGATGATTTAATTATGATCCCCACGCTGCTTTTAAGCAGTAACGCCACTTCACGTGAACGTTGGCAGCAGCGTTTTCGGTATTTACTGGTGGATGAATACCAAGATACTAATACCAGCCAATACCAATTAGTAAAATTGCTGGTTGGTGAACGTGCACGCTTTACTGTGGTAGGAGATGACGATCAGTCAATTTACTCTTGGCGTGGTGCTCGCCCACAAAACTTGGTGCTATTAAGTAAAGACTATCCAGGATTAAGATTAATAAAACTAGAGCAAAATTACCGTAGTGCAGGGCGCATTCTTAAAGCGGCTAATATATTAATTGCAAATAACCCCCATGAGTTTGAAAAAAAGCTCTTTAGTGAACTTGGCTATGGTGAGCAAATTAAAGTCATTGGTTGTCGCGATGAAGAGCATGAGTCTGAGCGTGTGGTTGCAGAGATTATTTCTCATAAGTTTATGAAGCGCACCAGCTATAAAGATTACGCGATTTTGTACCGGGGTAATCACCAAGCGCGTGGTTTTGAAAAGTCGTTAATGAGTAACCGTATACCTTATAAAATTAGCGGCGGGATGTCGTTTTTTTCACGTTCTGAAATTAAAGATATCATGGCTTACTTACGTCTTTTAGTGAACCAAGATGATGACAATGCCTTTTTAAGAATCGTGAATACGCCACGGCGTGAAATAGGCACGGTGACGCTTGAAAAACTAGGCACCTTAGCCAATGAAAAACATCAAAGCTTGTTTGCCACCTGTTTTGATAACGACTTAGGATACAGACTAAAAGGACGTGGTTTTAATGCGTTAGCTGGGTTTGCCCGTTGGGTGGTTGAGCTGTCGGATAACGCAGTACGCAGCGATACCTTAGAAGCGGTCAAAGATTTAGTGCGAAATATTAATTATGAAGCCTATTTATATGAATCATCACCGAGTGCCAAAGCCGCCGAAATGCGGATGAAAAATGTCTCGGAGCTGTACCGTTGGATCACCGATATGCTGACTGGCGATGCCGATAATCCGCCAATGACGTTAGCTGAAGTGGTTAGTAAATTGACCCTGCGCGATATGCTAGAGCGTAACGAGGAAGAAGATGAAGCAGATGCAGTACAATTACTTACGCTGCATGCTTCAAAGGGACTCGAGTACCCTTATGTATTTATGGTAGGCATGGAAGAGGGGCTATTACCACACCAAGTAAGCATTGATGAGGATAATGTAGATGAAGAGCGCCGCCTTGCCTATGTAGGTATTACCCGCGCGCAGCAAGAGCTAACCTTAACGTATGCTAAAATTCGTCGTCAATTTGGTGAAACATCGCAAACGGAGCTCAGCCGGTTTGTGCAAGAGCTACCACAAGATGACTTAGCCTTTGAAAACAAAAAAGCGCCTAATACTCAAGCTGAACGCATGGAAAAAGGCCAAGCTCGGGTTGCAAATTTAAGGGCAATGCTAAAAAAACCACAATAGCATGTGTTTAGCGTTATTTTGATTCTGAGCTTATAAGTGTTGAACGTATCGCGCTTTTAAGTGGGTGCTGTTTGGCAACAAACAAGTTCAAGCCATGCTTATCTAAAAGGGCTCTGAAGTTTAATATTGACGGGCCTTTAGCAATCACTTTAATGTGTTTAAGTTTAGTGATAGCCAGCAAACCTTGTAGCTGCAAGTCATAGCATTCCTGCTGCAATATTCGTTTACTGAAAGTGGAGCTTAATAGTAAGTAATCAAATTCTATCTCGGTCACTAAATTAAGCTCGCATTTATCCTTTGCGAAATTATTTAGACCAATAGAGTAGCCCAGCGCTTTAAGCTGTTTTAAGTTTTCTAGTTGCAGCGCACTGGCGTAACGTAATTCTTGATCATCAAACAACAAACAAAGTGGATCAATGTTTAATGGCTGCTTTAGTGCAGCAGTTAATAAAGAGAACTCATGCTTTTCTAAAAGCAGACTTGAGCAAGGCAGAAGAGCAACGCTTATTTCAGAGTCTTTCGCTTGTTGATACGCTTGTAAAATCAGTTGGAGTTCTACTTTTATATGCTGTTCTTTATCACTTGCAAATTTCTTTAAAATATCAAAACTAGTAAAGCCAAGTACAGGGTGTTCACCAAACGCTTCAAATAATGAGGCATATTGATAATGCTCATCCATAGAAATAATATCTGAGCTACGAAACGTCATAGGTAATACATCAAGATGGTGCAATGTTTGTGACTCATGTTGCAGCATTGGCTCTGTGAGTAACGGGTGAAATAATTCGAAGCGATTTTTACCAGAGTTTTTAGCGTAATACATTGCGGCATCAGCATCTCTAATAATTTCATCTGTATGTTTATAGCTTTGTTTTGAATAAGTGATACCAATACTCGCGCCGCTTTGCACACAAATACCTTTTGTACAAAAAGGTTTTCGCATGATGTTGATGATTCGATTTGCAACATCTTCAGCTTGGTTTGGCTCGGTTAAATGAGTGAGTAAAATTACAAATTCATCTCCCCCTAAGCGTGCTAATAAATCATGCTCACGGATACATTGAGAGAACAACTGACCCACGCTAATTAAAAATTCGTCTCCGGCATGGTGCCCAAGCTGGTCGTTTATATCTTTAAATTTATCAAGGTCAATAAACAGTACCGCAAAGTGCTCATCAGGGTGACGTTGGTAAAACTGTAGCGTTTTTTCTAGCTGCGTTAAAAATAAATTACGATTAGGCAAGCTTGTTAATGAGTCATGGTGCGCATCGTGATACAGCTGCTGCTCTATTTTTTTACGCTCATCAATTTGCATCTGTAAATGCAAATTTGCTTGGCTTAGCTCTTTGGTTTTTTCGTTTACTCGAGAAGCGAGCTCTTGGTGGCTCTTTTTCAGCGCCTGTGAGGCTAATTTTGTTTGTAATACCGTGGCAATTTGATGCGATACAAAGGTTATGAGTTCTGCATCATCTTGTGTGAAAAGGTGTTCATTATTATAAGCTTGGCAAACAATTAAACCTATAACTCCTTGCGATGTTTTTAGCGGAGCGCCAAGCCAGCTGGTGGCTCTTCTAGATTCATCAATTGGTTTTTCACGCTCTACAATGCCACTATCTAATAACTCTTGTGCTCTTTGCGGGTGAATTATTTGTGTTTCTTCGGTGCTGATCACCAGCTCACTGTACCCTTTTGCAAAGCGCCTTGGTTGGGTGCTGCCTTGAAATTCGTCAACACTGTAAGGAAAACTAATCCAGCCCGTTTCTTTATCATACAAGGCAATATAAAGATTTTTTGCGTAAGTGATGGTTTTTATTATTTCGTGTATTTGAAAATAAGCATCATCTAGGTTTTTAGCTTGAGTTGTCAGCTCTGAAATTTTAAATAATATTTGCTGGCGTTGCAGGGCGCTTTTTCGCTGTTGTATTTCAACATTTAAAGCATCATTGCTTTGCGTTAATGCACGGGTTCTTAGTTTTACTTCTGATTCGAGCAACTCTCGTTTCTTAACGCGTTCAATAGCTGTCGCTAAATAAAGTGACATTGCTTCAAGTAGGTTTATTTGTTGCGAACTATAACCTTGCTCAGTGTCGTAACTTTGCGCTGCTAATACGCCAATAATATTTTTTTCTTGATAAACTGGAACGCCTACCCAGTGTTCTGCAGGTGTACCTAATGCTTTGAATAAGCCTTGCTGTGCAGCATCATGCATTTGTTGCTTAGTGAAATAAGTGGTCTTTCCTTGCTTAAACACATAACCCGTTGCGCCTTCTTCAAAATTATTCTCCCGATTAAGTGGTACAGAAATTCCATCTTTTTCATCAGAAAAATAAGACAGTTCCAACTGTTGTGATTGCGGCTCAACAAGCACCACATAAAAGCTTTTACTCGGGACATACTTTTGTAAAATGTCATGAATAGCTGGGTAAAGTAAGGTTAATTCGGCAACAGTACTTGCTTGCTCTGATAGCTGTATCAGGGCATTGTGGAGGTGGTAGGCATGTTTGTACTTTTTCAATAGTGCTTTTAGTCGTTTATTTTGGCGCACTACGCTACTCGGTACAATGAGTTTATCTTCCAATGATGTTTAACCAGTTATAATTTTTTGTATAGTTATTAATCATTATAGTTCCACTTTTAACATTTTGCGTCAAGTAGATATTTATCTTAATTATGCTGCGAAAAATCGATAATTAGAAACAAAAAAGGCTTACTGTGAGTAAGCCTTTCATTTATAGTTTTAGCCTGACTGATTTTATTTAGCAGTCATAAAGTCGATTGCTGCGCTTATTTCATCATCAGAACAATCCATACATGTACCACGTGGCGGCATTGCATTGAAGCCGTTGATTGCATGATCTAATAAGGTATCTTTTCCTTTAGCAATACGAGGAGCCCAATCGTCAGCTGATTTAGGAGCGCCTAAAGCACCTGTACCATGACAAGCAAAACAGGCCGCTTGATATACTTGCTCGCCTGAACGAGGCCCTGTTGGTGCAGCAACCGCTACTTTTTCACCTTCAAGGTAAACAGCACCGATAGGCGCTAAACGTTTTTTAATTGCATCTTCAGTCATAGAGTTATCATATGGCTGTGCGTATGCGGTGGTTGCTAGCACAAGTAATGCTGCAGCTGATAGTTTTTTCATTTTGCCTTGCCCACTTCAATTTGAACGTGATCAATCACGATTTTAAATGACGGAATTTAAACCAATTATAACTCCACTAAGTCATTTATAAAATGCTCAGAGTCGATTTTATTTAGAAATACGACTAATGATTGTCTTAACTCAATAAAATTACATGGTTTAGCGCATAGTTAAATTATAAAACGGGATCATCACGCCTTTAATGCGATCAAAGCCCTTACGACTAACTCATAGCTAATACGTTACGCACTAACTTATCGATTCCTGCATCTGCATCCATAATAGACTGTGCCAACATATAGGCCGGTGTCGTAACGAGTTTATTGCTTTTATCAATAACAATATCATCCACTTTACACTCTACGTGTTCAGCGCCTAATGTGCTAAGAGCCTCGGCTGTGTCGCTATCATTACCAATAGTAAGCTGAGGTTTATGATAAATAAAAGGCAATAGAGCCGGTGCAATACACATGTAACCCGTGGCTTTTTTTGCATCCGCAAACGCTTTACAAGCGCTAAGTACTGCCTCGTTTACTTTAGCGTTAGTGCCATTAATAGCAAAGTCAGATAGATTTTTAGCTACCCCGAAGCCCCCAGGGATAATGAGTGCATCAAATTGTGTAACGTCTAATTCAGCGAGTGACTTTATATTGCCACGGGTGATGCGAGCTGATTCAACTAATACATTTCGCGGCTGTGCTATTTCTTCACCAGTGATGTGATTAATGGTGTGGTACTGCTCTATATCAGGTGCAAAGCACTGATACTGAGCATTATTTTTTTCAATGTGTAATAAAGTCAGTACCACCTCATTAATTTCACTACCATCAAACACACCACAACCTGCTAAAATTACAGCTATATTTTTCATATCATTTCGCTCCATTAAAGTCTCTTAAATAAAGTTTAACACGATGAATCAGCCGATTTAAAAATTTATTTGCTCGTTTTTTAGGCGCAAAGCACGTTGTTATGCGCTATATGCCATTTAGTGATTAGTAGCCATGAAAAAAATTATAAAGGATCGCTATGATCTTTGATCCATTATGCTAGAATGCTCATCCAGTTATTTAAATGGACGTAAATAATTAAGGTGGGTTATAAAACCAGTGACGGTATAAATGCTTTTTCCACATTAATAAAAAAATAATAAAAAAGAACCTCGAATTATCTTTTTTAAAACAAAACAATAAATTACAAATTAATCTAGGCATTTCAAGATGCTTCGGATGAATTGCTTGTGGGTGTTATCTACATAGTTATCCACAACTTACTAAAAATGTAGCGCGATTACTCACATTAATTCACAGTCGTTTTATTTACTGCCTTATGGCATGCTTACACTCATATTACTTTTTTGTATTTAGGATCCAATTTTACCATGGCTCAGATCCCCGAAAACCCGCTTATTTTAGTTGATGGCTCTTCATATTTGTTTCGTGCTTATCATTCACCACCACATCTAACGAACTCTAAGGGTGAGGCCACCGGTGCCATTTATGGCGTGGTAAACATGCTTAAAAGTTTGATCAAACAATATGATCCCTCACATATGGTGGTGGTATTTGACGCCAAAGGTAAAACCTTCAGAAATGATATGTACAGTGAGTATAAAGCGAACCGTCCGCCAATGCCTGATGATCTGCGTACTCAAATAGCGCCGCTGCACAGTATTATCAAAGCAATGGGTTTTCCGTTAATTAGTATTGAGGGCGTGGAAGCCGATGACGTAATCGGTACTTTTGCACGGATTGCCTCTGAGCAACAACGTCATGTGCTGGTATCGACTGGTGATAAAGATATGGCGCAGTTGGTCAATGAGCATGTAACCTTGATTAATACCATGACCGACAGTATTTCAGATCCCGAAACTGTGGTTGAAAAGTTTGGTGTTGGACCTGAACTTATTATCGATTATTTAGCTTTAATGGGCGACAAAGTAGATAATATTCCTGGCGTTGAGGGTTGTGGACCTAAAACAGCAGTTAAATGGTTACAAAAGTACGGATCGCTTCAGGGCGTAATTGATAATGCTTCTGATATAAAAGGTAAAATAGGCGAGAAACTGGCAAAAGCGATTGATCATTTACCGTTAAGCTATGAGCTTGCCACTATTAAATGTGATGTTGAGGTTGAATCTGATCTTGATACTTTTAAATTACAAACACCGAATAAAGACGAATTAATTGCCTTATACGGTGAATGTGAGTTTCGTCGTTGGCTAGCTGAATTGCTAGACAACCCAAAAGATGCCGACACACATTTAGCAGTACCAACGCAAGAGAATGAGCTGCCAAAAGTTGAAGATGCGCACTATGAAACTATTTTAACTGAGGCCCAATTTGAGACATTAATAGAACAGCTTAATGAAGCTGAGCTATTTGCTTTTGATACAGAAACAACCAGTTTAGAGTATATGAAAGCGCAATTGGTCGGTATGAGCTTTGCGGTTAAAGCAGGGGAAGCGGCTTATTTACCAATAGCACACGATTACCCCGATGCGCCCGATCAGTTAAGCCTTGAATTTGTGATGCAAAAGTTGGGGCCAATATTAGCAGACGAAAATAAAGCTAAAGTAGGTCAAAATCTAAAATACGATAAAAGCGTGCTTGCCAATGCAGGCTACGAATTAAATGGTATTAAGTTCGACACTATGCTGGAGTCTTATGTATTTAATAGCGTAGGCACCCGTCATGATATGGACTCGTTGGCGCTTAAATACTTAGGCCACAAAAATATTAGCTTTGAAGATATTGCTGGTAAAGGTAAAAAGCAGCTTACATTTAATCAAATAGAACTTGAAAAAGCAGCGCCTTATGCCGCTGAAGATGCCGATATTACTTTGCGTTTGCACCAAGTGTTATGGCCGAAACTTGAAGCGGATGAAAAACTAAAATCGGTGTTTGAAGATATAGAAATGCCACTAGTAAGTGTTATTTCTGATATTGAACGCACCGGTGTTGCTATCGACAGCAACATGTTGGCCACGCATAGCCAACGTTTAGGTGAGCGATTACTTGAGCTTGAAAAAGAAGCGTTTGAAATCGCGGGCGAACCGTTTAACTTAAGCTCACCAAAGCAACTACAGGTGCTGTTATTTGAAAAGCTCGAATTGCCCGTTATCAAAAAAACACCTAAAGGCGCGCCCTCTACAGCAGAAGAAGTACTGCAAGAGTTAGCACACGATTACCCGCTGCCTAAAGTGATTATTGAGCATCGTGGTTTATCTAAGCTCAAATCAACCTACACCGATAAGTTACCCTTGATAGTCAATGAACGCACGCAGCGAGTGCATACTTCTTATCACCAAGCGGTAACAGCAACGGGTCGATTAAGCTCAAGCGATCCTAATTTACAAAATATTCCTATTCGTTCAGAGGAAGGACGTCGTATTCGTGAAGCGTTTATTGCCGCAGATGGATATAAAATTGTGGCTGCCGATTACAGCCAAATAGAACTGCGTATTATGGCGCATCTCTCGCAAGATAAGGGATTACTAAGCGCATTTGCTAATGGCTTAGATGTTCACAGTGCCACGGCTGCTGAAGTATTTGGGGTTGAGCTTGAAGATGTAACATCAGATATGCGCCGTAAAGCTAAAGCGGTAAACTTTGGCTTAATTTATGGCATGTCGGCATTTGGCTTAGCACGTCAACTTGATGTACCACGCCATGAAGCGCAGCATTATATCGATAAATATTTTGAGCGTTTTCCAGGTGTTTTAGAGTACATGGAAACAACGCGTGAAAAAGCGGCCGAAAATGGCTATGTAGAAACAATTTTTGGCCGTCGCTTACATTTACCAGAAATAAATGCGCGTAATGGTGCTCGTCGCAAAGGCGCTGAGCGCGCAGCAATTAATGCGCCGATGCAAGGCACTGCGGCTGATATTATTAAAAAAGCGATGTTAAGCGTGCATACTTGGGTTAATCAGCAAGCACCTAATACAGTTAAGCTGCTCATGCAGGTACACGATGAATTGGTATTTGAGATTAAAACAGAATGTACTGAGCAATATACCAAACAGATTTGTGAGCTGATGTCACAAGCGGCGCAGTTAGATGTACCACTTATTGTTGAAGCTGACGAAGGTGATAACTGGGAACAAGCACACTAATTTAGCGCTACTGTACTGGTTTTAATATAGGCCAAATACAGAGTCCAAAAAGAGAATCATAAAGCGCCGCTAGGCGCTTTTTCTTTATCTTGCAGGTTAAAAAAAAGTTAAATTAAACAGCAGTTTGTATTAAATCGTTAGAGGTTCGTCAATTCGCTACGATTATCAATAATATGCTTGTATTTTTACACTTGCTTTTGGTAAAGTGCCGCCCGTCCTCATCCTGTAGGACATCCTGTTGATGATGCATCGTAAGATGCAACGTATTAATAGCTTCTCCCCAGTTTGCTATATCGGCCTATCATATATTTGATGGGCCGTTTTTTTATTGCCTTGCATCCAAGCGTTAAATTTATTCTCTAATTGCACTTAGCGTTTCAAGTGATACCATCAGTCTACTTAGCATTTTCGATTTACCACACAGTAACTAATGATTTTCAGCTGGGCTGATCAAAGTATTATTTTTACCGGTATAAGTCTTTTTATTTTAGGAGTGCATTATGTTTAAAACGTTAGCTATCGCAGGTTTATCTTTATCATGTTTACTAGTTTCAGGTGCTGCATCGGCAAACTGGCAACTATTGAACGATAAAAGCCAATTAAGTTTTGTATCAATTAAAAAAAATAGCATTGCTGAAGCAAGTCACTTTACTCAGTTAGCAGGGCAGCTGAGCGATCAGGGTCAATTTAGCGTAAACGTTGATTTAACCTCAGCCGAAACCTTTATCCCAATCCGTAACGAACGTTTAAGTAAGATATTGTTTGAGTCTGACACGTTTGCAAACGCAGTATTAACCGCTGACTTATCTGATAAGTTGTCACTTATTAAGCAACCAGGGCAGTACGTATTAAAAGGTATTAGCGCTGAGCTAGACTTTCATGGTCATAAAAAGCCACTTGCTGTTGATGTACTCGTAAGCAGTGCGGCCAATGGAGATTTAAGTGTGGCATCATTCACTCCTATCATTATCAACAGTGATGACTTTAAGATCACCGAAGGGGTAATGCAGTTACAAAAATTAGCCGGATTACCTTCAATTGCTACTGCCGTGCCAGTTACTTTTGCACTGACATTTAAAAAACAGTGATTTCACTTAACGAGCTTAGCAAGCAACTCAGCGAGCCAAGCAAACCTTTTGAACAATGGCAGCCCGCTCACTGCGGGCAGTTACCATTATTGATTGATGAGCAAGGTAAATGGTTTTACGCAGGTAGTGAAATTACCCGTCAATCAATGGTGAAACTTTTTGCCAGTGTATTATGCAACGAAGATGGGCAGTTTTACTTAAAAACACCCGTAGAAAAAATCGCGATTGAGGTGAAGGATGCGCCTTTTATTATTGTAAATTGGCATAGTGAAAAGACATCAGAGGGAAGTGTTATTTGTTGTATTGATAACTTAAACCGCACATGGCTATTAAGTCGTTCTGAGTCACTTTATATCAATGACTACAAAGGTGCGGCTGTGCCTTATATGCAGTTACCCTACGGCTGCTTTGCGCGAGTTGCGCGAAATGTGTTTTATCAGTGGGCTGAAATAGCCGAAACAGATGAGCTCGGCTATTTTATTACCTCCGCACAGCAGAAATTTTACTTACAGTAATTATTCGCTATCTGGCGCTACTAAATCAGCAGGTGGAACGGCCACGATTGGGCCTAAATACCACTCATCTAGCTTTTTAGCGAGTTCTGGTAAGCCGGTGCCTTTAAGTGATGAAAATGCATGAACCGTAATATCGCCATCTAATTCACTTAACTCACGACGTACGCTAAGAACTTGTGATTTACGCGGACCTTGCTTTAGCTTATCGGCTTTAGTTAATAGTGCCAATACCGGAATTTCACTGCCTACAGCCCAATTAATTAAGTCGCGGTCTAAATCTTTTAATGGATGACGAATATCCATTAATACCACAATACCTTTTAAACTTTGACGTTTTTGCAGGTATTCGCCTAGCGATTTTTGCCATTTCTTTTTCATTTCAATCGGCACTTTTGCAAACCCATAGCCAGGTAGGTCAATTAGGCGCATATTATCTACATCGGCAAGTTCAAAGGTGTTGATCAGCTGAGTACGGCCGGGTGTTTTACTGGTTCGTGCTAACTTTTGATCGGTTAGGGCATTTAGCGCACTTGATTTACCTGCATTAGAGCGACCGGCAAACGCGACTTCAATTCCCGTATCAGCAGGTAATTTAGTGATGTCTGGCGCGCTTGTAACAAAAGACGCAGTGTTATACTTGATACGAGATTTGAGCACAGGCTCTCCTAAAACTTAAAAAAATAACATTGGGTAAACCAAATTCACCCGTGGCGCGTATTTTATACTATAAAGTAGCTATTAAAAAGTGTATTTGAGCATGTAAGATCATTGCTGACAGTACATTTTAACTGGCTTAGCGTTTAATTTTACTCAAAACCCTATAATTTATAGGTTTAATGTGTGTAGAAAACGTGCCAGAGAATTTAATATCGTGTAGAATATAAAAATCACAACATCCATATTGTAGATGATACAGGGTCGGAAACAGAGAATTCACCATGAAAAAAATAGCACTATCTTTAACTATATTGCTTGGTGCGTTGTCAGCAAGCAACGCAACAGCATTTGATGGCGATGTAAACGCAGGTAAAGAAAAATCAGCAACGTGTGCGGCTTGTCACGGCCCAGACGGTAATGCGCCGGTTAACATCTACCCAAAAATTGCAGGCCAACACGCAGATTACATATACAAGCAACTTACTGAATTTAAATTAGGTATGACTTCGGGCGGTAAAGAAGGTCGTATGAATCCAGTAATGAGCGGTATGGCAATGCCATTAAGTGATCAAGATATGAAAGACTTGGCTGCTTACTTTGCTTCTTTGAACATGTCTGAAGGTGCTACACCGAAAGATGTTCAAGAAACAGGCGCAATGTTATATAAAGCAGGTGATGCTGAGCGCGGTATCCCATCATGTGCGGCTTGTCATGGTCCACGTGGTAATGGCTCTTCACTTGCTAAATTCCCAAAGATTTCTTTCCAACATCCAGAATACATCAAGTCACAACTTGAACAGTTCAGAGATGGTGTTCGTAATAACGACCTAAATGGTGTTATGCAGGACATTGCAAAGAAACTAACAGATAAAGACATTGAAACACTCTCTAAATACCTTGGTGGTCTACACTAAAGTCGTATTTATTTAGATGTTGTTAACATAATATAATGTTAATTAGTGAAAAAGGCAGCTTTAGCTGCTTTTTTTGTGCCTGCCGTGACCGATAAAGCTCCTTCTCTTGTAAGACATTGACCATACTTTGGTGTAAGAAAAATCTCATTTTATTTTTATTTTTTAATATAACTTATTGTAATTTATATTTTTTAGTGTTTTTTGTCATATGTAGTACAAGAAAAAAGATATAAATTAGTTGTAACAAAATTATTAACGAGTAAATTAACCCCTGTCGCAAAAACAATAACAAATAGGAAAACGTTATAAGGATAGTAGCGCGGCACGACTGAATAGCACATAGAGTGTGCTACCAAAGGAAATATCAAAAAAGTGTTAGGAAGACCGAAAATAATAAAATACTCATGGAAGTTTAATAATAAAAACAAAATGGAATGCTACACGGAAGATAAATAATAAAAATACGGATAGAAAATAATAATAAAAACAATAAAGACTAAAAAGTCGAAGGGAGAAGTGTCCATATAATGGCGCTCAGATTAGTAGGCGGTAGAGATGTTTTCTCTACCGCCTTTTTATTTGTCCTGTTACAATACCCCCCGTTTAAAAAAAGCACCTTAACTGTGCTTTGGCGCACAAAACGCCCAAACTGAATTCTCCTGGCTAGGCCAGCACCGCGATGCCCATTGAGTTGCGCCTCGCTCAAAACCTCTTAAGTGAGACGATCAAGATATGAGTAGAAAGAAAAAGTCACGTAAAATTCCATCAAATGGTCCCGTTCGTTTAAGCCAAGATAAGCTTAAAGAAATGCGCGCATTGAAAGAGCAACGTGTTAAAAAAACTAAGGGCGCTAAGCCTGGTTCACGTAATGCACCGGATGCATTGAGTAATGACACTCAAAAAGCAGGTTCGGCTGCTAAAGATAAACGCGTTGGTAGTAAAAAAGCAGTGCCATTGGTTGCACCTGCTGCTGAACCAAAAATCGAAATGAAACGTAACCTTAAACCTGTAGCAGAGCTTAAAAAGGCTGTTGAACCAGAATTAACGCCTGAACAAGAGTTAGAAGCCCTTGAAAATGATGAGCGCTTACTTAAATTAGTTGAGCGTCATGAGCAAGGTGAAATGCTAACGGGTAAAGATGCAAAATACTTTAATAGCCGCATAGCGCGTCACCAAGTGCTTTGTAAATTATTAGGCATTGAAGATGAAGAAGAGTTTGAAGATGACTTCAGCGATGAAGACAGTAATTCAGACTTTGATCAATACCTATCAAACGATCTAGCGAATGAATGGCTAGATGACGACGAAGATAAGTAATAAGGACACGCAATGAGTACAGCAGTGATCTTAGCCTTAGTTGTAGGTGCTGCTATTATAGCGGGCTTGGCATTTTATGCGGGTCAGTTGCTCTATAAGCTAAATGTGCAAAAAAAGCTAATTAGCAAAAAACAGGCAGAGCAACAGCAAAAGCTAAAACAGTCGCGTTTAAAGCGTAATGCGAAGTTAGCCGATAGTATTCATTTAATTGCACGTGCTATGAATGAAAAGCAATGTGATTACTCTGAGGGGTGCTTACGTATTTGGGTGCTTATGTCGCAATATAGTTTTGATACTGAGCGCGACCTAACGAGTGCATACCCGGGTATTTATAAAATGTACGACGTGGTAAAAGAAATGCCAACCCATGATTCGCGCAAAAAGTACGCTAAAAAAGAAATTTTTAAGCAAGACACGGCGCGCTGGCGCGCAGAAGAATCACTGAGTGATGAAATTGAAGCTGACTGTAAAAAAATTATTGTTGAGTTTAAAGCAGCCCAAGGCAGCGAAAACGTGGTTTTTAACTAGCGCTTAGATTTTACGGCATATATAAAAAAAGCAGACCTTGGTCTGCTTTTTTTTATGCGTGCTAGTTTTAAATTATATAACGCGTGAGAAGCGAGTGGCATTTATCTGTTTTTGTAAATGCGCATCAAAGCACATACAAATAATACGAATAAATAAATTCCCTTTTGGTGTTACGCTAATTAGGTTGTTTTCTATTGTTACCATTTCATCGGCAATTAATGGTGCGAGTGCCTCTAAAGCATCTTGAAAGTAGTCATTAAAGCTGATTTTATGTCTGTTAGCGAATACGCTCATATCAAGCTCAAACTGGCAAATAAGCTGCTTAATCGCATCGGCGCGAATAAGATCATCTTGGGTTAAATGCATGCCTTTATTAATGGCACTGCCTGCTTGCTCATCAACTGCTTGATAATAATGTTTTAACTCTTTTTTATTTTGTAATATCGCTGTGCCTATTTGTGAAATAGACGAGACACCTAAGCCCAATAAGTCGCACTCGCCATGAGTGGTGTAGCCTTGAAAATTACGATGCAGCTGATTCGTATTTTGTGCAATGGCTAGCTCATTATCAACTTTTGCAAAGTGATCCATACCTATAAATTGATAGCCCGCCTGCGTCATTTGCTCTAGGGTATTTTTAAACATGGTGAGCTTATTATGCGCACTGGGTAAATCGGCGTCTTTAATTTTACGTTGGGCGGCAAAACGTTCTGGTAAATGAGCGTAGTTAAATACTGAAACGCGGTCAGGGTTTAAGGCAATAAGTTGCTCAATCGTTTGCGTAAAGCTCTCAGGTGTTTGTAGTGGCAGGCCATAAATCATATCAGCATTAATTGATTTAAAGCCCAACTGTTTTGCTTGGGTAATTAATTGCTGTACCTCATCAACATGCTGAGGGCGATTAACAGCCAGCTGAACCTGATCATTAAAATCTTGAATACCAAATGACACACGATTAAACCCCAACTCGCTTAAATCAACCAGCATATTGTCAGCCAGTGAGCGAGGGTCGATTTCGATACCGCGCTCGCAGGTATCGCTAAAGTTAAAGTGTTGCTCTAGCAGCTTTACTAAGCGCGTCATTTGCGCTGCGGTTAAAAAAGTTGGTGTGCCGCCCCCCAAATGTAATTGCTCAACCCGATAATCTTGAAACAGCGGCGCTTGTGCTGCAATTTCTTTAGCTAAAAAGTCTAGGTAGGTATCGGCTTTAGATTGGTGGCGAGTAATGACTTTATTACAGCCACAGTAATAACAAAGCTGACTACAAAAAGGAATATGAATATATAAAGACAACGAACGGGTTTGCGATGATTCAATAGCGCTAATCAAATCTTGTTGCTGATAACCATCAGCTAACGAAAGTGCGGTCGGGTAAGACGTATAACGCGGGCCCGATACATTGTATTTGTTTATTAAAGTTTGATCCCATTGAGGAAGTTTAATCATCACGCGCACCTTATCTTTTAAGTTGCTGCGTATTGTAAAAAAGCAAAGGGGAGGAGGTTTTGATCTACAACAAAAAAAGGTGCCGCAGCACCTTTTTAATATATAACGCGGCTGCGTTACATTATGGCGTCTTTTAAGTACTGAAATAACTCTTTGTAGCTTCTCGCTGGTTTTTCAGCTTTTACTTCTTTGGCAGCATTACGCACCATTTGGCGCATTTTTTGGCGCTCAAGAGCTGGATATTGTTCAATTGTTTCGTTAATTAAGTCATCGCCTTGTTCAATTAAATCACTGCGCAGTTGCTCAATTTTTTTGATCATAACCTCAGCTTGGTTATTTTTATTAAGCATGACATCAATGATCGCTTTAATTTCTTCAATATTTTCTACCGTACGAAGGGTTTTTGCGATGTAATTTAAATGTCGGCGGTAAGCATCACTTTTATTACTTATTTTATCAGCAACCACCATTGCTTCTTTTAAGTCATCATTGAGCGGCAGGCGTTCGCGCTGCTTTTTACCCATTTTGGCAATTTCAGATCCTAACTGATGAAACTCTTGCGCTTCGCGCTTAAGTTCACTTTTTGATACATATATAATTTCTTCTTCAATTTCAGCAGGCTTGCCTTTTTTCTTCGCCATGGGGTGCTCTTAAATAAAAATAACTTCATCTATTATACGCGATTCTTTTAGTGATTAATATTAGCTGATGTGGTGCAGTGAGTGTGTTAGCATTTAAATATAAAAAATGTGTGCAATATGGCCTTCAGGGCTCAGGACAGAATTTATGAAAAGCCAACACCAAGATCCAATTTATTCGCAAATCTCTCAAGTAAAAGACGCTGTATCAGAAGTACTTGAACATGCTAAAAAACTAGGTGCTACCGCTGCAGAAGCTGCTATGTCTAGCACTTCGGGGCTGTCGGTAAGTACGCGCATGGGGGAGGTAGAAACCATTGAGTTTAATCAAGACGGTGGTTTAGGTATTAGCGTGTATGTTGGCAATAACAAAGGCTCGGCATCAACGGCTGATTTAAATCCTAAAACATTACGTGCTGTGGTCGAAAAAGCCATCGATATTGCTAAATTCACTTCAGACGATCCATGTAATGGCATTGCTGATAAAGAACTGCTTGAGTTTGCCCCTAAAGATTTAGACTTGTTTCATCCTTGGGATGTAAGCCCAGAGCAAGGGATTGATTTGTGTCATGCCGCAGAGCAAGCCGCATTAAACGCCGATGAGCGAATTGTGAATTCAGATGGCGCGAGCTTTTCATCGCATCAAGGGTTGCGAGTATATGGTAACAGCCATGGTTTAATTGCAGGCTTTCCACGTACTCGCCACAGCATAAGCACTATGGTGATAGGTAAAGAGGGCGAGCATATGCAGCGCGACTCAGCCTACACGATTTCTCGCGATCAAGCGGGGTTAAAAGATGCTGCAAGTGTTGGACTTGAAGCTGCAGCAGAAACCCTAGCAAAACTAAACAGCCAAAAACTAGGCACCATGAAAGTGCCGGTTATTTTTAGAGCCGATATTGCTAATTCATTGTTTGGCCATTTGGTATCAGCAATTGGTGGTGGCGCACTGTATCGTAAATCCAGCTTTTTATTGGATAGCTTAGGCACGCAGGTATTTAGCAAAACCGTTAATATTTCAGAGCGTCCGCACTTACTTAAAGGCTTAGCATCATCGCCATTTGATAGCGAAGGGGTTAAAACTCTCGACAGAGAAATAATTCACGGTGGCGAGTTACAAACGTATTTATTAGCAAGCTATGCGGCACGTAAAATGAATATGACCCCAACAGGGCACGCTGGCGGTATTCATAATTGGTTAGTAGAACAGACGCATCAAGATTTAACTGCATTATTAAAAACCATGGGTACGGGCTTATTAGTTACAGAATTGATGGGGCAGGGCGTGAATACCGTAACCGGTGACTACTCTCGCGGTGCGGCTGGTTTTTGGGTTGAAAATGGGGAAATACAATACCCAGTAAGCGAAATTACGATTGCTGGTAATTTAAAAGATATGTTCAAAGGTATTTCCGCTATAGGTGGCGATATAGAACGTCGCGGCGGGATTCAGACTGGTTCAGTACTGATTGAACAAATGCAAGTAGCAGGTGCTTAATACCCATCCGCAATAATATTTATTTCAGTGAATTGGTATAAACCCACTTTGCTTGCTTAAATTAAGTTTAATTTAAGCAAGCCTTCTTTTGATGTTTTTAAGGTGTGATATGGCTAAAGATAGATATGCGCCAAAACCGTTAACCGATATTATGGCTGGGCTGAACAACCGCTTAGCAGCCTATGCGGGAAAAAGCTATGCACTGGATACACAGCAACAATTGTTGCGCGATTTCTTAGGCCCTAAGTTAGGTGAAAAGTGCCGAGTAAGTAATTACCGTGACGGCACCTTAATGATAGAAGCTGTTTCTGCACCTATTGCGCTTAGGCTTAATTATTTAAAAATGGACATGCAATCGCATTTTAGAGCCGCGGGTATGGCCGAGCTTGGGCAAATAAAAATTACTGCCAATCCACAGGCAACTCAACGGTTAAGCACTCGACCTAAAGTGGCTGATGGCAAACCAACGAACTCCCTTAAAATGAGTGAACAAACGGCTGATTATTTAAATGCGATCGCCGATTCTGCTCCACCGTCATTAAAAGAAAAGCTTCAACGCTTAGCTTTACACGGTAAAAATAAACCTTAATTAAATACCATTTGACACCTTGCTCGGTTTGTTTTGCTGGCTTTAAAATACTTTGTTACATATTCGATTTTATTGTTATTTAAATCAGGTTTATCATGCCTAGTTAGTACTTCCTAAATTAGGTTGTAGCTGATGCGTATTTCATTAAGCAGATAATAGACTGCATCCTATTGTTGTTTTTTTGAGTTATCAAATCTTAATGAAATGCGTATTTATTCTAATTAATATACGGAATTCTTATGAAAAAAATAACAATGACTGCCGCCAGTATTGCATTGGCGTTAGGTTTGGTTGGTTGCGGCGAAAAGCCACAAGAAATGCAAGCAGAAGCAACAACAGTAACCGCACCGGTAGCAACCCCTGGTGCCTTAGGTGTTGATTTACAAAATATCGATAAAAGTGTTCGTGCACAGGATGATTTTTACTACCACGTAAACGGTAAATGGTTAGAAAAAACTGAAATCCCTGGCGATAAGTCAAACTATGGGTCGTTCTCACAGTTATATGATGAATCGCAAAAAGCAATGAAAACAGTACTAGAAAATGCCAGTACCAATAGCAGCGCAAAGCCAGGTTCAGATGAATATAAGATCGGCGCATTTTATACTAGCTACATGGCTGAAAATGCTCGTGAAGAGTTAGGGATGTTACCACTTGAGCCAGCTATTAAAAGCATTGATACAGTAAAAGATAAAGTCGCGTTGGTCACATTGATGGCACAGCTACAAGTTAAAGGCGGAGATCTTCCTTTTGGCTGGTATGTTAATAATGATGCTAAAAACTCAAGTGAAAATGCGCTTTATGCCTATCAAGCGGGACTTGGTTTACCTGACCGTGATTATTATTTAAAAGATGATGAAAAATTCACAAAAATTCGCGCGGCATATCAAACCTATATTACCGATATTTTAGCTAAAGCTGGCGTTAATAATGCCGCTGATGCAGCCAAAGCGATACTTGCCCTTGAAACGACACTTGCTGAGGCACAGTGGAGTCGGGTACAAAGTCGTGATGCAACAAAATCATATAATAAAATGTCAGTAGCTGAAGCTAACACGTTAATGGGAGATTTTGATTTAAGTGCTTACTTTGAAGCCGTTGGTGTTGATGCCCAAGAGTTGATTGTGCGCCAACCAAGTTACTTTGAAAAATTTGCAGACATTTTCAAAAATACAGACTTATCGGTTTGGCAAAACTACTTAAAATTCCATTTCGTTAGTAATTACGCGCAGTTGCTAAATAAAGACTTAGTGGATTTGAAATTTAATTTTTACAGCACCACATTGCGCGGTGTTGAAGAGCAAGCGCCACTTTGGAAGCAAGCCGTTGATGCATCAAACAGTGTACTGGGTGAAATTTTAGGTAAAGTCTACGTTAAAGAAAACTTCCCGCCAGAAGCGAAAGCGCGCATGGAAGAATTAGTTGATAACGTGATTAAAGGCTATTCAGTGGCAATTGAAAACCTTGAGTGGATGAGCCCTGAAACAAAAGTTGCGGCGCAAGAAAAGCTGGATAAGTTTACGCCTAAAATTGGTTACCCAGATAAATGGAAAGATTATTCAGATTTAGTAATTAATCCTGATGAACTAGTAGGTAACTATATTCGCTACAGTGAGTGGGCTTATGCAGATATGGTTGCTAAATTAGGTAAGCCAGTTGATCGCTCTGAGTGGCATATGACGCCACAAACAGTGAATGCTTACTACAACCCAGTGAATAACGAAATAGTATTCCCTGCGGCGATTCTGCAGCCTCCTTTCTTTAATTTAGAAGCAGATGATGCGGTTAACTATGGTGCTATTGGTGCGGTTATTGGCCATGAGTTAGGCCATGGCTTTGATGACCAAGGTGCAAAATACGACGGTGATGGCAATTTACGTAATTGGTGGAGCGAGTCAGACCTTAAGCAGTTTGAACAGCGAAGTGCTGCCTTAGTTGCGCAGTATAATCAATATAAACCGTTTGAAGATGCCAGCGTTAATGGTGAGCTGACACTGGGTGAAAACATTGGTGATTTAGGCGGCTTAACCGTCGCTTATAAAGCGTATCAATTATCGCTGGGTGATTCTAAAGCGCCCATTATTGAAGGCTATACGGGCGACCAACGCTTCTTTATGGGCTGGTCGCAAATTTGGCGTCGTAAATACCGTGATGAAGCATTGCGCAATCGTTTAATGACCGATTCACATTCACCGAGTCATTATCGCGTGATTGGTATTTTGTCGAACATGCCGGAATTTTACCAAGCGTTTGATGTTAAAGAGGGCGATAAAATGTATATCAAGCCTGAAGATCGCGTAAAAATTTGGTAATTTAAGCTGAAATTAGCTTAAGCGGTTAGGCCCCACTAATCGCAAAATAAAAAGCCAGTGAGCATGATGCTCACTGGCTTTTTAGTTACTTTTATACTTGATGATAAAACTAGCTATATTTCGTTTTTATGGCGCTGATAATCTCGACATTGGCCGCAGGAAAATCATAGTTATCAAGTTCGTCTATGCTGACCCATTCGCTTGGTTGCCCTTCTGCGCCATGAGCTTGACCATTAAAGTTACTGACCACGTGTACATTAAGTCGTACGCATTTATCGCCATAGTCGTGCTCTATAGTGACAAGTTCGCTTGAGCTATGAATAGTCAGTTCTACTTCTTCAAATAATTCGCGCTTCAGTGCTTGAAAAACACTTTCTCCGGCTTCAACTTTTCCGCCTGGAAATTCCCATAAGCCGCCTTGGTGCTGTTCATCTGCACGTTTACAAATAAACACATTGTTATTTTTTTTAATTACACCCACAGCAACATTGATGATTACTTTAGTCATTATCTCTCCCTTAAATAGCATAAAAAAAGCGACGCAAGCGTCGCTTTTTATCTAACTTAACAAAGTGGTGTTATTTTAATTTACCACAACATTGTTTGTATTTTTGACCTGAACCACATGGACATGGATCGTTACGACCCACTTTTGGCTCGCTACGCGCCATAACCTGAGCGCTTTGTGGTGCTTCACCACCTACGTGCTCTGCTTCTTCATGTTGATATTCGCGAGGGGCATTTTCACTTTTACGGTGTTGCTCTTCTACTTTTTCAACATCTTCTTCAGCGCGAACTTGCACTTTACTTAAAATACCGACGACATCGACTTTTAAGTTTTCTAGCATTTCAGAGAACAATTCAAACGACTCACGTTTGTACTCTTGCTTAGGATTCTTTTGTGCATAACCACGTAAGTGAATACCTTGGCGTAAGTGATCCATTGCAGCAAGATGGTCTTTCCAATGTTGGTCAAGACTTTGAAGCATAATGGCTTTTTCAAACTGGCGCAGTACAGAATCGCCGACCATTTCTTCTTTTTGCTTGTAAGCTTGTTCAACCGCTTCTTCAATACGCTCACGCAGTTTTTCTTCATACAGTTTATTGTCATCAGCTAACCACTGAGTAATTGGTAACTCAATTAAGAAGTCTTGTTTTAAGCGTTCTTCAAGTCCTGGTATATCCCACATTTCAGCTAAGCTTTGTGGAGCAATGTATTGATCAATCACACCAGCGAGCACATCACCACGGATAGCAGTAATCGTTTCTGAAATATCACCTTCTTCAAGCAATTCATTACGTTGAGAGTAAACAACACGACGTTGGTCGTTTGCTACATCATCGTACTCAAGTAGCTGTTTACGCACATCAAAGTTACGTGCTTCTACTTTACGCTGAGCGTTTTCGATTGCGCGGTTAACCCATGGATGTTCAATCGCTTCACCGCGTTGCATACCTAGTTTACGCATCATGTTAGTCATGCGTTCACCAGCAAAAATACGCATTAACGCATCGTCCATCGATAGGTAAAAACGGCTTGAACCGGCATCACCTTGACGGCCAGAACGACCACGTAATTGGTTATCAATACGACGTGATTCATGACGCTCAGTACCAATAATGTGTAAGCCGCCAGCATCAATTACCGCATCATGGCGAATTTTCCATGCTGCTTTTATTTCAGCAATTTGTTCGTCAGTTGGGTTCTCAAGTTTTTCAACTTCGCTGTTCCAATTACCACCAAGTACAATATCGGTACCACGACCGGCCATGTTGGTGGCAATGGTGACTGTGCCCGGTAAGCCCGCATCAGAAACAATGTCTGCTTCTTGTGCGTGGAATTTAGCATTAAGTACGTTGTGCTTAATTTTTTCTTTGCGTAAAAACTGCGATAAGTACTCAGAGCTTTCAATTGAGATAGTACCTACAAGTACCGGCTGACCACGTTCTTGACAGTCTTTAATGTCTGCTAAAATCGCTTCGTACTTTTCTTCTTGCGTTAAGTAAACTAAATCAGCGCGATCATCGCGGATCATTGGTTTATTGGTTGGCATAACCACAGTGTCTAAACCGTAGATAGACTGAAACTCAAACGCTTCTGTGTCGGCTGTGCCTGTCATACCTGCTAGCGTTTCGTACAAGCGGAAGTAATTTTGGAACGTAATAGAAGCTAACGTTTGGTTCTCGTTTTGAATTTTCACACCTTCTTTTGCTTCTACAGCTTGGTGTAAACCTTCTGACCAACGGCGTCCTTCCATAGAGCGACCTGTATGCTCATCAATAATGATGACTTCGTTTTCTTTAATAACGTAGTCAACATCTTTTTGGTAAAGCTTGTGCGCACGAAGGGCGGCATAAACGTGGCTAAGTAGCGTGATGCTCGCTGCTGAATACAGTGAGTCACCTTCTTCAATTAGGCCGCGCTCGGTAAGTAACTCTTCTACTTTTATTTGCCCACGCTCAGTAAGATGAACTTGCTTAGATTTTTCATCGATAGTGAAATCGCCATCGCCTTCAATCCCTTCCTCGTCTTCTTTTTCTTGTAATTCAAGTAGAGGAACGATGGTATTTATTTCAGTGTATAGCTCAGAGCTATCTTCAGCGGGACCAGAAATAATCAGTGGCGTACGTGCTTCATCAATAAGGATTGAATCCACTTCATCCACTACAGCATAAAATAATGGGCGTTGTACGCGCTCATCAATACTAAATGCCATGTTGTCACGCAGGTAATCAAAACCAAATTCGTTATTGGTACCATAAGTGATGTCAGCTGCATAAGCTTGTTTTTTCTGTTGTGGCATCATGCCCGGAACATTACAGCCTACGGTTAACCCTAAAAATTCAAATAATGGGCGATTGGTTTCAGCATCACGTTTGGCCAAGTAGTCATTCACGGTAATGACATGAACACCTTTACCTGTTAAACCATTTAAATAAGCCGGCAGTGTCGCTGTGAGTGTTTTACCTTCACCGGTACGCATTTCTGCGATACGACCTTGGTGTAAAACCATACCACCTAATAACTGCACGTCGAAATGACGCATACCGTTTACACGCTTTGATGCTTCACGCACCACTGCAAATGCTTCTGGTAGAATATCGCCTAAGCTTTGTCCGTTATCGTAACGCTCTCTAAACTCGGCTGTTTTAGCTTTTAAATCTTCATCTGAAAGCGCTTCTAGCTGCGTTTCAAGTGCATTGATCAGTGCGACCGTCTTTCTTAGGTTTTTAATAGTGCGGTCA
Organism: Pseudoalteromonas issachenkonii; assembly: GCF_002310795.1. Classification (NCBI taxonomy): domain Bacteria; kingdom Pseudomonadati; phylum Pseudomonadota; class Gammaproteobacteria; order Alteromonadales; family Pseudoalteromonadaceae; genus Pseudoalteromonas; species Pseudoalteromonas issachenkonii. Next base: position 308,856 of record NZ_CP011030.1, read on the forward strand.
TTGCGACTACCAAAAATCTTGGTAAATAAATTAGATATCATGATAAAACCGTTACAATGTGTTTTTTTGCTAGCCGTGCATCGGCTAACCCATTTTTTACAATTGATAATTAATGTATTCTTTAAATTAACCTTTAGGACACATTAATTAGCAATTTTGTATTAAGCTGCTTAAAAAGCACTGTTTATTACCTGCGCTACTATACCAGACTCTGCTAAACATCAAACTACCTCAATAAAAAGATCTTCATTTAAAACAGAAAAATGAGATCTCGCTCATAAAAATAGCGTTATGTAACGAAACTTGATTCAAACTGCAGATAAACAGACCCTAAAGATATGGTGCTGAATAAATTAAAAACAAGAGCAAAGCGCTTAAATTTCACCCTTAAACGCCTTGTTAGCAGCCATCGTTTTTTAAAGCTTAAATTGAGCAATCGTTTTATATATTACTCTCGGTAAGTCACTTAAGTCATACGCTTTATCTGCAGGTATGTAATGAATGGTTGCGGTATCATTAAAGAGATTACTAATTGCAAAAAAAGCGTGTGTTAATATCTTCTGCAACCAGCGTTTGCTAAAATTATTTTTAGTCGCATAAAGTTAATTATATTTTTTATCGCTATAAAACGCGTTGATTGAGTTTTAATAAGGGTAAATAAAGTGCAAACCAACAAAGATAATTTAGTCGTTCTTGGCGCTGGCTGGCTTGGCCAAGCCTTATGTATTGATGCACAAAAACAAGGTTGGCAAGTGCAGGGGACTCATCGTAGTGACACTCATCAATTTGATTTTGAACGTCAGTTTGTTTTACAAAACGGTGAGTTGCAGCACCAAGTGGATTTACAAAATGCGTATTGGGTCTGTGCAATCCCGCCTCGCAGTCGAGATAGCGAAAGTGATTACCCGCAAGTGCTTGAGCAGGCGTTAAAGCTGGCAACTGAGCTTAATTGCAAAGGCTTTTTATTGTGCTCATCGACTGGGGTGTATGATCAAGAACCTGGCGTTTATAGTGAAAGCAGCGATATATCAGGCACTAACGAGCGACAAATAAAGCTGTATGACGCTGAAGAGCAAGTGCTTGAACAGCAAGGTAAAGTGCTTCGCTTAGCCGGATTGTTGGGGCCAAATAGAGAGCCTGGTCGTTTTGTGGCGGGTAAAGAACTCAATACCTCTAGTCAGCAAGTGGTGAATATGGTGCATCAACAAGATGTGATCAATGCTATTTATGCGGTCCTTAATAACTGGTCGCAAGGACAGAGCATTTATAACGTGGTGAACCCAGCGCACCCGACCAAAGCAGATTATTATGCACAAAAGTGTGAGCTGTATGGCACACAAATGCCGAGCTTTAGTAGTAATGAGGTCGCTGAGCGCAAAGTTATTGGCTCAGCGATAGAAGCACTGGGTTTTAGTTATCAGTATGGTATTTAATAAGAAGGTAAGGGCGAGTTTTTTATAAAGTCACACAACTTACCTTCACTTAGTAGCGTGTTGGCCGCTTCAATATCGGGAGCAAAATACCGGTCTTTGTCGTAATAGCTAACATGTTGGCGTAGCAGTGCTTTGGCACTTTCTACTTTATCACACGCGCGTAGTGGTGCTCTAAACTCAAGCCCTTGGGCAGCACTGAGCCATTCTATGGCCAGTACGCCCTGCGTATTATTAGCCATATCAACTAGTCGTCGTGCTGCAAACGTTGCCATGGAAACATGGTCTTCCTGATTTGCTGAAGTCGGTAAGCTATCTACCGAAGCTGGGTGCGCTAAGGATTTATTTTCAGAGGCCAGTGCTGCTGCGGTGACTTGAGCAATCATAAATCCTGAATTTACCCCACCGTTTTTTACTAAAAATGGCGGTAATTTTGATAAATTAGAGTCAATCAATAGAGCAATACGTCGCTCAGCTAAGGCGCCAATTTCAGCAATAGCAATCGCCAGGTTATCAGCGGCCATAGCGACGGGCTCAGCATGAAAGTTTCCGCCTGAAATAATATCCCCTACATCGGCAAATACGAGAGGGTTATCGGTTACTCCGTTTGATTCACACAGTAGTACTTCGGCGGCTTGACGTATTTGGGTTAAACATGCACCAAGAACTTGCGGCTGGCAACGCAGGCAATATGGGTCTTGTACTTTTTCACAATTAATATGTGAGTCACTAATTTGTGAGTGGGTATCGAGTAATTCTCTAAATACGTGAGCCGTATCTATTTGCCCTTGCTGACCACGAATGTCATGAATACGCGCATCAAATGGCGCGCGACTGCCCATGGCCGCTTCTATACTGATAGAGCCAATAACACAGCTTTGTGCGTACAAGTCTTCGGCTCTAAATAAGCCTTGTAGTGCAAATGCAGTGGATGCTTGGGTGCCATTCAATAAGGCTAACCCTTCTTTTGCAGCTAATGTTAGTGGCTCAAGCCCTGCAATTTTTAGCCCTTGTGTAGCGCTTATCAGCTCACCTTGATAACGCATTTTACCCTCACCTAATAAAGGCAAACACATATGCGCAAGCGGTGCTAAATCGCCCGATGCACCCACTGAGCCCTTTTTAGGTACGCAAGGGTAAACTTCACTTTTAAGCAGCTGCATAAAAAACTCAAGCACAGCTAAGCGAATACCAGAATAACCGCGCGATAAAGAGTTTATTTTTAGTGTGATCATCAATCTAACGGTGCTGTCATCCATTAACTCACCAATACCTGCGGCGTGTGAAAGCACGATACTGCGTTGTAATAGTTCGAGTTCATCGTCAGCGATTTTAGTATTGGCCAATAACCCAAAGCCAGTATTAATACCATATACAGTGCGATGTTCGTTTATCACGTTTTGGACTGTTTGAGCACTGGCAGCTATTTGCGCCTGTGCATCATTGGCCAGAGTTAAGTGTATGGCTGATTTGTTAATTTTTCTTAGCGTGTTTAAGTCAAGCTGACCCGGTTTGAGTGTATATGAAATCATGACTTGTCCTCATTAAGCATTGGTAGGTCTAGCTGCTGCTGTTGCGCACAGTTTTTTGCAATTTCATAACCCGCATCAGCATGGCGCATTACACCGGTGGCGGGATCGTTCCATAATACTCGAGCAAGACGCTGCTCTGCTTCATCAGTACCATCGGCAACAATCACTACGCCTGAGTGCTGGCTAAACCCCATGCCTACACCACCGCCATGGTGAAGTGATACCCAAGTAGCACCGCCTGCGGTATTAAGCAGGGCATTTAATAGTGGCCAATCGGAGACCGCGTCGGAGCCATCTTTCATACTTTCAGTTTCACGGTTAGGGCTGGCAACTGAGCCTGAGTCGAGATGATCCCGTCCAATAACTACCGGCGCTTTAAGCTCACCGCTTTTAACCATATCATTAAAGGCAACAGCAAGGCGCGCTCTATCTTTTAAACCGACCCAACAAATACGTGCAGGCAAGCCTTGAAATTGAATTCGCTCACGCGCCATATCAAGCCAATTATGCAGGTGTTTATCATCTGGAATGAGCTCTTTTACTTTTGCATCGGTTTTATAAATATCTTCAGGATCGCCAGATAGCGCTACCCACCTAAATGGACCAATACCTTCACAAAATAATGGACGAATATACGCAGGCACAAACCCAGGGAAATCAAATGCATTACTCACGCCTTCTTCTAGGGCCATTTGACGAATATTATTGCCATAGTCGGTTGTTGCTGCGCCCGCTTTTTGTAGTGCCAGCATCGCCTTTACTTGGACTGCCATTGACTGTTTAGCCGCTTTTACAACTGCTTGTGGGTTATCGATTCGCATTTTAGCTGCGTATTCCATACTCCAATCTTGTGGCAGGTAACCGTTAAGTGGATCATGAGCTGAGGTTTGATCGGTAACTATATCGGGAGTAATACCACTCTTTACCAAGGTACTAAACACATCGGCGGCGTTACCTAGTAACCCCACAGAAAGCGCTTCTCCTTTTATGCAAGCATCTGTTATTAATTTTAGTGCATGCTCAAGATCTGTGGCTTTTACATCGACATATCCTGTTTTTATCCGAAAATCGATACGGCTTTCATCACATTCCACCACCAAGGCACTAAAGCCTGCCATAGTAGCCGCTAATGGTTGTGCGCCCCCCATACCTCCAAGACCACCCGTTAATACCCACTTACCTTTAGCATTACCAGCAAAATGCTGTTTTGCCATAGCCACAAACGTTTCGTAAGTGCCTTGCACTATGCCTTGAGAGCCAATGTAAATCCAAGACCCTGCGGTCATTTGGCCATACATCATCAAGCCTTTTTTATCTAGCTCATTAAAGTGCTCCCAATTTGCCCAGTGCGGTACTAGGTTTGAATTGGCAATTAATACCCGTGGTGCATTGCTATGAGTTTTAAATACACCCACAGGTTTGCCTGATTGCACTAATAAGGTTTCGTCATTTTCAAGGCGTTCCAGTGTAGCAATTATTTTGTCATAACTTGGCCAATCACGTGCAGCACGGCCAATCCCGCCATACACCACCAAAGCTTGAGGGTGCTCGGCAACATCAGGGTCTAAATTATTCATTAGCATGCGTTTAGCCGCTTCGGTTTGCCAGCTTTTGGTGGTTATTTGATTGCCATGTTGCGCGCGTATTGTGCGCTGTGTGTCCAGTCGATGATTCATTGTTCACTCCTGTTTAATAGTGTTATGCGTTATGCGCTTTATTATTATTTTTAAATGTTAATTGTCCGCCCAAGCGGTACTTACTGCCCGGCGATATAAGTCGTGCAAAGCTAACAATCCCGTTAACCGACCAAGTGCGGCGTATTACTTGTAAACAAGGCTCTTCGTTATATAGGTTAAGCCATTGACACATTTCATTATTTGGCGTTATAGCCTCTACGGTATGCCTTGCTTGTGTTAAAGGGGCAACCGTTGATAGGTATTCGTGTGGGGTGAGAGCGGTAAAATCTTGTTGTAAATAATCCTTGGCAAGTAACGGGTTTACAAAGCGTTCTTCAACTTGCAAGGGACTGTCGTTTTCGTTATGAATAATGACACTTCTATACACCACACTATCTACCTCAACACCTAAAGCAATAGCAATTGGCGCCACGGCATTGATTGATTCCAACACCTGTACTGTGCAGCTGTAGTTTCCGTTTCGCTCTTTGACTTCATGTGCAATGTTTTTTATTTCCAGTAGTGATGACTGCGACTTAAAGCTTGCGACAAAAGTACCTAGCCCTTGGCTACGGGTTAAAATGCCTGTATCAGTTAGCTCACTTAACGCTCGACGTGCGGTCATTCTGCTTACCGCAAACTGCTTTGCCAGTTCATTTTCTGAGGGCACGCGTTGGTTTTCAAGCCAAAGCCCACTGCGTATTTTATCCACAATAAACTGTTTTATTTGTGTAAATTTAGGTGTTGGCATAAACGCTTTTGGTGTATTAAAAATAAACAATACTTAATAAGATGGCATAATTACCTTGTATATACAAGATGTGTTGTTAAACTCGTTTGAACATTATCGCGGAGAAACTTATGCAAGCCACAGAGTCTACAGAACAGTTAAATGATATCGATTTATTGCTCACAGATGCCAACATTGCGACCATGGATAGCAATATTGATGCGCCTTATGGGGCGATAGAAAATGCGGCATTAGCTATTAAAAATGGCAAAATAGTGTGGCTAGGTAAGCAAGCTGACTTACCTAATTTTGATGTGTTAGCCACCCCGATATTAAGTGTAAAAGGGCAATGGTTAACCCCAGGCTTAATTGATTGCCATACACATTTAGTGTTTGCCGGTTCTCGTGCGCAAGAGTTTGAGCAGCGTTTGCAGGGCGTGAGCTATCAGCAAATAGCCGCGCAGGGAGGGGGAATAGCAAGTACAGTTAAAGCAACCCGAGAGGCTGACCACGAACAGTTATTTGTAGCAGCAAAAGAGCGTTTAAATGCATTGTTAGCTGAAGGGGTGACGACGGTTGAAATTAAGTCAGGGTATGGGCTTGATATAGACAATGAGAAAAAAATATTGGAGGTGGCTAGGCTGTTAAATCAACATCACCCCATTGAAGTAGTTAACACCTTTTTAGGGGCACATGCGCTACCTTTGGAGTTTAAAAACCGCAGTGATGATTACATAGATTTGGTATGCAATGAAATGCTAAGCACGCTTGTTGAACATGACCTAGTAGATGCCGTTGACGTTTTTTGTGAAGACATTGGCTTTAGCTACGCACAAACTCAACGCGTATTTGATGCAGCTAAAAAACAGGGTTTGGCAATCAAGTGTCATGCCGAGCAATTATCAAATCAACACGGTGCAGCGCTGGTAGCACAATACAATGGCCTGTCGGCTGATCATTTAGAATACCTTGATGAAGCAGGCGTTAAAGCTATGGCAAACGCAGGCACTGTGGCGGTATTACTGCCTGGGGCTTTTTATTTTTTAAAAGAAACGAAATACCCACCAATTGAGCTGTTAAATAAATACAAAGTACCTATTGCGATCGCCAGTGACTTTAATCCCGGCACATCACCCTTGTGTTCGTTGCAATTAATGATGAATATGGCCTGCACCTTATTTAATTTCACCCCAGAGCAGGCATTAACTGGCGTAACAGCACATGCGGCTCGTGCTTTAGGTTTTACTGATAGAGGGATGTTAAAAGTTGGCGCTCGCGCAGATATAGCTCATTGGCAAATTGACCATCCTGCACAATTAAGTTATCAGTTTGGGGTAAATAAACTGTTAAATCTATGGATATTGGGTAAACTTAGTTAGTTTGTATAAAATTAACTCTTAAACCTATGTTTTATTTAATGTCAGTGAGTACGTCAGCTATGGATGGAACGTTATTGAGCTACAGCAATTTAGCTATTTTTTTAAGTGGTGCACTTTTAATGGCAATGGTTGCCACGCTATTAACCGTTAAAAGTAACGTAATGAGACTCAGCTTTTTATGTACTGGGCTCATTGGCTTAGCTATGGTCAGTAGTGCAATACCTTGGCTCGCTATTTTACTAGCGCTAGGTTTTGGTTTTAATTTATATCAAGCGAAGTTACAAAAGCAAAAAAAACCACTTCTTATCAGTGCCTGTGCAAGCGCATTACTTGCTTTATTATTAATAGGGTATCTCTTTTTTACGCTGCATTTAGCGTGGTTGCTCATGGCTATTTTACTGCTCTCAGTCAGTGGTTTTTTAGCTGATAATGAGCCTATAGCTACTGCGCCTTTAAAGCCACAAACCGAGCCTGAGGTGTATGTTGAAAACTCACCCTTAGCCAGCTTCCCCGATAAACAACAGTTACGTCAAAAGTATAATGAGCTTACTGATGAAGGTTCATTCAGAGCCGCACTTATTGTATTAAGGCTAGAGGGGTTTGCGCAGGTAAATCAACATATTGGTCGAGATTTTGGTGACTTATTGTTGTCGCAGTCGGCAAATCGAATAAAAGACTTACTAGACAGTGATGAAGTGTTGTTCCTTGCTCCGCACGCTAAATTAGCGCATTTAGGCGGGTTAAATTTTGCGTTTATTTGTGATCTACAAAGCCATAATCATTTACATCAACAGCTTATCAAGCAAATTATTGGCGCTACATTAAAGCCCTTTAACGTGGCAAATTGCACTATTGAAGTAAAGGTAAGAGCCAGTTATGTTCATTGCGATCAACAAAGTACGAACTTTGATGATTTAATTAGTCATGCTTACTTGGCACTTGATAGTCAGCCAAGTAAACAAATAGTGGCTTATCATCAACAAATGACGGTTGAGCATTTAGAGCAACAAGCGCGATTAACAGAGCTTGCGAATATCAGCTTTGCTGATGAGTTTGAGCTGTTTTTTCAACCCGTTATTCGCAACGGCGATGGCCAAATTGAGTTTTTAGAATTGTTATTACGTTGGCAACACCCCACGCAAGGCACCTTATCGGCAAGCCGATTTATAAATGATATTAGAATTGCAGGGCTTGGTTATTCACTGGCTACCTTTGTTATAGAGCGTGCTGGCGAATTAGCCATGGCACTTCGTATGGAAGGGATATCGGTACCTTTGAGTGTTAATTTATTTGGCCCAGAAATGCTCAACGAAGAGTTTGTTGATTTTGTTTATGGGGTTATTGGTGAGCATCAACTCAGGCCAGGCGATTTAATTATTGAATGTCCGCTTCATGTTTTTACCAGCCTCGATGATAAAGGCAGAGCCATGATTGCAAGGCTTAATAGTTTAGGTTTAAAAGTGTGTGTTGATGGTTTAGGTGATAACCCTGTATTACTTTCTAAGTTACCTAGTTTAGCGGTGGAATATATTAAAGTATCGCCTGCATTAACTGCAGACTTTAGTAATCAAAATAATATACGCAGCTTAGTAAGCGGTATGGTAGAAATGCATAATCAGCAACAAACAAAAGTGATTTTTGAAGGTGTTGAAACACTGGACCAACTTAAATTTGTGAAAAGTTTGAAAGCTTATGCCTCACAAGGCTACTACTTCGGACACCCTTTAAGTAGCTTAGGGTTAATGAGTTGGTTTAAACAGTGGTTACAGGCACAAGAAGACTAGGGAAGATTAGATTTTTTGCTTGGTTTGTAGGTAGGTATTTACTAAGGCGCTGATAACTTGACCACATTGTAATTTACCCGCAGCAAGAGAGTGAGGATGTTGCGAGGGTGCTGCTTCGCATAAATGTAAATAAGCACTGTGATGATTACTTGCAGCTAAATAAACATAATGCTCGCCATCGCTAACATCAAAACCGCAATAATTAAATGCGCTTGCAGGCATGTTGGTTAGGCTATCTAAATCAACTTCTATTCCTAACGGTGCGTTATCAAATGCGTTTAGTGCATTGTTAGTTGCCTCCGTTAAACTTATTTCTCGCCTAACATTAATCGCTTGATAGCTGGTGAAACTAAATTTTGCACTTTGCATCGCATTAAAAATTTGTTGATTATTTTTAAGCTCATGTAAGCCAATTACATGGTAACTGTTAAGGTGCTGCTCTTGATAGGCGTAGTGAAAACCATTGCCACTGTGTCTGCCTTCACACTCTCTAAAGTCGGCGTGGGGGTCTAAATTAATGGCGTTAATTGCGCTGTTTTTATATTTTGCAAGCGAGCGAATAATACCTAAGCAGTTATTATGTCCGCCACCAATAATGATGGGTTCAAGACCTGCTTTAAAAATCATGCTTAAAATTGCTTCAACCCGCACATCGACCTCAGCGCACAACTGACGTAATTGGTCTAAATCGAGAGGATTTTGGTTATCAAGCGGGTGTGCTTGTTCCATTAAGTCATCGAGGTTTACTTCGCCAAGCAGTAACACTTTTTGCATGGCAATAGCGTGATTGTGAGGTTGGTTTAAAAAGTGTTGTAAAAAAGCGGGCCAAGCATGCTGTGCTCCGCCTTTACCTAAATTGGCTCTAGGTCCAATGTCTTCGCAAACGCCCAGTAAAACAAAGCGCATACCAAACTGTGCAGCATCAGTAAGCGCTTGTTGTATATTAACGTTTGCGTCAAGTAATGCCATTGACTGCCACGCTTTTTGTTCACCTGCACGGTTAGAACAAATGCGCTTGAGCGTGCTTTCGTTATATACTTTAAGGTGTGCTGTCACGCTACAGTTCTATTATTTCTAGCTCTAATTCTTCAGCAGAAAGTACAATACCTGTACTGTCGGCATAAACAAAATCATCATCGAAAAATGATACACCCGCAAAGTTAACGCCTATGCCGCTTTCACCCGCGCCTTCACTGTCAGCTGCAACCGGAATTGATCCAATGGCTTGAATTCCTAAATCCAGTTCTTCAAGTTCATCAACATGGCGCAGTGCACCATATACAATAATACCTTGCCAATTGTTTTCAAGTGCCAGCTCAGCCAGTTCAATATCAATTAAGGCTCTGCGAGTGGAGCCACCACCATCAATAAGTAAAATCTGATCTGTACCATCTTGAGAAAGCAATTGACGGATCAGTTCATTATTTTCAAAACATTTTACCGTTTTAATGCGGCCACCAAAACTGTGTCGACCACCAAAGTTGATGAACATAGGTTCAAGCACGTCAACCACATCAGCGAAATGGTCACATAAATCAGAAGTGCTGTAATCCATTATTTTATCCTCAAAAGATACATAAGTTAGTAACTTAGTATACCCTCCTTATATTCAATAACAACGACTTAATTGCAGTAAATTTAGCCAGAAATAGAACTAAATCAATAACACGACTCATAATTTTTTAATAAAATTGTCATCTTTATAAATAAATATTTTTAAAGCTATGGGCTGAGCGCTTATAAGTGCGAGAGATTTAAGTTCTGATTGGCGAGACTGTAAAAATTAAACAATACTGTGATCAGGCCGATGATTATATTGTCCATTTGTATAAAGGGAGTTTGTTAATGGTTAAATTTTACTGGTAGCCCTTTTTTGGTTTTTAATGATAGGCATTATTGTTTATTTCATGTAGCAAAATTATGTTAATACAAGAAAGCATCACGTTATACTGAACTGGCAAATTTAATATAGGTATTTACAATGAACTTTTTACAGAATCTAACGATTAAACGTCGTTTACAATTTAACGCATTAATCGTTGGCTTAGCGATGATTGTTATGCTGTGCATCATCATTTATGAAGCACGTATTATGCTTAAATTAAATGAAACTATTCAGTACGCTGAAGAGCTAGATGTGCATGAGCTTTCGATGCGTAAATACGAAAAAGACTTTTTGTTTTACAAAGATGAGTCTAGTTTAGAGCTATTTGCACAAGAATATAAAAAACTACAATTTAAACTAGAAAAGCTATCTGTTTTATCTGCAGATTTAAATATTGCTACGGCTCAGGTCAATCAATTTTCTACGTTAGCCCAACAGTACTATGACGACTTTCAAAATGTTGTAAAACTACAGCGTAAAATCGGGTTGCACCCAAAAGACGCTTTATATGGCGAGCTGAGAGAAGCAGTTCATAAAATAGAAACATTGCTTAGTGAGCAAAATAATTACCAATTACTCACCACTATGCTACAGCTGCGTCGAGCTGAAAAAGATTTTATGCTACGTTTAGATACCAAGTATTTAGATCGATTTAATAAATTAGCAAGCGAGTTAAAACAACAAGTAAATGCTGCAGAGCTACCTAATAATTTACGCAACCAATTGGTCTCGTTAATGACCAACTACCAAAATAAATTTACTGCATTGGTAGAGGCGCAGGTGGAATTAGGCGTCGATTTAAATTCGGGTGCCCTAGGGAAAATGAGAATAAGTGTTAAGAAAAGTGATGAAGTGGTTACTTTGATCACTAATGCGACTAAAGAGCAAGTAACTGAAACGGCGCAGCAGGCGCAATTATTAGCAATAGTCATTTTTATAATTGCTAGTATCATCGTTATGCTACTTGTGTACTTGACCAGTCGTTCAATTATCCAGCCTATTGAAAAAGTTTATCAAGCAATAGATAAGATAAGACAAAACAATGACTTAAGCTTGTTTATAGAGCATAAAGGGAAAGATGAAGTAACGAGGATGACCATAGACTTTAATAGTTTAATTAGTGACTTTAAAGATCTCATCTACGAAGTAAATACGGCTCTAACAACGCTTAATATAGCAACAGGGAACCTATCTGAAACAACCTCAGCGACTAGCTCTGGTATGCAAGAGCAATTACATGAAGCGGATATGGTAGCAACCGCTGCTACAGAAATGCAGGCAACGATTCAAGATATTTCACACAATACTGAAGCCGCCGCTAAAAAGGCTGAATCGACCAATGTAAGCGCCCAGCAAGGTCAGGTTGAAGTAGAGTCAACCATTAAGCATATTAATGCCTTATCTGATTCACTTGGTAAAGCTTCCAGCGTGGTGTCTCAGCTAGAAAAAGATGGTGAAACCATAGGTTCTGTGCTTGATGTGATACGTGCGATTGCAGAGCAAACTAATTTACTTGCTTTAAATGCTGCCATTGAAGCGGCGAGAGCGGGTGAACAAGGTCGTGGCTTTGCGGTTGTTGCAGATGAAGTGCGCTCACTTGCACAGCGTACGCAGGAGTCAACCAGCGAAATAGAAGGCATTATTAACACCCTACAACAGCGTACTCAAGAAGTTGTGAGTATCATGCACCAATGTCGTACTCAAGGTGGCGAAAGTGCTACACAAGCAACAAAAGCGGGTGAGCTGCTAGGATCAATTACCATTGATGTGCAAACTATTATGGAAATGAGTACACATATTGCTACTGCTATTGATGAGCAAAGTCAGGTGGCTTCTGAGGTAAATAAAAACGTGGTCCGTATTCGAGATATTGCAGAGGGGGCTGCGGCTCACTCACAAACTAATGCGCAAACCAGTGAAGAGGTCTCTGAGCAAGCAAGGGTACTTCATCAAGCAATTTCAAAATATAAGGTTTAACTACTAACAGAAAAAAGTGGCTTAATTGCCGCTTTTTTCTCATTCACAGAGTATAAGTTCAGACTAAATACTAGGGGACAAACTTTATGGGTACGCTGTCTTTGTTGTTTTCATGTTGTTTAACACGCTCTAAATACGTATCCCATAAGCTTGTTTGTTCAGCTTGTAATTTAGCAAAATATTGCCAGCTGAACAGCCCGCTGTTATGGCCATCGTCAAACTCTAAACGTAACGCGTAATGCCCTACCGGCGTAATGGTTTTAATGCCCACTGCTTGTTTATTTAGTACTAACTTCATAGGCTCAGATCCATGGCCTTGAACCTCTGCTGAGGGGGAGTGTACCCGTAAAAACTCAGCGCTAAATATAACTTCAGAGTTATCATCAAAATAAACATCTAAATTTTTACTCACACTATGATAGTGCACTTTTGTAACTTGTTTCATCGTCATCTCGCTTACAAAAAAGCCTCCATATTGGAGGCTTTTAGTATAACTGTTTGTGTTTTCAATTAAAGAATAAAACGACTTAAGTCTTCATCTTCAACTAGCGCACCTAAGTGTTTTTCAACGTAGGCGGCATCGATAACAAGGCTTGAACCCGCTTTTTCAGAAGCGTCATATGAAATCTCTTCCATTAGCCTTTCCATAACTGTATGAAGGCGACGCGCACCGATATTTTCGGTTTTTTCGTTTACTTGCCATGCCGCCTTAGCAATACGCTCAATTGCGTCGTCGCTAAATTCAATAGCGACTTGCTCTGTTTTGAGTAGCTCGCGTTGTTGCTCAGTAAGTGACGCGTGTGGCTCAGTTAATATACGTTTAAAGTCATCGGCTGTGAGTGCTTCAAGTTCAACACGAATAGGTAAACGGCCTTGTAACTCAGGGATCATGTCTGATGGTTTAGACATTTGGAATGCGCCTGAGGCAATAAACAACATGTGGTCAGTTTTTACCATGCCGTGCTTAGTATTAACGGTAGAGCCTTCAATAAGCGGAAGTAAATCACGTTGTACACCTTCACGACTTACATCTGGGCCAGAGGCTTCACCACGTTTACAAATTTTGTCTATTTCATCAATAAACACAATGCCGTTTTGCTCTACTGCAAAAATGGCCTGTTCTTTTAATTCTTCAGGATTAACCAGTTTACCGGCTTCTTCTTCAGTAAGTAACTTAAACGCTTCTTTAATTTTAAGCTTACGCTTAGTGCGTTTATCACCACCCATGTTTTGAAACATTCCCTGTAACTGGTTGGTCATTTCTTCCATACCAGGAGGAGCCATAATTTCAATATTAGGTTGAGCTTGGGCTAAATCAATATCAATTTCTTTGTCATCTAATTGGCCTTCGCGTAACTTTTTACGAAACGATTGGCGTGTCGATGAATTTTCATCGCGCTGAACTTCACCGTATTGATCTTTCGCTGGAGGCAGTAATACATCTAATATACGTTCTTCAGCCGCTTCTTCAGCGCGATGTTTGAACTTTTTAGTTTGTTGCTCTCGTGTCATTTTAATTGAAACATCAACTAAATCACGGATGATAGTTTCAACTTCTTTACCGACATAACCTACTTCTGTAAATTTAGTGGCTTCAACTTTAATAAAAGGTGCGTTGGCAAGCTTTGCTAAACGACGAGCAATCTCAGTTTTACCTACACCCGTAGGGCCAATCATTAAGATATTTTTTGGCGTTACTTCTGCGCGTAAGTCTTCGTTTAACTGCATACGGCGCCAGCGATTACGAAGGGCAATAGCAACCGCTTTTTTCGCTTTAGCTTGGCCAATAATATGTTGGTCTAGCTCATGAACAATTTCTCTTGGGGTCATATCAGACATAGCGAGTTCCTATTACAATTCTTCGATAGTTTGGAAGTTATTCGTAAATACACAGATGTTGCCAGCAATTGTTAGACTTTTCTCTACAATTTCACGAGCACTTAAGTCGGTATTTTCTAATAAGGCGGTTGCAGCTGATTGCGCAAAGTTACCGCCGCTGCCAATTGCGATTAGGTCGTTTTCTGGTTGCACCACGTCACCGTTGCCGGTGATAATTAGCGAAGCTGTTTCATCAGCAACAGCAAGTAAAGCTTCAAGTTTACGCAGGGCACGATCGCTACGCCAATCTTTAGCCATTTCTACAGCAGCTTTAGTGAGGTTACCTTGGTGCATTTCTAATTTGCTTTCAAAACGTTCGAAAAGAGTAAAGGCATCAGCAGTGCCGCCAGCAAACCCAGCGATAACTTTGCCATTATAAAGGCGTCGAACTTTTCGGGCATTGCCCTTCATTACTGTGTTACCAAGAGATACTTGGCCGTCACCACCAATAACAACTTTGTCATCACGGCGTACACTTACGATTGTAGTCATGTTATTCCTCATCATCGCGCTGTAAGGGGCAGCGCGTAAAAAACGATTATGAAGAGGTTATATGGGTGAATGGTTTAAATTCAAGTCCAGCCCCAAATTCCGCAGCCGACAATATTAATTCGTTTAAGTTTGTTCTTGTCACTTTCTGCATGACGCTTGGTTTCATAAGGCCCTAAACGCACTTTGTACCAAATACCATTGCTGCCTGTGGTTTTTTTGATTTCTGAAATTAATCCTGCAAAGGCTATTTTAGCTTTTAAGGTTTCAGCTTGCTGATGGGTTCTAAATGAACCACATTGCATGACATAAGGGCCTTTTTGTTCAAGTTCTTTTACTTCAACCTGAATCTCATGCTCTTTAATTTCTTTAATAAATTTAGGTGGCCGCGGTTTAGCTATTTCTACTTGTTTTTCGGGTGTTGGATTTGCTTGCTTTTCAACAAGCTCTGGATCGGCATTGTTTTTAACAAACCAGAGTCCGTATGCAAAACCACCGACTAGTAACAAGGCAATAATGATTAACAAAAACGGGAAGGGTTTTTTAGCCGGCTCTTGTTTAGTGTTTTTTCTATTTTTTGGTTTTTTATTAATATAATCGTGCTGTGCCATGGTGTTATATGTGGCCTTACCTAAATCATGTCTGTAGGGTCTACGTCTAAACTCCAGCGAACTTTTTGTGCAAGTTTGCTAGTGCTGAGATAATCAACCATTTGCGCGAGATACTGATGTAGTATGCGTCGATCTTGCGCTTGAATATGTAATTGAAAACGATACATTCCCGCAATTTTTTCTAAAGGCGCGGGGATCGGTCCGAGCAATTGTATACCAGATACCCCATTGACAGGAACCAAATCCGTTAGAAAGTCGACGACTTGCTTTATGTTATGCCCTTGTGCGCGAACAATTGCCATACTCGTAATAGGTGGCAACTGTGCATCACTTCGCTCAGTGAGTGCAAAGCGGGCAAAATCTTGATAGCCATTATTAACTAAGTCTTGTAATAACGGGTGCTCAGGAAAGTGCGTTTGTAATAATACTTCACCGGGTTCGCCAGAACGTCCCGCGCGTCCTGCAACTTGTGTTACTAATTGTGCTAAATGCTCAGTAGCCCTAAAGTCACACGAATACAAACCACTATCGACATCTAAAATAAGTACTAGGCTAACATCAGCAAAATGGTGGCCTTTTGCCAGCATTTGCGTACCAACTAAAATACGTGCGCCGCCTTGGTTTATTTCATCCAGTGCTTTTTCAAGGCTACCTTTACGCCGAGTTGAGTCACGGTCGATACGGCTGATCGGGGTGTCTGCAAATTCACTACTTAAAAACTCTTCTATTTGCTCGGTGCCTTTGCCGTTAGGAAATATTTGCGTACTACCACAGTCAGGGCATTGATGCGGTACATGATATTGATCGCCACAATGGTGGCAAATCATTTGGCCTATTGCCTTATGAAAAGTCGCACTGGTGCTGCAGCGGTTACATTCACTCAACCAACCACATTCATGACAAATCAAGGTAGGAGAAAACCCACGGCGATTTAAAAATACCATCACCTGCTTTCCTCTATTTAGGTGCTGGCGCATTATTGCAAGACTGGCATGCGCAATACCGGCTCGATCAGGCTGACCTTTCATGTCGAGCAGCTTAAACTGATTATCGGTGGCGGTTTGTGCGCGCTCACTTAATGTAAGCAACTGGTATTTGTTATTAATCGCTTTATGCAGTGTTTCTAGTGCTGGCGTGGCGCTACCTAAAATAAGTGGAATTTGATGCTGATAGGCACGATACGCAGCTAAATCACGGGCATGATAGCGTAAAGTGTCTTGTTGTTTAAATGAGGCATCATGCTCCTCATCAACCACAATCATCCCGAGCTTTAAAAATGGCAGAAAAATACTCGAACGGGTACCTATAACAATGGCGCAACTGCCTTTTTCACAAAAGCGCCATGTTTGCAGACGCTCGTTATCGGTTAATGCCGAGTGCCATAACATAATAGGGGTGTCAGGAAAGCGACGTCTAAAACGATTGACCGTTTGAGGCGTTAGCCCGATTTCAGGAACGAGCACTAACGCCTGTTCGCCACGTTTTAATACTTCTTCTAGGCATTGCAGGTAAACTTCGGTTTTTCCGCTGCCAGTGACACCTTCTAGCAAAAAGCTATTAAACCCCGTACTTTGATTAATTGCAGTGCAGGCAATGGCTTGCTCTTTATTCAAACGAGGTTTGCTGCCAACCGTTGGCGAGGTATGTTGCCATTGATTGTCGTGCTCAATGGTTTGAATTATTAGCTCTTTATCTAAAAGGGTATCAATGGTTTTTTTATTAAACCCGAGGGCTTTGAGTTCGGTTAATGATGATTTACCGGATGCTGATAATTGCTTAAGCAAATTAAGCTGTGTTTTAGCTTTTAAAGACGGTAAAAGTGCCCCCTTTTCGCTTAATGTCACCATGTTTATACTGGTTTTATCAGGGCACTCACCTTGGCGCAGTGCACTGGGCAATGCAATATGAATAGTTTCACCGAGTGGATAGCAATAATAACGCGCTGTAAATTTCAGTAGCTCTAAATGCTGCGCAGATAACACCGGTGAGTCGTCAATAACTTCAATAATAGATTTTATTTTGCCTTCGGGGACTGCTGTTTCCGCTTTTAAGCTAAGAATAACCGCTACTTTACGTTGATTACCAAAAGGGACTAACACGCGCATACCAGGCTGTAATTGAGTCAGCGGTACTAATTGCTCATCCACTTTATAATCAAAGGTGCGAGGCAAGGGGACTTTTATTGCAACTTCAGCAAAACGCATAACAACTCAACCAATTAACGTAATGGTTTAATGTACTAAAAATAGCATTAAAAGCCTACCGACAAATCAGTAATGAATAGGTGTTTGCCGACTTTTTAGCAAAAAGGGTAATTAAAGCTTGTGTGCGTGCGGGTTGTTGGATAAAATTCGCGGCCAATAAATTTGTTTTAACGACGTATGGTGCCAGACTTCGGGTTTGGAGAGCGATGCGGCCTTAACTAGAGGTTCCTATGAAAGAAGGTATTCACCCTAAGTACGAAGTAATTTCTGCAACTTGTTCATGCGGAAACAAATTCGAAACTCGTTCTACTCTGTGTAAAGACATTCACTTAGACGTATGTTCTGCGTGTCACCCGTTTTACACTGGTAAGCAAAAGATTTTAGACACTGGCGGCCGTGTTGATCGCTTCAACAAGCGCTTCGGTGCACTTAGCAGCAAAAAATAATTTTTTGTTTCTATGTAAAAAAAGCACCTTAGGGTGCTTTTTTTGTGGCCAAAATTTACTTTCCTACCTGCTTTATTAGCAATTTTGTATTTATTTTTTTTTGCATAACTATTTCCTGTTCTTATTCTGAGTATGCATAAACATTTGCAGACAAAACAGCCAATATTCTCTATATTTTTATTTGTTAAACTTTAAAGATGGTACTCAAATGCAGGTAACGTGAGGTTATTTGTGTTTAAAGTTAAATAAAATTCGGTATTTCACTATTTTAATTTAAGACTAAAAAATACGCTTTATAAAAATAGAACAAGGGCAAAAAGTACCTGTGTTTTTCATTTTTATGACGAATTTATATTTTAAAAATGTCAGGATAATCTAGGGAAGTTGCTGATAAATCACTTAAAATTAACAGTTCTAGCATATAACAGGATAGACCTGATATTGCTTGGAATTTAAAAATAATAAAGGTATCGTAGATTAAAACTACCTCTCACTTTAACTTAAATTGCAGGATATAATCGCGTTATGTCAGATTTTCGTGAACAAGCACTACATTACCATGCCCATCCCGTTCCAGGTAAAATCAGTATTGAGCTGACCAAGCCCGCTGAGACGGTTAAAGACCTCGCGCTCGCATACAGCCCCGGTGTCGCAGAACCTGTTCGTGAAATTGCCGCTGATCCAGCAAATGCCTACAAATATACTGGTAAAGGAAATATGGTTGCGGTTATTACTAACGGCACCGCAATTTTAGGCTTAGGTAATTTAGGTCCACTGGCTTCAAAACCCGTTATGGAAGGTAAAGCGCTACTATTTAAGCGTTTTGCAGGGTTAGACTCTATAGATATTGAAGTTAAGCACCGTACTACCGAAGACTTTATTAACACGGTGGCTAATATTGCCGACACCTTTGGTGGAATTAATTTAGAAGATATTAAAGCGCCCGAGTGTTTTGAAATAGAAAAAGCGCTTATAGAGCGTTGTAGCATTCCTGTTTTTCATGATGATCAGCATGGTACGGCTATTGTAACGGCTGCGGGTATGCTAAACGCGCTGGAAGTACAGGGCAAAGCAATTGAAGATGCAATTATTGTATGTTTAGGTGCCGGCGCTGCAGCTGTTGCCTGTATGGAGCTTTTAATTAAATGTGGCGCGTTGCGTGAACATATTTATATGTTAGATCGCAAAGGAGTTATTCATACGCGTCGTGATGACTTGAATGAATATAAGCAATTATTTGCAAACAATACCGATAAACGTACTTTACAAGATGTAATTGAAGATGCCGATGTGTTTGTGGGTGTATCGGGCCCTAATTTATTAGCCCCTGAAGATTTAAAATTAATGGCTGATAGACCCGTGGTATTTGCTTGTTCAAACCCCGATCCTGAAATCGATCCGCAATTAGCACACGCTGCACGTAACGATTTAATTATGGCTACAGGTCGCTCTGATTATCCGAATCAAGTTAATAACGTATTGTGTTTTCCGTTTATTTTCCGTGGTGCGTTAGATGTACGTGCCAGTGAAATAAACGACGAGATGAAAATTGCTGCTGTAGAAGCAATTCGCAGTATTGCTAAAGAGCCCGTGCCGACTGAAGTGCTTACTGCCGCAGGCATCGACAAATTAGAGTTTGGTGCTAAATATATTATACCAAAACCAATGGATCCACGTTTGTTACCACGTATAGCTAAAGCGGTTGCGCAGGCGGCGGTTGATTCAGGTGTGGCACAAATTGATATGCCAGAAAACTACATGACGTAATTGTTAAGTGTAAATTAGCGCAAAAAAAACCTCAGCATTTGCTGAGGTTTTTTTGTATAAAGACCCTTCTAGTCTTCATTTAAAATAGGCACTTCTAGTCCCATTTCTTGCATTATTTTCTTCACTTCTTCAGGTACTTTTTCTGCGTTATCTTTACGCAAATCATCATCATTAGGCAGCGGTTGCCCGGTAAACGCATGCAAAAACGCTTCGCATAAAAGCTCGCTATTTGTTGCATGACGTAAGTTGTTTATTTGACGACGAGTACGTTCATCAGTTAATACTTTTAATACATTTAGCGGGATCGAAACGGTGATCTTCTTTACTTGTTCGGATTTTTTCCCGTGTTCTGCGTATGGGTGAATATATTCACCATTCCATTTAGCCATAAGATGTATCGTTGCCTCAGATTATAAATTGCTCACACAGCATCAAAGCGTGTAAATATGCGTGAAATTCTATCGGTTTAAAAAAGATAGTCAAATACTAGTTATTTAGCTATCTAGACATTTAAATGTTTTGACATCTTAAATTGCATGCGCTACCTTTTAGACGTCTAAACATCCAAATTAGTAAAGGTAGCGAAAATGAGTGAAAAAAATAAGGCAACAATTGCTGTTCGTAGTGGAATAGAAGCCGACAAACAGCATGGTGCGGTTGTTCCACCGCTTTATTTATCAACAACTTACTCATTTGCTGACTTTGATACAAAGCGTCAATATGATTATGGCCGCAGTGGTAACCCTAATCGTGACATTTTGGCTGAGGCGCTCACGGAGCTTGAAGGTGGCGCTAAAGGCATTATTACCGCAACAGGCATGGCAGCCGTTCACCTAACAACACAATTACTTAATAGTGACGATACGTTAGTGATCCCTCATGACTGTTATGGGGGCAGCTATCGCTTATTTACTTCGCTAGAAAAGCGCGGCTTATTAAAACTAGAAGTGGTCGATTTTACCAAAAGCGACAGTTTGACACGCATCCTTGCTATTAAACCTAAGCTGATTTGGATTGAAACACCTAGCAATCCTATTTTACGCTTAACAGATATTAAAGCGGTAACTGATACAGCTAAACAGTGTGGTGCACTGGTTGCCGCCGACAACACATTTTTATCGCCAGCATTACAAAACCCGATTAAGTTTGGCGCTGATATTGTGGTGCACTCAACCACAAAATATATCAATGGCCATTCAGACGTTGTTGGTGGCGCGGTTATCGCAGCGACTGCTGAGTTAGGTGAAGAGTTAGCGTGGTGGGCAAATAACATTGGCATCACTGGCGCGCCATTTGATAGCTATTTAACGCTCAGAGGCTTACGTACGTTAAACGTGCGTTTAAGGCAACACCAAGAAAATGCACTCGCCATTGCACAGTATTTAGAACGCTCCCAGTTTGTTGCCCAAGTTTACTACTCAGGTCTTGAATCACACCCTCAACATGCGCTAGCTAAGGCGCAGCAGCTTGGCTTTGGTGCTATGGTTAGTTTTGATATAAAAGGCGATATAAACGATGCTGCAGCGTTTTTAACGCGCTTAAATGAATTTAGCTTAGCGGAATCATTAGGTGGAGTAGAAAGTTTGATTTGTCACCCTGCGACTATGACCCACGCCGGCATGGACGCAACCGCGCGTGCAGAAGCCGGAGTAGGCGACACGCTTATTCGTATCTCGGTGGGTATTGAAGATGTAAATGATTTACTCGCTGACTTAGACAGGGTATTTAATTTGGTGCGCCCAGGGCAAGCCAATCCCGGCCTATCGGCAAAAAGTGGTGCTAGTGAATCATTTGGTTCAGCAAAGTTAAACGCGGCGCATCCGGCGTTATGGTAGTGCATACCAATCTTCAAAATACAAAACATAAATGCGAGTCGGTATTAATATGGTAAATCAGGTTCATAAATTTGGTGGTTCGAGTTTAAGCTCAGCGGATCGCTTTAAAAGTGTCGCAAATATTATTTTAACTCACGCTCAAGCTGGGGATTGTGTGGTGGTATCGGCTGCCGGTAAAACCACCGATACCTTAGTTAAACTGTGGCAAAGCTACCAACAGCAAGACACTCAAGCTATTGCTGATATTGTATTGCTATTGAGCAACCATCAAATAGCTCTAATTGAGCAATTATTAATAGCTAACGCTAAGCACCATGCGCTTGATTTACTTGAAACTGAGCTCAGTATTATTACCAAGCAGGCTAAGCAAGGGACATTAGCTGAAGCTGCGTTATTAGCACATGGTGAATTGTGGTCTGCAAGGTTACTAAGCGCTTACTTAGAACAGCTTAACGTTAGCGCTTGTGCCCATGACGCTAGGCAGTTATTTACGTTAGATACCGGACAGCTGCAGCATGCTAATAATCAGCAGCAGTGCTTAAAAGCCATACAGACGAGTAAAATTAATGTAGTTACTGGGTTTATTGCGGCTGATTTACATGGTGAAACAGTGACCTTAGGGCGAAATGGCAGTGATTACAGTGCCACTTTATTAGCGCGGTATTGCAATGCTAAAAAAGTCTCTATTTGGACTGACACTCAAGGTGTTT
Source organism: Pseudoalteromonas issachenkonii (assembly GCF_002310795.1). NCBI lineage: Bacteria > Pseudomonadati > Pseudomonadota > Gammaproteobacteria > Alteromonadales > Pseudoalteromonadaceae > Pseudoalteromonas > Pseudoalteromonas issachenkonii. The sequence goes on from NZ_CP011030.1 coordinate 331,189, forward strand.
TTAGTACTGATCCGCGTAAGGTTGCTAATGCGGTTAAGTATGCGCGAGTGTGCCGTGATCAAGCGAATTTATTAGCGAGGTTAGGTAATCCAGTATTACACGCTAAAACATTATCGCCATTAAAAGATACCGATATAGAATTAGTTGTTCGCAGTAGTTACGATCCTCAAGGCAGTCATACCGAAATAGTTAAACTAGGAATGAGTAAACAAAAACGCTTTTTAACCACAGTAAATAATGTGGATTTACTCATTGTTGATGATCTGAGTGAAGGCGAAGTAGCACATGTTAGCCAACTTATTCAGCATAGTTTGCATCACTTTGAACACGAAGGCGAAATCTACTTACTAGTCCCTGCGTCAGCGACACATCAGGTGGCTAATTATTTTGCTGGCCGCGCCAATATTAGTGAGTCAAACTTAAATGGGGTGGCGATTATTGCACCTGATCAAGAGGTAGCGCCGCTTGGTAAGCAAAGTGAAGCCTTATTACAAACACAATCTATCCAGCCTCGGTTTACCCATTACGGTGAGGGATATACGTTACTATTAACCGATCAAGTACTTGAAAGTGATGTGCTGAGCCTGTTACATGACAAGCTCATTAATAAAGCACAAGAAATAGCTTTAATTATTGCAGGACTTGGCAATGTAGGTGCTGAGTTTATGCGCCAATTACCTGCTCAACTAGCACGCTTATCAACTGATTTTAACGTCAAGTTAGTAGCGCTTTTACGCTCAGAGCAGATGTTGGTGAATGCTAATGGATTAGACTGTGAAAGCTGGCAACTTCAATGGGAAAACCATGCAAGCTCCTATAAACAAGCCGATTTATTGTCATACATAGATACTCTTGAGTATGAACATAAAATAGTGATCGACATTACCGCCAGTGAACATTTTAGTCAGCTTTATAGTAAGTTAGTTGAATTAAACTGCCATCTAATTAGTGCTAATAAATACGCGGGAACCGCATCGCTTTCGTGGTATCAAACACTACGTGAAAGCCTTGCTCAACGTGGCTTACATTGGCGTTATAATGCAAGTGTAGGGGCCGGACTACCGATTAATTTTGCCTTGGCTGATTTACAAAATAGTGGCGATAAAATAACGCGAATAGAAGGCGTGTTTTCAGGCACGCTGTCATGGTTATGCAGTATGTATGATGGCAGTAAAGCGTTTTCAGATTTAGTTCTAGAAGCGCAAGCTTTGGGGTTCACAGAGCCGGATCCTCGAGAAGACTTATCTGGACGAGATATGCAACGTAAGTTGCTTATTTTAGCGCGTGAATTAGGTATTGAATTGGAACTTGATGACATTTCTTTATCCGCTTTGATGCCCGATGAGTTAAGTGCAGGCAGCTGGAATGACTTTATTGATAATAAGGCTCGTTTAGATGCATTTATTGAGCAGCATGCGCAAGCGGCTCAGCAACAAAATGCTGCACTGTGCTACACTGGGTTATTAGAGTTTGAAAACAACACGCTAAACGCTAAGGTAGGGATTACCTATGTACCAAAAAGCGAAGCGGTTGCGAATTTGACCCCTGGCGATAATATTTTTGTGATTAATACCCAGTGGTATAAGCAAAACGCATTAGTGATACAAGGCCCCGGTGCGGGTAAAGAAGTGACTGCTGCTGGCGTTCACTCTGACTTATACTGGTTGGTACAAAATATTAGTTAGACCATCAAAAAGGCCGCTAATTTGCGGCCTTTTTACTGTTCGCTATATTTAAAATAGCTCTTCTTCAGTTTTAGTGTTTTCTTCAAATATATCATTTGGTTGTGATAACACATACTTGGTAGGAGCGGTGCCTTTTTCAAAGTATTCAAAACGGCTGGTGTAATCGTTTTTATGACTTAATAATCCGGTTTCTAAATCAATACGAATAGAAACTAAGCCTTCAGGTGGTTCGATTGGCGCAGCAGGTTTACCATCCAGTGCGGCGCGCATAAAATCAACCCATGCAGGCTGAGCTGTTTTTGCGCCTGACTCAGCACCTGATATTTGACCACTTCCTAAGTTGTTATTGTAGGTTGAGCGTCCCAGTGTATTACCTGGGTTATCAAAGCCAACCCAAACTGATGTCATCACATCGCGGTTAAAGCCACTAAACCAAGTATCTACAGAATCATTAGTCGTGCCTGTTTTACCAGAAAGATCGCGACGTTTTAGCGCTTGTGCACGCCAGCCTGTTCCACTCCAACCGGTTTTATGTGACCAGCTACCGCCACCCCAAATAGCACTATTCATTGCGCTGGCAATTAAAAATGCATTTTGTTTAGAGATGATCTGCGGCGCACAATTTGGTGCTACTTGCTCACCTAGCATTAGCGAGCTAGGTGTTGTCGTTTCATCATCACAAATAATGGTGGGATTGGTTTTAAATAACGTATTACCCATTGCATCTTGGATTTGTGAAATAAAGTACGGCTCAATTAGGTGACCGCCATTAGCAAAAGCACTCATCCCACGAGCTAATTCAAGCGGCGTAATGGATGCACTGCCTAATGCCAGTGACTCACTACGATTTATATCTTTATCGTCAAAACCAAATTTTAATAAATGATCGGCTGTTCTCTGCAGTCCAACGCCCCTTAATAAGCGTACGGAAATTACATTCTTAGATTGGGCTAAAGCACGACGAATGCGAATTGGACCATTATAAATAGCTGGGCTGTTTTTTGGTCGCCATGCAACGCCTTGGCTCTTATCCCATTGATTTATAGGAGCATCATTTAAAATTGACGCTAGTGTGTAGCCTTTTTCAAGCGCAGCTGAATATATAAACGGCTTAATATTTGAGCCTACTTGGCGTTTAGCTTGTACAGCTCGGTTATATTGGCTTTGTTCAAAACTATATCCACCAACAATGGCTTTTATGCGCCCGTCTTGTGGGTCTAAAGAAACAATGGCGCTCGCCGCTTCAGGTATTTGACTTAAAATATAGCTATTATCGTCATTTTTGCGCAGCCATATTTGCATGCCTGGGGTTAATATATCGCTTGCTGTTTCAGGCGCAAAGCTTTGGCGATAGCGTGTAATAAACTTACGTGCCCATTTTAGGTTATCCCAAGTAAGGGTTGTGCGCTCGCCGCTTTTAAGTATAACTTCAGCGCTTTTATCGCTCACGCTTAACACCGCAGCCGTTTTTAAAGGGCCAAATTCATTAACAGTTTTTAAAGTGTTTAATAATTTCGACTGCGGTAATGGCGGCTCTGTTTGCGGATCCCACAATATGGCTTCAGGGCCTCTAAAACCATGGCGCATATCATAGGCATGTAGGTTATTAACTAGAGCTGTTTGTGCTGCTTTTTGAACATCTGATTCAACAGAGGTGTACACTTTAAACCCTGAGTTATAGGCTTTATCTATACCGTAGCGTGACACCATTTCTGCTCGTACCATTTCTGAAATGTACGGCGCATATAAGTCAATTTCAGCTCCATGAAAATACGCGGTAATTGGTTGGTTAGTTGCTTCATTATACTGCGCTCTTGAAATATACTTCTCTTCAAGCATTCTTCCTAACACCACATTTCTTCTTGCTTTAGCACGTTCTGGATTACGAATAGGATTAAGTGCCGAAGGAGCTTTTGGTAAACCAGCAATCATTGCCATTTGCGCAAGAGTTAACTCTTTTAGTTCTTTACCATAATAAACTTGAGCCGCAGCACCAATACCAAAGGCACGATTTCCTAATTCTATTTTATTTAGGTAAAGCTCAAATATTTCATCTTTTGAGAGGAGGTTTTCGATATGAATGGCAATAAATATTTCTTTTACTTTACGAATGTAGGCTTTTTCTCGTGTTAAAAAGAAGTTACGAGCTAATTGCATGGTAATAGTACTGGCACCTTGCTTTTTCTCACCAGTAGAAATAAGTACTAGCGCTGAGCGCACAATACCAATTGGATCAATACCGATATGATCGTAAAAGCGGTTATCTTCAGTTGCCAAAAAAGCCTGCAATAAAGGCTGGGGAATTTGGTCTATAGTTACAGGGATCCGTCTTTTTTCACCAAATTGGTTGATTAAAAGCCCATCTTTAGTAAATACTTGCATAGGCGTTTGTAATTGCACGTTTTTTAAAACTTGCACGCTGGGAATATCGGATTTAACGTAGTAATAAAGGCTGAGCAATGTAATTAGTGCAAGTAATGCACAAATGATCAAAAATTGTAAAGTTCTTTTTAATAAAATCACTGATATTTCCCTAAACGGACTCCCAATTACAGGTTGAGACTGCTAGTATATATTGATTAAAAATTGAATAATATTTTTTAAGATATAAATTATAACTTGTTTATTATTAAAACAAAGGCAAAGTTGCAAACATGCTAAGTCAACTAATAAAAAAACCATCACCAATGATGGTAGGTATTGATATTGGATCGCACTCTATCAAGGCCGTACTTTTAAGTGAAACAGAAACTGGGCTTCGACTAGAAGCACTTGCAATTGAACCTATGCCAAAAGGCGCTATGAGCGAGCGTAATATTCAAGATATTGAAGCAATTGGTAATGTGATAATCAAGTTAAAACGAAAGCTACCAAAGTCGCTAAAATTCGCGTCTGTTGCCGTCTCTGGGCAAACCGTGATTACCAAAGTTATTTTCATGGATGTTTCCTTAAGCGACGCTGAATTAGAGTCGCAGATTGAAATTGAAGCCGACAGCTTAATTCCTTACCCACTAGATGAAGTGAGTCTTGATTTTGAAAAGCTCTCTACAAATAGTGCTGACCCGAGCAAAATAAATGTACTGCTCTCTGCCGCTAGAACCGAAAGCGTTGAAGCCAGAGTCGGTGCGTTAAGTGCTGCGAATTTAACCGCAAAAGTAGTGGACGTTGAAAGCTATGCGCTAAGTCGCGCTATGGATGTTTACTACCAACAGTTACCATCAGATGCATATGACAAAACGGTTGCAGTGGTTGATATTGGTGCTGTACTCACCTTGGTGAGTGTAGTGCAATCTGGTGAGACAATTTATACCCGTGACCAAGTATTTGGTGGCGACCAATACACAAATAGTATCGTTGCTTACTACAACAAAGGCTTTGATGAAGCTGAAATTGGCAAAACAACCGGTGATTTACCTCCAAACTATACATTTGAAGTGTTAGCTCCTTTTCAAACATCGTTACTCCAGCAGGTTCGTCGTGCTGTTCAAATGTTTTTAACCACCACAGGTAAAGAACAATTGGACTATATTGTATTGACGGGCGGCTCAGCGATGATTAAAGGCATTGATAGATTGCTGATTGAAGAATTAGGAATACACACAGTTGTTGTTGAACCATTTGATAAGATGGAAATATCCCCTAGAGTTGATCGTAATATAATACAGCGCCACCGCACTCAATTTGCAATTGCGACTGGCCTGGCGTTGAGGAGCTTTTCATCATGCCACATATAAATTTATTACCTTGGCGTGAGCTACAGCGTGAGCAGTCTAAAAAGAAATTTATAACACTTCTTATGGCTGTGGTTATCGTCTGTTTTGCTGGTATGTATATGCTGAGCGTGTTTTATGGTGCTCTAAAAGAAGGGCAAACGTTAAAAAATAATTATCTTAGTTCAGAAATTACAACGCTCGACAATAAAATTCGCGACATACGTGATCTAGACAAGAAAAAAGAAAACTTACAACAACGTATGCGTTTAATTGAAGAGTTACAAAGCAGCCGTAATTTAGGCACCCAAATAATGGATGAAGTGGCAAAAATAGTGCCTGCAGGGGTTTATTTAACCAAGCTGGAGCGCAAAGGTAATCAAATTCATGTGTTAGGCAAAAGTGAGTCTAATAATCGTTTATCTACTATGCTCAGACAGGTACAAAGCTCTTACTTATTAGAGCGCCCGACTATGCAAGGTATTGTTGCCGGCGATCAATCTTCACGTTTACTCAGCGATTTTAATATGGAGTTTTACGTAAAACCATTTGGCAAAATAGGTGAGGTACGTAATGAACCTTGATTTTAAATCGTTTACAGAAATCGATTGGAATGAAATCGAGCTCGATAACATCGGTGAGTGGCCCGTTATTGTAAAAGCAATATGCGGAACTTTTGTAGCTTGTTTGGTGTTGTTTTTTAGCTACAGCTTATTAGTGTCGGATGAAATAGACAGCTACCACAATGCGGTTGCTAAGGAAATTGAGTTACGCACAACCTACCGAACTAAATATGCAGTTGCCAGTAAGCTTGATATTTATCGTGAGCAAATGGTTGAGATGGAAGATAAATTCTCTCAATTATTAAAACGCCTACCTACTTCAAATGAGACGCCAGGATTATTGGACGACCTTTCTTATGTGGGTACAACCAGCGGGTTAACATTTTTAAAAATTGGTTGGTTGCCAGAAGTTGAAAAAGAGTTTTATACCGAGTTGCCAATTAAAATTGAAGTGGTAGGTACTTATCATGAGTTTGGCGAATTTGTAGGGAAAGTGGCTCAACTACCAAGAATTGTCAGTTTACATGACTTTTCTATTTTATCATCTGGCGAAAAGCAGCTAACATTCAGTGTAGTAGCAAAAACTTACCGTTATGAAGAGGGAGTAAGATGATGAAGCAGCTTCTCTTTTTAACCACTGCGATGTTTTTGCTCAGTGGCTGTAACGAGGATACATCGGAGCAAAAAGAATTTATTGATCAGGTTAAAGCAAATACCACGGCACGTATTGAAAAAATACCTGAGCTAGTTAAGTTTGAGCACTTTGAGTATAACGCCAAAGACTTACGTAGCCCTTTTGTAGCGCCAGAACCAGAAATTATTCAAAACAAGCTAACACAAGTTAAAAACTGTCTTCACCCAGATCCAGAGCGTGTTCGTCAGCCACTGGAGAAGTACCCATTAGATAATTTAGCAATGAGGGGCACAATAGGATCGAACGGCAAAACATGGGCGCTCATTACAGCTGCTGATGACACCTTGCACCGAGTAACAATAGGAAGCTATTTAGGCACCTATGACGGAAAAGTAAGCAGTGTTAATAGTGACTATATTGAATTAGTAGAATTAATCCCTGATGGGTCAGGTTGTTGGAAAGAACGTTTGACCAAATTAGAAATGTTAGAGGCGGCAACCAATGGCGCAAATTAATAAGAAAAAAGGTATACCCTATATGCACAAAGGTGAGTGTTCGCATCATCGTATTTTATCTGCTTTATTGTTTGTTTTTTTACTACTAATGACAAAAGCCGTAAGTGCAGCCCCTTTACTCTATGACGTTCGATATAATCCATTGCTTAAAGGTGAAACCGAATTACAGCTAGTTTTTGATGAAGAGTTGCAGCAGCAACCAGCAGTACAAGTTTTTAATAGCCCTGCAAGAATAGAGCTACTATTTGATGGGGTAGAATTAGATGAAGGGTTGACGAATATCGCTATCAACCAAGCTGGTATCAGTAACATCACGAGTATGATGACCAGTGCGGGTTTAAAAGTGACCATTAACTTGGACCGATTAAAAATTTATGAGACTGAAGTAAACAATAATTTAGTTTCTATTAGAATTTCTGATAACCCACTCACAGAGCAAATTTTAACAACCAGCGAAGATAAGCCTGCTTACACGTCTAATTATATTAACGGTATTCAAGCAATTGACTTTCGACGTGGAGAAAAAGGTGAAGCGAAAGTACTTGTTTATCTACAAGATACTCAGGCAGCTGTAGAGGTTCATGAAAGCGGTGGAAAAATCATTGCCGAGTTTCATCATACCGATATTTTAGATGATTTATTGTATGAATTAGATGTACTTGATTTTGGCACTGTGGTGAGCAGTATTGAAACGTTTAAAGAAGATAACCTTACACGTTTAGTGATTGAACCAAACACTGCATTTGCCTATACCTATCAGCAAATTGAGAATATTTTTACCTTAACGGTTGAGAAAGATGAAACGCAAAATGCCTACTTAGATGGTGGTAAAGAGTACTTGGGTCGTCCTATGACGCTTAATTTTCAAGATATCTCTGTTCGTGCTGTGTTACAGATTATTGCCGGTTACAATGATTTTAACTTGGTAACAAGCGACTCAGTGACAGGCAATATTACTCTTCGCCTTGATGGGGTTCCGTGGGATCAGGCGTTAGATGTCGTGCTTAGAATAAAAGGCTTAGACAAACGCATGGACGGTTCTATTTTAATGGTTGCACCATCTGAAGAGCTGGCTGCCCGTGAAGCAAAAGAGTTAAAAGCTAAACAGCAAGTTGAGGATTTAGAGCCACTTTATAGTGAATACATCCGCTTAAATTATGCAAAAGCAGAAGATTTTGCCGACTTATTAAAAACAGATACCAACAGTATTATTACAGCCAGAGGGAGCGTGTCTGTTGATCAACGTACTAATACGTTATTAATGAAAGACACTGCAAAAAGTATTGAAAGTGTTCGTCGTATGGTCGAAACCTTAGATATACCGGTTAAACAAGTGGTTATTGAAGCGCGTATGGTAACCGTACGTGACAACGTAACTGAAGACTTGGGGGTTCGTTGGGGGTTTAGTGATCAGCAAGGCTCAGACGGTGTTTCTGGCACATTAGAAGGAGCTGAAACGATTTCTAATGGTAATATTCCTAGTCTTTCTGATCGACTTAACGTTAATTTACCAGTGGCGAATCCATCGGCGAGTATAGGTATGCACATTGCTAAATTGGCTAACGGAACATTAATTGATTTAGAATTAACCGCCCTTGAAGAAGAAAACAAAGGTGAAATCATTGCAAGCCCACGCATTACTGCTGCTAATCAGCAAAAAGCGCGTATTGAGCAAGGTACTGAGATCCCTTATGTGGAGTCAGCTTCAAGTGGTGCAACAACCGTAAGTTTTAAAAAGGCGGTACTAAGCCTAGAAGTGACACCTCATATCACACCCGATAACAAAGTTATTTTAAATTTAATCATTACTCAAGATACCCGAGGGGATACGGTTCAAACAGGTACAGGCCCAGCGGTTGCCATCGATACGCAACAAATTGAGACTCAAGTACTCGTTGAGAATGGACAAACGGTAGTGTTGGGTGGTATTTTCCAACAGCAAATTATTAATTCGACCAAAAAAGTACCTTTATTGGGCGACCTTCCTTACGTAGGAAGACTATTTAAAAGCACTAGCGAGTTCAATGAAAAGCGCGAACTGCTGATTTTTGTCACACCTAAAATCCAAATAGACTAAATATTTAAGCTTATCTAGGTTGAATACCAGCCTAGATAGTATGGGTATGTAATTTAGTTATCGTGGTGTGAACACTCCCTATAAATGTACAATAAGACAGTATATAATTTTGATCATGTACTGTACTGCGGATGTATTTAAGGCTGCGTTTATGTTGTTTGTAATTCAGGCTCTTGTAAAGTTACCATGCAAAAGCTTTCATGAAGCAACAATGTAGTAACCTTAATTGCATAAATTTTAACCCTAGAAGATAAACTTGCCTATAATAAGGTGCTTTTTTGTTAACCAGTGGGTAATTATTTAGTTTAATTGCTCGTTATATGGCTTTTTATCCTAATTGACTTGAAATACCCGACCGATTACTGAGATAATCCCTTTCTTAATTTTGGGGCCAGGTCGTTAGGCGGGGTTTTATTTCAAATTTTAGAGTTCGTTTGTACTAAAAGATATGGCTGAGAAACGTAATATATTTCTAGTTGGCCCCATGGGGGCTGGCAAAAGCACGATTGGTCGTCACATCGCTGACCAATTACACCTTGAATTTGTTGATTCTGATCAAGAAATCGAACGTCGCACGGGCGCAGATATTGCCTGGGTATTCGATCTTGAAGGTGAAGAAGGCTTTAGACTTCGTGAAGAATCTGTTATTGGTGACTTAACCGAAATGCAAGGTATTGTACTTGCAACAGGTGGTGGCTCAGTAATGAGTAAAGAAGTTCGAAACAAGCTTTCGGCTCGCGGTATTGTTGTATACTTAGAGACACCGATTGAAAAGCAAGTTGCACGTACGCAACGCGACAAGCGTCGCCCATTACTGCAAACAGAAGAAGCACCTCGTGATGTACTTGAGCGCTTAGCAGAAGAGCGTGAACCATTATATAAAGAAGTAGCTGATTTTGTTGTACGCACTGATGAGCAGAGCGCGAAAGTTGTTGCTAACCAAATCATCGAGAAATTGGATTTTTAAAAGCCAGTATTAAAAAGGACTAACCCAGCATGCTTGAATTAACTGTTAATTTAGACGAGCGAAGTTATCCTATTTATATTGGTCAATCTGCACTTCAAGATACAGGCCGTCTAATCCATCACATTGGTGATTGTCGGCCTATCATCATTACTAATGAAACGATTGCACCGCTGTACCTTCAACAGTTGCTTGATTCATTAGCACAGCTAAACCCACTGCATTTTATTATTCCAGATGGTGAGCAATATAAATCACTCACTTGGTTTGAAAAAATTTCGGCATTCCTACTTGAGAATAATTGCGGCCGTGACACCTGCTTAATTGCATTAGGTGGTGGCGTTGTAGGTGATTTAACTGGATTTGTTGCTGCTTGTTATCAGCGTGGCGTCCCTTTTATCCAAATACCAACCACTTTATTATCTCAAGTTGATTCTTCAGTTGGCGGCAAAACAGCGGTTAATCACCCGCTAGGTAAAAATATGATTGGAGCTTTTTATCAACCCCAAGCTGTATTTATTGACACGCGTTCGTTGCATACCTTACCAACACGCGAGTTTGCTGCAGGCATGGCTGAAGTTATTAAGTATGGCTTGATTTACGATACTGAACTGTTTGCTTATCTAGAGCATAACATCGCTAAATTACAACAATTAGACGAGACGTGTTTACAGCACATCATCTTCAGATGCTGTGAAATTAAAGCGCTTATTGTTGCACAAGATGAAAAAGAGCAGGGCCTTCGTGCGTTGTTAAATTTAGGGCACACGTTTGCGCATGCTATTGAAGCACAAATGGGTTACGGTGTTTGGTTACATGGAGAAGCTGTCGCGACAGGTATGGTGCTTGCTGCAAAGCTTGCTTATACTCGCCAAGATTTAACACGAGAAGATGTAGAGCGTATTGCTACATTAATAGCGCAATATAGCTTACCAATCGAGATACCTAGCGATATGACCAGTGAGCACTTTTTACTGCATATGCGAAAAGATAAAAAGAATAAAAAAGGGACTATCCGATTCATTTTACCCACCGAATTTGGTCAATGTGCATTAGTTGATGATGTGTCTGATGATCAAGTCAGAGCATTGATCGAGCAATAAATGCAGTCACAAATTTTACCGAGCCGTGCGGCTTTGGTGGATAGAATCGCATTGCAATTTGAATATGGTCAAAACCTAATTGTTTTGTTGGGCACTTCTGGTTTAGGTAAAAGCTATTTGCTTGAAACCTTCATCACTGATAAATATAACGATTTTAATAAAGCGTTTGTGCAAGTTGGCGCTCAAATGACTGATGTGCAATTGATGACTCAATTATTAGAGCAAAGCTTTAATGCCCCTTTAATTGATCACAACCTGAGCTTATCACAAAACTATTATCAATTAGCGAAGCAACAACAATGCGGCGCGTGTTTATGGGTTATCGATGGCGGCAGGCACCTATCTGAAGAACTAATTGCAGAGCTCGAGCTGTTATCAAAAAGTGCGCCCAATGTGCTTTACATTATGATTGCATCGCAATCTAAATTGCCGTTTAAAGAGGCAGTTAATATTCATTTAGAGCCATTAAACTTAGTTGAAAGTAAGCAGCTAATGGGATGGTACTTTACGGCGTTACCTTATGATGAAGACCCTGTATTTAAAACCTTTTTAGTTGAAGCCCAAGGTAACCCAAGTCTTTTATTAGCCTGGCAGCCTAGCGAACAAGTTGCTGATATTATCGTAAAAGACAAAGTATCTTGGCGCTTACAGTTGCTCACACTATTACTCATAATAATGTTATTGATTATTGGCGTTGTATACAAAGCTGATATGACCCAATGGTGGAAAAATGCTAATCGTCAAAGCGATGAGCAAGTCCTCACAACCGCTATTACAACCGAGCAAGCTATTCAAAATAAACAACAACCGGTTAAATCACCAACCCTGTTTACTTCGCCACAGCCTATAACTAAAGAGCCAACTACAGATGAGCGTGCCCACAATGACGTGCCAGCAATTGTAGGAAGTTTAACTGAGCCATCGACTTTAACTGAACAAGAAAAGCCAGCACCGCCGCCGGTTGAAGAAGCCATTAGCGTACCTGAGGTGGTAAAGCAGCAAAGCCAAATAGTAAAAATACCCAGTAACTGGTACCTAGAACAACCTGAAGATAATTTTGTTATTCAGCTATTAGCCGTAACTCAGCATCAGGTAGGCAATGAGTTTATTGCTGAACATAAGCTAGAAAGTATTACCAATACATATCAAACTAAGCGAAATGGTAAAATATGGTGGGTGGTAACAACAGGCAGTTTTGCTAACTTAAATGAGGCAAAACAAGCACTGCAAGCACTCCCCGCTGGAGTAAGAAAAAATAAACCTTTCTATAAAAAAATTAGCAAAATAAAACAAGAAATTGCACGAGTTGATCAGTAAACTCAGTGACTTTAGTGTAAAATCGCGCAACACCGAATTGAAGTAAAGAGCCAATGCAGCAAAAGAGTAGAGCCTTCCTTAAATGGGCTGGCGGAAAATACAGCCTCGTTGAAGATATTAACGCGCGACTAAATCAAGCAAGTAAACATGCAGATACCTTGGTTGAACCTTTTGTTGGTGCGGGCTCAGTGTTTTTAAATAGTAATTTTAAACACTACGTACTTAACGATATAAATGCTGATTTAATCAATTTATATAAAGAGCTTAAACGTTCGCCGGATGAGTTTATTAGCGATGCAAAAAAACTATTTGTTGATTTAAATAACCATCCAGATGCGTATTACGATTATCGTGTGCAGTTTAACCAAAGCAGCGATGTGTATGAGCGAGCTATTTTATTTTTATATATGAACCGCCATGGTTATAACGGATTATGTCGATATAACTTAAAGGGCATTTTTAATGTGCCTTTTGGTAAATATAAAAAGCCTTATTTTCCTGAAAAAGAAATGTACTTTTTTGCCAACAAAGCACAAAAAGCAACATTTACCTGCTTAGGCTACGATGATGTATTTAAACTGGTCCCTAAAAATGCGGTGATATACTGCGATCCGCCCTATGTGCCATTAAGTAAAACCGCATCGTTTACCTCTTACGCTAAAGGCGGATTTAACTTAGATGATCAGGCTAATTTAGCTAACTTGGCTGAGCAAGCGGCATTTGAGAATAACACGCCAGTCCTTATTTCAAACCACGATACCGTGTGGACACGCAAAATTTACAGTCAAGCATCACTGGATAAAATTCAGGTTAAACGTACGATTAGTCCAAAGGGCGGTTCACGAAATAAAGTGGATGAGCTAATGGCTATGTATTTAGCACCGAAGTCACGGTTGCATAAATAGCCAGTACAAATAATACAAACAGTACTACGGCAATAGCTATTAGCGTAATTGGAGAGTGGTACTTAAAGTCTGTTTTGCGCTTATCTTCAGATTGAACACCAAAAAATGCAGCCAGTACGCTTTGTAACGCGCTAAAAAAGTGCTGCATTTAATTAAAATAATGGCTTGATTGAAGAGGGTTTGTGTTTGTCATCAGTACCCGTTAACAACTCTAGCAAGTCTAAGTAATGAAACTGAGCGCTACGGCTATCACCTGTTAACCAAGAGGCCCAAGACGAATCCTCTTCAATTTGAATGCAACGGGTTGCGCTATTATTAATAGCGTTGGTTTGCTCTTTATGAAGACAAATGTTGGCAGAGCTTAAATCTTGCTCAGTATTTGAGCAAAGCGATGTTGCTCCAATAATAACACTTACCGACGTGATTAATAATCCAATTTTAAAAGCACGCATAATATAAACCTAATAATTTAGTTCTTCGTGCAGCATAACAAAAACTGCTTAAATAATACACTTTATTTTTGTTATTGTTTATTTGTATTGTGTTTTAAATACTGAGTGACACCCGCTTAAAAACTGATTCTTTTTTTAATTATAAAGCCTACATCCTCAGCAGGTTATTCTTTTTCATGAATAGCCGCAAATAAGGCTTTAACATTACTTATTTGGCGCTATTTTTAAAGGTGCTACTTGGGTAACTTCGCTAATTAAGTTACATTAACGGCATAAATTATTCATTAACGGATTAGCGATGCTCAACTGTGAACAAAAATACTTAATAGCGCCCTCAATATTATCTGCAGACTTTGCACGATTAGGCGAAGATGTCGACAAAGTGTTAGCCGCAGGTGCTGATGTCGTTCATTTTGATGTAATGGATAACCATTATGTACCTAACTTAACGATTGGCCCAATGGTATGTAAAGCACTTCGCGACTACGGGATTAAAGCCCCGATTGATGTGCATTTAATGGTAAAACCGGTAGATAGCTTAATTCCACAATTTGCCGAGGCGGGTGCATCAATTATTACCTTCCATCCAGAGGCGAGCGAGCATATTGACCGTACTTTGCAATTGATAAAAGATGAAGGTTGTCAAGCAGGCTTAGTGTTCAACCCTGCAACAAGTTTAAGTTACCTCGATCACGTAATGGATAAAGTAGATGTGATCTTATTAATGTCTGTAAATCCTGGGTTTGGTGGGCAAAGTTTTATTCCACAAACACTCGAGAAACTGCGAGAGGCAAAACAACGCATTGTTGAATCTGGACGTGATATTCGTTTAGAAGTAGATGGTGGTATTAAAGTAGATAACATAGCCGCGGCGGCTGAAGCGGGTGCCGATATGTTTGTTGCAGGCTCAGCTATTTTTAATCAGGCTGATTATAAAACAGTGATTGATGAGATGCGTCAGCAATTAGAAAGTGTTAAATAATGAAATATGATGCAGCGTTTTTTGACTTAGACGGCACCCTAGTTGATAGCGTATACGACTTGTATATGGCTTTAAATTTAACACTTACCGATTTAGCGTTTCCAATTGTCAGTCAGCGATTAGTTGAAAGCTGGGTAGGTAATGGCATTGAGGTGTTAGTGAAACGAGCCCTTTGCGGCGATATGCAAATTAGTGAGCACCTCGATGAGGCTTTAAGCGAACGAGCTATCAATCTGTTTTATCAACATTACAGTGAGCAGGTCGGTGAATACAGTGTGTTATATCAGCATGTTGAAACTGGTCTTGCTGCTCTCAGTGGTATGCCTAAAGCACTTATTACTAATAAAGCACGCCGCTTTACTGAAATGCTTTTAGATAAGCTCGCTATTCGCAGTCATTTTGAAGTGATTGTTTGCGGTGACGACATGGCAAAAAAACCGTCACCTGAGCCGCTATTATTTGCTTGCGATGCATTAAATATAACGCCTGATAAAGCGATTATGATTGGTGATTCAAAGAGTGACATACTCGCAGCGCAAGCCGCTAACATTGACGTGATAGCGCTTACTTATGGGTATCACCAGGGAGAGCAGTTAGCGGATTATAATCCGCAGTACCTATGCGATAACTTCTTAGCTATAATACCGACACTAACACAGCGTTAAGCATTTTTAATTAAGTAAAAATAAAGGAAAATCATGAGTAAACCAGTAGTATTAAGTGGCATGCAGCCAACCGGTGGTATGACAATAGGCAACTATGTTGGCGCTATTAACCAGTGGGTTAAGCTACAGGAAGAATATGATAGCTACTTTATGCTTGCAGACTTGCATGCAATTACCGTACGCCAAGACCCTGAATTATTGCGTGATCGTGTACTCGATGGCGTTGCGTTATATACGGCATGCGGTATTAACCCAGAAAAAGCGGCGTTATTTGTACAATCTCAGGTACCTGAGCATGCGCAACTTGGCTGGGTATTAAACTGTTATGCGCAAATGGGCGAGCTTAATCGCATGACCCAGTTTAAAGATAAGTCGGCAACGCATGCTAATAATATTAATGTGGGTTTATTTGCTTATCCAGCTTTGCAAGCAGCTGACATTTTATTATACCAAGCTGATAAAGTGCCTGTTGGCGAAGATCAAAAGCAGCACCTTGAGTTAACGCGTGATATTGCTAATCGTTTTAACAATGTATACGGCGAGATTTTTACGCTGCCAGAACCTTATATTCCTGAGTTTGGTGCGCGAGTAATGAGCCTACAAGATCCACTGAAAAAAATGTCTAAGTCTGATGAAAACCCCAATGGCTTTATTATGATGTTAGACGAGCCTAAAAAGATTGAGAAAAAGCTTAAAAAAGCGGTTACTGATTCAGACGAGCAAGCACGCATTTATTTTGATCGAAGTGAAAAACCAGGCGTTTCTAACTTACTTACGTTATTAAGTGTTGCAACTAAGCGTCCAATCGAAGAGTTAGTACCTGAATACGAAGATAAAATGTATGGCCACTTGAAAAAAGATACCGCAGCAGCTGTTGTCAGCATGATAGAGCCAATTCAGGCTCGCTTTAAAGAAATACGTGAAGACCAAACATTATTAAATAACATCATGAAAATGGGGGCCGAGAAAGCCAGTGCCCGTGCTGAGAAAACATTAAAAGCAGTTTATGATGCGGTTGGATTTATTCCACGCCCATAAGCTTGTTTATTTGCAGATACAAAAATGCCGCTAATTTAGCGGCATTTTTTATATCACGCTGATTAACATTAAAAAGCCAAATATAAATAGAAGTGACATTGCTTGCTTGTCTGTTTTATCCATCAATCGGCCTCAGCAGTTGTTTTGGAAGTTGTATTGTTAATATCAACTAAAGATACTTGGTAGCCTTTATTCTCAAGTAATGTCAGTAAGCTATCTTCTCCGGCGAGGTGTCCTGCGCCCACAAGTACAAATTCACTTTTATCGTTTTTAAACATTTGTTCTACTTTAACTAGCCAGTTATTGTTTCTATCGGTCATTAATTGTTTATAAGTTGCAGGATCATTTTTTTGCATCGGTTCAAGTGCTACTGTATAGAGCGATTGTGTATCACCCTCACGCCAAGCTGAGAGTAATTTTTTAAACATCACACCGTAATTATCAAACCCAGCTAAATTATTTTTGATAAAGTCATTTTCGTTATGTTCACCCATAGTCTTAAATAACTCTAACTGAAATGCCATCGTCTCTAAGTGTTGTTGTTCTTTATTATCTAATGTCGCTTTTTTAGTAAAGTAAGCGTCAACGCCTTCACCCATTAAATTTTGTTTTTGCAACTCCATCGACATCAGCACAATACTAACCATTGCTGGGCGAAAGTTATCTAATTTAGTCAGATTTGCACCAAATTCAGCCAGCTTGTTTTCTAATGCGAGCTTTACCTCTGGAGTTAGCTTTTGGCTCAATGTTTCATTATTTTTATAGGATAGTGCGCTCAACATTTTCATTTGTGCTTGTGCATCGCTAGGATCAGGTATTGGTGCTTCTAATACAATAGTATCTGCTTGTTGATAGGCGTGGTTAAACTCCACTGGTAGAGGCATTTCTGATTTCGGTAAAATGTGTACTGTGCCGCCAATAAATAATGAGTCATTTCCTTTGCTTACCTGCCACACTGAGCTTTGTGCTTGCACAGTCGTTGCTAATAAGCAGCTACTCAATAATACAGTTGCTGAAAATACTTTTTTAGTAAATGCGTTCATAACACTTCCTTAATGAAATTTTATTTATTATTGATTGGTTAAAATAGTGCTTATATAAGTTGTTAGTGATGACGTTATTTTCGAAAGGTTGCTATCAATTTTTGCGTTCATCTTGTTTATAGAAGATTCAAAGTCGGCCGTTATTTGATTCTCTATACTAGTAAATAATGTTTCAGTGTTTACTTCATGCTTAATGAGTGAATCGGTGTTTGTAGCATAAATTATTTGATTGCTATTGGTGACTATTTCACCGGCTGCACATTGCCCTGAATTAGCTAATAGCGTGTTGCTTTTGCTTTCTGTAGCAACTGCAGAGGCTGTACTAAATACTGTTGCTAATATAATTACGGGTAATACTTTTTTAGTTGCGTTATTCATAATGAAACCTTTTTTATGTTTAAAAGTCAGCTTAATTAACATTTAAAAGTCGTGTTCAGTAAGCTGCTTGTTGATGACGTTTTAAAGAATATCGCTGAATTTACCGAGAGTCGCTTATCTAGTTGTGAGTGATTTATTTATAAGAATTTTTATTGTTTTTATTGTTTTAAATTAAAGTGTTAGCCTTAAACCTTATCTGCAGAAATAAGGTTTCTAATTCACCTAACTATATTAAAAAGTGTACCTGTGATAGGGTTAGTGAAAAATAAAAATACGTAAACACTATGAATTATCAAATCGGACCTTGGCAATTTATTAGTAATCGCTGTGTGATTACTTCAAACAACATGGAAAGGGAATTAGACCCACTTTTAGTAAAGCTATTACTGTATTTTATAGATAAGCCTCAACAAATCGTTTCCCGTCAAGCGCTAATAGAGAGTGTGTGGCAGCAAAGCTTTGTAGACGACAATGCCATTAATCGTGCTATTTCAGAGTTAAGAAAGCAGCTTGCTCACCCCATTGAAAAAGCGCCGCTTTTGAAAACGCATTACCGTAAAGGGTACAGTCTAACCGTCATACCAGAGCGCTTAACGCAAGCAAGCGTTTTTGAAGAGCCTGCAAACTTTTTGCCTGACTCACCGGATATTTCTGCAAAAAATGAAGAGGTAGTGACTGCAACTACTTCTCAACCGGTTCAAAGAACGAATAGTAAAAAGTTTTTGATCTATTCTTTAGTCGTCATTATTTTTATATGCTTTTTAGTATGGTTTGGGTTGTTTTTTATTAATGCACCTTCTAGCGAAAAGATTAAACAGATCACGGTAAATAAGGTAGCAAGTACGTGGAATATTGGCAGCGAGGTTCACCCCGAGGTATCTTCTGATAAACAGTTTTTAGCTTACACTAATATAGAACCTGAAAATGACGTAATGCATGCATTTGTTAAGCGTCTTTCAGATCAGCGAGAGATTGAAATTACCTATCCAGGCTTTCAGGTGTCTATTTTATCATGGCAGTTAAACCAGCACTCAGTGCTATTACAAGCTACCAATTTAAAGCAGCAAAAGTGCGAAATGGTACTTGTTGATTTAAGCCAGTTTCCTGTTATTGGGGAGGCTACCTCTATTAAAAAGTGTGACCTTAGATATACAGGTTATGCGCAAGTAGACGAAAGTGGTGAACATATTTATTACACCGAATATAAAAATGAGCATGAAGGTTCAGGTTTATATAAATTTGATTTAGAACTTAAAAAAGAATTCATAGTGATCCCACCACCAGGGGTAATGTATGGCGTAATCATGCCGCGTTTATCTCATTCTGGTAATAAAATAGCATATATACTTAGTCAAAAGGGTAAGCCTTTTTCTGTATTTAGTTATAACTTTGAGACCCATGAAACCAAGCGGTTATTTAAAGCAGAAAAAAGCACGATTAGCTTTGCATTTGATTGGCTTGCTGACGATAAAGGCGTGATTGTATTTGAAGGTTCTGAGCTTTCAACCATTATGTTTGATGAAAAAAACATTGTTAAACATACGCTAACAGTAACCCCAAAGATAAATCCTTATTATATAGCGGTTCACTCTGCCAATAGTCTTTTTTATTCAGAGAATAAAACCCAATCATACTCGCTAATTAAAGCAACAGACCCTTTTGGCGATACACCTAAGTATGAAACACTCTATAAAAGTGATAAAGACGACTACAACATTATTGAAATAGTTAATAAAGAAGGGCCTGCGCATGTTTTCGTATCTGAGCGTTCTGGCAGCAGTCAATTATGGCTCTCTCAAAATGGTTTTACAAAGCAACTTAGCTTTTTTAATTATGATGATGCCCCTTCGATTTTTGCATTAGGAATGCTCAGAGCTTCTCCCAATAAGCAGCGCATAATGTTCATAAAAAATAAAAGCTATTCACTTTATGACGTAAACGCTCAAAAATTTTATCCGTTAGAAGAATTTAATAAGCATAAAATAATAAGCTATATTTGGTCAAAAAATAACGAAAGCATTATTTATATTAAGCGACTTGGTTCAAAAAATATATTGGCAGAATTTAATTTACTCACCCGCGATACACGCGTGATAGAAGGAATAAAAGCGAATAAACTCATTTCAGATAGTAAAGGTAACGGATACGTAACTAATGATAATCAATTAATTCGCCTTTCAGATAGGCAAAGCTGGGAATTACCTAAAAATGCCAAAAAGTCAGTTGCATATGGCATTAGCAAAAACTATTTCTATTATTCAGATTCTATTTCTAGAATCGCTAGGCTAAATTTACAAGATCAAACCATACAAGATACACACGTGGACTTTCGACCTATTGGTTTTGAGGTAAACGAAAGCAATGAAATATTGTTTACGGGATCTAAGTATAAAGATATGCAAATAGTACAAATTAGTTGGGGCGAATAGCGCTATTCATTATGCCGAAAAAGCCAGCGCGCGTGCAGAAACTACATTAAAAGCAGTTTATGATGCGGTTGGGTTTATTCCACGCCCATAAGCGCGTTTATTTGCAGATACAAAAATGCCGCTAATTTAGCGGCATTTTTTATATTTTAATGTTTTGTAGCAGAAATACCGGCAGACTCACAGGCTCTAACTATAAATTGATAACCGTAAGGCATGCTTTGATCAGGCGTTATTTCAATAATTTCGTAATCATTGAGCTCGATTGACTTACTCTCTGTTGATTTCTTACAACGTGAATAACTGTCTGCTTCATAACTATAGGCAAACATGGCAATTAAGCGCTTACTACGTTCAAAGTAGCCTTTAGTATCTAAAAACTGCCTAACCGTTTGAGTGTTCTCATCTTCGCCTTCTAAGCGAATACCAAATGTTTTTGTCTGAGCGCCGTCATTGTCTGAAGAGGGGAGTTTTTTCTCTATTTGCTCACTCAATTTTTCTATGGCTTGCTCTTGCTCAGCGGGGGATTTATTTGCGAGCGATTGGCTATTTTCAAAGCTATTTACTATATCGTTTAATACTTTTTCAGGCGGTTTTTCATCAATAAATGCAATCAGACTTACAAACACTACCGTCGCTAAAAAAAAGCGGGTTAATGCAGTTAGAAGTGGTGAGTAGCTTTGGCTAATAAACTTTATGCGATCAGATCCAAATGGCTTGATTAGTAATAACACTATGATGTAAAAAGGCAAAATAAGTTGTAAGCCGAGCAGTGTTGCCAGAGTTATTCCTAGTGTCCAAGGCGGTAAATATAATAAAGTGGCAAAGTTATGAGTGTAATTAAAGTGATTAGCTGATACCTGAGTGACTTCATTTACAATGCCACTAGCACTTGCTAAAACAAAGTTAGCAATACTGGCATAAAATACCAAAATAAGTGCTTTACCGGCGAGTGAATTCCATAGTTGATTAAACTTAGGCCAAAATTCTATGATCAGCGCAATAATAGTAATAGTGGCACATAGCCACGTTATCTTAAAAATGGCTAGAGTTATAAACGCAAGCAGATAAAGTTTTTGCGCGGTGTTAAGGTTAAACCATATGCTTTTTATATGGCTAAGCAGTTTAACTTGGTGTGGTTGCCAGCTTTTTTGCTGTTGCTTAAACTGCTTATTAGCACGCCATTTTGCAATTTTTAAATACCTTAACACCGACTTTCCTTATCTAAAGCGTATTACCGTTATTTATTTAATAACGGTTTTAAGTAGTGCCCAGTATGAGAGCGCTGGCATTCAGCCACTTCTTCTGGTGTACCTGCAATCAGTATTTCACCGCCGCCAGCACCACCTTCAGGGCCTAAATCAACGATCCAGTCGGCTGTTTTGATGACATCTAAATTGTGCTCAATCACTACAATGGTATTGCCATGATCGCGCAGACGATGCAGTACTACTAATAACTGCTCTATATCTGCAAAGTGCAGGCCTGTTGTTGGCTCATCTAATATGTATAGCGTTTTACCGGTATCACGCTTAGAAAGCTCACGTGCTAACTTAATTCGCTGTGCTTCACCACCAGAAAGTGTTGTAGCGGCTTGGCCTAAGCGGATATAAGAAAGTCCAACATCCATTAGGGTTTTAAGTTTGCGTGCTATGGCCGGTATTTTATCAAAGTAGTCATGGGCATCTTCAACGGTCATATCGAGCACTTGGTTGATGTTTTTGCCTTTATATTGTACTTCTAAGGTTTCGCGGTTATAACGTTTACCTTTACATACATCACACGGCACATATACGTCAGGTAAAAAGTGCATTTCTACTTTAATAACGCCATCACCTTGGCATGCCTCACAACGCCCACCTTTAACATTAAAGCTAAAGCGACCTACTTTGTAACCACGTGAACGGGCTTCTTGAGTACCCGCAAACAGTTCACGAATACCGGTGAAAATACCGGTATAAGTTGCAGGATTTGAACGCGGTGTGCGGCCAATAGGACTTTGGTCAATATCAATCACTTTATCAAAGTGCTCAAGGCCTGCAATTGACTTGTAAGGGGCCGCTTCTGCAGTTGTGGCGCCATTAAGCTCAGTGTGAGCGAGTTTAAATAAGGTGTCGTTAATGAGTGTAGATTTACCTGAGCCCGATACACCGGTAATACAGGTCATTAAGCCAAAGGGTATTTTTAAATCAACATTTTTTAAGTTATTACCGGTAGCGCCAAACAGCTCTAACCATTTATCGTTAGTAGCATGGCGCTCTTTAGGTACTTCAATTTTACGCACCCCCGATAAAAACTGACCGGTAACCGAGTCTTTGCTCGCTAAAATATCATCGCGTGTACCTTGAGCAATAACATGGCCGCCATGGACACCAGCACCCGGACCAATATCAATAATATGATCTGCCGCGCGGATCGCGTCTTCATCATGCTCTACAACAATAACGGTGTTACCTAAATCACGTAAATGCACTAAGGTTTTTAATAAACGGTCGTTATCACGTTGGTGTAAACCAATAGATGGTTCATCTAAAACATACATTACACCTACTAATCCAGCGCCAATTTGACTCGCTAAACGAATACGCTGTGCTTCACCGCCAGAGAGCGTGTCGGCGCTGCGCTCAAGTGATAAGTAATTTAGGCCAACATTTATTAAGAAAGATAAACGATCGCGAATTTCTTTTAAAATCTTCTCCGCAATTTGGCCTTTTTGCCCAGTCAAATGCAAGCCTTCAAAAAAGCTCATTGCCTCACCAATACTCATATGTGTGATGGTTGGTAAGTTAGTTTGACCAATAAATACGTTACGTGCTTCTTGGCGAAGGCGCGAACCTTTACAACTAGGGCACGCTTGACTAGTTTGATACTTAGCTAGCTCTTCACGCACAGAGTTTGATTCAGTTTCGCGGTAGCGGCGGTTCATATTATTTAACACGCCTTCAAATACATGATTACGTGTAATTAAATCACCGCGGTCATTACGGTAATTAAATGCAATTTTAGTATCACCCGAGCCATCTAGAATAATTTTCTTATGTTCTTTAGCTAGTTCCTGATAAGGCACATCTAAATCAAAGTCGTAATGTTGTGCAACTGCTTGCAACATTTGATAGTAGTAAAAGCTGCGTTTGTCCCAACCTTTAATTGCACCGCCAGCTAAACTTATCTCAGGGTTATGAACCACGCGATTAGGGTCAAAGTATTGCCTTACACCTAAACCGTCACAGCTTTGACAAGCCCCGGCTGGGTTGTTGAACGAAAATAGACGCGGTTCAAGCTCTGTCATCGCATAGCCACAGGTTGGACAGGCAAAATTTGCTGAAAACAGCATTTCTTCAGCATTGCTATCGTCCATAAACGCAATGTTGGCAACGCCGCCTGACATTTCAAGTGCTGTTTCGAATGATTCCGCGAGACGTTGTTGCTGGCCGTCTTTGACTTTAAAGCGATCAACCACGACTTCAATTGTGTGCTTTTTATGTAGATCTAGTGGTGGTGGATCAGATAGGTCGCACACTTCGCCATCAATACGTGCGCGAATGTAGCCTTGGCTTGCAAGCTGCTCTAATAGCTTTACATGTTCGCCTTTACGGTCTTTAACAACAGGCGCCAAGAGCATTAACTTTGTGCCTTCAGGCAGCGCCAGTGCGGTATCGACCATTTGGCTGATTGTTTGCGCCGCGAGCGGTAAATCATGAGTCGGACAGCGAGGTTCGCCAACGCGTGCAAACATCAAGCGTAAATAATCGTAGATTTCAGTAATAGTTCCCACGGTTGAACGTGGGTTATGCGAGGTTGATTTTTGTTCTATAGAAATAGCAGGAGAAAGGCCTTCAATATGATCTACATCGGGCTTTTCCATTAATGACAAAAACTGCCTTGCATAAGCAGAGAGTGATTCAACATACCGGCGTTGCCCTTCTGCATACAGCGTATCAAATGCAAGTGATGACTTTCCTGAACCAGATAAGCCAGTAATAACAATTAGTTTATCACGTGGGATGGTTAGGCTGATGTCTTTTAAATTGTGCGTGCGGGCGCCTCGGACTTCAATGTTTTCCATGCTATCTCGTTTATTGCCAAAATTATTTGTTCAGTATCGCATAATACGCTGCAATATTAATCCTTGATCATCGAAAAAATCCTTAGTTATAGACGATTAATTATTGCCAAGCTTGTGATAGAATCCTTGCCTAATTTTTTAACACAGTAAGATCACGCATATAATGACCGCATCTTCACTTAATTCACGAGAAAAACGCGCTGCCGTATCGTTAGCGAGTGTGTTTGCATTTAGAATGCTCGGCTTGTTTATGCTGATGCCTGTTTTAGCTATTTATGGTCAAGAGCTTGAAGGCTTTTCACCTATCTGGATTGGTTTTGCAATTGGTGCGTATGGTTTAACTCAGGCCGTATTACAAATCCCAATGGGGAGACTTTCCGATAAAATAGGTCGTAAAAAAGTCATAGTCGGTGGTTTGGCGGTGTTTGCTTTAGGTTCGGTAATTGCCGCTTTGGCAGAGTCTATTCAAATGGTGACGGTAGGGCGTGCGTTACAAGGCATGGGAGCTATAGCCAGCGCATTATTAGCGTTTGCATCAGATTTAAGCCGTGATGAACAGCGCCCCAAAGTTATGGCGGTGATTGGCATGAGCATCGGCATGAGCTTTGCGTTTGCGATGTTATTAGGGCCGATAGTGGCAGCTTCATGGGGCATTGCAGGCGTATTTTGGCTAACGGCTATTTTGGCTGTGTGTGGTATTTTTATAGTCACTATGCTCGTTCCCAGTGCAATAAATAAAGCCCCTAAAGGCGATACGCTTGCCAGTTTTAGTGACATCAAAAAATTGATTAAACACCCACAGCTGGCACGTTTAAATGCAGGCGTATTATTGCTGCATCTAACATTAACGACTATTTTTGTAGTATTACCAAGCCAATTAATTAAAGATGGCTTAGTAGCCGAAAACCATTGGCAGCTTTATATTCCGGTTTTATTTTTGGCGTTTTTTTTAATGGTGCCCGTGATGATAGTGGCAATTAAAAAAGAGAAAGAAAAACAAGCCTTTATTGGTTCTGTTATGGTTTTAATAGTCAGCATGTTAAGTATGTCTATGTGGGCAAACAGCGTTGTTGGTATTGCGGTTTGTATGCTGTTATATTTTGTTGCGTTTAACTTTTTAGAAGCCACTATGCCGGCTCTTGTGTCGCGTATTGCTCCAGCAAGCCAAAAAGGCTCAGCCATGGGGGGGTATTCATCGAGCCAGTTTTTAGGCGCTTTTTTAGGCGGCATGCTTGGCGGGTATGTAGCACAAACAACTAGTACGCAAGCTGTGTTTGCGGCGGCGGCACTTGTTGGGGTAATATGGCTTATTATTGCGTGGAAAATGCAAGTCCCACCGAAAAGCAAAGTTATTAGTTTAATGACCCAATTAGATTCTGAAGAGCAGGCACAAACACTGGCTTCTCAGTTAGTTGCTTTACCCGGCGTAATAGAAGCAACCGTAGTTCGCGATGAAAGTCGTAGCTACTTAAAGATTAATGATAAAGAATTTGACCTAGACCAAGCCCGAAGAGTGGCTGGTTTAATCTAACGTTTATAGGAGATGGTTCCATGGCACGCGGTGTGAACAAAGTAATTTTGGTTGGTAATTTAGGGCAAGATCCTGAAGTTCGTTACATGCCTAATGGTAATGGTGTAGCAAATATTACCTTAGCAACTTCAGATAGCTATAAAGATAAAAACACTGGCCAAATGGTTGATAAAACTGAGTGGCACCGTGTGGTATTTTTTGGCAAGTTAGCTGAAATTGTGGGTGAATACTGCCGCAAGGGATCACAAATTTACGTAGAAGGTAAACTTCAAACCCGTAAATGGACTGATCAACAAGGCCAAGAAAAATACACCACAGAAATCGTTGTCGATGGCTTTACGGGTCAAATGCAAATGCTAGGTGCACGCGGTGGCGACCAACAAAGTGGTGGCTATCAAGGTAACCAAGGTGGTCAACAAATTAGTGGCTATCAAGGAAACCAAGGCGGGCAACAAAGCGGTGGTTATGGTCAAAATAACCAAGGCCAAAATAGCCAGCAAGGCAGTTATGCTCCACAGCAGCAATCTGCACCTGCTCAGCAGCCAGCACCGCAGCAAAACAACCAATACCAGCCACAGCAGCAAGGTGGTTTTGCACCACAACAAAATAGTGCACCACAACAGCAAGGCGGGTTTGCACCTAAGCCACAAAATGCACCGCAAGGTGGCGCATCAAACCCTATGGAACCAACAATCGACTTTGATGACGATATCCCGTTCTAATTTCTGATAAAACTGTTTTTGTAGATTTAAAATAGTTAAGAATCCCATAGCTCCTTATAAATATTAGCTTTCGCTATTTTTATAATGAAAAATGGGATTTTTTTTGTATATTAAAAAGTTGCCAATCGACTAAGTTATGCTAATATAAATTTTGTATGGTATAGGAGTGGTCGATGCGAGTTACAGACGAAATACTTTCAGATGGAGAGCGAAGGCCTCTTATCATTCACGATGACGGAACAGTCGATTTCTGGTCAACGCTTTACGTTACAGTAGAACTGCGTGCAGACGGTAAGCAAAACACGATAAAAAAAGAGTTATACAACATTGTCCTTTTGCATAAATGGCAGCACTCTACAGGGAGAAACCTACTCGCAGAATTCCGTAGACAAAAACTCCTAGATAAAGAAACTATACAGTCCATCAAGAATTTTTGTCGATTGTCAGCTAAGCAACAAAATCGCAAAACTGAAAAAGTAGTTCACTTTACACGTCTCGCTAGATCCGAATCACCGCTCAGTGTTGTTGATAAAAATTATCAACATCAGCGTATGACAGGCATTAATCGATATTTAAAGTTTTGTGCTTGGGAAATTTGCAAATTTAAACCCAATGCTAGTGACTTAGTGGAGCGAATCGATAAGATGGAGGCGCTTTTCAAAAGCCACTACCCAAAAGGACTGAGCAACCTCTCAAAGGTAACGCATGCAGAGGCCGCTGTTTTTGAAAAATTTCGACAAGTAATAAGAACTGATCACCCTGACAATCCATTTAAAAATTTTGATACACGATTGCGTAACTATCTGTTACTCGAGGTCTTATACTGGACTGGCTGTCGGCCATCAGAAGTTTTGTCATTAACACTCGACGACATTAATCATGACATAGAGATCCCGCAGTTGAAGTTCAAAAGGCGGCATGACGACCCAAGTGATCCTAGAAAAGTCCAGCCAACTCTTAAAACACAGGAACGCGATATTGAAATTCCCCCGGCCTTATACACAGATCTTGAGTATTACATCAGAAAAGTTAGACCAGCTTATAAATTAGCTAAGAGCCATCCATACATTTTTGTATCCCATAAGGGTGAAAGCTCTGGTTCTGCGATGAGTGACAAAAACTTTTCCTCGGGAGTAATAACGCCACTAAAACGCGTAGATGAAAGCTTTACAAATATTCAACGTAGAGGCTTCCGAATCTATTTCAACGAACGCTTTTCAGATCGCATTGATGAACATAACTCAAAAATATCACAGCAAATTCAAGAGGCTGAGTCGCGAGGTGAGGTCGAGACAGTAAAACGCTTGCGTCAACAGATAATTAAAGATGGGCACGAGATCGATACTCGGATGAGACTTATGGGACACTCAGATCCTAAAAGTGCTCGACCTTATTTGGATCGGCGTGTTACGAAGATCGCAAACAAAATCCACAAGCAAATGATGCATGAAACAAGCGCAACAGTTAAGGACATAGTAAATGCTAGACAAAAAGGTTAGCTTCCCCCTCGCCGAAGAAAAAAAAAGAACGAGTAAGATGGGATACGACTTTGATGTAACCCAGAGGACTTGGAAACTTGACACCTCGATCACTCTAAACTGGGGGCTTCTTCCTAACGAGTGTGTTTTGAGCTTTGTAGTTGGTTACAAAGAGCAAATGGCAGACTATGCATGTGAATTATCAGCAAGCAGCTGTTCGATTATTTTTAATGAAATACTCGCGATGCTTCGCAAAACTAAAAGCGCCGTCTTAGACCTCAGCACAGTCCAAAACTATTTAGGACAGCTAGATTCCACCAACGAATATAAACTCGGCGCGATAAGAGCCTTTTTGCTGAATTGGCATGATAAAGAAATTAATGGCATTGACGATAAACTCGCACCTTGGCTAGAGCAAATAACATTAAAAGGTATGGAGAAAGGTGTCCCAGTTGCCAAAGGTTGTCCCCACACTGGCGCATACAGTTTGCAAGAACAACAAGCGATACTTTTTTGGGGAGTGAATGCCTTTTTTGACGATCGGATGTCGCTTCGTGATTACACATGGCTTTTGTTAAATGTGTACCTAGGTGCTAGGCCAACTCAGTTTTGTCAGCTCATAGCTGGCGACCTAATAAAAATATCGAAAAATGGTACCACAGAGTACAAGTTAAACCTTCCGCAAGCCAAAAAGAACGGATCTACAAACTTTAGGGAGGTAATGAAAGAATGTGATATTGATGAAGATCTGGCGCTATTGTTTAGTAATCAAGCTAGTCGAACTTTGGAAATGATAGAGGCGCAACTAGGCAAACTGCCAGAAGAGCTAAGAGCAAAGATGCCATTGTTCGGTTTTCCAAAAGCAATTAAAAACCTATCCTCTGTAAGCGAACTTATTGAAGTAATGAACAAAACCCCAGATGCAATTCACTTGCCACGAAATGGTGCTACAAAAATTCTATTTCAAATTAGCAAAAAATGCATGGCCAAATCTGAGCGTTTAGATGGAGAGTTTGTCCACTTAACAGCAAGACGATTTCGCTACACAATGGGAACAAATGCAGCTCGCAGAGGGCTTAGTGCTTTCGCAATTGCTAAAATATTAGGGCACGGCGACATTCAAAATGTGAAAGTTTATACCGAGAACGTTAAGGAACTGACCGAGGAGATAAACGAGGCACTTGCGCCAGTATTAGCGCCATTAGCTCAAGCATTTGCAGGGACACTGATTGCAAATGAGGCCGAAGCGCTGAGGGCAAATGATCCTCACTCACGCATTCGCAATCAAGAAGGAGGTGGCGTTGGCAACTGCGGTACTTATGGTTTTTGCGCGAAAGGCGGTAGAGCATGCTACACATGTGTAAAGTTCCAGCCTTGGATTACTGGTCGCCATCAAGTTATGTTGAATGGAGTGTTAGAAGAACGTAAAAGGCTTAGCGAGAGAGGGGCTAGTAAATTTGTTATTCAATCGACTGATAGACTTGTGCTAGCTATCACCGAAGTTATACAACTCTGCGCCGAAGTTGAACCAAACGGAGTAGTCGGTGATGAGTAATGTAATCAAGATTTGGGAAGCCAAACAACAGCAGGATGGTAAGAAGAACCTTGAAGAATTTGTAAGGTTTGCAAAGGACGACTTGACGATTTATCAAGACCAAGGGTGGGACGTTGAAAAATGGAAGCCTAACAAAGGACAAACACTCGTTTTTGGCTTTCAAGCGGGTAACTATGCGTCAATTGAACCATTTGATAAGCCCTTTATGACCTTTGCTAAAGCGTTTATAAGGCAGCAGATGACTATCAAGGAGATCTCTTCCGCCCATTTGTGGATTGCAACGCTTCGTAAACTGTATCAAGTACTGCAAGAACAATATGTCGATTTGCCACCATGCATACTGAATGTTAATAACCAAACGATTAAGGGCGTTGAGCAAAAAATTAGAGACGATAATGTTGTTCCAATGCGTAAATATCATCTTGGCGGCAAGCTACAAGCACTTGTAACCTGGCTTTTAAAAAATAAAATTTTGCTAACGTTGCCAATATACAAGAGTCCATTCAAGAAACCTGCCAATACATCAGAGCAATTAGGGGAGGAAGGCGATAAGTTTCGAGAAGAACGCTGTCCCTCAATGCATGAAATGCTCTGTTTAGCCGATTGCTTCGCTAGAGCTAAAACTGTTGCAGATAAATACTATACAAGTGCATTAGTCTTACTTTGTTTTGCGCCCGCCAGATTTAATGAACTTGGAGGGCTTACCATTCATTCACTTCAGCAAGGCGATGAGGGTGATTGGTATGTAGTTTGGTTCGGTTCTAAAGAGTACCGTGATCACCGCAAGGGTGTGCCATCGTTAATGTTAGACACTGTCAAGTCAGCTTTTAAGAGATTAACTGATATAAGCGAACCCGCTAGAAAGGCTGCAAAGTGGGCGCATGATCATCCAGAAACTTTCTTTCGTCACAAACACTGCAAGACAGCGCCGAAGCATTTAGAGGATGCGCAGCTGTCACATAGTGAGTTTGCTTATGCAATGAATGTAGTTGGATCATTGCATCATACTGATAAAGATAAGTTAAACACCCCCACAAAATGGATTAATCAGCTTTTAGAAGATAATAGTTTAACCTATCGACGCCTGAATTCACTTGTGCACGAGAAGTACAAGAAAAAGGGATGGCCAAATAACCCTAAAAGTGACAGGCCTATTTGGGAAAACCTTTTACTTATTCGAGACCTTGAACTTAAACCAGCTTCGGCAACGAAGGATTTTAGTTGGGTGATGCCTTCCGTTGATACATTTAACGTTCAGACTACTCGAAAAGATAAAAAAATGAGTAATCTTTGGGAGCGATTTGAAATGATCAATGAAAATGGCAAGCCGTTATCATTAACGACTCATCAGTTCCGAGTTTGGTTAAATACTCATGCAAAAATAGGTGGTGTTGATGACTGGAAAATTGCGCAATGGTCTGGTAGGGCCGATTTAACGCAGAACGTTGCATATGATTTGAGAACCCTTGAACAAAAGGATCTTCTAAAAACAGAACTCATGGTAGCGAGCTATGAAGACAGCCCTAGTGCATTAGTGTTGCGAAAAGCAAGGTTACCCGTGCCGTTAAAATCTATTGGAGTTGATCGAGAAGGTGTCGCTGATTTTACTGGTATCGGATTTTGCGTTCATGATTTTGCTAGAACACCCTGTACTAAAGCTGGGGAGTGTGTGACCTGCAAAGAACATGTTTGTATAAAAGGTATACCAGAAACCCTTGAGGAGTTGGAGTTATTAGAAACAAATATAGCGGCTCAATTAGACCATGCGTTGAAGGAGGCAGCTGATGACACATTCGGTGCCGATCGTTGGGTAACACATTTGGGTTGGAAATTAGCGCATATTCGCACGCTTATTAAAACTAAAACAGATGATAATGTATTAGATGGGACCGTCATCAGAATTCCTGTGGAGCATGATCCATCACCAACTCGTTTAGCTTTAGCAGACAAGGGACTAAATACTGATCTTGATGGGAAACAATCTGAGAAAAAGGAAGATAAACTTTCCTCTAATATTAGTATGAGACAGCTTTTGGGGTTCAGCTAATGCCAAAAATAGTTATCAGTGACGATGTCCACAAATCGATACTTACTTTGCTTTCCTCGTGGAAAGGCAAGCTAACATGGAAACTGTTGTGCGAACGAATTACTAGAGAGTTAGGGCTAGAAAAAGAAGTGTCAAGGCATACTTTGTTGGCCTACAAAGACATAGAGATCGCATTCAATACCCGCAAAGCCATGTTGAAAGAAGCTCCTCAAAAGTATCATGGAACTGAAGATGATCAGCTAAAAAACGCATATAAGCGAATAGACGAGTTGGAAACAAACAACAAAAGGCTGCATAGCGAAGTTAGTGCTATGCGAGAACAAATTATTAGATGGATGTACAACCTTTATCAAATGGGGCACAACATGGATGAGATGAACGCAAAAATCCCAGAGAATGTTGACATTGAAGAGCTAAAAGACAGAGCATTGCCACGTAATGTAGATCCTGAAAGTTTAAACCGACCATTACCAAAGATAACACGAGCAGATGATAGAAAACGTAAACGAAGTCGCGACGATTAAGCTTAATTAGGCCGCAAATTGAAACTCTCTAGATGTTGTGGACTTAAAGGAATTAGTTTAAAGCGGCGTATATAAAACGACCGTTTAATTGGCGCACGATATTCAAAGCAAGCTATACCTTGCTGTTTAGTCGTTAGCTCTACTTAGAGCTGATAAAGAAGTTAAATATACGATCAGAATGAAGGCTTAATTCTAGTATTAAGATCAGAATAAAGGCTTCATCATGATCTTTCTTTACGAACTCGTCGAAGTAAATCTGACAAAGTCATTTCGACCGTTTAATTGGCGCACGATATTCAAAGCCAGTTATACCTTGCTGTTTAGCCGTTAGCTCTACTTAGAGCTGATAAAGAAGTTAAATATACGATCAGGATGAAGGCTTAATTCTAGTATTAAGATCAGAATCAAGGCTTCATCATGATCTTTCTTTACGAACTCGTCGAAGTAAATCTGACAAAGTCATTTCGACCGTTCAATTGGCGCACGATATTCAAAGCCAGCTATACCTTGCTGTTTAGTCGTTAGCTCTACTTAGAGCTGAAAAAGAAGTTAAATGTACGATCAGAATGAAGGCTTAATTCTAGTATTAAGATCAGAATCAAGGCTTCATCATGATCTTTCTTTACGAACTCGTCGAAGTAAATCTGGCAAAGCCATTTCGACCGTTTGTTTTACGCCTCCATTGCTTCATCGAAACTAATAAATAATATTGATTTAATGTAAAGTAGCTCGTAAAGTTATCTATGTAAATAAAACGTACCTTTTATTCTGGTGGTGGTTATGAAAATTGGCTATGCAAGGGTCAGTACAGATGAACAATCCGATGATCCGCAATTGGATGCATTGAATGAAGCTGGGTGCGAGCGAATATTTCGTGAAAAAATAAGTAGTAAGTCAAAGCTCCGTCCTGAACTTGCACGTATGAACGATACATTACGCTCTGGCGATATCGTTGTGGTTGAACGTCTTGATAGGCTTGGTCGTAGTCTAAAAGACCTAATTGAGCTTTTAGATGGCTTTAAATCGCAGCAGGTGAAGTTTATAAGTCTAAATGAGAGCATTGACACCACGACTGCCGTTGGTGAGTTAGCGTTTAATATGATCGGTTCTATTGCACAATTTGAACGCCGATTGATTTCCGAAAGAACAAAAGCAGGTTTAGATGCAGCAAGAGCTAGAGGTCGTAAAGGTGGGCGTCGGGTAAAACTATCGCCGTCAGATATTAAAAAAGCACAGGCAATGCTACTTGACCCTACCGTCACAAAAAGCGAAGTCGCAGAGCATTTTGGTGTGAGCCGGCCAACGCTTAATAAATCCCTGAGCACTGCACCTCCTCCTCAAGAACGCTCGTTATTTGAAAAGTGAACCTAATTACTTTTCAAAGGATAATTTTTAGGGCAAAGTTAGTTAACTTTGTTACTCAGTAGTATTAACAATTAATTGGGTTATTGACATAGATGTTTGAACAAACTTTTAAAAATATTGACGACATACTTCACAAGGACGCTGGCTGTTCAAGCGAACTAGATTATACAGAGCAAACATCATGGATGCTGTTCTTAAAGTATTTGGATGACTTAGAATTTGCCAAGTCGCAAGAAGCTGAATTAATGGAGCAGGAATATAGCTACATCATTGACGAAGCGCACCGCTGGAGCAAGTGGGCAGCACCTAAAAAAGTCGATGGCAGCTTTGATCATGACAATGCTTTAACCGGTGATGACTTGATGGAATATGTCGACGGCGAATTATTCCCTTACCTTAAAGGTTTTAAGCAACGGGCAGAAAGCCCCAATACCATTGAATATAAAATTGGTGAAATCTTTGGCGAGATAAAAAACAAAATTCAAAGTGGTTACTCGCTGCGTGATGCGCTGGAAAAAGTCGACGAGCTGCAATTTCGCTCTCAAGAAGCCAAGCACGAGTTATCACACCTGTATGAAGTGAAAATTAAAAATATGGGTAATGCTGGGCGTAACGGCGGTGAATACTATATAATGTCATCTACGTTTTTATCGAGCAAATGCCACCTAAAAACCGCCGCCTAAACTGTTACCTATATTTGGCTAAGAACTACCGTTAATATCATCTCAGTAAATCACTTTTCGAGTACGTTGAAGAATTAGCGGATCTCCCTTGCTAAAATTGAGGCTGCCTTTAACAATACTTCTCGCTCCTCAGATATTTCTTCCAACCTAGATTCCAGCTTTTTCATTAAGAACTTACTCTTTGAGTTGTTTTTCTCCTCCCTTTTTAACTTTATCCACCGATACAGAGTGCTTGAGGAAATACCCAGTTCTCTAGCTACTTCAGGAACTCTTTGTTCACGGTTCATTATTTTTTTAATCGCCAGATCTTTTGTATCTTGCGCATATGGCTTATTCACAGAGTGTTACTCATTATTAAACTTAGTATTCCTAAGTATACATGATAGGATAAAACTTAGAGAATCTAAGTATTATAAATTTACTTATGAATATTCATTGGAATTCATTAACCCATTGCCATACAGGCTTAAAGAAGCTCGGCTACGATCAAAACTTTCTCAGAAGTCGCTGGGAATTAAGATTGGTCTTGAGCCCAGTTCGGCGAGTGGACGTATGAACCATTATGAAAAAGGTAGGCATACTCCGGATTTACAAACTTTAAAACGAATAGCTGAAGAGCTGGATGTGCCGCTTAATTATTTCTTTTGCGAAACGGAGGAAATGGCCAATTTTGTGGTTATGTTGCATCAATTACCAAAAGAAAAAAGAGATAAGATCCTTGCAATAATGAGTGAAGAAATTGACTCGAAAGTCTAATCTAGTTTAGCGTTGCCCGCGCATCACTCATTCAAATACATTTCCGCCATATCATCTAATTTGGCTTTTACTTCTTTCCAATTCGGCATTACTTGGGTTAACAAACGCCAGAATCTTTCGCTGTGATTGTGCTCAGCTATATGGCAAAGCTCATGTAATATCACGTAATCAATGCATTCTTTAGGCGCTTTAACAAGGTGAGGATTGAGCATCAGGTTGCCTTTGGTTGAGCAGCTTCCCCATTGCTTTTTCATTGCCATCACACGAAAAGATGGAACGCCTGTTACCCAAGTAGCTTTCGGAAGTAATTCAGCTAGTCGCTCGTGGAAAATGGCTTTTGCTTTGTGTTGATACCATTTGTCGATTAGCGGTTTAATTTTCACCAACCGAACATCAATGTTTTTACTTACTTCATGCTTGATTGTGACGTTCAATTTGCCACGGCTTAGCTTTACGTTAGGTACTTGCACGGCATCAACAATTACCTTGAGTACATAGCGCTTACCTAAGTAAAACTGGGTTTCGCCACTCACGTAGCGCTTAGGTAAGACCGTAGTTTTTTGCTTAGCAAATTCATCAATGCTTTGCCAAATCCATCTTGCACGCTTATGCATAGCATCTTGAATCGCATCATCACTTGCATCATGTGGCACTGTAGCCACAACACGCTGATCAGGGTGAACCTTAATAATTACCTTGCGTGCTGTTTTTCTAGCATTATCAGCAGGCTTGGTTTTACGAATAACATCATAGTGAATGGTGTCGTTACCATAGGTAAAAACACCTCGCTCACTGGTTGTTGTTCTGATCTCAGCAGCAACGACTTGTTTACTCACTCTCTTTAGCCCCTTGCTAAGCCTAGTCGAGTGATCTTGAGCACTTCTTCAATCAACTTTTGAGCGTTATCAAGGCCAAGATCAGCAAATAACATAGGTAATAACTTCATGTGGATTGCATTTTCAATTTCCGCATGATTAATGGAATACTCAGCAACAGCCGTATTGACTACATCATCAATACTAAATGCCAAGGCAACCAACTTATCATTGTCCAATGATTTTTCATTTAAGAAGTTAGCATCAAATAGGTGCTTGAATAAGCCAAAGTAAGCTTGGGCATGTTTATTCAACTTGCCTGAGTCATCCACAAACTCATCAGGCATATCTACAATCTGTCGCTCTTTTACTTCCTGTTCAAAATCCGCGAAGAGGATGTATTGCTTAACAGGCGCATCAAACATTGCTTTGGCATCTTCAATCGCCTTTTTAAGCATATTAGAGAAATATTCTTGAGCATAAGGATCATCAGCTAAGTCTTGCTCGATCATCTTAGTGATTCGGCCTGTAATTTTGTCCGTTTGGTTACGAGCTTCGTCATCGCTCATATCCTGTGGCTTAACGTCTTTTCCTAAGTTACCAACTAAATAGGCACCATCAGGCTCTTTTACTTCAATACCAGCAATGTGCTTGTCTAGAAGGCTGCGAATATCTTCAGCATATTCATCGTAATTAATGGTTTCGTCAGCATCTTCACGCACTTGTTTACGTAAATCGACAAAGGCTTTTAGGTCACGTTTGTACAAGTCACGTTTGTTATCTAATGACTTATCTTCAAAGTAGGTTGCTGATTGCAATGCTACTTTCATACAGTTTGAAAATGCGGTCAGTACCGAATAAAAGTCATCACGCTTTTTAAGATTGGTATCGACAAGCTTGCCATCGACATCTTGCACCTTTGGTGCTAACGCTTGGCGAAGTGCTGGACCATCTTGCTTGTTTTTAACACCTTCAAATATCGCCCACAAATCAATGTGCAGCCCCGGAAGCTTTTTGTATTCCGTATCCATTCGGTTATACAAACCTTTTAGGTCATCAATATCAAAGCCGCCTTGGGTACGTTCTGCAAGGTCTTGATACTTTTCAATGGTGGTATCAAGCTCTTTTAAAATGCCTCGGTAATCGATTAAGTAACCGAACTGCTTTTTACTGTGCAGTCGGTTAACACGGGCGATAGCTTGTATTAGGTTATGCTCTTTTAGAGGCTTATCGATATAAAGTACAGTGTTCTTTGGCTCGTCAAAGCCTGTCAGAAGCTTATCTACAACGATCATGATATCTGGGCCATCATCTCTGCCGTAGTCTTCAATAATGGCTTTGGTGTAGGCTTTTTCATCCATTTTATTAACATTAGCCTTCCACCAATTTTGCACGATATCTTTACTCTCTTGATCAACAGCTTCGTGACCCTCACGAGTATCTGGAGCCGACATCGCCACAACGGATGTTACCGTACCAATTTTGTCCAATGCCTTCTTATAACGAATTGCAGAGGCTTTGGAATCACAAGCTAGCTGACCTTTTAAGCCCTGCTGTTTAAAGTTCTGGAAGTGGTCCGCAATATCGTATGCGATTAATTCAATGCGACCTTCGGTTTGGTAGATCTGACCTTTTTGAGAAAACTTCTTCTTTAAATCCGTTTTTTGCTTATCAGTTAATTTACTGGTACTGCGTTCAAACCATGCATCAATAGCTTTATCGTTAACGTTCAGCTCTGGAATGCGTTCTTCGTATAACAGAGGGGTAACAGTTTTATCTTCAACCGCTTGCTGCATGGTGTAAGAGTGAATGATCTTACCGAATTTGTTTTCGGTCTTATCGTCTTTTAACAGTGGCGTACCTGTAAAAGCAATATAGGCCGCTTTAGGCAGCGTCTGCTGCATACGGATATTATTTTCACCGTTCTGACTACGGTGGCCTTCATCCACTAAAACGATAATATTAGGACTGTCGTTGTAGCATTCTTTGTATTTAATCGCTGAGCCAAACTTATTAATGATCGAGAAGATAACTCGCTCATTCCCTTTACCGATTTGTTCAGCTAAACGCTTACCTGTAGTCGCCATTGCATCTTTTTTATCTCGGTCAGTTAATACACCGCCAGATGCAAAGGTACGGCTTAATTGATCTTCCAAGTCCACACGGTCTGTCACTATGATCACTCGGCATTGCGCCAATTCTTCTAGCCAAATAAGTGCTTTGGATAAAAACACCATAGTAAAAGACTTACCGCTACCTGTGGTGTGCCAAATAACACCGCCTTCACGAGCACCTGAATCATCAAACGTGTTAATTCGTTCAATAAGAGCTTTTATGCCAAATACTTGTTGATATCGAGCGACAATCTTTCCAGCTTTTTTATCAAACAAGGTAAACAGGCGAGTCATATCAAGCAAGCGCTCAGGGCGGAGTAAGCTGACTATAAGCCTATCTTGGTCGGTAACAGTTAAGTCGCCTGCTGCAAGCAATGAAAGGTAGTCATCTTTCGCTTTGACAGGGCGATGATTAAACAGCTTATTTAATTGTTCATCGCTAAGTTTATGATTTTTTAACCTGACAAATTCCGCTTCAAGTATTTGCTCCTCTTTCCACTTCGCCCAAAACTTATCTATTGTGCCGCAGGTAGCGTACAGACCTTCATGCCCATTTATCGCTAAGAGCAATTGGCTAAATGCATACAAGTGAGGAATTTCAGCCTGACCTTGATTGCGAATGTGCTGAGAAATCGCTTCAGCGTTGGTCGATTTACCTTCTTTATTTGAATCTGGCCGTTTCGCCTCAATCACTACTAATGGTAAGCCATTCACAAAGCACACAATATCGGGAATGCGATTGCCAGTGCCTTCGGCATTTTGAACCACTAACTCTTCAGTAAAATGGAATTGGTTATTATCAATATTATGCCAATCAATGAGTTTAATGGTGGGCGAGGCTTTTTTGCCATCTATGAATTCGGTAACGCTCACGCCATACATAAGCGCATTGTAGATTTTCTCATTAGCTGCTTTTAAACCTAAGTTCATAGCAGGGTTTAGTTCATGCATGACTTTATCAATAGCAGCTTCTGATAGTGTATGTTGCTTACCTGCAAATGAGAACGTCTGTTTCGCTAAGAAGGCACGCATTACAGGGAGTAAAATAACTTGATGGGTGCTTTTCTTTTCAATTGCAAGAGTGTTGCCACGTAGCGCTTCGCATTCACTTGGTGGAATAAAGGTGTAACCCAAGTTGGTTAACAATGTCAGTGCGGGTATTTTTGCGCTGAATTCTTCTTGAAATTTAACCGTTGTCATTGTGTTTAATCATCCTTAATGGGTTATCCCACGCTACTCGTGATTTGCATATCGCTGTGCGTATTACTTTGCTCAGAGGCAGACTCTAGCGTACGACCTTGGTGATCGTGCAGCGTTACCCCTTGTTCTGTTTTCCATTCAACCCAACCGTTAGATGAGCCTAGTAACAAAAAGCATGACGCACCGCTTGGCGTAGGGAATAAATAATCACGCTGAAATACAAAGCGACCACCTTGCTCTGCGATTACACCTTTAGCGAGTAGCTGGTCACGCTTATCATAAAACCGTTGTTCTGTTTTACGCTTAGTGGTCATAGGAGCGGAAGAGCTTTTTAATACCACCATGCCTTCGTTGGTATAAATGCCCTTAGCATCGACACCTGTGCGGCTGCAAGAAAATACCTGTTCAGCTTTAGTAGGTGATGTTTCTGTCAGTGGTTCAAAAATAGGATAGCCAAGGGTGGCCAATAACAAGCTACCAATTTCATGAATTTCATCGCAATCGGCCTTAAGTGGAACAGGTGTATGTGGCTTTTGCCCACCATTACCATTGAGTAGTTCATAACGCTGGCAATACTTTGCTTTTTCTATCGACAGTGATTCTAAATACAGCACATGGGTTTGGGTTAAGTTATTGGTGAGTGACACCAATACCAGTGCTCGCTCCCAATCTTTCTTTTCGTCTTTATAGTGCTGCATCAATCGGCTGCCAACATCACCCGACTGACCAATATACAATTCATCTTTGCTATCACCAGAAACCAAGAAATAAAGCCCAACCTGCTTGGCTTCTGGCATTTTTACAAATTCAGCAATATCACTGCGAGGCACTTCAATTAAACGGATAATCGACGTGGTTTGCTCGGCAATACGAATACCCGCAGGGTCACCCGTAGGTAAAAATATCTGAATAGTACGAGGTCGTTTTTGTGTGATCATGCGACCTCCTTGTCATCCAATTTAACCCTGCGCTTGCCTGTTAACAATTGCTGCATCAACGCTTTCTTTTCTTGTTTTAAGTCAGCAAGCTGTTGTTCTAATAGCTCTACTTCTCTATCTGAATTTGTTAGTACGGCAGCTATTCTTTGTTGTTCCTCTAATGGTGGGAGTGTGAAGTGAGCTTTATTTATTCCACCAATAGATAAACCAAATCGTGTTGCTCCTGTAGCTAAAGTAAAGAAATAGTATCGTGTTTTTTGCATCGAAAATAAGTAATTGAGGTACGCCCCCTCAACTAATTGACTGTTTGGGCGGATAATTGCCAAATGATATCCACAAACAGTACCACCTAAATCTTCACTTACTAGAGCTGGTATTGCTATGTCTCCCGGAGTTTCGGAGTCTTTAGTAATGATGACATCGTTAACTTGCAATGTGTATTTATCTATCTCAGACTGTTTAGCTGTAGCCTTCATAAACTCTATTGAGTTAGTAATTCTAGTGTTGTAGTAAACGTCAGTGTAATTGCACAATTCAACTGGAATTTCACCTTCTACAATCTTCTTATCAACAGGACTAACTATTATTTTTGCAATATCGTGAAGGTAAAGGTCTTCCCACTCACCCTCAAATGGTTTACCTGAATCATCAAGTAGGCGTTTTTTGCCAGTGAGCAGTTGTTGCATAAGGGCTTTTTTCTGCTGCTTGCTGTTGTCGATTATGCGCTCGGTGGTGCTAATCGCTTTATCCCATGTGGATATGATTTTGGCTATTTTGCGTTGTTCTGGGAGTGGGGGCGTTAGCACTTTATATGCATTGAAATAATCAGCAGTGACACGCCTATGACCTGCTGAACCTTGCATATTATTTTCACCTCTGACTCTAAGTTCCTTAGCTCTGGTAAGGTAATATATAAATTCAGGGGATGTGTTTTCCTTAGCTCTCAGCACATGAAATTCAGTGCTCCCAAAGCCTACACCGTTAGTAAGCCCATGAACTAGCGCCCCTTTTCCATTTTCAAAACAGGGCGTGATCTTAGCAACCAATACATCGCCATCCTTAAACGAGGTAAACCCCTTAGATACTTCTTCATATTCTCTCGGTAAATGAGAAATTAGCTGGCCTTCCTCTGATAATTGGTTCATGGCAATAAAAGAAACTTTGCCATTTTCAGGCTTCTTTATCTTTTTAGGATTGATATCGCATAACTTTCCTAAGCTTGTTAATGTCCATCCATTAGGCACCATAACCCAACTCCTTTAAGTAACTTTCCATTTCCGTTTCAAGGGTTTGCAGTTCATTCTTCAG
The DNA here is from genome assembly GCF_002310795.1 of Pseudoalteromonas issachenkonii. NCBI lineage: Bacteria > Pseudomonadati > Pseudomonadota > Gammaproteobacteria > Alteromonadales > Pseudoalteromonadaceae > Pseudoalteromonas > Pseudoalteromonas issachenkonii. The sequence goes on from NZ_CP011030.1 coordinate 372,748, forward strand.
TTGAACACGCTCAGTGCGTACTGCCACTAAATCAATCTCTGCTTCTTCTTCAAAGGTATCAACATAGCGTGGAATGTTTAGGTTAAAGTCGTTTTCTTTGATTTCATCAAAACTGGCTAGATATGCGTATTTATCAACGCTTTCACGAGCCTTGTAGGTGTCGATGATCTTTTGAATGTTTTCTTCGGTTAATTGGTTTTGGTTTTTGCCTGATTTGAAATCACGGCTGGCATCAATGAACAACACATTGTTGTCTGTTTTGTGCTTTTTAAATATCAAGATGGCGGCTGGAATACCCGTACCAAAGAACAACTTTTCTGGCAGGCCAATAACGGTATCTAGCAAGTTTTCTTCAATCAGTTGTTGACGAATTTTGCCTTCACTAGATGCTCTAAATAACACGCCATGCGGCACGACCACGCCCATGCGACCTGTTTCGGGTTTTAGCGTTTCAATCATGTGACTGATAAACGCATAGTCGCCTTTGGTTTTCGGTGGAATACCTCGTCTAAAGCGCCCATATGGGTCGTTGCTGGCATCATCATGTCCCCACTTATCTAATGAAAATGGCGGATTTGCCGTCACTACATCAAAGTGCAATAAGCCGTTACCGTCTTTCTCTTTTAGTAGTGGGTTACGAATGGTGTCGCCCCATTCAATGCGGTGGTTATCTTCACCGTGGAGGAACATGTTCATTTTGGCTAATGCCCATGTTGAACCTATTGCTTCTTGCCCAAATAATGCGTATTTCTTTGAGCCAGAGTTTTTACGCACCATAGCGCCACATTTAAGTAATAATGAGCCACTCCCAGTACATGGGTCGCAGATTTGATCGCCTTCAACTGGCTCTAAAACCGTTGCTAAAAGAGTTGATACCTCTGGCGGGGTATAGTATTCACCAGCGGTAGCGCCACTACCAGCGGCAAAGTGTTTGATAAGGTATTCGTAGGCATTACCGATGATATCTAAGCTACCCACACGCTCTGAGCTCAAATCTAAAATGTCTTTACCAAAATCTTCCAGTAAGTGACGAAGTAAGTCGTTCTTTTGTTTTTCTTGGCCTAATCGATCAGTGTTAAAGCTGATGTCTTGGAATACGTTTTTAAGCTTGCTGCCGTTGGCTTCTTCAATTGCATGTAAGGCTTTATCGATTCGCTCACCATTGCCTGCTTCATAACGCTTTTCATATAGATCCCAAAAGCTTGCGCCCTCTGGCAGTACAAAGCGTTGCTTCGACATCATGGCGTGAATAAGCTCAGGATTATCACCATACTGAGTAACTAGTTTGTTGTATTCATCTTTATACACATCAGAGATGTACTTTAAAAACAGCATGGTCAGGATGAAGTCTTTGTAGGTATCGGCACTGATCACACCACGGAAGGTGTCACAAGCGGCCCATACAGCTTTGTTGATATCGTCCTGATTGATTTGAACATTGTTTTTCATGTGTATCTATTCCCAAATTTTATTTAATTTTTCTTCGGCTATTCAGTAATCAAATGCCTAGCTCTTGCAATGCAATGGCTTCTAATTGTTGTTGCCGATTTTGTATTAACTTTTTCAGTGTCTTTTGCTCTTTTACGCCACATTGATGTAGTGCAGTGAGCCGGTTTTGCTTTTCAATCTCTAGTAGCTTAATTGGTACGCTTTCTAAAACCTGCCTTCGAATACTCAAATACATAGAACCTTCAGCGGTTGTTTTAAAATAGCGCTGTGCAGGTTGTTGATTTAATTGCCAACACAGAAAGTTAGGTGAAATTAAAGCACGATATTCAGGCTTCAATCGCACTAGAAAAAAGTGAGGCGAGCAGACCGTTTGCTCTTTTATATTTTCAACTAGAACACAGTGGTGTTTTGCACCTTTTGCTATAAATAGCACATCTCCGTTTTGTAACCAGTCGGGTTGCTTTTTAGTTTTTAAGTGAGTTTTAACAATACTATCGTGGTTAATTTCGCCCGTTGCCTCGGTATCCCTAACCTGGATGACATTGACTGTCCCATCCGCGTATTGCTTGATTGAGCCTCTGAATGGATGCCCCAAGCGAATATCAGCGAGTTCATGGAGTAGTAAGCTCTGTGCAACGTGCTTTGTTTGCGCTTTCATAAGGTCTCAGTTTTACCTTTACCAACACTTTTTCATCTTCTAAAAGCTTTCAAAAACGCGCGGCTTGATTGTTCTAAGTTGCGCAACTTTTTGTCTCTGATGGAAGCTTCATTCGTCTTGCAATGGTGGATTATCTTAAAGCATACGTCAATTTATTTTTGCAGTAACGGCATACTGCAATTTTGTGTTTGACTAAAGCAAAACTTGCCGCTATATTTTTTGCAGTATTTAAATGGAGCAGTTTATTTGAGTGTAATCTACCCTAATATTGTTAATCGAACCGTTAATCTAGGTAGTCTGCCTTACATTTCTGATGTTAATGAGCAATGTTATCGCGAAGTTTTGTTTCACGAGGACCGTTTTATTGAGCGTTTTCCAAGAGTGTTATCGCTTAATAGGCTACAGGATGCTCTTGAAATAAATTTGTTCCTTGAGCACAGGTATAAAGGTTTATTCATGCCTCCTAAGCGAGGCGGAAACAAGAATCCACTTGGTGGTGTGTCACTTGTAACCGTGCAGTCGTTAGCGAATTCTATGAGTTTATTCTTGCAATGGGTTGAGAAGAATAATGTGGACTGGCAAGAGGTTTATGCTGTGAGTGACAGCGATAAAGCAAAATACTGGTTGCCTGTTTATCGCTATCGCAAGCATCTAATAGAGCAAGTGATTTCAAAGGGTATTGAGCGAGATACTGCAAACCTGTACATCAACCATGTGAGGCAGTTTTACGAGTGGGCAAGAAAGCAAAATAGAATTGATAAAGTGCCATTCAAATACAAAACCAAGATTATTAAGAAAAAGCGTAAGGACGGCGGTTTAGACTTGCTATTTACCGATTACGGTAGCGATGAAAAAGGGTTTACCATTACCACCACTGACTTACTGATCCCTAAAAAGTACAAGCAAAAGAAACCAGGTGATGCGGGTTTATCGCCTTATAGCAAAGAGGAACTTAAGCTGCTCTATGCTAGCAGAGAGCTCGCAAAGCAAGGTGCTAAATTGCGAGTGGATTTAGCAGTGCAATGTGGCTTACGTGCAGAAGAAATAGCGACTTTTAGTGCTAGTCATGTTGTTGATCCTGCCTTGGGTAATAAAGCAATTTATTACTTAACCATAATCGGCAAGTACGATAAGGAGCGATCAATAATGGTGTCAAAAGGATTGATGGCATCACTTTGGCAATATCGTAACGGCAAAGAACATCAAGATAGATTAGCTAAGTGGCAGCTTGAACATGGTAACTGTGATGATGCTCCACTGTTTCTTAATCGCTCTGGTGATTTCATGTCTCGTAAATCTATAGGCAATGTGATCTCAAAAGTGCGTAAGGAATTAGCGCCATTCGGGAAAACACTAAAACGTGATTTTCATGATTTACGCTCAACATTTGCCACCAATCTAGCGGGCTTCCTTATCCACAAAAATTTACCCATTGGATTTGTGCAATACAAGTTAATGCAGTTAATGGGCCATGCAGATTTTTCAACGACTCAAAAGTACATCAATTTCGCTCGTTCATTAACGTTTGATAAGCAAATGGCAAGTTGGGTAGATAAGTTATTTGGAGAACTTGTTGAGCCTTTACAAGAGGCGGCATTTAATCCTGGTTTTTCAGGAGAAGTAAATGCTTAATGGTGTTCTAAACTTTTCTCGCTTAGAAACTCAGTTGAGTGACAATGTGACTGCTGAAAGCAGTAAGCGCGTAAAATTACATATCCAATTTTTTAAACGGATACTGATGCGATATGAAATTTTACATAGTCATTGTCATAGGCTGGTTGAGGACATTAACTCGTTAATCGATAGGGATTATTGGCTCAAGTTAGAGGTAAAGGCAGCTTATCTTGAGCCTAAAGATGACGTCCTATTCAGACGTTGCTTATTTCATTTTGCCAGTACGGTAAGTGAAGTAAAATCCAGACCTAGTAGTGTATTTGTTTTTGATACTAACATTGATCTATTAAATTGGTATCGAAAAAACTTCGAGTTAGGAAGTGAATTACATGAGGCTTTAACTAACTGGAACTTGGAGTCTGGTTTAGCTGGTAGTACAACTAGGTTCAATGCACAGAAAGCGCTGATGTGCTTACATCTCTTGTTTGATAAAGCACCGAAACTAGCTGATTTAATATCAAAGCATGGTTTAAGTTGGTTTAGATCGAGTCAGCACTTTAAAAATGTCTTTCATGAACACCCAATAGAAGATCGGAACAAAGTTCTTCAATCAGCTTTACTTTCAGTGCTTAGAGTAAATTACCCAAAGCGCTTTTCAACAGTCAAAATTGCAATCAACAGAAAGTCTATTGACGTAACTGATTTGGCACAGTCAGAACCGGTTTTAATCAAACAACTTCAGGCCGTTGCAGATTCTGAAAAGTTTAAGGGAGACTTAGAGCATAGCATTGAGGCTATGACCAGGCGGTTTTTAGCTATTGTTACTAGCATCCGTCGGTTTTCTGAGGAAAAACCTGATGCATTCAAAGAGCATGGACTCGATAACTTTAAGGCAAATAATTTTTCGCTATTGAAAGAAGCTAAAGCTGCCTTAAGGAAAGACCAGTTTTCAGAGCTTTTACTGGTGGTAGAGCAACATTTAGGCGAGAAGATACACCGTCATGACTATATCGCTCATTTATTGCCGTTTTATTTTAAACGATACGAAAGTTTCCGATGCATCGACTATAGTGAGGTTGCTTTAACTTGTCCTAGCTTGATGCTCGAAATTGAGCAGTTGCACCGATCAGAAATAGCGTTATTTCCTGAAAAAAATTATAACATCGAAACTCTTCATACTAGATTTTCTAAACTCAAGCGCCTGATAGTTAATTATCTGATTCCAAATTATAAAAAAGAAGTTTTAGAGCATGGGTTTCTATGTTTAGGCATGGACCAGAGTTCTATCCAAAAAGCTATATTTGAGCAACTACAAGGTGCAGTTAAAAGTAAATCTATAAGTATTCGTAGTGGTGCATCATATACGGAAACAATGCGATGGCTTATGACTATTACAGGCCAAGAGACGATAGAAGCTTTTAAAATATCTTACAAAAGGCATCAGCGTCACGCTAGGAGGTTAAGAATTGAAGACTTATACAGCGACAGTGAGTTGAGAGAACTCATATTCTTTATTGAGAAAGGGATTAATGAGGCTCAGAGCTCCAAGCAGTTACTGGCCTTATACTTCGCTCGGATTCAAATTAAAAGCTGCTGGAACACATCGCCAATGGTTGATATTGAATTAAGTGATATTACCGATGTAGCCCTACCGACTGCACAAAAAAGTATAACTTTACTGCTGCAAAAGCCAAGAAAAGGGTATGACATTGATACTTACTCTTTGGATGGACGAGCTGTAAACAGCGTAATGCGTGATATTTTATTTGTTAGAGATACTATTACTAAAGATTACCGAAACCTCGCAGCTCCTGCTGTGCAACCGTTCTTATTCATTACCAAAGAAAAAACAAATGTAAGCCGAATCAAAAGTGGAACCATTGTTTCATACATCAAGGCGTTATTGAAAAGGTTAGGCTGCCGCGTTGCATATAACTCTATGCGGATTCGAAAAAGTGGTGCTAACCATATTTATCGCGATGTGGCTAAGCAAATGCGAGCTTATGAGGCAGTGAATTTGCATACGTTCGATACTTTCATCAAACATTATCAGCGAATTAGTGAGCAAAAGTCTCAAGAAACGTTACACACAGCAGTTGATGTGATGCAACGTTACTTTACTGGCAGAGAAATAGATTCTGAGATCCGAGTGCTAATGGTAGATGATGCTAGCACACAAAAAACACCTTCTGGACAGTGCTCATCGCGTGGTAATGATGAAGAAGCTAAGCAATATAATAAAACGCACCGACATCTTCAGCAGTCAAAAAGCAACGCATGGTGTAGCGACTTTCTAGCTTGCATTTGGTGCAAACACTTTAGAACAGTTGCTGATCCTGAGCATGTATGGCAGCTATTAAGTTATAAAAAATATGTGCTTTCGGAGATGTCCGCCAGTATTTCCGATATTGATAACAACGAATTTCAGCAAGAAGCAATAAACACATTACAACAAAGAGTTGACGACATTCTAGTACAAGTAGCTAAAAGAAGTCAGATTGCACTAAATAAAGGTGAGGAGCTACTGATGAATAAAGGCATGCACCCGTTTTGGGAGTTTGCAATTACATCAGCTAACAGCTTGAGGGGGATAAATGTCTGACACTTTCACTGCTATAAATCATTGTTTGAAAGTTGACGGTCTCATCCACTTACTCCCTTATGATGAGAAGCGGGTAGAATTACTTTCTTCAATATTGCTATGGAGTTTTATACGCCTAAATAAGGAACAAAAAACACTTTTTGGTGACGACTCTTGGCTTTCTGAAGGTAATAAATTGTCGGTTACTTTTAATGGCGTCGGGGCAGAATTTCAATATCAACTGAAAGCTTTAACACTTGGTATGTATACTCAAGGATCAGGGCAAGGAATGGACCCCCTTAGCTGGGAGACTATTCGAAGAAATATCAGTAATTTGAAACGACTTGCTAAATGGCTTGAGGGGTATGGTATTAAGAGTTTTTCTGTATTGGGCTCCCTACCAGAGCTTCGTTTACGCAACATAATTATTGAGCTTGTACGGGTCTCTAACTTGCAGAAGCACCCTTCGTTTGCTCAATCATTGCTAACAGCTCTTTACTGGTTGAAACGATATTCTGTGGTTAAAAATGAGCTGTTTTTTGACTTAACCAATGAATATCTTATGCCATATACGTTGCTTAAAAAACAGCGCAGAAACAAGCATTCTATCATCCCAATACAAGTCATGAAGCAAGCGCTAAAACTATGTGAAGTGCATCTTAATGCCGCTGAGCAAATTATAGATGATTGGTACTTGCTTCAGACCCAACTCAATAATTCTATTTCTACGCTACCAAAAACAGATTTTAAAAAATCTACTCATATAGATGGTCTGAGTAATTATGAATCATCGTGGCTAAACGAAAATCACGAAGCAATAAAAAATCTTCGTAAATATACGTTTGTTCTAGTAATTAGTTATACAGGAATGCGTTATAACGAAGCTTTGGCACTTAACGATGATGCAGCTATTGAGCGTAATGGCAAATATTTCTTAAAGTCCTTTTTATCTAAAACTACTGATGAAATACAATGTTTAGAGTGGATAACCAATGAAGTTACCTACCGCGCTGTAAATCTACTCTCAAAGGTTTGCTCTATCTATCGCCAAAGAGCAGAATTACTTCTTAGGCATCATAGCGATGTGTTACCAACGAAAAGAGCTATTAACCTAGAGTTTGGACTCAAGTCTAAAACTCTATTTGGAACAATACCACACAAAAAAGCGTGTGAATTTTCTTTAAATACTAAATCTGGGAAAAGCTCATTCAATAATTTTAATAAGCTTTTTAGTATACGCCTTAGTCAACAAGATGTTTCAGAGCTGGAGCGTATGGACTGTAATTATCAATCAGTTGGCTCAAACCATAGAAATTTCAAAAAGCCTTATGCAGTGGGTGACTTGTTTAATTTCACCGCTCACCAATTTAGACATACATTCGCTTGGTTTATCGTTGCTAACCGTCTCGGAGATCTAGATGACATTAAATATCAATATAAACACCTCGAAAATATGATGACGTTGGTTTACAGCCAGCGAGGTTATGAGTCTATGGAGGAATTGATTGGACTAACTGATAGTTTCTCAGAATTTATGATTTCACAAGCGATGGAAGATATGGTTATCGCAGCCAATGATGGCAGATTAGCAGGAAAAGGCGGCCAAAATTTTATAGCCAAGTTGTCAGAAATTCTTGCAGATGACCTAACCACTGGGAACGCGCCACACTTTAAAAATATGGAAGAGTTGATCACATTCGCTGCTAAGCATACCAATAATTTCAGGGGTGTATCACATGGGTATTGCACTAAGGGTGGGGAGTGCAAGGTTCGCAATGCCGCAGATCCTAGTCATTGTGTAAATTGTGATAGCTACATAGCAACACCTAGACACTTGCCGCATTGGCTGGTTGTTAAAAAACGATGTGAATCGCAACTAGCTACATTTGAGAGTTTTCCGGGAGAAATAAAGCAAAGGTTTAACGCTTTTAGTACAGCATTAAATGACAATCTTGAAGCTGCCAATGTCATCATTGACCAGTTAAAGATAAAAGTGAAGGAAGCCTAATATGAGTGAATCAGTTGAGATCTCAATGGCTGACAAAATTGATAAGGCCTTGTCGGAAATGACAGCCAATAACGAAAAAATTAATGTTAGCCAAGTAGCGAAAAGATTAGGTGTTTCAAACTCTGCAATCTACAAGTTTAACCCTGAGAAAATCCCAGATATTAAGACTGCGCAAAAGCGTCAGAAACATAAAGCTGAGTCGATTACGTTAGGCACAGAAAATGAAAAGCTTAAGAAAGAAATTAAGTCATTGAAAATTTTAAACAGTCAACACAAAGCATTAGCTGATGAGTACAAAGTTAAGAATGAGTCGTTGTGGGAACATATTCAGCAAATTTATAACATGTACGATGAAGTGTTAGCTGAGCGAAATAATTTTGCAGAAAGGCTTAAGCACATAAACTAACAGTTTAGTTTTTTCAAAATAATCGTAGGATATTAATAATGAGCAAAAACACGAAAAAAACATCAAAAGATGTTGCTTCGAAAGCAGCAAAAGTTCTGACTGATCCAAACGCATCTAAGACTGCAAAAAAATTAGCGGGATCTGCGCTATCTCAGAAAGGGACGACCAAACAAACAGGAGCTGATATGGAAGACTTTGCATCTAAGGTTTTGCAAAGTGATAAGTACAGTTCAAATACAAAAGAGCTTGCCGGATCAGTACTATCACAATCTAATAAAAAGCGGTGACTCCACTTTTTCTGATTGGGGTCCAATGACCTTGAGATTAACAGCAAAATCAACTCGTATGTTGCAGGTAAACTTATTTCGCCTTTTTGATATCCCTGCGAACGTGAGCTTTGCTAAATATAAAAGTGATTTTTATTTTTTAACCCAAGTAAGGAAAGCAGTAATTGGCAAAATTTGACTATTCTGAATTTGATTTGGAAGTAGACGAATGTTTTGATACTAGAAAGGACTTCGATCCTAAGACTACTCCCTATGATATTGAGCAACACATACAAAGAGCAGTGGATGGTATTATAAATGAGTGTCCAGATGTAGATTGGAATGAAAACTTAATTACTTACAAAATAATTGAAAGCGTACGAGATATTCTCTTAAATTATAAGGTCCCTGGCTTGGGGTATGAGTTGTCTGAAAGTAAGTTTAATCTTGAAGCATATAAGCTAACAGGCCGTGCAGAAAGCTTTCATGGCGATATTGCTTTTATTATAACTAGGCGTTTCTCAAAGTATTCTAGGCCAATATCGGGAGTTGCATTTTACGAAGCAAAGGCATCTAGTATTGAAAGGCAAAGTAAAAAGGAATACCCCGCGTTTTGTACTAACCAACTTCGAAGACTAGTAACCCACACGCCAAGGTTAAATTACCTTATTTTAAACAAAGAAGGTTGTCGAATAGGTGGTGATAATTGGCCTGCTATTGATGAGCGTGATCGAGACCCTTGGGATTTTACTCATAAGCGAGTTAATGCTGCTGTGATAGATGCTAATTTTTTAAAGAACAATAGAAATATTGAATTTGCATTGAGGACCATAGGATTATCATTTGGTAGCCACTTTGTACAAAGAGTTCTTTCTGGAAGAGATTTGGACTACTCACGTTCAGTGGATAAGACGATTCGCCGTTGGCTTAAATACACTAGAAAATCTTCCCCATTAATTATCTCAGTATCAATTCTTGACTCATCAGGTGAGCACTTTGACACACAGTTAGAACTTCCTGGCTTTGAAAAAATAGCACTTAAAAACTATGTTAAAGCCTTAGAATAGGATTGTGGCCAGTAACTTTTTGCAGAACTAAGAATTTAAAATAGAGGCAATTAATAAGCAGACTTTCGAAGGATTACTTTGATACAAAGAGTAAGTCGAGAGTCTGTTTATTGCATAGTTCTTAACGCTGATTTTTGACAGTTACCTAATAAACTAATATATAGAATATTAATAAATTAAAGTACATTCGCCGATACTTAAAGGAACTGAAACATATGGATTTGTTTGACATGCTCTCTATTAAATTAACTTTGCCAAAGAGAAGCGCTCCAACAGAAAAAATAGGTGGTAATTCAATTTACAAATTGCTTTTTAGGCAAACTAAAATAAAAGCAACGGTCAAAAAAAGTGAATTCCCTGGATATTTCGAGTTAGAGACGGGATTAACTCCCCCCTTAGACGTTATCTTTTTAAAAGATCCCAATTCTAGGGGGAAATGTCCTAATGACCTCACTTCATTGAAAGCAAAAAAAACTTTTACACTTGCAAGTTGGGATGAAGAAAACGAATTACTCTGGGAGAATTTTCCCGATACGTACTCTTCCACTGACCCAAATGAAATCAACTCTTCATGGCAGGGGCAATTTCTTTTTAAAGAGGAGGACTTCAAAAAAGGGTTAACTGGCTTAAGAAAACCTCAGCTGGGGGCGCTGCATGCATTGTCTGGATATTTTTCTACAGATCAGGCGATCGAGCCTGCCACGGTGGTGCTACCGACTGGTACTGGTAAAACGGAAACTATGCTAGCAACATTGATTTACCAGCGTTGTAACAAAGTTTTAGTAATTGTTCCTTCAGATTCACTTCGAAATCAAATATCAGAGAAGTTTATTGAGTTAGGTTACTTACCAGAGCTTGGGGTGGTTAGTTGTGATATTGCTCTTCCTAAAGTAGCGGTCATTAAAAAGGGACTTCACCTGATTGATGATGTTTACAATATTGCTGCAAAGTCTAATGTGATTATCGCAACGACCAGCGTTCTCTCTGCCTCTTCTGAACTTGCTCTCAATACCCTCTGTGGAAGTTGTTCTCATCTTTTTGTTGATGAGGCGCATCACATTTCAGCTAATTCATGGCAGTCAATTAAACAGAGGTTTGCTGATAAACGTGTGGTTCAATTTACTGCAACACCATTTAGAAATGACAAAAAGTCACTTGGTGGAAAAATTATATACAACTACACAATGGGAGAGGCTCAAAGGGCTGGATATTTCACTAATGTTAATTTACTAGCGGTAGAAGAATATTATGCCGACTTGATGGATAGAGCAATTGCGGGTAAAGCAATAGAGCAGTTAAAATCTGACCTGGATAATAATTTTGACCATCTACTCATGGCGCGGACCAGTAGTAAAATTAGAGCGGAAGAACTCGCGCAAATTTACCAAGAAATAGCATCAGAGTTTCATCCTGTAGTTGTGCATTCGACCTTTTCAAAAACCTTAGTAAGGGAGCGCCTTGGAATGCTTCTTTCTAGAAAATCTAGGATTGTAATTTGTGTTGATATGCTAGGTGAAGGTTACGATCTGCCTAATTTAAAAATTGCAGCTCTGCATGACCACCATAAAAGCTTAGCTGTTACTCTGCAATTCATAGGTCGCTTTACACGAGTCAATCACGCACAAAAATTAGGTAACGCCAGTGTAGTTATGAATGTCGCAGATCCCAATGTAGAAGGCGAACTTCAGCACCTTTATTCTATAGGGGCCGATTGGGACACTGTACTTAGACGCCTTTCTGAAAACCGAATCGCTAAAGAAGTTCGTTTGCAGGAGGTGGTCGATGCACTGAAAAACAAGGGAGATTTACATGATCAAATCTCCCTTTGGAATTTAGAGCCTACTTATACTGCAATGCTATTTAAAACTTCTTGCGAGCAGTGGGAACCCGAACAATATTTAGAAGCCCTTCCTAAATTTGAGGAATCGTGGCATGCAATCGGAGAAGAGGAAAACTTACTTGTTGTACTAGCTATTCAGGCAACTTCTGTACGTTGGGGTAACTATCGAGAGCTGAAAGATACAAACTATAAAATCTTTATTGCTCACTGGGACTCGGAAAGAGCAGCGTTATTTGTATTTTCAAATGATTATAAAACCTTTCGAGTCGATAAATTAGCAAGTGCTATTTGTAATAACCAGTGTGAATTAGTCAGTGGTGACAAAGTATTCAACGTCTTCAATGGTATAGAATATCCACTTGCCAGAAATTTAGGGGCTTCCCAAATTGGAGCTATAAGCTTTACTCAGTATTTTGGACCTAACGTAACCGAAGGTCTAACAAGAATTGAAGAGTCACAATCTCATCTAAGCAATATAGCTGCTCTAGGCTATGAATCTGGAGAGCGCGTCATTTGGGGATGTTCACAGAAAAAAGGCAAAGTTTGGTCTCCTCAGAAGGGTGGCGGTATTACGGATTGGTGTGATTGGGTAAAAAAGGCTTGGGATAAAATATTTAGCTCAGAACCAGATGCAAACAATCTCACACGTAATTTTTTACGACCCGTACCTTTGGTTGAACCTTATCACTCTTACCCAATTTCAGCTCAATGGGGAGAGCATTTACTCACTGCATTTGAAGATAAGATCACTTTTTACTTTGGAGAAATATCAGCCCACCTATACTTGGTTGAAGTGGCTACTGATGGGATTTTTGAGGACCAAAGTGTAAGGCTTATATTCTCCTGTGACCATACAAGCTCAGAATACAAGCTTTGTTTGTCAGCTGAAGATTTACCAAAAGGTTATGCTTACCAACTGATTTCTGGTCCTGAAATATTTATTCAACGCGGTCTAGACGAACCTATAGCTTTAGTGGAGTACATGGAAGTTGACCCTGTGATGATCCACTATGCGGATGGTTCATTTTCATACAATGCGCACATAGTCCATGTTAGCCAAGATATCGGTCTATTTGAAAGGGAAGATATTGTCGGTATTGATTGGACTGGAACAGATATACGTAAAGAATCTATGGGTTACGGCAAAGATCAGGATTCAATACAATGGCGATGGTTTAATGAAATTGAAGATGATTACGATGTCATTATTAATGACGATGGTAAGGGGGAATCGGCGGACTTAATAGGGTTAAAAATTTCAGACAACAGTATTTTTTTGACGTTAATTCACTGTAAGTATTCTGGCTCAGATGAACCAGGCGCCAGGTTAAAAGATTTGTACGAAGTATGTGGACAAGCTCAACGTTGTATTCGATGGAAGCACCTAAACTTGTCCTACTTATATCACCACATAAAACGACGCGAAGAAAAATGGCGTCAAAGAGGTTATTCTCGTTTTCTCAAAGGGAGTATTAGGGACCTAGCTGCAATTAAAGAACGCTCAAGAACCACTCGGACAAGGTTTAATGTTACTATCGTCCAACCAGGGTTAAGCCTTACTCAAGTCAATGATGAGGGCCTAAAACTGTTAGGGAGTACAGCTCTTTTTATTAAAAAAACAACCACCGCCGATTTAGCTGTGTTTGGTTCGGCTTAATAGATGATAGTCAATTTCTTCGTTGTTGATGTGCATCGATTCCGGTAACAAGATTCAATCATCTCGTTTCATTTCACTGCAAATTCAAAGCTCATTTCTTAAAAAACTGTTACCACTTACTAAGCCAGTAAATACTGTGTGGTAACAGTTTTCCTTTTCTTGAAAAAGACATTATTTTCACACCGCGCCCGCTAATCCGCGCCATGATAGACGTGATAAAACCGCAAATTGGTGAAACTATTTACGATCCAGCGGCAGGGTCTGCTGGCTTTTTATGTGAAACCTTTGATTATTTGCGCAAAGGGGGTGCTGAAAAACGCCAACTTAAGTCCAGCGATTTAACTGTACTTCAAGAAAGCACCTTTTACGCAAAAGAGAAAAAGTCTCTGGCTTATGTGATTGCTATAATGAACATGATTTTGCACGGTATCGAAGCGCCAAACGTTATTCACACCAATACCTTAGCTGAAAACCTGCAAGACATTACCCCTAACAGGCAACACGATATCATATTGGCTAACCCGCCATTTGGTGGTAAAGAGCGCCCTGAGGTACAGCAAAACTTCCCGATTAAAACCAGCGAAACCGCCTTCTTGTTTTTGCAGCACTTCATTAAATCGCTTAAACCTGGTGGCCGCGCTGCCATCGTAATTAAAAATACCTTCTTATCTAATACCGACAAAGCGGCCATTGCCTTACGAAAAGAGCTGCTTGAAAACTGTAACTTACATACCATTTTGGATTGCCCCAGCGGAACATTTATTGGAGCAGGCGTTAAAACCGTGGTGTTGTTTTTCACCAAAGGCGAGCCTACTCAAAGCACTTGGTTTTATCAGCTCAATGTCGGACGTAATATGGGCAAAACCAATCCTCTCAATGACAAAGACTTAGCAGAGTTTGTGGAATTACAGGCCAGTTTTGCCGATTCTGAAAACTCATGGAAAGTAGCCACTGACGAGCTGGATAACAGCATTTGGGATTTATCGGTCAAAAACCCTAATGCTAAGCAAGAAGCCCCATTGCGTGAACCAAAAGCCATTATCGAGGAAATCATCGCGCTGGATAAAGAGAGCGAGGCGATTTTGGGTAGTATTCAGGAGCTTCTATGAGCACAGATTGGATTACTGCAAAGTTAAAAGATTGCTTTAACTTAAAAAGTGGTGATGGTTTGACAGCAAAAAAAATGGTGCCGGGTGATTATGATGTTTTCGGTGGTAATGGTGTTGCTGGCAAGCACAATGACTTTAATTTGTCGGGCGACAATGTAATCGTGGGCAGAGTCGGAGCACTGTGCGGTAATGCTAGACATATCACTGAGGATATTTGGCTTACAGATAATGCGTTTAGAATAACTAAACCAATGTTTGAATTTGACAATAAGTTCTTAACGTATTTACTCAACTATAAAAATTTAAGGAGCCTAGCTAGGCATGCTGCTCAGCCAGTAATTTCTAATTCATCACTCGCTGATTTAGAGTTAAGTTTTCCGAATTCTATTGAAGAGCAAAAACGTATTGTTGCCATTCTCGACCAA
The DNA here is from genome assembly GCF_002310795.1 of Pseudoalteromonas issachenkonii. Taxonomy (NCBI): domain Bacteria; kingdom Pseudomonadati; phylum Pseudomonadota; class Gammaproteobacteria; order Alteromonadales; family Pseudoalteromonadaceae; genus Pseudoalteromonas; species Pseudoalteromonas issachenkonii. Next base: position 387,828 of record NZ_CP011030.1, read on the forward strand.
GCCTTTGCCGATATTGAAAAAGCACGCACTACCGCAGAGACAAATATGAAAAACGGCCGTGAGTTATTTGATAGTTATTTACAAAAAGTTTTCAGTCAAGAAGGTGAAGGTTGGGAAACTATACCACTTCAAAGCTTGTCAAATATTATCAATGGTTATGCGTTTAAAAGCGGAGATTTTTCGCCTCAAAACGAGGCTAAGTCTATAAAAATAACGAATGTGGGCGTTTATGAATTTGTTGAAGAAACGTCCAATTTCCTTCCAAAAGAATTCACAGAAGAGTACAAGCGATACAAAGCATTTGAGGGTGATTTAGTAATAGCCTTGACGCGTACGATTATATCTTCAGGGCTTAAAGTTGCTGTTGTTCCAGCAAGTTATGATGGAGCTTTGGTTAATCAACGTGTTGCTGCCGTGCAAGTCAACGAACAATTATTACCCAAAGAAATCTTGCAAGCATTCCTTTCTACGAAAATTGCAACTGATTATGTTAAGGCTAATGTTAATGAACTGATGCAACCTAACCTATCTATTAAGGACCTAAAAGCATTTCCAGTGCCAGTTCCACCGAAAGGTAGTCTCGAAGAAATATTAAAGGGTATCGTGTTAATAAAAGAGAAAACATCTCGACTTTCAAACGTGTACCTTCGAAAAATTGAAGTATTAGACGAACTAAAAAAATCTATCCTCCAAAAAGCCTTTACCGGCCAATTAACCAAAAGCAAAGGAATTGCCGCGTGACATTAACCTCGAAGACTAAAGCCAATCGCAACGAAGCGGACACCCGTGCCGATTTAATTGATCCTCAATTGAACAATGACGGTTGGGGCCAAGTAGAGAAAAGCTTTATTCGACGGGAAGTGATTTGTCCGGGGCGTATACTTACTGGTGGTAAACGCAGCCAACCTGTAAACAGCGATTATGTATTGGTATACAAAGGTCGCAAACTTGCGGCAGTGGAAGCGAAAAAAGAGGCATTGAGTTATACCGAAGGTGTGCGCCAAGCTAAAGACTATGCAGAGCGCCTGCAATGCCGCCTAGCCTATGCCACTAATGGTCATGACATCTATCAGATTGATATGCTCACCGGTGAAGAAAAGTTGGCTGAGCGGTACTTATCACCTGAAGAACTTTGGTCGCTCACCTTTGCTGAGCAAGACAAGACTGCACCTGATTACAAAAAGATGTGGCGTGAACGTTTTGCAAATATACCCATGGAGTTTAAAGGGGATTGGGCGCCTCGTTATTATCAAGAAAATGCCATTAACAATGCGCTTGAAGCCATTGCCGAGGGTAAACAAAAAGTATTACTTACTTTGGCCACAGGCACAGGTAAAACCTGTATTGCCTTTCAAACAGCGTGGAAGCTATTCCAAAGCCGTTGGAGTTTATCAGCGAAAAAAAGCCCAGACCTAGCCAAACGTCGCCCCCGCATTTTGTTTTTGGCTGACCGTAATATACTAGCAAATCAGGCATTCAATGATTTTGGTCCTTTCGGTGAAGATGCGTTAGTGCGCATTAACCCTAATGAAATTCGTAAAAAAGGTGCAGTGCCGAAAAACGCTAGTGTGTTTTTTACTATATTCCAAACCTTTATGAGCGGCCCAAAAGACGATGAAGGCAATGAAACTCCATACTTCGGTGATTACCCGCCCGACTTCTTCGACTTAATTATTATAGATGAGTGTCATCGTGGCGGCGCGAACGATGAAGGTAACTGGCGTAGAATACTCAAGCATTTTTCGCCTGCGGTTCAGTTAGGCTTAACTGCCACACCAAAGCGCACAGATAACGTAGACACCTATAATTACTTTGGCGAACCAGTTTATAGCTACACCCTTAAGCAAGGCATCAACGATGGTTTTTTAACTCCGTTTAAGGTTTATCCAACTGTCGGTACTATGGACGAGTACGTATACACACCTGGCGATGGAGTAGTGGTGCGCGGTGAGCCTGAGCCTGGCAGAGTTTATACTGAGGGCGACTTCAATCGTATTATTACCATCCCAGAACGTGAACAGAAGCGTGTTCATTACTGGATGGATCTATTTAAACCCAATGAGAAAACCATCGTCTTTTGTGCCACCCAAGAGCACGCTGGCATGGTGCGCGACTTTATCAATCAGTATGCTAGGCAAAAAGGTTGGACGACCAACACTAACTACTGTGTTCGAGTAACTGCCAATGACGGTGCAGCCGGTGAAAACGACCTAAAAACATTTCAAGATAACGAAAAGACTATCCCCACCATTCTCACTACATCACGTAAGCTTTCTACAGGTGTCGACGCCCGTAATGTGCGCAATATTGTGCTAATGCGCCCGTGCAATAACATGATTGAGTTTAAACAGATAGTTGGCCGTGGCACCCGTATGTATGAAGGCAAAGATTACTTCACTATTTATGACTTTGTAAAAGCTCACCACAACTTTGCCGATCCCGAATGGGACGGTGAACCATTACCCCCAGAAAATATTTGTGAGGTCTGCGGTGATTCGCCTTGTAGCTGTTTAAAGGTGCCTTGTGAAGTGTGCGGATTTAGCCCCTGCACTTGCCCTAAAGAGCCTTGCGCTGACTGCGGAAGTGAGCCTTGTATTTGTGAGCAACCGCCTTGTGGTCTCTGTGGCACTTCTCCCTGTGTATGCGAGTCTGTTGAATGTCCAGAGTGCAACAACACGCCATGTATATGCGATAAGTCAGAAAAAATTACGATTAAACTTAGTGATGGTAAAACCCGGCAAATTAAACATATCTCGTCAGTTATGTACTGGTTTGGTGATAAGCCAATTACAGCTAAGGAATTTGTCGAACGGCTTTTTTCAGACCTGCCGCAGTTTTTCAAAGACGAAGACCAACTGCGAGAAATATGGAGCGACCCAACAACCCGAGAACAGTTACTTGAAAGCCTTGCAGAAGCCGGATACGACGAAGACAAGCTCGACGGTATGAAAGAACTAATAGATGCCAAGCAAAGCGACGTGTACGACGTACTGCGATACGTCGCGTACGCAAGAGACGCTATTAGCCGTGAAAATCGAGTAAGCACCACCAAACCAAAAATTAATACCGCCTTTGGTAATTACAAGCAACAAGAATTTATCGCATTCGTTTTAGATAAATACATAGAAGACGGTGCCGGCGAATTAGCCACCAGTAAAATGCGCAGTTTGATTGAGTTGAAATACCACACCATTGGCGATGCAGTGCAAGAGTTCGGTACCACCGCTGCAATTCGAGAGACTTTTGTTGGGTTTCAGAAATATTTATACGAGTAACATTGGAAATAATCTAATAGGGATATGTATGGCATTTAAAAAACGAACGAACAAAGTGACAGCATCTGCAAGTCCAGATCAGCTTTTCAGAGAACTTCCACGACGAAAATATCCTGATGTGCTTCCTCATCAACAATCAATAATGCAGCGCTACGCAGACGAAGCTGTAGACATGCCGGATGTAGCCTTGCAGCTACCAACAGGTAGTGGTAAAACTTTGGTTGGGCTTCTGATAGCTGAATGGCGTAGAAGAAAATACGGTGAAAAAATCGTTTATATTTGCCCTACAAAGCAACTTGTGAATCAAGCAGTTGAACAAGCTGACATGAAGTATGGTTTATCGGTCCTCGGGTTTACAGGTAGTGCTCGAAATTATGATCCAAGCGCAGTTGCAAAATATAAACAGGGTCACTCCGTGGCCGTAACTACCTATAGCAGCATCTTTAATACAAACCCATTTTTCGAAGACCCTGACATTATTATTATTGATGATGCTCATGCTGCTGAAAATTATGTTTCTAAGTTATGGTCTTTGGAAGTTGAAAGGCTTAATCCAAATCATAAGGCTACTTTTGAAGCATTATGTGCTGTGATACGACAATATATTGATGGTACAAATTTTTCTAAATTAACTGGTAACTGGGATAGTCCTGTTGATAGGAGCTGGACCGACAAAATACCGATTCCAGTTTTTCAGCAATTCAAAGATAAATTAGTCAATATTCTTGATGAATACACTCGTGAAAATGACCTAAGGTTTTCTTGGGCTATGTTAAGGGGGCATTTAGATGCCTGTAATATGTATTTGTCATCAAAAGGTGTTCTTATACGACCACTGCTGCCCCCTACATGGGCGCACAGCTCGTTCAGTGATGCCAAGCAGCGAATATTCATGTCCGCAACTCTAGGTGAAGGTGGTGATTTAGAACGTTTAGTAGGACGAAAAAATATTCACCGCTTAGCGACACCTGACGGTTGGGATTCACAGGGAGTTGGCCGTCGATTTTTCATGTTCCCTTCTTTATCACTGAAAGAAGAAGACTGCGTTAATTTTAACATTGAACTATTTAAAAAATCACCAAGAAGTTTAGTGTTAGTCCCAAGTGAATCGTTAGGTACTCTGGTTAAAGATACCGTTACTGAAAAGACCAAACTAGCCGTTTTTAGCGCGGATGATATTGAGGAATCAAAACAAGCGTTTGTAGCAGTAAATGGGGCTGTATCAGTAGTTGCTAACAGGTACGATGGAATTGATTTTCCTGGTGATGAGTGCCGTCTACTTGTTATTGAAGGATTACCAAAGACTGTAAATAGCCAAGAGCAGTTCTTAATGTCAAGAATTGGCGCGAATAATTTGTTTAACGAGCGAATTCAAACAAGAGTGATTCAGGCAATTGGTCGCTGCACAAGGTCGCTGGAAGATTATTCTACAGTTGTGGTTATGGGTAGTGAACTTGTCGATTTTTTAGCAGATCCCAAAAGGCGAAAATATTTTCATCCTGAGTTACAAGCAGAGTTAGAGTTCGGTGTAGAGCAATCGATAGATAATGACTTCGATGGTTTACAAGAAAATTATGAAATATTCATAGAGAATGGTGAAGATTGGGAGGATGTAAATGCTGAAATAGTTGATATAAGGGCCCATAAAATTAAAGAGCGCTTTCCTGGAATTGATGAATTAGAGCAATGTGTATCATTCGAAATCGAATATGTGAAGGCCCTTTGGAACAATGATTATGAACTTGCCTTGGGTAAATCAGAACAAATACTCGGGGTATTAGCTGCGGCAGAATTAAGAGGTTACCGGGCGCTTTGGGAATATTTAGCTGGATCTGCGGCGTATTTAGCAGACCTCAATGGTATTGAAGGTTATCAGGTTAAACTTAGAGAGCATTACACGAGAGCTAAAAATGCTGCCAAAAATGTCCCTTGGCTAGTTGGCTTACATCGCTATGCAAATATGCCTGTAGAAAGGACTGAGCAGGACGCGATCGACGGCAGAATAATGGCTCAGGTAGAAAACATCGAGACATTGCTGACCTCATTTGGCTGTATGCACGATAGAAAGCTAGTCAAGCGTGAAAAAAGCATTCGTGAGGGGCTAAACTCGTCAAATGAGTTTGAAGAAGCGCATCGTTTGTTGGGGGAGCATATAGGATTCGATGCAAGAAAAGTAGAAGTCGATGCTTCCCCTGATCCTTGGTGGCAGGTAAATGATATATGCTTGGTATTTGAAGATCATGCCAACGCTGAATCTGATACTTTGTCAGCAACTAAAGCAAGGCAAGTATGTTCTCACCCAAACTGGATGAAAGACAATGTTGAAGGATGTAAGGGGGATGATGTTAAAATCATCCCAATCTTGGTATCACCAGTAACCAAGATAAAAGTTGGAGCTGCACCACACTTAACTAGTGTTAAATATTGGAACTTAGAAGAGTTTAAGAAGTGGTCAGAATCTGTGCTTGAGTTTATTCAAGAACTGAGACCAACCTTTCAAGAACCTGGTGATCTTGCTTGGAGAGCTGAAGTGGCAGAAAAAATAGTGGCGGCGAAGTTAGATGTGTCTTCAATTGTGACTATGCTTGAAGCAAAACCGTGCCGAGATATACTCACAGTGGTAGATTAAGCTGCTGCATGGTAATTCGATGTTGCCAGTGAATATAAAATATTATCACTCAACTCCATTAAATTTTGTATGGTAAAGAGTATTAAGTGGTATTGAAAAACGTTTATATATACAAAAATAATTTTAATGTATGTTAAACTCACTTGATTTTGTACTTAATGTTTTGTTTTTAGTGAGTTTTAAATTGTTGTGTTTATATTTTTGTTGGTTATTACCGTTCTAGACAAAGACAAAACGTCAAATGTTGAAAAAAAATATAGAAAGCCGCTATTAAGCGGCTTTTTTTATTAAAAAAATGACCGTATTCCATTTCTACAGTTTTTAAATCTGAATAAACACTTCCTAAAGTAAACATATGAATGTGTAAAAAGCACTGTGATATTGGTGTTTTTATTTTTTGAGCCAAGCCCTCCTTTGTTCAAACTAATATATAAATAATGACAGCTGTTTAGTTAACTAATTGAAGGCTAAATATAATGTTTATAAACATTAAGTACTAACTTTTAAACCTCTGCTAAACTTTTATTATTGGCTTGTACAATTGCAAATAGTAGACAACACTTTAATAACTTATTTGATGTGCCGGTGGGTTATGAAAGCCAGTAAATTTCACTTTACCAATTATTCAAATGCCTTGTTTTATGCTCTGTGTATCGCCTTGCTAGTGATTATTAATAGCGGTTTAAGTTTGGTTTTACAGCATCAAAACGAGCAAGTTGGTTTAAAGCTAGCAAAGCAATTGCAACAGCCATTGGCCAATGAAAAACAACTTATTGCAAATACGCCTTTTACGCTCGCCCCTAATAAAAACTCTATTTATATAGAAAAACAAAAACATTATTTTAGCGCTAACTCAAAAGGAATTTTGCTCTACTCATGGCCAGTTTGGTATAGCTATAGCTATTTGTTTTTAATAATAAACGCGGTTCTTTTGCTCGCTATGCTTTGTATTCGACGTTTTAAAAAGCCTAAAACAATAAAAAACAGCACAATGACCTCTAAACGTCAGCAGCACTTTAATAATAAGAAAGTACGTTATGCACCCAAAGTGAGTTCTTTACAGCTCGCTCCCATAGCGACAACTAATGTGCAGGAAGCAATTAAATATAATGTATTTGCACTTATTCAGTGTGAATGCCATTTTGATGCAAACACTGACTTACAAGCGACTCTTAAAGTCTTATTGGCAAAAGACTTTATTAATACGACTGAAATATCCGTTAAGTTATTAACTGCAGGCAATTTCGCTTTTACTCTCAAAGGGATTGATGCAATTGATAAACTCAATTGCGCTAAATATTTACATCAATGCATTGTAAGTGCCGCTTATGTATTGGCGCCAAGAACTGCACAGAGGCATGTAAAAGTAGGTTTATGTACTTATTATTCCGAGGCTGATCAGGTTATGGTGTATCAGTTGGCAAAGTCGGCACTTACTCTTTCACAGCAAAATCGAGTTAAGCATTATCACCAATTAGCGTTAAATTATGGTCATGTTCAAAAGCTCGATAGACACTCAATATCACAACGAATTAAAAAGCAAAAATTGGCTATTTTATTTCAACCAGTATACGAGCTCGATAGTGGCGCTATTATTAAGCATTACGTATCAATTAAAAGTAATGACAGGGGAAATAAACAATTACTTAATCAAGAAAGTATCAGTCAATTTTATAACGAAGGTGAGGCGCTATTGCACGATCAAGCGGTAGTTATGCAAGTAAAAAAACTATTGCTTATAGATAACTCATCGTCAGTTATCAGTATTAAGTTACATCCTAAAAACTGGTTTAATAACGAGTTTTGGAGCTGGTTAACTGCTTATATCAATGACTTAAAAAACCAACATACACTGCAATTTTCGATAAATGAATCAGAATTCTTAAATAATCAATTACGTTTGCAAGGCGCTTTTGCAGCAATAGCGGCACTAAACTGCAATATTGTAATTGATGATGTGAGAAGCAGTAAAAATATTTTTAAGTTTACGCTTAATAAACAAATATCAGGGCTTAACTTAGCTTCTGAACTTGTCCATGGGATAGAGCGCAGTAATACACAACAAAAATACGTTAGGGGGATTGTGCATATAAGTAGATTATTGAGCTTGTCAGTATTTGCACTTGATGTAGAGACGCCTCAGGAGCTACAACTTTTAAAAGTAATAGGCATTAGCGGCGCGCAAGGAGGATATTTTTCTAAATTACTCCCCAATTATACTCAAGTCGCATTTCACTAATGCTAAGCAATTAACAAGTTAAATACACTCTACACTAATTTGCGATATTTTAGCCCTTCTAAACCTTGCAACCCACCAGTATGTATTGCAATAATTTTGCTGTTAGGGGCAAAGTAATCATTATTGATGAGCTGCCAAAGTGCGTACATCATTTTACCGCTGTAAATAGGCTCCAAGGGTAATTGATGTTGATGCTGCATGTGTTGGCAAAACTGCCATAACTCAGCTGTAAAACGACCATATCCACCACCGTGAAATTGCGTAAGTAGTTGCCAGTTATTTTGTGATTTTGCTTTAGGGCTAAGAGCGCGTATTTCGTCCCGCAGGTAGTCGGCTTGCTTTAAAACAGCAATCCCTAGTAGGTTGATTTTATTTGAGCTGCCCTCTATCAATCCAGCCAAGGTGCCGCCACTGCCAGTTGGACAGATTAAGTAGTCGTGCTCAGGTAAACTCTGGGCAAGCTCTTTACATCCCTCTATAGCAAACTCGTTAGTGCCTCCTTCAGGTAGAATGTATGCGTTTGGAAAGCGTGCCTGTAATGCGGCTAAATAGGCTTCATCATGTCGTTGTTTGTACTCTATACGATTGACAGCATGTAACTGCATACCACATTGCTGTGCAAATTTTAGAGTAGGATTATTTAGATCAAGCTGTGGGCCGCGCACAATTGCGTGGGTTGTTAAGTTAAACTCTTTACCAGCAACGGCGCACGCATGAATGTGATTTGAAAAAGCACCACCAAATGTAAGTAATTCAGATTTACCCAGTTGTTGCATACGAACTAAATTGTATTTGAGCTTTCGCCATTTATTACCGCTGATAAGTGGATGCAATAAATCATCGCGCTTAATAGTTAAAGTTATTTTCTTGTTTGTTAGTAATTCACTGGTAATTGTTTGTAAATAGCTATGTTCATTAATACTGAATGGTATTGGCATTATCACTCTTTTTCATTAGTTACATGATGAATGTGCTGTGTAATAGCGTTATTTTGACTCAGTTTTTATTACTTAAGCAAACTAAAAAATATGAATACGCGGCTAAATTGGCATCTTAATAGCGTAAAATGCAGATAAATCTCGGTGTTGTTAAATAAATTAGCTATTTAGTACAAATGAAACGGTTATTTACTGGCATGAAACGGGATAATAGTTGTAAACTGAGATAATAAATGAACAAAGCTTGTGTTTTGTGCTTCAAGTACATAGCATAAGGTTTTATTATAAAAAATAATAATAACCAAATAATTGCCGCTTTTTTGGGACTGGAATATATGCGAATTGCTCCTTTATCTCTGTTAATTTCTGCTAGCTTTTTTGCAAGCACAGTATTTGCACAAGATACAACTACTGTAAACAGAATTGAATCAGAGATTAATACGAAACAAACAGAATACACTCGTTCAACGACGATGCTCGACAAATATTTAAAAGAAGAGAATCAACTTCAAACACAACTTGAATTGCTCAGAACGCGTTCCACACAGCTTGATAAAGAAAAAAACCAAGCGTTGGATGCGATGAATGATATGTATCGACGTTTAATTGATAACCCGTCGCTAGACATTACCTCTGCACAATCGCGTTATCAAAAAGCCGTTGTTGATCAAGAACAAAATAAAAATGATATTTCTATGCAATTGGCGGCAATTGCATCCCATCTAAAAGATATTGAGCAAATTCGCGCTGATAAACATGCACTTCAAAACACGATTGAAAGCTTAAAAGTGCAATATACCACGGCGCGTGTAGAGCGATTACGCAATGAATTTACCCGAGAGGGTACGCTTGAAGTTGACCATACCATTAACTGTAAACGCACTGAAACACTGGCGGCATGTGAGCAGAGCGGTCAGCAAATAGGGCTGAAAAAGGCAACTAAACGTTTTTTAGATCAAATATTTGAAAATCTTACAGAAAAACGTCTTGTTGAACCTAAGCGAGACATGGCTGGGGCACAAGTACAAATTTTAAGTAGTCACGTGATTAAGAGCGCATTTAGCGGGCAAGGTGATTACAACGTCAATTTAAGCGTTACTATGCGCGGAGATGTAAACAGCAGTCGTTTATGTCACTTACTTAGTGTGAATAATAGTTTTTGTTTAGAGTATGGTACCCCGCTGGCAAATACTTATCAGCCAGCTTATAGCACTACTTTCTCTGATAGTCAGTTAACATTCAGCGATAATGGGGATAATAAAGCCGCTGCCGTTGTCGCTAAAACAGTTAATAAAAAGCCTAAAGTGGTCGCTGAGAACAAGAAAGATCAATTAGTTCAGTTAACCTTACGCTCTAATGTACACGGCGATGAAGTATTTATTAATGATATTCGAGTAGGTTCTACTCGTTTGGTGACGAACTTACCACGTGGTTTGCATAAATTAGAAATACGCAAAGAGGGTTACATCCCTTATAAAGCGCGAATTGACTTAAAGAAAACGCGAACGCTTTTTGCTCAGTTGGAAAAAAAGTCAGAGTCGATTGCTGCACCGACTAAAAAGCGAGAGCAAATAATACAAGCAGATTGCCCAAAAGGAATGGAAGTTGATACACGCCCACCTATGGTGGACCCATCAGCAGTGATGATCCCCGTTGGCAAATTTAAAATGGGTGATATAAACGGCAATGGGCTTGAAAATGAACGCCCCGTGGTTGAAAAAACGATTAGTGAATCTTTTGCTATGCAGAGCAAAGAAGTGACTGTTGGCGCATTTGAAGCGTTTGTAAACGAAACGCAATATAAAACCGAAGCTGAAAAAGGCAAAGGTTGCGCATATTACCTCAACGGCGAACCTGTTTGGGAAGCAAGCTTAAATTGGCGTGCTCCAGGATTTGAGCAAACCAATGAGTTTCCTGCTGTGTGTTTGACAAAAAATGATGCTATTGCTTACGCTGAATGGTTTTCTGATAAAACAGCGCAAACGTATCGTTTACCTACTGAGGTTGAGTGGGAATATGCGGCGCGTGCAGGCACTGAGACAGAGTACCCATGGGGTAACGAAATTGGTAAAAATCTAGCTAACTGTGGTTGGTGTGGTAGCGAGTGGTCGAATAAACGCACGGCTCCTGTAGGGTCTTTTTCTGCAAATGCATTTGGCTTATACGATACTGTAGGCAATGTATGGGAATGGACTAGTAGCACAGGGAATAAAAAAGATGCCGTTGTTCGCGGAGGTGCATGGAATTTTGCCCCTAGCCTTGCTCGTGCATCAACGCGTTTAATTTTAGCGCCAGATTTTAGAGCTAATTATATTGGCTTTCGCTTAATGAGCGAACGATAATATTTAATGGGGAAGCGGTGCTTCCTCTTTTTAATGATTAAAAAGACGGCTGCGCTTTATATTGCTCATTGTGTTGAGAATGTTAAAGTAAGCGCAACTACAATAAGAACGAATTTCAAAGGTCATCCAGCCTCATGTTTAAAAAACTCCGTGGTATTTTTTCAAACGATCTATCGATCGATTTAGGTACAGCCAACACACTAATTTATGTAAAAGAAGAAGGTATTGTATTAAATGAACCTTCAGTTGTTGCTATTCGTCAAGAACGTGCTGGTGGACCTAAAAGTGTTGCATCTGTAGGTACAGAAGCTAAGCAAATGTTGGGCCGTACGCCAGGTAATATAAAAGCCATACGTCCAATGAAAGACGGTGTGATTGCTGATTTTTATGTTACTGAAAAAATGTTACAGCACTTCATCAAACAAGTGCACAATAATAATTTTATGCGCCCAAGCCCACGCGTGCTTATTTGTGTTCCTTGTGGAGCTACTCAAGTTGAAAAGCGTGCAATTCGTGAATCAGCGATGGGTGCAGGTGCTCGCGAAGTCTACTTAATCGAAGAGCCAATGGCAGCTGCAATTGGTGCCGGTTTACCGGTGTCTGAAGCAACGGGTTCTATGGTGGTTGATATTGGTGGCGGTACAACAGAAGTCGCTATTATTTCACTTAATGGTGTTGTGTATTCATCATCAGTACGTATTGGTGGCGATAAGTTCGATGAAGCCATTATTAATTATGTGCGTCGTAACTTTGGTAGCTTAATCGGTGAAGCCACCGCTGAGAATATTAAACACCAAATTGGATCGGCATTTAAAACAGACGAACCAGTAGAGATCGAAGTGCGTGGTCGTAACCTTGCAGAAGGCGTTCCTCGTTCGTTTACGCTTAACTCGCATGAAATCTTAGAAGCATTACAAGAGCCACTAATGGGGATTGTAAGCGCTGTCATGGTGGCGCTTGAGCAGTCTCCACCTGAGCTGGCATCTGATATTTCAGCGCATGGTATGGTGTTAACTGGCGGCGGCGCATTACTTAAGGATTTAGATCGCCTGCTAATGGAAGAAACGGGCATTCCAGTGGTTGTTGCTGATGATCCACTTACGTGTGTTGCACGTGGCGGCGGCAAGGCCCTTGAAATGATTGATGTGCACGGTGGTGACGTTTTTAGTTACGATTAATGAAATCAATGTTTGAAAAAACGGTTTCTTTGCAACTGCGACTTTTTGTCGCAGTGCTTTTGAGTATCGTATTGATCCTTGGAGACAAGTACACGCAAGGTGGCGAGAACATTCGTACTAGTTTGAATACGTTGGTCAGTCCACTTATTTATGTTGCTAACCTACCTTACGAAGTATTTAGCTTTAGCGCCAAAAGTTTGCATACCCGTGAGCAGTTACTAACCGAAAACGAAGCACTCAAAAAGAAGCAAGTATTGCAAAGTGAGCAAATCCAGCAGTATGAGTTTTTAGCAAAAGAGAATCAAAAACTTCGTGCATTACTTGGCTCTTCCTCTAAACACACCAATCGTAAAATTATTGCTCAAGTACTTTCTGTTCATTCAAATCCTTATAGTCACCAAGTGGTGATAAATCGGGGAACCACCGATGGTTTAAGCGAAAGCCAAGCGGTGATTGATGATATGGGGTTAGTCGGGCAGTTGACTAAAGTCGGTTCAACAACCTCGCGAGTGCTGTTAATTACAGATACTACCCATGCAACACCGGTGCGTATATTACGAAACGATGTGCGCACAGTGGTTGAAGGTATCGGTAAAATTAACGTGCTAAAGCTATCACATGTGCCGCATAGCTTAGATGTGCGTATTGGTGATGTGCTGGTGACCTCTGGCCTAGGAGGGACCTTTCCTGAAGGTTATCCAGTTGCGGTGATCACCGAAATAACTCGTGATGAAGGCCAACCTTTTGCGCAAGTATTTGCTGAGCCGATAGCTCAATTAGATCGAATTCGGTTATTAGTGGTGTTATGGCTAAATCAGCAGGAGTTGATGGGTGATGATTAACCGTCATATGCTCTTAATCGCATTAAGTATTTTCTTTGCATTAGTAATGGCGCTAATGCCGTTACCTTTTTCACTTGAACCATTTCGTCCTGATTGGGTGCTGTTGGTGCTTATGTACTGGTCTTTAGCTTTACCGCATAGACTAAATATAGGGACTGCTTGGGTTGTTGGGTTATTAATTGACTTAGCAACAGGCTCCTCATTGGGTGTTAATTCCTTAACTTATTCAGTGTGTATTTTTGTTACTGCAAGTAACTTCCAAAAAATTCGCAATTTTTCATTGTGGCAACAAAGCCTACTTATAGGCTTGTTCTTAACGCTTTACCACTTAATGCAGTTTTGGTTAAATCACTTTTTACTTGGCGTTTATTTTAGCCCACATTACTTATGGCCTGTATTAACAGGCATGTTGAGCTGGATATGGGTATTTTTATTACTTCGAAAATACCGTAGACATTTTAGGATCAGATAATGACTTGCGCAGTATATTTAGCCTCCGCGTCTCCCCGTCGTAAAGAGCTTCTAACCCAATTGGGTATTGAATTTTCACAGTTTAGTGTTGATGCCGATGAAAGCCAGCTTGCTAATGAGTGCCCGCATGACTATGTAGAGCGTTTAGCGCGTTTAAAGGCGCAAATGGGCGTAGAGCAAGGTTATACTGACCGGCCTGTGCTAGGTAGTGATACTGTGGTGGTGATGGATAACCAATCATTATGTAAGCCACGAGATAAAGACGATTTTACTCAAACCTTAAAGCGCTTATCAGGGAACACGCACCAAGTGTTAACTGCCATCGCTTTTGCTACATCAGATAAAGTACTCAGTTGTGTGGTCAGTACAGATGTCACTTTTAAAACACTCAGTGATGAAGAAATACATGCTTATTGGCAAACGGGCGAGCCTCAAGATAAAGCCGGTGGTTACGGTATCCAAGGGTTAGGTGGGCGCTTTGTAACGCATATTTCGGGTAGCTATTTTGCCGTTGTCGGCTTACCTTTATATGAGACAGAACAATTATTAAATATATTCTTAAGAGGGTAGCATGAGTACAGAACTACTGATCAATGTCACGCCAAGTGAAAGTCGCGTTGCCCTAATCGAAAACGGTGTATTACAAGAAATTCAGCTAGAACGTATTGGTAACTTAGGTATCGTGGGTAATATTTACTTAGGTAAAATAAGCCGCGTGTTACCAGGTATGCAAGCCGCTTTTGTTGATATAGGCCTAGAGAAAGCCGCCTTTTTACACGCTTCAGATATCGTTAATAGTGCCTCTATTGTTGAGGGCGTTGACGACGAGCCGATTAAAAAAGTCCAAGATATTCGTGAGCTTGTTCGCCAAGGTCAGTACATTATGGTGCAAGTGGTTAAAGACCCTTTGGGTAGCAAAGGGGCACGTTTAACCACTGATATCACGATACCTTCACGGTATTTAGTGTTTATGCCTGATGCGACACATGTTGGGGTGAGTCAGCGTATCGAAACGGAAGAAGAGCGTGCAAGGCTGAAAAAAATTGTAGCCGAATACGGCGATGAAAACGGTAGTTTTATTGTCAGAACAGCTGCTGAAGGCGCAAGTGAAGCGGAGCTGAGACACGATGCAGCTTTTTTAAAAAAGCTCTGGGATAAAATTGTCTCTAGACGTAGAAAAACAAGCAAAGCCAGTATCTTGCATGAAGATCTTACACTTGCCTTTAGAACGTTACGTGATTACGTAGGTGAAGATATGGAGCGCATTCGTGTTGACTCTAAGCTTACCTACCAAGAGCTTAAGTTGTTTACTGAAGAGTTTGTGCCTTTGTTATCACAAGTGCTTGAGTATTACCCAGGTGAGCGCCCCATTTTTGATTTATTTGATGTAGAAAGTGAAATTCAAAAAGCACTGCATCGTAAAGTTACTTTAAAATCGGGTGGTTATTTGATCATAGATCAAACTGAAGCGATGACCACTGTTGATGTAAATACAGGCGCTTTTGTTGGTCACCGTAACCTTGAAGAAACTATTTTTAATACCAACGTAGAAGCAACCTCTGCTATTGCTCGTCAACTAAGGCTGCGCAATTTGGGCGGTATTATTATTATCGACTTTATTGATATGGTAAGCGATGAGCATAAACGCCGTGTAATGCACTCATTAGAATCTGCACTCGATAAAGATCGTGCCAAATCTAATATCAATGGTTTGTCGGCATTAGGCTTAGTTGAAATGACCCGCAAACGTACCCGCGAAAGCCTAGAACATGTATTGTGTGATGTATGCCCAGCATGTTCAGGGCGAGGCTCACAAAAAACAGTTGAGACAGTCTGCTATGAAATTCTTCGTGAAATAGTACGTGTTAATCGCGCTTACGATGCAGATAAGTTTGTAGTGTATGCTTCGCCTGCAGTTTGTGAAGCGCTATTAAATGATGAGTATCATAACCTCGCCGAATTAGAACTATTTATTGGAAAGCAGGTCAATATTCAAACTGAAAGTTTATACAGCCAAGAGCAGTTTGATGTGGTAATGATGTAATGAAATTTAAAGCGGCCTGTTTTTATTGTGTGCGAAAATTATGGCAAATAAGTGCTGTAATTTTAGTACTACTGGCCGTGATTGTTTCTATTTTAAAATACACCTTACCCTACGCGAACGATTATAAAGGAGATATAGAAAGCTACCTTGATGATAAGTTTGATATTAGTTTATCTATAGGTGCTATATCAGCAAGTTGGCAAGGCAGTGGTCCCGCTTTAGTACTCGAAGAATTATCATTTAAAGACAACCAAACAGCCCCTATCTCTTTAACCATAGCTAAAACCAGTTTAGAGCTAAACCTTTGGGAAAGTTTAAAGTCGCTGCAGTTTAAATCAAATTACTTTGTGATCAATGGGTTTCATACCAAGGTTAATGTCGCCAATTTATTTGCTGGTAATCAAGATGAAGTTTCATTTGAGCAAAAAGAATTAATAGAAGGACTGTTTTTAGGCGAAACCGGTCACTTTGCAATAGAAAACTCCAGCATCAGCTTTGTACTAGAAGATAACAAAGAACGTAAATTGTTATTAGAAAACATTGTATGGCAAAACCAGGATAAACAGCATCTTGGTAGTGGTAGTCTAGCGCTACCGGGTATTTCTGTGGGTAATTTTGATGCCCGTATTGCGCTCAAAGGTGAAACCTTAGAGCAAATGGTGGGCGATTTATATGTGCAGGCTAATCAGGTTGATGTGTCAAATTGGTTAGCCCAGTACATTAATACTCAAAAGCAGCAACTACATAGTGATTTAAATTTGCAAGCATGGCTTAGGCTAGAGCAAGGCTTAGTAAGTGACGTAAAAGTACAGTGGTTACCGAGTGCGGTAAATTGGCAACTCAATGAGCAAACACAAAAAGTCAGCCTAAGTGAAGGGGGATTTCATTTATACCCTGAGCAAAATAGCTGGCGGTTAAAAAGTACCGGCCTAGCGTTTAGTACCAACGAGATAACGTGGCCTAGCCTCGAATTTGAAGCTTTATTAGGCAAGCAGAATAAAATATGGCTACAACAACTCGATTTAGCCCTATTAAATGATTTAGCAGAATTAACTAATTTTACTGACTTAACCCCTTTCTTAGCTCGCCAACCCAGTGGTGAAATAAAAAACGCGTACCTAGAGTTTGCCGATGCAAAGCAATGGCAACTATGGTTTGAAGCCGATGAAATTAGCTGGCAAGAGAAAAACGCCGTACCCGCCGCTCAATCTTTAAGGGTTGATGGATTAGTTAATCAGCAATATGGGCGGATCACTATTTTTGGTGAAAACAGCCATTTAATTACAGGTGCTAGTTTTAGTAATAATATTGACTATAACCAGCTAAACATCGAATTAGATTTAGCTAAGCGCTCAGGCGATTGGCATATTAGCAGTGATAACCTGTGGCTTGATAACAATGAAGTGACCTTAAGCGCACAGATGCAATTAAGTTTAGGTAAAACGCCTCGCTTAGATTTATATGCCGAAGCATTTGCCCCCGATGCCAGTATTGCCGGTCATTATTTTCCCTTAACGTTAATGAGCCCTGAGTTAGTTAGTTATTTAAATGGCGCAATAAAATCAGGTGAAGTAACAAATGCTCAGGTGTTATTTTCTGGTCCATTATCAGGCTTTCCATTTGACGATGGTTCTGGGCAGTTTGATGTTTTAGCGCAAATAGATAATGCTACCTATCAATTCGATCCAGCTTGGCCAGCAGTCACAAATGCCAGTGTAAAGCTGCATTTTGCAAATCAGCGAATGGATATTTATAGCCAGCAAGGCCAACTGGTAAACCTTGACGTTGGCAGTAGTGTGCATGTGAGTATTGATGACTTAATGGGCGATGCGCCATTGGTGGTTAGTATTGATAAGCAAGCTGAGCTTGAAAAAATGCACGATTTTTTTGTCGCCACGCCTTTAGCAAATCCATTAGCTGATATTTTTAATGTTGTGCAAGGACAGGGGCTTGCCAGCGCAAACATTGAATTGCTAATCGGTTCACAATTTAAGGGCGGAGCGAGTGTAACTGGTAAGGTTAATTTACTCGACTCACCTCTTTATATTTCTGCTCCCGGTATTTCGCTTGAGCATTTAAAGGGTGAACTTAGCTTTAATAATCAACAAATAAACCTCACCGATGCTACGGCTACATGGCTTGGTATGCCATTAACGATTAACTACACTAGTGACGCAAACGCAGAGGATTATCGCGCTAATATAAATATAAATGCTCAGCTTGATGCACAAACACTCATAAACCATGGTCAAGGTATCTTAGATGGTTACTTAAGCGGGCAAAGTGACGTTGATATTGCTTTAGAGCTTAATTTTACCGAGCAAGGGTTTAACTATCGTGCCGAAGTTGAATCGCCACTTATTGGCTTAAATAGTTCCTTGCCAGGAGTATATACAAAAAGCAGTGAGCAAATTTGGCCTCTGAGTGCGGTTATTCAAGGTGATGATATCTCTAATCTGATCACTGCAAATATTAATGAGTTATTTTATTTCAATGCCATTCTAGACAATACTCAATCGCAGTTTACCAACGCTCATTTTATCATCGGTGAAAAAGACTTAGGGCTTAACTCACAAGATTTAGCAGTGAGTATTAATTTAGCGCAGAGTGAGTTATTACCTTGGATTGATTTAATTGATCAAATTATTAATGTGGCTAAAGCGCAGCCTGACAGTGCCTCGCCGGGCGTGATGCCGCCTTTACATGAAGTGGTTGCGAATATTAACTCTTTTAACGTGAGTGGCATGCAGTTTAATGATTTTGATATGCGTTTATCGCCCCTAAATAATAATTTGCAATTAAAGCTCAATGCCAAAGAGTTAAGAGCCGAAGTATTTATACCTAGCGGGCAATCAAGTCAGCCGATTCGAATTAATAGCGATTATTTAAGGCTTAATTTTTTAGATACAGAATCAGAGCAACCGAGCGAAAAATCAACCCCTGAACAACTTGCATGGCTTACAAAATTACCGGCTATTGAATTTGAATGTGCCGATTGTAAAGTAAGTCATTATCAGCTTGATAAGGTAAGCGCCTCATTGTTAGGCGATGGTAAAAAGCTGCTTATTTCTGAGCTAGTGGTTGATAAGGGCGACCATATATTACGGACTAAAGGGCAATGGCAGAATGGCCTAACGGCGATGAGCGGTGAACTTAAAAGTGATGATATTGGCGCCTTATTTAATGAGTTTGATATTACCACCACTATTAAAGACTCAAACGCCAATCTAAATTATCAGCTAAATTGGCAAGCGGCACCTTATGATTTAGACATTGCCAGTTTGGATGGCGAAATTAGCTGGGATTTAGGCGAAGGCCATTTAACTGAAATCAGTGATGGAGGTGCACGCGTATTCTCATTACTGAGCCTTGATTCATTAGTGCGTAAGCTAAAGCTTGATTTTAGAGATGTATTTTCTAAAGGTTTTTTTTATAACAGCATGCAAGGCACCATGCAGATAGATAAAGGCATTGCCTATACCCAAGATACTAAAATGGATGGGGTACCTGCCGATCTCTCTATAAAAGGGTATGCAAATTTAAATACTCTCGAAATTGACTACGACTTAGCCGTGGCACCACAAGTAACCTCGAGCATTCCGGTGATTGTGGCTTGGATGGTTAATCCAGTAACGGGGCTTGCAGCTTTAGCAATTGATAAAGTGATTCATTCTGCCCGAGTGATCTCAGAGATCAACTTTAAAGTAACAGGCAAAATGAACGATCCTCAGGTACAAGAGTTAGATCGTAAGAGTCGAGAGGTGACTTTACCGCAAGCAGCACAAAGTCAGCCACAAGCATCCTCAGAGTTAAAACTTAAAGATGCCGAGGTTAGCGCCACACAATGAATAAACAAGGTATAAATTCAGCTCCTAAGATTATTGCATTGCAAATGTGCTCAGGCTTAAATCCTGATGAGAATATTGCAAAATTAAAACAGGCATTGCAAAACTTACCGACAGCTCGCCCGCTGCTAGTGTGTCTACCAGAAGCGTTTTTAGTGTTTAGTAAACACGCTGGTGATACGTTGTTAGTGTCACAGCGTATTGAACAGTACAAACAGCAACTCAGTGAATTGTGCCGTAAACACAACATTTGGTTAAATGCTGGCACCATGCCAGAGCCCTATAACCAACATAAGTATTACGCTGCCTCACACTTGTTTAATAACCAAGGCGATATTGTTGCAAGCTATAACAAAATACACTTGTTTGATGTTGAGGTAGATGACCAGACCGGCAGCTACCGAGAATCCGATTTTACTCAAGCCGGCGATGAGGTTGTGGTTGTTGATTCGCCCTTTGGTAAAATTGGTTTAACAGTATGTTATGATTTGCGTTTTGCTGGTTTATTTAATGCCTTAGTTCGCAAAGGCGCCGAAATTATATTAGTACCCAGTGCGTTTACTGTTCCAACAGGTAAAGCGCATTGGCAGCCGCTACTTGCAGCACGTGCAATAGAAACGCAGTGCTATGTTATTGCTGCAGCGCAATATGGAGTGCATGAAAACAGTAGGCAAACTTATGGTCACAGCCTCATGTTATCGCCTTGGGGTGAAACATTAAGTGAAAAATCAACAGGGCTTGGTTTTATTAGTTGCACCGTAGATTTAAACCAGTTACACAAAATTAGACGAGATATGCCGCTGCAATCTCACCAACGATTTAGAGAGCCATTATTATGAATTCGGTTGAACAGCATTTATTACACGACAGCCAGCTAAATCGAGAAGAACTCGAAAAAACATTAGCTTATATTCACCAGCACAAAGTTGATTATGCCGATCTTTATTTTCAATCGAGCCATCATGAGTCTTGGGTATTAGAAGACGGCTTAGTGAAAGAAGGCTCTTATAACGTTGAGCGTGGCGTGGGGGTGCGGGCTGTAAGCGGTGAAAAAACCGGTTTTTCATATTCAGACGCAATTAATCTTGAAGCGTTAAACAAAGCAGCCACCGCTGCTCGTAGTATTGCCGATGCCGGTGAAGATAAAGCGGTTAAAGTATTTAGTGACGTGGCTGCAAAGCAGCAGTTTGCGCCGCATCAACCAATTTCTAGTATGAGCGATACCGATAAAGTTAATTTGTTACGTGAGCTTGAAAATTATATTCGCGAATTAGCCCCTGATGCTGAGCAAGTTATTAGCTCAATGTCTGCGGTATACGAAGAAGTATTAATTGCAGCCAGCGATGGCACCTTTGCTACCGATATTCGCCCACTGATCCGTTTAAACTGCTCTGTATTACTTGAAAAAAATGGTCGTCGTGAACGTGGCGGTGCTGGTGGCGGTGCGCGCCTAGATTATGGTTACTTTAAAGAGCTGGTAGATGGTAAGCCGCGTTGGATGGGTTTTGCAGAAGAAGCCGTTCGTCAAGCTAAAGTAAACTTAGAAGCTATTGATGCCCCAGCGGGTACTATGGAAGTGGTATTAGGTAATGGCTGGCCAGGCGTGTTGTTGCACGAGGCCGTAGGTCATGGCCTAGAGGGAGACTTTAACCGTAAAGGCGCGTCTGCGTTTAGCGGTAAAGTAGGTCAAAAAGTTGCTTCAGAGCTATGTACTGTGGTTGATGATGGTACTATGGCCGATCGCCGTGGTTCACTTAATGTCGATGATGAAGGTACGCCTGCAGCCTATAACGTACTTATCGAAAACGGTATTTTAAAAGGCTATATGCAAGATAAAATGAACGCGCGTTTAATGGGGGTAAACCCAACAGGTAATGCTCGTCGTGAATCATACGCGCATTTACCTATGCCACGTATGACCAACACTTACATGTTAGGCGGTGAGCATAGCCAAGCTGATATTATCAGCACGGTTAAAAAAGGCGTGTTTGCTCCCAATTTTGGTGGCGGCCAAGTGGATATCACCTCGGGTAAGTTTGTATTTAGTGCCTCAGAAGCGTATTTAATTGAAAATGGTAAAATCACCCAGCCAATTAAAGGTGCTACCTTAATTGGTAATGGCCCTGAGGTTATGCAACAAATTTCTATGGTAGGTAATGATTTAGCGCTTGATAAAGGTGTAGGTGTTTGTGGTAAAGACGGTCAAAGTGTACCAGTAGGCGTAGGCCAGCCAAGCCTGAAAATAGATAACCTAACAGTGGGTGGCACGGCTTAATTTTATTACTGCCAAATACAACAAATAAAACCTTGGAAGTGCATGCTTTCAAGGTTTTTTATTCTAAATTTCAGGTTTATTAGAATAGCTTGTTACATTTTTATTATTCACTTTACCTTTATCTCGCCCTAGAATAGGTACTTAGTTGAGTTTGGCTATCTTAGGAAAAATAATGTCTAGTCGTTACTTGTTTTTACTGTTTTTCATATTGCTATCAGGATGCTCTTCTTTGTCTCAGGATGAATGTATACAGGCCAATTGGACAAATTTAGGCTTTAGTCATGGTGAGCAAGGGTATACATTTGAACATGGCAGAGAAATCATATCTGCTTGTAGTGAATTTGGCATCACTGCAAAATTAGATGATTATCAAGCTGGTTACAAACAGGGGCTCGCAGCCTTTTGTGAGCCTGAAAATGGCTTTACCCTAGGTTTACGAGGCGATGCGTATAACGGGATTTGTAATGACACACAGTTTAGAAAAGCATGGCAAGAAGGTAATGAGCGTTATCAATTTGAAGCAAGGAAAGCCGAGATAGATGATCGACTTAATAATATTAATTGGCGGCTGCAATCTATTAGTGATGAATTAACGAGTGATAAACCGTCAAGTAGCCAAAGTAAAGAGTTACGCCGAGAGCGAGAACAGTTGGAGAGAGAGCGTCGTGATTTAAGAAAAGAAAAAGCACTTCTGCCATTACTCAACAAGCTTCCATCATGGCATTTTGAGTACGAACTATAATTTATAACGTGTTCTTTTAATGTGATTAATATGAAAGTAATGTCAATTTTAATAACATTTCTGATCCTCAGTGGGTGTGCGTCAAAAGAAATGCCAGAGGGTTATGGAGATGAAGTATTTGCAGAGCATGAGTGCTTAGGTGGTGAAGTTGAAACAGACTATAGCTACACAATTTTTAGTTCTGACGAAGATGAAAGCAATAAGAGCACGGTGAAGTCGACTTGTCATCCAGTGACGCAGTCTGAACTTGAACGAGATATAAGAACGGGTGGTTGATAGAACAAAATAAAAACCCACTATAGAGTGGGCTCTGTATTTTAAGAATTAAAGCTCAAAAGGAGCGACACCGACAGCTTGCATTGTGTAACCTACTTGGGCGATTTCGCCAGACCAAGTTTGCGTTTTAATAATACCCGTTACAACAATCGCATCGTATAAGCTACCGATAGGGACACCGCCTTTAATGGTCACATGAACCAGCTGATTTGGCGGCGGCGGGGGCACATGAATACAGGCACCAAAGTAAGGGACTAATAAAAACTCGGTGATAAGTTCGCTATCGCCTTCAAGAGGTACAACAAAACCAGGTAAGCTAACAGACTGCCCATCAAGTGCTTTAACAACTGGCGCGTCTAAATCAGGTTGCACCCAGTTTTGTTCACTGCCTTCGTGATTAGCTTGTGCTTGAGTATCTATTTGTACATGGCCCTCGGGTATGAGGTCTTCCCAAAAAATTTCCTTGGGTGGATTTGCAATGCTAGCAAAGCTAATTAGCACTGCACTTAATAGCATTAAAGAGTGTGTAGTTACTTTAAACAACGTCATGATCATCCTAAAGTTTATATTTTTATACTCATACCATCACTGAGAGAATAAAAGTAAGCGCGTGTAGCGGGGATCAAGCCAATAATAAATCCCGCAGCCATAATAACGCCAATCAAAGTGAGTTCATAGTCAGAGAACATGCTGATATTAATACTCACTCCAGCTTGGCTTTGTAAGTAACCCGCGGTCGTACCCATAAGCGCATAAAATAAAATACAGCCTACCAAGCAACCTAAAAAGGTGGTAAGCAGTGATTCCATACTGATCAGCGAAAATAATTGCCAAGGGCGGGCACCCACAGAACGCAGTATTGCCAGTTCTCTGCGGCGTTGATTAAGGTTAGCAAGTAATGTGGTTAACATACCGAGCAAGCTAATAATGACCACCACAAATGAAAATAACAGCAGTATTTTTTCTATTATTGCCAGCATTTCCCAGAGCTCTTTTAAAGTGACTGTGGGCATAATCGCTAATAGAGGCTCTTGTTTATATTGGTTAATGTTGCGCCTAATTTGTAGCGTATAAAGCGGTGAGTCGAAGCCCATTAAAAAGGCGGTAATTTGTTTTGGGTGCCCAATTAATGCATGGCTCGAGTGATCATGATGATCGTCATGATCATGATGGCCGCCACCATGGATCAGCTCAATTGCCGCCAGTGGCACATGCAAGGTTTTATCCACCGGGGTACCGGTAGGCTTTAAGATACCAACCACTTTAAAAGGGTTATCATCATGATGATGAAAGCTAGTATTGCCCATGCCATGAGAAATCACAATTTCATCACCAATTTTATAGGCCAGTTTACTTGCAACCTCACTACCTATAACAACTTCATTGATGCTAGAAAAAGCCTGTCCTTGTTCAAATGCTAAGGGCTGTTTTTTAGCAAATCGGTAGTGCTTAAAATAATCGAGTGTGGTGCCTAAGACAGCTTGACCTTTATGGCTATCGCCAAGGCTGATAGGAATGCTCCACTTAACCCCGCGCTGTTTTGTTATGTATTGATAGCTTTGCCAACTCACCCCATTGTTGGTATGGCCAATTCTAAACACCGAGGAGAGGAGTAATTGAATATCGCCAGTGCGTGCGCCAACAATTAAATCGGTACCCGAAATGGTATTACTAAAACTACTTTTAGCATCTACGCGAACTCGCTCAATACTGAGTAATAACATGACGCTAATCGCAATAGTGAGCAATGTGAGTAATACGCTGGCACGTCTATTGAGCAAACTTTTATAGGCAAGTTTAAATAAAATCATACATCACCCTGTAAACTTACTAAGTCGATTGTGCGGCTAAAGAGTGGCTTTAATGTTTCATCGTGACTGACAAAAACAAGCGTGCTGTTACTTTTTTTTGCTTGTTCAAATAGCAGCTTAATAAAGCTTTCACGATTTTGGGTATCAAGTGCTGAAGTAGGCTCATCGGCAATAATAAGTTCAGGGCTGCCTATAAATGCGCGTGCTGCAGCAACACGCTGTTGTTGCCCAATACTTAAAGTGGCAACATTTTGATTATGAAAGTGCGGCTCTAACCCCAGTGCATTGAGTAATCTGGCTGCTTCACTCTCTAAATTATCGGCTTGGCTGAGCATGTGTTGCTGACGCTTTTTCGAAAATTGGCACCCTAAACACACGTTTTCTAATGGGGTTAAATAAGGTAGTAAATTAAAGTTTTGGAAAATATAGCCAATATGATCCGCTCTAAATGCATCGCGCTGTGCGTTGGTGAGCGCACTTAGGTTTTGGTTTAAAACACAAAGTTGGCCGCTAGTGGTTACATTAATGCCTGCCAGTAGCGCTAGTAAGGTAGATTTACCACTACCGCTTGGACCATGTAAAAAAACATGTTCCCCGGCATTAATCGTAAGCTGCTTAATAGCGAGAGTCGGGGTGACTGCGCTTTTTTGCCATTTGAAAGAGACATTCTCAAGGTTGATCATAACGGCTTACCAACTCCAATAGTTAAGTCTTTTGCGCATTTTAAATTGTCTAATAAAATTAAGCGGTTTTGCTTTGAGCTTTTCATCACTATGCAACAGTTCATTGGTTGCGCAAAGTACTCGTTGGCTTGATTTACCATCTGTGTATGGGTGTAACTCTTGGCAAAAAGCTTCAATATTATCTACAAGTTCTTTTGGGTAAGTTAGTGCGTAGTCTATTGCGGCTTCAACGTTATTTTTATCCGTAATATCAAGTAAGTGTTTTTCAGGTGCTTTATTGCAAAACGTTACAACCGGTTTTCGTTGTACCAAAAACATCAGTAATATGGATGAAGTGTCGCACAGCATTACATCAGCAGATTGTAATAAAGGAATAACATTGTCTGTTTCAACAAAGGTTAGATTGTCATTACTTAACGCTTTGTATTTATCAACCCACTCTTGTGCCATTTTAGGATGAAACTGAACTAAGAGTCGCCATTTACCGCTTTCACTAAAGTGTTTTATTTGTTCATAAAGTTTAGGTGCAAGAGATAAGCGTTTTGAGAATGTAGAGCAGATCAATACTGTTGGGCGAGAGTCTGTTTCATCAATGTGGCTAGGCTTTGAGTTACCGTTAAAAAATTGATCTAGGGGAGGCCAACCTGTTTCTACTACCTTAAAATAACCCAATTTTTTTTGTAACGCCGTAAATGGAGCCGTTGTATTTGGGCCTTGTGTACAATATAAATCAAAGCAGCCCCGCACTTTAAAGTGATCGTTTTGGCCTTTTTTATTTAGCTTTCCAGCATCAAAGCCGTGAAAAACAGCCACTTTCTTTCCGGGAAAAAATGTAGGGATAGAGTTCGCTGGTGCAAAGGTTGCGTCAGGCGCCCATTGATTTATTTCATGAATAGAATTTAGTGTTTTTTCATCACTTTTCAAAAAGTCAGGATTAACATTATCACCTTCTAAAAACCATTTAACTTCCCCTCCTTGAGCTAATATTTCTGCTTGCAAAGGCCTTAAAATAGCATAGGAATAATTTTGAGAAATATACATTAAATATTTCTTATTCTTAGTGGCAGTTAAATAGTTCAAGCTAGCTCCTTAGGGCAAGTAATCATGCAAGTTTACCCCAATGCGCCAGCTAGATAAATATACTGAGATGATTTGTTTTTAGCCTAAGATTGAGCTTTGTGGTTGGCTAGATTATTATAGAGCGCCTAACCCCAATTCCATACTTTGCTCTTTGAGCATGCCAAACCCCGGAGATAGCATGACTAGCTATAAAGTTTTAGACGTAAACGATGACTTACCCATTCGTACCAAAGGTAAAGTACATAGTGGCAAAGTGCGTTCAGTTTATTGGTTAACCGATGCAGATAGCAAACGCTTAATAAATGAAAAAGGCTATAACGTTCCTGCCGATACTGAATTAGCCATTATGGTTATTTCAGACAGAATTTCTGCTTTTGATTGCATATGGCAGGGTGAAAATGGCCTAAATGGCGTTCCTGGTAAAGGGATTGCATTAAACTCAGTGGCTGCTCATTGGTTTAACATGTTTAATGAAGCCGGTTTGGCGGGTAATCATATTGTTGATATTCCTCATCCATACGTATGGATTGTTCGTAAAGCCAGTACGGTTAAAGTTGAAGCGATTGCTCGTCAATATATTACCGGCAGTATGTGGCGCGACTACGCCAAAGGCGAAAGACACTTTTGTGGTTTGCAGCTTCCCGAAGGCTTAAAAGCGAATCAAAAGCTTGAGCAAGTACTTATAACTCCCTCTACTAAAGGTATTATAGAAGGGGTTGCTGATATTCCTGCCGTTGATGATGTAAATATCACTCGTGAAAATATTACAAACAACTTAGATGTTTTTAATTTTAAATCGGCTGACGATGTCGCCAAATACGAAAAATTATTGGTAGAAGGGTTCGAGCTAATTAGTAATGAGTTAGCTAAGCTCGGGCAAATTTTCGTAGATACTAAATTTGAATTTGGTTACGTAGAAGATTTAAATGGTGCGCAGCAACTTATTTATATTGATGAAGTAGGGACACCCGATTCATCGCGTATTTGGGATGAAGCATGTTATAGAGATGGCAAGATTGTTGAAAACTCAAAGGAAGGTTTTCGTCAGCTGTTAATTAATAACGTACCAGAGAGTGATGTGTTATTAAATAAAGACCGTATGGCTGAGCGTGAGCAGTTAGCAAAAGATTATATTTTACCTGAGTCAGTAATGCTTGAAGTGTCTGACACTTATGTGGGCATCGCGAGCAAAATTATTGGTAAAGAGATTATTATACCTAATGATCCGCGCCAAGAAGTGATTGCTATTTTAGATGCTGATTACGGTTTAATCGTTAAATAACGTAGTAAGTAGACAGAAATAGCAAAGCTCATTTTAACTAATGAAAAAGTATTTATTTTAAGTTACTGAACTATAATTCTTGCAATTAGTGCTCGTCTCTAATTAACTTAACCTATGGTGAATTTTTGGGTGTGGTTATGTTAGAGCGAGCATGGCAAGTTATTGCAAAACGTCGTTATTTATTAGTACTGGGTGTATTGTTTAATGTATCGGCTTTTGGTAATAACATTAATTTGGTTATTAAAGATCAGCATGGCCAAGTATTGCCTAATGCTGTCGTAGAAATAAATCATTTACCTTCTTCAAAAACTTCGGGCAATTTACCCACAGCGGTAATGGATCAAGTTGATAAACAGTTTTCTCCAGAGTTGCTTATTGTGCACCAAGGTCAGTACGTCGACTTTCCAAATAGCGATAATATTCGCCACCATGTTTATTCTTTTTCAAAAGCTAAACCTTTTCAATTAAAGCTCTATTCTGGCCAGCCAGAAGAACCTATTAAGTTTGATAATCAAGGTGTTGTTGTTCTAGGCTGCAATATTCATGACTCCATGGTGGGCTATATATATGTCGCTAACAGTAGTCATGTGTATACCAGTAACGAGCAAGGCCTGATAAAGCTGCAAGTAGACACTTTTCCTGTGCAAGCCAGTGTTTGGCATTCACTGCAAACAGCTCCCTTGGATAATAAAAAACAGTTTAATATAGACTCAACCAGCCCGTTATCAATAACTATAAATACATCTACCCCTGCACCACGTAATACCTTTGGCAGTCAATTTAGGGAAGGCAATGGCCAATAATTTACGCAGTCGTATTACAACGCTTTGCGTTGGCTTGGTATTACTCACTACCTTGGTTAGTTTACTGAGCTTTTGGTGGTCTACCAGTAAATTTCAGGCAGAAAAAGTGCAACAAAATATAACGGTTGCGCAAAGCGTTTATAAACAATATTTAAAATCAAAAGAGAGCTTATTATTAACAGCCGCAAAGGTGTTAACCGCTGATTTTGGTTTTAAGCAAGCGGTTGCAACTCGTGATGCCGCCACTATTAGCAGTGTGCTATACAACCACAGTCAACGGATCAATGCGGATCTTATGCTGTTGCTCGATTTATCAGGGCGGTTAGTATCAGCTAATGTTAATGCACAAAATTTTGCCGATAATCTACAACCCTTGATGGATGAGTTATTAAATAACTCTGAGCAATCGAGCTTTGTAGTGTTAAATAACCAGCTGTACCAAGTGATTTTATTGCCAGTTAAAACTCCCAGAACCATAGCTTACAGTTTGGTCGGATTTAAAATAACATCTGCAGTGGCCTCTGAGCTAAAAAGCTTAACCGGAATGGAGGTTAGTTTTGTTGCGCAATTAGATGATTTTGCAACAAGCTCGCTAGTATCCCAACCAGATAACTTTCAACCAATAGCGTACTTTACCAATAAAACTACGGCTCGTTTTTTTGCCGAATACTTGGCCTATGAAAACGAACAAATAGCTTTACCCTCTTTACAATTGCATCCGATAACCTTACTGCTTAGCGCAGATTTAACCTCGAGTTATCGCGATATTGAGCAATTATTATTAACGCTGATCACACTCGCTGTTTTAACTATGTTATTTGGTGTGATCACCAGTAGTTTGTTAGCAAATAATTTAACGACTGGACTTTCACAGTTAGCGGTTATTGCCAGACAGTTTGCGAAAGGCGACTACCGTTTTAAATTTGAAGGTAAAAAGCAAAGCAGTGAAATAGAAACCCTCGTGAGCGCTTTTAATAACATGGGTAATGATATTAATAAGCGTGAGCAGCAAATAAGTTTTCAAGCACATCATGATACCTTAACGGGGTTTTATAACCGTTCTGCTATGTTAGATTTATTAGCAAAGCGGCTCACTAACGATGCGCGGTACACGCTTTTTGCTATTGATATAAAAGGCTTAAGGCATATAAACGATAAACTTGGCCCACAAGTAGGGGATGGATGTTTAATTGCAGTGGCAAACCGTATTCGTCAATTTTCTGATGAGCTAGGTGGTTTTCATGCTCGAATTGGTGGCGATGAATTCTTAACGGTTTACCCTTGTGCAGAGGTTGAGCAGGTAAAATGTGCAGTGGCTGATTTACTCAAGCAATTACAGCTAGCTTACAAGGTTAAAAATTTAAAAATAAGCTTACGTTTTAATGCTGGTATTGTGCAATACCCAGAGCAAGGGACTAAAGCAGACGATTTAATGCGACGTGTACTCATTGCTGTAGATGCAGCTACAACGAGTCAGCAAAGCTTACATTATTATCAAGACGGTGAAGATGAGGCGCATTTAGACCGTTTAATTATGCTTGATGAACTCAAACAAGCAATTGATGATGATAATGGGCAATTATTCATGACCTATCAGCCTAAGTTGAACATTAAAAGTCAGAAAATTGATAAGGTAGAGTCTCTTATTCGTTGGCAACGAAAAGATGGTGGCTGGGTGTCGCCTGAGGTCTTTATTGATTTAGCCGAGCAGTCAGGGTTAATAGTGGAGCTGACCGCTTGGGTCGTCGATACTGTGATTGCACAAATAGCCGATTGGTCAAAAAAAGATATTCATTTACAAGCCGCTATTAATGTTTCTGCCCAAGATATTGCTCATTCAGGTTTTCACGCTTCGTTGGTAGCCACCTTAAATAAATACCAAGTTAACCCAAGCTCTGTGACTATTGAATTGACAGAGCGAGATATGATTGAAAATGAGGCCCAAGGTATTAAAGCGTTAGAAGATTTAAAAAGCATTGGCGTTAAAATTTCATTGGACGATTATGGCGTAGGGCAAACATCACTAGGACGGTTAAAAATGCTACCTATTGATGAGCTTAAGCTAGATAAATGCTTTATTTTAACTCTGCACGAATCACAAAAAGATCAATACATAGTGCGCTCCTCAATCACATTGGGTCACCAATTAGGGTTTTCTGTTGTGGCTGAGGGTGTGGAAACCGCTGAATCTTTATCAATGCTTCACGAAATGCAATGCGATCATGCGCAAGGTTACTATTTAAGTCGCCCTTTAAAAGCGCAGCAATTAGAACAATGGTTAGAGGAATATCAGCGTGTACATTAAATTTTTACTGAGCATGACACTCTTACTTTGCAGTACGTTAACTGTAGCTGCAACGGGGAAGTTATTGGCAACACCTGGGGTGTCTCAAATTGAAGGCAGTGCAGGGGGAGGATTAGTTCCTTGGGCACAATTGGCAGGATATGCCAGTGAAGACGAATGGGCTGTTAATGGTTTTTGTAGTCGTGCTGATGTTACTGACTACCGTCTTGATGTCTGCGGCATGCAGCTAAACCTATTCAATCGAGTTGAGCTCAGTTATGCGGCGCAGCAGTTTGATGTGCCTGCGCTCAATACCGAAATAGAGCAGTCAATTACTGGAGCAAAAGTACGTTTATACGGTGATATTGTTTATAGTCAGTGGCCACAGCTAAGTGTGGGCGTACAGCATAAATCACTAGAGGATGGCACAGTAGCAAAGTTAGTTGGCGCAAAAAAAACCAGCGGTACAGATGTGTATATTGCAGCCAGTAAATTACATTTAGGTGCACTTGCTGGATATAACTGGTTTTGGAATGTGACTACTCGCTACAGTAAAGCCAATCAGCTAGGGCTGTTGGGATATGGTGGTGCTAATGAGGGCAGCCATATTTTGTTAGAAGCAAGTAGTGCGGTGTTTTTAAGCCGCGAATTAGCCGTTGGCATTGAGTATCGGCAAAAAGCCAATAACTTGGGACTAGGCGAGCAAGACTGGCGCGATTTATTTATAGCGTGGATACCTAATAAGCATATGAGTGTGACTGCGGCCTATTTAGATTTAGGGCGGATTGCTGGTGTTGATAATCAAACTGGCTGGTATTTATCGGTTACGGGGTATTGGTAATGAAACTGAGTGTATTTATTTTTTGTTGTTTAAACTTACTTGCAGGGTGTACAACCCAACCCAACACCTCTTTGTATCACCAGCTTGGCGAACAAGCTGGGCTTGAGAAACTAACTGATAGTTTTATTACACAAATAGGTAATGACAAACAAGTGTTTCATTACTTTGAGCACAGTAATATCAGTCATTTTCGACAAGGGTTTATTAGCCATTTATGTTCGCTGGTGGAGGGCCCTTGTGAATATAAAGGTGACTCTATGGTTGCTATTCATACAGGCATGAACATAAACGAAAAAGACTTCAATCACGTTGTCGATTTATTAATAAATGCAATGAACGAGCAAAATATCCCACATACAGTGCAAAATAAAATTTTAGCTAAAATGGCGCCATTGCGTGGCGAAATTATTAAGATTTAATTTTATAATCAAATGCATACATTTAAAAATATGCTTGGTATTACTCACTTGTAATTTTGGCAAGATCCGCAGTTTTATATCGTCTTTGCATATGAATACTCGATCTATGAATTAAATTTCTGATAAATGTACTGCGGTTTGAGTGCGAACCTGCATTAGCGCTTGTTATTTCACTAATAAAGCTTCGATCTTCGGCAACCGGGTAGGGTTTTATGCCAATCATACTTAGCCCTACTTCTGTGTGAAATTGCATATCGACATCTACGGGTCTAAAAAATGGTTTTCTTTGCAGTAGTTTTTTAGCCCCACTTAATGAAATGATGTAGCCTTGAGTGCCATTTGGTGCTTTTTTATAATTACCGACTGTTAGATTATTTTCTAATGGGGCACTGTCAATAAATGGAAAATTTCTGTTGTCAGATAATTTTATTAA
Source organism: Pseudoalteromonas issachenkonii (assembly GCF_002310795.1). Lineage (NCBI taxonomy): Bacteria > Pseudomonadati > Pseudomonadota > Gammaproteobacteria > Alteromonadales > Pseudoalteromonadaceae > Pseudoalteromonas > Pseudoalteromonas issachenkonii. The sequence continues at coordinate 420,560 of NZ_CP011030.1, forward strand.
ATCCCAGTTTTTCAATTTAAGCGCCGCATCAACAACATCTTTAAGTGAAGCTTCAATGAAAAGGTCATCCTCTAATACAACACAAAAAGGCATGTTTTCATTAACCATTTTTTGCCAAAGGCGCATATGACTTACATAGCAACCAATTTCACCTGCAGATAGATTGCGATTGTAACGTTTTTTATTTTTTTTCGGGCAATACCACTTGAGGGTTTCTTCTTCACTAAGGTTTTTGCCAATGGTCGCTTCAAAACGTTCAGCATTTAAGTGTAGACTGGTAAGTCGCTTTAGGGTTGTTTCCCAACGGTCTTCGCAGCCTTGCATATTGATAATGTAAAAAGGGATTGGCATAATTTTATTTTACTTAGAAACCTCAAAGCAGCTATTTTAGCATTATTATAATTTGTAACCAGTCTAAATTCTGTTTATAAACAGGCTGTAATAATATATAGCTATTTCATTTCCTCAAATTTGGAAAGACGATGAAAAACATGGTCAGTGCACAATGGTTACATGCTCGCTTAGAGCAAGCTAACCTGGTTATTTTTGATGCGGGTATGTTACGTCCCTCAGCTGCGGGGGAGTACTCACCCGTTGCCATGCTTCCTAAAGCACAACGGTTTGATATCAAAAAAGAACTCGCAGATACCTCAAACCCATTGCCTAATACCTTGTGTAGTGCAGAACAATTTACTCAAGTGATGCAAAAAGCGGGAGTGAATCACGATTCACTTGTGGTGATTTATGAAGATGCAGGGTTATTCAGTGCAGCTAGAGCTTGGTGGATGTTTAAAGCCATGGGGTTTGATAACGTAAAAGTCCTCAGTGGCGGTTTAGCCAAGTGGCTTGAACTCGGGCTTCCGGTTGAATCAAACTATACACAAGCATCATTAAAAGGCGATTTTATTGCTCAATACCGGCCTGATTACTTTATTAATAAAAAACAGGTGCTAAGTGCTACTGAGGATGCCAATACAGTTATTTTAGATGCACGCGCTTATGAGCGCTTTACCGGCAAAAGTAGTGAGCCAAGAGCCGGAATGCGCAGCGGCCATATTATTAATAGCTATTCGCTACCTTTAACTAGTCTATTAGAAAATGGTGAAGCAAAATCACTCGACTTTATACAGGCAAAGTTTAGTGAATTAGTCGGTAATGCAACCCACTTACAATTTAGCTGTGGCTCTGGTGTTACTGCCTGTGCGCTTGCGCTGTTTGCCGATGAATGCGGCTATAGTAATTTAAGTGTGTACGATGGCTCGTGGAGTGAATGGGGCGCTGATAACTCACTGCCTATTGCTGTGTGTGGCTAATTTAGCTATAAGGGCAATTTTTACAACCATTTTTGCAGCAAGTACCACGCTTTAAAAAATACCACTTACTAAACACCATGTAACTATTTTGCATGGTGTAATCTAACCCTTCAATTAAATTATCATGGCTTCTAAATTGTTTAGCAAAAGCGATTTGAGCTTTTATTGGTTGGGTGTATATAGTCTCTAAATAGCTATTTATTTTAGCAAGAGAACATGATCGGCATAAGCAGCTGGTTGCTGTATCATCGAGTGGTAAAATAGCGGGTAACTGATAACACCAACATGCGGTTATATCATTAACATTACAGTTAAGCGTTGTATTACATTGGCTGCAGTTTATCTGGGTCATTTTAGGTCTTATTAACAGTAGAGCAGCAAGAATAACAAACATTATGAATATACAAAAAGCATTGGCTGAATTTATTACATTTGGGGAGCAAAGAGACGAAGCAATCTCAGTAATAGTGTCAAGCTCTGCGCACAATGCTAAGCCACTTTATAAGTTAACGACACCCGTATTGATTGATGTGCTTAAGCGCTGTGTAAGTAATGAAATAGATCTCGATGATCTCGCGCTTTGGGCCAACGTCATTGAATCAAGAGCAGATATAGATAGCGCTGAGCATGAAGGGGTTATTTATGCGCTGAGCAATAGCGAACAAATGGGCGAGTTTAGCCATACAAAGCTTGAACAATTATTAGCATTATTAAAGGACTAGATTTAGGCTAACTCAACTCTTTTAGATGCGAGCTTACTGCGGTTTTATGTAACGGATAAATAATACTAAGCCGCATTTAAGTTAAATCCGGCTTAGTATTTTCTGACAACTGACAACTTGTTTACTTATGATAGCTCAAGCAAGTTTCTACTTCGTCTTTAGAGCCTAAAATAACCGCAACACGCTGATGGATGGCATCAGGCTGAATATCCATAATACGCTCAGTGCCTGTTGAAGCAATACCACCTGCTTGCTCTACTAGCATTGCCATTGGGTTTGCTTCATAAAGTAAACGCAGTTTATTAGGCTTATTAGGATCTTTAGTATCAGTTGGGTAAGTAAATAAGCCACCACGGCTAAGTACACGGTGTACATCGCCAACCATTGCAGCAATCCAACGCATATTGAAGTTTTGAGCACGAGGGCCTGTATCTCCCGCAAGTAAATCATTAATGTAGTTTTGCATCGCCGGTTCCCAGTGGCGCTGGTTTGAGGCATTAATTGCAAATTCATTGGTTTTAGCAGGAATAGCGGCAAAATCTTGGGTAAGTAAAAAGCTACCTTGGGTTTTATCTAAGGTAAACATGCGTGTACCTTTACCCGTTGTTAGCGCAAGCATGGTCGATGGCCCATACAGTACGTAACCTGCAGCTACTTGTTGATGCCCAGGTTGCATAAAAATCTTTTCATCAGCAGCATCAGAGCCCACCGGCGCTTTCATAATAGAAAATATAGTGCCTACTAGCGAGTTAATATCGGTGTTTGACGAGCCATCAAGTGGATCAAATGCAACAATGTACTCGGCATCTGGGTTACCGGCAACAGTATAATCTTCTTCTTCAGAGGCGATCGCTTTAACTGTGCCTGACTCCAGCAATATATCTTTTAATAACTGATTAGACAGTACATCGAGTTTCTTTTGTGTTTCGCCTTGAATGTTTTCATCGAGGGTTGAGCCTAATACGCCCGATAATTCACCTTGACCGACGCGAAATGAAATTTCTTTACATGCCGCTAAAATAGTACGAATTAACGACAAAAGTTCTCTTGAACAGCCATCTTCTAGTAATACTGGTGGGAGTCTACGCATTCTTTTTTCCTGATAACGTGTTAAAACTAATCATAATGTGAGAGAGATTAGTTTAGAGCGCTGAAATTCGTCTTAAATAACTGTATTGTATAAATAACCCCCTATAATGGGATACCTACATCGCATTTAAAACGCTAATAACAAAGATAAGATTATGCAAAAAATATCACGATTAAGTTACATACTCTTTACTGTGTTGCTCTGTATGATAACTCAAGCGCACGCAGCAATTAAGTCTATTGACGAATTTACTGAAAAAATGAACCATTTCCCGGGTTATTTTTCTTTCTTTTACGATACGCAAAACGGCAATGTGTATTTAAAGGTTGATAAACTTGAACAACAATTTTTATTACAACACAGCTTACCTTATGGAGTAGGGTCTAACGATATTGGTTTAGATAGAGGCCAATTAGGCGGTACTTATTTGGTACAGTTTGAGCGCTTTGGCAATAAGGTTATGTTGCGCGCTGTAAATACTTACTACCGTGCAAACACAAGTAATCTAGCAGAGCAGCAAAGCGTTAAAGAAGCGTTTGCATCCAGTATTTTGGCGGGTTTTAAAGTTGTCGCGCAAGATGACAATGCTGCATTAATTGATTACACCCCCTATTTACTAAGCGATGTACATGGCGTAAGCCGTACTTTAGCTGCGCGCAAGCAAGGGCAGTTTAGCCTTGATGAGTCACGCAGTGCGGTATTTATAAATCGCTCAAAAGCATTTTTGAAAAATACTGAACTTGAAGCCATTCTCACCTTTAAAGGGTCTAAACCAGGTGAATATGTGCGCCAAGTGAGTGCTGATCCATACGCGCTAACCGTGCATATGCACCATTCATTAATCAAATTGCCTGATGACAATTACACGCCACGTAAATTCAGCCCGCAATCGGGTTATTGGAGTGTGGAGCATAAAAATTATGCAGCAGGGCTCGATGAGTCTATGTATGTGCGTTACATTCCACGCCATCGGTTAATAAAAAAAGATCCGAGTCTGGCTGTAAGTGAACCGGTCGAACCCATTGTGTATTACTTAGACCCTGGCGTACCTGAACCAGTAAAAACGGCTTTATTAGAAGGCGGGCAATGGTGGAATGACGCTTTTAATGCAGCAGGCTATAAAAATGCATTTGAAGTTAAAGTGCTACCAGATAATGCTGATCCTATGGATGTTCGCTACAACGTTATTCAATGGGTGCATCGCGCAACTCGTGGTTGGTCTTATGGCAGTTCAATTATAGACCCACGTACAGGCGAAATTATTAAAGGCCATGTCACACTAGGATCGCTACGAGTACGCCAAGATATTTTAATTGCTGAATCACTGGCAGCGCCTTATTTAAAAGGCAATGAAGTGGCAAGCACTTTACAGGCAATGGCACTTGATCGTATTCGTCAACTCAGTGCTCACGAAATTGGTCATACACTGGGTATTGCGCACAACTTTGCTGCGTCAGTAAATAATCGAGCTTCGGTGATGGATTATCCACATCCGTTATTGCGCTTTGCAGATAATGGTCAGTTAGACGTATCTCAAGGTTATGCTAAAGGCATGGGGGCATGGGATACCCAAGTGATCAAATATGGCTACAGCGATTTTACCGGACAAGATGAAAGCGCAGCACTCGCTGCTATTTTACAGCAAAATAAAGCGCAAGGTTTGGCGTTTATTTCTGACAGTGATGCCCGTGCCAAAGGTGGGGCGCACCCTACAGCGCACCTTTGGGATAACGGCAGTAATCCAAGTGAAGAATTACTTAGAGTGCTTGATGTACGAAAGCAGGCGCTTGGGCAGTTTGGTATTAATAATATAAAAACTGGGGTTGCGCTATCGCAATTGGAAGAAAAGCTAGTACCGCTTTATTTGTTCCACCGTTATCAAGTTGAAGCGGTTGCTAAGCTTATCGCGGGCGTTGATTATGACTATGAGATACGCAGTGATGCACCCGTTAAAGGCGCTCAAGTTGTAACTAAAGATGCTCAACAACAAGCGGTTAATGCCATTTTAGCGACCCTAAAAGCAAGCAACTTAACGATTCCAGAGTCGATACTTTCCTTAATCGTACCTAAAGCGTATGGCGAGTCTAAATCACGAGAAAGTATAGTGGGTCGTACCGGCTTAACTATGGATGCACTTGCATTGCCTGAAGTGGCAGCGCAGCATAGCTTATCGCTATTACTTAATGCTCAACGATTAAATCGTTTAGCGCAGCAGCAAGTGCGAGATAACCGCTTTTATGGCTTAGATGAGCTGCTTAAACAATTATATAAGCAGGTGTTTAATGTATCAGCGCCTGCCACCATGACAGGAAAAGTAACGCAACGAGTACAGTACTTAACGGCAAAAACTATGGCTGATCTTGTCGCTAGCCAAACACTAAGTCCAGAGGTGCAAGCGCAACTGCATTTTTACCTAAATAAACTAGCGGATGAGTTTAATCAACACTCTTTACTGAGCCATCCTGAAGTAGGTGACAGCGCATTTAAAGACTATTTAGCGGCGCAAATTAATCAGTTTTTAACAACAGGCCAGTGGCCTGATAACTTTAAAGCGTTACCCATACCACCAGGCTCACCTATTTAATAGTACAAGCCAGAGGATAAAGGCGCTGTATAAACGTTACGTTTCATGGTGCCTTGTTTTTAGGGTGTTACTTTTGCTTGCATAAAGTTGGTTTTTTGTTAATCTAGCCACCCCCTATTTTAGTCTTTTTGAGGTGTTTATGGCGTTTTTATCTCGTTCGATATTGGCGTTATCAATGGCACTTTTAAGCTGCAATGCAATCGCACAAAAGCAATGTGATGTTGAACTTCGTCATGGTTTAATTATTACCGATGATGTGATCCGTATTGTTGATAAAGGCCAAACTAGGGTGCAAATTAACAATAATAATCAACTGTTTATTCGAGGCTACTGGGTCGATTTAAGTACCGACGAAAGTAAAGTGCTAGAACAATTTAGCAATGGTATTCGTCAAACGGTTCCTGAGCTAGTCGATTTAGCGACTGACGGTGTAAACCTTGGGCTTAGTGCTATTGAGCATGTTGTTGAGGGCATGTCAGATAAAGAACCCGAAGTGCTAAAAACGCAATTACAATATGTAGAGCGTGCACTTATGGATAAGTTTAAGCGTGGCGACGACTTCTTTTTTATAGCCCCTCAATCGCTTTCCCAAATTGATGATTTTTTTACTAAAGAAATTAGCCAAAAAATACACTCTGCAGTACATGGCTCTTTGGGTGCTATTTTAATGTCGCTCGGGGATGCGTTTAAATCTCGAGAAGGCAATATAGAAGACCGCATGAACGACATGGGGCAACGCATGGATATCATTACCAAAGAAATCGATAAGTCGTTGCAGAAAAAAGCCCACCAATTAGAACTTAAAGCCTCTGAATATTGTGAATGCTTAAACTCTTTAGATATTACTGAGTCTCGTCTGCAAGCGATTGTACCCGGAATGACAGACTTTGATTTAGTACAAATTAAATCGTAAGAGCAGGTTTTAGACGCCAGGTTTCAGAAAGGGCTGCGGTCAGTTTGAAGCTGTTTTCCTAATACCTAAACAACCTTACAGTTTTATCTCTGCGGCAGTTAATGGGCGGTATTCACCTGCAGCCAAATCTTCACCTAACTTTATACCCGCAATTTGTTCACGATGTAATTCAACTACCTTGTTATCTACCGCTGCTAGCATACGTTTTACTTGGTGATACTTACCCTCAGAAATAGACAAGCGTAAACCATAATTCCCTAAGCGCTCAGCAATAGCAGGGCGAGTTAAATCTTTTTCATTGTGAAGCTGCACACCGTCGCGTAATTGCTGCAGTGCATCATCGGTAATCGGCTCTTGAGTTTCAACCAAGTAGGTTTTAAATTTATTCTTTTTAGGCGAGGTAATTTTGTGTGACCAGTCGCCATCGTTAGTAATAAGCACTAGGCCAGTGGTGTCTATGTCTAAACGCCCAGCAATGTGAAAATCGGCCATGTTTGGCTCATCAAGCAAATCAAATACGGTTTTGTGTAACTCATCCGAATTAGCGCACACATAACCTACCGGCTTATTGAGCATAAAGTAGCGTTTACCTAAAAAAACTAATGGCTCGTCATAAAACAGCACGTCATCTTGTTGGCTAACTTGAAAGTCGAATGCAGTGATCACCTCACCATTTACGGTTGCCGCCTGACTTTTTATTGCCGCACGGGCTTTTGAGCGTGGTAACTCTGCTAAATGGCTAATAAATTTATCTAAACGGCAAGGAAATTTCATGTTGTTCACATTTTTAGTCGGCTACAATGGCCGCGAGTATAGCGGATAGTGAAATACCATGACAGAGCCCAGCACAGAAATTTTAAGCCTGTACCACCGCAAAGTTTCATCAGGAGAGCTTGTTTTTGATGCGGCGCAGCACCAAGCCATGAGTGCGTTACAGTCTTTGAGTGAGCAATTAAATCAGCCAACAAGCTGGTGGCAAAAAGCACGGTTAATCAAAGGGGTATATTTATACGGTCCTGTTGGCCGAGGTAAATCTATGCTAATGGATTTATTTTATAAAAACTTACCCACAGAAAAAAAGCAGCGCCTGCATTTTCATCACTTTATTGAAAAAATTCATGCTCAATTGGCCAAGTTGCAAGGGGATAAAAATCCGCTGCAAATAATTGCTAAACAGTGGGCCAAAGAGATAAAGGTACTGTGCTTTGATGAGTTTTTTGTTAGTGATATTGGTGATGCCATGATCATGGCTCGGTTATTTAACGCTTTGTTTGAACAAGGCGTGGTACTAGTCGCAACCTCTAACGCAAAACCCGAGCAACTTTATTACAACGGTTTGCAACGCTCGCGATTTTTACCAACTATCGATTTAATAAATGCGCATTGTCATGTAATTAACGTAGCGGGGATGGAAGACCACCGCTTCAGGTACAGTAGAAGCAGTCGCCATTATTTTATTAACTTGCCCCACGCGGAATTTGAGGCTGGGTTTTTATCCGCATACCCTCAAGCAACGCGTGATAATACAATGACTGTGCATGGTCGAGCACTTCCCTATTTATTAAAAACTAACGATGCACTACTGATTGATTTTATGGCACTGTGCGCAGGTCCTCGCAGCGCCAATGACTATATGTTTTTAGCGGAACAATTTCCGGTGGTTTACATCGCTAACGTGCCAATAATGGGCAAAGAGGCAACCGGTAAGGTTATTGTGCATGGTATAGAAGATAGCTATCAGCGAGAAAAGCAGCAATTGGATGAGCATACTTTCGATGATGAAGCACGGCGTTTTATTGCCTTAGTCGATGAGTTTTACGATTGCCACAAATTACTGGTAATTAATGCCCAGGCCGACATAAACGAGTTATACCAAGGTAAAAAGTTAAGTTTTGAATATGCGCGAACCCAGTCACGGATTGTAGAAATGCAAAATTGGTAAGTACAACATTAAAACACCGCATTTAATTTAAATGCGGTGTTTTAATTTTAAGCTGATAACTTAAAGAAGCCTTTATGACTTATATCCATTTGGATTATTTGATTGCCAGCGCCAAGTATCTTGCATCATGACATCAATACCACGCTCAGCTTGCCAACCTAGTTCACTAAGGGCTTTTTCTGGCGCAGCATAACAGGCTGCAATATCACCTGGGCGACGAGGTGACACCGCATAAGGGATTGCTTGGTCGCTAGCCTTAATAAACGCATTGACCATTTGTAATACTGAATAGCCGTTACCTGTACCAAGGTTATAAACAAGCGCACCGGTTTCTGCGGCTATTTTATCAAGTGCTTTTAAATGCCCTAGGGCTAAATCTACAACGTGAATGTAATCACGAACGCCAGTACCATCAACCGTATCATAATCGTCGCCAAATACAGCAAGTTGCTTTAATTTGCCAACCGCAACTTGTGAAATGAAAGGCAATAAATTATTAGGAATACCATTAGGGTCTTCACCAATCAAACCAGACTCATGTGCACCGACAGGATTAAAGTAGCGCAAAATAGCAAACGCGAAGCGCTCATCTGATTTAGCGATATCTTGCAACATCATTTCAACCATTAGTTTAGACGTACCATATGGATTGGTTGTACCGCCAACGGGGAAGTCTTCGCGTATTGGTAAGCTTGCTGGGTCGCCGTATACAGTGGCGGATGAGCTAAATACCAGTTTGAATACACCTGCATCACGCATAGCATCAACCAGTGTTAGTGTACCTTGTACATTATTTTGATAATACTCAATGGGTTTTACGACCGATTCTCCCACGGCTTTTAGGCCAGCAAAATGAATCACACTTTCAATGGTATGCTTGGCAAATACCGAGTCTAAAAAGGGTTTATCTAAAATATCACCTTGATAAAAAGTAATTGCTTTGTCAGTTATTTTTTTCACTCTTTCAAGTGACTCTTCAGAGGAGTTACTTAAGTTATCAATCACGATAACGTCGCTGCCTTGCTGTAAAAGTTCTAAAACGGTGTGTGAGCCAATATAGCCTGCGCCACCGGTTACTAAAATTGCCATGAATGCTCCTTGGAAACCTCTGTTCAATTAAGTTAATTTCACCATAAATACTGAGCTTTTACATGTATTATTTTGTTTGTTTTGCAATCGTAACATCGCAAGCTGTACTTTTGATTACATTTTGTGCAATTTTAATAACACCGCAGTAGAAAGATTAAGTTATAGTTCATATGTAATTGCTAAAGTAAGGTATAGCAATTTGTAAAATATTTAGTTGATTATAATGATCAGCATACTCGTTGGAGAAACGTATGAACTCAGTTAAAAAAATAGCAATGTTGATATTTATTGCACTACCGAGTGTTGTTTGCGCGGGTGAGGCACAAGTTAAATGGCATGACTTTAATGATTATCGCGATGTACGCCCATCAAACCAAACTAAAGGCTCATACCATAAGCAAATTGCCAAAAATATTGATGAGCACTTTGCAAAGCTCAGTGAGCAGCTTCCTAAAAATTATAGTTTAAAAATTGAAGTAACCGATTTAGATTTAGCTGGTGACGTGCGCTATGGCGGTGTTAACGAAATTCGGGTGGTTAAACCCATTCACTTTCCACGGATTGAATTTAACTATGTGCTTAGTAATGAAAGTGGTGTTGTTGCACAAGAAGACAACGTGAGCTTAAAAGATATGGGCTTTATGGATAAAATTAAAATGGGTCGAGACGAAGCATTTTACTATGAAAAACGCTTATTAACAGAGTGGTTTGGTGAGCAAATTTTACCGCGTATCTAGCTAATAATGCAAAGCATCTACTTTGGTAGATGCTTTGCAAAGAAGTCGCTAATTTTTATTTAAAGGTCGCTAACAGCGTTAGTAAGTTTTGTAGTTTAATAACCGCTTGTTTTAGCTTTTCTTCATCAAAACCGTCGCTCGATAAGCTTTCTACATCAGCGGCAACGTCTAACACGTAAGGCTTAAAACGTTTAGCTTCGAAACTAAATCCAGCGTCCTCGGCAAATAAGGCTTTAAATTTTCCGTGACCTTGCTGTTGTAACTCATCGAGTTTTTTGTCAGCGTCAAGTGCCTGACGGTAAACAATTTTTAAGTTGGCGTTGAGTTGTTCAATTATAGAATCCATGGTTTTCCTAAAGCTTAGTGCAATGTTGCCGATAAATACTTAAGTGGGTTGGTAAAGTAATTTACCAATTCAGCGACTATAATACGTGTATTACAGTTAAAAGTCAGGTGTGAGTTATGAATATATCAGGTGGAAATCTACCTACAATGCCTGGTGCAGGCCAAGGCGCAGAAGTATTAACTGCTGCTTTATCTAAAAAGCAACAGCAAGCTGATGGTGCCGCTGCACTGGCACTTATTGAAGGTGCTACACAATCTTCAAGTGCGCAAACACCGGCTAAGTCGGTCACTGCAACACTTGGGAATAATGTAAACGTTTATGTTTAAACTAATTTGAGGTCGATAGGGGTTTTACTTTTTTGACCTCCTATTTCCCGAACTAGTTTAGGCACCAAAAATCCAGGCAGGGCTTTTAGTAGCTCGGCCTGAATTTTTATTGCTTGTTGTTCGTCAATATCAAAATGACTTGCGCCTTCTACCTTATCCAGTAAGTGTAAATAATAAGGCAGTACGTCCGCATCAAATAACGCTTCACTTAAGTTTATTTGCGCATCAACTGTATCGTTCACATCTTTTAAAATAACCGCCTGGTTTAACAGTAGCACATCTGCTTTTTTGAGCATGTTCATGGCGTTTTTAAAGTCATTATCTATTTCGTTTGCATGGTTAATATGATTAACGAATATAATTTTTAATGGTGACTTTGCAAATCTTTCACATAATTGTTCAGTAATACGTGCAGGAATAACCACAGGCAAGCGGCTGTGTATGCGCATGCGTTTAATTTGTGGTATTTGCTCAAGCTCATCTAAAAACCAGCTAATAGCATCGTCTTTGGCCATTAGTGGATCGCCACCACTTAAAATCACTTCGTTAATATTTTTATCCGATTTTATATAGCTCAATGCATCAATAAGACTACGTTTATTCAGTTGGTTTTCTTGATAAGGAAAATGGCGTCTAAAGCAGTAGCGGCAATTTACAGCACAACCGGTTTTAAACATGACTAAAACACGAGATTTATATTTATGTAACAGACCCGGTTGATTGTTATCTTGCTCAAGTAACGGGTCTTTATTAAACCCCGATTTAGTTAAAAACTCTTGATGGCGGGGCATAACTTGCAGCAATAAAGGGTCATTTGCATCGCCGTGACGAATTTTTTTTATAAAAGGCAATGGCACACGAACAGGGAACAAGCTACGAGCTTTTATGTCGTTTTCATGGACTTGGCTCGATAAACCAACCATTTCTAGCAACACTTTTGGGCAGGTAACTACATTTGCTAATTCTTTTTGCCAGTTTTTATGCAAATTTGCTTCATTTCTTTGTATCATTGGCACGTAGATTACTCGAAAAATATAAATAGAGGAAACGATGGCGAATTATAGCACCAACGAGTTCAAGGGCGGCCTAAAAATTATGATGGACGGCGAACCTTGCAGTATCTTAGAAAATGAAATGGTAAAACCGGGTAAAGGCCAAGCGTTTAACCGTGTTCGTATCCGTAAGCTTATCTCTGGCAAGGTACTTGAAAAAACCTTTAAATCGGGTGAATCGGTTGAAGGTGCTGATGTAATGGATACCGATTTAGCGTACCTATATACAGACGGTGAATTTTGGCATTTCATGAACAATGAAACATTTGAACAAATCGCTGCTGACGAAAAAGCACTGGGCGATGCTGGAAAATGGTTAGTTGAAAACGATGTATGTACTATTACATTATGGAACGGCAGCCCAATTGCTGTAACTCCACCAAACTTTGTTGAGCTTGAGATTACTGAAACTGATCCGGGCCTTAAAGGTGATACAGCAGGCACGGGTGGTAAACCAGCAACGCTTAGCACAGGTGCTGTAGTACGTGTTCCATTATTCGTACAAATTGGCGAAGTAATTAAAGTAGACACTCGCAATGGTGAATACGTAAGCCGTGTTAAGTAAGCTGTAACACGCCTTATTAATTAAATCCCGGCTTAAGCTGGGATTTTTTTTGGAGAAAATATGTCAGCAGATCTTTGGGCGCCGAGTGCCAGCATAGATACACTCAAGCAACGAGCAGCGATTATGCGCAGCATTCGTGAATTCTTTTATGCTCGTAATGTAATGGAAGTCGAAACACCAAGTTTAAGTGCTGCCAGTGTAACCGATGTGCATTTAGCCAGCTTTGATACTACATTTGTGGGCCCAGGTCATGCTGGTGGGCTTCCCCTGTTTTTGCAAACATCTCCAGAGTTTGCGATGAAACGCTTGTTAGCGGCCGGCTCAGGCGCTATTTTCCAGCTTTGTAAGGCATTTAGAAATGAAGAAGCGGGCAGTCATCACAACCCTGAATTTACAATGCTCGAATGGTATCGTCCTGGGTTTGACGAATTTGCTTTAATGGATGAAATAGATGAGTTGATGCAGCTTATTCTTGAGGTTGCGCCTGCAGAGCGGATTACCTACCAACACGCATTTAAACGCACGCTAGGGCTTGATCCATTAACTGCCTCTATCACGCAGCTACAACAACTCGCATGCGAACATGGCTTTGCTGATATTGCTAAAAACGAGACTCATAAAGATACCTTACTGCAATTATTATTTTGTATGAAAGTAGAGCCGACTATTGGTCAAGACATCCCCTGTTTTGTGTATCACTTTCCCGCATCGCAAGCGGCACTTGCACAAATCTGTGAGCACGATCAGCGAGTTGCAGGGCGCTTTGAGCTTTATTATAAAAATATGGAGTTAGCCAACGGCTTTAATGAACTCACCAATGCCAAAGAGCAAGCAAAAAGGTTTAACCAAGATAACGCCTACCGCGCTGCTAGTGGCTTAAAACAAGTACCTATGGATACGCGTTTAATTGCCGCATTAGAGCATGGTTTAGAGCAATGTGCGGGGGTTGCATTGGGAATTGATAGATTAGTGATGCTAGCAACCAATAAGCAAAAAATAAAAGAGGTGATTGCGTTTGATGTGGCCAGAGCTTAAAGCAGCTAATAGCTTAAAGCGGTCAGCTATCAGATAAAAAAACACCGCGTTTGCATTAAACGCGGTGTTTTTTATTCTCGAACTGACAACTGGTCGCAGTATTACAAATTAAGCGTAAACGTAACACCGGCTACGCGAGGCTCGCCTAATTGTGTGTAAGTTTGGGTTGCGTAACCATCTAACGGGTTGTTGCCAAATTCAAAACCGCGAGTTGGAACGGTTTCATCAAACACATTACGTGCCCATGCGCGTACAGCCCACATATCGGCTTCGTAACCAAGGCTCGCATTTACTAAGTTTGTGTTTGGAGCTTGTGCATTATGGCTATCGGAGAAGTAATAATCATCTTTACCTTCAACACCTAACATAGCATATAACTCATCAGTAACATTGTAGCGTGCACTAAATGCATATTGATATTTAGGCGCTTGTGCTTGCTCACGACCGTCTTGATTTAAACCAGATTTAGTAACAAAGTCATTAATTTTAGTGTCTAAGTATCCGGCACTTCCGGTAATAAATAAGTTTGGTGTTAGTTGATAGCTGCCTTCAATTTCAAGGCCATAGTTACTGCCAGAGCTGGCATTGGCGACATAACCGGTAAATTGTTGGTCTGATACTTGCCACGACTTTAATTGAATATTGTCACGGTGCATATAAAATGCAGCTAAACGCAGGGTAAACTTATCATCCAATGAGCTGCCTTTAACACCAAACTCACCACTCCATAAGTACTCTGGATCAAAGCTAGTATGCTGTTTGAAAAAATCAGCATCTAAACTTAACCCTTCATCCTTTGCTTTTGCTAGCGCTTCTGAATTAATCCCACCGGCTTTGTAACCGCGCGTGATACTGGTATAAATCATGGTGCGGTCAATAACTTGGTATTCAAGTGCAACCTTGCCACCGAGCATAATATCGTCAGTTTCTTCAATAAAACCGTTACTATCTGTGTAATCACCTTGATATTGCTCAACACGTAAACCGGTAATAAGCGTAGTTTTTGGGCCTATTGCTGTGGCTAATTGGCCATAAGCTGCCATGTTATTGGTTTCATAGGTTGAGGCAAATGGATTGGCTAACCATGTATATTGACGCTCAAGGTCAACATCGCGGTTTTGATAGTAAATACCCGCCACCCAATTACCTGTTTTGCCATTAAACTGCAGATCGAGCGCTTGATCATCACGATCGCGGCTATAAATATCTGTTGAACTATAACCATCTGGGTGCAGACCGGCAGCACATAATTGCGGCTTACTTGTATCGTTACATACCCAGTCTTCATCAAAACTATAAAAAAGCTCAGTATCAATGGCTGAAAGGTTTAAGCTCATATCAAAGGCGTCAAAACCGGTGTAAGTATTATTAAGGCCAACAGCATAGCTTTGTTGGTTATCTTCGCCCGGTTGATCAGCAAGACTGTTGCGGGAATTATCAAGGGTAAATGCATCATAACCGTTATTGATATCGATATAGTGCAGGTTTAGCTCTGAATTTAAATGAGCTGTGAGTTGGCTATTTAATTTAAAGCGGGCAACTTGTTCATCTTGGTTTTGTGTTTCATCATTTAAATAGAGGTTGTTTACGTAACCGTCAGATTTTCTGCGAAAGTAGCTAACGCGTGCACTGGTATCATCGGTTAAACCTGTGCTAGCAGCAACGCCTGCTTCATGGCTGTTATAAGTGCCAGCACCTAAATGTAATTTTAAACTAGGATCGCTGGTTGCATTAGCTGATTGCATTTGAATCATACCCGCCATGCCATCGGCGCCAAAACGTGTACCTTGTGGACCACGGTAAATTTCTACTTGGTCAATATCAAATAATAATGAGCTGCCACCAAGGCCAGAATAATTTATACCGTCAATCACTAAACCGACAGATGGGTTAATTGGGTCGACGAATTGTGAACGAAGTCCCACACCTCTAATTTGAATATAACGTCCGCGCGAGGCGCCTGAAGCAAAATTCACATTTGCAGCGCTTGCTAGCATTTCATCTAAATAAGTAGCCCCTCTGAGATTTACTTCATCCTCAGAAAATAAACTTGCGCTGGCACTTAACGTTTGAATGCTTTCTTTTTGAAAGTCACCAGTAACAATGATTTTCTCTAGGTCGGTGTCATCTGCATTGGCGTAGATTGGGGCACCGAATAGTGGTAATAACGTGGCTGTAATTAAAGACAAACGTAAATTCATTAGGTTACTTAACTCCATTTTAGGGACTTGTATGGTAGCAATTATTTCAACACTTGTGCTATAAACGCGGCAATTATACGTTAAATAATTTGGATTACTAATATGACCTTTAAAGTAGACTTTAAAGTGCGTGACTACGAGTGTGACCTACAAGGTATTGTAAATAATAGTGTTTATTTTAATTATCTGGAGCACGCTCGTCATGAGTTTTTATACGCACAGGGTGTTGATTTTGCACAACTTGCCAAAGATAAAATTAACTTAGTGGTACTTCGCAGTGAAATGGATTACAAGCAGTCTTTAAAGCCCGCGGATGAATTTTATGTAGCAGTAGAGCCTGTACGCATTAGTCGCCTTAAATTTGCGTTTAAACAAACGGTAGTTCGCAAATTAGACGAAAAAGTGATGCTCAATGCCTTAGTAATAGGTACGTCGGTTAACGAGAAAGGTCGTCCATTTTTACCACCACAGATAGATAACTTATTCCAAGCAATTGCTTAATTCCAAATAGCACTGCTTTTAAACTAGCTTAGAACAAAAATTTACATTTAAAACATGCATTTTTAACGGATAAACCTGACAAATATTGATACTATTACACTAATTAGACAATAAGTTAGTAATAACATGAAATTAGCAGCAATACCGATGCTTGTAATCGGTTTATGTGTTGGTTGCGCATCAACAGGGACAGTTACCACTGAGCAGCTAAAATATACACAATGGCAATTATCAAAGGTTGATGGTTTGGCCATTCCCGCATCTTTTAAAGCATCAATGAGCTTTATAGAAGCGCTACAAATAAATGGCTTTGCCGGATGCAATAAGTTTTTTGGTGAAGGTTCGCTTGAAGATAGCAGCTTGAGCGTAAGTAAATTAGGTATGACACGCAAATCATGCGGCCCTGAACTGGATGAGTTTGAACAGCAGTTCTTACAAGCGCTTAAGCAAGGTGCCGAGCTTAACCTGCAAGACCAAAAATTGGTGATGCAAGGCGAGCAAAAATTTGTGTTTATCCCTAAGTAAATTTTACACATTTTGAAAAACAGCCCCTTGCGGGGAATTTTCAACTGGCGTACACTCATAGCAGATTTGATTAAAACATTATCAAATCAACGAACAATTTAACTACTTGTCGGAGTGCCTAAGTTTTATTTAGGCTGAGATCGCGAAAGCGGGATCCGTGAACCTGATCAGGTTAATACCTGCGTAGGGAACAAGCTGCCTAAACGGGACGCTTGTGCGTCTTTTTTTATGCGTACAACAACATCAAACCCGTCAATTTAGGCTGCAAAGTGGCATAAAGCTACTTTACGATCTTTCTCTATTCCATCGGAATATCTGGCAAGACAACCCTTGAGCAATGAGGTAAGTCATGTCAAACACTACAAACAAATCGTCGCGCCGCGAAACCCGTGCTGCTGCATCTGACTATATTTATAACCTAACGGGTCAACCATTTCCAAGCTCTCATAAAGTGTATGTTGAAGGAAGCCAGCAAGGCGTGCGTGTTGGTATGCGCGAAATAACATTAAGCGATACATTCATAGGTGGCACAGATGAAAACCCTGTGTATGAGTCAAATGAGCCGCTGCGTGTTTACGATACATCAGGCCCGTATACCGATCCTAATTTTGAATTAGATGTACGTAAAGGGCTTGATAAATACCGTGAGCAGTGGATTGAAAGCCGTGGTGATACTGAAGTACTTGAGTCAGTTACCTCACAGTTTGCGCAGCAGCGTATGGCTGACGATGGGCTTGATCATATTCGCTTTGAGCATTTACCAAAAATTCGCCGTGCAAAAGCGGGTAAAAACGTAACGCAAATGCATTATGCCCGCCAAGGGATAGTTACCCCAGAAATGGAATATGTAGCGATACGTGAAAACATGGGGCGTGCGCAAATACGTGAAGAGTTACTAGCTGCGCAGCATAAAGGGGAGTCGTTTGGCGCGAGTATTCCTGAGTTTATTACTCCTGAATTTGTGCGTGCTGAAATAGCGCGTGGTCGCGCTATTTTACCTAACAATATTAATCACCCAGAAACCGAGCCTATGATTGTTGGTCGTAACTTTTTAGTTAAAGTTAACGCCAATATAGGTAATTCATCAGTGGGTTCATCTATTGAGGAAGAAGTTGAAAAAATGGTGTGGTCAACCCGTTGGGGCGCCGACACCGTAATGGATTTATCAACTGGGCGTTACATTCACGAAACCCGTGAATGGCTAGTGCGTAATTCGCCAGTCCCTATTGGTACCGTACCTATTTATCAAGCACTTGAAAAAGTAAACGGTGTAGCGGAAGACTTAACGTGGGAAATATTCCGCGATACTTTAATTGAACAAGCAGAGCAGGGAGTTGACTACTTTACTATTCATGCCGGCGTGCTTTTACGCTATGTCCCTATGACAGCAAAACGCGTAACCGGTATTGTGTCGCGTGGCGGCTCTATTATGGCCAAATGGTGTTTAGCGCACCATAAAGAGAACTTTTTATACACCCACTTTGAAGATATTTGTGAAATTTTAAAACAATACGATGTGTGTTTTTCATTAGGCGATGGCCTTCGCCCAGGCTCTATTGCTGATGCTAACGATGAAGCGCAATTTAGTGAGCTTCGTACCTTAGGCGAACTGACTAAAATAGCTTGGAAGCATGATGTACAAGTGTTCATAGAAGGCCCTGGGCATGTGCCTATGCATATGATCAAAGCCAATATGGAAGAGCAACTTAAACATTGTGACGAAGCGCCCTTTTATACCTTAGGCCCACTCACCACAGATATTGCACCAGGGTATGACCATATAACCTCAGGGATTGGGGCTGCGCAAATAGCTTGGTATGGCTGTGCCATGCTGTGTTATGTAACACCGAAAGAACATTTAGGTTTGCCAAATAAAGAAGACGTTAAAGAAGGCCTTATCACCTATAAAATTGCCGCTCATGCCGCCGATTTAGCCAAAGGTCACCCCGGTGCACAAGAGCGAGACAATGCTTTATCAAAAGCACGCTTTGAATTTAGGTGGCACGACCAATTCAACATTGGTTTAGACCCTGTTCGCGCTCGTGAATACCATGATGAAACACTGCCGCAAGAATCAGGAAAAGTAGCCCACTTTTGCTCCATGTGTGGTCCTAAATTTTGTTCGATGAAAATAACCCAAGAAGTACGTGACTACGCCAAAGATCTAGAAGCGCGCGGTATTGATCCTAATAACGTGGGTGATGCCATTGAAATCAAAATGGTTGATGTAGAGGCCGAGATGAAAGCTAAATCTGAAGAGTTTAAACAAACAGGCTCAGAGATTTACCATAAAGCAATATAAAATAGGTTGCGAGTTGCGAGCATCGAGTAGCGAAATGTTTATCTTAGCATCTTGTTGCTCGAAGCCAGAGACCCGCAGCTCGCAGCTAAATGTAGGAGTGTTTATGTTTTATAACATTGCTGTGGTGGGCTTTGGTTTAGCAGGGCGGTTGGCCGCGCTTGAGTTAAGTAAGCAACATCGTGTTACCGTATTTGAAGCCGATGATGAACATACTCAGAACAGTGCCGGTAAAGTGGCAGCAGCGATGCTAGCCCCCCTAGCTGAGTCTGTTATGTGCGAACGTGAATTGGCTTTAATGGGAGTAGATTCTATTACTCGATGGCCTGCTATTTTAGAACAACTAAATAGCGAGGTATTTTTTCAACAGCAAGGTACCCTAGTGGTTGCTCATCCGCAGGATAAAGGCGACTTACAAAGCTTTGCACAGCGAATCAAGCCGTTACTAAATTTTAGTGCTCAAGCAATTAATGCACAGCAAATTGAGCAACTAGAACCTGAACTGGCTGGTCGATTTAGCCAAGGCCTATTTTTGCCCGGTGAAGCGCAGATAGATAACCAAGCCTTTTACAACGCCAGTTTTAGGTTGCTAAATAAGCGTAAAGTAAAGTTTGTATTTAATCAGCGCGCCAGTATTTTTGATAATAAAGTGAATAATCGAGAGTTTGATTACATTATTGATTGCAGAGGGCTTGGAGCTAAACAAGATCAGCCACTTCGAGGTGTGCGCGGGGAAGTGGCAAGGTTATACGCCCCTGAGGTTAACTTAACGCGGCCTGTGCGATTAATGCATCCGCGTTACCCTATTTATATTGCACCTAAACCTAATCATGAATATGTCATAGGGGCAACGGAGATCGAATCGCAAGATACAGGTCCTGCAACTGTGCGCTCAACCCTTGAACTATTATCGGCGGCCTACACTGTTCACAGTGGTTTTGCCGAAGCGCGATTATTAAATATTCAAACAGGCTTACGCCCAGCGTTTAGCGATAATCGCCCACAGGTAAAAAAAACGAGCAAGGTTATCAGTATCAATGGCTTGTATCGCCACGGCTATATGTTGGCACCCGCGCTTGTGGCACAAGCATTATCGCAAATAGAGTGAGTATTAAATGAACATTACAATTAATGGTGAGCCTTTAAATGTGACTAGCCATGCGCTGCTGGAAATAGTAAAAAACGTGGGTGCAATGGCGCCTTATGCCGTGGCTGTAAATGGAGAGTTTATTCCTCAGAGTCGCCATAGCCACGTTGTTATAAATGAAGGTGACAGTATTGAGTTATTGTCACCTATCCAAGGTGGATAGTGCTATGCAAAGCAAAGACTGTTTAACAATTTATGGTGAGCCAATCAATAGTCGCTTGCTAATTGGATCTGCGTTATATCCGTCACCAGATATAATGACGCAATCAATTAAAGCCTCAGGTGCTGAGATAGTCACCGTGTCACTTAGGCGACAACAAAACGCGGCGGCAGGGAATGATTTTTGGCAATTAATTAAAAACACCGGTTTAAAAATACTGCCTAATACTGCCGGATGCCACAGCGTCAAAGAGGCTATTAACCTAGCTAAAATGTGCCGAGAAGTATTTGCTACCGATTGGATAAAACTTGAATTAATAGGCGATGACTATAATTTACAGCCCGATCCCTTTGCATTACTTGAAGCCACAAAAATATTGATTGATGATGGGTTTAAAGTACTGCCTTATTGCACTGATGATTTAGTGCTGTGTCAGCGCTTGAATGGATTAGGCTGTGAGGTGCTAATGCCGTGGGGCGCGCCTATTGGCACCGGTAAAGGATTGTTAAATAGTTATAATTTAAAAACCATTAGAGAACGCCTGCCTAATACAACATTAATTGTTGATGCCGGGTTAGGTTTACCATCGCATGCCTGCCAAGCACTTGAATTAGGGTATGATGCGGTATTATTAAATTCAGCCATTGCAGGGGCGGGTTGCCCAGTGACTATGAGCCGTGCATTTAAAGCTGCGGTAGAGGCAGGGCGCTTTGCATACAATGCCAAAGCAATGCCCGAAAAAGACGTTGCAACCCCCTCAACCCCAACAATGGGTATGCCATTTTGGCATCAGCAGTAAGGAAATAAAAATATGACAAACGTAGTGTGGACAATTGCTGGCTCTGATTCTGGCGGCGGCGCGGGTATTCAAGCCGATATTAAGGCAATGCAAAGTTTTGGTGTACATGCTTGTACAGCAATCACCGCGCTTACCGCTCAAAATAGCTTAGGTGTAGAGGCTATTAATGCAGTGTCTACCGATATTATTGAATCTCAGTTGCTTGCACTTGAAAAAGACATGAAAGCCAAAGTGATAAAAATTGGCATGCTTGCCAATGTGCAGCAAATTCAGTTAATTAGTGAGCACATAAGCCATTACAAAGCCAAATGGCCAACCCCGCCGGTTATTGTGTATGACCCTGTGGCTATTGCCTCAAGCGGTGACTTACTAACAGAAGAAGACACCGTAAGCGCGATAAAAGAATGTTTACTACCGCTGGTGGATGTGATTACCCCAAATACCCACGAAACACAGTTATTAACGGGTGTGTATTTAATTGGCCCTGCAGCGATTAAAGAAGCGGCGAGTAAGCTGATGGCGTGGGGCGCAAAAGCGGTGGTGATTAAAGGCGGACATTGGGATTACCCAAGCGGGTATTGCATTGATTACTGCACACAAAACGGTGAAGACTATTGGCTAGGTAATGAAAAAATTCAAGTTCCTCATAGCCATGGTACAGGGTGCAGTATGGCGTCGGTAATTGCTGCGTGTCTTGCAAAAGACTACCCGCTAAAAGATGCGTTTATTTTAGCTAAAGCCTATATAAATCAAGGGTTAAAGAAATCTGTTCGCTATGGCGAGGGCATAGGGCCGGTCGCACAAACGCAGTTTCCTACCGATTTAGCGCATTACCCTCAGGTGATTGAACCGGGTAGCTGGTTAGGTGATGAGTTGGATTTTGATGTGCCGCTTGATTTTAATATGGCTGCTGATTTTGCAGCCTGTGAAAGTAAAAAGCTTGGCCTATATGGCGTGGTTGATAGCATTGAATGGCTAGAAAAGTGCTTACAGCAAGGAATTAAAACAGCTCAGCTTCGTGTTAAAAATAAAACGCAGAATGAGCTAGATGAACTGATTGCCAAAGCGGTCACCTTGGGTGAGCAGTATAATGCGCAGGTATTTATAAATGATTACTGGCAACTTGCCATCAAACATGGCGCCTATGGGGTGCATTTAGGGCAAGAAGACTTAGAGAGTGCAAACTTAGTTGCTATAAAAGAAGCAGGCCTGCGACTTGGTCTCTCTACCCATGGGTTTTATGAAATGCTACGCGCGCATAATTATCGCCCAAGCTACATGGCGTTTGGTGCTATTTACCCAACGACGACCAAAGACATGACAGGGCAAATACAAGGGCTTGAAAAGCTCAATAAATTTGCACCGCTTATGCAGAGTTACCCTACAGTCGCTATTGGCGGTATTGATTTAAGCCGCGCAACTGAAGTGGCAAATACGGGGGTTGGTAGCGTAGCTGTGGTACGTGCCATTAGTGAAGCGCCTGATCATGTTTCAGCAATTAGATCACTGCAAACCGCGATTAATACGAAACATGACTGATACGTTGCAAACGTTAAATGACAAAGAAACCTTGCGTTATAGCCGCCACATATTACTTGATGAAGTGGGGCTTGACGGGCAGTTAATGCTGAAACGTTCAACGGTTGCCGTAGTTGGTGCAGGTGGCTTAGGTAGTCCTGCGCTGCTGTATTTAGCGGCAGCTGGCATTGGGTCGCTTATTTTAATTGATGACGATGTAGTTGAACTGTCTAACTTGCAGCGCCAAGTGCTCTATAAAGTAAATCATTTGGGGCAAAACAAAGTTCGCGCGGCTGGAAAAGTGCTTGCGAGCCTTAACAATCAAATAAATATAATAACCCACACTCAAAAGCTGGATGATACCAACAGTGCGTTGCTCTTAAAAAACGCCGACATAGTGCTTGATTGCTCTGATAACTTTAGTACCCGTTATTCGGTTAATCTCTATTGCATTGCTAATAACATTCGCTTAATTACAGGGGCTGCGCTGGCAACTCAAGGGCAATTAATGGGGTTTGATTTTAGACAAAGTGACAGCCCATGTTACGGCTGTGTTTTCCCTCAAAGTAGCGATGCACCGGTTATAAACTGTAGTAATGCCGGGGTAATTAGCCCTTTACTTGGGATTGTTGGGTCAATGCAGGCACAATTAACCCTCAATATGTTGTTAGGTCATTTTAAAGGGAATGTGTTTATAACGTTTGACGCATTAAGCTTAAAGCAACAGCATTTTAAGATGACTAAGGATTTAGCGTGTAAAGAGTGTGGCGGGTATGAGTAATGAAAAGCTTGGCTTTTAACGTGAGTAAGCTCTCCGTCTACAAGAAAAGAACACCGCGGTTATTGAAAATAAACGCGGTGTTTTTTAAGCTCGAACTGACACTACCTATTAATCATCAATTTTTGCAAAGGCAGTGCCTAAACGAGTAACTACCTCTGGGAGTTGATCGTCTAATATTTCTGCTTTGTTCGCACCCCATGCGAGCACAACCGTTGAGCCTAATTTAAAGCGACCCATTTCTTCCCCTTTCTTAAGGGTGATCGCGTTTTCGCCTTTAGTTGGGTAGTTCCAGCTAAACACATCACTGCCAGCTGGTGGAGTCACTGTGCCAGCCCAAATAGTTTCTATGCTGGCAACAATGGTTGCGCCTACTAAAACCATAGCTAGCGGGCCAATTTCAGTTTCAAAAATAGCCACTACACGCTCGTTACGGGCAAATAAATTTGGTACGTTTTGAGCGGTAAGTGGGTTTACTGAAAATAAATCGCCCGGTACATAAATCATTTTGCTTAGCGTGCCATCAATTGGCATATGAATACGGTGGTAATCTTTTGGTGCCAAGTAAATAGTTGCAAATTTACCGCCTAAAAACGGGGTTGTGTCGTCTTGTGATCCACCTAACAATGCTTGTAAGCTGTAATCGTGGCCTTTAGCTTGAATAAGTTGACCATCAACAATGTCGCCTAGTTGGCTAATTGCGCCGTCTACTGGATGAATAATAATTTCTTCATCTTCAACCATAGGACGCACACCGTCTTTTAACGGACGGGTAAAAAATTCATTAAAGCTTTTGTAATGAGCCGGATCTGAATATTTAGCTTCGCTCATATCTATTTTATATTGTTTAATAAATAATTTAATTAATGTGGTTGTTAACGCACCGGCTTTTGCTGCAGCAAGTTTACCTACCACACGAGAAATAAAGTGTTTTGGCATGGCATACTGCATGGCGATTTTAAATTTATCTAAACTCACAGGTTATTCCCTTATTATACGCGGGGCGCACGAGCGCCTGCACGGCCATCGGCCATGGTTTCTAAAATACGGTGGTAGCTTTCAAAGCGTAATTTTGAAATATCGCCATCGGCTACCGCTTGTTTAATTATACAGCCCGGATCGTTTAAATGTTTACAATCTCTAAACCGGCATCCGCCTATAAATTCTCTAAATTCTTTAAAGCACCAAGTGACGCGTTCAACATCTAAATGCCATAGACCAAATTCACGAATTCCCGGTGAGTCAATTAAATTACCCCCACTCGGTAAATGATGAAGGCGCGATACCGTGGTGGTGTGCTGGCCAAGCCCGCTGTTTTCAGACACTTCTTTAGTCAAAATTTCAGCATCTGGCAGTACAGTGTTAACTAAGGTAGATTTACCCACGCCACTTTGACCAACAAAAATATTGTTTTTGCCCGCAAGTACTTCTTTTAACTCATTAATGCCTTCGCCAGTTATATTACTAACTAGCAGCACCTGATAATTAAGCTTACGGTAAATGTCGAGGATTTGTTGTATTTCGTTTAAACCCGCTTCATCAATTAAATCAATTTTATTAAGTACTAAAATGGGTTCGATACCCATGTCTTCACAGGCAATTAAATAGCGGTCAATAATGCTCGGGGTAAACTCTGGCAGTACCGCTGAAACCATTAAAATTTGATCAATGTTAGCGGCAATCACTTTAACCCCATCATAAAAATCGGGGCGCGTGAGTTGTGAACGGCGCTCTTGAGTTGCTTCAATAACACCCGCTAAATCACCTTCACTTACTTTTGCACGGCGAAACAATACTTCATCGCCGCAAACCAAGTTCGATACGGTACGACGAATATTACAACGTAATACATCACCGTTTTGTGTTTCTACATCGGCATGTTGTCCAAAGCGGCTAATAACAATCGCATTTTCCACTTGACCTAAATTATCTGTTTGCCATTCTTGCGCGCCGACTTTTGCCGGTTTTGTATCGGCATTCGATAAGCGCTTTTGATGATTAGCCTTGATCCTACGGGATTGGCCTTTACTTAATTTTTTCTGTTTTGCCACTTGAGGCCTATAACCTGAGTTAAATGCCGAGTTTGCCAAAAAAAGCTTTAGCTCGACGGTTGATGCTAATATGATATATCGAAATGCGTTGGATCTAAAGAAAAGCACCGTTTAAGGTAATTATGACTATTAATAAATCAAATTTAATTTGGCTCGATCTGGAAATGACCGGACTTGAACCAGAGACTGACAAAATACTTGAAATTGCAACTGTTGTCACTGACGCTGATCTGAATATATTAGCCGAAGGCCCAACCATTGCCATTCATCAAAGTGATGAACTACTTGATGGTATGGATGAGTGGTGTACAACTCAGCATGGCAAATCAGGGCTTACAGCGCGTTGTAAGGCAAGTACTTTCGATGAAGCTTATGCCGTTGATCAAACCCTCGCGTTTTTAAAGCAATGGGTGCCAGCGGGTGCTTCACCTATGTGTGGTAACTCGATTGGCCAAGATCGTCGTTTTATGAATAAGTATATGCGTGAGCTTGAAGACTTTTTTCATTACCGTAATTTAGATGTAAGTACCATTAAAGAACTTGCTCGTCGTTGGAAACCAGATGTATTGGCTCAAGTGAATAAAAAAGGGTCACATTTAGCGTTAGACGACATTAAAGATTCGATTATGGAATTAAAGGTTTACCGAGAAAAGTTTTTTAATTTATAAAAAATACTTGCAAAGCACCCTAATTATTGTAGAATCCTGCCCCGCTCAAGACGATAACCCCCGCGGGGTTAGTGTGTTTGAGCTTTGACTTTTGAATGCGGCACTAGCTCAGTTGCCAGAATGTTGAACGCGACCTGTCGCGCACCAACGGACAAATTACTGACTATTTTGAATGCGGCACTAGCTCAGTTGGTAGAGCGCGACCTTGCCAAGGTCGAGGTCACGAGTTCGAGCCTCGTGTGCCGCTCCAATTTCTCACCAAAGAAATTGTAGTTCAAGATGAAAAGTTAAAATTGATATAATGCGGCACTAGCTCAGTTGCCAGAATGTAGGACGCGACCTGTCGCGCACCAACGGACAAATTACTGACTATTTTGAATGCGGCACTAGCTCAGTTGCCAGAATGTAGGACGCGACCCGTCGCGCACTAACGGACGAATTACTGACTATTTTGAATGCGGCACTAGCTCAGTTGGTAGAGCGCGACCTTGCCAAGGTCGAGGTCACGAGTTCGAGCCTCGTGTGCCGCTCCAATTTCTCACCAAAAGAAATTGTAGTAGAAATAAAGATTCAAGATGAAAGGCGAAAGGAACAAGGTTTAATTTTGACAGAACCTAGGACCTAGAATCTTCATATAATGCGGTACTAGCTCAGTTGGTAGAGCGCGACCTTGCCAAGGTCGAGGTCACGAGTTCGAGCCTCGTGTACCGCTCCAATCTTATTTACTTTCCAGATATTCATTTTTAAATAGCAAACAATAATCCACACGTTAATCATTATAAATTTAATTTATATAATTTTTATTAGATTTGAAGTGCTCAATGGATGCGAACGATCTGTGTTGTAATACCAATCCGCAATAATACTCAATCATTTTGCGGGGCTAAACGTGTCGCTATCTGTGTTAAAAAATTCTCATTTAGAACAACTAAATAGCGAATTTTTTGCCTAGCTATCAACCCGTTTTTCCTGCCTCAAAATAGACCGCTTAATTAAGCGAATTGGTATAAAACCTAAAACCTAGCTCTAAAACGTTTCGCCTTGCAAAGTGGCAATAATACGCCTAGACCCACCATGGTCGCGATGTTCGCCTAAATATATTCCTTGCCAAGTCCCCAGCGCTAATTGACCATCATTAATAGGTATCGTTAACTCGCAACCTAAAGTGCTGGTTTTAATATGAGCAGGCATATCATCATCGCCCTCATAGTCATGACGATAATAAGGCTGGCGCTCAGGTACAAACTGATTGAAGTGGCTTTCCATATCCATACGCACGGTCGGATCGGCATTTTCATTAATGGTTAAGCTGGCAGAGGTGTGTTGAATAAATAAGTGTAATAACCCTATTTTTAGTTGGCTCAGCTGTGGGAGTTTAGTCAGTATGTCGTTATCAATTAAGTG
This sequence comes from Pseudoalteromonas issachenkonii, assembly GCF_002310795.1. NCBI lineage: Bacteria > Pseudomonadati > Pseudomonadota > Gammaproteobacteria > Alteromonadales > Pseudoalteromonadaceae > Pseudoalteromonas > Pseudoalteromonas issachenkonii. Next base: position 448,325 of record NZ_CP011030.1, read on the forward strand.
AAAGCCCCGCGAGCGAGGCTTTAATGTAATCGTGGTTTGCGACCAGCTCATAGCTTATCGAAGCTCACTTCAATGTTTGCATTACCTGCATCACTGGTAAATGGCATAATAATTTTTTTGCCGTCACTTTTATGCGTAATAGTATGGTTTTTGCCAGACACAACAATGGGGGTTGCCATGGCAAAGTCATAGCCTTTTTCACCTAATAGGTTTTTAGCACCACCGGTGACCATATTGGTTATTTCGCCGACCATGTCAGTGACTTCTTCATTTACGCTGTCAGGTCGCTCACCTAACATACGTTCCATAATCGTAAGCGCTAAACTTTCGTCGAAGGTTATTGAAAATGAACCGCGAGTTTGGGGGCCAACCATACCAATTAATCCCGATACATCACCACAGGCTACTTCATCGGTTTTAATGCGAGGTTTACCTGGTTTTAACTGAGTTTGAGCCATGGTGCTCAATACATTCATCAAAGAAGATAAAAAGGGATTAATGAACTCTACATTCATATTATATATCCTTAAATTGGTACTGATAGAGGGTATACGTAAAGTATAGCTATAGTCGCTCAGCTATGCTCGACAAGCGTCACATTTACCGTGTGCTTCTATGGTTTGCCCAGAAACTACAAAGCCACTTTCGGCTGCTAAATTATTGAGCTCATGTGAAATTACTGTTGAATGCAGCTCTTTAACAAACCCACATGTATCACAAATTAGTAATTGAACAGGATGAATATGATCAAAGTGATGACACAACATGAATGCGTTAGTGCTTTCAATTTTATGAATAAAACCGAGTTCTGCTAAAAAGTCTAAAGCACGATAAATTGTCGCAGGTTTTGCGCCTGTTTCAGTGACTTTTAATTGCTCTAGCAAATCGTATGCACCCACACCACCTTGAGCGCTTGCTAATAAACGAAATACCTTTTCGCGAATAGGTGTGAATCGCGCACCACGGTTGTCGCATACTTGTTTTGCTTTACTTACGAGTGATTCTATATTCATCTTCTCTCATCCTTACTTTGCCGTGATATACTAACATACTGTATTGTAGTTGCAGCGTTTTATTAACCGCTTTTGTGAAAAGGTATTCATTAATGCATGAACTATTAGCCATATTTATTTTCTTTTTTGCAGTTATCGATCCAATCGGCACAATTCCGGTTTTTATCGCCGTAACTCGGGGTGATGACGACAAGTTTAAGCGTAAAGTAATTTTTAAAGCAGTGGGTGTATCTGCTTTAGTACTGTTATTTTTTGTGGTTGCCGGTGAGCAATTACTCAATGTGATTGAGATTCCACTATCGGCATTTCAAATAGCCGGTGGGTTGATCTTATTAATTTTTGCACTCTCCATGACGTTTGGTGAAAGTAAACCCGAAGCTGAAATTAAAAGTGTTCGCGATAGCACTGAAACCGCTATTTTTCCGCTGGCTATACCCTCAATTGCAAGCCCAGGCGCTATGTTAGGTGCTGTATTAATGACGCGTAATGAAGAATATACCTGGGTTGAACAAATGATTACCTCATCAATGATGCTGGCCGTTTTAGTGGTGGTACTTATTTTGTTATTACTTGCTACGCATGTACATAAAATAATAGGTGATAGTGGGGCAAGTATTATTAGTCGAATTATGGGGTTAATTTTAAGCTCAGTCGCAGTAACGAATATTTTAAACGGTATCGCACAATACTTTGGCTTGCAGGTGTTTGCTTAATATTGCTGCGCATGGGGCTTTTGTGTAAAATGCAGCGCCTTTTAAGCTGTGCTTAAATTATAAATTTTTGAGGACTACATTTTGGATAAACGTACTTTAAATCGACGCTTTTCTGTTGCCCCCATGCTCGATTGGACTGATCGCCATTGTCGTACGTTTCATCGTAAAATGACAAAGCACACCGTGCTCTACACTGAAATGATCACCACAGGTGCTATTTTGTTTGGCCGTGGTGACTATTTGCACTTTAATCAACATGAAGGCCCAGTAGCGCTGCAGCTGGGGGGCTCAGATCCGCAAGCGCTAGCACAGTGTGCCAAGCTTGCAGGTGAGCGCGGTTATGATGAAATAAACCTTAACGTAGGTTGTCCGTCTGATCGTGTGCAAAATGGGCGTTTTGGTGCCTGTTTAATGGCAGAGCCCGAGCTTGTGGCAGAGTGTGTTGCTGCAATGAAAAGTGAAGTCAGTATTCCTGTTACGGTAAAAACGCGCATTGGTATTGATGAGCAAGATTCCTATGAATTTTTATGTGCGCTTATTGAAGCATCGCATAAAGTAGGCTGTGATGATTTTATTATTCATGCCCGTAAGGCATGGCTAAAAGGATTGAGTCCAAAAGAAAATCGCGAAGTTCCTGAGCTTAACTACCCCCGCGTTTACCAGCTTAAAAAAGATTATCCACAACTTGATTTAAGTATTAATGGCGGTGTTAAAACCATTGAGCAAAGCCTTGAGCATTTACAGTACATAGATGGAGTGATGGTTGGGCGAGAGGCTTACAGCAATCCATTTATGCTAAATGAAGTGGATGAAAAAATATATGGTGATGCTGCTAATACTCAGTCACGTCATGATGTTGTGCGCTCTATGTATGATTACATTGAAGAAGAGATGCGTTTAGGCGCTAACTTTTGGCATGTTGCTCGCCATATGTTGGGTATTTTTCAGGGACAACCCGGTGCGCGTGGTTTTAGACGCCATTTATCTGAAAATGGCCATGGCAAGCAAGCTGATTTGAGTGTTATGGATAAAGCACTAAGTTACGTACCCGAATAACAGATCCTCTGTATAGAAAAAAGCCACCTCAGGTGGCTTTTTTTGATCCCAAATTTTGGTCAAAAGTTTACTTTATTAGCCAATTCGACTTAATTTCATTCAGTGGCGAGTCATTAATTTACCTACTTAAAATAACTTAACCACATGATATTTAATGAAAATAAAACCATTTTAAGTTATTGGCATAACTCTTGGAATCCTGTTGATGTATAAATAAAAATCATCAGGAGAATAACATGGGCATATTTAACCGCGTAAACGACGTCATTCAAGCAAATATTGTAGCTATGCTTGATAAAGCAGAAGACTCAGAAAAGTTACTCAATTTAATGCTTACTGAAATGCAAGAAGCGCTTAATGAGTGTCGTAGTACGGCAGCTGCACTTTTATGTGAAGAAAAGAGCATTAAACGTCAAATAAGTAACAAACAGCAAGCGATCGCAAATTGGCAATTAAAAGCTGAGCATGCTGTGACAAAAAAACGTGACGATTTAGCTAAATCAGCATTAGCCGAAAAACACACAGTTGAACAAAGCATAGGGTGCTTGCAAACGCAGCTTGAAACATTGCAGCAATCAATTGTAAAAATCACTGAAGACTGCGAGCGCTTACAGCAAAAAATGACGCAGGCAAAAGCAAAGCAAGCACAACTTGCAAAGCGTGAAAACGTAGTTGAGGCAAGGGCAAAAATAAATACGCAACTACAAAGCGATAAAGTGGCTTTTGCCTTATCACGATTTGAGCAAATAGAGCGCCGCGTTGAAAGTGTAGAGTCGCAAGTTGAAGCGTATGAGCTCACAGATACTGCGAGCAATACAGCTATGCAAATTGAGTCACTGGTTAAAAATGAAAAAATTGATGCAGAACTGGCTAGTTTAAAAGCAAGTTTAAATACTGCTAATAAACAAACAGCTTAAGGAGATTGTTATGAATAGTTTTAATACACACCGTCGTTGGTACAAAAATACGCTTAACAAAAAAATATCAGGCGTCTGTAGTGGGTTAGCTTACCGACTAGACTTTCCGGTATGGTCTACTCGCTTAGTGACTGTTTTATTATTTTTAAGTTTTCCGTTTGCAGTGGCGCTAGGTTATTTAATTGCTCACTGTTGCCTTGAAGAAAAAGCAGTGTAAGGAGAGCAGCATGAAAACATTCGCCGTGTGCCTAGTTATTGTTGCGTTGTTTTTAATTAATAGCGGTTCAATTATTCACTTTGATGTGTGGCAGTTTCCGCTATGGATCTCAGATATTAGCTGGACAGGTATAGAGCTCATTGGTGCATTAGTTGCTATTATCGTTGTTATTGCGATTGTTGCTTTAGTGACGATGGGGTTAGTTGGCGCGGCGATGGTGGCACTGGCTGGTACTATTTTAGCTTTTTTATTCGGATCATTGATGATTGCTTGGCCGTTATTGTTTGTAGCAGGGCTGTGTTGGTTAATCGCAGATAACAAAAAAGTCGTCTCTTGAGCTTAAATTAGCTGCCTAACATAGGGGAATTATGATAAATTTAAACTATATTTTTTTGTTTTAACAAGGATTTTACTGATGATTAAACAATGTATTTTGATAGCAAGTGCATTAATGGTGGGTGTTTTTTCGTCTTCGTTAATGGCGCACGAAGGACATGAACACGATAGTGTTGTTGCGCAGCTACAAGTAACACATGCGCAAGTAAGAGAGTTTTTGCCGGCAACCAAAGCGAGTGTGGCTTACTTTAGTATTAAAAACCACAGCAATGTACCAGCAACGTTGACTAAAGCGACAATTGATGGCCTAGGGCGTGTTGAAATTCATGAGCACGTTCACGCTGACGGTATGATGAAAATGCAAAAAGTCGAATCATTGCTTATTAAAGCTCACCAACAACTCGATTTTAAGCCAGGCAGCTATCATTTAATGGTGTTTGAACCACAAGAACCGTTAAAAGTAGGTCAAGAACGTAAACTCACGCTATATTTTGAAGACGGGAACCGAGTATTTACCAATGCAAAAGTCGTTTCGTTAGCCTCACAAGCAGAGCCGGTAAAAGCATCGAAAGATCATAGTCATCATTAGGAGGATAAATGTCACAGCATAAAGGAAAAATAATAACGGCACTGGTACTGTTATTTGTCGTGTTTTACGCCATTGCAGTGTACTGGAGTATAGAGCCTTCACGTTTTGATGTTGTGCAAAATGCTAAGCAACAAGCGCAGCAACGCAGTGAAAAACTAGTCACAGGTTATGTAACAACTTCAACACTCATCACTGTAGCTGATACGCTTTTAACTAAATCAGGCGGTTACTTATCAAATGATGTGCTACCACCGAGCGTAATAATGGACAATATGCCGGCCTGGGAGTATGGTGCGCTGGAAATGGTGCGTGATTTAGCGTTGTCTATGCGAAAAGATTTTAGCCGCTCACAATCGCAATCAACTGAACACGAAGCGCTCAAAAAAGCTCAGCCACAATTTAATATCAGCTCTGAAGCATGGGCATGGCCAAGTGCTGAGGGTGAATACCAAAAAGGAATTGATTATTTAATGGTATATCGTTCTCAAATAGCCAATCAGCATGAGCGCGATAGCCAATTTTACTCTCGTGCAGATAACCTACGCAGTTGGTTAAAAGAAGCTGAAAAGCGTTTAGGCAGCTTAAGTCAGCGTTTAAGTGCAAGCGTGGGTCAAGATAAGGTTAACACTGACCTCGCCGGTAACTCTTCAAATACACAGGCCACCTATACGCCTTTACAACAACAAATAAAAACATCATGGTGGGAAATTGATGATGTATTTTATGAGTCACGTGGTGCTACTTGGGCTTTACTGCACTTTTTACAGGCGGTTGAATATGATTTTGCCGATGTGCTTGATAAAAAGAACGCCCGTGTCAGCTTGCAACAAATTATACGCGAGCTTGAAGCAACCCAAGAAACGGTATGGAGCCCAATGATTTTAAACGGTAATGGATTTGGTTATGTCGCCAACCATTCACTTGTTATGGCAAATTATATTTCTAGAGCCAATGCGGCACTAATTGAACTTAGCGAATTATTAGCGCAAGGATAAAAAATGAAAAAGTATTGTATAGCAGCAGCCTTATCAATGGCATGTTTAGCCCCTGTAGCACAAGCCGACACTGTATTGGGTTTATATGTAGGGGTTGATGGTTGGAAAGCAGATAATGACGGTAGCTTTTCTGATAACAATAACGCCCTGCAAAACTTCAACTTTGAAGATGAAACTTTTGTAAGTTATTACGCTGCGCTTGAGCACCCAGTGCCATTAGTGCCAAACTTAAAGTTAAAATACACTGAGCTTGAATTAAACGGCTCAACAGTGCTTGAAGACACATTTAGTTTTAACGGTACTGATTATATTGTTGGCACTGATGTTAATTCAGTGACTGACTTATCGCACATTGATTATATTCTTTACTACGAGATTTTTGATAACGATTTAATCTCAATTGATTTAGGTCTTAATGCTAAGCAGTTTGATGGTGAGCTTGTTGTAACAGGTACATCACAACAAGGTGGCGCTAACTTTACTGAAATCGAAGAGTTCTCTGGTGTTGTGCCGTTAGTATATGGACGTTTTGAAGCGGGTTTACCATTTAGTGGTTTAAGTGTTTTTGCTGAAGGCAGCTTTTTAGCCATTGATGACAGTAAAGTACAAGATTACCAAATGGGTATTGCTTGGGAGTTTATTGATAACCTAGCGGTTGATGTTGCGGTTAAAGCGGGCTACCGCTCTATGGTTTTAGAACTTGATGATGTCGATGATATTAATACTGATATTGATGCATCGGGGCCGTTTGCCGGTATTCAGGTTCACTTTTAATTAAAGTATTATTTTGAGCCACCTTGTGTGGCTCTTATTTTTAAAAGCTAACACACGCTTTAGTCATCTCTGTTTGCTATTTTAAAGAATGCCAAACTAATTCAAACTCCCCTTCAAATGCTGAACCAATTAACTGTTTGTACACCTTGTTAATTGGGTAGTTCATTAATCTAAATAGTTCATCACCTGTTTGAGTAAACTTATAATAGCTAAGCACCAAATCGTTACTTTTTGCTTTTAAGGTTAGTTTTTGTGATAAAAAGGATAGGGTGAACTCTTGTCCTACTTTTAATGCCGCTGACTCTATTTCTTTACGATACAGCAAGTTTAAATCCATTAAAGTTAGTATGTCTGGAAAGCTCACGCCGCTTTTACCTATGCTTAATGACACTTTATTACCTTTACCTAGTAAATCAAATAACGAGGGTTTTTTGTAATACCCCAAGAATATTAGGTGGCTGCTATCCTTTTCGTTATACCCAGAAATAGACACGCACTTTCTTAATGAATCGGCTTCGCGCTGGGTCATGTGCTTGAGTGTTTGTAAACTTTTAATAGAAAAAGTACCAGGGCTAATGGTTTCGCCAGTAAAAATTTTTGCCCACAACACTTGCATAGATTGATTTGAGGTATCTTCACATAAGGCTATAAAGTGCTCTACCCAATCAGCATCGGGCTGTTTGGCGCAAGCAACATCAGGACAAAACTCCATTGCTAAGGCTAAAATAGTCTCAATATTTTGTTGCTGTTTAATCAGTAGTAAGTCTTGTCTTTTTTGAGCACGCGCTAAAATTGAATGCTCGCTATTAATACTATAAAGCGATTTGGCTTTACCTTGAGGATTATAGGTTTTTTCATCAATGGCAGGCGTATTACTCACTTTTGTGACCGAGTAACCTAGCAGTGACTCAATAATATTGGCAAGTTTAATCCTGGCTTGTGCGGTTTTGACTGTCATGGCTTTCCATTATTGCTTGTGCATCACTGAGTTGAGCGACCGTTTTTAAGTTATTTAGCCCTAGGGTCACTATATTACCTAATATATTTTCAGCAAATATAGCAACGTACCCAGAAATAAGCGGCATCGTTGCTTGTCCTTCTATATGCCACGTGACGATTTTTGTGTGCGGGCTAAATAGCAATTTGCTAGTGATAATATGCTCTTGATTAAATAACACACTAAATACAACTTCATTATCGCTTAATGACGATATTGTCATTTCGCCATTGCCCCATTTACCTTCCCAAGATTGGTAGGCTCCTGCGCCAGAGCTCGGTTCTCCAATATTAAACTTAATATTAGGGTCTATTTGTTGCCACGGCGACCATTTATACCACTGGGTAAAGTCCTCTACTAATGACTTTATTACGGGAGCGCGTGCGTTAATCTTTATACTTTTTTGCACATGATAATTTTGTGGTAACAATAATCCAACGACAACAAAAACCAGGAGTAAAATGATTGAAAACTGCATTATTTTTTTAAGTAGTTTAATAGGTATTCCTCATCTATTTTAATTTACAGCGTCTATCAATTATTAATAATTTAATAGTTTAACGAAGTCGCGGTTGCTTTTGATCTATTTTATCTACCTTGTATTATTCCAAAAGCAGACATTAGCCGTAATAAGTTTAGATGATTTATTAGTTTTAGTAATGCCATAAAGGTAAACAATTTTTAATCAGCGCTTTCATTTTGTGCTATATCAACGGGGATGTCGATAGGGTATAATTCGCGCCTTTTGTTATTGAACGGCCAATTTTATGAGCACATTAAAAGCTGATCGCGCCTTATTCTCATACCCCAAGTATTGGGCTGAGTGTTATGGCACAGCTCCATTTTTACCAACAACACGCGAAGAAATGGACGCGCTTGGGTGGGATAGCTGCGATATTATTATTATTAGCGGTGATGCTTATGTAGACCATCCTAGTTTTGGGATGGCCGTAATTGGCCGAGTGCTAGAAGCGCAAGGTTTTAGAGTGGGTATTATTGCTCAACCAGATTGGAACTCTAAAGATGCGTTTATGGCATTGGGTAAGCCTAACTTATTTTTTGGTATTACAGCCGGTAATATGGACTCGATGATCAATCGTTACACCGCTGAAAAACGAATGCGCCATGATGACGCATACACACCAGGAAATGTCGGCGGTAAACGCCCAGATCGCGCAGTGATCATTTATTCACAACGCTGTCGTGAAGCCTACAAAGATGTGCCATTAGTGTTAGGGGGCATTGAAGCCAGTCTGCGCCGTATTGCTCATTATGATTACTGGCAAGAAAAAGTACGTCGTAGCGTATTATTTGACGCTAAAGGCGATATTTTAATTTATGGTAATGCCGAACGCCCGTTAGTTGAAGTAGCGCATCGTATCGCTGCCGGTGAAACCATCGATACCATACAGGATGTTAGAGGCACGGCAGTTATTCGTAAAGAGCCTTTACCTGGTTGGCGTGGCAGTGACTCAACAGCCATTGATAAAATTGGTAAAATAGACCCTATTCCTAATCCTTATGGCGCGGATGATGTGGGCTGTGCTAAATCAGAATTTAAGCAAGCCGGCATCGATTTACAAGCAGAAGCTGCAAAACCAATTACCATCCAGCCTGCTTGTCCTAAGCCGTGGGAAAAAACTTACGTTAAACTGCCGGCATTTGAGCAGGTTAGCGTTAATAAGCCTTTGTATGCCCATGCATCACGTATTTTACATCAAGAAACCAACCCAGGTTGTGCAAGGGCGTTATTTCAGCGTCATGGCGATCGTTCTATTTGGGTGAATCCGCCGGCTTATCCGCTTGAAACTCAGGAAATGGATGACGTGTTTGGTTTACCTTACCAGCGTATACCACATCCAAGTTATGGCGATAATAAAATCCCTGCTTACGATATGATTAAAACGTCGGTAAATATTATGCGCGGCTGTTTTGGCGGCTGTTCGTTTTGTTCTATTACCGAGCATGAGGGGCGCATAATACAAAGCCGTTCACAAGAATCGATTATCGAAGAAATTGAACAAATTAGAGATAAAGTGCCGGGCTTTACTGGGGTTATTTCTGATTTAGGTGGGCCAACTGCAAATATGTACAAACTGCGTTGTACCAGTAAAAAAGCAGAGAGTACGTGCCGTCGCTTGTCATGTGTGTATCCTGATATTTGTAAGCATATGGATACCGATCACACACCCACTATCGACTTATATAAAAAAGCGCGTGAGGTCAAAGGGATCAAAAAGATCTTAATTGCTTCGGGCGTGCGTTATGACCTTGCAGTACGTGATCCTCGTTACGTTAAAGAGCTAGTAACCCATCATGTTGGTGGATATTTAAAAATAGCACCCGAGCACACAGAAGACGGCCCATTATCAAAAATGATGAAGCCGGGTATGGGCGCCTATGATGAATTTAAAGCGTTATTTGATAAGTACTCAAAAGAAGCGGGTAAAAAGCAGTATTTAATTCCATACTTTATTTCTGCTCACCCGGGGACTAAAGATGAAGACATGGTAAACATGGCTTTGTGGCTGAAATCGAATGATTTTAAGCTTGATCAGGTACAAAACTTTTATCCATCACCGATGGCCAACGCTACCACCATTTACCACACAGAAATGAACTCGCTACGTAATATTAAAAATAATACGGAGCAAGTACCTGTGCCTAAGGGAGCGCGCCAACGTCGTTTGCATAAAGCAATTTTACGCTATCACGATCCTGCCGGTTGGCCAATGATCCGCGAAGCCCTGCGTAACATGGGCAAAGCCAAGCTTATTGGTAAAGGACCTAACTGTTTAGTCCCTGAAGAAGGGCGAGATGAAAGACAAACCAAAGGCGGAAAAGGTAACAAGGGCGGTCGTCCTGCGCTGACTCGTCATACTGGCTTTAGCCAGTTTAAAAAAGCCAACACTAAACCTAAGGTAGGTGGTAATCGCCAGCGCGCTAAGTAGCCTTAACTTATGTAAAGTAACTATCGGCTTAAACAAAAACACCGCGTATTGATGCGGTGTTTTTGTTTATAAAAAGATTAAATCAATAACCAAGTCGCAGTACCTAAGAAGGCAAATATACCAACAATATCAGTTACCGTGGTTAGTACCACACTGCCTGCAAGTGCTGGATCTATTTTCATTTTTTTAAGCAATAGTGGGATACTAGCACCCGCAATACCTGCTGCAACTAAATTCATAAACATAGCAAACGCTAAAACACCACCGAGTTTGAAATCCCATTGCCAAAGCGCAACGACACCGGCAATTAGGATAGACCAAACCATACCGTTAATCGCGCCGATAGCGAGTTCTTTTAATAATAAAAAACGTTGGTTAGTTTGGTTGATATGGCCCACCGCGATACCGCGAATAACCAAAGTTAAGGTTTGGCTGCCTGCAACCCCACCCATTGACGGGACAATACCATTGAGCACAGCAAGAATTGGTAATATAGCTAAGGTGTTTTCAAAAAAGCTCGCCACAATTGCAGCCAGCAATGCAGTTAGTAAGTTTACACCCAGCCAAATTGAGCGCTTTTTAGAGCTTTTCAACACAGGTGCAAAGGTATCTTCTTCATCATCTAAACCCGCTAAACCCAGTAAACTGTGCTCAGCGTCTTCACGAATAACATCAACGATATCATCAATGGTGATCCGCCCAAGCAAGTGTGCGTTGTCATCAACAACCGGTGCCGATATCCAGTTATGACGCTCAAACAATTGTGCAACTTCGCTCTCATCCATTGAAATAGGAATAGACTCACAGTCTTCATCCATTAAATCATGAACAATTTTTTCAGGGGGGTTGGTTAATAAAGTGCTCAGCGATAGGGCGCCTAAAAAGCAGTTATTTTCATCAACCACATATAAGTCATCTGTACCCTCAGGTAATTCGCCGCGTAAGCGAATATAACGCAGTACCACATCTAGAGTCACATCGGGGCGAATAGTAACGGTATCTATATTCATCAATGCGCCAGCAGAGCGCTCTTGATACGATAAAGCCTGCGTTGCACGTTCTCTATCTTGAATATCCATAGCGCTAACAACATCTTTATAAACGGTGTCAGGTAGGCTACGTAGTACTTCCCCTAAGTCATCATGGCCCATGTCTTCGGTTGCGGCAGCAATGTGCTCGGGTGCCATTTGCGCAATAATGCCCAAACGTACATCTTCAGACAGCTCTTCAAGCACATCACCTTGTACATCAGGATCAACAAGCTGCCAGAGCATACGGCGAATTTTATGCGGGGATGATTCTAAAAGAAGTGCGGTATCACAAGGCGCCGTTTTTGCCAGCATGCGTCTAACTTGAACAAATTGACCACTATTTAGTGACTTAGTCACCTGTTTTAGTTGTTGTAGTGGAATATCTTGTTCTAAAGCTTCAGGCATTGGCGTCCTTAATTAAATTGTATTACATGCTGGAAGGGTATAAATGCTATTCAATTTTAGTTTATCTTACTTTATGTGAGCAAACTACCTCAACCACTATTAACCTAAGCTTAGGATGATGAGTTAATAATGAACTTTTTTATTCTTGCTCATTAAATCGTTGGTCGATGAGTTCACCTATTGCGCTAAGTGCAGGCTCAGCGTCGGGGCCTTCGCATACCACCTTAACTTCTTTGCCTTGGCTGCTTTCGAGTAACATAAGTGCCAGCACGCTATCGCCAGCGGCTTGTTTGTCATCTTGAAATAAAGTGATTGTGGCATCAAATTGCACAGAAAGCTGAGCTAATACTGTCGCCGCTCTAGCGTGTAATCCTAATTTGTTTTTTATTAAAAATGTATTTTCTAAGCGCATGACATGTTCTCGCAAGCTTTGATTTTATTCTTGTTCTCGGTGGCGAATTTTTACATTAGGATGACTCATTGCAAAGCTTTCGCCAATGGTTTGCGCTAAATAAACAGAGCGGTGTTGCCCACCGGTACAGCCAATTGCAATGGTTAAGTAGCTGCGGTTATTTCGTTCTAAATGCGGCAGCCATGTTTGCACAAATGTTTGAATTTGCCATGTAAATTTTTGCACTATGCTGTGACTTGCTAGGTAGTCTTTTACTGGTTGATCCAGCCCCGTAAGTGGCTTAAGTTCAGGCTCCCAATGCGGGTTTGGTAAAAAACGGGCATCGAATACGTAATCTGCTTCTTTAGGGATGCCGTGTTTAAAACCAAATGACTCAAAGGTAATGATCAGTTGTTTATCTTTTTTTCCGAGTATTTTTTCACGAATAGATTCAGCAAGCTGATGCACACTTAAATCCGTGGTATCAATCATATAATCAGCACGGTTAATCAATACATCAAGTAGTTGTTTTTCTTTTTTTATGGCTAAATCAAGCGGCAAAGAATCAATAGATAAAGGGTGGAGACGTCGCGTTTCTGAAAAACGTTTTATTAATGTTTGATCGTCACTGTCTAAATAAAATACCGTTGGTTTAGTAAAACCAGGTAAATATTCAATGATTTCATTAAACTGCTGTTGCTCTTTAGGTAGATTACGCACATCAACACTCACGGCAATTTTATTATAACTGTCGGAAACACTGCGCACTAATGATGGTAATAAATTAAGTGGAATATTGTCTACACAATAATAACCTAAGTCTTCCACAACGCGTAACGCCACAGATTTACCTGAGCCTGAACGACCGCTTATAATTATTAATTCCATTTATCACCTTTCTTTATTACTACGATTGACTGACGATAACCTGATACAGTTCGCTATCCGATTTGGCGGCGCGTAACTGTTTACAAAATTCTTTATCATTGAGCTTATCAGCAATCGTGGCTAGCGTCTTCAAATGCTGCTGATTATCGCCATCGGGAACAATTAACGCGACAAAAATGTCAACCGGTCGGTTATCAATCGCATCAAAATTAATAGCTGTTTCGCTCACTAAAATCAAAGCAAGGGGCTCTTGAGCACCACTCATGCGACCATGTGGAATAGCAATGCCTCGACCAATGCCTGTACTTCCAAGCTTTTCTCTTGCAGTTAATGCATTAAGAATATCTTGTTGTGTTAAATAGGGCAGCTTATTGTGAGCCAATTCACTGATAAATTCTAAAATTCTTTTTTTACTATTAAAAAGGACCGCAGCTTTACTGCAGTCCTGACAGATAAGTGAGCTTAGTTTCATAGTGTTAGTGTCGAGCAAGTTTCTCTTTGTGTTTAATTACTTGACGATCTAGCTTGTCAATGAGCGAGTCTATAGCGGCATACATATCTTGATGCTCAGTAGAGGCAAAAATCTCAGCGCCACTAACATGAACGGTTGCTTCAGCTTTTTGGTTTAGTTTTTCTACATCGAGAATAACGTGCACATTCGTTATGTGATCAGTGTGCCTCTGTAACTTCGAAAATTTACTATTTACGTAGTCTCTAAGCGAGTCGGTAATATCTACATGGCGACCAGTTAAATTCAGTTGCATAAACATTTTCCTCTTTGTTGTACGCCTTAAATCAAACTTTTACGTTGATTAGACGGGGGAATAGCTAGAGATTCGCGATATTTTGCAATGGTTCTCCTCGCTACTTTAATTCCTTGCTCTGCCAATATATCTGCAATTTTACTATCACTCAATGGTTTAGCTGAGTTTTCTGCAGCGATTAATTTTTTAATTAATGCACGTATTGCTGTTGATGAACATTCGCCACCATTTTCAGTACTTACATGGCTTGAAAAGAAATATTTAAGCTCAAAAATGCCACGTGGTGTATGCATGTATTTTTGCGTAGTAACACGCGATATAGTCGACTCATGCATTTCCACCATTTCAGCCACATCGTTAAGCACCATAGGCTTCATAGCCTCAGGACCGTGTTCAAAAAAGGCCTGTTGCTGCTGCACAATACAGTTGGTTACTTTAAGTAGCGTGTCATTTCTACTTTCTAAGCTTTTTATAAACCATTTAGCCTCTTGTAAGTGCGAGCGAATAAACTGGCTATCACCACTTGATTTAACCGTACGCGACATAGCTGCATATTGGCTATTTACTCTGATCTTAGGCATGCTATCTGGGTTTAATTCAACTACCCAACGACCTTTAACTTTTTTAACCGACACATCAGGAATAACGTATTCAGACTCTTCTCTGACAATAGTGTCTGCCGGTTTTGGGCTGAGCGTATGAATCAACGTCATGATTTCTTTAAGCTCATCTTCTTTAAGCTTTGTTTTTTTCATTAACGTGCGATAGTCACGTGCAGCAAGTAAATCAATATGATCGGTTAAGATCATTTTTGTTTCGTTTAAAAAAGGTGTGTCTTTATCAAATTGATTTAGCTGAATACACAAGCACTCTTGTAAACTACGCGCGGCTATTCCCACTGGATCAAATAGTTGAATACGCTTTAGTACCGCTTCTATTTCGTCAAGTTCAACTTCATCTTCGCCGTCGTTTTCTTGGTTAAAGCTTTCTAATATTTCTTCACAGCTAAGGGTTAGAATCCCTGAGTCGTCTACAGCTTCTACAATTGCAATAGCTATCGCTTCATCGGTAGGACTAAACGGCGTCAGTTGAAGTTGCCACATTAAATACTCATGCAGCGTTTCAGTCGAAGAGCCTTGATAAATAGATTCATCTTCTGGCATTGGGCCCGATGAAGAGGCAGGCGCAGCGCTCATATATTCATCCCAAGTAACATCCATAGCCATATCATCGCTAATAGTGTCTTTGGTCATTGCTTCGCCGCTATCTTGCTCATACTCGCTAGGTTTATCGTCAGCTGAGGCACTTAGCGTTAAGTCATCGTTATCGGCTTTTTGTTCGTTTTTACCTGCAGTGTCTTCGCTGTAATCGTGTTCTTCAACTTCAAGCAAGGGGTTGCTATCGAGCGCTTCTTGAATTTCTTGCTGGAGATCCAATGTACTGAGTTGCAATAAGCGAATTGCTTGTTGCAACTGTGGAGTCATTGTAAGTTGCTGGCCCATGCGCAGCTGTAATGATTGCCTCATGTATCTCTAACAATCCTTTTAAATTACGGTCTGTTGACCTTTACGGATTAAAATTTGTTCAAACTAGGGGCGGTTTAATTGCGGCGCGAGGTTTGTAACCTAGTGGGCTAAGTCAAAACCGAGCAACAAAGAGTAAATCGTCCCTAGGCAGAACCCGAAGGGCAGCGCCTGTTTGGCATTGATGCTGCGTTATCGCCTATTTATGGGGAATACCACACCACATAGGCTCTGCCTTGCCTAAATACCAAACAGACTGCTGCAAATTCAACCTTGAAAGGTCAACAGACCTAAGTATAATTAATCTTAGCAGATGCTTAGTGGAATAACACACATATTAGAGCTTGAACTGCTCGCCTAAATAAACATCGCGTACTGTTTTATCGTTTAATACATATTCTGGAGTGCCTGATGCAATTAACTCCCCATGAGAAACTATGTAGGCTTTTTCACAAACATCAAGAGTTTCGCGTACGTTGTGATCTGTGATCAATACGCCAATTCCTCGGTTTTTAAGATGCTCTATAATCTTTTTAATATCTAATACTGAGATAGGATCAACCCCCGCAAAGGGTTCGTCTAAAAGGATAAATTTAGGGTTTGCTGCTAACGCGCGAGCAATTTCAACGCGGCGACGTTCACCACCTGATAAAGCCATACCTTGACTATCGCGGATATGCTGAATGCTAAATTCATCAAGTAAATTATTTAAGGTATCTTCGCGTTGTTGTTTATTTAATTCTTTACGTGTTTCTAAGATAGCCATTAAGTTTTGATAAACAGTCAGCTTTCTAAAAATAGACGACTCTTGCGGTAAATAACCAATCCCTAAACGCGCTCGGCTGTGCATCGGTAATAAAGTAATATCTTTATCATCAATTGATATTTTGCCTTTATCGCTAGGCACAAGGCCTACAATCATATAAAAAGTGGTGGTTTTACCTGCACCATTAGGGCCAAGTAACCCCACAATACTGCCAGCTTCAACCTCTAGGCCAACGTTTTTTACAACTTCACGACCTTTGTAGCTTTTAGCTAATAGCTCTGCTTTTAATGTGCTCATGGTTGACCTTTATCATCTTCTTTTTTATTTTCAACAGGGACTAAAATAGTGTGTACACGGTCTGTTGAGTTTTCGTCTTTTTCTGCGCTAATTAACTGCTGCTCGATATCGTAAGTGATACTTTTAGCTGTTATTTTTTGACCTGCTTGAGCAATGCTTGCATCGCCGATTAAGGTTAAAAAACGCAGCGACACATCGTAACGCACTTCATTAGCACTGGCGCTCATTATGGTGCCATCAGCTTGTGTTTCTTCAAAATATGCAGGGCTGCCTGTGGCAATTAATAACTGTTTGTTATCGCCTAGGTCATCGCGTTTATGCACTTCTAAACGGTCAGCTGTGATACGGCGATTACCATGAATAATTTCAACATTTTTCTCAAAAATGCCTACGTTTTCTTTTAATTGACCTTCTTGCTTATCTGCACTAATTGAAATTTGATTAGCAGCGGGGGCTTCAGCAGGTTCAGCGCCATTACTGTTAAAAGCAATTAATAGTGAGGGAACAATTAAAATTTTAAATAGGTTATTGGTCATAATATAGGGTTCGCGTATGGTTAATAAGTTTAATCACCTCGGTTTTTAAATCGGCCTCAAGGCCTTTACCTGTGATTTTTAAATTAGGTCCTGTAATAACGACAGGCTGCTGTGATTGCATGGTTAATAGTTTTATATCAACATTGATGGTCTGGGCGGTGATCGTATCGATCATGGCGTTATCTACTAAGTTTTGAGCGGTTACATTACCCTCTAACACCAGTTGACGGTCGTCGTAGAGGGTGGCTTCATCGGCGTTAATACGCCATGTTTGCTGCTCGTTGTATAAAGTGAATATAGGCTTTTCAAAAAAGGTAAAACCGAGTTGTTGATACAACTCCATTTTTACCGCAGTTACCTTATGGCTCACTTTACCTTGTTCATTATAAGCCGTTTGTTTTAGCTCAATAGCGGTATAATCAGGCTTAGCAATAACTTGTGTTTCTTCGCTTGCAGTAATATCAACCTTAGTAAAATAAGGATACCAGAGCCAAACCATACAGCTTATGAATAAAACGCTCAGTATAATGCGCGCTACATTCATGAACTCGTTCCTTGGCTAGTTAGTGGCTTGTTATTTTCGAGCATAAGTAAGTCTGTCAGCTCTCTTACCGCACCAAAACCGCCGGGCAGTTGGGTTACATAATGTGATAAACGTTTAATAAGTGGATGAGCATCGTTTACGGCAACCGCAAAACCGACTTGCTCCATTACTGGCATGTCTGGGCCATCATCACCTATATAAGCAATTTGCTCATCGCTAAGCGCTAATTTTTGTTTTAATTCTTGATAGGCTATAAGCTTGTCTTCTTGGCCTTGATATATATGTTGTACGGTTAAACTGCTCATACGTTGCTGCACTATATGAGAATGGCGCCCAGTGATTACGGCGACTTCAAAACCGCTGTTAATCAGGGCTTTGATACCAAATCCGTCTTTGGTGTTAAATGCTTTGAGTTCTTCACCTTGGTTTCCAAGGTAAATACGGCCATCAGAAAATACACCATCAATATCACAAATTAATAGCTTTACTTTTTTTGCGCGCGCCTTTGCATCATCACTTAGCGGTTGATAGAGATCTTCAAATTGCATTTATAGCACTCCCGCTTTAAGTAAGTCTTGCATATTTAGTGCGCCAATCGGTTGATTATGCTCATTAATTACAATTAAACCATTAATACGTTTTTGTTCCATAATATTTAACGCTTCAGCCGCGAGCATCTCTTGGGTGGCTGTAGTACACGACTTGGTCATCACAACATTAATTTCAGTGCTATGAATGTCAATACGTTGCTCTAAAATACGGCGTAAATCGCCATCGGTAAACAGGCCTGATAATTGCTGGTCACTATCAACAATAGCGGTCATGCCGAGTCCTTTGGCCGACATTTCAATTAAGGCATCTTTAATCGTTTGCGTCTCGTTAATGATAGGTGTATCAGCACCACTGTGCATAACATCTTTAAGAGTTAAGAGTAATCGCTTGCCTAAGCTACCACCAGGGTGCGATAGTGCAAAATCATCAGCAGTAAAGCCGCGTGCTTCTAATAATGCCACCGCCATGGCATCACCCATAGCGAGTGTGGCAGTGGTACTTGCAGTAGGTGCTAAGCCCAATGAGCAGGCTTCTTGTTCAACTTTAATACACACATGCACATTTGCCAATGTTGCCATGGTTGAGCCTTGGTTGCCTGTCATGGCAATCATTTTGGCACCAATGCGCTTTAATACTGGAATAATATTAAGTACTTCGCTGGTTTCACCAGAGTTTGAAATGAGGATAACCACGTCATTTGCTGTGATCATTCCTAAATCACCATGGCTTGCTTCACCCGGGTGAACAAAAAATGCGGGGCTGCCGGTACTGGCAAGAGTGGCGGCTATTTTGTTACCAATATGGCCTGATTTACCCATGCCAATAACAATAATACGACCTGAGCAGTCAAACATTAATTGACAGGCTTGGTTAAAGCTTTCATTAACGTATTGTGTAATATCGCTGAGTGCTTGGCGTTCAATCTCTAGAACACGTAACCCTTGTTGAATAAAGTTTAGCGTTGCCATGGGCTATCCTACTTGACTAAAAATATAACCTTGGTAAATCATAAATGCGACGATGAGCAAGCCACCTTCTATTCTATTGATACGTCTTTGACCTCTAAAGTTCAATGACATAGCAATTAGCGCCAAGGTTGCGCCAATCATAATAATAACATCACGGTTAGCTACCGAAGTATCGATAACCGATGGATTAATTAATCCTGCCAGCGGTAATACCGCTAAAATATTAAAAATATTCGAACCAACTATGTTACCCAGCGCTAAGTCATCTTCATTTTTAAGCACACCTGCAATTGAAGCTGCAAGTTCAGGTAAGCTGGTGCCTATAGCAATAATGGTCAAACCAATCACTAAGTCACTTAAGCCAAAATATTTTGCGATATCAACGGCTGAGCCAACTAAAAAGTGTGAACTAACCGGCAGTAAAATCATACCCACTACCAGCCAAAAAACAGCTTTTTTGGTTGGTACGTTGTCAGGTACTTCGTCACAGGCTTCGCTCACAAACGGATCGTCTTGGTTTTTAGCTCGCAGTGAGACAAAAATAAGTCCGCCAATAAAAACAACAAAGCCAGATAATAAGGCTGCACCTTCAAAAAATGAAAAATAGTTATCTGAAAAAATATACCAAGTTGCAATGGAGACCAGCAGTACCAGTGGAATTTCACGTTTTAACGTACTTGAAGATACTGATAAGGGTCTTAAAAGGGCGGTAATACCTAAAACTAATAAGATGTTAGTGATGTTTGAACCAACTGCATTACCCACGGCAGTATCGGTTTTATTTGCCAAAGCTGCTGAAGCCGATACCATCATTTCAGGCGCAGAAGAGCCCATAGCTACCACGGTTAAACCTACAATTAGCGTTGGCACGCCAAAGTTTTTAGCCAGTGCTGCTGCACCATAAACAAACCTGTCTGCACTCCATACGAGAGCCGCAAAACCAAGAATTAAAATGACAAACGAGGTAACCATTGTGATAAGCCAATTAATGTAAATTCAGATAGCGCGAATAGTAACAAAAGCCACCATAAAAGTATAAATAAAAGAATAAGGTGTAATACATTAGGCGGTTATTTTAAGTATTCTTTGGCGCTTTTTATATGAAATTTTAAGCCAAAGTTAAGGCTGCTTGAATCAATCTTATAACTGTTTTTGCGACACTATTACAAAATCTTACGAATTGTTTTTTCCATATTGGTTAAAAAACCCTTAAAATAGAAATATGAGAGAGTATTGTTATGGAGAGCGACTTGTCGCAATCAATAGTTGAAGTCAAGGATGTTACCTTTTCTAGAGGCGATAGGGTCATATATAAAAATATGAGCTTTGACGTACCTGAGGGTAAAATTACTGCCATTATGGGGCCAAGCGGAATTGGCAAAACCACGATGCTACGCCTAATAGGTGGCCAGCTTAAACCAGACTCCGGTGATATTTTATTTAAAAACGACAGCATTGTCGCTATGTCGCGCAAAGAACTCTACGCGGCACGTAAACGCATGAGTATGTTATTTCAAAGCGGTGCCTTATTTACTGATATGTCGGTGTTCGATAACATTGCATTCCCCATTCGAGAGCACACGCAACTCAGTGAAGATTTAATCCGTTTAGTGGTATTAATGAAATTACAAGCTGTTGGCTTACGTGGTGCTAAAGATTTAATGCCTTCAGAGTTATCTGGCGGTATGGCACGTCGTGCAGCTTTGGCTCGCTCTATAGCGCTTGATCCTGAACTTATTATGTATGATGAGCCTTTTGCAGGACAAGACCCTATTTCAATGGGGGTTTTAGTTAAGCTGATCAAATCTTTAAACGAAGTACTTGGCTTATCTTCTTTAATTGTCACGCACGATGTGACTGAAGTAATGAGTATTGCCGACCACGTTATTATTATTGCTGATCAAGGCGTTATTGGCAGTGGTACACCAGAGCAGATGCGAGAGCACGAATCACCACTTGTTCAACAGTTTTTAAAAGGGTTATCAGATGGTCCAGTGCCATTTCATTATCCAGCACAAACCTATGCAGATGAACTGTTAGGAGAGCAGCAGTAATGTTGGATTTACTACAAAAAATAGGCCACAAAACGCTGGGCCGATTTGCTGCACTGGGGCGTTCAACCCAAATGCTGGCAAGTGCGTTATGGCATGTACCCAATTTTAAAAAAGGCACACCTTTACTCGTGCGCCAACTTTACATGGTTGGTTCACAATCGCTGTTGATTATTGTTGTGTCGGGATTATTTATCGGCATGGTTCTAGCGCTGCAAGGTTATACCGTTTTAGTTGATTATGGCGCTGAAGACAGCCTAGGCCCTTTAGTGGCACTTAGCTTGTTACGTGAGCTTGGACCGGTAGTTACTGCGTTATTATTTGCAGGCAGGGCTGGTAGTGCGTTGACTGCTGAAATCGGCTTAATGAAAGCCACCGAGCAATTATCGTCGCTTGAGATGATGGCCATTGACCCGCTTAGACGAATTATAGCGCCGCGGTTTTGGGCTGGTTTGATTAGTATGCCAATGTTGGCACTTATTTTTTCTGCTGTAGCTATTATTGGTGCTCATTTAGTGGGGGTTGATTGGCTAGGCGTTGATACGGGAAGTTTCTGGTCAATTATGCAATCTCAGGTGTCGTTTGAAAAAGACATACTAAACGGTTTAATTAAAAGTATCGTATTTGCGATTGTTGTTACCTGGATTGCGCTTTACAAAGGGTATGACTGTGTTCCCACATCAGAGGGGATCAGCAAGGCAACAACAGAGACAGTGGTGCACTCATCACTAGCGGTATTAGGTTTTGACTTTATTTTGACAGCGGTAATGTTTACCAGCTAATAGGGTATTAAATAATGAATTCACGGAAATTAGAAATTTTAGTTGGTTTTTTTGTAGCATTGGGCATTTTGGCATTTTCAATGCTGGCGCTCAAAGTGGCTAATTCGGGTATTAGCGGCTCAGGTGAAACCTACACATTGAACGCCAAGTTTGAAAATATAGGATCATTAAAAACACGTGCACCCATTAAGGTGGGCGGCGTTGTTATTGGTCGTGTAGAGTCAATTTATGTGCATCCACAAGAGTTTTTACCAGTAGTAAATATGAGCATTGATGCGCAGTATTTGTGTCGTTTTTCAGACACTAGTTCTATCTCAATTTTAACCTCGGGTATTTTAGGTGAACAATATTTAGGAATTAACCCCGTTATCGCATCAGATTCAGCTAAACAGCGATGTTTAGGCGAAGATGTAGCGAACAGCGAACAAGATCAAGCCATTGACGATTTATTTGGTGTTCAAAGTAAAGCATTAGCCAACGGCGATTCTATTACAGATACCAAGTCAGCATTGGTACTAGAAGAATTAATAGGCCAGTTTTTATTCAACCAAGGTAGTGAGTAATTATTATGTTGAAAACATTTTTAGCAAGTATCGCATTAGTAACTGTCACGCTAGTACAAAGTGTACATGCCGGTGAAGTGAAATTGACTGATCCTAATAAAATGGTACGTCAGGTTGCTGATAATACCTTTGAGCGTATTACCAAAGACCAGCCGTTAATAACCACTAACAAAGAGCATTTACGGGTCATCGTTGAAGAAGAACTGATGCCCTACATTGACTACAAATATGCTGCACTGAGAGTGTTAGGTAGCGAAGTATCTAAGGTACGCGCCATTACCAACAAAGCAGAAAAAGCAAAAGCAATTGAAGATATTCAGCGTTTTATTGGCGCGTTTAGAGAGTACCTTGTTGCCACTTATGCTGGCGTTTTTACCCAGTATACTAATCAACAAGTTGAATTTGCTGCCGAGCAGCCTTTTAAAGGCAAAGATGTGGTGGTGGTAAAAACCAAAATTGTAGAAGCCGGTAAGCCTGATATTAAAATTGATTTTAAAGTACGTGAAGATAGAAGTGGCGAATGGCGCGCTTACGATATGATTGCTGAAGGCATTAGCTTACTTGATGCAAAACAAAGTGAGCTTCAGGGCATTTTACGCCAACAAGGTATTGACCACGTTAGCGACCTGTTAGAGCAAAAAAGTAAGTTACCGGTTCAGTTTAGAGGCAGTGACACAAATGACTAAATTGGCAATCAGCCAAGTCGATGAACAGCATCTACGAGTCAGTGGTGAATTGACTCATAATTCAATTGGCAATGAACGGCTTCTGAACACTAAGCGACAAACTGAGCATAAAACCCTTTATTTTGACCTAAGTGAGGTGACAAGGGTTGACACAGCCGGCTTAGCTTGGTTAATTCACTCTTTTACAGAATTTAAGCAACAAGGCATTCGCCTTGAATTGCAAAACCCACCTGAACAACTGCAAAACCTTATGCAGTTAGGCCAGGTTACAACCCTATTTGAGTGAGAGTTATGGAAACGAGTCAAGTCGAAACATTATTACGCGACGAACTTCAGTTAGCTGAAGTACATGTAAAAGCCAATGGCAGTCATTATGAAGTAATCGCTGTCGGTGAATGCTTTGACGGATTAAGTCGTGTTAAAAAGCAACAGCTAGTATATGGGCCATTAATGAACACTATTTCAGACGGTACCATTCATGCTGTTTCTATCCGCGCTTTTACTCCGACAGAGTGGAAACGTGAGCAAAAATTCATTTTACCGCAATAAATAAGGCCCCTTAGATGGATCAATTTGTAATTCAAGGTGGCACTTCACTGGCTGGTGAAGTAACTATTTCTGGCGCTAAAAACGCAGCTCTTCCGATTCTATTTGCAGCTTTATTAGCTGATGGCAAAAGTACTTTTACTAACGTACCACATCTTCGCGATATCATTACAACCGAAGCCTTATTAAAAACGTTAGGCGCTGATGTTCAATGGCAGGGCGATTCACTCATTATTGATGGTGCAACGGTAAATAGCACGTTAGCGCCTTATGACTTAGTAAAGCAAATGCGTGCGTCAGTGCTTGCACTTGGCCCTTTAGTCGCTCGATTTGGTGAGGCACAAGTATCCTTACCTGGTGGCTGTGCTATTGGTGCGCGCCCGGTTGATATTCATATTCAAGGCTTAGAGCGTATGGGCGCTCAAATAACCGTTGAAAACGGTTATATTAATGCCAAAGTAGATGGTCGCTTAAAAGGCGCTGAAGTTTTCATGGAAATGATCAGCGTAGGTGCCACTGAAAACTTACTCATGGCGGCAACGCTCGCCGAGGGTAAAACAGTATTAGAAAATGCTGCGCGCGAGCCAGAAATTATCGATTTAGCCAATTGCTTAATTGCTATGGGTGCTAAAATCACTGGTGCGGGCTCAAGCCGTATTGAGATTGAAGGGGTTGAGCGTTTATCAGGTTGTGAACACCGCATATTACCGGATCGCATTGAAACGGGTACCTTTTTAGTGGCTGCAGCGATGGCTGGCGGTGAAGTTCTGTGTAAAATGACCGACTTCCATTCGTTAGAGCCAGTAATAGAAAAACTACGTGCAACCAATGCATTATTAGAAGTGCTCGATGACAGTATTTACCTAGACATGCGAGGCCGAGAGCTTAAAGCGGTGAATATTAAAACTATGCCTCATCCTGGTTTTCCGACCGATATGCAAGCGCAGTTTACCGCATTAAATGTGGTGGCTAATGGTAGTGCGACGATTACCGAAACTATTTTTGAAAATCGTTTTATGCATGTGCCTGAGCTTCAACGTATGGGCGCTAATATTCGCTTAGAAGGCAATACGGCCTTTTGTGGTGAAACAAAAAGCTTATCGGGTGCGCAGGTTATGGCAACCGATTTACGCGCATCGGCAAGTCTTATTCTAACGGGGATTGTGGCTCAAGGCGAAACGGTTGTTGATCGTATTTATCATGTAGATAGAGGCTATCAGCGTATTGAAGATAAACTCAGTGCGCTAGGTGCTAACATCAAACGCAAAAGCAATTAGTTATACTAATACGTAACCTGAACTCTGGATAATAAATCTATCTCAAGCAGCTATTTTCAGCGCTAACTGCGTTGAATTTACTTGCAATAGGCTAGCTATTGACGCGTAATTTCGCCTTGTTTTCACTGGAAATCTCTGGCTAGAGAAAAATAAACATAAATATCATTTTTTGATTCAATACGTTAGTAAATCTCTTAACCAGAGTTCAGGTTACATAAAAAACGCGATGATCTATCGCGTTTTTTATGTCTAATGCCAAAGTATAAATAAGCGCTTTATAGCTTGGTTTCGAGCTCTGCTACTTTCACCATTATTTTTTGTATTTCACCGTTACGGTAAAGCTCAAATTCAATTTCTTTCCCCGGTTCGGTACTGCCTATTTTTTTCAATACATTTTGTGGATTAGCCACTGAAAGCCCAGCAATTTTAATCACAATATCTTGCTCTTCTATACCCGCCTGCCATGCAGGACCTAAAGGGTCTAGGTTGGTAATACGCATGCCTGCAACAGGCGTTAAGCTATCATTGACCTCTTTGCCTGTACTGTCTACCGCTGTGCCTTCAAAGCCCAAATAGCCGCGTACAACACGACCATGGCGTATAAGCTTACCCATTACCTCTTTTACCAAGGTGTAAGGCACCGCAAAAAAGATCCCTTGTATATTTAAGTTTTCACGGGTTTTAAACTGGGCAGAGGTGATCCCTACTAAATCGCCATTAGAATTTACCAGTGCACCACCAGAGTTACCTACGTTAATAGCAGCGTCCATTTGCAGTAAGTTATTGTAAGGACTGTCGGTAATTTTTTGCTTACCGGTGGCGCTAATGATCCCCTGAGTAATGGTTTGCCCTAAGTTAAGTGGGTTTCCGATGGCTAATACTAAATCGCCTACACTCGAACTGTAGTTATCGTTAACGGGTATAACAGGCAGGTGATTGGCATTTATTTTTAATAATGCTAAGTCGGTAATAGTATCAAAGCCAATGAGTTGCACATCAAAAAAACGTCTGCCGTCAGTAAGAATAACCAGTATTTGATCGGCATTATTGATCACATGGTAATTAGTCAAAATATAACCGTCAGGTGACATGATCACCCCAGAACCAAGCTCTTGCACCGTATTTTGGCGTTTATAGCGTGGCTCTTTAGAAATGCTTTCTGAAAAAATGGTGACAACCGATGGCGCTGCGCGCTTAACTGCGTCAGAAAAGCTCAAATGACTTGCAGTCATTGCACTGGGTAGCGGCACGTTAGGTAGCAATGCAGTGCGCATGTTAGGGCTAAAAAAAACCACTAAAAAAGCAATGCCTAAACCGGCAAATAGAGGAGGAAGTACAAATTTTAGAAGTTTTAGCACGGTATTCTTATTGTTAGTGAGCAATCCCTTTATGATGGCACAAAAAAAATAACAGCGGCAAGTGCCGCTGTTACTTTTATTGTATTATTACTGAATTAATACAAAAATAGATTCACGTCCGCGTTTCACACCTAACACAATATTACCTTGAATATCTTCGATAATTTTGTTCATGTCGCGAATGCTTTCTACTCGTTGACGGTTTACTTGCACAATAACATCGCCTTCTTCAAGGCCAACCCGTGCTGATGGCGAACGAGGGTCTACAGAGGTCACCTCAATCCCTTTCATTTTGTTCTTCTTCACGTTTTCAAGCGTTGCACCTTGGAATGCTGGGTGTAACTCTTCGCCCGCAGCGGTAATGCCTGATGCACCATCTAGGGTTACTTCCACATTTTTAACTTTACCGTCACGGTAAATCCCCAACTGTACTTCACGACCCTCACCTAAGGTGGCAATTTTACTGCGTAGTTCATGGAAGCCACTAATTTCACTACCATTAATACTAATAATCACATCGCCTGCTTTAATACCGGCTTTGCTGGCTGCGGTGTCATCCATTACCTGCATAACATAAGCCCCTTGTTTAACATCAAGCTGCTGTGCTTTAGCAAGGCCTGCATCAAGAGGGCGGCCTGAAATACCTAACGAACCACGGCGTACTTCACCATGCTCTACAATTTGATCAATTAGGTTTTTCATCATATTTGACGGAATAGCAAAGCCAATCCCCACATTTCCGCCTGATGCACCTAAAATAGCGGTATTAATACCAATCAGCTCACCGTTTAAATTAACTAAAGCCCCACCTGAGTTACCTTGGTTTATCGCGGCATCGGTTTGAATGAAATCTTCGTAACCCTCAATATTTAAGCCACTGCGGCCTAATGCGCTAACAATACCTGAGGTAACCGTGTGGCTTAAACCAAAAGGGTTACCAATTGCGACGGCAAAATCACCGACACGTAAGTCATCTGAGTTAGCTAGCTTTACTGCGGTTAATTCATCTGCGTCTATTTGTAGTAGCGCAATATCAGACTCTTTATCGCTACCAATTTTTGTTGCTTCATATTCGCGGCCATCTTCAAGGGTGACCACCATTTTTTCAGCGTCTTGCACTACATGGTTGTTAGTAACGACATAACCTTTGTCAGCATCAATAATAACTCCTGAGCCTAAACCACTAAACTGGCGCTTTTGGCTACGTGGCTGCGGGTTGCCAAAAAAGAAATCGAGCGGGTCACCGCGTCGGCGAACCTCTTTAGAGCCTGAAACCTGAATACTCACTACACCTGGGGTAATTTGCTCAAGCATAGGGGCAAGTGTTGGTAATTGTTGACCATTAACGGCAACCGGCAATTTAGCAAACGAAGCGGCTGGACTTAGTAATAAGCTAGTAGATAAAATAGCAGCACTGATAAGTGATAATTTCATTTTCATAGTCAGGGTTTACTCCACTTAAAAAGCAAAAGGCTGCAATAAGCAGCCTCAAAAAAGTATATCAATAAGATAAAACAACAAAGCTGTTATATCTAAAGACTATGGGGTCAAAAAAAAGTTCATCAAGATGCTTTAGAAGTATTCACATCACCAGCAAATAATCCTGATTTACCCGACACATAATCAGCTGGTTGAGCATCGGCGTTTGAGCGATCCGAACTACGCTCTTTTAATGACGCTTGTAATTGCTCTGTGGTTTCTTTAGAGAAAAACGGTTCAGCAGGGGCTTTATTTCTGTCTTCAAGTAATAGTTGATTGGTTTCTTCAACATGGCTTAATAACTGGTCGTAGTTTTCTTTCATTTTGTTTACTAACTTACCAGTGTTCGCTAAATGGTCGGCAACATCTTGACGATACTGCTCAAGCGAATGCTTAGCTTGCTCTGCTTGTTGCTCTAACTCATCTTGTTTAAATTGTTTTTTAGTGACAAAGGCACCAACGAAAAATGCAGCAATAGCAACCACTATCACTAAACCTACCCATGTAAATGTACCCATAAATTCACCTCTATGCGAAAATAACTAAAAAAATTTAGTTCAATAATAATTCATACTAAGTCTAATATACCCTGAGTATTGATGCGTGTTAATATGCTTTACAAATTAAACTGTGTTTTAACTGTAAATAGATATGACTCCTTGGCAAACATACCAGCAAGACCTTCAACGCGATGACTTTGTACATGACGCAGCACAAGAAAATGCAGTTCGTCATTTACAGCGTTTATACGACGATTTAACACAAGCAAAACCACAATCTAAAGGCTTTTTTGCAAAGCTTTTTAATAAAGCTGAACCCGCACCTATAAAAGGATTGTACTTTTGGGGTGGCGTAGGCCGAGGTAAAACTTACCTAGTTGATACTTTTTACGAAGCTTTGCCGGGCGATAGAAAAATGCGAGTGCATTTTCACCGTTTTATGCACCGAGTACACGACGAGCTTAAAAAGTTAAACAACACAGCAAACCCATTAGAAACAGTTGCCGATATTTTTAAAGCAGAAACAGACATAATTTGTTTTGATGAGTTTTTTGTACAAGACATTACCGATGCCATGCTGCTCGGTGGTTTAATGGAAGCGCTATTTGCACGTGGTATTGTGTTAGTTGCAACCTCTAATATTATACCTGATGATTTATACCGTAATGGCTTACAACGCGCTCGTTTTTTACCGGCTATTGCCTTAGTGAATAAGCATACTGAAATAGTTAATGTAGATTCCGGTGTTGATTACCGGTTACGTACACTGGAACAAGCAGAAATTTTTCACAGCCCGCTTGATGATCAAGCTGATAAAAACCTATTTGAATACTTTGATAAGCTCTCCCCTGAGGCCGGTAAAGTAGACACCCCAATTGAAATAGAAGGGCGGATGATCAAAACCCGCAAGGTGTCTGATTGCATCGTTATGTTTGAATTTAGCGAACTGTGTGAAACCGCGCGTAGCCAAGTGGATTACATGGAAATAAGCCGATTATATAACACGGTGATTTTATCAAACGTAAAACAGCTTGGACAAAATAATGATGATGCAGCAAGGCGTTTTATTGCGTTGGTAGATGAGTTTTATGAGCGTAACGTTACCTTAATTATCTCTGCAGAAAAACCCATTACTGAGCTGTACACACAAGGCAATTTAAACTTTGAATTTAAACGCTGTATTAGTCGCCTGCAAGAAATGCAATCGTTAGAATATTTAGCCCGAGAGCATTTAGCTTAAAATACGAAGGTTAGCGGGCGACGGGCTACGAGCAACGGGCTACGGGCTACGAGTTGAAATTACCTAGCAGCGGGTTTACCCCGCGTAAAGTTGGTCATTTAAAATAAAAAAACCTTGCGATGTTAACCGCAAGGTTTTTTTATTTTCTCGAACCTCGAGCTTATCTCATGGTAACAAACTCTTCCGAACCCGTCGGGTGAAGTGCTACAACCGCATCAAAATCGGCTTTAGTCGCGCCCATTTTCATGGCGACAGCAAAGCCCTGAATCATTTCATCAACGGTGAAACCGATACCGTGTAAGCCCACAACTTTTTCATCATCGCCTGCACACACAAGCATCATGTTACATGCTTGGCGATGCTGAGTAACTGCGGTGTACATAGCCGCAAAGCTTGATTTATATACTTTTACATTTTCTTCGCCGTACTGAGAAATCGCCTCTTGTTCAGTTAAGCCAATGGTGCCGATAGGTGGATGGCTAAATACCACGGTTGGTACTAGGCTGTAGTCCATTTTTAAATCGTTCGGCAATTCTTTATTAAATAAACGCTCCGATAGAGTACGACCCGCTTTTACAGCAACTGGTGTAAGCTCAATACCATTTTCGATAATATCACCCACAGCGTATACATTTTTAGCCGTGGTGTTTTGGTATTCATCTACTTTTACATAGCCGCTTTCGTTTACTTCTACGCCTGCTGCAGCAAGGTTAATTTTATCGGTTGTAGGTGTACGACCAATCGCCCAAATAACCTGATCAACATTTTCGCTGTAACCGTTTTCAAAATGAATAGTTAAGCTGCCATCAGCCTCTTTTACCACCTCTTTTGGCGAACACTCAGTGTGCAGAGTAGGGCCTTCTTTTGCCATAATATCAACCAGTGTGTCGATAATGTATGGGTCAAAGGTGCGCAGCGGCTTGCTCTTACGAACAAATAAATGGGTTTGTGTCCCTAGGCTGTGTAGCACACCTGCAATTTCTACGGCAATGTAACCGGCACCAACAACGGCAACACGCTTAGGTTGTTCGTTCAGCTCAAAAAAGCCGTTTGAATCAATACCGTGTTCAGCACCTGGAATGTTAGGAATAGTAGGGCGTCCGCCTACAGCAACTAAAATGTGATCAGCAGTGTAATGCTCACCATTTACTTCAACGGTTTTACTATCCACAAATTTTGCAAAGCCTTTGATCACAGTTACGCCATTTTTAGCTAAACCATTATCATAGCCTTTGTGAATGCGGCCAATATAGGCTTCACGGCTTTCTACTAGCTTTGACCAGTCAAAGCCTTTAACTTCAACATCAAAACCGTAATCAGGAGCATAAAGATTAATTGCTTCAGCAACTTGAGCGCCATGCCACATTACTTTTTTAGGAACACACCCTACGTTTACGCAGGTGCCACCCATGTGTTTAGCTTCAATTAATGCTACTTTTGCGCCACGCATTGCTGCACGGTTAGCTGATGCAATACCACCACTACCGCCACCAATTGCAATGTAATCAAAATGCTGAGCCATGTTTAATCCTCTAAATATTAATTTAACTTTTCTGTGCCGATGATAGCATATGCGATGAGCAAGTCACTTGTTCGGGGCTGCTAAAATCTATCAAACATCCTTCATCAAACGAAAGATATGCTATTTCAGATCAAGCTGCTAGGTGATCATTTACAGATACGCACTCGTTAACTAGTAAAGCAGGTTTGCCCTTGTATTTACGTATTTTGCCCCAACTTAAATTTTTATATTTTGCATAAACCGAGAATCACTATGACCAATGCACATACTAATCCCCTAATCGGGCTTGAAGGTTTACCGCCTTTTTCAAAAATAAAGCCAGAGCATGTTGTCCCGGCACTAAAAAAAGGTATTGAGCACTGTCGCAGTGCAATTAATGATGTATTAGCAAAGCAATCATACACATGGGAAGATTTAGTATTACCCCTTGAAGAAGCTGACGATAAACTATCGCGATTGTTTTCACCGGTATCGCATTTGAACTCAGTAATGAACAATGATGAACTTCGCGAAGCCTACGAGCAATGTTTACCGCTTATTTCTGAATACTCTACTTTTGTTGGTCAGCACCAAGGTTTGTATGAGGCTTACAACGCACTTTATAACAGTGACGAATTTAAAACACTCACTACTGCCCAGCAAAAAACCATTACTAACGCATTACGTGACTTTAAGCTTTCAGGTATTGCGTTAAATCCTGAGCAACAAAAACGCTACGGTGAAATTAGTGCGCGTTTATCAGAGCTTGCCTCAAAATTTGGTAATAATGTGATGGATGCCACGCTTGCATGGCATAAGCATATTACCGATGAAAGCCAATTGGCTGGTTTACCAGAATCAGCGCTTGCATTAGCGGCCGATACGGCAAAAAGTAAAGACTTAGACGGCTGGGTATTTACCCTAGATTTCCCTTCATATTTGCCGATTATGACCTATGCAGATAATCGTGAACTTCGCAAAGAAACATACACCGCGTTTTCTACCCGTGCATCCGATCAAGGCCCTAATGCGGGAGAGTTTGATAACTCTGCGATCATGAGTGAAGAGTTGGCACTGCGTCATGAGTTAGCACAATTACTTGGCTTTAATAACTACGCTGAAAAATCGTTGGCTACAAAAATGGCAGAATCACCCGCGCAGGTATTCTCATTTTTAGAAGACTTAGCCGCTAAGTCTAAACCACAAGCAGAGCAAGAACTTAAAGAGCTGCAACAATATGCAGAGCAAAAGCATGGTATTAGTGAACTGCAGGCGTGGGATTTTGGTTATTATAGTGAAAAACTAAAGCAAGAAAAGTACGCGATTTCAGATGAAGTTCTTCGCCCGTACTTCCCAGCAAATAAAGTACTCAGTGGCTTATTTGAAACGGTTAATCGCCTATTTGGTATTACTGTAAAAGAAGTCGCTGATTTTGATAGCTACCATAAAGATGTACGCTTTTTTGAAATTTACGATAGCAATAACACTTTACGTGGTCGTTTTTACTTAGATTTGTATGCGCGTGATCACAAGCGTGGTGGTGCGTGGATGGATGACTGTATGGGTCGTAAAGTGCGCGCTAATGGTGAACTTCAAACACCAGTTGCTTACCTGGTGTGTAATTTTAATAAAGCGATTGGCGATAAGCCGGCGTTATTTACCCATAATGAAGTAACCACACTGTTTCATGAGTTTGGTCACGGTATTCATCATATGCTTACCCAAGTAGATGCAGCCCCCGTTGCCGGTATTAATGGGGTAGCGTGGGATGCTGTTGAGTTGCCAAGCCAGTTTTTAGAAAACTGGTGTTACGAGGAAGAAGCGCTTAGCTTTATCTCAGGTCACTTCGAAACCGGTGAGCCACTACCAAAAGAGTTGCTTGATAAACTACTTGCGGCTAAAAATTATAACTCAGGTATGCAAATGTTAAGACAACTTGAGTTCTCGTTATTTGATTTTAAAATCCACCACGATTACGTGGCAGACAAACCATGTAACATTCAAGCTGTGCTTGATGATGTACGCAGTCGTACCTCAGTCATTAAGCCGCCAGCGTTTAATCGTTTTCAGCATGGCTTTAGTCATATTTTTGCGGGCGGTTATAGTGCAGGTTATTACTCGTACAAATGGGCTGAAGTACTTTCGGCAGATGCCTATTCTAAATTTGAAGAAGAGGGGATTTTTAATCCACAAACAGGCCAAGCGTTTATGCAGCACATTCTTGAAAAAGGCGGCAGCGAAGAGCCGATGACATTGTTTAAAAACTTCCGTGGTCGTGAGCCAAGTGTAGACGCACTACTACGCCACAGTGGCATTGCCGCTTAGGGTCTGTTGACCTTTGCGGATTAAAATATAATTACAAAAGCGCCCCAGTGGCGCTTTTTTATTGCCTAAAACACAGTGTTGTTAAAGAATATTTTGAATAAATTTTAGTAGTTTCAACATAGCGTACTATGCTTTGAACAAAGTACTAAAAGGGACTAACGCATGGCAAAGTTAATACTGGCAATTGATGACGATAAATTAATGCACCATATTATTGAAGAGTCTTTAGCTGGGTTTTGTAAAGTGCTCCATGCCAAAAATGGTGAAGATGGCATAAGACAAGCAAATAAATATAACCCTGATATTATTTTGCTTGATGTTGAAATGCCAGGAATGTCTGGTTATGAGGTCTGCCAAAGTATTAAACAAAATAAAGCCACAACAGACATTCCGGTAATGTTTTTATCATCCAAAGTGGGGCAGGCCGAACGTATTAAAGGGTTTAGTGTTGGCGGGGCTGACTACATTTTAAAGCCTTTTAACGCACAGGAGCTGATGGCACGCATTAAAATTCTTTACCAGTACCGCAAGCAATGCGCAGCACTGCAGTATGATATAGCAAAGGCCAATAAAACAGCTGAAATGGCGATGATTGAAACCGGTGACATGGGACGCATTATGCGCTTTGTTTGTCAAAGCTACCATGCTGATAATTTAGAACTATTAAGTGAATACTTTTTAGGCTTTTTTGCGCCATTACACCTCAATGTTGTGGTCGTTTTTTGGCAAAATAACCAGGGAGTGTTTTATAGCCAAGAGACGGGCGTATGCCCATTAGAGCAAGAGCTACTCATGCAGCATAAAAATGCAGAGCGCTTTGTTGATATTGGTCATAGTACTATTATTAATTACCCTAATATTTCACTGTTAATTAAAAATATGCCAATAGATACGCCATCACTGTATGGTCGCTATAAAGATTTATTTCCGCATATTTTAGAAGTAACTAACGAAAAAGTAGTTACTATACAGCAGCACCAATATCGACTAATGCGCGACAATGAGCTAACCCTTGTTTTTAAAGATATTGTTGCCCAGCTTAAAAATCAAAATGCCATGCAAACGAATGCGATTAGCCAGCTTACAGATCAGCTCGAGCAACTCCAATCGTTAATGCAAACACAAAATGACTTACCAGCTTCGCAGCTCAATGAGCAAATAACTCAGCTTAGCCATACATCACAGCAGCTGGTTGCAACCACGAATGATTTAGCGTTTATCAAGCACCAACTAAAAACAACTACTCAACAGCGTGATGACTTAATTACTCAAACACAACTAAGTAAACAACAAGCGCAGCCAGAATCTGAGAGTGAAAATAACGATATTGAGTTGTTTTAAACTATACACCTTGCGAACTTCGTATATTGCTGCTGTTTGGGTATAATAGCGGTGAAATTTATCATCGGAGTGTGAAGTGATTATACAGTGTGCGTTTAAAGAGTGTCGGCCATATTTGAATGAGTTAGAAACACGCTTTGGGCTTGCTCAATGGGCGGAGCAAAGCCGTGGCTTTAGTTTGCATTACGATGATAAAGGGCTAAGCCTATATAAAACTGATGAGCCTAAACTAGGTGCAATTAACGTAGACTTTGTAACTGGTGCCGTTGCACATAGGCGTAAATTTGGTGGTGGTAAAGGGCAATCAATTGCTAAAGCGGTTGGCCTTAATAAGGGCGCAACGCCAGTGGTACTCGATGCAACCGCAGGGCTTGGACGTGATGGTTTTGTTTTAGCTTCGCTAGGCTGTAAAGTGATTTTGCATGAGCGCCACCCCGTGGTTGCCGCGCTGTTATATGACGGTTTACAACGTGCTTATAACGATAGTGAAATTGGCCCATGGATGCAGCAAAATATGAGCTTAATATTTGGCTCAAGCCATACCTTACTTGCTCAATGTGACAGCATGCCCGATGTAGTGTACTTAGATCCTATGT
Source organism: Pseudoalteromonas issachenkonii (assembly GCF_002310795.1). Taxonomy (NCBI): domain Bacteria; kingdom Pseudomonadati; phylum Pseudomonadota; class Gammaproteobacteria; order Alteromonadales; family Pseudoalteromonadaceae; genus Pseudoalteromonas; species Pseudoalteromonas issachenkonii. The sequence goes on from NZ_CP011030.1 coordinate 483,793, forward strand.
TTCCGCACCGTGAAAAATCAGCATTGGTTAAAAAAGAAATGCGCGTATTCCAAGAATTAGTAGGTGGCGATACCGACGCCGATGATTTACTCGAGTTTGCCTACCCCCTTGCCAGCAAGCGTGTGGTGGTTAAACGCCCCGATTACGCACCATTTTTAAATGATAAAACTCCAAGCATGCAAATCAAAACTAAAAAGAACCGCTTTGATGTATATGTAAAAGCCGCGATGGTTTAGGTTAAAGGTTAAAGTGTCGCTGCAACCATAGTTTGACATAATACAACCATAGTTTGACATAATTAAAGCTCAAGTAGAGCTACTCATCATTAATGAGTTTCAGGAGTTAATAGAGTTTAAAAGCGTACAAGAACGACAACAAATTGCAAATGGGTTAAAGTTTATTAGTGAAGAAGCCAAAGTGCCAATAGTACTGGTTGGTATGCCTTGGGCTGCAAAAATAGCTGAAGAACCTCAATGGGCTTCTCGCTTAGTTAGAAAAAGAAAACTTGAATACTTTAGCCTAAAAAATGACAGCAAGTACTTTCGCCAATATTTGATGGGGTTAGCTAAGAAAATGCCATTTGATGTACCTCCTAAGCTTGAAAGTAAAAATACCACAATAGCGTTGTTTGCTGCATGTCGAGGTGAGAATCGAGCTCTTAAACATCTACTGTTGGAGGCTTTAAAATTAGCACTAAGTTGTAATGAGTATCTTGAAAATAAACATTTTATTACTGCTTATGACAAGTTTGATTTTTTAATGATAAGGAAAAACTAAAATCAAAAAATCCTTTTAAACAAGACATTAAAGATATTGAAATTTATGAGGTAATCAAAAGCTCATCATACAACCCAAATGCATTAGATCCTGAACATATGCTCACAGGTCGAAAGTTCGAAATAGTAAAATAAACTGTATAACCTAAGTTCTGGTTAGGTGGAATAAAAGAGCAAGTCTTAATTTACACTATCTACGGTAAATAGGGATCCTACAAAATATATTAGTCCGTCGTCTGATCATCTCTACTTTCCTATGGACCCTATTTAATTAATGCAAGTAAGGACTCAACTAGCGCCAATTAAGTCTTAGACACCAAATTGGGGAGCTGTATGATCGCCCTACTTCTTAGTAATAAATTAGGTTTAAGTATGAAAAGTAAATTGTTAGAAAATCAAAAGTTAGGTTTTGGAACTGCTCCTTTAGGCAATATGTTTAGAAATATACCGGAGGAAGAGGCATTAGCCACTATAACAGAAGCTTGGAATCAGGGTATCCGTTATTTCGATACAGCACCATTTTATGGCGCTGGTTTAGCAGAAATAAGATTGGGACAAGTGCTTAAAAACTATAATCGTGATGAATATACATTAAGTTCAAAGGTTGGTCGTATTATCCTCGATGAGGAGGTTGAGTCTCAAGAATTCGGTGAAAAAGGCGCTTTATTTGAGCATGGAAGGAAGAATAGAGTTGTTAATGATTATACTGCTAGTGCAACTTTAAGATCTATTGAAGATAGCTTAAAACGATTAGACACAGACAGCTTAGATATTGTCTATGTACATGATATTGCACAAGACTTTTATGGCGACAATTGGTTAGCTAAATTTGAAGAGGCCAGAAATGGGGCATTTAAAGTATTAGCTGATTTAAAAAAAGAAGGTGTTATTAAATCTTGGGGTTTAGGTGTAAATAAAGTTGAACCAATTGAACTTGCTTTAAATCTTGAAGAAGATAAACCTGATGCATTTTTACTAGCAGGAAGATATACACTGTTAGATCATGAATTGGCACTACAACGTCTGATGCCTAAAGCCGCAGCACAAAAAGTTGATATTATTGTCGGAGGTCCATATAGCTCCGGCATTTTAGCAGGGGGGTCTAATTTCGAATATCAAAAAGCTCCTACTCATATTGTTAACAAAGTAGCTAAAATAAAAGCAGTTTGCGAGAAATTTTCGGTCAGTATTAAAGCTGTAGCACTCCAGTTTGTATTAGCCAATGATGCGGTTAGCTCAGTTATTCCTGGTGCAAGTAAACCTTCTAGAATTGCTGAAGATATCTCAGCCTTAGAAGAAAAAGTGCCTCATGAACTATGGCTTGAATTAAAGCGTGAGGGTGTTATTTCTGAACTCGCTCCAACACCAACTAAGTAGGGAAAACGACATGCTAAAAGCTCAAGCTCAAACTGTAATAATAGCTCCCTCTAACGATGTATGGGAGCTAATTGGTGGATTTAATAGCCTGCCAGATTGGTTACCGTTCATTCGGGAAAGTAAGCTTTCTGAAGGTGGTAGAGTTCGAACATTGCAAAGCCATAAAGGTGATAAAATCATTGAAAGGTTAGAAGGCTTTAGCGAAGATAAAACGTTTTACAGCTATTCAATTATTAACGCGCCATTTCCAGTGAGTAGCTACCTTTCAACTATAAGTGTAAAAGCTATAGATGATAAAAGCTGCCAAGTAACGTGGTTTGGTTCATTCATGGCTGACGACAGCGTAAAAGATTCTGATGTGATTGAACTGTTTACTACTATATATTCAGACGGTCTAAAGGAGTTAAGCAATAATTTCGTCTAAGAAATCACTAACCCCAGTACATTCATCTTGTATTGGGGTTTTTAATGTTTCAATAGTTGAAGGCTAAGGTTGTACGGTATAGCTAACTCATTAGTTGCTCTCTAAATTCTCTTACTATCGGTCTCAGTATTTCAGCATGCCAAGCGACCCATAGAGTAATAGAGAAATTTAGTGCATTGAGTTTAATAGTTACTACATTCTTTGGTAGTTGTTGTTTCAAGCTCTCCTGAATCATTGTAATCCCATTGCCAGCAGCAACCAAGCCAAGGGCACTGACAGGATCATCTACTTCGATCAAGATATTAGGAGAAAACCCTTTCTTAGCGCACTCATTGATAAAGCCTTTTTTGTACGGACCTTTTACTGTCAGCCAAAGCTCCTCGCTTAGATCTACCTCGGTAATAGTTTCTTTTTTGGTAAAATGATGGTCGTCAGCAACAACAAGTACCATTGGATCTTCATAAATTTTTGAAAATTTAATAGTGGTATGTTTTTCTAACAGCTCATCTACAATTGCAATATCAAGACTTCTTTGAATCAACCCTTCGAATTGCTTGTCACTTTTCAAGTGGTATAAAGCTGTATGAATTTTCGGTTTCGTTTTTCTTAACTCTCGAAGCTTAGACGGCAATATATTTGAGAACATTGCGCTATTAACGTACCCGATACATAGTCCACCCTCTTCACCTTTTCCCAACCGTTTTCCTAGTGACTCTAAACGAGTAGCATGTGTTAAAAGAGCTTTTGCCTCTTTAAGGAAAGTATGTCCGTCTGTTGTCAGAATTATTCGCTTTGCTTTTCTTTCGAATAATATTAAGCCAAGTCTATCTTCTAATTGAGATATTTGTCTGCTTAATGGGGACTGAGATATGAACAGCACTTCTGCGGCTTTGCCGACATGTTCTAATTCTGCCACAGTTATAAAATAATGAAGTTGCTTTAGATCTAGCATTGTAATGGCACCGTTTAATATAGAATTTAGCTTTTATAGCTACTGGTACGCTAACACGTATACTTTTAACTACATATCTCAAATTTAAGATAGAGATTCCTTAAAGAAAATAATTGTCATTGTTTTTAATCTAGCCATAGTTAGCAATTGATGACATACATTTTAGGGTTAAAAGTTTAATGAATGGAAGCTATAGCTAGCCATCTAGGTTAAAGTAAATATAAAAAAATATTAATAAACAGCCACATCAATAGATGTGGCTGTTTATTTAGCTTCGGTAAAATCATAGTATCTAAATAGAATATGTGTCCTTATCGAGCTTAGCTCGATAAGCCATTATCTTTCACTACGAGTGTACCTTTAAGCCTATAAAACTCATTATTAGCCGTTGAGAAAAAAGTCATTGATGTACCCTTTTTAAAGTCATCTAAATGAACCACTGTGGCTCCCGAATCTTCTTGCCACGAGATTAAATATACGCCTTCAGATACCTCGTTCCACTCACATGAAGATTTTCCCTTTGAGCCCTTACCTGGTCCTTCAATAATCTCATATTCAACTTGAGAGGCATCAGTATTATATTTATTTGTAGCAACTAAACCGTCATATGAGACAGTAACGAACTTTTCTGCAAAGAATTTTGACATATATTTCACCTTATAGCGATTGGGTTTATATTAACTTGGGTCGATCCTTTATATAGAGGATGACCAAGTACGAATAAAAATTCGAAAATACCGTCTTTTAGTAGCTCTCTTGTATCTATCAATTCAAGGTTATAAATCCCTTTCTTAGCTAACATGAACTGATTGACAGGAAATTCTAGCCCCTTAGGGTTAGGGTAAACCTCAGAAGCCCAAGTATCACCACCAAACGCTACAATCTTCTTATTAGCTAGCCAAGCAGCTGCTTCCATATCGATACCAGGCTCAGTCTCTAAAAATTTTTTATTATCTTTGCCAATAAGGTTTAACCATCCGGTATTAAATAAAACAACATCGCCTTCATTGATAGTTATCTTCTGCTTGGCTAGTACCGCTTTAATATCTTTAACTGTAATGACAGTACCTCCATCAACCACCGGGGTATTAAAGTGAGATGTCATATCTAAAACGACTCCTCGCGTTACTATAGGTGGTACTTTTTCTATACCTAATTTAGTTACACCTTCAACAGTGACAAAATCTTCAGCTTTATTACCATTATAGTAAACATTATCAATACCTATATGGCCAATACCGTTTAGCTGAGTCCCAATTCCAGTCCATCCATTTACAAGCTCATCATTAAATGTAAATTTATTTACACCCAATGTTTTACCTGCTTGACCTTCAGGTTGTACATTGTAAAGGTTGAAAGATCTATGTCTAAAAGCGGGTAAATCTTTACTAACGGGAACAGCTAAAGAGTAAACTTTACCAGTGCTAACGAGATCTACCGCTTGCTTTACTAAACTTGAAGTTAATAAATTAGCAGCTCCAATTTCATCGTTCTGGCCAAATTCTGAGGAAGTCCAATCATTAGCCAAAGCATTAAAACTGACTAAAATTGATAATGAAAGAGTTTTAATTTTTTGCATCTTATATATCCCACTCTGGTGCTAGCCCTTCTGGGTTAACTAGTCGGCCATCTCTTTCCAAGTTATCAATGAGCTGAACCGTTTTCTCATCCAAAACAATTTTCAGCGCCTGCAAGTTACTTGCTAAATTCTCTCGTTTTGTGGAAGATGGAATAACGGCATAACCCTTATGTAATGCCCAAGCTAATGTAAGCTGAGCGGGTGTGATTTGTAACTCTGATGCTAAGTCATTAATAGTAGAGTCATTTAATACACTGCCATATGCCAGTGTCATGTATGAAGTAACCTTTATACCTAAAGTTTTCATATGATCTACGAGCTTATTATTCTGTAAGTAAGGGCTTAGTTCTATTTGGTTTGTAGCAATATTTTCTGCGCCCAAAATATCAACAGCTTTATCGATAAGTTCAATAGTAAAATTTGATACGCCAATTTCTTTTGTTAATCCTAAACGTTTAGCTTCAGCTAAGGCTAAGAGGTACTCTTCAATTGCAACGTTGCTTGTAGGTGCTGGCCAATGAATAAGAACAAGATCCAGATATTCAACCCCGAGTTTTGTAATGCTCTCTTTGACACTTTGAATCAGCTTATCTCTTTCGTAATTGTCTACCCACACTTTAGTAGTTATATATAAGTCACTCCTATTTATATCTGCACGTTTTAGTGCTTTACCAATATCACTTTCATTCTGATATATTTGGGCGGTGTCAATAGCTCTGTAGCCAAGCTCTATCGCATTGCTTACTGATTCAATAACAACATCACCTGTTAACCTAAATGTACCCACTCCGAAAGATGGTACTGCCATAATCATTACCTCGTATAGTTATTTAGTATAAATAAGACATACATATTAGCTGGTAATTTTATTTACATTAAGGCACAGTAAGTAAAATTATATTTGAATTATTATCAACAATGAAAGCTACTTTAGACGAATTAAATACCTTTGTTGCGGTAATTGATTGTGGAACCATTAGTCACGCCGCTGATAAGTTAGACTTAACAGTTTCTGCAGTAAGCCGGAGTTTATCTAGGCTTGAAGAAAAGTTAGGTACAACATTGATAAGTAGAACAACACGCAAAATGGAGCTAACGATTGAAGGACAAGCCTATCTAGAAAAAGTTAGAAAAATCCTCGATGATATCAATGAGGCTGAAGAAATGTTGGCTTTAAAAAAAGGGATGCCTTCAGGTAGGTTACGTGTAGATGCAGCAACACCATTTATGCTAAATGTTATCGCACCTCTAATTAAAGAGTTCGTTCACAAATATCCCCACATACAATTAGAGCTCAACAATAATGATCAAGTAATAGATCTTTTAGAAAAGCGCACTGATGTCGCAATTCGTATTGGTGAGTTACAAGATTCGACACTGCACGCTGCGCTTATAGCCAAAAGTCAAATACGCATTTTAGCAAGCCCAAATTACCTTAGCCGGCATGGTGTACCAACCTCAATCCAGGATTTAAAAAACCATTCTCTAATTGGTTTCAGCAATCTAGAAAAATTAAACTACTGGCCTATATTAGATTCCGAAAAAAAGCTATTTCATGTGAACACTAATATAAAAGCCTCAAGCGGAGAAACAGTAAAAAAACTTGCACTAGATGGAGTTGGTATTGCTTGTTTGTCAGATTTTATGACAGCAACAGAAAGACAAAACTCAGAATTAGTTCAACTTTTTGCTGATGTGACAATTGAGTCTATGCAATCAATTAACGCTGTATATTACAAGAATTCCGTAGTGTCTAGTCGTGTTAGCTCTTTCATTAACTTTCTTAAAGAGAGGCTTAATACTCAGTTGTTTTTGTAAAGCAGCTTTAAACTTAATAGAAAGCATGGTTGATATGATTTACAGCGTACGCGACGAAATGAACGCCGGCGATGAGCTAGGTATTGATATTGAAGAAAAAGGCTTTTACGACGCCCTAAAAATGTTAGCGGTTAAGTACGACTTTGACTACCCCGAAGATAAGCTCATTGAGCTTGCCCAAGCGGTAAAAGTAATTGTAGACGACAAGGTAAAATTTGTAGATTGGAACCACCGCGACGATATTAAATCAGCTTTAAAAGTAGAGCTGATTTTAATACTCGCTAAATTTAAATACCCACCAATGAGCCGCGATGAAGTGTACAAAGAAATATTTGAGCAAGCGCAAAATGTGAAAGCGAATAAAAAAGTTTAAATTACTAGGCTTAGTTTGGATGTGATTTATGGAGTTCGCGATTTAAAGCGAGCTCCATAAACAAGCGTTATAACGCACTTTGGCTAACTACGGTTTTAGCGTTTGATTGTTCACTAAAAATAAGTGCCTCATTAAGTTTTTCAAATGGAAATACTTTCGGTGTATCAGTGATTAGAGTTTGGTTATCTAACTGGTTTATTAATGCCTCACCCTCTTTTATGAGTTCAGCCCAGTCTTGCTCATCGCCATAGTTGTGCAACGCGCCAAGAGCAACTTCATGATAAGAGATTGAGTTGGTAAATGCAGGAAACAGCGGTTCCTCAATTCTATCCTGAATACAGACTAAGTGGCCGTTAGCTTTAAGGTAGCATGCAAGTTTAGTAGCACTTTGTTGGCCTTTAGCATCAAATACGGCGTGGTATTGTTGCTGGCATTGGCTTTGCTCCCTCAGTACTTTATTTACACCAAGTGATAAGGCCTCTGTTTTATTCGCACTTGGGCTGAGTAAATCGATTTTAACGCCATTTTTATGAAGCAGCTGTATAAGGATTTTGGTGACTGCACCAAAACCAGAGACCAACACCTTTTTATTTTGCATGCTTGGCAATTTATTAAATGCCTGTATTGCAGTGAGCATGGGGCACGGTAAGCTTGCAGCTTTAGATAAAGAAAAGCTTTGCGGGAGTCTCATTACTCGTTGAAATTTTAACACTGTGTATGTTGCAAAACTGCCAGGTAAAAGCAGCGATTGATGATAACAAACCGAGCTGCCTATAAACTCTTTAGGTACGCTTGCGCCTGTTTCAATAACAATTCCAGCGCCATCCACACCGGGTGTAAAACCGGGCGGCCAAGCTAGTGGATTGGCTTTTATAAATTTCCAATCAACAGGGTTTATACCCATTGCTTTATTTAAAACAACAATTTCATTTTCGTTTATGTTTAAAGGTGGCGCAATTGAAGATAGAAGCAGGGGTGAGCCTGCCTCTTCAAACTGCCACGCTAAATCGCAGCTGTTCATTTTAGTTATCCCACTGTGGAGAAAAGTCAGGTGATGCTTGGCGATCGTTTTTATTTAATTGATCAATTGCGGTTATTTCTTTAGCACTAAGTGTTAAATCAGGGCCAGCTAAATTTGTAATCAGATTACTTCTTTTAGTTGATGAAGGAATCGTTGTTAATCCATTCGCAAGTGCCCATGCAATAACAACCTCAGAAGGCGCCTTATTATGACTATTGGCAATCTCAATAATGGTTTTATCTTTGAGAACTTTACCAACAGCAAATGGCATATAACCTGTCACATGAATGTTATTTTCACTGCAAAATCCGCGTAATGACTCGTTTGTTAAGTAAGGGTGTACTTCTACTTGGTTAGTAAAAATTTCACCGTTAGGCAAAATAGCCATAGCCTGTTTAAGCAAATCAATAGTGAAATTTGATACGCCAATATTTTTAGCAAGGCCTAGCTCTTTAGCTTTAACTAGCTCACCTAAATATTCTTCCATCGGTTCATCGTTCTCTGGAGATGGCCAGTGTATCAATAACAAATCTACATAATCAGTTTGCAGTTTACTTAGGCTTTCTTTAACACTATCAATGAATGATGCTTTGTTTAAGTTAGCATTCCATACTTTTGTAGTAATAAAAATATCGGCTCTAGGTATGCCGCTGTCGCTAATAGCTTGGCCTACTTGCGCTTCGTTGCCATAAATTTGTGCAGTATCTATATGCTTATACCCAACTTCTAACGCCATTTTTACAGAGTTGTAAGCCACTTCGTCTTCTAAGCGAAAAGTACCCATACCTAATTTTGGCATAGTGTTTAAATTTATGTTCATTAGTTATCCTTTATTTATGAAAAACGGGTAAGACATTTTTTGCTATGTCTTCCATGCTTTGTTCGATATTTATTTCATTGCGTCTAAAATGAAGGCCAATATGATCTACGCCAGCAGCCTTCATGCTGTTTAGCTCTTTTATTAAGCCATTGACTCCGGTTCTAACCCCAAAGTGGTGTCTCTCAATGGGTGCGTCTGGGTTGTCTACAAAATCTAAATGAATAAAGCTTACATAAGGTTTGTCACCTGCAACGCTTCGCCATAGAGCTACACGTTTTACATGATCGTCAGGTGTACCTGGATACGCTAACCATCCATCGAGGTTTTCACCTATAAATTGCGGCGATTGTTGTGCAAGGCCTGCGGCGTAAATAGGGTATTGCGCTACTTGAGGGTATATTTTTTGCCCTGGTTGTAATTTAGAGTCAGACTCATCCTTTAACACCTCAATAGCTTCTCTAAAAAGCTGGCCACGAGCGGCGTAATCAACATTAAATAAAGGATATTCTGAGGGTCTATCACCACTTGCTACACCTAAAATTAAGCGGTTGTTGCTTAGCTCAGCCATTGTGTTCGCTGATTTTTTCACAAGCCAAGGCTGTCTTAATGGCAGAACAATAGCCGCAGTACCTAGTAAAATATTGTTTGTAATACCCGCTAGGTAGCCTAAGTATGTAAACGCTTCAAATACTTGTGCAGCATCGCCAAAGTTAGGGTCGTACAGTGGCACGTCTCTTACCCATGCAGTACTAAAGCCAAGCTCATCGGCTAATATAATGCGCTCTTTATGCTGTGACATATCAGGCACACCAAAAGGCTTGCCTTCTTTAATTCGTTTTTGTTGGCCATCTCTTGACCAGTCATTGTCTAGTGGCAGTTCAACACCAATTGAAAAGCCCAAGTTTTTTAATTTATCAATAGTCATAATCAGCCTCTTTCGAAGAAAAAATTCGGGATTAAATTTAAATAGCTTTCACTTGTTCGCGTGAATCTAGAAAACCCGATAGTCGTGTTAATACAATGGCAAATATAACAATTGATGCGCCCACCCAAGGGGTGTCCATTAACTCCATGTCTTCTACAACAACACCGCCAATGATTGAGCCAATTGCAATACCGACATTAAAGGCCGCTATATTTAAACCTGATGCAACATCTACAGCATTAGGCGTATGTTTTTGTGCTAGCTGCACAACATAGACTTGCAGACCTGGTACGTTACCAAAAGCGAAGGCGCCCCAGATAAGTAGTGTTAAAACAGCGCCAATTTGATTACCAGCTGTAAATGTAAATACAAAAAGAATGATAGCGAGTGCGCTAAAAATACCTGTTAACGCTTTTACTGGCCCCATGCGGTCAGCTAGTTTTCCACCCCAAATATTGCCTATTGCTACTGAAACTCCATAAACAAGCATAATTAAGCCAATTGAACTGGATTCGAAACCAGAAACCTGCTCTAAAATTGGGGCTAAATAGGTAAAGGCTACGAAAGTGCCGCCGTAGCCAACAGCTGTAATAGCGTAAACTAAAAGTAATCTAGGCTGTGTTAGCACTTTTAGTTGCTCTGAGATTTTTGCCGGTACCGCTTTTTTTAAGTTTGATGGTACAAGAATCGCGCTACCAATAAGTGCGATTAAGCCCAATATAGAAACGATTAAAAATGTTGCTCTCCAGCCCAGCTCTTGCCCAATCCACGTACCTAAAGGCACACCGGTCACTAAGGCTACGGTTAAGCCTGTAAACATGATTGCGATTGCGCTGGCTTCTTTTTCTTTAGCAACTAAGCTCGTTGCAATGGTTGAACCAATAGAGAAAAACACACCATGAGCCAATCCTGTTAGGATTCGGGCTACTATTAGGGTTTCATAACTTGGGGCTTGCCAAGCAAGTAGGTTACCTGCGACAAATAAAGCCATTAAAACTAATAAAACAGATTTACGATTCCAACGACCGGTTAATGCTGTTAGCACTGGCGCTCCAATAGCGACACCGAGTGCGTATAAGCTGACTAATAAGCCTGCTGATGGTAGTGAAACACCTAAGTCTGCTGCAATAGTTGGTACTAAGCCAACAATTACAAACTCAGTTGTTCCTATAGCGAATGCGCTTAGTGTAAGCGCCAATAATGCTAAAGGCATTTGTAGTTCCTCAAATAATTAATGTGGGGTAATTTTCATCTAATTTAAGGAGAAGAAACACAGCGTATTTCTCAAAACAATTTTGTTAAAAATGCAAAAGTAAAAATATTGGCTTGTTATTTTTAATATAATACGGGGCCCAGTAGTGGGTTTAATAGAACAATTAAAACGGCAGGTTTTATGCGGGTTCAGAGTATGGGGTATTGGCTAGTATAAATGGGGGAAGGGAAGCCACAAAAAAACGGCAAACAAGGAGTGGTTGACCTCGTTTGCCGTTAAATAACTATGCCTAAATGGGTGTTACAAAATAGCGATAGGGTTAATTTGCACCTGAGTAGAGCCTTCGTATAGAGGGTGGCCAAGTACGAACATAAATTCCCATGCTTGATCTTTTGCTAGGTCGTCACACAAAATGTTTTCAAGCACGTGCACGCCGTAATGAGTGGCCATCATTTGGTTTACAGGAAATGAAAGACTAGGGTCTTCATGCGGAACGGCTTCAGATGACCAGTTATCGGCACCTACTGCAATAACGCCTTTTTCGGCAAGGTACTGACCACCTTCAACATCAATACCTGGGCCGCCCGCAAGGTAACGTTCGTTATCTTTACCCATTAAGTCAGACCAACCGGTACAAAATAAAACAACATCGCCTTTCTGAATATCTACGCCTTGTTGTTTGGCTACTGCGTCAATTTCTTTTTTATTAAAGGTGGTACCTTCGCTCACTATATCTTGGTTAAAATAAGGACGCATATCTAATAATACACCACGAGAAACCATTGGTGGGACTTTCTCTAGACCGAGTTTTTTAACGCTTGTTACAGTCATAAAATCAGATACTTTATGGCCATTATAATGAACGTTGTCGCGGCCATAGTGCGCTAGGCCATTAATTTGAGAGCCTACACCAGTCCAGCCAATAATTTGGTCATCGACATAAGTAAATCTATTGTACCAAATGTTTTAGGTTCAGGCTGCGACGTATGAACTTCAAAGTAACGGTGACGAAACGCTGGGGTATCTTTATTTACCGCCATGCCTAAACCGTACACTTTACCTTGTTTTATTAATTTTGATGCTGTTAATACAGAGCTTGGAGTAATGTAATTCATTGCGCCAATTTCATCATCGGCCCCCCACTTTGAAGTAGGTACTTGATCGGCCGCGTTAACACCAGCAGAAAGTGTAAGTACTGCACTTAGAGCAGTGGCTATTTTCAATTTTTTATGTGCTTTCATATTGCTATTACCTTGTATTTAATTTTAGAGGTGCAAAGCATATTTGCTATGACGTGGCCTACTATATTTAAAACAACGTGAATAATTGATAGTTGAAAACACAAAACTCTTTTTCACTTTTTGCAATTAACGAGCATATTAAATAATAGTGAATACACCTAATTAAAGCTTATGTAATCACTGTAAATAAGAATTAGTTTAATTTTATTATTTCATTTTTAACAAAATAGATTTAACAACAATAGCGTTTTTAACATTTGGAAACCCTTACATAATCTCCTTGCTTTAAAAAAGAGGGCTCACTATAGAGCTTTCTAAATAATTAATTTAGGAGATACACAATGAAAATGAAAAAACACGTACTTGCTATTGCTGCAATCGTTTCAGCCTCACTCAGCTCTGCATCTGTAATGGCAGCAGATTTTGTTCTGCACAACTAAATCAGGACACTTTTTTTAAGGAACTTTGCTCATACTTTACTGGCGATAGATCACCATGAGCAGTATGAAGTCGCTCTAAGTTGTAATAGCGCATATACGCTGCCACATCATTTCTCATATGCTCACGAGTTGGTTGCGGAACTTTCAACAGCCAATCATGTTTTAAGCTGCCGAAGAATCGTTCAACAACCGCATTATCCCAACACGCACCGACATCGCCCATACTGGCTCTGAAGCCATAACTCCATAGTAATTGTCGATATTGTTTACTGGTGTACTGTGAACCTCTATCACTGTGAAAAACCAAGCTTTTTGGTGGCTGCCGTAAGTTATAAGCTTTCATCATCGCCTTGCTAACTAAGTCAGTCGTCATGCGTTTATCAATATGCCAACCAACAATACGACGTGAATATAAGTCCATGACGATAGCCAGATACATCCAACCTTCGCCAGTTCTTAGATAAGTCACATCACCAGCCCACACCTGATTTGGCGCAATAGGATTAAAGTTCTGATTCAAAAGATTATCAGCAACGGCATCACTGTGTTTACGCTTGGTTGTTACCTTGTATGCCACTCGTTGAGTAACGACTAAACCAAGTGTTGCCATTAATTTCTGAACGACATAATCACTGACGCTAAAGCCCTCACTGCGTAACTTCTTTCTAAGCTCTCGGTAGCCTAAGCTATTTCTGCTTTTCTTGAAGAAATACTTGGCCTTTCGATATAAATTAAGCTGCTCTACAGTAATTACTTTTGCTGGCCGCTTAAGCCAAGCATAATAAGCACTGCGGCTTACTTTCATCACTTTGCAGAGCTTAACCACGGGAAACACCGAGGATAACTGCTTAATCGTTTTAAACGTTACTTGGTTTCTTTTAGCAGGAGGGCGCTGGCCTTTTTTAAAATTTCTTTTTCCATCCTTAGCTCTTTATTTTCCTTGCGAAGCCTTAACAGCTCAGCCCGCTCATCAGCATTCAAACTGGCACCAGATTGTTCTGCTTCAACTTTAGCTTTCCAGTTATAAAGTAATTTATCTGTGATACCTAAAGACGCTGCTGCCTTAGGTACGCTGTAACCTTGCTCGGTTACCAATGCCACAGCTTCTTGTTTAAATTCTGCTGTGTAACTTCTGTTTGTTCGTTTTGTCATTTAACACCTCAATAATTGGATTATATTCCATTATTAAAGTGTCCTGTTTGATTAAAGCAGATCAGGGTTAGGTGATGAATAAATAAATGACGAATTGCTTTTTAATTAATCCCAAACACAATCCTGCCGAACCCCGAGAACCCCGAACCCCGAACCCCGAACCCCGAACTGATCTTTTAGATCTCGACTATTGAATATAGGATCTCAGCGCGTTTTCATGCTAGAATTTGCGCAATTTTTTTGTACTCGATAAGTAGCACTGTAATGATCTTAGATGATATTCGCATCGTTTTAGTTAACACATCACACTCTGGTAACATTGGTTCAGCGGCGCGCGCCATGAAAACCATGGGATTATCAAAGTTATACCTTGTCGATCCAGCCTGTGAAATAGACAGTCATGCTAGTGCGCTTGCTGCAGGTGCGACTGATGTACTAGGTAATGCTGTTATTGTTGATAGCGTTGCAGATGCGATTGCTGACTGTGCATTAACGATTGGTACTAGCGCCCGCTCGCGTACATTGTCGTGGCCTATGGTAGAGCCGAGAGAATGTGGTGAAAAGCTTGTTGGCGAAGCCGTAAACGGCCCTGTGGCGCTTGTGTTTGGCCGTGAAAACAGTGGCTTAACTAATGAAGAATTACAACTGTGTAATTACCATGTGTGTATTCCTGCTAACCCAGAATACAGCTCACTTAATTTAGCCATGGCTGTGCAAACCTTATGTTATGAAACGCGTATGGCGTTTTTAAATCAGCAACCTAAGGCTGTTCAAGAAGAAGACGACACCCTATACCCATCGTCTAAACAAACAGAACTGTTTTACGAACATCTTGAAGACACTTTGTTTAAAACAGGCTTCATCATTAAGCAGCATCCAGGCATGGTAATGACTAAGCTACGTCGCTTGTTTAATCGTGCTCGCCCTGAAGATGCTGAAATGAACATATTACGAGGTATTCTTACCTCAATTAATAAGTCTATAAAATAGCAATTAGTTATAAATAGCGCCCTTTATTGCTCTACTAATACTTGACTAAATTACTC
This sequence comes from Pseudoalteromonas issachenkonii, assembly GCF_002310795.1. Taxonomy (NCBI): domain Bacteria; kingdom Pseudomonadati; phylum Pseudomonadota; class Gammaproteobacteria; order Alteromonadales; family Pseudoalteromonadaceae; genus Pseudoalteromonas; species Pseudoalteromonas issachenkonii. Next base: position 498,950 of record NZ_CP011030.1, read on the forward strand.
AGGTAATTACAATAGACCCAATACTTGACCAAAACAGTCGGGTATTACAAGTTTATCGGCTGGCATTCGAGGCTAGCCAATCAGGATAATACTTGACTAATCTACTCTGGTAATTAAAATTTGCACTCTTTTGTGCGGGGGGCGTTATGAAGTTAACATCAAAAGGCAGATACGCCGTTACAGCCATGCTGGATGTTGCACTACATGCAAATATAGGCCCTGTAGCGCTTGCAGATATTTCGCAGCGCCAAGAAATTTCTTTGTCTTATCTTGAGCAGTTGTTTGCCCGTTTACGTAAGAATGGGCTAGTGAGTTCTGTTCGAGGTCCTGGTGGGGGCTATTTACTAGGACGTGAGGCTGACGTAATTTCAGTTGGCGATGTTATCAATGCGGTAGATGAATCTGTTGACGCTACACGGTGTCAGCGAAGCAATACTGGTTGTCAAAGTGGTATGCGTTGTTTAACCCATACATTGTGGTCAGACTTAAGCGCACGAATTGAAGAATTTTTAAATAATATTACCTTAGCTGAACTGGTCGAAAAGTCGGACGTTAAAGCGGTCGCTCTTCGCCAAGAAAACAGCGTTAATGATGCAATTAAGCAGTTGGAAAATATTCAAGTAAGCTGTCAACTTTAAGGTTGACCTGCAGCGGAGAGAGAAATGAAGTTACCGATTTATTTAGATTACGCAGCAACTACGCCCGTTGACGAACGAGTTGCCAAAGAAATGATGCAGTGCCTGACTATGGACGGTAATTTTGGTAATCCAGCATCGCGTTCACACCGTTTTGGTTGGCAAGCTGAAGAAGTCGTTGACCAAGCACGTACTGACATTGCTGATTTAATTAATGCAGACCCACGTGAAATTGTATTCACATCGGGTGCAACAGAATCAAATAACCTTGCTATTAAAGGTGCAGCTCAGTTTTACAAGAAAAAAGGTAAGCATGTTATTACCGCTAAAACTGAACACAAAGCCGTTATCGACACATGTCGTGAACTTGAGCGTCAAGGGTTTGAAGTAACCTACATGGACGTTGAAGAAAACGGCCTACTTGATCTGCAAAAATTAGCAGATACGATGCGTGACGACACCGTGCTTGTAAGTATCATGCATGTAAATAACGAGCTAGGTGTAATCCAAGACATCAATACTATTGGTGAAATGTGTCGCGAACGTAAAATTATGTTCCACGTAGATGCGGCACAAAGCGCGGGTAAAGTTTTAATCGATGTGCAACAAACCAAAGTAGATTTTATGTCATTCTCGGCGCACAAAGTATACGGCCCTAAAGGCGTAGGTGCTTTGTATGTTCGTCGTAAACCACGTGCACGTTTAGAAGCACAAATGCATGGTGGCGGCCATGAACGTGGCATGCGTTCTGGTACATTAGCAACTCATCAATTAGTGGGTATGGGTGCAGCATTTAGAATTGCAAAACAAGATTTTGAAAAAGATCACGCACACATCAGTGCGTTGCGTAAACGCCTAATCGACGGCATTTTAACGGATATGGACGAAGTGTACTTTAACGGCACGCAAGACCAATCAGTACCTGGTATTGTCAACATTAGCTTTAACTTTGTTGAAGGTGAGTCGTTATTAATGGCTGTTAAAGATATTGCGGTATCGTCAGGTTCAGCCTGTACATCTGCAAGTTTAGAGCCTTCTTACGTATTACGTGCATTAGGTCGCAACGACGAGCTAGCGCACAGCTCGATTCGTTTTAGTATTGGCCGTTTTACCACCGAAGAAGAGATTGATTACACCGTTGAGCTAATGAAAAACTCGATTGGCCGTTTACGTGAAATGTCTCCTCTTTGGGAAATGCACCAAGAAGGTGTTGATTTAGATTCAGTTGAATGGGCGCACCACTAATTAGTGGAGCCCATACCTAGCAGGTAGTGAGGATAGAATTATGGCTTACAGTGATAAAGTAATCGACCACGTAGAAAACCCACGTAACGTAGGTGCTCTAGACAAAAATGATCCGTCAGTGGCAACGGGTATGGTAGGCGCACCAGCATGTGGTGACGTAATGAAATTGCAAATTAAAGTATCGGCGGAAGGCGTTATTGAAGATGCAAAATTCAAAACGTACGGCTGTGGTAGCGCAATTGCTTCATCTTCGCTGGTAACAGAGTGGGTTAAAGGCAAAACATTAGACGAAGCTGCGACTATCAAAAATACCGATATCAGCGCAGAGCTAGAATTACCACCAGTGAAAATTCACTGCTCAATTTTAGCCGAAGATGCAATTCAAGCAGCAATTGCAGATTATAAAAGCAAACATACAAACTAAGAGATATTCATGGCAGTGACATTGACAGATGCGGCAGCAAACCGCGTACAATCATTTTTAGCAAACCGTGGTAAAGGCATTGGCCTGCGAGTTGGCATTAAAACGACGGGCTGTTCAGGTCTTGCTTATGTTCTAGAGTTTGTTGATGAGCTAAACGATGACGATGAAACATTTGCGGCCAAAGGCGTTACCTTAATTGTTGACGCTAAAAGCTTAGTTTATATCGACGGCACCGAGCTCGACTACACTAAAGAAGGTTTAAATGAAGGGTTTAAATTTAATAACCCTAACCAAGCTGATGAGTGTGGCTGTGGCGAAAGCTTTACCGTTTAAGCTCAAACTTGTTTTAAGATATAAATAAGCCCTGCCAGTTAATGTAGGGCTTTGTCATTTGTGAGAAGTTATGCGTTATTTTGAGTTATTTGCAATACCGGTTGACTACAATATTGACTTAGCAATGATCAACAAGCACTACTTAGAACTTCAACGTGCTGTACACCCTGATCGCCATGCTAATGCCAGCAGTCGTGATAAATTAATGGCCGTACAAAGTACCGCTGAAATTAACGACGCATTACAAACACTTAAGCATCCGGTTAAACGTGCTGAATATATGTTGAGTGAGCTGGGCGTTGATATTCGCGCTGAGCAGCAAACACTGCAAGATCCCATGTTCTTGATGCAACAAATGGAACTGCGCGAAGAGCTTGAAGAACTTCCCTCTGCAAGTGATCCAGATATCGCTATTGCTAATTTTGAGTCGCAAATAAAGCAATTAAAAGCCCAGTATAGCAACGAATTAGCTGAGCAACTTGCAAGCAACGATGAGCAACAATATCAACACGCTGCTGACAACATTCGCAAATTAAAATTTGTATATAAGTTACAAGACGAACTTGAACGCATTGAAGACAGTTTATTTGACGATTAATTACTTGCTGCAAAGCGAGCAACACGAGTTTAAAGAGCATTATGGCATTATTGCAAATTGCTGAGCCGGGGCAGAGCGCGGCACCACATGAACACAAATTAGCCATTGGAATTGATTTAGGCACTACAAATTCATTAGTGGCAACCGTACAAAGCGGCGAAGCACGCACTATTACTGATGAGTCAGGCGAAGCGATGTTACCCTCAGTGGTTCGTTATCAAGCTGGCGGCATTACCGTGGGTAATGATGCAATGCAAGCAGCTACACTCGATCCGGTTAATACACTTATTTCAGTGAAGCGCTTTTTAGGTAAAACGCAAACCGAAATAGAACAAAGCTATGGCCAACTGCCTTATCAGTTTTGCGATGATGATGGTGCATTGGCTATCGAAACGGCTGCGGGAAAGATCAGCCCAGTTAAAGCCTCAAGTCATATTTTAAATGCATTAAAAGTACGCGCTGAGCAAAGCTTTGGTAATCAAGATATTTTAGGGGCAGTGATTACGGTACCAGCCTATTTTGATGATGCACAGCGTCAAAGCACCAAAGATGCGGCTGAGCTTGCCGGTATTAATGTACTGCGCTTACTAAACGAGCCTACTGCCGCTGCCGTTGCTTACGGTTTAGATTCGGGGCAAGAAGGTATTATCGCCGTTTATGATTTAGGGGGCGGTACTTTTGATATTTCTATTCTGCGTCTTAATAAAGGCGTGTTTGAAGTGCTGGCCACCGGTGGCGATTCAAGCCTAGGCGGCGACGACTTTGACTCATTATTAGTTGATTATCTAAAACAAGAAACCGGCGTGACAGGCTTATCTCCTTCGGTATTACGCTTATTCATTAATAAAGCCAAAGCCTGTAAAGAAGCACTCAGCCAATACGAAAAAGTGAATGTTGGCCTTGAGTTTGACGATGAAAAATACATGGTTGAAGTAACGCGAGAAAAATTTAATGAGCTCGCTATGCCACTGGTTAAAAAAACGCTCCGCTCATGTCGTCGTGCAGTAAAAGATGCCGGTATTGAAAACCAAGAAGTATTACAAGTTGTAATGGTTGGCGGTTCAACCCGCATGCCGTTGGTTCGTACTCAAGTTGGCGAGTTTTTTGATAAACAGCCACTCACTTCAATTGACCCTGATCGTGTTGTTGCACTTGGTGCTGCGCTTCAAGCTGACGTATTGATTGGTAACAAGCCAGATTCAGACATGTTATTACTTGATGTGTTACCGTTGTCGTTAGGCCTTGAAACAATGGGTGGCTTGGTTGAAAAAATCATTCCACGCAATACCACGATTCCGGTTGCGCGTGCGCAAGAATTTACTACGTTTAAAGATGGTCAAACGGCTATGTCGTTGCATGTTTTACAAGGTGAACGTGAACTGGTTGACGATTGTCGATCGCTGGCTAAATTTAGCTTAAAAGGCATTCCTCCTATGGCGGCGGGGGCGGCGCATATTCGCGTTACCTTTAAAGTAGACGCTGATGGTTTATTAAGCGTGTCGGCAATGGAAAAATCAACGGGTGTTCAAGCAGAAATACAAGTAAAACCGTCGTTTGGTTTGTCTGACGACCAAGTTGCTAATATGCTTAAAGAGTCGATGAGTAACGCTAAAGGCGATATGCAAGCGCGTATGCTTAAAGAGCAACAAGTTGAAGCGCTTCGTGTAATAGAAGCGATGGAAGCCTCATTAGCTGCTGATGGCGATTTACTTGAGCCTGAGCAATTAGCGACGCTAAAAGTGGAAATAAGCGAACTTGCGAAAGTACGCGAGAGTGCGCAAGAGCCAAGCGAAATTAAAGCGGCCATTGAAAAAATGGATAATGCGAGCAGTGATTTTGCCGCGCGCAGAATGGACGCGTCAATTAAAAAAGCCTTAACGGGTCAGTCAGTAGACAATATATAAGAGAGATTAGAATGCCACAAATTGTTTTTCTTCCCCATCCGGAGTTGTGTCCTGACGGTGCAGCAATAGAAGCGCCCGCTGGCGAAACGGTACTTGATATCGCGCTTAAAAATGGCATTAGCATTCCTCATGCCTGTGAAAAATCATGTGCATGTACAACGTGTCATTTAGTGATCCGTGAAGGTTTTGACTCATTAGATGAAAGTGATGATCTAGAAGATGACATGCTAGATAAAGCATGGGGTTTAGAGCCTGAATCGCGCTTAGGTTGCCAAGCAATTATTAGAGATGAAGACTTAGTGGTTGAAATACCTAAGTACAATCTCAATATCGTTAATGAAGAACACTAGTTTTTAATTAATGAATATCATATTAAAAGCCGCTGTTTGATACAGCGGCTTTTTTGTTTTAGGCGAAGATTTATGCCGCGCAGACAGATCTTTTGTAGACGTAGAGCTTTCTCAAGTTAGCCTTGCAGCGGCTCATTGTTTGATTTTTTAGTGATTTATTCACCACAGAGGGCACAGAGTTCACAGAGAAAGTGAGCAAAGGCAAAGGTTTAGTGTTATTTACCTTAACCCCTCGGTGTAGCGCGAAGCGCCTTTGTATTCTCTGTGGTGTAAATATTTTGTAGGCGGGGCTTTACGCCGAGCAGAAGTAGCAGCGGGTTTACCCCGCGTCTTTTTTAAAGGTTAAAGGCGAAAGGTAAAGGGTTACGAGCGGCGGGCTGCGAGACGCGGGTAAATTAAAATAGCCTGTAGGCGCGGCTTTACGCCGCGCAAATGTGGTTAAAGGTAATAAAATTATGCACAAAGAGGTTAAGAGACGCTGCGCTTTTAGAGGAAGTGACAAAACAATTAATCACTCAGGCTAATGGTTAGTGTTTTCTCATTTTCTCCTCATTCACTTCTCTTTGTGCATATGCTTTTTAAAGCGGTTTTATTCCGCGTTTGTTAGTAATTTTATTTACCACAGAGATTACAGAGTGCGCAGAGGAAGTGAATAAATACAAAGGTTGAAGGTAAAGGGTTACGGGCGGCGGGTAAATTAAAATTAAAAAGTCTTGTAGCGTTAACCACAAGGCTTTTTTAATTTATCGAAGCCCGAAGCCCGAAGCCCGAAGCCCGAAGCCCGAAGCCCGAAGCCCGAAGCCCGAAGCCCAAAACCCATTTTGGAGGTATATTTTGAGTGATCTTATTTTTTCAGACTCGTTTATTAACGGTGAATTTTATCAAACTAGCTCACGCTTTAGCGTTGATGATCCGGCCACCGAACAAAGTATTGTTGATGTAAGTGATATTGACGAGCAAGGCGTAAAAAATGCCATAACAGCAGCGCAAGGCGCTTTTGTAAAATTAAAATCCACCAATGCGACCGAACGAAGTGACACCTTGATGCGTTGGTATGATCTAGTGATCAAGCACAAACAAACCCTTGCTACACTTATGACTAAAGAGCAGGGAAAGCCGCTTAAAGAATCGCTTGGTGAAATAGATTATGGGGCTGGCTTTATTAAGTGGTTTGCAGAAGAAGCTAAACGCAGCTACGGCGATGTGATCCCCGCCACCGATAACAGTCATCGTTTAACTAGCTTCAAGCAACCTATTGGCGTGGTAGCAGGTATTACGCCATGGAATTTTCCTGTTGCTATGGTGACTCGAAAAGTCGCGCCGGCTTATGCTGCGGGCTGTAGTTTTATACTCAAGCCTTCTGAGCACACACCATTATGTGCTATCGCTTTAGCTTATTTAGCTGATCAGGCTGGCTTTGTTAAAGGTGCATTTAATGTGCTTGTGTCACAAGATGCCAAAAAGGTGGGCAAAATGCTGACCGACTCAGAGGTGGTACGTAAGTTTACTTTTACTGGCTCTACCGGTGTAGGTAAGCAGTTACTCTCTCAATGTGCATCTACAATAAAGCGTACTTCAATGGAATTGGGGGGAAATGCCCCGTTTATAATATTTGATAATGCTGATATTGACGATGCGATTGATGGATTAATGGCGGCCAAATTTAGAAACTCAGGACAAGCTTGTGTTGCAGCAAATCGTATTTTTATTCAGCGTAATATATTAAATGACGTGCTTGAAAAAATTACACCCAAAGTCGCTGCGCTCAAAGTTGCGAACGGTTTTGATGAAAATGCCGACATAGGGCCGCTTATTTACCCCAAAGCAAAAGAGAAAGTGCAACAACTGATTAAAGACGCTCTTGATAAAGGCGCTACGCTAATTGGAGATAACAGCAATTTAGGTGGCAGTTTTCAAAACCCATTAATAGTCACCAATGTCACTACACAAATGGATATTTATCACGAAGAAGTGTTTGGTCCTGTATTAACGGTGATCCCATTTGATGAAGAAAGCGAAGTACTTGCGCTTGCTAATGACGTCCCTTATGGGTTAGCTGCGTACTTTTATAGCCAAAACATTAAACAAATCTATCGTATAAGCGAAGGGCTAGAGTTTGGCATGGTAGGTGTAAATGAGGGCGTTATATCAAACCCAGTTGCGCCGTTTGGTGGTGTAAAGCAATCAGGTCTTGGTCGTGAAGGCGGGCATCAGGGTTTAGATGAGTACTTAGAAGAAAAATACGTATGTATTAAGCTGTAATGATTAAGACTGTTCCGATGAGTTAATGGTTGTAAGATAAAACCCGGTTAAATGTTGCTAGATAATGGGCTAAATGTTACCTTTTTAATATATATTTTTCGTAACAAAATAGTAAAAAAATTTCTATAAGTAGAAATACCCCCGTGTGTAAATGCCACCATTTGGTGGCATTTTTTTTAGCCACTTTTTTGGCGAACCTTATCGCTTCGGTCTAAAATTACTCTATAAGCAGTGATTGGTGTTTAAACTTTGTATATAAGCTTAAAATAAAGTAATAACTATTCTCGTTTGTTTTTGTGAGTTTTTGTAACCTCATGTTTTTAAATGTATATTTTTACTAAGCTGAGGTGTAATATGAAGTTTCAGGCTCTTTTGAACTGTTAGAATATAGTAATAATGTATAATTGTGTTTTATACATTTATAAATTAACATCCCGCAAATTCACCCATTAAAAAATAATGAAGCACCCACTATGAGTAGAAGAAATCAAGCAACGGTAGACCAGGAAGTTTCGTTTGGCATTGACGAAGAATTAGTTTCTACAACAGATTTACGAGGGGTTATCACCTATGCAAATGATAGCTTTTGTAAAGTTTCAGGGTATACCATCAATGAGTTAAAAGGGAAAAATCATAATATGGTTCGTCACCCAGATATGCCACCTGCGGCATTTGGTGATATGTGGTCTAATTTAAAAAGCGATACCGCATGGCGAGGAGCTGTAAAAAATAGATGTAAAGATGGGCGTTATTACTGGGTTGATGCATTTGTTACCCCTATTTACGAAAACGGTAAAAAAGTAGGTTATCAATCAGTTCGTCAACAACTCCTTCCAGAATATAAACACCGTGCAGAAAAGCTTTACCAACGTTTAAACAACGGTCAATCAATTACGCCTTTAAGTGAAAAATTAGCTGCATTTAAATTGCCTCTATTTATTGGGTGTGCCGCTTTAATTGCTTGGTTAACAAGTTACATGTTCTGGTTATGTTTGCTGTTTGTTCCTCTGCCTTTTGTTATTTTTTATGAAGAGTTAATTCGCTCGCAAAGCAAAATCAAAAAAACCAAGGCAGGCCCAGATAGCGTATCTCGGCATATTTATTCTGGTAGCGATAGCCTCAGCTATAGTGATTTTCGGATTAAATTACTTGAGGGTAAAGTAACGACCATTGTTGGGCGTATTATTGATGGCACTTTAAGCCTTAGCAAAGGAGCTGATTCGCTTAAAGTTTGTGCTGAAGCTGCGCAGGCTGGCGTTGAAAAAGAAGCATCTGAATTACATCAGGTATCGTCTGCGGTCGAAGAAATGGTGCATTCAATTGACGAGGTAGCAAAAAACACCTTAGTCACTAATCAACGAGTGCAACAAGCTCACCAAGATTGTGAGTCAGCAACGCAAGCCATGTCTGGGACAATGCGAGAGGTGTCGTTACTTGCAACTGAAGTTGATAACTCAGCAAGCTCTGCGAGTGAGTTAGCAACAGAGGCTGAAAAAATTGGTGGTATAATGCAAGAGATACAAGGGATTGCCGATCAAACAAATTTACTTGCACTCAATGCCGCTATTGAGGCTGCGCGTGCTGGTGAACATGGCCGAGGCTTCTCGGTTGTTGCTGATGAGGTACGTGCACTCTCAAGCAGAACGCATACCGCCACAGAGCAAATTCAAGTCTCAATATCTGAAATGCAATCTACGCTACTCAACTGGTCCAAAACAATGGAAGCGGGTAAACACGCTGCTGAAACATGTGTTAAAGAAACCCGTAATAGCCAAGATATCGTCTCAAAAGTCTATGCGGCAATTACAGATATTTCCGATTTAGCAACGCAAATATCAACCGCTGCGGAAGAGCAAAGTATGGTATCGCAAGAAATTAGCCGCAATATTTCCAATATTAGTAGTGCGTCTTCAGAAAATTTAGCCCAAGCGCATTGTGTAGGGGCAGAGTCTGATGCGATTGAAAAGCACTCTAAAGCATTAGCGTCATTAGGTCTTTCTTTCAAAGTAGGTTAGTAAAGTGAGCAAGGATAGCAAGCAGTTAGATATAGGTGCAGCCTATGATGTATCGTATTCTCAATGTGCAAATTTAAGTGCACAATTGAGAGTACTGCAGCACGAAATTAAAGCCGATTACTTATTTATTGCCTCTGTAAATGAAGATAAATTAGCAACTACGCAGTTGGTTTTACATAACGCAGAGGTCGTTGATAACTTTTCTTATTCGCTAGAAGGCTCGCCTTGTGAACAGCTGCCTTCAAAAAGTGCGTGTTTTATAACGGATGAATTACAACAACACTATCCTGAAAATAAGCTACTAAAAACTATAAATGCGCAAGCTTACATTGGCGTCTCTATAAGCAATGATGAAGGCCAATTAAGCGGCGTACTGGTTGGTCTTTATTTAAATAGTGATCCAACAATCGAACGCTACCTACCAAGGCTAATTAGCTTTGCGAGTTATACAGCAGTGTTCTTGCAAAAGTGTTTTTTAGAAGATAAATCAAGCTCACAGCAATCACTATTTAGTGCTGTTGAAGCTATGTCGAAGGTAGGCACGTGGGAATACACAATTTCAACCGGCGAGCTAAATTATTCACCCGAGGTTTATAATATTTATGGCCTTGATAAGCACAAACCGCTCACGACCACACAAGCGATTGCGCATTATGCTGGTGAAAAAGAGCAAGCGCGTATTCGTGATTTTTTTAATCGTTTGCAAACACATGGTCTTCCTTATTGTGAAGACTTTGAGTTTGTAGATGCTCATGGCAATAAAAAGTGGGTACGGACGAGTGGTCACCCTGTTTTTAATGATGATCATCAGGTTATTAAAGTGCATGGTGCTTTTGAAGATGTCACTTTAGAGTATGAATTAAAGGCCAAGGTTGATGATAAAAATAATCGCCTTGAAGCTATTTTAAATAACTTAAATGATGCAGTGATCACTATTAATCAGCAAGGCGTTATTGTTCACTGTAACTCAACCGCATTAACTATGTTTGGCTATAAGCAAAATGAAATGCTTGGCTTGTCGATTAACAACTTAATGCCTGAGCCTTATGCATCTAAGCATCACTCGTATATGCGAAATTATGAGCAAACAGGTGAGGCTAAAATTATTGGTGTTGGTAGGCAACTACCTGCAAGAAAAAAAGACGGCACTATTTTTCAAATAGAATTGTCACTTACCAAAGCCGTTAATGAGCAAAGCGTTGAATATATTGGTGTAGTTAGAGATATTAGTGAAAAACTCAAAGCGCAAGATACCATTTATAATTTAGCTTATTCAGATCCCATAACAGGATTAAAAAATAAGCGGTGGTTTGAGCGCGAATGCAGAAGTTTACTTCAAAGTGCCAGCATTAATAATGGCTATATATATGCTGCATTATTAGATATGGATAAGTTAGCGCAATTTAACTTTAAGTACGGTATTGAGGCGGGCAACGAAGCACTCATTTTAACGGCTAAAAAACTATCAAATGCGGTACAGGGCGAGTACAAGCTATACAAAAGCGGAGTCGATTCTTTTTTAATTATAAGCGCCAATATAAGTAATGACTTATCCTACCTAGAGCAACAACAACCAAGTATAGACTCTAAAATATTAGCGCTAGATAACTTCTCACATAAGATCAGTGATCTTGATGTGGTACTAAGCGCCTCGTTGGGCAGTACAATTATTAATGCGAGTAGAGACTCCTATAGCTCTATGTTTGATAAGTTGGAATACGCACTAAAACAAGCCAAAAAGTTTTCTCCTTTTGGTTATTACTTTGCAGATTTAGATGCATTAAAACGTTACGAACGTACCAATAAAATTCGTTACTTACTAATAAATGTTGATAAAAGTGATGAATTAACACTGGTACTACAGCCACAATTTATTAATGAAAATACCTTTAATTCAGCCGAAGCATTATTACGTTGGGATTCTGAGGAATTAGGCGTAATAAGCCCTGGGGAATTTATACCCCTAGCAGAAGAGAGTGAAGCCATTATTAAAATTGGCGATTGGGTGGTTGATCAAGTATGTAAGTTGCTGCATGAAGTCAGCCGAGCAGGAAAAAACACCTGTATTGCCGTTAACATTAGCGCTAAACAAATTGTAGCCCCCGATTTTAAGGAAAAATTGCTCGCCAGTGTTCATAAGTGGCAAGTGTCACCACGTAACTTAGTGATAGAGCTGACCGAAACGACTTTAGTGTCAGACATCGAACTAGTAAAAGAGACTATGCTTGAACTTAATAAAAAGGGCTTTAGGTTTTCAATTGATGACTTTGGAACGGGTTATTCAAGCCTGAGTTATTTGAAAGAGTTGCCAATTTCTGAGCTTAAAATAGATAAATACTTTGTCGATGGCATTATGGATACTGACGATAATTCAAGTAAAACTATTGTGAATATGATCATCGACATGGCCAGTGCTTTAGGCGTAAACAGCGTTGCTGAAGGCGTTGAGGAACCTGCGCAATTTAATTATTTAAAGCAGCGCGGTTGCAACTTATTTCAAGGCTATTTATTTTCAAAGCCACTGCCTATTGCACAGTGGAAAGAACGCCTTAAATAATATGTAGCAGCGACTTTATTTTGCGTTTATTAAGTTTACATGTTCAAAGCTTCAAATGCGGGCATCGGGCTTCGAGACGCGGGGTAAATCCACTGCTACGTGTGTAGTTTTTAAATCTATGGTAGCAGCGACGTTATGTCGCGTCAGGTTTAAGATCTAATAAATGCGTAAGGTAAACTCATGCCTACAGACAAGTTGGCGTAGTTTCTTTGTTTCTGACTTGGCTTTGTATCGGGTAAATATAATTTAGAGATTAACTTTAGATATTACCGAGGAGACTTAGAAATAGTGGGGCGATTGACGGGGCTCGAACCCGCGACAACCGGAATCACAATCCGGGGCTCTACCAACTGAGCTACAACCGCCACTACATACACCTTGTTTGGTGTGGCGCGCATAATACATAATATCCCCATGCTTGTGAAGCAAAAAATCAAAAAAATTAAACTTATTTTAAGTATTCTATATTTAAGCTATTGGCAACGGGTAACGGGCAGCTCGAATCCCTAATTCCGCGCAAGATTTTCTTCTCTGTGTAGCGCGAAGCGCCTCGGTGTACTCTGTGGTTCAAAATGGTTTTTTAGGCGGGGGTTATCACGCGCAGGTGGTTTTAGGCAATAAACTTATTCACAAAGAGGTTAAGAGACGCTGCGCTTTTAGAGCTAGTGAAAAAACAATTAATCACTCGGGCTCATGGTTATTGTTTTCTCATTTACTCCTCATTCACCTCTCTTTGTGCAAAAAGATCTTAAAGAGATTTTATTCACCACAGAGGGTTAGTGCACACAGAGGAAATGATTAAAGACATGTTTTATTTGTTTTGTCTTCTCTGTGGAGCGTGAAGCGCCTCGGTGTACTCTGTGGTTCAAAATGGTTTGTAGGCGGGGGTTATCACGCGCAGGTAGGTTTTAGGCAATAAACTTATTCACAAAGAGGTTAAGAGACGCTGCGCTTTTAGAGCTAGTGAAAAAACAATTAATCACTCGGGCTCATGGTTATTGTTTTCTCATTTACTCTTCATTCACTTCTCTTTGTGCAAAAAGATCTTAAAGAGATTTTATTCACCACAGAGGGGGCAGAGCACACAGAGGAAATGATTTTTGTCTTCTCTGTGAAGCGCGTAGCGCCTCGGTGTACTCTGTGGTGCAAAAAATTAAAACACTATTTACCACAGAGGTCACAGAGGAAGAGATTAAAGACAAAGATTTTAGGTTTTAGGTAGAGATTAAGCCAAGCATGATGTTTGTATTGAACGTGAGCGGTGGTTATCCCGCGCATTTTATTAAACCCTGCGCGAGGTAAACTCCCGCCTACGGGTATAAAAAACCTTGCTATATTAACCGTAAGGTTTTTAAATTCCTCGAACCTCGAACCTCGAACCTCGAACCTCGAACCTCGAACCTCGAACCTCGAACCTCGAACCTCGAACCTCGAACCTCGAACCTCGAACCTCGAACCTCGAACCTCGAACCTCGAACCTCGAACCTCGAACCTCGAACCTCGAACCTCGAACCTCGAACCTCGAACCTCGAACCTCGAACCTCGAACCTCGAACCTCGAACCTCGAACCTCGAACCTCGAACCTCGAACCTCGAACCTCGAACCTCGAACCTCGAACCTCGAACCTCGAACCTCGAACCTCGAACCTCGAACCTCGAACCTCGAACCTCGAACCTCGAACCTCGAACCTCGAACCTCGAACCTCGAACCTCGAACCTCGAACCTCGAACCTCGAACCTCGAACCTCGAACCTCGAACCTCGAACCTCGAACCTCGAACCTCGAACCTCGAACCTCGAACCTCGAACCTCGAACCTCGAACCTCGAACCTCGAACCTCGAACCTCGAACCTCGAACCTCGAACCTCGAACCTCGAACCTCGAACCTCGAACCTCGAACCTCGAACCTCGAACCTCGAAATACGCTGTTGCAAACACCTATTAAAGATTTACAATACAATACAATAAACAACACCGCTAAACTGCTTAATAACACTATCAGGAGTTAATATGGATTCAATACTCAATTGGCTGAATGAAAATTCAGGCTTAATCTTACACTACGGTATTCAAGCAGTCATAGCGCTTGTTATATTTTTGCTGGGTGGACGAATTGCTAAATTTTGTGCAAAGTTAACCGAAAAAGCATTCGACAAGAAAAAAGTAGATAAAGCGGTTTCATCGTTTGTCTCTAGTATTGTATATGCCATTGTATTTGCAGCCACTATTTTAATGGCGCTGTCACAAATTGGCATCGAAACCACGTCATTCATTGCTATTTTAGGTGCGGCAGGTTTAGCCGTTGGCTTAGCACTGCAAGGGTCGTTATCTAACTTTGCGTCAGGCGTATTAATTATTCTACTTCGCCCATTTAAATCAGGTGACTACGTTGAAGCGGGCGGTAAAGCCGGTACGATTAAAAAAATCGAAATATTCTCAACTGAAATGCGTACACCCGATAACAAAGTTATTGTAATGCCTAATTCAAAAATTATGTCAGATGCAATTATTAACTACTCGCGCGAATCAACACGCCGCGTTGACCTTGTGATTGGTGTTGGCTACGACGCCGACTTACGAAAAGCAAAAGAAGTACTTAAATCAGTGCTTGATAACGAATCGCGTATTTTAAAAGATCCTGCATATAACGTATCGGTATCTGAACTTGCCGATTCAAGCGTTAACTTTATAGTGCGCCCGTGGGTTAACTCAGAAGATTACTGGCCAACATACTGGTCGTTAATGGAAAACATTAAAATAGCGTTAGACGACGCAGACATTACCATTCCATTCCCGCAAATGGATGTACATTTACACAAGCAAGACTAATTTTTTAAAATACTTATTTATTAAGGCAGCGCTCAAATTCGATTTATTAATATGCGCGCTGTTTTTTTAATAGGTATTAATACATTTTTTACAGGGTTATTTTTTAATGAAACTTAAGCTTTTATCAATTTTAGTAGCAGCCTCAGCTACAACCAATGCATTTGCAGCAGAAGATGAACAAAAAACCTGGGAAGTTACCAGCGAAGTAGGCGCTATTATTACCAGCGGTAATACCGAAACAACGACCTTAAAAGGCGGTATTAAAGTATTACATAACTTAGAAAGCTGGAATAACGAGTATAAGTTAGACGGCATCTACAAAGAAGATGAAGTAGAGAACGAAAACGGCATAAAAGAAAAACAGCGTACTAACGAAAAGTACTCTATTTCAGCACAAGGTAATTACAAGTTAAATGAAAAGCACGCCCACTTATTTATTTATGGGTCACACGTATCTGACTACTTTGGTGCATACCGAAGTGAGTCGGTTATTTCAGCGGGTTATGGTTTACGTTTACTAAACGAGTCAAACATGAAACTAAATGCTGAAATTGGTCCAGGTTATAAGTACTTTAAATACCCAGATGTAAGCGAAGAGGTTGATGAAAACGGCAACTCACTAGCGGGTGAATACGAAGGCGAAGTAATTGCTTTAGGTAAATTAGACTTTAGCTGGAAAATTTCAGACAACGCGCGTTTTACCCAGTTAGTATCGGTAGAATATGGTGATACCAATACCAAAACTCGCTCAGAAACTGCGCTACTTACTAAAATTAATGGCTCATTACAAATGAAAGTAGCCTACAATATCATCAACAACTCAGATGTGGCTGATGACAAAGAAGCAACCGACACTGAGACCTCATTAACATTGGTTTACAGCTTTTAACATCAAGTAGTAAATTAATTGTAATAAAACTATGAAAGGGGCTAAAGTCCCTTTTTTATTTGCTCATAAATAATGTATGATACCCAACAATTTTGGTTGTAGACCTAGGGAAATACCTACTCGTGAACGTTATTAAACATTTATTAAGTGCTTTTGTACTTATATGTAGCTTTAGCACATTAGCATTTGCGCCAACAGCCGCTCAACTAGAGCAGTTTCAAAAGTTGCCTAAGTCTCAACAGCAGGCACTTGCAAAGCAATATGGCGTAGATATTTCAAGCCTTGAAGGTGCAGGCAATGCCACTGGCAAAAATAACGAACAAGATAAACCCACAGTAGGTGAGCGTAATACCGCCGACGAACAAGCTTTTACAGATGAAGAACGCTTTAAGCCCGAAGATAACACGGTAAAACCATTCGGTTATGACTTATTTGCCGGCGAACCCACCACATTCATGCCCAACGAAAACGCCGCAGTACCCGATACGTATTTAGTGGGGCGTGGCGATCAGCTATTAATCAACTTTTACGGTAAAGAAAGCGCAAGCTACGAAGTCATCGTTGATAGGGAAGGACGTATTAACATTCCCGACTTAAGTCCTGTTCAGGTAGCTGGTTTAACCTTTGCTGAAGTTAAAGAGTTAATAAAAGTAAAAGTTGAACAAGAGATTATAGGTGTTAAAGCGTTCGTATCGCTTGGTAAACTTCGCAGTATTCGTATTTTAGTATTGGGTGAAGCATACAAACCAGGTAGCTATAGTGTGTCGTCATTGACTACAGTGTCGCATGCATTATTTGTAAGTGGTGGCGTGTCTGATATTGCCTCACTGCGCAATATTCAAGTAAAACGCGGTGGTAAGGTTGTTACTAACTTTGATTTATACGATTTACTTATTCGCGGTGATAGCAGTAACGATATTATTTTAAAGCCGGGTGACGTGGTATTTATACCGTCGGTTGGCGAGCAAGTAACCGTTGATGGTTTAGTAAAACGCCCTGCTATTTTTGAGCTTAAAAAAGGCGAAACGGCAGAACAATTATTAAAAATGGCGGGCGGCATCAAGCCAAATGCTTACGCTAAAAGCGTGATAGTTGAACGTTTTAATAACCAACATAAAGAAGTGCTTTCGGTAGATTTTAGCAAAGAGCAAGTTAACTACATTCCAAAAGATGGCGATCGTATTCGTTTTAGTGCCATTGGTGAGCAATACCAAACTTCAATTAGTTTAATTGGTGCTGTAGTACGCCCAGGTAATTACCAGTGGTACAAGGGTAAACGTATTTCAGACATATTAGGCTCAGTACGTGGTGACTTACTACCACAGGCCGATTTAGATTATGCACTAGTGGTGCGCGAAACCAACGTAAATGGTGATATTGAAATTCATCAGTTCGATTTAGCAAAAGCCATTACAAAAAATACTGAGAACAACTTACCACTTAACCCTAACGATAAAATTATTGTATTCAGTCGTTTTGAAGAAAAAGCATTAGAAGATATAGCGCTTGCAAATTTAGCGTTAACTAAAGAGCAGCAAGACCAACAGCGCAAAGCAGAGCTTTGGCATGAATACCAACAAAAAGAGTTTGAAAAATACGTTGGTGTGGCGACTAAAAAGTCAGAGTTTGAAGAGGTAAACCCAAACTTAAGCATGTCGCAAATGCTTGAGAAAAAGCTAAAAGAACAAGAAGAAGATGCAAAAAGCTATGCCTTGTTCAGCCGCCATAATTTACTTAAACCGGTAATTGCCAAGTTAGAGCAGCAGGCTGGTGTAATGCAGGCGATGCAAATAGTGGAAATTAGCGGCAGTGTAATGTACCCAGGCATTTACCCGTTAATGGAAGGCGGTGAAGTAAAAGACCTAATTACTGCAGCGGGTGGCTTGTTAGAGTCGGCTTATACACAACAAGCAGAAGTAACAAGAATTGCCAATAAAGATGTATCAAACATTGAGCATATTAAGTTTGACCTTAAAAGCGCCATGCAAGGTAAAACAGCATCTAATATTTCATTACAAAGTAAAGACAGCGTAAATATATTTGCTATACCAAATTGGCAAGAAAACTTAAAAGTAGAGCTTAAAGGTGAGCTTAAATTTCCGGGTACTTATACCATTCGTCGTGGCGAAACCTTAAGTAACTTACTTGAGCGCGCCGGTGGCTTTTCTGAGTTTGCTGCAACCAATGCCGCTGTATTTACTCGTCAGTCGATTAAAAAGCAAGAGCAACAACAGCTAGCGCGTTTATCTACCGAGCTTCGCCGTGATATAGCATCAAAAAGCTTCCAAAGCTCAGTAAGTAGCAACACACTTACTTACGATGAAATGAATAAGCTTTTGAAGGATTTAGCAAACGTAGATGCCGTAGGCCGTTTAGTTATAGATTTACCGCTTATTGTTAACAATCAGCAAAACTTAGTACTGCAAGATGGCGATGTGCTTTATGTGCCGAGTGAACGCGACTCAATTAGCGTAATAGGTGAGGTTAATTACTCTACCTCGCACCTTTACAAAGAAGGTATCAGCGTAGACGAATACATAGACCTAAGCGGTGGTTTAAAAGAGCGCGCTGCTGATGACCGTATTTACATAATAAAAGCCAACGGCTCAGTAAAAATACCAAATACCGGCAACTGGTTTGCAGTTAATAACTCAAACCAACTTGAACCAGGCGATACCATTGTTGTCCCACTAGATGCAGGCCATATGGATAAGTTAACGCTTTGGAGCACCGCAACACAGATTCTATATCAACTAGGTGTAGCAGTAGCAGCCATAAGCGGTATTTAATATAATGTAGCGCGGGTTTATCCCGCGCTTATGTAGCAGCGACTTTATGTCGCGTCTGTTAGTGATTTTATTCACCACAGAGGGTAAAGAGAACACAGAGGAAGAGATCAAAGTTAAAGGCTTTTATCAATATAAGCTTTTCTTCTCTGTGTAGCGCGCAGCGCCTCGGTGTACTCTGTGGTTCAAAATGGTTTTGTAAACGGGGCTTTATGCCGCGCAAATGTAGTAGCAGGTTTGGTGTTACGAGGGACGAGCTAAAGTTCCTAAAACCTAAAACAATAACTTGACCTAATGTTCTAGTTATTCAATTTTTGATAGCTGATAGCTGATAGCTGATAGCTGATAGCTGATAGCTGATAGCTGATAGCTGATAGCTGATAGCTGATAGCTGATAGCTGATAGCTGATAGCTGATAGCTGATAGCTGATAGCTGATAGCTGATAGCTGATAGCTGATAGCTGATAGCTGATAGCTGATAGCTGATAGCTGATAGCTGATAGCTGATAGCTGATAGCTGATAGCTGATAGCTGATAGCTGATAGCTGATAGCTGATAGCTGATAGCTGATAGCTGATAGCTGATAGCTGATAGCTGATAGCTGATAGCTGATAGCTGATAGCTGATAGCTGATAGCTGATAGCTGATAGCTGATAGCTGATAGCTGATAGCTGATAGCTGATAGCTGATAGCTGATAGCTGATAGCTGATAGCTGATAGCTGATAGCTGATAGCTGATAGCTGATAGCTGATAGCTGATAGCTGATAGCTGATAGCTGATAGCTGATAGCTGATAGCTGATAGCTGATAGCTGATAGCTGATAGCTGATAGCTGATAGCTGATAGCTGATAGCTGATAGCTGATAGCTGATAGCTGATAGCTGATAGCTGATAGCTGATAGCTGATAGCTGATAGCTGATAGCTGATAGCTGATAGCTGATAGCTGATAGCTGATAGCTGATAGCTGATAGCTGATAGCTGATAGCTGATAGCTGATAGCTGATAGCTGAACTTATGAGATTTAAATGGAAAACAACTCAAACAACCTAAATCAAGCAAATACACCAGTGCAAAACAACATTGCTGACGACGAAATAGATCTACGCGAACTATTTACCGCAATTTGGCAAGGTAAATGGATCATTATTGCTATAACCACCTTATTTGCTGTTGCATCTGTTTTTTATGCCATTAATCAGCCAAATATTTATAAGTCTGAGGCGTTACTTGCCCCTGCTGAACAAGATAAAGCGGGTGGTTTAGGTGCATTAGCCGGCCAGTTTGGTGGCTTAGCAAGTTTAGCAGGAGTTAACTTAGGTTCAGGTGGCGGGGTTGATAAAACGCAAATGGCGCTTGAGGTACTAAAGTCGCGCAAATTTACCAGCGACTTTATTAAAAAACACAATATACTGCCCGACTTAATGGCGGCTAAATCGTGGAACCGTGAAACTAATACGGTTATTTATAACGAAGAGCTTTATATTGCAGAGCAAAATAAATGGATTCGCGAAGTTGAATTGCCTTTTAAACCACGGCCTTCAATGCAAGAGGCTTATAAAGAATTTAGTAAAATTATTAGTGCAAATAAAGATAAAGAAACTGGTATGGTTAAAATTGCTATAGAGCATGTATCGCCTTACATAGCACAACAATGGGTGAACTGGTTAATACAAGATATAAACGCGACCATGAAACAGCGCGACGTATTAGAGGCAAATAAAAGTAACGACTTTTTAACTCAGCAACTAGAGCAAACTAAAATAGCTGATATTCGTGCTGTACTATATAAATTAGTTGAAGAACAAACAAAAACAATTATGTTTGCAAATGTGCGTGATGAATATGTTTTTAAAACCATTGACCCTGCAATAGTGCCTGAGCAGAAGTTTAAGCCCAAAAGAGCGTTAATATGTGTTTCGGGTTTTTTGTTAGGTGGTACGTTAAGTGTAATGTTGGTACTCATTAGATATTTTATGAATAAAAAATAGTTAAAAGCTTAATAGTTCATATAATTCGAGTTATTCATAAAGTAAGGATTTAAAGTGAAAGTTTTAACTGTATTTGGCACTCGCCCAGAAGCTATTAAAATGGCTCCGTTAGTACATGCACTTAATAGTGATAATCGTTTTGAGGTAAAGGTATGTGTGACGGCGCAGCATCGTGAAATGCTTGATCAAGTCTTAGATTTATTTGAAATCACTCCTGATTACGACTTAAATTTAATGAGAGCTGGGCAAACACTGCCTGATGTAACGAGCCGTATTTTACTAGAGCTTACTCCTGTACTTAAAGAGTTTAAGCCCGATGTAGTGCTAGTGCATGGTGATACTGCTACCACTTTTGCTGCAAGTTTAGCTGCATATTATGAGCAAATAACAGTCGGACATGTTGAAGCCGGCCTGCGTACAGGGAATATTTACTCACCGTGGCCAGAAGAAGGCAATCGTAAATTAACGGGCGCACTTGCAAAGTATCACTTTTCACCAACCGAAAACTCTAAAGCTAACTTGTTGAAAGAGAACTATGCAGCTGAGAATATATCGGTAACCGGTAATACGGTTATAGATGCACTTTTACTTGTTAAGCAACAAATAGAAGATAATGCCAAATTGAGAAACACCTTAGCTAGACAATTCCCAATGCTTGATGAAAACAAAAAACTCATTTTAGTTACAGGGCATCGCCGTGAAAGTTTTGGTGGTGGGTTTGAGCGAATTTGTGAGGCATTGGCACAGACAGCTCAAGCGCATCCAGATTGCCAAATTCTTTATCCTGTGCATTTAAACCCAAATGTACAAGAGCCAGTAAAGCGTATTCTAAAAAGTGTAGATAACGTAAACTTAATTGAGCCTCAGCAATACTTACCATTTGTATATTTAATGAATCGCTCTCATATTATTTTAACTGATTCTGGTGGCATTCAAGAGGAGGCGCCTAGCCTGGGTAAACCTGTGCTTGTTATGCGTGATACCACTGAACGCCCTGAAGCAGTAAATGCGGGTACAGTTAAATTAGTGGGTACTGATGTAGCTAAAATAACCTCAGCATTAAATGAACTTTTAACTAATGATGAATCATATAAAACAATGAGCCGCGCTCATAACCCATACGGTGACGGTAAAGCGTGTCAACGTATTTGCGATATTTTAGCAAAAGATTAATTAGTAGCAGCGATTTTATATCGCGTCACAATACTATAGAGAATAGATTCGCAAGCTATAAAAATATAAGCAATGCTTGCATCAAAAATTTAAGATTAGAATTTTGTAGAACCTAGAACCTAGAACCTAGAACCTAGAACCTAGAACCTAGAACCTAGAACCTAGAACCTAGATTTAATACGATTTCAGTTGCATTCACAAGGATTATCATGCCATTTAATACGATTTCAGTTGTTGGTTTGGGCTATATTGGCTTACCAACCGCAGCAATGTTCGCATCACGAAAAATAAAAGTAATAGGGGTTGATGTAAATCAACATGCGGTAGATACAATTAACCGTGGTGAAATACATATAGTAGAACCTGATCTAGATATGATTGTTCATGCTGCAGTTACTGAAGGGTATTTAAAAGCAACAACTGTACCTGAACCGGCGGATGCTTTTTTAATAGCCGTACCAACACCGTTTAAAAGCACTCTAAATAAAGAAAGTGATTCAGCAATACCTGAGCCTGATTTAAGTTATATCAAAAAAGCCAGTGAAGCTATTTCGCCAGTACTTAAAAAAGGTGACTTAGTAATACTAGAGTCTACATCCCCTGTTGGTGCTACTGAGCAAATGGCTGTGTGGTTAGCTGCTGCGAGGCCAGACTTAACATTTCCGGGGCCTGAAAGTAGTTATACAGATATAAATATAGATGTAAATATAGCGCATTGCCCTGAACGTGTATTACCAGGTCATGTAGTTCGCGAGTTAGTAGAAAACGATCGTGTGATAGGTGGTATTACTGCTAAATGTTCTGCAAGGTCTGTTGAGCTTTACAAGACATTTGTACAAGGTGAATGTGTAATAACAAATGCCCGTACAGCCGAAATGGCAAAATTAACTGAAAACTCATGCCGCGATGTACAAATTGCATTTGCTAATGAGCTTTCAATAATTTGTGATAAACTAGATATAGACGTGTGGGAGCTTATATCGCTTGCTAACCGCCATCCACGTATTAATATTTTACAACCTGGTCCCGGAGTTGGCGGGCACTGTATCGCAGTTGACCCTTGGTTTATTGTTAGTAAAACCCCTGAACAGGCACAAATTATTCATACTGCCCGTAAAGTAAACGATGCTAAGCCAGAATGGGTAATTAATAAAGTTAAGTTAGCAATTGCTGATTTTTTACAAGCTAACCCAACTAAAACAGCAAAAGATGTAATCGTTGCCTGTTATGGCTTGGCTTTTAAACCAGATATCGATGATTTACGAGAAAGTCCTGCATTAAATATTACAAACAAAATTGCAGCAATGCATTCGGGCCCTGTCATAGCAATTGAACCTAATATAAATAAACTGCCGAGTAGCATTTCAGCATTTAATTTATCTACCTTAGAGAATGCAAAAGAAAATGCGGACATTCATTTACTATTAGTTGATCATAAAGAATTTATAAATACTGACTTAAAAGCAGAGTATTTAATAGATACAAAAGGTATATGGGGATAATATGAGCTCTATTTTAAATTTAATAGGTCGTAGCAAAACGCTTTTCAATCATGATATTAATAAAGAAGAAAATGAACTTCAGAAAAGAGTATCTGAGTCGCGATTTTTAGTGCTTGGTGGAGCCGGCTCAATAGGCCAAGCAGTTACAAAGGAAATATTTAAGCGTAATCCTGCGAAGCTTCATGTTGTCGATATTAGCGAAAATAACATGGTAGAGTTAGTACGAGATGTGCGTAGCTCTTTTGGGTATATAGAGGGCGACTTTCAAACTTTTGCGCTCGATATTGGTTCAGTTGAGTATGATGCATTTATAAAAGCTGATGGGCAATATGACTATGTATTGAATCTTTCTGCACTTAAGCATGTGCGCAGTGAAAAAGACCCATTTACATTAATGCGTATGATTGACGTAAATGTATTTAACACGGATAAAACAATTCAACAATCGATTGATTGCGGGGCAAAAAAATATTTCTGTGTGTCTACCGATAAAGCAGCTAACCCAGTTAATATGATGGGGGCCTCAAAGCGCATAATGGAAATGTTTTTAATGCGTAAAAGCGAAAAAATCGCTATTTCTACTGCGCGATTCGCAAACGTTGCTTTTTCTGATGGTTCATTATTACATGGCTTTAACCAACGCATTCAAAAGCAACAACCAATTGTCGCGCCTAGTGATATAAAACGCTATTTTGTTACCCCTCAGGAGTCTGGCGAATTATGTTTAATGTCGTGTATTTTCGGTGAAAATAGAGATATTTTCTTTCCAAAGCTCAGTGAAGCCCTGCATTTAATTACTTTCGCTGACATCGCTGTTAAGTATCTTGAAGAACGTGGCTTTGAGCCTGTTTTATGTAAAACGGAAGACGAAGCACGTGAGTTAGTAAAAACTCTACCAGCTCAAGGGAAGTGGCCATGTCTGTTTACTGAAAGTGACACCACGGGTGAAAAAGACTTTGAAGAGTTTTTCACTGATAGTGAAATATTAGACATGGAACGCTTTGAAAATTTAGGCATTATTAAAAATGATGCAATCTTTGAGCAAGCATTATTATCTGAATTTGAAGAAAGAATCACTCAAATGAAAGCAGATAAAAATTGGACAAAAGATGAAATTGTCTCACTTTTCTTTAAAATGCTTCCCGATTTTGGGCATAAAGAAACGGGCAAATACCTTGATGGTAAAATGTAATTAGGCAGATATATCATGACTAAACAGCTTGTTTCATTTATAAAAGATCTTTACCAAACTAACGAGTTTATTCCTCTGCACGCACCTACTTTTTCAGGTAACGAACAAAAGTATGTATCCGAAACTATAAACAGTACATTTGTTTCAAGCGTTGGTAAGTTTGTAGATGACTTTGAAAAACATATTGAAACTTACACCGAAACCGCAAAAGCGGTTGCTACTGTAAATGGCACGGCTGCATTACATACAGCCTTATATATGGCGGGAGTTAAAAGTAACGATATAGTTATTACGCAAGCGCTTACATTTGTAGCTACCTGTAATGCAGTACATCATATGGGAGCAGAGCCCGCATTTGTTGATGTATCACCTGTTAGCTTAGGTTTATGCCCTAAAGCATTGTCTACATTTTTAGAGCAGCATGCGGTACTAACCGAAACGGGTCCTGTACACAAAGAAACAAAACAGCGTATTCAGGCCGTCGTGCCAATGCATACATTTGGCCATCCTGTTGAGCTTGATGAGTTAGTTAGAGTATGTAATGAGTGGCAGATTGTTTTAGTAGAAGATGCTGCAGAAAGCCTTGGCTCTTTTTATAAAGGTAAGCACACAGGTACTTTAGGAGATTTTGGTGCTATTAGCTTTAATGGTAATAAAATTGTTACCACCGGTGGTGGCGGTATGGTTTTATGTAAAACTCTAATGACAGGGCAGCATACAAAACATATAACCACTACTGCAAAAGTGCCTCATCCGTATGAATTTTTTCATGATGAAGCAGGTTTTAACTATCGCATGCCTAACTTAAACGCAGCACTTGGTTGTGCCCAAATGGAAAGCTTAGTCGCATTTATCGATAATAAACGCCAGCTTGCGAATCAATATTCAGAATTTTTTAATGGCTCAGATTTTAAATTTGTAACTGAGCCAAGTTATGCAAAATCAAACTATTGGCTAAATGCAATTATTTGCCCAAACTACACTGAGCGAGAAAAACTACTAAAGCAAACGAATGCTGATGGTGTAATGACAAGACCAATATGGCAATTAATGCATCGTTTACCTATGTTTGAAAATGCATTGAGAGGCGATTTAAGCCATTCAGAGTTTGTTGAGGCTCACTTAGTTAATATACCAAGCTCTCCAGTTAAAAGTTTAGGCAAGTTATAATGACAAAAAAAATAGCTGTATTTACAGGTACCCGAGCAGAGTATGGGCTACTGTACTGGCTTTTAAAAGATATTCAAAGTGATCCAGAGCTTACATTACAGCTATTAGTTTCAGGCATGCATTTATCATCTGAGTTTGGTGAAACTTATAAACAAATAGAGCAAGATGGTTTTACCATAGATGAAAAAATAGAAATTTTACTCTCATCAGATACGGCCGTCGGTACCGCTAAAAGTATGGGGCTTGGTGTGCTTGGATTCACAGATGCGTTAAGTCGATTAAAGCCAGATGCACTGGTTATTTTAGGTGATCGTTTTGAAGCACTAGCGGCTGCACAAACTGCGATGATACTGCGTATTCCTATTTTGCATCTACATGGTGGAGAAATAACTGAAGGTGCCTATGATGACGCTATTCGCCATGCCATTACAAAGCTGAGCTATTTACACGGAACTTCCACTGAGGAGTATCGCCAACGTGTGATACAACTAGGTGAAGTACCTGAACGAGTTAAAAACATAGGTGCAATTGGCCTAGATCATTTAGCACGTAGTGACTTTATGAGCGTAAATGAAATTGGTAACTCATTAAATTTTAATTTAAAACAGCCTTACTTTCTCGTTACCTATCATCCAGTAACGCTAGGTGAAGAGTCTCCAGAGCAAAGCTTTATTGCATTACTTAATGCATTAGATGAATTTAAAGATCATCAAGTTATTTTAACTTATCCAAATGCCGATGATGGTGGACGCCGTATCATTCCAATACTTGAAAACTATGCTAAACAACATCCTAATAGAGTATGTGCAATACCTTCATTGGGGCAAAAACGCTACTTGAGCACGGTAAAAAATGCCGCTGTTGTTATTGGTAATTCCTCTAGTGGCATCATTGAAGTGCCAGCATTTAATGTTCCTACGGTAAATATAGGTGTAAGACAAAAAGGCCGTTTAGCAGCTAAAAGTGTACTTAGCTGTTCAGCTACAAAAGAGTCAATAACGGAAGCCATAAAGATGGCTGTTACAGGTAGCTATAAAACACCTGGGGAGAAAATAATAAACCCATACGGTGCTGGCAATGCAAGTGCTCAAGTAATTCAAATGCTCAAACTCCTAGAATTTGAGCCGAGTAAATCTTTTTACGATTTAAAGTGAGACCCTCTATGACATTAATTATTGCAGAAGCTGGTGTTAATCATAATGGCAGTGACGATTTAGCTTTTTCACTTGTTGACGCTGCTCATAAAGCAGGTGCCGATATAGTTAAATTTCAGACATTTAAAGCTAAAAATTTAGTAACTGAACAAGCTGAGCAAGCAGAGTATCAAGTTACTAATAGTGGTCAAAAAGAATCTCAGTTCTCAATGTTAAAGCGCTTAGAGTTGAGCTACGAAACACACCATAAGTTAGTTAAATACTGTAATGATTTAGGTATTGAGTTTCTTTCTACAGCTTTTGACTCAGAAAGCCTTTCATTTTTAGTTGATGATTTAGGTATAACTCGATTGAAGCTGCCATCAGGTGAAATTACTAACGCACCATTAGTGCTTGAACACGCAAGAACTGGCTGTGATTTGATAGTATCAACAGGTATGGCAACGCTTTCTGAAATAGAACAAGTTTTATCAGTGATTGCCTACGGTTATTTAAATTCTGAAGGTAAGCCAACAGATGAAGCACTTCAAGCGGCATACTTTTCAGAACATGGTAAGCAATTACTAAAAGAGAAAGTAACGCTTTTACATTGTACAACCGAATACCCGGCGCCATTTAATGATATAAATTTAAATGCTATGGACACTATGAAAGATGCGTTTAAACTCGAAGTGGGATACTCAGATCATAGTGCCGGCATTGTAGTTCCTATTGCTGCTGTTGCCAAAGGTGCTGTTTTAATTGAAAAGCACTTCACGGTTGATAAAAGTTTGACAGGGCCTGATCATAAAGCGTCCCTTGACCCAAAAGAATTAAAAGCCATGGTTGATGGTATTCGTACGGTTGAAAAAGTACTGGGAGATGGTATTAAAGGGCCTCGACCATCAGAAGTAAAAAATAAAAGCGTGGCGCGTAAAAGTCTTGTAGCGGCAAGTACAATTATTGCTGGTGAATTATTTAGTGAGGAAAACCTTGCAGTAAAGCGCCCAGGAAATGGCATTAACCCAATAAATTTCTGGCATTATTTAAGTAAACCAAGCGACAAAAGTTATAAAGCTGGCGACTTGATTGATGAGTAAGCCGGGGTATTTAGTTATCGGCGCCGGTGGGCATGCAGCTGCCCTTGCTGAAATATTAATTAAGCAGAAAAAAACTTTATTAGGTGTTGTAGCGCCGGATATCTTAGCTGGTCATGTGATTTTTGATTCTGTAAAGCACTATACACAGGATGATGACGTATTAAGGTTTTCAGTTGATAAGGTGTTATTAGTTAATGGTATTGGCGCTATGCCGCGTCAAGCGTTGAGAAAGAAAGTTTATACGCGTTTTTGTGAGTTAGGTTATACATTTGCAACTGTCATTGCTGATTCTGCGTTAGTGTCAGATTATGCTGTACTTGCTAAAGGTGCGCAAATTATGAATAACGCGGTGATTAATATTGGTAGTGAGATTGGCGAAAATACCATAGTCAACACCTCAGCCTCAATTGATCATGATTGTATAATTGGCGCTCATAGCCACCTTGCTCCAGGTACAACGTTAAGTGGACAGGTTGTCATCGAAGATAACGTACACGTAGCAACAGGTGCAAATATAATTAATAATGTATCTATAGGGCGAAATACGATAGTAGGTGTTGGCTCTAATATAACTAAGTCAATCCGAGAAAACTCAATGGTATATGGTGCACGAACCGTGATTAAAGGATTAGGTGTAATAAATGACAACTAACTGGGAAAAAGTGATAATTGATTCAACAATTTCAATCAAAGATGCACTAAAAGTTATTGACAAAGAAGCGTTGAGGGTAGCCTTGGTAGTTGATGATAATAAACTGGTCGGTATGGTTACTGATGGGGATGTACGAAGAGGTATACTTAAAGGGGTTGAATTGAGCGCCCCAGTAAAAGAAGTCATGAACTCTAAGCCTGTAAGTGCAAATGCATCATTAAGTAGTAATGAACTAAAACTCTTGATGCAATCGCGTAAAATACTGTCTCTGCCAATAGTAGATGATAATAATCAATTGGTAGGTTTAAAAACGCTTCATGAAACACTGTCTATTGAAAAACGTGAAAATCCTGTTTTTATTATGGCTGGAGGGTTTGGCACAAGGTTGCGTCCTTTGACAGACAGTTGCCCAAAACCAATGCTTGAGGTTGGTGGTAAACCAATGCTTGAGACGTTAATAAATAACTTTAAAAGCTATGGTTTTTATAAGTTTTATATATCTACTCACTACTTACCAGAAGTTATTATGGATTACTTTGGTAATGGTGATAAATTTGAAGTTGAAATTACTTATGTACATGAAGAAAACCCGCTTGGAACAGGCGGTGCACTCTCATTATTACCTGATAGTTTGCCTAAACAACCTTTAATTATGATTAATGGTGATATCTTAACTAATGTAGATTTCAGTAAAGTGCTTGATTTTCATGTTAAGCAAGAAAGTGATGCAACGATGTGTGTTCGTGATTACGAAATTAAAATACCGTTTGGCGTCATCGAAGGTGAAGGGCATAATATTACAGCAATGGTAGAGAAACCTACATATCGCTATTTTGTAAATGCAGGTATCTATATTATTTCAAATGAAATTATTGCTTCATTGCCTAACAATGAATATTTAGACATGCCAACATTGTTTGAAAGAAAACAGGGCGAAGGTTTCAAAACACTGAAGTTTCCCATTCACGAGTATTGGTTAGATGTAGGGCGTCACGATGATTTTAAAAAAGCGCAGTTAGATATCAATACTTTAGGAATATAAAATGATTAAGAGTAAAAAAGTATTGGCAATTATTCCTGCACGTGGCGGAAGTAAGCGGCTTCCTATGAAAAATATTAAGGAATTTAAAGGTCGACCATTAATTACTTGGTCAATTTTGGCTGCAACAGGCTCTAGCTATATAGACAAGGTCATTGTTAGCACTGATTGCGAAACTATAGGTGAAGTGGCCGTTGAGTCTGGGGCTGAGGTGCCATTTATGAGACCTTCAGAGCTAGCTAGTGACTATGCTAGTAGTAATGATGTTATATTACATGCGATAGGGCAAGTTGCTGATATTTACGACTATATAGTAGTTCTTCAACCCACATCTCCTTTAAGGACTCCTAGGGACATAGATGGAGCGATTGAAACCCTTGCAAGCGATGATAGTATTCAAGGCGTTGTCTCTGTGTGCCCTTGTGAACATAGCCCTCTTTGGGCTAATAGTTTACCTGTTGATTTAAATATGGGTGAATTCTTTCCTAAATCATCATTTCAAAAACGCTCACAAGATCTTCCAGAATATTTTCGATTAAATGGCTCTTTATATGCCTATAGCTTGAATTCCTTTACTGAGAATAAAGGGATTTATTATAATGAACATGTTAAAGCGTACATTATGCCCATAGAGAGGTCTATTGATATTGATACTATAATCGATTTTAAGGTTGCGGAAGTGTTAGCTGAATTCTCTTAATACATAGAATGCACTATCGCTAACTTATGAGTATAAATTTATATTTTAATCAGTTTAATTTTTGGAAAATAGTTAATGTTATTCACAATTAATAAAGAAGTTCAGTATTCTTTGCCTAGAAAAACTCAAATAGACGGTGTAAATTACTCATATCATATATTTGGAGACTTATATTTAGAAGACGAGCTCTCCACTATAAAAGCTTTAGTTCATAGTGATGATGCCTATTTAAGCAAGCTTATGGGGAACTTCACAATTATACTCAGCAACCCTCAAACTGCTGAGGTTAAGTTATTGTCTGATAGACCAGGAAAGCAAAATATATTTTATTGTTTTAAGGATGGACAATTACTAATTAGTGATGATTTCTGGGAAATGAAAGATGGTCTTTCATATGGTATAAAAGATATCGACGTCACAGTTTTAAAACAACAGATAATGTTCTTTACCGGTCTGAATAATAAAACGATTATGAAAGGGGTTAAAACTGTTCCAGCAGCCTCAATAGTGACAGTTGATTTTAATAATAGCAGTGAAAAAGTTAATAGGTATTGGTCCTTTCATTATAAGCAGAATACTTTATCTTATGAAGAAAAGTTAGATCTAATTGACGATACGTTCAATAACGCATTAGGGACTATAAAAAAACTCAATCCAAATGAAAGTTCATTTGCGGTAGGTATTAGCGGAGGTTTAGACTCAAGGGTTATACCTCATTATGCGAAAAAAAATAATATGAATATAGAAGGTTTCACAATAGGCATTGAAAAGCCAAGAAAGCTTCTATTATCTAACGACTTTAAAAGTGCAAATAAGATAGCTAGCTACTTTAATATAGAAAGAAAAACGTTACGATATGACTCTATCCCCATAAAAAAGCAGTTAGACTTAGAGTGTCAATTAGCTCCAGAAATAGGCTCTCAAATATTTAAAATTGCTAATGTGGATGATATTAAATCAAATACTTTAGTAACCGGAGCAAGTGGTTTCATAGTAGGGGCATCACCTTTATATGACTCAATTAAACGTGAAAACCTAATCGAGCACACCTTATTATATCAGTCTTTATTAAGCACAAAACCTTGTGCGTCTAAGTTTAAAAAGGCAATTAATTCATTAACGGGAATACCTCTCGAGTTTAAGCCAAAGGTTTCAAGATCTGGCTTCAGTCCTTTTTTTAGTGAGGATGAATTTGACGAGTCTGTAGCTGAGATAGAAAGCTTTTATGATGAATTTAAGCATTTATCTAAGTCAGAGAAGCTATTAAACTATGCAACATTCGGTTTGGGTCGCAATAACGATAAAGGTGCGTTTGAGAGTTTTTTAGGTCAAAAAAAATCATACAGCATTTATACACCTTTCTTTCTTGATACCGTCCAACAATTCAATGAGGACGAGCTTCTTAATAGAAGTATGTTTCAGGAGTTTATAACTAAGCGTTTACCTGAACTTGCAGATATACAAGGTCAAGATTTTAAGCCAACTTTGTTGGAAAAAAACAATTATTTATCAGCTGTTTATAGAAAGTATTGGGCAATGAGTAACTTTGTTATACGAGGAAATGGAGTTATGAATTATGAAAACTGGGTGAATTCAAGCAGTTTTTCTAAGCTAAAGTCGGATTTAAATAAAGATACCTCAGATATCCAAGATTTACTCGGAATTACATTTGATTATAGCGCTGGAAATGTACATCCAGCTGTAAAACTAAATATATTAAAAATGCAAAATGTTCTTATGAAGTTTTAAATATGCTTCACATCAGAAAAAAATTAATGCAGCCATCTTTTTTATACCTGTTTACAGATGTTTTTGTTAAAGGGCTGCAGTTCTTTTTAATGCCAATAGCTTCACATATATTAGATGTAGAAACTTATGGTTCATTTGTGTTGTGTTTAGTTTTACTTACATCCCTTGTACCGCTAATAAGCCTTTCAAGTGAATCATCATATTCTATTTTTTATAATCAAAGTCATGATGATGATAAAAATAGGTTGTTTGTTAATAGTATCCATGTCGCATTTACAGGGTATTTGTTATTTACGTTAGTTACATTAATTCTTTCGATAATAAATGACAATTTACTCTTTGAGATGATTTCTTTAAAAAGTCATATTACAAAAATGTGTGCAATAGTTTTTTTTGAATATTTTATCAATATAACATTATTATCTTACCGTCTAAGCTTTAAAAAAATTGCATACGTAAAGGTTTATTTAGGGTATTTTTTTATTAAATTTATATCGGCAATTATTTCGATTTATTTGTTTAAAAGCATTAATCATTACCTAAATACTATACTCGCATTAAACTTTATAATTTCGGTTGCTATTGTTAGTAAGCAGTTTGGCTTAGTTGTTTTTTTTAAAGAATTGAAAATATTTGACACTGCAAAATACCTTAAGATTACTAAGTATTGTATTGTAATTTTACCTGTAAGTGTATTTGCGATTATAAATGCAATGGTCGACAAAATTTATATAACATCATTGTTAAGTATGCAAGATTTAGCTAATTATTCATCAATCTTTCTTATAGCAGGTTCAATACAGATAATTATTCTAGCTATGAATAAGTCTTACATGCCAAAATTACTATACCACTATGCAGCTGAAGGATATTCAGCTATTCATAGAATGAAAGAAGAAACAGTAAAGTTAATGCTGATTAATTTTACTGTTTTTATTATTTGCATACTTTTACTACCAATTATGTTCAGGCTTGTATTTGACTCAAATATTGAATTTAATTACGCGGTATTTATTGTTCTCAGCCTTAGCTTTTTATCAAATACACTATATATACTTTTTACGAATATATTATCTCTTGAAGAGAAAACTGGAAAGTATAAGATGTTCGGGTTTGTATCTGCTTTAATTATTAATATTCCATTAGGATATTTATTAACTTTAGAATATGGGGTTTTGGGTTCCGCATTTTCAACGATGCTTAGCGGCTTATCAGCAGCTATTATTCTCTTTGCATTCGTGTCATGTAAAGTGTTAAAAGCGTACTTGCTGCGCGAAAGTTGTTATTTTTTATTCGGAGCAATAGCCGTTTCTGCGTCTGCCGTTTATATTAACAATCATTATCATATTTATTGATATTGTTTTATCAACATTAAAGTGTATTTTTTGAAGTGATTTTGGATATTAAATGAAAGAGCCTTTTGCCCTAATTAACTTAAACTCGATATATGAAAATATTCAAGTAATAAAGAAGCAAGCTAGTGAGGAACTTGAGCTAATTGCTGTTATTAAAGCTGATGGTTATGGTCATGGAGCTTACGAGGTTTCTCGAATTATAGAGAAGAGTGTTAGTATACTTGCTGTAGCAAGGTTGTCTGAAGCATTATCACTCAGGAAGCAAGGTGTAAATAAGCCCATCATGATTTTCTCAGGATTAAATTCCCTTGAAGACTTGTTGGTGGCTGTTGAACATAGGATTTTAGTTGTTATTCATTCGCTGTTTCAGCTTGAGCTTTTCTCGGCACTTCCCGAAGAGGCTATGTTAAATTGTTGGCTAAAGTTTGATAGTGGTATGCACCGCTTAGGGCTTAGTGAATCTGAAATCGAAAAAGCTATATTAATAATATCAAAACAGTATAAAAATGTGATAATAGATGGGTTGTTTACTCATCTTTCATCAGCTGAAAGTGATTTACAGAGAACTTTATATCAGCTTAGATTTTTTGAAAGTATACCTCAGAGTAAATCATTTAAAACTTCGATTACTAACTCTGCGGGACTTTTAAGTAAATACAAATCTTTTCAAGATTATGGACGGTTAGGCCTTTCCTTATACGGTGTTTCTCCTTTCATTGATTCCATAGGAAAAGATCTCGGGTTGAAACCTGTGATGGAGCTCAAAGCATATGTTATATCTATCAGAATGCACAAAGCTGGCGAGCCTGTTGGTTATGGAGGTAAGTGGGTATCTAACAATGATACTAAATTAGCAGTTGTTGGTATTGGATATGCCGATGGTTATCCTCGCTCCATATCCCCTGGCTGTCCAGTATTAATTAATGGAAAAAATTACCCTATCGTAGGGGCTGTGTCCATGGATCTCATTAGTGTCGATATCGGGTTAGTTAATAATGTTCAAGAGCTGGATGAGGTTACTTTATGGGGGCCAAAGTTACCAGTCGAAATTATAGCAAAGAGTGCAGGTATGATACCTTATGAGTTATTGGTTGGTGTCACTAAAAGAGTTGCTCGTGTCTATTCTTAACTATGTTTTAGAATAAGTTAATCAAGCAAAGAGGTGAGTGTTTTCTTGGAATATAAATTTTGATTTTTTCAGCTAAAGTATATTTTAACTTACTAGTTTTTACTGTTTTTTTGTTTTTTATATCTCGTCAAAATATAGTGGAGTTAGGTTTTCTTCGTTACTTTAATCATATATATATATTTATATATATTTTCTCCTTTGTTATTCTTTTATTCTGCAAGCCGATAAAGGCAAAATTTATATATTTACTCGTTATTGTTTTATTATATTCTGCTTTTTTAGTTTGGAAAAATAATCTTCCAATTTTTAATATGTTCCAAACTCTTATAACATTAAAGTATATTTTTGTATTTTATATTGCAGCAAACGTATTCCAAACCGATCGAGTTGTTTTGTTTGAAAAGTTTACTAAAATTTTAACTTTAGTATTGATTTTATCTGTGGTTTTTACTTTTACAGATTACATATTTCCTAATGTTTTTTATGATTTATCTAAAGACGGTAGAGGGTTGGGGGGGATCACTCCAGGCTCGTTCTTTGGCTCTCGAGTTTTGTACTCTGGTTTTCTGCTGTTATATAGTATTTTGCTTTTGTCCTTTAAATATAATAAAGGTCATAATAAGTACTTTATTTATAGTCCAAAGTTATACTGGTTGTTACTTTTATTGGCTTTCACTTTACTTTTTCTTACCTTTTCTCGAAAGGAGTTAGTGCTTCTTCTAATTGCCTACTCTATTTCGATTTTATATAAAAGCCAAGGTAAAAAAAAGTTATTAGGTATCACTCTGCTTATTGTTTTAACTCCCATAGTGTTTTTAGGTCTTTGGTTTTTTATAGGTGAAAGTGTTCAAGCTAATCTAAATGAAGGTTATGTGCGTTATAAAATCTTTTATTATGCTATGGAGATATTTGAGTACTATTTTCCTTTAGGCTCAGGCCCTGGAACATATGGGACTTTAATGTCCAAAATGTACACAGATGTATATACGCAGTTTAATGTTGATAGTGCAATTATCGGTTACGGTAGTGACATTGAAGGGCCTATTTTTGATTTGTTTTTTGTATCGCTAATTGCTGAGTATGGCTTAGGATTTATATTCGTTATATTTCTTATTTTTCAGCCATTTACATCAAGCAAGGATGAGGGGGTTGAAATGGTTTCTCATATAAACCTCATTAGAATTAATGCATTTTTAATGTTGGTGGGTATAGGTATGATGGTACCTATAATGGGTAACGTTGTTGGTCTATTATTATATTTTTTGCTTGGGATAATCTCATCGAGAGGGCTGTTATTAGCACCGAATAAAAAATTAGGAAAAGGAACTTAAGTGAATAACGAAGCTGAAACTTTTATTTTAAAGAATAACCTTGAACGAGAGCGGGAGGTATGGCCTCTATTAAAGTTCCATATACTTCGCAAAACACACATACCAGATAATGTGACCGATATGGAGTTTAAATCAAGTTCATATTTGAAAAATTTATATGCATTACTCATAAGTTTGATAAATATTTGTATAGCATTATTTAATAATAATAAAAAAAAAGTGTTTTTTGGTGCTTTTACTCGAGTAAAGGTAAGTAAAAGCTCGATTAATGATGAGTTTATATGTCAAAAAGAGATAGGGAATAACTTTCTTTTGTATCATTGTTCAAATTTTGAAAGTGTCAAAATTTTAGATTGTTTGAGGCATGGTATTATTTTTGAGAATGTTATTGTCCATTTATTTTTTAATTTTTATAAACTTTTTACGAAGAAAAAAAGTAACCTAAAAAATTTTGATAGAGAATTTCTAAGTATTTTGAAAAATCATCATAATTTATCTTCTGATAAAGTCGAGCTGATATTAAGAGACTTTTATATAAAAAAAAATATATATAGCTTTTTAATCCGATTGTTAAATATAAACGAAGTAAATGTCGTATCATCTTATACTAAGTCATCGGTTATAAGTGCGGCTGTTGAATTGAATAAAAAAGTAATAGAGCATCAGCATGGGTTGCTTGCTCCTTACCACGAATCATATACATATGGAGGGGAGCAGGTTTGGAAAAGCACTTTATTGCCAGAGTGGTTAGTTATTTACTCTTCTTATTGGTATAGAAAAATGGAAAGTTCTAATTTTGTTGTCCCTAGTAAAATTAAAGTTAAATCAAGAGATTTAATAGTAACTAAGGAAGATGATGAAATTATAGAGAATTTCTGTGATGGACGAGAGTATTACATATTTACTGGACAGGGCCTTTGTTATGATGAAATTGTTCTTTTTATTCAAGAGCTTTTAAAAGCAGAGCCTCAAAAACTTGTCGTATATCGACCACACCCTAGGGAGTATAAAAATTACTCTGTTTTAGTCGATAGAATATCCAATAGTAACTTTATAACTATTAACAGAGATCAATTAAGAAATACATCTAGCTTAATTTCAGGTGCGTTAGCTCACATATCTATTTTTTCATCTTGTCACTTCGATGCAATTGAGATATTGGGTAAGACATATGTTCTTGATGTTGTTGATGGGAATATAATGTCTAAAGGTGGTGAAGATGATAGTATTTTATTTATTAAACACCCAAAGCATATAAAACTAAATTAAAGGTTGTCTGATGACTCTTATGTTAAAGGTTAAATTATTTATCTATTATTTAATTTTTTATAATTTACCTAATTCAAGGTTTATTTCTGTGTTCAGTCGTTTAAGGTGTTGGTATTTATCTGACGTTCTGAATATTTTGTGTAAACATGATAAAAATCGTTTTGAAAATAGAGTTTATATTTCTAATGCCTCAAATTTGAAAATAGGTAAAAATGTTAGGATTAATGAAAATGTTTTCATACAGGGTGCGATAATTGGCGATAATGTGATGATTGCTCAAAATGTATCGATTTTGTCAAGCACACATAGTTACGAAAGGGTTGATATACCAATGGTAGAGCAAGACGATTTCTTTGGTTTGGCACCTATTATATGTGACGATGTATGGATAGGAAGGAATGTTGTTATAAAACATGGTGTTAAAATAGGTAAAGGATCGATTGTTGGGGCGTGTTCTTTGGTAACTAAAGACGTTCCTGAATATGCGGTTGTTGGTGGTGTTCCAGCTAAAATTATAAAGTATAGAACATAAGGGTATTTATTACCGTATGAATAAAACATGTAATATCGGTGGCTTAGAAATTTCAGCTTATGAAAGCATGGAGAGTGCTGTTAACTCTGTTCTTCAAAACGGGAATATCACTCAAGGTTTCGCTATAGCTGTAAATGCTGAAAAAGTAGTTTCTAGTCATGAAAACCCTGATGTAAAAGCTCTACTAAAATCAGCATCTATTCTCTACCCAGATGGTGCC
The DNA here is from genome assembly GCF_002310795.1 of Pseudoalteromonas issachenkonii. Taxonomy (NCBI): domain Bacteria; kingdom Pseudomonadati; phylum Pseudomonadota; class Gammaproteobacteria; order Alteromonadales; family Pseudoalteromonadaceae; genus Pseudoalteromonas; species Pseudoalteromonas issachenkonii. The sequence continues at coordinate 537,010 of NZ_CP011030.1, forward strand.
GCGGTATCACTTCTGATGTCGAAAAGGGGGTGTTTCAGTGTTCGGATACCAGGTTGTGAGCTTTGGCTTGAGCTTATGAAAAGTGCTTCAAATCATAAAACTCCTGTTTATATAATTGGAGCGAAGTCTAATGTCCATAATGAGGTCGTCAAAAAACTCACCGAGGATATGGGGGTGAACGTTGTTGGTTCATGTGATGGCTATTTTAAAGATGAAAATATACTAATTCGGAATGTACAGGAAAGTGGAGCAAAAATAATTTCAGTTGCATTAGGTTCACCACGGCAAGAAAGTTTCATAAAAAAGTGTATGGGTACTCACCCTGAAGCTTTTTATATGGGAGTTGGTGGTACTTATGATGTTTTTACTAACAGAGTGAAGCGTGCCCCTGAATGGTTTCAAAGAAATAATTTAGAGTGGCTTTATAGGCTATTATCACAGCCTACAAGAATAAAAAGGCAGGTTAAACTTTTAAAGTATATTTTCTTGGCACTAGTGCGAAAAATTTAGGTCAATAATAAATATTTCAGTTTTTTGCTATAATAACTCAGTTTATTTTGATGGCGTTTAGAATTCAGTGTCAGCCAAAATTGCGAAATGTCTAGCACACCATCTAACCTATCTTCTAAATGGATGGGCTATTGCGACAATGCCAGGTTCCAGTTATGGATTGGCATTGTCCATTTCTTTGATGCATATAATATGACTGTTTACAACAATTTCATCAAGCTGTTTTTATTAGGGAATGCTCCCTTGGTTTTGAAGAGTCGCCTAAGCTGAAGATGTACAGCTTCAATCTAATTAGTGCTATAAATAGCTCTACTACGTAATCAGGATACTTGAAATAAACCGACAGATTACTCCATTTACGACGTCAAGAGCGGCTCTGTTGTATCTTTAGTGGTAACCTTATAGGCGGGTTTCAAGTCAGTCATAAGCTTTTTTGTGCTTTGAAACGATATACTTCATCGAATTACGAATTTGATTAATAACGCGCTCCTGTACTTTGGCGTCAGGACAGATTGTTGCTATTACTTCAGGAAACCTTCTAGTACATCAACAGAGGCAATTAAAATATCGGATACACCACGATTATGTAAATCTGTTAATATTGGAAACCAATAGTTAGCCCTCACTTTCAAAGACATATAAGTCAAGTGATTTTTTTGGGCCCTCGATATTGACATCTAGTACGGTATAAATAGATTTACTCACGTAGCGCCCATTTTCTTTAATCTCATAATTAATAGTATTAAGCCAGATAAGCGGGTAAATTAGAACTGTTATGGCAGTGATAGTAGCATTTGATACTTCAACAGCATACATATCTTTTATGTGGTCTCGAATATCTAGATAGCTCATCATAACTAAAGCAAATATAGATGAAATTTTCTCATTAATTTCAGACATTAACTTAGTTTGGTTCTTTTTAACTAGCTGAGATTCAAACGAACCTGAACGGTCTCCGAGCGTTTCAAGCACTAATAGGCTATGGATGATTTAACTGTTTTTTTGGTTAAGTCATTTTTACGGTTAATTTTAGTCTCAGATTGTGGACGCATCTATAATTCGGTTTTAAGAGCCGCTTGGGTGAGTTGTTTGATTAATAGTGTTATAGCACCGTCTTCACCAGGAAGACCTTTATCAGCTTGAAGTTTAACTAATGCTTTGTTGAAGTCGAAATTTTGAGTCATGTGCCACTCCTGCTTTCTTAATAATATTGAAATGACACAGATTTCTTAACCCTACCTTTATTTTATTCTTATAGAGTTGTAAGTTGATGTGGCTATAGAAAACAGGTTTTCGCTATAAAAGTTGTTCAAAGTCAGTATAATTGTTTATCATTATAAGCGATTTAATTCTCTTGTTAGTAGTGTTGTTGTTTTTCGCAATTTAAATATATTTAAATACCATTTCGAGACCTTATGTTAATTGACCTTTTATTTACCTTTTTTATTGCCTTTGCAGTATTGTTTTTAATGCGTAAGGTGGCTCGCAGAGCCGGTCTCGTAGATAAGCCATCAGGGCGAAAAATGCATACGGGTAACGTACCATTAGTGGGTGGTGTGGCTATTTGTATAACTATAGTAAATTATATTTATACACACCCTAACATGATTAACCATGCAAATTTGTATATGCTTTGTATTTGCGGTTTAACAGCTGTTGGTGCTTTGGATGATCGCTTTGATTTAAGCGTAAAAATACGCATGTTAGTTCAAGCGCTAATTTCTGTAGCGATGATTTACTTTGCTAATGCAGAACTACATACATTGGGAAATTTACTTGGTTTTGGTGCTATTGAGCTTGATATGTTTGGTGGTTTTATAACTGTACTTGCTGTCATTGGCTGTATAAATGCGTTTAATATGGTTGATGGCATTGACGGCCTTTTAGGTGGCTTATCAATAGTGACCTTTGCGAGTATTGGTATATTACTTTTACTAGCTGGTGAGCAAAGCTTAAGTTATCTATGTTTGTTATTGGTAGTATGTATGGTGCCTTATATACTATTAAACTTAGGTTTTATTGGTCATAAGCGTAAAGTATTCATGGGTGATGCTGGTAGCATGATGATAGGTTTTACTGTTATTTGGTTACTCATTGGAGCAAGTCAAACAGCAGGTAACCCGATGATAAGGCCTGTTACTGCTTTATGGCTTATTGCGGTACCATTAATGGATATGGTTGCGATTATGGTGCGCCGTGTGAAACATGGAAAGTCACCATTCAAGCCAGACCGTGAGCATTTACATCATATTTGTCAGCGTTTAGGTTTTTCATCGATTCAGACATTAACTTTAATATGTTTTATCGCTACGGCTTTTGCCGCGGTGGGGATCGTTGGTGAAATATTATTGGTACCTGAATATGTTATGTTTTATGGTTTTATTGCTATTTTTACTGTGTACCTTATATTTTTAATAAACTATTGCACTGTAATGAATTACTTCCGACGCAAGCTAAATTTACCTGAAAAACAGTTTTCATCAAACTAGTATATTCTTTTCTAAAACACCGAGTTAGCAACTCGGTGTTTTACTTTCTGAAATTTTTATAATTCATTCTACCTACTTTTAGCTAATTCAGGCTGTATATATTTAGCTATGCTACTTTTGCAAATAAATGTACTCACTTAAATTAAAGGACTACCTGTGAAAGCTGTAATTCCTGTTGCCGGTTTAGGCACCCGTATGTTGCCTATGACTAAGGCAATCCCTAAAGAAATGCTTCCCTTGGTTGATAAACCGCTTATTCAATACATAGTAAATGAATGTGTGGCGGCGGGTATTAAAGAAATAGTGCTCGTGACACATAGCTCTAAAAATGCCATTGAAAACCACTTTGATACCAGTTTTGAACTAGAGGCCACGCTAGAAAAGAGGGTTAAGCGCGCTTTACTTGACGAAGTTCGCTCTATTTGCCCTGCAGATGTAACCATTATGCATGTGCGCCAAGGTGAAGCTAAAGGCTTAGGGCATGCCATTTTATGTGCCAAACCAATCGTTGGTGATGATGACTTTGTGGTGGTGCTACCTGATGTAATCCTCGATGCTTATACGGCAAATCAAAAAACTGAAAACTTAGCGGCGATGATTGCTCGTTTTGAGCAAACGAAAGCCAGTCAAATTATGTTAGAGCCCGTTGCTATTGAAGATGTAAGTAAGTACGGCATTGCTGATATTAATGGTGTAGAGCTTGCTGCTGGTGAAAGTGCAGCAATTAAAAAAATGGTTGAAAAACCAGCCGCAGATGTTGCTCCTTCAAATTTAGCTGTTGTTGGTCGTTATGTTTTAAGTAAAAATATTTGGCCATTACTCGCTAAAACTCATGTAGGCGCAGGCGGTGAAATACAGCTTACAGACGCGATTGATGCATTATTGGCTATTGATACGGTAGAAGCGTTTCATATGAGCGGCTGCTCACATGACTGTGGCGATAAACTCGGCTATTTAAAAGCGATTGTAGAATACAGCATGCGCCATGAAACGTTAGGTGCTGAGTTTACTGAATATATGAAAGAGTTGGTTAAAGGGTAACGGGCGACGGGCATCGGGTAACGAGCTACGAGCTTCAGGCCTCCAGCCTAGAACTTCGAATTAACCAGTTGGGCTAATGGTTTTATGTTCTCATTTACTCCTCATTCACTTCTCTTTGTGAATAAGATCTTAAAATATTTATGCACAAAGAGTTTTAGAGACGCAGCGCTTTTAGAGGAAGTTACGGGCTGCGAACTTCGGGTTGCGGGCGACGAGCTTCGGGCCTCGAACCTAAATCCTAATACCGACGCGGGGTGAACCCGCTGCTACAGGTATAAAAAACACCGCATTTGCATCAAACGCGGTGTTTTTATGTTTTTCTGATGCCTTGAACCTTGAACCTTGAACCTTGAACCTTGAACCTTGAACCTCGCAGCTCGAACCTAGCAGCCTTTTAAGCCCGACCTCGCAGCGCAGAAATACAACTTGCCAGCATGACAAACCCCAATGACATTTTAAACGCCACTGAAATGGTGCTCATTAGTGCGTGGCTATTTTGCGCTGAGAAGGTGCTGTCACCAAGGTAATAATGCACAATTAAGTTGATTAAGCTCATGCCAAATAAATTACCAATAGTGCGTGATAAGTTCATTGAGGAAGACGCCACACCTAGCTCACTTTTATCCACTGCACCCATAATGGCATTGTTGTTAGGGGTCGAAAATAAGCCAAACCCAATCCCTAATAATAACAGTGAGCCGCTAATGTAAGCGGTGCTTGAACTAACCGATAACTGGGATAACAGGAAAAATCCAACCAGAACAATTACACAGCCTAGCGTGGCTAGTAAGCGTGGTTGTATTTTATCGGCAAGCTTACCTGCTAAGGGCGCCATAATAGCCATTGAAACCGCTTGTAGTAATACTATTTGTCCTGCATGTGCGGGGCTTAATCCTTTTATATATTGCAGGTACAAACTTAACAAAAAGGCCAGTGAAAAGTTACTGGCATACATGAGAAACGAAGTAGTCAACGATAGGCTGAACACACGACTTTCTAAAAACATTTGTACTCTAATTAAGGGGCGTCGACTGCGACTTTGGTGAACAATAAATAGCATTAAACAAATGATTGAAAGTGCGGTTAATAGCCAGCCAGCTATATTCGGTAAATCACTTAACCCTAATACTAAGCACAGTGCAAAGAGCGAGAAAATAACCATACCCCACCAGTCAAACGGCGATTTTTTATCGTTTTTCCATTCGCCATGTAAAAACAGTTTAATGGCAATAAGCAGCATAAGTATCAGGGGAATTTGCGAGTAAAACACGGCGCGCCATCCCCATATTTCAGTGAGCCAGCCACCAACCGCAGGCGCTGCACTGAGCCCTATGTACACACACGCCGCAGAGATGCCCAGTGCCATTCCGCGTTTATTATCAGGCGTGACAGAGGTGATAATGGCAACGCCTATACCAAAAATCATGGCGCCTGCAGCCCCTTGTATAAAGCGCCAAAAAAGCACCCACTCAATAGAGTTTGCTAACGCACACATTAGCGAGGCCAGTGCATTTAAGCCTAAACCAAATGCATACACGCGTTTGCGACCATAGTTGTCTGCTATTTTACCGCACGGCAGCATAAAGATAACGCTACTGAGTAAATACAAGGTGGGCATCCACGCAATCATTTTTGCGCTTGCGTGTAAATCTTCAGCAAGGTCGGGAATAGCGATATTAACGCCTGCCATGCCAAGCGGTCCAATAATAGAGCCGCTACAAACGATAATAAGTGCAATTGTAGTGGGGGGGAGATTAAACAAGAGGTATCCTTTTATTTACTGGCCTTAAAATGATACGTGAATATACTTGCTTGTACAGGATTTAAAGGGCAGCGAGTTGCGAGCGATGAGCGGTGGGCAACGGGGAGCGAGCTACGAGCCTAGAGCTTAACACCGAACCTCGAACCTATCCCTTGCCAATTTCTACCGTCACCTCATCTCCCAATATTTCTCTGTATTTTGCTGCGAGTGCATTTTTAGCGTCATCATCGCCGTGAACTATTTTTATATGGTGGGGCTTTTTGCGCATACCGGTTACAAATTTGATGAGACCGGCTTGATCTGCATGAGCACTATAACCGCTTATAGTGTGTATTTTGGCGTTAATATTCACCCTAGTATTATTTATCAACACGTAGCCATTTTTTGGTCCGTAGGTTTGTATGTCGCGACCTAATGTACCGCGCCCTTGGTAACCTACAAAGAGTACGTCGGTGGTTTTGTCGGTTAAAAATCGCTCTAAGTAATTAACTATACGCCCGCCGGTGCACATACCGCTTGCTGCTAAAATAATGGCAGGTGTTTGGCGGCTGGCTAAGTAATTTATTAACGCTAAGTGCTCGCTATGGGTGTTTATTGTAGTGAGGTTTTCAAAGTCGAGTGGGTGACGACCTTTGGCTACTTTTTGTTTGGCTTCTTCATCCCATAAATATTTAAATTTTCGGTACTGCTGAGTAAAGTTAGCTGCCATGGGGGAGTCGAGTATTACTTGTATTGTGCGCCAAGGTGAGTTTTTAGCAGAAGCATGAATTAGCTGTTCAAGTTCGTATAACAGCTCTTGCGTGCGGCCAATACTAAAGGCAGGCACAAGTACTACGCCGTTATCGGCAACGGCGCGTTCAATCACGTTTTTTAAGGTTTGCGTACGTTGTTTACGACCTTGGTGATTTTTATCACCATAAGTTGACTCTATGACTAAGGTATCGGCTTTATAGGGCGCTTTAGGTGAGGGTAGTAAAGGCGTGTAGGGCGCACCTAAATCACCAGAAAAAACCACTCTATGATTATTGCTCGCTTTATAAGGAGCCGTGCTTATGTCTATTTCTACATAAGCGGAGCCTAAAATATGCCCTGCTCGTTGTAGTCGGGCTTTCGCTGTGTGTTCACCTTTGCAAGGAAGCTCAAACCAAGCTTTAAAGTCTACAGCTACAACTTGTTGTTTAAGCAGCCTTAAGCAGGTATCTATTATTTTTTGGTCTCGCGTAACGCCCACTTTTAATGCATCTTCAATGACTAAAGGCAATAAGCTTGCTGATGCAACAGAGGTAAATATAGGGCCTTTAAAGCCAGCCATTAACAAATAGGGAATTCGGCCAACATGATCAATATGGCAATGGGTAACTATTAATGCGCGAACAGTGTCTATATTAAATTCAATGCTTAGATCATCTACAGAATCTTCACCTTGGAATAGTCCGCAATCAATTAGAAAAGAGCTTTGGTCGTTTATTATCAGCTGGTGGCATGAGCCTGTCACGCCATTGACTGCTCCATGGTGAAGTATGTGCATTTTATGTCCTTATTTATTGTTTTTTTACCAGTTTAGAGTAATTTTTTGCGATGTGCGATGTGCGATGTGCGATGTGCGATTTGCTAGTAAAAACCTAGAGCCTATGGGAGTTTTTCAAATATTTTGAAGGCGGGGCTTTATGCCGTTCAGCTGTAGCTCTGGGTTCATCCCGCATCTTTTGGTGATTTTTTACCACAGAGGTAACAGAGTACAAAGAGGAAGTGATTAAAGGTAAAGAGCAGTTATTATGTCAGATATCAGTAATTGATTTCTCGGTTTAGTGCTTCGATTTTCACTGTGATTCAAAATAATCCTTTAGACGAGAAAGTGACTATACTGTCAAAATAAATTACAAGGAAGTGGATAAAAATATCAATGGAAACAGATTTACTAACTCATAAAGTTATTGGTTGCGCCATTGAGGTTCATAAAAATTTAGGTCCTGGTTTATTAGAGTCTAGTTATGAAAGTTGCCTAATGTATGAACTAAATCAATCCGGACTGCTAGCTATTGCACAAGCTGAACTACCTATAAAATATAAGAATGTATCAATCGATACAGGTTATAGACTTGATATATTGTTACCGGATAAGCTAATTGTTGAGTTAAAAGCAGTTGATAAATTGCGGCCTATTCATTCTGCTCAGTTGATGACGTATTTAAAGCTGACAGGAATAAGAACAGGTCTACTAGTTAATTTTAATGAAGTTAAGCTCGTTGACGGTATTAAAAGGATCAGAGTTTAATTACTTTACTTCCTAAATAACTTCAAGATTAAGAAGTTACAACTGACTGTCTTCTCGGTGTAGCGCGAAGCGCCTCAGTGTTCTCTGTTGTGCAAAAAATTAAAACACTATTTACCACCGAGGTCACAGAGTGCACAGAGGAAGTGATTAAAAATAAAAACAGGTAGCTGTCAGCGTTCAGTAAAGTATTACTCGGTGTAGCGCGAAGCGCCTCGGTGTTCTCTGTGGTGAAAAAAATTAAAACACTATTTACCACCGAGGTCACAGAGTGCACAGAGGGAGTGATTAAAAATAAAAACAGGTAGCTGTCAGCGTTCAGTAAGGTATTACTCTGTGTAGCGCGAAGCGCCTCGGTGTTCTCTGTGGTTCAAAAGTGGGCTGCGAACTTACCTACCCACTGCGCGGGGTAAACTCCCGCCTACAAGCATAAAAAAACCTTGCGATATTAACCGCAAGGTTTTTAAATTTCTCGAACCTCGAACCTCGAACCTCGAACCTCGAACCTCGAACCTCGAACCTCGAACCTCGAACCTCGAACCTCGAACCTCGAACCTCGAACCTCGAACCTCGAACCTCGAACCTCGAACCTCGAACCTCGAACCTCGAACCTCGAACCTCGAACCTCGAACCTCGAACCTCGAACCTCGAACCTCGAACCTCGAACCTCGAACCTCGAACCTCGAACCTCGAACCTCGAACCTCGAACCTCGAACCTCGAACCTCGAACCTCGAACCTCGAACCTCGAACCTCGAACCTCGAACCTCGAACCTCGAACCTCGAACCTCGAACCTCGAACCTCGAACCTCGAACCTCGAACCTCGAACCTCGAACCTCGAACCTCGAACCTCGAACCTCGAACCTCGAACCTCGAACCTCGAACCTCGAACCTCGAACCTCGAACCTCGAACCTCGAACCTCGAACCTCGAACCTCGAACCTCGAACCTCGAACCTCGAACCTCGAACCTCGAACCTCGAACCTCGAACCTCGAACCTCGAACCTAGCTCTTAAAAGCGTCTTGTAGTGGGGGTACTACTTGCTTTTTACGGCTCAATACGCCATCTAGCCATACTTTACCGTCTTCTGGCTTTTCACCATAGGCTTGCTCAACAAGGCTGGCATCGTCTGATGCAATCAGCATTTGTGAGCCTTCTTTCATAATGTCGGTTAGTAGTAAAAATACTGAATGACGACCGCCTTCTTCTTTAAGCTTGGCAATGTCAGCTTCAAGGTCAGCTTTAATCTCGTCAAATACTGCAAGGTCAATAACTTCTAACTGACCAATGCCAACAAGGTTACCGTTCATGTTAAAGTCTTTAAAGTCACGCATTACTAAATCACGTACAGGCGTATCTTCAACGGCTGATTTAACGCGGAACATGTCCATGCCTAGTTCTTTAAAGTCTTCAATGCCTGCAATTTCAGCAAGGGCTTCAACACATTTAATGTCGGCAGTGGTACAGGTTGGTGATTTAAAAATAACCGTGTCGCTTAATATGGCGCAAAGCATAATGCCAGCAATATCTTTAGGGATCTCTACGTTATAAAAATCGTACATCATCTTAATAATGGTGTTAGAACAACCAACAGGGCGGATCCAGCATTCAAGCGGGGTTGATGAGGTTAAATCACCTAATTTATGGTGATCAACTACGCCAACAACGCGAGCTTGGTCGATATCATCAGGTGCTTGGGTTTTTTCTGTGTGGTCTACAATGTAAACGTCTTCGCCAGCGTAGCTAAGTTTAAGCTCAGGTGCTTCGAAGCCAAATTTATCTAAAATAAACTGTGTTTCTGGTGATACTTCACCAAGGCGGGTTGGAATTGCCGGCTCATCAATTTGGTTTTTTAAATAAGCCAGTGCAATTGCACCACATATTGAATCTGAATCTGGGATTTTATGGCCCACTACATACATTGACATTGACTAAACTCCTTAAAATTTGCCGATATTCTAGCAAAGTATCCAGCTTTTAACATATAGACAGTGCAATTAAGTTTTAGCTAAACTTGAAAACCTTATATAAATTAGGAACTGCATATGCGATTAAGCCGCAAAGGTTGGAACAATGTTATTATTTTTTCTATGTTGATCATGATCTTCTTTTTAAATGGTCTTCATAAAAAGATTGGATCCGATGAAACGCAGGCGCAACTGCAGCCACTACTTCCTGTGCAAAGCTTTGTGTTAACACTTGAATTTAGCGACCAAAAAATTGAGCGCATTGGTACAAGCTGGCGTACTACTGCTTTGATCAAAGAGGTACCGCTTAGTTGGCAAGGTTCAGAGCAGCAACTTAGTGAGCTTGTTTATTTATGGCAAAATACAGCGTTAATGACGACAGCCACACCTGATGCGCTTGATATTAATAAGCCACTATCGGCAGCGACGTTTGAACTCGCGGGTGAGCCCCTACCTTGGATGTACTTATTATATAAAGCAAATGGTGAGTATTACCTTCTCGAGAAAACCAGTCAGCGGCTAATGTTGCTTGATTTAAGCACTGCCAAGCAATTATTTCCTAGTTTTACCTTTTCATAAGTGAGTTTTATAAATGCCTGAATTACCAGAAGTAGAAGTTAGCCGCATGGGCATTACCCCCCATGTGCTAAACCAAGTCGTTACTAAGGTAAACATTCATAATGCCAGTATGCGCTGGCCTGTGCCAGATGAGGTATACCAACTTGAGGGGTTGGTGGTTAGCAGTATTGAACGCCGCGCAAAATACTTGCTATTAGAATGTGAGCTTGGGGCGGCTATATTGCACTTAGGGATGTCAGGGAACTTGCGCGTTGTAAATAAAACCGAGCCACTTAAAAAACACGACCATGTTGAGTTTATTTTAGCGAACGACAAAGCACTGCGCTTGAACGATCCGCGCCGCTTTGGTTGTTGTTTATGGCAAGCACCCAATGAAGAGCACAAGCTACTAGCTAAATTAGGCCCTGAACCACTCACTGATGACTTTTTTGCTAAACGTGTTTATGAACAATCACGTAATAAAAAAGTGCCCGTTAAGCAGTTTATTATGAATAACGCCGTGGTGGTGGGGGTCGGTAATATTTATGCTAACGAGTCATTATTTAAAGCGGGTATTGACCCTCGTAAAGAAGCCGGAAAGGTAAGCCTTAAAAGCTACCAAGCGTTAATCCCAATTATAAAAGACACTTTAGCCGCTGCAATTACTCAAGGCGGCACAACGTTAAAAGACTTTGCCCAAAGTGACGGTAAGCCTGGCTACTTTGCGCAACAGTTATTAGTGTATGGCCGAAAAGGCCAACCTTGTGTAAATTGCGATACCGAATTAACCGAAATTCGCCTAGGGCAACGCAGCACTGTTTTTTGTGAGGTGTGTCAGAAGTAGAGAATAGCTGTCAGCTGTAAGTTTTCAGCTGTCAGTAAGAATGGTTACTCACTTGTTTTTATTTTTGCTATCAAACTTGTTAGCATTTTTGACAGCTGGACTGTTTCATTTAGCCAAGACTTACCTATGTCGGTATCAATATAGTTAATATCGATGCCAATATATATTTGGGTTCTTGCCTCAGCAAGCGAAGAGCGAGCGATATCTAAAAAGCGTGTTTTTTCTTTATCACTCTCTCTTGTCATGCCCTCAGCTATATTACTAGGAACAGATAAACCAGAGCGTGTTAATTGATCTCTAAAGCTAAAGTCTTTAATTAGTTGTGTATTTCTGTAAATATCAGCGCTAAGGCGAGCTGAGCGCTTCCATACATCTAAGTTTTCAAAGTTCATAATACAAAATCCTTATGCTCAGTTTTTATCCTAGTTGATATTTTATTAACTACAAATATCTATTTTCAGCAAGGAAGTATTTTCTGTTGACTCTAAAGTTATAATTAGCTTTGCTGACCGCTGAGTAATAACTTTTCTTGAGGAAAAAACAACCGGCCGGTAGCAATGTGATTTAAGTGCTGGTATACTCCCGCGTCTGCCACGTTGCGTTCTATGTCCTCATATAGTTTAGCCACTTGTGAGCGGCGCAAAAGTCTAAAACTCGAAGGGGTTGTAGCAAACTTAGAGCGGTAGTTAAACATAACTACCTGTGGTTTTAATTGAAAAACATTGGATTTTTATAAATGAAAACGTTTGTTGCTAAACCAGAAACAGTAAAACGTGACTGGTACGTAGTTGACGCTGAAGGTAAAACTTTAGGTCGCATCGCTACTGAAATCGCTCATCGCCTACGCGGTAAGCATAAAGCTGAGTACACACCGCACGTAGATACTGGTGATTACATCATCGTTATTAACGCTGAGAAAGTTACTGTTACTGGTAATAAATTCAAAGACAAAGTGTACTATGCTCACTCTGGTTTCCCAGGTGGTCTTAAGTCTACTACTTTTGATAAACTTCAAGCTGCAAAGCCTGAAATGATCATCGAAAAAGCTGTTAAAGGCATGTTGCCACGTGGTCCTTTAGGCCGCGCTATGTACCGTAAACTTAAAGTTTACGCGGGTACTGAGCACAATCATGCTGCACAACAGCCTCAGGTTCTAGACATTTAAGGAGCACTATCATGGCAAATCAATACTACGGTACAGGTCGTCGTAAAAGTTCAAGTGCTCGCGTATTCTTACGCCCAGGCACTGGTAACATCGTAATCAACAAGCGCTCTTTAGAAGAGTACTTTGGTCGCGAAACAGCACGCATGGTTGTTCGTCAAGCTCTTGAGCTTGTTGACATGACTGAAAAGTTTGACTTACACATCACCGTTGCTGGTGGTGGTACTACTGGTCAAGCTGGTGCTATCCGTCACGGTATCACTCGTGCACTTATGGAGTTTGACGAGTCATTACGTCCACAACTTCGTAAAGCAGGTTTCGTTACTCGTGATGCACGTAAAGTTGAACGTAAGAAAGTGGGTCTTAAGAAAGCGCGTAAGCGTCCACAGTTCTCAAAACGTTAATTTTTACGTTATCAAGAATTCAAAAACCCAGCTTATGCTGGGTTTTTTGTTTTTAGATAATGAGTTTCGAGTAACGGGCTACGAGAACCGAGCTGCGAAAGAGATTAAGTTCCGTGCGTTAAATTATATGTTTACTATAATTTATGATGAATGCGGGATTAAGGCTAAGGAGTGGTTGTGAGGTATGAAAGTTTAGATGTATGGAAAAAGTCTTTCTCATTAAGTTTGTTTGTATACCAAACCTTTGCTGCTTTGAGGGATTTCGGCTTAAAAGATCAAATGTGTCGAAGCGCAGTTTCAGTGCCTAGCAATATTGCAGAGGGTTATGAGCGTTACTCTGATAAAGAAAGAGCTTATTTTCTTTCTGTGGCTAAAGGGTCTGTCGGTGAATTAAAAACTCAGCTAATGATTGCTTTTGAGTTAGGTCATATTAATTATGAACAAACAGAATACGCTTTAAATGAGTGTGAGAGTATTGGGAAAATGCTTGGTAAATTGATTTCTATGATTAAAAATGCATGATAACCCCGAACCCCGAACCCCGAACCCCGAACCCCGAACCCCGAACCCCGAACCTTTTCCCTTTAAGGCTAATGTCGACATTAGCTTGATCAAAATAGGCCAAGTATGCGTATTTATTGAACGAAAGCTTAAAAATGACCGACTAACGCAAAAAAAGTTAAATAATTATCGCAATTAGTTTAAATCCATCAGTTAATTGGTGAATTTTTTTGCTACAATTGGCGGGCAAATAAAGTGAATGAGTTTAATGTCGCCAAATTCAGTGGTTACTGTACTTAGTTGGTGAGATTGTACTTGTTTACAAATTGTTTTTACGGAAGCGATACTATAGTCATTTGGTTTCATACTCGAGCTAACTTAATCAACTATTTGAGCAAGTCAGGATTATTCGAGCAGGAGGCTGTGAATAACCTTGTTTTAAACAAGGGTTTTAATTATGATCGTTTCTCTTTTAAAATTCGAAAAATTAACCTGCTGTAACTGATGTTCTCAATATAGCAAGTGTTGAGAATCATAGTGGAGATAAGTGGATGAGCAATGCGCCTGTAGACAATGGCCGACGTCGCTTTTTAACCATAGCTACCTCTGTTGTTGGTGGTGTTGGTGCGGCTGGGGCTGCTGTTCCTTTTATTGCGTCTTGGAATCCAAGTGAGCGAGCTAAATCTGCGGGTGCGCCTGTAGAAGTAGATATCAGCAAACTTGAGCCAGGACAATTAATACGTGTCGAGTGGCGTGGTAAACCTGTATGGGTTGTATCACGGACCCCAAAAATGCTTGAGCAGATGAAAGAACATGAAGGTCAACTTCGTGATCCGCAATCGCAAGAGCCACAACAATTAGAATCATCAACCAATGATTTCCGTTCATTACGCCCAGAGATTTTTGTCGCTGTAGGTATTTGTACGCATTTGGGTTGTTCACCTAGCTTTTTACAAGGTGGCTTTGGTGAGAAAGTGGAAGGGACTGATGACGGTTTTTACTGTCCATGTCACGGTTCTAAGTTTGATATGGCCGGCCGTGTATTTCAATCGGTACCTGCACCATTAAATTTAGAAGTCCCACCATATACTTTTCTTGATGAGACCACTATTTTAGTGGGCGAAGAACAAGGGGTGGCCTAATGTTTGGAAAAATTGTTGAGTGGATAGACGACCGTATCCCAATGACACGTGTTTGGAACATGCACATTGCACAGTATCCAGCACCAAAAAACTTTAACTTCTGGTACTTCTTTGGCTCACTCGCTATGTTAGTACTAGTTAACCAAATCCTTACCGGTATTTGGTTAACGATGAACTATGTACCATCTGCTGAAGGTGCGTTTGCATCAGTAGAATACATCATGCGTGATGTAGAGTACGGTTGGTTATTACGTTATTTGCATTCAACGGGTGCATCTGCGTTCTTCATCGTTGTTTACATGCATATGTTCCGTGGCATGATCTACGGTTCTTACCAAAAACCACGTGAATTACTGTGGTTATTCGGTATGTTTATTTTCCTAGCCCTAATGGCTGAAGCGTTCATGGGTTACTTATTACCATGGGGTCAAATGTCGTTCTGGGGTGCACAGGTAATCATTTCATTATTCGGGGCTATCCCGGTTATTGGTGATGATTTAACACTGTGGATTCGTGGTGACTACGTTATTTCGGGTGCAACGCTTAACCGCTTCTTTGCATTACATGTAATTGCACTGCCATTGGTTATTGTTATCTTAGTATTTTTACACATTGTTGCACTACACGAAGTGGGTTCAAACAACCCAGACGGTATTGATAACAAACGTAAAAAAGGAACTGTGGCTGAAGAAGATAAGCCTAAATTTAAGTTCCATGAATACTACACTGATAAAAAAGACATCATTGATGCGATTCCGTTCCACCCTTATTACACAGTAAAAGATATTGTGGGTGTGGTTGGCTTCTTAATCTTGTTCTGTTGGGTGGTGTTCTTTATGCCTGCTATGGGTGGTTTCTTCTTAGAAGCGCCAAACTTTGAACCGGCAAACCCACTCAAAACACCAGCGCATATTTTCCCTGTTTGGTACTTTACGCCGTTTTATGCAATCTTACGTGCGATTCCAGACAAGCTAATGGGTGTTGCAGCAATGGGTGCATCTATTGTCGTGCTAGCATTATTGCCTTGGATTGACCGTGGTTCGGTTCGTTCAGTTCGTTACCGTTGTGGTTTCCACAAATGGAACATTGCAGGCTTTGTAGTTACTTTCGTTCTTTTAGGTTGGGTTGGTGCTACACCTCAAACTGACTTTAAAACGCTTGTTTCGCAAATCTGTACTGTGACTTACTTTATGTTCTTCGTACTGTTATTTGTTTACAGTAAGAATGAAAAAACTAAGCCATTGCCTGAGAGGTTAACGAAATGATGAAAAAGCTACTTATTGGTTTATTCGCTTTATCAGTAAACGTATTACCAGCAATGGCGGCAGGCCCGTCAGTTCCTCTAATGGAAGCGGGTAACGATATATCTGATCAACCTTCTTTGCAACGTGGCGCAAAGTTGTTCATGAACTACTGTCTTGGTTGTCACCAAATGCAGTATCAACGTTATGAACGTACTTTCCGCGATATTGGTATTCCAACAGAGATTGGTCAAGAGCAACTTATTTTTGATGGTTCAAAAGTAGGTAGTCATATCAATAATGCAATGAAGAAAGAAGATGCTGCAAAATGGTTTGGTGCGGCTCCGCCGGATCTAACAAATGTTGCGCGTGTGCGTGGCAGTGATTGGATTTATACCTATTTAAAATCGTTTTACAAAGATGAATCTCGTCCGTTTGGCGTAAATAATACGTTATTCCCATCGGTGGGTATGCCACATGTTCTTCAAGAGTTGCAAGGTGTTCCTACTGCAATTACTGAAGAAGTAACAGTAAATGGTAAAACAACCACTCATATTACTGGTACAGAAACAGATGGTACGGGCGAATTAAGTGTAGATGAATATGACCAAGCAGTTCGTGATTTAACGAATTTCCTAGAGTATGTAGGTGAACCTACACGTCTCGAATCGGAAGCGCTAGGTATTAAGGTACTTGGATTCTTAGTGATTCTATTTATCTTGGCATTTATGCTGAAGAAAGAATACTGGAGAGATGTTCATTAAGTTTGAACATATTTAAAGGTAATTTTGCAATAGGGGCTTAAGCCCCTATTGCTGTTTTAGTTATTTAATGGAGGTAGGCATGGCCGTAGCTGCCAATAAGCGCCCTGTAATGACCCTTTTTTCTGGTGCTAACTGTATGTATAGCCACCAAGTACGCATTGTACTTGCTGAAAAAGGTGTAAGTGTAGATATTCATATGGCTGAAAAGGATAATCTGCCAGAAGCACTTCACGAAATTAACCCTTACGGTACAGTGCCAACACTGATTGACCGTGAGCTTGGTTTATATCAGGCAAACATCATCATGGAATACCTTGATGAACGTTTTCCTCATCCTCCACTAATGCCTGTATACCCGGTCATGCGTGGTCGTAGTCGTTTAATGATGCACCGTATTGATACTGATTGGTACAGCCTAGCTGAAAAGATCATTAACAACACGTCTGAAGCAGCGCAAGCGCGTAAAGAGCTGACAGAAGCATTACTTGCAATAGCACCGATCTTTAGTGAAGCGCCTTACTTTATGAGTGAAGAGTTTAGCTTAGTTGATTGTTACTTAGCTCCACTATTATGGCGTTTACCTGAGTTTGGTATTGAGCTAAATGGTGCAGGCTCTAAAGAACTTAAAGAGTATATGATCCGTTTATTTGAACGTGAATCATTCCAAGCTTCTTTAACTGAAGCAGAGCGTGAGATCCGTTTATAATGACCTCTAATCGTCCTTATTTACTACGCGCTTTTTTTGATTGGATTGTTGATAACGAATGCACACCACACTTAGTGGTTAATGCTGATTTTCCTGCAGTGCAAGTGCCAACACAGTTTGTCCAAGACGGCCAAATTGTATTGAACATAAGCCCTTCAGCGGTTACGCAGTTTTCGTTAGATAATTCTCAGCTTAGCTTTAACGCACGCTTTGGCGGTCAGCCAATGCAAGTGTACGTGCCTTTAGGGGCTGTACTTGCAATATATGCACGCGAAAATGGCGAAGGCACAGTCTTTACTGCAGATGAGTTTTTAGAGGACGAAGACGATTTTGCTCCAGAGCTTGAAAGTGTTGATTCATCACCTGAACTAGTTGATGAAACACCTGATCCTAAGCCTGAAAAGAAAAAAGGCTCACATTTACGCGTTATAAAATAACCCGTAAATGTTAGATAAAAACCGCTTAATAAGCGGTTTTTTTATGCCTGATTAAAAGTAGGTGAAAGGTGAAAGGTGAAAGTTCACGGGCGACGAGCTGCGAGAAACGGGTTAAGGTTGATTGGTGTAGCAGCGGGTTTATTCCGCGCATGTGGTTTTAGGTAATAAATTTATTCACAAAGAGGTTAAGAGACACTGCGCTTTTAGAGCTAGTGAAAAAACAATTAATCACTCGGGCTCATGGTTATTGTTTTCTCATTTACTGCTCATTCACTTCTCTTTGTGCAAAAAGATCTTAAAGAGATTTTATTCACCACAGAGGGGACAGAGCACACAGAGGAAATGATTAAAGACATGTTTTATTTGTCCTGTCTTCTCTGTGTACTCTGTGGTAAAAATGTTTTTTAAGTGGGGCTTACGCCGTGCAAGTTTGATTTAAGTTCACGGGCGACGGGCGACGGGCGACGGGCTGCGAGAAGCGGGTTAAGCTTGGATGATGTAGCAGCGGATTGATTCTGCGTCTATTAGTGATAATGCGCGAGGTAAACTCCCGCCTACAGATATAAAAAAACCTTGCGATGTTAACCGCAAGGTTTTTAAACTTCTCGAACCTCGAACCTCGAACCTCGAACCTCGAACCTCGAACCTCGAACCTCGAACCTCGAACCTGATACTTTACAAATACTCAAACACTTTAATAACGCGCTCTACGCCAGAGATATTACGGGCAATATTAACGGCTTGGTTTGCTTCAGCGTCAGATACTAGCCCCATTAAGTATACTTCGGCATTTTCAGTCACTACTTTTATATTATTACTGCTGATGTTTTCAGCCGCTAAAAGCTGCGCTTTTACTTTTGAGGTTAACCATGAGTCGTGAGTTTGCGTGGTGATACCAATATTAGAGCCAATGCGTAATTGGTTGTGAATTTTACGAATGCCAGATAGGTTCTCAATGGTTTTAAACGCTTGGTTTTTCATTTCTTGGTTAGGAACTTGCCCTACCATTAAAACCACGCCATTAACGCTTATAACGCTGATATGAGCAAACTTATTAAGACGTTCATCTTCACTAATAGCAATGCTGGCTTTTATTTCAATGTTGTTGTCGTCTATTTGCGAGCCAATGGTTCGTCTATCGTTTGCTGCAGTAACAGCACTGGCTGTGCCGGCCACTACAGCAGCAGCACAACCTTGTAATAACACAACGGTGCCTAAAATAATCAGGGAGCGTTTAAACATAATTTTCATCCTGCGGGAAAAGAGTTAAATCTACCAATTCACTTAAACAGTGAAGGTTAACTAAATGCGATTCAATAATGCGACTAGGGCGTTTAGACGGTGTACGTATTTCTACATCGTTGTGCCCAAGTAAGCCAACGAGTTCGCCACCATCATCACCTACCATTACTATGACCTTCATATCTTTGGTTAGTGCCGCTTCTACTGCAGAAATTATATGTTTTTCATTACCATTAATTGCTAATGCAAGGAGCAAATCACCTTGCTGAGCAAAGGCACGTACTTGGCGCGCAAAGGTATCGTGGTCATCTATTTGATGGCCTTGACCTAGGTTAATATTTTCTTGCGAAAGGGCGATTGCAGGTAAGCAAGGGCGCTCTGTTTCGTAAAAGTTTACTAATACGCCAGCCATGTGTTGTGCCAACATGTGGCAGTTTGCTGTGCCGCAACATATCAGTTTATTACCATTGATCAGGCTTTGTGCAATGGTGAATGCCGCTGACTCCAATGCGCTAGGAAGTACTTCACCTGCTGCAATTTGAACTTGAATACTTTCTTTAAAAATTTCTTTTATTGTGTCTTGCATGGATTACCAACAATTAATATCTAATTCTGTGTGAGCTCACACCCGCTTTATTAAGGATGATGATTTTTAGAAGCAGCTTGTTAATTTTTAACTACGCATTAATGCATTTAGCTGTTGTAATAATTGCTCACTCATTTGTATGTGCTCGGTATTAAAATACGTTTTTTAGCCAGTTTATGTGTAGTGATGGCTCGCCTGTTATAGCAACATAATCAATACGTAATGGCTGATTCTTTAAGTTTTTAGCCGCGAGGTAATGATAAATAGTTCGTCTTAATTTTTCTTGCTTTTGCGGGCTTAAAGCATAATTAGCGCCGCCTTTTATATTATTTTTACGAAACTTAACCTCAACAAACACTAAGGTGTCACCGTCTTTCATAATGACATCAAGTTCGCCATAGGGGCAGTAGTAATTACGCTCAATCGCTTTTAAGCCTTGTGCTTCTAAATACTTTTGCGCTTGGCGCTCATAATACTGGCCTTTTTCACGACTATTTTGCCACAGCTGTTTAAACCACGACATGTCGACCCCTTAGTTAATTATGGTTATGCCATCGTTAGCTGATTGCATAAATAGCGGTACAGGGCGTTGTGTTTTTAACTCCACCGGTTTTATTCGGCGGTTGCTGTACTGAGCCCATTGCAGTGAACGTTCAATATCACCGGCACTATTAATCGACAATTTACCGCTCAACCCTGAAAAGTATTTATCGGGTGTAACACTCAATTGTCTAATATCGTTAAGCATGGTGACGGAATCATAAGCCATCGCAAATAAACGTTGGCTTATATCGGCTTGTTCAGGCCATAAATCATTGTATTGCTGACGCAGATTATGTTGCTTAATTTGTGAGTCTAACATCCAAGGCAGTTCAGTAAAGTAGAGTCCGTCTAAATCACCTTTGTCAGTGGTATCTATTTGCTTACTGTGGCTTTTAGAGCTGGCGTAAATAGGAATTCTATCGGCAAAGGTACTCACATTAACATCAAGGTAAGGCTTAATTAATCGGGTTTCAATGGCGTCGCCGAGTATGTAGATGGCATCAATATCTCCACGTGAGCGTGTTTCACTTTCAACTTCTTTATTAAAAAGTGCTTTAACAGATTTAATACGCTCTTTTGACTTATCAACTTCTAACAAGCTAGTAATCGTATTGGGCATATCTTTGTTATCGTTATAAAAACCAACTTGCGTGGTTGTTTCACTATAGCGTTGCCACTGCAGATTAAAGTAGTCAACTAAGCGCTGGCCATTGGTATTATTTGGCGCTAGCAACATCGGCTTTTGATAACCCTGTGCTAAAAAGTGCTCTAGCGTTTGCTGTACTTCATGTTCAGGATTAAGCGCAAAAAAGTAATGTTGCAGCGAGGTTCTTTCGCCATCAAAGGTATTTAAATGTAAGGTGGGTATATCGAGTAATGTATTGGTATTAGCGAGCTTATCTATATTGGCTTTTAATAGTGGACCAATAACAAAGTCAGGCTGTAACTGAGAAATTTGTGCGCTCAACGCTTCTGTTTCAGTGTTTTCATCTATAAACAGTGTTTCGTTGATCTCTTTTTTATCAAGCGCTGCCAATATACCGGCTTTTAAGGCATCCCCAAGGCGCTTATTAGCACCTGACTGAGGCAGTAAAACAACCAAACGCTCAATATTAATTGGCGCTAATTCATTAGCATACGTTTCTTGTTTTGGCAGTACATTGTTACCAGGATGCCCCAGGTAACGGCGGCGCCAATTATTAATGGCTTGGTCTAAATCAACCGAGCTGTTGGCGTAAACTTGATGATACAAAGCTAAGTTAACCCAACCTTGTTGGATCACAGAACCACGGTTAAATCGTTCTAATGCGTAAGATGAGAGTTGCTTTAAATTTTTCCAAAGTGCATTACTAAGCTGAGGAATTGAAATAGTGTTTTTAGTTGCAGATTCTGACGCCGCAAAAAAATAGGGTGCAGCACGTTTTGGCAAGTTTTGAGAAGCAAAAATGCTGGCAGTTAAAAATTGGTGCCAGGCAAAATGTTCGGGTTGCTTGAGTTGTCCCTCAAGTGAGTTTAATACTTCAAGTGCTTGCTGGTTTTTATTCTGCTCTTTTTGTGCAAAGGCAATATATAAACGGTTTTGAATTTGATCAACACTGGCAGTAAGAGCAAGTTCGCTACATATTGTTTCGAGTAGCGGCCAGTTTTCTTCCGTAATGGCGCTATCACGGGCACTATAAAGCAGTTGAATTTTATCTGCACCAAAACGGTTTTGCGCTAATTGATAAATCGATTGCGCGTTCAGTGCTTCATTTTTCAGCGTATTGGCACTGCTATTTAAGTTATCGCTGGTTTTAGTTGGTTTTTCGGTTGTGCTACACGCCGATAACCCTGACAATATAATTAATAGACTAACTAGTTTAAGTCGCACAATGATTTCCCATACGTTAACGCGATTTGCTTATATTACTGACTGACGCAGGAGACCTCAATGTTAAATGAGGAGAATTCACAGAAAATTGGCACTCTTTACGTTGTTGCCACCCCAATCGGCAATTATGACGACTTAAGTCAGCGTGCAATCGCGACATTATCGCAGGTTGACTTAATCGCTGCTGAAGACACTCGCCATACTGGCAAGCTACTCAGCCACTTTGGTATTAAGGCTAAAACCTTTGCGTTACATGACCATAATGAAAAGCAAAAAGCGCAGCAAATTATCGACCAACTTAATCAAGGGTTAAATATTGCATTAGTATCCGATGCCGGCACGCCGCTTATAAGCGACCCTGGTTATGCCGTTGTTAATTTATGCCGTGAGCAGGGCGCACTTGTAACACCTGTACCTGGTGCATGCGCTGCTATTACGGCGGTATGTTGTTCAGGGCTGCCAACCGACCGTTTTCAGTTTGTTGGCTTTACGCCCGCTAAAAGTAAAGCACGCCAAGATTTTTTTATTGATGCGGTTAACTCAAGTATTACCAGTATTATGTATGAAAGTACCCACCGTATTATGGCAAGCTTAGACGATTTAGAAGCAGCGCTAGGTGGTGAGCAGCAAGTGGTATTTGCCAAAGAGCTCACTAAAACATTTGAAACCTTTTTTAATGGCACAGTGACTGAGTTAAAGCAGTTTTTAACTGACGATCCTACTAAACAGCGCGGTGAAATAGTACTCATGCTGCCGGGTAAACCTAAGGTAGTTGACGATATTCCGCCAGAGGCACGCAAAATGTTAGCGCTACTTGAAAACGAAATGCCAATGAAAAAAGCCTGTGGCGTGGTGGCCGATTATTTTGGTATGAAGAAAAACGCGCTGTATAAAACAATTATTGAAGAAAAACAGTAAATGTTTACTGCGTAGTGTGGTGCTCTCATGTATACTGCGCGCCGAGTTAGCCAAGATAATCGCTGCCTGCAACGAAAATGCGCAGGGGGAGGAAAGTCCGGGCTCCACAGGGCAGAGTGCCAGTTAACGGCTGGGGGGCGTGAGCCCACGACAAGTGCAGCAGAGAGAAGACCGCCAATCTTCGGATTGGTAAGGGTGAAAGGGTGCGGTAAGAGCGCACCGGGCCGCTAGTAATAGTCGGTTGCAAGGTAAACTCCACTCGGAGCAAGACCAAATAGGGTTCCTTATGGCGTGGCCCACGTTGGAACCGGGTAGGTTGCTTGAGCCATAGAGCGATTTATGGCCTAGACGAATGATTATCACTTTCTTCGGAAAGGACAGAACCCGGCTTACCGGCTGACTCACTCATTCAATAAAAAAGCCCGCAGTTAACGCTGCGGGCTTTTTTGTGTTTGGAATAAGCTGTTAGGTTCCAGCCGTCAGCCGTCAGCGGGCGGCGGGCGGCGAGCTTCGGGTTGCGGGCTTAAAACCTAAACTCGACGCGAGACTAACTATCGCCTTCAGGCATAAAAAACCTTGTAATGTTAACCGCAAGGCTTTTAAATTTCTCGAACCTCGAACCTCGAACCTCGAACCTCGAACCTCGAACCTCGAACCTCGAACCTCGAACCTCTCTATATAATATTTTTACCTTGCTCTGGGTCGCGTGATTCATCGGCTTGCTCGCGAATATCATCCGTATCACTACTTACATCATCAATACTGTGTTCATGCTCTGTGGTTTTATGTTTTTGAATATGTGATTGCTCGTTAATTTCTTCTGTTGTCTCTGTTTTAGCTTCGCTTGCTATGGGATAAATATCTTCACCTTGGCTATTGAGCAATATACGCTCTCTGGCATTGTCAGGCATACTTATATTATGTTGCGTAAAACTATTGATTAACTCTCGCATAAGCTGTGAGGCTACTTTTACCGTGCTGTATTGTTCGCCGTTGACCCAAAAGTAAACGGTAAAGTTAATAGTGGCGGAGCCTAAGTTATCAATCAATACTTGGGGAGGTGGATCGCTAAGCACAGAGGTTTGCTGCGATATTATACTAATTGCCAGACTTTGTGCGTCGCGAATGTCATTATCGTAGCCAATACCGATTGAAAAATGACCGCGCATTTTTGGATTAGCGGTTAAGTTTTTAATGGTATTTTTATACACAGTCGCATTGGGTATTTGAATATGATTGCCATCGTAGTCAACTAAAGTGGTTGCCCGTGCAGTTACTTTTTTAACAATACCAATTCTGCCATCAACTTCTATTACATCATCTATTTTAAATGGACGCTGTACACTTAAAAGTAAACTGGCAATAAAGTTCTCAGCAATATCCCGAAAGGCAAAGCCTAAAATAAGCCCAATTAATCCGGTGCCACTCATAATTGCGACCGCGAATTCGGTAAGTCCTGCCAAGCGTAAAAATAGATAAAACCCGAGTAAAATAATTAAGGTGCTAATACCTCGCCTAGCAACTAGATGTACTAATTTACTCTTGGTCATGTAAGTAACAGGCTTTATTAACAAGCGTGATAATGGTGTGGCAATTAAATAACTAATCACCAAAATAACAATCCCTAATAATAAAGTGGGCAGTAATTGCATGAATGTGTGTAGTAATTGCACGCTTTGATCTTTTAAAAAGCTCCAAGAAATTGAGTTTGGCTTAACGGTGTCGATTGCTGGAATTGATGTGTTATTAGCGAGTGTTGCAATTAAAGCACTGAGCATAGAGGTCATCCGTGTTAGGTCGAAGTAATTAGGGTCTGTGTTAAACAATAGCAGCAAGTTTAATACCAAGCAGTATTTGTTTGGCAAACATTTTGCTACTTAATTAGGAAAAGGGAGTTAACTATGAGTGACTTTAAGCGTGGCCAAAGAGCCAAGCAGCCTAACCATATCCCTCTGCGTGGCTGGTGGGATATTATAAGGCGAATAGTAAAACAAATGAGCCGTGATAATTTATCTTTAGTGGCGGCTGGCGTGGCATTTTATGCGTTACTGGCTATTTTTCCCGCCATTGCGGCATTGGTGTCTGTGTATGCTTATTTTGCATCACCGAATGATATTAGTGTGTATTTAAGTCAGTTTATGGCGTTATTACCACAAAGCACTCAAGAAATTATTTTATCTCAAGTTTCAAGTCTTGCGCAAAAGTCACAAACTAGTTTAAGCCTTAGTGCGCTGGGTACTTTACTGTTAACTATCTGGAGTAGCTCTAAGGGCAGCCAAGCGTTGATCACAGCATGTAATATTAGTTATCACGAATACGAAAAACGCTCATTCTTAAAGGTGCAACTTGTGCGTTTGTTATTTTCAGTGGGTGCAATTGTGGTGGCTGTAATAGCACTGGTAATTATAGGTATATTACCGCTAGCGCTTAATTTACTCGGAATTAAAGAGAGTATTGATTTTTTAATCATGCTTATATCATGGCCGTTGCTGGCATTGACCTTTAACTTTGCATTATTAATTTTATACCGTTATGCGCCTCACAGAAAAGCAGCTAAATGGCGCTGGGTTACCGTGGGCTCATTCACCGCCACTGTATTATGGATTGTGGCATCTTTTGGCTTTTCATTTTATGTATCTCATTTTGCTAGTTACAACGAAACATATGGCTCTTTAGGTGGAGTGGTTATTATGCTTATGTGGCTATTTATTAGCGCTTATATCATTATTTTGGGAGCCACAATCAATGCTGCGTTAGAGCAGCAAACCGCTCAAGACAGCACCATTGGACCAAATAAAAAAAGAGGGCAGCGAGGTGCGTATGCAGCAGACCACCTCGACACAAAATAACCAGTATTAGGGCTAAATGACTTTTATTTCAAACTAATTACTTGATTTGTTGTTATCAGCTGCATAAACGAGGCTTTGTGCAGCGGCTTTGAAAACAAATAGCCTTGGCCATAATCACAACCGGCCTCAAGT
This sequence comes from Pseudoalteromonas issachenkonii, assembly GCF_002310795.1. NCBI lineage: Bacteria > Pseudomonadati > Pseudomonadota > Gammaproteobacteria > Alteromonadales > Pseudoalteromonadaceae > Pseudoalteromonas > Pseudoalteromonas issachenkonii. Next base: position 562,949 of record NZ_CP011030.1, read on the forward strand.
AATAAATCCATTTGTAATTTTGTTTCTATGCCTTCGGCAATCACTTTTAAACCAAGCTGATGAGCCATCATGATAATTGCTTCACACAAAGCCAGCTCTTGACTGCCTTTTTGAATATTATCAACAAAGCGTTTATCTATTTTTAGGTAGTCGGTATCCATTTCTTGCAAGTAAGCAAGCGATGAATAACCGGTGCCAAAGTCATCAAGGGCCAATTGCATCCCTGACTTAACCAAGGCTTTCAAACGACTTTGGGTAAGTTCTTCAGGGTTAACCATTAAGCCTTCAGTAATTTCGGCCACAATCGCTGAGGCTGGTATATTTGCCGTTGCTAGCATATCGTACCATTCGTCTATGCCGCTATCGACGGTTGCCAATTGCACTGGTGAAACGTTAATGCTTATTTGAAATTCATCTTGAATGTGTTTTTTAATATCATTAAGTGTTTGTAGTGCCTCAGCAAATACAAATTGACCCAGCGCATTTATTTGTCTGGTTTCTTCAGCAAGAGGAATAAAGTCAGCAGGGCTGATCAGGCCTTTTTCTGGGTGTTGCCAACGAATAAGTCCCTCAGCTTTATGAACGTGTAAATCATTAAGCGATACGATAGGTTGGTAATACAATTCAAATTGTTCTAGCTCTATAGCTGAGCGAAGCTCTTTGAGTAGTTGCATTCTTGCGTTTGCATCTTCACGCATATCATGTGAGAAAAATTCAAAGCCATTGCGACCGCTATTTTTTGCTTTATACATAGCTTGGTCAGCGGCTTTAAGTAATTGCTCTGGATTTTGGCCATCATCTGGCGCGCAGGCAATACCAATACTGGCACTGATATACACTTTTTCATCTTCAATAAAAATAGTGGAGGCAAGGCTAAGCAAAAGTGATTTTGCTATTTGCTTTATATTATCGCTGCCATGTAAATCACTAAACACAACAACAAACTCATCTCCGCCAATTCGTGCTACAAAGTCAGCCTCTTTGGCCGTTTGCACAATTCGCTCAGACACTAACTTAAGTAATCTATCGCCGTAATGGTGGCCCAATGTGTCGTTAATATCTTTAAAATGATCAATATCTAATAGCATAATGACCAGTTTTTGATCTGCATTGGTCAGGTTTGCGAATCGTTGGTTTAAGCGCTCTTTTAGTTCTAATCGATTAGGCAAGTCGGTTAAATGATCAAAGTGCGCTTGTCGCCAAATTAATTCATCTGCTTGTTTTTTCTCGGTTAGGTCGGTAAAAATAGCAATACGACTAGTCGGGGCTTTATTTTTATCGTAAATAGTATCGATGGTTAACCATTCAACATACAGCTCGCCATTTTTACGACGATTGGTTATTTCACCTTGCCAACGCCCTGTTTTATTGAGCGATTGCCACATGTAATTATAAAACTGCTTATCGTGTTTACCCGATGATAAAATACCCACCGTTTTATTGAGTACTTCTTTTCGAGAATACAAAGTTGTTTCACAAAACGCAGGGTTCACATCATAAATAACCCCATTTTCATCCGTGATTGCCATGCCTTCACTGCTGTTGTTGTATACTAATGACGCTAAATGCAACGATTCTTGATTTTGCTTTCGTTGAGTGATGTTACTAATAACGATAATAAACTCATCGGCTTTTTTCATTGGGCTAATTTTAGCTTCATAAAACTGATTGTCTTGTTTTTGTTCAAGTTCAACAGTGACAGGGGCGATCAGGGGTATTAAGTACCCTTGCACTTGTTTTAAATTAGCATCAGAGAATAAACACGATAATTTTTTAGGGGGTGTTGAATGGCTATAATTTAACGATTTAATACGTCCACCGGTATCAAGAATATTGCCATTGGCATCTACGCGTAAAAAAGCATCGGGTAATGCATTAAGCAGGCTATTGAGCTCGTCATGCTTATGTTTAAGGCATGCTTCAGCCGTTAAGCGAGTCTCGGCCATGTATTTAAAACGATGGTAAAGTCTATTTAGCTCAGGACTATTGGGCTGCTCATCGTCATGAGGCATATTACCGGCCGCTAAGCGGTTAACCGCCTGCGTTAAACTTTTAATCGGATTTAAAATGCTTTTATTGACCAGTCGTCTAGCTAATACAGCTAAAAGAAGAATGGTCATTAAAAATCCTAAAACCATTTTTACAAAGTTAATATCTATCCGCTCAAGTGTTTTATCTATTGGTTGAGTAATATAAATAGAGAGCTTATTGTCATTGCCATCTCGATAGAGAGTCGTTTGATGAAAAACTCTACGGATACCATCTTTTCCTTTAAAAATGACACCTGCTTGTAAATTATGTTCTAAATCAAACTCTTCCAATTTATAACCTAATCTATCGGCTGAAAAAGGGGAGTTGGCTAAAATAAGATTATTAGAGTCAGTGATGGCGACTCGAACTTCTGTCGGTAAATTCAAGCTATTAAGTGCCGAGCTCCACCAGTCTAAAGCAATTACAGTTACTATCACGCCTTCAATATCATTGTTTTCATTAAGAATAGGGGAAGCAAAGTTAATGCTCTGGGCTTCAAGGCTGCGATCGTGCTGGAAATGGCCAATACTAAACTCTTTACTGGCGAGTGCGTTTTTAAAGTAGGGACGATCACTAACGTTGATATTAGGGGCACCATTATTTGAGGAACAAATTAAATCGCCGTCTTTGTTTACTAAACCAATATTCGCGATATTGCCATTGAGTGCCTTAACATCTAAAAAATACGAAGGGCAGCGAGAAGATAAAGACTTAATGTCTTTCTGCTTTTTTGCTAAAAACTCAGTAATATGCTCTACATCATTAATCATGCTTTGCTGCTTGATAATTAGGTGCTCAGTGATAGAGCGCACTTTTTTCTCGTGCTCTTTAATAGCCGCGTCACGACTAAACCACAAGGTTACTAAAATGACAGCAGCTACAGGCATGCAAATTAGCATAAGTAGTCGATAAAGCTGATGTTTTAATGATGCAGTAAAAATAATCGTATCCAAATAAATATAGGGTAAAACTCTGACCAATAATTCTACTATAAATAACCTTTAATGTACTAAGGTTATATCGCAAATATTAAATTTACTTTTATTGTATATAACTGAAATTTATTAATTAATTTTCGGGTAGAGTCATAATAATAAATTAATATTTTATACTTTTACTTAACCTATTTTAGGCAAAAAAAATGAAAATAACCAAAGTACTAACTGCTTATGCTACCCAAGATGGGGATGGTGTTAATATTCGTCGTATTCCAGGATTTGATGGTAAATATTTAGATCCATTTTTAATGATAGATGAGCTTAAATCTGACGATGAAAGTGATTATATTGGTGGCTTTCCTCCTCATCCTCATAGGGGGATCGAAACCTTTACCTATATTTTAAAAGGCGGGTTTGAACATCAAGACCAAATGGGTAACAAAAAGGCGATTCGTGCGGGTGACGTACAATGGATGAGTACCGGTAGCGGTGTTATGCACAGTGAAATGCCTCTTGCCGATGCTGAACAAGGCTTACATGGTTTTCAAATTTGGCTCAATATGCCAAGTGCTCAAAAAATGCGTGAGCCTCAATACCAAGATACCACAGAGCATCCAGCACCGAGTTTTACTAATCAACAAGGTGTTTCACTTAAAGCCTTAGCAGGGACATGGCAATTTGAATCACACCAATTGGCTGCAAGCTTACAAAATTTAGCTGCTAATGGCGCTATAGCCGATGTAGCTTTGCCTGCGGGTGAAGGGCTTAATTTACCGGCTTTAAAACAGCAAAAAGTGATGATTTATATTCATACAGGCTCATTAATATCTCAGACCGATGACGTGTTTAATGCGGGTAAGTTACTTATATTAGAACCATTGAGTGACATTGCATTACAGGCAAAGAAAGCGGCGGGGGTTCTTATTTTCGCAGGCGATCCACTTAACCAGCCAATTGCGCACATGGGACCTTTTGTAATGACCACCGAGGCTGAAATTCGCCAGGCTGTTAGCGATTATCAAAATGGTTTTTTTGGCTCATTGTCGTGATAAATCGATGCGCGAATGACTTTTAAGCAAGTAGCTTTAATAACCAAGTGTATTTTTTTATCGTGTTAGCATCACCTTTAGCAGACTCAACTACAGCGCCAGCTGCAAACGCACTGGCGAGCCCCACTTTTGTTGCTGCAAAGCGCTTGGCTCTGTATTTTATAGCTGCAAGATGCTGACGTTTTAGCTCTGATCGCATAACAACTTCTTTATCTAGCTGTTGCACGCGAGCGTTCGGTGAGTTGATCAAATAATTGATTAACATAATTGTGTGTGCCTTATAATTTAAGCAGCTGCTTTAGGCTATTTAGCGTTTTAGTAAAGCCAATTTTTTTGCTTAGATAAACGGCGTTTCGCCACAGCCAAACTAAGCATAAAATTTGTAGGCTGATCACCACTGCAATGCTCAGCCAAATAGAGCTAAACAGATCAAAGGTGGCAAAGCCTACAATACCTAAAAATCCCACCCACAGTAACACCAAGCCACTGGCAAAACATCCTAGTAGAATGGTGATCAGTGCTAAGGATCTTAGCGATAGCTTCCACTCAGCTGTAGCCAGCTGATGCGTTAACTTTCCTTGTTGGTGATAATCATCCTTGAGCTGCGCTGCATAATCAGCAAGCTTAGCAACATGATCTTGCCAGTCATCGGCGTGTTTTGCCGATGACGGCGAATCTGTCCCTTGTGATTCACTTGGTGTTGAGTGTTGGTTTTGCATTAGTATTACTTACGACGAAACAGTGCTGTAACTAACATACCAGCAGCAAACGCCAGACCCGCCGTTGCTAATGGGTTTTCTGATGCGAGTTGACGCGTTTTAGACGAACACTCTGCTAGTTTCTCACGAGCGGCTAACTGCTTTTCATTAAGCGTTTCAGCTGAGCTGCTTGCGCCTTTACGAACACCATTTTCAGCTACCGCCGCTTTGCTTGATAATGCATCAACTGCGTCATGCGCTGCTGATGTCGCTTTATCTGTTAGCGGTGCTTCAATCTCTTGTTTTGCATCAATAGGAGTTTTGCTCTTTGTTGCCGTAGCCATAATCAATCCTTAATAGTTTTTTAAAAGTAATTATTTAGATGCAATGATTAAACCAGTCTTTAACCTGTTGTTTTATATGAATTGTATTTTATTTACGAATTTTGAGTGGGTTTATAGCTGTAACTATTGCGACAACAGTTTGTAATTTTTACAAACTAGGACGTGTTGATCATTCGAGATTGATTTTTTCTTTGTCCACTCAGTTACAAACCTCGCGACGCGATTAAACCGCATCTAGTTTGACCAAACTCTAATTCACAAAGGTCAGCAGGGCTCAAATAAATTGTAATTATTCACTGTTTATTCATTAAGCAAATAATGCCAACGAGCTAATAAAAAGAACGATAAAAAATTTTTTACTGGCTGATCAGATTTTTTATTAAACAATTCAACCGCTTTAATCGGAGCCTTATTTTTTCAGGCTTCGCGGGGTGCTAAAGCTGGGTGACTTACTTGACAAAAAGGCTTGTCAAGCCCTAAACTGGAGCACTGTGGTAAAAAGTGGTGTTTAGTGGATCAAACTGGATCGGGTTAATCAAAAAGTTGATTAAAATAAATTTACAATAGGCTTTTTATGTTTCGTGGCGCAAGTTCACTGAGTTTGGATGATAAAGGACGTTTTGCGGTACCGACTAAGTACCGAGACACGCTATTGTCTGAAGATCAGGGAACGGTAATTTGCACAGTTGCACTCAATGAGCCTTGCCTTTGGTTATACCCTCTTGGTGAATGGCTAGAAATAGAAAGCCGTTTAGCAAAAATATCTAATATGAATCCTAGAGCACGACGGATGCAACGTATGTTGTTAGGTAATGCGACAGAATATCAGCTTGATAAAAACGGTCGAATTTTGTTGGCGCCTTCATTGCGCTCACATGCAGAACTTGGCAAAAAAATTATGCTGGTGGGTTTAATGAATAAATTTGAAATTTGGGATGAAGCACGTTGGCACGAGCAGATGCGCCAAGACACTGAGCTTGAAAGGCTCGGTGATTTTGAACCGAATGACGATTTAGATAACTTCACCCTCTAGCAGCAAAATAAAAGGCAAATAACAGCTAATGACAGCGCAATTTGAACACGTATCCGTATTAATGGACGAAACCATAGATGCACTTGCAATTAAGCCAGACGGCATATACATGGATGGTACCTTTGGACGTGGCGGACATTCAGGGCAAATATTAGCGCGCTTAGGTGAAAGCGGTCGTTTGCAGGCCATTGACCAAGATCCACAAGCGATAAAGTCTGCTGAAAAGTTTGCTGATGATCCACGTTTTTCAATTGCTCATTCTCGTTTTTCAAAGTTATACGAGGTAGCTGAGCAAAACGATCTTATTGGTCAGGTTGATGGCATTTTACTTGATATTGGTGTGTCGTCGCCGCAGCTAGATGACGCAGCGCGTGGCTTTAGCTTTATGAAAGATGGTCCGCTCGATATGAGAATGGATCCAAGTACAGGTCGCAGCGCAGCGCAGTGGTTAGCTGAGGCTGAATTAGATGACATTACTCATGTGATCAAAAAGCTAGGTGAAGAAAAATTTGGTAAGCGCATTGCGCACAAAATTTTAGAAGTGCGTGAACACACGCCAATTACTACCACTAAGCAGCTCGCTGATTTAGTCGATGAAGCCGTACCGGTGAAAGATAAGTTTAAACACCCTGCAACGCGGACTTTCCAGGCTATTCGTATTTATATCAATAGCGAATTAGAGGAAATTCAAACGGCATTACAAGCGGCGATTAAAGTTCTTAAGCCGGGTGGTCGCTTAGTGGTTATTTCGTTTCATTCTTTAGAAGATCGCATTGTTAAACAATTTATTAAAAAACAGAGTAAGGGAGAAGCGATACCCAGAGGTCTGCCTTTAACCGACGCACAAATAAATAAAAATCTGACGTTAAAAGCAGTGGGTAAAGCTATTAAACCAAGTGCTGATGAAGTGGCGCGTAATCCACGCTCTCGCAGCTCAGTGCTAAGGATCGCACAGAGGTTGGGATGAGTAAAAAAGCGAGCTATCGCCAACCCAATTTATTTCTTGAAATAATTAAAGGCCTAGGTGCGAACAAGATCACCTTGGCCTTGTTGGTTGTGATATTCGCATCAAGCTTGAGTGTGGTGCAAGTAACTCATCTCTCTCGAGCGCAATTAATTGAGCAAGATTCGTTGCTCCAAGAGCGTGACGAATTGGATTTAGAATGGCGTTATTTTTTAGTGGAAGAAGAGTTTTATTCACAACATGCGCGCATTGAAGAAGTGGCAACGTCACAACTCGAAATGAAGCGGCCAACCAGCCAAGATGAGCAGGTAATTATATTACAATGAGAATGCGAGGCAAAAAACCAGTCAATAACCTAATAGCATGGCGCTTTATTTTAGTGTGCGCGGTGATTTTTTTAGTGTTTGTGACCTTGGTATCGCGTGCTGCGTACTTGCAAGTAATTGAACCTGATAAAGCGCGCTCTGAAAGCGATAAACGTACGGTACGGATTGAAAAACTGCATGTGCAACGCGGGATGATTTTCGATCGTAACGGTAAAGAGCTTGCCGTTAGTGTGCCTGTGGTAAGCGTGTATGCGGATCCTAAAGCCCTGCATAAATCACTGGTTAGTAAAGTACTTAGGCAAGCACGCAAAAACGGTGAAGATCAGCAAACGCTTCGTGAAAATGTTGCTGAGTTAAATAAGCGTACCGCCCTGTATTATAAAAATGATTTACGCTGGCGTGAATTGGCTGATGTGTTACGCATTGAGCCTAGTAAAATTAACACGCGATTACTTGATGATCCTACTCGTCGCTTTGTGTATTTAAAACGCCAAGTGACTCCCGCTGTGGCTAATTACATCGGTGATTTACGCCTACCTGGTATTCATTTATTGGATGAATCAAAACGTTATTACCCTGCTGGTGAAGTAAGCGCACATGTTATTGGGTTTACCAATATTGATGGTAAAGGCATTGAGGGCATAGAAAAGCTTTATGAAAACGCGTTAACCGGTGAAGAAGGTCGCCGTACCATTCGCAAAGATGCGCAAGGGCGTGAAGTTGAAGTGCTTGATGAACGCGAGCGAGTAGAGCCTGAAAGCATTCAGCTAAGTATTGATCAGCGAATTCAAGCCATTGCCTATAAAGCAGTTAAATCAGCGGTATTAACTTATAAAGCGACCTCAGGTTCTGCCATGGTAGTAGATGTTAAAACCGGTGAAGTCTTGGCCATGGTCAATAGCCCATCATTTAATCCTAACAACTTAAGCGGGGCGGCTCCTCATAAACGTCGTAACCGCGCTATTACCGATTTGTTTGAACCCGGCTCAACTGTTAAGCCTCTAGCCATTTTAGCTGGATTAGACTACGGCACAATCCAACCGGATGATAAAGTTGATACCTACCCAGGCTGGATGCGCTTAGGGGGCAGCTTAGTACAAGATACCCGTAATCATGGCGAAATGACGCTGCGCGAAATTTTAAAATACTCCAGTAATATGGGAGTAACCAAAATAAGCCAAACAGTACCCAAAGAGTACTTTGTGGGCCTGTATCAAAAAGTGGGGTTTGGCAGTGATAGTGGTACTGGCATGGTAGGCGAAAGTAGTGGCTTATTTTACCCTAATCGCCGTTGGTCAGATCACGAAATTGCAGCGCTCTCGTTTGGTTACAATATTGCCGTGAGTACCGCGCAAATGGCACGTTTTTACGCCATGTTAGGGGCAGGCGGGGTTAATCGTCCGCTTACTGTACTAAAGCAAGATTCTATACCTGAAGGTGAGCGTGTCTTTCAACAAGAAGATGTTGAAGCCGTTGTCCATATGATGGAAAGCGTATTTGAAGAAGGCGGTACCGCACGCCGCGTTAAAGTGGATGGTTACCGCGCTGCTGGTAAAACAGGCACCTCTAAAAAAGCCGCCGCAGGGGGCTATGGTGACGAATATGTAGGTTATTTTGCGGGCATTGCCCCTGCGAGTAACCCGCGATTAGCCGTTGTGGTATTAATCAACGAGCCCGGTGGAGATGTTTATTATGGCGGCGCAACAGCAGGTCCAGCGTTTGCAGAAATAATCTCTAATTCATTAAGAATTTTAAACGTTGCCCCAGACAAAGACTCGGTGGCATACGTGAAGGGCAAAGATGATGGTGCGTGATTTACACACAATTTTAAAACATTTAGAAATAGATGCAGCACGTTTAATGGTAAACGAGCTGCGTTTAGATAGCCGCGATGTAAAACCAGGTGATGTGTTTGTGGCGATAAAAGGGCACCAGTTAGATGGTGGGCACTTTATTAGTAAAGCAATTGAAAATGGTGCCAGTGCAATTATTGCCGACAGACTGTGTGAATTTGAAAGTGATTTTGAGCCGCTTTATTTAGTCTCAGAGTTGAATAAGAAACTGCCTGTATTGGCGAGTCAATTTTACCAACAACCGAGCAAGCACTTAGATTTAGTTGGCGTAACGGGCACCAATGGTAAATCGACTACCACAGCAATGATTGCTCATTTAGCGCAATTTTGTCATACCCAAGCCGCTATTATTGGTACCTTAGGTTACGGCCATCCAGATAATTTAACACCACTGCAAAATACTACGCCTTCGGCAGTCGATTTACAGCGTATTTTAAGCGACTTAAAAAATGAGCAACACCAATTGGTTGCTATGGAAGTGTCATCGCATGGTTTGGTACAGCACCGTGTTGATCAATGCTATTTTAAAGCCGCAGTGTTTACTAACTTGTCGCGCGATCACTTAGATTACCATGGCAATATGCAAAGCTATGGTGATGCTAAATTAATGCTGTTTCGTGATTTTGATGCTGATCATGTCATTCTTAATCAGGATGACGGACAAGCAGAGCAATGGATTGAAAAATACAGCTTTAATAGTCTTATTTGTTATGGCCGTAAAAACTTAGCCCCTAAAAATGCACAGTTTGTGTATTTTTCAGATGTTCAGTATTCAGCAACCGGTATTTCGGCGCAATTAACTACTAGCTGGGGTGATGTTGCCATAAAATCACCGCTGTTTGGTGAATTTAACCTTTATAATCTAACGGCTGCGTTAGCAACGCTATTAGCGCTAGGCTATCCATTAACACAGTTAGTAGCAGGATGTGAGTATTTACAGCCGGTAGCCGGCAGGATGCAAGCATTTACAGCGCCAAGTATGCCTACTTGCGTTGTTGATTACGCGCATACGCCAGATGCGTTGGCTTTAGCGTTACAAGCGCTGCAGCAACATGTACCAGGTGGAGTTAGTTGTGTGTTTGGTTGTGGCGGCGACAGAGATAAAGGAAAGCGTGTACTAATGGCACAAGCTGCTGAGCAGTTTGCAGACAAAGTGATCATTACCAGTGATAACCCACGCTCTGAAGACCCTAATGACATTATTAATGATGTAGCTGCGGGATTAGAGCATCCAGAAAACGTTCATTTAGAGGCCGATCGCGGTGCCGCGATACAATTTGCTATAGATAACGCAAAAGCCGGTGAGGTTATTTTAATTGCCGGTAAAGGGCATGAAGACTATCAAATTATAGGCGATACACGCATCGATTTTTGTGACCGCCAATTTGTACAACAACAATTAAAAAAAGCAGTAAGAGGGTCTCAAGCATGATCCCGATGGATTTTGATTGGCTAGCTAATGTGCTAGCAACCGATTATCAAGGTGATAATCGCAAGGTGATAAATATAAACACCGATACCCGTACTTTATGTGATGGTGAAGTGTTTTTGGCGCTTAAGGGCCCAAATTTTGATGGCCATAAATTTATTGAACAAGCAAAACAAAAAGGCGCTATAGGCGTGATTGTCGATCACGCTGTTGATACCGATATTGCTCAATTTGTAGTTGCCGATACCCGTATTGCATTAGGCACAATTGGTACAGCAGTGATGGCGCAAGTTGCACCTAAAACTATCGCTATTACTGGCAGTGTAGGTAAAACCACAGTTAAAGAAATGTGTGCCGCTATTTTATCAAGTAAAGGGGATGTATTAGCCACTAAAGGTAATTTTAACAACGACATTGGCGTACCGTTAACTTTACTCAGATTAGAGCCACAACATCGCTTTGCGGTTATTGAATTAGGCGCTAACCACATAGGTGAAATTGCGTACACCACCGCGATGACCAAACCGGATGTAGCTGTGGTATGTAATGTTGCTGCTGCCCACTTGGAAGGCTTTGGTAGCCTGCAAGGTGTGGCACAAGCAAAAGGTGAAATTTACGACGGATTAAAAGAGGATGGCATCGCCATCGTCAATTGCGATAGTGACTTTAGTCAATATTGGCTTGATAAGTTAGCAACGCGCAATATTAAATGTTTTTCGAGTAGTGAAAAGCTCGATATTTGGGCTGAAGACATCAGCCTAGATGCACAAGCTCGCGCAAGCTTTACTTTGTGCACCAAGCAACACAGTGTGCCGGTTAAGTTAGCACTGCCAGGTAAACACAATATTAGTAACGCGCTTATTGCTGCGGCGTTAACCAGTGAGTTTGACGTGTCACTTGAGGACATTGCCAGCGCGTTAGCTACCATGGGTGAAGTTAAAGGACGGGTTAACCTAATTGAAGCCAGTGATTCACTCACCATTATCGATGATACATACAATGCTAACGTAAAGTCGGTGAAAGCTGCGATTGATTTACTTAGTGATATTCAAGGTCATCGTATTTTGGCACTCGGTGATATGGGTGAACTTGGCGAAGATGCCCGTAAATATCATCAAGAAGTCGGTGAATACGCATTAGCGCAAGGCATTGATGAGTTATTTACACTCGGAGTATTAAGTAAATGTGCCAGTGATGTATTTGGGCTGCCAAATCGCCATTTCTCTAATCGTGAGCAAATGCTGCAGCAAATTCAAAACAGCATTAGCAAAGTAGATAAAAAAATTACCCTTGTCGTGAAAGGATCACGCAGTTCTCGCATGGAGCTTTTAGTAACCGATTTAGTTAATGGCCAGCAACAAGCCATCAATGGAGTATCATCATGTTAGTTTGGCTGGCTGAGTATTTAACTCAATATTATAGTGGCTTTAATGTTTTTTCGTATTTAACCCTGCGTGCCATTTTAGGTATTTTAACCGCATTGATGATGTCGTTGTATTTTGGTCCTAAGTTAATTCGTGCGCTGCAACGCATGCAAATAGGACAAACAGTACGTGATGATGGTCCGCAATCGCACCTATCTAAATCGGGTACGCCGACCATGGGTGGCTTACTTATTTTAGGGGCTATTTTTACCAGCACATTATTATGGGCAGACTTGTCTAATAAATACGTATGGGCCACTTTATTTGTAATTGGCTCATTAGGTATTGTGGGCTTTATTGATGATTACCGTAAGGTGATCCGTAAAGATCCAAAAGGACTTATTGCAAAGTGGAAATACTTTTGGCAATCGGTAATTGCACTGGTTGTAGCCACTGCGCTTTACATGAGCAGCACACAAGCAACTGAAACGTCACTGGTAGTGCCATTTTTTAAAGATGTACTGCCACAGCTGGGGCTGTTTTATATCGTGATCACCTACTTTGCGTTGGTGGGCACGTCAAACGCGGTTAATTTAACCGACGGTCTAGACGGTTTAGCCATTGTACCTACTATTTTAGTGGCTGCAGCACTGGCCATTATTGCTTACTTAACGGGTAATATTAATTTTTCGGCTTATTTGCATATTCCGCATCTACCACTGGCGAGTGAGTTGGTTGTGGTATGTACCGCTATTGTAGGGGCTGGGTTAGGTTTTTTATGGTTTAACACGTATCCGGCGCAAGTATTTATGGGCGATGTAGGCTCATTAGCACTGGGTGGTGCATTGGGGATTATTGCCGTACTTGTTCGCCAAGAGCTGTTACTGATTATTATGGGGGGCGTGTTTGTAATGGAAGCGCTATCGGTAATTTTACAAGTTGGCTCTTACAAATTACGTGGGCAACGCATTTTTAGAATGGCGCCTATTCATCACCATTACGAACTTAAAGGTTGGCCGGAGCCACGCGTTATTGTGCGCTTTTGGATAATTTCTATTGTGCTGGTACTCGCTGGCCTTGCGACATTAAAGATCCGATAAATGCAGTATTTAAACGAGATAAAAAATAAACACATAACAGTGCTCGGACTCGGTGTAACCGGTCTGGGCATTGTGCGTTTTTTATTATCTCAATCAATACAGCCTTATGTGGTCGATAGCAGAGAGAATCCGCCAGGTGTTGATTGGCTCAATCAGCACGCACCTCAATTAAAAACGCACTTTGGTGACCTAGAAAATGCGGCGCTCAGTGCTTGCGATATGATTATTATTAGTCCCGGGCTAAGCTTAAAAACACCAGCGGTTGCGAAGGCAATGAATGCCGGTGTAGAAGTGATTGGTGATGTTGAGCTATTTGCCCGCATTAATAGCAAACCAGTCGTTGCTGTAACCGGCTCTAATGGTAAATCAACCGTAGTAACACTTGCCTACGAAGTATTAAAAACCGCAGGTTATAAGGTGGCACTCGGTGGCAACATTGGCACAGCGGTACTGGATTTGCTTGATGGTGACTTTGATGTATTTGTATTGGAGCTATCGAGTTTTCAGCTTGATACCACACGCAGCCTAAAAACCACCAGTGCAACCGTGCTTAATATTTCAGAAGATCATCTCGATCGTTATGATAGTTACCAAGCCTATATAGATTCAAAATTAAGTATTTATAACGGTGCTGAACACTTAGTGATTAATGCTGACGATAAGCAAACACACCCTGTGAGTCGCACGTTAGCACCACAACTGAGTTTTGGTGAAACACAAGGCAATTACCACTTAGCACAGCACAATAACGAAGCGCACTTTATGGTAAAGGACGAAGCTTATTTACCAGTAAGTGCTTTAGCCGTTGTGGGTAAGCATAACTATTTAAATACGTTGGCAGTGATGGCATTACTCAGCCCATTTGCAATTACTAAGGCGCACTACAAAACCGCATTAGCTCAATTTAATGGCTTAGCGCACCGTTGTCAGTTTGTGGGTGAGTTTAATGGCGTTAAATACTTTAACGACTCTAAAGCCACCAACGTAGGCGCAACAGTGGCGGCAATAGATAGTTTAGCGGGTAAGCACGAAAACCTAGTGGTGATTGCTGGTGGTGATGCTAAAGGTGCTGATTTAGAGGTGTTAAAGCCTTATATTGAAAAGCATGTAAAAGCGCTGATTTGTTTTGGTAAAGATGCCAAAGATTTAGTGGCACTGAGTGCTAAAGGTCATTTAACCAATAATATGTCTGAGGCTGTGGCGCTTGCAAAGCAATTAAGTAAATCGGGCGATACCGTTTTACTCGCACCTGCCTGTGCCAGCATTGATATGTATAACAATTATATGCAACGCGGCGATGATTTTGTGCAATGTGTATTGCAGGGGCAGTCATGATTGCTTTTGCGGATATTAAAGAGGCTCTCACCCCTAAACCTTCAGCGCAGCTTTATGATGTGCCACTGCTTTATTGCATGCTAATGCTGATTGGTGTGGGCTTTGTGATGGTAACCAGTGCCTCAATGCCGACAGCCGATAGACTGTTTGGTAATATTTATCATTTTACTATCCGCCATGGCATTTTTTTAGGGCTATCGTTTTGTTTATTTTGCATTAGTACTCAAGTACCTATGTCGTGGTGGAAAAAAGCTAACCCCTATTTATTACTAATCGGTTTAGTACTGTTATTAGTGGTACTTATTGTAGGACGTGAAGTCAATGGTTCGACCCGCTGGATACCCGTAGGACCGTTTAATATTCAAGCCTCGGAGCTCGCTAAGTTGTTCTTCTTTAGTTATATCGCAGGCTACTTAGTACGTAAGCGCAATGAAGTTCAAGAAAACATAAAAGGCTTTGCTAAACCCATAGCGGTATTTGCAGTTTATGCAGCACTTATTTTAATGCAGCCCGATTTAGGGACTGTGGTGGTGATGTTTGTTACTACGGTTGGTTTGTTGTTTTTAGCCGGTGCCAAGCTTTGGCAGTTTTTTGCACTTATTTTAACCGGTATTGCGCTAGTGGTTGGGCTTATTGTGTTAGAGCCATATCGTATGGCCCGTGTGGTTGGCTTTTTAGAACCTTGGGATGACCCTTTTGGCAAAGGCTATCAATTAGTGCAATCACTAATGGCTTACAGCCAAGGTGATTGGTTTGGCCAAGGCCTAGGAAACAGCGTACAAAAATTACAATATTTACCAGAAGCGCACACCGACTTTATTTTTGCTGTTATTGCTGAAGAGTTAGGTTTTATGGGGGTGCTGAGCATTTTAATGGTACTGGGTACTTTAGTATTTAGAGCTTTACTCATTGGCCAAAACGCGCTTAAAAACGGCAAAGAATATGAAGGCTACTTAGCCTTAGCAATTGGTATTTGGTTTGCGTTTCAAACTATGGTGAATGTGGGCGCCAGTGCCGGTATTTTACCAACCAAAGGATTAACCTTGCCGTTTATTTCTTATGGTGGCTCAAGTTTATTAATGATGACCATAGCAACCGGTATTTTATTACGTGTAGATTTTGAGACCAAGATGGCAACGAAACAAGCCACGTCAGGTGGAGCTAAGCGATGAGTAAAAAAATAGTCGTTGTAGCAGGGGGCACAGGTGGACATATTTTTCCAGGGATTGCCGTTGCTGATTATCTCAAACAGCAAGGTTGGCAAGTTAGCTGGATAGGCACCCCAGATAGAATGGAAGCCAGTGTCGTGCCCAAGCACAACATAGAAATTGATTTTATTGATGTAAAAGGCGTGCGAGGGAATGGTTTAAAACGCCTTATTAAAGCGCCATTCATGGTTATTAATGCAATATTGCAAGCGCGTAAGGTATTAAAACAACAACGCCCTGACGTCGTTTTAGCAATGGGGGGGTATGTAACTGGCCCAACAGGTATTGCGGCAAAAAGTCTGGGTATTCCTTTGGTGATTCACGAACAAAATGCCGTAGCAGGCATGAGTAATAGGTGGTTGGCTAAATGTGCTAATCGCGTGTTAGCGGCTTTCCCCAGTGCTTTTGCCAATGGCAAATCAGAGCTGGTGGGTAATCCTGTACGCCAGAGCGTGATTGATATTACTGAGCGCGAAGTAACCAGCCCTATAAATATTTTAGTGGTGGGTGGTTCGTTAGGTGCGCAAGTGCTCAACCAAATACTACCTGAAGCATTTAAGCGCTTAAATGACACCAGTGCTATTAATATTTGGCATCAAACCGGTAAAGGGCACCTTGCTAGTGTAAGTGAAAGTTACCAGCAGCAACAAATGGGCAATGAGCAAGTGACCGTTGCTGAATTTATTGATGATATGGATACTGCTTATAGCTGGGCAGATATTGTGATTTGTCGTGCGGGTGCGCTTACGGTAAGTGAAATTGCCGCAGCGGGTAAAATGGCGGTATTTGTGCCGTTTCCACACGCGGTTGATGATCATCAAACAGCCAATGCACAGTATTTAGTAATGGCAGAGGGGGCGTTATTAATGCCACAGGGGCAATTTAATAAGCGCAGTATTGTTGAACTTTTAAGCCCCTATTTAGCCGAACCTTTATTAATAACTAAAATGGCTGGCAAAGCAAAACAGCAGGCTATTTTAGATGCCACAGCAAGCGTAGCGATGCACTGTGAGCAAGTAACAAATAAGAGAACATAAGTGAAACAGACATTAGCAAAAGAAAAATATACACGCCCAGCGATGCGCCGCATTGAAACTATTCACTTTGTAGGAATAGGCGGTGCAGGCATGGGCGGCATTGCAGAAGTACTTGCTTTTGAAGGTTACCGTATTACCGGTTCAGATATAGCTCACAGCGCAATGACTGAGCGTTTAATTAAAGCCGGTGCTGAAGTATTTATTGGCCATCATGAAAATAACGTAAAAGACGCCAATGTGGTGGTGGTTTCAAGTGCAATAGATAAAACAAATCCTGAAATTCAAGCCGCGCAAGCTGCGCGTATTCCGGTGGTTCGTCGAGCAGAAATGTTAGCTGAACTGATGCGCTTTCGCCACGGTATCGCCATTGCGGGCACCCATGGTAAAACGACCACAACCAGCTTAATTGCGAGCATTTATGCACAAGCCGGGCTCGATCCAACTTTTATTATTGGTGGTTTGCTTAACAGTGCTGGCAGCAATGCTAAGGTAGGTAAAAGTGACTTTTTAATCGCCGAAGCAGATGAAAGCGATGCCTCATTTTTGCATTTACAGCCTATGGTTTCGGTGATCACTAATATTGAAGAAGATCACATGGAAACCTACGGCGGTAGTTTAGAAAAAATGAAAGATACTTATGTTGAATTCATTCATAACCTGCCTTTTTACGGGTTAGCGGTGGTGTGCATTGATTCAGACGTTGCTGCTGAATTGATCCCCCGTTTTGGTCGTCCAGTGATCACTTACGGTGAGTCACACGAGGCTGATTACCGAATGAGTGACTTTAGCCAAACAGCGAACACATGCCAATTTACGGTGACTAATAAACAAGGTGAGAGTTTAACCGCCAAGCTGAATATGCCGGGTAAACATAATGCCCTTAATGCAACCGCAGCGATTGCCGTGGCTAAAGATCAAAATATTGCGAATCATGCAATTTTAGCGGCTTTAGATACTTTTGAAGGTATTGGCCGTCGTTTTCAGCACTACGGTGAATTTGAAAATGAACGCGGCAGCGTGATGCTTGTTGATGACTATGGCCATCACCCATCAGAAGTGGCTGCTACTATCACTGCAGCACGAGAAGGCTGGCCTGATAAGCGTTTAGTGATGGTGTATCAGCCGCACCGTTATACGCGTACACGCGACTTATACGAAGATTTTGTAAAAGTACTTGCTGATGTAGATCAGTTGCTATTGCTTGATGTGTATAGCGCTGGTGAAGATCCTATTGTAGGGGCCGACAGCAAAAGCTTATGTCGTAGCCTTCGTCAACGTGGCAAAGAGCCGCTACACGTAGCAACAAATGCTGAGCTTGCAGGTGTTTTGGCCGCAAATTTACAAAACAATGATTTAGTATTAACCCAAGGCGCTGGTAATATAGGTCAGTTAGTTAAAACATTAGTTGCAACGGGTATGTCGATAGAAAAACTTAAGCAAGGTGAAGTATGACTCAGGTAAACACACAATTTGGTAAAGTAGCGGTACTGCTAGGTGGTAACTCAGCAGAGCGTGAAGTGTCTTTACGATCGGGTCAGGCTGTTTTAAATGCGCTGCAAAATAGTGGTATTGATGCAATTGCATTTGACCCACAAAGTCGTTCTTTGTGGGAGTTAAAAGAATTAAATGTAGATCGCGTTTTTATCGCTTTGCATGGCCGTGGTGGCGAAGACGGCACAGTGCAGGGAGCACTTGAATTTATGGACTTGCCTTACACGGGCAGTAATGTACTAGGTTCAGCACTTGCTATGGATAAAGTACGTTGTAAGCACTTATTTAAATCAGCGGGTTTAAGCACTGCACCTTATACCGTAGTTGATGCTAAAAAAGGCTTTGATGCTGCAGCCATTATGGATGAATTTAAAAAGGTCATGGTTAAGCCATCGCATGAAGGTTCAAGCATAGGTATGGCGCAAGCAAGTACAACACAAGAGCTTGAAGATGCACTAGCTAATGCATTTAAGTTTGATAACCAAGTACTTGTAGAGCAGTGGATCACTGGTCGTGAGTTTACAATCACAGTGCTTGGCGACGATGTACAACCAGTCATTGAGATGACGACACCTAATGGCTTTTACGATTACCAAGCTAAGTATCAATCAAATACAACCCAGTATCATTGCCCTGCAGATTTATCAGAGCAAGATACTAAGTACTTACAAGCCATATCGCTAGATGCGTTTGATTTAGTGGGTGCAAGTGGTTGGGGTCGTGTTGATGCTATGCAAGACGAGCAAGGGAATTTTTACCTGCTTGAAGTAAATACAGTACCAGGCATGACTGAAAAGTCACTAGTACCGATGGCTGCAAAAGCGAACGGGGCAACTTTTGAACAATTAGTTGTTCGCATTTTGGAGCAAACCCTTTAATATGCATCCCTTTTTAGAGAAAGCGCAGCAACTAAAACAGCAACTTAACTGGTCGCTGATTTTTGGAGTGAGTTTTTTTCTAGCCGTGGTGATAGGGTTAATTGAAATAACCAGTGGGGTTTCGCATTGGTTAGTTGAAAATAAAGATGCACAAATTAAGCATTTAACGGTGCTGGGGTACCCTAAGTACACCGATGAAAAAGCAATAACAGCGGCAATTAAAAAAGCCGATTTAAGTAGTTTTTTTGAACTTGATGTTAAGCACGTGCAGCAGCTAGTTCAAGACTTGCCTTGGGTTGCTACCGCTTCGGTACGTAAACAATGGCCTGATACTATACAGGTGTATGTAGTTGAACATGAAGTAGTTGCTCACTGGAATAGCGACTTGTTGCTCAACCAAAGTGGCCAAGCATTTCAAGCCAGCAGCGATAAGTTAGATGATAACTTACCGCAGTTATATGGCCCAGAAGGTAGCGAAGAAGAGGCGTGGGTTGCTTTTAAGCAATTTGATGAAATGCTCAGAGTTAATGGTTTAACATTAACAAGTTTGGCATTATCGGAGCGTTTTTCGTGGCAACTTTGGCTAGATAACGGAATTCGCTTAAATTTAGGGCGTAAAGATAAAGCCAAGCGTGTACAACGTTTTATAGACGTTTATCCACGAATGGAACAACGTGCAGATGCACAAGTAGATACAATCGATTTACGGTATGATACCGGCCTTGCAGTAAGCTTTAAGCCAATGCAAGAAGAACAATTACAAAATAAGAGTAAGGCATGACTAAGTCAGCAGAAAGAAACCTAGTAATAGGATTAGACGTTGGCACCTCGAAAGTGGTTGCCACGGTAGGTGAAATCACCGCAGATAACAAGCTCAGCATTGTTGGTGTGGGCAGCCAAGTATCTCATGGTATGGATAAAGGCGGCGTTAACGATTTAAACTTAGTGTCTGAGTCTATTCGACGAGCAATAGACGAGGCCGAGTTAATGGCTGATTGTCGTATAAGCTCTGTGTATTTGGGTATTTCTGGCAAACATATACAGTGTCAAAACGAAAGTGGTGTTGTGGCTATTAATAACACCGAAGTAACCGATGAAGACATTGAAAATGTAATACATATTGCGCGTTCTGTGCCTATTTCAGCAGAGCGTAAAATGCTACATGCATTGCCGCAAGAATACAGCATCGATATGCAAGAGGGCATTAAAAACCCACTAGGCATGAGCGGCGTTCGTATGGAAGCGCGTGCACATATCATTACGTGCTCAAACGACATGGCAAAAAATATCGAAAAATGTGTAGAACGCTGTGGTCTTGAAGTCGATCAACTTATCTTTACTGCCCTTGCGTCTTGCTATTCTGTACTAACAGATGACGAAAAAGAGCTAGGTGTTGCAGTACTTGATATTGGTGGCGGTACTATGGATATCACCATTTATATCAATGGTGCACTTCGTCACTCCGCGGTTATTCCAGTGGCGGGTAACCAAGTTACTGGTGATATTGCAAAAATATTTCGCACACCTATATCACATGCCGAGTCACTCAAAGTACAATACGCATGTGCTAGTAGCCAAATGGCAAGTAGCGAAGACACAATTGAAGTACCAAGTGTAGGCGGACGACCAGCAAGATTAATGTCGCGCCATACATTATCTGAGGTGGTAGAGCCTCGTTTTAGAGAATTATTTGAGCTTGCGATGGAAGAAATTCGTCGTTCAGGCTTAGAAGACCAAATTGCGGCAGGTCTCGTTATAACAGGCGGAACCGCTAAAATGACTGGCGCTATGGAAGTGGCAGAAGACATCTTCCAAATGCCAGTAAGAATAGGCAAACCAATCGGGATGGTTGGTTTGACAGACTATGTAGATGATCCTTCGTACGCAACCGCTGTTGGTTTGTTACAATACGGGCGTACCATGCAATCGATGAATGCACAAAAGTCGAAAGCAGAGGATAACAATAATTGGTGGAACCGCATTACTAAATGGTTCCAAGGCGAGTTTTAAGACTCAAGTCGGAGAGTAAACATGTTTGATATAATGGAACAACACAGCGAAGAAGCTGTAATAAAAGTAATCGGCGTGGGCGGTGGTGGCGGTAACGCTGTTGAGCACATGGTAAAACAACAAATAGAAGGCGTACGTTTTATAGCCGCTAATACGGATGCGCAAGCATTACGTAACTCTGCTGCCGATATTACAGTTCAGCTAGGCACGCAAATAACCTCTGGGTTAGGTGCGGGCGCAAACCCTGAAGTAGGCCGTAAGTCGGCTGAAGAAGATGCAGATACAATTCGTGCCAGCCTTGAAGGCGCCGATATGGTATTTATTGCAGCCGGTATGGGCGGTGGTACAGGTACTGGTGCTGCACCGGTAGTTGCTAAAATTGCTAAAGAACTCGGTATTTTAACCGTTGCAGTTGTAACACGTCCTTTTGATTTTGAAGGTAAAAAACGTGCAGCAGCCGCTGAACAAGGCATTAATGAATTGTCAGAAATTGTAGATTCACTTATTACAATTCCTAACAATAAATTGCTTAAAGTTTTAGGGAAAGGGACTACACTTCTAGATGCCTTCGCTAAAGCTAATGACGTATTATTTGGTGCGGTACAAGGTATAGCAGAGCTAATTACACGTTCTGGTTTAATTAACGTGGATTTCGCCGATGTTAGAACAGTAATGTCTGCAATGGGTACTGCAATGATGGGAACAGCGTCTGCGTCAGGTCCTGATCGTGCACAAGAAGCTGCAGAAGCCGCTATCTCAAGCCCACTACTAGAAGACGTTGATTTAACAGGTGCTAAAGGTATCTTAGTTAATATTACCGCTGGTATGGACATTGCGATTGAAGAATTTGAAATTGTTGGTAATCACGTTAAAGCACTTGCGTCAGAAAACGCAACGGTTGTTGTTGGTGCGGTAATCGACCCAGAGATGACTGATGAGCTACGTGTAACGGTTGTTGCAACTGGTTTAGGCGGCGATCGCCGTCCACAGTTTGGTATTGTTGATAACGGCTTTAAAAAAGCATCAGGTTCTGATGTTGCAAGCACATCAAACCAAACGAGCAGCATGTACGTGCCAAGCTTTGCAAGCCAAGATACAAACGCTGAAGAAAACACGACTAAAGAGCAAGCGCAAAGTAAAGAGAAAGCGCCTTCAACGAGTTCAAGTAGTTCAAGTTCTTCAGCGCAAAATAGTAAAAAAGCAGATAAATCAGAAGGTGGTGATTATTTTGATATTCCCGCTTTTTTACGTAAGCAGGCAGATTAACATTTAATAATACTTTTGTTTGAAATATGTACAAATATTGAAAGGCAAAAGGATTTATGTTAAACTCCGCCGTCTAACTGTAACTGATTTAAAAGTGAGCATACCTATGATTAAACAGCGTACGATTGCACAAGTAGTCAAAGCCATAGGAATTGGACTTCATAAAGGTGAGAAGGTCACAATAACTCTCCGACCTGCGAGCGCAAATACTGGGATTGTATTTCGTCGTGTCGACCTTGATCCGGTTGTTGATTTTGAAACAACACCTGAAGCCGTTGGTGATACGCAATTGTGTACCTGTTTAATTAACAAAGATGGTGTTCGCTTATCAACTACTGAGCATCTTATTGCAGCTGTTGCTGCAATGGGCATTGATAATCTAATTGTAGAATTGGACAGCTCAGAAGTGCCGATTATGGATGGTAGTGCATTACCATTCATATATCTGTTACAAAAAGGCGGAATTGAAGAACAAAACGTTGCTAAACGCTTTATCCGTATTAAAGAAAAAGTACGTATTGAAGAAGGTGATAAATGGGCCGAAGTAGAACCTTACGACGGATTCCACATCGATTTCGAAATTGCCTTCGATCACCCAGCTATCAATGAAAGTCGCCAACGTATTGGGTTGGATATAACAACGCAAAGCTTTATTGAAGAAATTAGCCGTGCGCGTACTTTTGGATTTATGAAAGATATTGAATACATGCATGCAAACAACCTAGCGCTAGGTGGTAGCATGGATAGTGCTGTGGTACTTGATGAATTCAAAGTTTTAAATCCTAATGGCTTACGTTATAGCGATGAGTTTGTTAAGCACAAGATATTAGACTGTGTTGGTGACATGTTTATGACAGGTCATAATCTTTTGGGTAAAGTAACTGCATTTAAATCGGGTCATGATTTAAATAATAAATTACTACGTAAAATTATGGCTACAGAGTCAGCATGGGAGTGGGCAACATTTGAAATGCCTGTGACGATGCCTGCACCCGGTCTTGAGTTAGCTCCAGCCTAAAAGCAGTAAAAGAACAGCTCACAAACAGTTATAAAAAATGACGCTAATAAGCGTCATTTTTTTTGCGTAAAATTTACCCTATTATAACTCTAAAAGAGCTTGTAACTGATTTAAATGAGTTACTGTATAGGTTGGTTTTATTCCATCGGCTAATTGCTCACCAGGGTGTTGTAACCAGCAAGTATCAATACCTGCATTGTTGCCGCCAAGTATGTCACTTGCAGCAGTATCACCCACCATAAGTATCTCGCTTTTATCTGGGTTACCCATTAGCTCAAATGTGTGCTCAAAAATCGCTTTATTTGGTTTTGCTATACCCACAAGTTCAGATATTACTAACCATTCAAACATATCTTTTAAGCCAGTATGCTCAAGGCGTACGGTTTGTAAGCGGGCAAATCCGTTAGTAATAATACCTAATCGAGCATTTGGCTTAAGTTTATTTAAAAGCTCAATAGCACCAGGTAATGGCTCGCAAATTTGCGCCATAGCATCTAAAAAAGCATCGTTTAGCTCTTTTGCGGGCACATTGAGTTTTGAAGCCCATTCATTAAAGCGTGCTACTTGTAAGTAATCTGCGCTAATAGTGCCATTTTGATAATCAACCCACAGCTGCTTATTGGTTTTTTGATAATGAATATAGTCGTCTTGGCTAAAATCTACGTTGTAAGCTTTAAACATGCGAGTCATGCCCGCTAAAATATCAAACCTAAATAAGGTTTCGTCTGCATCAAACAATACATAGTTGTATTTCATTAAACTTCCTAAATTAATTTGTTTGGCTGTAGAGATCTACGTGTAGAAAGGGCGCCATAGCTAAAGTGAGTGCTTGTGTATAGGTGCTTTCGCGCGTGGCGTGATTGTTTGTAAGTAACCCAATAGCGCCCCCTTTTTGTTTAACGTTGGTGGTATTAAATGCTTTGTCCATTACATCGCCAAGCTCTTCGCCGTTAAGTAATGCGTTATAAAGCACTTGAGGCAAGGGGAGGTTGCTGCTGCGCCCTACAACCTGATTTAAGGCATTATCAATAACTACGTAAGCAAAGGTTGCTGCACCATAGCTAAATTGCTCTGCACCGCCTTCCATTGCCACGTAGTAGTGAGCTTGGTAATGCTCTTTGCAATAATTAACACGGTTTTGTGCGCCAACACGTGTTTCTTCTTCGCCAATAGGTTGATCTGGCACATTGGATAGGGCATCAACACCTTGGCAATCAATTTCATGTTCAGGGAAATACATTGCAAAAATATGTTTAGCCGCGTTAATTTTTACAGGGTTTTTAGAACCCACAATAATTTTTAATGAGTACAACACAATGTCCCTTATTGTTACTAAAATCAGCAGTGTACGTGAGAGAGCTCAATCTTAGAAGAGGAGTTAAATAGGTATATCCAAAGGTGCTAAGTTTTCCAGTGCACGCTTTTTCAAAATAATATCTTTAATAAGTGGAGTAAGAACCAGCTCCATAGCTAAGCCCATTTTGCCCCCTGGTACTACAAGCGTATTAATACGAGACATAAAACTGCCTTCGATCATCCGTAAATAATAAGGAAAATCAACATCATCAATCCCCCTAAAGCGAATAACTACAAAGCTTTCATCAAGAGATGGAATATCTTTGGCGCTAAATGGGTTTGATGTATCAACGGTCGGCACGCGTTGAAAATTAATATGGGTACGAGAAAACTGCGGGGTAATATGATTTATATAGTCATCCATACTGCGCACAATAGAGCCCATAACCGCTTCGCGAGAGTGGCCTCGTTCGGATGTATCGCGTATTAATTTTTGAATCCATTCAAGGTTAATAATTGGAACCATGCCTATTAATAAATCGACATGCTTTGCAACGTCTACATCTTGATCAACTACACCACCGTGTAACCCTTCATAAAACAAAATGTCAGTATTATGGTAAAGATCTTGCCAAGGTGTAAATGTACCTGGTAATTGATTGTACGGAACGGCTTCATCAAAGGTATGTAAGTAGCGGCGTAACTTTCCTTGACCTGTTTCGCTATAGTTTTCAAACAGCGTTTTTAAAGCGCCAAAGTCATTGGCCTCTCTGCCAAAGTAACTAATATGTTTACCTTCTTGTTGTGCTTCTCGAACTTTTTTATCCATTTCGGGGCGAGTGTAACGATGAAAGCTATCTCCTTCGACAAAAGCCGCTTGAATATTAAGGCTACGGAAAATATGTTTAATTGCATTCGTTGTGGTGGTTGTACCCGCACCAGATGAACCCGTAATCGCAATAATAGGATTTTTAGCTGACATGTTAATTCTCTTTTTTAGGACCAGGTTTTATAACCAGACTAAACTTAACATTATTTTAAGTCGTTTGGGTATCTTAAGAGTTGACTGACTTAGCTCAAGTGACGCCATCAGCAAATAACGTTATCATGAGGTGCTTAAAATTAAAACGAGAGAAAGCATGAAACTTATTAAACCATTACTTGGATTATTTTCTATAGCAGCGCTGAGCCCAATAGTGGTGCAGGCTAGCATGCCAAAAAGCCAAGTATTACTTGCTGATTTAAATACACCTTTCGGGGTACAAGTTAGTATTGTGAGCGATAAAAATAGTTATAACAACCAACCGCACTTAACAAGTACAGGTTTATACTTTACTCATGAAGTAATTAATAAAGGGCAAAGCCAAACTGATATTGCTTATTATGATTTCACGTCAAAAAAAGTTACCAATATAACTAACTCTCCCGTAAGCGAATACTCACCAACAGTTATGCCAAGTGGTGATGCGATATCAGCGATTGTTGTAGAAGCTGACGGTAAGCAAAAATTGTGGCAATACCCACTCAAAAATGAAGATGCGCCACGTCGTATTTTTGATTGGATTGAACCTGTTGGATACCATGCATGGGGTGTCCAAAATGATTTAGTGATGTTTATTTTAGGAAAGCCTCACACGCTTCAATATACTTCTGTTGCACAAGCGAAGGGGGAAATAGCTGCCAGTAATATTGGCCGAACGCTTATTTATAACAACTCAATGGCTGCATTTTTATTTAGTTACACTAAAAACGAGCAACACATTTTAGCGAGTTTTAATCCACAAGATAAACAAGTTGAAGACCTATTAAGGTTACCGGCTCAAGTTCAAGATTTTATTTTAAAAGATAATGCGACCATTGCTTATGCTATTAAAAACCGCGTTTATCAGCGTAAACTTGATGGAAGTGATGAAGTATCGCAATGGCTTAATTTAAGCACCTACTGCGAAACAAATATAACAAGAATGAGTTACAACAATGAAAAACTCGCTTTTGTATGTGATATTACAAAGTGAAGCAGACAAATAAATTCAGATTTTATTGTGTGTATGCGTTAATCTAATACGCAAATTAACTAATAGGGATTACACGTGGCTTATAGTGCAGACGAGCTGACAGAACAGCTCATTAAATTACAGTGCAGAAGTAATTTTAAGATTAAAAATATTGCAGAGTACATGTTAGTAAACTCTAAAGAAGCATTTTATACCCACAGCGAAAGCGGCAAGGGTAAAATAGTAATTCGCCCAGCATTTGAAGTGTTTAGCGATGATTTTAATGATATAGATGGCGTGACGCGTGCGCAAGGGTACTTCCATAGCAGTGAGATGACACGCTTTCCTACGCGCATTTTTAAAAGCGCTCAACCTATTCACTACGGTGTTGCGTTTAAAATAAATTCTGAGCAAGCAGCCAAAGATTTTATAGCCAAGCTAACTATGATTATTGGTAATTAATAAAGCAAAAATATAAACGTAAAAAGCCGCTGAATTTATTTTCAGCGGCTTTTGTATTTTTATAGCTCAATAAACCTAATAATTACTTACTTTTTAAAAAGCTATTAACCGATTCAAGTTCACGTGTTTTAAGCGCGATACAATCGTTTGTGCTTTCTTCAAGCTTACTTAATGTGCGAGCGTAACCAGCTACATCAGCTACTTTTTCGTTAAAGAAGGTTTTTGTTGTCGCTAAACTTTCTGCATCACAGCTTGCAGTTGTAAAGTACGGCAAGTTAGGTATAAAGAACGGCGGTAAGCTTGCTGTTACTTTATCGTAGTTACTGTAAACCCAATCAATAAATAATGCTTGGCGCTCATCTGTGTAACTTTGACCTGACAAAATAGTACGCATGTCAGATGCCGTTACTTCATCCGTTAAGCTATAAGCTAATACCGCTTTTTGTAACTCAGGTTTACCAAAAAAGCCCATAGCTGCAAGCATGTTTGTGCGTACTTGCGGATCTTTAGTCGTTTTAAACGTTGTCATGAATTGATCAAGCAGCGCTTTGTCACCATGAAAAGCAGCAAGAGTTAAGTACGTACCCGCTAAGTATGGGTCTACTTTTTGTGGATCATTTAAATAAACTTGCGTTTGTTCTTTGGCTTTATTGATGACGTTTTGATCTTCACCATCAAAACCTAAGCGTGATACAACGGCCGCACGAAGTTGTGCAATAGCTCCATCTTCACCCGCTTTTGCTTCTAAACCATATTTTTTAGCAGCAGGCGTTACTGCACCGCGAATAAATTCAGGCCATAGGTCTTTATTGCTATCGTCTTTAAAAGTGCGCTGTTGCGACACTAAGTAACCTAGTGCGGTATTTGCTACGCGAGGGTGGCTATCGCTTACGAACACTTCAAGTGTTTGCATTAACTTAGCAGCAGATATAACACCAGCATCAAGTAGCGCATCAGTAGCAGATAGTAACGCTAAGCGTTCACGGTCACTCAGTACGCTTGGCGCCTTTTTAACAAGTGCGCTAAATTGTGCATCATCCATTACCCAGCGGTAGTAGCCTAATGCACCTTGGTCGGGATAAATCCACTCTGGTTCAAAGTCTAAATCTAGTGTTTGGCTTTGTTTATTAAGTAATACGTTTGCTGTTTTCACTTTATCGCCAGCACCATATTTAATTGCCACCGGTACATTCCATAACTGCTCTGGCGCATCAACGCCTGCGTTTACAAAGCGGCTTTGTGAAATAGTTACTTTGCTACCTTGTTGAGTTACTTTAACTAGTGGGAAAGAAGATTGCTCAATAAACGATTTTAAAACACTCGCTACGTCTTTATTTGACGCTTTACCAAGTGCTTCCCATAAGTCGGCCGCTTCAGCATTTTTATATGAAAACTCTTTTAAGTAGCTTTGAATACCTTTTTGAAATGCATCTTCGCCAATCCAGTTTTCAACCATAGCAAGTACTGAGCTGCCTTTACTGTAAGCAAGACCTAAACCGTCCATAATGTCGGCTTCGGTTTTAATTGGCTTACGAATAGGCTTGGTGCTTAGGCGTGCATCAAGTGCCATTACGTTGTTTTGTGGCAGGTCTAAGTGCGATTCAAACTCAGGGTTAAGCTGCTTAGTAATTTTTGCAGCCATCCAGCTAGCAAATGCTTCGTTTAACCATAAGTCGTTCCACCATTTCATGGTTACTAAATTACCATACCATTGGTGAGCAAGTTCGTGAGCAATAATTGATACATTACGCTGTTTTTTACTGCGTGTTGCTGCAGCTAAATCAACTAATAAAATATCTTCTCGGTAGGTTACTAAGCCTGAGTTTTCCATTGCGCCAAATGGAAACTCTGGTACCGCTACTGAGTCTAATTTTTTGTAAACGTAAGGAATACCAAAATACGCTTCAAGTGCGCCCAGTACTTTTGGCATGTTTTCTTTTGCGTATTGGGCTAAGTGAATTTTACCTTGAGGGGTAATTACACGACCAGGAATTGGCATGCCTTTAATATCTAATTCTTCAAATGGGCCAACAGCCATCGCGACTAAGTATGAAGGAATTGGCGGCGTTTTATCAAAAAAGTGTGTGGTCATATCGCCATCAACCGTTGTTTTTAGTTCTGGCGTATTTGAATATACTTTTTGTGATGTAGGCGCAGTAATCGTTAACTGAAATGGAATTTTGTAACTTGGCTCATCAAAAACAGGAAATGCACGGCGTGCATCACTCATTTCAAATTGAGTAAATAAGTAAGGTGTGCCTTGGTCTAACGTTTTGTATAAACCAACACTTTGACGGTTATATGGCGCTGAAAAATCAACTTTAAGGGTGTATTTACCTGGTTGAATTTGCTCATCACAGCTAAATTTAACTTTACCTGTTTTAAGCATTTCGTTGTTTAAGTCACAGTTTTCGTCGCCAAGCAGTTGCGCCATTTTAACAGCGTAAGCTACGCCATTTAATTCAATGTATTTTGTTGGTTTTAGTACTTCTAGGGAAATCTCAGTCATCCCTGTGAATGTATCTTGGCTCGGATCGAGTGTTAACGATACCTGTTGAGAACTTGGTTTTGCGAGTTTTTCAATAACGAATTCGTTAGCGTTTGCAGCACCCATTGCCAAAGCAACGCTCACTGTTAAGAGGCTTTTAAGAAACATAGTGATCCCTAGATTGTTGTTGTTAGAAACTACCCTAAATAGGCTTTTTTATGCTCATATTATTAGGGGGTTAGATATCCTAACAGTTTTTTTTAATAGAGTAATTGATTATAACGGTGACTTTAAGGGGAAATAGTAACAAAGTTTGTCAGTGGCTTTCGCGTGTTATAAAACGCTGCCAATGCAGGTGTGAGTTAATTATACGTATTTTTTGGATCACGTTATTTAATAAAAGCACGTCCTTAAATTCATTATGTGGGTATTCGTTAAATCCCATGAGGTAATTAAAGGCGTCTTTAGAGTTGGCTTGCAGAGCATGTATACGCACTTGTTGCTCAAAGTTAAGACGAAGGCTGCTTATTGCTGTTTTCATACCGAGTTGATCAACGTTTGGTATATCACACTTTTGTAAATAGCCGGCTCGCTCACCTTCACCTGAAAACCAAATACGGACTTTTTCACTGTATCTGCCAGTTTTAGCGGGTAAGTCGAACATTAATCGTTGTTGATTTTGTGATTTCATGAATGCTAAGTATTCATTAAACCCGGCATCTATAAGTGCCTGATGCACTGGAACTAAGCGAGGTTTTATCTTACCGTGAGTATGAAAATTAAAACATAAGACATCTTTTTCAAGAGACAGATCATCAAGCGTTAGATAGCCAATTTCATCGCTATATGCACCACTGTAATATGCAATTAGAGGAAGCCAAAAATGCCAGTGTTTTGGTTGCTCACGTGCAACTTTAAAATCACCGTATATATATCCATTATAAAGAGTGTGCAGTTCCATGGCTGAAAAGGGCCGGCGACCAAGATGGGTTTTCAACGTAATACCTTGAAAATAATGATGTGTTTTATTTTATACCCAACTAGCAGTAGATGCTAGTCGGGTTTTATCCGCTCTTAATATAAAGCGTATAAAGTATTACTCACTTAATGCGCGAGCTAAACCAGTAGGTTCAATCTCTGTACATACTTGGTCATCATTCCAGTTAATGCCAACAAGTGCGTTATCTTCATTTAAATCTTCAACCCATGCATCTAAAAATTCATCAAGATTGATTTCTACAGGGCTGTAGTCTTTCCACTCTTCTTTACATTGCGCTTTAGCTGCTTCTTCACTTTCCCAAAGCAGTAGTACGTCAGTTTCGTCAAATTGGTTAGAATCGCACACTACAAAGCCATTATCTTCTGCACCAAGTGCCCAAATTACTTCGCTAACACGTACTTTTTCTACAAAGTTAACTAGTTGTGATTCAATTTCGATATCGCTCATGTGTTTACCTTTTTAAATTAGTGACGAGGATTAGTATCTATTGCTGCTTGACGCTTGCCATATTGCTTATGAAAAGCAACAAGCTCTGAATACTGACTAAAGTCAGTTAATTCACGAAAGCAAATCCAATCAAGCAGGCAGTATAAACTGATGTTGAGGTATTCACAGCTTTTAAATTCTTCATCGCTTAAATGGGTATTTAAAAAGCTTAATGTTTGTTCAATTCGTTCGTTTTGCAAATTAAAAAAGAGTTTATCGCTTTTGGTGTCAAATCCAGAGCGTTCACATAGCAGCATTTCTACTAGCGAATCGTTACAGGCATTTATAGTCGTAAGTAAGTGCTCTTGCGGCCACGTTAGTTTTGGTTGCCCTGTTTTTTCAAGTAAATAGCGCAATATAGAATTAGAGTCACTAAGTGTTAAGTCGCCATCTACCAGAATGGGAATCTTTCGAGCTGGATTTTTACTGGCCATAGTAGGGCGATCTTGCTCAGAAAATATATCAAGACTCACAAGCTCTAGTTTACAGTTGTTTTGTTGTGCCCAAATTCTAATTCGGCGCACGTAAGGTGAAGGTACAGAACCAATTAATTGCATAATTACTCCATAAAAAAGCCGCATAAGCGGCTTTTATAAAACGTTACTTACGATACAGTTAAATTTATTCTGAACGGCTAGTAACTTCAAGTAAATGATAACCAAATTGAGTTTGCACAGGGCCTTGTACTTGGTTAATTGGAGCTGAAAACACAACTTTATCAAACTCTGGAACCATCATACCAGGACCAAACTCACCAAGTGCACCGCCATCTTGACCTGATGGGCAGTTTGAATGCGCTTTGGCTAATTCAGCAAAGTCTTCGCCTTGCTCAATTTTTGTTTTTAAGTCTAAGCATTGTGCTTCACTGTCTACAAGTATATGTCGTGCGCTTGCTACTGTCATAAAATCTCCCGAGTATAGTGTGGTGTTTTTTTAACCGAATTAAAATATCATTCTAGTTAGTTTGAACTAATTGTACCAGTATAAACTTATTTATCAGAAAGCACAGTTTCAATTGCAGCAATCATTTGTTCTGAATCAGGTGCTGCTTTGCTGTTAAACCGTAAAACCGTCTCACGATCAGCAGACACTAAATACTTATAAAAGTTCCAATTTGGAGAGCTAGTTTGCTCATTCAAATATTTAAAAATTGGATTCGCTTTACTACCACGCACTTCGCTTGTAGCAAACATAGGGAAGGTTACACCATAATTTACAAAGCATACTTTTGCAGTTTCTTTTTCACTATCCTCTTCTTGAAAAAAATCATCAGAAGGGAAGCCTAATACGACTAAACCTTGTTCTTTGTATCGCTGATATAGCGCTTCAAGGCCTTTAAATTGGGGTGTAAAACCGCAGTTGCTTGCCGTGTTTACTATTAATAAAGGCTTATTTTTAAATTGGCATAAATTAATAGATTCTTTTGAGCGCAGCTTTCGAATATCGACATTGGTAAAATCTTGACAGTCTTGGGTAGAGGTTTGGTTTATAGTTGATGATGTTTCAGCGTGGAGTGGGGCATTAATAAATAAAGCCATTAATCCTATTATAATTTTTTTTAGCATTACATTACCTAAACTTTTCAATTGTTTGATTGGATAATCATACGCTAATATGAAACAAATTGATCAACCTTTGAATGACCTATGACAACCCGTTTAGCAACTATTGACGATCTTAGTGAAATTGTAGCCATTTATAACGAAACCATTGCAGGGCGAATGGTAACTGCAGATACGCAAGAAGTTACTGTTGACGAAAAGCGTGACTGGTTTAATAGCCATAACGATAAAAGGCCTATTTATGTTTACTGCGAAAATAACCAAGTACTTGCTTGGGTAAGTTATAAATCGTTTTATGGGCGTCCTGCTTACGATGGCACAGTAGAGATGAGCATTTACATTACCCGTAAAGCACAAGGTAAAGGGCTTGGTAAAAAGCTAATGATATTTGCTCAAACACAAGCTAAGCAATTAAATATTAAAGTATTGCTTGGTTTTATTTTTAGTCATAACTTACCGAGTGTTAAATTGTTTAAGCATTTTGATTTTGCAATATGGGGTGAGTTGCCAAGCGTTGCCATAATGGATGATAAGGCGTATAGCCTTACTATTTTTGGAAAACATCTGGAATAAATTATTTTTCATAATGTTGTAATATTTTTTTACAAAATAAGACGAAGGGTTTATGCCAATTAAATAAAAATAGTCTACGCTATTAACATATTAAGTTTATTAATTTGAAGTGTAGCTTGATGATTCGAAAAATATTAATTGTTGATAGTAGCAGTGTCATCGCAATGCGTGTGAAAGTGCTTTTAGAATTAATAGGATGTGAAGTCGAATTAATTCATTTCAGCATGCTAGACATGTATACCAATATAGGCGACTACGACTTAGTTGTTGTTGCCAATGGTGTGCCTGTTGATTCTATAAAACCGCTTGTAAGCGAAGTAGCGCAAGAGCGTTTTATGCTGCTTGCTCCAAAAGCACAAAGTGGTGAGCAACTAACTGCGTTTAGTGAGCTAAATCATGTTGCGCCTGACGCAACCGTGATATATCCATTTTTTTCTAATAAAGAAATTACTTCTCTTTTAGAGAGCCTACTAGAATTAGGCTCTAATCATATTTTGCAATTACCCGCTATTTTACTCGTCGATCATGTTCCTGAGCGTCTCGAAAAAATGAAAAATAGCTTAATCGGTGCTCATATCGAGACCCATACAGCAACCACCTCTGCAGAAGCTTTAGAAATTACGAAAGAAAAGCAAATCGATATACTGATAAGCGATTTTATTTTAGATGACGGAACCGGTTTAGAAATTTTTTCAAACTTAAAAATAATGCAACCACATTGCCGTTGCTTATTATTTACCTCACGTCCCGATCAAGTTTCAATGATTGAAGCTATTCGTCAAGGTGTAGAAGACGTACTTATTAAGCCATTGAACGACAGCTCATTATTACAATCAATACATAAACTGTGGCAAACAGAGCTATTAAAACGCCATAACGCAGAACTTGTCGAAAGGCTACAAGATACAGTTGATGCCCTGATTGAAAAAGACAGCCTACTTCAGGTTATTTATAAGCATACGCCCGATGCAATTATGTTGTTTGAGAAATGCGGTAGAGTGATAGAAGCTAATGATGCTTGCTTGAGACTATTTAACTTACCGTTTAATGAACTCGAAGGTAAATCAGTATTTGATTTTTTAGATGATGATTCAATTTTAGGTATTAAAGATAAGATTTCGACATTAAATAGTAATCGACAATTTAGCTGCGATTTACGTTTATCTAAAACAGCAGGAGGTTATATACCCTTAGTTGGCTCTTTTAATGAGATAGATCACCATGGCGAAATAGCACTTGCGGTCATATTTAAAAATGTAACCCATCTTAAGCAAAAAGAGGATTTATTACTTGAAGCAAAAGATGTTCTTGAAGAGCAAGTAAGAGCACGTACTTCACAACTCGAGCATGCTAAAAATGTGGCTGAGGCTGCAAACTTAAGTAAATCAGAATTTTTAGCAAACATGTCGCATGAACTTCGAACACCTATGCACTCTATTTTAAGCTTTTCTCGTTTTGGTTTAAGTAAATTAGAAGCTGGAGATTTTGCAAAAGAAAAACTCATTAAGTATTTATCGCGAATAGAGAGTAGTGGTGAGCGTTTACTGTCGTTACTAAATAATTTACTCGACCTATCTAAGCTAGATGTAGGCAAGTTTCCATTTAACCCTCGTCCCTATAATTTAGCGAATATTATTAAAACAAGTATTGATGATGTGTCTGGTACGGCAATGGAAAAAGAAATTGAGATTATATTTACCGCACAGCCATTACCTGTAATTGCACAATGTGATGAAGAGCAAATAAACCAGTTACTTCGAAACGTACTAGGTAACGCACTTAAATTTAGCGAACCTAAAAGTAAAATACGGGTAAATTTAGAGTCAGATAATAAGCTTGCTACTATAGAGGTTACCGATAATGGGGTCGGTATACCAGAAGATGAGTTGGAGCATATTTTTACTAAGTTTGTGCAAAGCAGTAAAACAAATAGTGGTGCTGGTGGCACAGGGTTAGGCCTTGCATTGTGTAGAGAGTTTGTATCTTTACACCAAGGTGAAATCACTGCACGTAACAACGAAAATGGTGGTGCAACTATATCTATACAAGTGCCATTAGAAATAAACTTAGACGAGCATTTAGCTGAAGATCAGTTAATACAACACACTAATTAATTGTTTTTTGGCATACCAAGTAACTTTTTAAAGAATTTAAATGGATGATAAATTATGGCCTTAACTAAAATACTTGCCGTTGATGACGAACCCTTTAACCTTGAAATTATTGAGGAAATTTTAGAGGATCTTGATTTTGAATTACAAGTAGCAACGAATGGTCCTGAGTGTTTAAACATGGTTGAGGGCTATATGCCTCAGGTTATATTGCTCGACGTAAGTATGCCGCAAATGAACGGCTATGAAGTATGTAAGGCACTTAAAGCAAACCCAAATACAGCACACATTATTGTTATGTTTGTGTCTGCTCGTGGCACAGTTGAAGAGCGCATGGAAGGCTACTCGGTTGGTGCAGAAGACTATATTGTAAAACCCTTTGGCCATGATGAACTTAAGTCAAAGCTTAAAAATTTAAATCAAGTACTCGTTGAAAAACAAAGCCTAGAAAAGCAAGTTGAAGATGCAACATCAACTGCATTTAATGCAATGGCCAATAGCAGTGAAATGGGGCAAATAGTTAACTACGTTGAAAACATAGGCTTTATTAACGATCCTCAAGAGCTAGGTAAAGCGCTTGTAGATTGCCTGCAGTCTTTTGATTTACAAAGCAATGTAGAATTTAGAGAAAATAATGAAATTAGCCACTTTGCGCTAAACGGCGTGTGTTCACCTATTGTGGTGGAGCTATTTGAAATGCTGAAAAACAAAGGGCGCTTACATGAGTTTTCGCACCGAATTTTAGTTAACTATGAA
Source organism: Pseudoalteromonas issachenkonii (assembly GCF_002310795.1). Lineage (NCBI taxonomy): Bacteria > Pseudomonadati > Pseudomonadota > Gammaproteobacteria > Alteromonadales > Pseudoalteromonadaceae > Pseudoalteromonas > Pseudoalteromonas issachenkonii. The sequence continues at coordinate 599,049 of NZ_CP011030.1, forward strand.
TTGATTAGCTTACTTATTTTAAATATGCCCGATCATGACCCTGATAAGCATGGTCGTATACGCGACCACGTATGTTTTATTGTCAGTGTTACCGAGCAGCAGCTACGCGCCATCATGACCAAGAAAATGCTTGAATCACAACGAGCGAAACTTAATGCCGTAGCAAGTACTGTTCATAGTAAGTTTCATAGCTTAATTAGCTTGTTGAATGAAAACCGTCAAAACAACGAAAAAGTGTTTAAACAGTTACAAGAAGAGCTCGAAGAACGTATCCCATCAATGGGACTGGATGAAGATCAGGAGGTGTTTATTTATAAAAAAGTAGATGAAACTATCCAAAACTCAGTAGCAAGAGAAGAGTCTGTTAAACAAGTCAAAGCAGCCTTTACAGAGATAGAACAAGATCTATCGTTACTTTTGAAAAACTAGTTACTTCGCAATATAAAGGTTTACTTAAGCGGTGCTATGCATCCCTTGGTAAGCCTTTTTCTACAATTCTAATTAACCTAGCTGTTTTACGAATTTGTAATCGTTGTTTATCGTTTTGCTGAGCAAGTGCCCATTCAATATGCTCTAAAACAAGTTCGCTGCATATTTGGCTTTTATCTTGTAGGGCATTAATAATAGCGGGACTAAACTCTGCATTACCTAAACCAACTGCTAAATTACGTAACCAACGTTCGTGGCCAATGCGACGAATAGGGCTGCCTTCGGTATTTTTTAAAAATGTAGGCTCATCCCAAGCAAACAGCTCAAGTAAATCTTTATCTTTTAATTGAGTGCGAGGATGAAAGTCATTTTCGTCAGTTATTTGTCCATAACGATTCCAAGGACATACCAACTGACAATCATCACAACCATAAACACGATTGCCTAATAAAGAACGGTACTGCTCTGGTATTGGCCCTTGGTGTTCTATGGTTAAATACGATATACATTTACGTGCATCAACAACGTAGGGCTCTACAATTGCACCTGTTGGGCAAAGAGTAATACAAGCAACGCATTTACCGCAGCCTTCAAAGGTGTTTTCTGCATCAATTGGTAGAGGTAAATCAATAAATAGCTCGCCTAAAAAAAACCACGACCCCGCTTCTTGGTTAATTAATAACGAATGCTTACCACGCCACCCTAAACCGGCTTTTTCGGCAAGTTGACGCTCAAGTACAGGGGCTGAATCTACAAAGGGTCTAAAGCCATACTCGCCAACTTCTTGCTCTATTTTTTGGCCGAGTTTTTTTAAACGATTACGCATTAATTTATGGTAATCGCGACCTAATGCATAGCGGCTTATATATGCTTTTTCTTTATTTTTTAAGGTTTTTGCAAAGCCAGCATCGGGAGGCAGATAATTCATTTTTACAGATATAACACGCTGTGTACCAGGTACTAATTCAGCAGGGCGGGCGCGTTTCATACCGTGGGCAGCCATATAATCCATCGAGCCGTGGTAGCCTGCATCAAGCCAACGTTGCAATTGGGCTTCGTGCTTAGATAAGTCAATATCAGTAATGCCCACTTCGCTAAAGCCAAGCTCTTGCCCCCAGGTTTTTATTTGCAGGGCTAATTTTTCATAGTCTGGGGTAGGGTTGCTCACACGCTTTACACACTTAAATTAATAGCTGCGTAATTTACCATATTTCTCTGAGCCCGAAAACGCTTCTTAGTGCACAAAGCGTTTTAACTGTTGTTGGGTTTGCAAGCTTAGCTGTTGAGATTGCTCGCTATCGGCTAATGCCGTATCTATTTGTTGTTTAGCTTGCTCCCCTAAAGCTACGATTTGCTCTACCGATTGGTGAGTCGTACTTTGGGCGCCCTCAAGCAAATGTACAGCACTGGCTATTTGTTGCAGCTGCTGCTGGTTGTGCTCAAACTCACTAAGCATTTTAGTAAAGCCATCACAGGTTGCACTAATTGAGCTTTGTGCGTTATTAGAGTGAGACATTAATTGCTCTGACTCTTTATTTGTCTCGTTTACCAAATCATTCATCTGATTTATAAAGTCGCTAATCTGCCTAGTTGCGCCACTTACCTTTATTGAAAGCGTGCGTACTTCGTCTGCAACTACGGCAAATCCTCTACCAGCTTCACCCGCTCTAGCTGCTTCTATTGCGGCGTTGAGGGCTAACAAATTAGTTTGATCAGAAAATTCTTGAACCATTTTTAAAATACTACGAATGTTTTCACTGTTCTCTTTTAGTCCCGCAATTGTATTTGAAAAGCTACCTAGCATATTAGTAATAAGTTTAACCTGCTCTACTAAAGCAGCGAGTTCTGACGCAGATAGTTTTACAAAGTTAAGGTGTTCATTATTAACGTTATGTACGCTATCTGTATTATTTACTATGTTTTGTAAGCTTTGGGTTATTTGCATACTGGCATTAATAATACTGTGGCTTAACTGTATTTGTTGCTCACTTGATTGCTCAGTATTTTTCATTGATTCAGTGACTTGTGTATTGCTGTGTGCACTAGCTTGAGCACTGTTATATGTTGTGCTGAGTAACTCACTTAAATGGGCAGTAAATATATTGTATTGTGAACTTAAATCTTTAAATTCGTCATAGGAAAAGTGGGGAAGTTTTGCTGCTAAATTTACATCTTGTTGGTTTATTTCTATCAAAGTATCGCGCATAGCAGTAACAGGGCGAACAATTAAAAAACGCATATAAAAAAGAGTAAAAATAAAACCAGATATAATCACAAGCGAAAGCAGCCAAAATAGCCCTGTACTTTGCTGTTGTTCGCTTAAACTCTGATGCAGCCAAAATAACGTAATTGCTTGGAACAATAATACAAAACTTAAATTACCGACTATTTTACGGGTTAACGTAAAAAAGAATGTTTGCTCTATATAGTTATAAATTTTCATAAAACCACTCATTATGCTCAAGCCCTACGATTGTTATTTAAGTGAGGGGAATGTAAGTTAGCCTTTTTGTAACGACAACAAGTAAGCTTTGGTTCGCGCTGGGTAATTTGTAAAAATTCCGTCTATGCCATACTCAAGCATTAGCGCTATATCTTCTTCCCTATCGACTGTATAAGCATAAATCTTTAGGCCTCTTTTTTTTGCATCCTCTGCAAAAGCCTTATTTATAAAGGTTTTATCTGCATGTACGCTATAAGCGTTTAAATCACTAGCAAACTTTGCATAGTTAATTGGAATAGAAGAAGTAAGGGCGCCTATTTTAAGCCATGGTAGCTTGTTTTTAAGCCACTGTAGTTGATGGTGATCAAACGATGATACTAAAATATTGGCTTTCGATATTTTTTTAGCTTCAATGTTTTGTTCTAATTGAGCCACAAACCTTTCTAGTGCAAACGTGTGTTTAAGCTCAATATTTAATAAAGATTTATTGTTATTCCAATCAAACAGCTGCTGAAGAGTAGGGATTTTTTCACCATTTCCAGCATCAAGCTTAGAGAGCTCATGAGCGGTAAAGTTACTCACCCTGCCTTTACCGCTGGTGGTTCTATCAAGCCATGAATCATGTATTACCATGTAATCATCTAAGGAACTTTGAATATCTACTTCAATACCATCAACATCTACTTTTAACGCTTCTAAAATAGCGCTTTTGGTGTTTTCAGGAAAATCCCCACTGGCACCACGGTGTGCAAATACTTTCATTGTCGAGCCTTTTTAGTGATTGACCACGTTTCAAAACAAGCGGCACTCACTATGAGTGCACCACCAACTAACGTCATAATAGTAGGACGTTCATGAATAATTACTATAGCCAGTATGGTGCCATAAAGTGGCTGCAAGCAAGAAATTAATCCCGCAGTTGCCGCTGATAAATGCTTTAAACTTGCTGCAAATAACGAGTGCGGTGTAGCTGTAAATATAACACCCGCTACAGCAATTAAAATCAGGTCGTGATTACTAACCTCATACACTGGTACTTCTATAAATGCACACAACATAATGCTTGCCACTAAGGTTTGATAAAACATCGTTTGCGGCCCGCCATATTGGCTAAAGTAGCGCTTATGAGTAATGTTTCTTATTGAAAAAAACAATGCCGATATCACACCTGTTATTACACCCAAGGTTACATCGTCGCCCAAGTTTGCACTTGGTACTAATAAGTAAATACCTAAAACAACCACCGCTGCACTTATTATATCTTTTGCTTTTGGCCTGCTTTTATTAAATAAGGGTTCTAAAAACACCGTCATTACGGGGTAGCTAAAAAATGCCAGCATTCCAATAGTTATACCGGCCATTTGCATACCAGCAAAATAGGTAACCCAGTGAATACCCACAGCAACACCTAAAAATAACGCAATAAGATAGTCTTTAGGTTTGTTGAGTTTAATTTGTTTTTTTTGAAAATAAAGCATGGCTAAAATAGCCATTCCTGCAATTGCAGTTCTGTAAACGGTAATATCTAAAGCATTTAAACCAATAAGTTTGGCAAATAGAGCGGTCCCGCCAAAAAGTAATACCGCTATGTGTAAATAAATTAAACTTTGTTGCTGAGGCTGCATTTAGTTTCCTTGTTGTACTTTTTGAATATATTAACATTGCTTAAAAATTCTTAAGATGAATTTTTTCCACATGACAAAAGTCATTAAAGTTGATGACACTTCACACTCTTATTATTTTTGTACGCGGGCATAGTTACCTTACTCAACAGGAGGTAATTATGAATTCTTTAATTTTAATCAGCTTAACTATTAATGAAGTGCTAGAGGCGTTAAGTTTTACTATTACGTACGCAGATTGCTTTATGCTGGTATGCATTTTTATGTTATTTATATTTATTAATAAAAATAGTGCTATAAGTAAAAATAATATGTCTGAGGTATTAGTATGAGCTCGTTAAGCAGCTTTTCTCAACAAAGTGATAAAGGTTTTTGGAAATATGGACATTTAATTTTTACCGGCTTTTATTTACTCCCGCTAATAATTAATTTTGCGAGCTTTACCGTTAACCAAATTGTTATGTCTTTAGCCTTCTATGTTGCTTTTATTCTTTTGTATATAAAAGCAATAAACTGTAAAAGTGCAGGGGTGACTAAGTTATTTGTAGCCATGCTCTTAATTTGTTTTTGCGCTACTTTTTACACCACAGGTACGCCTACTTTATTTGGTTTCGTAGCCTATATAGCAGGCTACTCTTACAGCTCCCGTCAAAGAATTTATGCTGCGATCGCAATTATATTCACGGTTTTATTAAGCACATATATTGGTGATATAGGTAAGGTTCAATACTTTTTAGGCGTTGCTTTGATTCTATGCGCCACATTATTTAGTTACGGTATTGCAGCAAAAAGAGAAAGCTTATACAAAAAGCGCGAACAAGAAAGCGCTAACCAACTAGAGCAATTAGCAGCTATTGCAGAGCGAGAACGAATAGCTCGCGACTTACATGATATTTTAGGCCATTCATTGTCATCTATTGCTCTAAAGGCTGAGCTTGCTAATAAATTAAACCAAGGAGAGCGCTACGCTCAAGCAAATAGCGAAATTGCACAAGTGGCCGATTTGGCAAGGCAGTTACTTAGCGATGTAAGAAGCGCCGTAAGTGATTTAAAACAGCTTAATCTTGTCAGCCAAGTAGCACAGTTAAAGCAAAGGTTAATAGAGCAAGGGTTTAACGTTTCATTTAATGTGGTTTTAAATGCTCTGCCCGCTAAAGTAGAGGGTATAGCAGGCCTTATAATTAAAGAGGCAGTTACTAACTTATTACGCCATAGCAATACAAAAAATTGCGAAATAAATATAGAACAAACAGCGCAGCAGTTACTTATAACCGTAATTGACCATGGTCCGTGCAGTACATTGAATTCGGGCAATGGTCTAAATGGTATTAAAGAGCGAGCAGAGCAACTAAATGGCAGTGCAGCATTTACCTGTGGCGATAATTTTACTTTAAAAGTAGTGCTGCCAATTACAGCTAAGGATTTATAATGATCAGAGTGTATTTAGTGGAAGATCAGGCGCTTGTGCGCGACGCAGTAGCAGCATTGTTAGGGCTTGATTTTAATATTGAGATTATTGGGCAAGCAAGTAACGGGCAAGATGCACTTAATGCAATTGAGGCGCTTGATAGTGATTTACACCCCGATATAATTTTAACTGATATAGAAATGCCGACCATGAATGGTATAGAGCTTAGCGAAAAAATAGCCGCTAAGTTCCCTGCTATAAAAATGGTTATTATGACCACATTTTCTCGTGCAGGTTATATTAGGCGAGCGCTTACGGCAGGTGTTAAAGGTTTTATTTTAAAAGAAGCACCCAGTGAAGAGTTAATAAATGCGCTTAAAAAAGTAATGCAGGGGCAAAAAGTGATAGACCCAGAGCTTGCTATTAATGCATTAGACGACGCCGATCCGCTTACTGATAAAGAACGCAAAGCCCTTAAACTTGCAAGCGACGGCCTTAAAACAAGCGACATAGCCAAGCAGCTATTTATAAGCGAAGGGACTACGCGTAACTACCTATCAGACGCTATTGCAAAATTAAATGCCACTAACCGCATAGATGCTGCGCGTATAGCTAAACAAAAAGGGTGGCTTTAATTAGTGGGTTTATAAATTATAAGCAAAGTATTATTATGTTATGCATAAAAGTAACGAACAGCGCTTAAAATTAGCTTAAAAAGCGCTAAAAGAGGTTTTAATGGCAAATTTAATAGAACTAACAACTAAAAATAATATCGCTATACTCACCATGAATACCGCTGAAAACCGCCATAACCCAGCGTTTTTGGCTGAGTTTAATTTACACCTAGACCACATTGAAGCAGATCAAAACATTAAGTCAGTTATTTTAACGTCTTCAAGTGATAAAAACTGGTCATTGGGTATCGACCTTCAATGGATGTCTAATCCAAGTATTTTACCTGCAGCAATTTCTGACTTTATGATTCAAATAAGTGACTTATTTAAACGCATAGTTACTTTTCCTATTCCTATTATTGCTGCGTTAAACGGGCATACCTATGGTAATGGTTCTGTACTTGCGTGTGCGTGCGACTTTAGATTTATGAAATCAGACAAAGGCTTTTTTTGTTTTCCTGAAGTGGATGTAATGGTGCCGTTTGTTCCGTCGATGTTTCCTATAATTAATAAAGCTATTTCGCAAACCTTCTTTAATCGTCTAGCTATGTCAGGAGAGCGGGTTGGGGCACAGCAGTTGCTAGAGAACAAAGTAGTTGAAGCTGTGTTTACAAATAACGACGAACTACAAGCGGGTGTACTTGAGTTTGCCCAGCAGTTTAATAAAAATCGTTGGATTTACGCTCAAAATAAAACACAAATGAATAAGCAGATTTTACTTACGATGAAAGAAGAAGATCCAAGCTTTATTTATAATATAAGTAAACTGCTGTGGAAAAACCTACAAAAAAAATAGTATAGATTTTAGCATTGCTACGAGATGACTAAACACTTTGCAGTTAAGGGATCGTTAAGCCCCATTGCGCTAGATTTTTAAACTATACACCAAGGTAAACAGCAAGGTAAAAGTGCTTTCTTAAAAGTTTAATAGCTTTTACCTGTCTCATTATAACTATATGGGTTAAAATACCTACATAACCAACTAACAAGATAGTGAATGTCAAACCAAGATCCAAATCTCAGTCGAGAACAAGAAAAGTACGAAAACCCAGTCCCTAGTCGTGAGTTTATACTTACTCACCTTCAAGAGCGTTCAAAGCCTGCTAACTACGCGCAATTATGTGAAGAACTAGCAGTAAACGATGACGAACGCCAAATAGCATTTAAACGCCGCCTTCGCGCTATGGAGCGTGACGGACAGCTGTATTTCAATAAATTTAAATGCTATGCCCTAATTGACGAAGCCGGTTTAACCAAAGGCAAAGTAATAGGCCACAGAGACGGTTTCGGCTTTTTAGAAGTTGAAGGCGAGAGTAAAGATTGGTTTATTGCTAAGCACCAAATGAATATGGTGTTACATGGCGACATTGTACTAGCTAAAGGCACTAAACGTGGTTCTGGCTCAAAATGCGATGCACGTATTATAAAAGTGCTTACTAACGAGCGCGCGCCAATTGTTGGCCGTTACTTTGTTGAGCACGGTGTTGCTGTTGTAGTCGCTGAAGACCCGCGCATAACGCAAGATATAATGATTTTACCAGGCAACGAAAACGGTGCCCGCCATAACCAAATGGTGCAGGTTAAAATTACGCAAAATCCAAGCCGTAACATGAACGCGGTAGGTAAAGTTATAGATGTACTTGGTGAGCATTTAGCCCCAGGTATGGAAATTGAAGTTGCACTGCGCAATCACGATATTCCACATGTATGGCCAGAAGAAGTTGAAGCACAAGTTGCTCACCTAGGTGAATTTGTTGAAGAAGCTGACAAACAAGGTCGTGTAGATTTACGTGATTTACCACTTGTAACTATTGATGGCGAAGATGCACGCGACTTTGATGACGCCGTATATTGTGAACCTAAAAAATCAGGTGGCTGGCGCTTATGGGTTGCTATTGCCGATGTATCGCATTACGTAGGAATGAACACGCCGCTTAACAAAGAAGCAATTTTGCGTGGTAACTCAGTGTATTTTCCTGAGCAAGTTATTCCGATGCTACCAAAAGTGCTTTCTAACGGATTATGTTCGCTTAATCCAAAAGTAGATCGCTTATGTATGGTTGCCGAAATGACCGTGTCGAGCGCGGGTAAACTTTCGGGTTATAAGTTTTACGAAGCGATAATGAACTCGCATGCACGTTTAACTTACACCAAAGTAAATGCCATTTTACAAAACGACGAAAAACTACGCGAAGAATACTCAGCCGTTGTGCCACATTTAACTGATTTACAGCAAATGTACATGGCACTTAAAGCAGCACGCCAAGACCGTGGTGCCATAGAGTTTGAAACCCTAGAAACACGTTTTGTATTTAACGCTCAGCGTAAAATAGAGTCAATAGTGCCTGTTATTCGTAACGACGCGCACAAACTCATTGAAGAATGTATGATTTTAGCCAACGTATCAGCGGCTAAAATTCTTGAAAAGCACGAAGCAAGCGCGCTTTATCGCGTGCATGACGAACCAGACCAAGAAAAACTAGGTAACTTTACTAAGTTTTTAGGCGAGTTAGGTATTGAAAGTACATTAAGCGACGAGCCAACGCCAAAAGAAATAACGCAAGTATTAGCGCGACTAGGTGACCGCCCAGAAGCTGAACTTATTCAAACTATGTTACTGCGTTCAATGAAACAAGCTGTATATCAGCCAGATAACATTGGTCACTTTGGTTTAGCGTTATCGGCTTACGCGCATTTTACATCGCCAATACGTCGTTACCCAGATTTAGTAGTGCATCGTGCTATTAAAGCAGTAATAAAAGCACAAGGTCAGCAAACGTCTGGCGAATATGCTTACACCGATGATGAAGTTGATCAACTAGGTGAGCAGTGTTCTACAACAGAGCGTCGTGCGGACGATGCAACTCGCGAAGTAGCTGATTGGCTTAAATGTGAGTTTATGCAAGACCATGTAGGTGAAGAGTTTGATGGTGTTATTTCATCGGTCACTAACTTTGGTTTGTTTATTCGTTTAGATGATTTACAAATTGATGGGCTTATTCACGTTACTAATTTAGGCGACGAGTTTTTTGCGCATGATGCTGCAAAACACACCCTAATAGGTGAGCACTCTCACAAAGTTTATCGCCTTGGCGATAAGGTAACAGTTAAAGTTGCGTCGGTTAGTTTAGACGATCGCCGTATAAACTTAACGCTTAAAGGCGATGTTGCACAAGACAGATACTCACGTCGTCGTGCACCAAAAAAAGGTTCAGGTAAGTCTGAGCATGCGCCAGCAAGTGTGCGTTCGCAATTAAAAGCAGGCAAAGTACCAGGTAAAAAGTCGCACAGTGATGACAAACCAAAAGGTAAAAAAAAGCCAGCAAATAAAGATAAAGGCAAGCCTGCAAATAAGTCTGCAACAAAACCTGCAGATAAAAAAGCAGCAGACTCTGCCGTAAAGAAAAAACCAAAGAAGAAGGCCGTTAAAAAGCCTAAAAGAGCAGGCAAAAATGCCCGCAAACGTACTAGCCCAGGAGCAGACAATACGTGAGTAATGAATTAATTTTTGGCTTTCATTCTGTTGAAGCAATTTTAGAAAGCGAACCAGAGCGCTTTGTAGAAATTTACGCCCTTAAAGGCCGTGACGACAAACGCTCAACTCCGATTATTGATGAAGCACGTAAATTTGGTATTTCAGTACAGTTTATGCAGCGTAAAGCCCTTGATAGCAAATCAAAGGGTGAGCAGCATCAAGGTATTATTGCTAACGTAAAAGCAGCGCCAACGTTTAATGAAAAAGATCTTGATGCGATAATCGCTCGTGAAGACACACCGTTTTTACTTGTGCTTGATGGTATTACCGATCCGCATAACTTAGGCGCATGCCTACGTAGTGCAGACGCGGCAGGTGTTCACGCTGTGATTGTACCTAAAGATAAGTCGGCAAAGCTTAACGGTACCGCACGTAAAGTGGCCTGTGGCGCAGCCGAAACAGTACCGCTTATTCAAGTGACTAACCTTGCACGTACGCTTCGCGAAATTAAAGATGCAGGCGTATGGGTTGTAGGTACCGCTGGCGAAACTGATAACCACGTATTTGATGCAAGCTTAACGGGGCCAATGGCTATTGTTATGGGCGCAGAAGGCGAGGGTATGCGACGCTTAACACGTGAGCATTGCGATATGCTTGTTAAAATCCCAATGGCGGGTACTGTTTCAAGCTTAAACGTATCGGTAGCCACGGGTATTTGTTTGTTTGAAGTATTACGCCAACGTAACGCAAATAACTAATATATAAAACGATAAGTTTTATGTATTAAAAAGCCGAGATTGAAATTCAATCTCGGCTTTTTTGTGTCTGTAATTTACGCTTTTAACTTTGCACCAATTGTACTGAATTGATGCTCTATTATAGCGATAGGAAAATAACTCTATAGCAAGGCAAAAATAACGAAATATAGTTGTTCTTATATGAGTTATTTTTAACGCAGCTAGTGAACCATTTCTCCTATACAAAGCGCAGGTAAACGGTTTAATAACAAGGCAATAATTTAGATGTGTAGTGGTCTTACATAAAAAATTATTAACGCTGTTAGTGAACCGTTTAACCAGCTTTAAGCTTAAAAGCTATAAGTGTAGCCCATCTGTACCGTACGCGGCTTACCTGGCTGAATGCCACCGTTTGAACGGTTAGCAACGTATGTTTTATCAAACAAGTTATCAACGCTTAGGTATACTTTTTGATTTTCATCGATTAAGTATTTAGCAGCTAAATCCCATACTACGCGGCTATCAATTGCGTTTAAGCCCGATTGCGTTAAGTTAGCATGCGCATCAGATACGTAACGTATTTGGCTGTTAACTACAAACGCAGAAAACTCAGCACCTAACGATAACGCTACTTGGTTTTCTGGTACGTAAGGCATTGCATCGCCTTTTTCTACCGCGCCCCAAATTTCTGAATCAAAATCGTTTTTAAACTCAGAGTCTGTGTAGGTGTACGTTAATTTAACTGGGAACATAGCTGTATCAGTTGCAAAAGTACGTGCTGCACTAAATTCAAAGCCCGCTACTTCTACTTCACCGTAGTTGTATTGGTCGCCAATGTTGTCGTCGCTACAACCAACCGCTGCAGTACAGTTACCGTGCATGTTGTCGTAGTCTGAGTAAAACGCAATTACTTCACCGCTAAAGCCATCCATATTGAAGCGAGAGCCAAACTCAATGTTTACACTTTCTTCTTCTTCTTGGTCAGCATTACCAGGTGCAGCTGGTGCATAACCTTTTTGAATGCCCGCAAGTAGCGTTACGTTTTCGTTAAGCGTGTAAGTAGCACCTAGTGACGGGACTAAAATTTCAGTGTCGTTCGACACATCTTTAGTTAAACCGTTGCTGCGTGTTGGATCTGATTTAGACCACTCTTCACGCGTAATAGTAATGTCTTCATAACGAAGGCCTGCACTTACTACTAATGCATCAATTGTCCACTCATCTTGAATAAACAAGGTGCTTGCTTCTGCGCTATCTACGCGGTTGCTATCAGAGCCCGGAACGCCTTGCTCTGTAAGCGTTAAGCTTAGGTCTTGATTAAGTGTGTATTTGTCTTCCCATTGAAAACGATCCATTTCGTCTTCGTGGTAACGTACGCCAACAGTCACATAGTGATCGCCTGCCGGAATATGTAATTCAGACTGAATACCTTTGGCTTGGTAATCGCGGTTATTAGCTTTAATACCAATACCTTCAATACCTTCGCTTGTTGGGTTTGCTTCAAATGCACTGTATTGCTCAAGGTAGCTTTCGCTTACTTTGCTGGCTTTATACCAGTTACGATGAAAATCGTTTAAGTAAGCCGTAGCTAAAAACTCATAGCCATCACCAAAACGGTATGCATAGTTAAGTTGGTATGCGTTGTGGCGCGTATTCATTTCATCGTTTTGCGATGCAGCATAACGACGGTAAGGACTTTGTTTATAGTCTTCGTCAGTTAAGCCCATGTATGTTTCGTCTGATGTTTCGTCAGAGTACTTAATTTTTAGCTCAAGATTATGCGCATCGTTTTGACCAAACGTATGGCCAAACTTTAATAGTAAATCTGTTTTTTCAAAGCCGGTGTTGTCATTGCCTACTGGCAGCTCTTTAAAGCCGTCTGCGCCGTAAGTAAATACTTCAATTAAGCCTGCTGTGTTGTTTTTTTCTTTACCAAAGTAAGCGTGGCCTTTGTAGTAACCGTCGCTCCCAAGGGCTGCATCTACCATACCTTTTGAGCTATTTGGCTCAGTTGGTAAGCTGCGCGAAAGTAAGTTTAAAACACCACCTGTAGTACGCGGGCCGTACTTGACTGAGGCTGCGCCTTTTAATACTTCAATAGACTCCATACGACCCATAGTAGGGAAGTAGTAAGCAGAAGGTGCTGAATATGGTGCTGGTGCAACTAATACACCGTCTTCCATTACTGATATTTTATCGTTACGACCAGTACCTGTGCCGCGCATACCAATATTAGGACGAAGGCCATAACCGTCTTCTTCTTGCACGTAAACGCCCGGAACAGACGCTAAAACGCGAGAAATATCGGTAAACTGGAATTTTTGAAGTTCTTCTTCAGAAATAAACGTAGCCGAACCAGGAATATCGTTAATTGCTTGCTGAGAGCCAATAACAGTAATTTGTTCAAAGCGTTGTTCTTTATTGCTGGTGTCTTTTGCTATTGCAGTAGCACTAAAAGACAAAGCAACCGCAGTTGCCAAAGTAGATACTAAAAACTTAGGGTTCATTGTGTTCCTAATCATGTCAATTATCTTAATTGGCGTAATTTGAACACGTTAACGAATACGAATCAATGTTATTAACTGTTTAATTATTCAGTTTAATAGAACTAAAAACACCTACTTATGCTACTTAATTAACTAAATTGTTTCTTTTGTATTGTTTTGTAATTGTTTTACTAACTATAAAGGCTGAACGAATTATATGTGCTACGTAAGCGCTAGCCCAAGCGTAGAGCTATAAATTCAGCGAGTTTATCTACCGCATTTTCCGACTCACCCGAACTTTTAACCAAGCTAATACCAATATTACCAAGAGCTGGTAAATGCTTGGTTTGAACCTGATAGTTAAGCTCACTCGGTACTGTACTTTTGGCAAGTACCGTAATACCTAAGCCTTCTTTTAATGCAGCAATAAGGCCGGTTAAATCGGCGTTGCTATAAACTATTCGGTATTTAATGCCTGCACTTTTTAACGCATCAGTAGCACGGCGACGATAAATACACCCCTCTGGTGCGGTAACTAGGGTAACCACCTCATTATGCGCAAGTGACAGGTCGCCCACCCACACTAGTTCGTCTTGCATAAAAATAGGGAACTTATCTGAGTTGAGTCGCTCATTTAGCGCAAGTACTAAATCGAACTGATCTTGGCGAGAAGCCGAAAGCAAATGCTTACTTAAACGCGACTTAACCTCTAACGACACCTCAGGGTAGAGCGCCACAAAGTCGCCAATAATAGAAGGTAAAATACGCGCTGCAAATTCGCTCGGAATACCCAAGCGCACTTTACCTGCAATGTTTTCTGAGGTGAACTGCTGCAAAATAGCATCGTTGTGTTGCATCATTTGTTTTGCCATAGGCAATAATAGCTCGCCGTACTGGTTTAATACTTGGCGCTGCCCTTGTTTTTTAAATAGTTTATAGCCAAGCACGTCTTCTAAGCGCTTTATTTGCAAACTTACAGCAGGTTGCGACAGGCCAAGTAAATCGCCTGCTTTAGCAAAACCACCTACCTCAACTACCATCACAAAAGTACGTAAACCGTCTGTTGATATGTTTTTCATATTTAAAATTACAATTTATATGGCTATATATATAAGTATTATTTATCAATTGATAAATAATTACAATTTGTTGTTGATAGGCGTGGGCAATATACTTTTATAATCGAAAATACATAGGTGTTTGTTATGACTTTTAACCCAATAATGTTTGCCCGCCACAGCAACGCAAGTAGTGCGGTTACTAACGCTTTGCAAACTAACAACAATCACGTTGTAATGGATTTTAGCGGCACCGAAACCAGTGTATTTTTAAGCACTATTTTAGGCCTTGATTTAACTAAGCTTACCGCCAGCGGTTTAGGCTTAAAAGGCACGCTTGATGGCGACTATAATTCTGACTACAGTTTTGCTGTTTATTACTTTAGCGAAACCGCCTTTAGATTCGTACTACCACACAACGCAAGCCTTCAACTACAAGCGCTTATAAACGAGCAGCAATTACGTTTTGATATTGATTATGTAGTACGCACCGATCTGGCAAGCTTTATTTTAAGTGGCGACAACGCATTTGATACCCTAGTTAATGCTTTTAAATTAACACCAGGTTTGCGCCTTTCTGACGCGCAACTTTGCTACGGTGCACAAAGCGGTGATGTATTTATTACCGCCATTGATAAAAACGACGAACAACACTTTGTATTAGTAGCTAAACAACAAAAATTACAAAAATGGCAAAGCTACATGCAAGCGCAAGGTTTTGCACTTATGCATAGTGAAGCCGCATAACGAATACAAACAACAGGTAAGCATAACAATGCTTGCCTGTTTTTATATCTATTTAAGCCACGCCCTAAACAGGGTTAATTTAAACGTGAAGGAATGTTATGACTTCTAAAACTGTACTACATGCTAAGCACCTAGAAGCGGGCGCAAAAATGGTTGATTTTCATGGCTGGGAAATGCCAATCAACTACGGTTCACAAATAGAAGAACACAACGCCGTACGTAACGATGCGGGCATGTTCGACGTATCGCACATGACCATTGTTGATATACAAGGTGAGCAAGCAAAAGCATTTTTACGTAAGCTAGTAGCTAACGACGTTGCAAAATTAACCGTACCAGGCAAAGCGCTTTACACAGGCATGCTTAACGAGCAAGGCGGTGTAATAGACGACTTAATTATTTATTTCTTTAGTGAAACGTTTTACCGCCTAGTTGTTAACTCAGCAACGCGCGAAAAAGACCTAGCGCATTTAGCTAACGTATCGAGCGACTTTGACGTAACTGTTACAGAGCGCCCAGAGTTTGCAATGGTTGCAGTACAAGGCCCTAACGCTAAAGCAAAAACAGCCACTCTTTTAAATGCTGAGCAACAAGCCGCTGTTGAAGGTATGAAGCCATTTTTTGGTGTTCAAGTAGGTGATTTATTTATTGCCACAACGGGTTATACTGGCGAAGACGGTTACGAAATAGTAGTACCGAACGACCAAGCAGCCGATTTATGGCAACAACTGCTAGACGCAGGTGTTAAGCCTGCTGGTTTAGGTGCACGCGACACGCTACGTTTAGAAGCAGGTATGAACCTTTACGGCCTAGATATGGACGAAAGCGTATCACCACTTGCAGCTAACATGGCATGGACCATTGCATGGGAACCAGAAGATCGTGACTTTATTGGCCGTGACGTACTTGTTAAGCAACGCGCAGAAAAAAGCACTGACAAACTAGTTGGCTTAGTGTTTGAAGAAAAAGGCGTTTTGCGTAGCGGTTCTAAAGTAATTGTTGATGGTGGTGAAGGTATTATTACCTCAGGTACTTTTTCACCAACACTTGGTTTTAGTGTAGCCCTTGCACGTGTACCACGTTCAACAGGCGATACAGCTCAAGTAGAAATGCGTAAAAAATTAGTAAACGTTAAAGTAGTAAAGCCTAGCTTTGTACGTAACGGTAAATCAATAATTTAAATAATTTGGTTATATCAATCAGTGTAATTACAGTGATTGATATCCTCCCAATATAAACCAAAGGACAAATAAAATGAGCAACATTCCTAGCGAGTTAAAATACGCACCTTCACACGAGTGGGTTCGCAGTGAAGGCGACGGTACATTTACTGTTGGTATTTCTGAGCATGCACAAGAACTTCTTGGCGACATGGTATTTGTTGAATTACCAGAAGTTGGCGACGAAGTAGACGCTGGCGAAGACTGTGCAGTAGCAGAGTCAGTTAAAGCAGCATCAGACATTTACGCACCTATCAGTGGCGAAATTGTTGCTATTAACGAAGAACTTGAAGACTCACCAGAAACAGTAAACAACGACGCTTACGGCGACGGTTGGTTATTCCGTATTAAAGCATCTGACGAGTCTGAGCTAGACAACTTATTAGACGCTGAAGGTTACTCGCACACTATCGACGAAGAATAATTATTCTTTGTAGATAACTAAAAGCCCCGTTTAATGTATAAAAATGGGGCTTTTATGATTTTACAGCTCACAACCCCATACTGAGTGAACTGTTAAATCGTCAAATATTTTAATTAATGCTAGTTACCCATTAGCATTTAGGATCATAGGAATCTGGATTCATGTCAAACGCCAAATCTCTTGAAGAACTAGAGCAAAAGCAAGATTTTATTCGCCGCCATATTGGGCCAAGCCCAGCACAAGTAAGCGATATGCTAAGTGCTTTAGAAGTATCGAGTGTGCAAGAGCTCATTGACCAAACTGTACCTGCAAGCATTCGCTTAGAGCAGCCATTAACAGTTGGCGAAAGCCGTACTGAAGTTGAAACACTAAGCTACCTAAAATCAGTAGCAAGCAAAAATAAAGTTTTCAAATCGTACATTGGCCAAGGCTACCACCCAACTAACGTACCGCACGTAATTTTACGTAACGTACTAGAAAATCCAGGTTGGTATACAGCGTACACACCGTATCAGCCAGAGATTGCACAAGGGCGTTTAGAATCATTATTAAACTTCCAAACTATGACCCTAGATTTGACCGGTCTTGATTTAGCAAGTGCATCACTACTTGACGAATCAACAGCCGCTGCAGAGGCTATGGGTCTTGCAAAACGCGTATCAAAAGCTAAAAAAGCCAATGCCTTTTTTATTGCAGACGATGTACACACACAAACAATCGACGTAGTAACGACGCGTGCCGAGCAGTTTGGTTTTGAAATAATTGTAGGTAAAGCAGAAGATGCCGTTAACTTTGATATTTTTGGCGCATTGTTCCAATACCCAACTACATCAGGCGAAGTGGTAGACATAACTGACCTAATTGCTGGCATACAAAGCAAAAAGGCGATTGCCTGTGTTGCTGCCGACATAATGAGTTTATTACTGTTAAAAGCACCGGGTAAACTAGGCGCAGACGTAGTACTTGGTTCGGCTCAACGTTTTGGCGTACCTATGGGTTACGGCGGTCCACACGCTGCATTTTTTGCAACACGTGACGCATACAAACGTTCATTACCAGGTCGTATTATTGGTGTATCTAAAGACCGTTTAGGTAACGACGCACTACGTATGGCAATGCAAACGCGCGAACAACACATTCGTCGCGACAAAGCCAACTCAAACATTTGTACAGCACAAGTATTACTTGCCAACATGGCAGCGTTTTACGCGGTGTACCACGGCCCACAAGGCTTAAAAACTATCGCGCAGCGTATACATCGCTTTGCTGATATTTTAGCAAGTGGTCTTAAAGCTAAAGGCATCGCACTTAAGCACAGCACTTGGTTTGATACACTAACAGTAGTAAGCGACAGCAAAGACGACGTAATAGCGCGTGCAATTGCAAAAGGCGTAAACTTTGCAACAAATCACGAAGGCGAGTATTCAATTTCGGTATCAGAGACAACAACACGTGCCGATATTACTGAGTTATTCGATATTATTTTAGGCGAAGGCCATGGCCTAAGTGTTGACGCTATTGCAGCCGACGTTGAAGCAAATGGCAGCGAGTCAATCCCTGCAAGTTTAGTACGTGACGACGAAGTACTAACGCATCCAAACTTTAACAGCTACCACAGTGAAACAGACATGCTTCGCTACATTAAGCGACTAGAAAGCAAAGACTTATCGCTTAATCACTCAATGATCTCGTTAGGCTCATGTACCATGAAACTAAACGCAACTGCCGAGATGATCCCAATTACGTGGCCTGAGTTTGCAAACCTTCACCCATTCTGCCCGCTGGATCAAGCAGAGGGTTACCAAATAATGATTGGCGAGCTACACGACTGGCTAGTAAACATTACCGGTTACGATGCAGTATCACTTCAGCCAAACTCTGGTGCACAAGGTGAATACGCAGGCTTAATCGCGATTCGTAAATACCACGAATCACGCGGCGATGCACACCGTAATGTATGTTTAATCCCAAGCTCTGCGCACGGTACTAACCCTGCATCAGCGCAAATGGCGAGCATGAAAATTGTGGTAGTTAACTGCGACAAAAACGGTAACGTAGACATGAGCGACCTTAAAGCGAAAGCTGAGGAAGTGTCTGAAAACTTATCGTGCATTATGATCACATACCCGTCTACTCACGGTGTATACGAAGAAACAATTCGCGAAATTTGTGACATTATTCATGAGCACGGCGGCCAAGTTTACATGGACGGCGCAAACATGAACGCACAAGTGGGCGTAACAAGCCCAGGCTTTATTGGCTCAGACGTATCGCATTTAAACTTGCATAAAACGTTTTGTATTCCACACGGTGGCGGTGGTCCAGGTGTTGGCCCAATTGGTGTTAAATCGCACCTTGCGCCGTTTATGCCAAACCACAGCGTAATTAACGTACCAGGTACTAACATTGGTAACGGTGCGGTATCGGCAGCGCCTTACGGCTCAGCCGCTATTTTACCTATTTCATGGGCTTACATCACCATGATGGGTTCAGAGGGCTTAAAACAAGCCACTGAAATGGCAATCGTTAATGCTAACTACTTAACGCATGAGCTAAGCAAGCACTTCCCAATTTTATACCGTGGTCGTAACAACCGTGTTGCTCACGAATGTATTGTTGACTTACGCCCGCTTAAAGAGCAATCAGGCATTACTGAAATGGACGTAGCTAAGCGCTTGCAAGATTACGGCTTCCATTCACCAACTATGTCGTTCCCAGTAGCTGGTACATTAATGATTGAGCCAACTGAGTCTGAATCAAAAGGTGAGATTGACCGCTTTATCGAAGCAATGGTGTCGATTAAAGGCGAAATTGAAAAAGTAATCTCTGGCGAATGGTCAATCGAAAACAACCCGCTAGTATTTGCACCGCATACACAAGGCGACGTGTTAGGTAACGAATGGGACCGTGCATACGACCGTTTTTACGCTGCATTCCCAGTGCCTGCAGTGGCTAAAAACAAGTTTTGGCCAACCGTTACACGTATAGACGACGTATACGGCGACCGTAACTTAGTATGTTCATGCCCAGCGGTTGAGACATACCGTGACTAAGAGCAGAGACTAATTTTTTGAACTTTAATGGGTAGTAAGTTCCATTATAGTTTGGAAATTTATCAAAATTATAAAAGCCGTTGCAGCAATGCAACGGCTTTTTTGTGTGGTGATTCCCCATAAATAATATGGGCGTAGGTTGGGTAGAGTGAAACGAAACCCAACGAATCACAAATATACTTACTCGCTTAAAAGCCAAGAGTATGTGTTATTTATTGTAGGCGTTTAGCTTGCTGACGCGCGGGCGGCAGCCCGAATAAGTATTTGAATTGGTGCTTAAGGTTATCGTCACCGATAACGCGAATACGTTTCACGCTTCTAGAAATTAAAAAACCTTATTCAAGGTTTTGTCGCGCTGGCGACGGCAGCCAAAGAGGGGCTGCCGCTGGTCCCTCTCTGGACGCTCTCAGCGCACCCGAGCATCACGCTTAATCCTTCAAACCACAATTGATGTGAACGTAAACGGCGAAGATAGGCCATCCATGGCCTAGTTTCGCCTTATCGCGCGTCCATGCGCGACATTACTCATCAATTGCTTATTTTCAGGGCATGATGACGGGGAAGGGTGTTAAACGTTAGGTTGGTGCTTGGTGTTAGCAAGAAACAAGACCTGACCCTCTGCATTTTGTTTATTAACTTGTTGTTTAAATATACTTATTTTAAAAATAGTGAGAATATTGATGAGAGCAATTCTATTCATTTTTAATTAACGGCATACGATTGATAATACGGAGTAGTAATAGTGATAAATCAAATAAGGAAATTACTCAATTCACTACAATATCATATTGATAAAAATATCAACGACACGCTTTACCAAAATAAAGAATTTCTTCACAGCAAGTGGAGCTTTTTTGAATACAACATCTTGCGTTGGTCACAGCGGCACAACTATTACATCTTTCTTACCGTTGTATTGGCATGTTTATTTGGACCTCCCATAGTTTGCTAGACACCCACTAAGTTACATTGTAACTTCTATTAAGAGGTGTTTTATGAGCAAAGGCAAACGTTATACCCAAGAGTTTAAAGAAGCGGCTGTTAAACAAATTACTGAGCGTGGATATTCAGTTGCTGAAGTCGCTGAACGATTAGATATTTGTACCAAAACGTTATATCACTGGCGGAGCCAATTATCAGATAAACCTAAATCCGTTCAATCATTCGATGAAAAACTGAAGATCGCCAAATTAGAGGCTGAGTTAAAACGTGTCACGGAGGAACGAGACATTTTAAAAAAGGCCGCAAGGTACTTTGCCAGCAACCCCGAGTAAAGTACGGCTTCATTCGTGATCACCAAGATGAATTTTCTATTACGACGATGTGCCGCCTTTTTAAGCTGCACCGAAGTGGTTTTTATGCGTGGTTAAAAAAGCCCTTAAGCGATAGAGCGCTTGAAGATAATCGTTTGCTGAAGCTCATTAAAGAGTTTTATGTAGCCAGTGGCGGCACGTATGGTAGCCCTTGGATACATGCAGACTTGCGTGAAGCAGGTGAGCAATGCAGCGTAAACCGTGTTGCGAAGATCATGCGACAACATAAGCTTAAAGCGCAAATTGGATATAAGCGTCGCCATCTTAAAGGCGGTAAGACATCGCGGATTGCAGATAACTTATTAGCGCGTCAATTTAACCCGCCAGCGCCGAACCAGTCGTGGGTGAGCGACATAACTTATATAAGAACCTATGAAGGTTTTTTATATGTGGCAACAGTGATGGATTTATTCTCTCGGCGCATTGTGGGCTGGTCGATGGATAAAAATATGGATAAGCAGTTGGTGATAAATGCACTGTTGATGGCTGTATATCAACGTCAACCGAAGGCTGAGGTAATGGTACATAGTGACCAAGGTAGCCAATACGGTAGCGCTGACTATCTCGCATTTTTGAAAGAACATAATCTTGTGCCTTCGATGAGTCGAGCTGGGAACTGTCATGATAATGCAGTTGCTGAAAGCTTTTTTGCGACAATTAAAAAGCGAATAATTAAGCGTAAGATATACTCGACACGCGAAGATGCGAAAGCTGAGATATTTAATTTTATAGAAATGTTTTACAATCCAAAAAAGCGCCATTCACACACAGGCGGTGTTTCACCTGCTAAGTTTGAAGAAGCGTACTATTCTGAGTTAAAAACTGTCTAGTGAAAGCTGGGAAGTCCATAGTATGAATAGAGCTTATGTAGAAATTGCAGTATCACTTTCTAATAATCAATGGCAGCTAGAACAGAAATGGTACGATATTATTTTTTCTGACGCTTTCCGCCACCAAGATCAAGAGTCACTTGTTCGCGATTTACAAGATTGGATTAAGCTTTCTGAAGATATTAAAGAGCCACTTCTAACTATTGAAGAAAATTTACGTACTAATGTAAGCAACTTTAAAAACTCTATTCAGCAAGTAATTGACAGAATTAATCAACGACAAAATGCGCTTGTTGCTCAGGCTGAAATTGACGAAGAATTATTGACTAGATTTGGATTGACCTGTTCTCAGGCTATCTTTGGAGATGAGAAAGATTCAGAGTTCCCAATAAACTTGCGCGGATTCAAATCTGAAGTGCATAACGTTTAGGCGGCTTTAGCCGCCAAGTGATCCTGCATCAATTTTGCAGGCGTTTCAAATCCAAGTGTCTTCCTCGGACGATTATTAAGTTGCTCAAGTACTGGTATAACTTGCGCTGGTGTTACCGCCTTAAAATCTGTGCTCTTCGGCCAATACTGGCGTAGTAATCCATTCGTGTTTTCATTCAATCCGCGCTCCCATGAGTGATAAGGGTGAGCAAAATAAACAGGAACACTTAAAGCCTCTGTGATTTGCTCGTGATAAGCGAACTCTTTTCCATTGTCAGCCGTGATGGTATGAAGCGCTGACCTATATGGCCTTAATAGTTCTATCGTCGCCGCAGTGACGGCTTGTGCTGTTTTGCCTGCCACCTGCGTTGATACAGTGAATTGGGTGACCCGCTCTACAATGGTAACAAGGGCGCCTCGATGACCTTTACCTATGACGGTATCTATTTCCCAATCTCCGATACGACCTTTCTCATCAACTATTTGTGGGCGTTCTTCAATGCTAACGCGATTTTTTATTTGCCCTCGGTTTGTTTTACCATGACTGCGCTTGTGATATTTCTTACCGTGTCGGCGCAGATGTAGGTATAACTCACCACCTGCTTTTTTATCTTCCCAGATATACAGATAAATGCATTCATGGCTGACAGACCGTTCACTTTCTTTACGCAACCATCCCGTTATTTGTTCAGGGCTCCACTTCTCATTAAGCTTCTGGGTAATTAAAGCCATCATTTCAGGTGTCATCTTAAGCGGTTTTCTTACACTTCTTCGGCGAAACAAAGCCCGCTCATGAGCTTGTTTGTGTCTGTAACCTCGCTTACCTGTATTTCTAGAAAGCTCTCTTGAAATCGTAGATTGCGATAAATTAGTTAGCTCAGCAATACTTTGTTGCGTAAAACCACTTTTCTTTAGAACGGCGATCTGGCATCTTTGCGCATAGGTCAGTTGTTTGTAATGTCTCATTGTAAAATCTCTTGCCGGAGAAAAAGTAGTTAGCTTATGAGCAACTGACCACTTAATCTACCCAAAACAAGTTATGCACTTACAATTTGAATCCAGGTTGTTTAAATCTACAAGTTTTAACGGCAATACTGATGAAAGCAATTTATTTAAAATTAACATCCAAAAATATCTAAAAGAGAAAGTAGCTAAAAATATTGAAACGAACAGAGTAATTAATGAAGAGGATTGGTTGAGGCAATCCACTAAAGATAATGTTCAAGTCAATATTTTGCGAAAGGTTTTATGGTACAAAAATACGGATGAAAAAGTATACTCAAGTGCTGAAAATAATATCCTTGATTTGACTGAATTAGCCAAAGATATAAATAATCCTGTTTTGTTTTCAGGAAATATGGATTTAAACCGTTTTCTCCGTGAAGCTCGATATAGACATGAGCTTGCCGATAAGTTTGATATTTCCTTTATTGATGGTTTTGGCAATAATTACATTTGTCATTTTGGCAATGTAATAGTGTTTAGCCTTCGCTTTTCTGATGTGAATTTCAGTTTACTTACTACTAAAGATTTATTCGAATCAATAGAGTTTGGCAAAGTAGCAGATAAGCAGTTTGTTGAAGTTAAATACGAAGCAAGTGAAGATGATAATAATGTAGGAGTGTTATCTTTAAATTACTGGATGAATATAAAACTTGTAGATGGTTTGCCTTGCATAAAAACAGAAATAAAAAACAAGGATGAAGAATAAATATTTTGGCTGTAAATTTTACAGCTTGTAACAATTCAGTAGGACCAGCTCTTTCTTTTTACCTTTTGAAATTAAGGAAAAATAAAAACCTGCCCCTAGTAAACCCATTTAAAAAAGGGCAATATTATTGCCCTTTATTACGCGCTTAAACTTGTTTTTATAAACTATAGCGCGACTAAGCTTTGCTCTAGCATTGCTTTTATTTGTTTTACTATTTTAGCTTCTGTTTCAGGTTCGAATTGTTGTATACGTGGGGTATGAATATGCCCTGTAGGTACACTTGAATTAAGCGCATCGCGCAGGCGAATACTTCGGTACGATATTTCGTTAGACAAGTAACCACCGCCGCCGCCATTTACCGCAATACTATTTTTAAGCTCGCCGTACGAACCCGCTTTATAGGTTTTTTCAAGCGTGGTGACTTCGTGATTGTCGATAACTTTATAAGGGCCTTTGGCTTGTTGCATGTAAGTTATAGGCAAGCTAAATTTTACAAACTCGTTGCCCGGGAGTGGTCGGCCATTGAGTTTTGGTATTACTGGGCTTGTTTGCGTTCCACCATACACAATATTGGCATTATCGGGAGCGGTTACACTGCGGCGTTTACCCGGGAAGTGCTCTAAATCAAATTCTGTTCTGCCCATACTTACGGTTACTACCATGTCTACATTATTAAGTGCGTAGTAGGGGGCAAGTAGCGACTCTATTATTCCTTGATCAAAATCTTCGTAGCGCACAGGCACCATAACGGTGTTAATTTCTGCGCTTATGCCGTTGTAATTAATAACTTGGCCGTCGAGTAATAACGCCGCAACACCTGAAGGATTACTTTGGTTTATGTTTCTATCGAGTAAAAAAGGGTCAAAGCCTGTAAGTAATATTTTTTTAGTGCTGCCTGATGAAAAAGCAAGATCGGTGCGGCCTCTGCTGCCTTCCTCAAGTAGGGTTAGTAAAGTATTTAGTTGAGCCTGCGTAATTGAAAATTTAGGCGATGTTGTGCGTATTACTTTACTTGAAAGCAGGCGTGCCCAGTAGAGCTCTCGGTCGTCGTAGTTATTGGTTTTTATTATGCGTTGTTTGGCGTTTTCCCACAGTTCAAAGCTAAAGCTTTGTACTAATATTTTTGCACTTTTAAAGTTGTTTAATTCTTTAAATTGTTGCTCAAAACTTGATACTTGTGGGGTAAATGCATTTAAAACATTTGGCATTGCTGATTGTGCTTTGTTGATACGCTGTTCTTCAACAGTTAAAGGATTACTAAAAGCAGCGAATGAAGAGGCAATTAAGCTGGTCGCTAATAATACTTTGATCATAATATTCCTAAGATAAAGCTATTGTTTTATGTGTAATTTACTATCCTATTATTACTAACTTAGGGCAACCAATTAACGTTGAATCGACTGAAATTTGCTTTTGTTGTTTGTTATGCAATTCAACACTGCAACATACTAAGGAGCTCAGTGCGGCCTTGTTCTTCTTATTTTTCAGCAGTATTGAGTACAAGCGCTTGCTGTTTTATTTGCACTGCAGAGTGTTTTTCTATTAATAAAATCGCAAATTAGCGAGCGGCTAAAAAATGGAGTCGTAATGCGGGCATTATTCAAAAGCTCGTAGACAGACAGCAACCGTAGTTTGGTTTGAGTAAAGCGAAACCCAACGCATAGCCAATGTAATAAATTCAGCTACAGATAAATACCAATGCTATTGGTTGTAGGCGCTTTGCTTGCTGGCGCGTCGGGCGATAGCTCGAAAAGTTTTACAAAGTTGTCAACAGACGCCTCTACTATTAATAAAGCCTAAGTTACTTTGATAATTAAGTAACTGTGGAACTCCCATAGTTTGCTAGAGGCTCTTTTTTAGCTAAGTATTTAAAGCTGCTTTGGCGTTTGCTAAATAGGTTTGTGATACTGGTACTTCCAAACCATTTTCCATAATAAGCATAAGTTTTCTGCCTAGGTTAGCGTGTTGAACTAGTAACGGGGTTGGTAAAACTATTAGATTTGATTGAGCCAGCACGTTAACCGCTCATATTTTAAATACAGGATATGCGCAATGTTTAAGCTACAAAGGGTTGGTTATGTGTAAGCATAAGCCACAGACTTGTTATAGCGCAGTGTGTAAACACAGACAGGAGCTGGACTAATATTGGTACTAAACGATGACTGAGGCGAAGCCAAGGGCCTTAAATAATCATCAATAATTTAGCCTAAATTCATATGGGTGACTGGTGCATATCCACACCAATCGACGTCATTACTAGGTGGGTAGTTATATTTAAATTAAGTTCAAATAATAAGAATACTTGGTTTTTGAATAAAGAGATCAAGAAAACACAGCTGCTAGTTTGACCAAAACCTTCTAATGAGTTACCTCTTTAACTCCTAAGGTACCGTGAAGATGAAGTAGTTTCTGGATGTTTCGTTTTTCTATAACAGAAGAGAATTTAAAAAGTTGGCAACAAATCTTTACCAAAAAGTTGATTTAAATTATCTTAATTAGTATCATTTTAGCTACAAGCCCCCACAACGACAAGGAAGAGTTGATGAAATCACCTTATGTAACAGAACAATATAAATCAGATCCTATTGGTTTTCTAATTAATATTTTAGATGCTAAAAAAATTGAAAATAAGATTAGAAACGAAGATGATATCTTACCTATATTAACTGGCCTGATTGCCTATAGACAGTTAAGTCGCTATAAACAGACACAGATAAATGCCGCAATTTTAGCAATAAAAAGTGGACCTGTTAAAGAGCATCTATATGGGCTTGTTGCACAGTTAGCATTTAATCCAAAGTGGTTTAGCTGGAGTTTGAGTGACAAAGAATTAAGAGCCTTTTTTGAAAATAATAAAGACTTAGCTAAAGCAACTGCCGTTTTAGGTGTGGCGTCCGTAGGAACAAGCGTCCCTGCAATTTTAGAATCGCTTTTAAATATAAAAAAAACCGGGGTTAAAGCTGCGGCTAAAGAAGCAATAGTGAAAGCCTCTAATAGTGAAGTAGTTAAATCCGCCGCTTCACAATTTACTAGAAACTCAAAAGTTCTTATTGGTAGTAGTTATGCAGCGGCATATGTTACTGTTATTTCTACTTTTTTGTGGTACTGCTCAAGCAAAAATGAAGCGGCTGCAAAAAAAGAGTTAATCTTAAGAGGTTTAATTAAACTGGAAGATATTTAAATGATATTAAAAGGCTGCATAGTAATATTTTGCTTAATATGCATCAATCTTTTTGCTCGACATCATATAACTCAAAAGAAAGCTAAAGGTCATTCTAATAAGGACTTGTTAATAATCTCATTTATCTTTTCAAGTCTACTGGCGATTCTAACATTGGCTATGCTAGCTATTGGTACTGAGTTCGTTTGCTCGATTCAATCTATAGGCTTGTTTATCATATATTGGAGTAATATATATGGTTTGCTAAAAGTATGGAGAAATGCTGAGTGAAACTAATTAAGCCTTTTTGTTTAATAAGTATTATACTTTTTAGTCAGCTTGCGGCAGGAAATGATTTATATTTTGATGTGGGCAAAGCTACACCTTACCTTAGTGTTTGCTCTCTTAAAAATGATTTATCTGAAAGTAATAGCGTTGTTGACTTTGCTAATGGTGTACTAAGTGAAATATATCATTCTTCTGAGGAATCGAAAAAGGAAGTTGCTGCTTTAGGAGCTAATGAATATTTTGACCAGCTAAGTTATCAATCTGCACTCGGTGTTACTCAAGAATATGAGCTTTACACTTTACCAAGGTGCGAACGCTTTGCAATTAATATTTTGAATAAGTTATGCTCAGATAAAGTGAGAGGCTTATCAATGCTAGAGTCCGCATGTGAAAAGGCTAAACAGTATCTTTAAATAACAAAACTTAATAAGATTATATTACAAATTAATTTAGGATGGTTTTTAAGGCTTAATTTTCGATTAGCTTTAATAAAAGGCTAAAGGGGTTAAATCTCGGCTTCATATATCAATGGTCTAGATTTATAGTTTATTGCTCATTGAGTTAATTATTATATCTAGACCGTTGCGAATAGAGTTGAGAATGCATTTATAATGTGTGAATCGTGGAGGAGGGCGTGAAAACACCTTTTTGAGTGATGACGACTTTAAGTGTTTTTTATACTGTATTGAACAAGCAAGCCTTCGTTTTAATATCGAAGTACATTCGTATTGCTCAATGATCAATTACTATTACCTGCTGATAAAAAAGACGAATTTGACCTCTATGGATTTTGCTTTCGGTCCTAATGAAAAGTAAAAAGCCGTTGCGGCAATGCAATGGCTTTTCATTATGGTTTTATTTGCTTTGGCAATACGAGCATAAGGCTTTATACCCCTTTAAAAACCTCGCTTTAATCATCTGGCCCTTTTAAGGTAAACACTAAATGTTTACGCATATCCTTTAAAATCACGCCTTTTTTAAGCATTGCGCCGCTTAAGCGTTTTTGCCATTTTAATAAATCTGGCTCTGCGGCTGCTAAGGCTTGCTCGTTTTCAAACTGAAAGCACAGCAGTAGTGAACTTGGAAATAAGTGATATTCCACATCAAACCAGCATTGCAACATACCAGGGAGCTCAGCACGGCCTTGCTCTTCTAATTTTTCAGCAGTATTAAGTACAAGCGCTTGCTGTTTTATTTGCACTGCAGAGAGTTTTTTCATTATTAAAATCCAAGTTAGCGGCTAAAAAAGGCAGCCGGAATATGGGCATTATACGCAAGCTTGTAGGCAGGCAACAACTTTGAAAGGGAGTTAATGTCCAATAGAGTGTATCTGCTTAAAATAAAGGGTCATGTTGCAAGGTACCTCCAGTTTTTCAATCTATGTAGGTCAGATAAGTGGCGCAGCCGCGCCATCCGACTTTTTAAGTTTCATCACTGAACCCCGATTTGGGTATTAATCCATTTTTTAACTCAATAGTTAAGTAACCTTAACCTAGGCTTTTGCCAAGTTGCTTGCGACAACTCGGGAGTGGTTGTCGCAAGCCGCCTTTAGCGCCTCACCACATTACGCTTAATACTTATAAGAGGTATTAATTGGGTAGGTTTATTTGGAGCGGCGCTTGTCTAGTACGTAGCGTACGGCCATTCTTGCAACACCCGCACCAATACCTGAGACTACAGCCCATGTAACGGCCTCTTTAAGATCTGTTTCTTCGCTTGGTCTATCTTTTGGGGCTGGTTCGTTGGTAACCTTTTCCCACGATTTTTGTAAAGTTTTCCTTGTTAACATACCTGCAGATGCAGCGGCGAGACCTATACCTATTGTCGTAATTAGCTGTTTATTACTCATATTATCCTCGATTATTTAGTTGTAACTTGAGTTATTAATAGGTAACTCTTTAAGTAAGAACAGTAGTAACAGCAATTTATATACCGATAGGCTTAAAATAGGTATTACGAGAAACACAAAGCATTTATATCTACCCGCAATAATACTAATCAATTTGAAGCATGAGCCTGATGCTAACTTAGTTGAGGGTTGGTGGTTGCAGAGCAACCAATACCGTGGCATTAGTTAGAATATTAGGTTAAAGATTACTCTACTGTTGTTAGGGTATTTCTTAAGTTAATAACTCAGTACCTAGTAAGGCGTCAATATAGGCGAGCTCTTCGCTAAAAATGCCATTCAAAAAAGCGTTTTGCTCAATTATTATAGTGTCATTAGGTTGGGCTTTGTATTCTTGTTGGCATCTTGTAAGCTCGCTGGCTAGCCATTGGCAGGCTTTGCCAGCAGTGCTTATCGCTGTTTTTAAAAATGATGACCATTTTATTTTTTGTAAATTAAAGCGATAAAGCATAACTGCAATAGCCCCATAAGCTTGTTGCTCAAGCGAAGGTACATCTTCACTATTTACTGAAAGGTGACTTAAAAGCTTGGTATTAATTAGCGATTGTTGAAGTGCAGCTTGCTGTGATTGACTTAAAAAGTTGTTTTCGTAATCCATGGGCAGCCTATATCTGCTGATAGCAGGGCAATATAAAAAGGAGATTTAGCACAGTATTTTACGATTCATGCGCACCGAAAAATGAACCACAGTGATAACAAAATTAGACTGACTCTTTACTGAATTAATAAAACACAATTGTAACTGGGTAGAGGGTTGAAGAGGGTAAGCGTCTTTTTTAACCTTCAAATCGCATGAAAAATAATTCTCGGTTGGTGTTTTTAATTTATTGGTAAGCACGGTAATAACCATAAACAAGAGAGTGATAAAAACCACTCTTTATTTCGCAAGAAATTTTGTTTATGTAGATAGGAGTTTTTTACAAAATTTAGCAATTTTTACTCTCGCGGATTCAAATCTGAAGTGCATAACGTTTAGGCGGCTTTAGCCGCCAAGTGATCCTGCATCAATTTTGCAGGCGTTTCAAATCCAAGTGTCTTCCTCGGACGATTATTAAGTTGCTCAAGTACTGGTATAACTTGCGCTGGTGTTACCGCCTTAAAATCTGTGCTCTTCGGCCAATACTGGCGTAGTAATCCATTCGTGTTTTCATTCAATCCGCGCTCCCATGAGTGATAAGGGTGAGCAAAATAAACAGGAACACTTAAAGCCTCTGTGATTTGCTCGTGATAAGCGAACTCTTTTCCATTGTCAGCCGTGATGGTATGAAGCGCTGACCTATATGGCCTTAATAGTTCTATCGTCGCCGCAGTGACGGCTTGTGCTGTTTTGCCTGCCACCTGCGTTGATACAGTGAATTGGGTGACCCGCTCTACAATGGTAACAAGGGCGCCTCGATGACCTTTACCTATGACGGTATCTATTTCCCAATCTCCGATACGACCTTTCTCATCAACTATTTGTGGGCGTTCTTCAATGCTAACGCGATTTTTTATTTGCCCTCGGTTTGTTTTACCATGACTGCGCTTGTGATATTTCTTACCGTGT
Organism: Pseudoalteromonas issachenkonii; assembly: GCF_002310795.1. Classification (NCBI taxonomy): domain Bacteria; kingdom Pseudomonadati; phylum Pseudomonadota; class Gammaproteobacteria; order Alteromonadales; family Pseudoalteromonadaceae; genus Pseudoalteromonas; species Pseudoalteromonas issachenkonii. The sequence goes on from NZ_CP011030.1 coordinate 630,008, forward strand.
CGGCGCAGATGTAGGTATAACTCACCACCTGCTTTTTTATCTTCCCAGATATACAGATAAATGCATTCATGGCTGACAGACCGTTCACTTTCTTTACGCAACCATCCCGTTATTTGTTCAGGGCTCCACTTCTCATTAAGCTTCTGGGTAATTAAAGCCATCATTTCAGGTGTCATCTTAAGCGGTTTTCTTACACTTCTTCGGCGAAACAAAGCCCGCTCATGAGCTTGTTTGTGTCTGTAACCTCGCTTACCTGTATTTCTAGAAAGCTCTCTTGAAATCGTAGATTGCGATAAATTAGTTAGCTCAGCAATACTTTGTTGCGTAAAACCACTTTTCTTTAGAACGGCGATCTGGCATCTTTGCGCATAGGTCAGTTGTTTGTAATGTCTCATTGTAAAATCTCTTGCCGGAGAAAAAGTAGTTAGCTTATGAGCAACTGACCACTTAATCTACCCAAAACAAGTTATGCACTTACAATTTGAATCCAGGTCTAATAATAAGAGTGTTAGTACGGAGTTTTGTTTTATGCTTTTGATTTTAAATGATAATTTACTTGGTTTGAGTTTTGCTTGGTAGTAAGTGTATTTTCTTAAATAAATAAAGGAGTTATTATGAGTACCGTTATTACTGGGTTATTCGAAAGTGCATCACAAGCAACACTCGCAATTTATAGATTAGAAGCTTTAGGTATTAATGAAGCTGATATTAGTATTGTAGCCAACGACTCATACGCAAAGGAAGATTTTGCTGTAGACGAAGGTACTAAAGCTGCCGAAGGCGGCATTATAGGCGCGGCTTCAGGTGGTATTCTTGCTGCAATTATTGGTGGATTTACTGCTGTAGGGACTGTAGCAACAGGTGGTACAGGCTTATTAGTTGCCGGTCCATTAGTCGCTGCATTTGCCGCTGGTGGCGCAGGCGCTGCAGTAGGTGGTACTTTAGGTGCCGCAGTAGGTGCGTTTATCCCCGAGCACGAAATTAAGTATTACGAAGACGCCATTGAAAAAGGCTCTATATTAATTGGTATTAAGTACGATAGTGACAACAAAAACGCTATTGAAGAAATACTTAACAATGCAGGCGCAAGTAACGTTTCTACGGCTTAACGCTAACTAATTAGTTTCAAAATTAATTAAAAAGGTGAAACTTAGTTTCACCTTTTTTTCGTTTTTAACGGCGGAGCAATCATAAATATTAACGTAATTTTTTGTCATTAAATAAACTCCATATATAAGTAAATTGGTTTTAAACATGCTTTGATTATAGAAAAGACTTATTTAGATAGGCGCTTTTTATTACATGTCGTAAGGCCCCCCTAACAACACCAACTCTCGAGACTACCGCCTATATAATAACGGCCTTTCAATTTGGCTTGTCTTTTTGGACTGGATCTTTGGTAATCTTCTTTTATTAGTTTTGTAAAGTTACCATTCTGTTTGTAAATATGCCTTGGTTTTTGCTTAACTTTTGGGTGAAAGTCAGTTTTTTTAATTAATTAGTTATTTATTTAAAATTAATAAAAATTATAAATTTACTTTTTAATCAATACATTAAAAATAAATAATACATAAATTCATGTTTACGCGTAGGACTGGTATATACATTGAAACTACTTGTTTAATAGTCGCTTAATTTAGCGTTATTGTTTTATTAATTTGATACTAAACGAGGAGATGATGATGAATTGTTTGCAGTTTGATTCAAACGCTAAAAGATCTTTAACCCGCGTTTTAAAACCAACTTTTGCGATACTACTTACCGGTGTGTTACTACAAAATAGCGCACTGGCTAATGTAAAAGTTCAAATGCACCAAGTTACTAAATCAGGCCAAGGGCAATTACTAGGTACTATTACACTAACAGAAAATGATAAAGGTGTTGTTTTTTCACCAAGTTTAAAAGGTTTAACACCGGGGCAGCATGGTTTTCATGTTCACCAATTTGCTAGTTGTGAACCCAAGAAAAAAGGCGATAAGGTTGTACCGGGAGGCGCCGCTGGTGGGCATTTCGACCCAAAAGCTAGCGAGCATCACGATTCTCCTTGGGGAGATGGCCATTTAGGCGATTTACAGGCGTTGTATGTAAATGAAAGTGGCCAAGCTAAATCACCTGTTTTAGCGCCAAGGCTCACGCTTGAAAAACTTAAAAAACACGCAGTAATGATTCATGAAGGAAGTGATAACTATGCAGATAAGCCAAAGCCATTAGGTGGCGGTGGCAAACGTGTTGCTTGTGGTGTAATTGAGTAAATATAAGGAGAAAGTTATGCCATATAAAAATCGTGATGAATTACCTAAGTCGGTAAAAAGTAACTTACCTAAACATGCTCAAGAGATATATCAAGAAGCGTTTAATAGTGCGTGGGATACCTATAAGGACCCTAGCGATAGAAAAAACGACGATGACCGCGAAACAACAGTGCATAAAGTAGCTTGGTCGGCGGTTAAAAATAGTTATAGCAAAAATGATAATGGAAATTGGGTAAAGTCGAGTAACTAGCTTTGATCAAACTAATAACAAAGCTAACGCATTAAAAAGCCGCTGTAGCTGATGTAGCTGATATAGCGGCTTTTTATATACTCGTTTTATAGTTGCGCTGTTTATACAATACTTTGCATTATGTTTGAGTAAAAACTGGTAAGCAAAACCATAAGTACTGCTTTAAACACGAATGTGAGTTTGGTTTAAATTTACGTTATTATTTGTATTAGCCAATCAGAGAACACTTTGAATTATTTAGCTCATCTTTATTTAGCGCAGCCCACAGCCGATTCTCACTTTGGGAACCTGTTGGGTGACTTTGGTGGAAAAAGACATGTAAAGCACTTACCAAACACAGTTAAAAATGGCCTCGATAACCATTATTTAGTTGATAAATTTACCGACTCTCACCGCGAAGTTAAACACGCTAAACAATACTTTTCACCCGAGCGTAAACGCTTTGCTGGTGTGGCTATTGATGTGGTGTTTGATCACTTTTTAATTGTGCATTGGCAACGATTTAGCAAGCAACCTTTAAGTGATTTTAAGTACACCAGCTATCAGCTTTTAAATAACCGTATACCTGTTATGCCACCGCGTATGCAGCATGTTGTAACAAGTATGACTAAAAATGATTGGTTTAAAGAGTACGAAACCGTTGAGGGAGTAGGGCTTGCGCTCGATAATATAGCCAAACGTATTCGTTTTACGAACACCTTTGCAGGTGCGGCTGATGACATAGCGCAGAATTACGATGAATTAGAAGCCGTGTTTTTAGCGTTCTTCCCGGAGCTAATTAAGCATGTAAGTGAGTTTGACCTTGAAAGCACCCCAAAAATGGCATAAAGCGCATTATTTAAAGTTTTCATCAATTGTTAATATTTTGTGATAAGTTAAGGTGAAAAAAACGCTACTCTAATACAAATTAATTTTTGAGTGTTTTTAATGAATCGCAATTACTTGGTTATTGTGGGCTTTGCTGTTTTATCGGCATTTCAATCTGGTGCTGTATTGGCTTTCGACTTTGACTTAAAGTCGGTACGCACAACTATTTCAAACCCAAGCACTAGCCACGCGCTAATATACGATGACTTGGATGGGAGTAATCAAAAAATACTGTTTTCGTTAGAGCCCATAAATAACCAGCGTGTGGGTGTGTTTTTTGATATTAACGACATTGAAATTGGCTACTCAGCCGATATTTTTGAAGATGATGTTGAAACAAAAACACAAGATATACTGCTCTCGTATAGAAAATTTAAAAATTCTAAAATCACATTTAACTATCAAACGCTTGAAGGGCTGCAAAGCACGGCTAGCAATTTAAGCGGCAATCAAACGGATCAAATTTTCTCGCAAAATACACGTTCAACCAAGTTTGAGCTATCTGGCCAACACAACTTTTATACCTTTAATAATAAAGAGTCTTTGTTTGAGCATTTTTTTCTTAATAGGCCAAAGCTAAGCAGCAAATTTGATTTGTCGTTAAGTGTTGTTGGCGCTTGGTCTTTCAAGCATGTATCTCTTGAGAACAAAGATAATATTGTGTTTCAGGCTGATTTTTTAAGTTCACCTGTGCCACAGATCACTAAGTTAATTTCTAATTCGTATGGGGCGAGTATTGGCTCGCTTTTATCATTTTCGTTACCGCATAATGTTCACGTATTTGCTGAATACAAAGTAGGTAAAGGGCATATTCAAAACACAAACCCTGGGCTGGGGTTAAAAGATTCGGGCGCCGAAAAAGTCGAGGCATACGGTGGTGGAATTTCTTGGACTTCCGACAATAAAAAACTTATGGTCGTACTACGTGCGTGGGAGCAAACAGGCCGGCATATAGATACGTCTTTTGGTAATTTGTCAGTAATTAAGTTTTTTTAGTATTGAGTGCTGGGGCTCTCACTTAAGTTTTTGCAGAATTTTAGGGATAAGTAATTACACCTGCATGTAATTACTTAATAGTAATGAGTGCTTAGTTAGTCTTTCATTGAGCGCCATGCAAATGTAGATGCTGCAATAACGATCGCAATGGCAATACCTAAGTAGAGTGTTTCTATTGTGCCCCCGAACTCAACTGCGTGCTCTAAAAATAGTATTACCAGTACAACCGAAGTTACTTGTACCAGAGTTATTTTTAAATCATGAAAGTCTTTAATATTAAAAGCAGCAAGAAATTTACTTTCCTCAGGCTTAGATGGTGTTATAAATAGTCGGTACAAGCTAATAGCAATAACTTGTAAGGTAATTCCGATTAGTAGCAAATCAAGAATTTTCAGTAGTTCAACTATTAGGGCTTTACCGGCTTTAGCTGAATCAGGCAGGTCAAATAGTGTTGTTATTACTATATTTGCTACAATATTAATGCATGAAACATAAACGAGTAATGATGATATTGCAGCGGTAATAACGGCGATTACGACCAAAAACCGACTTGTTTGGAATATATTTTCCATGTTGCTCAACTTTATAATTAGACCTGATTTATACGAAACGTAGCTTAAGTTAGATCCCTTACGAACTTTTTACTTTTATATTTGCTTTAACATATTGGCTATTTACTTGTTAAGCATAGAAATAACAAATTTAACTGGAATATTATGAGTAAGAATAACGATGTACCTCAGGCTTATGTTAAGCAAGAGGAAGGTTATAGAATAAAAGCCTTAAGATTATACCCTTGGGTATGCGGGCGTTGTGCTCGTGAGTTTGAGTACTCTAATTTACGAGAGTTAACGGTGCATCATATAGATCATAACCATAGTAATAATCCAGAGGATGGCAGTAACTGGGAGTTATTGTGTATTTATTGCCACGACAATGAGCACAATAAATACCACGAATATATTATGTATGGCGGGTCGACTACAGAGCGAAAAGTTGAGGCTGCAACGCATTCTCCATTTGCCGATTTAAAAGCGATGCTTAATAAATCAAAGTAGCTACTATGATTTCAACTGTTTGGATAAAAACAAGGTTGTTACATCAGCTACTTTAATAAGTGACAGTTTATCTGCATGGCTCCATGAAATTTTTGAGCCAACACTTTCACAACAAATAACACCTAGCGGTTTGTTATCAATAAAGTAGATGTAATCAAGCAAGGAGTAAATGTTTGATGGTTCAAAATAAACCTTGGTAAAGTTTTTAGTGATTTCGTGGTTTCTCGCATCTGATGCGTCTAATACTTTATGCTCTAAAATATAGTCAAAGTATGCAGGAAAGTCTTCAGCTTTTAAAACTGCATTACTTACTATCTCATTTTTTTCATCAAGGCAAATTAAGCTATTAATGGCAGTATAGTCGTGATTAAACAACCATAGACTGACTCTGTCGGCATTTGAAATTAACTTTTTTAGCTCATTGCATATCTGTTTTAGCTTACGTTCACTCGTAATGTTTGGGTTACTAACTTTAACTGCTAAATTTTTGAGATTTGAGTTTTTTGGATTATAAACATTGAGCAAGCTATTTAAATGATCTTTATTAAATGGCTTCGTTAAATAGCCATCCATACCAATATCTAAATAGTGTTCAATATCTGGTTTCATGGTGTTGGCTGTCATGGCAATAATTGGCGTTGTTTTATCTGTTTGTTGCTCTCTAATTATCTTAGTGGCTTGCACTCCATCCATCACTGGCATTTGAATGTCCATAAAAATTAAATCAACATGGTTGGCAAAAAAGTAATCAACGCATTCTTTGCCATTTTCGGTAAATATTACATTCGCACTATGAGCTTGTAGCATTTTACTTACGACAACTTGATTTACTTTATTGTCTTCGGCAACCAAAATAGTGCACCCTTGTAAATCGGTTATTTCTTTATTTGGTTTTAATAATTCATCGGGTTCTGATGTTTCAAAGCTTTGTTGGTAAGTAAATACAGAACCTTTATCTTCTTTACTCGTGAAGTTGATTTTGCCATTCATTAAATCACTTAGCTTGGTGCAAATGGAGAGACCAAGTCCCGTGCCCCCGTACTTTCTAGATGTAGATGAATCGGCCTGATGAAACTCTTGAAATAGGTTTTGCTGCGCTGCTTTACTAATACCAATACCCGTATCGATTATTTCAAATACAATATTTTGCGTGTTTAAGAGATTCTCCTTTACAGTGACTTTAAACTCTACCTGGCCTTGTTGTGTAAATTTAATCGCATTTGAGCATAAGTTATTTAAAATTTGAGAAACTCTGACAGGGTCGCCTTTTAGGGTTGTAGCGATATTTTTATCTATAGATGGAATAAATTTTATGCCTTTATCTGTGGCTTGTTTCATTAGTGGATTAATTACATTGTTAATGACTTCGCTCAGGTTAAAGTTAATATTCTCAATATTTAATTTACCCGCTTCAATTTTTGAAAAGTCTAAAATGTCATTTACAATATTTGAGAGTATATTCGCGGAGCTTAAAATACTCTTTAAGGCGTTATCTTTTTCTATATTTGAAGTCTCTGCTAGTCCAAACTCAGCTAAATTTAAAATGCCGTGTAGCGGGGTTCTTAGCTCATGCGACATATTTGCTAAAAATCGACCTTTTAGAGTGTTAGCTGTATCAGCTTCTTTTTTTAGTTCTTCAAGATTTTTATTATGTATTTGTTGTTGTTTTAATGCAGTGGCCAGCTTTCTGTTGTTTAACCTGAGCTCAAGTTGTGCGATAACTTCTTTGCCAAGTATTTTCAGTGCGTTAATTTGTGTTTGAGTTAGCTTTTTTGGCTGGTCGCTGATAACACATAATGTACCAATTGTGCTGCCACTAGGTGTAACTAGCGGTGTGCCCGCATAAAACCGAATGTTTGGATCGCTGGTTACTAGAGGGTTATCATAAAAACGTTCATCAAGTAGAGCGTTTTGTATTTCAAATACTTGGTCTTGCAGTATTGTATGAGAGCAAAATGCGATATCTCTTTCGGTGGAGTCTACATCGATACCATACTTTGATTTAAACCATTGCCTTTGTGGATCAACTAAGCTTATAAGTGATATGGGGGCTTCACAAATATCAGAAGCAAGTTGAGTTAAATCATCAAATACTTTTTCGGCTTCAGTATCTAATATTTCATACTCGTAAAGGGCCTTTAATCTAGATTCTTCGTCAGCTGGTATTTGTGCTTTTATCATAGTATTGCTCAATATTTATATAGATTCACTATAAGAGTAATTTAGTGATAATGACAACTTTAACATGTAGAACCGGCTAAAAAAAAGACATTGCATTTTGCTACTCTATTATTACTTTATTGAAGTTTTTATAAAACCAGCGAAAGTAAAAAGGATCTTTCCATACTGAACACTCTCAGTAATTAACATCGGAATTAATAGGGATTAAACCAGTCTATAGTTTTACATCATCTGTAAATTTTGAAACTCAGCAGCTCTGCTGGTGGGCAAATTCTGCAACCTTGTGAATCATAAGCTTCTAAAAGCATGTGATGGCTCGAAAAGGCTGATATTTTCCTTGGCATAAGTGATATTTACGAATGAAGTATCACGAAATTCTCACAATTAAATCACGTTTTAACTGTGTATTTCACTTAGTTAAAACTTAATTTGAACACCCGCTCAAGTTGTGCTTTAATCGTTGCTCAATTATTGAGGAACTTTACATGATTAAATTTTATTTTCACCATACGCCTAACCCAATGAAGGTTGCGCTCTTTTTAGAAGAAACAGGCTTACCGTTTGAACTTGTTCCTCTTGATACTTTAAAAGGTGAGCAACATACACCTGAATTTAAAGCAATTAATCCAAACGCTAAAGCGCCAGCAATTGTTGATGGTGAAACACGTGTGTTCGATTCGAATGCTATTTTAATGTACCTTTCTGAAAAGTATGGGAAGCTTGAAGGCAAGGGCGAGGACCGCGCTGAAATGCTGTCGTGGTTAATGTTTATCGCATCTGGTTTAGGTCCGTATTCAGGGCAAAGTGTACACTTTAGACACATGGCGCCAGAAGGGCTTGATTACGCTGTTAATCGCTATTTACGTGAAGCGCAGCGCCATTACGAAGTACTTGATACTCACCTTGAAGGTCGTGACTTTATTGTGGGTGATACGTATACCATTGCTGATGTATCTGCATGGGGCTGGATTGATAAAGCACCGGTTGTATTAGGTGAAGAGGGCTTAGCACCGTATCCAAATCTTAAGCGTTGGTTTGAAAGCATTGATAGCCGCCCAGCGGTTGCACGTGCACGCGTAATTGGTACTGATGTAGCCTTTAAAAAAGAGTTTGATGAAGACGCTAAAAAAGCGTTTTTCCCTTCAAATTACCCTAAAGTATAAAAAGTACTTAATTCTAAACAGCAGATCAGCTAGCTGATCTGCTGTTTAGTATTTCATGGCTGTGTGAGCGGTTCTTTATTTTCATCTGCCACGAATAAATTAACTTCCTCTGTGTGCTGGCTTACGCTATTTCTTTTTAGGGCGATGTATAGGTCTGAGTGAATATATATACCTTCTTTTCCCGACTTCATTCCTGCAATTTCAAACCACGAAAGTAGTTGGCGTTTTCTACCTGCAAGCTCAAGCCTTATATCGCGCTTTTTAAATATAACATCTAGATCGGCAAGCATCGCCATTACGCTTAAATCTAAGTGAGTAAAGCAGGGCACAGCGTCAATTATTACACATTGAGTGTCGCCTTTTTGCCTTGCATATTGCTCAAGTAATCTGCGTTTAAAGTAGCTGGCATTAAAGTAAGTTAAAGGTGAATTAAAGCGATAGATGAACACACCTTGCACTGCTTTTGCTTTATCTGTGGCGTCTAAACTTCTTACTACACCGTTAACATCTACGCCTAATATGTTGTCTGTTGGGCGCATAACAGTGCGAATAAATTGAAATAACCCCAGTAATACAGCAAGTGTGATCCCTGGTATAACGCCAATAAATAACACCGCAAGTAAGGTGGCTGAGGCGAGATAAAATGCCTGTTTGTCTTTTCGTTTTAATTGCCAAACAGCTTTTAAATCGAGTAAGTGTACAGAGGCAATAATAAGTACAATACCTAGCGCTGCGCTTGGAATAAATTCAAGTGGGGCTGTTAAAAATACAGCTATGAGCGCAATAATAGCTGCTGCTATTATTGATACTAACTGCGTTTTACCACCTGTTGCATCGTTAACAGCGGTGCGTGAGTCGGCGCCACTGACGGCAAAACCTTGCGATAGAGCTGACGCTATATTGGCAATACCCAACGCTCTAAATTCTTTATCGGCGTCTATGTCGTAGCCATTTTTAGCAGCAAAGCTGCGGGCAGTTAGCATCATACTAACAAAGCTCACGATGGCTAAGTTAAGTGCGGGTACCACCAGCTCACGAATAATCCCTAAATCAAAAACAGGGGTATTAAAAACGGGGAGCCCGCCAGTTACGGTGCCAATGGTTTTTATATCAAATTGTTTTAAATCAAAAATCCATACCAAAAGCGCACCAAAGGTAATAGCAAACATAGATGCAGGCCACGTGGGCTTTATCCGTTTCATGGCAAAATAGACCGCCAGTGTAAACAAAGCCATTAATAAGGTGGGAACGTGTGTTTGCGCTAGGTATGTGGGCACACCACCGAGGCGTTCAAGTAAGTAGCGCTCATCAAAAGTAAAACCAAATACTTTAGAAAATTGACCAACAATAATAGTGATGGCTACGCCGTTTAGTAAGCCCATTAAAATAGGTTTAGATAAAAAGTCGGCTAATACACCTAACTTAAATTTACTGGCTATAAAGCACCAAAAGCCGGTCATAGCGGTCATGGTGACAACAAGTTGCCAATGCTTAAAGCTGTCACCTGCAGCAAGAGGTGTTACTACAGCGGCAATAACGGCGCAGGTTGCGGCATCAGGGCCGACTATTAATTGTTTTGAAGTACCAAAAAGTGCATATAGCATCATTGGCAGTATGCAAGAATATAACCCTACGGCGGCGTTAACACCGGTTAGTTGTGCGTAAGCAATGGCAACAGGTAAAGCCACTGCAGCTACTGATAGCGCCGCCCTTACATCATCAGCAAACCATTGGCGTTCATAGTGCAGCAATGTATTTAAACCGGGCATAAAATTATATAAACGCGACAGCACTTTAGTTTTCCTGCTAATAGTTACAACGTTTTGATAGTAAATTTAATATTCAAATAAGTATAGCTAGGACGACGGTTATTTTAATAAATTGCAGGTGATTATTTATCAAGATATTAAATTTATAATTTGGTAAAAAAGTGAAAATTGAATTTTCCTGAGGTGTCTTTTAATCAGCTTATGTGCGTAGTATTAATGTACTGATATTGAGCACCTCAGGAAATCACTAAATCTAAAATCTAGTTTTAAATTTTTAAGATTATTTAGCACCACATGCCGGATATAACTCAAGCACCTCTGTTACTACTTGTCCAAATAAGGCTTGTTCTTGCTGTGTTAAATCTATAGCAGGAATAAATGGCATTGTGTCTGTTAATTCCGAGGTAATGATTTGATAAAAGGTCATCGCTGTAAGGACATTCCCAGCATAGGATGCATGATTACCGTCGGCACTATGAAGGTTTATACTAGGCATTATTTCTAATACTCGATTCCATACAAAGCCAACAGGCGCTATGCAGCTAGGTTGTTTTTGACTGATTGCTAAATGGAGGTCGTAAACCTGCTTTGCTTCTGCGGGATCCCCTTTTTGAGGATGCTCTGGAAATAAAATAGGTGTAATTTTATGCTCTTTTGCGTTCGAGATTAATCGCTCAGTTGCGCTTGTAGGGTAGTCAGTCGAACCTGATTGTGAGTACTTTTGGCCTTGAAAAATTGCATGACTCCAGTTATCACTTTTTAATTTATCGACATTCGCATTTACTGCGACTATTTCATCTAAAAATCGACCACTAACAGTCGTTATTTTGACTGAAGTGCTAGGTAACTGGCTTGTAATAATTATTTCTAATAAGCCCCCTAACTGTGAACTATGGCTATTACCATAGATAATTATTTTGTAGTCACTTAAGGGACTGTTATTAATAACCGCTTTTGATTGTGGTATTTCAATGCTTTCAGCCTCTTTTGTTTTACTTCCCCCAGAGCCGCATGCTGTTAATAATAGTAATGATAATGTGATTGATATTGTTGTTATGTATTTTAGAAACATTGTTAATCCTTTTTTCGTACCAATTATAAGTACGACTTTAGAATACTAGACATTTTATAACCAAGCTGCAAGGTTGCTGGTTTTTAGTGCAATGTATGGTGCTTAGTTTGTGCGCTAAAAGTGAAGTGCAGGAGGTTGATATTGTTTACGCGGTATCTAAATTTTAGTTTGAAGTATTATTCAATGATAATTTTATTGCTTTAAATAAATATTTAGTTATAAAAATTGTGCGATGTTTTAACACAAGTGCCACTTTTTTATAGACGTAAAAAAGCCTGCATAAAAGCAGGCTTTAGTTTTTAGGGAAAATTAAAATTTAGCGCGAATACCAAAGCTGTAACGGCGATCCGCTTCAGTGTACTTCCAAGCACCACCTAGTTCAGATAGGTAAATAGAAGGCTCACCCGTTAAGTTGGTCGCATTACCTACTAAGGTCACGTTTTCGTTAATATCCCAGCTTGCAGAGAAGTCTAACTGGCCTCTGTCGTCACGGTAGTTATTACCGTAAACAGTACCTTCTGCTGAAATACTGCCGTCTGAGTTAATATTTTCTACACGTTTCTCGTTTTCAGTATCTAAGAAACTGTCACGGTAGTTATAAGCTAGACGAGTAGAGAAACCTTCGTATTCCCAAAATACTTGTAAGTTATACGTATTTTTAGAAATATCTAATAACGGGTTACCGTTTGGTTGCTCGCTGTCTGCGTATGTGTAGTTTGCGTTAATGCCTAAGCCAGAAAATGCGCCAGGTAGGTCTGTAAAGAACTGTTGATAACCAACTTCAAAGCCTTGTACTGAGCCGTTTTCACCGTTTACATTTTTAACAGTATCGATACCCGTTAGTCCTGCGTCACGTAAGCCTGCTACATGGTTAAAGCCATCAGCATCTACTGGGAAGTCAGTTGCATCCGAGTAAACTAGGTTATCTTGTGAAACACCTGCAACGTCAAGCTGACATACTTGGTTCCATTGAGTTACGTTTTGGCCTGTTGAAGTGCTTGATGCCGCCACACAGCTACTTTCGTTACTTAAGAAAGATTCAACATCTTTATAAAATACTGCGAAAGAAATTACGTTACCTTGGTCAAAGTAATGCTCTACAGATAAGTCGTATTGCGTTGCACGATATGGTTCTAAATCAATAGAGCCTTGCGTTGCACCTGTAATGTCGTTATTAACGTCAAATGCAGGGCTTAGTTCGCTAAAGTCAGCGCGGCGCATAACTTTTGCAGCAGCAAAGCGGAATAATGTTTCGTCTGAGTAGTTATACGTTACGTTTAAGCTTGGTAAAAAGTCGCTGTAGTCATTGTCGCCAGTTACTTTTTCGCCATTAAGAAATACGCTTGATTCTAAATCCGTAGTTACATAACGACCACCCACAATTGCAGTGATGTTATCAAAGTCTAAGTAGGCTGATATATACACGGCAGCTGTATCTTCAACTACGTTACGGTATGCGCTTTCTTGGAACTCTTGGTTATCTGAAAGACTACCTGTTGACGCTAAGTTAGTACCTGCAAGTAACTGCTGAAGTTGAGCGTAAGTATTGGCAGGGTTAGATAAACCGTTGTAGCTTAAAAAGGTTAGTAGGTCGTTTTGTCCCGAATGACCTAATTGGTCAAATGAGTTGTCGTGGCTAACTGTTGTAAAGCTATTTGAAAAAGCAGCGTTGTAGTCATCAACCCATAAAGTGGCTAACGAACCGTCTGAGTCGTTAAATGCATTTTTATAAATGTCTTTAATTTCTACTTTGTATTGCTCATATTCGTAATCGCGGTTAGTAACACGTACACCCACTTTTACTTTAGATACCCAGCTTAAGCTGCTGAGTGGCTCAAACATTTCAACATCAAAACGAATAGCTGTTTCGTCATTGTCTGTTCTTCTATCTTCACTTTTAAACGTACGAAGTGCTAAGTTTTGTGGGTCAGTAAATGCATTAGGATCTGAATGAATGATGCTTGGTAATTTATTACCGTCTTGAGAGAATGCACCATCATATAAATGATTTGTTAGCTGAGTTCCGCCACTTGCTTCAAATGTTGATTTTTCGATTGGGCGAAGTGTAAATTCAGAATCAGGTCTTACGCTTTCTGATGATGCTACCGCAATTTCACCAGAGATTTTGATGCTGTCAGTAAGGTTCCACTCTGCACCAAGTGCATTTGAAAACGAGTCAGTTTCACGAAAGTCACTGTATGTTTTAGGAATACCAAATTCGTTTGTTAACGTGTAATTATTTACGCCGTTAGCATCTTGAGTTGTATTTGCATCTGTTGATAACGAACCTGCGACACCTAAAATAGAGTTACCAGCTTGTTCACCTGAGCGCTTTGTGCCGCTTAAATCAAGATACACCATGCCATTACCTGATTGTGGTGCCCATTGAAGAGATAAATTTACAGCAGTTCGTTTACGTTGTTCTACATATTGTTCAACACTGTGCTCGTCTCTTACGATAGCGTTGCCACTAGGTGTATTACCTTCTTGGCCATTAATTTCGATATCTTGAGGTTTAACACGGCTAGATGTTTCATCTTGGCGAATTTCGCGATCTTGGAATGAAAACATAGCAATGGCACCAAAGGTACCCATTTCATCAAAGTCCCAGTTGTTACCAATTGAACCACTAAAAATAGGTGCTACTTTTTCTGTTTTATCAGCGTATTCGCCATCTAATGAAACTGCGCCTGTTAGTTTATCTAACTCTAATGGGCGAACTGTCTTTAAACTAACTGTTCCGCCTAATGCACCCTCAATCATATCGGCAGTAGGAGACTTAACTACTTCTACTGTTTTTAAGAAGCTTGATGGGTAATCTTGCAAGCTAATGCCGTCACGAGAGTCACCAATAGTAGAGCGACCATTTAATTCAACACGGTTTTGAGGTAAGCCACGAATAGAAACACTGTCACCCACACCAAAATCGGTATTAATAGATACGCCAGTAATACGTTGCAGTGCTTCTGCAATATTATTATCAGGTAACTTACCAATGTCTTCAGCAACAATTGCATCTACAATACGTCCGTCAGTACGCTTAAGCATAGCGGCGGCTTTCATACTGCCTAGCATGCCTTTTACTTCAATTACTTCGATGTCTGCAGCTGCCGTTTCTGAAGCTGCGGGAGCCTCTTGCGCTGCAATATTTGAAGAAGCCATTAGTAAAAGGGCTGCGGCACTGATTGCTGTAGAGCTACTTCTTTTATGTTTATTAATTAATGTTGAAGTAATTTGATTGAGTTTCATGTATCTCTCCCGTTTGGGTACGACTTGCGTCATTGTGTGTGTTGTTACTTGGTTTGGTTAACCAATTTAACTGTTTCTTTCCTGTAGTGTGTCATACAGGTGGTATGGTTGAAATTAATCCAATTCAACTTTATTTACAACCTTTGTTTACCAAAATTTCACAATGTGTATTACAAAAACCTCTTTTATTTTTCTTATATTTAATAAATTTAATGGCTTATAGTATGTTTTTATTTTTTTTATTTTGAATGAATTTTATTGAAGTATCTTTACCAAAGGCATTTTTATATATTATTTGTACTATTTAATACATTTGTTAGTACTATTTAATACATTTGTTAGTACTATTTTTAAATTTTATGCCGTACTTTTATACGTGTTTAGTTTACTTTTTAAGTGATATTGAATTGGAAGAGCGACCATTAAAAGTTCTAAATGATTTATAAATTTGCTAAATAGTGGAGAGGTTAAAATAATTAAAAATAATTTTGGTAATACCAATTTTCTATTGTTTTTATATTGATTTTGTACTAGCTGGGGTGGGGGCGATACACTAGGTAGCGATAAATAGATTTTTACGCAAAAAAAAGCCCAGCATAATAATGCTGGGCTTTCTTACTTTAGATGTATTAGCTTTGTAATTCGCCTGTAGATGATTCTAAATGTGCTCGTATGAACCACTGAAATTGCTCTAAATCGGCTAGTTGGCTGGTGATCATATCTTCAGAGACCGGATCTAGCTCAGAAAGAGTCTCGATTGCTTTACGGTGATCGGCATTAACGCCGTTATATACTTTATCAAGCGCAGCCAAATGTTCGGTTACTAAACCTTTGCCTACAGAGTATTCGTCCCAAGTACGGCGATCTACAATTGATTTTGGTGTGCCAACAGGTACTGCACCAAGAGTCGCAATTCGCTCTGCAATTGTATCTGTCATTTCGCGTACAATGTCTACTTGCGGGTCTATCATTTCGTGTACGCCAATAAAGTTAGGTCCCACTACGTTCCAATGAATATGTTTTAAAGTAAGCTGTAAATCTATCAATGCAACCATGCGGTTATCGAGGGTAGCTATTGTTTTTTGGGCTGATTCGTCACTCATACCTGGCGCGGTAAATTTAGTTGTTTTGTTTGATTCGTTATTGTTACTCATAATTTCTCCTACTTAAGTAATGTGTAGCTCATATAATGTGTTGCGTGATGAGCGTGACTTAAGCTTAATAAAGCAACTGCTATGCCGTAAGTTACTTTATTTTAAAAGTGATTAAAAAACAATTGGTTATATTTTAAATTAAAGTTTTTAAGGCTGCAGAGGAGATTGGATTTTTGAAAAGCCTGCATATATTTGTAAAATATGCAGACTTCGATCTAGTTACTTTTAGGTGTATTTAAACGTTGGCTTTATATTCGTGCGCTTTTAAAACATCGAGCGGCACTATTTCTAATGATTTTTTATTTGTGGATTCAAGTACCACCGGTGGCGCAACGTTTGCTGAAATAGCATGAAGCCATCTTAGCGCACACAAGCACCATTTATCACCGGCTTTTAAACCTTCAAAATCGTAAAGAGGGTTCGGGCTTATTAAATCGTTACCTTGTGATTTTGAATATTGTAAAAACTCATCAGTCATAATTGCACACACACTATGATTGCCAAGATCTGATTCTGGTACATAACAAAACCCTTCACGTGTGTAGCCACCATTACCGCAACATAGTTTTAAGCGTGTGCCGAGTACATTAAATTGATTCGCCATGAAATACCTTAATTAGTGGTGTTTAATAAATTTACTCTATCAGGAGTAACTCGCTTGAGATAGCTATAAAACTTAAAAGAGGGAAGGGCTACACAAACTTAAGCCCGCAGCAAATTGCGGGCTTAGTATTGTTTATTATTTAATACGCAGCGCCATACAATCGCTATGGCCGTTTATGATCATGCTTTTATCAACACGCACGCCACCACCGGAGTATTTACCGGCGGCTGTAAAACTACATATTTGTACAAAGTAATCATCTACTTTAGGCAATGCAAATAGCTGTTGGTATATTTGGTCTTGCTCGGCAAAGTGCCCCATTGTTTTTTCTATAACTTGCTGCTGCTCATCAACAAGTTGAATATTAGCGCCACAGCGTCCCACTATTGGTTTAACTACATATCCGGTTTGTAATAACTCGTCGTTAAGCTCAAACGCGGTATTAAGTAAATATTTATGATTAGGGAATAAGCTCCACAGTATTGGCAAAATAGCCTTGTTACTAGGAATTAATGTCCACAGCGGTTCAAACACCATGACATTTTTACGTAGTAATACATCGACTAAACGTGGCGTTTCACCAGCTTTGAATTGTGGTTCAAAGTTATCACCTAATGATTGGTCGGCTTCGCATTCTTCACGAATTTGATCAAGTGCGGTTTCCCACGACCAGGTTTTCCATACGTAACTCAGTTGTGCGCCATCAGTATCTACTATGTTGCCTGAATCATTCCAGCGAAGTGTGCTTAAGCCAATTACTAGCTTACATTCAAAGCCTGCGGCTTCAATAGCTTCTTTCATAAATAATGCGTGGTAATGTTCTTCTGGTTCATCATCTTGCAGAATATGAACAAGACCCTTTATCTCACTTTTGCGCCATGCTTTTACGAGATCTTTAAATAAATTTTGGCCTGCATCTACACCTGTTTTAACACTAAAGTGTTTTGCCCACTTTCCCTGAACTTTGCCGCTTTCCATGTAACACGATGCCGAATCGCAATTGTATTCGTAAACTTTTAAACCTGCTGCTGTTAAAGCAAAGTCAAACCGACTGGTAATTAATTGGTTCAAGCGGTTATCCCACGATTGGCGAATTTTATTAATCACAACATCGGGTAAATTAAACTTTTTTAATAACTCAGGGTGCTGCAGTACATAGTCGGTTGCATGCATAAATAAGCCATGCAGCTCATTTGTTGCATGCTCAATGCTTTGCTGCGCCGTTTGAGATATTGCAAAGTAATTATGCTGATCTTCATCTACGGATGTAAGTTTATGGCCTTGCATCATTTCTACGTAGGCAGCTTCATCGTCATTCGCAATATTTAACCATGACTTGTTTGCTTGGCCTGTATCTGCTGCTTTATGGGCTTCTATAGTAAATAAGTCAGTGTTTAGCTCAAACGTTGGCTCAGCATATTCTGTTTCATCAGTTTGTGTCATCCAACCTAAAATAGTGGCGTCGCTGTAAGAGCACTCAATCCAATAGTCGCCATCTTTAGTTACTTTTGCTTTTAGTTCACGGCACCAGTTTTGATTTGTTGGCCATATTTGATGCCCTACATTTTGCTCAGCAAGACGTATTTTATCTTCATGCACTTCAACAATGACAGCAACATGGCCTGTTTCTTCAAACTCGCCGCCTTCTTCCCATATAAGTAAACTACCTACTTGAGGGTGATGTTTAGCACCATTTTTAAACGCGTTTAGTGGCAATCTGTTTTGGCTATTTACATCGCGCACTGAACGCAACTCAAAAATATCGTAAGCCATAGCTATGTCATCAAAAATATAACCATGATTGAGGTACATCCATCTACGGGCAAATTCAACGCATTGCCATTTATAGCCCATGTAAATACCGTCTAGGTAACTACGATAGGCACTACGATTAGGATAAATGCTTTCATCAGCCGTATCATAATCAGATGAGTAAACAGCAACATTACCAGGTGCATAACCTAATAAAGTACCAAAATCACTAGCAGGAGCAGAAGATTTCATAAACAAAGATGTTCAAAATAAGGTGTGATAATTTGCTGACTATATGAGCCAAACTGCGTTATAGCAAGATATAAAATATGCTTTTACGAAGGGGGATAAGTAAAAAATTACTCATTCATTAAAGAGTGGAAAGATGGGAGAGTACTTTTACTAATAGTATAAGGTTTGGTACTTTTTGACTTTTAGCTGGTTGAAAGTTAGTAATATTTTTGACGTAATTATTACTGTTTAAATCTCAACTAAAAAATGGAGTAGCTATAGGTAACTTCTCCACTTTGATTATTCATATTTAGTGTTTTTTTATAATATGTAAAGCAGGTCAACGCGCTGCTAAATCATTTCAGCATCTATATGGCGTATTAGGTTTGATACCCAATTAACATATTGGCGGTGAATTTTTTTGCCGTTGTAGTTTAAGTTAATAGAGTCTTTATAGTTGATTGAGTATGCCGTTTTGTCATACGCAATATCGACAGTTAATTGATGTGTGCGAATATCCAGTACACCTTTTATTTTACCTTCACTCAAAGGCGTACACTTCCAACCAAGCTGAATACATGCCTTTAGAATACCTTTTTCTACGTCAGCTTCACTGTTGGTAATTGTTGATGTTTGCGGAATAGGGTTTTGTTCAAAGTCTCTTACTGCAACAGATGTTGAACAACCAGCAAGTACAGTAAGTGCTGCCGCTGTAACTAAAATTGAGTAATTTTTCATAATAATCCTTTGTTTTAATTTCATCCAATTGTGATGTCTCGCAATATATGCGCGCTTAGGTGAGATTATCGGTAAATTTATAGATGAGTGCCAGCAATAATTAGAAAATTAAGAGAGTTAACCGAGGTGTATCTCGGGTATTAGCTTTATTTATGAACTAGTTAAAGTCTAATTATTTAAGCTATAAACCAAGGGGTAAAGCAAAATTATGTGTTGAAAGATTTACATGAGCGATGACATGTTTTGAGGGGAACGCTCTTTCGTTATGTTTTAAAATACTCCTATATCCGTACTTTGGTTAATTTTTTGTTAAACTGTTGCGCTTGGTGTAGCAAAACTAGCTAAAAGTTTTTAAAACAGGAAAAACAATGGAAGACATAATAAACAACATTGATATTAATCAATATTTACCCGCTGCAATTACGTGGGCAACCAACATATTACTAGCAATTGCAATTTTACTTGCGGGCTTATGGTTAGCGGGCAAAGTACGCAATTTAAGTATTGGCTTGTGTCATAAATACACTCATCTTGACGATTCGCTTTTTAGGCAGCATGGCTCGCTACATCATATTAGCGTTCGTTATTATTGCTGTGTTAAATCGCTTTGGTGTACAAACAGCCTCTATTATTGCTTTACTCGGTGCTGCGGGGCTTGCTATAGGCTTGGCGTTACAAGGTGCAATGTCGAACCTTGCCGCGGGCGTTATGTTGCTTGTTTTCAGACCTTATAAAGTGAATGACTTTATTGAGGCAGCAGGGCGTTTTGGTAAAGTAACAGAAGTAGATATGTTCACTACTATTTTACAAACGTTCGATAACCAACAGGTTATTATACCAAATAGTCAAATTTGGGGCGCGCAAATTATAAACCATTCACATCATCCAATTCGTGGTGTGGATATGCATTTTGGTGTTGCTTACGGTGAAGATACAACGGCTGTACGTAAAGTTATAGATGGGGTACTTGCAGCGCACCCACATATACTAAAAGATCCAGCTCCTTTTGTTGAAGTAGAAACACTTAACAACAGCTCAGTAGACTTTTTAGTAAGGCCATTTTGTAAGGGCGAGCATTACTTCGATATTCTTTACACGGTGCCAGAGTTAATTAAAAAAGCACTTGATGAAAACAACATTGAAATACCTTTCCCACATCGTAAAGTTATTTTAGTTAACGAGAATAAAGATTAACTAAATTTAAAAATGCATAAACCTAAGAGCACTTTTAAGTGCTCTTTTTTTATGTGAAAAAGTTACATACCTGTGTAACCTTTTCTTTTATAAATCACCTCAAATACTACATTGTTATCTGTACATCCCTTTTTTACTAGGTTTGATGGCTGGTCTTTATTTTGCATTTGCATAGTCACTTTTAGCTTTAAAGCTCATAAAAACTATCGACCCATTAAATTAAACTGTATGAAGGACTAAACATGGCTGAATCATTTAAATACTCAGGTAATAAAGGGCATGGCGGCGAATTGCATCAAAAAGCGTCGGATCAACACCCTACCATGACCACCGCGCAGGGCTGCCCCGTAAGTGACGATCAAAACTCATTACGTGCAGGAAAGCGTGGCCCCGGATTATTAGAAGATCACATAATGCGCGAGAAGATCTTTCACTTTGATCACGAACGCATTCCTGAGCGTGTAGTGCACGCCAGAGGCTATGGTGCACACGGATATTTTGAAACTTACGACACGCTTGAAGATTTAACCTGTGCAGATATTTTTCAGCGAAAAGGTGAAAAAACGCCTGTGTTTACTCGCTTCTCTACGGTTGCAGGTAATAAAGGGTCTCCAGATTTAGCACGTGATGTACGCGGTTTTGCGGTAAAATTTTATACCCAAGAAGGAAACTGGGATTTAGTGGGTAACAATATACCGGTATTCTTTATTCAAGATGCGATGAAGTTTCCAGACTTAGTTCATTCAGCTAAAGCCGAGCCTGATCGTGGTTTTCCACAAGCGCAAACAGCACATGATAACTTTTGGGACTTTGTGAGTTTGTCACCTGAGTCAATGCACATGGTTATGTGGGCAATGTCTGATAGAGCTATTCCACGCTCTTTACGCTTTATGGAAGGTTTTGGTGTTCATACCTTTAAATTTATTAATGCCAAAGGTGAAGAGAAATTCGTTAAATTTCATTGGAAACCAAAAGGCGGCATGCAATCTGTAGTATGGAACGAAGCACTTAAGCTAAACGGCGCGGACCCTGATTTTCATCGCAGAGACATGTGGGAATCTATTGGTAACGGCGACTTCCCAGAGTGGGAGTTAGGTGTGCAGGTGTTTGATCAGCAATTTGCTGATGAATTTGAATTTGATGTTTTTGATGCCACTAAGCTTATACCTGAAGAGCAAGTACCAGTGCAAATTGTTGGCCGTATGGTGCTTGACCGTGTTGTAGACAACTTTTTTGCAGAAACAGAGCAAGTAGCATTTTGTACTCAAAATATTGTACCGGGGCTCGACTTTACACCTGACCCGCTACTGCAAGGTCGTAACTTTTCATACTTAGATACTCAAACTAAGCGTTTAGGTGGTCCTAACTTTACGCATATTCCGGTCAATGCGCCTAAATGTCCAATGCGTCATTTTCAGCAAGATGGCCACATGGCAATGCACAATCCAAAAGGGCGTGTTAATTATGAGCCAAACTCATGGAGCGGCGACGAAAACAACCCGCGCGAATGCCCAGTACATGGCTTTAAAAGCTCAAAGGAACCTGAAGTAAGTGGCGGTGATAAACTGCGTTATCGCTCAGAAACATTCAGCGATCATTACAGTCAAGCTCGTCAATTTTATTTAAGTCAAACAGAGGTAGAGCAGGCGCATATTCAATCTGCGTACGTGTTTGAGCTGTCTAAAGTTGAGCATTTGCCAATACGAGAACGTTTGGTATCGCACTTGTTAAATATTGACGAAACCCTCGCAAATAAAGTTGCCGAAGGACTTGGCTTGCAAGAAATGCCAGATCCGGCAGAAGCTGCAATGCCAACACGTAAAGACTTACCTGTATCTGATGCGTTAAGTATTTTGAAAAATGCGCCCAACACCTTCAAAGGCCGTAAATTAGGTATTTTAGTAAGTGATGGCTTTAATGCAGAAATTTTTGAATCGGTTACCAATGCACTTAAAAGTGAAGGTGCAAACTTTGAAATTATTGCCCCGCAAGTTGGCGGTGCTAAATGCAGTAAAGGTAAACACTTTAAAGCTGATCAGGTTATTAATGGTGGTCCATCGGTTTTATACGATGCGGTACTTGTACTCACCACCGAAGATGGAGCTAAAAAACTAGCTGCCGTAGCAGAAGCTAAAGACTTTGTAAGTGATGCGTACGCACATATGAAATTTATAGGCTTTACAAATGAGGCTAAGCCTTTATTTAAAGCGGCAGGCCTTGATGGAAAAGTAGATGATGGTTGGATAGATTTAGAGGCACATTCAGCCGATAAATTTATAAATATATTGCGTAATTTAAGATATTGGGAGCGTTAGTAAGCTCAATAATTAAAAAAACCACAGCATGTAATTGTTGTGGTTTTTTTAGCTCACCTAGTTAAGGTATTAGTTCAAGCCAACAATAAATATTGGATATATTATGAAGCTTAATGGCGCTTGTCACTGTGGCAAAGTGGTATTTACGGTCAACTCAAAACACCCTTATCCTTACAATTTATGTTACTGCTCTATATGCCGTAAAACCGCAGGGAGCGGCGGGTTTGTTATTAATTTAAACGCGCAATACAGCACGCTTGAGGTTACAGGGCGTGAACACATAACTATTTATCATGCAAAAATAGGCGATAAAATCAGCCCTGCAGAGCGTCATTTTTGTAAGCATTGTAGTGCTAACTTGTGGTTATACGATGCACGTTGGCCTGAGCAAGTTCACCCCTTTGCTGGTGCAATAGATAGTGAGTTACCCATACCGCCAGAGCGCACTCATTTAATGCTTGGTAGTAAAGCAAATTGGGTAAATGCGCCCATTAATGAAGGTGACAAGCAGTTTGAAGAATACCCTGATGAAAGTATTGCTGCTTGGCATAAACGTTTAAACCTCGAAAAGTAACGCAATTTTTTGTATGAGCTAAGCTTAAATTTAGGGGAAATTAAACGCATATTTAGTTAATTAAATATTAAAAATCACCGCGTAAGTAAAGGAGAATATTATGGCAGTCTCAGCAATACCAAAAGGGTTTCATTCAGTTACACCTTATTTAATTATGAATGACGCACAAAAAGCGATAGATTTTTATTGTGATGCAT
Organism: Pseudoalteromonas issachenkonii; assembly: GCF_002310795.1. Lineage (NCBI taxonomy): Bacteria > Pseudomonadati > Pseudomonadota > Gammaproteobacteria > Alteromonadales > Pseudoalteromonadaceae > Pseudoalteromonas > Pseudoalteromonas issachenkonii. The sequence goes on from NZ_CP011030.1 coordinate 653,624, forward strand.
TTAGTGCTGAACACGTAATGCAGATGCCTTTACCTGATGGTGGGATAGCCCATGCAGAAATAATAATTGGTGATTCGCATATTATGCTTTCAGATAATGGTTCTGAAGAGCATTTAAAAAACCCAAAAGAACTCGGTGGTACAGCGCTAAGCCTTATGCTTTATGTTGAAGATGTTGATACCGTGTTTAAAAAAGCAATTGAGCTTGGTGCAACACTAATAAGACCCGTACATGACCAGTTTTATGGTGATAGGACCGGCACACTACAAGACCCATTTGGTCATATATGGATCATTGGTACACACAAAGAAGATGTTAGTGACGAAGAGTTAAATAATCGAATTGGGAATATAACAAATCAAGAGCAAGACGCATAACTCGCATGCTAATTAGATTTATGTACCTTTATAATTACATTGATGGCTTTAATGGAAGGCTTGTAGCTTTTGCTTCAGCTTAACTAGGTTTTACCTTGTTATCGACACGGTTTTCTTACCTAAAAGTAGCTCACTTAGTAAAGCGAAGTGGTATAGATTACTAGTTAAATTTTAGGCATAAAAAAACCTCAGCCAATAATTAGCTGAGGTTCAAAAAGTGGTACCAGCGGCCGGACTCGAACCGGCACTCCTTTCGGAAGGGGATTTTGAATCCCCCATGTCTACCAATTTCATCACGCTGGCATAATTTTTCTTTAATCTTTTAAGCATAAAAAGATAAAGAAAAACCACTTAAAATAAAAAGGATACTTATATACCTCTTATTCTGTATCCGCATTATACAAACAAAAGAGGGGGCGGCAAGCCTTTTCTTTTATTTGCATAAACAACTGGTTGATAATTAATCGTTTATAGCAAGGAAACTCCATCGGTGAATTTTTTAAGTCTTTTTGGGCTGATATATAAAGCGAATATTTTGGGTTATGAGTACTATTAAACTGTTATGCGATTGAATAAATAAGCAATTGAACTATTGATAATAGTGAATCGTATTATAATAATTATTCCTGCTTTATGCCGATTTTGCGCTTGATTCAGGTATTATTTGTACAACAAGGTTTTTAAGACATTAATTATGACCCAATTAAGTGCCAAACAGAACATTCAATCGATTGTTAAAGCTATTAAGGCAGAAGAAGCATTACTTCGTCAAAAATACCCATTACTTGAACATCAAAATACCTTAGGGTTAATTATTTTATTGCTGTCGCTTAGCGCATTAATTGGTGTTGGTGTTTTATATTATTTAGCCCTAATACCTGCTTGGGTGTGTATAGTGCTTGCGGCTATTGCTGCGTCTATTTCCCATGAGTTAGAGCACGACCTTATACATAAACAATACTTTAGCAATCAGCCTTTCATGCATAACTTAATGATGTTAGCAGTATGGTTAATGCGGCCAAATACTATTAGCCCATGGTACCGACGTAAAATGCATTTACACCATCACAAAACCTCAGGCACACAACAAGACCTAGAAGAACGCTTGGTGGGAAACGGTATTAAAAATCCATTTTTACGTGCGCTAGTTATTGTAGATGGGTTATTAGGGCTAATTATTTCTACTAAACGTTTTAGAAAAGAAATTAATGGCTTTAGTTTTTCGAGTGTTTTTAATGCGGGATTTCCGATAGCGACTGCGTATTTTGCTATTTTATATAGCGTTATTTTATTCCATATTGTTGATTTATTTATACCACTTTCGCTAAATTCACCTAGTTGGTTGTTAAGTACAATGGATGTGTTTGAATTTTTAATGGTTGTGCTCATTGTGCCTAATATTATTCGCTCAAGCTCGCTTAATTTTGTTACCTCAAGCATGCATTACTATGGTGGCGTTAATAACATGCTTGAACAAACTCATGTACTAACGAGTCGTTTATTTATGCCGTTTCACTTGTTTTGTTTTAACTTTGGTAAAACGCATACCATTCATCATTTTGTGCCAAATCAGCCGTTTTATTTACGCCAAATGCTAAGTAAAAAAATACTTAAAGTAATGGCGCAGCACAACGTGCGCTTTAACGATTTTGACAGCATTAAAAATGCTAACGCGTATAAATAATTACTCCCAACATAAGGGGAGGTTCTGCATTGCTATTCTTATTATATAATCTGAATAGCAATTATGTACCAAGCCTATTACTCTCCAGCTTCTTCTATCCACCACCGCGCTTATTAAAACTCACTTTACGTGCGTTGGTTGACTATTCAATGCCATTTTTAAATCAACAAAAGCAAAAATGGTAGGTTTAATTAGCGCTAAATCTTTACACTAAAAATAGATAAAGCCCCCCATAGTTGGGCATCTAACTTAAATGGGATTGATTATTGTAGAGCCTTCAGTAATAGTGGTTATAGAGCGAACTAATTATATTCTCAATAATACATAAGGTCTCGTGCTCATCAATATTATAAAACCAATAAATATAATAAGGACAAACAGGATGAAAAAATCACTAATTTCAGTAGCGCTGGGCTTTGCTGCCCTTAGTGCGTTTAATGCCAATGCAAACATTGATCAGCAAGTGAAAAAGATAGAGCAACAGGTTATTGATTGGCGACGTGATTTTCATCAAAACCCTGAGCTTGGAAATCGCGAAACCCGCATTACTACACTTAAAGTTGAGGTTAACCAGCAAAATGCTCGTCGTGCTGGGGTTAGTTCAAACGATGTTGCCCAAGCATTAGAAACCTACTTTTCGGGACGCACAATCTCTGAGTTTCGTGAAGGTGATGACATATTCCCCATTGTGTTAAGGGCACAAAACAGTGAACGTTACGATCTAGACCGTATTAACAGCGTAAATGTTTATTCTTCGGCTCGAGGGGTTAATGTTCCTTTAATGCAAGTGGCCGACATTCGCTATGAAACGCAATTTGCGCGTATTGCGCGTGAAAATTTATTTCGTACTGTAACAGTACAAGCTAAAAACCAGATTATGTCGGCGCAAAGTATGGTGCCATTAATTGAAGGAAAGCTTGATAAAATAAGAGAAAAATTACCCCCAAGTTATGAAATAGAATATGACGGTGTAATTGGAGACTCTGCGGAATCGCAAGCGTCAATTTTAGCTAACTTACCGCTGTGTATTGCCATTATGGTGTTTATTATTATTGCGCAATTTCGCTCTTACCGTGCAACTAGTATTGTGTTTTTGACTGTGCCATTGATCATCATTGGTGCCGCTTTTGGTTTGTTAATTATGCAGGCAAACTTTGGGTTTATGGTTCTTTTAGGTCTATATGCGCTTGCCGGAATTATCATTAATAATGCGGTGATTTTGATAGATCGAATCAATATTGAACGTAAACAAATTGAGCACAGTGAACAACAAACCGCTGAGCAGTATAATCAGCAAAATTATGAGGCGGTGATTAGCGCTTCTTTAAGACGTTTACGACCTATATTAATGTCTACTTGTACAACAATAATAGGCTTAATGCCGCTCATTTTATCTAAAGATGTTTTGTTTTATGGCCAAGCAAGCACTATTGCGTTTGGTCTTGCAATGGGAACAATTTTAACATTAGGATTTGTTCCGGTTGTGTATACTTTTTTCTTTAAAATAAAGCCGGTTAAAGCAGATAAACAACAAACCCAGCGTGAGTTAGAGCAGGCTTAATACGAAGGGCTGATAATAGTTTTATCCCTATTTAGTGGTGATTTTAGCCACTAAATAGGCCTGTTTTATTCATGCTTTATTTGTTTAGATAAAAACAAGTTAGTAACGTCTGCGACTTTGATTAACGACTCTTTATCAGCTTGACTCCAAGTTACCTTTGAGCCCACACTTTCACAACAAATGACACCTAACGGTTTGCTATTAAGTGTATAAATGTAATCAAGTAAAGAATAAATATCGAGTGGCTCAAAGTAAGAGTGAGAGAACGGCTTGGTTACTTCGTTATTTCTGGCATCAGAAGCGTCAAGTACTTGGTTAGCTAAAATATAGTTGAAATAAGCAGGGGAGTTTTCTGTGTATAGAACAGTTCCACTTGACACGTCATTATTTTCATCAAGGCAAATTAAGCAATTTAATGTACTGTATTCCTTATTAAATAACCAAAGGCTCACTCGATTAGCATTGGGAATAAGCGCTTTTAACTCTTTGCATATTTGCTTTAGCTTCCGGTCGCTAGAAACATTAGGATCGCTAATTTTTACTGCTAAGTTTTTTAGGTTGAGGTTTTTAGGATTATAAACATTGAGTAAGCTATTGATCTTAGCTTTATCAAACGGTTTAGTTAAGTAGCCATCCATACCAATATCTAAATAATGCTCAATGTCTTGTTTTAGGGTATTTGCTGTCATAGCTATAATCGGAACGGTTTTACCTGTAGGAAGCGCTCTAATAGCTTGCGTAGCTTTTATGCCATCCATTTCAGGCATTTGTATATCCATGAAAATTAAGTCTACCGAGTGCTCCTTGAAGTACTTAACGCATTCTTTACCGTCCTCTGCGATAATTAAATTAGCATTATGTGCTTTGAGCATTTTAACAATAATAAGCTGATTTATTTTATTATCTTCGGCAATTAAAACAGTACTACCTTGAAGGTTTGTTATATCAGTGCACTGCTTCGAGGTTGGTGGCAATAAAGCAATCTCAAAGCTTTGCTCATAGGTAAACGTGGAGCCCTTATCTATTTTGCTGGTAAAGCTAAGGTGCCCCTGCATTAACTCACTTAAACGAGCGCAAATTGATAAGCCTAAACCTGTGCCTCCATATTTCCTTGAGGTTGATGAGTCGGCCTGATGAAATTCTTTAAATAAATGCTCTTGAACAGTCTCATTAACACCAAGGCCTGTATCAATAACTTCAAAGGTGAGTACTTGTGTTTGCAATGTACTATTTTTAACACTTATCTTCAGTTCTACTTGGCCAAAGTTGGTAAATTTAATCGCATTTGAGCACAGGTTATTTAAAATTTGCGAAATCCGAAGAGGATCGCCTTTTAAATTGTCTGCTATTTTTGGGTCTATCGATGTAATCAGCTTTATGCCTTTAGCAGATGCCTGCTGTAACAGGGGTTTTATTACATCGCTAATAACCTCATTAAGACTGAAGTTGATATGTTCAATTTCTAATTTGCCAGCCTCAATTTTAGAAAAGTCTAAAATATCGTTAACAATATTTGATAAGTAATGTGCTGACTTTAATATGCTTTTTAAGGTGCTGTTTTTTCCTCTGTTGTGGTCTCTGAGATAGCAAACTCAGCTAAATTTAAAATTCCATGTAATGGGGTTCTCAGCTCATGAGTCATATTTGCCAAAAATTTACTCTTTGTGTTATTGGCGATATCCGCGGCTTCTTTTAACTTTTCTAGCTCTTTATTGTGTTCTTTTTGTTTTTCTAACGCCATAAACAGCTTTTTATTATTAAGCCGAAGCTCTAATTGCGCAATGACCTCTTTGCTCAAAACTGTGAGTGCATTTATTTGTTTGCTTGAAAGCTTTTTTGGTTTATCGCTAATAACACATAACGTACCTATAGCGTTTCCTCTTGGTGTGATCAGAGGTGCACCTGCATAAAAGCGAATATTTGGGTCGTTTGTAACTAAGGGATTATCGTGAAAGCGGGTGTCAGTAAGTGCATTTTGAACTTCGAATACTTGGTTTTCTAGAATTGCGTGAGAACAAAACGAAATATCTCGTGCGGTTTCGGCTACATCAATACCATGCTTTGACTTAAACCATTGCCTGTCAGGATCAACAAGACTTATTAGTGAGATTGGCGTTTCGCAAATATCAGATGCAAGCTGGGTTAAATCGTCAAAGGATTTTTCAGCTTCAGTGTCTAAAACGTCATACTCATATAAGTCTTTTAGCCGTGATAGTTCATCCTCAGGTGTTGACGCTTTTATCATTATGTAACCTTGTTTTTGTTATGCTTAACAATGAGTAATAGAATAAAAATAATAACGCATTAGCTAGGGTCTGTTGACCTTTCAAGGTTAAATTTGCAGCAGTCTGTTTGGCATTTAGGCAAGGCAGCGCCTATGTGGTGTGGTTGTTCCCCATAAATAGGCGATAACGCAGCATCAATACCAAACAGGCGCTGCCCGAAGGGTTCTGCCTAGGGGCGATTTACTCTTTGTTGCTCGGTTTTTACTTAGCCCACTAGGTTACAAACCTCGCGCCGCGATTAAACCGCCCCTAGCTTGAACAAATTTTAATCCGCAAAGGTCAACAGACCCTAGTATAAAATGAAAAAATACGCGTTTAATGTCAATTTGCTTAAAGTGTATTTTTATTTACGAATTTATCTACTGTTGAAAATTTAAGCTAAATTGTTGTGCTTAAGTATTTAGCTTATATGACCTTTTAAATTTTTACGAATTGATTTAAAACAATCCGTCTTATAGCGAGTCAATCAACAATTTTATTTCGACCACTATTTTTTGCCTCGTATAAATAGTCATCAACGTATTTTAAGCTGCTTTGTAGGCTAATTGTGCCATCGTGGGTAAGCAGTCCAATACTGACAGTAAAGCTAATATTTTTATTACGATAGTAAACTTTATGTTCATTCACTGCGTTTTTAATACGCTCAGCGGCTTGCTTAGCTTCGGCTTTGTTTGTGTTAGGCATAATAATTAAAAACTCTTCACCGCCAAGGCGAAATACGGCGTCATTTTTTCTGGTGAGGCCATGTAAAATATTAGCGAGTTCTTTTAAACCCTTATCTCCAGCTTCGTGGCCGTAGTTATCATTTATGGCTTTAAAGTGATCTATATCGAGCATTAATAATGAAATATAGGTATTTTCATCTTGTGTTTTTAATAGCTCATCGGTAAGGAACCTGTATAAGGTTCGCCTATTTAAACATCCTGTAAGTGGGTCTACATTAGCCTGTTTTTCTAACTCTTTGTTAAGTGTAAATAGTTCTTGAGTGCGTGCCTGTATTCTTTGCTCTAAACTGGTATTAAGGGCTATGAGTTTGTGTTCTATGTTTATTTCTTTGCTTACATCGTTTTGCACCGCAAAGTAATAAGCGATTTTTCCATCTCTATAAATCGGCGATATTGCCAACTCATTCCAATAGGGTTCCCCACTTTTGGTGTAGTTTAAAATTCGGGTGCTTATAGGCAGCCCTTTTTTGAGGTGAGTTTTAAGTTTAGCTATCGTTTTTAAATCAGTGTTTTCACCTTGTAAAATAGAGCCGAGCTTTTTGCCTTCAACTTCAAAAAGGCTATACCCTGTCATTTTTTCGAATGATCCATTAACCCAAATAACATGCTTATTTTTATCGGCAATGACCATTCCTACCGTAGTTTCTTTGAGTGCGGTAACTAAAAAGTCTCGTTCAAGGGCTATTTTTTCACTTCCTGTTATATCCTGAAAAATGCCGTATAGCTTAGTAATTTCACCATTTTTATTTCTTGATACGTTACCGCTTGATATCACAGTGCGTTCTTGTTGGTCGTCATCTACAACACGTAATTTTATACAACTCCATTCTTGCCCCGTTAAAAGCGCATTTTCGACAGCGCTGGCTATTTTGGGCTTATCATCTGCATGATAAAAGTTTATTGCAGTATCTAACTGTGGTGAATAGCGACTAGGGGCAACACCATGGATAGTGTAAATTTCATCGGTCCAAAATAATTGGTTGCTATTACAGTCGAGCTGCCAATAACCTACTTTTAAAACTTCGCCTGCGTTTTCTATGATGGTTTGTAATTCGTTATTACTAATAACAGAGGACACTTGGGAAAAATGCTGGTTAAAAACTAAAACCATATATTGGTGTTGGTTTTGATCCACATTATGTAAGCAGCAATTCAGTTTAATAGAGTAATCGGTTGCAAATGTGAGCTCAATATCAAATTGGTCTAACTCATTATGTTGCGATTTTAGTGCGAGAATTTGTTGTTGTAATAGTGTTTTGCTTTGAGTTGTACAACAGGCATACAGGCTTTCAATGGTTGGCATGTTTTTGGTTGTAATATTTAGCTCTGACCACCCATCTGAGAGATAACTGAGCTGATCATGGTTATCAAATACCATTAAAAGAAAGTTGCATTTTTCTAGCAGTGCAATATTTATGTCTTTAATATCCATAAGCTCCCTACATATGAAAAGTATTACAACAATATGGTTAAGTATAGACATCTTCTTTTATTTTTTCCGTTTGAAGGCAGTGTAAATAGTGGTCAGAATTTTTACTAAAAACGTATTTCAGGTTTGTTTTTGTGACTTTCCTGATAAGGTATTGGTTGTATAACAATATTTTAACGTTATTTCGTTGCTGTTAACGAAAAGCGAATCATTGGAGATTTTCATGAGCATATTTCGATTGAGTGTTATTACCTCGATTTTTTTAGCCGCAAATTTTTGCGCCAGCAGTGCACAAGCCAATACTAAAGTGATTCATGCGGGAGAGCTATTAAGCGTCCCTGGCGAAAAATCACAGCAAAAACAAACTGTAGTAATAGAAAATGGTAAAATAGTGTCTGTATCCGCTGGTTTTTTACCGGCCTCTCGATTTGGTGATGATGCTCAATTAATCGATTTATCAACCAGCTTTGTTATGCCAGGGCTTATGGATATGCATGTGCATTTACAAGGTGAGCTTGGGCCAGATAATAAAAAAGAACTGGTTGAAATGTCTGATGCAGATGTAGCAATGCGCAGTGTTTATTTTGCAAATAAAACCCTAATGGCGGGATTTACCACCGTGCGTGATGTAGGTAGCCAAAGCGAGCAAATGTACGCATTACGTAAAGGGGTGGCGAATGGCTGGGTTAATGGCCCGCGTATTATTGCCGGTGCTGGAGTTACTATTACTGGTGGGCATTTAGATGTTGATGGTATGAGTCCTGATTTACTTACCATAAAAACGCCACCAACAGTGTGTGATGGCGCAGTTGAGTGTCGTAAAAAAACACGTTATGCAATTAAGTATGGGGCGGATTTAATTAAAGTGGCCTCTACCGGTGGTGTACTTTCTGATACCACCACGGGGACAGGTCAACAAATGGAAGACGATGAGCTCAAAGCCATTGTAAAAACCGCACATGGGTTAGGACGAAAAGTAGCAAGCCATGCCCATGCTGCACAAGGTATTAATGCCGCACTTCGTGCAGGGGTTGATAGCATTGAACACGGCAGTTACACCGATGAAGAAGGCATCAAGCTCTTTAAAGAAACCGGCGCTTACCTTGTACCAACGTTATTAGCTGGCGATACTGTGGTTAATATGGCAAAAAATTCAGATTTTATGTCTGCACCTATTAAGGCTAAAGCAACGAGAGTGGGGGGCGATATGCTCAACAACTTTACTAAGGCTTACAAAGCCGGCGTTAAAATTGCCTTTGGCACGGACAGTGGCGTATCAAAGCACGGTATTAACGCAAAAGAAGCCGTATTGATGTATGAAGCCGGTATGAGTACCTCCGATATTTTAAAGTCGGCAACCGTCAATGCTGCTGATTTAATTGATATGAGCCAGAGCTTAGGCACTATAGAGCCTGGTAAGTTTGCCGATATTATTGCCTTAGATTCCAGCCCACTTAGCGATATTAGCGCTTTAATGGATGTTGATTTTGTGATGAAAGAAGGCGTAATTTTCAAACAACAATAAACACTATATTTATTTTATTATGAATGACGTTATAACGCTGGTAGGTCGTACAACAAAATGTTTGTAGACGATTGACCAGCGTTATTTTGTTATACCGTTTTTAGGTAAAAAGGAAGTAGTTTATTTTGAAGACCTTAGTGGTTTTATTTTTTAGTGTATGGCCTTTGTTAGCAAATAGTGCCTCGCAGCAACCAGTTGAATTTCCTGATGTTGAAAATAATGTAGCTTATGCAAAAGTGGCTTCATTGGGATTTAACTTAGCCGATGAAAAAATAGCCTACGGCAGTGATGAGTCACAGTACGCATTACTTTGGCGCGCAAAACAAGCACTGGTGCAAACGCCGTTAGTTATTTTACTCCATGGTGGCTGTTGGCTTAGTGAGTACGATATTAAACACACGTATGCGTTAAGTACGGGGCTTGCACAAGCTGGTTTTAACGTGTGGTCATTAGAGTATCGAAGAAGTGGTACAAGCGGTGGTGGCTGGCCTGTCACATTTAATGATATAAAAGCCGGTATTTTAGCGGCAAGTACTTACAATAATGGCGAGTTTAAATTAGCTGACTCGGTTGTGGTAGGACACTCCGCTGGTGGGCATTTAGCTCTACTTGCTGGTGGTGAAATTGATCAGCTCAAAGGGGTTATTGGCTTAGCCCCTATTACTGATATAAAAGCGTATGCACGCGGTAATAACAGCTGTCAAAAAGTGACAAAGGATTTTATGCAAGGTATGCCAACTGATAAACCCAAGGCTTACACGCAAGCTAACCCGAGCGAGCAGTCGCTTCATCCACAGAGTATTATTTTACAAGGTGACCAAGATACCATCGTGCCTGCTTTTAATTTAGAGCAGCTTAAACGACCTGTGGTTATGCTAGATGGTGTGGGGCATTTTGATTGGATCCACCCAGGTTCTGAGGCATTTAAGACACTAATACAAAACTTGAATGAGAAGTAATAATGAATTTTAATGAGATTGTAGCGCTTGATAAAGCCGATCCGCTGGCTAATAAACGTGATGAATTTGATTTACCCGCAGACACTATTTATCTCGATGGTAACTCATTAGGGGCTTTGCCTAAAGCCGTAAAATCGCGCGTAGCTGAGGTGGTAAGTCAGCAATGGGGTAGCCATTTAATTAGAAGTTGGAATGATCACCAATGGATTGATTTACCAACTCAGGTAGGAGAGAAAATAGCGCCGATTATTGGCGCAGCAAAAGGCCAAGTGATTTGTTGTGACTCTATTTCAGTTAACTTATTTAAACTGTTAAGTAGTGCATTATCGTTAAATCCTGAGCGAAATGTGGTGTTATCCACCGAGGATAACTTTCCTACTGACTTATACATGGTACAGGGGCTAAGTGAGCTATTAGGCCCCGACTTATGTCAGCTTAAATTAGTGGCAGAGCAAAGTATTGAGCAAAACCTTAATGATTCAGTGGCTGTGTTGCTATTAACGCAGGTCAACTTTAGAACCGGTCAGTTGCTGGATATGCAAAAGCTCACCCAGTTAGCCCACGAGAAAGGCATTTTGGTGATATGGGATCTAGCCCATAGTGCGGGAGCTTTACAAGTTGAACTTGATAACTGTAATGCTGATTTTGCCGTTGGCTGTGGCTATAAATACTTAAACGGTGGCCCAGGCTCACCTGCATTTTTATATGTGGCTAAACGCCACCAAGCTGCTGTGAAGCAACCCTTATCAGGTTGGATGGGTCATGCCAAACCATTTGCTTTTGATGCAATATATCAAGGTGCTGATACTATAAATCAGTATTTATGTGGCACACCTAGTGTGATTGCGATGAGTGCTTTAGATGCTGCGCTTGATGTATGGCAAGACGTAGACATTTCTCAAGTAAGAGAAAAGTCGATTGCACTTGCCGAGGTATTTATTAAATTAGTACAAACACATTCATGCTTAAGTGATTTACGCTTATGTTCTACTGAGGATTCGAGCCAAAGAGGCAGCCAACTAGCATTTTCACATACCGATGCGTTTGCTATATGCCAAGCGTTAATTGAAAAAGGGGTAATTGCAGATTTTCGTGCGCCTAATATTTTACGTTTTGGTTTTACACCTCTTTACACCTCGTTTGAAGAGATTTGGCAGGCAGTAACTATTTTAGCTGAGGTAGTTAAAAGCCAGCTATATACCCAGCCACGTTTTAATTTAGCGGGTAAAGTGACGTAACTTTATGATGAGCCATTATTATAATGGCTCATAGCGTTTCTCAAGTTAAAAAAGGCATAGCGTTAGCAGAATCACTAGCAGCGCCTTTAGGTTATTATTGCTCTTTTTCTAGATGAAAGTAATTAAGTTGTACTCTCATCTCGGTAGCTTGTTCTGCCATTTGACGTGCCGCCGCCATTGTTTCTTCTGTAATCGCTGAGTTAGCCTGAGTTAGCCCCGTTAACCGTTGTACAACAAGATTAACCTCTTTAATTGCTTGCTCTTGTGCGGAGGTTGAGTGCGCTATATGTATTATATTTTTATTAACATCGCTAACAGCTTGCATTATGTGTTTTAGTTTTTTCCCTGAGGTGTCGGCTAATTCAGTTCCAAGTGCTATTTTTTGATTACTGTTTACAATAATACTTTTTATTTGCTTTGCTGATTTAGCACTACGCCCCGCTAAATCACCGACTTCATTAGCTACTACAGCAAAGCCTCTTCCGTGGTCGCCAGCCCTAGCTGCTTCTACGGCGGCATTAAGTGATAGCAAGTTAGTTTGAAAAGCGAGGTTGTCAATAACCGAAAGTATTTCGTTAATGTCTTTACTGGCTTCATTTACTTCATCAATCGCGCTAACAGTCTGTATTGATAATTGGTTTCCTTCTTCAGCAATTTGCTCTGCATTGCTTGCCAATGCCACGGCACTTTTTGATTGTTCAGATACTTTAGTTAGCTCATCTAGCATTTGCTCAGTACTTGAGCTTGCCTCTTCAAGGTTGGCTGCTTGCTCTTCTGTGCGTTTACTTATTTCAGTATTACTTGAAGCTATTTCACCTGCATTTTGCATAACCTGGCCAGCTGATACTTGAATTTCTTGAATGACATTAGTTAATTTCTCAATGGTCGCGTTGGTGTCGCTTTTAAGGGTATTGAATACGCCTTGATATTGCCCCTCTATATTTTTGGTAAGGTCACCTTTAGCTAAGTTTGACAAAACGCTACTTACTTCATTTATAGCTAATGAAACTAATGAGGTAGACTCATTAACATTATTTTTTAAATCTTCCAATTGGCCTTGCAATGGTTGTTTTAATTGATGAGAAAAATCGCCATTTGCCATTGCAGCCATTACTTGATTAAGATCATTTATGACATGTTCAAGGTTTGTTACCGAGTGGTTTATATCTGTTTTTAAACTATTTAGCTGGCCTGTCATAGTCGATGAAATAGTATGATCAAAGCGCCCCTGACTAATTGCTAGCATGACTGATGAAATTTCAGTTAGAGCATTATCAATAGCAGTAATTGATGTATTGATGTTACTTTTTAACTGCTCAAGTTGACCGCTGGCTTCACCTTTAATCATTTTTTTAAAGTCACCTTTACTAACAAAGGACATGACTTCACCTATTTCATTCATTACATTATTTAAATTAGCCATACTGGAATTAATATCTTGTTTTAAGATATCAAGCTGTCCAGCTAAGGGAGCATCTAATTGCGCTGAAAACTGGCCCTGTCGTAATGCACTCATAACGTCACTAATACCATCTATGGCAATACTTAAGCTATTCACTGAGTTATTCACGCTGTCTTTTAGCTGGGCAAGTTTTCCTTTAGCTGGATAGGTAATTTGCTCTTTAAAGTTACCTTGCTCTACGTTAGCCATAATATCTACGATACTATTCATTGTGTTGTTTATTGAGGAAAGCGATTGGTTAATATTACTTTTTAAGGTGCCTAATTCACCTGACATTGAGACATTAATTTGAATATCAAATTGACCGTCAGCCATAGCAATCGCAATGTTATTTAATTCGTTTATTGCCCCGTTTAGTGAACTTGCGCAATCGTTGGTTGCTTGTTTTAACGTAGCTAACTCTCCTCGACATGGTGCTTCAATACGTTGATCAAATTTACCCGCAGCCATTTGGTTCATAACGCGATTTGTTTCACTAATAGATAACTGTAGAGCATCAAGAAGAGTGTTAAATGCTTGAGTGCTAACGCCTATTTCATCGCTTGAATAGACAGTTGCTCGTAATGAAAAGTCACCTTGTTGCTCCACTTTTTTCATCGTATCAGCCAATGCATGTATTGGCTTCGTGAGTGTTCGCGCAAACCAATATGCGGCAATAGTAACAATAAAAATAGTGACAAAAAGTATCACAATGAGTAGTTGGGAAAGAGTCGTTATTGACTCAAAAGCTTCTTGTTCGTTCATTTCTGCTATGAGTGCCCAGCGAACATTAAATACATTTACAGGTGCAAATGCAGAGAGCACCATTTCATTGTTATAGTCATTTATAACATGCTGCCCTTTTTCATTTTTTAGTGCTTTGATTACAGATAAGGTATTCACAGTGCCTTTATTTGGGTTTCTAAACGAGCTTTCTACAGAGTGATTTTTCGGATCAATATAAGAGTCAGAGCGCATTAACCCTTCAGGGCCAACAAGGTAGGTTTCTCCGCTTTCGCCCAACCCGTCACGTTCTTTCATAATTGAATTAATATCTTCAATCGATAATTGGGCAGCTAAAATAGCAACCGTTTTACCATCAACAACAATAGGCTTTCCTATAAAGCTTGCAGGGGCATTATATGAAGGGGAGTACTGTTTATAATCTGCAAAAGCAATTTTTTGTGGGTTGCTGCTGTCTTTTAATTGTCTAAATAGGTTCGCTAAATTACTTTTAGCGTAGGGGCCTGTTTGCAGCGATGTTGCAAAGTCTACTTCTTTATAAACAGAGTAAACAATATTGCCATTTGCTGGGTCGATAATGAAAATATCGTAGAACTTATTTATATTAGTCATATCGCGTAGATAAGGGTGATATTGGCGGTGCGCTTGCTCGTAACTGTCTGATTGCTCTGTGGTGGTTAGTTTTTGTTTTTCACCGATTGGGTTTGGGTTATTAGCTAGATAACGAGATTGCAGCTCAATACTTTTTGGATTCATTTGCTTTAATAGAGATGAAGAAACTGTATCAGTTGGGTTTAGCTGTTTAAATTTTGGAGCAAAAGACTCTTTATAAAAGCGATTTAGAGACTCTGATGAGGTTGAAGGGGAGGTATCATTAAATCCATCTATAAACTTTGTCGCAATATTGGCCATTTCTGGATTTGCTTGCAGCGCATTAAGCTTTTTTTCAATGTTGTTAAAATAGCGTTTAACAGCGCTTTGTTTTACTTTACTCACAGCGTCTAAACGCGAATAAACCTGTTCTGTCATCGAGTTTGAAGCTGTATTAATTGCGACAATAATAATTATTGTTATTGGCACTAGGGCAACAACTAAAAAGGCGGAGATAAGTTTTTTTGTTAAATTTAAAGAATTAAAAAAGTGATTAATTGTGAGCATTACTATGTCCCTGTAATAAGGTCTGAACCTCAAATGAGCATAGAACACAATTTGTGAAGATCTAGTTAATAATTAAAGTAATGAGTTTTTATTATAAAATAGCCGAGATTGATACAGAGCGCTTTTAATTTTAATGTAATTTCAGCATGCTTTTTTAGCGGTTTAAAGCAAAAAAACGTAGAAGCATTTAAGTGCTCCTACGTTTATTAATTAATAGTCGTTCTAACGTTGAAGTTGAAAAAGCAAACGATGTTAGAGTGCGACTAAACTGCGCTCTAACATAGTTTGAATTTGCTTTACTATTTTAGCTTCAGTTTCGGGTTCAAACTGAGCAATTCGTGGGGTGTGAATATGTCCTGTCGGAATATCTGAATTTAGCTGATTTCGCAGGCGAATACTGCGATACGAAATTTCGTTAGACAAATAACCACCGCCACCGCCTCGCACTGCAATAGCGTCTTTTAATTCATCGAAACTATTAGGCTCAAAGTCTTTTTTTAGGGTAATAACATGATGGTTATCATTAATAGGAAAAGGGCCTTTTGCGCTTAACATAGCGCTAACGGGTAAGCTAAATTCTACAAACTCAGTACCTGGTAATGGGCGGTCGTTCAAGCTTGGAATGAGCGGCGCTGTTTTGGTACCTCCATACACTACATTGGCGTTGTCGGGCGCTGTTACACTGCGGCGCTTGCCTGGAAAGCGCTCAAGGTCAAAGTCTTTACTACCCATACTAACGGTAACCACCATATCAACATTATTAAGTGCGTAATAAGGGGCAAGTAAGGATTCTATAATACCGTGATCAAAGTCTTCATAACGCACAGGCACCATCACTGTGTTTATTTCAGCACTAATACCTTTATAGTTAATGACTTGGCCATCAAGAAGCAGTGCTGCAACACCCGATGGGTTGCTTTGGTTTATATTTCTATCAAGTAAAAACGGGTCAAATCCAGTCAATAATATTTTTTTAGAGGTGTTTTGTGAGTAGCTAAGATCGGTGCGACCCCGGCTGCCATTCTCTAGAAGTGTTAATAACACGGTTTGCTGCGCGGCGCTCAGCGAAAATGCAGGCTTTGTGGTGCGAATAATTTTGCTTGATTGTAAGCGAGCCCAGTAAAGTGCGCGATCATCTAAGTTTTGCGTTGTAGCGATGCGTTTTTTTGCACTAAACCATAATCGTTTTGAGTAGTCATTAACGGTATCTACGGCTTGTGCATAGCTTGAGAGTGACTTGAATTGCTGCTCAAATTGATTAACTTCGCTGGCAAAAGCGCTTAGCACGCTAGGCATCGCTTGGCTGGCTTTTTCAATTCGCAATTCTTCTGGGGTTAGCGGTGTGTTTAAATTAGCTAACGCATTAGAAGAAGAAAAAATTAAGCTTGCAGCAATCAGTGTTTTTATCATGATGGTCCTAAACTGAGTCGTATTTGTTGTCTACTATCCTATGCCTAATAAGTGGGTGCAAATAAAATCGTTGGTTGGTTTTATGTTGCAAGCAGTATAAAACCGGCGTTAAATCAAAAACTACGGGTATTTTATTAAAAAGAGTCGAAACTCTGTGGTGGGTTTAGCTACAATGGTGGCTGTGTATTTTTTAGTTTTTTAATTTTAGGCAACTATGCAACTTATTCAAATAGATAAAGCTCGTTATCGTAAACATTTAAACCGCGTTATAGTCGGTTGTGCCGCAAGCTTAGCGATTGGTAGTTTAGCTATTTCACAAACGCTTATTGCATTATTCCCCGATGAAAGTGGTAGTCATTTTCATTGGAACTTATTAGGCGTTATTGTTACTAGTATTGGTATTGGCTGGTTGTTAAATAAATACCGTACACATCCTTTTATGACCGAGGTGGTGTATGTATGGGAGCTTAAACAAGCGCTTAATAAAATTACCCGCAAGATGGCAAAGCTTAAAGCGGCGGGACGTGAAGGTAATCCTGATGCGCTATTAGCCATTCACTATAGTTATGCAGGTTCACGCTTGTTATGGCAGCTTGACGATAACACCATCACCATGGATGATTTAGCGATTAAACAAGCCGAGTTAGATAGCGTTGCGGCTAAATATAATTTAACTCTTAATGCCGATGACTACGATGACGCAATTTTAAAGCAGTTTTAATTTATAGGAATCACAATGAGCATAATTCTCTATGGTGTCCCGCTTTCTCCCTATGTACGTAAAGTGCGTGTATGTTTAGCGCATAAACAACTCGACTATAAACTGGAAATAGTCTCGCCGTTTAATCAACCTGATTGGTTTTTAGAACTGAACCCTCTAGGGCGAATTCCGGCGCTAAAAGACGACGAGTTAAGTTTGGCGGATTCTAGCGTTATTTGCCAATATCTTGATGAAAAATACCCTAATTCAGCGTCCTTACTCGGTGATACTATAGAGCAACGTGCAGCCGTTCGCTGGTTAGAAAAATACGCAGATTACGAGCTGGCTCCTTTTGCAACATTTACGGTGTTTCAGCAACGTATTATTGCTCCCACAATGCAAAAGCCAACCGATGAAGCCTTAGTGCAAAGTGCATTAAATGAAAAACTACCGCCTTTATTTGATTATTTAGAAGGTTATTTAGGGGATAACGAGTTTTTTGTTGGCGAGAGCTTAACCCTTGCCGACATTGCTGTGAGCTGCCAGTTAATGAATATGGAGCATGGTGGTGAGCAACTTGATGAGTCGCGCTGGCCTAATCTTGCAGCATTGCATAGCCGTGTAAAACAGGGGACTGCCATGCACACAATGCTTGAAGGCGAGCAAAAAATATTAGCCTCGCTTAAGTAGCTTTTTAATGTTGGTGACTGGAATGTCGCTTATTTTACAAAATCTTAAACAATAAAGGAGCTATCATTGAAAAAAGTACTGATTGTTTGTTTGGGTAATATTTGTCGCTCACCGACGGCTGAGGCGGTATTAAAAGCTCGCGCTAAAGAGTTAGGCATTGATTTGCTAGTGGACTCGGCTGGGACTATTGGTCATCATGAAGGTAATCCGCCAGATAAACGCTCTATGCAAGCTGGCGAGAAACGTGGTTATAGTTTTAAAGGTATTTTTTCACGCAAGGTGTGCAGTAGTGATTTTAGCGAGTTTGATTTAATTTTAGCAGCCGATAAACAAAACCTGACGGATCTAACCGCACGCTGCCCCGAGCATTTGCAATATAAGTTGGCGTTATTTTTAGAGTATGGCGAGCAAACACAAAGCGCAATTCCCGATCCTTACTATGGCGGTGATGATGGCTTTGAAAAGGTACTTGATTTAATAGAGGCCGCCAGCGATAACATTTTAGCTAAGTTAAAGTAGAATAAACTAAAAAGGCGCTCAACGCGCCTTTGGTATGTTATTAACGGTTTACTTTAAAGTCGAGCTGTACTTTGGAAGTTGCTGCAACGGCTTTTCCATGTTCAAACTTAGGTGCATAACGCCATTGCGCTAATGCTTCTACTGCCGATTTTTCAAAGGCCACGCCACCTTCAGAACTAAGTACTTGCGGATTTTTTACAAAGCCAGACTCATCCACTTCAAACTCCATAACGACTTTTCCATCTTTACGAAAGCGCGCTTTGTTTGTAGGGTATTTAGGGTTAACGCGGTATAGCGGCGTTTGCTCTTGGCTTTCTTTCCACGGCACCATTTTAGCAATCGCGATGCAGTGTTTGGTGGCTTCATCACTTTTGCCTTGTTTTTCATACAAGCCAATTAATCTTGAGTGTGCGGTAAGCTCGGCGCT
Organism: Pseudoalteromonas issachenkonii; assembly: GCF_002310795.1. NCBI lineage: Bacteria > Pseudomonadati > Pseudomonadota > Gammaproteobacteria > Alteromonadales > Pseudoalteromonadaceae > Pseudoalteromonas > Pseudoalteromonas issachenkonii. Next base: position 672,496 of record NZ_CP011030.1, read on the forward strand.
GTGATCGTAACTTAAGCTTTCATCAAACACGTTTACTACACGATTAAGCCGTTCAATTGCTTGGTCGTATCTTTTTCGACCTTCCGCAAATGACGCCATTAAAAAATCAGCTTTTATTTGTTCAACTGAGTTTTTAGGTAAGTTAGCCAGATAATACTCATCGGCTTCTTCTAGGTAGTTTTTAGCTTCTCGGTATTTTTCATAGCTGAATTTATTAGCTAATATGGTTGCCGCTTCTAGTTTCATATCAGCCACAAACTTAGGGTTGTTTTGTGTGTTTGCGATTGCTATCACTTGCTCTAAATAATAATCCGCTTTTTGAGCAGAAGGGGCAAAACTAGCCATACCGACTAAAGCATCAATGGTTTCAGGCGATTGCTTACCATGGTTATTAACTAAAATAGTATAGGCTTGTTGATAGAGCGAAAAACGCTTTTCAATCCACTGTTTACCGTATCGATTAATTGATTTTGCATAGTTAATCGCTAAGTTTGCGGTGTTATCAGCATTTTCACCGTAAACAGTTTTACCTAATGTGTAAGCCTGCTCCGCGGCTTGTTGCACATTTTCTTTGGTTTTAATCGCATTTAAATAATTTTGATACGCGTCGTTGAAAACGGTTTGAGCGTTATTTGCTTGCTCGGCAAATGACGTGGTGCTTAATAAAGATAAACTTAAGCCCATCAGTAATGCAAGTTTGTTTAATTTCATAATGATCCCTATTATTTGTCGATAACAAATTAGCAAATCCTTGTGTATATGTCATCACTTTAGGTAAATCAAGGTAAACGCTCGCTAGTAATATATTTGCGGTTTAAGATTGAAAATAGTCGCTACCGTCGCCATATATTTGCCATAAACAGTCTTGTACTACGGTGTATTTAACCTATTTTGTGATATTATCACTTTATCGTGTCGTAGTTTTTTAATATTTGGATTGGTCGTGGCGCAAGTAAGAGCAAGAGTCCAGCTTAATGTTGGCAAAAATAGTGATATTCCTGCAGAAATTATTTCCTTTAGTGGCTTAAAAGATGGCCAAGAGCATGTTGCGTTAGTGTTTAAAAACGCCGATACCGAGCAAGATGTTCCGCTTATTCGTATGCACTCTGAATGCTTAACCGGTGATGTGTTTCACTCGTCACGTTGTGATTGCGGTGAGCAGTTAAATGAGTGTATTGAAATGATGCACGAACAAGGCGGTATTTTACTTTATTTACGCCAAGAAGGGCGTGGTATTGGTTTATACAATAAAATTGATGCGTATGTACTGCAGTCACAAGGTATGAACACTTACGAGGCCAACAATCATTTGGGCTTTGCTGATGATTTACGTGATTTTTCGGATGCTGTATTAATGCTCAATGCGCTCAATTTAAAGCATGTAAAATTAATGACTAACAATCCTAAAAAGCTTAACGCATTAAAAGATGCTGGCATAGAGGTGGACTCTGTTGTGGGCACTCATGCACACATTAAAGCTGGGCTTTCAGGTAACAAGGCGTATTTAGAGACTAAAATTAAGCATGGCTCTCATATGCTAGATATTAAGAAAATTAAAAAACCTTAGGGTCTGTTGACCTTTCAAGGTTAAATTTGCAGCAGTCTGTTTGGTATTTAGGCAAGGCAGAGCCTATGTGGTGTGGTTATTCCCCATAAATAGGCGATAACGCAGCATCAATGCCAAACAGGCGCTGCCCGAAGGGTTCTGCCTAGGGGCGATTTACTCTTTGTTGCCTACATGGATGTAGGTAAGGGGCGTGAGCAGGACGCGGAAGCTTTGCTCGGTTTTGACTTAGCCCACTAGGTTACAAACCTCGCGCCGCGATTAAATCGCCCCTAGTTTGAACAAATTTTAATCCGTAAAGGGCAACAGACCCTAATATTAACGGCATTTATCGCCGCCACCTATGTAATACCAACCAACGCCGAGTTATACTCGGCGTGTTTTGTTTTAATTAAGAGCAAGTATGTCTACACAATTACGAATTTTTAAAGCGGATGCGGCATTAAAATGGTTTAAAGCGGGTTGGCTAATTTTTAAAACTCAGCCATTAACCTTTATCTTTATGCACTTGTTTATTGGCATTGTTGGCTTGTTGTCTTTATTTTTGCCGTTATTACAAATAGTCGCAGCATTGGCTACACCATTTTTAACCGCTGGTTTTTATCAAGCCGTGCTTACCAAGCAGCAAGGCGGAAAAATTATGTTAGCCGACATTTTGAAGCCCTTTTCAGCAAAAGGAAATCGGTTAGGCTTATTTCGCTTAGCGCTTTATCAAATGGGTGCCGGTATTTTAATTGCGCTGCTCGCCAATGGGTTATTTGCCGATGCGATGGCGGTTATGACGCAGCCTGACTTAGATCCTAATACAGCAATTAGCCAAATGCTTGAGAGTATTTCGTTTGCCAATGTGGCACTGTTTTTAATTGCGCTGTCGATATACTTTACTTCGTTTGCCTATGCGGTACCGCTGGTTTACTTTAATAAAGAACAACGTATTTTAAATGCCTTAAAAAGTTCGTTTATGGTGTTTTATTATAATATTTTACCATTGAGTGTTTATGGTATTATTTGCGCATTATTAATTGTGGTGTCGATGTTCTTATCGCTACTACCGCTGTTGATTTTAATGCCAATTTGCTACATTAGTTTCTTTGTTTCTTATCAGGCTATTTTTATGCCCGTTGTGCCACCAAGTGATGACAGTAACATTAAGCCTTTAAGTAGCGAGCAAAGCGGGCGCTTTGACGCTTAATGGATGATACGTTAAAACAAAAGTTAAAAAACTATGTGCTTTGGTTACTAGGAAGGCAAGAGTATTCGCGCCGAGAGTTAACCCAAAAGTTACAGCAAAGAGAAGCAACCGACGAGTTCATAGAAAACCTGCTTGATTGGTGCGAAAAGCACAATTTTATTAACGAGCAGCGTTACTGTGAAGGGTTTGTAAGAAAGCACATATTTAAATGCCATGGCTTAAAGCGAATTCAAAGTGAGGCCATGAGCAAAGGGATTGATAGAGCACTGCTTGAAACAGTGATTGAAGAGCTGGAAATAGATTGGTTTGAGCTCGCGCAGGAAGCGTACAACAAAAAATATTCAACGACACCGGCAAACCTCGAGTACAAAGAAAAAGCTAAGCGCGTGCGCTACTTAATGTATCGAGGATTTAGCTATGATCAAATAAATTTTGCAATGCAAGCACAGTAAATACAGGTGAGACTTTCACATGCAGCATATGACTACCGCACAAATTAGGCAACAGTTTTTAGACTTTTTTGCCAGCAAGCAACACCAAGTTGTTCCTTCTAGTTCGCTTATACCGGGTAACGATGCCACGTTGTTATTTAATAATGCCGGTATGGTGCAATTTAAAGATGTATTTTTAGGCGCTGAAAGCCGCCCTTACACACGCGCAACCAGTTCGCAGCGTTGTGTGCGTGCTGGTGGTAAACATAACGATTTAGAAAACGTAGGTTACACAGCACGTCACCATACCTTTTTTGAAATGCTAGGTAATTTCAGCTTTGGTGATTACTTTAAGCAAGATGCAATTAAATTTGCTTGGGAGTTTTTAACTGAGGTTGTAAAACTACCAAAAGAAAAGCTGTTAGTAACCATTTACCATGATGACGAAGAAGCCTTTGGCTACTGGGCTAACGATATAGGCTTACCTGAAGATCGTATTATTCGTATTGCAACGAGCGATAACTTTTGGTCTATGGGTGATACGGGTCCTTGTGGTCCATGTTCTGAAATATTTTATGATCATGGCGAGCATATTTGGGGCGGTCCTCCGGGCACACCTGAAGAAGATGGTGACCGTTTCATTGAAATTTGGAACTTAGTATTTATGCAATACAACCGTCAAAGCGACGGGACTATGGAGCCACTTCCTAAGCAATCTGTTGATACAGGTATGGGCCTTGAGCGTATTTCAGCTATTTTACAAGGTGTGCATTCAAACTACGAAATCGACTTATTCCAAGGCTTAATTGCGGCCGCTGCAAGCGTTACCAATGCACAAGATATGGATGATAAATCACTTCGCGTGGTAGCCGATCATATTCGTTCGTGTGCATTTTTAATTTCAGATGGGGTTATGCCATCAAATGAAGGCCGTGGTTATGTATTGCGTCGTATTATTCGTCGTGCAGTACGTCACGGTAATAAGTTAGGTGCTAAAGGCGCGTTTTTCTATAAATTGGTTGCTGCACTTATTGAGCAAATGGGTCAAGCGTACCCAGAGCTTGCTAAGCAACAAGAAATTATTGAAAAAGTACTACGTATTGAAGAAGAGCAGTTTGGTAAAACGCTTGAGCGTGGTTTAGCTATTTTAGAAGAAAGCTTAAGTGATTTAACCGGGGATGTGATCCCGGGTGACTTAGTATTTAAGCTTTACGATACCTATGGTTTCCCTGCTGATTTAACAGCCGATGTTGCGCGTGAGCGCCAGATGACGATTGACCATCAAGGTTTTGAAGCATGCATGGCAGTACAACGTAAAACTGCGCAACAAGCGGGTAAGTTTGGGGCTGATTACAATGACCAATTAAAATCAGACAAGCACACTGACTTTAAAGGCTACGATAGCACTCATTACAGTGGCACAGTGGTAGAAATTTTTGCTGGTGGCGAAGCTGTATCATTACTTGAAGATGGTCAACAAGGTATTATTGTTTTAGACCGTACTCCGTTTTACGCTGAATCAGGCGGCCAAATTGGTGATAGCGGAACAATCACAGTAGCCGGCGGTGAGTTTGTGGTGACTAATACCACTAAACTGGGTAATGCTTTTGCTCACCATGGAACAGTTCAAGGGCGTATTGGCGTTAACGATAAAGTGGATGCAACTATTGACGATGCGCGCCGTGACAGTATTAAGAAAAACCACACCGCTACGCATATTTTGCATGAAGCACTGCGTCAGCTTTTAGGTGAGCACGTATCGCAAAAAGGTTCACTTGTGCAGCCAGATCGTCTGCGTTTTGACTTCTCACATTTTGAAGCGGTGACTAAACAAGAACTGCGCGAAATTGAGCGCGTAGTGAATGACGAAATTCGTCGTAACTTTGCTCTTAACACTGAGCTAATGGCAATTGATGATGCTAAAGCAAAAGGTGCAATGGCGCTGTTTGGCGAAAAGTACGATGACGAAGTACGCGTTGTGACTATTGGTGACTACTCAATCGAGCTTTGTGGTGGTACACACGTAGAGCGTGCGGGTGACATTGGTTTATTCAAAATTGTATCTGAAAGCGGTATTGCTGCTGGTGTTCGTCGAATTGAAGCGGTAACAGGTGCAGAGGCAATTGCTTATGTAAGCGAGCAAGAGCAACAATTAGCTGATGTTGCAGCGCTTGTAAAAGGTGACAATGCGTCAGTGCTTGAAAAAGTAACTGCCTTGCTTGAAAAGTCGAAAGGGCTTGAAAAACAAGTTGCCCAGCTTAACGATAAACTAGCCAGTGCGGCAGGTGCATCGTTACTTGATTCAGTGGTTGAAATTAACGGGGTTAAACTGTTAGTGGCCAACGTTGAGGGCACAGAATCAAAAGCGCTTCGCGGTATGGTTGATGACCTTAAAAATAAAATTGGCTCAGGTGTTATTGCCTTAGGTGTTGCCAGCGGCGACAAAGTAAGCCTAATTGCGGGTGTAACTAAAGACTTAACTGGCAAAGTAAAAGCGGGTGAGTTAGTTAATCACATGGCAGGCCAAGTCGGTGGTAAAGGCGGCGGTCGTCCAGATATGGCGCAAGCGGGTGGTTCTGAGCCACAAAATTTAACTGCAGCACTTGATAGCGTAACAGCTTGGTTAACTGAGCGTACTTAAGCTTAAGTGGCACTTATAGTTCAAAAATTTGGCGGCACTTCGGTAGGCTCAATAGAGCGTATTGAAGCGGTCGCCGACCTTGTTGTTAAAACCAAGCAACAAGGCCACCAAGTGGTGGTGGTGCTTTCGGCAATGTCGGGAGAAACCAATCGCTTAATTAATCTTGCCAAACAAATCGACTCTCGCCCGAGTAGTCGTGAACTCGATGTATTACTGAGTACCGGTGAACAAGTCTCTATCGCTTTATTAGCGATGGCCATTATTAAACGCGGCCATTCAGCGGTAAGCTTACTAGCCGATCAAGTGAATATATTAACCGATAACATGTTCGGTAAAGCCCGTGTAGAAGAAGTTGCGGCAACGCGTTTAAAACATGAACTTGAACATAACCGTATTGCTATTATTGCCGGCTTTCAGGGGCGCGATATTGAGGGCAACGTGACCACGCTTGGCCGTGGTGGCACCGATACCTCAGCGGTTGAAATTGCTGGTGCAATAAAAGCCGATGAGTGTCAGATCTATACCGATGTTGATGGCGTATATACTACAGACCCGCGTGTGGAACCTAACGCACGACGTTTAAGTCATGTTACCTTTGCTGAAATGCTTGAGCTGGCAAGTTTAGGCGCTAAAGTATTACATATTCGCTCTGTAGAATCTGCTGGTAAACACAATGTTCCTCTGCGGGTGTTATCTAGCTTTAAACCCGATGAAGGCACGTTAATTAGTTTTGAGGAGAGCGACGTGACAAGCAATGTCGTATCGGGTATTGCATTTAATCGAGATGAGTGCTTAATTAAGGTGCATGGAATGCCGCAAGGCACCAAACATCTTGCAAAAGTTTTGAAACTTTTTGCTGATAATGGCATCGAAATAGATATGATTAATCAAATTAATCATAAAGTTGAAAAAGTCGACTATGCTTTTACTGTGCATTTAAATGATTACTTAAACGCACTTGATTTGTTAACGGCTGAGCAACAGCAATTTGACGCACATGCAATTGACGGATTGACCAATGTGGCGAAAGTGTCAGCGGTGGGTATGGGGATGAAATCTCATTCCGGGGTAGCGAGTTTATTTTTTGATTCGCTAGCACAAGAAAACATTGATGTGATGTTTGTTGCCACCTCAGAGATCAAAATTTCAGTTTTAATAGATGAAAAATACCTAGAGCTGGCTGTTCGTGCATTACATAAGACATTTTTAACAGAAAATGAATAGATTGAGAGTTTTTACTTACTTTTTAGTCTAATTTTAATTAAAATGTTTGTGCGGAATCTTATAATTTTATTGGAACATGGGAGCAAGAGAATGCTAATACTAACTCGTAGAGTAGGCGAGACCCTTATGATTGGTGACGAAGTAACCGTTACTGTTCTAGGTGTTAAAGGAAATCAAGTTCGTATCGGTGTTAACGCACCTAAAGACGTATCAGTTCATCGTGAAGAAATTTACATGCGCATACAAGCTGAAAAGTCTAACCCTAATCCGGGCAATGCTTAATCAACATAGTATAAAATGTGCTAGTTAATATAACTATGACATTTGTAAAAGCCACTCATTGAGTGGCTTTTTTGTTTATAAAATCAATCGTTTCTTCGTCGAGTATTGCCTTAGAAATGTATTGCATACCGCTTTTACTTTTTAACAGTAGCCCGCAATCGGTGGTAATTATTTCGTTAATGTCGTGCCAAGCTAACTGGTAATTTTTGTAATGATTGGTTGATTTTATTCCGTCTTCGTCGAAGGTGAGAGTGACTTCAGAACCAGACGCTCTGCTTAGCATTTGCCTGGTAACCCACCATGGGCGGCGATAGTAAAAGGCGATGCATTCGAGTAGGGCTAGCATCAGCAAAAATGTACCTAGGTAATGATCTCCTAAACCATAAATACCAAATAATCCCAATGCAACAAGCAGTGCTAATAAAAAATATTTAGGTTGCGCGCGTTTACTATAAGGCAGCGATTGGTCGAAGCATTCATAAAAGTAAGGTTTATCGAGTTTATAGGTTGTCGTAAATACCATGCATCTATACTTAAAAGCTATTTTTTATCATTTTAGCAAGCTATGTGGCAAATGCGCAGCTTAAAAAGAATTAATAGTTCAGAGTTTATAATTAATGGGTAGCAACTTGGCGACTAGTACTAAACACAAAAAAAGCGACCAAATGGTCGCTTTTTAAAAAGGGGCTGAATTAGCAATTTGTTTCTTCAGCGTTGACACCTTCTTTTACTTCTTCACAAGCATCTTCTACTTTATTTTGAACATCTGTCACGGCTTCGTCGATGCGTTCACCGGCTTCTTCTGCATGATTGTCTTCACAACCCATAATAAATGCACTTGCGAATAGGCCAATAGCTGCTGCTTTAAGTGTTGATGATTTCATAATGTAATTCCTTGTATATAAATTTAAAAATTTCGTTGTTTCTTATCTACCTGGGGCTTTTACCACGTAAAGCGCCAGAGACAAGTGAAATAACCAGTAAAACTAAAAAGATAAAAAATATGATTTTAGCAATTCCTGCTGCGGCTCCTGCAATACCACCAAATCCTAAAACGGCTGCGATTAGTGCGATCACCAAAAATGTAATTGTCCAGCGTAACATTGTCATCTCCTTGATTTATCTAAGTGTTAAAGTGTTGTTTTTATATAAGCGAGTAATGTGCCAGTATTTTATTTTGTTTTAAATCAATGGTTTAACTTGTATTTTTGAGTTTGGCTTTATATTAGGTTGGTAATTTTTACGGTTTTATCTGTAACTTATTCACAGTGGTGTCTGATGAGATAATAAATAGTTTTTACAGTCGTTATTTTGGTAAGACCAATTAGCATTTTTTTTGGCAGTTTTTATTGGATTAGCTCATTAGGTATATTTTTATGTGTTTTTACAGAATATTATGGTTTTTATATATTCTTTGTTTATAACGAACATTTTTACCATCTATATGTATAGGTTAAATAAGCTATTTTAGATGGTGTTAACCTTATTGGTGATATGTTACTTTTAGATTAATTGGTTTTACCAATTTACAATGTGTAGACAAAAGAATAGTTTTTGTTACTATTGGTGAATATTTATTTAAATAAACTGGTTTTTTATGTATTCAGTTTTGAACAGGGGAGAATTATGGATATAGGGGCTTTGCTCACAACTGCAGGCAATTTAATGCTAACCGGTATGGTGGGTGTGTTTGTATTTCTTTCTTTATTGATTGGTGCAGTGACAGTTATGTCTAAGCTGGCTAGCAAATTTTCTCAGCCAGAACTTGAAGTATCACAGAGAACACCATCTTTTAAATCTCAAGGTGTGCCAAATGAGCACATCGCTGCAATTAGTGCTGCCATTGCTCAGTACAAAACAAATAATAATTAGAGGAGCATACCAATGGCTAAATTAAAAATAACAGAACTCGTACTTCGAGACGCACATCAGTCGCTTTTAGCTACCCGCATGCGATTAGACGACATGTTACCTATTGCAAAAAAAATTGATGACGCAGGTTATTGGTCTATAGAGTCTTGGGGTGGGGCTACCTTTGACTCATGTATTCGTTATTTAGGCGAAGATCCTTGGGAGCGTATTCGCGCGCTTAAAAAGGCGATGCCAAATACACCCCAGCAAATGTTACTTCGCGGTCAAAACTTATTGGGGTATCGCCATTATGCTGATGACGTTGTTGAAAAGTTTGTTGAGCGCGCACACAAAAATGGCGTAGACGTATTTCGTATTTTTGATGCCATGAATGATGTACGTAACTTAGAAACTGCCATAAAAGCGGCGGTTAAAGTAGGCGCGCATGCCCAAGGTACGATTTCTTACACAGTAAGCCCGGTACACACATTGGATATGTGGCTAACACTTGCTAAGCAGCTTGAAGAATTAGGTTGTCATTCAATTTGTATTAAAGATATGGCGGGATTGCTTAAGCCTTACGATGCAGAAAAACTGATTAAAGGCTTAAAAGAAACGGTTTCAATTCCTATTGCCATGCAATGTCATGCAACAACGGGTTTAAGTACCGCAACGTATCAAAAAGCGATTGATGCCGGTATTGATATGCTCGATACGGCTGTATCGTCTATGAGTATGACTTATGGTCATTCAGCAACTGAAACAATTGCTGCAATCGTGGAAGGTACTGAGCGTGATACTGGGCTTGATTTAAACCACCTTGAAGAAATTGCAGCTTACTTTAGAGACGTACGTAAAAAGTACGCTGCGTTTGAAGGCAGTTTAAAAGGTGTTGATGGCCGAATTTTATTAGCCCAAGTGCCAGGTGGTATGTTAACTAACATGGAAAATCAGCTTAAAGAGCAAGGCGCTGCTGATAAACTAAACGAAGTATTACTTGAAATTCCACGGGTGCGTGAGGATTTGGGCTTTATTCCATTAGTTACACCGACCTCGCAAATTGTTGGTACTCAGGCAGTACTTAATGTGCTTACTGGCGAGCGCTATAAAACCATCACCAAAGAAACCGCGGGCGTATTAAAAGGTGAGTATGGTTCAACACCTGCTCCTATGAATAAAGAGTTACAAGAGCGTGTACTTGATGGCAGCGAAGCAATTACCTGTCGCCCTGCAGATGTGATCAAACCTGAACTTGAAACGCTTGAGGCTGAATTAAGTAAACTTGCGCAAGAGCAAGGCTTAACGCTTGCTGATGAGCAAATTGATGATGTGCTCACGTATGCCTTATTCCCACAAATTGGTTTGAAGTTTATTAAAAACCGCAATAACCCTGACGCATTTGAACCTGTTCCTAGCGCTGATGATAGCTCCAATAAAGCACCTGAAAAATCAGCGGCAAACAATAAAGGCGTTAAGGCTGAGCAATACAGCGTTAAAGTAGATGGCAAAGTATACGATGTCGTGGTTGCTCAAGGCGGTGAGCTTAAAGAGGTGACGCTAAAAGACTCTGAGCATATTCCACAGTCGGCATCAGTTGCTTCAGGTGAAACTCTTAATGCGCCACTTGCCGGTAATATCTTTAAAATTAAAGTAAAGCCAGGTCAGGTAGTAAATGAAGGTGATGTGGTGATTATTATGGAAGCCATGAAAATGGAAACCGAAGTACGCGCCATGCATACCGGTACAATTGCAGACGTGCTTGTCTCTGAAGGTGATTCAGTGTCAACCGGCGATGCAATGATTGCATTAGCTTAAGGAGTAATTAGAGGATGGATGGTATTTTAAACCTCTGGCATGCCACAGGCATTGCTAACTTTACATTTCCTGGGCTGATCATGATTGCCGTTGGTTGTTTGTTATTATTTTTAGCTATAGTTAAAAACTTTGAGCCGCTACTATTACTGCCCATTGGTTTTGGGGCTATTTTAACTAATATTCCTGTGGCGGGCTTATCTGACCCTGGTGGCTTACTTTATTATGTTTACTATGTAGGTATTGATACCGGAATTTTTCCGTTATTAATATTTATGGGAGTGGGCGCGCTCACTGACTTTAGTGCCTTAATTGCAAATCCGCGTATGTTGTTATTAGGTGCTGCGGCGCAGTTTGGTATTTTTGCTACCTTATTTGGGGCTATTTTACTTAACTTTATTCCAGGGTTTGAGTTTAGTTTACAAGATGCGTCAGCAATTGCCATTATTGGTGGCGCTGATGGGCCAACCGCTATCTTTTTAGCGTCAAAGCTGGCACCTGATTTATTAGGTGCTATAGCAGTGGCTGCGTACTCGTACATGGCGTTGGTTCCTATTATTCAGCCGCCTATCATGCGTGCGTTTACAACGCCTGAAGAACGTAAAATTCAAATGCCAGAACTGCGTAAAGTATCAAAAAAGGAAAAAATTATTTTTCCGCTGATGGTACTCACTTTAACTGCGCTCTTTTTACCAGCCGCCATTCCACTGGTTGGTATGTTTTGTTTAGGTAACTTAATGCGTGAGTCGGGTGTGGTCGATAGGCTAAGTAACAGTGCTCAAAACGAAATTATTAATATAACCACCATATTTCTAGGACTAGCGGTAGGCTCTAAGCTTGCTGCCGAGCAGTTCTTAACAGTGGAAACCATTGGTATTTTAGTGCTGGGCGCAATGGCGTTTGCTATTGGTACGGCCTCAGGTGTATTTATGGCAAAAGGCTTAAATAAAATTTCAAAAACCCCAATTAATCCATTAATTGGTGCAGCGGGTGTATCGGCTGTTCCTATGGCGGCTCGTGTAGTTAATAAAGTCGGTCTTGAAAATAACCCGCACAACTTTTTACTGATGCATGCCATGGGGCCTAATGTAGCTGGCGTACTGGGAAGTGCTGTTGCTGCAGGTATTTTATTAGCACTTGTTGGCTAGTAATATTTAATCCAACCATTAGCGCAGTTTACTGCGCTTTTTTTTGCCTAAAATTTAATGTTTTAGATTAAGCGGTTTCTTGTATAGGGTTTTTTGTTTAAAGTAATCACTCTTCATTTTTTAAAAGGGCTGTCAAATGTTACACACTCCGCTGGCAAAATATTTACCCAAGGTTAGTAAGCTTGTATTTGGTTGTATGGGTTTAGGAGGTGCTTGGAATAAAGACGCCATCAACAGTGGGCACTTAAAGCAAGCTCATTCATGTATAGACGCAGCATTTGAAAGCGGGATTAACTTTTTTGATCACGCTGATATTTATACCTTAGGCAAAGCTGAGCACGTTTTTGGTAAAGCGTTGGCTGAACGTCCTGAGCTCAGAGAACAAATGTATATTCAGTCTAAGTGTGGTATTCGCTTTGCTGATGAGAAAAACCCGCAGCGTTATGATTTTTCTGCTGATTGGATTGAGCGTTCTGTTGAGGGCTCACTTAAACGATTAAATACCGACTACTTAGATGTGCTAATGTTGCATCGCCCCGATCCATTAATGGAGGTGGAGGAAGTTGCGCAAATATTTAGCTGTTTAAAAGAAAGTGGCAAAGTGCGTCATTTTGCAGTTTCTAATATGTCTCAACATCAAATAAGGTTTTTGCAGCGCGCTTTAGATATGCCAATTGTGGCAAATCAAATAGAGGCCAGTTTACAAAAACATCAGTGGGTTGATGAGGGCATTTATGTAGGTAATGCCGATGGTAAAGATATTAACTTTACCCCAGGGTGTGTTGAGTATTGTCGTGAGCATGACATTCAAATTCAGAGTTGGGGCAGTTTGTGCCAAGGTTTATACTCAGGCGGTGACCTATCAAAAGCGTCACAAGCGGATGTAAACACGAGTATTTTAGTTAGTAAGCTTGCCGTTTTATATGGCACAAGTGCAGAAGCTATTGTATTGGCATGGCTACTTCGCCATCCTGCATCGATTCAGCCAATTATAGGCACAACTAATGTAGATCGTATTAAGGCATCGAGTGATGCAATTAATATTAACTTAAGTCGAGAGCATTGGTATGAGTTATATATTAGCGCGAAAGGCTGCGCTTTGCCGTAAGTTAATACCCGTTTCAATATTATTTAAACGAATTGGTATAATACAAAGGTGTTGATATGAATATATTTGTCATTTTAATTAGCTTAGTGATTGCTTTGGTGATCATTATTCCTTTGCTAGAAAAGTACCAAAGTAAAATGGGGCTAGAGGGTGCTACCAAATACAGCAAGTATATTTGGCCATTAGTCATGATATCTTTGGTTGTGCAGCTAATTTATGTACTTGTAAATTAAGTTTGAAACTTAAATATCACACACAAAAAAGCCTTTGCGGGTAACCCCAACAAAGGCTTTTTTTATTTAATCAGTGAAGTGGTTATCTAAGTGCTAGTTGTAGCTCACGATTACGCTCTAGTTGTGCGATAAAGTTATCAGCAATAGGCTTAAATTTAGCAAGCTCTGAACGAGGTAATGGTTCAGACTTAGGTAGTTTTACGGTTTTAGGGTTACGGTGAACGCCGTTAACCAAAAACTCATAATGTAAATGCGCACCGGTTACACGACCAGTTGAGCCAACAGTACCTATTTTTTCTCCCTGTTTTACCTTTTGCCCCGTTCTGACTAAGCGCTTGTTAAGGTGTAAGTACTTAGTAACATATTGAGTACCATGGCTAATAAATACGTAATTACCATTATATTTGCTATAGCCTGCTTTAATTACTTTACCATTACCCGATGATACAACTGGCGTGCCTGTGCGTGCAGCGTAATCAATGCCGCGATGTGCTTTCACTTGTCCTGTAACAGGGTGTAGGCGGCGAGGGTTAAAGCTTGAACTAATATATTTGAAATTAACAGGCGCACGCAAAAAGGCTTTTTTCATACTACGGCCTTCAGGGGTGTAAAAGTTACCGTCTGTGTGACGAATAGCGGTGTAACGCTCACCTTGGTTTATAAATTCAGCAGCAATAATTTTACCGGTGCCAATAAACTCACCGTCAACAAAATGAGACTCATAAATTAAGCCAAATTCATCACCCTTGCGAATGTCGTTAGCAAAATCGACATCCCAACCAAATATATCGGCAAAGTTCATGATTTGGCGTTCACTTAAACCTGCTGCAATTGCAGAGGTCCAAAAGCTACTTGAAATTTCCCCACCGGCTGTTTTGCTCAGTGTTTCTATTTCTTTGCTGTCAATTGAGGTGTCGTATTGGCCTTCGTCATTAAGTGTGACGAATAGCGTATCCGTTTTAGAAATAACGTAGCGTAATTGAGCTAATGAACCGTCTTCGGCGGTAGCAAAGCTTAACGTTTCACCTGGGTGAATTTTAGTTAGCTTACGTGTTTCAGCGTTGGTGTTTACAAGTTTATGCAGCGTTTGCGCAGAAAAACCGGCACGCTTAAAAATAATTGCTAAGTTGTCACCATTTTTAACTTGGTGATCGACAAAATCATATTCTGGAAGTTTTTGTGCTGCCTGCTCTGAATTTAGGTCTGTGAGTTTTTCGTTCTCACCTACTTTAATTTGTAATTCATAGCGCTTACCAATTTCTAGTGTGTTTTCACTATTGTCTTTGGATGCAGTGGCTTTTTCAGAAGGAAGAAAGGCTAAGGCAACAATAGCAGAAACCAAACCTAGAATAAGCATTTTGTGTTTTTTGGGGAGCGTGTTAACCACGTGAACCATAACGTGCCTTTTTCTGCTGTCAAGATAATAAATAGGTTATATTGCAGGATATAACGAATAATCTGTGAATACTAGTATTTTGTAGATTTAAACTCGAGTTAAATTAGGCTAAAATCATAGGGTATTCAGGCTGTTTGTGTTTAAAGTTGAACTGTTACACTATTTTATATTCTTGGATACTTTGCTTTTTCATCATAATGTTAAATTAGCTTATAAAACGGTTTAATTACGAGAAGTGATTAATTTGTAAACTGTTTTTAGTTTGTGATAAACACTTTTGGCGTATTATTAATCGCTCGTTTATATCCCCTTTTAGAACGTACACCCTGCATTTTAGTTGGTGCTGCGATTAGTTAAAAAAGTTGTTCTAATTAGGTGGAAATTTGTTATGTTAGCTAAATAGTTTTATTTGCTTTGTGATAACGCGCTAGCAATAAACCGTGAGCATATTACACCCCTTCGTTGTCAGAATTTTTTGGAGTAACACACAGTGGATTTACAAACCGCTCTAGCAGAGATAAAACGCGGTGCAGAAGAGATATTAATTGAAGATGAGTTGGTTGAAAAATTAAAGTCGGGGAAAAAGCTAAAAATTAAAGCTGGTTTTGATCCTACGGCTCCAGATTTACACCTAGGTCACACTGTACTCATTAATAAAATGAAAACCTTTCAAGATTTAGGTCATGAGGTTATTTTTTTAATTGGTGATTTTACCGGTATGATTGGTGATCCAACGGGCAAAAATGTGACCCGTAAACCACTTACACGTGATGACGTGCTTGCCAACGCCGAAACCTATAAAGAGCAGGTGTTCAAAATTTTAGACCCGGCTAAAACAACCGTCGCTTTTAACTCTACATGGATGGAGAAATTAGGCGCTGCGGGGATGATAAAATTAGCCGCGCGTCAAACTGTGGCGCGTATGCTTGAGCGTGATGATTTTAAAAAGCGCTATGCTGGCGGTCAATCGATTGCGATTCATGAGTTTTTGTATCCACTGGTGCAAGGCTGGGATTCAGTCGCATTAGAGTCAGATGTTGAGCTAGGCGGCACCGATCAGCGTTTTAACCTATTAATGGGTCGTGAGCTGCAAAAAGATGAAGGTCAAAAACCACAAACAGTATTAATGATGCCTTTACTTGAGGGAACTGACGGCGTTCAGAAAATGTCGAAGTCACTCGGTAATTATATTGGTATTACTGATACACCTTCAGATATGTTCGGTAAAATCATGTCAATTAGTGACGTACTCATGTGGCGTTACTACGATTTGCTAAGTAGCCTTTCTATTGAGCAAATTGCAGCGCAAAAACAGCGTGTAGAGCAGGGCACTAACCCGCGCGATATTAAAATTGAATTAGCTAAAGAGCTAATTGCGCGTTTTCACAGTGAAGCTGATGCGCAAGCTGCTCATGATGACTTCATCCAGCGTTTTCAGAAAAAAGCCTTGCCAGATGAAATCCCTGAGCTGACAGTTAATATTGATGATGAGTCAATTTTAATCGCTAACTTACTTAAAGAAGCGGGCTTAGTGGCGAGTACCTCAGAGGCCATGAGGATGATCAAACAAGGTGCTGTAAAGCTTAACGGCGAGGACAAAATTACAGATACCAAATTGGAAATTGTAAAAGGCACAACGGCTATTTACCAAGTAGGTAAACGCAAATTTGCAAATATCACCGTAGCTTAAAACTGCGGACATTATAAAAACCAGCTACGGCTGGTTTTTTTATGCGAACTTAAAAACGAGAACAGCCTTAATAATTTCAACGCTAATAATAATCAGAAGCCAAAAAAAGCGAGTTTGGTTAAGTGTATTGAGTAGTTGTGGTACGTCATCGGCGTTGGGAAGACGCTCTACACCGACACGCATTTTATTAAAACGCTGTGTATTATAAATAGCAGGCCCACCAAGTTGAACCCCCAAAGATGCAGAACATACACTAAGTAACCAGCCTGTATTGGTTTGATAAAAGTGTCGGCCATAATGCTTAATATAATGCATGCTTTTTTTACTGGCCTTTAGTGAGGCAATTGTCAGCGCGAGTAAACGTATGGGAATGTACTCAACAATAAAAAGAACCAGTTTAAGCGGCATCAAAAAAGAGCTGTTAGGGGCTATATCACTTCGCCACGCCTGTTGAATTAGAGTGATTAAACGATAGGCGAGAGCGGCGACGGGGCCCAATACTAAAAATATGAAAATTACCACAAAGTAATGACGCGCCGTTCTAAGTATGACACTTTCCATAATGGCTTTAATGATCCCGGGGCTTGAAAGTGCATTAACTTCACGGGCTACTAGTGGCTTTAATAATTCGCGTGCTGTCGATTTTTGATTTTTTTTGACTAGCCTAGCTATGCGTATCGCTTTTTTATTCAGGCTACTGTTTTCTAGGCATAAATATAAAATAAGACCTGATAACAGCTCGGGGTAAAAGGCAAGCTGAAGCAGTAAAACTACAATAATAAGCACAGTACTAAGTATAAGCGTACTTGCCATTGAGGCTGCTAAATAATGATATTGCTTGGTGTCTGTTTTTTTATAAATACGCTGGCTTATAGCGCTAAAAATAGCAGAGAGTATGTGGTTAGGGTGATACCAACTTACTAAAGGTAAAAAGCGCTCAGCAAGGAGCGCACAAATAAATACAATAAAGTCCAAATGATTTTGAACAATATTATTGAGCATTTACAGCGTAACCGCCGTTAATTTCTCAAGTAAAGCTACGACCATTTTTGATGAATTTATAGAGGCTGTTTCTAAGTATTCTTCAAATGATTGCGGCGACTCTTTGCCTGCAATATCAGACATTGAGCGAATAACAACAAATGGTGTATTAAGTGCAAAACACGTTTGCGCAATTGATGCACCTTCCATCTCTACTGCTAGCATTGTAGGGAAGTCACTGCGTGCTTTTTCAATACGAACAGGGTCGCACATAAACGAGTCGCCAGTGCAAATTAAACCAACAAGGGTTTTTACTTCACTAATTTGTGCAATTGTTTGCTCGGCTGCTTCTACAAGTTTAGGGTGAGCAGTAAAACCTGCTGGCATTTGTGGTACTTGGCCAATTTCGTAACCAAACGCTGTTACATCAACATCGTGATGACGTACTTCAGATGAAATTACTACATCGCCAACGTTTAGTGATGGGTCGAATCCACCGGCAGAGCCAGTGTTAATAACACAATCTGGATTGAAGTTATCGATAAGTAATGTGGTTGCGATTGTCGAAGCGACTTTACCAATACCTGATTGCACTAAAGTGACGGTATTGCCTGCAAGCTCGCCTGTGTAAAAAGTAAAACCAGCCTTGGTTAAAACTTGTGGATTTTGCATCGCCTCGCGCAAAATTTTAACTTCTGGCTCCATTGCGCCAATAATACCAACATTCATAGTGTTAAATTCCTGAGTTTGAATACGATGATTATACTGCAAAAAATAACGTGGGGTAAAACAAACAAAAATGCGAGCTTAAAAAGCCCGCACTTTATAAACTTATTGATTATATTTCAGCAAGGGCTGTTGATTGTGCCTTTGCTTGAGAAGGAGACAGTACCGCCGGTTTATGAACTCTAGCACGCGTAGGTCGTGAAGGTTTAGATGCCGCTGGCTTACCTAATTTAAACATAATTGCATCGCGTACTTCGCTTGGGCGGTAGCCTGCCTTCACTTTCATACGAATATGTGGAATACCTGCGGCTTCCAATGCGCCATTAACAAACCAGTCGCGCTGTGCTTTGTGGCCATCTTTATTGGCGTTATTAACTAAGTCAACCGCAGCCACTATGGTCATTTTTTCTTTATCTACTAAAACAAAGTCGAGCTGCTTATTTTTTGCTTTAGTCATTGCCGCACGTTTAGATTTGACAGACAGGCCTTGTTTACAGTCAATCACATCGATTAGTTTAACGCGACTAACAATTTTATATTGATCGCCAACAGCGCGCTCTAATAAATTCAGAAACGCTCCTTCTACTTGGGTAAATACACTTTGCTTACGAGTAAAAGGATAAGGGTTTCCGCCGTCATCATTAAATTTTGACGCAACGACAGATGCCCCAACAACTAGCACTAATATTAATAATAAAGCGAATTCCATACGGTAACTCCATAACAACAAATTGACACTGCTTTTCTAAAGCAATTTATGTGCCTAAATAGTTGTTATGGTTGTTTTATTAACGAATGGGGATGAGCACTATTATGCTTTATAACCGCCTTCAATACCTTTTACGGCAATCGCAACTGCATCATGAGCATGTAAAGACTCATAATGGTTAATTTGCAGGAAGTAATCGCTAAACTCTTTTGACTCTAACGTCGTTTTAATTTTTCGTGCTGCGTCTTCACAAAACATTAAATTTTGACCGTTTAAGCGAGCAAACTCTTGTTCGTCTTCACGTTTTACCGCAGCTTGTACTGGTGTTTTTAGCTCACCTTCTAGTAAGTTTATTAAGTTAACCACATCAAACTGTTTAATGTTATTTGCTAATTTAACTTTAACATTAGCAATTGAACGCTGTGAATGCGGGGTTGCTACAATGCCTTGAGTTGTTCCAAGCCACTCTAAAACTTCTGATTGAGTGAGTGTTTCTTGAGAAAACTTTTCGCTGAATGCGTTTTGAATTAATTGGCGAGCCAGTGCTGCAGAGCAGGGGCAAGTTGATGAATAAGTCACATCAACGCTGAGCTCAAAACTAATAACGCCTTGATTTATAGTGCTGGTAAGTACAATGGGATAGCTTTTCCAACCTGCTTTACCACTAAGTAATGACTTACGGCGTAGCGGCAATTCAAATTTAAATTCAATGTGTGCTTTATCACTTAAGCCTTCATGACTGGTGATAAAGGTATCTAAGGCTTGTGCTAAGGTTTGTGGATTGACCTGTTGCTCAGTTGAGAGGTGATCCAACGCTAAAAATAGTCGCGACATATGAATGCCTTTAGCATCTTCTTTGTGTAAATTAACAAAGGCGCGTGCTTTTGCATTAACGGTAACTGGAGCTAAATCAAGAGATTCAAAAATAAAAGGCAGCTCTATATCGCCCATACCTACCCAGTCTAATTTACCTGTTTGTAATGCGGCAGCCGTGTTAGCAATATCTGGCATAGTTTTTTGCATGATACGTTACTCGTTATTTGCAATATTTAAAACGCCGCATTTTACACTAAATAAAGATTTGCTGAAATGCAGCAAATAACACCAAACATGAAATTTTATTGTTTTTGTCGCACAACATGAAAATAGCTGATAGAAAATGCTAAAATTAGCCTTTAACCTTGAAAGGTCAACAGACCCTAAGCATTTAGCTAAGAGAAAAACTGATATATGACTGATTCTTCTTTGAACCCGTGGGTTCGAGTTCTTTCCAGTTCAATAACTCGTTTTGGTGAGTTTAAAACTGCTGCTATTTGCTATGCATTATTACTAACAATATCGCTGGTTTTATCAAGTATGTTTTATTACGTTGCCATAGGCGAAGTAAACTTGGTTGATATACTCGCCGTGGTATTTTTTACCTCGGTTGTTTCTCCTTTAGTTATCAGCATATTATTAAACTCTATTCGGCAACTTGATGCCTCTTATGCTTATTTAGATAGTGCCACAAAACAAGAGAAGCTTTTAAATCAAACCCTCAAAGACAATATTAACCGCTTAAATATTGAAATTGACGAACGTAAAATGGCTTTTCATGCCAAACACCGAGCAATAGAAGAGCTTAGGCGTGAAATTGCAGAGCGTAAAAAAACACAACAAGAACTCGCACAGCAAGGCATGTTACTGCGCTCAATAGTAGACTCCTCGCCGGATTTATTTTATTACCGCGATAACAACGGGGTGTTTGCCGGTTGTAATAAAATGTTTGAAGAGGTAATGGGCAAAACCAGTGGCGAACTTATTGGTAAAGCCGCAGAAGAAATATTCCCAAGCCACTTTTTATCAGAAGTACTCAGAACCGATGAGCAGGTTGAGCGTACGCACCAAGGTTTAACTATAGATGTGGAGTACTCAGTAAACGGTGAAATTAGGTGGTTTGAATTGCGTAAACTTCCCTTTATTAATGAACAAGGGGATTACATTGGTTTACTTGCGTTTGGCCGTGATATAACCAGTCGTAAAGAAGCTGCGCAGGCACTGGAAACAGCTTATAAAGATAAAGGGAAATTTATTGCCACATTAAGCCATGAGTTACGCACACCGCTTAATGGTATTGTGGGCTTAACGCGCATGCTACTGGATACCGAATTAAACAAACAGCAACGCAGTTGGTGTAATACCGTGTTTTCAAGCGCCGAAACGCTAGGTAACATATTCAACGATATTATAGATTTAGATAAAATTGACCGTGAGCAGTTAGATATTGCCGCCAACGAAATTAATGTTTCGGACTTTATCAACGATGTAGTTAACTTTGCAGGCCTTATTGCTGAGCAAAAAGAGCTTTCGTTTGAAGTGAAGCGTTCTGGCATGCTTGACATATATGCTTTGCTTGACCCGACTCGTTTACGCCAAGTGGTGTGGAACTTAATTAATAACGCCGTTAAGTTTACTCAACAAGGGAGCGTAATCTTAGATTGTGCCAGAGAAAACCGTGAAGATGGCCCTTGGCTTATTATTAAAATACTCGATACCGGTGAAGGTATTCCACAAGAGCAACTAACACGCATTTTTGACATGTACTATAAAGCGCCAGATCTTAAAGGCACCAATGCCATAGGTTCAGGTATTGGCTTAGCTGTCACCAAAGCGTTAGTAAGCGCAATGAAAGGCACAATAACGGTTAATAGTACCCCAGGAGAGGGCAGCTGCTTTACGGTACAAATTCCGCTGAATTTATGTAGTGCACCTACCGAACATAGTTATGTTGGCCGTAGCTTATATATTTTATTAGTGGAGGATGTGCCACTTAATGCTGAAATTGCTACTAACCTACTAGAGCAACGTGGACACGAAGTGCTGTGGGCTGAAACGGGGGAAGATGCTTTATCGTTTGTCGAAACTGAAGATGACTTAGATTTAGTATTACTTGATATGCAGTTGCCTGATATTAATGGTGACGAAGTAGCAAGACAAATTCGCGCTCAAAGTCATTTTGATCAGCTACCAATAGTGGCATTAACGGCCAATGTTCGCAGTGCTGAAGAAGAGCTTGAGGGTATATCTATTCAAGGCGCACTAGCTAAACCAATAAACACAAGCAAGTTAGATAATATGCTCGCTGAACTCTTTGGCATTAAGCAAGCGCTAACCGAGGCTCCTCAACGAGTGGTCAATCAAGCGTTATTAAATCAAATTAATACTGACTTGTTGGATGTTGAAACCATTGAAGACTTTGTAAATTCGATGGGCGTTGAAGTATTTAAACGCAGTAGCCAGTTGTTCGCAAAGCTAAATCCGCAGTACCAACAAGAGCTATTAGCTTCGTTAAACGCTGCTGATAGAGAAGAGTACAAATCGGTTGCGCACAAATTAAAAGGTGCCGCTGGTTCGGTGGGTCTTAATGATGTTCAGTTGCATGCAAAGCAAATGGAGCATGGGGCGCTGGAGCAAAGTGACGAAGTGTTAGCTGTGTGGCTTGAGGAGTTAACAGATAAAATAAATGAAGGACAACAGGCCCTTCATTTATTTTTACAGCAATTAGAGTAATAACTAATTAGCTGTCGATTTTACCAATGAAACGGTAACCTTCACCATGGATGGTGCTGATTAACTCAGATGTTGAGTTGTCGCTTTCAAAGTGTTTGCGGATACGACGAATTGTTACGTCAACCGTACGGTCGTTAGCGCGAAGCTCTCGGCCAGTCATGTGTTTAATTAGTTGCTCACGGCTAAATATACGACCCGGAGAGTCAAGCATTAAACGCAGTGCTCTGTATTCGCCTTTAGGTAGACGTTTCGCGTCTCCGTTTGGAGAAGTAAGGCAACGACTGTTTTCGTCAAGTTCCCAACCGTTAAAGGTGATCACGCCATTTGTTTCAATAGCAGACTCTTCACCACCTAATGCAGTACGCGTAATTAAGTTACGAGCACGAATAGTTAATTCACGCGGGTTGAAAGGCTTAGTAATATAGTCATCAGCACCAATTTCAAGACCTAAAATACGGTCTACATCGTTGTCACGGCCTGTTAAGAAAATAAGACCAACTTTGCGTTTTTGGCGTAATTCGCGAGCTAAAATAAGCCCGTTTTTACCTGGCAGGTTGATGTCCATAACTACAAGATTGACGTCATCGTTATTTGTAAGCTTATCATGCATATCATCGCCATCAATGGCTTCAATAACTTTGTAACCTTCGGCTTCAAATAAACTAACGAGGTTTAGTCTAGTTACGTCTTCATCCTCTACGATCAGAATGACTGGCGTTTGCATTTTTAATTAACCTTTTTGGAGTGTGTTTTATTTTAAAATCGGTGTGATCATCAAAACCGACTACTAGAATTATAGGATTATATCTAAATGTTAACAAGTAAAAACAAATTAGATAAAAACAGCTGCGCGCCCAAACCTACTTTGACGTATTATTAAAAACCGCGGCTTAATTGATACTTAACGTTGGATGTATAATTTGAATTATAAAGTCGAAGCCATTTCCCTTTAATAATTGATACATCCATCAACCACCTAAAGATACTTAAAATAATCAGACTAATTCAAAACGAAATTATATCACTTTACAATTTTTCATCAATGTATGTGATATGTTAAACACAATTAAGTTCATTAATTGTGTGAAAATACAGCATTAATGGTACAACTGTTCAATGAGTGCTGTCTTAGTATGGTCATAAAGTCGTAATTCAAGAGCAGGCAACGGATTTATTTCACTTTTTAAAATAGCGTAATAATAAATCGTGCTCCTGATTGATACTCAGTATCTAACACAATCTCTCCAGCCAAAGCCTGGGTCACTAAGTTGTAAACTAAATGCATGCCTAATCCACTGGCTCCTTGACCGCGTTTTGAAGTAACAAAGGGGTCAAAAATTTTCGCTCTTATGTTGCTCTCTACACCTAGGCCGTTGTCGGTGTAGGTAATTTGTGTTTTTGTGTTTGTTGCCACAATATCAATTTGCACTACATTGTCACCGCCAGCTACAAATCCGTGTAGTAGGGAGTTTAAAATTAGTTGATGGAAAACTTGCTGCAGTGGCCCTTTTTTACTTTCAACGGTTAAATCTGCTGGACAATTTATAAGAACTTTAGGATTTTTTATTCTTAACTCTTGCCCCATAGACAATAATGTATCGTTTATGAGCTGCTGTAAGTGAACTGTGCTAGTGATTTCATCATCTTTAATCACGGCCACTTTTTTAAAGTTAGAAATAAGCTCTGCGACACGGTTTAAACTACTGTAGATGAGGTCTAAGTTTTCAATGCCATCGTTAGTAAATTGCTCAAATTGACTGGCAGTCAATGACTTATTTTGAAAGTTAATTTGTAGCTCCGCGAGTTTATCCCTTAGTAAAGTAGAACCGGTGATCCCAAGCCCTATAGGGGTATTTACCTCATGAGCTACACCTGCCACCATTTGCCCTAATGAAGCCATTTTTTTGTTTTCAACAATTTGAGTTTGGTATTGGTGCATCTTTTCAAGTGTAGATAGCAACTCTTTATTTGCTTCTCTGAGCGCGATGGTTCGTTGGCTTACTTTTTCTTCAAGATTTGAGTTTAGTAGCTTAATTTCTTTTTTATCTTCTTCGTGGCGCTCTATTTGTCTTTGTGTTCGCGCCAGCATTACATTTAAGCTGTTAGAAAGCCGGGTTATTTCAGTTAAGTTTGTTAAAGGCGCCCGGGCGTAGTAGTTATGATTTTTAGCTATGTTTTGCAGTAACAAGCTTAAGTTTTCTATTGGGCTGGCTATCCTTTTTTGTAGCCTTAAAATAATCAAAGAGATGAAGATAAGTATTAAAGCGATAATGGCAATATCAATTATAATTTTTTTAGTGATAAGCTTATTTAAGTTATCCAAGCTGCCCCTAATATACACATAACCCAGTAACTGATCATTATTGAGTATTGGAGTAATGTACTCAATAAACTCATCACCTACTTGGGGTTCTATAAAGTCGTTAATACTGTCTGTTTTGATTGGTACAGGTGGCGATTTTCGGGCATTAAAACTGGTAAAAAATACTGGTTTATTTGTTTGCTCATCTAGCGCATAAATATGTAAGTTTGTAACCGATGATACTTGTTGAAGAAGCTTTAACCGCCTTTCTTCTGCAGGTCTATTTTTATTTAGTAATGACGGCATTGCATCAAAGGCAATGATCTCTGACACCAGCACAAGTTTACTAATGAGCTGCTTTTTTTGCTCTTGTGTACTTAAGTAAGTAGAAATAGAAAGAGATAATAGCAAACAGATGGCTGTTATAAGCATGATGGTTTTAAACAATATGCTACGAATGCTATTTTGCTCTACAGTTTTAGGCATTGCGAGAGGGTCATCCGTGTCAATTGTGAATGTAATAAATACTAGTTTAGCAAAAACAGGAAAAAGTGAAGCAAAAAGATTAGCTTAATTACACTATTTATTCTTAGTTAATCTACGTAATAAAGTAAATATGCGGCTAATATACCGCATATTTATGTTTTGATAGGGGATTAATAATAAGTTTTAGCTACTGTATACAGCAAACTTATTATTCTTAAACACCGTTTGATAACTATCAAATTGGGCTTCTAAAATAGGTGGATATTTTAAAAAGCTATTAGCAACAATAGTGAGCTTACCTGTTTTAGTTAGGTGCTGTTTGGCATTATTTAAAAACGATTCGGCCACTGTGTAGTCGGTCGCAATACCGGTATGAAATGGTGGGTTACTAATAATTAAATCAAACTTACCTGCAATGCTGTTTAAACCATCGCTCAGTACGGCTTCACCATTAACGTTATTAAGTTTAAGCGTTTGTGTTGTTGCATAGGCAGCCAGTGCGCTTACATCACTACATGTAAATGTAAGAGCCGGATTTTTTAGCCCTAAAAACGTAGCAATAACCCCCGCGCCACAACCAAAATCAAGAACGTTACCGTGTTTTATATTTGGTGCATTTTCTAATAGCATTTTAGTGCCTGCATCAAGGCCGCCATGGTTAAACACGCCAGGAATACTTACAGCAGTAAACTCAATATCACTTACGTTTACCACAAACTCTTTGTGGTAAGTACTAATATCAAATGTTGAATTCAGGGTTATTTCTGAAAATGAATATAAAACGCAGTGTTTTGCAGAGTCAATTTTATTACTAAACGCCGTTTTATTGGCGAGTTGCTTTTCAATTGATTTTACACCGCTTTTGTTTTCGCCAACGACTAGCAGCTCAGCTTCTTTACTTATCACTGCGCGTATGTTGTCTAATGCCATTAATAGCTCGGGCTTAGACTTGGGGTAATAAAGAATTACTAAATCATATTCACCGGCGTTAATCGTGTGATTAACTTCGACATTTATACCCGATATGTTTTTAGCAAATTCACCATTTGCATGGTTATAGCTAAAAGCCGTTATTTTACTTTGTGGGTTGAGCGTTTTTAGCTCATTTAAAAAGCCATCTTGAACAAAGTTGACCACCAATATTGATTTACCTTTTAGCTCCTCGCTGTTGCGAAGTAATAATAGGCTCGGATTGGTTAATACGCTCATAAATGGCTTTACCTTACTTGATTATTTAATTAACGGTTATTTAGTACGTTCGAACATTAAATCCCATACGCCATGGCCTAAACGATGGCCACGTTGTTCAAACTTAGTCAGCGGACGTAAATCAGGACGAGGTACATAGTCGTTAGTCTCTGATTGGTTTTTGTAACCAGGTGCTGCTTGCATTACTTCAAGCATATGCTCTGCATAGTTTTCCCAATCGGTTGCCATATGAAAAACGCCGCCAATTTTTAATTTAGAACGTAGTTTTTCTGCAAACTCAGTTTGTACAATACGGCGCTTATGGTGACGCTTTTTGTGCCATGGATCAGGGAAGAACAATTGTAAGGTCGATAAGCTTTCATCACTTATACAATCTGCAAGGACTTCAACGGCGTCGTGTTCAAATACACGAAGATTAGTAACGCCTGCTTCGTCGGCATCCATTAAGCACGCGCCAACGCCTGGGCGATGTACTTCTATACCGATAAAGTTCAGATGTGGTGCATTTTTTGCCATTTTAACCAATGACTTGCCCATACCAAAGCCAATTTCTAACACTACATCATTGTCATTGCCAAATACTGCGTTTAAATCGAGCAGGCCGTTTTTATGCTCAAGCCCCATTGTTGGCCAGCATTTTTCGATTGCAGCGGCTTGGCCTTTGGTTAATCGGCCTTCGCGTTTTACAAAACTACGAATAGTGCGGATATACTTACCTTCTTGCTTAGCTTGCTCAAGGTTGTTGTTACTTGATTCACTCATATTATTGGCCTGACAAAACAATGTGTTTAAAAATGGTTGCGTATTATCCCTGACCCGCGCGGGGTTGACAAGCTCTAGGGCGTTATAGCTTGATCTTTTCAACAACTACAATAGACTGAGCCGCCATTAAGCATTAGTAAAAAAGTAAATATGTTGGATTTAAAAAAGCAGCAGTCTGATTGGTTTTCTAACCAAGTAGTTGATTGGTATCATCTCCATGGGCGCAAAACATTGCCATGGCAATTAGCTAAAACACCTTATAAAGTATGGGTGTCTGAGGTGATGCTGCAGCAAACCCAAGTTGTGACTGTTATTCCTTATTTCGAAAAGTTTATGCAAAGCTTTCCCGATATTATTGCTTTAGCAAATGCTGATGAAGATCAGGTTCTGCATCACTGGACTGGTCTAGGTTACTATGCACGCGCGCGCAACTTACATAAAACGGCCAAAATAGTGCGAGACAAATATCAAGGCCAGTTTCCCAGCACACTTGAAGAGGTAATGGATTTACCCGGAATAGGGCGCTCCACTGCCGGTGCTGTTTTATCTTTATCGTTGGGGCAGCATCATCCTATTCTTGATGGTAATGTAAAAAGAGTGCTTGCACGATTTTTCATGGTTGAAGGTTGGTATGGCGTCAAAAAGGTAGAAAATCAGCTGTGGCATTTAAGTGAACAACTTACCCCTAAAAATAATGTGACTGAGTTTAATCAAGCTATGATGGATTTAGGGGCAAGCCTTTGTTCACGAAGTCGTTTTGACTGTGAAGCATGCCCGTTAAAAACACAATGTGGTGCTTTTAATGCGGGTAAGGTTAAAGAGTTTCCACATTCTAAACCTAAAAAAGCAGTGCCTAAAAAAAGTTGTCATCAGTTAATTATTAAACATGACGACAAAGTACTCATGGAAAAGCGCCCAAGTAGCGGTATTTGGGGCGGATTATTTGGATTTTTTGAATTTAATGAGCACAGTGAGCTCGACACTTTTTTAGCACAACAAGGGCTAAAAAATGAGCTTGAGATATTAGCGCCTTTTAGCCATGTGTTCTCACATTTTGAGCTAACCATAAACCCACATGTGCTCAATGTTCAGCAAATCCCTGATGTGGTGAACGACAAGCAATTAATATGGTATCCACTTGATCAATCAATAGAGGTGGGTTTAGCTGCACCGACTAAAAAGTTGGTTAAACAAATGAGCCCAATAGGTTAAACTAGCAGCATTTAGCGTTAGAGAGAATAAATCATGGCACGTACTGTATTTTGTCAAAAGTTACAAAAAGAAGCTGAAGGCCTTGGATTTCAACTTTATCCTGGGGAAATTGGCGAAAAGATTTTTAATAATATATCTAAAGAAGCATGGGGACAGTGGCAGCATAAACAAACGATGCTGATCAACGAAAAGCATTTAAATATGATGGACCCAGAACATCGTACCTTTTTAGAAGAGCAAATGGTTGGCTTTTTATTTGAAGGTAAAGAGGTTGAGATTGAAGGCTATAAGCCAGTAGAAAAATAATCGTTAAAAAAGGGCTATAAAAGCCCTTTTTTGTTGTGCATACCTATGAACAGTTTAGTTAAATCAAGTCATCTTGTTGATCGTGGTTTCTAATTTGTTCTTTTAAAAATTGTGCTGCTCTTGAATATTCAATTTCGAGCTCATCTCTCATCTCAATTAACTCATCGGCATTGATTTCATCAGCCTTACACTTATCCTCAAATGACTGCGCTAAATCAGCCACAATATTAGCCCCCACTGTTTTTGATATAGATTTCAATTGATGGCAGGCAGCTATAATTTCACTTTGACTCTTTTGTAGTACCGCAAAGTTGATTGATTTAATTTGTTCTTGGCTTTGCTCTAAGTACATTTTAAAGAAGCGAATTTTTTTAGCATCATCGCCATTTATATATTTGTTGGCAGACTCCATGTTAATAGGCATGGCTGGCTTTTCAGCTGAGCTAATTTGTTTTGGCTGTTTATTATCTAAATCGCTCCATTGATTTAATATGTCCTCAAGCGCATTTAACTCAATCGGTTTAGTTATAAAGTCATTAATTCCCACAGCTAAACAGCGTTCTCTTTCGCCTTTTAAGGCGTTGGCTGTTACAGCAATAATATAAGGTTGGGCGTCGATTGCTTCTAACAGTGCTGCTTCTTCTCTAATCTTTTCAACCATATCGTAGCCAGACATTTTCGGCATATGTAAATCGGTTAGGATGAGCGAATAGCTGTTTTTACGCCACATCTCTATGCCTTCCTCACCATTATTCGCTACTTCCACACTATACCCTAGTATGTGTAACTGCTCGGTAAGTACCTCTTGGTTTAGTAAGTTATCTTCTACCAATAAAACAAGCCTATTCGCAGCGAGTGCTTCTTCTGAATTTAAGTAATGATTCATGCTTTTAGCTTTTTTTATTTGCTTAGGTTTATGTAAGCCTGCCGCAACCAAAATTGAAAGCATAAAGTTAGATTTGCACAGTGGTGAAGCATTAATATAAAAAATATTTTTATGATTAATAACGGCTTCATCTAGCTTACTTAATACCACCATTTGCTGATTATTATCTTCTAGTGAGTAAAGTAAACTTCTTAGCAAGGTGCTAATGCTACTCATGTCGTCAATACCATCAACAACCCAAATAATATCCTTTGTGTCTTGATGATCTTCTATGTCCTTTTGCTCGTGGGCATAGGTTATTTTGGCCCCCATAAATGACAAGTAACGATAAATTACCTTGCCGCGTTCAGCATTATCACTAACAACAACAACATGTTTGCCATTGAGTGTATTTTTATGAGCAAATTCAGTTTTACCTGCCGTTGAAAAAGGCAGTTCAACGGTAAATTCACTACCAATCCCCTCATGGCTTGTAACATGTATAGTACCAAGCATTAGCTCGGTTAAGCTTTTACAAATTGAAAGCCCAAGTCCTGTACCGCCAAATTCTCGGGTAATTGAGCTTTCAGCTTGAGTAAACGGGCTGAATATTTTCCTTAATTGAGACTGACTCATTCCTTTACCGTTATCAACTACACAAAAACGGAGTGTAAAATGATCGGCAGTGTTGTGTGCAACTTCAACCGATATTTTCACCCTACCTTGAGTAGAGCCGTTAGTGCTGGTAAATTTAATGGCATTGCTACATAAGTTATAAAGTACTTGGCGAACCCTGACTGAGTCGCCCATAAGGTTATTAGGAATATCCGGTGCAATTGATAAATCGAGTTCTAGGTGACGGTTTTTTGCAACAGACGATAACACCTTTGCGACTTCTTCTAGCGTATCTGCAACAGAGAAGGGAGTCGGGTCTATATTGAGCTTTCCTGCTTCAATTTTAGAAAAATCCAAAATATCATCTAAGATACTGAGTAACGAAAATGCAGATTCACGAATAATTGTACTTAAACGTTGCTGTGCACCATCAAGTTCTGTTTGACGAAGTAAATCAATGGTACCGATTACACCATTCATTGGTGTTCTTATTTCATGACTCATAGTGGCTAAAAAGGTGGTTTTAGTTTCACTGGCTTTTAGCGCTTTTTGCGTTTGTTTCTCTAACTCAAAGGTTCTGCTTTGTACTTCTGTTTCAAGGCTTGTTTGTAATTTTTTTAACTCTTTTTTTGCCGCTTGATCGTCAGCTTGAACCTTACTCACCTTTTTGAGTAATAAATTAACTTGTTGAGCTACCGTTTCTAAACCACCCTCTAGTTGCTCATTTAGGGTGCTTTGATAGTTATCATTTTGCGTAATTTCTTTTAGTTCTTGAGTAAGTGAATCTGTATTTTTATGTAATCGCTTGTTAATGTATTTATTCAACATGAATGCTAATAAAAACAGCACCACCAGTGCAGCAAAGGCTACAACATAGGCATTTAGTGGTGAGTGTTGATTTGATGGTGTAACTGAGGGCTGTGTTTGCTTAATAATAAGCTCTCCAATTATCTGCCCCTCTGATGAGATTAAATGATGAAGAGTATTTTGTTCTTTAATATGTTTATTAACAGCTAAAGGCGCAATTGCTTTACTGTTATTGCTATAAACTAACTCGGCTTGATTATTGGCATTAAAACGGTGGAGCGTATATTTATAATCATCATTGAGTAAGGTGGTCATATCGAGTAATTGCGTGACCTTGTCTTGCTCGTATATTGTTAATGCTTCTGCTAAAGGCTGATCAAGACGCTCAGCAAGTTTTGTTAACGATAAAGTAGAGGTTGGAGCAGATGCATTGTTATCAGCATTACTTTGTGAATAAAGCACAAAGGCGACTACAAATAATGCGGTTATTATAAGGTTACTAACTAAGAATAAAGGTAGTAGGCCTTTTATTGCTGAAGAGGGCTTGCTCTGCATGAGTTTTCCTGTGGTCTTATTATTAAAACGGTAAGCCTGTACCGAAAGTTATTATTCAATCGTAACACCTAAAAAAAATAATTCACTACGTTTTTTAAACTCTTTTGTTGGATAAATACACTGTATTAACGAAAATAGCCTCGAGTTGTTTGAAAACCGTTCAAACGATTATAAAGAATAAAAAAAAAGTTGACTTGTAGGGGCAAAACTCGTTTAATACGCCGCACGCCCAGATAGCCAGTCAGTAGAGCTAGCTGGGAATTGCATTAAAAATCCGTTAAGATTTTTAATTAGCACTGTTTAAGTGCCTCGATAGCTCAGTTGGTAGAGCAGAGGATTGAAAATCCTCGTGTCCCTGGTTCGATTCCGGGTCGAGGCACCATTATTAAAGTAATAGTGTTTAAAATCATAAGATTAAACGTTATTACACGTGCCTTAGCACACAGTTTAGTGTGCCGACTTAGCTCAGCTGGTAGAGCAACTGACTTGTAATCAGTAGGTCAACCGTTCGACTCGGTTAGTCGGCACCATTTATAAAAGTGAAATTGCTCAAAGCAGTTCACTAGCACTGTTTAAGTGCCTCGATAGCTCAGTTGGTAGAGCAGAGGATTGAAAATCCTCGTGTCCCTGGTTCGATTCCGGGTCGAGGCACCATTTATTAAAAGTTATCAATCTTTAAAATTGATAAAGTGCCTTAGCACACAGTTTAGTGTGCCGACTTAGCTCAGCTGGTAGAGCAACTGACTTGTAATCAGTAGGTCAACCGTTCGACTCGGTTAGTCGGCACCATTTATTTAAATAGTTAATTTAACTATTTGCACTGTTTAAGTGCCTCGATAGCTCAGTTGGTAGAGCAGAGGATTGAAAATCCTCGTGTCCCTGGTTCGATTCCGGGTCGAGGCACCATTTATACAAAGCCTCGCATATGCGGGGCTTTTTTGTTTCTAAGTTTTTTCTATCCTGCTCTATTTTTCCAGCACGTCATAAACAGTAAGTCCCTCTGTCCTTTTCGTACCTCTTTGAGAACTTTATTCAGCTTTTTTGGCTAAAAATTAGGTTGTTTATTAATTTGTGATCAATATGTTAATACTTGGCGTATCTACGGCACTTATAATTTCATCGCAAAGTATGTAATGTTATGTAAAGTCAATTGAGCAACGTTTGCTAAAGTGCTTGAATAACATTCATAAATAGCATTAATCAGGTTTAAAAATGATGTGGCAATATAAGCCATCTTTATTGGCAATAAGTATTATGCTGCTAAGTGGTTGTGCGAGTAACTTAAACCCGCAACTGCGTGAGCAAGCACCGAATACACTTCCAGAACAGTGGCAACAAACAGCTGTTGAATCAGTAGTTGCTGTCAACGACACATGGTTTAATAAACTTGCTTCACCAACAGTAAAGCAGCTAGTTACTCAAGCGCTAAAAAACAATCAGCAACTATTGCAAAACCGTTTTGATGTAGAAATACAAAAACAGCAATTAATTGTCACCGGTGCCGCTTTATGGCCCAGTTTAGATATTTCAACGCGAGTAGGACGGAGCAAAGATAATCGTCCGGTTAGTTATAATAACTCAAGCTCTGTATCGTTAGAGTTAGGCTATGAAATTGATTTATGGGGTAAACTCTCTGATGCAAAGCGCAGAGACAACCTCAACTACCTTGCTCAGCAAGCTCGCTATGAGCAAACTAAACAACAGCTTATTGCAGATGTTATAACAAATTGGTTTAACTTAATCAGTGCAGAGCAATTACTTGATTTGTTTAAGCGCAGAGAAGCTAACGCCCAGCAAAACCTTGAGATTATTGAGTCGGGTTATCGCCAAGGTTTAAATGAAGCGTTAGATGTTTATTTAGCTCGCAATGAGTTAAACAATGAACGCTCCCGTATAGCAACCCAAAAAGCAAATTTGACTCAAGCTGCACGTAGCCTTGAGCGTTTATTGGGGGAGTATCCAAAAGGATTGATAGCAGCGAATAACGACCTACCTGTAATTAATGACGACATTCCTCTTGGTTTACCGTCGGAGCTTATTACTCGCAAACCTGCGTTGCGTGCTAGTTGGTATCAGTTATTAGCCAGCGACGCTTCGCTTGCGTATGCGCATAAACAGCGTTTTCCGAGTTTAAATTTAGCGGCAGGTTTAAGCGATAGCACTAACAGGGTAAGCGACTTATTTTCTGCTTCAAGTCTTGCGTGGTCACTTATTGGTAGCATTTCAGCGCCTATTTTTGACGCTGGGCGACTCGCTGCGAACGAGGAAATAGCCAGTTTACAAACGCAAAAGCAAGAGCAAGCCTATCTGCAATCTTTATATGATGCATTTGGTGATGTTGAAAATGCTATTACCCAACAACAATCTTTAAAGGCACGCTACCAAAGCACCTTGCAGGCACAAGAAAATGCCTTAGCAGCAGAGCAATTATCGTTTGAACAATATCAAAGTGGTTTAGTGAGCTACACCACCGTATTAGATGCACAAGCACGCTCGTTTGATGCACAAAGTTCACTGATTGAAATTAAAAACCAATTACTCACAAATCGCATTAAATTACATGTTGCTCTTGGGGGCGACTTTGCAAAATCAAGATCCGCACAGGATGAGCAAGCACTATGAAACTAAACAAACAAAAAATAATTGTTCCCGCTGCTATCATTATAGCGACCATTTTTTTGGTGATGTTTATTAAGGGAAACCCGCCTAAAGCATCACGTTTTTCAGCACCGCCAAAAGCAAAAATTAATGTAGCGGTAAAACCATTGCAGTTAATTGACTACCCCGTTGAAATTGATAGCTTTGGTACGGTTAAACCACGGACTCAAAGTATGTTGGTGGCTCAGGTTTCTGGGCTGATTATTGATATAAATGAGCAGTTCCGCGAAGGCGGCTTTTTTGAAAAAGGCGATGTGTTACTTCAGCTAGATGATCGCGATTTAAAAGCGGAAGTTAAATCAGCACAAGCTAATTTGCTCAATGCCGAGCAAAACTTATTAGAAGAGCAAGCACGAGGCCGACAAGCGCTTACTGATTGGCAACGTTTAGGCAATGAGTCTGAACCGAGTATTTTAGTACTTAGAAAGCCACAGCTAGCTGCAGCGCAAGCACAGGTTTTGTCAGCACAAGCACAATTGGAAAAAGCGCAACTAAATCTTGAACGTACTAAAATTAAAGCCCCTTATGCTGGGCGAGTATTAAACCGCAGCGTTGACTTAGGTCAGGTGGTATCTAACAATATGCAGTTAGCGACAATTTATGCAACCGACAGTGTTGAAATACGCTTACCGATAAAGAATAAAGATCTGCCTTTTATTAATTTACCTGAGCAATATCGAGATGGTGCTAAAAATCAGCGTGGCTCAGCGGTTAATTTCACTTCAGATTTAATTGGCGAGCAACAATGGCAAGGCCAACTTATTCGTACTGAGGGCGCAATAGATGAAAGTGCTCAGCAATTGTATGTGGTGGCTAAAATTAATGACCCTTATAAATCAACCAGTGATAATCAATACCCAGTAAAAATAGGACAATACGTTAAAGCTAAAATTAATGGCAAAGTCGCCTCTCAGGTACTCGTTATTCCCAATAGTGCGATATATCAAGGCAGTTATGTTTATGTGGTTGAAAATGGCACACTACAGCGTAAAAATATTGCTTTAGCGTGGCAAAATGCGCTGCAAGGCATTGTGAGTAAAGGTCTTGAAGCGGGTAGTCAATTAGTACTGACGCCACTGGGGCAAGTGAGTTCAGGTACGCCAGTGCAGATAATGGATGCGACTCCTAAAGCACAAAAAACAGGAGAGCAGCCATGATCGCTTGGTTTACTCGTAACCATGTGGCTGCCAACTTATTGCTAATTAGTATTGTGTTGGGCGGCCTATTCAGCCTGTCTTCTAAGTTACCGTTAGAGGTGTTTCCCTCGTTTGTTTCTGATCGTATAAATATTAGTGTGAGTTTACGTGGTTCAACCCCAGAAGATGCTGAAAAAGGGGTCACCATACGAATAGAAGAAGCATTACAAGATCTCGAAGGTATTAAACAAATATCGAGCCGCTCTTCTGAGGGGTCATCACAAGTAAGCGTTGAGGTTGATACTGGCTATGACGAGCGTGAATTGTTAGCGGATATAAAGAGCCGTGTCGATGCCATTAATACCTTTCCAGCCGATGCAGAAAAACCAGTAATAGGGTTAATCCAGCGTAAGCGTGAAGTAATAGCAGTCACTGTTTCAAGTGACTACAACGAAAAAGAAACCCTAGAATATGCAGAGCAAGTCCGTGATGAATTGCTGCGTATTCCGGCGATTACCCAAGTTGAACTTAGTGGCGTACGTAATTATGAGCTGGCAATCGAAGTAAGCCAAGATACGCTGCGCCAATACGATTTAACCTTGGCGCAAATATCCAGTGCCATTGCCAATTCAAGTTCTGATATTTCAGCGGGAAACCTTAAAACAGAGGGCGGCGATGTACTTATTCGCTCTAAAGGGCAAGCTTACCGCAAAGATGAATTTGCAAGCATTGTGATAAAAAATCAAGCCGATGGCACTATTATTCGCTTAAGTGATATTGCAACCATTAACGATGATTTTGAAGAAACCCCCGTGCGCACCCGCTTTAATGGCAAACAAGCCGCATTTATCGATGTGTACCGCATTGGTCCGCAAAGTGCGATAGAAGTGGCCGATGCAGTTAAAAACTATATTACCAGTGAGCAAGCTAATTTACCGCAAGGGTTTTATTTAAGCTATTGGGATGATGACTCTGAGGTAGTAAAAAGCCGTATTGCTACCCTAACTAGCAATGCTTTACAGGGCGGTATTTTGGTACTGGGGTTACTGACTTTATTTTTAAGACCTGCCATCGCGTTTTGGGTATTTATTGGTATTCCGGTTTCATTTATGGGCGCGTTTATGGCAATGGCCGCCTTTGGCGTGACCATAAATGTGATCAGCTTATTTGGTTTTATATTGGTGCTAGGGATTGTGGTGGACGATGCTATTGTTACCGGTGAAAACGTGTATACCCATTTAAAAACCGCCAAATCGGGCGAAGAGGCTGCTATAAAAGGAACTCAAGAAGTAGCCACGCCAGTTACATTTGGCGTGTTAACCACCGTGGCCGCTTTTTTACCGTTAGGTTTTATAGAAGGCGCGCGAGGCGCTATTTTTGCGCAAATACCGGTGGTGGTTATTCCGGTATTATTGTTTTCATTGATTGAATCTAAATTTGTGCTGCCAGCGCATTTAAAATATATCAAACTGCGCCAGCAAAAAGGCAAAGGTTCTAAATTAGAGCAACTCCAACAACGTTTTGCTGATGGTTTTGAGCATGCCATTTTAAAATATTACCAACCCGTATTAGGGCTAGCGCTACGCAACAAACTGGCCACAGTCAGTTTATTTATGGGCGTGTTTTTAATTATTTTAACCATGATCACCAGTGGTTGGACTAAGTTTATTTTCTTCCCACGTATTCCCAGTGAAACAGTTCGGGTTAATTTAACTTTTCCTGCGGGAACACCGTTTGAAGTCACGAATAAATACATTATTGATATGTCAGATAAAGCCAGAGAGCTTCAGCGTAAGTATCAAGATGAAGAAACAGGGCAAAGTATTATCCTTAATATTTTAGCCAGCACTGGCGGGCGAGGCGGTGCGGCTAATTCGGGTAGTGTGCGCTTTGAAATCACCCCAGCAGAACAACGAGAGTCTGATATTGGTTCGCGTGAGTTGGTAAAAGAGTGGCGGCAATTAATAGGGGTGATCCCAGGGGCTGAAAGTCTCACATTTAGAGCAGAAATAGGTAGAAGCTCAAACCCAATTGATATTCAATTATCGGGTAATTCCATAACCACACTGCAAACAGTGGCTGAGCAAATTAAACAACGATTGGCCACTTATCCAAGCGTGTTTGATATTGCCGATAGCATGTCTGATGGTAAAGAAGAGCTACAAATAGAGCTAACAGAGCAAGGGCTTGCACTTGGATTAAATAGAGTTGATGTATCAAGACAAGTGCGTAACTCGTTTTTTGGTGTACAAGTACAGCGCATTCAACGCGGGCGTGATGATGTGCGCGTTATGGTGCGCTTACCTATAGATGAAAGACGCTCAGTTGCTGATTTAAAAGATATATTAATACAAACACCTAATGGTGGGCGAGTGCCGCTGTCACACGTGGCCACTTTAGTACCGGGTCAAAGCCCATCAACCATTACCCGTATTGATCGTTACCGTACTCTTAATGTGTCGGCGGATGTAGAAAAAACCGATACCAATATGACCGTGCTTCAAGCTGATTTAAAAACCTACTTAGATGAACTTGTGCAACAATACCCAGGTGTAAGCCATTCATTAGAAGGTGAAGCCAAAGAGCAGCGCGAATCGTTTGGTTCATTATTGTGGGGAATGGTATTTGTATTTTTTGTAATTTATGGGTTGCTCGCAATTCCCTTTAAATCGTACTTACAGCCACTGGTGGTGATGAGCATTATTCCTTTTGGCATGATTGGCGCAGTAATTGGCCATTGGATCATGACTATGGAGCTTACCATTATGAGTTTGCTGGGAATGCTCGCGTTAATTGGGGTCGTGGTGAACGACTCGTTAGTATTGGTTGATTTTATTAATAAAAAACGCAGTGAAGGGCTCGATTTAATGGAAGCTGTTAAAACCGCCGGCGTAGCGCGTTTTCGCCCGGTTATGCTAACTAGTTTAACCACCTTTATAGGCTTAATGCCGCTGCTGTTTGAAAAGGCGACTCAGGCGCAGTTTTTAATTCCTATGGCAGTAAGCCTAGGTTTTGGGATTATATTTGCGACTTTTATAACCTTATTACTTGTTCCCGTTAACTATATGCTGATGGAGCGCTTTCAAGGTTGGTTTAAGTAGTGTTAGGCATTAAAAAGACAAAGGGATAGGTGTTAGAAACAAGTTTAATATCGGGCTGTGGAGGCGCAGTTCGATATATTTAAAGACGAAAGATAGGGAATGTTTAGTTAAAAAGAAATGCTTGAGAACCTAGAACCTAAGCTATAAAGGAAGGTGTTCCCCGAGAATGCGGTGCCCGGTGTCAGTCCTGAAACCTTGAGGTTTCAGGGCGGAAATCTGCGGTTTACCGTAGGCTTCTCGGTACATGCCGAGCTTGCACAATAGTAAACGAACAAAAATCCTGGTATAAAATTTATCGGCTCAGGGACTTAACCAAGCTCCTGCACCCCAGGGAACAAATTTAGTATATAAGACATATTCCAATCCTTAAACCCCAATCGTAAAAAATTAAACTGTTCGCTCAGTTTTCCTGCAAATTTAATCTTATATTTACTTTTAAGATTGCTTTTTGAACTCAATTTGCTTTTCAATCGCTTGCTTTTGACCTCAGTCATAGAATTCATTGGAGTTGCTTTTTATCGAGTGGTAGCATTGCTTTAATTAGCAAAGCGAAGACGTCATTATGAATAACTTACCAGATTACGAAAAAGCCCAACTTCTTTTAGAGAAAAACGAAATATTTGTATCACCTGCTGAAGCGCATGGCGTTATTAGCGGCTTACTTGCTTGTGGGCTAAGCATTGACGATAAAGAATACTTAGGCTTACTGAGCGACGTATTTAATGATGGCGAGTCGTTTAGCAACGATTTAAAACAGTTTTTTGGTAAAGTTTATCAACAAGTTGTTGAAAGCTTTAACAATGAAGAGTTTCAATTTGATTTGTTTTTACCGAGTGATGACGAAACACTCATCGATCAAGCCAATGGGCTCGTATCATGGGTAGCTGGGTTTATGCTGGGCTTTGGCTTAAAGCAAAAAGACTATGGCAAGCTGTCGGCAGATGTAAAAGAAGTGATTAGCGACTTTAGCGAAATTACGCGCCTTGATACAACCTTTGAAGAAACCGAAGAAGATAGCCAAGCACTGCATGAAGTGATTGAGTACGTACGCGTATCGGCGTTACTGTGTTTTGCTGAACTTGGCAAAGAGCAAAACCCACAAAGCAACAAAAAAACACTGCATTAATTGAGCAACACAATAAAAGTAATGGGTTAGTTATTAATGGTTGAAATACAAAAGTCAGAGTTTAAAGCGCGCCGCGAGCGTTTATTGGCGGCAATGGATAATAACAGTATTGCTATAATTCCCGCTGCAACAGAGCTAACGCGTAGCCGTGATACTCATTATCCGTTTCGACAAGACAGTGACTTTTTTTACTTAACTGGTTTTAACGAACCCGATGCCGTGTTGGTGCTTTGCAAAAACAGTGATACACCCTCACTATTATTTTGTTTAGATAAAGACAAACTTGCAGAGGTATGGCACGGCAGACGCATTGGTTTTGAAAAAGCACAAAGCGAATACTTATTCGACAAAACTTATGCACTTAGTGAGCTAAATGAACAATTATTGAATTTGGTGAACGGCCAACAGATTTTATTTTATGCACAAGGGATGTATCCTGCCTTTGATGGCAAAGTATTTTCAATGCTTAACACTTTGCGCAGTACCCCTAAAAAAGGGGATACAGCACCGAGTACAATTAAAGATATTCGCCCTTTATTGCATGAAATGCGCTTATTTAAATCGCCAGGCGAAATTAACATTATGCGTGAGGGCTGTGAAATAAGCGCTCGAGCACACATGCGAGCCATGCGTTTTTCCCACGTTGGCGCAACCGAGTTTCAACTAGAGGCAGAGCTTCATCATCACTATGCAATGAACGGTGCGCCATATCCTGCTTATGGCACTATTGTCGGCAGTGGCGATAACGCCAATATTTTGCACTACACCCAAAATAGCGATGTATTGAACAATGGCGATTTAGTGCTGATTGATTCAGGCTGTGAGCTACAAGGCTACGCTGCCGATATAACGCGTACTTTCCCCGTTAACGGTAAATTTAGCACTGAGCAAGCTGCGCTTTATAATATTGTACTCAAAGCGCAAGAAGTCGCTTTTAGCGAAATAAAACCCGGTGGCCTTTTATCTCAGGCAAATAAACTCGCTATGCAAGTACTAACCCAAGGGTTACTCGATTTAGGTATTTTAACCGGCGATTTTGATGAGTTAATGGCACAAGGTGCCTGTAAAGAATACTACATGCATGGCCTTGGTCACTGGTTAGGACTTGATGTTCATGATGTGGGCGATTACAAGGTTAATAACCAAGAGCGTGTCTTAGAGCCGGGTATGGTGCTAACCATTGAGCCTGGGCTATATATTAGTAAAGACTCAAATGCGCCTCAAAAATACCAAGGTATAGGTATTCGTATTGAAGATAACTTATTAGTAACTGAGTCGGGTCACGACAACTTAACCATTAGCGTGCCTAAAACAATTAGTGAAATAGAAGCGCTAATGCAAAGCGCTAAAAACGCATAAGCTTGGAGATAAAAGTGGCTAAGCAGTTTGATGTTGTAGTAATTGGTGGTGGTTTAGTCGGCGCAAGTTGTGCTCTGAGTATAAGTAAAAAAAATCCCAGCCTACATATTGCCGTGGTTGAAGCAAATCAAGTAACCACAGATTATCATCCAAGCTTTGATGACAGAAGCATCGCACTTGCCCAGCAATCGGTAGAGTATTTACAAAGCCTCAATTTATTTGAAATGAACGCTCCCTATGCTGCGGCCATAAAAAAAGTGAGTGTGTCAGACAAAGGGCACTTTGGTAAAACCCATATACAGTGTGAGGAGTTTGCAAAACCCTCATTAGGTTATGTAGTAGAGGTAAACCCATTTGGCAGAGTGCTGCATCAGCGCTTAATGCAATCAAACATATCGCTTTTTTGCCCAGATAGCGTAACAGCGATAAAACAAAACGCCGATAGTAATGAACTTACACTACAAAGTGGTGAAAAACTCAGTGCCAAGCTGTTGGTGATTGCTGACGGTGCACAGTCGCCAACTCGTAATTTATTGGGGCTCGGCTTCAATACCCAGCCTTATGAACAAGGTGCGATTATTGCCAATATAGAAGTCGCTGGTGGACACCATCATCAGGCGTTTGAGCGGTTTACCCAAAATGGGCCAATGGCTTTATTACCCATGAGTAAAAACCGCTATTCGTTAGTATGGTGTATGCGCCAAGAACATATTGAGCAGTATATGTCGCTAAGTGAACCAGACTTTATAAGTGCGCTGCAAATTGCCTTTGGTTATCGTGCAGGACAGTTTATAAAAGTCGGTATGCGCGCTAGTTACCCACTGGTTTATGGGCAAATAGAGTCATTAACGACGCACCGCACAGTGGTGATAGGCAACGCGGCACACGCCATTCATCCTATTGCAGGACAAGGCTTTAATTTAGGGTTGCGAGATGTACAAGTGCTGAGTAACTTAATTGCAAACAGTGAACATGATTTAGGTAGCTATGCTTTTACTCGTCAATATTCAATCAAGCGCAGTGATGATATAAACACCGTTATGACATTGACCGATGCCTTGGTTCGACTTTTTTCAAACTCATCACGGGTGTTAGCGCTTGGTCGCAGTATTGGGCTATTTTCAATGGATTTATTCCCCGCATTCAAAGCCCCATTAGCAAAACAATTAATGGGTCAAGTTAAACAAGGTACACGTTTATGAAACAAGTACAGGTTTGTATAGTGGGTGGTGGCTGCGTTGGGTTAACGCTGGCACTTGGGCTTGCTAAAGCGAATATTAGCGTGTTTGTGTTAGATGCAGCGCCAGCTCAAGCTCCACCGAGCGATGATTATGGCTTACGAGTTAGTGCACTAAGCATTGCCAGCCAAACATTGCTCGAGCAGTTAAATGTATGGCCACACATAATAGCTGGGCGTGCTTGTGCTTATACGCACATGGATGTACGCGATGCCGATAGCTTTGGAAAAATAGCCTTTAATAACGAGCAACTTGAGCTTGACCATTTAGGGCACATAGTTGAAAACGACATTATTCGCTTTGCACTAATAAAAGAGCTTGAGCAACAAAGTAATGCCACACTCATGTTTAATACCGAGTATCAGCAAATACATCAAAGTGAGTCTGACGTATTTATTAATTTAAAAACTGGCGAACCTATTATTGCTAAGTTGCTGGTGGCGGCTGATGGCGCAAATTCAGCGATTCGTAAACAGTTTAATATGGCGCTGAGCTTTAAAGATTACGATCACCATGCTTTAGTCGCGACAGTTAAAACCAAAGAGTCACACAAAAATACCGCACGCCAAGTGTTTTTACCAACCGGGCCGTTAGCGTTTTTACCACTAAGCGATGAGCATACTCATTCAATTGTGTGGTCAACTAGCCCGAATCATTGCGATGAATTGTTAGCAATGGACGACACCGCCTTTAATAAAGCAGTTATGGCTGCCATAGATGGGCAGTGTGGTTTATGTGAAGTGCAAAGTAAGCGCGTCGCGTTCCCACTTAAAATGCGTTACGCCCAACAATGGGTCAATGGCAACGTGGTGTTAATGGGCGATGCAGCGCATACCATTCATCCATTAGCAGGGCTCGGTATGAACTTGGGCCTAAAAGATGCCGCTTATTTAATTGAGTTATTAACAAGAGATAGCGAGGAGTTTGCAAGTACGCGGACACTGCGTGATTACGAGCGTACCCGCAAGCTCGACGCACAAAAACACATCGCCATGATGCAAGGGCTAAAAGAGCTATTTGAAGGCGCAAACCCAGTTAAAAAGCTGATTCGTGGAGTAGGGCTTTCACTCGTTGATAACTTAGGCCCAATCAAACACCTATTCGCTAAAGAAGCGATAGGGAAGTGATAAAGACAAGCGGTCAGTTTTTAGCTGTCAGCTTTCAGCCAAAGAAAAACCGATGTTTAGTTTAAGCATCGGTTTTTTTATAGGCTAATGCTTTCTTTAGTGTAGGCTTACAGTTTGCTGACGCGACGATCGAAGCTCGTAATGCTTTTAAATTAATGAGCTACAAATTTTCTTGTACTTCATTCAACATATCTTGCAGTGCATCGATTAACAGCGGGTCACGCGAGTTCTGTTTAGCAAGTTCTAGTGCGTGTTTCATACTAGTGAATGCCTCTTTGAACTGTTTATTAGCAGTGTAGCCTTGCGATAATCGCATGTGAGAGTAAGCAGCATTAGGGTAATCGCGAGTAAAGTGTTTAAGTGTTGTTATCGCTTTTTTAGTGTTGCCAAATTTCTGCTGGCTATGAGCAAATTCTACGTACACATCTTGTGGAATTTTAAGCTCAAATCCGTACTTATCACTAAGTGCTTGGTAATAACCGGTAATCAATGATACATCCGCAAATTTTCCGTGCTCGTCAGTCACTTTAAATATTAGGTCGCTAAATAAGTGAATTAGGCTATCGCTAAGTGCTGGAAGTATGGTGCCCATATGAGTAAAAGAGGGGTAATGCTTATATTCCCATTTTAGCTGCGTGGGCATTTGTTGCTCTAAATTTACTAAAGTATTTAATGCACCTGTATAAAAGCGTGCGCCTTCACTTGCTACACTAATAAATAACGCTTGAGCGCCTTTAGGGTTTTTAGTGTATTTAGTGATATTACTTTTTAACTCTTCATCACTCCACCAACTATTTGGGCTTATGGCTATATAGTTGTTAAATAATTCCGGCTGATTAACTAAAGTATAAAGCGCTAATGTACCAGCATTAGAATGACCAATTAAGGTGTTGTAACCATTAGTTGGGTAGTTGCTATTTATATAGGGCATGAGCTCATCAGACACAAACTTTAAAAAATTATCGGTTTGCCCTGCGTCAGGCCATTTATTTTTAACAAAGGTTTGAAACTCCGTTTTAGGCTCACTTTGTACTTTAGGTAAGTAATCACGAACACGGTTGGTTGTATCAATAGCAACAAGCATTGCATTAGGTATCTGCTCGTAATCAACAAGAGATTTTATAACGCCAGACGCCGTATGAAAGTGCTCAACACCATCAAGTAAATAAATAACATAGAGCGGCTGATCGTCTTTTACATTGTCAGGTATGAATATTCTGATAGGTCTGTCTTCGTTAAGTATTTTTGATTGTAGAATGACCTTTTTACCCACGGTTATGTCGGTTGTAGCGGTGTCTGCATAGCTTAAAACAGGTGTACTAAAAGTAAGTATTAACACAAGCGATAGTAAAAGCTTCATAAATATCCTTATTAAATAATGTGTTGCTCAATAATTGCACGGCTTTAGGTTTGAGTAAATGTTTATATTTTAGAAGCAAATGTAGAGCTTAAATAATTTAAAGCTATGCTTTTCAAGCTCGACGTCTACCTCGTAAATATTAAACACTTATCTTGGAACCCCGAACCCTTTAACGCTTATCTATTAAAGCTTAAA
This sequence comes from Pseudoalteromonas issachenkonii, assembly GCF_002310795.1. NCBI lineage: Bacteria > Pseudomonadati > Pseudomonadota > Gammaproteobacteria > Alteromonadales > Pseudoalteromonadaceae > Pseudoalteromonas > Pseudoalteromonas issachenkonii. The sequence goes on from NZ_CP011030.1 coordinate 717,452, forward strand.
AAACCTGCTTGCTTAATTATCCTACTAAGCGTAAAATGCGCGCTCATTTCGGCTTTTAAACTATTAATTCCTTGCCTTAAACCGACCGGCCGAAACGGTAGAAGGCTCTATTAACCGTAAGGAATATCCATGCGTCATTACGAAATCGTATTCATGGTTCACCCTGATCAGAGTGAGCAAGTATCTGGTATGATCGAACGTTATACTGGTTCTATCACTGAAGCAGGTGGTACTATCCACCGTCTTGAAGACTGGGGCCGTCGTCAACTGGCTTACCCAATCAACAAGCTTCATAAAGCTCATTATGTTCTTATGAACGTTGAAGCACCAACTGAAGTAATCAGCGAGCTAGAAACTACTTTCCGCTACAACGATGCAGTGCTTCGTAACTTAGTTATGCGTACTAAAAACGCTGTAACTGAAGCGTCTCCTCTTGTAAGAGAAGAGAAGAAAGAAGCACCAGCTGCTTAATTGTTTTGAGTCCTAGCATGGCACGTAGTCAGCAGTTAATATAATGGTTAGCCCATATACGAATCAGCTGGTTATATCGGGGGTTGTTTGTAAAACACCCAAGTTTAGCCAAAGCCCCGCGGGCATACCGCATTGTATTTTTGTTGTAGAACATAAATCAATGCAAGTTGAAGCAGATCTTAACCGTAATAGTTATGTGAGGCTTCAGGTGGTTGCCAGTGGTAAGCAAATGCAACAACAGACTCAACATTTGCACGTTGGGCAGGCATTGCAAGTGAGTGGTTTTTTAAATCGCCACGAAGGTCGTAACGGCCTTAGCCAATTGGTTTTGCATGCTCAGCATATAGAAAGAATTATTTGAGGAATTAATCTCATGGCACGTTATTTCAGACGTCGTAAGTTCTGCCGCTTTAAAGCGGAAGGCGTACAACAAATCGATTACAAAGATCTAGCTACTCTTAGAAACTATGTTACAGAAAGTGGCAAAATCGTACCTAGCCGTATCACAGGTACTAGCGCTAAATACCAGCGCCAGCTAGCAACTGCTATTAAGCGTGCTCGCTACTTAGCCCTTCTTCCATACACTGACTTACATAAGTAAGCAGCGGATTAACACGTTTTTAAAAGGTGTAGAAACATGCAAGTTATTCTACTAGATAAGATCGCTAACCTAGGTGGCCTAGGTGACCAGGTTGTTGTTAAATCTGGCTTCGCACGTAACTTCCTTTTCCCACAAGGTAAGGCAGTTCCTGCAACTAAAGCAAACATTGAAACGTTTGACGCACGTCGCGCAGAACTAGAAGCAAAAATCGCTGAACAGTTAACTGCAGCACAAGCACGCGCTGACAAACTTGAAGCATTAGCAGAAGTTACATTAGTATCTAAAGCTGGTGACGAAGGTAAATTATTCGGTTCAATCGGTACTCGTGACATCGCTGACGCTATCTCAGCTGTTGGTGTTGAAGTTGCTAAATCAGAAGTTCGTTTACCTCTAGGTACTATCCGTGAGACTGGCGAATTTGACGTTGCAATCGCAGTACACTCAGACGTAACAGCTACTATTAAAGTAATCGTTATTGCTGAAGCTTAATTTTTAAAATTAAGTTAAAAAAAACCGTGCTTTGCACGGTTTTTTTGTATCTAAAATTTATAACCCAAAGTAATAAATTGTTTGTTGTGGATTAAATCAAACACTTTTCTAAGTTAAACCTTTATTTTCAAAAAAAATTTTATTTCATTTAAACCTTTCTATTTCTCCTCGCGTCTAATAAGTTAAATTGCAATTACATAATTATAAACAGGAAAAATTTGCGATGTTAATGGACGCTAATCAGCCAATAACTGATCAAGTGCAGCAAATGCTTATTGATCAAGTTAAAAACGGCGACCAGTTAGCCTATAAAGCGCTCTATGACATGCATAAAGCAAAAGTTTATGGCTTATGCCTGAGGCTAATTGCCGATGAGGGGCATGCGCAAGATGCAACTCAAGAAGTATTTGTACAGGTATGGCACAAAATAGCGCAATTTGATGGGCGTTCGCAATTTTCTACCTGGCTTTACAGTGTCACCAGTAATATTGCTATTAGCTATGTGCGTAAGCAAAAACATTGGCTTAATAAAGTTATTAGCTTTGAACAAAGCGGTATGGATGAGCAATCTGCAAATGACTGCAATGGCTTAAATAGCTTAGATAAATTAATCGTTAGGCTGCCTGAGCGCGCAAGAATGGTATTTGTACTGTATGCCGTTGAAGGTTATAGGCATGAAGAAATAGCAACCTTGCTAGGCATGGCTGTAGGCTCTAGTAAGGCGCAATATCATCGTGCAAGGCAATTATTAAAACAGTGGTACGAAAATGAGTAAAACAAATTTTGATGACTACTTAAATGAGTCGCTAACACAATTAAATAAAAATATAACACCCGATAAAGAGCTCTGGGATGGGATTGAGCGCGCCATAATGACTAATAAGCAGGCAAGTACAGTTAAGAGTGTAGTTTGGCCGAAGCTAACTGCTATTGCGGCATGTTGTGTGGCTGCTTTGGTTAGCACTATGGTGTTTTTTACATCTCCAGAGACAAATACCGCTGTGGCGATGAGTGATTTTTTTACTAAGCAAAAACAAAATTTACTTGTTCAATACCAAAGCCAAGCGGCACTAACAGATAACTGGCAAGTGCAGCTACAAGAACTTGAAGATGCTGAGCAGGCTATAAAGCAAACACTTGAAAATGAACCACAAAATAAGGCGCTACTGTCTATGTTAGCGCAAGTATATCAACAACAGCTCGACTTAATTAACAAGGTGCATGCACCGCGTTGGCAACAAATCTAGGAGAAATAAATGAAAGCAATAATACTTGGAATCGCTTTATTACCAATGGCTGTATTTGCCGGTGAAAAAATAGAACAACAAATTGAAGTACCAAACGGTGGCGTTATTCATATAGAAAATCAGCGCGGCAATGTAAATATTATGGGCTGGGAGAAAAATCAATTTAAAGTGAGCGGCGAGCTTGATGATAAAGCACAAGGCTACACTCTTAAAACACAGGGTAATAAAACTCAGTTTATTGTAAAAATGCCTGATCTTTCAAACTGGGATAATAACAATAATGGCTCAACGCTAACTATTTTCATGCCGCAAAGCAGTGCGCTGGAGTATGTTGGGGTTAACGCTTCGGTAACTGCAAAAGAGTTAAAAAGAGGCACTGAAATTGATGTAGTCAATGGCGCCATTACAGTAAATGATCTTAACGGCGATATTAAGCTTACTAGTGTTAACGGTGACATCAACGCAAAAAACCTCAGTGGTAAAGTGCAATTTGAAACTGTAAATGGCGCAATTGATGATCAGCAATCTAACGGAGAAGTTCGTTTTAATGCGGTTAATGGGAATATAAAATCAAACTCGACTGCCAATGATATTCGCTTAGAAAACGTAAACGGTGATATCAATCTTACCTTCGATGCAATCAAAGAGTTACAAATAAGCACTGTAAATGGCGAAGTTGAAGTGCGTATTAATCGCCTTTTAAGTGATGCTGATGTAAGTTTTGAATCTGTAAGTGGCAATGCTGAGTTTTACTTTCCAGCTGATTTATCGGCACAATTTGAAGTGCAAGCCCATGCCGGCGGTAAAATTGACAACCAGCTAACGAGCGACCAAGTGCAAAAAGCCAAATATGGCCCAGCAAGTGGAATTAAGTTTAATACTAATGGCACCGATGCCAGTGTAGAAATGAATACCATAAGTGGGACGATTGGACTTAAGCGTCAATAATCATCCATTTTATTTTAAGTTACAAAAAGCAGGAAAGATTTCCTGCTTTGCTATTTGCACAGCCCCGCCAAGTCGATAGAATAGAGCCATTCAATTTTAGTACTGTGAAGTTATGGCCAAACCAGATAAGCAAGTCGACACTCTTAAAGTTCCTCCCCATTCAATAGAAGCTGAACAATCTGTTTTAGGTGGTTTAATGCTTGATAATCAAGCATTTGATCGCGTAGCTGAACTTGTTGTGTCACAGGACTTTTATACCCGTACCCATAAGCTTATTTTTGAGGCAATGACAGCACTGGCTGAAATTGGCGATCCGATTGATTTAATTACTATTTCTGAAAGTTTAGAAAAAAATAATCAGCTTTCAGGGATTGGTGGCTTTGCGTATTTAGCCGAAATAGCTAAAAACACCCCAAGTGCTGCTAATATTGATGCTTACGCTAGCATTGTACGCGAACGTGCAGTTGTGCGTGAAATGATTGGTGTCGCCAATGAAATTGCTGAGGCAGGCTTTAACCCAGAAGGGCGCACAAGTCACGATTTACTCGACTTTGCTGAGAGCAAAGTATTTAAAATTGCTGAGCAACGTACAAAAAGTAGTGATGGCCCGCAAAGCATTCACAACATACTTGAAAAAACCGTTGATAAAATAGAAGAGCTTTATCAGTCACCACAAGATGGTGTTACCGGTGTAAGCACAGGTTACGCTGATTTAGATAAAATGACGACTGGTCTGCAGCCCTCAGATTTAATTATTGTAGCAGCACGTCCATCGATGGGTAAAACTACCTTTGCGATGAACCTTGCTGAGCATGCAGCAATGACCCAAGACAAGCCTGTACTTATCTACTCACTAGAGATGCCCTCTGAACAAATTATGATGAGGATGCTGGCGTCCCTTGGCCGAATTAACCAAACCAAAGTACGTACTGGTCAGCTAGATGACGATGACTGGGCGCGCCTTTCATCAACCATGGGGTTACTCATGGAAAAAGGCAAAATGTATGTTGATGACGCCTCAGGCTTAACACCCACTGATGTACGTTCACGTGCACGTCGTATTGCCCGCGATCATGGTGGTATTAGTATGATCATGGTCGATTACCTACAATTAATGCGCGTACCTAGCTTGTCAGATAATCGTACCTTAGAAATTGCCGAAATTTCACGTTCACTTAAAGCATTAGCAAAAGAATTACAGTGTCCGGTTGTTGCACTATCGCAGCTTAACCGTACCCTAGAGCAACGTGCTGATAAACGCCCAATTAACTCAGATTTGCGTGAGTCGGGCTCTATTGAGCAAGATGCCGATTTAATCATGTTTATTTATCGTGACGAAGTATACAACGAAGACAGTACTGATAAAGGTGTTGCAGAAATTATCATCGGTAAACAGCGTAACGGTCCGATTGGTAAAGTGCGCCTAACCTTCCAAGGTCAATTCTCTCGCTTTGATAATTACGCGGGGCCTGCTGTAGATGATGATTACTAATGCGCTTAGCTATTGCCGAAATTAACTTACAAGCACTTGCTCATAATTTAGCGCAAGTGCGACAGTTTGCGCCTAACAGTAAAGTTATGGCGGTATTAAAAGCCAATGCTTATGGCCATGGTTTAGTAAAAATAGCGCAGCACCTTAATGATGCCGACGCATTTGCAGTGGCACGAATAGATGAAGCGCTCGCACTGCGAGCAGGCGGGCTGACCAAGCCTATTGTGTTGTTGGAAGGTTTTTTCCATCAAGATGACTTGCCGATTTTATTAGCCAATAATTTTCAAACCATAATCCATGATGAAAACCAGCTCAGAGCACTTGAAAATGCAAAGCTCGATGCACCAATCAGTTGCTGGTTAAAAATCAATACGGGTATGCATCGTTTAGGGGTTGCACCAACGCAATTGAATGATTTTTATCAGCGCTTGCAAGCGACTGATAACGCTAAAGATACAATCAATTTAATGACGCACTTTTCCAGTGCCGATGATATTAATGATCCCAAAACAGCTGAGCAAATTGCTTTGTTTGATTCATTAGTGCAAGGCAAACAACAAGCACATTGTTTAGCAAATTCGGCCGGTATTATTGCTTGGCCTGCCGGTCATGGCGAGTGGGTGCGTCCAGGCTTGATGATGTATGGTGTATCACCAATGCTTAACACTTCAGGCAAAGATCATCAGCTTAAGCCGGTGATGCGCTTAACCACTAAGGTCATTGCAATTCGCGATGTTGATGCTGCGCAAGGTGTTGGTTATGGTGGCAGTTGGCAAAGTGCTCAGCCAACTAAGCTTGCAGTGGTTGCTATGGGCTATGGTGATGGTTATCCGCGTCATGCTAAACATGGTACCCCTGTAGTGATTGCTGGCAAACGTTATGGTATTGCTGGCAACATCTCTATGGATATGATCAGTGTTGATATTGGTGAAAATGCTGATGGCATCAAAGTCGGCGATGAGGTAGTAATGTGGGGCCCTGAGTTGCCGGTAGAAGAAATTGCACAATGTGCTGATACTATATCTTACGAGTTATTGTGTAATATTACACCGCGCGTAAGTTATGAGTACCAGCGCTAATATTTATTTTAAAAATACCCATTAAGTTTACATTGCTAGAATGATCGTGATGCTCATTTAATCGGTATCGTTACTCTTTTATAAAGTAAATATCGCTAAAGCCCATGCGAGCAAATTCTTGATCACGAAAGTTACGCACAGCCGATGACCCTTTAGAGGTCATTTCAATTTGGCGTACCATGTTTAAGTAGTTAGTTAAATCGATACCTTCGGCAGCCGCAATAGCCTGATACATATCGTGGTATTTATCTTTGGCGAAGTTAATTTCGCGCGGTTGATTTTTAAAAGTGTAGGTAATTCTGCGTGCCATAATGAGCTCATTTAAATTGAGTGTTAGTGTAATTTTACACTGTATTTAAGTTGCGTTGAATGATTAGTTGAAATCAAATAATTAAAAAGGTGAGTTTGAAATGAAATTATCAGTAGAGATCAGTAAATACCCGCTCCACCAAGATTACATTCCTTTTATTAAAGGCTTTATCGACAGAGTTAATGCCTACGAAGAACTCAAAGTGATCACTAATACGATGTCGACCCAAATATTTGGTGATTATGACCTAGTTATGCAAGTGATCAGCACAGAAATTAAACATTCATATGAGCAATTTGGTAAAGCTATATTTGTGTGTAAATTTATTTCGGGCGATTTATCTCCCGAATAACCTCTTAACAAACACGGTCGTTTTATAATGATGGATTTTGTAACGCAAATACTCAGTGGTTTTACTGCTATGTCGCATTGGGAATATATTGCGGTTGCTTTGTCGATGGCGTATTTATTACTGGCCATTAAAGAGAACTTATGGTGCTGGCCTGCGGCTTTTTTTAGTACGCTTATTTATACCATTATGTATTGGAATGGCGCGCTGCTAATGGAGTCGTTACTAAACTTTTATTATATGTATATGGCGGTGTTTGGTTGGGTCGTGTGGCGCAAAGGCAAGGCTAATCAAGCGCAGCGACTAATTACATCCTGGCCGGTAAACCGACATATTATTTTAATTGTACTGACTACATTAGTGTCATTAGCAATTGGCTATGTAATGCAAAACTATACGCATGCAGATTTTGCGTATCTTGATAGTTTCACAACTTGCTTTGCTGTAGTTACTACGTATCTGGTAGCTAAAAAAGTACTAGAAAATTGGCTCTATTGGATAGTCATTGATGCGGCCTCTATGTATTTGTACTATGAAAAAGGCTATTACCCAACCCTTGTTTTATTTGTATTTTATACCGTTATGGCAGCATGGGGATTTAAAACGTGGTACGAAGAATACGAGCAAAGCCAAGCCAAGCCCATGGCGCAACTTTAATCTATGAATCAGCATTCTCAGTTAGTTAATATTTGTAGCGCGTTTTTAGTACCGAGCACAATAACCTCAACAGAGTATTTGGTTAACGGTTTAAGCAACGATAACTTTTTGATCCGTACTGACAGCCAAGCTTATTTATTAAAGTGTTATAAATCGTATTGGCCACAAGTAGGGTTACATGCCCAGTATGAGCTCAGTAAACAACAAGTTTGCTCTACTCCCATCTGGCTTGATAAGCAAAATAAGCGCGCAGCTTTTAACTATATTGATGGCGACGTCGCTCAGTCTTATTTGGCGATGCCGCTACTGACTAAACTTGTTAAGCTTCATGCGTATACAACTAATAATGAGGCAATGAATATAGCTTTGGAATTGCAAGCCTATCAGCATTTATTAGTGTTTAAACAGTATGAAAAGCTCATAAACAAGACATTAAAAAGCATAGCCAACATGCCCGTAGATAGCGGCTTTTGCCATAACGACTTAGTCAAAGAAAATATCGTGGTAAACCCGCAAGGCGTTTATTTAATCGATTTTGAGTATGCTCAAACAAATGATGTGTATTTTGATCTTGCTGCGTTAGCAGTTAGTTTTAAATTAGATGCTTCAGGCAAGCAGGCTCTGCTTAACAATTACAAAACGCACACCCTATCAGAACAATTTTATTTATCTATGCATAAACTCAATTGCTATCAGTTAGTTTACTTACTGTTATGTATAGGTTGGTATGAGCAACGCGCTATAAACAATCAGGTTGTTGTATTGCGCGCGCAACTGGATGAGCTTATTGCTTTAATGGAGGGTTAAAGTCCGCCAAAGCGTTCCGCAAGCTCTTTGTATTTTGCTACTTCATCAGCGTCAAATTGCATTTCGCCGTTATCATCTTCTGATTTAGCGATTAATAGGCTTTCTCGAGCAAGGCGTTTAACGCGCTCTGCTTTTACACCTAAAAATTCAGCAACTTGCTCTGTTGACATTAACTTCATAATTACTTCCTCGTGTTTAATCTTTCCGTTCAGTGACAATAATAGATAATATGTGTCTAAAGCGTTACTGTTTTTTTATAGAATATAAACAAATAGCGCTTTTTTTACCTTTTGTGAAGTGATTAGTTTAAATTATAGACATGTAAACGAATCATGCTGGCATTTATACAAAGATGCCTTTATTATTGCGCATGCTAAAGCATTGATATCGCGAGTTGATGTGGCGGCAACAAATGTGCTCTCGTGGTGAAATGGATATCACGTGGCCCTCCGGAGGCTGAGTTGTAGGTTCGATCCCTACCGAGAGCGCCATTTGCGTTTAAAGTATCATTTCCTGTTTCTTCCTCAAAATACCTACAATTATTTAAATTAGTCCGCTGCCTTATATTATTTAATTTTCGATAATAAAATATGTAGCAATCTATTTTATACCTTTAGGCGTATATTCATTGCTGAGCTTATGGTTTATTCTTGCTAGTGCGTATAATTATTGATGTTAATCATTTATTATTACCCTGAACTCAAAAGCTAGACTTTTATAGCTAAATAATGCTATTTAAAGTATATATTCATTAATTATAGAAACCCTCATTTTTATGCTAATCACCTTACCTATATCAGAACTCGTTCCAGGCATGTACGTAAATAGCGTTACTAAGCAGCAGGAGAGTGTGGATGGCATAAAAATTAAAACCAGTGGTTTGGTTCGTGATAAATCAATCATTCAGCGTTTAATTACCGAAGGGGTGCTTGAGCTTCTCATCGACTTTACAAAAAGTGATGTCGCCGTACCAGCTAAATACAAAGAAAAACAAAAATCACAAGCTCCTGTAGCAAAGCAGGAGAAGCCTGTTAAGGCAAAGGTTGCTATAAGCTTAGAGCAAGAGTTTGCAAAAGCCAGTGTGAGTTATGATGCGCACAACAGAAAACTACAAAGTATTTTTGGTGACTTAACATCAGGTTTGTCACTTAATATTGAAGCGCTCAATGAAATAAGTAATGAAATAGTGAGCTCTGTATTTCGTAATGAACACGCTATGACTATTTTAACTCGGATCAAAGATAAGCACAGTTACAACTGGCGTCATATGATCAACTGCACCATTTTTACAGCGGTGTTTGCTAAATACTTAGGTTATAAACGCGCTGTTGTGCAAGAGCTTGCAATGGGGGCTTTAATGCATGACTTAGGTCAGGCTAAGTTACCGCAAGGGATATTTTCCAAACCAGGAAAAGTCACGGGTAACGAAATGACGGCAATAAAAAAGCATGTCGCACAAAGCTTAGGATTGTTAAAAGGCGGAAAAGGTATTACGCCTTTAATGCTTGATATGATTGTAAATCATCATGAGCGTCTTGATGGTTCAGGCTATCCAAGAGGTGTAGATGGAAGCAAATTAAGCCGCCCAGCTCGGATCATTGCGATTGTAGACGTATACGATGCATTGACAGCAGATAGACCGCATCAAGAGGGTGATGAGCCAATTAATGCGCTTCGCTATTTGTTAGCTAACAAACAGCTGTTTGATGCAGAGTTAGTACAGTTATTTATTAAGTGTTTAGGTGTACACCCAGTAGGGACTATTGTTAAGTTAACCAATGAGCGATTAGCGTTGGTGCTAGAGGGCAATCATTCAAACCCTATCAAACCTAAAGTGAAGCTTTTTTACAACGCTAAACATAACCATCATGTTACCGCAAAAGATATAGATTTAAGCTTAAATAATAACGAGATAAAAATACAGGCAAGTGTTAAACCTGCTGATTATAAGATTAATTTGCCTCGGCTTTTAAAAGAGCATTTACTGCTTTAGCGTTACATCTTCTTTTTTCGTTTGTTTTAACAGAAATATAGCCACCCAAAAAACAACTTCCCATCAGCGTTAACCACAGTAATGTGCCTAATTCTACATGCAGCGCTAAGCAACAAAAAACCAAAGAAATAATCGCCATGGCAATGGCTGCGAGCCAATATTGATTGACAGGATTGTCACATTTCCCAGCACGCGTACACGCGCAATAATTTGCCTTATAAAAGAAATAAACACTAATGCCGCAAAAAATAAGCCCAGCAATAATAAGTAAAATGATCACAGTTTTCTCCCTTTGTGATTTTAATTGCAGTGTAAATTGCAAAGTATTTTAAGTCAATGCAAATAAGAATTAATCTCATTAGAGTATATACTCTAATACCACACTTCTTGTCCGATGAGTTTTAAATAGTTGTTAAATTGTCGTTAAAAAACGTGTTTTTTGGCTTTTTTTAACGTTTTAGTAAGGTTTTTTATAAAAAATTAAGGTAGGGTACGCAGGTTTGAAACTCTAATAACAACACACATAGCTATCCAAACAGTAAGTTTGGCTAAGGACACAACAATGAAATTTACTAAAACTCTTATTGCGGCATCGCTGGCATTTGTTTCAGCTGATACTTTTGCAGCGGCTTTTCAACTTGCTGAGCAAAACGTATCTGGTTTAGGCCGCGCATACGCAGGTGAAGCGTCTGTAGCAGACGATGCGTCTGTGGTTGCACGTAACCCAGCATTAATGACTTTGTTTAAAGAGAAGCAACTTAGTGTTGCAGCTATTGCTGTAATTCCAGATGTGAGTTTAGAAGGAACCGGTAACGGATATGGTTTAGATAACAGCGTATTAAATGATGACAGCATTGCACCAAGCGCGATTATTCCAGCAGGTTATTTCACTATGCCAGTAAACGATAAAGTATCGGTTGGGTTTGGTGCTTTTTCTAACTTTGGTCTTGCTACTGAGTTTAACGATGATTACGCAGCTGGCCAAATTGCCGGTGAAACTGAAATTGTTACTGTAAACATGAACGCAAGTGTTGCTTATAAAGTATCAGAGCAGTTTAGCTTTGGTATTGGTTTGAATGCAATTTATGCAGAAGCGAAGATTATCCGTAAGTTTGGTTTCGTACCTCCTGTAAACCCTGCTATTGCTTCTATTCCTGCAAGTGCTGATGCGGTTAACCTTGAAGGTGATGATATGGGCTACGGCTTAAACGTTGGCTTAATGTATCAACTAGATGAAAATAGCCGCTTTGGTTTTAACTACCGTACAGAAACAGATATTACTTTTGAAGGTGAATACTCGAATGAACTACCTTCATTTATTCCTGGTGGATTAAACGGACAGCTTGAATTACCGGGCTCTGTTGAAATTACATTACCAGCAATTGCTGAGTTCTCAGGCTCTCATCAGTTAGACGAGAAACTAGGCGTTCACTACAGCGTATTATGGACAGGTTGGAGCAGCTTTGACTCATTAGAAGCGCAAGTTACTGCGCCTACAGGCGATAAGTTCAGTGCCTTCGAAAAAACAGAAGATTTCTCTGATGCAATGCGCTACTCAATCGGTGCTGATTACCAATACAGCGAAAACTTAATGCTTCGTGCCGGCTTTGCGTTTGATGAGTCGCCAGTGTCACAACAGCATTTATCAATTTCTATTCCTGATACAGACCGTTTCTGGTTCTCGTTCGGTGGTAACTACGCGATTGATCAAAACTCAAATGTTGATTTAGGTGTGAGTGTATTACGTGGTAAAACGCAAAAGTTCACTGAAAAAGTAGAAAGCGAAACGCTACCACAGCAATGGTCTTTTGAATCAAAAGGTCATGCAGTATTATTAGGTGCTCAGTACAACTACACATTCTAATTCTGCCTAGAGCCTAGAGCCTAGACACAAAAAAGCCGCTTACAGCAAATGCAGTAAGCGGCTTTTTTTTATACTTATAAATTAACTGGTTACGAATGGCATAAGCCATTCGTACTGGTTTAATTATAAGCTTTCTATTTTAACTTTTTGCTCTAGTAGCTTAGTTTTTGCATCGGTAAATTCAGCTAGCTTAGCATTTTCTTTAGCAAGTACCGCTTCAGGTGCATTGTTAACAAACTTTTCGTTAGCCAGTTTGTTTTGCACTTGCGCTAGGCCTTTCTCAGCTTTTTCAAGTTGCTTGTTAATACGTGCAAGCTCAGCTTCGACATCAATTAACCCCGCCATTGGGATCATAATCTCAAGGTTGCCAACATAAGAGGTTGCACACGCTGGGGCATCGTCTTTGTTTTCAAGCAGAGTAAATGCTTCAAGCTTAGCGAGTGACGCTAAAAACGATTCATTTTCGTTAATACGGCGCACATCGTCGCTCGATGCATTCGCTAGTAATACCGATAGCGGCTTGCTTGGGCTAATATCCATTTCACCACGAATATTACGAATTGCTAAAATGAATTGCTTAACCCACTCTAAGTCATCCATCGCTTGTGAATCAACATTAGCTTGGTTATAAACAGGGAACCCTTGTACCATAATGCTAGTGCCTGTTGTTTCAAGCCCTGCAAGTGGCGCTACACGTTGCCAAATTGTTTCTGTAATGTAAGGCATCATTGGGTGCATTAAACGCAGTAAGCTTTCAAGTACGGTAATAAGTGTATGACGTGTACCACGTTGCTGAGCTTCATTGCCTTTAAATAGTACCGGCTTAGTTAGTTCTAAGTACCAATCACAGAACTGATTCCAGGTGAATTCATATAATGTGTTCGCCGCTAAATCAAAACGGTAGTTATCAAGGTGCTCGGTGTAGGTTTTAACCGTGGCTTCATATTGACCTAAAATCCAGCGATCAGCTAACGAGTACTGCTTTTCGCTATCGTTAAAGCCACAATCTTGCTCTTCTGTGTTCATTAATACGTAACGGCTTGCGTTCCATAATTTGTTACAGAAGTTACGGTAGCCTTCAAGGCGGTTCATATCCCAGTTAATATCACGACCAGTTGAAGCCATCGCTGCTAAGGTAAAGCGCAGTGCGTCGGTACCGTGTGCTTCAATACCGTTTGCAAATACTTTGCGGGTATCTTTTTCAATTTTAGCGGCAAGTTTTGGCTGCATCATATTACCAGTACGTTTTTGTACTAAGTCTTCAAGGCCAATGCCGTCAATCATATCAAGTGGGTCAAGTACGTTACCTTTAGACTTCGACATTTTATCGCCGTTATCGTCACGTATTAAGCCAGTTACATACACGGTTTTAAAAGGAACTTGTGGTTTGCCGTTTTCATCCTTTATAAAGTGCAGCGTCATCATGATCATACGTGCAACCCAGAAGAAAATGATATCAAAACCGGTTACCAACACGTCAGATGGGTGGAAGGTTTTTAAGTCATCGGTATTTTCTGGCCAACCTTGGGTTGAGAAGGTCCACAGTGCTGATGAGAACCACGTATCAAGAACGTCTTCGTCTTGGCTAAGCGCTACGCTATCTGCAATATTGTTATCGCGGCGTACTTCTGCTTCATCACGACCAACGTATACGTTGCCTTCGCTGTCGTACCAAGCTGGAATACGGTGACCCCACCAAAGCTGGCGTGAAATACACCAATCTTGTACGTCGTTCATCCACGAAAAGTACATGTTTTCGTATTGCTTAGGTACAAATTGGATGTCGCCGTTTTTAACTGCGTCTTTTGCAGGTTCAGCAAGTGGTGCAACACGTACATACCATTGGTCAGTAAGTAGTGGTTCAATAACAACACCAGAGCGGTCACCGTAAGGAACAGTTAGGCCATGGTCTTCAATTTTTTCAAGTAGGCCGAGCTCTTCAAATTCAGCAACAATGGTTTTACGTGCGTCAAAACGGTCAAGGCCATGTAAGCGCTCAGGAATTGGCGCATCAAATTTAAGTTCTTTACCATCAAAGGTGTATGTTTCACCTTGGGTTAAAATAGCCGCGTCTTTGTCGAAGATGTTAATCATCGGCATCTTGTGGCGCTTACCAACTTCGTTATCGTTAAAGTCGTGCGCAGGGGTTATTTTTACACAGCCCGTACCTTTGTCTTTATCGGCATGTTCATCGGCAACAATTTTAATACGACGATTAACGATTGGTAGTAAAACCTCTTTACCTATTAGGTCTTGGTAGCGCTCGTCATCTGGGTTTACTGCCACACCTGAGTCACCCAGCATAGTTTCTGGGCGCGTAGTGGCTACAACAATATAGTCTTTACCGTCTTGCGTTTTTACGCCATCAGCTAGTGGGTAACGTAAATTCCACATGTGGCCTTGTTTGTCTTTGTTTTCTACTTCAAGATCAGAAATCGCAGTGTGTAATTTTGGATCCCAGTTTACTAGGCGTTTACCACGGTAAATTAGGTTTTCTTTATGAAGGCGTACAAATACTTCTTTAACAGCTTCTGATAGGCCATCGTCCATGGTAAAACGTTCACGGTCCCAATCAACAGAAGCACCTAAGCGGCGAAGTTGTTTAGTGATTGTGCCACCAGACTCGTTTTTCCATTCCCAAATTTTATCGATAAATGTATCACGGCCTAAATCATGGCGTGTTTTACCTTCTTCTGCCGCAAGCTTACGCTCTACTAGCATTTGTGTGGCAATACCTGCGTGGTCAGTACCTACTTGCCACAACGTATTGTTACCTTGCATACGTTTAAAGCGCGTTAAGGTATCCATGATAGTATCTTGGAAAGCGTGGCCCATGTGTAAGCTACCCGTGACATTTGGCGGCGGGATCATAATTGAATATGGGGTGCCTTGGCCAGATGGCTTAAAGTAGCCTTTTTGTTCCCAGTCTTGATAGAGAGACTGTTCAATATCTTGCGGATTGTAGGTTTTATCCATTACACAGAACCTTAAATAAGTACTTAAATGAGTTAGTTAGCTTTGTACGCAGTGAGCGTTAGCGATTAATATCTTGCGTGGTGATATTGGCACCGAGTTGGCGTAGTTTTTTAAAGCGCTCACGAGCGGCTTGTTTGGCTACGGGCTCTACGGGTACAAAATCAAAAACTTGGTTAAACCGACGAATAAAATCCGGTAAGTGATTGGCCAAGTTAATTAATACTTTACGATTACCAACGGGTGGTGTTGTGCCTATTTCTACAGGTGCGCCGCCTTTTGGGCCTTCGCCTTGTAAATTGTGAGGTACAAAACTGTCGGCATCAAATGTCCAAATAGTTTCGTCAATGCTGTTGGCGGTTTCTTCGCTATCTACAAAAATAAATACGCGTTGACCAAGCCGATACTGTTGCCCAGCTATTTGAGCTGCTAAAGCAAAGTGATCATCGGCTTTAGCTAATGACTCATCTTGTTGCTTTAAAATGAAAAACTGGGCATTCATGTTCATTGTATCGGGATTTCCCATGACATTGATTGTGCTGTTATTAAATACACACAAATTAAGAAGGGGATTTTGCCATATAACGGGGTTTGCTTCAATTAATACCCAATAAATAAGGCGCTTTAAAAGCGCCTTATTTTATACTCTACATTGAGCTGTGAAGCCCTGTGTTGGTTTGTTAGTCGTGAGTTGCTTCGCTAATACCAGCTCGGTTCAATAAATACTGAGTCAGCATAGGAACAGGACGACCTGTTGCGCCTTTTTTAGCGCCGCTGCGCCATGCAGTACCGGCAATATCTAAATGAGCCCAGTTATACTTTTTAGTAAATTTAGATAAGAAACAGGCCGCGGTAATAGTACCTGCAGCGCGCCCACCTAAATTAGTAAAGTCGGCAAACGGGCTTTCAAGTTGATCTTGATAATCATCCCATAATGGCAGTTGCCATGCACGATCGCCACTTTGCTCAGACGCTTTTAATAAGTCATGCGCCAGTGGATTATGATTAGCTAATAAACCCGTAGCATGGGCACCTAAAGCGACAATACACGCACCGGTTAAGGTTGCAACATCAATCACGGTTTCAGGCTCAAAACGTTCAACATAGGTCAGCGCATCACATAATACTAAACGGCCTTCGGCATCGGTGTTAAGTACTTCTACCGTTTGCCCAGACATAGTTGTTAGTATGTCTCCTGGGCGATAGGCGTTTGAGCTTGGCATGTTTTCACAGCCGGCTAAAACACCAATTACGTTTATAGGTAGCTGCATTTGTGCAAGTGAGCGCATAGCGCCAATAACACCAGCTGCGCCCCCCATGTCGTATTTCATTTCATCCATGCCTTCGCCTGGTTTTAATGAAATACCGCCTGAGTCAAAGGTTAAGCCTTTACCAACGAGAACGATAGGCGCTTGGTCATCGCCTGCGCCTTTGTAGTTAATTACTGACATAACTGATTCGTTATCGCTGCCACGACCTACTGCTAGGTATGAGTTCATTCCTAGTTCGGCCATTTTATCTTCGCCAATTAGCTCAACAGTGATGTTATCAAAATTAGCTTCCAGTTCTTTGGCTTGCTCGCCAAGGTACGCTGGATTACAAATATTAGGCGGCATATTAGCAACGTCTTTACACAGCTTACTACCTGCTGCAATCGCTAAACCATGCTCAATGGCACTTTCGCCTATAGTAAGTTCACGGCGTGTAGGCACATTAAACACCATTTTACGTAGTGGGCGGCGAGGGTCTACTTTTTTACTTTTCAGCTGATTAAAGGTGTAAAGGCAATCTTGTGTTGTTTCCACCGCTTGACGTACTTTCCAATAGGTATCACGCCCTTTAACATGTTGTTCAGTTAAAAAGCACACGGCCTCCATTGAACCCGTTTCGTTTAGCGTGTTGATAGTTTTAGAAATAATTTGCTTATATTGTTTATCGTCAAGCTCGCGTTCTTTACCGCAGCCAACAAGTAAAATACGTTCGCTTAAAATATTGGGCACATGATGCAATAGTAGTACTTGTCCTGGCTTACCTTCTAAGTCGCCACGGCGTAATAAATTAGAGATATAACCATCGCTAATTTTATCAAGTTGTTCACCAATGGGGGATAACCTGCGTGGTTCATATACACCCACAACAATACACGCACTGCGTTGTTTTTCTGGGCTACCACTTTTTACGTTGAATTCCATTGTCACTCCTGATTTTGAGTCATCTATAGAAGCTAAATTGGGACTAAAAATGTGTTTTCTAGTCTTTTTACCTAAATTTTTAGGTCTAGCGCTAATATTAGTAGATTTTACTCGACTCTTACTGTGTATTTGAACTTTATATGCTTAAGGGTAACTAATGCAACATTATATCGTGATGTTAGGTAGGATAATTAATATTGATGGCTTATAATATGTGCTTAATACTCATTTAAAATGAGTGAATTAACTAGTTCACTCATCGTTTTTTATTATTATATTGAAATTCCATGTTTAACAGGGGCGAATGTTGCTAATTTTCCGTTATTTGACCACTGAGGTTTTAAAATCGCAGGTCGCCGTATTTTTAACTTTAATGACCATATTTTTGTCGCAAAAGTTTGTTGTTATTCTTGGTGATGCCTCAGAGGGGAGCATCCCAGCAAAACTTGTATTTGCAATGATTGCGCTTAAGTTGCCACAGTTAGCATCATTAATTTTACCCCTGAGTTTATTTTTAGGAATTATTTTAGCTTATAGCCGTATTTACGCTGACAGTGAAATGACAGTACTTAAAGCTTGTGGCGTGAGTGAGTGGTATGTGGTGCGCATTACGCTTATTTCTAGTGTCATCTTAGCGTTACTCGCCGCGGTACTTACCTTGTATGTTGCACCTTGGGCTAGCGAGCAAGAATATCAATTAAAAGAGCAAGCAAAGGCGGATGCTGGATTATCGGCGCTTAGAGCTGGGCGTTTTCAACAAACCGGTAACGAAAAAGCCGTGGTATTTATTCATAATATTGAAAATGGCGGCAAAGAACTTAATAAAGTATTTGTTGCGCAGTTGCCAGATAGTGAAAAAGGCGATTTAGCGCGTTTAGTATACGCTGAGCAAGGCGTTGTAATTGAAGCACAAAATGGTGAGCAGCAGTTAGTACTTACTGATGGTAAACGCTACGAAACTGATGGCGAAGCGCCTTCGCTTAACTTAACTGAGTTTGATGGTTACAGCGTACAAATTCGCGAACAAGAAATAGAGCATCAACGTCGTAAATTAGAAGCTGTGCCAACCCGTGAACTTATTTCAATTAATACTCCCGAAGCAATTGCACAGTGGCAGTGGCGTCTAGCGATCCCACTTTCTATTCCGTTATTAACTTTGCTGGCCGTGCCTTTGAGTGTAGTAAACCCTCGCCAAGGTAAATTTGCAAAATTGGTACCCGCTATCAGCTTGTATTTAGGTTATTTTATTTTACTTAATGCGGCCAAATTTGCAGTAGAGGATGGCAAAATTCCGCCATCAATTGGACTGTGGTGGATTCATTTAAGTGCATTATTTATTGGTAGCTTATTAATTATTAGAGGCCGTCCATTGGGTGCTTGGCTTAAAGCTGTCGTCACTAAGCGGGAGCAAAACCTATGATGAAAACACTTGATTGGTACTTAGGTCGTAGCATTTTGCAAACCACAGGGTTTGCGTTAATGGTGCTCGTGGGTATTAGTACATTAATAAAGTTTATTGAGCAGCTTAAATCTGTAGGGCGCGGGAGCTACGATATAATGACTGCCATGCTGTACACTATTTACAGTATTCCAGATGATTTAGTGGTGTTTTTTCCTATGGCTGCACTTATTGGTGGCTTAACTGGATTAGGAGCGCTTGCCTCAAATAGTGAGTTGGTAGTAATGCAAGCGGCGGGGATGTCGCGATTACAAATTATTGGCTCGGTAATGAAAACAGCTATTTTTATGGCACTTTGCGTAATGGCTTTAGGCGAGTGGGGCGCTCCTGCTGCACAGCTGCACGCTAAGGAAATGCGTAATCAAGCGATTCATGGTGGGGATGTATTTAATGCGCAAAAAGGAGTGTGGGCTAAAGATGGTAATAACTTCATTAACATTGAAGATGTTGACCAAAATGGCATGCTGCGCGGCGTTAATATGTATCATTTTGATAAATCGTTATCACTAACACAAATCACCAAAGCAAAAGAAGCCGTAGGGCGAGATAGTGGTTGGCTATTGCGTGATGTAAATAAAGTGATGATCAGCGAAGAGTTAATTACCACTGAACAAGTTTCTGAAGAGTTTTACCCGTCGCAGCTTACCGCTGAAAAACTGGGCGTGGTATCGGTAAAACCAGAATCACTGTCGTTTTCCGGGCTATGGTCATATTTAGCTTACTTACAACAAAATGAGCAAGACACCAGCACCTATGATTTAGCGCTCTGGCGTAAATTAATGCAGCCCGTGTCTATTGCCGTAATGTTGTTGGTTGCTTTATCGTTTATATTTGGTCCACTACGCACTGTAACTATGGGCGCCCGCATAATTATGGGGGTGGTAACCGGTATTGTGTTTCATCTAACCAATGAGATATTTGGGCCTGTGGTAATGGTATATCAAATTCCTGCAATTATAGGCGCCGTTTTGCCGAGCATCTTATTTACTGGGTTTGCAGCTTATTTAATGAATAAGCGGGTATAACTAAATTTAAAGCTTAAATAAAAAACGCGGCCTTTGTAAAAAGCGCCGCGTTTTTTATTCTTTAGCTTGAGATTATACCAATTCGCTTAATTAAGTATTATTGCGGATTGATATCATAGTTCGCGATAAACGCGTTTATTTTCTTCTTTGGTGAGCGTAACCACTTCAGTTTTTGATAGGTAATCTTGTAGTGCTTTTTTATTTTTAAAATCCACTAATACCACTAAATTACCTAAACCCAGCAATGCGCTGATACTGCGGATAATGGCTTGTGGCCAGCTAATTAAGTTTCCCTGATGGGTTTGTACTTTTAATCGCCACGCACGCATACCGATTGTTTGCCCGCTTTTAGTCCAAAAATAACCAAAAAACACCAAACCAACCAGAACTAACAGTGAGCTGCGAATCCCTGAAAGTAACAGTGAGTCCTGAATACGTGCTGAGACATCTTCAGCGCCATTAAGAGCAATAACATCAAGGGAAATAAGCCCTTGAATAGCAAATAAATACAATACCACCGTTAGCATCGCAAAAGCGATAATAGCTAATGTATCGTACACCAATGACGCAAAACGGCGCCAAAATCCTGCCCGTGGAAACTCAGCCAACATAAATATACTCTCACTGTTAATGTGCGCGATAGTTTAGCAAATAAGCCGTCAAATACTACCTATTCCGCTACGTGCTTAACTCGATATTGGCTCAAATGTTAATGGTTGCCTAAATGTTAAGCGGTTGATCATGCTTAATACATAAAACGCTTGCCGCTTTGCTTATTGTTTGTATAATGCTTAGCAATGAGATGGAAGAGGGTACATAATCTTTCACTCTAAAGTGGTTTTTCTTTATCTTCTCGTGTTTAGAAGGTTAAAGAAAAATGATGCCAGCGTGATGAAATTGGTATACATGGGGGATTCAAAATCCCCTGCCGCAAGGCGTGCCGGTTCAAGTCCGGCCGCTGGTACCACTTTTTATAGCCCCTGCTAGATTTAGCAGGGGTTTTTTTATGCCTTAAATTTGAGTGGCTGGACTTGAGCGGCACGTGAGGTGCCGCTGTTATAAGTAAAAGTCCGGCCGCTGGGTGAGAGTGAACCGAAACGTAGTTTCGCAGTGACTCGAAGTGAGTTCATGGATGAACGATGGATGCAGCTTCAGGGATGAATTATTTATTCAGCTATATACGTTATAGCCCCGACCAAATTAGTTGGGGTTTTTTTATGCCTTAAATTTTAATAGCCTAAAGCCGCCAGAAATGAGAACACTTATTCCTTATGCTGTTCTTTGCTTCCATTAAGAATGTAATTAACCTAAGCTCAACTATAAAGTTTATTAAGAAGTGCCATTGTTAATGTTTGCAAGTTACCATAGTCCAAACAGTTTATCTAAAAAAATGATGCGCGTTATTTTCTCTATCTACTTGTTTGTAACCTGCCTCATAACAAGCATGCAGTTTTTAACTGAATACTTAAAAACACAAGACTCAATCTCCTATGAATTAAAACAGTTGCAAGACACTGTTCAGGGTCCTGTTTCGACGAGTTTGTGGCAATATGACCAAACTCAGTTAGGTGTACTCGTTGATGGGCTTGTTAAAATGCCGGTTATTGAGGGGGTTGATGTTTTTGACAAACATGGCAAAAGCATGATTTCTAAACGTTCTTACACTCAAGCCTCACTTCCTCTCTCAATTTTTGAAACTAAATCTGAGTTGTATTGGACGCTTAATGGTACACGGGTTTTTCTTGGCACATTGGTGCTCTATTCATCGTCTGAGGTGGTTTTAGATCGTGTTTTATTTGGTTTTTTCTTAATTGCTATTACGGCAATGATAAAATTATCAATTTTGTTTGGGTTATTTATTTGGGCTTTCGATCGTTACCTAGCCAGGCCTTTAAAAGAATTGATGCAACAAGTTAATGAGGTCCAATCAAGTAAAAATACACGTAAACGGATCAATCTTTCACATATTGAAAACAACGAGCTCAGCCAGCTCCAAGATCATATGAATACGATGCTCTTTAGTATGGAAAGGGATCGGGAGCGATTACTCGAGGATGAAAAATCTAAACGAGATTGGCTGGAAGAGGCCGTTACAAAACGTACAAAAGATCTACAAGTATTAAATGAAAAACTTAAAACGCTTGCAACAAGAGACTCTCTAACGGGTACTTTAAATCGGGGGAGCTTTTTTGATACAGCAAATCATTTGCTAGAACTTTCTCAGCGACAGAAATTACCCGCATCTTTTATTTTAATTGACTTAGACTACTTTAAAAACATTAACGATACGTATGGACATTTTGTTGGTGATAAGGTGCTTATTCATTTTACCGACACAGTTCAGAGCATGATAAGAGAGTCTGACCTTATTGGTAGAGTGGGTGGAGAGGAGTTTGCACTATTTCTTCCAAACACAGGGCTTGATAACGCATTCAAACTCGCTAGTAAAATAAGAAAGGCTGTGGTTGATTCAACCTTAGAAGTTGATGGTGAAACTGTAATCTATACTGTAAGCATAGGCGTTGCCTCATCCGAGCTAAAAGACTGCTCAGTTATTGAGTTATTCAAAGTCGCTGACTTGAAGCTTTACTGCGCTAAAGACAAAGGACGTGATCGTGTTGAAAAATAGAATGTTTAAAGGTAAAAAAAAGATCTCTCAAGTGTTGCTTATATCCTTATTGTTAGCATTGGGTATAGGTAACTTTAGTCATGCCAATACATTAAAAGTTTGCTACGACCAATGGCCTCCTATGACCAAATTTCCGTCAGAGGGTTTTCCTGCCCGCGGCTTTGTGATTGATATGCTAGAGCAAATATATACATCAAAAGGCTATCAATTAGAATATTACGAAGTGCCTTTGGCAAGGGGACTCGATATGGTTGCGGATGGTCTTTGCGATATGTTGCCAGAATATTTATTTTCGCAAGACACCGAAGTGGGTTTCGAGTACGCCACAGAGGCAACATTTGCATATCCAACTGCTTTTGTTGTTAGGCAGGATGAATCCTGGCGCTATGATGGGATTCAATCTATACAAGGAAAGCGTGTTGCAACAGGGCCTGGGTGGGATTACAGCTCGGTAAGTGTTGATTATCAAAATTATATTGATGATCCAAATAATTCTGATTTAGTGGAAGTAATCGCGGGCTCTAGCGATGTGGTAGAACGGATTTTTCAGATGATTAAAGCGGGCAGAATCGATCTATATGCAGATAATATGCTGGTTTTACAGTACATGTTGAATCGATTTGATTGGAACAATGGATTAAAAATAGTGCGTCCAGGCTTAGAAAATAAATTGGTTGAAATACCTATTTTTTCAAATAAAATGCCCGCTGAAAGAAGGAAAACGCTAATAAATATATGGAACAGTGGCCGTTTATCTATCAAGGGAGATAAACAAAAAATGCTTCTTAAAAAGTATAATGTGGCTTTATAAGTGCTTTAAAATGCCCCAATAGCACGTGCTAAGAAAGTGAGATATTTAATTTGATTATGATCTTATACTTTTTTTCCCCGTAAATTAATAAGTATTAAATTACTTTGTACTGAGTTTTTTACTCGGATATTATATACCTCAACCTCTTGTTGCGAATAAAACATCATGACTCAATTGACCGCAAAACAGAATATTCAAGCCATTGTTAAAGCGATTAAGGCGGAAGAAGCGCTGCTTCGTCAGAAACATCCATTGTTAATGCATCAAAACACCTTGGGAATGGCTATCTTATTGCTCTCGCTAAGTGCGTTAATTGGGGTTGGTACTTTGTATTACTTTGCCATTATCCCTGCTTGGCTTTGTATTATATTAGCCGCTATAGCCACCTCTATTTCGCACGAGCTTGAGCACGATCTTATTCATAAGCAGTACTTTAGCAACCAGCCTTTTTTACACAATTTTATGATGTTTACTGTGTGGTTGATGCGCCCTAATACGATTAGCCCGTGGTATCGTCGCAAGATGCATTTGCATCACCACAAAACGTCGGGCACTGAGCAAGATTTAGAAGAACGTTTGGTAGGTAATGGTATTAAAAACCCGTTTTTACGTGCATTGGTGATTGTTGATGGATTGCTTGGTTTATTAATTAACGCAAAACGTTTTAGTAAAGAAATTAAAGGATTTAGCTTTTTTAAAGTGTTTAACGCAGGTTTTCCAATTACTACTGCTTATTTTGCTATTTTATACAGTGTGATAGCGTTTCATTTAATTAATTTATTTACCCCGATTGCGGCTGACTCACCGGCATTATTGCTCGATGTAATGAATGTGTTCGAGTTTTTAATGGTGGTGCTGATAGTGCCTAACATTGTACGTTCGAGCTCACTTAATTTTGTTACCTCCAGTATGCATTATTACGGCGGTGTTAATAATATGCTTGAGCAAACTCACGTAATTACTAGCCGTTTGTTTATGCCGTTTAATTTGTTTTGTTTTAACTTTGGGCATACTCATACTATTCATCATTTTGTGCCGAATCAGCCGTTTTATTTACGTCAAATGATTAGCAAAAAAATTCTTGAAGTGATGCGCCAGCACGGTGTGCGTTTTAATGATTTTGCTAGTATAAAAAAAGCTAATTTGTATCAATCATAAAGCTCGTTTTTACTCAATCTTCGAGGTTGCTGCTTTATTAACCTTGCCTAGCCTAAGGCTAGGCAATACCCCTAGTAAAGTCAGATAAAGCTTATAAAACTTCCCTTTAATACCAACTTAATCTATTACTCAGACCTTTTTAAATTTAGTCCTTAATTGATCCCACTTAGCGCTTTGTTATGTAATTGAATACTAAGTTTAATTTTTTGATTTTAATTGATTGTTTTTAAAGTTATGGCTTGCCTTATACTCAATTTTTCACCTTTATGTTTTTATGTTATGAATAAAAAAGCACGTTAATCGAATTGAAATATTTCTGTAATATTTAGGTGTTCTAATGCGCTCTGAAACAAAAACGTCATCAAAATGCCATAATCGGTAAGACAAAACTGAGATTTAAACATGAGTGAATCAAAGCGCAATACGCTATTAATAAAAACGCTTAACTGGGCTGCTATCGCCTTTTTAGTTTATTTAGTCCTTGTAGCCGTTGGCACTGTCAGTGGTGGTTTTAAATTAGCGTCGGGCGGTACTGAGGGAGCGAAAGAGATTTTTGCATTCGCAACCAACCCGTTTATCGCATTGTTATTAGGTGCTTTAGCAACCGCTTTAGTGCAATCATCATCAACGGTTACCTCAGTTATAGTGGGGCTAGTTGCTGGCGGTTTACCGTTAAGTATTGCTATTCCAATGGTGATGGGTGCAAATATTGGTACTACTATTACTAACACCTTAGTGTCTATTGGCCATATTCGCTCTAAAGAAGAGTTCCAACGTGCATTTGCGGCATCAACTGTTCATGATTTCTTTAATTTATTTGCCGTTATTATATTTTTACCGCTAGAAATAATGTTTGGTTTGCTGCAAAAAATGTCTGCTGCTTTATCGCACTTATTTATTGGTGATGCCGACTTATCATTAAAGAGCTACAACTTTATTAAACCACTCGTAAAACCAGCTGTTGGCGTAATAAAAGATGCATTTAGTTTTTTAGATACAAAAATGCTAGGTGCAGCGATGGTTATTGCAGGTATTTGTTTGATTTTATTTGCCGTAACTACATTAGGTAAATTACTTAAAAAAGCGCTGGTTGGCACTGCAAAAGATATACTGCATGGAGCCATTGGGCGCGGGCCTATCGCGGGTATCACATCAGGTGCGGCAGTAACAATTATGGTTCAGTCATCATCAACGACAACCAGTTTGATGATCCCACTTGCTGGAAGTGGTGTGTTTACTACGCGTCAAATTTATCCATTCACACTGGGAGCTAACATTGGTACAACCATTACTGCTTTATTAGCGGCCACATCAATTACAGGGCCTATGGCTGAGGTTGCGCTAACTATTGCATTGGTACACGTTATGTTTAATGTATTTGCAGTTGCACTTATTTACGGCGTTCCTGTGCTGCGTGAAATACCGCTTAAACTTGCTGAAAAGCTAGCCGAAATTGGTACAAATAATAAATCAGCAGCATTAGGCTATATACTAGGATCGTTCTTTGTGGTGCCTGGTTTAATTGTGCTGGCCGTTCGATAAGCAGAAATAAACGTATAAAAGGAATGCGCTGTATAATTTATATAGCGCATTTTTTGTTTTACCACTGGTAACTTACAGACAACATGGCATTACGTGGTTTACCTGGGAAGTAACGATCCCCAGTAAAGCTGGTGTAATCGGCGCGCTCAGCGTAGGCTGTGTTAGTTAAGTTTATAATTCGGGCTCTCAGTAATAGCTGTGGACTAATTTGCCACTGGCCGCGCAAGCTTAAAATATCGTGGCCTTGATATTCATGTAAGTTTTCAGGGTCGGAAAAGTAGCGGCTCACATAGTGCCATTGCAGCGCAAGGCTAATACTCTCGTTGGCTTGCCAGTTAAAATCGATATTAGCAACCTTTCGAGGTGCGGTATCAATATCGTTACCTTTAATATTAATGCTGCCAATAACTTGCTCATTCGAGTACGTATGCTTGGCATAGGTGCCTGCAAAATTAACAGATAAGTGCTGATTAAAGCTATGCGCTAATTCAAGCTCAATACCACGATGCCGAGTTTGGCCGTCATTAACAGTAAAAAAGTCACTGTCGCGGTAGATGGTATTGTGCTTGCTCATCGCATACATCGATAAGCCATAGCGAGTATTGTTGTACACCCCTTTAATACCCATCTCAGCATTATTAGCTATTTCTGCGTCTAAGTCGGCAGTACTTTGCTCGCGTTGTAATTGATAGAGCTCAGCCGCTTGGGGGGCTCGATAGCCTCTTGAAAAATTAGCGTATAATGTATTGTTAGTATTAAGCTGATAGCTCACCCCGAGTTTTGGCGAAAGATTACTAAAGCTGTTTTTAGTGCTTTCGGGGCGGCTATAACGACAGCCACCAAAACCACATTCGTTGCCATCCTCTTTTGTACGCCCTGCAAGCATATTATTTTGATAGTCATATTGCATGTGCTCATAACGCAGCCCAGCGCTAATAAGCCAGTCATTAAGCTGCCAATCAATAGCGGCAAATGGAGCGTATAAGGTGGCATCGACTTGGTAATCGTAATGTTTACCTTGCGGCACAGTGGCCACTAAAAACGCAGAGCCTTGGGTGGGGTTATCTTGGGTTTGTAAAAAATCGGCTTGGGTAAACTCACCATCAAAGCCAAGCTTTAAGTTCGTATTGTCGTTCACATAATGTTGATAAAGCGATTGTAGGCCAAACCCCGTTTGACTGTTTTTTTCGAGCGGAGTACCGGGTAAAAAGTGTTTGAAAAAGTCCATGCTTTGGTCACGAATATAAGGAGTAACAACAAGCGTGTTCTCACCTAATTGCCAGCTTGCTTTACTCCAAGCCCTAAGCGATCGGGCTTTTCTAAAGGCGTCAGGATCAAAATTTTGCTGTGCAATATCTTCATCTTTATAGCTTTGAAAGCCACTAATATACCCTGCGGTTTGTTGGTCTAAATTAGTATACGTAAGCCCAGAAACTAAGCTTAGGTTGTTATTATTATAGCGATGGCGCAAATTTATTTTTTGTTGCTTAACGCTTTCATCATCTCGGTAACCGCCATCATCGGTAAAGCTGGCATTAATACCGAACCCTGAATTATCCATAGCATGGCCTGCACGCAATTTATAGCGAGCATAACCGTAAGAGCCATAATCAACACCCAGTAAACCACCACCTTGGGTCGTGTCTGGTGTAATGACGTTAATTACGCCATGCACTGCATTTGAGCCATACAGTGCAGAGCCTGGGCCTTTTAATACTTCAATACGCTGTGCCATCTCACTATGTGCTTCAAACAGCTCATTAATATTACAAAACCCAGCTGCACGAAGTGCAATACCATCTTCAGCAGTTAAAATCCCTCCACAAGCCCCCGTACCAGAAAGCACCTGCGAGCGCAGGGCGGGTAAATACTCTTGACCATTACCACGTTGTACATTGGCACCTGCAACGCGTTGCAGTGCTTCTTCTACATGGGTAGGGGCAATAAGCTCAAGCTGTGATTCGCTTAATACACTGATCACCAAAGGTAATGGGGTGGAAAGCGCTTCACTACGTGATGCTGTGGTTGTGATACGTTCAATTGATTGCGCGGTATCTTCAGCACACGCACTATTAATTAAACTTAACTGACTGCATAACAATAAAGGGGGTAAATAGTAGTATTTCATAAATTCCAGCACATCGGCAATTTGATAAGTTTAGGGTAGGGGATTTTGTGAATTGGTTAAAGCACACTCAACCTATAAACCCGATAAGTAATCGATAAAACAATACAAAAAATGCCGGGCACAACTAAAGTCAGCACTGAGTAATGTTTAAATAGCAATACGCCTACCACTCCGCCGGTTAAAAAACCGGCAATAATTAATACAAAAACAATGCACTTTCTAGTATCGAATGTGTGTCCTTTTAGGGCTTTTCCAAACATTAACCCTAGGTCGGTAAATATACCGGTTAAATGAGTGGTACGCACTACAGCGCCGCTGTAGTTAGTGGCCAAAGCATTTTGTAAGCCGCAGGCAGCAGAGGCAAGTGTAAGTGCGTAAGGGTAAGAATATTGAAGTAGCTGTGCGCTTAACAGCAGTAAAATACCCTCAATAAATAAGAGCGTATCGTAATGGCGGCCTAGCTTAAGTGAACCGCCTGAAAGCATTAAGCCTGTTAATGCCGAGCCGAGTATAAAACTCAGTACAATCGCAACTAAAAATAACGCCGCCTTGATGTTGGTAGTAAGTTCAATAGCTAATGAAGTCACCGACCCTGAAACGTGAGAAATTGCTTGCTGTTCAAACCCTAATAAACCTACTGCGTTTACCATACCGGCAATAAAAGCGAGGGTAAACGCACCATATTCAACCCACTTAGGTAGTTTTGTAAACATCCTTTTAGCTCCGGTTTCAGTGTGTAGATTAATCATACACTTAATTAAAGTTAATAAATGAAAAGAGATTATATTTTTAACATCACAACCAAGTGATGATCGCTAAATTTAACTTTTGCGTATTAACCAAATTTGGAATTAATATGTTTAACCAAGAACAGCAATCACGCATTATAGAAATGGCATGGGAAGACAGAACGCCATTTGAAGCCATTGAAAATCTGTATGGGCTAAATTACTCTCAGTTAGTTAATTTTATGCGTGACCACATATCTAGCGGCTCATTTAAAGTATGGCGTAAGCGCCATGCTGGGCGTAAAACTAAACACCTAAAGTTACGCGACCCCGCGATTATGCGCAGTCATTGTAAAACACAGTACAAGCAGCGTTAATTTTTCTCATTTCATGTAATGTTCAGGCTTAACCGTTAATACTCTTCAGTAATGATCACACTGGAGAATCGCCATGAAATCACTAATCAGTATTTTAGTAATGGTTTTTGCGCTAATGGCAACAAACGCATTTGCTGTACCACACAAAGACAAACATGCGAATAAACACGCAAACAAGCATCACTGGAAAAAGCATAAATATAACCAATACCATGACAAAAAACGAATCTCTAAAAAACAAGCAAGGCATTTAATTCGCCAAGGGTGGACTCCACCAGGGTGGCACACCCGTTATCATCAAGGCGATATCCTCGAGCATGATATTTATAAGCGTGCTAGAGTAGTAGACCGAGAAAGAGACACAGTGCGAATAGAAGTTGATCGCACTATTATTCACCTAGTGCACGACACCCGTGAAATTCTCTCTATTTTACAGCGCCATTAGGCACCATATAAGGACTTATAAATGCTCATAGTATTGGCGGTAATTACTGGCTTTTTGTTGTTAATAACCTTATTGCCGCTGTCATACAGTCAGCACTATTTAGTCCGTAGTTGCGATTTTGTGCGCTTGCAGGTGTGCTACCTAGCAAGCGCTGTAATTATCGTTGCACTAATAGGTATGTGGCAAATCGACTTTATTGCATACTCATTAATAGCGGCTGTTGCTTTAATTATTTGTGCGCTTCAAGCTAAGTGGATTTATCCCTACACTTGGTTTGCTAAAAAAGAAGTATTAACAGCGCCAAAAAGTAGTGATCATAGCATCAGGATTTTATCCGCTAATGTACTGATGTCGAATCGACATAGTGAGCAGTTAATTAACTTAGTCGATAAATATCAGCCCGATTTACTTATCACCTTAGAAAGCGATAGTTGGTGGCAAGATAAATTGTCCGTGCTTAAAAAAAACTACCCTTATCAAGTACAGTGCCCAAAAGATAACCGCTACGGCATGCATGTCTTTAGTAAATTTAACATACTCGATGCACAAATTTGTGAACTTATAGAAGATGACATTCCTTCTATTCATATTTTATTTGAAAACCACCAAGGGTTAAAAATGCAGGGGCATTTTATTCATCCCGCCCCACCAAGCCCAACCGAAGAAGATTCATCGCGTCCGCGCGATAGCGAACTAATAATGGTAGCTAAAGCGCTTAAAAATCCAAGCCGCCCGACGATAGTCGCCGGCGATTTAAATGATGTAGCTTGGTCACGCAGCACCCGTTTATTTATGCAAATCAGTGGCTTTTTAGACCCACGTAAAGGACGGGGCTTTTATAACACTTTTCATGCTGGTTACTTTTTTATGCGCTGGCCGCTCGATCACTTATTTCA
This sequence comes from Pseudoalteromonas issachenkonii, assembly GCF_002310795.1. Taxonomy (NCBI): domain Bacteria; kingdom Pseudomonadati; phylum Pseudomonadota; class Gammaproteobacteria; order Alteromonadales; family Pseudoalteromonadaceae; genus Pseudoalteromonas; species Pseudoalteromonas issachenkonii. The sequence goes on from NZ_CP011030.1 coordinate 748,122, forward strand.
CTCTACAGGTTTTACTGTAAAGCGTATCAAACGTCTTGCTAAATATGGCTCCGATCACTTTGCTCTGCTTACCGAACTTGTTTATGAAGATGCTAATCAGCAATCACTCGAAACAAAGCCCAGCGAGCTTAAACAGCAAGACATACAAGAGCTTGCTATGAGCAAAGCCGATAAACGTAAAGTGCCTAGGTTTGAAAAAGGCTAGATGAAGTACAGGTATTAGGTTAAAGGCTTTAGGCGAAAGGCAAAATTAATACATTAGGGTCGTGCTTTTAAATTTGCGGGATTTTATATAGCGAGCTATTTAGTTGAGTGTTAATTAACAAAGAGATTCATTATGTTTAATGAAATTATCGACTTTTGGTTTACAGAGCTTGAGCCTAAGCAGTGGTGGCAAAAAGATGAGGCGTTTGATTTGATGATTCAGGCTCGTTTTGGCCAATTACACCAGCAAGCGAGTGCGAGTGAGTTATTTCAATGGCGTGAGAGTGCATTAGGCAGCCTAGCTGAAATTATCGTGCTTGATCAGTTCTCGCGCAATATTTATCGTGACAAGCCAGCATCATTCGCCTGTGATTCAATGGCTTTAGCGTTAGCACAATCGGCCATTACAAAAGGGTTTGATAAGAAGTTGACGGATGAGCAGCGAGTATTTTTGTATATGCCTTTTATGCACAGCGAATCGCAGTTAATTCATAAGGAAGCGGTTAAGTTATATAAGGGATTAGGTATTCAAAATAACTTAGACTTTGAGTATCAACATAAAGCGATTATCGATAAATTTAATCGTTACCCGCATCGTAATAAAATACTGGGGCGGGAGTCTACAGAAGAAGAACGCGAGTTTTTAAAACAGCCCAATTCAGGTTTTTAGATTCATCAGGCAAAAAAACACCGCGCTTATTACAAGCGTGGTGTTTAGTTTTATTAACCAGGTACCTGATATTAGCTATTAATCATGATGCTTTTAACATTCACAAACTCGCGAATACCAAAGCCGCCATGTTCTCTGCCATAGCCACTGTCTTTAACACCGCCAAATGGTAGGTTCGGTTGTGCCAGTCCGTAACCATTTATGTTGATCATACCGGTATCAAAATGCTTTTTAGCCAGCTCAATGGCTTTTTTCTCATCTTTTGAAAAGATACCGCCGCCTAGTCCATAACGGGAGTCGTTGGCAATACGCATAGCGTCGTCATTATCTTTGGCTTTAATCAAAGATGCTACAGGGCCAAATAATTCGTCATCATATGCAGGCATCCCTGGTGATAAATTTTCTAACACGGTAGGCGGGTAGTAATAGCCTGTTTGCTGCGGAATTTCGCCGCCTACAATTACTTTTGCGCCTGCATTTACCGAGTCTTGCACTTGCTGATGAATTTTGTCGCGTAAATCTTCGCGTGCCATAGGACCCAGTTCCGTATCTTTATCCATAGGGTCGCCCATTTTAATTGCTTTAAATTGCTGGCTCAGCGCTTCTTTAAAGTCATTGTATAATGAGTCAACTACCACAAAGCGCTTGGCAGCCACACAGGTTTGCCCATTGTTAATAATGCGGCCCTGCAAACAGGTTTTAACTGCTAGTGCAAGGTCGGCATCATCAAGTACAACATAAGCATCGTTACTGCCAAGCTCCAATACCGTTTTTTTAACGTGCTTACCGGCCTGCTCAGCTACTTTTTTACCTGTGCCATCACTTCCTGTGAAGGTAACGCCACTAATGTGTTTATGAGAGATAAGTGCGCTGGCTGTTTTTCCGTCAATTAGTAAGTTACTAAAGCAATGCTCAGGGAACCCAGCTTGTTTAAATAAGGTATCTATTTTTTCTGCCATACCAAATACATTGCCCGCGTGTTTTAATACCGTGGTATTACCCGCCATAATATTTGCGGCACTGTATCTAATAACTTGATAAAGTGGGAAGTTCCATGGCTGAATACCTAGCAACACGCCAGTGGGGCGATAACTTATAATTGCACGACCGCCTTGCATATCGCGTTCTTCGTCGCTCAGCATATCGGCGCCATGTTCTGCGGTATAACGGCAAATGTCAGCACAAAGCTGCACTTCTTGAAAGCCTTGTTCGTACACTTTACCCATTTCTTCGGTCATCAGTTTAGCAAGCGCTTCTTTTTGCTCTTCAAATAAAGAGGCTAGCTTATTCAGGTATTTAGCGCGCTCAGTAAACGAGGTTAATCGCCATGTTAAGTATGTTTCATGAGACTTTTCGATCACTTGTTCTGCTTGAGCTTGAGAAAGCAGCGTATAGCTATTGATGACTTGCTCGGTTGCGGGATTGATCGTATCTACTGTGTTACTCATTTTACCTCCTAACAAATTATGTAATAGGGTAGGTGCAAAACCAAAGCCAGTTGGGCGATAGTTTATAAAAATTCATAACTTTTTGTTAATAATGGTTTTTATATTACTTTATACAAAAATCTAGATTTTGTTTGTTCGTTGTTTTTGCTATGGTTCTGTAAATACTGCAAGTTGTTGAAAAAGTTACAGGGAGTAGTTAGATGATACAGTCATTGTTTAATATCGATTTACCTCTTATTCAAGCGCCTATGGCGGGCGTACAAAACGTTGAATTGGCTGCAAGCGTTTGTGAAGCTGGCGGGCTAGGGTCGTTGCCTTGCGCTATGTTATCGCCAGCACAGTTAGTTGAACAGCTCGACTTACTTACTCAAAAAACAGATAAACCATTTAATCTAAACTTTTTTTGTCACACGGTTACTGATTACACCAGCCAACAAAAGCAGCAATGGCATAATATGCTGACCCCTTATTTTACAGAGTATGAAATTGACCCGCAAAGTTTAACCGCAGGGGCATCCCGTCAGCCTATAAACCAAACCGTTGTTGATATTATTGCACCCTATAAACCGGCGGTTGTGAGTTTTCATTTTGGTTTACCTAAGCACGCTATTGTGGCGCAAATAAAAAGCTGGGGCACTAAACTAATTTCAACGGCGACCACTTTAGATGAAGCTATTTGGCTCAGTGAAAATGGCGCTGATGCTGTTATTGCTCAGGGTTTAGAAGCTGGAGGGCATCGAGGGCATTTTTTATCAATGGATTTAAGCTTACAACAAACCACTGAGCAGTTAGTTAAGCGTTGTGTTGAGCATTTATCATTACCGATTATTGCAGCAGGAGGTATTGCAACGCCAGATGATGTAAAGCATATGAAAGCGCTGGGAGCCAGTGGAGTTCAAGTTGGTAGCGCTTATTTATTATGTAAAGAGGCAAAAACATCTGCTTTACATCAGCAAGCTATTTTAGAGCAGGCTCAAGATAGCACCGCACTAACTACTTTGTTTTCAGGTCGAGCTGCGCGGGGTATTCAAAACCGCGTCATGCTCGAGTTAGGTACTATGCCTGAGGGCGTGCCTTCGTTTCCCCACGCTAGTAGCGCAATAACAGCATTAAGAACATGCGCTGAAAAAGCAGGCCAAAGTGATTTTTCGCCTTTATGGTGTGGTCAAAAGTATGTGCCTCGGGTGGGGGTATCAGCTGCGGATATTACGCATATTTTAATGGAAAAATGGTAATGTTTAATGTCTGATAACCCACTTTTATCGCTTGGCGATAGTTATGAAGTGCTTATAAATAAGCTTAAAACACAATTGGCAGGTATTTACCCTCAACAGCTTGTCGCGCGCAATACCGTGTTATTGCCCCAAGGCGATGTACAGCGTTATGGCTATTTAATTGTGGAGGGGGTTTTAGGTGCTATTCATGATGATATTGATGGCGGGCAAAAATGCAAAGAGTTTTATTTTAAAAATGAGTTTGCATTGCTGTTTGCCAATTGGATGACCTCAAGCCCCGCTTTTTATCAATTAAAAGTAATTAATGAGGCAAGTGTAATTAAAGTACCGCTAACACTATTTGAGCAAGCACAGTACCAACTCGTTAAGCAGAAGCTAATTGCGCAGCAACTAATATTTAAAGAAGCCAAAGAAGCATTTTTATTACTCAACAGCCCCGAGCAGCGCTACTGTTACTTGCTTAAACATAAACCGCATTGGTTGGCGCAGTTAAGTTTAAGCCAAGTAGCTATGTATATAGGTATTTCGGCCATTTCGTTATCACGAATTCGTAAGCGACTTAACTTAAGTTAAGTGCTGTTTATATAAAGCACTATACACTCCTCATTTTTATGCCTTAAGTGCCTTGGAGTGTTATGTTTTTAATTGCCCAATCATTGGTTGCCGTCGCGACTTTACTCGACTTAGCTTCATTTCAGTTTAAGTCCCGACGCATTATCTTATGTTGTTTATTTACCTCTGTGTTATTAACCTCAGTCCACTTTTTTATTTTGGGTTATAACAGTGCCGGCTGCTTAATGCTTATTGCCGCGTTACGTTATTTTTACTGCATATACTTTAAGCATACTTGGGCCATGTTTGGATTTATGGCAGTGAGTTGTTTAGCCGTTTATTTAACATGGCAAGATTGGTTTAGTGGCTTTGCGCTAGTGGCGACATTAATACAAACCATTGCTTCATTTCAAAATAGAGACTTGCACTTGAGGTTATGTATGGTGGTGGGAACCTCTTTTTGGATAACGCATAATATTTTTGCTGGCTCCCCTGTGGCAATAATTATGGAAAGCCTATTTTTAAGTAGTAACTTATTTGGTTTATATCGATTTTATATTAGTAAAAGTCTTGCCGAACCTCAAGTAGGAACGTAAAATGCAGCAATGTAAACTTATTAAAAGAACTGTTTGGCAATTTCTTTTAATAAAAAGGTTTCTCGAATAATCGACAATCCTTGTTTATCGCTATTAGCTAATGTGCGTTCGTTGTGAGCTATCGCCTCAAAAATATTTACCCATTTAGCTTGCATACCATTTTGTTGCTCATAGTGCTCAAGCTGTGCTTGGCCGAGTTGTTCGTTAATTTCGCATACATAACAGTATGACTTTATATGAATAATATCAAAGTCATCTTTGTACCAAGGACGATATTCTTCATAGAGGCCAAACTCACTGCAGATTTTTATATTTTGCGCGCCAGTTTCTTCATTAAGCTCTCTGATAAGTCCTTGTTCAATGCTTTCGTGTAAGTCTACGCCACCACCGGGTAAACTAAAATCGTCATAGCGCTGAGTGTACATTAATAAAATGTACTGCTGTTTAAATACAATTGCGCGAGCAGTAGGGCGAGTAAACTGACGACCTTGAGTAATATTAATAGTGGGGTGAATAGTGGTTTTTAATAGGCGCATAACGACTCCAGCAATAAAGGTAAATTATATCAGTTGGTTGTATTAATTACTTCATTGTTAAAAAGTAATTAGCTGAAAAGATTGTTAATTTAAGCGTTTATACATATATCTGTAGTTATAATGGCGAACTATTAAAAAATAAAATGTCATTGTTTTAGTCCTGCTCTGAATACCTTTCATTTGTTTAAAGGGGTGAGTAGAATAATAAAAAAGCATAGGGATTAATCATGTTAAATATACTTTTAGTTGATGACGACATCGAATTTAGTGATGTTATTTGTCATATTGTTGAGTTTCTTGGGCATAATATTCAAACTGCAACCAGTTTAGAAGAAGCGCATCAGTGGTTTGAGAATAATTCCTTTGATCATGTATTACTGGATTTCATGTTACCCGATGGTAGCGGCTTGCATTTATTAGATCATTTAAAAATGATTGGTCAATCTCCTAAAGTCACTCTTATTTCAGGGCACCCATCGGTTAAGGGGATTTTAGCCGATATGTGTGAGCCCAATGTAACGCATTTATTAAAGCCGCTGCAGCGAGAAGATTTAGAACTGGTTTTAAATGGTCCTAAAAAAACTGTTAAAAAAGCTAAGAAAAACGCTATCACCCATCATTTTGATACCTTAATTGGTGAATCTGAGGCAATGCAAAAGCTCTATACTATGATAGAGCGCGTAGCTAAAACCAATGCTAACGTTATGCTTATGGGTGAAAGCGGAGCAGGTAAAGAGGTGGTAGCGCAAGCTATTCATAATGCCAGTCAATGCGAAGGACCTTTAGTTGCTAGCAACTGTGGCGCCCTTTCAAAAGAGCTTATTGGCAGTGAATTATTTGGTCACGAAAAAGGCGCATTTACCGGTGCCATTGCCCGTAAAGAGGGCGTGTTTGAACAAGCCGATGGCGGAACGTTATTTCTTGATGAAGTCACTGAAATGCCGATTGATATGCAGCCTAATTTACTGCGTGTACTTGAAACTAAAAAAGTAACACGGGTTGGCGGTAATCGTGAGTTACCAGTAAATTGCCGTGTTATTTCAGCGACTAATCGCTCCCTTACCGATTTAGCGCAGAATAATATTTTACGTGAAGATATTTACTTTAGGCTCGCTGTTTTTCCAATTGATATACCGCCACTACGAGAGCGAAAAGAAGATATTCCATTACTCTCAAAAGCATTTTTAGAGCAGTTGAACGATGAAAATGGTACAGCGTTTGCTTGGGCTAACGAGCAACTTAAAGAGCTGCAAACGTACGACTGGCCAGGTAATGTACGTGAACTTCGTCATGCAATTCATCGCGCTTTTATTATGAGCGATCCACAAACAAGCGATGTGGCACTGCCTGATAACCTAGAGTCACCTTTTTCACGAGTAAATAATCAAGCTCAGGAAAATCAGGTTTCTGCAGGACAAACCATTGAAGAAGTTGAAAAAGAGCTTATTCATGCAACACTCGATAAAGTACAAGGTAATAAAACATTGGCTGCACAAATGTTAGGTATAAGTACTAAAACGCTTTATAACCGCCTTAACGCATATGGTGGCATTGGCGAATATAAATAAAATAACATGAGGATAGTATGGCATTAACTAAACAAATAAAGCCTTTAAACGAATTAGTACATGATGCGCGGGCACCGTTAAATCGTATTTCAATGAATGCTGAGCTTATCAAGCTAGTACTTGAAAACGATATGCCCGTCGAAAAAGCACTCGCCGCACTCGATAAAATAATTGTTAATTGCCAAGCATGTAGTGACAGTTTACAGCTTATTTCAGACTCAAAATAATAAAAACCAGGACGATAAATGATTAAACGCAAACAGCAAGGCAAAGCAAATGTAGTATGGGCGTTATTTATCTCCATAATACTATGCATTATTGTAGGTAATGCATTTTTAGCGGTTAATACCATACAAGGCTTAACGCGTACTCAGCAAAGTTTAGATAACACTAATATGTTAAGCACGGCGATAGAGCAATTGCACCTTTCGGTAGTGCAAGCTGAGTCGGGGCAGCGTGGGTATTTATTAACTCAAACGGATGATTATTTAGTGCCTTACTACGATGCTATCGCACAAATAAAGTCTCAAACGAACCATGTGAGCGCCTTACATTCTGAAATTGACGGGCAGGCTGAGCGTATTGCACAGCTGTTACTCTTGGTTGAAGCTAAAATAGCTGAGCTTAAAAAAACGGTTAAATTAGCATTACATGATAAAGAGCAGCGCGCCTTACTAATACTTAATTCACATGAAGGACGCGACTTATATAGAGAAATTCGTGAGCGAGTTAATGATATTCAAGAGCGCGAACTACTGTTTAAAGTCAGTCACTTTTCGAAATTAGCGCAAATTAAAAAAGAAGCAAAGATCACTTTTGGTATTACTGCAGTTACCAGCGCATTATTGATTTTGGGTATGTTTTTATTGGCGAGGCTGAATTTAAAAAATGCGGCCGTGTATCGCGCCGAGCTGGAAATGCAAAATGAAACCTTAGCGAGTAAAGTAACTGAACGTACCCAAGAGCTTACCTTGTATTCTGATGAATTAAGTCGCAGTAACCGAGAGTTAGAAGAGTTTGCCTTTGTTGCCAGCCATGACTTGCAAGAGCCGCTAAGAAAAATCCAAGCATTTAGTGATCGGCTTGAAAGCATGTTTAAAGACGAGTTGGGCGAAAAAGGCGCAGATTACATTGCCCGCATGAAAAATGCCGCACAAAGGATGTCTAATTTAATTAATGATTTATTAGAGTTCTCTCGAGTAACAACTCGAGGTAAAGATTTTACCGACACCAATCTAAATAGCATACTTAATGATATTTTAAGCGATTTAGAAATAGCCATTAATGAGTCTAATGCGCAAGTGATAACGGTTGATATGCCAATCATTCAGGCTGATCCGAGTCAAATGCATCAGCTGTTTTTAAACTTAATTTCAAATGCAGTGAAGTTTAGAGCGCCTAACGTAAACCCTGTTATTGATATTAGCTTTGAACGAATTAGCGAGTTTAGTGAAGACCATAATAGTAAAGTAAGTTGGCATGTCATTACCGTAAAAGATAATGGTATCGGCTTCTCTGATGAGTACGCGGATAAAATATTTGTGCCATTTCAGCGTTTACATGGCCGTTCAGAATATAAAGGAACCGGCATTGGATTATCTGTGTGTCGCAGAATTGTAGAGCGACATGGCGGAACTATTACAGCAATAAGCACCCCTAACGAAGGCGCAACCTTCATTATTAAACTACCTGTGGATGCAGAGTTATTCACATTACAAGGAGAGGCATAATATGCCATTAACAAACGTAAAACCCATTACCATTTTAATGGCAGACGATGATGAAGATGATCGTTTATTAACCCAAGATGCGCTTGCTGAAAGCCGCGTTTTAAATGAATTACATTTTGTTGAAGACGGTGTTGAACTTTTAGAGTACCTAGAGCGCAAAGGCAAGTTTGTAGATAAAAGCATCTCGCCAAGACCAGGCTTAATTTTACTTGATTTAAACATGCCGAGAATGGATGGTCGTGAAGCGCTTGAAGCTATTAAGGCAAATCCAAACCTAAAGGGCATCCCAGTGGTTATTTTAACTACTTCTAAGCAAGAAGAAGACATGGTTAAAGGTTATAACCTAGGCGCTGCGTCTTACATAACTAAGCCGGTTACGTTTGACGGGTTAGTTGAGTTGATGAAAACGCTGGGTAAATACTGGGTTGAGTTTGTAGAGCTACCAAGCACGTTTAACGATTAAGCATATTATTAAAACAGGAGACGCTATGTTAGCAAAGGCAACGAAACTGCTATTAGTTGAAGACGATGAAGATGATTATATTTTAACTCGTGACTATTTAGAGCAGCTCAGTTCCCATGTGTTTGACATAGACTGGATAAGCTCTCCTGAGCAGGCAATACATGTACTAAGTAAAAATGAGCATGATATTTGCCTGCTTGACTATCGCTTAGGTGCCTCAGATGGCTTAAGTGTTTTAAAGCAAGCGATTAAGAATGGCTTTTGTGGGCCTATTATCATGTTAACGGGGCAATCTAACGATGCGCTAGATTCGGCTGCGCTTGATGCTGGTGCGGTTGATTACTTAGTTAAAAGTGAAATGAGTGGTAGCCGGTTTGCCCGTTCTATTCGTTATGCTCTAGCACGCCGCGATGTAGAAGATGAGCGGGTGGAGCGTTTAAAAGCGGAGGCTGAAAACCGTTCAAAAGACCGCTTTTTAGCGCATTTAAGCCACGAACTGCGAACTCCCTTGTCGTCTATTTTAGGCTATACCGAACTACTTATGCTCAGTGATTTTAGCAAGCAAGCTGAAAATGAGTTGGGCGTTATTTATCGTAATGGCAAACACTTATTGAGCTTACTGAATGATGTTTTAGATTTATCTAAAATTGCAGTCGATAAGCTTGAGCTAAGCTTGGGGGATGTTAATCTTGATAGCCTAATGGCCGACGTGTTTACGTTAATGCGTGTATCAGCCCTTGATAAAGGCTTATCATTAAAATTTGAATCACTGGAGCCTTTGCCATTAGTTATTCGTGTAGACGCTACTCGGGTACGACAAATTCTCATTAACCTGATAAATAATGCGATAAAATTTACCGAGCAAGGCGAAATTATCGTTAACGCATGGACAGAGACGGTGGCTGAACGTGAAATGCTCTTTTTTAGCATTAAAGATTCAGGCTTGGGTATTGCTCCAGAAAAACAAGCACTCATCTTTAAGCCTTTTGAGCAAATTGCCGATGTAGAGTCGCGCTCAGTAGGTGGTGCGGGCTTGGGATTAGCTATTTGTTCTGAGCTACTTAGTCGAATGCAGGGTACTATTTCATTAGATTCTTATGTAGGTGAGGGCTCAACGTTTACCATTTCCTTATACCCTGGTGATATCAGACAGGTAGAGCGCAATTTATTAAAACTTGATTTAACCCCCAACATGCAGCAAAAAGTAGCGCCATGCGAAGTAAGTGGCAAAGTGTTGGTGGTGGATGACTTACGCGATTTACGCGTGTTAGTTGGCCATTTAATTGGCTCAGCGGGTGCAGATGTAGATTATGCTGATAATGGCAAACAAGCGCTTGATAAGGTTAAAAAGCAACTCGTAGAGGGGAGCGCCGCTTACGATATTATATTTTTAGATATTCATATGCCGGTGATGGGCGGAAAAGAAGCAGCCATTGAACTTAGAAAGTTAGGATTTAAAGGGGCGATTATTGCTTTAACCGCGGCCACCATGAAAGGTATTCATAACGAACTAACCGCGCTAGGGTTTGACGATATGATTGCCAAACCTGTGGATTCAAACTTACTGTACCAATGCTTAGAGTCAGTGCTGGGGAAAAAAACACAACGTGTTTCATCGATACAGCCAACGCCAAAACATAATACTAATATAAAGCGTTTTTTATTAGTGGAAGACGATGCTGATGCTGGACAAATTACTCAGTTATTATTAGAAAGTTTGGATGTAGACACGGATATAGCAACAAGTGTCAAAGACTGTAAGGCGACGCTTGAGCATAACAGTAATTACGACAAAGTATTACTCGATATGCATTTACCCGATGGTTCAGGTTTAGAGCTTGCTGGCTTTATTAAAGAACACTATCCTGATATTCAACGAGTTATTATTAGTGGAATGGAGCCTGATGCCGTACACATTAGGCAGCTAGAAATAGAGCAAGTTTTGCTTAAACCAATAAACTTGGCGTTATTAAGTAAACTTGTTTAACGCCACTATTTGCCAATTTATATAATAATTAGCTAGGTAATATTAACGACTGATTGGCGTATGACTAATTCGGGCTGAAATAAAGTTTGAATAGGCTGTACGCTTTTTTGATATACATGGCTCAGTACCCACTGTGCAGCTACTTTTCCCATTTCATCTATTGGGTAATTAATAGTGCTTAAAGGGGGGTATACATGGCGGGTAAAGAACACGTTATCGTAGCCTATTATTGAAAGTTGTGCGGGTAGTTCAATGCCATGCTCTCTGGCACTGACCATTGCACCCGTTGCCATTTCGTCATTGGCGCACACTAAGGCGGTAATGGCGGGATTTTTTTTATAAAGAGCAGTAAATCCTTCGTAGCCGCTGTCCTCTATAAAGTCACCTTCATACAAACTGTTTTCATCAAACTCAATGTCGTGTTCAGCAAGTGCTTGTTTATGTCCGTTTAAACGCTCTTGAGCGTCTTTTTTCCATAAAGGACCGCTAATGTAAGCAATGTTTTTGTGACCAGACTCAAGAATGTATTTAGTCGCTAAATAGCCCCCTTTAATATTATCAAGAATAATACAGCGATCGGCGAGCTCAGGAATATGGCGATTGAGTAAAACAAATGGTGTTTTACCTTTGCTCAGCTTTATTAAATATTCATCGCTAACCGCTTCAACATGCAAAATAAGTGCATCGCAATTACGGCTAATTAAAAACTCTATGCCTTGTTGTTCTCGCTCTGCGTCACTGTGCCCTGCGGTAATAATAACGTGTTTACCTTGTTTTCTGAGGGTGTTTTCTATGCCGCTCATCATAGGGCCATAAAAAGGACCTTTTAACTCAGAAACCAATAAGCCAGCACTATTAGAGCAATTAGAGGCCAGTGATTGCGCAATAGAATTTGGGCGGTAGCCTAATTCTTCCATCGCTAAAGTCACTTTTTTTCTGGTTGCATCACTTACGTTTGCATTGTTGTTCATTACTCTTGAAACAGTGGCAAGTGATACCCCTGCAAGCTTTGACACCTCATAAATGGTGGCCATACTATTCCTTGTTACAAATTACTTTTTTGTGTTAAATCGGCGGTGATTTTTTTTATGGTTTTGTTATCTAAGTTGTATTTAGTCATTATTAAAGCCACAAGTATACTGCCAATAGCAGGGTAGAGTGTAAATGAGGTTAAAATACCGCTTTTAGTTGCTTCGCTTAATTCTACATTGGCTTGATACTGATAATACGCAAGTAACCAACCCGCTATAGCGCCGCCTAATGCGAGCCCCAATTTGATAAAAAATACCACGCTTGCATAAACCATACCTGTGAGTCGTTGACCATTTTGCCAAACTCCGTAGTCAATAGCATCTGCCATTTTTGCCCACAATAAAGGTGTCGCCATTTGAGTGAAAAAGCACCATAAAAAATACATTAAAAAGGCGAGTAAAACTTGCTCATTAGGGACAAAAAAAGCAAAACAGCTCAATATGGCAGAAATATATTGCAGATAAATATAAGCCGTTTTTTTATCTAAGCGTTTACTTAAAGGTTGCGCACACGCACAGCCTATAATATTACCGACCATACCTAAAGTCACAAATTCGGTGATTAAATCTTCTTTTCCAAGAACATACTTTACATAGTAAATAGCTAATGTCGTGCGCAGCACCATACTGGTCAATAATATCAGTGCTGCCATACACAATATTTTAAACGGCTGATTTTGCCATAAAACGTGAAGTTGTGTTTTTAAAGATAATTTATGTGGTGGATTGATCACCCGCTCTTTGGTGTAACGAAAACAAATTAGAAATAACACTACACCAAGGCAACTCATAACCAGCATGGTGAGTTGATAGCCCAACTCGTTATTACCCTCCCCAAACCACTTTACTAAAGGTAAAGTGCAGCTCGTAACCAATAACCCCCCCAGCATGCCAAACACAAATCGATATGATTGAATAGAAACCCGTTCGTTAGGATTGCTACTGAGTACGCCGCCAAGTGCCGAATAAGGAATGTTAATTGCGGTATAAACCAACATTAGCAAGGTGTAGGTAACGAACGCGTAAATAATTTTGTTGCCGTCATCCATCGCGGGGGTAGTAAAGGTAATCACGCTTATAACAGCAAAGGGGATGGCAAGCCAAAGTAGGTACGGTCGGTAGCTACCGTATTTTGTATGAGTGGCATCGGTCAGGGCGCCCATTATTGGGTCTGTAACTGCATCAATGACTCTGACGACTAAAAAAAGGGTACCAACAACAGCAGGCGAAATACCAAAAATGTCGGTGTAAAAAAAGGTTAAAAATAGCATTACGGTTTGAAAAATAATATTACTTGCCGTGTCACCTAGGCCATAAGCTATTTTTTCTTTTTTACTCAGCATAAAAGCCACTCATTATTATTTTTGGCGCTGTTTAAGAAAATCACGATACGCAATTGCGCTTTGTTTTAAGGTGCGTTGTTGAGTTTGGTAATCAACATAGACTAGCCCAAAGCGTTTTTCATAGCCATAGGCCCATTCAAAATTATCCATTAAACTCCATGCAAAGTAGCCTTGCACATTAACGCCTTGCTCAACGGCATTATGAACGGCATTAAGGTGTGTATGGTAGTAATTGATACGATGTATGTCATCTACTTTTCCATCTATTAATACATCGGCCATCGCTGCACCGTTCTCAGTTATATATACTTTGGGTAGCGTGTAACGATCATTTAATGCAAGTAGGAGTTCACACAATCCCTGTGGGTATATTTCCCAGCCCATATCAGTGGTGGCAATATTTTCTAAAGGAGCTTCGCTAAACCAATGATCTGGCGTATTTTTGTAATGGATACGAGTATAGTAATTAACCCCTAAAAAATCGATTTTTTGGCTAATAATTGCCATGTCGCCATTTGCAACATCAGGTTTTGCATCATTTGCAAGCTCCTTAATCACTTCAGGGTAGCGGCCTTCCAGCACTGCTTGAATATACCATTGGTTATGATAGTCATCAGCTAATTTAGCAGCGCGTTCATCGTCAGGAGTAAATGGATAGGCAGGGCTAAAATTAAGCACAATACCGGCCTCTATCTTAGGGCAGTTTTTGCGTATCACTTGCATCGCAAGTCCATGGGCGAGTAATAAGTGGTGCGCCGCTTGGCGTCCTGCTTTTTGACTTTTTATGCCTGGTGCATGTACCCCTATTTCATAGCCTAGGTAGGCACTACAAAACGGTTCGTTTAAGGTCGCATAAGAATCCACTAAGCCCTCTAGTTGCTGAGTTACTATATGAGCGTAATGAGCAAATTGATACGCGGTATCGCGATTTAGCCAACCACCGTTGTCTTCTAAATGTTGTGGCAAATCCCAGTGATATAAAGTGACATAAGTTTTAATATTGCGTGCTTTAAGAGCTTGTAGTAATGACTTATAGAACGCCATGCCCTGAATGTTTAAACTTCCATCTTGGTGTAAAACGCGGGGCCAAGAAATAGAAAGTCGATAGGCATCAACGGCTAAATCGGCAATCATTTGAACGTCTTGTTGCCAATATTTTACATGCTCACAGGCGTGATTGCCGTTACTGTTATCTGCAATGGTGTTTGGTTTGCTACAAAAAGTATCCCAAATACATGGTAGGCGCGTGTTGTGGCTTCCCTCTATTTGAAAAGAGGCCGTGGCAACACCAAAAATAAACGGCGATTTTAAAAGGGCTGACGTGCCTGGCAAAGAAATTGTTTTAAACACAATGAGATACGTCCTTAAGCTTGCAATAATAATGCGCTTTACCGTAATTAGCTAAGCAATAGAAATTGTATAATACAGCAATGTAAGCGCTTACAATATTATTTGTAAATAAATTGATAAATTTTCTCTGTATGCTATAAATGTAAGCGCTTACATTTGGTGTTGCAACTATTATCTGCTTTTTAAGTTTTACTAAACGCAATTAAATAGAGGTAACAATCTGATAATTATAAATAATTAGAGATTATACTATGGCACATATCACACAGCCACTACCGGCAGCAGAAAACAGCCAAAAACCAGGGTCTACACACACCTTTGCGTTAACATCGCTTACGACCTTGTTTTTTATGTGGGGTTTTCTTACCTGCCTGAACGATATTTTAATTCCGTATTTAAAGGGAATGTTCTCCCTTAATTACACCCAAGCAATGTTGGTACAATTTTGTTTTTTTGGTGCCTACTTTGTTATGTCAATTCCTGCAGGAAAACTCGTTAGTAAAATAGGTTACCAATTTGGTATTGTTATTGGTTTGGTTGTTGCTTCGATAGGGTGTGCATTATTTTACCCCGCTGCAGAGGCACATGTTTACGAACTATTTTTACTTGCTTTATTTGTGCTTGCTTCAGGGATCACTATTTTACAAGTCTCTGCTAACCCTTATGTAAGCGTATTAGGGCCTGCAAAAACAGCGTCTTCGCGTTTAACCATGACCCAAGCTTTTAACTCTTTAGGAACAACGGTTGCGCCATTATTTGGTAGTTGGTTGATTTTGTCTGAAATTAGTCAAGCTACAGCCGAAGAAGTTAAGTTCCCTTACTTAATGCTCAGTGCAAGTTTACTAACACTGGCTATTATTTTTGCTTTTTTGAAGTTACCTAAACTCGGTAAAGCGATTGATAGTGAAGCTGAAAATCAAGGTGACACTGAGTTTGTTGACTTAGGCAGTGTTTGGAAATATCGCCATCTTATTTTGGGCGCTATTGGTATTTTTGTTTATGTAGGTGCTGAAGTTGCGATTGGTAGCTTTTTAGTTGGCTTTTTAACCCTTGACCATATTGCAGGTTTACCTGAGCAACAAGCTGCACATTATATTAGCTATTATTTTGCAGGTGCAATGATAGGGCGATTTGCTGGCGCTGCGATTATGCAAAAATTAAATGCAGCCAAGGTGTTAGCTTGTCATGGTATTTTGGCCGGTGTGTTAGTGTTAATTGCAATGACAGGTCAAGGGTCACTCGCTATGTGGGCTATTTTATTGGTTGGTCTGTGTAACTCTATTATGTTCCCTACTATTTTTAGTTTAGCGCTTCAAGGCTTGGGTAAATACACCTCACAGGGGTCGGGTATTTTATGCTTAGCGATTGTAGGTGGAGCTATTATTCCATTACTACAAGGTATGCTGGCTGACAATATCGGTGTGCAGTTAGCGCTTATACTGCCTATTGGCTGCTATTTATATATTACTTACTTCGCGCTGTTTGGTGCAAAAAAAACAACGTCAACTCGTCTTTAAGTTTTAGGTGAATGCTATGATTATTAAACGAACTTTTTCAGTCACTGCACTGATGCTAGCAGCAATAACCAGCAGCGGTTGTTCGCAACCCTCTAACAGTGCTAGCGATGCGACAAGTCAAAAAGAAATTTGGCCAACAATAGAAACCGGTATTAAAAGCGATGCTCAAATGGAGCAAAAAATCGCAGATATGCTAAAGACCATGACACTAGAGCAAAAAATAGCGCAAATGATCCAACCTGAAATTCGTCACATTACGGTTGAAGATATGCGTAAATATGGCTTTGGCTCCTATTTAAATGGCGGTGGCTCGTTTCCAAATAACAATAAACATGCAACCCCCGAAGACTGGGTTGATTTAGCTGAAAAGATGTATCAAGCGTCTATTGATGATTCCCTCGATGGCAGCACGATCCCTACAATGTGGGGCACTGATGCGGTACATGGACACAACAATGTGATTGGTGCGACTTTATTTCCGCATAATATTGGTTTAGGGGCGGCGAACAACCCTGAACTTATTGAAAAAATTGCCGCAGCAACGGCGCGTGAAGTTATGGTTACCGGTATTGACTGGGTATTTGCACCTACGGTTGCCGTAGTGCGAGATGATCGTTGGGGTCGCACTTACGAGGGCTACTCTGAAGACCCTGAAATAGTAAAAGCGTATTCAGCCTCAATTGTTAAAGGCTTACAAGGCGCTGTTGATGAAGACTTTTTGTCAGATACGCGGGTAGTTAGTACGGTTAAGCATTTTTTAGGTGATGGCGGTACTGTGAATGGCGATGATCAAGGTAATAATATCGCCTCTGAAGAAGAATTATTTGCGCTTCATGCTCAAGGTTATGTTGGTGGTTTGGGTGCAGGTGCACAAACGGTAATGGCCTCGTTTAATAGCTGGCATGGTGAAAAAATTCACGGCAGTAAATATTTACTGACCGATGTGCTTAAAGATAAAATGGGTTTTGATGGCTTTGTTGTCGGTGACTGGAATGGCCACGGGCAGGTTAAAGGCTGTTCTAATAGTAACTGTGCTCAAGCGGCTAATGCGGGCTTAGACGTATACATGGCACCGGATGAGTGGAAACCATTATTTAGCAACTTGGTTAACCAAGCTAATAGCGGTGAAATCCCACTCAGTAGAATTAATGATGCAGTAACGCGTATTTTACGCGTTAAAATGCGTGCAGGGTTATTTGATAAACCAAGCCCTGCGAAGCGCCCCCTGTCTGGAAAAACTGAAATTATTGGTAGTAGCGATCACCGTGCAGTGGCTAAACAGGCTGTACGCGAGTCTTTAGTATTACTTAAAAATAAGCAGCAGTTACTGCCATTATCACGTAAAATCAACGTATTAGTCGCAGGCATAGGGGCTGATAACATAGGTATGCAGTCGGGTGGTTGGAGCGTTACGTGGCAAGGTACAGGTAATAAAAACAGTGATTTTCCTGGTGGCAGCTCTATTTATGCAGGTATTAAAGATACTGTAGAGCAAGCTGGTGGCAGTGCAGCGCTGAGCGTTGAAGGGGAATATACTGCACGCCCTGATGTTGCCATTGTGGTGTTTGGTGAGCAACCATACGCAGAGGGTAATGGTGATGTTGATAACCTCGAATACCAGCGCGGTAATAAAAGCGACTTAGCGTTACTACGTAAGTTTAAAGATGCGGGAATTCCTGTTGTTTCATTATTTATAAGCGGTCGCCCTATGTGGGTTAATGCTGAGCTTAACGCCAGTGATGCGTTCGTTGCTATTTGGCTTCCAGGTAGTGAAGGCGATGCAATTAGCGATGTCTTGTTTAAAAATACAGACGGTTCAATTAATCATGACTTTAAAGGCAAGCTATCTTTTTCATGGCCTAATAATCCAATTGATAATGAAAACCGTAACGACGAAGCTTACAGCCCATTACTTCCTTATGGTTTTGGTTTAACTTACAACGATAGTAATGTCTTAAAAGATAACTTGGTGGAGCAAACTCAACAGGCTGAAAAACTGGATGATTTAGTATTGTTTGAGCGTGCAATTAAAGCTCCGTGGTCACTGGTTTTAAAAAGTGGTGAGCAACAAAAAACGGTGGCGAGCAGTCGCGAGTCATTAGGTGCGGTGAGCATCCAAACATTTGATAAAGAGGTGCAAGAAGATGCACGCGCTATTCGTTTTAATGGCCAAGCACTGGCTGGCGTTAATTTAGCCGCTGCGTTTCCATCTGACTTACGTTCATACGTTGAAAACAATGGTCAGCTGCAAATACAAATTAAAGTAGATAAAGCCGCGGCTAGTCCGTTATGGGTTGGTATGGGGTGTGGTGAGAGTTGTCAGGGTAAGTTTGATATTACTGATAACCTTGAGCAATCAGGTCAATGGCAAACATTAAACATCAACTTAAGTTGTTTTGCAGAGCAAGGTGTTGACTTAGCACAAGTGTTCACCCCTTGGCAGTTAAGCACGCAAGGTGATTGGCATGTATCTATTGCTAAGCTGGCTATTACAGCAAATGCTGTCGAGCAAAGTAGTGTTACTTGTAAGTAGTCAATAACCTATTAACAAACATCAATAAGCAGGTACTAAATGTACCTGCTTATTGCTTTAAAACCGCGTATACAAAAACCTACCAAATTAGTCCCTTCTTACTTTTATTCCATTCTATGTGATTGATTATATTCAGCTCAATAGTTATCATAAAAACATAATAAACTGCATTCGCTTTTGCGTTAATAATTTGAGAGTATGCCAAAATATTAAATGCGTTATGTAATTAACAGGTGAGAGAATGAATCAAATAAAGCTGGCTTCGCAGAGCATACAGCCTTCAAAAATAGTCTGTGTGGGGCGCAATTACAGTGCGCATATTGCTGAATTAAACAACGAACACCCTGAGCAAATGGTAATTTTTAATAAGCCTAATAGCGCGATCACTAATACCTTACTCTCTTCCCATAACGGTGATACGCTACATTATGAAACTGAATTATGCTTTGTGGTTAAAAATAAACAACTTGTGGGCGTAGGGATTGGACTTGATTTGACTAAGCGAGCTTTGCAAAGCAGTTTAAAAGAAAAGGGCTTGCCGTGGGAACGTGCTAAAGCATTCGATGGCTCAGCATTATTTAGTGATTTTATTGAGTTAACGCCAGAAATGACATCGTTTATATTTGAATTACATATTGATGGCAAGCCGGTTCAACATGGTGATAGCCAACTTATGTTGCACCAACCTGCACAAATATTGGCTGAGGTTAGTCAGTTTATGAGCCTCGAAGAAGGCGACATTATTATGACTGGCACGCCTGCTGGCGTAGGGATGGTTAGTACTGGACGAGAGTTCAACGTTGCTCTTTATTCTGGTCAGCAGTGTTTATTGGAGCATCATTGGTCTGTGAGTCAAAGTTAATTATGTGTTGATAATATTGTTTATCAAAATTATCGATATGTTCACTTAGCCAGTGTCGCTGGCTTAGTTGATGAGCCGCTGATTCTAGTATGGTACTTTCTAATGCCGCATTAATTTTCTTAATTGCCTGATTAGCAAAATCATTAGGCGCATTAGTCGCACAGCCTACAGCTCCTTTGATTAATGAGCGCGTATTTTGAGCTATGGGTATACTAACGATTTTTATAGGGTGTTGTTGCTGGTTAAAGTAACTGGCCATAAAAGGATAATCGACCGAGTAGTCTAAAAAGCCATGCCTCAACCTATCGATCACAACGCCACTCTCATTATCACTACTTAAGCTCAAGGACACGTTATGATGGCTCAAAGAGTTTTCAATAATCATATTTATGTGTGGTGAAAAACGTCGTGCTGCGGCTTGTCCATAGGTAAAGCGTTCATCGCTAAGTAAACTAATTAAATTTATAGGATTACCATGTGCTTTAGTAAGTGTTTCTGCTTTTTGATTAGTTGTAATAATACTAAACTCAGGGTAGATAGAGGTAGGGCGTGAGTATGTATAGACTTCGTTGGTGCTCTTTTTATGGATTACGCATGGAAAGCAGACATTTTTGCCTTCTTTGATATATTTATTAATTCGTTTTTGTGGAACAAATAATCGAGTATGTTTTACATCCTTTATACTACTGATTAGTTGCTTAGTTAAATTATCACACAAGCCCATTTGAGTATTCCCTGAGTCTAAGTGAAAAGGTGGTGTGTTGCTTTGTAGCCATAAAATTTCAGTAAGCTGATTTTTAGATTGGCTAATACTGTTACTCGAGAATATTAAAAATAGCAGGCAGAAATAACGAGCTGTATCCATAAAAAGCTGATAATTCTTTATTAAATGACTGTATTTAATTATACCTTAGCGCTTAAAAAATAAACATAAAGAATAGCAAAGAATCAACATTATTGAATAACATTTACCCTTTGCTTGATTTCATTAGTAAGGCATTGGGTTTTTTCTGAATATGATATCAATCGCTGATAACACGTCATCGCTCAGTGTTAGGTCAAACGCATCAATGTCTTCCTTTAATTGCGCCATAGTAGTGGCACCAATAATAGATGATGTCACTCCATCGACTTGATTACACCAAGCCAGCGCTAATTGAGCTGGGGTGATAGCGTGTGCATGGGCAAGTTCAACATACTCTTTGGTCGCCTGTTGTGATTCTGGCGTATCACGAAAAATACCGTTACGCTGCATAAATGTCCAGCGGGAGCCTTCAGGGCGTGCTCCATTTAGGTATTTACCGGTTAATAGCCCTGCGGCCAATGGTGACCAAGGTAAATAAGCAATATCTTCATGTACACATTGTTCTATTAAATAAGGCCAATCTTTGGCATGTACTAGGCTAAACTCGTTTTGGATAGACACCATTTTTGGCAAGTTATGCTCTTTTGATAAATTTAAAAATTGGCTAATTCCCCAAGGCGTATCATCAGAAAGCCCACAATGCTTAATTTTTCCTGCTTTAACACACGC
The DNA here is from genome assembly GCF_002310795.1 of Pseudoalteromonas issachenkonii. NCBI lineage: Bacteria > Pseudomonadati > Pseudomonadota > Gammaproteobacteria > Alteromonadales > Pseudoalteromonadaceae > Pseudoalteromonas > Pseudoalteromonas issachenkonii. Next base: position 769,281 of record NZ_CP011030.1, read on the forward strand.
ATCTAACCCCTCTAAAATATCAAGCATATCAGCGGTGTGTTGTTTTGCATCTACCTCGGTAAATTTAAGCATACCAGGCCATTGCCTAGCAAAGTGAGGGGTACGGCGATTTGGCCAGTGTAGCTGGTATAAATCAATATAGTCGGTTTGTAGGCGTTTTAGAGAATGATCAACCGCATCAATAACAGCTTGGCGGGTAATATTGCCGCCATCACGTACCCAAGAAAGTCCATTCCCTGCAATTTTAGTTGCAATAACAATGTCTTTTCGTTTTTGTGAATTACGTGCTATCCAATTGCCTATAATTTCTTCTGTTTTACCGTAGGTATCGGGAGAGGGAGGAACAGCATACATTTCTGCTGTATCAATAAAGTTCACACCCTGCTCAAGCGCATAGGCTATCTGTTGGTCGGCATCATGTTGGGTGTTTTGTACTCCCCAGGTCATGCTACCTAAACACACTCTTGAAACGCTAACACCACTACTGCCTAATTGACTATATTGCATTGCTAATCCTAATTATTCGGTTTGAGAGTTTGCTTTTAAAGCCGATAACAATGGCTCAGTGATCGTGGCTTTTTGGCCTGTTTTAAAGTCAAACATCACCACTTTTGACATGCCGGTGGTTGTTATCGCGTTTTGCGCATGACTAAACACACTGTAGTTCATTACAAATCGGTCAGATTTAATATCACTAATGGTAATACCTACGCTCAATGTGTCGGGAAAGGTAACGGGACGCTTATAGCGAATATTATTTTCACTGATCACAGGCCCCGTGGCTTTTGAGTTGATGGTATCAAATAAATTTAATTTATTTAAAAAATCGATTCTGGCTATTTCAAAATAACGCAGGTAAACACAGTTATTAACATGCTGTAGGGCATCCATATCGCCCCATGCCACAGTGATATCGGTATGAATAGGGTGTTGTTGTTTAAACGTTTCCATGTATTTATTGCTCTTAGTTTTAAAGCATTTAGATTAGCAATATGGTCGGATGAGCTCAAGGGAATTATAACTAGGGGTAGAGCTACTCTGTATTGCCCTCATGGATGTAAATAAGGGACGTAAGCAAGACATGGAAGCTTTGCGCCTTTTTTATTTAAACAATTAGGCTATAAACCTCGCGCCGTGAGTAAACTGCCTCAGATTGAACAAACCTTAACCTTAAAAAAACAACAGTGCTAAATAAAAACCCTTGAGTAAAAATTGTACCTCTTTAAATTCATGGCTATAGTAACTATTAACACACAAGGAGATAACTATGCAGAATATAATTAATTGGTTATTGGCATGCACCGTTTTTATAGCGTCGTTTACTTGTTACGCTATGGGTAATGAGGCTGGGGCAATTGTTTTGATTTTATTAGGCTTTTCTTTAGAAATTTTATTTTGGATGTATTGTTTTAATAAGCCAAAGAAAAGTAAACGCTCTTTTTAAGCAATAACATGCTTGCTAATTAAAAGTGATTCCACAATAATGGCTGTATAAATAAACAGTTGTTATTGTGTGATGAAAAAGTTTATTCATATAGATATGGACTGCTTTTATGCGGCCGTAGAAATGCGCGACAATCCTAAGCTTGCAAGCGTACCGCTGGCAATTGGCGGAAATAGTCGCCGTGGAGTGCTCTCTACCGCTAACTATATTGCTAGAGAGTATGGGGTGCGCTCTGCTATGTCTAACTATCATGCCAAACAGCTTTGCCCTGACTTAGTTATTGTGCCTGGCAGAATGGCTGTTTATAAACAAGTATCAACACAGATCCGCGCCATTTTTAACCGCTATACTGATCTTGTAGAACCTCTTTCGCTTGATGAAGCATATTTAGATGTGAGCCATAGTACTGCTTTTAAAGGTAGTGCAACGTTAATTGCTAAGCAAATTCGTACCGATATTTTTAATACCACAGGACTGACTGCATCTGCAGGTATTGCCCCAATTAAATTTATAGCCAAAATTGCTAGTGATGAAAATAAGCCCAATGGCCAATTTGTAGTATTGCCTGAGCAGGTTGACTCGTTTTTAGCCCAATTGCCATTAGGTAAAATTCCAGGGGTGGGTAAAGTAACTCTAGAAAAGCTTAATTTAAAAGGGTTATACACGGGGCAAGATGTGCGCGAAAAAGGGGCTAATTGGATGCAACAGCATGTGGGCAATTTTGGTGTGTCGTTATATCAAAAGTGCATGGGGGAGCATATAGGGCGCGTTTCCACCGAGCGAGTACGCAAGTCATTGAGTGTGGAACATACTTATGAATACAATAAAAACAGCCTAGATGAATGCCTTGAACAATTACCGCAACTGTTAGATGAACTCGTGGTTCGATTAAATAAACAGCAACTACAACATAAAATTAATAAATTAAGTGTTAAAGTTAAATTTGCTAATTTTGTAGTGACCTCAGCAGATCAAGCTGCGTATCAATTAAACACGGCTATTTTTAAAGAGTTACTCGCCAAAGCCTATCAACGTGGATTACAACAACCGGTGCGCTTATTAGGAATTGGCGTGGGTATTAAAAATCAACCAGAGCATAATTTACAGCTTAGTATTTTAGATGTGTAAAACGCGTAACTCCAAGTTGCCAGTAAGTAAGTAGGTTATCGCAGTACACTGGTTATAAATTGCTAAATAAATAATAATAGGGACTACGTTTTCTAACAGGATCCTTTTTTATGGCATATCCAAAAGCAGTACTGGCTAAGCCGGTAAGTGCAAGCCTAGATTGTACATCGCATGATGCACTTATTATTATCAGCAACGACTTTTCTCATTTACCAAATACGCCACTGCGTGATGCAATTTTAGACCAAGCCCAAGTAGACTCTCGCATAGGCAATCAAGTCACCTTGTTAGTGATTGCCGGTAAACGTGTCGTGTTAGTGCCAACAGGCCCTTTAAACAGAGATTATGACGACGTTCGTCGTTATTTTGATGCAGCCAAATTAGCCATTAATGAGGCAAAAGCATCAGGTAGTGTTAACCCTGCTATTTATTTACCCGCTTTAAATACGGATAGCCGTTATCAATATGCTCTTGAAGTGGCTTACTTAGGCGCATGCCAAGCATTATGGCAACCCCTAGAAGCGCGTGAGTTTCATGGTCAAGGTATTGAACCTATTACTCAAATAGGCTTAATTGATGCCAATGAGCAAACAATCAAAGCAGTCAATGCGTTAGCTGCGGGGCAATATGCCGCACGTGATTTATGTGGCACCGAGCCTGAACGCATGGCCCCCCCACGTTTTGCTGATTATTGTACTGAGTTATTTGAAAACAGTGCGGTGAGCGTTGATGTGATTGATGATTTAGCTGCCATTGATAAGCATTACCCCATGCTAAGTACCGTTGCTCGCGCATCGTATGCGGTAGAGCGTCATCATCCACGCGTTGTTAAACTTGAATACGTGCCTGAGGGCGAAGTAACCCGAACACTGATGTTTGTTGGTAAAGGTTTAGTCTATGACACGGGCGGTGCAGATTTAAAAGTCGGTGGTTTTATGGCGGGCATGAGCCGCGATAAAGGCGGTGCGGCCTCGGTTGCTGGATTTATGAAAGCAGTAGCCGATTATCAGCCTAAAGGGGTTAAAGTGATTGCCTTTTTAGCGGTTGTACGCAACTCTATTGGTTCAGATTGTTTTGTCCCTGATGAAATAATTACTAGCCGTGAAGGTGTGCGAGTACGTATTGGTAATACCGATGCCGAAGGGCGTTTAGCTATGGGGGATTTACTTAGTGAAATGAAAGATTTAGCTAAAAACGAAATAAATCCAACGTTGTTTACAGTGGCAACCTTAACAGGGCACGCTGCGCGCGCTATGGGGCCTTATGGCGCATATGTTGAGAATGGGCCCGCGCGTAGTGCTAATATTTCACGCCAATTAGCCGATTGTGGTGATTTATGGGCTGACGGTGCTGAAGTGTCGCGTTCACGCCGTGAAGATTATGATTTTATAAAACCACGCACTTTAGCTGACGATGTGCTTTCTAGTAATAATGCAGCTTCTGCTGTCACAGCGCGCGGCCATCAATTCCCTATGGCATTTTTAGCTGTGGTAGGTGGATTAGATAAGCATGGCAGTGAATCTACTTTACCACTTCCTTATGTACATATGGATATTGCTGGTAGTGGCGTTGAAGGCGGCGACTGGCAACATGGTAAACCAACTGCAGCGTCAGTAAGCAGTTTATTTGCCCGCTATTGTTTATAACTCCCTATAAATAATCCTAAAAAGCCCTGAAAATCAGGGCTTTTTAATTGGTGGAAGATATTTATTATCCGGAGTTAAGGTTAACTAAGCTTAAAGCGCGATACCACGCTTGATAACTCAACACTGCTTTGTTTGAGTTTGTCGCTAGCGCGAGTTAAATCTTTGGTGTTACCCAAAGATTGCTCTGTAGATTGTGATAAATCGTTAATTCTTAAATTCACCTCGTCTGCGGCTGATGTTTGCTGCTCTGTGGCGCGAGCAATTTGGCCGTTCATATCGGTGATCACCGATACCAGCCTGTCTATTTCATCAAGTGATGCATTAGCTGAAGAGGCTTGTTCAACCGTAGAAATAGAAATCTCTTGGCTAGATTTTACCGCTTCAACTGCAGCTTTAGCCCCTTCTTGCAGCTTAGCTATCATAGCTTGAATCTCATCAGTGCTTTTACCTGTCCGGCTGGCAAGTGTTCTTACTTCGTCGGCTACAACTGCAAAGCCTCTTCCATGTTCACCTGCTCTTGCAGCTTCAATAGCTGCGTTTAGCGCTAACAGATTGGTTTGTTCAGCAATGCTTCTAATAACATCAAGTACCGAGCCAATATTATTACTCTCTTGAGCAAGGTCGGCGGTCACTTTGCTCACGGTTTCTATATTACTAGAGAGGGTTTCAATGGCGGTAATGGTTTTCGACACTACATTTTTACCCGTTGATGCATTACTAGCAGCATCATTTGCGGCTTGCTCAGCAGCTTCGGCATTACGGCTAACATCATGAATTTGATGAGTCATTTGCTCCATTGCCGCGGCTACTTGGGTGCTACTGTCGTTTTGAAGCTCAATAAACGACTGGCTGGTTTTGCTAGAATCATCTACAGCATGGGCATGCTCGTTTACATCGTTTGCGCTTTTGGCAACCAGCACCAAAGACTCCCTAATTTTGGATACAAATAAGTTAAATGACCGCGACAGCTGAGATATTTCATCATTGCCATTTTCGTTGAGAGTACGGGTTAAATCCCCCTCACCTTGAGATATATCTTTCATCATTTCTGCTGCTAAACGAGTCGGCGTTAAAATACTGCGACCAATAAAGTAGCTAAAAAGTACGACAACGACGATCATAATCATTACATTGATAACGATAATAGTACGTTGCTGCGAAAAGGTGTTGTCTATGGTATCAAGGTAAACGCCCGAGCCGATGATCCATTGCCATTGATTAAAGCCTTTTACATACGCAATTTTATCTACGGGTTTGTCGCTGCCGGGTTTTGGCCACTTGTAAGGCACATAGCCTTCGCCGGATTTTTTAACAACATCAACCATTTCAACAAACAAAGGGGTGCCATCAGGGTCTTTATTATTCGTTAAATCTTTCCCTTCAAGGGCTGGTTTAATTGGGTGCATTACCATGGCTGGCTGATAATTGTTGATCCAAAAATAGTTAGTATCATCGTAACGCAATGAGCGTATTGAGGCCATCGCTTGAGATTGTGCTTGTGCACGAGTGAGTGTTTGACTTTGTTCAAGCGCTGCGTAGTGTGTAATGATGCTATAAGCAGTTTCCACCACATTTTTAGTTTTTAGATATTGCTCATTTTTAAGCGATTTATATTGATTACTTAAACCCGAAATACTCAATACAATTAAACCAAAAATTACAATCCCTACTAAAATGGCTAAACGTTGAAATATAGTAAAACGACGGAGGTTTGGCATATGCATGTTCCCGTATTAGAGCATTATTTCTCTTAAATAAGCATAGTTAAAATATAGGCTAATACGGTTTTATTTTCCTTATATTGTATTTTTAATACTCTCTTTGTTAACTAGTTTGCGTAAATACAATAAAAAGGATAGGCCGAACTTTTATTTAACGGGTGCTTATAATGAATTTAATTATTGTTTGTTGACGTTTCAATATAGCTTATCTGCATAAAAAAAGGCTGATACTTATATCAGCCTTTAGTCGAATAATTAACCCGGTTTTAGTTACTTTGTATTAAAATTACGGTTAAAGAAGTTTGTAATAGTTTGATGTAAATGAGTTTGAACTTGTTTACCGCGAAGGCTATGTTTTGAGCCCGGGTAAGTCATCATTTCAAACTGTTGATTGTTATCTTGCAGCTGTTTAAACAATTTAGTGGCATGGGTAAATAATACGTTGTCATCGGCCATGCCATGGTAAATCATTAATGGGCCTTTTAAGCCTTCAGCGTATGGGAACACAGCACTGTCGATATAGCCTTGGGCATTAGTATCTGGGTGACCCAAATAGCGCTCGGTGTAATGGGTGTCGTATAGAGCCCAGTCGGTAACCGGAGCACCAGATACACCCGCGCTAAAGTAATCGCCTGCTTTAAACATAGTCATCAGCGCCATATAACCACCGTAGCTGTGGCCATAAATACCAATGCGAGCAGGGTCTACGTAATCAAGAGTACGTAAAAACTCAACGCCTTTGATTTGATCCGCCACTTCTACAACGCCGAAGTGCTTATAAATTGCATCTTCAAACTTTTTACCGCGATTGTAAGAGCCTCGGTTATCAAGTTGAAAAATTACATAACCTTGTTGCGCCATGTATTGAAAATATAAATTTTTACTGCGCCAGCTATTGGTTACTCGCTGAGCATGAGGACCACCGTAAACGTTGACAATAACCGGATGCTTTTTACCCTTAGCCATATTTGCTGGTTTAAATAAACGGTAATGCATAATTTGGCCGTCTTCAGCGGTAATTGTTCCGTATTCGGGCTGGGCTAAATCAGTTAGATACGGGGTAAGTGGGTGAGAGTCATCAAGCTTATTCTCTTCAAGCCACGTAATAAACTCACCATTAATTTTGCGCAGTGCAGCTGAATTTGGCTTATTAACCGATGAGCTATTATCAATGAAAGTTTTATTATCTTTCGCTAGAACGACATTATGGTATTGGCCTTTTTCAGTAATGCGCTTCATAGCCCCTTTTTTAAATAAAGGCGCACTGTATAAATGGCTCTCTAGCGGGGTATCTTTACGTGCAGCAAAGTAAACAACGCCATTTTTTTCATCTATCCCTTTTAGGCTATCTACGACCCAATCACCTGCGGTAATCTGGCGGATAAGTTGGCCGTTATTACGATATAAATAAAGGTGCTTAAATCCATCTCGCTCTGAGGCCCATACAAAATGCTTTTTATCTTTTAAAAATTCAAGGTCAAAATGCAAGTTGATCCAGGTATCACTTTTTTCAGTTAAAGCAACGGTTTGCTGTTTTGTTTTAGTGTTGTAAAAACGTAGTTCTAAGTTATGTTGCGAGCGGTTTTGCCATTGATAAGAGAGCGTATTGCTGTCGTTTAGCCACTTAGCGCGGGCAATATAAATATCTTTATCGTCGCCTAAGTCAATCCAGTCAACTGCTTGATCATTAAGCTTTACCACCCCAAGTTGAATGTCAACATTATTGGTGCCAGTAAATGGATAACGCTGGTTAAATAGTTTTACTTCATCAGCATAAATTTCGTTACGAATCGCTTCTTGAACAGGGCTTTCATCAACGCGAGTAAAGGCGATTTTAGATTCATCATTTGCCCACCAATAACCGGTCATACGGCTCATTTCTTCTTGCGCCACAAATTCGGCCATGCCGTTTTTAATTACGCCACCGCCATCTTTACTTAACTGAATTTCTTTACCTGAAGCCAGCTCTAGTGCATATAGGTTTTGCTCTCGGATAAAGGATACGAAATTTCCTTTTGGAGAAAAACGCGCATCGGTTTCAAATGCGTCTGTGTTAGTCAGCTTTTTACTATTTTTAGCATCTAAGTCATAGAAATAAAGATCGCCATTAAGAGGGAATAACAGTGCTTTCCCATCTTTTGACCATTTATATTCAAGGATACCTTTTCCAAAAATACGTTGGCGTTCGCGGCGTGCTTTTTCTTCATCGGAGAGATTTTCTGGGCCTGAAAATAACTGCGCCGAATCAACTAACAACCGGTTGGTATTATCTTTTAAATTATATTCCCATAAATCGTAGCGGTTATAGTCATCGGTTTTACCTTGTAAGTAGGTAACCCGGCTACCATCAGGCGAAAACTTAAGTTGTACCGGAGATTTGCCTGCTAAGCTCGGATCATCAAATATACGCTCAAGCGTTAGCGGCTCAGCTTCTGCGCTTAATGCGCCCGCGAGTAGGGGAATTGCCAGTGAGAGGTGTTTTAGTTTTTTTAACACAGGATTGCCTTTACTTACATAAAATTATCTCGATGGTAAAGCACAAGCGTGTGCAACTGCAACTAAATGCTATAAAGTGTGCGGTAAAATAATCTAAGGACTTTAACATGAGCAAAACATCATTTACCTTAGCACCTGAACTGAAAAGAGATTGTATTGAACTGGCTGATTGGCCACTTTGTAAGGTGTTACTATTAAACGACAGCCAATATCCTTGGTTTGTATTGGTCCCCAGAATAGCGGGCTTAAAAGAGATTATTGATTTAACCGAGCAGCAACAAATTACTTATTTACACGAGTCAGCGAAACTCAGTCATTTGTTAATGGAGGTGTTTAATCCTGATAAGTTAAATGTAGCCGCATTGGGTAATATGGTGCCACAACTACATATTCATCATATCGCGCGTTTTAAAACAGATATTGCGTGGCCTGCGCCGGTATGGGGCAAGTTTCCGAGTGTGCCTTATACTAATGAGCAGATAGAGCAATTAAAAGCGCATTTTTAAAAAATCAAAATGAGTTACTTTGAGGGGATAGTATGAAATTAATCAAACAACTCTGTACAAGTGTATTTATTGCAGCCATTGCAGTGTCAGCAGTGATAGCGGGCGAGCAGCCAGTAGCTGTAGATGTGGTAAATAACGCTAATATTAAAAACTTTGCAGCACATAACAACTTAGTTTTTTCAGCAGCGCAACCGACTGATGAGCAGTTTAAGCAACTATCGCAAGCTAAGGTGAAGCACGTTATTAATTTACGTGCAGCAGATGAGCAAGACTGGGATGAAGGGGCATTAGTCAATTCTTTAGGAATGAGCTATCACGCAATTCCTATTGCAGGTGCACAAGATGTAAACATCGACAATGCAAAACGATTAGCTAGCCTTTTAGAAGAACTTAAAGGTGAGTCAGTGGTTGTTCATTGTGCGAGCAGTAATCGTGTTGGTGCGCTAATGGCTATTTCAGCCCATCAACAAGGTGCAGATATAGAGTCTGCGATTGAAACCGGTAAGCAGTGGGGAATGGCAAGCCTTGAGCCGGTTGTTCGTAAAGTGATGAGTGATAAATAATTAGACTGATAAGTAATAAAAAAAGCGTTACAGTGTAACGCTTTTTTTTATGTGAACTAATTTAGCGCATATTAATTAAGGCCAAGCACATCTTTGCCTTGTTTGAAGGTTACATCTACAGGGATGTTCGCTTTGCTTAACTTTTCTAAATCTTTAGCTAGTTCCGCTTTAATATCGCCATGAGTTGCAATCAGTTGATCAACTTTTTCGTAATCACCGTCACCTTGCAGAGTTAAAATAAGGCGCGATAATTTAGCCATAGCGTCGCCCATTTTATCCATGTTGATTCTATACAAGCCGTCTTCATTTTTAGAGAAGGCACCTTCTTGAGCAAAAAAGTTAAAGCGGATCATGTTTGCTTTACCATGTGCACTTGAAGCACCGAAACGCACAGAGCGGAAAATACCCGCCATAAAGGTGGTGTAGTAATCTTCTAACGTCCCTTCAGTGATTTCCCCTTTTTTAAGTAACTGTTCAACCATGTACAGACCAAGAATATCTGCTTTACCTTCTTCCAAGGCGCTAGCATGCTCTTGTAGAGATTGGCGAACGGTACCTTTGCCGGTAATAGTATTTTTAATTCCTAAACCGTGAGCTACTTCATGGAACATAGTGTTAGCAAAAAATGCATCAAAGGTAATGTGTTTACGTTGCTCTGGCACAATTAACTGCTCTGCGATAGGGACTAAAATTTTATCAAACTTCGCTCGCATTGCATTTTTAAGCTGTAAGCGACGTGTGCCTTTTTCTAGCTGTACTTGCTCATCATTTGGTAAGTTAATTGCAATAGTTTTACTGCCGGCATTTGAGTGCCCAGCATAATAAACAACATCGTAGGCATTTAAGTCAGCATCTGAGCCAGGTACTTCTTGCTTGTACTTGCTATCAACAGGTAAGCCTTTTTGCAGCTCAGGTAAAAAGGCAGCAAATTTAGCCAGGCGTTCGCTCCATTTTAAATCTTTAATTAGTACATACGATTCATAGGCAGCACGGTAACCAAATAATTGGTCTTCGTAGTTTTCAATTGGGCCAATAACAACATCGATAGGATTATTTTTCATATCCATCCAAGCAAAGTCAGAGGCTTGGAAATCATCGCTTTGTATTGCGTCAGCTCGTAAGTTTAGGTAGTTGGCAAATTCTTTGTCGTCAGCTAATTTGCTAGCGTCTCTAAGTAACTTAGCTGCTTGGGCAAGTTCTACGGCATATTCTTCTGAATAAGGCGTGCTGTATAAATTACCTAGTTCATCGCGTTTAATAAGTGAGTAAAGCCCTGTTTTATCTTTTACATCAGCGTTATTAAGCTCTTCTTTGGTGATGTCGGCCGGATAAAAACCTGCCCCAAGCGGCTTTTCTTTATAGCCAGATAAAAATACTTCATCGCCATTTAAGCGATCCCATGGGCCGTAGTTAATATCAGCAAACTGACGTACTTTTTCATCATCTAATTGTGCTAAAAAGCTTTGTTTATCTTCACCAAATGCTTGTTTCCAAAATAAATCGTCCATAATTTTTGAAGCATCAATAAGCTTGGCAACCATGGCTTTTTGGTTCTCAGATAAGTGTGACAAATCGCTTTGTAAGCTAAAGTCTGTGTATATGTCTAAGCGTTGACGGTCAATATTAACGAGTGTTGGCCCTGAAGGCGCTTGAGAAGCCGTTGGCGCTGAGCTTTGCGGCGTATTGTTTGAAGACGGTGCTTGCTCAGAACAGGCACTAAGAAAAACGATGCCAGAGAGCAGTATTGCTTGGCTAATTTTATTTAAGATCATTATATTGCCTTTAAAAAGTCTATTTTATAACTTGTATACTGTAAGTTAAGGTACTGAATGAGTATTAGTGTGCCTTAGCATGCTTGCATTAAAGCAAAACATACTAGCAAATAGCAAGTATTAGACGTTAGAGTGCACTAATGGGGGGCCGCTGGTAAATAATCAATAATTATCTACAATTCTTTCTATTTTAGGTATATGTTTAATACTACTAAGCTTTGAAATAATTAATAATATAAGACTTGCTGTAAAGTGTAGGTCATTAAGCAAAGGAATATTTTATGTCTACAGAAAATGCCTTACTCACTATTTTAGTTGACAGAATTAACAACGACACACTGGTGTTGCCTACGTTACCTGAGGTAGCGATTAAGGTTCGCCAAGCCGCAGATAACCCCGATGTTAATTTGATGCAAATGTCAGATGTGATAGCACATGATCCTGCATTGTCGGCGCGGATGATCAAAGTCGCAAATAGTGCAATTATGGGCCGAGCTGTAAAGGTGTCTAACTTGCACCAAGCCGTAACACGTATTGGGCTTAGGCAAATAAAAAATATTGCCACAGCCATGGCGATGGAGCAGTTATTTGTATCTAACAACGAGTTAATAAAAGGCTACATGGGAAAGGCGTGGCATAAAACGCTGCATGTGGCCTCGCACTCTATTTCATTAATGGAGTTTTACTTAAAAAGAAATACCCATACATCGCTAAATCGCGATGCCATTACATTAGCTTCATTAGTTTATAATATTGGGGTGTTACCCATTTTAACTGAAGCAGAGCGTCACCCTGAAGTGTTTGCAAGCCCCAGCTTTTTAGCCCATGCGATTCAACGTTTAAGTGGTAAAATTGGTGGTTCAATCATGAAAGCATGGGAATTTCCTGATGTGTTTGTTGAGGTCGCGCAGCACTGGGCAGATGTGAATCATCGTACTGCTGAGGTGAGTTATATCGACTTTATTCGTGTTGGTGCAATCCTTGAGGGAACCTTACAAGTATCTGATAAGTCAGCAGCGCTGCAAACGTATATTGATAAAGGCATATTTCCTTCATTAGAAATGTTAGAGAGTGAAGAGTATTTGCATATGGTTGAAGACGTAAAAGAAATGTTTAGTTAATACCAATTTTATTAAAAACATGATTATTCTAGCGTATTAAATAATCCGCTACCTGCGTTAAAAATTATTTATATAGAACAACTATGTATCATAATTTTTGCCTTGTTATCGACTTATTTCTTTGTCGCTATAATAGATCACTAATTTAATGCAATTGGTATAACTTGTTTTTGAACAATAAAAAGCACGATTAATATCGTGCTTTTATTTTTAATACTATTTAATAAAGCTTTTACGCTAAATCGTCAGCATCACCTAAGCCCTGTGTAAGCTCTTCTAGCAATTGCTTAATTTCTTCAGATGCAAGAATAAAATCAGCATCTAGTTTAACCGCCATATCTTCTTTAGGAATATCGGCATTTTCTTCTTTAAGTGTTTCTGAATAGCTTAAACGTTTAATTGAGCCATCGTTTTGTAGCATAAATTTAACGCGCTCTTGCCAATCAAGGGCAAGCTTAGTAACGCGCTTACCACTTTCAAGGTGCGACTTCACTTCGTCACACGATAGGTCATGGCCTTTGAGTTTTACCTGAGCACCACTGTCATCAGCTTCTTCAAGTTCAGCGTCTGATCCAATTGCAAAGCCTTCTGGAGTACTAAAGTTAGTAAGCCAGTCAGTTAAAAATACGTCTAAATCATAATTAGCAAACGCAGGAACAACGGGTAATGTCCCTAATGATTTACGTAATAGAGCAAGTAGTTCCTCTGCTTTATTAAAGCTTGCACTATTAACTACCACCCACCCATTTTCTTGGTCTATAAAAGCAAACTGCAAGCTCGATTTTTTAAATGCTTGTGGCAATAAGGTGTGTAAGATGTTTTCTTTTAGTTCATCTTTTTCTTTTTTCTTTACTGGGCGATTTTCTTCGGCTTCAATCTGATCAACTTTTTCTGCTACCAGCTCATTTATTACCGAGGCTGGTAATACTTTTTCTTCACGTTTAGCGCACACTAAAATACTTTTTTGTGAGAAATGAGAAAGAGTTTCACCATGTTTACCAAATGCTTTTGTCCAACCAAATGTTGCCAACTCTTGGCCAGTACAAGGACGAAATAGATCTTGCTCTAATGCCTTATCAAAGTCTTCTTGTGTGTATGAAACGTCTTGTTTAAAGCGATAGCATATAAGGTTACTAAACCACATAGGGGAATGATCCATTTAAAAAATTTGTGCAATCATAGCAATAAAAGCCGCTTCTAGAAACGGCTGATTTAGCTTAATCGAGTTTAAAAAGTGGCAGGGGAGATGACATGTTTTTAGGGAACGAAATACGGTAGTGTAACCCTTGCCCAGGCTCACTACTTACTTCAATTTTACCATTGAGCGTTTGTTTTACTAAATTAAAAATAATATGGGCACCTAAGCCGCTGCCACCCTCATCACGCTTGGTGGTAAAAAATGGGTCAAATAAACGCTTTAGTTGAGCCGGTTTTAAACCTAAACCGTTATCTTGATAATTAATGATGAGGTCGTTTTCATCAGTATTTACATCTATGGTGATTTGGCCGCTGTTTATATTTTCAAAACCATGCACTAATGAGTTCATAATTAGGTTCGTAAATATTTGACTAATGACTCCCGCAGGTAAGTTAATAATTAAATCATCTGGGCAATGTAGACGAATGCTGTGAGATGTTTTTTTAATTTGTGGGTGCAAAGAGCGTATAACTTCGTTGATGTAGTCTTTAAAATTAATTGTTCTTAGAGCTTCACTGGCCTGATCTACCGCAATTTGTTTAAAGCTGGTTATTAAATCTGAGGCACGTTCTAAGTTGTGAGAGAGTAGTTGAGTACTTTGCGCTGCATCATTAATAAAGCCTTCTAAAGCCGCAGACGATAATGATTTATTTTTATACGCAGTTTCTATTTCGGTTAATCGCTCTTGTAAAAAAGAGGTGGCAGTAACGCCAATACCAATAGGGGTATTAATTTCATGAGTGATCCCCGCCACTAAGCCGCCTAATACCGCCATTTTTTCTGAGCCAACCAGTTGCTCTTGCGCAAAGCTTAATTCATCGAGCGAGCTTTGCAGCTGAGTTTGCTTGCTTAACAGTTCTTGTTCGGTTTGCTTTCGTAAATCGACTTCTTCTGTTAATACTGCTTTTTGTCGCTCTAGTTCATATTTTTGTTGCTGCAGATCGATCATTGCTTGGCTTAAATTTGATGTTTTACGCGCAACATCCTGTTCAAGTTGTAAGTTTTGTTGGTCCAGTTTTTGATTGCTTTCAATTAGGTCATGCTGAGTTTGTTTTAACTCTTTTTTATACTCAACAACCTTCGAAATCAGATTGTTAAAAGAGCGTTCCATTACTTTAAGCTCGTTATTTTCATCGGTGACTATTTTAACCTGTTGACCATCAAGCTCTTCTAACTCAAGGTATTCAATTTGCTCGGTTAATTGAGTAAGGGGCTCGGTGAGTAACTTTCTAAATGCAATTAAAAATAAGATGATTAAAAAGGTTGTTTTAATCATGGCATTACCAATCAAAAAGTAGATAGAGAGCATAATGCGACTAAAAATTACATCGCGACTAGAAAATAAAGTAACATCGCCTACTTGCGTTGCTCGTCCTGAAAACTCAAAAATAAGTGGGAATGTATAGCCAAATAAACCGGCTTTGGTGTCCTCTACCATGACATCTTCTTGCACAAGTTGCTGGCTGTAAAGATTGTGAATATTTAGCGCGCGGCCTAATTGAGAAATAATAGCGCCATTATCGTCACGAATAATAACCCCCTCAACCATAGGTATATCGAGTAATCCTTCGGCGGTTGTGGTGGTTTGCTTTATATTTAGCTCCCAAATTGCTCGGGTTAAACTTCTACCAAAGGTCTTTTGTAATGTGCCAAGTTCATCGCGTATGTAATCTTTAGTATTGACGTACTCTGCGAAAATTTGCCCGCAGGTCACCACAAAGGTCAGTATAAAATAAACTGATAAAACCCGAGTGAGTAACTTTGTTGAAAGACTTTTTTGCGGCATGGGAGGCTTATATTTCCTTAAATTATTCAACTGTTAATGTACGCTTATAAACATTAGTTAATAAATGATTAAAAATAAACATATATTTTATAATATTGCTATTTAGCGTTGTTAAATAAGCAATCATTCTGTTCTATATGCATTGGGTTTCTATTTGAGTACCGTTTGTTTGGATAGGCTGTTTTTTACTTGGAAATAGTTAATTTACTAATTTGTATTGTGCAATTAAGCATTTTATTGATAACGTTTATAAAAGTTACAATAAATAATCTGCTCGTTGCTAATTTGGTTATAATTTTGACTGTTGCGGATTGGGCAACCAACTAATTTTACAGTGGGTTTAGGTGTTTTGTATGAGTTTAATTAATGAGTCATTATGATGCGTTTTTCTATTTTAGTCTGTGATGATTCCACCGTTGCTCGCAAACAGGTAATGCGCTGTTTAAAAGAATGTATTGATGCCGATATTCAGCAAGCAACTAACGGTAAAGAGGCATTGGAGCAATTGCGTCAAAGGCATTTCGATCTCCTGTGTCTTGATTTAACCATGCCTGAAGTTGATGGTATTGAAGTACTTGAGCAAATCAAAATTTCTAAAATAGAGTCTTATGTATTAGTGATCTCTGCTGATATCCAACAAAAAATGCAAGCACGTGTCGCGCAACTAGGCGCAATCGATTTTATTCATAAGCCAATTAATAAAACGCAACTGAGTACAGTTTTGCATAAGTTTGGCATTTATTAATAAATTTCATGATGAAAAAGACTGTTTTATCTGCTAATTTAGGGTTGACAGAATAGCCTTTGTTAAGGCAGTCTTAAGCTTATGAAAACATTTAGTCTTGTAACGACCATTATTATTACAACCACCATTCTTACTGGATAGTGGCATAGGTCGGTGCAACAAATTTAAAGGCCTGTGTTCACTTAGAACACAGGCCTTTTTTCGTTTTATGGAATGAGGAAACATAAAAAATGCGCGTATTAAAATTTGGCGGCTCATCGCTCGCTGATTTTGCCTGTTTAGAGCAAGTTGCTGCACTCGCTAAGGCACAATTAAAAGATGAAATGTTGCTGGTACTGTCAGCCCCAGGAGGCATGACTGACTCGTTAGTTAATTTAGCTAGTACTGCAGAGCAGGGGCATGACTTTAGCGAACAATGGCATTCACTGACTAGCCGATGCAACATGCTCAAAGCAGCGGTAGAGGAAAAGCAAGGAGCAGTTCAAAACTGGCCTGACTTTAACGAACTTAAAAATAAGCTTGATGGTATTGCACTGATAAAGTGCTGCCCTGATAAGGTCAGAGCATTCATTATTAGCTTTGGTGAGCGTGTTAGCGTATCGCTAATGCAAAGTCTATTAGCCGATCATAACGCGCATTATTTACAAGCAACAGATTGTATTGTTTCAACCGGCGGATACATAGACGCAGAAGCGGATTTAGTGGCCAGTAAAGCACGTTTTCAAGCCGTGTTAAAAGAATCCCCTGCGACGGTTTATATTATGCCGGGCTTTACCGCAAGTAATGATGAAGGGGAGCTCACAACGCTTGGTCGTAATGGGTCTGACTACTCGGCGGCGATTGCTGCGGCGTGTTTAGAGGCGCAAGTGTGTCAAATTTGGACTGACGTTGATGGTGTATACAGCGCCGATCCGCGTTATATCAAAAAAGCCACTAAGGTTGATTTCCTGTCTTATAAAGAAGCGATGGAACTTTCTTATTTTGGCGCTAAAGTATTGCACCCTAAAACTATCCTACCGTGTGCAAAAGCAGGGGTGCCATGCGAAATTAAAAACACTCATAACCCAGATGCGCAAGGCTCACTAATTAGTAACGATACGGTATCTGATGAACCAGTAAAAGCACTCTCAAGCCTACAAAATTTAGCTATGCTGACCGTTTCAGGTCCAGGCATGAAAGGTAAAGTGGGCATGGCATCGAAAGTATTTAATGCATTGGCGCATGATAACGTGTCAATTGTACTCATTACCCAGTCATCATGTGAATTTAGCATTAGCTTTTGTGTACATGAAAGCGATTTAAATCTAGCGTTAAGTGCGTTGCAAGTAGCCTTTGATTTAGAGTCAAAAGCGGGGCTCATTGAGCCGGTAAATGTGCAACGTAATTTAGCAATAGTAACGTTAGTCGGTGATAACATGCGTGCCCACAAGGGTTTAGCGGCTAAGTTTTTTGCATCGCTTGCACAAGCGCAAGTAAACATTGTTGCCATAGCGCAAGATTCAACAGAAAGTGCTATTTCAGCCGTTATTGACGGTGAATTATGTAATGACGCGGTTAAAATTTGCCATGAAAACTTCTTTACTCATGTGCCTTCAATTGATGTGTTTTTATTGGGCTGTGGCTTAGTCGGCCAAGAGCTAATTAACCAACTTGAGCGTCAACAAGCATGGCTTGAAAAGCGTAATATTAAATTAAACCTATATGGTGTTGCCAACTCTCGTCAATTACACCTTGATGGTGAGGGGATTGCGTTTGATGATTGGCAGCAAAAACTGGCGCAGTCAGAGCAAGCGTTTGATTTAAAATTGGTCGAGCAGTTTGTTAAGCAAAATCATTTAGTTAATCCAGTGCTAGTTGATTGTACTTCATCAGATGCCTTGGCTGCACAATATGTAGATTTTTTAAATGCAGGTTTTCATGTCGTGGCTGCCAATAAAAAAGCCACCACGAGCTCATATACGTATTACCAAGATTTAATTGCAGCAACACATAAAAATAATCGTAAGTTTTTATACGAAACTAACGTAGGTGCAGGTTTACCTGTAATCGATAATTTGCAATCGTTGTTTGGTGCAGGTGATGAGTTACTTGAGTTTAGTGGTATTTTATCAGGTTCGCTTTCATACATGTTTGGTGCACTAGAAGATGGTTTATCACTTTCTGAAGCAACAATTAAAGCCAAAGAAAGCGGGTTTACAGAGCCCGATCCGCGCGATGACTTATCGGGAACTGACGTAGCACGTAAATTACTGATCATTGCACGCGAAGCCGGTATGAAATTAGAGCTTAGCGATATTGAAGTGGAGTCGGTTTTACCGCCAGGTTTTGCCCAAGGTGACAATGTTGAGCAGTTTATGGCGAAATTACCTAGCTTAGATGCTGGTTTTAACGACCGTGTTCAAAGTGCAGCAAGTGAAGGTAAAGTACTTCGCTATGTAGGCACAATTAAAAATGGTCACTGTAAGGTCGGAATCGAAGCGGTAGATTCATCACATGCATTGAATGTTATTCGTGATGGTGAAAATGCGCTGGCTATTTTAAGCCAATACTACCAACCGCGTCCGTTTGTAATTCGTGGTTATGGGGCTGGCTCTGCAGTAACGGCTGCGGGTGTATTTGCAGACATATTAAAAACATTATCTCGCTAGGAGTCAGTCATGATTGAAGTATATGCTCCGGCGTCTATTGGTAATTTTGCCGTTGGCTTTGATGCGCTGGGCGCCGCACTTGCGCCCATTGATGGCGGTTTATTGGGTGATGTGGCGGTTGTTAGTGCCGCATCGAGTGATGAATTTATTTGTACAGGCGACTATGCACATAAGCTACCTAGTGATGCGCAAGAAAATTTAGCGTATCAGTGTTTAGTGCACTTTAGAGCGCATGTTGCGCCTGATATGCCTGCGGTAAAGCTCGAACTTAGGAAAAATTTGCCGATTGGTTCGGGATTAGGCTCAAGTGCTTGCTCTGTGGTGGCGACATTTGCAGCACTGGATAAATTTGCCAAAACTAATTTAAGCCAAGTAGAGCTCATTGAGCTTATGGCAGATTTTGAAGCCGTTGTAAGTGGGGGGCGCCATTACGATAACATCACACCGTGTTATTTAGGTGGCTTACAGTTAACCGGTGATTTAATTCCTGATAAATCTATTGCTTTACCTATTGATGAAAGCTGGTATTACGTTGCCGCATTTCCGGGCTTTTCGCTCAATACCGCAAAAGCGCGCTCTGTTTTACCAAAAGAGCTAAGTATGCATGCCGGGGTTGAGTTTGCTCAGCGTTTATCGGCGTTTAGTAGCTTACTGTTAACAGGGCGTTTTGATGATGCATTAAGCATTATGAAAGACGAAATAGCAGAGCCATACCGTGCGCCACTTATAAGCGGCTTTAGTGATGCCAAAGCAAGCTTACCAGCACTGGGTGCTGAAGTTGTGAGTATTTCAGGCGCAGGGCCGACCTTGTTTAGTGTATGTAAAACACTTGAAGCGGCAGAGCAATGCGCGCAGTGGCTAGAGGAAAATTACATCAACGAGCAAGGCTTTTGCCATATTTGTAAATTAGATAACGACGGCACGCGTCAATTAAATGTTTTATAGGATAAAGAGTCATGCAATTACATAATTTAAAAGAATATTCACAAAAAGTGTCGTTTGTTGAAGCTGTAAAAACAGGACTAGGGCGTAATCAAGGTGTGTTTTTTCCAGAGTCGTTAGCGCCATTAAGTGATGTTGATGCATTACTAGATATGGACTTTGTTACTCGCAGCGGCAAAATTTTATCGCACCTTATTGGTGACGAGCTACCAAGTGATACTGTTGCCCAGATGGTTAAGAATGCGTTTAACTTTCCGGTTAAGCTGGTGGAAGTTGAAGATAATACCTATTGCTTAGAGTTATTTCACGGCCCAACACTGGCATTTAAAGATTTTGGTGGCCGTTTTATGGCCGAGTGCTTGGCGCAATTTAATCAAGGTGAAAAAGTCACTATTTTAACTGCAACATCGGGTGATACCGGGGCTGCCGTAGCGCATGCTTTTTATAACAAACCAAATATTGATGTCGTTATTTTATACCCTAAAGGTAAAATTTCATTAGCGCAGCAAAAGTTATTTACAACGCTTGGTGACAACATTCACTGTTATGCGATTGAGGGTAGTTTTGATGATTGCCAAGAGTTGGTTAAAAAATCATTTTTAGATGAAGAGCTAAAATCGAAGTTAGGTTTAAACTCAGCAAATTCAATTAACATTAGCCGTTTAGTCGCGCAGGTATGTTATTACTTTGAAGCCATTGCACAGCTGCCAAAAGAAAAGCGTGCTACAGCGCATATTTCAGTACCGAGTGGTAACTTTGGTAATGTGTGTGCGGCTATGATTGGCGCGGTTATTGGTATGCCTGTAGGTAAACTAAGCGCGACTACAAACCAAAACGACACAGTACCGCGCTTTATGCTTGATAAAAATTGGACGCCTAATGCGACAATTGAATCGCTTTCAAATGCAATGGATGTGAGTAAACCTAATAACTGGCCACGTGTGCAATCAATGTTAGATAATAACTGGTTTAGTTATGATAACTTTTATTCGGTGAGTGTTGATGAACAGCAAACACAAACAGTGATGAAAAAAATTCAACAGCTTGGCTATATTGCAGAGCCTCACACCGCAATTGCTTACCAAGGTCTTGTAGAAAATAAGGCGGCAGATGCTGTGGGGGTTTTTTTAGCGACTGCGCATCCGGCCAAATTTAAAGACAGCGTTGAGGATATCCTTAATGTTGAATTAGATATGCCAAAGCCGTTAGCTGATGCATTAGCAAAACCGTGTTTAGCCACTGATATGCACAACGATTATGCTGTTTTGCGTACAGAATTGTTTAAAAAGCTTGCCTAAAAAAGGCCGATAATAAAAGCGGCTTAGGCCGCTTTTTTTGTTTGTTTATGCATCGCTTTAGACATAACGCATAAGCTATATAAATGTAGTAAATAAAATTCATTTAAAATTGTTATTAGTTTATAAAAAAATATCATCATCAAAATGCTGTGAAATAGTTTCAATCCCTGTTTAAATATCCTCAACTTAAGAGCGTAGGCAAAACGTCGTTTTAAGCGTACAATAAAGCCTCTAAAAAATACCCATACACGTTGCCCAGGAGACCCCAATGTTAGAACGTAGCATGAATATTTCGGACTTTGATCCAGAGTTATTTGACGCGATGAGCAAAGAAACATCACGTCAGGAAGAGCATATTGAGTTAATTGCATCTGAAAACTACTGTAGCCCACGCGTACTTGAAGCGCAGGGTTCTCAGCTGACTAACAAATACGCTGAAGGTTACCCGGGCAAACGTTACTACGGTGGCTGTGAGCACGTAGACGTGGTTGAGCAACTTGCTATTGACCGCGCAAATGAATTATTTGGTACAGATTACGCAAACGTACAGCCTCATGCCGGTTCACAAGCGAATGCTGCTGTTTTCCAAGCTCTTTTAAGCCCACTTGATACTGTATTAGGCATGAGCCTAGCGCACGGTGGTCATTTAACGCACGGCTCACACGTTAACTTCTCTGGTAAAACATACAACGCAATTCAGTATGGCCTTAACGAAGAAACTGGCGAAATTGATTACGCACAAGTTGAAGCGTTAGCACTTGAGCACAAACCAAAAATGATTATTGCGGGTTTCTCTGCTTATTCAGGTATTGTTGACTGGGCTAAGTTCCGTGAAATTGCAGACAAAGTAGGTGCATACTTATTTGTTGATATGGCGCACGTTGCAGGTTTAATTGCTGCGGGTGTTTACCCAAGCCCGGTGCCATTTGCTCACGTTGTAACAACCACAACACACAAAACATTAGCGGGTCCTCGCGGTGGTTTAATCATTTCTGCGTGTGGCGATGAAGAAATTTACAAAAAGCTAAACAGCGCTGTTTTCCCAGGTGGCCAAGGTGGTCCTTTATGTCATGTTATTGCTGCTAAAGCGGTCGCATTTAAAGAAGCACTTCAACCTGAGTTTAAAACATACCAAGCACAAGTTGTTAAAAATGCACAAGCAATGGTTGCCGTATTACAAGAGCGCGGCTACAAAGTAGTATCGGGTAAAACTGACAACCACTTATTCTTACTTGATTTAATCGATAAAGATATCACAGGTAAAGATGCAGATGCTGCCCTAGGTAATGCGAATATCACGGTTAACAAAAACTCAGTACCGAACGATCCACGTTCACCATTTGTTACTTCTGGTTTGCGTATTGGTTCACCAGCAATCACTCGTCGTGGCTTTAAAGAAGCAGAGTCAAAAGAGTTAGCGGGCTGGATCTGTGACGTACTAGATAACATCGAAGATGAGTCAGTACAAGCGCAAGTAAAAGAAAAAGTGAAAGCAATTTGTGCAAAATTACCTGTTTACGCTTAATCCAAGAGTAAAATAGTAATTTAGATCACAACTGCACACATTTTTGTTATGATAATGGCCGCTATAATAGCGGCCATTTTTTGTTTTTAAAACGGAAACACACAGTTATGCATTGCCCATTTTGCACCGCCAAAGATACTAAAGTTATTGATTCTCGCCTTGTCGGCGGGGGACACCAAGTACGTAGACGTCGTGAATGTAATGAGTGCCACGAACGATTTACCACCTTTGAAGGGGCTGAATTAGTGATGCCACGGGTCATCAAGCAAGATGGCAGCCGCGAACCGTTTAATGAAGATAAGTTACTAAATGGCTTAACTCGCGCCCTCGAAAAACGCCCCGTAAGCACTGAGCAAGTTGACGAAGTGGTTAATATTATTAAGTCGCAGCTGCGAGCCACTGGCGAACGCGAAGTGTCTAGCCATTTGGTGGGTGAGTGCATTATGGAAGCGCTTAAAAAGTTAGATAAAGTGGCCTATGTAAGATTTGCCTCTGTATATCGCTCGTTTGAAGATATACGCGAATTTGGTGAAGAAATAGCCCGCTTAGGGGAATAGTAATGACCAAGCAAAGTTCGTTTTCAGAGGATGATAAACGCTACATGGCTCGCGCTATTGAACTGGCAAAAAAAGGGCGCTTTACGACAACCCCTAATCCTAATGTTGGCTGCGTACTCGTAAAAAACAATAAAGTAATAGGTGAAGGGTTTCATCAGTTAGCGGGCCAAGGTCATGCAGAGGTAAACGCACTGGCTATGGCTGGCGAAAATGCCAAAGGCGCAACCGCTTATGTAACCCTAGAGCCTTGCAGTCATTATGGTCGAACACCGCCTTGTGCTGAAGGGCTAAAAGCAGCAGGTGTTAAAAAAGTGATTGCCGCAATGGTTGACAGCAACCCGCAAGTTGCAGGCAAAGGTCTGAAAATTTTAGCGGATGCTGGTATAGAAGTCGCTTACGGGTTACTTGAAGCGCAAGCTCGCGCATTAAACCTTGGGTTTTTTAAGCGCATGGAGCAGGGATTACCCTTTGTTACTTGCAAAATGGCCGCAAGTATAGATGGTAAAACGGCGCTTAAAAATGGGCAAAGTAAATGGATAACCGGCCCCGCAGCACGCCAAGATGTGCAACTATACCGAGCACAAAGCTGTGCAATTTTAACCGGTGCCGATACGGTATTAATGGATGATGCAAAATTAAATGTGCGCCCAGAAGAGTTACCGTATTCTTTACCAACTGATTTACCACTGCGCCAACCGGTTCGCGTTGTTATTGACTCACAAAACAGACTTACCCCTGATCTTGCCTTATTTTCAATTCAAAGTGAGGTGATAATATTTACCACCAAGGTTGATAAATCGCATCAGTGGCCTCATTTTGTTAAACAGATTGAAGTACCTGAAAATAATAATAAAGTAGATTTACTGGCCGTGTTAAACACGCTTGCCCAATTGCAGTTTAATAATGTGTGGCTAGAGGCCGGAGCAACACTGGCCGGTAAAATGACAGAACTTGATTTAATTGATGAGTTTGTTTTTTACATTGCTCCTAAATTAATGGGCAGCGATGCTAAAAGTTTACTAAATTTCCCAGAGTTAATGAGTATGCAAAATACCATTAATTTAACTTTTAATGAGTGTGTGCCAATCGGTGATGATTTACGTATCACAGCACTAAAAAAAGCTCATTAATCATTTTATATAAAGAGTAGCACTATGTTTACTGGAATAGTTGAAGCGACAGGTAAAATTGCGTTATTACAAAAAAAACAAGGTGATTTAGCTATTCGTATCCAAAGTAAAAACCTTGATATGAGTGATGTTAAGTTAGGTGACAGTATTGCAACTAATGGTGTCTGCCTGACGGTTGTTGATAAGCATATTGACGGCTTTAGTGCTGACTTATCAAATGAAACGATTAGCTTAACAGGGTTTGCACATTACGCATTAGGGCAAACCGTTAATCTAGAAAAGGCGATGCAACCTGTTTCGCGCCTCGGTGGTCATTTAGTGTCTGGCCATGTAGATGGTATTGCCACTATCACAGCAATTAATGCCAATGCGCGAGCAACAGAATATTGGTTAGCCACCGATGAAAATTTAATGAAATACATTCCTTACAAAGGGTCGGTTTGTATTGATGGTATTAGCCTGACGGTTAATGCTGTTGAAGGTAATAAATTTAAACTGACGATTGTGCCCCACACCAGCGGGCAAACGACCATAGCTGATTTTCAAGTCGGTACCAAAGTGAATTTAGAGGTCGACCAAATAGCACGTTATTTAGAGCGCCTAGTTAGAGGGGCTGAGCAACCTACGGGTTCAGATATTTCGATGAGCTTACTCGCTAAAGCGGGCTTTATAAAATAACGACATTGACAACTTATACGAGCAACTTATGAATTTAAACAGCGCACAAGAAATAATTGATGACATTAAAGCCGGTAAAATGGTTATTTTAATGGATGATGAAGACAGAGAAAATGAAGGCGATTTAATTATTGCTGCTGAACACATTAGTGCAGAAGCCATTAACTTTATGGCGACTCATGGCCGTGGACTAATTTGTTTAACGATGACTCAAGAGCGTTGCTCGCAGCTTGATTTACCATTAATGGTAAAAAATAATGGTGCCGCATTCTCAACTAATTTCACTATGTCGATTGAAGCATCAAAAGGGGTTACCACAGGTATTTCTGCAGCGGATCGTGCCCGCACTGTTCAAGCTGCCATCGCGAAAGGCGCTGTGCCAAGCGATATTGTACAACCAGGTCATATTTTTCCTATTATGGCGCAACCAGGCGGCGTGTTAACACGTGCAGGGCATACAGAAGCGGGGTGTGACTTAGCGCGTTTAGCAGGGCTTGAGCCATCATCAGTGATTGTAGAAATCCTAAATGAAGATGGCACCATGGCGCGTCGTCCTGATTTAGAAGTATTTGCTAAGCAACATGATATTAAAATTGGCACCATTGCTGATTTAATCGAGTACCGCAACCTAAACGAAACCACAATTGAGCAAGTTGCAAAATGTAAATTGCCAACTGAACATGGTGAGTTTGACTTAGTGACATACAAAGACACCATTGATGGGCAGTTACACTATGCATTGCTTAAAGGTGAAATAAAACAACAAGAACCGACCTTAGTGCGTGTGCATTTACAAAGTACCTTTAACGATATTTTACTCTCTGATCGCAACGCTGACCGTAGTTGGGGTTTATCGCAAGCAATGGCTTATATTGCTGAGCATAATGGCGCCTTAGTTATTTTAGGTAAGCAAGAAAGCACTGAAGAGTTAGAAGCCACAGTAAAAGCATTTGCCGCAGCTGATGCGGGTGAAAATGTGACGCCACGTAAATTTCAAGGTACTTCGCGCACCGTAGGTGTGGGTTCGCAAATTCTGGCTGATTTAGGTATTCAAAAAATGCGTTTGATGAGTTTACCTAAAAAATACCATGCATTATCAGGGTTCCATTTAGAAGTGGTTGACTACGTAGAGCCACAATAATTACGCGCTAGGTTATTATTTTATTTATGTGGTATAATGCGCATCAATTTTTGCGCAACCGAAATCGCTTAAACTTATTTTTAGGGTTATCAAATGAAAATTATTGAAGGTAATAAATACGCTCCAGGCAAAAAGTTTGCCATTGTCATTTCTCGTTTTAATGACTTTATTGGTAGTAGCTTGCTTGCAGGTGCTGTTGATGAGCTAAAACGTACTGGTGGAGTATCAGAAGACGATATTACCGTGATTTACGTACCCGGTGCGGTTGAATTACCTTTAGCAGCGAAACGCGTTGCAGCAAAAAAAGAATATGATGCAATTATCGCCTTAGGTGTAGTGATCAGAGGGGGCACGCCTCACTTTGATCTCGTCGCTGGCGAGTCAAATAAAGGGCTTGCACAAGTATCGCTTGAGTATGATATCCCGGTTGCATTTGGCGTATTAACCACTGAAAGCATTGAGCAAGCAATTGAGCGCGCAGGTACCAAAATGGGTAACAAAGGCGGCGAAGCTGCTTTAGGTGCGCTTGAAATGGTTAATGTGTTAGATAAAATTTAAGTTTAAGGAATTTTTGTGAAACCAGCAGCAAGACGTAAAGCACGTATCTTAGCACTTCAAGCCGTGTATTCATGGCAATTAAGCGGCAATGCAATTGCCGATATCGAACAACAAATGTTGATCGAAAACGATGTGACTAAAATTGATGTTGAATATTTTAAAGATTTAGCGCGTGGAGTTGCCGTAAATCATAAGCAACTAGACGAAGCTGTATCGCCTCATTTAACTCGTCCATTTGATGAATTAGACGAAGTTGAACGTGCAATCTTACGTTTAAGCAGCTACGAGCTTAAATTTCGTGAAGATGTTCCTTACAAAGTGGCTATCAATGAAAGCATTGAATTAGCGAAAATGTTTGGCGCTGAAGATAGCCATAAATTTGTAAACGGTGTACTTGATAAAGCTGTAAAACAGTTACGCAAGTCATAACAACTTAAGCTGCATATTAATTTCAGTGAGTTGTTATAAATAACCGTTAAAAAGGAGAGCCGGCATAGGTCGGCTTTTTTGTGTATGAAGGAATTTGAATTAATTAATCACTACTTTAAAGGTCGCGGTATCACTCGTCGCGATGTTAATTTAGGGATTGGAGACGACTGTGCGCTTGTCACAGTACCAGCAAACTGTCAGCTTGCTGTAACAACAGATACCTTAGTTGCTGGGGTGCATTTTTTTCATGATATCTCTCCTCGCGCATTAGGGCATCGAGCTCTGGCAGTAAATTTAAGTGATTTAGCTGCCATGGGTGCAGAGCCTACATGGGTATCGGTTGCACTCACGTTGCCAAGTATCGATCCACAATGGATTGCAGAGCTGACTGACGGCATGCATGAAATTGCTGAGTACTTTAATGTACAAATTATTGGTGGCGATACGACTCAAGGCCCACTCAGTATTACTATTTGTGCAAAAGGCACGGTTCCTGAAGGTAAAGCACTGCGTCGAAGTGGCGCAAAAGTGGGCGACTGGATTTTTGTAACCGGACCGCTAGGTGATGCTGGTTTGGCAATTGAGTCAAAAAAACAAGGTTTGCCAGTTGCACCTGAACATTTAAAGCATATTAATAAATGTTTAAACTTTCCAACGCCACGCGTGGCCGCCGGACAAGCTTTGCGTGGCTTAGCGTCATCAGCTATTGATATTTCAGACGGTTTACTTGCTGATTTAGGTCACATTTTGGATTTGTCACAGGTCAGTGCAACAATCAATATTGAAAATGTACCTACTTCTGATGCGATGCAAGCGAGTCTTGATTTTGAGCAACAGCTTCCTTTTATACTCAACTATGGCGATGACTATGAACTACTTTACACTGTCCCAGACAGTAATAAGAGTATGCTCGATATTAAGTTGCGCCAATACGGTGTAGAAGCAACCTGTATCGGCCAAATCAAAAGTGGTGACGGGAATATAGAATTATTACACCAAGGTGAAAAGTTTGTTTTTGAGCACAAAGGCTTTGAGCACTTTTCCAAGGAGCAGGTTTGAATAAAAACCGATTATTTAATTTAAAACGCCCACATCAATTTTTTGGTTTGGGTTTTGGTACAGGGCTTGCGCCTAAAGCCCCTGGTACATTTGGTACTTTAGCGGCGTTACCATTTATTTTTATTACCATGCATTTTCCGTTATGGTTACAAATTGTATTTGCGGTGGTGATCAGTATATTTGGTATTTGGGCATGTGGAAAAACAGCTGATGACCTTCAAGTTCATGATCATCCAGCTATTGTTTGGGATGAAGTCGCTGGTTACTATATAACGATGATTGGTGCAGCACTGAATTGGCAAACATTATTAGTGGGCTTTTTACTATTTCGCTTTTTTGATATAGCAAAGCCAGGGCCGATTCGTATACTTGATAAACGTGCTCATGGTGGGTTTGGTATTATGGCCGATGATGTACTTGCAGGTATTTTTTCGCTTATTTGTTTGCAAGCATTGATAAAAGTAGGTTTACTACCCTTTTAATTTATTATTTGTTTAACTAGGTGGCAGCACTATGATGCGATTTTTATTGGTTTGTGTACTCTTGATGTGTGCCATGCCAAGTACGGCTTCAATTACTGATTACGTAGTTAAACAATGGAACATTAAAGACGGACTTCCCTCACAATCCCTCAAAAGTGTGGTGCAAGATAACCAAGGCTACATGTGGCTTGGTACGCAATTCGGATTAAGCCGATTTGATGGTAACACTTTTACTAATTACAACACTCAAAATAGTCTGTTTTTACCCAGCAATGGCATCAATAAATTACTGATTGATGGCCAAGGACTATTATGGATAGGCACGAAAAACGGCCTCGTTGTTATAGACCCAGAAAAGCTAACCGCACAAGAGTTTAATATTAAAGGCCCTGTTAGAGATATTCTTGAAGACTCTAAAGGCAGTATTTGGATAGCAGCTAATGGGCTTTATTACATAGACAGAGGCCAGATAGAGCTGCGCGACCAGCTAAACAATCCGAGCCCTATCGTAAATGCCACTGCGATCACCCAAATAGTAGGGTCAGTCAGTAAAATGGCGCTCTCACCAGAGGGAATTTGGCTGGTTAACGATCGTAATTTATTGCGCTTGACGCAAAGCGCGTCTGATTTTTCTAAATTGCGCTTAGAGCTTACCGCTAAAGTGGCCTTGCCTGATCGTTTAGCACAAACAATTGTTCACGACTTATCCTTTTTAAATGGCAATTTATATCTTGCTTCTGAGCTAGGCGCTTACTTTTTAGATTTAGATGATGAGCTACGCCCATTTCCGCTGCCTAACGCTAACAACTCAGCCGTTTATAAGTTTATGAGTGATGGCAATGGTGGCTTGTGGGTATCGACTTATGGGCGCTTATTGTTCAGAGGGAAGTCGGATGATTGGCAATGGGTTGAGCCCAGTCAATTAGATCAAAGTATTTGGTTTGCCGATATATTTAGAGATGATGAAAATAATATATGGTTAGCGAGTTTTAGTGAGGGACTTTGGCTTGCTCACGAAGGGCGAATAGAGCGCCATTCAGCCATTTCTAAAATGACCGAAGCGGTTATGGCCATTAGTAAATCACCAGATGGTAAGTTATGGATTGCCAACAAAAGCGGCGTAGGCTATTTCGATGCCGATAAAACGTTTATCAATGTCATCAACAGTACCAAGTATGGTAACGCCTCAGTACATGACTTACAGTTTGACGGCAATCGTCTTTATGTTGCCACTGGTAGAGGTTTGTTTTTCTACGAGTCGAATACCTTATATAGTTTCCCTGCCCGTGCGCTAAGTGATAATCCTGTATTTGCTATTAGTACGTCGACTAAAGGCGGCTTTTGGGTGGGCACTGGGCGAGGCTTATATCGTTTAAATTACAACGGGTTAAACCCTTTTGCGTACAATGCTTTTTTAGGCAGTAAGTTTGTAACCTATGTTTTAGATAAACCAAATTTTGGGGTGATTGGTACCAGTAAAGGGGCGTATTACTTTACTGAACGCGGGATAGAAAAAATAGGTGACCAAACCACTTTGGAAAGTGCGTACGTTACTAGCATTTTACACATTAAAGGCGTGGGGATTTTAATTGGCTCGCTTAACGATGGTTTGTTTTATCGCAGTGGACAAGGGCTGTGGCAGCAATTAGATGCCGCCAATGGGCTGCCATATGGTTCTATATTTAGTCTTGAGTACGATGATACTACAAAACGCATTTGGGTAAGCACCATGAAAGGGGTTTATCGCATGCCAGTTGAGCAATTCAAAGCCAACATTGAAAGCCTAAAAGTGGAGGAAGTGATCTCTTCATTTGATCGACAGCTCGATGGTAAAGCAAGTCAATGCTGTAATGGTTTAGGCCATGATGCGGTGGTTGATATGGATAATTCAATTTGGTATCCCAGCTTGCAAGGCGTTGTAGAAATTCCTAAAGACGTAGAATTATTTGGACTGCGTTCACTTAAACCAACTATAGAAACTTTAACCACGCCATCACGAAAACTTGCTGCGGCTGCGTTAGGTAAAAAGCCAGTACTTAAAACTGACGAGCGTGACGTAACGCTTACCTATACCGCTATCGATTATTATGCACCTGCAAGTATAGAGTTTAGGTATAAACTCAATGGACTTGATAATGATTGGCGCTATGCAAATACCCGCCGAGAAGCAATTTACACTAACTTACCAGCAGGTATGTTTTTATTTGAATTAGAGACAAAACGTCAAGGTGAAGATTGGGGCAAAGCGCAATCGGCCGAATACGCTTTTGTGGTGCCTGAACGATTTGGTGAAACTATATATTTTAGATTACTGATCACCAGTGGTTTTGTGTTGCTCTTTTATTTGGTGTTTTGGGTATTTAAAGTTCAAGAGCGACGTAAGCAGCAAGTTCTTGAGGGGCTTATTACTGAGCGAACCCTTGAGCTTCGCCAAGCAAACGATAAATTAAACCAAGTAAACTCTCAGCTTAAACTTGTTAGTCACTCTGATGAGCTAACAGGGCTGAGAAGTCGCCGTTTTTTGTTTGATCAACTACCAAAAGATATTGAGCATTTTCAGCGTAACTCGCAGTCATTGCAGGCTCAAGGTAAATCGTTGGTGTTGTTAATTATTAATTTAGATAACTTTAGCCGCATTAACGATGCCTATGGCCCTATTGCTGGAGATAGCTGTTTACAACAAGTAGCGGCATTACTTAACTCGCGTACACAAGGTTCTGATTATGTTGCCCGTTGGAGTGGTGATGAGTTTTTACTGTTATTGCGCGATTTTAAATGTAATTTAATCGACAGCTATGTATCTGAATTATGCCAAGCAATTGCAGATTATTCGTTTCAGCTTCCTAACGGTGAAACAACCAATATAACAGCGTCAGTCGGGTGGTCGTTCTATCCGTTACCTCTCTTAGGTGGGCAAGTTATTAGCTGGGAAACATCAATTAATCTAGCTGACATAGCATTACATCAAGTTAAAAAACGCGGCGGCGATGGCGTCGCTAATATTACCTTTGACGAGCAATTAGATGCATTTGAGTTTGAGCAAAACCCCAATGTTGAACAGCAAATTGGTTTGTTACAAAGCAATGGTCTAGCCGATATTAAGGTATGGATGCGCTAGAGATTATAAGTGAGCAATAAAAAAGGAGCCAATGGCTCCTTTTTTATTAAACACGATAAGTGTTAGCTCATAAATGATTTAATTGAAGTTAAAATACCATGTTCACCTAACCCCATTTCATCGTGCACTTGCTGTTGTGTGCCATGTTTAATGAATTCATCAGGAATACCTAAGTTAAGCACTTTTACATAGGCTTTAATGCTCGCTAAATATTCATTAACTGCAGAGCCTGCACCGCCCGCAATCGCGTTATCTTCAAGGGTTACAATAATATCGTGATCATTAATCAGCTCATTAATTAATGCCGTATCAAGTGGCTTAATAAATCGCATGTTTACTAGAGTGGCATTGAGCTCATCAGTGGCAAGTTGTGCGTTTTCAAGCAAGGTACCAAATGACAATATAGCCACTTTAGTACCTTTTTTAATTACATTCGCTTTACCCATTTCAAGTTGTTGCATAGTGCTTTGAATGTCTGCTGAGCCTGCACTACCACGCGGGTAACGAACAGCAACAGGACAATTAGCTTGATAGCCTGTATAAAGCATATGACGGCATTCGTTAGTATCACTTGGGGCCATAATGACCATATTAGGTATACAGCGCATAAAGCTTAAGTCGTAGGCGCCTTGATGGGTTTCACCATCGGCTCCAACAATACCGGCGCGGTCTATAGCAAATAATACCGGTAGGTTTTGCAGTGCAACGTCGTGAATTAGTTGATCGTACGCGCGTTGTAAAAAGCTAGAATAGATAGCCACAACGGGCTTTAAGCCCTCACAAGCAAAACCTGCAGCAAGAGTAACAGCGTGTTGTTCTGCTATTGCTACGTCAAAGTATTGTTCTGGATACTCTTTAGAAAAACGTACCATGCCTGAACCTTCACGCATAGCTGGCGTGATTGCCATGAGCTTACTGTCTTGCTCGGCCATGTCACAAAGCCAATCACCAAACACATTTGAGAAAGTCGCCGCACCTGGCTTAGATTTTGGTAAGCTTGATGTTGCAGGATCAAATTTTGGTACGCCATGATAACCAATCGGATCGGCTTCGGCAGGCTTGTAACCTTTGCCTTTCTGGGTTTTTATATGTAAAAGCTGTGGGCCTTTTAAGTTACGCATATTGCGCAGCGTATCAACCAACATATTCACATCATGTCCATCAATTGGGCCAATGTAATTTAGACCTAATTCTTCAAAAAAAGTACCCGGGATCATCATCCCTTTAATGTGTTCTTCCATACGGCTGGCAAGCTCTTTTACCGGCGGTACACCAGAGAGCAGCTTTTTACTGCCTTCGCGGATGTTGGTATAAAAGCTACCTGATAAAATACGCGCAAAATGATTGGTTAACGCACCGACATTTTCAGATATCGACATTTCGTTATCGTTCAAAATGATCAGCATGTCTGATTTAACATCGCCAAGGTGGTTCATTGCTTCAAAGGCCATACCAGCAGTAATTGCGCCATCGCCTATTACCGCGACTGTTTTACGCCCTTTGCCTTCTTTTTGTGCAGCAATAGACATACCTAACGCCGCAGAAATTGAGGTACTTGAATGGCCAACACTAAAGGTGTCGTATTCACTTTCATCTCTAAAAGGGAAAGGATGCAATCCGTCTTTTTGGCGAATGGTATGCATTTGATCACGACGGCCAGTCAGTATTTTATGCGGATAAGCTTGATGACCCACATCCCAGACCAAGCGGTCATCGGGTGTGTTGTATACATAATGTAGTGCAACGGTAAGTTCTACGGTTCCTAAACCAGACGCTAAATGGCCGCTACTTTGCGATACCGAATTGAGTAAATAGTCACGCAATTCATGGCTAAATGCAGGAAGCTTATCTTGTGCTAAGTCTCGCAAGTGGGCTGGTTCGTTCACCAAATCAAGTAATGGATACTTGCTGCTATCAAGTGTCATGGTTTTTTATATATCCTTCGCTAATATTAACCCTCCTCAAAACAAACGAGGTTTAAAAGGCGACTTAATATTCAGTAATAATTTTATACTAAGAGTTAATACGTTTTAGCTGTATTTAATGGTCACGTTCAATTAAATAGTTAGCCAATGCCGCTAAATCTGTTGTGTCTGCGTCAATGTTAGCTAATGCCTCATGGGCTTGTTGTATTAAATTTTGTGCTTTTTGCTTAGCGCCTAGCATACCTAATAAAGCGGGGTATGTCGCTTTATTCGCTGCAATATCTGACCCTTGTGGCTTGCCTAAAGTAAGCGTATCGCCCTCAACATCTAAAATATCGTCATGAACTTGAAATGCAAGCCCTATAGCGTATCCAAAAGTTGATAAGTTATCTAAAGTTTGTTGGCTTGTATTAGGGGCGCACAGTGCGCCAAGAGTAATCGCACAATTTATTAGCGCACCGGTTTTAAGTTTATGAATGCGTTCTAACTCATCAACAGTAATAACCTTATCGGTTGCTGCAATATCGCGGCCTTGTCCGGCAACCATACCTTGTAACCCCGATGCATGCGCTAGTGCTGCGATCATTTTTAATTGTGCTTCAGTCGAACATTTAAATGTGTGCTTAGCAATAAGTTCAAATGCTAAAGTTTGCAGTGCATCTCCAGCTAAAATCGCTTGTGCTTCACCGTATACAATATGACATGTAGGGCGACCACGGCGTAAATCATCATCATCCATAGCAGGTAAGTCGTCATGCACTAATGAATAACTATGAATACATTCAATGGCTGCGGCAAGTACATCTAAATCACGCTTGTCAGCACCGAGTATTTTACCTGTGGTGTACACTAAAAACGGGCGCAGTCTTTTACCACCATTCATTACACTGTAATGTGTGGCTTCTTTTATAGTATTGTCGCTTTCAAGAGGTTGTTCAAAATAAAGGTTGAGCGTATTAGCTACATCATCTTGAGCGAGTTTTATTTGTTCTTTTATGCTCACGATTATTCCATATCGTTATCAAACTGAGTAAGCGGTGCTTTTTCGTCATTACCCATTAATATCGACACCTTTTGCTCAGCTTGTTGAAGTTTGCCTGAAGATGCGCTCGCAAGTGCAATACCTCGCTCAAATTGCTTTAAAGACTGTTCAAGCGATAAATCACCTTGTTCCATTTCACTGACAATTGTTGTTAACTCTTCTAGTGCTTGTTCGAAACTTAAATTTTCAGGTTTTTTAGTCGCCATCTTTATTTTCAACTTACATAATAAATTTAGACGCCAATTTTAGGGGGAATGCTAAACTAGGTCAAAGAATGATATTGTTTTTTGATAGATAAATGCTGTTGATTGGGTTTTATTGCGTTTCAACGTTATTTTTTAAAATTATTAATTTTGATTAATTAGATTGATTACCTATGTTGATCTAAAATATAACTAATCTTAATTTTACCGTTTATCATAAAAATCACTTAAGTATTTCAGTATCTTGCCGATAAACAATTAATAACAACGCTTGCGAAGAAAAAATATAAAACCTTTGGAGGGAATGTGGATTTAGCAACCATTATTGGGATCCTTGGCGCAATTGGCTTAATTGTCATGTCCATGTTTATGAGTAGTAGCGGTGAAGTCGCTATGTTTTACAATACCCCTTCTGTGGTTATTGTATTCGGTGGTTCCCTTTTTATCGTTTTATCTAATTTTACCATGTCGCAATTTCTTGGCATTGGTAAAGTATGTGCAAAAGCGTTTATGTTTAAAATTGAGCCTCCTGAAGCATTAATCGAAAAAGCGGTAGAATTAGCTGACTCTGCTCGAAAAGGCGGATTTTTAGCCTTAGAAGAAGCCGAAATCCCAAATCCTTTTATGCGCAAAGGCGTTGATATGCTAGTAGATGGGCATGATGCTGATGTGGTACGAGCAACATTACAAAAAGATATTTCGTTAACCACCACTCGCCATGAAATGGGGGCAACCTTATTTAAATCATTAGGTGATATTGCACCTGCAATGGGGATGATCGGTACGTTGATAGGCTTAGTGGCTATGCTCTCGAACATGGATGACCCCAAAGCTATCGGACCGGCAATGGCGGTTGCGTTGTTAACCACATTATACGGTGCGTTTTTAGCAAACGTTGTAGCCATTCCTATTCAGGTAAAACTAGAACTGCGTAAAGACGAAGAGGCCATGAATCAGCGCTTAATTTTAGATGCAGTATTAGGTATTCAAGACGGGCAAAATCCTAAAGTAATTGAAGGGATCTTGAAAAATTATCTAGCTGAATCAAAACGCGCAGTCAATACTGAGGAATAATTATGTCAGATGAAGAGTGCAAATGCCCACCTCCAGGACTTCCTGCGTGGATGGGAACGTTTGCCGATTTAATGTCATTATTAATGTGCTTTTTCGTACTTTTACTCGCATTTTCTGAAATGGATGTACTTAAATTTAAACAAATTGCAGGCTCAATGAAGTTTGCTTTTGGTGTACAAAATAAAATAGAAGTAAAAGACATTCCAAAAGGGACATCTGTTATTGCTATGGAGTTTACGCCGGGTAAACCTGAGCCAACTCCTATAGAAACCATTCAGCAACAAACGGTTGAAATGACCCAACAAATGCTTGAGTTTCAGGCGGGAGATGAAAGCTCCGCAGGTGGACGTCAAGAGCAACGTGGTGAAAAGCGAGGTGGTGAATCAAGCAGTACCTCAGAGGAAGTTGCTGCAGCTACGGCAGTGTCTGCTGCTGATCAAGAGCAAATAAATGACTTAGTTAAAAAAATTGCGCAACAGCTTGAAAAGCAAATTATTGATGGGGCTATTGAGCTTGAATCTTTAGGGCAGCAAATCATAATTCGTATTAGAGAAAATGGCTCGTTTCCATCGGGGAGTGCATTTTTACAACCACAATTTAAACCTATCATTCAAGATATTGGCCGATTACTTAAAGATGTACCCGGTGAAATTACGGTGTCTGGTCATACGGATGACTTTCAGGTATCCAACGAGCTTTACATTAATAACTGGGATTTATCATCTAAACGCGCAGTTGCGGTAGCGAGTGAATTACAAAAAGTTCCAGGTTTTGATAAAACCAGAATGATGGTGGTAGGGCGTGCAGAAACCAGGCCCTTAGTACCTAATGATTCCCGCGAAGATCGCAGACGTAACCGCCGTGTAGAAATATCAATTTTACAAGGCAAGGCAAAAGAGTCAGCGCCAATTGATGTAAGATAGAATGACTTGGCTATGTACCTTTTTTAGCATAGAATGCAACATTCTTAACAAATGTAATGGGGCGAATATGTTGACTAAGTATTGTAGTATGCCTGGTAACGGCGATGGAACTGATGAAGATACAAAAGCTAAGTAAGGTTATTTAGTTTGCCTGAATGGTTTTTGTATTTTGTAAGTATATTAAGCAAAAGCTGGGTTCTTATTTTGAGTCCGGCTATTTTTATATTCTTTATCCTCAAAGATTATTTAGCTCTTAGGTTCGTTGTTATTACTGCCGCTTTTTTCTTATTTGGCACTGTGACCTACTCAAGTTTAATGGCGTTTGATGATGGTATTTATATATACCGTTACCTTGTATGGGCATTAACAGATATTACTTGGATGGCACTTATTGCTTATTGGGGTCTTAAAGATAAAGTGCATTTGTGGCAATGTGTACTTGGGCAGCTTATTGTTATTGGTGCACCCATTCTTCAATTATTTCGCTTAGTTGACCGACACCTTTGGGATTTATCTTATAGCACTGTGATGTATCAAACATTTATGCCTTTAATAAATATTGCCACTGTTGTTGTCTGCTACCTGCCTCTTTTATATCTTTTTGTTAATAAGCGAAATAAAGCTTTAAGTTAGAAACTATAAAAATATCCCCAGTTTTAAACTGATATGCTAAACTACTGTTTATATGAACAGTGTTAGAGCTTGATTATGAAACTTTATATTGCTGAAAAACCTTCATTAGGGCGTGCTATTGCAGATGCGCTTCCAAAACCTCATAAAAAGCATGATGGTTATATTGAAGTGGCGAATGGTGATTGTGTGTCTTGGTGCATAGGTCATTTGCTCGAGCAAGCAGAACCCGATGACTATGATGAGCGTTTTAAAAAATGGCAATTTGAGCATTTACCTATTGTGCCTGAACACTGGCAATTAAAAGCTAAAACAAAAACCCGTAAGCAGCTTACCATTTTAAAAAAATTAATTAAGCAGGCTACAACACTCGTGCATGCTGGCGATCCTGATCGTGAGGGTCAGCTACTGGTTGATGAAGTAATCGAGCAAGCAAAAATTAGTCAAACTAAAAAGCAAAGTATTCAACGCTTATTGATTAGTGATTTAAACTTAACTGCGGTAAAAAAATCACTCAACTCTATGCGGGCTAACCGTGATTTTATCCCTTTGAGTGTATCTGCTTTAGCACGGTCTCGTGCTGATTGGTTGTTTGGTATGAATTTAACGCGAGCTTATACGCTAGCTGGGCAAAAAGCGGGCTTTGGTAATGTGTTGTCGGTTGGGCGAGTACAAACACCTATTTTAGGTTTAGTTGTAAATCGTGATAATGAAATCGCAAATTTTGTATCCAAACCATTTTATGAAGTACTTGCTCATCTTGTTACACCTGAGCAGCAATCATTTACTGCTAAGTGGATACCGAGTAAAGCGTGCGAACCATATCAAGATGAAGAGGGCAGAGTACTTAATAAAGCCTTAGCCGAAAATGTGACTTCACGCATTGCTAATCAGCCCGCAAATGTAACAGCGCTTGAGCAAAAGCAAAAAAAACAAACCGCGCCTCTTCCTTATAACTTATCTGCTTTACAAATAGATGCTGCTAAAGCTTTTGGGATGCCAGCACAAAAAGTACTCGATATTTGCCAAGTTTTATATGAACGTCATAAATTAATTACCTACCCACGCTCAGATAACCGTTACTTACCGAGAGAGCATCACCAAGATGCACCTGCTATTTTAAAAGCGATAGCCGTAAATGGTGGGCAGTCAGTAGAGCTGGTAAATGAGGCAAATGCAAAACAACGTAGTAAATGTTTTAATGATGCAAAAGTGGCCGCTCATCACGCCATTGTGCCGACAGCTAAACAGTTAAAAAGTGTGAGTTTAGCCAATGATGAAGCAAAAATTTATCAGTTAATAAGTCGACACTATTTAATTCAGTTTTATCCCGACTACATTTACAACGAAAGCAAAGTAGAGGTAACCATAGCTGGTGGTTTATTTAAAGCAAGTGCAAAGCAAGATGTAAGCTTAGGTTTTAAATTGCTCATGGGTAAGTCGGAACTTAAAGAAGAAGCTACATTACCTTATTTAGAAAAAGGCATGGCACTTACTTGTACTAAAGGTGAAGTGGTGCAAAAGCATACATCTCCTCCGGCTCATTTTACCGATGCAACCTTACTTGCTGCTATGACGGGAATTAGCCGTTATGTAAAAGACCTGCAAATCAAAAAAATATTAAAAGAAACAGATGGCCTCGGTACAGAAGCAACGCGTGCAGGCATTATTGAGCTGTTATTTAAACGTCGCTTTTTAAAACGTGAGGGAAAAGCAATTAAAGCAACTGAAACAGGTCTTGCATTAATTAGTGTATTACCAGAGGGATTATCAAGCCCCGACTTAACTGCAAAATGGGAGTCGAGTTTAGGTGATATTGCACAGCAAGCAATGAGTTATCAGCAGTTTATACAACCTTTATTAGCCGATTTAACTAATTTTGTAAGCCAAGCGGCGAACTGCAATAGTCAGGCATTTGCACTGTTACCTAAAACGTCACCTAAAAAGCGCTTTGCCAAACGTACAAAAAAAGCGCCATATAAAAAGTCGAGTTATAAAAAAAGCCCTGCGGTAAATTAATCGCAGGGCTTACATATAGCGTTGGAGGTTACTGATTGAATAGTGCCACAGCGGCGTTACTCATTGCCTTTATTCCTGTAGGCAGTGCTACTTTATAATCAGGCGCAAATTTACTTGAATGTAACGAGGGCAGTGTTTCGTTATTTTTTATTGCCTTGGCGTACTGCTGTTGGTTAACGCCACCTAGCCAAAATAAGGTGATAGGAATATTTTCGTCGGTGCGCCCGTATAATCCAAAGTCTTCACCGGCCATTACCGCTTCTGTTTCGAGCACGTTTTCATCACCTATCGCACTTTTTATAGCGTTTCGAACAAGGTTAGTTTGTACTGGGTTATTGTAAGTTGATGGAATTGATTCATCTTCATGAACTTTCACTACAGGGTAGAGAGATTCCTCGAGGCCTGCACTTTGTGCTATACCTGCAGTAATACGTTTAATTGCCGCTATTTGTGCGTTACGTACATCTGGATTGTAGCTGCGTAGCGTAAGTTGTAACTTAACTTCATCAGAAATAACATTGTGTTTAGAGCCACCATGAATGGAACCCACCGTTATCACTGAAGGTTCAAGTGGAGAAAGCTCTCGACTAGTAATTGTTTGTAGTGCAAGTATTGTTCGAGCTGCGATGATCACAGGGTCGATAGTTGTATGCGGGTAAGCACCATGGCCACCTTTGCCTTTTATACTAATATCAACAGAATCAACACTGGCCATAGTGTATTCATTTTTCATTGCCACTTTACCGGCAGCAACGCTAGCGCTTACATGCAAAGCAATAATATGATCTGGTTTAGCGTATTTGTTAAATAATCCTTCCTTGAGCATTGCTTTTGCACCACCGCCTACTTCTTCAGCGGGTTGAGCAACCATCATTAAAGTACCTTGCCACTTATTTTTATGCGTAATTAATTGCTCAGCAGTACCAATAAAAGAGCTCATATGAATATCATGACCACAGCCATGCATAACGCCAACTTCACTACCTTGATCATTAATTGTGGTAATAGTTGATGCGTAAGTTTTGCCTGTTTGCTCTGTTATAGGCAGGCCATCAGTATCAGTTCTGATCATGACGGTAGGGCCTTGACCATTTTTGTAAATTCCGACTACACCATAGCCACCTACATTATCGGTTACGTCAAACCCTAATTTCTGAAGTCGTTCAGCGATTTTTTTACCTGTTTGCTTTTCCTTATATGACAATTCAGGTGATTGATGTAGGTCTAAGTAAAGTTTTTCTATTGCCGGCATGCTGGTATCAAGATCCAACTTAAGTGCTTGCGCATTCAATAATGGGCTAACCAATAAACACAACGCACTTACATACGCTAATTTCATATTTTCCTCACTACCTTCTATTGTATTTAAATGATTTAAACAGATGACTTGTAATTATTATCTTCATCACCATATAAAAACCTAAATAGATGAACATGGCAATAATTCAATGAGTAATATAGTTAGTCTTAACGCACAAAACCTTCAGCAAGTCTTGGGTGAAACATCACAACAAAAGTTAGTACTACTTAACTTTTTTTCTCCACAAAGCCCAGAGTGTATTAGCCAAGCAGCTATTTTAGATAAGTTAGCTGCTGAATATAGCAACTATATACTAGTCGCAAACTTAGACTGCGATGCCGAGCAAGCACTTGCTTCTCAACTTGCCCAACAAGTTGGATTGCAAACCTTGCCTACTTTAGTGTTATTAAAAGACTCAGCTCCAGTTGATGTATTAGCGGGTGCTCAAACAGAAAGCCAAGTTCGTGATGCATTATCTAAACATTTACCAGCTCAACAAGACTTATTATTAGAGCAGGCTAAGCAAGCACTGATTAATAGCGACTTAAATGCCGCGTTTACTTATGCCAAACAAGCGTATGAACTTGATAGTCGAAATGCGAGGATTAAATTAGTACTGGCAGATATATGTATACAAATCCACAAACTCGATGAAGCCGCTGCGTTAATAGAAACAATAGATGTAAAAGAGCAAAATGCATACTTTAATAATATTAAGGCAAAATGTGAGGCCGCATTAGAGGCAACCGATTCACCGCAGATAAAAGAACTTCAAGAAAAAGTGGCTAAACATCCAAATGAACTTGATTTGCAAATGCAGCTAAGTAACCTTTTAAATGAAGCGGGAAGGAAAGAAGAGGCATTAGAAGCACTCTTTACTATCCTTAAAAAGGATCTTAACTATGATGAAGCCAAACCAAACTTCTTAGCAATAATCGCCTCTTTACCTGACGGCGATGCATTAGCCGCTAAATATCGCCGCAAGCTCTATAGTATTTTATATTAACGGCTAATTAGAACCTTTATAAAAGCATCTAACTAAAGATGCTTTTTTGTTTTCTACATTTAAAAAGAGGATAAATGCAGGGTTATCCACAGGGTTTTGTGGGTAACGTGTGTGTCTAGGTGGGGTATCTTTGGGGTAACAATTAAATGCAAAAAAGCCTTTAAAAACGCTTGCGTTAAAATCGATTCGCCCTATAATGCGACCCCACTGAGACGGGGAACGCCAACGCTTAGCGAGGCGCGAGCTACTCAGTGAGTTGAGCAAAACTTAAGTTTAAATCATCGCAAGAAAGTTTAAAATTAAGTGTTGACTCGAAAAATAAAGGATGTATTATACGCATCCCTAGCGACAACGTCGCAACGTTCTTTAACAATATAAAGCAATCATCTGTGTGGGCACTCGTACAGATTGAGTTCTAACAGCCAAGCTACTTAGGTAGTGAGGCAAACAAATTTAGAGTCTCAATTGAAACTGAGTGACCAACAGAATAGTTACTTCGGTAATTATTCAGCACAGTCAATTCAATATCGAAAGATATTAAATAAATTCAGAATTCATTGAGCTGTCGAAAGACAAAAAACTTTTTAATTGAAGAGTTTGATCATGGCTCAGATTGAACGCTGGCGGCAGGCCTAACACATGCAAGTCGAGCGGTAACATTTCTAGCTTGCTAGAAGATGACGAGCGGCGGACGGGTGAGTAATGCTTGGGAACATGCCTTGAGGTGGGGGACAACAGTTGGAAACGACTGCTAATACCGCATAATGTCTACGGACCAAAGGGGGCTTCGGCTCTCGCCTTTAGATTGGCCCAAGTGGGATTAGCTAGTTGGTGAGGTAATGGCTCACCAAGGCGACGATCCCTAGCTGGTTTGAGAGGATGATCAGCCACACTGGGACTGAGACACGGCCCAGACTCCTACGGGAGGCAGCAGTGGGGAATATTGCACAATGGGCGCAAGCCTGATGCAGCCATGCCGCGTGTGTGAAGAAGGCCTTCGGGTTGTAAAGCACTTTCAGTCAGGAGGAAAGGTTAGTAGTTAATACCTGCTAGCTGTGACGTTACTGACAGAAGAAGCACCGGCTAACTCCGTGCCAGCAGCCGCGGTAATACGGAGGGTGCGAGCGTTAATCGGAATTACTGGGCGTAAAGCGTACGCAGGCGGTTTGTTAAGCGAGATGTGAAAGCCCCGGGCTCAACCTGGGAACTGCATTTCGAACTGGCAAACTAGAGTGTGATAGAGGGTGGTAGAATTTCAGGTGTAGCGGTGAAATGCGTAGAGATCTGAAGGAATACCGATGGCGAAGGCAGCCACCTGGGTCAACACTGACGCTCATGTACGAAAGCGTGGGGAGCAAACAGGATTAGATACCCTGGTAGTCCACGCCGTAAACGATGTCTACTAGAAGCTCGGAACCTCGGTTCTGTTTTTCAAAGCTAACGCATTAAGTAGACCGCCTGGGGAGTACGGCCGCAAGGTTAAAACTCAAATGAATTGACGGGGGCCCGCACAAGCGGTGGAGCATGTGGTTTAATTCGATGCAACGCGAAGAACCTTACCTACACTTGACATACAGAGAACTTACCAGAGATGGTTTGGTGCCTTCGGGAGCTCTGATACAGGTGCTGCATGGCTGTCGTCAGCTCGTGTTGTGAGATGTTGGGTTAAGTCCCGCAACGAGCGCAACCCCTATCCTTAGTTGCTAGCAGGTAATGCTGAGAACTCTAAGGAGACTGCCGGTGATAAACCGGAGGAAGGTGGGGACGACGTCAAGTCATCATGGCCCTTACGTGTAGGGCTACACACGTGCTACAATGGCGCATACAGAGTGCTGCGAACTCGCGAGAGTAAGCGAATCACTTAAAGTGCGTCGTAGTCCGGATTGGAGTCTGCAACTCGACTCCATGAAGTCGGAATCGCTAGTAATCGCGTATCAGAATGACGCGGTGAATACGTTCCCGGGCCTTGTACACACCGCCCGTCACACCATGGGAGTGGGTTGCTCCAGAAGTAGATAGTCTAACCCTCGGGAGGACGTTTACCACGGAGTG
The DNA here is from genome assembly GCF_002310795.1 of Pseudoalteromonas issachenkonii. Taxonomy (NCBI): domain Bacteria; kingdom Pseudomonadati; phylum Pseudomonadota; class Gammaproteobacteria; order Alteromonadales; family Pseudoalteromonadaceae; genus Pseudoalteromonas; species Pseudoalteromonas issachenkonii. Next base: position 813,146 of record NZ_CP011030.1, read on the forward strand.
ATTCATGACTGGGGTGAAGTCGTAACAAGGTAGCCCTAGGGGAACCTGGGGCTGGATCACCTCCTTATACGATTTAGAACTTATTTGTTCGTAGTGTCCACACAGATGATTGTTAGTTAGTTTGCTCTTTGAGTTTACTAATTAATATGCTCTTTAAAAATTTGGAAAAGCTGATAATAAAATTCGTATGAATACATTGTATTTGTACAGAGTTTTCAAAAGTAAAAAAGAATGATAGCAGTATCATTCAGTGCCATTTAATAAACGTTTAATGTTTGTTGATTGGTATCTACTTTAGTATTCAATATTAACTTCTGGCGAAGTTAAACTGTCACAAAACAAAGACCCGTTTGGGTTGTATGGTTAAGTGACTAAGCGTACACGGTGGATGCCTTGGCAGTTGGAGGCGATGAAGGACGTATTAACTTGCGATAAGCCTAGTCAAGCTAGTAAAAAGCACTTGAGACTAGGATTTCCGAATGGGGAAACCCACCTGCTTGCAGGTATCGTTAACTGAATACATAGGTTAACGAGGCGAACGCGGAGAACTGAAACATCTAAGTACCCGTAGGAAAAGAAATCAACCGAGATTCCGATAGTAGCGGCGAGCGAAATCGGAACAGCCCTTAAGCTTATTATGTGTTAATGGAAGGCTCTGGAAAGTGCCACGATACAGGGTGATAGTCCCGTACATGAAAACGCATTTTAAGTGAAATCGAGTAGGTCGGAGCACGTGAAACTTTGACTGAATATAGGTGGACCATCATCTAAGGCTAAATACTCCCAACTGACCGATAGTGAACCAGTACCGTGAGGGAAAGGCGAAAAGAACCCCTGTGAGGGGAGTGAAATAGAACCTGAAACCGTGTACGTACAAGCAGTAGGAGCCCACTTGTTGGGTGACTGCGTACCTTTTGTATAATGGGTCAGCGACTTATATTTTGTAGCGAGGTTAACCGATTAGGGTAGCCGTAGGGAAACCGAGTCTTAACTGGGCGAATAGTTGCAAGGTATAGACCCGAAACCCGGTGATCTAGCCATGGGCAGGTTGAAGGTTGAGTAACATCAACTGGAGGACCGAACCCACTAACGTTGAAAAGTTAGGGGATGACCTGTGGTTAGGAGTGAAAGGCTAATCAAACCGGGAGATAGCTGGTTCTCCCCGAAATCTATTTAGGTAGAGCCTCGGACGAATACTTACGGGGGTAGAGCACTGTTAAGGCTAGGGGGTCATCCCGACTTACCAACCCTTTGCAAACTCCGAATACCGTAAAGTAATATCCGGGAGACACACGGCGGGTGCTAACGTCCGTCGTGAAGAGGGAAACAACCCAGACCGCCAGCTAAGGTCCCAAAGTCATAGTTAAGTGGGAAACGATGTGGAAAGGCCCAGACAGCCAGGAGGTTGGCTTAGAAGCAGCCATCCTTTAAAGAAAGCGTAATAGCTCACTGGTCGAGTCGGTCTGCGCGGAAGATGTAACGGGGCTAAACTATGCACCGAAGCTGCGGATTCAGAATTTATTCTGAGTGGTAGGGGAGCGTTCTGTAAGCGGTTGAAGGTGTACCGGGAGGTATGCTGGACGTATCAGAAGTGCGAATGCTGACATGAGTAACGATAATGCGGGTGAAAAACCCGCACGCCGGAAGACCAAGGGTTCCTATCCCATGTTAATCAGGGTAGGGTAAGTCGACCCCTAAGGCGAGGCCGAAAGGCGTAGTCGATGGGAAACGGATTAATATTTCCGTACTTGGTATAATTGCGATGGGGGGACGGAGCAGGCTAAGCAAGCATGGCGATGGTAGTCCATGTGAAAGTGTGTAGGCTAGTGACTTAGGTAAATCCGGGTTGCTGTTAGGCTGAGACACGAGACGAGTCACCACGGTGATGAAGTTGCTGATGCCATACTTCCAGGAAAAGCCTCTAAGCTTCAGATTATACCGAATCGTACCCCAAACCGACACAGGTGGTCAGGTAGAGAATACTAAGGCGCTTGAGAGAACTCGGGTGAAGGAACTAGGCAAAATCGTACCGTAACTTCGGGAGAAGGTACGCTCCGATTGGTGATGGGACTTGCTCCCTAAGCTGATTGGAGCCGCAGTGACCAGGTGGCTGGGACTGTTTATTAAAAACACAGCACTGTGCAAAATCGCAAGATGACGTATACGGTGTGACACCTGCCCGGTGCCGGAAGGTTAATTGATGGGGTTATCTTCGGAGAAGCTCTTGATCGAAGCCCCGGTAAACGGCGGCCGTAACTATAACGGTCCTAAGGTAGCGAAATTCCTTGTCGGGTAAGTTCCGACCTGCACGAATGGTGTAACCATGGCCACGCTGTCTCCACCCGAGACTCAGTGAAATTGAAATCGCAGTGAAGATGCTGTGTACCCGCGGCTAGACGGAAAGACCCCGTGAACCTTTACTACAGCTTGGCACTGAACATTGAACCTACATGTGTAGGATAGGTGGGAGACTTAGAAGCAGAGACGCTAGTTTTTGTGGAGTCGTCCTTGAAATACCACCCTTGTAGTTTTGATGTTCTAACGTTGGCCCCTGAATCGGGGTTACGGACAGTGCCTGGTGGGTAGTTTGACTGGGGCGGTCTCCTCCCAAAGAGTAACGGAGGAGCACGAAGGTTGGCTAAGTACGGTCGGACATCGTACGGTTAGTGTAATGGTAGAAGCCAGCTTAACTGCGAGACAGACACGTCGAGCAGGTACGAAAGTAGGTCATAGTGATCCGGTGGTTCTGAATGGAAGGGCCATCGCTCAACGGATAAAAGGTACTCCGGGGATAACAGGCTGATACCGCCCAAGAGTTCATATCGACGGCGGTGTTTGGCACCTCGATGTCGGCTCATCACATCCTGGGGCTGAAGTCGGTCCCAAGGGTATGGCTGTTCGCCATTTAAAGTGGTACGCGAGCTGGGTTTAGAACGTCGTGAGACAGTTCGGTCCCTATCTGCCGTGGGCGTTTGAGAATTGAGAGGGGTTGCTCCTAGTACGAGAGGACCGGAGTGAACGAACCGCTGGTGTTCGGGTTGTCATGCCAATGGCATTGCCCGGTAGCTACGTTCGGAACTGATAAGCGCTGAAAGCATCTAAGCGCGAAGCAGGCCTCGAGATGAGTTCTCACTAGACTTTTAAAGTCTCTGAAGGGCCGTTGAAGACTACAACGTTGATAGGCAAGATGTGGAAGTGGTGTGAGCCATTAAGCTAACTTGTACTAATTACCCGTGAGGCTTAACCATACAACGCCAAACGCGTTTTATGTGATAGTTTAAGCGCAGAAGTTAATATAACTAAAGTAGATTTACGATACTCTTTATTATCAGAATTCCAAATTTTAGTAAGCTTGATTAAATCGAACTTACACCAAATTTGCTTGGTGACAATAGCGTTTTGGACCCACCTGACCCCATGCCGAACTCAGTAGTGAAACGAAACAGCGCCGATGATAGTGTAGCATTTGCTATGTGAAAGTAGGACATTTCCTAAATCCCAAGAGCTTATGCTGAACTCAAGGTGGCCTTTCTCGTACATCATGTGCTCCGAGTCATTTGTATTCCTAAACAGCTTGAAGCCCACCCCCCCCCAAGCCCACCCCAGCACTGTGATAGTGTAGCATTGATGATGTTGTAGCAACTGCTGGTGACACCAGGACATTACCAGGATCCAAATAAGAGAAACCCGTTACAGCGATGTGACGGGTTTTTTGCTGTCTGGGATTTAATAAATAGCCAAGAGCCCATGCCGAACTCAGTGGTGGCCTTTCTCGTACACCCTGTGCTCCACGGCATTCGTATTCCTAAACAGCTCGAAGGCGAGCCCCGCACAAGGCCGCCCCGACACAATGATAGTGTCGCATTTGCTATGTGACTTTCTACCGCTGTGGGCACCATGACATTACCAGGATCCAATTAAAGAAACCCGTTACAGCAATGTAACGGGTTTTTTGTTGTCTTAGATAAAGAAAAACATCAAGCCAAGACTGTATATGGAACTTAGTAGTGGCCGCTCTTGCATATCTTGTGCTCCATGGCATTCGTATTCCTATACATCAAACAAAACAGCTTGGATCTAAACAAAATAGTGGGATGTTCTATTGTATTGTCGCTATAAATTAGCGCACTGGCTCCAAATAACAGAACCACGTTACAGCAAAATGCTGGTTTTTTATTGTTTTAAATTTGAAGATGAATTACGCAATATCTTAAAAAAAGAGACTGCCAGCCAATCTCATCATGTATATGCTTCCTATCAGATTACTAATAACTTATAGACTTAACATTCTCATGCAGTTATAGATCCTACGTGTTAAAATTTGATTTTAACTTTGCATATTATTGAGGTGTCTATTGCCAACCAGTGATTATCAACGAGTGCTAAATGAGATAACTCAAGAGGTTAAACCTTTATTGAGCCAAGGTAAGGTTGCTGATTATATCCCTGCTCTTGCTGAAGTTGATCTTGAGCAGTTTTCTATTGCCATTTACACCACTGAGGGGGAGATATTTTGCGCGGGTGATTGTGAACAGCGTTTTACTATTCAATCTGTTTCTAAAGTAATGACTCTTACATTAGCGCTGCAACGTTATGGCGATGAACTATGGAGTAGAGTGGGTAAAGAGCCCTCTGGAACAGCATTTAATTCACTGACACAGCTTGAGTTTGAAAAAGGCATACCCCGTAACCCATTTATTAATGCGGGTGCCATAGTTACTTGTGATGCTTTATATAGTCGTTTATCAGCACCCATGCACTCTATGCTGGAAACATTTCGCGATTTATCTGGTAATCGAAGTATCGTAATAGATAAACAAGTGGCTAATTCAGAGTATGAGTTTAGGCATCGAAATGCGGCAATGGCACACTTAATGAAATCATTCGGTAACTTTGAAAATGAAGTGGATGATGTGCTGTGGTCATACTTTAATTTTTGTGCCATAGAACTTAATTGTATTGAACTTGCTAAGGCTTACAACTTTTTAGCTAATAAAGGGATAGATTACAGCTCTTCTAAACGAGTGCTTTCTAGCCGTCAAAATAAGCAACTAAACTCGTTGTTATTTACCAGTGGTTTATATGATGCGGCGGGTGATTTTGGTTATCGAGTGGGGATGCCTGGAAAATCAGGGGTTTCTGGGACTATATTGGCGGTATTACCGAATAGGTTTACTGTGGCAGTGTATTCCCCAGGATTAAACTCTTTTGGTAACTCGGTGGCAGGAATAGCAGCATTAGAGCTGCTATCTAAAAAGCTTGATATATCTATATTTTAAATACGCTGAGTGCATTGGGATTTTATTGATCCCAATACACTTGCTCTAAGCAATCTTCGCGCTCTGGTAAGCCACGTGATAAGCGTGGAGAATGCTGAACCAGCACTTCGTAACTTGCACGGTTGGCGTATTTACTAATTTGAGCGAGCGAAGAGTAGGTAATCGCTTGTTGCTGATGTTTTGCTGAATTAGCAACGTTCAACTTATGATAAACATTCGCTGATAAGTCATGCAATACAGCGGCTAAAGCACAATCACCAGCGCCGTTGGTATTTTTAATCGAGTCAGGCCCGCCCATAAACGGAGCAGTATGACTATATGCCTTTATTGGGTTTTCACAGTCAACTTTACGCATTGCACGTGAAAACTCATAACGATTAAAATCAGGGATAGCACCAGGCAAAAGTGGATACTCTGTTTCGCGTTTGAAACTGTCATCAACAAAACCGGCCATAAATAAGCCTTTTTCACCGGCAGTACAAATTACTAAATCAACCCAGTCTAATGCTTTGTCGGCAGCTAGTAATGGATCTTCAAATCCAGTAATTGCTTGGCCTTCTTCTTCGTTCATAGCAAGGATATCAACATGCTTTTCTACAAAGTTAGCCCACCATATCGGATCCTGCTCGATAAGAAACTTAGTACCGAGTGTTAATACAACCGGTACATCTGCATCGTTAGCATACTTGATTGCTTGCATGGTCGCTTCGGTCATGGTTTCATCGCCTTGAGTACGCATTAAATAAGCGCTAATCACTAATGCCGATGAGCCTTCGATTAGCTCTTTATCAATTGACTCAGGCTTTAGATAATTCATCAGGCCAGCACTAATGGCAAAGGTGCGTTCACCCGTTTCATCAATCAATGTGAAACAGCGGCCTATAGGACCATCTACAGGCTGTAAGTAGTCTAAGTCTACGCGACTTGAGTTATTACATAAAAAGCGATAAGCATAACTGCCTATTTTTATGTTTTCACTCATTACACCTAATAGCACCGAACGGTCATCAGCAAGTACGGAATAGTTGTGCATCGTGTTGCCAACGGTTCCGCCTGCGAATTCGTAATCGACCATGTCGTTTAGTTTTAAGCGATCGTATAAAGCATTGGTGATGTCATTATCTATAACTTGCGACATCCCTCGGCGCAATTGAAATTCATCGAGAAAAGCTTGGTCAACCTTAGCTTCTATATCAACAACGATTTGATCGATCCCCGTAATATAGCTGCGGTGTAATCGCTCAGTGGCGTTAAGTTGATTGGTCAGTGGATCTTTGGCTTCCACTGGAAAATAATGTTTATGCCTGCGGCGTCCAGGAAATTTCATTTGCTACCCGTGTTGTGAGCTAAATAAAAAAAGCGTGAGATTATAGCGTAAATCCTGCCTTATGAGCCATGACAAACCACTTAAATTTGTTTTATTTTTGCAATAAAGTGATCAATGACGCATTTTATTGCGCTAAGTTGGTATAATTACGGCATAAAAAATAGTTAAGTAATAATAATGACAGAGCCATTTGACGACCAATATTGGATGGAACAAGCGCTTGTGTATGCAAAACAAGCGGAGCAGCTAGATGAGATCCCGGTAGGGGCTATAATTGTTAAAGATAATCAGCTTATTAGCGCAGGCTATAATCGTTCAATTACTGATAACGACCCGTCGGCTCATGCTGAGATGATAGCGGTACGTGAAGCAGGAAAAGTACTTAATAATTACCGCTTAATTGACTGTACTCTTTACGTCACGTTAGAGCCATGCTCAATGTGCGCAGGTTTATTAGTACATAGCCGAATTAAACGCTTAGTATTTGGTGCAGCCGATGCTAAAACGGGTTCTGCCGGTTCAATTATGAACCTTTTACAAGAACCTCGTTTAAACCATCAGGTAGAAATAACGGGTGGGGTATTAGAAACACAATGTGCAGAGACTATTTCTAGTTTTTTTAAGCGTCGCCGAGCACAAATAAAGGCGGCAAAGCAAGCCGCTCGTAATAGTAACAGCGATTAGTCAGCTGCTGCTATTAAGGCGTCTAATTCAGCCATTTGCTGCATAGCAAACATGCGGCGGCGCCAAATTATTTTTTTATGTAAATTTCTTAACATCACTCGACGACGAGTGGCGGTTGAGTGCTTTATACAACGTTTAAGTTGATGTGTACGTCTACGTTTAAGCATGACTTATCCTTATGTGCTTGGTTATGAAACAAAATTTTATACAATTAATCCAGATTATTGAATAATTGATTACAAGTAAACAACTATTTGATTTTCTGATGTTCAGTTAATTACTAAGCTGCGTATTTATTTTTTTTCTTCAGCGGCATTACTTGTACGTTGCTCTGAATCATCTGGTTTAACGATTTTCTCTTCTGTTTCATTTGTTGAGGTAATCGGCGCCATTGCATTATTTTCATCAAGCCAAACAAGCGCATCGTAATAGCGGCGTATATTATCAACATAGGTCACTGCTACATCACCGCGAGCATAGCCATAACGGGTATTACGATAGTGACGTTTTTTTACTAACAATGGTAAGCGCTTTTTAACGTCGGCCCATTTATCAGGGCTAGCTCCCTGTTGCTCGGTAATAATACGGGCATCGTTAACGTGTCCCCAACCTACATTATAGGCGGCAAGTGCAAGCCAAGTACGATCCGGTTGAGGGATTCGATCCGGGACGCGTTTAATTAATTTTGCTAGGTATTGTGCACCACCGCGTATATTTTGCTCTGGTTCTAAGCGGTTTGTTACACCGACTTGTTTTGCTGTGCGTCTTGTTAGCATCATAATACCACGCACACCGGTTGGTGACTTAGCACGCGGGTTCCACATCGACTCTTGATAACTTAATGCTGCCAGTAAGCGCCAATCTAGGCTACCTGCATATTGCATAAACCAAGGTTGATATTTAGGCAGTGTTTCTTTAATTGCGTCTATATAGGCCAAGGTATTAACGTAATTAAATTGGCGGACATGACCGAAATATTTTTCTTCGAGCACATAAAGTTGATTATTTTGTTTTGCTTCACCAAAAAAGGGGACTAATAATGCGTATAGGGAATCATCATTCGACTTTCTTAGTATCCATGCAATTGAATCATTTCGGGTAACTGAAAAGCCAATACTTAAATTAGGGTGATAGCGACGAAATAGCGCTAAAGTATGTGAATCCGCTAAGGTGTAATCTATTTCGCCGTCAATAACTGCTTGCAGTAATTCTTCTTCATCAAACTCTTCGGTTTCATTCCAGCTTAACTTTGGGTTGGTTTGTTGAATTTCTTCTAATGTTAATGAATGGCTACTTTTAGCGATAACGGTGAAGTTTCCGGTTAAATCATCAAAATCACGAGGGCGTTCACGGCCTTGTTTAAAGACTAATTTTTGGCTAATTGTTCTGTATGTAGGGCCATAGCGATAGCGCTCAGCACGTACTTTATTGTAGGTAAGCCCTGAGGCAATTAAATCGAGGTCACCACTGTCCAAGCGCGCAAACATTTCGGATAAATTAAAAAAGGGTACAATTTCAAGCTCTACCCCTAAGTAGTCTGCAAACGCTTGAGAGAGCTCAAATTCAAATCCTTGCTCCCCTTGAACGGCTTGATAGTAATTACTTGCACTGGCAAGTGTACCAATACGAATTTTGTTTTCAGATTTGATTTGGGCAAGCTGTGTTGATTGCTCTTGTGTATTACATGCACACAAAAGTATGACTAACGTAATGATTGTTATTAGCTTTATCTTCAACATATTCGCCTCTTTAGCATCGTATCTCCTGTTATAACAAAACTTACTGATTACGTCACTTATCGTTTAATCGCAGTGAGTAAAAAATAGGTGTAAACAAAAAGAAAAAGTTAATTTAATGAAAAGCGCATTTTTGAGTTAAATCTGAGAGTAATTTGGACTATAATACGCGCCTAAAATATCGTTCAATCCCTAACCCCGGGTGAAATTACTTATGTTGATCCTTCGTGGTGCACCAGCACTTTCAGAGTTCAGAGTTAATAAAATTTTAGCGCGTTGCCAACAATCGCAACTTCCTGTCACCAATGTATATGCCGAATACGCTCACTTTGCCGATTTAACATCGCCATTAAACACTGATGAGCACACCAAACTTGAAAAGTTATTAACCTACGGCCCAACAATTGCTGAGCATGCGCCAGCAGGTCAGTTGGTATTAGTGACGCCTCGTCCTGGTACAATCTCGCCATGGGCTTCAAAAGCGACAGATATCGCTCATAACTGTGGGCTTAAACAAGTTCATCGCGTAGAGCGAGGTATTGCTTACTATGTTGAAGGTGATTTAAGTGCAGAACAGTTAGCACAAGTTGCAGCACTTCTTCATGACCGCATGACTGAAGCTACTCACAGTAAATTAGAAGATGCCGCGCAGTTATTTCGCAGCGATGCACCTCGTCCAATGTCATCAGTTGATATTTTAGGTGGCGGCCGTGAAGCATTAGCCACAGCAAATATAGAGCAAGGGTTTGCGCTTGCTGATGATGAAATTGATTATTTAGTTGAAAACTTTATTAAGTTAGGGCGTAACCCTAACGATATTGAACTGTTTATGTTTGCTCAAGCGAACTCAGAGCATTGTCGTCATAAAATATTTAATGCTGATTGGACTATTGATGGCATTGAACAACCAAAGTCGTTGTTCAAAATGATTAAAAACACCTTTGAGCATAATCCTGAAAATGTATTATCTGCTTATAAAGATAATGCAGCCGTAATGAAAGGCTCAAAGGCGGGTCGCTTCTTCCCGAATGCACAAGGTGAATATGCGTATCACCAAGAAGACATTGAAATATTAATGAAGGTTGAAACCCATAACCACCCAACGGCTATTGCTCCTTTCTCTGGTGCGGCAACAGGGTCGGGCGGTGAGATTCGCGATGAGGGCGCAACTGGTCGTGGTTCAAAACCAAAAGCGGGTTTAGTGGGCTTTACTGTATCTAATTTACGTATTCCTGGTTTTGAACAGCCTTGGGAAAGTGATTTTGGTAAGCCTGGCCGTATTGTTAATGCTCTAGATATTATGACTGAAGGCCCATTAGGTGGTGCTGCGTTTAATAACGAGTTTGGCCGTCCTAATTTATTAGGTTATTTCCGTACTTACGAAGAAAAAGTGACCAGTCACAATGGTGAAGAGGTGCGTGGTTACCACAAGCCAATTATGCTTGCCGGTGGTTTAGGTAATATCCGTGCTGATCATGTTCAAAAAGGCGATATTCCAGTTGGTGCAAAACTCATTGCACTAGGCGGCCCTGCAATGAACATTGGCTTAGGCGGTGGCGCTGCATCAAGTATGGCATCGGGTCAATCAAATGAAGATTTAGATTTTGCCTCTGTACAGCGTGAAAACCCAGAAATGGAACGTCGTTGCCAAGAAGTCATCGACAAATGTTGGCAGCTAGGTGATGCAAATCCAATTGCGTTTATTCATGATGTGGGTGCAGGTGGTTTATCTAACGCATTCCCTGAACTTGTTAGTGACGGTGGACGTGGCGGTAAATTTCAGCTTCGCAATATCCCAAATGATGAACCGGGCATGGCACCACACGAAATTTGGTGTAATGAATCGCAAGAGCGCTATGTACTCGCTGTCGCTGTTGAAGATTTTGATCGTTTTGAAGCTATTTGTAAGCGTGAAAGAGCGCAATATGCGGTTATTGGTGAAGCAACTGCAGAGCCTCATTTAACGGTTGCTGATAGTCACTTTGAAAATAACCCTGTTGATTTACCGCTCGATGTTTTATTAGGGAAAGCACCTAAAATGCATCGTGATGTAACATCACAACAAGTGTTAGGTAAAGCACTCGACGTTGAAAATATCAGTGCTGCTGATGCTGCAGAACGTTTATTACGTTTACCAACCATTGCTGAAAAAACCTTCCTCATTACTATTGGCGATCGTTCGGTAACAGGTTTAGTAGCACGCGATCAAATGGTAGGCCCATGGCAAGTACCAGTAGCTAACTGTGCAGTAACCGCAGCAACGTATGACACTTACCATGGTGAAGCAATGTCACTGGGTGAACGTACGCCTGCAGCACTACTTAACTATGGCGCTTCAGCGCGTTTAGCAGTGGCAGAATCGTTAACGAATATTGCCTGTGCAAACATTGGCTCTCTTGAAAATATTAAGTTATCTGCAAACTGGATGGCCGCAGCGGGACACCCAGGAGAAGATGCCGGTTTATACGAAGCGGTGAAAGCGGTGGGTGAAGAGTTATGTCCGGCACTTGGGTTAACAATTCCTGTAGGTAAAGATTCTATGTCGATGAAAACGACATGGAAGAACGAAGATGATGCTACAGAGCAATCAGTGACATCACCGTTATCGCTTATTATTACTGCGTTTGGTCGTGTTGAAGACGTACGTAAAACAGTGACCCCACAGTTACGAACAGATAAAGGCGATACATCGCTTATTTTAGTTGACTTAGGCGCGGGCAAAAACCGACTGGGCGCATCAAGCCTTGCTCAGGTTTATAAGCAATTAGGTGATACAACACCTGATGTAGATAGCCCAGAGTTACTAAAAGGTTTTTACAACGCAATGCAAGCGCTAGTCGCTGATAGCAAGTTGCTTGCGTACCATGACCGTTCAGACGGTGGTTTATTTAACACTATCGCTGAAATGGCGTTTACCGGTCACACCGGTGTTACCGTTGATTTAGCGACTTTGACCGGCTCTGATATTGAAGCGCTTTATAACGAAGAGCTAGGTGCTGTAATTCAAGTAGCGAATAGCGATTTAGAGGCTGTAAATGCGGTATTTGAGCAGCATGGAGTTGCCGCAATTAGTCATGTGATTGGCTCGCTAAATAACGACGATAACATCGTGTTTAATCGTGGTGAGCAAACAGTACTTAATCATACTCGTACTGAACTTCGTACTATTTGGGCCGAAACTACGTATCAAATGCAAGCGCGTCGTGATAACCCAGATTGCGCTAAGCAAGAGTTTGACGCTAAGTATGACGCAAAAGATCCTGGCTTAAATGTAAAACTTAACTTTGATTTAAATGAAGATGTTGCAGCTCCATATATTGCAACTGGTGCTAAACCGCAAATGGCTATTTTACGTGAGCAAGGTGTAAACTCTCATTTAGAAATGGCAGCTGCATTTAACCGTGCGGGCTTTGCAGCGGTTGATGTGCATATGAGCGATATTTTAGAAGGTCGTTTAACGCTTGAACAGTTTAAAGGCTTAGTGGCGTGTGGTGGCTTCTCTTACGGTGACGTATTAGGTGCGGGTGAAGGTTGGGCTAAGTCAATACTGTTTAATGACATGGCACGCGATCAATTCCAAAGCTTTTTCCATCGTGAAGATACCTTTAGCTTAGGGGTATGTAACGGTTGTCAAATGCTATCAACATTAAAAGAGTTGATCCCAGGTACTGAGCATTGGCCACGCTTTGTAACGAACAAGTCAGAGCGTTTTGAAGCACGCTTTAGCTTAGTTGAAATACAAGAGAATCCATCGGTATTCTTTAATGGTATGGCGGGCTCGCGGATGCCAATTGCGGTATCTCATGGTGAAGGCCATGCAGAGTTTGCAAACGACGCAGCAACAAAAGCAGCGCTTGCAAGTGGTACTGTAGCGGTTAAATTTGTTGATAACTACGGCAACCCTACAACGCAATACCCAGCGAACCCGAACGGCTCGCCAGAAGGTATCACAGGTATTACATCAACAGATGGCCGTGCAACTGTAATGATGCCACATCCAGAGCGTGTATTTCGTACTGTTGCTAACTCTTGGCACCCAGATGAGTGGAAAGAGGATAGCCCATGGATGCGTATGTTCCGTAATGCGCGTAAAAATGTAGGTTAATATACACACTAGATTCATGATCTGGATGTAAAATAAAAAAGGCTGCCTTGTGCAGCCTTTTTTGATTATAGTGATTAAAAAACATGTAAGGATAATATGTTTAAGCGCATTGGTTTAATTGTTGGCACTCTTTTACTGAGTCTATTATTACTCGGGTATGTATTTCGCTTGCCTTTACTACAATGGGCCATTGCCCCTGAACTTAAAAAAGCAGGTGTCACATTAAGCTGCCTCGATTTTTCAATTACCTCAAAGTTAAATATACATGCCGATACTGTGTGTTTAAATTACCAAAACCAACAATTACAACTCTATGATATTACTGCAAATACAAAGCATGTCAGTGTTCAAAGTGCAATATTAACGCTCAATCCATTACCTAAAAGTGATAACGCTAATCAACCGGCTAAACAGCTTAAGATAGCGCTACCTGCAAATCGCCCACTCATTAATATTAAACAGCTTGTAGTAAACAGTAATCAGCTCAGTAAACCATTAAAATTTAGTGTATTAGAACCTGCGCTAAATCAATTTAATGTAACGGGCGATATAAATGCGCGTGCTACTTTAACCTCCAATAAAATAAGTGGTCAGCTAGCAGTTGATGACATTTTGTTAAAACAGGTAATAAACACTAAAAACACCTTACTCGATGCTGTTAACTTTAATACTCAACAAGTGTTTAGTTTTGACGGGATTGAGCTTAAGTTGAACGGGGGGATTAGCGCTCAATTTGCTCATACGTTTGAGCAATGCCAATTTAATTTATTAACCACTGGCCAGATGGCTACTCGCTTTAATTTAAATAACCAAGCGTTAATCCTAGATACCGGTTCACTTAATAACAAAATTAATTTAACCCCTCGCTGTACTGAGTTAATTCCACCAAGTAAGTACGCAGATTTTGTAAGCAAACAAGTTGCTTTAAATTGGCAGGTTAAGCTTTCTCAAGCTCTTCGTTTAGAACAGGGGGAGCTGAGTATTCCAGTAATTAATGTGATGAGTGAAGGTAATAAACACTTTGATATTTTAATAACAGACACCGCACTCTCTATTAACGCTTTGCTTGATAATATGCAGGCAAAGGTGTCTGCTCAAATAAGCACGCCAGATATAAACAGCATTAATATAAGCGCTCAGCTAAATGGTACTAAAGTTAAAGGTGATTACAACGTTGAGCTTGAAAGGCTACCCGCATTTATCCCTGTTACTGCTAATATGCTTAATTTCAGTGGTTACTTTGAATTAAGTGAATTTATTGACTCAAAACCCGTCGGGTACACACAGAGTAAATTTTCCGTTGCTAGCTTTGAAGCTTTTGATGTAAAAGCAGTGCATTATCAAGGTGGTTTAACCGCGAAAATGGATAAACAACTAAATGCAGAAATTACATTAACTAATCAGTTAAAAAATGCGGCATATAAAGAATTTAAACTTACCAATATAAATAATAGTCTCACGGCAAAAGCAAACCTAGGTGTAGGTGAGTTATTTGCTCATTTAACTGCGAAAACGCAAATTAAGGCTCTTAATAGCGCTGATATAAGACTGAATAATATAAAAATAGACTCGAGTGGATTACAAAGCCGTGCACTTAAAGCGTCGCACCATGCGTTTATAGATGATATTGAGTTGGTGGTAAATCATCATATATCGTCACAGGCGCATCCGTTTGAGGTGATTGTGCCAGCGCAAAGTGTGTTGCCATTAAACACCTTTATTAATCAGTTTTATCCACTTGCTAAGCTGACAAAAGGTACTTTTAACGGCAATATTAGTGGCGATGTCAATTTACAAAGGGCATCCTTTGATATAGATATTCGCCAATTAAGTGGACTTTATAATGACTACCTTGCAAGTGATTTTAGTAGTGTATTTAGCGGGGAGTTTAATTCAGGTAGGCTTAATGTAAAACCGACTACCTTTCATTTAAATGAGTTTAGAGCGGGCGCAGTTATCAAAGGCCTTAAAGGGCAATGGCTCGTCAATAACAATAATGTGCTTGTTAGTAATGTTGAAGGTAATGTGCTTGGCGGTACATTTTTATTAGATAACTATACGCTTGGACAAGAAACCCAAGTTAGCACTGTAACGTTTAATAATATTGATGCAAGTAAGCTGATCACCCTTGATGATAAGTCGGGTATTACTTTAACAGGGCGTTTGGCTGGTACACTGCCGGTGAGCGTTAATAAAAATGGTGTGCACATTAGCCAAGGCAGTCTGTTTAGTCAAGGCGAGGGCAATTTAAAAATTAGCAATAATGCTGCATTTGATTCTGTGATGCAGCAACAACAAGAGTTGCAACCTGTACTGGGGTTATTGACTGATTTAGATATTCAAAAACTCAATAGCAGCGTTGTACTTAAAAATGATGGTTGGTTAAAGCTTGGAGTTAATTTACAAGGTTATAATCAGCAAGCGCAGCAGCAAGTTAACTTTAATTACAACCATGAAGAAAACATATTTACGCTTTTACGGGCACTGCGTTTAAGTGATGAAATTACACAAAAAGTTGAGCAACAATTTTCACAAAAAGGAAATGGGCAATGAGACAGTCGTTATCGATAAAAGTGCTGCTCGCGTTAGCAGCAATATCAGCGCTAAGTGCGTGTACGCATCGTGTTGAGGTGTCGGCTAAAGAGCCAATCACTATTAATTTAAATGTTAAGGTTGATCATGAAATTCGTGTCAAAGTAGATAAAGAGCTCGATAATTTATTTAGCGATGACAGTGAGTTATTTTAAGGAGCTAGAATATGAATATTAAAAATAAATTAAATATAGTAACCCTAATTAGTGCCGTTTGTATGTCATTTTCAGTTTGGGCTATGAGTTTAGATGAAGCTAAAAGCCAAGGCTTAGTTGGTGAAAACAGCTCAGGCTACCTTGGATTAGTTGTACAAAATACAGAAGCAAAAGCGGTTGTTGATGACGTTAACGAAAAACGTAAGGCACAGTACTTAAAATTAGCTAAAAAGAATAACTTGTCACTTGCACAAGTTGAGGCATTGGCAGCGGCAAAAACAATCGAAAAAACGCAAAGCGGCCACTACATTGAAGTAAACGGTAGCTGGGTCAAAAAATAAAGTTAATGGGTTAACTAAAGGTATTAAAAGCCGAGCTTATACGCTCGGTTTTTTACAGTTCTCTAATAATTGTTGCCAAAAATCAATACCTTTTCGGCGTGCTAAGTTTATATTATGCTCTGGAATAGACTCAGGTTCGTCATAATTTTCAAGTGCTTCACTCACACTTGCTTCACGAATTAGGTGCAAGGTAGGAAACGGCGCTCTATTTGTGTAGTTGGCCGCATCGGTTTCATCGCTATCGGCAAATACATAATCGGGGTGAAAATTTGCAATTTGATATTTACCTTCAAAGCCTTGTGCAACCAATAGCGCATTTGCTAAATCGACTAAATCTAAAAAGTCTTCAAAGTCACTAAAACCGTTATCGAACATGATTAGCGTGGTTTCTCGTTCGCGCTCGCGGTCAAGCTCGATACATTGCTCAAGCATATCCATTACAGCATCATCGATAGTCTTAGCGTTACTTACAATGTAATGAATACAGTTGTTTTCGACTTCTTTACGAGCAAACGGACAAAAGTTATATTTTACAATAACGGATGAAACCCATTCTCGGGTTTGGCTAATAGCTATGTTATTCACTGTTTTGGCTCTAAGTATTGATTAATAATAGTGAGTGTTTTTTTTATGGCGCCTTGGTTTTTAGCAACACATTGCGCCGCTTTTGTGCCGAGCGTTTGGCATGCCTTTTTATTTTGGCTAAAGGTAATGAGTTGTTGTGCCAGTTCATCTGAATTTTCTACCACGCATGCCCCTTTGAGCTTTGTTAACTCAGGATAGACATGATCAAAGTTATAGGTATGAGGGCCTGTTATTACACCGACCGAAAATGCGGCTGACTCAAGCGGGTTATGACCACCACGACGAATCAAACTACCGCCAATATAACTAACATTAGCCGCGCCGTATAAGCACTGTAATTCACCTAGCGTATCGGCAAGTAAAACGTGTTCGTTTTGGTAATTATTTTGGCTACGACGACTAAAGCTTAAAGTACTTTGTGTGAGTAGTTCAGCCACTTTATCAAATTGCTCGGGGTGTCGCGGGGCAATAATCAATAAAGCATCAGGCTGCTTTTTTAACAACTGCTGGTGGGCATCGAGTATTAATTCATGCTCTATAGGGTGAGTAGAGCCTGCCACCCATATAAAACGTTCTTGGCTATTATAGTACTGTTTGAGCACGCTCACCTTTGTAAGTTGCTCTTGATTGGGGCTTATATCAAACTTGATTGAACCTGTAACATGGCTTTTTGAAGGCTCAAGCCCAAGTGCAATAAAACGCTCTGCATCTGTTTTATTATGACTGGCTAACGCAGTAATAGATTGCATAATACGGTGAGTTAACTGCGCAACCTTTTGATAACCCTGCTGCGACTTTTCAGAAAGTCTCGCATTAACAACCAATACCGGGATTTTTTTGTTATGCGCATTAGCCATAATATTTGGCCACAATTCAGTTTCTAAAATACATAGTAACTGCGGTTTTACGCGTTTTAAAAATCGAGCAGTGGCAAAAGGAAAATCGATAGGTAAATAACTAATAGCGACGGTATCTTTAAATTGTGCTGTTATTTGTGCGCGTCCAGTTGGGGTATTACAAGTGATCAAAATATTTAGCTGCGGGTGCTCATTTTGCAACGCTTTAATTAATGGCGTTGCTGCTAATACCTCACCTACAGAAGCACAATGAATAACAACAGGTTTAGTTTTATTAGAAAATAAACAGCGACGTACAAACCCAAAACGTTCTTTAAAATGCGCGCGATAACCCGAATTTTTTTTACCACGTAATACATATAAATAAAATATGATCAAAGGGCTAATAATGATTAGTGCAAGTGAATAAAAAGTGCGTGCCATACTGAGCTTTGTTTAAGGTAATTGTAGCTAGTTTATCGTGAAACGGCTTATTTCTAAACATACAAAGTATAAAAGTTGGTTTGAGTTCATTTACTAGGGTATAAACTAAATCAATGTCATTCAAATCACGCTATTGCATCAGTTACATGATTTTAGGAAATGCTTATGGTTACTTTTATAACAAAAACGATTTCCATGCAGTAAGCCTTTGATTTTAGTTTCTGTGAAACATCTAATTTAGTTATATAGAGGTGATTTGGCTATAAAATTATGGAATAATGAAATTAATTTTTCCTGCCATTTCAGTTCCAAGAGGAATATCTCATGTCAATTATAGATTCAGTGGCAACCAGCTACCTAGAAAGTTTAAACCGTCATCAAGTATTGTTTGAAACAATGGAGGCGTATCATCAAGAGGTAATGCAGTTGCTAGAAGCATGTCATAGTGCTTTACAAGCTGGTGGTAAGGTTGTTTGGTTTGGTAATGGCGGCAGTGCTGCCGATGCTCAGCATTTAGCTGCAGAGTTTGTGGTGCGTTATAAATTAGAGCGAGGTCCATTAGCGTCTATTGCTTTGACCACAGACACGTCTATTTTAACAGCGCACAGCAACGATTATCATTTTGATACTGTGTTTGAGCGCCAAGTACAGGCGCTATGTAAGCCTGAGGATATCGTGATTGGTTTAACTACATCAGGTACCAGTAAAAATATTAATTTAGCATTAGAAGCTGCTAACAAAATAGGGGCATTCACGGTTGCACTTACTGGCCGTGACGGCGGGCAAGTAAAAGATATTGCAAAGTTACCTATTATTATTAAAAACGACGAAACCGCGCGTATTCAAGAAGCACACATGTTTATTGGCCATTGGTTATGTGAAGCCATGGATATGGTTGTTGCGGAGCAGCAGTAATGGATTTATCTTTACTAAAGAACTTATCAGCAGCACGTATTTTAGTGGTGGGCGACGTGATGCTCGATCGCTATTGGTATGGTGATTCAGGGCGTATCTCACCAGAAGCGCCAGTACCCGTTGTTAAAGTAAGTAAATTTGAAGACAAGGCTGGCGGTGCGGCTAATGTGGCTAAAAATATAGCCCGTTTAGATGGTAAAGTGGGGTTGTTAGGCCTTATTGGCGAGGATGAAAGTGGGCAAATTTTAGAAAATATTTTAGAAGGTGAAAAAATAAATTCACAGCTTGTCAGCGTGTGTGATTTACCGACTATTTCTAAAATGCGTGTAATTAGCCGTCATCAGCAAGTGGTACGTTTAGATTTAGAAGAAACTTTTAACGAATCACATAGCCAGCTTTTATTGAATCGATTAGAGCTTGTGCTAAATGATTACGATTTTATAGTGTTTTCTGATTACAACAAAGGCTCGCTATCGCTGATAAAAGAGATGATAAGTGTGGCCAAAAAAGCAGGTAAAACGGTACTTGTTGATCCTAAATCATCAGATTTACAGTTATATCGCGGTGCTGATTATATAACACCTAATTTAAATGAATTTAAATTAGCAGGCGGGCAAGTGGGCTCAGAAGAGACGCTTGCAAGTAGTGCACGAAACCTCATTAGTGATGCGGGTATAACGGCGATGTTACTTACCCGTTCAGAGCAAGGTATGTCGCTTATAAATGCCACTGAAAAATATGATTTTGCAGCTCAAGAGCTTGAGGTCAGTGACGTAACTGGCGCTGGGGATACTGTTATTGCAACCCTTGCCGTTATGTTAGGTGCGGGCATGACTGCCAAAGATGCAGTCGAAATTGCAAACTTAGCAGCCGGTATTGCGGTGAGTAAATTGGGCGCGGCTACGGTTTCTCCAGAAGAGTTGAGTCGAAAGCTGGGGCAATACTTACAGGCAACTGGCGAGCATTATCAAACCCCGTTTGATGACGTATTGCAGCATATTGAATTTGCTAAGCAAAATGGTGAAACGATTGTATTTACTAATGGTTGCTTTGATATTTTGCATGCAGGGCATGTGCGGTATTTAGCGCAAGCTAAAGCCCGTGGGGACAGATTAGTGGTTGGTTTAAACAATGATGAATCTATTGCTCGTTTGAAAGGCCCAGAACGCCCAATAAACCCATTAGATGAGCGCGCCATGGTCCTCAGTGCACTTGCCTCCGTTGATTGGGTTATCCCGTTTGGAAGTGCTGATGAAAATGACACGCCGGCAAAACTTATCGAGCAAATAAGCCCTGATATTCTTGTCAAAGGCGGCGACTATACGGTAGAACAAATAGCCGGTGCTGAGCATGTGCTGCGCCATGGCGGAAAAGTCGAAGTGCTTGAGTTTTTAGATGGCTGTTCAACATCAAAAGTGATTAGCAAAATAAAAAGCTAGTTCGCTAATCAATAAAGGGGATAAACTGCAGTTTATCCCCTTTTTTAATGTTATTAATGAAACTAAAAGTTGTATTCGAACTTAGCAAATGCAGACGTATCGTTTTCTGCTCCATCGTTATTAGAGGCAAGTCCGCCAAGGGTTAAGCGCCCCCCCATGGCAAGCATTCTGTAACGTACTTCAAGCTGTTTAGAGCTAAATGCTGTTTTGGTAATCGAGTTACCTAAGTCTGGGTTATTTGGGTAACGGTCACGGTTGTCGCTGTTGTAGTCAATATCACGTAATTTTACTTGCCAGTCAGTTCCGCTTGAGAGTTGCCCAAGTACAGTAAGTACTAGTGATTGAGCATCATTATCATAGGTAGAGCCGATAGGGCGACCATGGTAACGGTATCCTGATTGGTAATCAGTGTGCTCATAATAGCAATTTTCGGTCGTTGACCCCGCAGAGCAAGAGACACCTGTATCAATGTATTCTAAGTTGACTAGTAAATTCTGCTCGTAAACACGATGTGTTGTTTGTAAGCCAAATAAGTACGCTCTATCAGCTGGTTTAAACTGTGAGCTCGCATCTTCACCAATCGTACTGGCATAAACGGCATAAGGTTGATTGAACAACGTATCAGACCAGCGAATATCAATACCAGCTAATTGATTACCTATTTTTGACTCTAACTGGCTATCACAATTAGAAGTGCCATCAACACATTTTGTATCACCGGCAATCATATCAATAAAATCACTAGCCGAGCTTGGTTGTCCCTTACCAGCCCATTGTGCTGACCAGCTCAGTGCTATTTCTAATTGTTGAACGGGGCGAAAGTTAACCCGAGTGCTCCACAATAACGCATCAGGAATAACGCGGTTTGATTCAAGTTTAGCCATTTGTGCAGTAAAGCTCCACTGACCAATCCAACTCAGCCAAGGTGTTTCAAATGCACTGCTTTGCTCTCTGCTGATACTTATTGCAGGAAGTGGTTTGGCGTTACCGGACATAATTAGACTGTTATCAACGCCTGGGCCCCAAAACTGTTCAACCGCACCGGCTCTAAATATCCAATTACCCAAACGATACGCTAAATAGCTATCATCAAGTGAGGTATCATTGCAGTCAGTCAGTGCTTGCTCATTGTTAACTATATTGTCTGTTGTTTTACCGTTGATTAAACACTTTTTACCATCACTGCGGTGATTAAGCGCAATTTTGGCTGCAAAGTTATGTCCTAGGTAAGCATAGGCTGCTGTTAATTCTGACTCTTGGGTATTCGTTGCACCAAAGCTGGTGGTCGCTAATGGGTCTGAGCTGGCAAATGCAGAAAGTTGAACACTATGTGAACCACTGTTTTCTGACTTATAACGATGTTTTACACGCAATAACGCATCTTGTAAGCGAGGTGGTAATTGCTCTAGTCCGGCATTATCGATATCAGCAATAAAGCTTTTCCACATTAACGGGTAGGTAGTTACCGGGGCTAAAATAACACCTGCATCGGCAAGTTGCTGGATATCAGCTCTTAACCCAAAATCATCAGGTTTAACCCAGGGTTCAGCATAAACAGGGGTACTCATTGCACAAAAAAGCGAAGAAAGTATAAAAATTTTGTTTCGCAAAGCTCAGATCCTTGTGATTGAAATTGCCGGTAAGTTTAGCAATCTAAGCATCTTATTGCAGTAATTAAATCTAAATTGGTATGTTAAATCATATAGAAAAATGCTTACCATCTATCGCTAAAAAGTTGCCATTGGTATACTGCAGGTCAAATAAGCCAGTGAGATTGTAATGAGCAAAAAACGACTTTTATTTATTCCTGTGTCATCACCAGAAGGTATTGGTGAATATATGCGCTCATTACAGCTGGCTCAAACTTTAAAGGCTGAGTATGGCAAGCAGTTAGATATTCATTTTATCTTAAATAAGCATACGGCTTATGCTAAAAGCTGCCCGTTTTCTAGCTTACTCTTAAACCAATCGGCAACAAAAGAAAATACGCACGTATGTCAGTTTATTGATCAATACAAACCAGATGCGGTGCTTTTTGATTGCGCAGGACGCGCTGAGCAAATGAAAGCGGCAAAAAAAGTGGGTGCTAAAGTTGTTTTTATTTCGCAGCATGCAAAAAAGCGGGCAAAAGGTTTAAAGCTTAATAGGACTGGTCTTATTGATACTCATTGGGTTGTACAACCGGATTACTGTATTGAACCTCTTTCGTGGTATGAAAAGCTAAAATTGAGCATGTTGCCTTTGGCCTATCCTGCTAATGTTGGGCCATTTACAGTATTTGCATCAGCGCAACAAAAATGCGATGCACTAAACCGTTATCACTTGAAAGAAAAAGAATTCTTTATTGTTAACGCGGGCTCTGGTGGTCATACAGTTAATGGCGTAAATTGCGCAGATATATATTTTCAAGCAGGGCTTGTTATTGCTAAACAAACAGGCTTGAAAGGCGTGGTGGTATTTGGCCCTAATTACACTAAGTTGTTACCTAAAACCAATGAGTTAATTTGTTTGCCAAGCCAAGAGGGAACTGAATTTTTAGCCTTACTCAGTCAGGCTAAAATTGCATTACTGAGCGCGGGTGATACTTTACTACAAGCTATTGCTTTGCAAACCCCAACCATTGCTTGTGCTATTTCAAAAGATCAGAGTGATCGAGTCGCACGTTGTGCAGCCACTGGCGTTGTTAAACAAGCTGAGCTTGATATTTTAGACATCACTCAAAAAGTGCAAGAGCTACTTACTGAGCCAAATTATAACAATACACTCAGCCAATATATGTTGTTAGAAAATGTACATAGCTTTGATGTTATAACGAATGGTGTAAAAGTACTGTTGCAGGGGAATAAGCTATGAATATTGTCATTGTAATTGACTCTCTTGTTGGTGGTGGCGCTGAAAAGGTAATGCTTACATTAGCGCAAGAGATGGTATTAAAAGACCACAATGTGACTATCTTGTCATTGGCGCAAAATATTGAATATGACATTCCAACCACTTTGAACGTTGAAAGTTTATTTTCAGGTCGAGCAACAAAAGTAGATCGATTTTGGCAGATAAAAAAGAATATCAGAGTGTTAGAGACATGGTTTGAGCAAAAGTTACGGCAACTTGGGTCTATTGATATAGTACTTTCTAATTTAGATCGTAGTAATAACTTATTAGCGCAGAGTAAAATAAAAAATATCCATTTTGTTGTTCATAACTCAGTTAATGCAGAGCTCGCTAGGCAAAAAAAACTAGGCCCGCTTTCATACTTATATCTTAAAAAGAGTAAACAAAATCTTAATGGTAAATCACTGATCTGCGTGTCCAAAGGGGTTGAAGAAGAAATACAACAAGGCAGCTTAATAACCCCAAGTGCTATTACCACTATTTATAATCCATTCAATTTTAAAACAATCAATGATAAAGCTAATGAGGTGAATACAAATATACCCGATTCTCCCTATCTTATTCATGTGGGACGTTTAGCTAAACAAAAACGCCATGATATTTTATTTTCTGCATTTGCCAAGTTAGATAAAAAATACAAATTAGTGCTATTATGTAACAAAAAAGAAAAGGCATTAAAGTTAGCCAAAGAATATGGTATTGAAAATCAGCTTATTGTTCCGGGATTTGTACAAAACCCATATAACTGGATAAAGCAGGCAAAAGCTTTATTGTTAAGTTCAGACTTTGAAGGGTTTGGTAATGTGCTAGTCGAGGCTTTAGCAGTAGGTACGCCTGCTGTCAGTACTGAGTGCCCTCATGGTCCAAGTGAAATACTTACGGGTGAACTAAGTAAATATCTAGTACCTATTGGCCAAGGTGAGCTCCTAGCGCTCGCAGTTAAGCAAGTGCTCGCAGATAACCCAAATGTAACCAACGCAGCTATTTTAGAAAAGGTGTGTGCCGATAGAGTAACAGAGCAATACTTAGCGTTAGCAAACTAGTTTTTATTAGGTTAACCCATTATGGTAGTGTTTATTTAAACTTTGCCAATCGTTTTCTTGCCAATGAAAGCTGCTATTGCGGCTTTGCTCTTTTAAAAATGAGCGCTGTAGTCGAGACATGTTGCTTTGTTGCCATTTTTTATCGGGTGTTTTTATTTCGCCGCGGTCAAAATCGATAATAAAAACGTTGCCACTGTCATCAAATAAAATATTATTAATATTTAAATCAGCGTGATACACCCCTTTATTATGAAATAACGCAATTGTGCTGGCTATTTTTTTTATTTCAATATCATTCAATGCGCGTTCAATCAGTATATCTAATACGCTTTTAGCGCCGCTAACCGCTTCAGTAATAATATCACCTCGGTAAATAAAACCATGGCGGCTCACTTTAGCGGCAATAGGTTTTGGTACATTTAAACCTAGCTCTATTAATTGTGTCATCAAGCTAAACTCTTTATAAACACGGGTATGCTCAAGCCCCCAGTACAAATACTGATCACTGAGTAGCTTTCCTATCAGGCCGCCACGCCAATAATGGCGCAACACAGCCGTTAAATCTGCGTGTTTAAAAAACCATGCGGTTGCACGTCCCTTTTTAGCGCCAACAATTTTTTGCTGTTGCTGCCAAAAGTCGGGGCTAAACCAATCTAACTCTATCTGGCTGCTATATTGAGGATGGCTCAAAATGACATGGTTATTTTTGACGTGTTGATTAAACATAGCTCATAGGGTTCGCTTTAATATGTGCACATATTAACGTGTTTTAACGCTAAGGATAAGTACTTGCAATGACGCGATTATAATTTAAGATCAGGTTTTATTATTTTACCTCCAAGGAAACGTGTGACTTCAGCGCCTACTTACACTTCAATTTGTATTTTACGTCTTTCTGCTATTGGTGATGTATGCCATGCAGTAAGTGCGGTACAAGCTATTCAAAAAGCACACCCAAATGCCAAAATTACATGGGTTATAGGTAAGGTCGAGGCGATGCTGTTAGCTGACTTACCAGGCGTTGAGCTTGTTGTATTTGATAAAAAACAAGGTAAAGCGGCACTGAAACAGTTAAAGCAAACCTTTAAAGGGCAGTGTTTTGACGTACTGCTTAATATGCAAGTGGCTTTAAGAGCAGGTTTTGTTGCTCGCTGTATTCCTGCCAAAGTTAAAATTGGCTTTGACTGGGCTCGTTCAAAAGAGCTACATAGTTTATTTATTAATAAACGCATTAAAGCCCAATCTCAGGCGCATGTTTTAGAGGGATTTAAAGGCTTTGCCCAAGCGATTGGTGTTGATGATTATGTCCCTGTATGGAATATGCCCTTTACCAACAAAGATCAAGCTAAAGCGGATGAGCTGTTAGGTGACGATTATTTATCAAATAAGCTATTTGTTATTTCGCCAGCAGCAAGTAAAGCACAGCGTAACTGGTTAGCCGATCGCTATGCTGCGCTTGCGGATTATGCACATACACAGGGGTTTAAAATAGTATTAACTGGTGGACCGACTGAACTGGAAATTAATTTAGCAAATAACATCATTAAACACTCTGATTCACCCATTCTGAACTTGGTGGGTAAAACAAAACTCAAAGAATTATTGTGCGTACTTAAGCGTGCAGACTTAGTACTGGCACCTGACACAGGCCCAGCTCATATGGCGGTGACTGTGGGTACGCCCGTTATTGGTTTATATGCGCATTCAAACCCAGCGCGTACGGGGCCTTATTTATACCAAGACTACGTGGTTGAGGTTTACCATCAAAACTTAGTAAAGCAAACAGGTAAAACCGCCGAGCAATTGCCTTGGGGTACTCGTGTTAAAGGCGATGATTTAATGAGTCAAATAACCACCGATGCAGTAAAACAAATGTTTGATCATGTTGTTAAAAAAGAGTCACTGTTATGAATCAAGAAAACACTAACAAGGCGCTTTTTTTAGATCGAGATGGCGTAGTAAATGTTGACCATGGTTATGTGTTTAAAAGCGAAGAGTTTGAATTTATAGACGGTGTGTTTTCAACATGCAAAGCGTTTTATGATGCGGGCTATAAAATAATTATAGTGACTAATCAGTCAGGCATTGGCCGTGGTTATTATTCTGAGAGCGAATTTTTAGCGCTTAGCGAGTGGATGAAAGCGCAGTTTAGCGCTCAT
Organism: Pseudoalteromonas issachenkonii; assembly: GCF_002310795.1. Taxonomy (NCBI): domain Bacteria; kingdom Pseudomonadati; phylum Pseudomonadota; class Gammaproteobacteria; order Alteromonadales; family Pseudoalteromonadaceae; genus Pseudoalteromonas; species Pseudoalteromonas issachenkonii. Next base: position 839,678 of record NZ_CP011030.1, read on the forward strand.
CAAATTGAAATTACGGACGTTTATTTTTGTCCTCATCATCCTAAAAACGCATTACCAGATTATTTAAAAGAGTGCGATTGCAGAAAACCAGCGCCTGGCATGTTACTTCAAGGAATAGAAGATCATCATATCAACCCTGCACTTAGTGTGATGGTGGGTGACAAATTAGGTGACATGCACGCTGCCATTAGCGCTAATGTACGTACCAAAGTACTGGTACGTTCAGGGCAAAAATTTGATGACAAAGCTGTAAATTTTGCTGACTATGTTTGTGACTCAATCAACGACCTTCCGGCTTTATTTGCTGATCTAACGTAGTACACATCTCAAGCCTGTAAACTGGCAGCTTTTCCTGCCAGTTAGGCAATTTGCGACGAATGACAAACAGTGCAATTTGGCGCTTAAACTTTTACAATACCCGCATTATAAATAGCAGCAACACGTCTGCTGTTTAACCCGTTCAACCAAATGGAGATCACAGATGAGAGCATCTGCTTTTTTTAGCCAATTACAACAGCAAATCGAAGACGTTAAAGCGGAAGGTTTGTACAAGAATGAACGTGTTATCACTTCGCAGCAGCAAGCTCAAATTGAAGTGGCATCAGGCGAAAAAGTTATTAATTTTTGTGCTAACAACTACTTAGGTTTAGCTAACAGCCCAGAGCTTATTAAAGCGGCGCAACAAGGCTTAGATGACCATGGGTTTGGTGTGGCGTCTGTGCGTTTCATTTGTGGTACACAAGATATTCATAAAACGCTCGAGAAAAAAATCAGTCAATTTTTAGAAACTGAAGACACCATTTTGTACTCATCATGTTTTGATGCCAATACGGGGTTGTTTGAAACCATATTAGGTGCAGACGATGCGATTATTTCTGATTCATTAAACCATGCTTCTATTATTGATGGCGTACGTTTATGTAAAGCAAAACGTTTCCGTTATGCAAATAACGATATGGCTGATTTAGAAAAGCAATTAATGGCAGCCGATGAAGCCGGTGCTAAAACTAAATTAATTGCAACCGATGGCGTATTCTCAATGGATGGCGTTATTTGTAACTTAGAAGCCGTATGCGACTTAGCTGATAAATACGATGCACTTGTTATGGTTGATGACTCACATGCAGTTGGTTTTGTTGGCGAAAACGGTAAAGGTACACCTGAGTACTGCAACGTGCTTGATCGTGTTGATATTATTACTGGTACCTTAGGTAAAGCACTAGGTGGAGCCTCGGGTGGTTATACCTCAGGTAAAAAAGAAATTGTTGAATGGTTACGTCAGCGTTCTCGTCCTTACTTATTCTCAAATTCGTTAGCGCCTTCAATTGTAACGGCGTCAATTAAAGTGTTAGAAATGCTTGAAAATGGCGGTGAGCTTCGCGCTAAGCTATGGTCAAATGCTAAATACTTCCGTGAGCAAATGGAAGCGGCTGGTTTTACCTGTGCAGGTAAAGATCATGCGATTATACCTGTGATGCTAGGAGACGCCAAAGTAGCGTCACTTATGGCTGATAAGTTATTGGCTGAAGGGATTTATGTAACCGGCTTTTCATTCCCTGTTGTACCAAAAGGGCAGGCGCGTATTCGTACCCAAATCTCTGCAGCGCACAGCAAAGAACAGCTTGATACAGCCATTGCAGCATTTACCCGTATTGGTAAAGAGATTGGTGTTATTTAATTTTCTTGTTAAATCGCGGCTGAAGTCGCGATTTTTTAATTGAGTGTGAATTATGAAAGCATTATCAAAGTTAAAAGCAGAGCCAGGCATTTGGATGACAGATGCACCAAAGCCTGAAGTGGGTCATAACGATCTGTTAATTAAGATTCGTAAAACGGCTATTTGTGGCACCGATGTGCATATTTATAAGTGGGATGAGTGGGCACAAAACACTATACCGACGCCTATGGTGGTTGGCCACGAATACGTGGGTGAAGTAATTGACATGGGACAAGAAGTTCGCGGTTTCGAAGTTGGCGACCGTGTATCAGGTGAAGGTCATATAACCTGTGGCCATTGTCGTAACTGTCGTGCTGGGCGCGTTCACTTATGTCGTAATACAACAGGGGTCGGTGTAAACCGCGAAGGCGCATTTGCAGAGTATTTAGTGATTCCTGCATTTAATGCGTTTAAAATCCCAGATAATATTAGCGATGAACTTGCCTCTATTTTTGACCCATTTGGCAATGCAGTACACACGGCTTTATCGTTCGATTTAGTCGGTGAAGATGTCTTGATCACCGGTGCTGGCCCAATTGGTATTATGGCTGCAGCTGTGGCTAAGCATGTGGGTGCACGCCATGTGGTTATTACTGATGTAAATGAATACCGCCTAGACTTAGCACGTAAAATGGGCGCAACGCGTGCTGTAAACGTCGCGAATGAAAAGCTTGAAGATGTAGCTAAAGAGCTGGGCATGACTGAAGGCTTTGATATTGGCCTAGAGATGTCAGGTGTACCAAGTGCATTTAATGCCATGCTAAATAACATGAATCATGGCGGCAAAATTGCCATGTTGGGAATTCCACCTTCAGATATGGCGGTCGATTGGAATCAAGTTATTTTTAAAGGCTTAGTGATCAAAGGTATTTACGGTCGTGAGATGTTTGAAACTTGGTACAAAATGGCTAGTTTGATTCAATCAGGGCTTGATTTAAAACCAATTATTACTCATCAGTATTCAATAGATGACTTCCAAGCTGGCTTTGATATGATGATTTCAGGCCAATCGGGTAAAGTAATTCTTAACTGGGATTAATTACCCCTTGTTAAGAGAATTAAAGGCGGCATTTGTCGCCTTTTTTGTAATTATAAGAGAGTACTATGGCATTTAAACATATATCAATCGCACAAACCCTTGAACTACTCGATAAAGAAGATGTAGTGATTGCTGATATTCGCGATCCTAATTCGTATCAAGCAGGTCATATTCCGGGTTCAGAGGCATTATCTAATGCGAATATTGCCCAATTTATGATGGAAAAGGAGTTTGACCAGCCGATTATTATTGTCTGTTATCACGGCATGAGCTCACAAGGCGCTGCCAGCTACTTAGTAGAGCAAGGCTTTGAAGATGTTTACAGTATGGATGGCGGTTTTACTGCATGGGAAGCCGCTTACAAGGATAAAGTAGCACGATGATAGAGCTAGGCAGCCTAACTAACCCTCGCGCTGCACAGGGCTTTATAGATTACTTAAAAAGCCAAGGGTTTAGCGGGCAAATTCGTACTGAGGATGGCCATACGCTTGTCATTAGTGTGGCACCTGAGGACTTTCATGCGGTTCAACCTTTGTGGAATGAGTTTGCTAAAAACCCTAACCATGAACGTTATCAACAAGCGTCATGGCAAGTAGGCAGCACGCAATCACCATTAAAATATCAAGGCCAGTCGCTTAATTTAGTCGCGCGGTTTAAAGCCTTAAGTTGGCTTAATCAAAGTGTTAGCATACTGAGTATTGTTGTTTATATTGCCTTTTTATTTGGTGCGTTTGAACCTATTTACATGGCGTTGCAGTTCAATCCTGCGTCACCACTTACTTGGTTAACCCCGGCTATTGTGCATTTTAGCGCCATGCATATTGTATTTAACTTAATCTGGTGGGTTTCACTGGGTGACAATATTGAAAAGCAATGTGGTAAGTCGAGTCTAATCGGACTTTTTTTAGTTACCGCTTTAATAAGTAATTGGGCACAGTACTTAATGGTCGGGCCTAACTTTGGTGGGCTTAGCGGTGTTGTATATGGGTTGTTAGGCTTTTGTTGGATTTACAGCACCCTTAACCCTAAACAGCCTGCACTGGTTACAACTGCAATTGTTGGATTTATGCTGGTATGGTTAGTACTTGGTTTTGCAGATGTATTATTTGTTGGAATGGCTAATTGGGCACACTTAGGTGGGCTCGTTAGCGGTATGGCTTTTGCCTATACCGCTCAGCTTTTTAAAACAAAAAGTGCCTAATGATATAAATATTTAGTAAATAAGAGATCACGGATGATCTCATGCCCTGTTTCTTCTTTAAGAAGGCTTTTTAGTTTTTCTGCGCTTTTAAGGCGTATTTGCTCGCGTCCTGTTAAAGACTTTATTTTGTTTTCAGGCTCTTTAGATAAAATCTCTACTAACGCATCACGTAACAGCGGGGTGTGGTGTTCCACGATTGCAATATCTGATGTTTTATTAAGCATTAAATCAACAGTGACACGTACATAGCCCATTTTTTTACTCGATGGGCCAATGTAGTTGGTAATAATATCTGGCTCAAACCCAAAATAACCGACAGTAGACTCAGCACGTGCCGATAAGCTAGTTAAGCTGACTAGAAGAATAAAAAGGCCTGTAAATACTGTTTTTTTCATTTCAAAAGCGTTTCCGTAAACTGGTTACAAATAGTTTATACTTATTAGTAAATAAGATACAGCAAGATGCTGTTATTTGTTGAGTTATGTAAAGGCACTCTGTACTCAAGTTTGGGATAGGCAATAGCGAGAGTCAAATGTTGATTAGCTTTTTATAATAACAGGGTGTGCTTGGTAGTGAGTAAATCGCGCTTTTTCAAATCTCTTAGCAATGTTATGATCTTGCTGATTTTTATCAAGTAGAGCTATTGTGATTACGTTTCCTCTTTCTTTATCTGCTGATTGGCAGAGTACTTCTCAAGTCTGTGGCTTATCTAGCGCTGAGCAAGAGTGGCTATTTGAACCGCATTCTTTAACGGCTAAATTAAAAAGCCAGTCGCAGCGTTTTGCTGTAAAGGTGCTGAGCGAGCAAAAAGTTAACCTCTCGCAACCTCAGCAAGCTTTATTAAGTAATGAGGTGAACACCGTACTTAACCGTGAGGTTTTATTGTTGTGTGATGACAAACCGGTTGTATATGCTCAAAGCTGGTTGCCAATATCAAACAACAATACAAATAATCAGCTGCATAATATGGGTGAACGTCCGTTGGGTGATGTCATATTTCAAGACCCTGCGTTAAAGCGCGCTGATATTGAAATTGCTCGCTTTGATGATAACCACTCATTGCAATCACTGGTGAGCGAACTTAATTTACCCATACACATATTATTAGGGCGACGAAGCGTGTTCTCTTTGCATGACTACAAATTTTTAGTTTGTGAAGTTTTTTTACCAGGAGCCTATTTATACTCATGAAACTAGCCCCTTTATCGGTAAACCATGTACCGTATTACGTTCAGTTAATGCGAATAGATAAGCCCATAGGCACCTTATTATTACTTTGGCCAACTTATTGGGCGCTGTGGATAGCAAATGAAGGGATACCAAGCCTAACAAACTTCATTGTGTTTACCCTTGGGGTAATAGTTATGCGTAGCGCAGGATGCGTTATCAATGATTTTGCTGACAGGAAAATAGATGGCTCAGTAAAACGAACCTGTCAGCGCCCTTTAGCAACTGGGGCTGTGAGTAGTGGGGAAGCAGTTAGTTTGTTTTTGCTGCTGGTTAGTATCGCTTTTATTTTAGTAATAATGCTAAATACCAATACTATCTTGTTATCGTTTGGGGCGCTTGGGCTCGCGTTTTGTTATCCCTTTATGAAACGTTACACACAACTTCCACAGGTTGTATTAGGGGCTGCTTTTGGTTGGGCAATTCCTATGGCATTTATGGCATCAACAAACTCATTGCCTGTGCAAGCTTGGCTATTATTTGTCGCTAATATTTGCTGGACGGTGGCTTATGACACTATGTATGCCATGGTTGATAGAGATGATGATTTAAAAATAGGGGTTAAATCAACCGCTATTTTATTCGCTAGTTACGATCGCCATATTATAGGGTTGCTTAACGTTATATTCTTAATATTAATGACATTGATAGGCTTTATTAGCCAAGTTGGAGCAAGCTTTTGGTTAGGGTTAGCGGTTGCTGCGGCTTTATTATTGTATCAACAGCGTTTGATTCATTTACGTCAACGAGATGCCTGTTTTAAAGCGTTTTTGAATAATCATTATGTGGGACTTACTGTATTTATAGGCTTATTATTTTCTTACCCCGTTTTTTCTTAACGGGGTGGGTCGATAATACCACTAATTGACGCATTTTTTCTGAACCAACCAGCAATCGAATAGCGGTTATCAAAAGCCGGAAGTACTTCATGCACAAAGCGTTCGCTTTCAAATAATACCAAAGTGCCTGCAGTGGGTTTTATAACCACTTCTATGTCTTTACTTTTTGGCTTGTAAATAACCAGCTCCCCGCCTTTCTTAGGAGAGTTTAAATACAATACGGTGGTAAAAACTCGATTTGAACGACCTTTGAACGCATCTACATGTTTTTTGTAAAAATCACCCTGCGTATACTTTGCATAGTGACATTCATAATCAAACAAGCCCATGAAAAAGTTACGATTAAGGGTAGTGCGAACAGCTTCCATTATTTGTTGATAGCTAAGCTGTGCATTTGAGCTGCCATCAAACCAGTAGGTTTTATCTTTACGAACGGAATCATCAATTTGTAAATTGTTTAATCGTCCAATACCGGCAAGGCTAAAGTGAGGATTTATTCTATAGCAATCAGCCATCAACTCGGATATTAAGTCACTATCAATGGCGTTTTCAATAATGGCATAGCCATGCGTTTCAATGTGCTCTAGGTAAATTTCAGCAGCTGTAAAGTTATTCATTAACGCTAGTCATAATATAAGGGAGCGTTAGTGTAGTGAAAAAAAACTTTAATGCCACTAATTTATAGTTGTTATAAAACGCATGGAGTCATTTTTTATGCTCTTGAAACCTTCTTAATTAGCGAGAGTAGGTGGTCAACATGCTCACCTGCCTCTATTTGCTGGCTTGTTTGCACCACAAGTTGTTCATGGCTAATATCGTTATTCGTTTTAAGCTGGATTAAGTTATGGTTTTCTGCCACAGAGCTGGTGTGTTCAATACCTGCAATAGCAAAATGATCTGACTTTTCAAGCCCAGCCATTACCTGCTCGATACTACCTACTTTAATAGTTGAAACTTTATTTAACGAGTCTATTACTTCATTAAGCATTGATTGCACTTGTTTTGACTGCGAAAAACAACTGAACATTGGATAGCTTTCGAGCTCTTTTTTACTAATATCGCTTTTATTTGCTAAAGGGTGTTGTTTTGAACAAAATAAAATAAGTTGATCAGGTAATTGTATATCGCTACCAATGCTATTGACTATTTGCGAGCATACACTAATGTCAATTTCCCCTTGAAGCAGTTTTCTATGAAGCTCAGTTTTATTTTGCAGCTGCATTTCAATTTTAATATGCGGGTACTGACTCAAAAATTCGCCGCATGTGATTGGTACTATGCTGCTGGTTGTTGTGGTGTAGCCAATCACTAATTTTTTTTCTTCTGTGCCATTAATTGATTGAAAAGCGCGATGCTTTATTTGTTCTAGCTCATTGAGCGTATTTTTAGCAAAGTCGAGGAAAAGTTCGCCTGCTTGAGTTAACTTAACCGAGCGAGTAGAGCGGGTGACTAGTTCGTAGCCAAGCTCCGTTTCAAGAGTTTGAATGCTACGGGTTAATGCAGATGTACTAATTTGGGTTTGTTCAGCAGCTTGCCTAAAATGACGAAGCAGGCCAAGTGCTACAAACTGTTCTAATTGTTCAAATCTCACTATATAGTCCTTTTTTATAGGTAAGCTAGGGGAATTACAGATTTAATACTGACTTTATATCCCTACAGATCAGTTGAAATAAGGTTTTTAACCACTTATTAAGATTAACTTTCTTTTAATCGTATTTAAAGAGAATAGTTGCAAAATGTTGTTATACCTTTGGGTAATGTTAAATTACTGTAGTGTTTTATTATTGACCAAATTTATGCAATTTTATAACAACTTTACTAAAGTCTCGTTTGGTTAATTGCTGTTTTTGCTTTTAGGATTAGGCTCAATAAAGTTTTTACTAACTCGGTTACTTAAAGGCTTATTTTCAATGTTTTGTAATTCAATTTCTATGGCATCACAAGAAATATGAATTTCAAATAATGAAGTAAGCAAAGATAAGCTCAAGCAGCTTAAACTGACACCAAATAAAATAATGCCCGTGGTATTAAATTCTATAAATAATGCAAACATAGATAACGTACATAATAAGAAAGAGGCCACTCCGTATACTTGCATGGTCCTTATTAGTTTTATTCGCTTTCTAAGATTAGTTATTTGCGCCACTACAACAGGACGAATAGACTCACCTTCACGGGCATTCAATTCTCGTATTAGTTGCGCAAGTACTAAAAATCGGTTTGTATAGGCAAGTAATAACAATGAGATGGCTGGAAAAAGTAAACCTGGGGTAGTTAGCGTCATAATGTGTCCTTAAATCATATTATTTGCTTTAGGTTACGCGGGCTTATTGTACACATAAAGTAAATGAGGTGGATATTGCAAAATACTAATAATAGCCAATCAAATGTAACATCATTTGATTGGGTGACGCTTTATAATGCAGAAAATAGTTTAGAGGCCAATATAATAAAAGGACTGATTCTTAATGCGGGAATTGAGTGCCAGATAAAAGGTGAAATACTGCAAGGCGCAATGGGCGAGATCCCATTTGAACAAACACAAGTAAGTGTGCAGGTTTATGCGATAAAAGAGCGCCATGCACGTGAAATATTGGTAAACTATCAGCAAGTAAAACAATCCGCTCCAGATTGGGTGTGCCCTAACTGTAATGAGCATAATGGATCAACATTTGATTTTTGTTGGTCATGTGGGACCTTAAAGAATGACAAAAGCGAATAATTTTCAGCGTATTAGAGAGTTAAATTATTTACAAAAAGCGGTATTGGCCAGTGCGTTAATAGAGCGTATGTTGCCTAATTATGGGCTATTTAGTGAGGCTACCGGCTTTGGCGATGAGGTTATTTTACGCAATGCTTTAAATGTATGTTGGGAAAAAATACTCCTTCCTAAAAGTAAAATTGATTTAGAAAAGCAAGTTGAAAAAATAGAACCTAATGTTCCTGAACTTGCCGATTTTGATATGTTTGGTACCTATCCTGCAATCGATGCTGCCACCTCATTACTGAGTTTAATGCATGGCCTTTTAGCACAAGATGAGCAAGAGTTTGTTAATGTGAGTAAAATATCACAGGCCACCGTAGCTCGCTTTATTGAGTACCAAATGACGGTTGAAGGTGATGTTGCCGATAACAAAGCGGTGCGTGAACACCCACTGATGCAATACGAAATAGAGGTATTAGGTGAACTAATTGATTTTGTAGAAGCAATGGGGCGTATCACTGCTGAAAATGTGAAAGCATTGAAAAAGCATGTCCTTGCTGATGGCCAAACTAACATTGGTTTAGCACTGTAAGTTATTTGTTTTAAACACCTTGTTAGGTGGCAGGAGAATTAACAATGCGAATTTTAGGCATTGAATCATCATGCGATGAAACTGGTATTGCTATTTATGATGACGAAAAAGGGCTGCTAGCCCATCAATTATATAGCCAAGTAAAAGTACATGCAGACTATGGTGGTGTAGTACCTGAACTTGCCTCGCGCGATCACGTACGTAAAACATTGCCGCTTATTGATGCGGCATTTGCGCAAGCGGGTTGTGGTCCTGAAGATTTAGATGGTATTGCTTATACGGCAGGGCCAGGTTTAGTAGGGGCTTTGTTAGTAGGTACCTCAATTGGTCGCTCTTTAGCATATGGCTGGGATATCCCAGCGGTGGCAGTGCACCATATGGAAGGGCATTTATTAGCGCCAATGCTTGAGGAAAACGTCCCCGAGTTCCCATTTATTGCCTTATTGGTTTCTGGCGGTCATACCATGATGGTAAAAGTTGCTGGTATTGGTCAATACGAAGTATTGGGTGAGTCGGTAGATGATGCTGCTGGTGAAGCATTTGATAAAACAGCCAAGTTACTTGGGCTTGATTATCCAGGCGGCCCTCGTTTGGCTAAAATGGCTGAACAAGGTGTTGCTAAGCGATTTGTTTTTCCGCGTCCAATGACAGACAAACCTGGCTTAGATTTTAGCTTTAGTGGCCTAAAAACCGCCGCTTCAATTGCTATTCGTGAAAACGACAGTGATGAGCAAACAAAAGCAGATATTGCTCATGCATTTCAAACGGCCGTTATTGATACTTTAGTAATTAAGTGTAAGCGCGCATTAAAACAAACCGGTATTAAGCGCTTAGTAATAGCCGGTGGCGTAAGTGCTAATACGCAATTACGTTTGCAATTAGAGCGTGTGATGCAAGGTATGAAGGGCGAAGTGTTTTACCCTCGTACTGAGTTTTGTACTGACAATGGTGCAATGATAGCGTATGCCGGTATGCAGCGTTTAAAAGCGGGGCAGTTTGCTACGCTTGATATGAAAACTAAACCGCGCTGGCCAATCGATAGCTTAGAAGCAATATAGTTAACCAGAATTCAGGTTAGTTATTACTTCTTATCATCTGTAGGGGCTTGTTTAGTCCCTACTTTTGGTTCTTCCCCTTTAAATAAACGCACAATATTAGTGCGATGCCTAATAATGATCAGTAGCGTAATAAAGGTCACCGGTAAGGTGTATAACGGTTTAATCCACCATGTGTATAAAGGGGCTAGCGTAACGGCCACTAACGCGGCAAGTGATGAGTAACGAGTAATCGCGACAATCAGCAACCAAGTACCAATCAATAACCCTCCTAAAGAAAGCCCTATCGGTAGTAACGAGCCAAATGCAGTTGCAACCGCCTTACCGCCCTTAAAACTAAAGAATAATGGGTACATATGCCCTAGGCATGCAGCAACGGCGATTAAACCAAGCTCTAATGGCTCGAGTTTTAAAAAATAAGCGCCCCAAACAGGGATTGTGCCCTTTAAAATATCGAAGACTAAAACTAAGCATGCAGGAAGTGACCCGCCTAAGCGGTAAACATTGGTTGCACCTGGATTATTGGAGCCATGCGTGCGTGGATCGGGGAGTTTGAATAGCCGCGACACTAAAATGGCCGATGAAATCGAGCCGAGCAAATAGGCTAAAACAAACATTAAAATGACTAACACGCGCTTCCTTATTTTTTAATCATTACTTTTAAGCTATTATTGGCGTCAAAATTTACGGGCTTCTTAAATTACTCGCAATTTTGTAACGATTCTATTGTAGAAGTAATTTTAGTATATTTAAACACTGATTAAAGTATATACAGTATTAATTTGATTGATACAATATGTAATTAACTCAGTGACTTGTTACAGTCATTTGGAGTATCAATGGACAAGGTATTTATATCACAATTGCATGTCGAAACGATTATCGGGGTGTATGATTTTGAAAAGAAAAGTAAACAAAGCCTGTACTTTGATATTGAAATGTTAAGCGACATCAAGCCCGCAGCGCAAAACGACGATATTAACTTGGCACTGGATTACGCTAAGGTAAGTGAGCGTGTTATCGAACACAGTACGGCTAAACCGGTAGAGCTTTTAGAAACACTGGTGGAGCAATTAGCGCAAATCATTTTAACCGAATTTAATACCCCACAAGTGACAATAAAAGTAAGTAAGCCCGCTGCAGTTGCACAAGCGCAAACCGTCGGTGTAGAAATAACGCGTAACAAGGTTCTTGCTTAAATGGCGCAAATATTTATTAGCTTAGGGTCGAATATTAATAAAGCAGAGCATATCAGGCGTGCTTTAGTGGCGTTAAATAAACACTTTAAAAATACACAACATTCTTCGGTATTTGAAAGTGAAGCGGTGGGTTTTGCCGGTAATAACTTTTACAACTCCGTACTCGCTGCCACTACCGAAATGGTGCTTGAAGATGTGTGTGCGTTATTAAAACAAATAGAGCGCGATAATGGTCGCAAAGCAAATGATAAAAAATTTAGCCCGCGCACCTTGGATCTCGATTTACTCTTTTACGATGATGTCATTTGCGAGAGCCCAGCTCAACTACCACGTGACGAAATTACCAAAAATGCCTTTGTATTACAGCCTTTAGCAGAGGTGGCTCCTGATTTTTATCACCCTGTAGCAAAAAAAACGATTGCCCAAATATGGAATGCATATAACAACCCTCAACAAAAACTATGGAAGGTGGAGTTTTCTAACCCATGAGTATTATAGAAATAATTGTTTTAGCCCTAATTCAGGGATTTACTGAATTTTTACCTATATCGAGTTCTGCACACTTAATTTTACCGTCGCAAATTTTAGGCTGGGAAGATCAAGGCTTGGCATTTGATGTTGCCGTTCATGTAGGAACGTTAATTGCTGTTGTTATTTATTTTCGTAAAGAAGTGGCCGATATACTCGGTGCTTGGTTTAAATCGTTTGGTGCACAAGGTACAACAGATGACAGCAAACTAGGCTGGTGGATAATTTTAGGTACTGTGCCTGCCGCTATTTTAGGGCTATTGCTAAAAGATTTTGTTGAACTGTATTTGCGCAGTGCATGGGTGATTGCAACCACAACCATCGTATTTGGTTTGTTGTTGTGGTACGCCGATGCTAAAGGTAAGCAAATAAAAACAATTTATCAGCTTAATTGGAAAACCGCACTCATCATTGGCTTTGCGCAAGCCGTTGCGATGATCCCAGGGACTTCTCGCTCAGGTATTACCATGACCGCGGGTTTAATGCTGGGTATGAATAAGCAAAGTGCAGCCCGTTTTTCGTTTTTGCTGGCTATTCCGATTATTTCAATGATGGGCCTTTATTACACAGCAGAGCTAGCGCTTGGCGATCATATTGTTGATTGGACTGCTTTATTGTTGGGTGTAGTGCTGTCGTTTTTATCAGCTTATGCCTGTATTTTTATGTTTTTAAAAGTGATTGAACGAATGGGTATGCTGCCATTTGTTATTTATCGTTTGTTATTAGGCATCGGCTTAATATTCTTTTTAATGCTATAAGCCATTAATCTTTAAAAAGCCTCCCACCTTGGGAGGCTTTTTTATTTGCGCCAAACATCGCATCGGCGCTGTCTTGTTGAAATACCAAACATCTGCTGCAAATTTACCTAGAAAGCTCAACAGACCCTGATGGTAACTTGATCTAAATTTTGGCATTATAGCGCCATTAAAGTTCGCCTTAGAGCACATTCCGCGCAGGATGAAAGGATAGTAAATGCATATACATATTTTGGGTATTTGTGGCACATTTATGGGTGGTATTGCCGCTATAGCTAAATCATTAGGTCATCACGTTACCGGGTCTGATCAAAACGTTTACCCACCAATGAGTACCCAATTAGAAGAGTTAGGAATCGAGCTAACCCAAGGCTATGATGTATCTCAACTAGAACCGGCACCCGACATAGTCGTCATAGGTAATGCTATGAGCCGAGGGAATCCGTGTGTTGAATATGTATTAGATAAAGGCTTGCCTTATACCTCAGGCCCAGAGTGGCTTAAGCATAATTTACTACAAAAATCATGGGTGCTGGCGGTGGCAGGAACCCATGGTAAAACAACGACTGCCAGTATGCTGGCATGGATATTAGAATATGCAGGTTTAAAACCAGGCTTTTTAATTGGCGGGATCGTGCAAAATTTTGGTCTTTCGGCTCGGGTTGGGCAAACGCCTTTTTTTGTAATAGAAGCCGATGAATACGACACCGCCTTTTTCGATAAACGTAGTAAGTTTGTTCATTATTTACCGCGAACACTCATTTTAAACAATCTTGAATTTGATCATGCTGATATTTTTGAAGATTTAAATGCGATTAAAAAACAATTTCACCATTTGATACGTACACTACCGCAAAGCGGGAAAGTATTGTGGCCAAAAGATGATGAGGCTCTGAGCGATGTTATAGCAAAAGGGCTGTGGAGCGAGAGCGAAACATTAGGCGATGATTGGGATTATCAGCTACTTAAAGCGGATGGTTCTCAATTTAATGTGTTATTAAACACGCAACTGCAAGGTGTAGTTAACTGGCAGGCAATTGGTGAGCATAACGTTAAAAATGCCATGATGGCCATTGCAGCAGCGCGCCATGTAGGAATAGCTATTGAGCACAGTATTGCGGCTTTAGGCGAATTTATCAGCCCAAAAAGGCGGATGGAGCTTAAAGCGGATATAAATAACATTAAAGTGTATGATGATTTTGCCCATCATCCTACCGCGATACAAACAACGCTTGCGGGGCTGCGCGCCAAAGTGGGCAATGACAAAATTATTGCGATTTTAGAGCCGCGTTCTAACACCATGAAAATGGGAGTTCATCAATTTACATTGTTAGACTCATTACGCGATGCGGATGAGGTGCTACTGTTTGAACCAGAAAACTTAAGCTGGTCGCTCAAGGAGCAAGCAGAAAAAGCCGGTATGCAGTGTTTTGATTCTACAATCGCCATTATCGAAACAGTGCTTGAAAGTATTGAGCCAAATCAACATGTTTTAATTATGAGTAATGGTGGTTTTAATGGCCTTCATCAACAACTTGTTGATGGCTTGGCCAATAAATACAGCGGAGAATAATGTGCAATTTAAAGATAAAATCACCTTAGCATTTAGTGGTGCATCAGGCGCTCCATATGGATTGAGGTTGCTAGAAGTGTTGCTTGAGCAGCAGTTTCAAGTGTATGTGCTTATTTCAAGTGCCGCGCGGGTAGTCTTTGATACCGAATCAAATGTTAAACTATCAGCAAATGAAGACAAGGCCACAGAGCAATTAAGTCTGTTATATAACGCAAAACCTGGGCAGTTAAAGGTATTTGGTAAAGATAATTGGTTTAGTCCGGTAGCTTCGGGCTCTGCAGCGCCGAAAAAAATGGTAGTATGTCCATGTAGCGCAGGCTCTGTGTCTGCCATTGCAGTCGGCGCATCAGATAATTTATTAGAGCGCGCCGCCGATGTGGTGATAAAGGAGCGAGGCCAGCTTATTTTAGTGCCACGCGAAACGCCATTTAGCGAAATTCATTTAGAAAACATGCTTAAATTATCGCGTTTAGGTGTAACAATTATGCCTGCAGCACCTGGGTTTTATCATCAACCGCAAAGCATAGAAGACTTGGTTGACTTTATGGTGGCGCGAATTTTAGATCATTTAAATATTGAACATAATCTCACGAAGCGTTGGGGTTATGGTGAGGGTAAGAAATGAATAAGCAAAATATTGCTTTAAATATTGAAGGCCTTACCAAGGTTTACAAAAATGGGGTAGAGGCAGTAAAAGGGGTTGATTTACAAGTTCACGAAGGTGACTTTTTTGCATTACTTGGCCCGAATGGGGCGGGTAAATCAACCACTATTGGGGTAATTTCTTCACTGGTTAATAAGACCAAAGGCAAAGTTGAAGTATTTGGTCACGATATTGATACCGACCTTGAGGCGGCTAAAGCGAATTTAGGCCTAGTACCACAAGAGTTTAACTTTAGTCAGTTTGAAACGCTGAGCCAAATACTCGTTAATCAAGCAGGTTACTACGGTGTACCGCGCGGCGAAGCACATAAACGTGCAGATAAATACTTAGCGCAGCTTGGATTAATCGAGAAAAAAGATAAGCAAGCGCGTACCTTATCTGGTGGTATGAAACGCCGTTTAATGATTGCACGTGCCTTAATGCATGAGCCCAAATTACTTATTTTAGATGAGCCAACAGCGGGGGTTGATATAGAGCTTCGCCGTTCAATGTGGGACTTTTTAAGGCAAATTAACGAACAAGGTGTGACTATTATTTTAACAACCCACTACCTTGAAGAAGCTGAACTGCTTTGTAAAAACATCGCCATTATTGATACCGGGCGAATTGTTGAAAACACCACGATTAAAGCCCTGCTTGCTAAATTAGACAAAGAAACCTTTGTATTGGATTTAAAACAACCGTCTAAACCCGTAACGCTAGATGGATACAAATTTACTATGGGGGATGACCACACCATTGAAGTTGAAGTGGCTAAATCTCAAGGATTAAACGCGGTGTTTACAGCATTGACTGAACAAGGTAATACCGTGCTGAGCATGCGAAACAAAGCGAATCGATTAGAAGAATTATTTGTAGGTTTATTAGAGCAAGGGCGGGGCGAATAAATGTTTAAATATGGCGTAGCCTTAAAAAGTATTTGGATTAAAGAGTGCATTCGCTTTTTGCGTATTTGGGTGCAAACCTTAGTACCGCCAGCGATCACGATGAGTTTATATTTTGTTATTTTTGGTAACCTAATTGGCTCGCGTATTGGTGACATGGGCGGTTTTAGCTATATGGAGTTTATTGTCCCTGGCCTTATTATGATGTCAGTTATAACTAACTCTTATTCAAATGTTGCCTCTAGCTTTTACTCAACTAAGTTTCAAAAAAGTATTGAAGAGTTATTAGTTGCACCTGTGCCTAATTACATCATTGTACTGGGTTATATGGGCGGAGGTATGACCCGTGGCATTATGGTTGGTTTTATCGTAACGTGCGTTTCTTTATTTTTTGTAGATATACAAATACATAATATTTTTGTGATTATAGCCACTGTTATTCTCACCTCGGCGGTGTTTGCCTTGGGTGGATTAATTAACGCTATTTATGCAAACAGCTTTGATGACATAAGTATTATTCCGACCTTTATTTTAACGCCGTTGACCTATTTAGGCGGGGTGTTTTATTCAATCACTTTACTGCCTGATTTTTGGCAAATGGTGTCGCAAATAAACCCAATTATTTATATGGTTAACGCATTTAGATATGGGTTTTTAGGTGTTTCGGATGTAGATTTATCGGTCGCAATGGGTGTGTTGTTGGTGTTTATCAGCGTCCTATTTACTTTAGCACTGACGCTAATTAAAAAAGGTGTGGGGCTAAGACACTAATGAGCGATGCAAATTCACGTAGTATTGTATCTAATCAAGCGGGACTTCATGAAAAGCTTGATGAAATAGTTAATAAACACTTACAGGCTGAGTTTAAAAAGCCAATTGCAACGCATACGCAAACCGCATTTGATGAAGTTAATGCTAAAGTACAAGCCTTTAATGGGCCGCTTATTTTAGACTCCTGTTGTGGGGTCGGAGAGAGCACCGCTAATTTAGCAAAACGTCATCCTGAAGCGTTAGTCATAGGTATTGATAAGTCATCTCATCGACTTGATAAGCATGATGTTGAATATAAACAAAGTGAAAGTGGTCAATACATTTTAGTGCAAGCTGACTTAAATGACTTTTGGCGTTTAGCGGTGGCTGCTAATTGGCAGCCTACGCATCACTATTTGCTTTACCCTAACCCTTGGCCTAAGTCTAAACACATACAAAGGCGCTGGCATGGGGCGGCTATATTCCCGTTTATTGTAAAGTTAGGTGGTTTACTTGAGGTGCGCAGTAATTGGGATATTTATGTTAAAGAGTTTGCCAGAGCGCTTGAATTAGCTGGGCATCCATGTGAAACCGAATTGTTTGAGTCAGACGAAGCAATTACCCCTTTTGAACGTAAGTACTGGGCCAGTGGCCAGCAAAGCCACCGGCTTGTTATAAATCTTAAATAGCCAATTGTTGCTTAAAGTGAGTCACATGTGGCGTTGGTTTACCAAGGTAACTACCTTGCATCAGCGTCACATTTAGTTTATTGAGTAGCTCGGCAATCGTGTTGTTTTCTACCGCTTCAACAACCAATTCAAGTTCAAGCTGCTGGGCTATATCAGCAATATAGGCGATAAATAGTGACGTATTTTCATCATTTACCAGTTGCTTGGTGATCGCACCATCGAGTTTAATACCATCTACCTCAATCTTTAACGTATTGAGCGTATTAATAAATTCATTACCCCAACAATGCATCACGATTTTTGCCCCTTTACTTTTCACCATCGCAATAAATGATTTTATTTCATAGTAGTGTGTAATGACCTGCGACTCTAATATTGAAATAGTAATGTTTTCAGGGTTGGGGTAGCGATGAAGCTCATACGCTATGTGATCATAAATAGTGGGATCTGCAATATTTTCAGCGCACACAGTTAACCCCCAGCTGATTGCTGATTTGCGAAAGCGCGAAATGCATTGAGTAAATAAGGTACGTGTTAACATCCCATCCATACGCAGCCTATTTACTGCATTAGAAAAGGTATCAGGGGTTAAAATCTCCCCATGTGAGGTCACTATTCTTGGTGAGCAGTCATATCTAATAATGGCATTGGTATTGGTATCTATAACAGGTTGAAAATAAGGAACAACGCGATGGGCATCAAACGCTTCACGAATTTCTTTTGCTATTTCTACATTGTATAAATACAGAGATTTAGCGTCGTTAATCGCTTCTGAGTAGTTAACTATGGGTTGAACACCTTGCCTTGATTGCAGCAAAGCAATGTGGGCATTCTTAAGCAGTAATAACTTATTCCCTCTTGCGACTCCAGCGTTGAGCGTAATATAAATAAATGGGTCTGTAATAAAAGGTGTATTTTTATTATGGGATTGAATAATGCTGTAAAGCTCATCAAAAGGTGTTTCTTTACTGGTTAAAATGGCCAGCTTGTTGGTCGCAATACGATAAATACGTGATTGCAGACGGTTTTGCTGCTTAAAGTGACTGAGTAGTTTTTTCATCACTTCATCGGCTGTTTTTGTGCCAAAAAAACGACTGATACTATCAATTTCGTTAACCAAAATAATCGCGATTTGTAGATGATGCTCATTACTTTTTTTTAGCTGCTTTTCCAAGGCAATATGATTTTCAAACCCCGTAGCATGATCCCTCATTAGTGAGCGGCGTACCCCAAAACAATAAAGAGTATAAACCAATAACAATATGAACAGTACGCAACTAAAATGAAGCAGGGCTTGATTCAAACGTGTTATTAAAGCCGTATTGATTTTATCGACGCTAATATCAGCTGCTGTTAAATAGGTTCTGCCATTTTTTGCAATATGAGGAATATACACCGTTTTAGAATGACCACGATGCGCCGTTGACACTTCAAAAATAGGGGCCGTTGATAAAAATGCCGCCATATTAATTGGCGTCGCTTCAGGGTAAAGATCTAAATACTGGGTGACTTTACCGTTATTTTGATCATCTTGGGTGTAACTGGAGGCAGTAAAATAAATATTTTCATCAATTAATATCATTGAATATAAATAATCTATATTTAAATCATTGGCTAAAGCAGAAAGCTGTTCGGCCTTATTTTGATAGCTTGCAAAGCTAATTTCTTGCGATGTTTTGTCGTGGTAATCACTACCTAAAATATACTTTACGCTGGTGGCGGCATTTATTAAGCGATTGTCAATGCTGCGCATTACATCACTTTGAATGGCAGAGTAAGTGTAGTAACCATAAATGATTAAGCTGACCAAAAAAAAGACGGTCCCAAGCGCCAACCGTGTTAATTTTAGATTTCCTTTGAGCATGTATTATCCTTATTTTTGTTGATTTTATTATACTTAAAAATTATAAATGCCCAATATTTTAATTACCCTTTGTACTAAATTTAGAAAATAGTGAAATGTTATCTATTTAGTATTGTCTTTTATGGCTTAAAACGAGACATTTTTGTCATATTGCAGTAAAGTTAGCGCAATTTTTTAGAAATGCCGTTGCTTAAAAAACACCTTATATTAGCGTGTTTTACAAACTAACAGGTGTTTTAGTCACACACTAGGTATGAAGATGGATCAAAAGCGTTGTGCCGTCGCCTCTAAAGAAAGCCTTAAACGGATATTCACCGTTCCAGAGGCGCCAGACTCAACTTTGAGCAAAATAGAGCTTGAAATTTCGAGTAATTTAGCAGGTTTCTTAAACGAAAATATCGCGGCAATTGAAAAACCATTACATGAAATAGAAAAAGATTTTCAATCGGCGGCAATCCCTGAAGAACCGACGTTTGTGTCTTGCTATGCTCAAGATATTATGGAGCAGCTGGTTGCTCATTCTGTTCATACCGCAGCGCCAAGCTTTATTGGCCATATGACATCGGCTCTGCCTCATTTTTTACTACCGTTATCGAAATTAATGGTTGGGTTAAATCAAAACCTAGTAAAAATTGAAACCTCGAAAGCGTTTACCCCATTAGAACGTCAAGTTTTAGGGATGATGCATCATTTAGCTTATGGCCAAAGTGATGGTTTTTATTCTAAATGGATGCACAGTGCAAAAACCTCGTTAGGTGCATTTTGCTCTGGCGGCACCGTGGCAAATATTACTGCACTTTGGATAGCTCGAAACCGTTTATTAAAAGCGGATGGCAATTTTAAAGGTATTGCTGCACAAGGTTTAGTTGCAGGAATGCTTCACTATGGTTACAAAGGGCTGGCAGTTTTAATTTCTGAACGAGGTCATTATTCGCTTGGTAAATCGGTTGATTTATTAGGTATTGGTCGTGAAAATTTAATTGGTATTAAAACTTCTGCCGATAATAAAGTCGATGTTAGTGCAATGCGAGAAAAAGCGTTAGAGCTTGAAGCACAAGGCATTAAAGTGATGGCAATTATTGGAGTCGCAGGAACCACTGAAACCGGTAATATTGACCCACTTGAAGATATGGCTAATTTAGCACAAGAGATTAATTGTCATTTTCATGTTGATGCAGCGTGGGGTGGAGCTACTTTACTGTCTAATACCCATAGGCATTTATTAAAAGGTATTGAGCATGCAGATTCAATCACCATTGATGCGCATAAGCAAATGTATGTGCCGATGGGGGCCGGTTTAGTCTTATTTAAAGACCCTGCTGCAACTGATGCCATCGAGCATCATGCTGAATATATTTTACGTAAAGGCTCTAAAGATTTAGGCAGCCATACGCTTGAGGGAAGTCGCCCTGGGATGGCGATGTTAGTGCATGCTTGTTTACGTGTTATTGGTCGTAAAGGCTATGAAATGCTTATCGATCGCAGTATTAAAAAAGCGCGTTATTTTGCTGATTTAATAAAAGCCGATGAAGATTTTGAGTTAATATCAGAGCCAGAACTTTGCTTACTGACCTATCGCTATGTACCAAAACAAATTAAACATGCGATAGCCCAAGCTGATGCACAAACCCGTTTAGACATTTTTGCCGCGCTTAATCGTTTTACTGCCAGCATGCAAAAACGCCAACGTGAATCGGGTCGCTCATTTGTATCGCGTACGCGTTTAACGCCAGTTCAATATGATAACCAACCAACCGTGGTATTTAGAGTGGTACTTGCGAACCCGCTTACCTCAGGTGCTATATTAAAAGAGATATTAGAAGAGCAGAAAGAACTGGCACAAACTGATCCGGTGTTTAAAAAGTATTTACGAAAATATATGTAATTACAACTACAAATACAATGACAAAAAAGACGCGATTAAGCGTCTTTTTTGTTACTGATTAAAAGCAACTCGCCTTTATAAGGTTGCTGATAATTTGTTGAGAAGGTTTGATTTTTTCCATTGCTAAAAACTCGTCGGGCTGATGCGCTTGGTTAATAGAGCCTGGTCCCATTACGATGGTTTCACAACCGAGTTGCTGTATAAATGGCGCTTCGGTACAGTAGTTAACAGCCACTGCTTTTTGCCCTGCTATATTTTCGGCTAATTTGACTAACGCGCTATCTGTGCTTCCCGTAAATGCTGGAATTGGCTCATGCAAATCAATTACGCTCACAGAGTTAGGGTATTGCTGGTTTATATCGTAGGTTGCATCAAGTACCAGAGCTTGAAGCTCTTGCACGCTTAAACCTGGAAGAGGGCGCATATCAATGTGCATTTCACAGCAGCCACAAATTCGGTTGGCATTGTCACCCCCATGAATATTGCCTAAGTTGAGTGTTGGATAAGGAATTTCAAAGTGGTTTATTGAATATTTATTCTTAAGTTGTTCTTTTAAGATCAGTAATTTTGTAATCACTTTATGCATTACTTCGATGGCATTAAGACCCCGTTCGGGATCAGAGCTATGTCCTGAGCGACCAACGACTCTGATTGCTGTAGTCATATGGCCTTTATGAGTAAATACTGGTGTCATATCAGTGGGTTCACCAATAATACAGCGATTTGGCTTTAAATTTGGGTGCTTACAAATTTGCTGTGCGCCAGCCATAGTGGTTTCTTCATCGGCGGTCGCTAATATTAAAATAGGTTGAGTTTGTTGCTTTTCATCAAGTTCACTAATAGCTTGCAGTACAAAAGCAAAAAAGCCTTTCATATCAATACTGCCTAAACCATATAATTTGTTATCAAGTTCAGTTAATTTAAATGGGTTTTGATTCCAGCGGCTATCATCAAATGGCACCGTATCTGTGTGCCCCGCAAGCATTAATCCGCCATCGCCTTGTCCGCGTTTTGCTAATAAGTTGTAGCGGCCTTTACCACCTTCTAACTCTATTATTTCACAGGTAAAACCTAAGCTTTCACACCACTGAGCGAGTAGTTCAATCACGCTTTTATTGCTCATACACAAATGCTCTTCAATAGCGCTAATAGAGGGGGTAGCAATCAATTGCTGATACATCGAAATAAATGACGGCAGAGACATAAAAAAATCCAAAATAAGTATTCAATTTAATTGCATAACAATATAAAAGTATTTATGATGAATATCAATTCACTTTTTAAGCATAAATATATTAAAGTTACGCCATGAAAATAATACGACGATAGTTATCACTCATTAATTTAATCAGTTTAGCTAGGTTGCAACCTAGTGTAAGTAAATAACATGGAATGTAGTCACTAATTTTATATAAAGAGTAAATAATGAACGTAGTAATTATAGGTGCCAGCGGTTACAGCGGCGCAGAATTGGCTAGCTTAGTTGCCAAACATCCAGCATTAACATTATCAGCATGTTATGTATCAGCGCAAAGCTTAGATAAACATAAATTGCTCAGTGAATTATACCCTGAGCACTTAGGGTTACTTGACTTACCTTTGCAACCACTTAATGAGAGTGCATTGAGTGATATAGCTCATTCAGCAGACTATGTGTGTTTATGCACTGACCATAAAGTAAGTGTTGATTTAGCCCCTCAGTTTTTAGCGATGGGCAAAAAGGTATTTGACCTTTCGGGTGGTTACCGTCTTGAAAGTAATGAAGATTACGTCACTTATTATGGTTTTGAACACCAACATCCAGAACTTCTTAATGAAGCTGCATATGGCCTTGCAGAGTGGAATAGTGAGGCCATTGCAAAGGCGCAGTTAGTTGCTGTAGCTGGCTGCTACCCAACTGCCGCATTAAATGCATTAAAACCTCTTCAGCAAGCTGGGTTACTTAGTGATGAGCGGATTATTATTAATGCTGTATCGGGAGTAACTGGGGCTGGTCGTAAAGCAAGTATTGGCACGCATTTTTGCGAAGTATCGCTAGCTGCTTATGGTTTGTTTAACCATCGTCATGGGCCTGAGATACAGCAGTATCTTGGCCATAACGTGTTATTTACTCCTCATTTAGGTAATTTCCCGCGCGGTATTTTAGAAACCATTTATGTACAGCTAAAACCGGGTGTGACCAGTGAGCAAGTAACTAAAGCGTATCAAGTATTAGCAGATGAGCCGTTAATTCGATTGCTTGGTGGCAAAATCCCCTCAATTAAAGGGGTAGCAAAACAACCCTATGTTGATATTGCATGGCAGCAGCAAGACTCACAATTAATAGTAATGGCAGCGATTGACAATTTACTAAAAGGGGCGGCTGGTCAGACTCTGCAATGTATTAATTTGTCAATGGGTTTGCCTCACACTACAGGTTTAGTAGGAGCGTTTAAATGAGTAGTAAAACGTGGGTTATTAAACTCGGTGGCGCAGTACTCAATACTGAAAATGCCGCTAAAGCGCTTTTTGAGGTTCTTAATGAACAACATGATGCACAATTTGTCATTGTTCATGGCGGTGGCTCATTAGTTGACCATTGGCTAGCAGAAGCCGGTTTTGCCAGTGCTAAACACCAAGGTTTGCGTATCAGCCCTAAAGAACAGATGCCTTATATTGTAGGAGCATTAGCGGGAGCAGCAAACAAACAATTAATGGCGCAAGCAATGACTGCTGGGCACAAACCCGTTGGCTTGAGTTTATATGAAGCTGGAATAACAGCATCACAAAAATTAAAAGCGCTAGGGCAAGTAGGTCAATGCCATAGTAATGATGATTCTATTATTAATGAATTACTCAGTGGCGGGCGTTTACCTATAGTCAGCTCCATCGGTTTTGATGAGCAAGGGCTTTGGTACAACGTCAATGCTGACGAAGCAGCAGCAGCGATTGCGAGTAATTTAAACGCCGAACTTATTTTTATGACAGATGTAGAAGCGGTGCTTGATGCGAATAAGCATCCACTACATCAACTTGACACAAAACACATTGATACTTTAATTGCAGAGGGAGTAATTGTGGGCGGGATGGAGGTCAAAGTTAAGACCAGCCTTCACGCTGCCCAACATTTACGACGCGGTGTGTACATTTCCAGCTGGCAAAAGCCAGAAAATTTAACGGCTTTGCTGCAAGGCGAGCACGTCGGAACTAAAGTGACACCATAGGTTGAATATGTTTAAAGATTTTATAACGGGTCTAGAATTAGACCAACAAGGCGCCCTTAATTTATTAAAATTAGCGCAAGATATTAAAGAAAGCCCTGCAAAGTACAGCCAAGTGTTAGCTGGTAAGTCAGTGGTTACTCTTTTCGAAAAGCAAAGTTTACGTACGCGTTTATCGTTTGATATTGGTATAAACCGTTTAGGCGGTCATGCGGTTTATCTTGATCAACAAAACGGCGCGATGGGAGCTCGTGAATCAATAAAAGATTTTGCCTTGAATATTTCAACTTGGGCTGATGGTATCGTTGCCCGGGTTAACCAGCACAGTACGTTAACTACCTTAGGTGAGTATTCGTCTGTTCCGGTGGTTAATAGTTTGTGTGATTTATATCACCCATGCCAAGCCTTAGCTGATTTTTTAACGCTTCAAGAAGTGCACGGTGATGTTAGTCAGCTAA
Source organism: Pseudoalteromonas issachenkonii (assembly GCF_002310795.1). Lineage (NCBI taxonomy): Bacteria > Pseudomonadati > Pseudomonadota > Gammaproteobacteria > Alteromonadales > Pseudoalteromonadaceae > Pseudoalteromonas > Pseudoalteromonas issachenkonii. The sequence continues at coordinate 864,501 of NZ_CP011030.1, forward strand.
AGTTGGCTTATTTAGGTGAAGGTAATAACGTAACGCATTCACTGATGCTACTTGCAGCAACTTTAGGTACTGATTTTGTTGCTGTGACGCCAAAAGGCAGTTCGCCCGATTCGCAAATTCTTAAAAAAGCGGAGCAAATTGCCGCAATGAATGGGGCGTCTGTGATGGTAAGTGACAGAGTTGAGGCTGCGGTAGGTGCTAACGCAGTTTACGCTGATACCTGGGTTTCTATGGGAGACACCACACCGCTTGAGCAAGTGAAAGAAAAATACATGCCTTATCAATTAAATCAGGCATTACTTAAAAAAACTGGGGCTACCACGGTATTACATTGCCAACCGGCACACCGTGAGTTTGAAATTACCTCTGAGGTAATGGATGGCCCCGCATCAAAAATTATTCAACAAGCAGAAAATCGTATGCATGCGCAAAATGCTCTGCTTGTTACATTATTAAATCCAAATTTTGTTAAGGAACACCTATGAGTTCAATTAAAAAAGTCGTTTTAGCCTATTCAGGTGGTCTTGATACATCGGCTATCGTGCCATGGTTAAAAGAAAACTACGGCTGTGAAGTTATTGCCTTTGTGGCCGATGTTGGCCAAGGCGCAGAAGAACTTGAAGGCGTAGAAGCGAAAGCCATTGCATCGGGTGCATCTGAATGTTACGTGGTTGATTTGAAAGATGAAATGGTAAGTGATTACATTTACCCAACACTTAAAACAGGCTCTATATACGAAGGAACCTACTTGCTAGGTACTTCTATGGCACGTCCAATCATCGCTAAAGCCCAAGTTGAAATTGCCCGTAAAGTGGGTGCAGATGCACTTTCTCATGGCTGTACGGGTAAAGGTAACGACCAAGTACGTTTTGAGTCATGTTTTGCAGCACTGGCTCCTGATTTAAAAGTGATTGCGCCATGGCGTGAGTGGGATTTATCAAGTCGTGAATCATTGCTTGATTACCTAGCCGAGCGTGATATTCCGTGTTCTGCATCAGCAACTAAAATTTACAGTCGTGATGCTAACGCATGGCATATCTCCCACGAAGGCGGCGAGCTTGAAGACCCTTGGTGTGAGCCAAGTGAGCAAGTATGGACATGGACTAATTCACCAGAGCAAGCGCCCGATAAAGCTGAGCATGTCACTTTATCAGTTGTAGAAGGTGAAGTGGTTGCTGTAAACGGCGAACAATTAAAGCCTTACGACTGTTTAGTTAAACTAAACGACATAGCTGCCCCGCATGGTGTTGGTCGTGTTGATATTGTAGAAAACCGTTTAGTGGGCATGAAATCACGCGGTTGTTACGAAACACCAGGCGGTACAGTGATCATAGCTGCGCTTCAAGCAATTGATGAGCTCGTTCTTGATAAGTCAAGCCGTAAATGGAAAGAGGTACTCGGTGGTGAATTTTCGCATTTAGTTTACGACGGTCGTTGGTTTACGCCGCTTAAAGATTCTATTTTAGCCGGTGCAGAAGCGCTTTCTACGTTAGCAACAGGTGAAGTGGTACTTAAACTTTATAAAGGGCAAGTAACAGCGGTTCAGAAAAAATCACCTAACAGTTTATACAGCGAAGATTTTGCTACTTTCGGTGAAGACGATGTTTATGACCAATCGCACGCAGAAGGCTTTATTCGTTTATTCTCACTATCAAGCAGAATTTCAGCATTAGCTAAAAAGTAATTTTTTATGCCCCTTGAAATTAAGGGGCTATTATCGGGTTTGGAGAGATTTCATGGCATTATGGGGCGGGCGTTTTTCTACGGGTCCAGATGAAGCGTTTAAACAATTTAACGATTCACTTCCCTTCGATTATCAATTAGCAGAGCAAGATATTATTGGCTCTGTTGCATGGGCTGGCGCACTTGAACAAGTGAACGTGTTATCTAATGACGAACACCAAAAGCTGGTATCGGCATTATATGAATTACTTGAAGAGGTAAAAGCAGATCCACACGCTGTTGCCACCTCAGGTGCTGAGGATATTCACTCGCATGTTGAAGCCGCGCTAATTGAAAAAGTGGGTGATTTAGCTAAAAAATTACACACAGGCCGAAGCCGTAACGACCAAGTTGCTACCGACTTTAGATTATGGTGTCGCGATACTGCCGATCATATCTTAAAAGCAATTGCACAACTAAAAGCTGAATTTATTAGCTTGGCTGAACGTGAGCTTGGCACAATATTGCCAGGGTATACGCACTTACAGCGTGCACAGCCGGTGTTATTTAGTCACTGGTGTATGGCTTATGTAGAAATGTTAGAGCGTGATGAAAGCCGGTTGCAAGATGCCCAAGCACGAATGAACTATTGTCCACTCGGCAGTGGCGCTCTTGCGGGAACTGCCTATCCGATTGACCGTCATGCACTTGCACAAGGGTTAGGGTTTACAGGCGCGACTAAAAATAGCCTTGATGGTGTATCTGATCGTGATTTTGTGGTTGAGCTATTAAGCTGTGCGTCTATCTCTATGATCCACTTATCGCGCATGTCTGAAGACTTGATTTTTTATAACTCAGGAGAAGCTGGGTTTATTGAACTGGCTGATAATGTTACATCGGGCTCATCTTTGATGCCGCAGAAAAAGAATCCAGATGCATTAGAGCTAATTCGTGGTAAAACAGGGCGGGTATTTGGTGCGTTTAGTGCAATGATGATGACTCTAAAAGCACTGCCGCTTGCCTACAATAAAGACATGCAAGAAGATAAAGAAGGCATTTTTGACGCTATGCCAACGTGGCTTGCTTGTATTCATATGGCGCAAGCGTGTATTAAGGGTGTAACAGTTAAAGCAGACAAAACCTTAGCAGCGGCAAAAGGTGGCCACGCAAATGCAACCGAGCTTGCTGATTATTTGGTAGCCAAAGGTGTACCGTTTAGAGAAGGGCATCATATTGTTGGGGTGTTGGTGCAATTAGCTATTAGTGAAGGTAAAACGTTAGAGAAGCTTTCACTTGAGCAGTATAAATCAGTAAACCCAGTGTTTGAAGATGATGTGTACCCCGTACTTGAAATTGATGCCTGTATTAAAGCACGTCAAGCACTTGGCGGAACCTCATTAGAACAAGTAAGTAAAGCGGTGAAAGACGCGAAAAAAAAACAGCAAATAACAGTTCGTGATGCAAACCTAGATGACGTGGAAGCAATCGCTAAACTCGTACAACACTGGGCAACAGTCGGCGAAAACTTACCGCGCGCTAAAAGTGACATGGTGCACTCAATTAATGAGTTTGCTGTAACCGAGATAAACGGTCAGGTATCAGGTTGTGCTTCATTATACATTTACGACACTGGATTAGCTGAAATACGCTCATTAGGTATTGACCCTAAAAGCGCAGTAACAGGCCAAGGGCGAGAGCTAGTAGAACATTTATTAGTAAAAGCCAAAAAATTGGCACTCAATCGTGTCATCGTTCTGACTCGTGTACCTGACTTTTTCGAAAATCAGCGGTTTAGTTTCTGTAATAAAGAGAGCCTACCTGAAAAAGTCATGAAAGATTGTGAGTTATGTTTACGTAAAGAAAACTGTGATGAAGTCGCAATGGAATATATGTTAAAGCCAAGTAATAGCATGGAGATCCCCTGTAAAAACGTGGCTTGAGCAATCCCTAGGATAAAAAACGCACGGTGACCCCGATGCGTTTTTTTTTTGAGTAAAATAAAATAATTTTTAAATTAACATGCTATGAATTTAAAGTTGGCATATCGGTTGCATTTATAGTTCTGTAGTGTGTTGTTAAGTCAATTAATCAACGAAGGCAATACGTTACAGAAGTTATTTAGTAACTGCTCCAGGTGGTGTGATTTAAATTTACGCCAATAATAAAAATTTAATACTCAAAAGGATTAATCACATGCAAATTTCAGCTAATAGCCAAGTACAAATGCAAGCATACAATAAAACGCAACAATTAAAGCCTGCAATGGAACAAACTGCTAGCCCTAAAACCCTACAATCTGATACAGTAAGTATCTCTCAAGAGGCGATGGCTGCCGCAAGCGGCGCAGATCTTCAACGTGGTGGTGGCATGATCCCTCCAGTAAGACCTAAATAAATAAGGTAGTAGATGTTATTAACTGAGTTTTTTGGTTTTTTTTCGTTATCAGCATTCATTATGTGGGGATTTCTGATGGCGTTCTTTTTCAACATTTTTGTTTATACTTTAGATGTCAAAAGAAAAACAACTTTATTACTCAGCTCATTTATAATGATGGTGTCTTATACGATATCTGATTATTTTTTTACTTGGTTATCAATAAAGGTAAAAATTTATTTAGACTGGGCTATATATGACATCATGACAATTACAGCTTTGCTGAGTGTTTTTTTTATCATAAAGAAAACAACCCCATCTTTCTTATATTTAATTATAGGTTTAACGATTAATTCAATATTCTTTTTATTGATGTATATAGACATGTATATTAATAACAATCAGGATCATTGGATTCTTTGGGACTTATACATTTATACTGTCAATTCTATAGATCTTATAATGATCATAGCTTTAATAGTAGACCGTGATTTTCTTGGCTTACACACCCTTAAAAATAAACTCATTTCATTATTCAAAACGTCTGAGCTTAACCAAATCCAATAAATGTATTATGTAGACTTATTTTTAGCAGATTATATTGATGCATTTATACAATGGGGCTTTTTAATGGCTTTGTTGTACACATTTGTATCGAGTATAAATACAGCTAATAAATTACTGGTCTATTTAGCTTCAATAATGTTCTTTTCTTACCTTATTGGTGACTTCCTTTTAGTTTTCAAAAACGTTTACCTTAACTGGATTTTTTTTGATTTCGCTACAGTTTGTATTATTTTTATAATAACAAAAGCGTCAAGCTTTGAAAGCGATGTGGCTAAAAACTATATTGTTAGTGGCTTATTGATTAATGCTTGTTTAACGTATGCTATTTACATAGATCTTTATATAAACTGGAACTCAGATCCTTGGTGGTTGTGGAGCCTGTACTCTATGGGGGTTAATGTTGTTGATTTACTAATGATTATTGCTATTTTTATCAATAAAGACTTTTTAGGGCTAATGAAACTTAAAGGTCGTTTATTTAGATTACGCGCTGAGTTTAAAAGCCCATAATGACAGATTTATTATGGCTACTTGTTAAAGTTGGCGAGAATTTAGGTAATTTTATATTGTGGTTATTTTTAATCGCTTTTCTATTTAACCTTTCTTCGAGCATTAATAAACAAGATAAAAGCTTACTGCATATTTCATTAATAATGATGATTTCTTATTTTCTAAGTGCATTTTTAAGCCTCGAAACTTCTACTTATAAAGATTATTTCATATTTGATCTCACAACTATTTTGATACTTTTTTTATGGCGAAAAATCACGTTGCAAAACACGCCTATTGCTTTTTATTACTTAATGCTGGGGTTGGGTGTTAATACCTGTTTATTTTTAGGAATGCATTATGATGTTCAAGTTAAAGCAAACAGTGACTATTGGTGGTTTTGGGCTGCATATGGGTTTGGCGTTATTCTCTTTGATTTTATAATGGCATTGGCACTATTTATCAATAAAGATTTTTTGGGTTTAGTGAGGCTTAAGAACGTTCTGTTTCCAGCAAGAGCGAAGCTACCTAGCGCAATGTAATGATACGCTAGGTGTTGTGTTTAGTGCTTGGTTTTACCCAGCCTTGACTGCAGGGCTTTCATTACTATGGTGTCAACAAACTCACTCACATCCCCGTTATGGCGTGCTACTTCTTTTACTAGTGTTGATGATATAAAGGTATTGCGCTCGGCGGGCGTTAAAAATACGCTTTCTAAATCAGGGTTTAAACGGCGGTTCATATTCGCGAGCTGAAACTCGTAATCAAAATCAGAAACCGCTCTTATGCCTCTGATCAATACATTAGCATTATGGTCACGGGCTAAATCGGCGAGTAGCCCTGAAAAGCCAATGACTTTTACATTATCTAAATGGCTTAAAATCTCATTTGCTAAATCAACGCGTTCTTCTAAAGTAAAACACGGTTTTTTACTTGGGTTATGAGCAATAGCCACAATAACGGTATCGAACATTTTAGCCGCACGCTGAATTAAATCAGTGTGGCCGTTGGTAAGAGGGTCAAATGTGCCTGGGTAGATTGCGGTCACTTTCATAATATTTACTGTGTTATTATTTTTAGCCGTAGTGTAGCAGTGTTTAGTGTGCAAAGCAGCCTTGTGAGTAAATTGTATATAACTGCAGCTGCGCAGTGTTACAAATGCAATGATTTGTTTATACTAGGCGGATTATTTTAATGCAGCATCGTATTTTCGAAAATTGAGTAATGAGTATATGAATACCAAGGATAAAATAATTCAAACCAGTATTTCATTGTTTAATGAACATGGTGAAAGAGCAATATCTACTAATCATATCGCATCGAGTTTAGGTATGAGTCCGGGTAATCTGTACTACCACTTTAAAAATAAAGAAGACATTATTCGCCATATATTTGCACTTTATCGTGACCATTTAAGTACTCATTTTAAGCCGGTCGATCAAGGCGACGATGCTTTTGAACACTTAGGTCCTTATTTAGATTCGCTATTTGAATTGATGTGGCGCTATCATTTTTTTTACGACAACCTTGGCGATATTCTCGCTCGCGATAGTCATTTAAAACAGGGTTACATTGATTTTCAGCAAGAGTTACTTGAGCAGGTGCGTAACATCATTTTGGCTTTACGCGACAGTGAAATTATTGCCATTGATGAACAAGATGCTATCGAACTTGCTCATACGTTAAAATTAACGGTCAGCTTTTGGACACCCTATATGAAAGCAAGAAGACTCAGTGGTGTGCTGGTTGAGCAAGATATTTACCCTGGTATTGTAAAAGTACTGACTTTATTTAAAGCCTACAGCACCGAAAAAAGCGCAAATAAAATTAATCAGTTAAGAGACAAGTACGCACTTTTAGCAAATGCTGCTCCCCAGAATCCTTAAGCCCGTTAAGTTGGTTAGTTCCTAGGCGCTAAATTTTTTGCTATAATCCGCCGCGCCCAATACCTGGGTGCGCGAATTCCCGCAGTCTAAGAGTTAAACTATGCTTAAATTTATCGTCAAACTTCACCCTGAAATAGCCATTAAAAGCCGTTCAGTCCGTAAACGCTTTACTAAAGTGTTAGAAAATAACATTAAAATTGTATTGCGTCGTGTTGACGAAAAAGTACAGGTACGTAATAACTGGGATAACATTTCAGTTGTAACAAAACTTGACGATGCTCAAACTCGCCTTGATTTTATCGACAGCTTACAACGTATACCTGGCATCGTGCAGTTTATTGAAGTGACTGAAACAGACTTTAAAACGATTGATGACATTTATCAAAAAACTATTGAGCTAGTTGGTCACACTATTATTGGTAAAACCTTTTGTGTCCGCGCTAAGCGCATAGGTCAACATGATTTTACTTCAACTGAGCTAGAGCGTTACGTTGGTGGCGGGCTTAATCAACATGTTGAAGGGGCTCGAGTAAAGCTAAGTCGCCCAGAAGTAACGATTCGTTTAGAAATTAAAGACGAAAAAGCCTACATAGTAACGCAAACGCATTTAGGAATGGCGGGCTTTCCACTGCCAACACAAGACGATGTATTATCGCTTATGTCTGGTGGGTTTGATTCTGGCGTTGCCAGTTATCAAATGATCCGTAAAGGTGCTCGCACGCACTTTTTATTCTTTAATTTAGGTGGCGCTGCTCATGAAATTGGGGTTAAACAAGCGAGTTACTATCTATGGAAACAATACAGCTCTACTCACAAAGTTAAGTTTATTACTGTTGATTTTGAGCCAGTGGTTGCTGAAATCTTAGAAAACGTTGAGAACAGCCAAATGGGCGTTGTCCTTAAACGTATGATGATGCGAGCGGGTAGTGCCGTCGCTGAAAAACTAAATATTCAAGCATTGGTTACGGGTGAAAGTATAGGTCAGGTGTCTAGTCAAACCTTAGCTAACTTAAGTGTGATTGACCGCGTAACCGAAACGCTGATTTTACGCCCACTTATCCAACATGATAAGCAAGAAATCATCAATATAGCGCGCCAAATAGGCACTGCAGAAATGGCAGAGACGATGCCTGAATACTGCGGTGTGATCTCTAAAAAGCCGACAGTTAAAGCCAAAATTGAAGTAATTAAAGCAGAAGAAGAAAAGTTTGACTTTGATGTGTTAGATACCGTTATTGATAACGCCCGTGTTATGGATGTGCGCGATATTGATGTTGAGGCTAAGCAAGAGCTTAAAGAGGCAGAATCAGTTACAGAGTTACCTGAAGGAGCGGTTGTTGTTGATATTCGCTCGCCTGAAGAAGAAGATGCGGCGCCGCTGGAAATTGAAGGTATTGAAGTTATCCACTTACCGTTTTTCCGCTTAGCAACAAAGTTTGGCGATTTACCTAAAGGCAAAGATTATTACTTATATTGCCAAAAAGGAGTAATGAGCCAATTACAAGCGCTTATTCTTCACGAAGAAGGCTTTACCACTGTTAGAGTATATCGTCCTTAATGGCTTAATATATTAGATGCGCGGATTTAGTCCGCGCTTTTTTTTGCCAAAATTTCAGTAAGTAAGGCGTCATTATAAGGTGTTGCAATATGGTGCAGTTTTCCTTGCTCACTTATATAGCCACAAATCGCCATGATCTCTGTTTGTCTATTGTGCATTACATCTTGATGCATCGAAGAGTAATTTTCGGCAGTTAAACTCATTACTTTGTAAGCCCGCTCTAGGGCATCTATAAGCTTAATATTGAGTTTTAGCGCGGTTGCAATGTGGCATGCCTCAGCTAATAAATTAATAATTGCACTACTGTATTGCGGTGCACGTAACTGACCATTTTTTATATTGTGGTGAGCGGTTAATGGATTTATTGCAATATTAACCAGTAGCTTTTCAAACCGTAGTTGTTCAATATTGTTACTGACAATTAACTGCGGAATAGTGTGTAATTGCGCACTAAGCTGTTGAATATTTTGAATAGCTAGTTGATTACAGCCCCCTAATACACTTTGCCCGTTTCCGGTATGTTGCACAATATTAGGGTTTGACTTAAATCCAGCCATGCTGGTGGTTAAAAAGTACAACGACTGCTGCTTTGTTAGCTGTTCATTTAATTGTTCAACATTACCCATGCCATTATGACTCAGTATAATATGGGTATTATTGCCTAGATAAGGTTTTACTTGAGCATAGGCTTGTTGCACTGCAAACGCTTTTACCGTGAATAAAACAATATCAAATTCAGGAGTTTGAGATAACTGCTCTTGTGAGATAAAAGTGGCGTTAATTTTTTCAGACGCAGCGTTACTGTGGCTGTAAAAGCGAGTATTAACTGTGCCTTTTCGAGTAAGTATATATATAGCGTGATGTTTGGCTAAAAAATGGCTAAATAACAAGCCAATAGCGCCATCACCTACAACAAGTATGTTAGCCATAATGCTTCTTTTTACGCAGTGTTAACAGGGCTTTAGCTAAAAAGTAGCTCGCTGCACCAATAAAATCGGCAACAAAATCGGCCAGTGATGCTTGTCTGTAAGGAAGGCTATCTTGCATAATTTCTATTGCTGCACCGTAACCAGCGAGTAATAGTATTTGTGCATATAATGGGAGTTTAAACGCTTTATCCATAATAATGGCAAGTAAAAAGAAGATACCAAAATGCGCTACTTTATCAACATGCGGAAATAAGTTTGCCGCGCCCTTTACCTCTTTAGCAAATAAGAAGGTAAACGCAACAATACTAATTAAAAAAATTGCTTGGTAAACACGCCTTGTCACGAAAATTCCTAAAATCGTATAAAAAAGAAGCCTCAGTATATCAAACTAATTTAGTATCGCACCTGAACAAAATGCAGAAAAATGTAAAGATTTATCATTTTAACGTTATAATTGCGGCATAAAATTAAGATTAGATAGTTAGGAGAACGCTATGCCTTCATTTGATATTGTATCTGAAGTAGAAATGAACGAAGCAAAAAATGCGGTTGATAACGCCAACCGTGAACTAGAAACGCGATTTGATTTTAGAGGCGTTGATGCATCAATAGAGCTAAACGATAAAACAATTAAATTAAAAGCTGAAGCAGATGCTCAGGTAATGCAGTTATTTGATATTTTAGCGAGTAAAATCTCTAAACGTGGGATGGATGTTGCAAGCTTAGAGCTACAAGATATTTCTCGTGCGGGCAAAAATGTTTTTCGTAACGTTGCACTTAAACAGGGTATCGAAAAAGACATGGCTAAAAAAGTAGTAAAAGCCATCAAAGACTCTAAAGTAAAAGTACAAGCGGCCATTCAAGGTGAAGAAGTTCGCGTAACAGGTAAAAAGCGTGATGACTTACAAGCGGCTATGCAAGTTGTACGCACTGCTGATTTAGGTCAACCATTTCAGTTTAAAAACTTCCGCGATTAATTTATTGCCTCGAGCTCGGCACTATAGGTGCTGAGCTCAAAGCAACATGTATTTAGCCAAACACGTTATATTGTTTGGCTTTTTTATTTTTAAATCTATGATGAACCCCGAACCCGAACCCCGAACCCCGAACCCCGAACCCCGAACCCCGAACCCCGAACCCAGAACCCCGAACCCCGAACCCCGAACCCCGTATCCAGAACCTTGAATCTTTGGGTTTTTAGATGTTTAGACGTCCGTTGACTTTTTTTAGTAAACAGATAACAATAGCAGCCTATTTTCAAGGTGCTTGCTAAACACTTCAATGGTGTGATTTTTTTAGTAGGATAATCGGGAAGTTGGTGCGTTTTCATTGATGAAGTCAATCCCAACACTGCCCCCGCAACGGTAAAGTTATGCTGTATTAAATTATGGTAACTGAGTCCGGAGACCGGCCTTGATTTAATCTTACTTACTAACATCTTTGCGGTGGGCAGAGATAGGGGACATGATGTTAAATAAAACTGCATTGGGTGTGGCCATTTCGGCTGCACTCTCTATTTCTGTATCTGCTGCAGAACAAACCATTGAAAAAATAACCGTTACTGCGAATAAATTTGAACAACCTATAAATGATGTATTAGCAAGTGTTGCAGTTATCGAGCGCGCTGATATTGAAAAAGCGAATTACCGAGATTTACCAGCAATATTAAATACCATAGCTGGGATAGATATTGTTCGTAATGGTGGGTTAGGTCAAAAGGCAGATATATTTGTTCGCGGGGCCAGCGCTAAATATACCTTAGTATTGGTTGATGGCGTAAGAGTGAGCGATGCAAGTTCAGGTAGTGTATCGCTGACGAATATTCCAGTTAACAGTATCGAGCGTGTTGAGCTTATTAAAGGGGCAAGAGCTGCTATTTATGGCTCCGATGCGGTAGCCGGAGTAATTAATATTATCACCCGTAAAGCCTCAAATAACTCGCTTTCGGCTACTTTAGGCAGCCATAGCTACAGTAATTATCAGCTTGCTGGTGGGCTTGTAAAAGAGGCGCTTAGCTTTAATTATAATTTAGGCTACGAAGAGACGGATGGTTTTGATGTAACTGGCAAAGATCCAGCGGCTGAGTACACAAAAGATCATGATGATGATGGCTACAAAAATAAAAACATTGGCTTTAATTTAGCTTATGAACTTGCTGAGCTAGGCCAATTGAGCCTGCAATCTCAGTATAGTGAAGGTGAAGCACAATATGATAATGCATGGGGTAACGATGCCTACGACTTTGAAAATTACACCGCTAAGCTAGGCTGGAACAAAGCCTCTGATGTATATAGCCAAAGTACTTCGGTGAGCGTTTCGCAAGAAGAAAATACCCAAACAGGTACCGATGTGCAGCAAGTGTATAGCACAGAGCGTGTTGAGTTTGAATATCGAGGGCTTTATACCCTTACTGAAGAACTTGAACTATCGGGTGGCTTTAATTATTTATCTGAGGATTTATCAAACTCGTCAGCAACGTCATCAGAAGAAAAACGCGATAATAAGGCGTTGTTTATAGGCGCGTTTTATAGCCATAACAAATGGTTAGCAAATGCGGTTGTTAGAACCGATGATTATGACTTCCATGGCCGTGCAAACACTTACAGTACAGGACTTGGTTACAAAGCAAATAACTATGTAACACTACGTTTAAATCACGGTACTGCATTTAGAGCTCCTTCGTTAATTAATGCGTTTGTGACTAACAGCCCGTACTATTTACCAAACAATAATATTAAACCTGAAGAAGCCTTAAATAATGAGCTTGGTATAACTTTAGAAACCCAATGGGGCCGTTATGATATTGCTATTTTCGATAACCGTATCAATAATTTGATTAGTAATAATTATGATGCAGACTCAGGTAAATATATTGCCACTAACATAGATAAAGTATCTATGCAGGGATTTGAGCTGTCGGCAGAGTTTTCAGCGCTAGGCTTTGAACACTCGGTTAATTTTAGCTTTTTAGACGCTACAGATGAAAAAACGAATACCGATTTACCACGTAGACCTTCTGAATCGTTTAATTATCAACTCGCTAAAACATGGGGTGATTTTGATGCCAGCTTGGATATGCAATATCGCTCATCGCGTCCTTCGATTGCGTATTATGACTCGGAGCTCGCTGCTTATACGGTATTTAATATAGCAGCCAATTACCAATTGCTAGATAATTTGTCGTTAGCTGCTCGAATAGAGAATATTACTGATAAAGAATATTTTACTGCTGCGACGGGCTTTGCTGCCAGTGGTAAGCTATTAGGTTATAACAGCGCAGGAAGAACTTTCTTTGTAGGGGCAAATTATCAGTTTTAATCGCTAATATAGTGTTTATTAATATACAAAAGCCCGATTTAAATCGGGCTTTTTAATATATTACCCGTTTAAAAACTCGCTAAATTCGGTTTCAAACTTATGTAATTTGGGTGCAATTAAAATACTGCAATAGCCCTGCTCAGGATTTTCATTGTAATAGTCCTGATGGTAGTGCTCTGCGGGGTAAAAAGTGGTTGCTGGGCTCACCTCAGTCACTATAGGTTCGCTAACATGACTTTGCAGCTCTGCAATAACTGCCTGTGTTTGTACTTGTTGTTGCTCATTATGATAATACACAACGCTGCGGTATTGAGTGCCTATATCGTTACCTTGGCGATTTAGTTGTGTGGCATCGTGTAGGGTAAAAAACATCGCGAGTAAGGTTTCAAAGCTGATAACTCTGGCATCAAATTCAACCTTAATTACCTCTGCATGGCCACTGTTGCCAGTGCAAATAGTTTTGTATGTTGGGTTATCAGTATGTCCACCAGTATAACCAGAGCAAACACTGAGTACACCTTTTACACGCCTAAATGCTGCATCAATACACCAAAAACAGCCGCCGCCGAGTGTTGCTACTTCTGTGGTCGAACTCATAAGTACTTCCTCAATTGTTAGGGATATGTGCACTGAATAAAGCGCCGTAACAGCTAGTTACGACGCTCTGAGTGACTTAGATCTCTTTAAGCGGTTTTTCAGCGGCTTGCTTATCAAGTTTTTGTTGTAAAAACTCAGGTGATTGTGTGTTTCGCGCTAGTGTGTAATAAGCGGCTGGCACCACAAACAGAGTTAGTATGGTTGCCACCGTTACGCCGGTAAATACTACCACACCAATTACCATTCTACTTTCCGAGCCTGGACCGGAAGCCAACACCAAAGGTACGGCACTCATAACCGTTGTTAGGGAAGTCATAATAATAGGGCGCAAACGCTGTGTAGCCGCTTGTAAAATAGCCTCACTAAACTCTACGCCTTTATCACGTAACTGGTTGGTAAATTCAACAATCAGTATACCGTTTTTAGCACTTAACCCTATGAGCATAACAATACCTATTTGGCTGTATATATTAAGCGTTAACCCCATACTCCACAGCCCAAACATGGCACCCATTAAACCAAGTGGCACAGTTAACATAATAACAAATGGATGCATAAAACTTTCAAACTGAGCTGCCAGTACTAAAAAGGTCACGGTTAATGCCAGCACAAACACATAGGTCATGGCTGAGGCACCTTCATAAAACAATTGCGACTCACCTTTATAGTCAATGGCACCATCAATGTCGTTTTCCTCTGCGGCAACCTTGTTTAAAAAGTTTAGTGCTTGTTCTAGCGTGTAACCATCAGCGAGGTTGGCACTTAAAGTAATTGCACGCATTCGGTTATAACGGTTTAAACGCGAGGCGGTGGCTTCTTCTTTTAAGCTAATAAGGCTATCAAGAGGAACAAGTTCTCCGCTACGTGATTTTAGGTAAATATTTGAAATATCAGTCGGGTTGGCAAAGTCTTGTTTTGTGCCCTTTAAAATTACATCGTATTCTTCACCGCGGTCAATAAAGGTGGTTACACGGCGTTGGCCAAGCATGGTTTCAAGTGTACGACCCACATCAGAGACTGATACGCCTAAATCAGCGGCTTTATTTTTATCAATACTGACTAAAAACTGAGGGAAGGTTTCTTTATAATCATGATCAATACGCACTAATCCAGGGTTTTTCTCAGCGCGTTTAATAATTCTATCTCGCCAATCGGCAAGTTGAGCATAATCATTACCTTGCAAAACAAATTCAATAGGGCGAGATGAACCACCTCCGCCAATACCACGGCGCATAATAGCAAATGCACGAACGTCGGTGACCTCTTGCATTTTGCCGCTTATTTCATCCATGACTTCCCATGTTGAGCGTTTGCGCTTATCCCAGTCAGCCATGCCAACAATAGCCACGCCGCCACTGCCACCCCAACCTGGGACTCGAACAAGCACTCGACTTAGTTCGCCAGATTCAGAATAAGGCATCAAGCGCTCTTCAATTTTTGCCATATTAGCTGCGTTATTTTCATAACTTGCCCCTTCAGGGCCATTCATAAGCACAAAGAAAGTGCCACGGTCTTCTTTAGGGGTAAGTTCAGAGGGTATTTGTAAAAATAATGAATAACTAACAAACCCAGCCAAAACTAAGCTCAGCATTAAGCCCCATTTACGGGTCATGTTTGACGCTAAAGCGTTACGGTATCCATTTTCTAATTTAGTAAAAAAACGGTCCATAACTTGGCTAAACTTACTTTCTTTTTCAGAGGCCTTTAACACTTTTGAACACAGCGCCGGAGAGAGTGTCAACGCAGTGATACTAGAGAAAAACACGGCAGCACTTACTGCCATAGCAAACTCTGTAAATAGTGCGCCAATTCGTCCTTCCATAAACACTAATGGTACAAACACGGATATAAGCACTAAGGTGGTGGCTATAATTGCAAAGCCTACCTCACGTGCGCCGCGATAAGCTGCCAATAAAGGCGGTTCACCAAGTTCAATACGGCGGTGAATATTCTCTAGCATTACAATGGCATCATCGACCACTAAGCCTATTGCTAACACCAGTGCTAGTAGAGTTAATAAGTTAATTGAATAACCCATTGCTAATAAAAACATGAAACTACTGACTAGGGCGACCGGTACTGTGACCGTGGGAATAAGAGTGGCGCGAATGTTACCTAAAAATATAAAGATAATAAGCACGACTAACCCCATAGAAATTGCTAAAGTTTTATAAACCTCATTAATTGACTCTTTAATAAATACCGAAGAATCATAACTGTCTTCTATGGTGGTGCCTTCAGGTAAATTACGTTTTATTTTTTCCAGTTCACTGCGGGCGTTATCAACCACAGTTAGGGTATTGGCTTTGGCTTGTTTAACAATACCCATACCAATCATATTACGGCCATTACCTCGGAATAAACTTTCATCATCGGCGGCTTCTAGTTTTACGTCAGCCACTTCGCCTAGACGCACTAAATAACCATCTTCACCTCGTTTAATAACTAGGTTTTGAAAATCACGTTGGTTTTTATAGCTGCGGGCAGTGCGAACGGTAAAATCACGATCAACTGATTCAATTTCACCGGCCGGAAGTTCTACATTTTCACTACGCAGTGTTTGCTCAATATCACTGGAGGTAATACCACGGGCGGCCATCGCTTGGCGGTTAAGCCATACTTTCATGGCATACTTTCGCTCCCCCCCAATGCGCACATTCGATACGCCATCAACAACGGCTAATCGATCTACAATAAAACGCTGTGCATAATCAGAAAGTTGCAATGAATCCATGGTTTCGCTGTTAAGTACAAACCACGCGATAGGGCTTTCGTCACTATTTGATTTTGATACTTCAGGAGGACGCACTTGTTCGGGTAGGCTATCTAGTGCACGCGCTACACGTTCACGCACATCGTTGGAGGCATCGTCTATGTCACGGGTAATATTAAACTCAATGGTAATGTTTGAGCGGCCATTACGACTCGATGAGTTAATACTTTTAATACCTTCAATGCCCGAAATACGATTTTCAATAACTTGCGTTATTTTTGTTTCAATAATTTCGGCAGATGCACCGGTATATTCAGTACTAATATTTACAATCGGTGTTTCAATATCTGGATACTCTCGCAAAGGCAACATGCTAAAAGCAACTAAGCCAAATGTGAGTAACAGTAAGTTAATAACAATCGCAAAAACGGGGCGTTTGACGCTAGTATCGGTAATTTTCACGTGTTACCCCTTAACGCTTACTTTACTACCTGAGCGAATTTTAATTATTCCCTCGGTAACAATTTGCTCGCCATTACTTAACCCTTTGTCTATCGCAACCCAGCCATTATTTCTACTTGCAACATGTACTTCTTTACGGTTTGCTATGCCATCTTCAATTTGAAAAACGTAATGCTTATCTTGCAGAGGAATAATGGCCTTTTCAGGCACCATCAGCGCTTGGTTACTGCTTAGCTCTAGTGCAGTTTTAAGCAACATACCTGGGCGAAGTAAACCTGATTTATTAGCAAAACTGGCTGTTACTTCTACACTGCGAGTGATTGAGTCGATACGTGAGCTTATATGGGTTACTTTACCGCTGAAGGTTTGATCAGGGTAAGCATCGTTTTGAGTGCGAACAATCATTCCGTTTTTCAATTGAGCTAAATACTTTTCAGGCACTTTAAAATCAACTTTTATAATACTAATGTCATCGAGGGTTGTGATCACAGTACTATTATTAATATACGCACCCACCGATATTTCGCGTTTCCCCAGTAACCCAGAAAAAGGCGCGGTGATGGCCATTTCATTGAGTTTGGTTTTAGCACTTTCAAGTTGTGCTTCGCTGGCATCAACGCGAGCGAGTTGTTCTTCAAGCAATGACTTGGCCGTCGCTTGCGAGCGAGAAAGCTCGGTCAGTCTGGCTAATTGACGTTTTTCTTCTTGTAAATTAATGCTAAGTTCTTTTACTGCAAATTGTTCTTGTTGGTTTTGCAGTTGTACTAATTTTTGTCCTTTGCTGACCAAGTCGCCATCTTCAAAGTAAATGCTAGTGACATAATCGTTTTGGGCGCTTTTAATGTAGATAGCCTGATTAGCACGAGCACTGCCAATGGCTTCAATCATAATTGCGTTTTCTTGCGATCTTACCGTGTGGGCAGAGACTTGCGTTGTCATTGCCGAGTAATTGGCTTGCTCGCCCTGTGATGCGGGAAAATACAAATAAACGCTAAAAATTATTAGTAACGAAATAATAAATGGAAATAAGGCTTTACCTGATTGTTTAGAGTGCATTGTTTTCATACCTGAAAATAGATTATAAGTATTGTACGAAATCAGGACAAAAAAAGGCGGTTATGTATCTCATTAATTTGTGCGTTAAGCGTAAAAATAACTGATACTTAGTCATTGCGCATATTTAACAGTAATAATGGGAGTTAATTGATGAGCTTTAAAACATCATGCAAACGCTGTTTAACGCTGAGAAAGTTAGTATTGTGGGCTATTATTATGTTTATATTTTATATGGCGTTTTTTCAGTATGGCTAATATAAATAAACAAATACTAAAATACCGAGCGCAAGGCGCTAAAAATGGAATTGAAATATTAGTGGTCGGCAGCATTGGCTTGATTATTATCATGCTGTTTAATTTATTACGCCCAGGCGAAATAAGTATTATCGAAATTTTTTTAGTAAGTTTATGTATTGCTGCAATTTTAATTGGCTTTTTTAAAACACAAGAACCTTTTTATAGTATTATTTTAACTGAGCAGCAATTAATATATCAGCATAAGTATGGACAATGGCATATACACCCAGAGAATTTGCACCATTGTGGTATACCTAAGGTTGATAATGGCATTGATTACCTTGAGCTTAATGCGATTGGTATTAAGTTAAATGATATAGATTCATTCTTGTCTGCTTTAGCTCCAAGAATTGCGGGTAAATTGTTGATAGAGCAGCGACATTTCTTTATGCAAGTTGTTCAAAAAAATTGCAAAAATGGGCATTGCCCATCAGAATGGTTAGTTGAAGATAATAAATATAGGTCAAAAAAAGGAATTGACTATAATGGGCTTATAGCGATGTTTGCTAATAGGGCTAAACATCTTCAGCTTTTAACAGGGTATGACTTACTGTTACCAGCGAGTGTAATAGAAAGTGATATTTGGGAATTTAGCGCAAATTTAAATAAATGGAAGCGCGATCCCTCTCAGTTTATAAAGTCGCAGTGTAAATAATAATATAAGCACTCACTGCGGGATTAGGAATAACTATGAGCCAAGACAGATCTTTCATTAAAAGTGGTCGAAACACCATAATACATAAAGACAGAAAACTAGATTTAGTGATTGTTAATGGTGAGACTCACCCTAAAATTAAAGTAACAGGTAATGGTCTTGAGCCATTTAAAGAAGAACTGCCAAAAAACCGCCGAGATGCAAAAGAGCGTTACCTCGACGTTGTTTATATTACTAGTGCTGATGTATTTAGCGAAGAAAAACAATTGTTGTTTATTCAATCCTTAGATGGCCGCGAATATAAAGTAGATTACAGTAAAGTTGGCACTAAATTATTTGTTCGTATTCATCAAGATAGCTATTTATAATTTATAATGGCATTTTTTTTGCTTAATAGTTTTATTAGATAATTTTAAGACAAAAAGGTGCTGAGTATGAGAGTAATTTCGTTAATACCACTTATGTCATGCTTGCTTTTGGCTGCATGCGGAGGGGGAGGCGGTGCTGATAACAGTGATATAAAAACATCAGTATTTGCAGGTAACGATCTTCAAGTTGTAGAAAAATCAGAGTTTACTATTTCTGCAAAAGGCTCTCCTGCAGATGGTACATTTACTTGGCAGCGTGTAAGTGGCCCTATTATAGATGTGTTTCCGCTTGAAGGGGCTGAACAAACCATTACTGCACCAGATGTAAAGTCTGACAGTGAACTGGTATTAAGAGTTAGCTATCAAACGTCAGATGGCAGTTTAGTGAATGACGACTTGAGTGTTTTCATTGCCTCTAATAATCAGCTTCCTCTTGCTGTTGTTACTCAAGTTGCTCCTGCAAACTTGCCCTCAGTTTATAAGGATACTGTAACCCTTAGTGGTTTAACTTCCACAGACCCCGATGAAAATGGCGAAATTAGCAGTTATTTGTGGCAATTATTGTCAGGGCCGGATTTAACAATTGATAGCTATACCAATCCAACGCTTAGTTTTCCTCATCCATTATTAGAAAATAACACCAACTTAAAATGGCAGCTCACCGTAACAGATGATGAGGGCGGAGTATCTGCATCACAATTTGATATGACCCTTAATAAAACAGCTCAAGTGATTATTGCCGATGCAGGCGCTAATCAAACAGTAGAAGAGTTTGATAAGGTTATTTTAGATGCCACAGCCAGTGAAGCGGCAACTCAATCTTATCAATGTAAGTGGCAACAACTTACCGGTAATACAGAAACCCTGATTGAATCACAGTCATGTACTGCCAGCTTTTTTGCCTCTGATATTGATTTAAATGCAACGCTTAGCTTTGAAGTACAAGTTATGGACTTAAAAGGGCGCACCGACACAGATACCGTATTTATTGATGTAACACCCAAAGCGCTTGGGTTAATAAATGATACAGGGGTAGGAGAGTGTTATAACAATACTCAGCGAATTAATTGTAATAATGATGAATTTCCAGCTCAAGATGCTGATCTTGGGCGCGATAGTTTTGCCAGTCGTTTAGGTAAAGTGGGTAAAGGGAATCTGGCTTTTGATTACACCAAACTTAATGAGTTTGCCGATGAGCTTCTCGATGATGCGCAAAACTTTAGCTGTATTCGTGATAATACTACCGGCCTTGTTTGGGAAGTGAAAAGCCCTTATTCCGGTGTGTTACCAAATACTTCGTTGCGTGATGGACAAAACCGTTATATTTGGCAAGGGACTGTCAATAGTGGCGATGTAGCGGGTAGTGATAATACCACATGCCCGAGCGATACTGATTGTGGATTACAAACCTATATTGATGAAGTTAATGCGCTTGATTTTTGTGGCGGCAGTAACTGGCGTTTACCCACTTATACTGAACTTTTAGGTTTAATTGATTACGGTAAACAAGGGCAAAACGTATTGATAGATACTGCATTTTTCCCTAATACACCATCGACTAACAGTGTAGGGCATTTACGCTACTGGACTTCGCAAACGGCTGTTGATGGTGCCAGTTTATCTCAGGCTTACACTATCGATATGATGGATGGCAATGATTTAGCCTATCCAAAAGATAATACCGCTTACGTGCGCTTAGTTAGAAATCGTTAAGGTGATTATTATGAAATTAATTAAAGTCTCTATGTTATTAGCCTTGGGATTATGCCAGTCACTTGCAGCGCAGCAGTGTTATGAAGAGGTAGCGACTAGCGATGATACCGACCGATTTGTGATTAATATTGATGGCACTGTGTCAGATACTAAAACAGGGCTAATGTGGCAGCGCTGTAACTATGGTCAAGTTTATAATAGCGAAACAACTAGCTGCGATGGCGATACTCAACCATTAAATTGGCAAGCTTCACTTAAAGGCGCACTTAATGACACCACGGCAAATTATAACGACTGGCAAGTGCCGAGTATTAAAGAGTTAGCTAGTATAGTAGATCACCGTTGTACCGATCCAAGTATTAATGCGGGTATTTTTTTAGCAACGCAGTCGCAAAATTATTGGTCTAATACCTCGGGTATTAGCAATATAAATTCGGCATGGGTTTATCAATTCTCCAGTGGTTTAAATAGCTTACATGCTAAAACAAGTAACGTATATTTACGCCTAGTACGCTATGAGAAGTAGTTAATTAATATATTAGCGAATCTAAAAATGCGCTTTTATTTAGTTTAGCCTTTTTATTTACACTATTTTAATAATAAAGCCTGGTTGTAGTTGTCACCCAGGCTATTTTTTTGCCATTATAGGCCGTGAATTAACGACCAAGGACTATAAAGGTGTATTTAAGCTATTTTGGTTTACAAGAAAAACCATTCTCAATTTCGCCTAATCCCCACTACTTATTTTTAAGTGAACGCCACAAAGAAGCATTAGCACACCTTACCTATGGACTAGGTGAAGACGGTGGCTTTGTGCTGCTAACTGGTGAAGTGGGGACGGGTAAAACCACCATAACACGTAGTATGTTAGAGCGACTGCCTGAAAATACCCAAGTAGCCATGATCCATAATCCTGCGTTATCAGAACTTGAACTGTTAGCCAGTATTTGCGATGAATTACAAATAACTTACGACGCCAAAAATGCCACGCTGAAAAGTCTAACGGATGTGATTAAAAAGCACCTTGAGTTTAATAATAAAGCGGGGGGGCATACTATTTTAATTATTGATGAAGCACAGCTACTTGCCCCCGATGTGCTTGAACAACTTCGCTTATTAACCAATATCGAAACCGACCATAAAAAGTTATTACAAATAGTATTAGTTGGGCAGCCTGAGTTACAGGTACTTCTAAAGCGAAATGAGTTAAGGCAACTGGCACAGCGTATTACTGCCAGATATCACTTGTTAGCACTAACACCAGGGCAAACCATTGCTTATATTCAACATCGGCTGCATATTGCAGGTTGTGACAAGAAAATATTTTCAATGGAAGCAATGCAAATGGTGCATCAGCTCACAGGCGGTGTGCCACGATTAATGAATCTGGTGTGTGAACGCGCATTAGTAGGGGCATTTTCGAAACAACAAGAAATTGTTGGCAGTGATATTGTTAAGCAAGCGGCGAGTGAATCTTTACCTATCGACTTTATTGTTACAAATAATAAGGTGAGTAAAACAGGTTCGATTTGGCCTTATAGCGCTGCTGCGTTAATGCTTTTTGGTGCAGGAATTGGCCTGTCTTTTATTTTTTAGTTAGGTGATTCATGTCTTATTTATTAGATGCGTTAAAGCAGTCAAAGCACGATACTATGAGCGCTGAGCAATATGACTTGCAAGCGCAACAATTAAAACAACAACGCCAGTTGATGACCTATCGTCGAATTAGTTTTTTACTCGCAGGAAGTTTATTGGCAACGGGTATATTGGGCAGTGGCTTCTTTGTCGGCAAGTGGGCGCAACAAGAAAACGTAACCGTTAAAAATGAGCCTGTTCAAAATGACCTTAGTCAAAAAGAGTCAGGGGTTGTAGAAAAACCAACAAGCGAAGAAGAGGTACAAAGAACGGTTGCTCAAACAGTAACAACCCCTCAAGCGCCCCTTGTAACAGCTGCGCCTAACAATTCTGTGCCACTGGCAGGGCAGTTGGTTTATGTACAAACCCCAACGGGTGTGCAGCAAATGTTGCTTACGCCACAAGGACAATATTTACCTATGAGCGTTAATCAAGCGTCTCAAGGGCAAACGCAAAATTTCTCGGCGCAGAATAACGTTTCATCTAGTTTTCAATCACCGAGCAGCCAACCGCAAAGTGCACCAACTCAGCCAACGAAAAGAACACTCAGTGCCGATGAGTTGAGTAAATACAAAGTGTTAGGTAAACCACTTAATCAAAATGTGCCTGCTCAGCCAGAATCAACCGCTGAACTAGATACGGTTCCCGACACGCTTAAAAATGCGTTTGCGCAAGCCGTTAATGACACAGAAACAACAGCCGACTACGAAGTAACTCAAGGCTCTCGTCATTCATCACGGGTACAACCCGTTGAGCTACTGCCGGATGGCCTACAAAGTATGTTGCCAAGCATCAAATATCAGGCACATATTTATTCGTCGACAGCAGATAAGCGCTGGATAAAACTCAATGGCAGAGAGCTATATGAAGGGGAGTCTATTGGTGCATTGAGGGTGCTAGAAATAGCACCGGATCAGAGCGTACTTGATTTTGATGGCTATGAATTTAGCTTAAAAGCTCTGCAAGATTGGCCACAGTAGTGGCCAATTAACTAAAGATAGAGTGCTTATAAAAACCCTCTAAATCTATATTATATTCTTTGGGTTTCACTGCTGATTCAAGCGTGTCTTGTGTTCTTTTGCTTGATAAGTCAATATCTTGAACTTCAGTGTAACGCCCATGTTTGGCATTAAAAAACGTTTTTACGACTGGTTTTAATGGTGTTGCAGGATTACTTTGGGTCACCAGCCCCACTTTTTGGCTGGAAAGTTTTACCAGCGTGCCCACTGGGTGAATACCAATGCATTGAATAAACTTATTAAGTAGCACGCCATCAAAGCTATCAGGGCAACCTTGTTTTAATATTTTAAACGCCTTAATCGGCTCCATACCCGCTTTATAAACGCGTTCAGCGGTTAATGCATCATAAACATCAACAATAGAGGCCATACGAACGTACTGGCTTATTTCATCGCCCTTTTTACCAAAGGGGTAGCCTTTGCCATCTAAGCGCTCATGGTGCATACCTGCGATATCAACAGCAATCCCCGTTAATCCTGCGTCTTCTAGTATTTCTTTGCTAAAGCGCGCATGATTTTGCATCACTTTAAATTCTTCGTCACTGTAGCGACCTGGTTTGTTGAGAATCGCGTCAGGTATTTTTATTTTTCCCATATCATGCAATAGGGCACCTGTTGCAAGTTCTTCAATGATTGGTTTTTCAATATTGAGATGTTTTGCAAAAATACTCATTAAAATAGACACATTTATCGAGTGCTCTAATAAATAGGCATCTTTTTGGCGCATTTGCGTAATGCACGCCAGCGCATCTTGATTTCTAAAGACGGAGTCAATAAACCCGCTAGCCAGCTCCCTAAAAGGAGCAACATCAACAGTGCGGCCAGATTCTATATCGCCAAATGCTTTGGTTTGTAAGTTTTTTGCTTCATCGTAAAGCTTTTTAGCTTTACTCATTTCTTGCTCAGCGCTGTGGGTTATTAACCATGGATCGCGCTTTTTGATTTCGTGCTTAGTAGCAGGCGTTGGTTGTGTTTCAGATTCTTCAGAGGTGAGCATTTTATCAGGATCGATTTCAACCTCTAAAATGCCAGATTTTATTAATTTATCAATTCCACTTTGAGTTTTAACCCAGCCTTGGTTTTTTATTCTAATATTACCAGTTTGCTTAACAACTTTTTGTACAAACATACCAGGTTTTAGCTGTGTAGTAGGAATGGTTTTCAAAGTGAACTCTAATTAACAAATATGATTAGAGAAAGTAACAAATAAATTCACATTTAGAAATAAAAAAAGGCATCAAATTGATGCCTTTTTAATTAAATGATGACTATTTTCTATTCATCATCTTCAACAAGCGTCATTAACGAGGTATTACCGCCTGATGCCGTTGTATCGATACTGATTGTTTTTTCAGTAATAAGGCGCTTAATTAGCGTGTCGTAATACTCTGAGCTGATCACTGGCAGTATTGCGCCTTTACGTTGTGCAAGCTGTTGGCTGAAGTAGCCTAAGCGAGAAGAACGTGCAGCAACTACCGCACCCGCTAGGTGAGGGTGTGCCAATATAGCTTGTAACTGGTTTGGTTTAGCTACTTGGAAAACACCTTCAGCAACGCCGGTTGCAATAAACTTATCTCTAAAGGCAACCGCTTCGTCGTAAAATATTTCAGATGCAACAGTAATGACCGTATTACCAGCCGCTAGTGCGGTAATAATCGACAGTGCCCAAAAGTTAAATGAGGTGCTTTTATCTGCGTAACAAACCACACAACCACGTGCTTCAAGGTGAAGTGTATTCGACTCACCTGTTGGCCCTGGCAATGTTGTATATTTACGCATGTGCTTTTCTAAGCGGTTTAACTGAGCGCGAGCATCGGCAAGTGTTAACGCTAAATCGTCCGCGAGGTCGTCAATAATTTCAACCGTCGCTACTTTCGCTAATAACTGACGTACCGCAGAAACACGATCATTCAGTGGCGTTGCACGCCAGATTTTTTCATCGCGCATAGAGTTAACCATCAGCTTTTCTACTTGCTCATTTGCGCCACTGTAGTGGTGTAAATCAAGCTCATCTGGCGTTAGGTTAGTCATTTGTACGTTATCTGGTGAAGCTTTTTCTTTTATTAGGCGTTGTAGGTAGTTTGGTCCACCGGCTTTAGGGCCAGTACCAGAGAGTCCACGGCCACCAAACGGTTGCACGCCAACAATGGCACCAATCATATTACGGTTGATGTATACGTTACCTGCACGCGACATTTTCGCTAAATGTTCACAACGTTCTTCAATGCGAGAATGAATACCCATTGTTAAGCCGTAACCTGTGTTGTTGATTTGGTCGACAACACTATCAAGCTCACTCGATTTAAAGCGAATAACATGCACACACGGGCCAAATACTTCACGTTTCAATACCGATAAGTCTTTAATTTCGTATAAACGTGGTGCAAAGAAAAATGCGCCATTTTCGCTGTTATCAGGAATTTTACACTCATAGTGAAGTGTTGCATTACCCTTGAGGTATTCAACATGGTCGTTGAGTGTTTTAAGCGCTTTTTCATCTATTACTGGGCCTACGTCTGTAGAGAGTAATGATGGGTCGCCAATA
This sequence comes from Pseudoalteromonas issachenkonii, assembly GCF_002310795.1. NCBI lineage: Bacteria > Pseudomonadati > Pseudomonadota > Gammaproteobacteria > Alteromonadales > Pseudoalteromonadaceae > Pseudoalteromonas > Pseudoalteromonas issachenkonii. The sequence continues at coordinate 890,343 of NZ_CP011030.1, forward strand.
TGCAACTCAGCAAGTGCGCCTTTAAGCATATCGATAATGCCATCAGCTACGTCTTCTTGAATAAAGAGTACGCGTAATGCTGAACAACGTTGACCCGCACTTTGGAAACCAGAACTGATAACATCATCAACAACTTGCTCAGGAAGCGCTGTTGAGTCAACAATCATACAGTTTTGGCCGCCAGTCTCTGCAATTAAAGGCACCTGAATATCGTTACGTGCCGCTAATGTTTGCGAGATAAGCGTGCCCGTTTCAGTTGAACCAGTAAACATAACAGCTTGAATACGCTCATCAGGAACAATGGTTTTACCTACTTCGCTACCGCGAGCAATGACAGGTTGTACAACGTGCTCAGGTAAACCAACTGATAGCATTAATTCAATGGCACGTAGTGCGATTAAGCTGGTTTGCTCTGCTGGTTTTGCAATAACCGTGTTACCAGTAACAATGGCCGCTGCAACTTGACCCAAGAAAATAGCGAGCGGGAAGTTCCATGGGCTAATACATAAAATAACACCACGGGCTTCAAAGCGTTCATCTTGCGCAAGCTCTTCAGCACGGGCTGCGTAGTAACGACAAAAATCAACGGCTTCACGTACTTCATCAATACCATCTTGTGCTACTTTACCTGCTTCTTTAATACAGATAGCAACAAGCTCATCGTGATGGCGCTCTAAAATATCAGCAACGCGACGTAATAAATTGGCGCGCTCTTTTACCGGTGTTTGTGACCATGATTCAAATGCGGTTTCAGCGTTGGCTAGCAACACTTTCATTTCATCGCTATTTTGTAATTTTATATGGCCAATAATTTCTTTATGGTTTGCAGGGTTTTTAACTGCCAGCGCGCCCTCTGGTACTTGGCTTTCATCAATTAAATGCTCTTCAAACCAAGTGTCTAAATTTTCTTTAAACGGGGTGATCACGTTAATATCAGTTAAGTCCATACCTTTTGAATTGGCACGTTCTTCACCGTATAAATCAATTGGCATTTTTATCTGTGTGTTGTATTTATTACGTAAACCTTGCAGTGTTTCAACAGGATCTGGCAATAATGCTTCAACCGGTTGTGTGGTATCTACAATGGCATTTACAAATGACGAGTTGGCGCCGTTTTCAAGTAAACGACGTACAAGGTAAGCAAGTAGGTCTTCGTGTTGGCCGACCGGTGCGTATACGCGGCACTGAATTTTTTCTTCATCAACGATTTGGTCAAATAAAGATTCACCCATACCGTGAAGACGTTGGAATTCAAAACCTTGGTTATCACCTTTGGCTACTTCTAAAATAGTCGCTGCGGTGTAGGCGTTGTGTGTTGCAAATTGCGGGTAAAGTACATCACGTGCTTCAAGCATTTTAATCGCACACGCTTTATATGATACATCCGTGGTTGCTTTACGGGTAAACACCGGGAAATAATCTAAACCATCTTGTTGTGTGGTTTTGATTTCTGTATCCCAGTATGCGCCTTTTACTAAACGCACCATCATTTTACGACCCACACGGGTTGCTAGGTCGGTCAGCCATTCAATAACAAAAATAGCGCGTTTTTGATAAGCCTGAACCGCTAAACCAAAACCTTGCCAATCGCCTAAATCGTCATCGCTAAATACTGCCTCAATAACATCAAGAGAAATATCTAAACGGTCAGCTTCTTCTGCATCAACAGTAAAGCCGATATCGTATTTTTTAGCGGCAAGGGCTAGTTCTTTTAGTTTTGGAACGATTTCTTCCATTACACGCTCTCTATGAGTGAACTCATATCGAGGGTGAATAGCCGATAACTTTACAGAAATACCTGGGCTTTTTATTGGACCACGGCCATTTGCGGCTTTACCGATAGCATGAATCGCATTCATGTAACTATCAAAGTAACGCTTGGCGTCTTTCATTGTGCGAGCACCTTCGCCTAGCATATCGTAAGAATATACATAGCCTTTTTGCTCTTTTTCAGCAGCACGCTCAATCGCTTCGTTAATGGTACGACCCATTACGAACTGTTTGCCCATTATCTTCATAGCAAAGTTAACAGACTTACGTATAACTGGCTCGCCTAAACGACCAATGGTTTTTTTGAGTATGCCAAACTGTTGCTCTTTAGTCTTGTCGTTATAGTTAACCATTTTACCGGTTACTAATAATCCCCAAGACGAGGCATTAACGAATAAAGAGTCACTACTACCTAAGTGAGAGCTCCAATCGCCGTTTGCTAATTTATCACGTATTAATGTTTCTTGAGTTGCTTTATCAGGAACACGAAGCAGCGCTTCGGCTAAACACATTAATACCACACCTTCTTCACTCGATAGTGAAAATTCATTTAATAGCGCATCAACACCGCTTTGACCGTCTTGGTCTTTACGAATGTTTAAAACTATTTGGCGAGCTCTTTCCCATGCACGGCTTCGTGCTTTAACACCGACTTCTGCAAGTGGTAAAATGTGATCAATAACCGCATTTTCATCTATACGGTAGAAGTCACGGATCTTTTGTCTGATCGGACAAGTCGTTGTTAAATCGCCATTGAATAACATAAGCAACCCTCAGGAGTGTTAAGACTTAGGGTAATTGTTAATTACCGCTAAATGTTGTTGGTGTAAAGCGTGCATTCTAATTAAAATCCAGCAGAATATGCTGGTTAATTTTGCCGTTTTACGATAATTTACAGGGCATATTATTAACTTATCCATATAAAATACTGATATGACTAATCCGAATAGATTACGCCTGCTTGATCGTATCGATATATCAATTTTAGACGTTTTGCAGCGCAATGGTAGAATTTCAAATGTTAACCTCGCAAAACAAGTGAATTTAAGTCCTAGTCCTTGTTTAGATAGAGTTAAACGTCTGGAGCAAGAAGGCTACATTGAGGGATATTTTGCAAAGTTAAGCGAGGAAAAGCTTAATCAAAGCTTAGTGGCGCATGTGCAGGTATCGTTAGTCACCTCAAATACAGCGGTATTTAAAGTGTTTCGCGAACACATTCTTAAAATTAAGCAGGTTGTTGAATGTGACATGGTAGCGGGTGGTTACGACTATTTATTAAAAATTCGTGTCTCTAATATGGACGAATACAGAGAAGTATTAGGTGATTTGGTCGATATTCCGGGAGTGGGTACACACCACACTTACATGGTAATAGAAAAAATAAAACAAGATCCTGGACTGCGTTTAGATATGTAACCTTTGAGTACATTATTGCAGGTATAAAAAATTGCAGGCATAAAAAAAGCATCTTTTTGATGCTTTTTTTATGCCTGCAATATAGGTGGCGCTTACGCCCAACCTTCATAGCGTTTTCTGCGCGATAACACAATAGTTAAAATAATTCCTAAGAACAAACCTAAAAATGCAATAGCACCACCATAAGTGAGTAGCTGACGCTTTTCTTTAGCACTGGTTGCTTGCTTTAATTGTTGTTCTTGAGCAAGCGAGTCTTGTAATTGACTTATTTGTGCTAACAGCTGAGCATTTTGTTCGCTTAGCTGTGAGTTTTGTTCTTGTAGTTCAGGTAATTCTACTTGCGCTTGGCGTAATTTATTTTGCATAGCGCTAATTTCGCTGTTAAGCGCTTGATACTGCTGCTTTAAACCAGCTGATTCGCTGATGAATTTAGCCTCTACCCAGCCTTCACGGTCTTTATCATCTTTAACTTTTATAAAACCGTTTTGTTCATCAGATAATAAAGTCAGTTGCGTGCCTGCATCAATAGAACCGAGTAAGCGATAGTCTTTACTGGCGCCTGAACGCATAAAAGTATACAAGTTATCGATTATATAAGCTGTTTTAGCATTAGTAGGCGGCGTTGATTGAGCTTCCTCTGCTTGGCTCATAAACGGGGCGGCTGTTAAAAGCAGCCATAGTAAACAGTGTTTTAGCATTTATCTACCTTGTTAATCTAGCAGTGTCCGTTGTGAACGTGATTTTTATTTCGCATAAGTATATAGATAGTATGGATTTAATAGTTTAATAGCAAGATAGATATTGTAACCAAAGCATTTTGCTTGCGTGTTTATGACTAAAAAATTTGCAATATAGGTCTGCTTTGTTTATTTTGAGCACTTATTAATTTTAAGGGTAATCCGCAAGCCTAATGGATACTGAGATAGAACTGAAGTTTTTGGTATCAGATGACGTCATTCCACTGATCCCCTCGTTAATTACTCAATTTGCAAAAACAGTCACAAACAAGCCTTCTAAAAGTTTGCAAAATGCTTATTTTGATACGCCAAGCAGAGAGCTGAGAGCACTCGATATTGGTTTTAGAACGCGTTGTACAGACGAGCGCTGTGAGCAAACAATTAAGCTTGCAGGAGACGTGGTGGGGGGATTACATCAACGTCCAGAATATAACCTTCCCATAGAAACAAATCGACCTAATTTAATGGCGTTTGATTCATCAATTTGGCCACACGGCATGCAAATTGATGTTATATCACAAAACCTCTACCCTATATTTAGTACTAATTTTATCCGCCGTACGTGGTTAATTGAAACGCAAAATGGTGCCAAAATTGAAGTGGTATTAGATAAAGGTGAAGTGGCCGCCTCGGGTAAAGTGGAGATTATTAGCGAGCTTGAAATAGAGCTCGTCGAAGGTAGCCGGGATGAGCTATTTGCTTTAGCAGATAAATTAATAAGCCAAAACAGTGTGCGCTTGGGGCTTTATTCAAAAGCAGCAAGAGGCTACCGCCTAGCGGATAACACACCGTTACAACCGAGTAAATCTATCGGTTTTGTTAAACTTACTAAGCAAGCCACTCAAGAGCAAGCACTTATTGAAGCCATGGGCTTTGGTATTCGCTTTGTGCAAAAACATGAGCAATGCTATTTTGATAAGCCAAGTTTAAAAACATTAAAACGTGTGACCGACGGTATTAGTTTAATTCGTCATAACTTTTGGTTATTTGATGATATTGTCAGTAAAGACAGCACCGAGCACCTCAGAACGGAGTTAAAGTGGTTATTGAGTGAATTAGCATGGGTTGAAAATGCCATTCAGTTAAAAACTTACACTTCTAAGCGCCATGCTTTTTATAAAAAAATAAACAGTGCGCCCGCCTTAGCTCAAGTTATTAACGATTTAAAAGAGTTACAACCGAGTATTGATGATATTTTTGCGCTTTTTCATAGTGCGCGTTACAACCGTTTATTGCTGAGCTTAACAACGTGGCTGATAAATAAGCAGTGGCGTAAAGACTGGAGCCAAGCAGAGCTACAAAACGCTGAGCAGCCCGTTATTGATATTGCTCATCGTTTATTTGATAAAGATTGGAAAAATTTACACCGCTTATTGCCTAAAGAGCAAAGTTTAGCGGGCAATGATTATTTAAATTTTCGTACTCAGTTAGAAAATAGCTTACTCAGTGGTAACTGTTTAGGTGCACTGTTTAATAAAGATGAACGATTAGAATTTAGGCTTCCTTGGCTCGATATTTCTCATGGCATGTATGAGCTAAGCACGCTTGATTATTTAAAACAGCTGTGTGGCGGGCAAGAAGATGCTCAACTATCAAAAATACAACTATGGTTGGAACAAAAGTCTGACTTTTTAGTCAGTGCCATGGAGCAAAGTCGACACGCTTCATTTGATACAGAACCGTATTGGCTTTGATGGCTAAGCACTTTTGCACGCTTAACTTGTTGCAAAAGTGCATTATTCTATCGCTTTTGTGTTTTGTTACAAATGTGTATTCACAGCCCTCTTGGCAGCTTTACGAGAGTAAACAGGGGGTGAGTATTTATTTTCAGCGTTTGAGCGATGATACCTTGAAAATGAAAGCTGAAACGGTGGTTGAAAATACCACAGCAGAAGATTTAATCGCCTTACTCAGTGATACCGATGCTGCTCCCCGCTGGATAGAAAATATTGCTAAAGTAAAATTACTGAAATATTTAAGCCCCTCAGAAAACCTTGTTTACAGCTTTATTGACTCCCCTTGGCCCGTTGCAAATAGAGATTTAGTCACGTATTCGTGCTATACAAAACGCAGCGCGTTGCAAACTCAACTTAGTATTCATGCCCGTCCTGATTTTTTACCTCAAACTAAAGGGGTAGTAAGAATAAGCACATTAGATGCGACGTGGTTACTGACTCAGCAAGCGAATAACTTGCATATTGACTATCAGGTTTATGCGTTACAAGGCGGAAGTATACCCAATTGGCTAAATAACCGAGTCGCTCTAAAAAGCACCTTTAACACCCTAATAAATCTAGCTGAAATACTCACGACAAAGCAGTACACAGCAAAGCCAACCGTCATTCGCACCGGTAATTGCACGCATAGCTAATGACCTCAGTTATATACAAAAAAAGTGACCTGAGTGGTCACTTTTTTAATTGTTATAAGCGCATAATCATTAGTATTTAGCGGATTGGCCGTCTTTAGGTATAGACTGTTTTATAAACTCGCGTAAATCGTTGTTAGAGCTTTCTAAATCTGCATGACGTAGGTACATCATGTGGCCACTACGGTAGCCTTTAAAGCTCAATCTATTTTGCATTTTGCCACTTGGATCTAGTTGCCACATTGTGTATTTAGCATCAAAGTAATTGGTTGCACCGTCAAAATAACCCGCCTGAACCATCACATTTAAATAAGGGTTTTGAGCCATAGCTAAACGCAAATTTTCACCGGTATTGTTTCCGCTTCTGTCCCATGGGTGAACGTTACCAAATAAGTTATACTTGATATCGGTCTTGTAATTAAGCTCTTCACGAAGATAATAGTTAATTGCAGGGGTAAAAGAGTGCAGCCACGATGTAAGCTCTGCCCAGTAATCTGGTGACTCACCGGCATCGCGCTTATCAATCCCTAAATAGCGCGAATCCAGTCGCCCGACCATTTGTCCGCGTTCACGTAATAACTCTTTCCAAAAAAACTGTGTTGGAATATCTAAGTTATTTTGGCTAACAAATGTTTCAGATAGACCTGCATATTTGGCCATTTTTTTAATAATACGACGTTTTTCATCTGGGGCAATAAATCCGCCTTTTGCAAGCGCGGGAATGAGCTCATTAACGGTAAACTGTTCCACTTCAGGTAATAGCTCGTCTAAGTCTTTAGCTTGTAAATCAGCGTTTAATGCCTTGTGGTACCAGGCTGTAGCTGCAAAGTAAGGTAGGCGGTTAGCGGCTTTTACAGGACCGTCGCGCTTAATACCAATATCGGTAGGTGAAACGAGTACAACACCGTTAATGTACATCCATTGACTATTTTGTAGCTCATGCGCTAAGCCTGATACACGAGTGGTACCATAGCTTTCACCAATTAAAAATTTAGGAGAGCGCCAGCGTTCATTGCGAGATACAAAAGTATTAAGCCACTCTGCTAGATATTTTATATCGGCATTCACACCAAAAAATAACTCTTTTTGTTTATCCTTTGGTAGAAGGTTACCATCTTTATCTTCAACGACACGCGAATAACCCGTGTTTACAGGGTTTACGTAAACGATGTCGGCTACGTCTAAAACCGAGTAAGGGTTATCTTTAACACCGTAAGGTTGAATAGGGTAGCCTTCGTCGTCAATTTTTAAAACGCGTGGGCCGGTGTATGCTAAATGCATCCAAACTGACGCTGAGCCTGGGCCACCATTGAATGAAATAAGTAATGGGCGCTTTGTTCTATCATCGACCTTATCGCGCGTGTAGTAAGTGTATTGAAGGGTTGCGATGGCGTCTCCCTTGTCATCCCATACCGGTTGTGTGCCAGTTGCTACTGTGTAAGAAAATCGTTCATTATTTATTTTTGCTTTGTGCTGGGTAACCACTTTACTGTCAATATCAATGCGACGTTGATTATCGGCAAACGAGGCGCTACTTAGGGTGAGCACAATAGCGGCAATGGGTAAAAATAGACTTCGACTAAATTTCATAAGTGACCCTTTTTATTTTATGTACTGCAGTTATAGCGATATTTGAGTAAAAAACAAAAGTAATGAGACTAGCTGCCGATAATAATCGTTGAGTTAGCGAGTAACCACCTCTGTTAAGAATAAACTTTGTTTAATAGTTAGACTTTTTTTAAGCGCCTTCTTTGTATTTCATTGATATCGCACCAATCCTGCATTTTGCATAAAAAAAGCGCACCTAAATGGTGCGCTTTTTTGTTTTATATATTATTTATTTTTTTAAGTTTATGTTTTTATTATTAATTTAAAAATGGCACAAAGGTTGGATTGTATAGAGGAAATACAATAACAAGCTAGCGTCCTAAGGGGGCCTTTGTGAAAATGATCAGTGCAATAATAAAGCCATTCAAACTAGATGATGTGCGTGAAGCACTCGCTGATTTAGGCATCGAAGGAATGACAGTGGTTGACGTTAAGGGATTTGGACGTCAAAGAGGGCATACTGAGTTATACCGTGGTGCTGAATATCAGGTTGACTTTATACCTAAAATTAAACTTGAAATTGCTACTCGTAGTGAAAATTGCCAACGCGTTGTAGAAACCATTACCAAAGTCGCTGGAACGGGCAAAATTGGTGACGGCAAAATTTTTGTTTACGACCTAGACCAAATCGTCCGTATTCGTACTGGCGAGCTTGATGATGATGCAATTTAAGGGGGCAACATGGAAAATACAATTATAGAGCTGAAGTTTTCGCTCGATACGTTTTACTTTTTAATGTCTGGCATCTTAGTCATGTGGATGGCAGCCGGTTTTGCAATGTTAGAAGCGGGTTTAGTGCGCTCTAAAAATACCACAGAAATTCTAACTAAAAATATCGCGCTTTATTCTATCGCGTGTACTATGTTTTTGTTGATAGGCTACAACATTATGTACGTAGATAATGTTGAAGGCGGCGTTATTCCTTCGTTTGGTGGCCTAATAGGTAGCCAAGCGGCAGACGCTAATCATTCACTAGAATCTGACTTTTTCTTCCAAGTAGTGTTTGTTGCAACGGCCATGTCTATTGTATCTGGCGCCGTAGCGGAGCGCATGAAGTTATGGGCTTTCTTAGTGTTTACTGTAGTACTAACAGGATTAATTTACCCAATTGAAGGTTACTGGACATGGGGCGGCGGCTTCTTATCTGAATTAGGCTTTGTTGATTTTGCAGGCTCTGCAATTGTACATGCAACTGGTGCGGCTGCAGCGCTTGCGGGTGTAATACTACTGGGTGCACGTAAAGGTAAATATGGTAAAAATGGTGAAATTTACCCAATTCCAGGTTCAAACTTGCCACTTGCTACATTGGGTACGTTTATTTTATGGATGGGTTGGTTTGGCTTTAACGGCGGATCACAGTTATTAATTTCAGATAAAGAAAACGCAACAGCGGTAGGTCAAATATTACTTAATACCAATGCTGCTGCAGCTATGGGGGCAATTTCAGCCTTGTTCTTATGTAAACTTTTATGGGGCAAAGCCGATTTAACCATGGTACTTAATGGTGCACTTGCAGGCTTAGTGGTTATTACTGCAGACCCATTATCACCATCACCACTAATGGCGTGTTTATTTGGCTTACTAGGTGGCTCATTAGTGATACTTAGTATTGTCGCACTGGACAAAGCGAAGATAGATGATCCCGTGGGTGCTATTTCTGTTCATGGTGTGTGTGGAATCCTAGGTATCGTGCTAGTACCTGTTACTAATGCTGAGGCCAGCATTGTTAATCAGTTGATTGGCCTACTATGTATTATTGGTTTTGTGTTTATTGCTTCATTCATTGTATGGGCAATCCTCAAGCAAACCATGGGTATTCGTGTTACCGAAGAAGAAGAGTTAAACGGTATGGATCAACACGATTGTGGTATTGATGCTTATCCAGAGTTTGTATCAGTTAGAAGTAATTAATTAAAAGTATTGTGTGTTCAATCAAAGCCCTACTCTGTTAGGGCTTTTTTGATTTCAGGGGAGGTTAATTTTTCAGGTGCTAGAGTAATGTGATAAGCTCCTCGCGTTAAATTAACCTTCGGAATATATTACACTTAAATGGCTGAAAAAAAGAAAACATCGACCAGTAAACCCTCGACTAAGCGCGCTACAAAGACATCTAAATCATCGGCGCGAAAAAGTGCGACTAAAAAAACTTCAAGCACCGCAAAACGGCCACTTTTTAAAACGTTGTTTTCTATTTTTTGGAAACTGAGTCTGGCGACGTTTATCGCCATTGCACTTTATTTTATTTACCTTGATGCAAAAATAACTCGCCAGTTTGAAGGTAATAAATGGCAACTTCCGGCACAAGTGTATGCTCGCTCAATGACGTTTTTTCCAGGCCAGTTTTTATCAGAGCAAGAAGTATTATGGGAGCTTAAGCGCTTAAACTACACGGCGGTTAATCGCTTAAGCCGGACTGGGCAGTATATTAAAACAGCCAATAGTATTAAGATTTTTCGTCGTGACTTTGAATTTTATGATGGTTTAGAGAGCGCTCATGTTATTGAGTTGCGTTTCTCTGGAGAGAAGGTAGCCAGTATTAAAGATAAGTTTGGCCGTCGCTTAAACACTGCCAGATTAGAGCCTGTACAAATAGCCCGTATTGGTAATGACTCAAAACAAGATAGAGAGTTTGTACCATTAGATAAATTTCCTGACATGCTTAAAAATACCTTATTAGTAGTTGAAGACCGCGATTTTTATGATCATCACGGTGTATCGGTATTTTCAATTTTACGCGCTTTGTATACCAATATTCGCGCAGGGCGCACCGTGCAAGGGGGGAGCACATTAACCCAGCAGCTGGCTAAAAATATTTACCTTACCCGTGAGCGTTCGTTAGTGCGTAAAATTAATGAAGCCTTTATTGCGCTTATTCTTGATTACCGTTACTCAAAAGATCAGATTCTCGAAGCCTATTTAAACGAAGTGTACTTAGGTCAGTCATACAACCAAGGGGTACATGGAATGGGGCTGGCCGCCGAGTTTTACTTTGCCAAACCTGTTGATGAACTCGAGTACGACCAAATTGCCTTGCTGGTGGCTATGGTTAAAGGCCCATCTTATTACAATCCTAGACGTTACAAAGAACGTGCGATGGAGCGTCGTGACCTAGTGCTGCGTTTAATGGTCGATAACAAACTTATTTCTACTAAAGAGTATAGAGCCTCGTTAAAGCGCGCAATTGATATTGCACCAATGAAAGCCAGCTTGCAAAAGTCTTATCCAGGTTACTTAGAGTTGGTTAATCGCGAGCTTAAACAGCTACTACCCGATCAAGACGTATTGGATGCGGGTGTGCGTGTATTTACCTACTTTGATTTACAAAAACAAACCGCGATGGAAGAGTCGATTCAGGCCAGTTTACCTTATTTAGAAAGACGTCCAAATACCAAAGAGTTAGAAGCGGCGATGATCTCCGTTAATGTTGAAAAAGCCGGTGTATCAGCGTTAGTCGCTGGACGTGATGTACGCTACTCAGGATTTAACCGCGTGCTCGATACCAAACGAAATATTGGCTCATTAGTTAAACCTGCAGTGTATTTAAGTGCACTGCAGCTTCCTCATTATAACTTAGCGACGTTACTTGATGACTCGCCTGTTCAAGTCACCAACGAGGAGGGTAACGTATGGCAGCCAGAAAACTTTGATCATCAATACCGTGGTGCCATGCCTCTTTATAAAGCATTTAGCCATAGTATTAATATACCGGCAGTTAACTTAGGGCTTGATGTAGGCGTGGATAAAGTGGCTAACACGCTCAGGGGATTAGGAGCTAAAGGCTATATTAATGAATACCCATCGTTATTATTAGGGGCTATTGAAATGTCGAGCTTTGAAGTGGCACAGCTTTATACCACGATTGCAGCAGACGGTGAATACAGAGAACTGACGTCTATTTCTGCGTTAACCGATTCTGTTGGTAAAGTACTTTATAAGCACAAAGTAATTAACGAGCAACACTTTGATAAAGATGCCATGTACATGACCAAATATGCTATGAAGCGAGTAACTAAAGATGGCACCGCTAAGCGCTTAAACTTACATTTTCCGTCAATCCAGTTGGCAGGTAAAACAGGCACCAGTAATGAATTACGCGACAGCTGGTTTGCTGGATTTGATCAAAATACAGTGACGGTTGCATGGATAGGCCGTGACGATAATAAAAGCACCGGCTTAACCGGCAGTGTTGGCGCGCTTGAAACCTATATTCGTTATTTAAAACCGCTAAACCCGCAAGCAATTGCCGATACCCGTCCGCCTTCAATTAGGTGGGCATTTGTAAACGAGCAAACTGGGAAGCAAGCACCACCGGGCTGTGGCAAAGTGATTCAACTGCCACTTAGAGCCAGTGAGTTTAAACCAAGACCAGAATGTATTCGTTAAATAGTAAAAACAAAAAAAGCCCGAAAGGGCTTTTTTTATGGGTAAGCGTTTTTAAAAACTAAACGTTATAGCTTAGCAAAAGCGCGCTCTGCTGCTTTAATCGTTGCTTGAACTTCTTGCTCTGTGTGCGCAGCACACACAAAACCAGCTTCAAACGCTGAAGGCGCTAAATAAACCCCTTCTTCAAGCATTAAGTGGAAGAACTTTTTAAAGCGCTCTAAATCACATTCAGTGGCTTGTTTGTAAGTAGTTACTTTTTCTGCATCGGTGAAGAAAAAGCCATACATACCGCCAGCGTAGTTAGTCGTTAAGGCAATACCTGCTTTTTTAGCTGCGGCTTCAAAGCCTTCACAAATCGCTTTACTAATGGCTTCTAACTTATCATGCACGCCAGGAGCGCTTAGTAGTTCAAGTGATTTTAAGCCTGCTGCCATCGCAATAGGGTTACCTGAAAGTGTACCCGCTTGATAAACAGGGCCTACAGGAGCTATGTAATCCATGATTTCTGTTTTACCACCAAACGCGCCTACTGGCATGCCACCACCAATTACTTTACCTAAACAGGTTAAGTCTGGTTTGATGTTGTAATACGCTTGAGCGCCACCAAGGGCGACACGAAAACCTGTCATTACTTCATCAAAAATAAGCACGGATTGATACTGATCACATACTTCACGCAGACCTTCTAAAAAGCCGGGCACTGGTGGAATACAGTTCATGTTACCGGCAACTGGTTCAACAATAATACACGCGATTTCATCGGCGTACTTGGCAAAAATCGCTTTCACTTCTTCAATATTGTTAAACGAAACGGTGAGTGTGTGCTTAGCTAAATCTTCAGGAATACCTGGAGAGTTAGGTACACCCATAGTTAATGCGCCAGAGCCGGCTTTTACTAGTAATGAGTCTGCATGGCCATGGTAACACCCTTCAAATTTTAAGATTTTGTCACGACCAGTAAAACCACGGGCTAAACGAATTGCACTCATTGTTGCTTCAGTACCAGAGCTCACCATGCGTACTTTTTCGATTGATGGTACTAGCTCTTTTACTTTTTCAGCCATTAAAATTTCAGCTTCAGTAGGCGCTCCGTAGCTTAAACCATTTTCTACCGCGTCATGCACTGCTTGTTTAATTTCAGGGTGATTGTGGCCCATAATCATTGGACCCCAAGAGCCTACATAATCGATGTAACGGTTGCCATCAGCATCAAATGTAAACGCGCCCTGTGCTTTAGTAATAAACAGCGGAGTACCACCTACACCATTAAATGCACGCACTGGCGAATTTACTCCACCAGGAATAGAGTCTTGAGCTCGTTTAAATAAGTCTTGGCTAATTGTCATGAAAAATCCTATTGTTTTATCACTTTAAAATTAAAAGCTTAGCTGTCGCGTTTGCGGCTAAACCAAGGAACGCTTACTTCATACTGCTCGACTTTGTTTTCTACGCCGAGGGTTAAAGCAAACAGTGCCATACGAATGAGGACGCCATTTTGTACTTGGCGGAATATCGCTAGATTGTCGTTAGCATTTAAGTCGTTATCAAGTTCGTTTGCCTCTAGGCGACTATCGCGAGGAAGCGGGTGCATTAATACTGAATTAGGTTTGCAATGAGTATTATAAATAGACTGGCTAATTCTAAATCCACCACGATACTTATTAGCTTCTTCTTGTGATGGAAAACGCTCTTCTTGGATTCGTGTTTGATAAACGATATCGGCTGCTAAGTTACCTTCCATTTTATCTACCAGTTCAATTTTATGACCGGCATTTTCAACCGCAGATAAAATTGAGTCAGGCATTTGCAAGCCATTAGGGGCAACCATCGAAAACTTAATGTCTTTGTAATGACACAGTAACTTAGAGAGTGAGTGAACAGTACGGCCATATTTTAAATCGCCGACTAGCGCAATATGCATACCATCGATATTTTGATCGAAGCGGATAAGTTCACGCTCAATAGTTAATAAATCAAGCAGTGCTTGGGTAGGGTGCTCATTGGGTCCATCACCACCATTTATTACTGGTACGCTGCAACCTGTTGCAAATTCAGCTACCGAGCCTGAGTCAGGATGGCGCATAGCAACCGCATCAGCATACGCTGAAATAACACGTGCGGTATCATAAAGTGATTCGCCCTTAGCAAGCGCAGAGCTTTGCATGCCGGTGGTTTCACGAACTAGTCCACCGAGTAAATTAAACGCAGTGCCAAAACTAACACGAGTACGTGTACTGGGTTCAAAAAATAGATTTGCTAAAATAGCGCCTTCAAGCACGTTGGTCCGCTTTTGTTTTTTAGCGTATGGCTCCATTTTTTTTGCCACAGCAAATATGCGTTCAATACAGTCTCGGTCGAGTTGATTAACAGAGAGTATATTTTCACCTTGGAAACTGAACATGGGGTTATTCCTAGTTATTCAAAAAGGCGCGATAATCCACAAAGGAGCACGCAATCGCGCGTATTATACAAACTTAGTATGCGACTTGGCAGCGTAATTTATAAGCCTTTGCTAAAAGCTTGGCTTAATAATCGCCAAAGCGACAATAACGAGTAGCGCTAAAACAGGTAGCTCGTTGAAAATGCGATAAAACCGATCGCTTTTGGTATTTCTATCGTGTTTAAAATCAGCTAACAATTTGAAACAGTAGCCATGATAAATATATAAAATAATCACCAGCACGAGTTTGTAATGCAGCCACATGCTGTAACGAAACCATTCTCGGCCGTATTCAACAATAGTCAATACGCCAAATACTGCGGTAAGCACCGCAAAGGGTGTAACAAAATAAAGTAGCCGACGTTCCATTACTTTTAGCATTGAGTTACACGATTTTTCTTCACTCATAGCGTGATAAACAAAAAGTCGAGGTAGGTAAAAAATACCGGCAAACCAAGCAATCATAAAAAATACGTGCAAGGTTTTGTAGATTAATAATGCGCTCATATTGTTCTCATTATTGTTAAAGTAGACTGTTACGTATGGTTAAAATATGGTGGATTTGATCCCACCTTAGTAATCCCATAATTTGTTGATTATCTAATAAGTTATATACATAAAGTGCACCACTGCGTTTATCATTCAAAATTTCAAATGCATCTGCAAGGGTGGCTTGGCTGCTAATACCTTGTAAGCTAATGTATTTTATATTGACCGCCTGATCAGACATTAAACTTAAGTCATATTCAGCTAGGCGATAACCATTTTCTTCATCAAATACAATTAATGGTGTTTGGCTGTCCATGGCATCTAGACTGTTTTTTATTTGCTCTTTATCGTCGGAGTAGAGCAGTTTAAAGTCTTCATCCATGTCATCCATCACTCCTACTTTTTGTAAGGCTTCAGTGGCAGGAGAGACATGATAGGGAAGCCCTTGAAAGTCTAATTGCTGTAAAAATATGGAGCGGTTACCAAATACCTGTAAAGCTGTAACGTAGGCGGTAGTAATGACGATCATCGCTGGCACAATAATTTCCGGTGACGAGGTCAGCTCCATTACGGTGGTCAGTGCCGCTAAGGGGGAGTGTAGTGTGGCCGCTAATAATCCTGCCATGCCCAGCACCCCGTAAGTGCCGGCTATATCGGTGCCGGGGCTAATAAATTGAGCAAAAAATGCCATTAAAGTACCGGTTAAAACGCCCAGCCCAATAACCGGACCTATCAACCCACCAGGAATACCTAAGCCAATAGCAAATAAGGTGGCTAATAACTTAGCAATTAAAATAGTGGTGAGTAGTTGAATATTTTCAGGTGACTCAACCGCAATAGTGATAGCGCTCATACCCGAGCCCATTGCTTGTGGAACTGCATAGGCAATTAAGCTGGCAATACACCCTGCAATCATTAAACGTGGAAACATACTAAGTGGTTTAAAGGTTTTAATAATTAACATTAAATTCTGATTAAAAGCATAAGCCACCGCGCCTAATCCCATACCGCATAAAATTAAATAGGGGTAATGCCACCCACTTAAGGGGGCAATGGTTATTAGCGCAAGTTCTGAGCCTTCACCAAATACAAACTGTGTTGCTAATGCGCCGGTAACGGCTGCGAGCATAATCGGCACAAAAATATGCACTTTGTATTCTCTGAGCACCACTTCCATTACAAAAATAACCGCAGCCAGGGGGGTGTTGAACGATGCAGCAATGCCCGCGGCAACACCACAACCACTGAGGGTACGCATAGCGTTGTGGGGTAAGTGTAGTTTATTTGCTAATATGCTTGCCCCCGCTGCTCCCATATGCACTGAGGGGCCTTCGCGGCCAACAGAAAAACCGCTGATCAGTGCCAGCGCGCCGCCTACAAACTGGTTAACCGTATTATAAAGTGGCATTTGCCCGTAATGACGTTTTATTCTGTGTATTACAAAAGGGATACCCAAGCGGTAATGTTTAAAGCCGGTAAAAGCCGCAAATGTGGCTATCAGAAGTGCAGCAACTAAAGGCATTAATACCCGTTCTAGGGTAGGGAGAGTAGTAAAGTCGTCAGGGGTTTCTAAAAATAAGCTTTGAAAAAATAAAATGGTTAGGCGAAACAGTATAATGAAAAATGCAGCAATTAATCCGGCACTTACGCCCAATAAGCATAACTGTACGGATGTTTTTGGTTTTGCTAATCGACGTCTCAGTCGCTCAAGCCACATGCTTTATTTCCCCGTAGCATTTTTAGGCGTCAAGTTTATCAAAATAGTCTAGGGAAGTCCTTGAGATTTTTAACAACCGATTAATTTAAATTAAATTTATAGTATATTGATTCACAGAACAGATTAAACGCGCATTGTTTTAATTAAAGCTTATAAACGCGAGCTTACTATACTTGATTAAAACACTCAGGTATTAGATAATCTGGTGCATTAGTATAAAGGTATTGAGGGTTATAAAATGTCTGAAGAATTACCCATTAAGTTTAGCGACGCAGCCGCTGTGCGTGTTAAACAGTTAATCGACGAAGAAGAAAACCCAGATCTAAAACTGCGTGTTTATGTCACAGGCGGTGGTTGTTCAGGTTTTCAATACGGTTTTACTTTTGATGAAAAAGCGAATCCTGGCGATTTAGAGATTGTTAAAAACGGGGTTACCTTAGTCATTGACCCAATGAGTATCCAGTATTTAGTTGACGGTGAAGTAGACTACACCGAAGGGTTAGAAGGGGCACGCTTTTTTGTCTCTAACCCTAATGCCACAACAACGTGTGGCTGTGGCGCTAGTTTTAGCGTGTAAAGATACCGTTATTTGAAAAAAAACCGCTTAATTAGCGGTTTTTTTATGTGTTTAAAATCATAACTCAGTTGGTCTGTATTCTGTTATTTGCATTATTAACACAAAAAAACCAAGTACGAATGCAGAGAAAGCTAAAATATAGATAAAGCCTTTTTTACCCTGTTTGATTGGAATTGCATAATGGCGCAAAAAAAAGTACCAGCCCAAGCATAAAATAATAGGCAGTAAAAAAAGTAGTCTAAACATGATTTAGCCTTTTTAAGCAAATAATAAGTTAATAATAAACGGCTTATATTTAAATGAAACAAAAAAGTTATAAAATATTTAACCTTATTCAGAGTTAGTAAATATTTGTTGTTAAACTTTAATCGCATAATTACTAATTAATCATTCAGATCAACGGTGAATGGTATATAATGTATCCAAGAGTGAAACGGGCAAGGTTTCATTTTTCACAATAATAAAGTGTTAATACATATTTGAGCGTTTTTATTGGTTGAATTGTAAGCGTTTACACTGCGCTTTAGTGAGTGGTTGTAGGTTTACAGTGTTGGCGATTTTAAGCGCTTAGCTATATGTATATTTAAACAACGAGTAGGAGTTGTATATGATGGGTAAAACCGTATCTTCGGAAGAAAATGCAAAATTAACAAAGTGGCTTAAAACTAAACGCCATGAAAAAGGCTACACCATGCGCAGCTTAGCGCAAATCTTGGGTACGCCACATTCTTTTATTGGCAAAATTGAAAATCAGGAACGTCGTTTAGATGTAATTGAGTTTGTTCGCTACTGTAATGCATTAGAAGTCGACCCGTATGAAGCATTAAGCTTAATTAAAGCTGACTAACGCTTTCTTTTTGGCTGTAATCGTAAAGTTAAATTAGCGTCTACAGCCAATACTTGTGCAGGGATGCATTAGGTATTTTTATGATAATTTTGCTCTAGTGAATATAGTTTGTGCCTAATTAGAAATAAAAACACTAATGAGGGTAAAACCATAAGTGCAGTTAATACAAAGAACAATGACCAATTTCCCATTAGCCAATCATCAATAACCACGCCACTGTAACTCGATAATAACGTACGCCCTAAATTACCCAATGATGCCAATAGCGCATAATGGGTGGCGCTAAATGCTCTGTCACACAACATAGATATAAAGGCAACCATTGCCACTAAAGACCAAGCTTGGGTAAAGCCATCAACTACAATTGCCATTGCATATAAGTGCTCTTGTGGACCAGCTAAGGCTATCCAAGAAAACATTAAGTTAGATGCTGCCATGGCTACGCCACTAATAAATAAGCCTTTCACAATGCCATATTTATGGTTAAAAATACTGCCCAAAAAGGCAAATACAATGGTGATTAATCCCGTGCCGAGTTTTGAGTAATTTGCTATTTGCGTATTACTAAAGCCAACTTCTTTATAAAATACAATCGACATCCGCGCTAAAAATGCTTCACCAATCTTAAATAAGAAAATAAACGCCAGCAGCGCCAACGCGGTTTTAACGCCATTTTTAGCAAAAAAGGTTTTAAACGGATCAACCACGGTAACGCCTAGCCATGCGAGCGTTTTTGTCAGTGGTGTTTGTTTAGTTGCGGCGAGTTTTTCAAGATAAACACGTTCTAGTTCGGCATGTACGGCTTCGCGATTTGATTGTGGCTCTTTAGCCCAAAATACACAGCTAATTAATAACAGCATAATCGCGGATAAAAAATAATACACCTGTGGCCAGTCAATATTTGGCATATCAGCCATGTAAAAAGGCACAGCTCCTAATAAAGCATAGCCAGTCCACCAACCTGAGGTGGCCATTGCAGCAGCCGCGGTGGCTTTGTGAGATTCATTTTCACTAAGGGTGTCTATTCGAAAGGCATCTATTGCAATATCTTGCGTGGCAGAGGCTATGGCGATTAACAAGCAAAGTGCGGCGGCAGCCGCTAGGTTTGCTTTCAAATCAAGTCCTGCAAGTAGCAATGTGCCAAGCAAAATAAAGCTTTGGCAAAACAGTATCCAACTACGGCGCTGACCAAGCCAATTATATAAAAAGGGCAGTTTAGTGCGGTCGATTAAAGGTGACCATAAAAAGTTGATGCTGTAGGCACCAAACACAATGCCAAATAGGCCAATCATGCTGCGGCTCAAACCTTCATCTTTAAGCCATGCCGACATTACTGAGCCAATTAATACCCACGGAAAGCCACTGCTCATTCCAAATATAAAAACATTAATCAAACGTTTATCTTTAAAATAAGAAAAGTATTCGCTAACAGAAAGTGTGCTATTCATAGGGGCTCATTGGCTTATACAAAGAGCAGTTAAGGCTGCTCTTATTAAAAAAGTTATAAAGGAACTTGCTCAAGCACCTTAATATTTAATATAACGACCGGTTTTTCGGGTACAAAGTTGTAGCCAATTTTGTCATTAAATCCGGTTTTTACAGCCATGATTTTATCGAGTGTTTCATAGCCTTCCATCACACTGCCAAACACTGCAAATCCCCAATCACGGCCAGGGTTTAAATGATCGTTATCATCCATATTAAAAAAGAACTGACGCGTTCCTGAGTGTGGTTCACGGTCTTGATAAGCCATCGCAATGCTATACATATCGTTTGTTAAGCCGTTACCGCTTTCATTAAAAATAGGGTCGTTTTCATGTAGACCATCGTAATCTTTATCATAACCACCGCCTTGAATTACAAAGTCACGATCATTTTCTACGTCGCGTTCTACACGATGAAACACACTGCCTTGATAGCTTTTATCCGACACGTACGTTAAAAAATTATTGACCGTAATAGGAGCTCTTGAGCGGTCTAATTCAACCACAATGCTGCCCAACGATGTCACAATTTCTACCCGAGGAAAAATGTTATCTTTTTGCACAAAACGACCCTCTTGAGCCGCTAAGCTACTAACGCTAAATAATAAGCTTACGCAGATTAAAAAAAGTTGCTTCATTGTTAACCTCCTAAAAATGCAATTAATTCTGGGTCAGATACAATGCGGGTAATTAACTGCTCAGTCAACTTATTGAGCTGACCTTCAACTTTTGCCCTATCGTGACCAAGCGGGCCAGATAAATTAGCATTACCGCTGTAGCGTTTACTAAAATTACTGGTCGGGCGAATCACCCGCACTTCAAATTCAATCTTGGCTTCACTGGTATGGCTCATTAGCGTTTCTGTAACTACCGCTTGCAGCGTGTGAATATCTAACTCAAAACGCAATTGCGCTAAATTAGAAATGCTGGCGCCATTGCGACTCAGCGCACTGTCTAGCGCACTTTTAACCGATTCAGTAATACCCGTACTGGCAATGGTTTTGGTTTTGCTCGATTCAATCAGCTTTAAGGTTGCACTGTCACCACGTAAATCAATCACGCTGGTGTTTAAGCTGCTGTTTATTGAGCTTATTTGACCACTTTTATACACAGGGTTAAGAATAAGCTGATTAGGCTGATTGGCACATCCCGAAAAAACCACTAATGTACAACAGCTCAATAATGCTTTTAAGAGTTTCATTTATAACGTCCCACTATTTTTAGTTGCGCTAAGTACCACAAACTTTTTATTAGAGCCTAATAAAGTACAGTTACCAAACATACGGTTTAGTTTGTCGTGGTAATCTAGATGGCGGTTACCAATAATACGCAGCTCGCCACCTTCTTTTAATGTGTCTTTTGCTTGCTTGAACATTTGCCATGCTATGTGGTCGGTAACCGCTTGTGCTTGGTGAAATGGCGGATTACACAATACAATATCAGCGCTTTCACGTTCAAAGTCAGTTAAACAATCATTCTCTATAAAGGTACATTGTTCAAACTTGTCTTCCATGTTGAGCTCAATGTTGAGTCGAGCTGATTCAACCGCCATATACGACTCATCAACAAAGCTAATATGGGCATTAGGACAGCGCGCTAATGTCATTAAACCAACTACGCCATTGCCACAGCCTAAATCAATAATATTTTTGGCTTTATTTGTTTGTGGCAAATAATTAAAAAAGAAACGCGCGCCAATATCAAGTGAATCACGTGAAAACACATTGGCATGATTACTTATTGTAAAATCAGTGCCTTCGAGCGGCCAGCTCACTGGGAAATCTGCACCTTTATAACCGCCAGCGGCCTGGCTAATAATTAAACGTGATTTTTTTACTGCGAGGCTTGTTTTCGTCTCACCAATAAAATCTTCAAATGCTTTAATCGTAGAGTTATGCACGTCTTTAGTTTTTGCAGCACCAATAACCGGTGTACCGGGCGCCAGTACTTCGCTTAATTCAGATAGCTGATACTGTAAAAAAGCCAACGTGCGTGGTACTTTTACCAACACTAGGTCTACTTGTTCGGGCAAAGCCGATAAACTATCAAGCTGGCTAAACGCAGTTGTTGCGATTTTGTTTTGCGCTAAGTTATAAGCCGCCGCCTGATGGCTAATATAAGAGTCGTTTACTGAACAAACTGTTAATTGTTGCTTGCTAAAGTAACAGCTAAGTGCACCAAAGCTGTCGTTTAAGATCAGTAAAGAGCGACAATCAGGGTAGTGTTCATTAACATAGTCAATGAGGTATTCGTCTGCTGAATCCCACGCTTGTAAGCTGCGGTTTTTTTGATCCAAAGGAAAGCGTTCAAGAGTAAAGGTGTTATCGCCGAGCGTAGCTTGCGTAGTCATAATAGTTTAATGATCGGTAATCAAATGATAGGTAAATTCTAACATGCAACCGCCAAACGCCAACCCCCAACTGTTACCAAATGGCTTTTCTTATCAAAGTAGGGTGCTTAGTGCGCAAAAAAGCCTCGATTTATTTTATTATTTGCAGCAAAACTTAAATTGGCAACAACCAAATATCACGGTGTTTGGCAAAACGGGGCCAATACCAAGGCTGCAATGTTTTATCAGCGAAGAGAATCTTGAGTACGGCTATTCTGGGCATAAACTCGATTTAGAGCCTTGGCCAGACGTATTACTTGCTATGCGAACACGATTAGAAAATCACCTACAGCAACCGTTTAATTCAATTTTGGTTAATTATTATCGAGATGGCCACGATAGTATGGGCTGGCATAGCGATGATGAGGCGCAGCTAGGGCCTGAGCCTACCATAGCCTGTGTATCGCTTGGCGCAGAGCGATTATTTAAACTTAAACACAAAGTAAGTAACAGCATTACTAACATTAAATTACAAAGTGGTAGCTGTTTAATAATGAGCGGCCAAAGCCAACAAAATTACCAACATGCATTGCCCAAACAAACAACGCTTAAACACCCTCGAATAAGTTTAACGTTTCGCTATATTAATAATAGTTTCAGTTAAATAGCATTAGCCATGGTATAGCTGCAGTTGTTATAGTAAGGACATAACTGAATTTTGAGGATGGTTTTTATGTCAATGCAAGAACAAATACGTAACAAGCTAGCCGATGCGATTGCGTGCAAGCATTTAAATGTGATCAACGAAAGCCATATGCACAGTGCTGGGACTGAATCACACTTTAAAGTGATTGTAGTCAGTGAGGAATTTGCTGGTAAGCGATTATTGCAGCGTCATCGTGAAATTAATGAAATTTTAAAAGATGAGCTGGCAAATCATATTCATGCGCTTGCGATGCACACTTATACCCCTGACGAATTTACAGAGCACGACGGCGAAGCGCCGCAGTCACCTAATTGCATGGGCGGCTCAAAAGTTGGATAACAGGTAATAGTGGATTGGTTTGAGCAGTGAGTAACTGATCAGATCAGTTTTTTTTGTTTTAGCCTTTAAACTAGCGCTAATTTTTATTGTAAAAGATATAGGATGATCAATGGTCATTAAGCCTAAAATTCGCGGATTTATCTGCACCAATGCACACCCAGTAGGCTGTGCAGAGCATGTACAAGAACAAATTAATTATGTTAAGCAGCAAGGGGCATTAAAAAATGCACCTAAAAATGTATTAGTTATTGGTGCGTCTACAGGTTATGGCCTAGCGTCTCGCATTACCGCTGCATTTGGTGGTGGCGCTAAAACATTAGGTGTTTTCTTTGAAAAAGAAGGCACTGAGCGTAAAACAGGTTCTGCGGGTTGGTATAATACGGCGGCGTTTCAAGCAGCCGCTGAAGCTGAAGGTTTATGGTCAAAAAATATTAATGGTGATGCGTTTTCTAACGAAATTAAACAAAAAACAATCGACACCATTAAAGCTGAATTAGGTAAAGTTGACTGTATTATCTACAGCTTAGCGTCACCTCGTCGAACTGATCCAAATACCGGCGAAGTGTTTTCTTCAACGCTTAAGCCAATTGGTAATGCGGTAACCACTAAAAACTTAAATACATCAAAGCGTGAAATTGATGAAGTAACCGTTGAAGCGGCGAACCAAGACGATATCGACAACACCATTAAAGTAATGGGTGGCGAAGATTGGGAAATGTGGATTGATGCACTTAAAGACGCTGATGTACTCGCAGATAACTTTAAAACCACGGCTTACACTTATATTGGTAAAGAACTAACGTGGCCAATTTACGGTCATGCAACAATTGGTAAAGCCAAAGAAGATTTAGACCGTGCCACTGCTGCTATTAAAGCTGCTACCCAAGATTTAAATGGTGAAGCCTACGTTTCATCGCTTAATGCGGTTGTTACTCAAGCAAGCTCTGCAATTCCAATCATGCCACTTTATATTTCTGCCTTATTTAAAGTGATGAAGGCTGATGGCACTTACGAGGGCACAATTGAGCAAATTCATGCGCTATTTAGTGAGAACTTATACGGTGATTCACCTCGCTTTGACGAGGGCGGGCATTTATTCCAAAACTATAAAGAACTGGAAGATGACGTTCAATCTCGCGTTCAAGCCATTTGGGATAGTGTAGATACAGACTCAATTGATGAGTTAACCGATTATATTGGTTACCATAATGAATTTTTACGCTTGTTTGGTTTTGGTATTGACGCGGTTGATTATGAACAAGATGTAAATCCTGTTGCACCTATTGCCAATATGATTGACTAACTTGTCGCTGATAGCGCATTTTTGAAAAAGTCGCCTTGTGCGGCTTTTTTGTTTTTTAGCTTTGATTTGAAAAAATATTTGCTAATTGTTGGCTAATTTACCACTTTGGTCTAGCTTGTATTTTATTAATTGTTAATTACAAAACTAAATAAACGTTTCTCTCGTATAATTTTCATAAATACACTCGCATAGTCAGCCACAATAATGTTAAAATCAAAGCAATATGTGAGGAGTTTTACTGCGCTGCTTGTTTGGTATTTATAGCGAGTCATTTTATATAGCTTGCAATAATACAAATAGCGGCGTGGTTAGTACGATTTTTCAGTTTCTTTCCGTTAATGTAGTGCAAGTGCGTATGATCAATATAAAAAAAGGTCTGGATTTACCCTTAGAGGGCGCACCTCAGCAAGTTATTCATGATGGTTCTGCCGTCAAACGTGTAGCTGTGCTAGGTGAAGAGTTTATCGGTATGCGTCCAACCATGCATGTTCGTGTGGATGACCAAGTCAAAAAAGGCCAGGTACTTTTTGAAGATAAAAAGAACCCAGGCGTATTATTTACTGCACCAGCTTCTGGTACAGTAAAAGAAATTAATCGCGGTGCTAAACGTGTTCTGCAATCTGTTGTTATTGAAGTAAACGGCAGTGAGCAAATCACCTTTGGTTCTTTCTCGGAAACTGAGCTTAACAGCTTAGACCGTGAAAAAGCTAAAGAAGTACTAGTTCAATCGGGTCAATGGGTAGCACTTCGTGCTCGTCCATTTAGTAAAGTGGCAGCGTTGGATGCAAATCCGAGCTCTATTTTTGTGACAGCTATCGATACCAATCCACTTGCTGCAGATCCTGCAGTAATTATTGCTGAAAATGCGAAAGCGTTTGAAGCAGGTTTGGCTGTTGTGTCACGTTTAACCGATGGCAAAGTATTTGTTTGTAAGCAAGCAGGTAGTCAAGTTCCTAGTTCACCTATTGCTCAAGTAGAAGTACATGAGTTTGGTGGCGTGCATCCGGCTGGCCTTGTTGGCACTCATATCCATCACCTTGACCCAGTATCTGCTAGTAAGCAAGTTTGGCACATTGGTTACCAAGACGTTATTGCGTATGGTCACCTTTTCCTTACTGGTGAAATTTACACAGACCGTGTGATTTCGCTTGCAGGTCCGCGTGTTAAGAATCCTCGTTTAGTGAAAACACAATTAGGTGCTTCACTTGATGACTTAGTTGCAGGTGAATTAGAAGACGGTGATAACCGTGTTATTTCTGGTTCTGTACTTGCAGGTGCTACGTCGTCTGGCGTTCATGCATTTTTAGGTCGTTACCATGTTCAAGTATCTGTATTACTTGAAGGTCGCGAAAAAGAATTTTTTGGCTGGATTGCACCAGGTAGTGATAAATTCTCTGTAACGCGTACATTCTTGTCTCACCTTACACCGAGTCGTTTATTTAAAATGACAACGTCTACGGGCGGTTCAAAACGTGCCATGGTTCCACTTGGAAGCTATGAGCGTGTTATGCCACTTGATATTTTGCCAACGCTCTTATTACGTGACTTATTGTCTCGTGATTTAGACAGTGCAATTTCATTAGGTGCGCTTGAATTAGATGAAGAAGATTTAGCGTTATGCACCTTCGTTTGTCCTGGCAAATACGAGTACGGCGCAGCCCTACGCGATTGCTTAACTACGATCGAGAAGGAAGGCTAAAATGGGCTTAAAAACTTTCTTAGAAGATATCGAACCGCATTTTGAACCAGGTGGTAAGCATGAGAAATGGTACGCGCTGTATGAAGCCGCTGCGACTATTTTTTACACGCCAGGTTACGTAAACAAAGGTTCAACTCACGTTCGTGATAACATCGACCTAAAACGCATGATGATTTTAGTGTGGATGGCGACGTTCCCTGCCATGTTCTTTGGTATGTTCAATATTGGTCATCAAGCGGCAATCGCGCTTGGTAATGGTTTTGAACTAGCTAACATTTGGCAAGTAGGTTTATTCCAGTTATTAGGCGGTGAGTTAACCGTTGATGCTGGTTGGGGCGCAAAAATGTTCTACGGAGCATGTTTCTTCCTACCTATTTATGCAACAACCTTTATTGTCGGTGGTTTTTGGGAAGTATTGTTTGCTTCTGTGCGTAAGCATGAAGTAAATGAAGGTTTCTTCGTAACCTCTGTATTATTTGCATTAATCCTGCCTGCAACGATTCCTTTATGGCAAGTTGCGCTAGGTATTACTTTTGGTGTAGTTATCGCAAAAGAAATATTTGGTGGTACAGGTCGTAACTTCTTAAACCCTGCGCTTGCTGGTCGTGCGTTTTTATTCTTCGCATACCCTGCACAAATTTCAGGTGACACAGTATGGACTGCCGTAGATTCATTCTCTGGCGCGACTATGCTTGGTCAAGCGTTTGCTGGTACGTTAAATTACGCGACTGATATTGAGCTTTGGTGGAATGCGTTTTACGGATTCATTCAAGGTTCTATGGGCGAAACGTCTACACTAGCAGTGCTTATTGGTGGTTTATTCCTAATTTATGTACGTATCGCGTCTTGGCGTATCGTGCTAGGTGTATTTCTAGGTATGGTAGTAACCTCATCAATACTAAATACTATTGGTTCTGAAACCAATGCTATGTTTGCTATGCCTTGGTACTGGCATATGGTATTAGGTGGTTTTGCATTCGGTATGTTCTTTATGGCAACTGACCCTGTATCTGCTGCATTTACTGATAAAGGTAAATTAGCATACGGTGCGCTTATTGGCTTTATGGTTATCATGATCCGTGTTGTTAACCCTGCATACCCAGAGGGCATCATGCTAGCAATCTTATTTGCTAACTTGTTTGCACCTTTATTCGATCACTTTGTAGTGCAAGCTAATATCAAGCGGAGGTTGGCACGTAATGTCTAGTAATAACGAATCAATTGGCAAAACGCTAGCTGTTGTTGTCTCATTATGTTTAGTGTGTGCAGTTATTGTATCGCTAACATCTGTACAACTACGCCCTCTGCAAAAAGCAAATAAAGCAAAAGATATTCAAAGCAATATCTTAGCTGCTGCTGGTATTGGCAAAGTTGATAACGTTGCAGAAACGTTTGAAGCTAAAATCGAAACCCGCTTTGTTGATATGCAAAGTGGTGAGTTTGCTGAGCCGGTAGAAGATTTCGACTTTGAAAAAAGCAAATATGATGCTGATTTAAGCAAGTCTCTTAAAGAGAATGGTATTAAGGACATCGCCGGTATTCAACGTATTACCAAGCGTGCGCCTGTTTACATCTCTAAAAAAGACGATGGCTCTACTGATGCAATCATCCTTCCTATTCAGGGTTATGGTTTATGGGGTTTAATGTACGGTTTTATCTCGCTTGAAAGCGATGGCGAAACTATTAAAGACATTATTTTCTACAAACATAACGAAACACCTGGTTTAGGTGGTGAAATTCAAAACCCACAGTGGACTGCAACGTGGGAAGGTAAAGAGTTACCAATCCAAATCGTTAAAGGGACTGCAGCTGGTGATGAGCATAAGATCGACGGTCTTTCAGGTGCTACATTAACATCTAACGGTGTTGACCATGCAGTTGACTTTTGGACTGGCGAAAATGGCTTTGGCCCTTTCCTTGCGAAAGTACGTAAAGGAGCATTGAACTAATGGCTGATACTAAAGAAATGAAGGCGGTCCTATTCGGTCCAGTTTTCGCTAACAACCCAATCGCATTACAAGTACTTGGTATTTGTTCTGCGCTAGCGGTAACGTCTAGCTTAAAAAATGCATTAATCATGTCAATCGCATTGACATTGGTAACTGCATTCTCTAGCCTTTTTATCTCGACTATTCGTAACCATATCCCATCATCAGTACGTATCATCGTACAGATGACGATTATTGCATCATTAGTAATCGTGGTTGACCAAGTACTACAAGCTTTCTCTTACGCTACGGCAAAAGAGTTATCTGTATTCGTTGGTCTAATCATTACTAACTGTATCGTAATGGGTCGTGCTGAAGCTTATGCAATGAAGTCGCCGCCATTAATGTCTTTCCTTGATGGTATTGGTAATGGCTTAGGTTACTCTGTAGTGCTTCTTACTGTTGGCTTTATTCGTGAGTTATTCGGGAAAGGTTCACTGTTCGGTGTTGATATTATTCCATTAGTACAAAATGGTGGTTGGTACCAACCTATGGGTCTATTGATCTTACCACCGAGTGCATTCTTCATCATTGGTTTATTCATTTGGGTACTTCGTACTTATAAGAAAGACCAAGTAGAAGCTAAAGCGTAAGGGGCGATAAGTGGAACATTATATTAGTTTATTTGTAAAAGCCGTTTTTATTGAAAACTTAGCGTTAGCATTCTTCCTAGGTATGTGTACTTTCTTAGCCGTGTCTAAAAAAGTAACTACATCAATTGGCCTAGGGGTAGCGGTTATTGTTGTATTAGGTATTTCAGTACCGGTTAATAACTTGGTTTACCATGCGGTATTAGCACCAGGCTCACTTGAGTGGCTTGGTTACCCAGAAGCGGATCTTAGCTTTTTACGTTTCTTAACTTTCATTGGTGTTATTGCTGCACTGGTGCAAATTCTTGAAATGGCATTAGATAAGTTCTTCCCACCACTGTACAACGCATTAGGTATTTTCCTACCACTAATCACAGTTAACTGTGCAATTTTTGGTGCGGTAGCCTTCATGGTTGAGCGTAACTATAACTTCGGCGAGTCTGTTGTTTATGGTATTGGCGCTGGTGTGGGTTGGGCGCTTGCAATTACATTACTTGCAGGTATCCGTGAGAAAATGAAGTATTCAGACGTACCAGATGGTTTACGTGGTCTAGGTATTACCTTTATCACTGTTGGCTTGATGGGTCTTGGCTTTATGTCATTCTCTGGTATTTCACTGTAATAATAGCGAGGTCAATCATGGATATTTTCTTAGGCGTTGGTGTTTTTATCGCTATCGTTGTAATACTAGTTTTAATCATCATTGGTGCTAAATCTAAGCTAGTTGCAAGCGGTGACATCATCATCGGTATTAATGGCGATCCAGACAAAGCCATTAAAACATCAGCAGGTAGTAAGCTATTAGGTGCACTATCTGAGTCAGGTATTTTCGTATCTTCTGCATGTGGTGGCGGTGGCTCTTGTGGTCAGTGTCGCGTTCACATTAAAGAAGGTGGCGGTGATATTCTGCCAACTGAACTTGACCACATCTCTAAAGGTGAAGCACGTGAAGGTTGTCGTTTAGCGTGTCAGGTTAATGTTAAAAATGACATGGAAATTGAACTTGAAGAGTCAATTTTCGGTGTTAAAAAATGGGATTGTGAAGTTATCTCTAACGATAACAAAGCAACGTTCATCAAAGAACTTAAGCTACAAATTCCAGATGGCGAGTCAGTGCCGTTCCGTGCGGGTGGTTACATCCAAATCGAAGCGCCAGCTCACCATGTTAAATACGCTGATTTCGATATTCCTGAAGAGTATCGTGGCGATTGGAACCATTTTGGTTTCTTCGACCTGGAGTCAAAAGTAGACGAAGAAACAATTCGTGCTTACTCAATGGCTAACTACCCAGAAGAAGAAGGCATTATTATGCTTAACGTGCGTATCGCTACGCCGCCGCCAAGAAACCTAAGCCTACCATGTGGTAAAATGTCATCGTACATTTGGTCACTGAAAGAAGGTGATAAAGTAACTATTTCTGGTCCATTTGGTGAGTTCTTCGCTAAAGACACAGACGCTGAAATGGTATTCGTAGGTGGTGGTGCAGGTATGGCACCAATGCGTTCACATATCTTTGACCAACTTAAGCGTTTAAACTCTAAGCGTAAAATTAGTTTCTGGTATGGTGCGCGTTCTAAGCGTGAAATGTTTTATGTTGAAGATTTTGACGGCCTAGCTGAGCAAAATGATAACTTCGTTTGGCATACAGCGCTTTCAGATCCGCAACCAGAAGATAACTGGGAAGGCTACACTGGCTTTATCCACAACGTGTTATTTGAGAACTATCTTAAAGACCACGAAGCGCCTGAAGATTGTGAGTTCTACATGTGTGGTCCTCCAATGATGAATGCGGCAGTTATCTCTATGCTTAAAGATTTAGGTGTAGAAGAAGAAAACATCTTATTAGATGATTTCGGTGGCTAATACCCAAACTAAATAAATTTAGTTAAAATACCAGCCTCATAGCACTAAGTGTTATGAGGCTTTTTTATATCAACTGACTGAGTTTGGCTTTACCGCTGATTTTAGTTGATACTCTATTTAACCTTTATAAGTAGGCTATTATGAATCGATTAAGCACAGTTAAAGGCGTGGTAGCCTTATTTTTAATCATATCCACGTTACTTATCACCGGTTGTGGCAATTCACAACACAACGAAGAAGCTTACCTTGAAGGTAAAACGATGGGGACAACTTACCACATCAAGTTTTACGCTGATCAAGTAGACCCTCAAGCAGTACAAGCAGAAATAGATGCGGTTTTAGTTGATATTAACCAGTCTATGTCGACCTATATTGAAGAGTCAGAAATAAACACCTTTAACCGTTTAGGTGCTAATCAAGTAATGCCAATTAGTGATGATTTTAGAGCGGTTATTGCAGAATCTATACGAATTGGTGATTCAACTAAAACACTCGATGTGACTATGGGACCGCTAATTGATTTATGGGGGTTTGGTCCTGATAAAAAACCAACAAAGCGCCCAACGGATGAAGCACTGGCAAATATGGTCAGTAACATTGGTATAGATAAGCTGGTCCTTAATGAGCAAGGGTTAGCTAAAACAGTTGCTGATTTAGAGCTGTCGTTTTCGGCTACCGCAAAAGGCTATGGTATTGATAAAGTTGCTGAGCTATTACAAAGTAAAGGCATTACAGATTACATGGTTGAAATTGGTGGAGAACTGCGTATTGCTGGTACAAAACCAGACAATCAAGCATGGCGAATAGCAATCGAACAACCTGATGCAAATCCGGGCGAGCGTAAAGTACACCGCGTATTAACACCGGGTAATAATGGTATTGCCACCTCTGGCGATTATAGAATTTTTTATACTATGGATGGTGAAACCTATACGCACCTTATTGATCCGATGACAGGCATGCCAATTAAGCACGATTTAGTCTCTGTTACTGTTTTACACCCAAGTGCAATGACGGCGGACGGTTTAGCGACTGCTTTAACGGTAATGGGTATGGAAAAGGCACAACGCTATGCGCAGCAGCATGATTTACCTGTGTATTTAATTGCGAAATCGGCACAGGGGTTAGTCACCTATTCAAGCCCTGCGTTTAAGCCTTATTTATAGTCTTTAGGTTTATATCCTTATCATGAGGGTATATAATGCAATAAGCTCAGATATGATGTTTGGGCTCATTTTATTGCTGAACAATAGGGGCTAAGCAATGTCACTTTTTTTTCTAACCTTTGGCTTACTTATTTTAATTGTCGCTGCAATGGCGATAGGCATGATAGTACAAAGAAAATCGATGGCGAGTAGCTGCGGAGGCCTAGGCTCTGTAGGTATTGATAAAGCATGTGATTGCGATGATCCATGTGATAAACGCAAAAAGCGTCTAGCCAAAGAGCAAGTATGGAAAGAAAACCAAATTCTTTAAATAGGGTATCCCTGTTTAAACAAAAAACCTCTCGTAGCTCACTACGGGAGGTTTTTTATTTATATCGGCATAAATAAATCACCAGCCGATAAAATAATCGTGTTTTTATCTTGAACAGAAAATTCTCTTTGTTATACTCATGCCCGAACTTTCAGTAAGTTTTGAAAGTTCTATTGATGCGGATCAAAACTAGCTTGGCAAAATAGTGCTAATGCGTTGAGACTGTATTTCATGTCACTGTATAAGGCTTTACGGCTGCAACCTTTTTTGTTGCCACGGTGTACACCGAATTTTGTTATTAGTCATTTTAATAGGTTAATGTTTTTGAACTCACTTTCTTTGTTTCATACCAGCGCTTTGCTTACCTTAGGTAAGTCAGTGTTGCATGAGCGCTTTAAAAAAGCGAAAAAGGGCGTGAGTGTGGCTGTAACATTATTAGTTTTTAATGTCGTTATGTTGCTTAGTGGCGCTATTGAGGATGCCTTTAGGCTTGAAGCATTGGTCAGTGATGGCTTTTTTATAGAGCCATTATTACTGACAATTGCCGAATTTTTAGCTCATCCCATCTTATCGTGTCAGTTACTTATTGGCCTTTGTTGGCTATTGTTCCACATGTTTCCAGCGCGTCGTGCTGGGATAATCCTCCGTAAAGCAGCCTTTGCTTTTAGCGAGGCTAAAGTTCAGCAACCAGTGCAAGCTGCGCATGGTTGTCGTGCTCCACCTAGCTTTACAGGTTGTCTGTTTACCCATTAATTTTATGGGTATAGGTTACACCTGTGGTATCTAATTATTTATTCTTGCTGTAAATAACGATTACTTTCATTGTAGCTTAGTGTTTTTACACACTCTCAGCCAACCATACCTCACCCAAGTTAATTTTTATTGCGTTATATTAATGTGTTTAAAAAAGCTGGGTTGGTTCTGCTAGGTGGTTTTATTAAGCCAGTGGTCAATACTTCATGCTTGCATTCGCTCTGCATTATTGTAATTCAATCTTAATTAACTTGGGTTTTTATCAAATATCGTTGCTAAATATTTTTGGCAGCTAATAAAAACTCTTTAGGTTTTAGGATAGTCCCTTGTTAATTCGTAACCTTTTTAATATTGCTTTAGCTAGTATGGCGCTGATTTTATCAGGCTGTAATGGCGGGGTACTCGACCCAAAAGGGCAGATAGGTATTGATGAAAAAAATCTGATCATCATCGCCACTGTGCTTATGTTGTTAGTTGTGATCCCCGTTATTGTGATGACTTTATATTTTGCTTGGAAATACAGAGACACACAAAACCATGAAATTTACGCACCAAAATGGGCTCACTCTAATAAGATTGAGGCTGTTGTATGGGCGGTTCCTATTGTTATTGTTGTTATTTTAGGTGTGATCACCTGGCAGTCAACGCAAGAGCTTGACCCCTATAAACCGATAGAAGGTAAAGGTGAACATCTTACTGTTGAAGTGGTGTCACTTAATTGGAAATGGTTATTTATTTACCCTGAACAAGGTATTGCTACGGTAAACGAATTGGTATTTCCTGCTAATGTTCCGGTTGAATACAAAATCACGTCAGAAAGCACCATGAACTCGTTTTTCATCCCTCAGTTAGGTAGTCAAATCTACTCAATGGCGGGCATGGAAACTAAGCTGCATTTAATTGCTAATGAGCCAGGCACGTTTAAAGGCTTTTCGGCTAATTACAGTGGCGCGGGTTTTACTGGTATGAAATTTAATGCCATCGCAACGCCAACAAAAGCTGACTTCAACCAGTGGGTTGAACAGGTAAAAACTAACGCTAATAATCTTACTCATGCCAATTATGTTGAGCTTGCAAAAGCAAGTGAGAACAACCCAGTTGCTTATTATGGCAAGGTTGATGGCGGTTTATTTCATACCATAGTGATGAAATACATGCAGGCGCATGGCGATATGAATAAAAAACATCATGCCATGGGTAAACATCAGCAGATGAGTAATGAGCATCAAGCAATGGGTAATCATTCAATGCCATCATCACACAGCCAGGGCGAGGAATAATCATGTCGTTTTTAGGTAAATTATCTATAGATGCAATTCCGTTTCATGAACCTATTATCATGGTTACCATGGCGGTGATTGCTGTTGTCGGGCTTATTATAGCTGGGCTAATAACAAAATATAAAAAATGGGGTGTGCTTTGGCGTGACTGGATCACCTCGGTTGATCATAAACGCTTAGGCGTTATGTACATTTTATTAGCACTAATCATGCTGTTTCGTGGTTTTTCTGATGCCATTATGATGCGTGCGCAGTTAGCGCTTGCTACCAGTGGCGCGCCAGGCTATCTACCGCCAGAGCATTACGACCAAATATTCACCGCTCATGGCGTTATTATGATCATCTTTATGGCGATGCCATTTATGATTGGTTTAATGAATATTGTTGTACCACTGCAAATTGGTGCCCGTGATGTGGCTTTTCCATTTTTAAATAATTTAAGTTTTTGGTTTACTGCTAGTGGCGCCATTTTAATAAATTTATCACTTATATTTGGTGAATTTGCTAAAACAGGCTGGGTTGCTTACCCACCGTTGTCGGAGTTGACCTTTAGCCCTGGGGTGGGGGTCGATTATTATATTTGGGCCTTGCAAATATCGGGGCTCGGTACGCTATTAACCGCTGTTAACTTCCTAGTGACAGTATTTAAAATGCGTGCCCCTGGTATGACTCTGATGAAAATGCCAATTTTCACATGGGCATGTACGTGGGCAAATATCTTAATTGCGGCATCATTTCCAATTTTAACCGCAGTGCTCGCCATGCTAACGCTAGACCGTTATTTAGATTTCCACTTCTTCACTAATGAAGCAGGCGGTAACGCCATGATGTATATCAACCTGTTTTGGGCATGGGGTCACCCAGAGGTATACATTTTAGTATTACCAGCTTTTGGTATCTTCTCTGAAATAGTGTCGACTTTCACTGGTAAACGTTTATTTGGTTATAAATCGATGGTATATGCCAGCGGTGCCATTTCTATTCTTGGCTTTATTGTATGGTTACACCACTTCTTTACTATGGGTTCAAGCGCTAATGTAAATGCCTTCTTTGGGGTAATGACCATGGTCATTGCTGTCCCTACTGGGGTTAAGTTATTTAGTTGGTTGTTTACTATTTACCGTGGTCGCTTGCGCATTACTGTGCCCGTACTGTGGACGCTTGGTTTTATGGTTACCTTCAGTATTGGTGGTATGACGGGGGTATTACTAGCAATCCCTGGTGCCGATTATGTATTGCATAACAGCTTATTCTTAATCGCTCATTTTCATAACACCATTATTGGTGGCGCAGTATTTGGTTACTTAGCTGGTTTTGTTTTTTGGTTCCCCAAAGCAATGGGCTTTAAGCTTGATGAACGTTGGGGTAAAGCATCATTTTGGTGTTGGTTAATCGGTTTCTTTGTAGCCTTTATGCCATTGTACGTACTCGGCTTTTTAGGCATGACTCGTCGCTTAAATCACTCTAATAATCCTGATTGGAATATCTGGCTTTACATTGCTGCAGTGGGCGCCGTGATTATTATGTTCGGTATTATTTGCCAAGTTATTCAGCTTTATGTGAGCTTTAAAAACCGCGAAGCGCTTGATGATACCACCGGCGATCCTTGGAACGGTCACACCCTTGAATGGTCAACGTCATCACCGCCACAATACTATAACTTTGCTGAAATCCCGCATGTTGATGATATTGATACATGGACTGACATGAAAGAAAAAGGCCTAGCTTATCAAGGTAAATCTAGCTATAGCCCAATTCATATGCCAAAAAATACCGCATCGGGTGTGCTTATTGCTGCGAGTTTAACGGCGTTTTGTTTTGCCATGATCTGGCATATTTGGTGGTTAGCAGGGCTTGGTTTTATTGGTGCAATTGCGCTATTTATTAACCGCGCTTACACCAGCGATGTTGATTACTACGTGCAAAACGATGAAATATTACAAATTGAAGGCGCGCATATTGCCAGTAATACGAAGGAGGTAAGCGCATGAGTACGTTATCTGCAACTCAAGGCCATGTAAATTTAGAGCCTCATAGCGTAAGTCATACGCATGAGCATCACGATACCTCTGGCGATACAATCTTTGGCTTTTGGCTTTATTTAATGACCGATTGCCTTTTATTTGCCTCATTTTTTGCAACCTACGCAGTGCTTTATATGAACACCGCAGGTGGTGTATCGGGCAAAGATATTTTTGAGCTTGATTTTGTTGCCGTAGAAACTGCGGCGCTACTTATAAGTAGTATTACCTTTGGTTTTGCCATGATTGCCGCTCAAGGGCAAAAAAAGGCGCTGACGCTTGGTTGGCTCGCGGTTACTTTTTGTTTAGGCGCGGTGTTTATTGGCATGGAAATTTATGAGTTCCATCATTTAATTGTTCATGGCAATGGCCCACAGCAAAGTGCTTTTTTAACATCGTTTTTCTCATTAGTGGGTTTGCATGGTTTACATGTAACTGCAGGCCTTATTTGGATGAGCATAATGATGATAGAAGTGATCAAGCGCGGTTTAGGTAAACAAACCGTCACGCGCTTAAGTTGCTTAAGCTTATTTTGGCACTTTTTAGATATTGTGTGGATTTGTGTATTTACCGTTGTTTATTTAATGGGAGCAATGTAATGAGTCATAGTGAAACGCATGCTTTAACGCAAATGCAAAGCCAACATCATGAACAGTCGCATGGCAGTGTTAAAACCTATCTTATTGGTTTTGTTTTGTCAGTGATTTTAACGGCCATTCCATTTTGGATGGTGATGGAGGGCGATTTTTCAAAAGTCACCACGCTTTGGAGTATCGTTACTTTTGCAATCGTGCAAATTTGGGTGCATTTAAAATACTTTTTACACCTTAATTTCACCACCGATGAAGGCAAAGCGAATACCTTTACCTTCTTGTTTAGCGCGTTGATCATCGTCATGGTGGTTGGACTGTCTGTTTGGATCATTTATGAATCAAACGCAATGATGATGTATTAGAGGTTTCAGATGTTTCGTCGTTATTTAGCTGTTACTAAGCCAGGTATTATTATGGGGAATTTGATCAGCGTTGCCGGTGGTTTTTTACTTGCCGCCCGCGGTGATATAGACCCATGGTTAATGTTGGTTACCTTGGTTGGTTTATCGCTTGTTGTTGCATCGGGATGTGCCATAAACAATGTTATAGATAGAGACATTGATGTTGCTATGGCACGTACTCGCTCACGTGTAACTGTAACGGGCGAAATGTCTGCAAAAGCCGCTTTAAGCCATGGCGTGTTATTAGGGCTAATTGGCTTTGGCTTATTAATCGCCTTTACCACTCAAGCGGCGGTATTTTTTGCCGCCTTTGGCTATGTCATTTATGTAGGGGTGTACAGCCTCTACATGAAACGCAACTCTGTTTACGGCACCTTTATTGGTAGTCTATCGGGCGCAGTTCCACCTGTTGTTGGCTATTGCGCCGTTACGGGTGTGTTCGATATGGGCGCATTAATACTGCTGGTGATGTTTAGTTTGTGGCAAATGCCGCACTCATATGCGATTGCTATTTTTCGCTTTAAAGATTACCAAGCCGCTAATATTCCAGTATTGCCCGTGGCGCAAGGTGTTAACAAAGCTAAGCGCCATATTGTGCTTTATATTGCGGTATATGCTTTAGTGGTGATGCTATTGCCAATTAGTGGTTATACCGGTGCTGCCTTTATGGCCGTTGCCTGTATTACGAGTTTTTGGTGGTTACTCATGGCACTTAGAGGATACCGCTACAACATAGATACTACCCGTTGGGCACGCCAAGTGTTTGCGTTTTCTATTATTAATATTACCGCTTTGAGTATTGCCATGGCGGTAGATTATCAAACAATTGCGCCACAACTAGTGGCGCTAAACTGATCTAAAACGATCAATGAACCGAGTTAATTCCCAAAGTTAACCAAAGGCTCTGAGCATTGCGAGGAGCCTTTTTTCGTCCCTAAAACAAGGCTAAATTATTTACTTAAGCTTTCAGCATCATAAAACATCGGTTTCAATGTGCCACAATTTATAAACTTATAATTGAGCTCACCAGCAGAGGGCACTTCATTTGAGGTGCGAAACTTTTGTAAACAGGCACCACTTAAATCAACAAACATTATATGATGATAGCTTGGTGGCTGAGTTATTTGGTGAATATAAATACGCTCGTTATTTTTTAGCGTAACCATATCGTACTGTTGCCATTTTGAGGCTGGGCTTAAATCAGTTAGCTCACGAGTAAATAACTGCTCGCTAAGCTCTACTAATTTATCACTGTAAACTAAGCTACCTCCTTGTCTAAAATCTCCAAGATACACATCTGCGGTAATCGCGACTTCTTCGCCTCGCATTAAGCGTTGAATATTAAACGGCTTTGATTTTACGGTAACTAACTCAGCGTCACGTACTAAATCTAAAAATGGAATATCAGATACATCTACCTTGTACATAACATGTACATCATAAGGAAGCTCAAAGCTTGGAATGTTAATCGCGTATACACTTGAACCTTTATTAACCAACACCATGGCATGCTCTGCTTCATATTTGGGGTTTAATGGCGGAAGTTCTGGTGGCTCTTCGGCATTAGCAAGCGAGCTGGTACAAAATATAATGCTGATAAATAAATATACGAAGTAGGGTAGCCGCATAATAACCTCAATTAATTTATAGATATAAAGTGTAGTATACATTTATACATAATTATCTTTAGTTATATTTTAGTAAAGCTTAAACGTGATACACACTAAAGCTTTAGCGTGTATCAGTACATTTAGGGTTAGCTATTATCTAATTGCTTTTTTCACTTCGCGCCAGTCAATAATTTTAAAGTTTTGTGGTTGGAGAGGCATGCGATTGTAGCCATCTTGTACTATAAGCATGCCTTCAGGATAACCAGGCACAGCCGTTGCTGTAACGGTTAAACCGTCAGTTTCACCTACGCCATCAATGCCTTTATCTAGGTTTGCAATTACATTAAACTTACCTGCAAAGCTTAGACTAGGCTCTGTGTCATCTGAGATTTTATAAAGCACATAGCTATTATCGCCTTGGCTTGATACTACTAAATAGCGAGCATCATTAGCATGATAAATTTCCATACCTTCAACATCTGCCACCAGTTGCTCATTAACACTTTGTAGCTTTACTGCTTTGTTACCAGCGGTAGGCTCTGCACCGATATACCAAATGCCTGCATCTTCTTCACCTGCAAATAGTTGGCCTAGATTATCATCAGCACTACAGCCTTCAGGTTGGCTTGGTAGAGTAAACTCTCTAACCAGTTCACCACTTAAATTACTTTGCTCACCGGTGAGTTTATACTGCTGAAATAAACCTGATTTATCATTAACAAACACGTAATGGCCAGACTCAGAGGAATACATACACATGCCGTAAATCTCAGGTAGGTTAGTGGCTATTTCTGTCACATGGTTTACTTGGTTATCGCCATCTACAGTAAATACGCTAATGCTATTAAGAGTACGGTTACTGGCAGTGATCCACGTATGGGTCTGGTTGTTTATACCTTGATGTTGACGCACATCAACATTATTTAAACGGCCAACATTAAGCGATTGTACTTTGCTGCCAGCAAGGTCATAAACCATCAAGCCGCGACGTTTATCAGTGCCTAAAATTAAGCTTTTTTTAGCGTCTTGCTCATTAATCCAAATAGCCGGATCATCTGCTGCATCACCAAACGCAGCAACCGGTGTAGTTTGTGAGCTGGCATGAAGGTGAGTCATCGCGACATTGTTTTGTGAAGTCGCTGTTTGCGCTGTGTAGTTAACGTTTGCTTGAATGTAAGCGCCTGTTTCATCATCAATTAATACCAGCTGGGCTTGACTGTCATTGATAAAGCTCGCTGCAACAGACTCTATTGTGTACGCACCTGCCAGTGACCATTGGCTTAGCTTGTCTGTTTGAGCTTGGTAAGCATAAACCACATTACCATCAGTGGCACTCAGCCATAAAGTACCGTCTTGTGATACCGATAGGGCCCCAATTTCACTGTTTAATTCGCCGTAGGGTTGTACCAAAGCCACAGGCTGCTTATTGGCATCAGATTCTGCATCCGCGTTAATAGCCCACACTCCGAGCTCTGCTTCACCCACATACAGAGTTTTGGTGTCATCATTAACAGCACAACCTGAAGCCTCAGTGACTGCAGAGAACTCACGTACTGCGATATTTTTAGCTTGGTTAGTGGCTAAATCATAAATAACCGTTTCGCTGATCAAGCCGCGAACATCTGGCACAAATGCTGATACAGTTTCGTTATTGCTATTTTTAAATAAACACACGGCATCGGGCTGGGCTTGAGGTGGACTAATACGGGTGAGTTCATTTAGCTGCCAAGTTTGGCCATTTTTTATAAGCTTAAAAATAACCACATTATCTTGGTTGTTATCTAGAGTTGCCAATAAAAATTGCTGCGCTGCTATTTTTTTCAGTGAAATTGACTCAAAGTTACCGGCGAGCAACACACGGCTTTTCTCGTTATCGGCAAGTAATAAGCCCTGGCTTTCGCTCGCCATTAGCCATTGATTATTACCTAGAGCTGCTGCTTGTGAGCCTTGCATGTTTTGTTGTGGGCCGAATAATTTGGTTTCAATGTCTGTTTTTTCAATATATGGTTTTGTAACTGCTGCATTATTTGGTGTATCGTCATTACTTGTACAGCCGCTTACTGCAGTCATTAGGAGTGCACTGACAAGCACAGCTGAAATT
Source organism: Pseudoalteromonas issachenkonii (assembly GCF_002310795.1). Lineage (NCBI taxonomy): Bacteria > Pseudomonadati > Pseudomonadota > Gammaproteobacteria > Alteromonadales > Pseudoalteromonadaceae > Pseudoalteromonas > Pseudoalteromonas issachenkonii. Next base: position 931,231 of record NZ_CP011030.1, read on the forward strand.
GTATTTAGTTTAAAGTTCATTATTTTATCCTTTACTTATCTAGGTGCTTTTTAGTGCTAAAACGTACTTCACCAAGGTGATTAATCGCGCTCATTGTTAGCGTTTCGCCATTGATAGAGATACTTAAAAAACCCGGTGTTGCTTCTGCGTAGCGGGTAAATTCACGTTGTTTTACAAACCGTGCTTCACTGCCACCACCAGAGACAAAGTGAGCCACCTTGCTATTTTTTGGTTGATTGTATTGCAAGTCATGCTCGTGCCCTGCGATATAAACGTGCACGTTATGGCGTTCTAAAATAGGTTCTAAAATGTCGCGAAGACCTTGGTTGCGATCAAAGCGTTTACCGCTAGAGTAGAGCGGGTGATGGCCAACAACAATTTTCCATTTTGCGTTACTGCCAGCTAGTTGGGTTTCAAGCCATGCCAATTGTGTTTGATAGTTTTGACTTTGGGTTGAGCGGTATTTTTCACGGGTTTTATATTCAGGTTGAATCGGGTTGGTATCTAAAAAAACCATTAACACTTGCTCGTTGTTTTCAAGTGCAAATGTTTTACTGTAGTACCTTGCTGGTAATTGCCAGCGCTGACTTTTTGCTGTGTAGTCAATTTGTGCTTGAGCATTACCAAGGTAATCGTGATTACCCAAAACAACATACCAATCTTCAAATGTGTGAGGGCCGTGGTATATATTCTCAAAGGCTGATTGCCAAAGAGGATCGTTCACACTTGCCACACCATTTGGGTAAAAGTTATCGCCGGTCGAGACAACAAAATCGGCATCGGTTTGGTACATGGCGATTTCTAGCTGATGAGCCACCTCTTTTTGATAAAAGTGGCCGTTGTGTCCCCAATCACCAATAACCATAAAGTTAAGGCTATTAGATAACGTAGTTAACTTGGCTATTTTTTGTTGTTGATATAGCGTATCTTTATAAATAACGGATTCACCAGCTCTAAGCGCTGATGAGCACAGTAGCGCGGCCATTATGAAAGACAATTTAAACATGTTTTAACTCCAAAAAAGCACGCGATGGCTTGCCAATACGTGCTTAAAATGACAATACGTGTGATTAGAATGCGTAACGTAGCATTACTTGAATCACAGGACCTGCTTCTTCAGACTCAAGCTCGTACTCATCAAAGTTACGATTATTTTGATCATCAAGAGAGTCAAACTTGTTGAAAACTTCATCTTTACTGGCATCAAGTAGGTTTGAACCAACTAGGCGAAGCGTTACATTTTCCCAGCGTTTTTCTACGAATAACTCTAAATCAGCACCATAAGAGGTTGTCACTTCTTCACCCACAAAGCGTCCGTATGCATCACCTTGATTACGGTACGTGGCACCAAATGATGCGCCAAGTGTTGGTAAATCTTGGATAAAGCCTACGTTATAAACATAATCAGATTGGTCATTAAATTTACGCTTACCAAAGCTGTCTTCAACTTCACTGTCGAGCCAAGAGTAGTTTAAGAAGATACCAGTGTTAGGCATGTTCAAGGCGCTTAGTGGAGTTGATAAATCAAACTCAATACCTTGAACTGTGCCATCGCCGGTATTTTGTGGTTGCAGCACAAATGTGCCTTCGCCTTCTGAGCCTTCAACACCGGTACTGGCAATTTCAATAAGGTCGCTAACGTCACGGTAAAATACGTTTACACCAACAACACCACTTTTACCTAAACGGTATTCGTAACCCAAATCGATACCCCAAGATGATTCTGGCTTAAGGTTTGGGTTACCTAAAAAGTCATTATCGGCGAGCTCTTTTTCAAGTAAGGCGGGTGTCATGTAGTCAAAGTCAGGGCGGCGTAAGCTGCGAGCAATAGAGGCACTGACTCGGCCGTTATCGCTGATGCTATAACGAAAGTGAGCCGACGGTAAGAAAAAGTCATAATCATTCTCGGCAGTTACGCCTTCATTGGTATCAGTAATACTTGAATCAGTTGACTCCCAGCGCACCCCCATCTCCCACGAGAACACATCCGCTTCATGCTTGATTAGCGCAAATAAATCAAAACGGTCTTCTTCTAGGGTATTAACGCCACCAGCCACTGGTTCAAAGGCGTTGTCAAAACCGGCAAGAGTCAGTGGATTCTTAGTAAATTGATCCCAATTGGTAAAGTCTTTTTCAAGCTCATCTTCAGCGACAAAAATAGCGGTATCGCGCTCTTTGCCTTGTATAAAAGCACCAAATTGAATTTCTTTTGAATCACCTACTAGTAAGCTGTGCTGCCATTGTAATGACCATTCTTTATCATCGATATCAACGGTTTCTTCTGCTTCTTCAAATACCATTGGAAGTTCTGAGGTATCAAGCTCAACTTCTTGTTCGTAAACAGACTCTTCAAAGCTGGCGTAACCCACTTTAAATTTACTGGTGCCGCCGAGCAGAGGTAATTCATAGCCAGAATTAATGTTGTAGTTGGTTTGATTAATAAACGAAACGTTTGCGTTATCTGAGAGTAAATTACCCCCTTCAACAACAGAGCCTGACGTTGCCGTTGGGTTGTCGTATTCAAAAGAGCGTTCGTCTTCAGTACGGTCGGTATCAACCCACATAGCACTAATGTCAAACTTACCGCCATTATCAAATACCTTCTCAAAGCTGGCATTTAAAGAGGTATCATCGCCATCACGGGTATCAGATTGATCTTCACGGTTATCAAAATCGTCTGTTGCGTAATTCGGGTTATTTTCAGGGCTATCACCATAACGTCTGCTTGATTTTTGTTTTGGGTTATAACGACCTTGTAAATTAGCGCCTAACAGTAAACGCCCACCTGCAAACTCAGTGCCGTAAACGCCCGCAAGGCTCTCTTTTATTTCGCCATCATCATAACGTAAGCCACCAGCGCGAATATAACCGCCGTCTAAGCTATAGCCATCGCGTAGTACAATATTAAGCGTACCTGCTATGGCATCGGCAGAGCGGTTGGCACTAGATGAGCGAATAATTTCTACACGCTCAATTAATTCTGCAGGAATACGGTCAACAAAGAATGAACGGTCAGCACCTGCGCCCGGAACTTCCTCGCCATTAATAAGTACTTTTGTGTAAGCAGGGCTTAAACCGCGCATACGTGCGCCGTCTGACTCCAGTACATCAGATAAAAAAGTAACACTAGGAACACGCTTTAATGCATCACCTGCGGTGAGTGGTTCAAAGCGCTGAAAGTATTCTTGTGAGTATTCAAGCGTGGGCGCTAGTTCTTGCGAGCGGTTGCGATAACCAATCTCGCCATATACCACAAGTTCTTCAGAAACCTTTACTTCAGGTTCTCTTGGTGATGTTTGTTCTTGTGCATTCACGCTAACACTAAATTGGCTCAGTGCTAACGCCGCCACAACAGCATTTAACTTAAATTGTTTCATTGATTTGCTCCGGTTGTCCTTGGTTTGGTGAGCAAACTAAAAAAAGTTAATGACGCTAATGTGACAGTTTTACCGTTAATTCCTGACAAAACGCCAACTTAGTGCTTTTTAAACAGACATTTGAGCTGTTTAAACACGGCTCCAGCGCACTAAAGATGGTTATTACTAGGTTAAATACCTATAAATTTTAATCTCAATGTCATATCAATGAGCCAATATGACCCTGACGAACACAGCATGACTAAGCTAGCATGCAGACCAACATAGACTAAAGAAGCCACCCTAATGCGATATAACCCATTTACCAACCATGCAAAATTAACCAACACCATCATTTTATTGTTAGTTATGGCTGTAGCAATATGTACTTATTTTGGCGAACTTAAGCAATGGCAAGACATTGCGTGGCTCGATATTGTCGGTGAGGGCGGGATTGTGTTGATGACTCTCAGCTGGATAGTTGCATTACTTATTTCACGTCCGCCAGGCAAAGTAACCACCTTATTGGTGCTAGGTTTGGGTTTGTTTATGTTCTCCGCCACGCTCGATTTACTCGATGAGTGGTTAAAACAACCACCACAATTATGGCTCACTTGGTTTGAATCACTGCCAGCGCCGTTTGGTATGTCGCTTACCAGTGTTGGGCTTTATTATTGGCATCAAGAACAATTTGTTTTAAATCGCCAATTGCGTCGTCGAGAAGCGCATCTGCGAGAGCATGAAAAAGTCTGTCCTGTAACAGGGTTATACCGAGTTAACTACTTACATTCACTGATGCAGCAACGCCAAACAGAGCAGCAATCCGCCACTTTAGGTGTTATTGATATTCGTGATTTTGCAAAGTTTAATGCGCAGTTTGGTTTTAGTGAAGGCGATAGGTTACTACGAGAAATTAGTGATTTATTAGTAATGAATTGCCGATTAAACGATGTGCTATGTCGCTATGCCGGTGATTGCTTTATTGTACTTATGCCGAATACCAGCCAAAGCCAAGCCAATGAGCTATTAGCGCAAATGAAAGCGGCGCTTAATCACTGTGCGTTTAAAGTCGCAAAAAGCAAAGGTGCACAGTTTCAGCATATTTTAACCGCCACCATGGCAATGGATTTAGAGCAAGATCCAGTGCAGCAAACCAGCCAGCTACATCAACAATTACAACAACAGAAGGCGCTTGTAGGTGCAGCAGTATATTAGCTTAGACGATAAATACCTCAGCGCCGAGGGGATTATCACTGCGCTGGTGGAGCTTGCTCAAGGACGAGGGATCCCGCTGCATAAATTGCTGCGTGGTACGGGTATTTTTGAGCAAGATTTATATGACCTATCACAGCGTTTTAGTTTATCGCAGTTATTGGCTTTAATTAGCCAGTTTAAAACCTTAATGAAGAGTAACGACAGTGGTTTTTTACTGGGTCATCAATTGGTTAATGATGTTAGCCCTGCGGTGCAAAGTGTGCGTTTAAGCCCAAGTTTAGGTATGGCTTTGAAGCAATTACAACAGATCCGCACTGTTATTGCGCCTTTATTTTTTACCCGTAAGCATATTTTTCAAGATGATTTTTATCTGTACTTGCAACCGAGTATCGGTATGGACGAGTCATTAAAAAATTATTGTTTTGAAATATATAGTGCCGCGTTAATTAGCTTACTTAAAAGAGTGAGTGATCACTACCCACAGTGTTATTTTGATTTTACCTGTAAGCGCCCGCGGCATATTCAAGAGTATGAGCAGCACTTAGGCTTACGGGTTCGGTTTGAACAACCCTACACCCGTTGGCACTTTAATAAACAATTACTTAAGTGCTCAAACCCAGAGTCAAGCCCATTGCGGTGGCAGCAGTGCATAGCGCAAAGTCAATTGCCTAAAAATGTATCTTTGTCTTTTGTTGAGGCAGTTTGCCTATCCATTTACCACAATACAAACAATAATCTCGTTAGTACTGCAGAGCAATTTGCTATGAGCTCGGCGACTTTTAAGCGCAAACTGAAACAGCATGGTTTTAGTTATTCACAATTACAAGATGAACAAAACAAACTTAAAGCGCTTTATTTACTGGGGGTGTGTCAGCAAGGCAATGAAGAAGTCGCGATGCGTTTAGCATTTTATGATATTCCTAATTTTCGCCGTGCATTTAAGCGTTGGACAGGTATTACGCCGAGTCAGTTAAAAGTATAATTAAAAACTGGCAGCTTGCTCTATAACAATGCCATGACGTTTTGCTAGGCGCTGATGATCTCTGTCATAGCCTCCACCAATCACAGTGGCCACCGGGGTGTTATTTGCAAGGCAACGCTTAAGCACTATGTGGTCGCGCTTTTCTATTCCTTGCCAACTAATATCCAGTTTGCCTAAGCCATCCTCTTGCCAAATATCAACCCCAGCATCATACAAAACCAGATCTGGGTTAAGCTCGTTTAATAAAAATTGCAGGGTATCGTCAACAATACCTAAATATTCAGCATCTTGCATATTATTGGCTAAACCAATATCTAAATCGCTAGGAGACTTTCTAAATGGGAAGTTTTTCTCACAGTGTATCGAACAGGTAAACGCATAAGGTTGATGAGCCAGCATGGCTGCGGTGCCATCACCTTGGTGAACATCTAAATCAAAAATCAGTACGTTGGTCACTTCACGGTTTTGAATTAACGTTTGTGCGGTAAAAGCTAAATCGTTCACCATGCAAAAACCCGAGCCAAAATCACTATGGGCATGGTGAGTGCCGCCTGCTAAATGACACGCAAGCCCATTTTTAAGTGCTAAACGCGCGGTTTGCAGTGTCCCTAATGGGGCGGTAAATGTGCGGTTCATTAGTGCTTGTGACCAAGGTAGGCCTATACGGCGCATGGCTTTTTCATCTAGGCGGTTATGCCATAAATCGTGAATGTAGTTTTCACAATGTACTATTTCTAACTCTTCAACACGACCATGTGGTGGCTCAATGATATTATCGCCAGCAAGCCCAAGGGTTTTAACATGCTGGTGTAGCTGTGCAAATTTACTCATTACAAAGCGGTGTTTGGGATCAAAACTAAACGAGTAATTAGGATGATAAACTAAAGGTAGATTGGGATTTAAACTCATATCTGCGTCGTTTAATTATTTTTGATTATGGTAATCAACTTCACGCAGTGCGTCTATTTATGTTTGGTAAATAAGCGTTTCAAGCTCACGGTGTAATAATGTTTCATCAGCAAGGTTTAGTTCAACCAAGCGCTTTAAATGCGTAATGCTGTCTATATCAATGTTATGACATTTAAGACCAATATGATTTTCTTCTATATGACGAATAACCACCGGCATTTTTATTTCAATATCACTTTGTGGCAAGGTAAAACGTAATATTGCTTCGTCATTTTTGTTGCCTGTAAAGGCATCGCTTTTAGTGATCAGTGCACCATGTAAAGAAATATCTAATAGGGTACATGCATACTGGGAGCTAGCCGTTTCCAATTGCGCTGCTGTAGAGAACATAATACGAGAAAATTGCCGACGGTTTTGCATAATAATCTTATAAAGTTGTTATTTATAATAAGCATAGCTGGTAATGCTCAACACGCCAATTTGCTCAAAGATAAAAATAGCTCGCATAAAAAAGCCCCGCATAAAATGCAGGGCTTTTAACTTATTCACTGTGGCTATTAGCCAATTTTTTTGTACTTAATACGCTTAGGCTGTGCAGCTTCTGCGCCAAGGGTCTTTTTAAGCCACTCTTCGTACTCAGTGTAGTTACCATCAAAGAAGTTAATTTGGCCTTCGTCACGGTAATCTAAAATGTGTGTAGCAATACGGTCAAGGAACCAACGGTCATGCGAGATACACATGACACAACCAGGGAATTCCAAAATAGCATTCTCAAGGGCACGTAATGTTTCAACGTCCAAGTCATTGGTTGGCTCATCCAGTAGTACTACGTTGCCGCCTGCTTTTAACAGCTTAGCTAGGTGTAAACGGTTGCGCTCACCACCTGAAAGGTCTTTAACAAACTTTTGTTGATCGTTACCTTTAAAGTTAAAACGGCTAACATAAGCACGGCTTGGGAACTCAAAGTTACCAATTTTTAGTACATCTTGGCCATCAGAGATTTCTTGGAATACCGTTTTGCTTTCGTCCATGTTGCCACGGAACTGATCAACAGTTGCCAGTTCTACTGTTTCACCAATGCTGATATTACCGCTATCTGGCTGCTCTTCACCGCTTAGCATTTTGAATAGCGTTGATTTACCTGCACCATTGGCACCAATAATACCCACAATAGCGCCTTTAGGCATGCTAAAGCTTAAATCATCAATTAAAACACGGTCGCCAAAGCTTTTACGTAAGTTGTTTACTTCTAATACTTGGTCACCTAAACGTGGGCCAGGTGGAATAAACAGCTCGTTGGTTTCGTTACGTTTTTGGTAATCAGACTGTTGTAGCTCGCTAAACTGTGCCATACGTGCTTTTGACTTAGCTTGACGACCTTTAGGGTTTGAACGCACCCACTCAAGTTCTTGTGCAATTGATTTTTGACGTGCTTTTTCAGATTTTTGCTCTTGCTGTAAGCGGGCATCTTTTTGCTCAAGCCAAGACGAGTAGTTACCTTCCCATGGAATACCTTCACCACGGTCAAGCTCTAAAATCCAGCCAGCAACATTATCAAGGAAGTAACGGTCATGCGTTACTGCCACAACGGTGCCTTCGTAGTCATGTAAGAAGCGCTCTAACCAGGCAACCGACTCAGCATCTAAGTGGTTAGTTGGCTCATCGAGAATAAGCATGTCTGGTTTTTCAAGTAACAAACGACAAATAGCAACACGACGACGCTCACCACCCGATAGGTGCTCAATTTTAGCATCCCACTCAGGTAAACGCAGTGCATCGGCAGCACGCTCTAATACGTTATCGATATTATGACCATCATGCGCTTGAATAATCGCTTCTAATTCACCTTGCTCTTTTGCCAGTGCGTCAAAGTCAGCACCTTCCATTGCGTATTCGTTATAAACTTCGTCAAGGCGGTTAAGGGCATGTTTTACTTCACCCACAGCTTCTTCAACAATTTCACGAACTGTTTTGCTTTCGTCCAAAACAGGCTCTTGCGGCAAGTAACCAATTTTAGTGCCTGGTTGAGGGCGAGCTTCACCTTCAAAATCTTCATCAACACCTGCCATAATGCGTAGTAATGATGATTTACCAGAACCATTTAGACCTAGCACACCAATTTTTGCGCCTGGGAAAAAATGCAACGAAATATCTTTTAAGATAGTGCGTTTTGGTGGCACAACCTTAGATACTCGACTCATCGAGAATATAAACTTATCAGGTAAAACCATGGAAGAAGCCTTCAATAATAATAAAAATTTCAATGCTGTATTGTAGTGGCTCACAGGTGAAACAGTCAACGAATGGGGCTGTTTTAAAGTACATATTCAATTTGTACAAAACGCGTGAATAAATTTCATTTAGACATCTATACATCTAGAGGTTGATATTTTTCACATTCTGTTCATAATGAGAGCGTATTAATTCTCGGTTTTTATGAGCAGGAGCTTTAAGAATGCCAATTACAGTAGAAGACGAATTGCCAGCTATTGCACGTTTACGTCATGAAAACGTGTTTGTAATGCCAAAAACACGTGCAAAAACGCAAGAAATACGCCCTATGCGTTTGGCTATTCTTAATCTTATGCCTAATAAAGTAGAAACCGAAGTTCAGTTTATTCGCTTGTTGGCTAATTCTCCGCTGCAAGTAAATGTAGAGCTACTGCGCCTTGACACGCATCGTAGCAGTAGTAACTCAGAGCAACACTTAGATACCTTTTATCGTTACTTTTCAGAAGTGAAAAACAATAATTACGATGCACTATTAATTACCGGTGCGCCGCTCGCACATTTAGAGTATGAAGAGGTGGCGTATTGGGAAGAATTCAAAGTGATTATTGATTGGGCCGAGCAGCATGTAACCTCTACCTTGTTTTCGTGCTGGGCTGCCCACGCGGCTTTATATCACCGTTATAATTTAAAGCGCGATTTAAAAGAAAATAAACTGTGTGGGGTGTTTACCCATCAATGCTACTTTGCCCATGGTGCACTTACCCGCGGCTTTGACGATACCTTTTTAGTGCCGCACTCACGCTATGGCCACATAGATATAAATAAAATAAACGCCTGTGAAGAGCTGGTGGTATTAGCGGGCTCTGAACGAGTCGGGGCTTATTTACTTAAAAATAAATCGGGCAGCCAAGTGTTTATTACCGGCCACCCAGAATACGATGCCGACAGTTTAAAAGCCGAATATGAGCGCGATTTACAAAAAAGCCCTGATGCGCCAAAGCCCGAAAACTATTTTCCTGATGACGATGCCAGCAAGCAACCGTCTAAAACATGGCAAAGCCACGCGTTTTTGCTGTTTTCAAACTGGTTAAATTATTACGTTTACCAAACCACACCCTATGATATTAACTTAGTTAGCCAAGACGTAAGGACTAACAACTATGCCGAATAATCCTCAAAACAATAAGCATCAAGAGCTGAGCGCTGCGCTCAAACAGCGCATTTTAATTTTAGATGGTGCAATGGGAACCATGATCCAAGCGCATAAGCTTGAAGAGCAAGACTACCGTGGTGAACGTTTTAAAGATTGGCACGTGCTTATTAAAGGCAACAACGATTTATTAAGCCTAACCAAGCCAGAAATAATAACTCAAATACACCGTAGCTTTTTAGCCGCTGGTGCCGATATTATCGAAACTAACACCTTTAACTCTACCACCATTTCGATGGAAGATTACGACATGGCGAGTATAAGCCGTGAAGTCAATTTAGAGTCGGCTAAGTTAGCCCGCGCTTCATGTGATGAATTTAGCGCCAAAACCCCAGAAAAACCGCGCTATGTAGCCGGTGTGTTAGGGCCAACGTCTAAAACCTGTTCGTTATCGCCGGATGTAAACGACCCCGGCTATCGTAATATCACCTTTGATAAGTTAGTGACTGCGTATGTTGAGTCAACCCTTGCGCTTATGGAGGGCGGTGTAGATATTATTTTAATCGAAACCATATTCGACACGCTTAATGCAAAAGCCGCCTCGTTCGCAGTAGAAGAAGCGTTTGAACAAGCAGGGCGCACATTGCCAGTGATGATTTCAGGTACTATTACCGATGCCTCAGGCCGTACGCTTTCAGGGCAAACCACCGAAGCATTTTATAACTCTATTCGCCATATTAAGCCGCTTTCAATTGGCTTAAATTGCGCCCTTGGGCCAGATTTACTGCGCCAATACGTTGAAGAGCTATCGCGCGTGTGCGAAACCTTTGTCTCTGTTCACCCTAACGCGGGCTTACCCAATGAGTTTGGAGAATACGACTTAGAAGCAGACGACATGGCAAAAGAGATCATAGATTGGGGTAAATCGGGCTTTATTAATATTGTTGGCGGTTGCTGCGGCACTACGCCTGCGCACATTCGTGCCTTTGCCAAAGGGCTTGAAGGCACAGCACCACGAAAATTACCTGAGCTTGAAGTGCGTATGCGTTTATCAGGCCTAGAAGCCTGTAACTTAAATTAAGGAGCCGCCAATGACCCAACAAATTGCAGTATTTACCAATGTCGGCGAGCGTACTAACGTAACTGGCTCGGCCATGTTTAAACGTTTGATCATGGAAGAAGACTACGAAACAGCCCTTAATGTAGCTCGCGAACAAGTAGAAAATGGCGCCCAAGTTATTGATATCAACATGGACGAAGCCATGCTGGACTCAAAAGCGGCCATGGTGAAGTTTTTAAACTTAATTGCCTCAGAGCCTGATATTTCTAAAGTACCTATTATGGTCGACTCCTCTAAATGGGAAGTAATAGAAGCAGGCTTAAAGTGTATTCAAGGCAAGGCCATTGTTAACTCCATTTCACTCAAAGAGGGTGAAGAGCCGTTTATTCGCCAAGCTAAAATTATAAAACGCTTTGGCGCCGCCGCTGTTGTGATGGCATTTGATACCGACGGCCAAGCCGATACTGCAGACCGTAAGTTTGAAATTTGTGAGCGCAGCTACCGTATTTTAGTCGACGAAATTGGCTTTCCGCCAGAAGATATTATATTCGACCCCAACATATTTGCCGTTGCCACCGGCATAGAAGAGCACGACAACTACGCCGTAGAATTTATTGAAGGCACCCGCCGTATTAAGCAAAACTTACCGCACTGTAAAGTGTCGGGTGGGGTATCAAACGTATCGTTCTCGTTTAGAGGTAATAACCCAGTACGTGAAGCGATTCACTCGGTGTTTTTATACCATGCTATAAAAGCGGGTATGGATATGGGCATAGTAAACGCAGGGCAACTTGCGGTTTACGACGACATCCCCGAGGAACTTCGTAAAGCCGTAGAAGATGTAATACTTAACACCGATCCCGGCGCGGGCGAGCGCCTTGTTGAACTTGCGCCTAAATATTCAGGCATGGCACAAGCCGAGCGGGTAGAAGATTTAGAATGGCGCACATGGCCGGTTGAAAAGCGCCTAGAACACGCCCTTGTAAAAGGCATTACCACCTTTATAGATGAAGACACCGAAGAGTGCCGTGCTGGCGCCGATAAACCTATTCACGTCATTGAAGGGCCGCTCATGGATGGCATGAACGTGGTTGGGGATTTATTTGGTGCCGGTAAAATGTTTTTACCCCAAGTGGTTAAATCGGCTCGTGTGATGAAGCGAGCCGTGGCCTACCTTGACCCATTCATTGAAGCCGAAAAAGAGGAAGGCGCCACCAACGGTAAAATTGTTATGGCTACCGTAAAAGGTGACGTGCACGACATAGGTAAAAACATTGTTGGCGTAGTACTACAATGTAATAACTACGAAGTAATCGACCTTGGCGTAATGGTGCCAGCAGATAAAATACTGCAAACCGCGATTGACGAAAAAGCCGATATTATAGGCCTTTCGGGCTTAATTACCCCATCGCTTGATGAAATGGTACATGTTGCCAAAGAAATGAAACGTCGTGGCTTTGAGCTGCCGCTCATGATTGGTGGGGCAACCACCTCAAAAGCGCATACCGCAGTGAAAATAGAGCCGCAGTACGACAAAGGCGTAGTGTATGTAAATAACGCCAGCCGCGCCGTGGGTGTGGTGTCTAATTTACTTTCTAAAGATCACAAAGCAGAATTTTTAGCTAAAACCACTGCCGAGTACGACAAAGTACGCGAACAACAAGCACGCAAAAAGCCGCGCTCAAAACCAGTTACCATACAGCGCGCCCGCGATAATGCAGCCAAGCTCGATTGGGATAACTACACACCACCCGTGCCTAAAAAGTTGGGCGTGACTGAGTTTAAAAATGTATCAATTTCGACTTTACGTAAATACATAGACTGGACGCCGTACTTTATGACCTGGTCAATCGCCGGTAAATATCCGCGCATATTGACCGACGAAGTAGTGGGCGAACAAGCACAAAGCTTGTTTAAAGATGCCAACGATATGCTCGATGAGCTTGAAAAGTCAGGCACTTTGCAACCATTAGGTGTTATTGGTTTATTCCCAGCAAACCGTGTGGGCGATGATATAGAAATTTACACCGACGAAACGCGAAAAGAGCTATTAACTACCTCATGTCATTTACGCCAGCAAACCGAAAAAACCGACTTTGCTAACTACTGCCTAGCCGATTACATTGCGCCAAAAGGCACACCTGACTACTTTGGTGCGTTTGCGGTAACGGGCGGTTTAGAAGAAGACGACCTCGCTAATGCGTTCGATGCCAAGCAAGACGACTACAATAAAATAATGGTAAAAGCTGTTGCTGATAGGCTCGCCGAAGCCTTTGCTGAATACTTGCACGAACAAGTGCGTAAAGAGTATTGGGGTTATGCACCGGATGAAAACCTGGGTAACGATGAATTAATACGCGAAAACTACCAAGGTATTCGCCCAGCACCGGGTTACCCAGCGTGCCCAGAGCACACCGAGAAAAAGAAAATTTGGCAACTACTCGATACCGAAAAGCGCATTGGTATGCAGCTCACCAGCTCATACGCCATGTGGCCAGGTGCTGCGGTTTCGGGTTGGTACTTTTCACACCCACAAGCGAAATACTACGCCGTTGCTGCAATACAGAAGGATCAGGTAGAAGACTACGCTAAGCGAACAAATATGACGCTCGCAGAAGCCGAAAGGTGGTTATCGCCTAATTTGGGGTATGATCCTGATTAGAAGAGCAGCGGTCAAAAGTTGAAGCGGTCAGTTTTTAGCTGTCAGCTATCAGTAAAACAAAAACGAGCCAAGTTAGGCTCGTTTTTTAAATTACACATAAAAAATCTTTAAGGATTATTAGCGAGTAGCTCATCTACTTTTTTTATAACATCTTCTGGTGTTGGCTCAGTCGTTTGTTGTTTTAACCAATCTATTATTTCTGAGCTGACTCTGTAACCCTTTTCAATGCAGTAGTGTTGAGAGGTAACCCAAATATCTGCCCCCCTAGAGGTGCTATATGAATTACAAACAGTGTAGCCTTCACTTTTAATTTTACTTTCAATAAAGTAGGTATAAGTAGGAACTGAAATCAATAGCAAAATCAGAGTAACCCCACAGACCTTATACCATTTAATTAAAAGCTCAGGCTTTATTTCAATATTTCTTACTTTTAAGAATATCAGTCGAGTAAGCATTGCAAATGCTGGCGTATATAAAATTAAACACGCACTAAAACTCTTCTCCTCAAAGATTAGCTTATGTTGATTCAAAGCTTCAAAAACGAGTGTCACCTCACTGTATGAGATCATAGGCAGAGTAATGGTGAGCACAAAGAAGAAAGTAAATAAAAAAATACCCTTTATATTTTTACTTAACGTTATTCTTTCGTGTTTCATTAAACTCCCTTTAATCATCATTTAAATAAGGTATACAAATAAATCACGGTTAAACTTTATACGGTTTTCGTCATGTGCATTATAAGCAACTCTTAGACTAGCTATAATTTTTTAGTTATCCTATTAGTATAAATTAAACACATAGCTGTTCCTTCAACAAGAGCGCCTACAAGAATAAATAAACTAGACTCCACTTTAAATCTTTCACTGTGAAAAACGAAATAGCAGGCTTTGTTTAGGCTAAAAAAAAGTAAGGTGTCTTATGTCAATTTTAAAAAAGCGTAAAGCAGGTTTAGTTTATATAAAAATATTATCATCGTATCAATTTTTAAGAGCAGAAAAACTAAATGCAAGGATCGCGGACTATTAAAACTCATGAAATTAGCTTGTTAAAAAGAACTCTAAATTTAGCTTTACTATTTACTCATATAATTTTTTTATTTGCAGTAGCTGCCATAGCATTCGATCGTGAGAGTTTTGAGGCAATAAGTAACGCAAGATATGGCAATAGCGCTCCCTTAATGCAATCTAGATTAGCAGATATATTTGTATCATTTTGGTTTGCTTATTTGTGCTTAGCTTTGATCCCATTAACTTTAATAAAAGAGCGGCTCGTGAAAAGCTATAACGTTCGAATTTATTTAAATGTACTAGCTTCGTTTATATGCGGATTAATAATCTATATATTTATTATTAATATTTACAACATCTAAAGTTCTAAGTACGTCTTTATACAGTAAGTTGAGATATAAGCATGCTTCTTTGAAGCATTTTATCTTGAATGGGTTAAAGTTTTGCATTTCATTATAAAAATAAGGATAAATTTAATGGACTGGGCGGAATGTTTTAAAACTAAAATGAAGAATAATAGGGTAGTCGCAGGAATAGTGTTGCTTACGGCTATCATTATAGGGATTTCCCAGTTAACTGATGCTATAGCTAAGATAGTATCTTTTTCAGGAAAGCATATTGAGCCTTTGTTTACTCAGGAGCTCAGTTATAAATTTGATAATGACCTGATTAAATTTAATGGAGGAGATGGCTCTTCTGCTAAAAATGCTATATTGATAATTGGCGCATCTACTACCGATGCCGGAGTAGCTGCTGAGTATTTTTGGCTATCTAAAAAATACCCCGGATATAAACTTATTAAGCAATCAACCTACCCTGAAACTCCGAAACGTGTATTCGTTACAATAGATAATCATTCAGAAAAAAGGGAGTTTACCGTTCTAACTCCAGATAAAGCATTGAAGCAATATGATTTGATCACAATTAAAAAAGGAGAGAGCGAGATTGAAGTACATTTTGATATAACAAGCTTTTTTGGAAAACCAATTCAAGACCCTTTAATTTTAGAGGTTTTGAAGAGTATAAAAGACTATTAATGAAGTATCTAAAGTACATATTTCTTTGCCTATCTCTATTTTTCACATCGAACACATTTGCGCTTGAGCAGAAGTATCACGAGAGTGTTTTACCTGTTATTGCCGCTTTTAAAACGCATGATAAAACTGCGATTGCTGCGCATATTCGCTACCCTCTAAAAAGGCAGTATCCACTTCCTGATATTAAAAATGAAGCTGAGTTTATTAACCGCTTTGATGAAGTGTTTGATGAGGAACTTGTTGCCGTTATTGGCAGCTCTAATATCAATACCGACTGGGATAACGTAGGTTGGCGCGGCATTATGCTAAATAACGGCGTAATGTGGGTAGACACAGACGGCAAAGTTATTGCCGTGAATACACAAAATACCACTGAGCAAGCACATGCAGAAAAGTTAATCGCTCAAGATAAACAATCACTCCATTCAAGTATTAAAACTTTTCAAAAACCAATACTCGATTGGAAAACAGCTAACTATCGTGTTCGCATTGATAATTTAGGCGATGGAAACTTCCGCTATGTATCGTGGAGTATTGATAAAAGCCCAAGCGACAAGCCTGATATCGTTTTAATTAATGGTAATATTACCTTTGAGGGTAGTGGCGGCAATCATCACTATACGTTTAAAAACGGGCGTTACAGTTACGTGTTACATGTCACTACTATTGGTTGCGATACATCTTCACTTGGTTGGCTTGAAGTATATAAAAACGATAAGCAATTGTTATTTGAAGACGTTGTAAGTAAAGGTTAATACAGTAGCGAAAAGAGTACATAGTTACTAATGATTAAACAGAATTAGAAATAAAATATGAAAATAGAAGATATCAAGATCAAAATTGAAAGCTCTGAATTTTATAAAAACAATGATATTAAACAGTTGATTGAACTGGTTATTGATTTATATGAAAGCTACAGAATTGAAAATACTATTTTAGAAAATGACGGCGATATGCTTCTTTTTCAGTGCGGGGAAGATAGCCTGAGTAAAGACTACTTTATTGTTGATATTACACGCCAAATTATTCCTGATTTAGACGACATAGATGAAGCTACAGATGCTATGCAGCAACTTAGTACGACTTTTAAATTTTTACCAAGCGAGGCTGCATTTGCGCTTTCAACAACGAGTCAGTGGTGTTCTGCGTTAAATGAGGTTGATAGTCTTAGGGCGTTTATTGAAAATAGTGATGCTTTTCAATGGGCTATTAAAAATGATGTGGTAAAAGTAGATATTGAATTATCTTATATATAAATATTAAAACAATAATTGTAGTCGCATAAACTACGATAATGAAATTGGTTGTGCAATTAGCTTTTTTAAAAGGATTTACATGAATAAAAAAACTTCAAACTTAGTCATTATATTTTTATCTGCATTCATTACATCGTTTGTTAGCCGCTATTTAACTGATTCAATAATAAACCTAAAAGATCTACCTTTTTATATGGAGTTTTTACTTTTCCTAGCTATTTATTTGGTAATTTATTTCCCACTAAATTGTGTATTCGAAAAATTCGTTGTTAAGTCAACATCTGATAGTTAGCAAAACAGTAAGGCAGAATGAGTCAGAGGGTTCGCTATACAAGGCTTTACAGGTATCTTTGCTTATTGTTTTGTCGCATATCTGTGTAGTAATCGGCTTGCTCTTAACCACTTTTAAACAAGGCAATTTTATGAAAACGATTGGCATGCTCGGAGGTATGAGTTGGGAGTCAACAGCCAGTTATTACAAAGCTTTAAACGAAGGCGTTAAAAACTCATTGGGTGGACTACATAGTGCCAAAATTTGTATGGTGAGCGTCGATTTTGCGGAAATTGAAGCTCTACAGCATCAAGGTGATTGGCAACAAACAGCTAAGTTACTCACCAAGGCAGCTAAATCTGTAGAGGTTGGTGGTGCCGACTTTTTACTTATTTGTACCAACACTATGCATAAAGTGGCCGATGAGATTGCCAGTAATATTACCATTCCTATTTTGCATATTGCCGATGCCACCGCTGAGCAACTAAAGCACGATAACATTACGCGAGTAGGGTTGTTGGGAACGCAATTTACAATGGAGCAAAACTTTTACAAAGAGCGTTTAACTAATAAGCATAACATTGAGGTATTAATACCTGAGCCTAATGAGCGAAAGCGAGTGCACGAGGTTATTTATTCGCAGTTATGCCAAGGGATTATTGATGACGATTCGCGAGCTGATTATGTGCGTATTATAGAGCGCTTATTTGCACAAGGCGCACAGGCTATTATTTTAGGCTGTACTGAAATCGCCTTGTTGGTAAAACCACAACATACGCAGGTTCCGCTTTACGATACCACCAAAATACATGCCGAGGCAGCAGTGAAGTTAGCACTGGCAAAATAGTTAAGCTTGAGATAATAAAAAACCGCCAATTGACGGTTTTTTATTATCAAGTAAAGCTGTTAACACGCTTTATTTTAATGGCCTTTCTCAAAGTCATTTACTTCGCGCTCGGCTTAACTTCCTTTAACCTATACATCTGAAGCTTTAATTATTGTATTTTATATAGGCTTGTTTATCATATGAGGTCTATTTACAAAGGCATGTGAATATTTAAGCTTATAGGGAATCATGTAGCAACCCTCCACAAAATGTTCACGGCCTATTTTTAAGGCTTCTTGTTTATGTCATTTTTAACGACACTTAAAAAGTTTGGTAATCATATTGGTGCTTACAAAGTGCACTTGTGCCCTGAGGTGAAAGGCCAAGTTAGTGAAAAGGGCAAGCCTTTATCTAATGTGAGAATAGACAGAGTATTAAATTTTTCTGATGGCAAATGTGCTGAAGATTTCACTTACACCGATAAGAACGGAAGTTTCTTACTACCTGAAATTAATATCCGTTCTAATCAACCAGCAGTCCCACTTGCTGAGATTTTTACTTCTCAAGCTATTTATTTATCCTACAATCATGAAGAATATTGCCTTTGGGGTTCCAGATTGTCAGGCGCTAAATACCGAGAGGAATATGCAAAAAAATTAAGGCAATTAATAGCCGATACCACTGATGAAAAGGTTCTTTTTAAATTTGAGAATAAAAAAACTGAAGGCTATAAATTTGAAGCTTTAAGTATCTGTCGTTGGTCTGATGATTTTGAAGTAGTGGAAAAAAATGCTTATTTTGACCTTTCAGAAATTGAAACGGATGATAATTAATAAAACAAAACCTAAATTATAAGGAAATATTGATGAATGTTTTAAGCCCTGCAATAGCTGCTAACTTTGCTGCTATCTCATACGAAAGCCTTGATAAAAGAGGCTTAAGAGCTAATCCATATTTTGAAAGGATTAGCTCTTTATTTTCATTCGAATCAGAATCTATAAAAGGTGTAAGTGGTTCTATTCTTGAGCGAGTTTTTAATCACTCGACCAATTTTGGCTGTATTGCAAAAGGTAAGAAGGGTGCATATGAAGATGATTATGTTTTAGCTTTACGTGGCACGGCAAAAATACGTGATGTTGTTACTGACTTACATTGTGGTTTAAGTACTTGTAGTAATAATCAACCTGTACATGCAGGCTTCAACCATACATTTAACTCTTTCAAAAATCAGTTAGAGCTGTATTTTAAACAAAGCACTAAGAAAAAATTAAACATTCATGTTGTAGGTCATAGTTTAGGTGGTGCTTTAGCAAACTTAGCTGCTAACTGGTTAAAGCAACGTTTTGGAGCGAATGTAAAATTATATACTTTTGGTGCGCCGCGAGTTGGTTATAATAGTTTTGCAGTAAAAACTGAGTCCGCAACAGATAATAGCATTTATCGTTGTGTACATGCAGCCGACCCAGTTCCTTTAGTACCTGTGTGGCCATTTATGCATACGGAGCAAGAATATATTTTACACGGTGCTGCCACTATTACTCCAAAAGCACATAGTATGACTAAGGATACGCCAGGATATTTGCATACAGCTAGCAACTTCAAAAGTTATTCTGCTATTAACAAGGGAATGGAAAAACGAATTCAAGAAGAGGTAAGGCTTGATTATGAGAGACGACTCGAATGTAGCCGCACCTCTAAATGGGCTCGGAAAATTGGTGCAGCTTTAATTACTCATTTACGTGAGACTGGTAAATTATATGCGATACAAAATCATTTTTCGAACGCTCTCACAGTATACGATCAGATAGCTAAAGCATTAGCTGATAGCATTGATTTTTCTAAAAATTGTACTAAAGATGTAAAAGGGATTTTAGGGCATATGCTGACATTTTGTGGCTATCCATTTCAGGTGATTTCTTTTACTTACGCTTCTATTAGGCATATTTTGCAATTAATGCTTAAAAATATTTTTGCACTTGCTGGCGAAGCGCTAGCATTAGCAAAACCTTCCTAGAATTAAGGTATACAAAAAACCGCCAATTGGCGGTTTTTTATTATCAAGTAAAGCTGTTAACACGCTTTATTTTAATGGCCTTTCTCAAAGTCATTTACTTCGCCTTCGCGCTCGGCTTTCCTCTTTCGATTTACCGTATTTTTGCTGAATTTTACCAACAAGCTCGGTACGGCTACCTTCAATTTTATCTAAATCATCGTTGGTAAGATCGCCCCATTTTTGCTGCGCTTTACCTTTAAGTTCTTTCCAATTTCCTTCGATACGATCGCTATTCATAATTAGCTCCTTATTAAGAGTGATGATTTTTCATTTTAAAAGCGTTACTAATAAAATGATTTTTAACGTTCACTTACAAAGTTGCAAAGCCTATACCAGAAAGTGAAATGTTTAATTTCATTTATATATCAACTGGTTATGGTTTTTTGATACATAAGATTTTTTAGCTGGTGGCGAGTTTTATAAAAATTCTGCAGGGTGGCTTGTAATTATTTCAGGGACTGTGACTTCAGGGGCTGTTACTTCAAGGGGGATTATTGCAAGTACACTGTGCTGGTTTTTATAAGTACAATAAAAAAGCGAGCTATTAAAGCTCGCTTTGCTGTTTAATAAAGGAATTAATGTCTAAAGCTTGGCATTAGCGCAGGAATGCCTGGCAGCATACCTACCAGTGCCATTACACCGGTTAATAACACAAACATTATAAGTGGGATGACCCAGCGACTCATTCGCGATAAATCAGCACTTCTTTCTTTACAGCCAATAAGGCCCAAGTTATCAAGTAGCATAGTTAGTGACCAACCAAATGCAGGGTTTACTAGGCTTGATGCAAACACCACAATGGCGGCTGATTGGGTGGTTTTACCTTCACGGGTCATTTCCATACCCGCTTCAAGTAGTGGAATAAACACCCCTACAATTAATGCAACACACAATACTGGCTGCCAAATAGCTAAGTCCATTGGATAGCCCCAAACACCCGCGATAATACAAAATAACGCAGTTAAAATTGCGCCTGCAGGAATAGGGCGTTTTGCAATAGCAGCAGGAACAATGTAAGTGCCCCAAGATGACGCAAAGTTAGCACCGCCTAAAAGCGAGCCAAAGGTTTGTCTTGTTGATGCGCTAAGCATGGTATCGTCAATATTCATTTGTACTTTTTCAGTACGCTCAGGGTAACTAATTTTTTGAAATACTTGATGGCCTAAAAAGTCAGGCGACCACATAGCAACTGCTAAAACTGCAAAAGGAAGTACAACTACAAAGCTTTCTGCTGTTGGTAAGCCAAGCATCCAGCCGGTGTTTTCGCCCCACCAGTACATAGGGTTCATGTTTGGTAAGCCCGGTGCAGTATGAAACTCAAACGGTGCACCCAATGCAAAAGCAGTAAAACCACCAATTAAACAGCTCAGTGGCACGGCTAACCAGCGTTTTTTGTAATGCTCCAATAAAGCATAAAGTAAAATTGTGGCTAAGATTACAATAAAGGCAATATGGGTCATTTGAATTTCTTCAGCCCATGCAAACAGCTTTTTAACTTGTGAAATGGTACCCACAAAGCCTAAATAAAGAAGTAGGCCACCACACACCCCTTTACTGGTGAGCTTGGCCATGAGACTGCCGCCTTTACTAAATGCTAATATCAATCCAAAGGCTCCTATGAGCAAACCAAAGGCCATAGGGTGTCCGCCTGCGGCAACCACAATAGGAATTAATGGAATGAGTGGGCCATGAGTACCCGCTAAGTTAGCGGTCGGTAAAATAAAGCCAGAAAATAGTAAAATAAATAACGAAACAATTAAAAGTTCGTAGCGTACGTTTTCAAGTACAAAGCCATCACTTAAGCCTAAAGGGCCTGCAAACGTGGCAGCAATGGCTGCAACCATCACAACTTTACCTATAGTTGCGGCCATCGCTGGAATGGTGTCTTCAAATTCAAAGCGATAATCTCTAAACGGTAAATTTGGACGCCAGCGTTTTGGCTGCATAATTTGCAGTTCGTGCTCTAGATAAGCGTCGCGGCTTTCAAACTCAGAGCTGGGTTTATGAAGATTTTCATAGCTATCGGACGCGGTTTGAGTATCCGCTCCTGGTATAGCATCAGATGAATTATCATCTAGCGGCTTGGTGGTCATGACTTCTCCTGCAACTTAGTTGCTAACTCAAAATAAAAATACAGCTTTTACAAAGCAAATGAACGTTGAGTGCGCAGGGTAAAACAGCTTGCTACATATTGTAATTAGGCAAAAGGTCGTGCATAGCCCAGTTTAACGCTTTGTAAATGTTAACAAAAATAGCAAAGGGATGTGTTGTAACTGGCTTGTTAAATTTAAAAGGTCTTTAAATTCAGTGGTTTATTGTTTTGTTTTTACAGTGTGATCTTGTCATGCAGAATAGCGAAAAGGTCATAAAATCAGCAGATTCAGCAGCAATCATTCTTTAGTCTAATAAAGGTGACGTTAGCCGCTATTTGCTTATTATAAATACAATTAGCCGCAAAGTTGCACAAAAGCTAATAATACTAAGTTTTAGCGGAACAACTATTTTTGGACTCAAGATAGGGTTTTAAAAGGTAATAATAGGAGTAAAGTAAAAATATAGCGCAAAGTGACTAAACAAGAAAATGCCTTTATGTAACGTATTTATAAAGGCATTTCTGGGTAAGCTTGTTTGTTTTCACCGCCAGTTAAGCGCTGTAACAACCGACGCTGGCTTGAGAGTAATTGCCCTGAGCGTTCATTCATTATTTTGCAGGTTTTAGTTTTTAGCTCAAGCTGGTGTAATAATTTTGTAGTGAGCGAGTTTATATCAGCAGGCAGCAACGCGGTTAATTGTGCTAAGCCTTCTTTGCCACCTTGCAAGCCTAAACTCACCAAAAAGCCATCGCGCTGATTATGCGATTCATTTAAGCTTTCTAAAAAGCCAAGCATTTTTTTATTATGTGTTTCTAGCTGCACATTACGTTGGCTTAGCAATTCGTATTGCGTTTCAAGTAATTCAATTAATGCGTCTAGCTTAATAATGTCTTGTTGCAGACTTACAATATACTCTTTTACAGTTTTCATTTTTTATGAAGTTCAACCATAGCGTTAACGGTTTCATCAATGTTAATTTTAAATTCACCACTGGCAATTGCCGCTTTCATTTGGGCTACTTTATCCATATCAACGTCTGGCTTTGCAGCTAAATCTTGAAATGTTGAGTCTATTGATTTACTTAATGCACTCACTGAATTTACTTGCTCTTGTTTAGTCGCTACAGGTTGTTGCTCTGGTTTTGCATCCAGTGAAGAACGCTGGTTTGTTTTTTGGCTTTGCTCAACCGCAGTGGTTGTTATTGCGCTTATATTCATTGTTTATTACCTAATTCGTTTATCGAATTTATATTGCTTAGTTTATATCAGCGACCAAGTACAAGCATTACTTAACTTTTATTTCGACATTTTTTAAAATGTCGCCTCTGCCACACCTTGCGCAATTACTCTACCTTGAACTACTTTTTTTGATGATAAATTTTTTACATTAATAACCTCACCAAGTTGGCCATCTTCAAGAGCAATGGCTTTAACATTGGCCGAGAAAGTTGCGGTATTTATTTGCAGTGAAATATGCTCATTTTTATTGATTAAATACTGCTTTTCTAGGTAGCGGGTGGAGATCACCGTGCCTTTATCAATCTCGCGTTTAACGGTGAGTCCAACTAGCTGATCAATACCGGTTTCGCCTTGAT
Organism: Pseudoalteromonas issachenkonii; assembly: GCF_002310795.1. NCBI lineage: Bacteria > Pseudomonadati > Pseudomonadota > Gammaproteobacteria > Alteromonadales > Pseudoalteromonadaceae > Pseudoalteromonas > Pseudoalteromonas issachenkonii. Next base: position 954,934 of record NZ_CP011030.1, read on the forward strand.
GGCGGTGCTTGCCTAAATCCACGCTTTTATATTCTAAGTCTTGCTTATTAAGCACTTTACCTCGGTTTAAAGTGTGTTTTGCTGCCACTAGGTTTATCCACACACTTACTTTGGCACTGGCTCTAAAGCGCCAAGCAGGCGATGGGCAAGATACAGAAATACTCACCCTGCCTGCAGGTGGCGTGTGACTTTGTGAGCGAGTGATTTGCAACTCATCACAGTTTAGGTTTTCGCTACCTTTAGGAATAAATAGCTCTATGTTTTGCTGCTGACTCTGCGAATTAATCGAGTGCAAATAGCTATTTATTTCACTGTGTAAAAACTGCCGAATTTCTTTATCAAAATTAATGGGGGTGGCCATAGCATGAGCTGGCAGTAGTCCAATAGTTAAAAGTAAGCGGAAAAACCAACGCTTCCCTTGGGGAAGTTCAGCTTCCGTATGTTGGGCTGTTTTTTGCTCTTTTTTTATATAAGTCATTGAAAAAATATACTTTTAAAAGTTGGCATAAAGGTTGTTATACACAAGGTAGAAAGTGTATGCGAAGCGCGAAAGCATACAAGAAACAAAAATTAGAGGCAACAATGGAACTATTTGATAAAGCGTTAGGTGTTCACCCTTTTTCAATGAAATTAAGGTTAGACAGAGCAGAAATCATTGCCAGTAACTTGGCTAATGTTGACACGCCAGGGTTTAAATCTCGAGATGTAGATTACCGTCAAATTATGCAAAGTGTTTCATCCAGTTTTTCGCAAAACAGAGATGTTGATTTTGCTGGCGTACAAACAGATGAACTTAAATATCGCGTTCCTTATCAACCATCAAGTGATGGTAATACTGTTGAGTTAAATATTGAGCAAGCAAAATTTGCTAGCAACAGTATGGATTTTCAAACCAGTTTGACCTTTTTAAATATGAAAATAAATGGCTTACATAAAGTTATTTCAGGGAAATCATAATGTCTTTTAATTCAATTTATGACGCTAGCGGCAGCGCCATGCGCGCTCAAGTTATTCGCCTCGATACCATTGCATCTAACTTAGCGAATGCCGATACCGCAGCCGGTTCAGAAGCCGACGCTTACAAGGCACTTAAACCGGTATTTTCTGCTTTGTACAAACAAACTCAAGACAGCCAATCAATTTCAGCCTCGGTTGATGTACTAGGGATCACTGAGTCAAACCGAGCGGTAGAGCAGCGCTACGAGCCAAACAACCCAATAGCTAACAACGATGGTTATGTATTTTACTCCAACGTAAATGCACTTGAAGAAATGGCAGACATGATGTCTGCAAGTCGCAGCTATCAAACATCTGTTGAAGTAATGGGGCGTGTAAATAGCATGCAGCAAAGCATTCTTAAGTTAGGGCAATAATATTATGCAAGTTAATTCAGCCGTTCCAAGCGCTGCAGACGCCACAAAAAACACCACGAATATTGCCGGTAATAGTTCTGCAGATGAAATGTCGACCATGTTTTTAGAGTTACTCGTTGCGCAAATTAGTAATCAAAATCCATTACAGCCTATGGATGGCACTCAGTATGTGAGCCAGCTTGCAGAGTTTTCGAATGTTGAGTCGTTACAAAGCATTCGCCAAAACACCGCCGATGGCTTGGATTATGTCAGCAGCTTAGCGGTGCTTGAAGCCACTAATATGGTTGGTCAAACGGTTGATGTGCAAGCAAGCAGTATTGCCCTTGAGCAAGATGGCAGTGTCTCAGGCATGGTTAATTTAGGTGAAGCCGCAGACTCTGTCACTGTACAACTTTATAACCAAGATGGTGAGTTAGTTGAAGAAAAACAACTGCCTTATTCAGGAGTCGGTTCGCTGCGTTTTGAATTTGAAAACCAAGAAGCCGGTGCGTATGCAGTCAGAGCGTATGCCACTACAGCCGAGGTGCCAAAGCAGCTTGATACTTGGTTAAGCGGTGAGGTTGAGCGTGTTTCTGTAGGTAAGTCGTTAGAAGATATTTTATTGCAAGTCGATGGTTTGGGTAATTTTGGTATCACTGAAATTAATCAAGTGGCATAAATAAGAGGAATAAATAATATGTCTATGTTCAATATAGGATTAAGTGGTCTTAAAAGTACCCAAACAGGATTAGAAGTAACCAGTAATAATATTGCTAACTCGGGTACTGCTGGTTATAAAAATAACACTGCAGAATTTGCCGCGGTTTATAACGGTAGCCAACGCGGCGGTGTAAAAGTTGCCAATGTTAAAGAAGATTTTGTTACCGGTGGTGAAATTGTGCGCACCGGTAATGCGCTGGATATTGCTATTGATGGCCAAGGTTTTTTTGCCATATCAGAAAACGGCCGTACGGCTTACACCCAAGCAGGCCAGTTTCAGTTAGATAACGACTTAAATATTGTTAATGCCAACGGCGGCAAACTGCAAGGTTTTGGCGTATCTCAAGTTGATGGTGGTGACCCAGCAATTGTACCGGGTGTATTAACTGATTTAAAAATTGAAGCCTCAAACATAGAAGCACAAGGCAGTACCAATATTAACTTTAACGGTAACTTAAGTTCTTCTAGCGACGTGATTGCTTATCCAACAGCTCCTGCGCTATTTGATCCTAAAGATGGTAGCCAATATAACTTTTCTCAATCTACCGAAGTATTCGACTCCTTAGGTAACAGCCATGTAATGACTCAGTATTTTAACCATTCGGGTAGTAACGAATGGCAAGCGATGTTTTTCTTAGATGGTAAACCCCTTACTCAAGGTCAGCTCTCAGCGCTTGGTGCGACGACAGGTTCTCAAGCTATTGATGATGGTGCGGGTGGTTCAATTAACGCCGGAACCATTACACTTAACTTTGATACCGATGGAAAAATGGTGCCGTTTTCAGGCGATTTAACGGCGGTTGATTTAGAAGTGCCTATTACTTCAACACCAGGAAATGCAGAAATAACCAGTGGTGCTGCAGCATTAAATATCGCACTTAAATTCGATGGCACTACGCAGTTTGGTTCAAGTTTCAGTGTTAACGAAAATGATGCCAACGGCTATACCTCAGGAGCGTTTTCTGGTGTGAAAGTTGAAGACGACGGCCGTGTATTTGCAACATTTACTAACGGTGAATCTAAATTACAAGGCCAAGTTGTACTTGCTTCGTTTGCGAATGTTGATGGTTTAGAGCAAGGCAGTAATACCGTGTGGTATCAAACTGAAGAGTCTGGCTCTGCACTCTATGGCGAGCCAGAAAGTGGATCTTTGGGCAAATTGCTATCGGGTTCATTTATGGGCTCAAATGTTGATATTAGTGAGCAGCTGGTTGGCTTAATGTCATTTCAACAAAACTACCAAGCCAACGCAAAAACCATCAGCAGCGCTGATGAAATGATGCAAATTTTATTTAGTAACACCTAAGGAAGCTGAGCGTGGAAAAGTTAATTTATACCGCTGTTTCGGGTGCTGAACTTAATAATACCGCCTTACGTGTTGCTGCAAATAACCTAGCAAATGTTAGCACCGTAGGTTTTAAAGCCGACTTAGAGCAAGCGCAATCAATGATGGTACAAGGCGAGGGCTTTCGTACTCGTTACCACGCGCAACTAACACCAGTAACTACTGATTTATCGTCAGGGCCAATCATGGATACTGGCCGTAATCTTGATATAGCACTAAGCAACGGCGGTTATTTAGAAGTGATGGATGACAATGGCGAACCGGCTTATACCCGCGCGGGTAATTTAGTGGTTGATGCCGATGGCTTTATTACTGTTAATGGCCTACGTGTGCAAGGTGACGGTGGCGATATTCAACTTCCTGAGTTTGGTGATATTGAAATTGGCTCAAACGGCATGATTAACCTAACCCCCATTGGTGGCGGTGTAATTGCAGAAGATGCGCAAATTAAATTAGCCAGCACCGATGCAAACTTAATCAAAGGTGCTGATGGCTTACTCAGAGCTAACGATTTACAGCCTCTTGAGGCCGACGAAACAATCACAGTAAGAACTGGTGCTTTAGAAGGCTCTAATGTGAATGCCGTGGCTGAAATGATCAAAACCATGAATATCAGTCGCCAATTTGAGATGAATGTAAAAATGATGAAGTCTGCTGACGAATTAGCGACCAGCGGTAATAAGCTCATCAGTGGACGTGGATAAACAGGAAGCCAAACATGAATTCAGCATTATGGGTGAGTAAAACCGGTCTTGCAGCGCAAGATTTAAGAATGACAACAATATCTAATAACCTCGCGAACGTGAGCACTGCCGGTTTTAAAAAAGACAGAGCGGTATTTGAAGACTTATTTTACCAAGTACAAAAACAACCTGGCGCGCAGGTAGATGAGCTTAATCAGCTGCCATCTGGGATTCAGGTGGGAACCGGTGTGCGTATTAACGGCACGCAAAAGCAATTTACTGAAGGCAGTTTTGAAACAACCAGCAACCAGTTAGATGTGGCCATTGCTGGGCAAGGTTTCTTTCAAATTGAAAGCCCTGACGGCGAGTTATTATTTACCCGTAACGGTCAGTTTCAACTTAACTCTGAGTCATTACTGGTAAACAGCAACGGCTTACCATTGGCACAAAATATTGCGCTGCCAGAGGGCACCACTAAAGTGAGTATTGGCACCGATGGCACCGTTACTGCGGTAGTGGGTAAAGATGCGCAAGCGGTAGAGTTAGGTCAAATGTTAACGGTTAACTTTGCAAACCCTGCAGGCTTACAAAGTTTAGGTGGCAACTTGTACCGCGAAACAGCGGCATCGGGTGAACCTGTTGAGGGTATCCCTGGCGAAGATGCTTTTGGGGGCTTACAACAATTTACTATTGAAGGCTCAAACGTGAGCGTCGTTGATGAAATGGTGAGCATGATTGCCGTACAGCGCGCTTACGAGATGAACGCTAAAGTAGTCTCTGCGGCAGATGAAATGCTGCGCTTTATAAACCAAAACGTATGATTATGATGAATAAGTTAACATTATTTTTGCTGCTTTTAGGTGTTGCTGGTTGCAGCAACACTCCATCAAAAACTCAAATGGTGGAATGTGAAGTGGTGTATGGGGAAGTGAAATGCCCACAAAATACCACTCAAAAATCAGTTCAAGACTATGAAATAAGCCAAGATGCCTATGCACAGGGTTTGAATCAGCAAGATGGTAGCTTATTTCAAGATAACTATATGTTTTCTTTGTATGCAGATAAACGTGCTTACCGGGTTGGCGATATTTTAACTGTGGTGCTTAACGAGCGCACCCAATCAAGTAAAAGTGCCGATTCGAGTTTAGATAAAAGTACCGACTTGGATGTTTCGGTGCCAGTAGCTGGTGCACTCAATGTAGCTGATTTTAATTTGGGTATAGGCTCGAGTGCTAAGTTTGACGGTGAAAGCAGTGCCAGCCAGCAAAACTTCCTCAGTGGCGCTATTACTGTACGGGTTAATCATGTTTTATCTAATGGGTCGCTGGTTATTAAAGGGCGTAAGCAAATTAAGCTCAACCAAGGTGATGAATACATTGAAATTGAAGGGTTGGTTCGCCCAGGCGATATTGATGTAAGTAACCGTGTTTCGTCGCTTCGTATTGCAGAGGCACAAATAAGTTATACCGGCAAAGGCACTTTGGCAGATGCGAATCGCCCAGGTTGGTTTACCACTTTATTTACCCGATTCTTAAATCCGTTTTAAGGGATTACTGAGGTTTTAATGAAATATTTACTATTAATGCTAGTGTGCTTTTTTAGCCTATTAGCGCCTGCAACTGTAGCCGCCAAAGCTCGTCCATTACTAGATATTGTTGATGTGCTAGGTGTGCGAGAAAACCAACTGGTAGGTTACGGACTAGTGGTAGGTTTACCGGGGTCGGGTGATAAAGCCCAAGTGAAATTTGCCGGCCAATCGTTAAGTAATATGCTAAAGCAATTTGGTGTCTCTGTAGATGAAGAACGATTACCAAAATCAAAAAATATAGCGGCTGTTGCGGTACATGCTACGTTGCCGCCAATGGGAAGCCCAGGCCAAGCCATTGATGTAACTGTGAACTCATTAGGCGATGCAAAAAGCTTACATGGTGGTAGCTTAATGTTGACCCCGTTAAAAGGGGTTGATGGCAAAGTGTATGCGCTAGCACAAGGTAACTTAGTGGTAGGGGGTATTAATGCCAGTGGTAAAAGTGGCTCCTCGGTGACTGTCAATGTGCCTACTTCGGGGCTTATTCCCAATGGCGCCATCATTGAGCGCAGTGTTACGGCTATGTATGAAAGCCAAAGCGATGTAATTCTTAATTTAAAAGATCCAAATTATCAAACTGCTCGCAATGTCGTGCGCGCAATAAACAAAGTATTTGGACCCGATGTGGCCTCTGCTGAAAATTGGGCGCGTTTAGTGGTCAGTGCGCCAAGCGATGCCAATAGTCGCAACACGTTTATGTCGATGCTACAAGACATTAGTGTAGAGCAAGGTTCTGAGCGTCCTAAAATCGTATTTAATAGTCGCACCGGTACTGTAGTAATGAATGATACTGTACGGGTGAATCAGGCGGCTGTTAATCATGGCAATTTAACCATTACCATTAGCGAACAAGAGCAAGTGTCGCAACCTGGGCCGTTTTCAAATGGCCAAACCACAGCTACACAATCAAGTGATATCACGGTAGATCAACAACAAAGAAATATGCTGCTGTGGCCTGAAGGCACCTCTTTAGATGAAATAGTAAAAGCGGTAAATGCACTCGGCGCAACGCCAGCCGAGTTAATGTCGATACTAATTGCACTTGATAATGCTGGGGCTCTAGAAGCCGAGCTATTAGTTATTTAAAGGAAATAGCCATGAAAATAGAGTCATCAACCCAATTATCTCAGTCATTAGCGATAGACCCGACCCATCTTGAAAACATTACCGGCAACAGTGAAGCGGGCGTAAAGCAAGCGGCAGAGCAGTTTGAAGCGATTTTTTTACAACTCGTGTTAAAAAGCATGGACAGCACCACCAAAACTATGGCCGGTGACAATGGTTTTTTTAATAGTAACGAGCAAGCCCAATTTAGAGACATGCATAACGCCCAAACTGCGCAGCACTTAGCCTCAACTCATCAACTGGGTTTAGCCGAAGCGATTATTAAGCAGTTTGATGAGAAAATTACCCCGATAGAAAATACATTTAAGAATAGCCAAACCTTGGTCGCTAATGATCATCATAAAGATGCTGAAAGCGTTGAGCCAACCCAAAGCTATGATATTTATGCAGGGTCGGCGTTTGTTCAGCCATTGAATGCTATTACGATTAGGTAGTTAATTATGTCTATGTTAAATAACGCGTTAAGCGGCCTCAATGCAGCAAATATTGCGCTGACTGTGTCAGGGCAAAATGTGGCGAATGCAGCCGTTGAAGGTTACTCGCGTCAGCAAGCTCAATTTAAAACCTCTAATGTATATTTAGGCGGGGTTGAGGTGGCATCGGTTGACCGGGTTGTTGACGCCTTTTTAAATGATGATATTTGGCGCACTAATTCAGATACCACTTATTATGAAAACAAACAGTCATATCTAGGTTTTATTGAGCAAATAATTGGTACCGACTCACTCAACTTAAATAACTCTCTTGCAAGCCTAACGGATGCACTCAATGCAGCGGCCACTAAGCCTGATTCACAGGCTTTCAGGCAGCAATTTTTATCTTCAGCCGAAGGCTTTATGCAAGATATTGCGCAAATTAATGGCGCACTGGCAGGCCAAGCAACAAAGTTAAATGCACAAATGAGTAACGTGGCGCTTAATGTGTCTTCTATAACTAAGCAAATAGCCGAAATTAACAGTAGCATTGGGTTAGCAACAGCAAATAATCAATCAACCGCAGAGCTAAAAGACAACCGAGAACGCCTAGTAAATCAGTTATCTGGGCATATTGGTGTATCTATTGTTGAGCGAGATAATGGCTTTATTGATATCAGTACCTTAAGTGGTGCCCCGCTGGTGGTAGGGAGTAAAGCGGCATCAATCTCAGTAAATGGAACAACAGTAACGAGTAACTTTATTGGTCAAGAATTCACCCTTGATAAAAACGTTGGTGGTCAATTTGGTGGCTTAATAAGCGTTGATAACGATGTAATAAAACCAACCCTTGCAACCTTAAATAGCTTAGTTGCCGACCTTGCCGATGATATGAATGATGCATTACAAAGTGGTTTTGATTTAAATAACGACCCCGGTGAAGCACTGTTTACATACAATCCATTAAACCCATTAGGGACGATTGAGATTAACCCTGCGATCACCACTGATAAACTTGGTTTTAAAGACAGTAGTACCTCAGGACCTGGTGATAACTCTAATATTGCTAATATTGTTGCTTCAATGGCAGGAAAAGGCGATAAGTTTACGTTATTAGTAGGAGATCTTGCTATTACTAGTAAGCAAAACTTAAATAGCATTACCACCGCTACTAATTTAAGTGAAAACGCCATTGCTGCGCGCGATAGCTACAGCGGGGTGAACCTTGATGAAGAGGCGGCAAACTTAATGCATTTTCAACAAATGTACAGTGCCAATGCCAAAGTAATTAGCACGGCAGATCAAATGTTTAAATCTTTACTGCAAATGTTTTAAAAGGGCAATGTTATGCGAGTTAGTAGTCATCAGTTTCATTTAAATTCAATCAAAAACATTCAAAGTAATACTGAAAACTTTAACGAAAAATCAATTCAGTTAGCAACCAATAAGCGTATTCTTAAGCCCTCAGATGATCCGCTTGGCACTGTAATGATCATGAACCTAGGTTCAGAAATAAAATCGTTAGAGCAATACAAAACCAATATGGATGCAGTTAACTTTTCATTAGGTCAACAAGAAGTACAGCTAACCGGTATTGTTAACCAAATATATTCACTGCAAAGTTTAATTACCACCGCAGCTGATGGTTCAATGGGCGAGGCAGAAATTAAAGCACTCGGCCAAGAAATGAGTGTGGCTTTTCCGGCAATTGTTGATTTACTAAATGCAACCGACAGCGATGGACAATATTATTTTTCGGGTAGTAAAACCGATGAAAAACCGTTTCAAATTGATGCGACGGGTAATTATGTTTATGCCGGTGACGATATTGTCAGAGAAGTCGCTGTATCTGACGACTCAAGTGTAAAAAACAATATCGTAGGTAATGATTTAGACCCCGGTGCAGGTTTTTTAAATGCCATGCAAGACTATCTTGTTGATGTAAATAATCCGCCAGCAGGTGGTGTTGGCAATCAATCACGGGTGATGATAGATAAATTAGCTGACTTTTTAGGTACTATTAGTAGCCAAGTGACCACCATAGGCTCTACTATGGCTTCGCTTGATTCGATTACTACCAGTAATCTAGATATCACCACATTTACGGTTAACTTGCAGGACGATTTGAGTGCTGTAGATTATCCAGAAGCGTTTATTTCGATGAATGAATCTATGGCGGCGTATGAATCATCGATGCAGGTTTACTCGACAGTAAGTAAACTTTCATTGTTTTCATACATTTAAAATTATAATACTTTCAGGAACTAACTATGCTGGTTAAAAGTAGCGAAAAAGCGCAAGCAATTGACTTGGTTAATACCAATAAATCGGATGCACTCGTTACATCAACAAAGGATTCTGCTAACAATTTGTGGAAAAACAAAATTGTTGCCAGAGAGGACCAAGTTAAAGTACTGACTGGCTGGGCGCAGCGCGGGGCACTGAGTCAAGCGCTAGCAAAAGCCGAACAAAGCGAAAGCACTATTCGTAATTTGTATATGGGACTTGAAAAATTAGCACAACAATTAAATACCCAAGCTGCTAATACTCAGCCACAACCTATGCAACAACAGCAAATTAAAGTGCAAATAGCGTCATTACAAAACATAGCAAATAAAAAAGGCTCAGGACTTGATACCCAGCTGAAAATAACGGATCCAAATCGCGCTATTAGCAAACAGCTTAATGCAAATATAGACCTGCTTAGCGCACGTCCACATGAAGAAAATATCCAGTTAGTGATGGGTCGTTCGGGCAAATCATTAAGCTTAAAGATACCAGCCTATCAAGATGAAAAAACCAATTTAACTGCCATTCAAAATGCGTTTGCACCACATCATATAAATGTTGAGCTTAATCGTGAAAACCGTCTGCTTTTTAGTGCGCAAAAAGATAATGCGGCTCCACTTTTAGAGCCTTGGGTGATGAGTGGTCAAGGTGTACGAGTTGCGGCGGGTAACCCGATTTCGTTGCAGCTCAATGATTTAGATAACCCTCTGAATGAACTTGCTAAAATAGCCGATAAAAATGCCACTATTGCTCAGCACCGTGAGCAAATTCAAACTGCGCAGCGCCATTTAAAAGCGAATTTAATAAAAATTCAGGCACAAAAACAACAATTACAAAGCCAACTAGAGCAGCTTGACTCTGCTAGTTCATTAGCTAACACTGATGAACTACTTGCTTTAAGTCTAGGGGTTAAACAGCACATGCAAAACCCAAGTGTAAATAGTGTGGCTGCGATTATGTCGCAAGCAAACATTACTCGTAATATGGTGCAATACTCACTCACCTAATTTTTTAATGCAGCAATTTAGTATTGCTGCATCGTTTTTTATTTCTGCTATTCCTCTTATCTGCTTTTAGCCAACGAAAATGCCTATTTTACTCGCTTTGAACACATAGCTTAAAAAAATATAAAAATAATTAGAAAAAAGTTTAGGTAATTAAAAATATGGTCGCTCTTAGTTATTAGAAGGTGATTTAGGTTCACTAATTACTTTAGCTATTCATTTAAAGAGGAAATAAACATGGCTTTATCAATTCAATCAAACATGGCTTCAATGTCAATCCAAAACCAACTTGGTCGTAGCAACAACGATTTATCTACAGCGCTTGAGCGTTTAGGTTCTGGTTTTAAAATTAACTCTGCAAAAGATGATGCGGCTGGTCTACAAATCGCTTCACGCTTAAATGCACAAGTACGTGGTCAAGACGCTGGTTTATACAACGGTAACAACGCTATGTCTATGATGCAAACTGCTGAAGGTGCGTTTGATGAAATGACTAACATTGCTTACCGCATGAAAGAACTTGCTACCCAAGGTTCAAGTGATACAAACGGTGCAAAAGAATGGGCTGCACAAAGTGCAGAATACACAGCACTAGCTACTGAGCTTACAAACATCATGGACAACACATCGTTTGGTGATGGAACTAAACTTTTAGCAGCTACTGGTAAGTTTGGTGCAGGTGCGGTTAACTTCCAAGTAGGTTCAAGTGCAGCAGAAACCCTTAATGTTGATATTTCTACTCAGTTAGGTGCTGTAACAACAGCCATTGGTTCTGCTGCTGCATTTACTGACGTTGCAACAGCACAAGCGCAGATTGCGTTTGTTGATACTTTAGTTGGCGAAATTGGTACTGCACGTTCAACGCTTGGTGCATCAATGAACCGTCTTGACCATACAATGACTAACGTATCTAACATGAAGCAAAACACTCAAGCTGCTGTAGGTACGTTAATGGACGCTGATTTTGCTGCTGAAACATCAAACATGACTAAGCAACAATTGCTAATGAACTCTGGTATCTCGGTACTGAGCACAGCTAATAGCACAACACAAATGATTGGTTCACTACTTCGTTAATAGTGATTAATCAATTAAGTATGCATAGCTACACCTAAGGTGTAGCTATTATTGTTTATAGTCATAAGTAAAAATATTTACTTTAGATTTTTTTGCTTATAACTAAAATGCTTGGAGATTAAAATGAGCTCTGCAATAGGAATCAATCCTGGGCAATTAGCCTCACAATATACACAAATTGAGCGTAGCGCTAAAGATCAGCAATTAAGTACTAAAAGTAGCCTTTTTAGCAATCAAATTAAGGCGTTTGATAGCCTGAAAAGTAATTTATCAAACTTTTTTGATGACTTACAAACCAATCTTAAAGATACCAGTAGCTTGTTTGCTAACACCGCTACGGTGAGCAATTCATCCGCATTAGCAGTAACAGCAAGCGGCACAGCAGCCAGCGGTGAGTACGATGTATTTGTCGAGCAATTAGCACAAGCACACCAAGTGGCATTGAGTTTTGATCCGGCTAAAGCTTTAACCACGGATGGTGAGTTGAGTATTGATTTGGCAGGCAGTGCGTTTAGTGTTGACTTTGCAAGCCTTGGCGCCGATGCATCATTAACTGATGTTGCTAATGCCATCAACTCACATGTTGATAATAGCGGTGTTAAAGCCTCTGTTGTGCGCTCTGGCACAGAAACCTTTTTAACTTTAACTAGTACTGAGTCGGGTGCTGCTAATCAGGTGGGGGTGAGCTTTACTGAAGGTACGGATGCCAATGGCAGTGATATCACCAATGCTATAACAAACAAACAAGATTTAACCTTAGCGCAAGATGCGATTGTCAAACTAGGGGCTAACTCAGCACTTACCATCACTTCAAGCAGTAATAAACTCGATACGGTTATTGATGGGGTAACGATTGATTTAACGCAGCCGCAGTCGCTGGGCGATCAGCCAATTCATATATCAATTAGCCAAGATCAAGACAGCTCTAAAGAAAACATTCAAAGTTTTGTGGATAAGTTTAATTCGCTCACCAATGGCATTACCAGTAACCAGTACTTAAAACGAGATAATATGGCTGCCGGCCTTGCTCGCTCTTTACGCAACGATTTTCAGGGTACGTTTGAAGGTAAAACCTTGTTCTCTGTGGGTATTGAGTTTGATCGTAGCGGTAACTTAAAAATAGATAATAAAAAACTTGAAGAAGCTATGGCTACTAATCCTGAGCAGTTAACCAGCATGCTGACAGGTGAAAACGGGTTGTTATCTAAGCTGGAAACCCGCGTTGAGCCTTTCACTAAAAGCTATGGTTTGATGACGGATAAAAAGCAGTCATTGCAAGCGAGCTTAAATATAGTCAATAGGCAACAAAAAGATCATGAAGTGTCTATGGAGCAAGTGTACCAACGCTACTTGTCGCAGTTTACACAAATGCAACAGACTATTGCACAATTAGAATCTACAATGGGTCAATTTGGGAGCTAAACATAGATGTTAGATTTAAATGATGGCTTTTCAGCCTATAAAAGTACATCAGTAGATGCAAAAGCGGCCAGTGCCGATATTCATAAATTAGTATTGATGTTATTTGATGGTTTTTCAGATGAGCTTGAAAAAGTCACAGGCCACATAAAACAAAAAAGATACGATAAAAAAGCCGAAAGCATCGAAAAACTAATGCGCATTTTAGGCGGGCTTGAGGCCTCATTAGATCTTGAAAAAGGCGGTGAAGTAGCGCAAAACATGCAAAACCTTTATCAGCATTGTGGGCAAGCATTATTGCAAGCCAGTATAAAAAATGACTTGAGCTATATTGACTCCACCCGTGTAGTGATGACCAACTTGCAAGAAGGGTGGCAAGGCTTAGGTACACAATAAACAAATCTAAACCAGCTACCAATAGCTGGTTTTTTCATTTTTAACACGGCTTTTTTATATCTCCCCCCACTGCCTAAATAATTATTCAATTCATTATTAATAACATATCACTTCCTTCCGAGGTGGAAGTTCCGCTTCCGCTTTTTGGGTTTTTATTTTATTTTTTGTTATAAAACAGCGGCTTAAAGTTGGCTTGTTTATTGCTAAATGAAACATGAACTTATAATGAATTTAGTATTGCTAATGGAACACTCTCAAAAATACGCAGCGCAAAAAATGGAACAATTACTTAGCACCATGGAAGATGCTATCCATGAGAGTAATTGGTATGAGGTTAAATCAGCCGATAAGCAGCTGCTTGCATTTTATAATGAGCTGCAAAATATGCCTTGCTTTAGTTCAATGAAGGCTGAACAAAATAACTTAAAAGCACGTTACGTTGACTTAATCGACCTAGTGAGCCAAAAACAAGCGGCCATTAAAGTAAAAATGCAGCGCCACCAGGAAGATAAAGAAGGTTTAATTGCGTATAAAAAAGTACAACAAGGACAGTCATTATGAGTATCCAAGCAAATACTATGGCGACAAAGACTGACTTTGGCAGTGCCACTAATAAACCAACCATATTAAAAAGTAGTACGCCTGCAGATGCGCAAGAACAACAGAGCGAGCTTGAGCCGTTTACGCTTTCTTCAAAGCAACAGCAAACAAAACAGCAAAATGTGCAAGGTGAACAACCTCAAGAAAGTTCAGAACAACTAGTGCAAGAAGATGCCATTACAGAAACACAAGAAATAATAAATCCGCACTTTTTAAACACTGCAAATTATAATCTTGATAGCAGTAAAATAAACGCGCCTGTCACAAATTTACTCAACTCAAATAGTAACCTTGCTCTTGATAACGGCACTGCAGCAGTGGAAACACCACCAGCACAACTTGTTATTGATGAGCAGTTAAAGAGTAAGCCTTTAGAGACTCTGCATGAAGAAGGCATTATAACTCAAGAGTCAGCTAAAACTGCGTCTGTACAAAATATGACAGTGCATAGTGATGTTTTAACTGTGCCTGCTGCAGCTATAAATGTAACGCCAGCGAATACACCCGTTAATAAAGAATTAAATACACTCGATTTAGCCAAAGCACCACAAACATTGTATTCGCAAGCGCTTTTGAATCGATTAAATCAACCTTCGGTAGTGTTGAATACTTATGGACACGCGCAATCAAGTAGCCCAACCAATGAGCAACTAGCTGCACAACCGAGTATTGGGCTCAGTAAGCTCGAGCTTGCTGCACTGACACAAAACACGCAATCGAAACTTCTCAACGTTGAATCTCGTGAAGGCAGCAGTCAAAAATCAGCATTAGTGAATGCTTTTTCATCTGCCGCCACCGCGCCAGAAACATTTGAGTGGCAAAAAGAGAAATTAAAAGAGGCTCCCAGTGAATGGGGGCAGCGCTTATTGCATGTACTTGGCGACAAGGTAAAGCTGCAAATAGGCCAGCAACTTCAGCGTGCGCAAATTAGATTAGATCCTCCAAACTTAGGCAGCATTGAAATATCTATCAATATTGAAGGTGATAAAACCTCAGTTAGTTTAACTACGAGTAATGCGCAGGTTAGAGATGCCATAGCGCAAACTTTAGAGCAGTTACGTCAGTCTTTGTCGCAAAACTCAAATACCACAGTGGATGTTAATTTGAGTGATAAACAGCAGCAACCTCAACAGCAAAGCGACAATAGCGACATTGCAAATAATCATACCGAGATGCCTTCAATGGATGATGACAACAACACTCGCACGCCTAAATCGCCATTAGATTGGTTGGATTTATTAGTATAACTACCTTGGATTAAGAGAGATAAAAGTGAAAAAAATAATAATAGCCCTAACTGTAATTGCACTTATTGCGGCTGCCTTTTTTGCGGGACAGTTTTTTAACGACAGTGACTCATCAAAAGAAGGTCCGCAAGCAGATATAACAAAAGTCGAATACCACGAAATGGAGCGCTTTATTATAAGCGTATCAGAGGACTCAATTGCCCGTTATTTAGTGCTCGACTTGGTACTTGTGACTTCACCATCTGTATACAACACAGGCACAGAGGCGATGGAGCCGCTTGTAAGAAATGTACTGGTAAAACAGTTTGCCAATATGAGTCATAGCCAAGCAAAAGCCGCTTTTAAAGATATAGATGCGGTTCAAAAAAACTTATTAGAGCAGTTTAATTTAGTGTTAGCGAATACGGTATCTGTTCGATTGGATAACGTACTTATTACGAACGTCTTCATTCAATAGGCCATCGCCATGATGTTGCAAGAAGAGTGGGGCGAGTTAATAACAGAACCACCAGTCACCTTAACGCCACAAAAAGAGACGCAACTATTATCGCAGTACGCTTTTTTGGTGAATAGAGCGGCTGCGCACATGCGTACTCAAGTGGGTGTTATTGTCGATAATGATGATATTTATCAAATAGGCATTATTGCGCTGTTGTCGTCTATTCGTCGCTATGGTCGGGATTTAGATGAGAAGTTTGCTGCATTTGCGTTTAAGCGTATTCGTGGTGCTATGTTAGATGAGTTTAGGCGTGTCGATTGGCGCCCACGACAGTTAAGGCAGCAGTCTCATCAGCTTCGTGATATGAGCCGTTCACTGCAAAAAAAGCTCGGTCGTGATGCAACAGACACCGAAATGTGTGAAGCATTAGGCATAAGCCATAAAGAGCTTATTCAACTGCACTACAGTGAGCAAGCCGAGGCATTTGATAGCCTTGAAGCGCTATTAGAAGCTAACCCTAATTTAGCGCTTACCAGTGCCCATACACACGACAAAGAAGAGACAGCAGCTACGCTAAAAGCGGCCATGAGCAAGCTCAATACCCGAGAAAAGCTGCTCTTACAATTGTATTACATGCACGAAATGAATATGAAAGAAATAGCATTAACACTCGATTTAACAGAGGCACGTGTTTGCCAACTTCATAAACAAGCACTTGAAGCGCTCACACAAGCGCTTCAAAAAATCTAATACCTAAGGAATAAAGAATGCAAAGAGTTATAGGGTTAATAGTGGTACTTGCAACAGTATTAGGTGGTTTTGCGTTTGCCGGCGGTAACATTGCCACTATGTGGCAGCCATACGAGTTTTTAATCATTTTTGGCGCTGGCTTAGGAGCGCTAATTGTGGGTAATTCAAAGTATGTACTGACAGAAATGCTATCGCAATTAAAGTATCAATTTATTAGTGGTAAAGGAACCGATACGTCTGAGCTGTACCATGACTTACTACTCGTTATTTACTCTTTATTAGACTTAGCCAGAGTGAAAGGCATTAAAGGATTAGATGAGCATGTTGAAAACCCAGAAACCAGTTCTATTTTTCTTGCCTACCCTAAAGTGTATGAGTTCCCACAGCTAGTTACTTTTATTTGCGATAACTTACGTTTATTTAGTATGGGAAAAATAAACTCTCATGACTTTGATGCCATGTTAGAGCAAGAGATTTATACCATTGAAGAGCAACGTCTTAAACCTTCTCATTCACTGGCCAATATAGCTGAAGCTATGCCAGGTTTTGGTATTTTAGCAGCGGTTGGCGGCATTATTATTACCATGCAGCATCTTGATGGGCCTTTAAGTGAAATTGGCTACCATGTAGCAGCGGCGTTGGTGGGTACTTTTATTGGTATTTTTGCTTGTTACTGTTTAATTGCACCACTTGCCTCAGCAATGGAGCAGTATGTAAAAAAACAAGTGGCAATGTTTGAATGTGTGCGTGCCATGTTAGTGGCGCATGCTAAAGGGCATGTGCCTATTGTGGCGACTGATTCAGGCCGAAAATTAATTAATGAAGAAATTAAACCGACCTTTACCACCATGGAAGAGTGGATCACTAACAAGGCGGCTTAATGATGGAAAACAAAAATCAAGAAATCGTCATCAAACGCTCTCGTAGAAGAGCAACCGAAAAGCCTCATGGTGGTGCTTGGAAGGTTGCCTTTGCCGATTTTACTTTGGCGATGATGGCGTTTTTTATGGTGATGTGGATCATGGCGATCACCAATGAATCTGAGCGTGAAGAAATAGCACACTATATGCGAACTCACTCAATTTTTGATGGTGGCCCCGCTATTTTTGATCCTCAAAACAGCCCATTCCCCGTTGATTTAGGGGGATCTCCTTCTGTAATTAAGCACTTAGAGTCGGGAATTACGCCTCCGGACTCTCCAAAACCTGGAATGAGTGAAGTATTACAAGTGCCCGATGGCACCGTTGAGCCTAAAGCTGGGCAAGGCGAGAAGTTAAATTCAGCCATTGATAGCCAATTTGAAGCTTCATCTGAGCTGAGCTTATTACTGGAAAGTATTGATGAACTCAGTAAAGAAGAGTTACTAAAAAATAACTTACTAGTTGAAGAAGTGCCCTTGGGGCTCAGAGTGATCATTAGAGACGACAAGCACCACCAAATGTTTGAACGCTCAAAGTCGCAAATGACTCCGTTTTTTGAAGATCTGTTTTTATACCTTGGCGGCTTAGTAAAAGACATTAATAACAAAATTATTATTTCTGGGCACAGCGACGCCAGCCTATTTATTGATGGTAGCTCTCGTAATTGGGATATTTCTGGCGATAGGGCGCAACAGGCCAGAAAAGTGATGACCATGGGCGGAATGCCATCAAGCCAAGTGTTGCAAGTAAATGCATTCTCCTCTAATCGACCACTGAACAAAGAAAACCAAAAAGCCAGTGAAAACAGACGGGTTGAACTACTTATTTTAACTAAAGATGCAGAGGGAAAATTTAATCAGTTGTTTGATGATAGCAATATTAATAACCCAGTAAAAAAATCTGCCAGTGCGGCAACTGCTAATAAACCTGTGCTACGCCTTGAAGAGAATTATGAGTAACCAATCAGAAACTAAACGAAGTTACAAAAGATGGAATTTAAACCTCAAAGATAATTACGAGCTAGAGTCAGTTCAGCTTGGCGGGGTGGGCGTACAGTTACTTCGCCGCTGCTTTATTGATATTCCACTTTGTCATGGCGTTGCAAAAGACATTAGCGTGGGTGGTGTGGGTTTATTAGTGCCTGCTGAAAAGGCTATTCCTGACAAATTTATTGTGGTTTTTGATAAAGCCAATCGATTGACTGGCAAGGTAACGTACCGCCGCGAAGTAAGTGACAAGTTAGTGTTTTTAGGGGTTGAGTGGATAAGTAAAAATGAGCGCCTACGCAGCGATATAGTTAACCATTTACAGTTACAAGCCCAATTAAAAAAAGCAAAAAAAACCAATGCATAGGCAACATAGAAATGAATCAGGAAATACAGTGATATGAGTAAAACGTTAAGCGCTAAAGCAAAGTTAATTAAAGCGAAAGATTCTGAGCATATTACTCCATTTGCACTAACGCTAGAGCAAAGAGCCTACGAACACGCGCAGCAAAAAGCAGCGCAAATAAACGTCAATATTCGTAAAGCATTGGAGTTAGAACTTGCCCAATTATTTAACGACAGCCGCTTTGATGTAGAAATTTCGCCTTGTTCGCATTCAACCATTAATAGTTGGTTTAAAGAATCGCCTAGAATATTTCTTGCCTGTCCTTTATTTGCACCCACTCAAGGCGAAGCTTTCTTAGCGCTTGATTTTCAAAGTGCTCATAAAACAGCTGATTTATGTTTAGGCGGGCAATTCAATAATTCAGATAATTCAAGCCACGATTACTCGCCTACCACGAATGAATTGAGTGCAACAGAGAGCCGTATTTGTGGCCGTTTATTACAACGCCAAGTGCAAGGTATTCAGGGCTTATTATTTAGAGAACGCTCTGCGCTATTAGGTGAAATACAAAAATCACATGCTTTACCAGAAGCATTACAATATTTGGCTTTTAAAGTGCGGTTTATATTAGAAAGCCAAGTAATAAGTTGGTTTTTATGGCTACCAATTAGCTTTTTTTGCGCAGCCGATAGCGAGCAAGACCCAGCAAGTAGCGACACACTCAATACCGATATGTGGGCACAGTTTGCAGTGCAAGGTCAGATTGAAATGGCAAAGAAAAAAGTCACTTTAAAGCAATTAAAAGCTTGTGTGGCCGGCGGTGTCTTACCGATTGAGCTTAATGAAGCGGCGCTATTTAATCTAGGGCATAAACAAATATTTAAAGGCCAAGTCGTTGAGCAAGAGGCTGGCTTAGCATTTCAAATCACACAATTATCAAACAATACAACGAGTAATTAAATTATGAACGAAAACCTTGATAGTGCCTTAGCGGGCTTAGAGCTGGATGCTTTTGATGGATTTGATGATAAATCTGCTAATAAAACGAACGAAGGCAGTATGTCATTTTTTCAAGACGTTCCTTTGTTAGTGACTCTTGAAGTGGCAAGTACTGAAATTACCTTAGGCGAGCTTAGCCAAGCCAAAGAAGGCGACGTGCTTAAACTAGATAAAGTAGCCGGCGAAGCGCTTGATGTAAAAGTGAATGGGGTGTTTTTTGCTAAAGCAGAAGTCGTGATGGTTGAAGGGCAGTATGGTTTGAAATTTGCTCAAACAGATACCGCAAAGGATCAGTAAAAAAATGAATAAACGCGTAATTTTTAAAGTTAGCCTACTGTTGATCATGTTGTTTATACCAAGCTGGCTAAATGCAGAAGAACTTACGCTGTTTTCGCTAAAAGATACGGCCGACGGACAAGACTATAGCGTTAAACTGCAAATACTTTTGTTAATGACGGTATTGAGCTTATTACCTGCGCTATTAATGGTTTTAACGTCTTTTACGAGGATTATCATTGTATTGGCGATTTTACGCCAAGCAATGGGGTTACAACAAAGCCCGCCGAATAAAATTTTAATTGGCATCTCACTGATGCTCACCATGTTGATTATGCGACCGGTTTGGCAAGATATTTATCAAAACGCGTATACGCCTTTTCAGCAGCAAACCATAGGATTAGAAGACGCTTTACTCACCGCTGAAAAGCCTTTACGTGCTTTTATGCTCAGACAAACCCGTGAAAGTGAGTTGCGCCAAGTGCTACTAATTGCCAATGAGCCAACGACACTCACCGCCGAAGAAATTCCGTTTGAAGTGTTAATGCCTGCGTTTGTATTAAGTGAGCTTACTACCGCTTTTCAAATTGGCTTTATGTTGTTTATTCCTTTTTTAATTATTGACTTAGTGGTCAGTAGTGTATTGATGTCTATGGGTATGATGATGCTATCGCCGCTGATCATTAGTTTACCGTTTAAGCTCATGGTGTTTGTACTTGCCGATGGCTGGTCAATGATAGCGGGTACACTGGCGGCTACATTTGGAATGTCACCATGACCCCAGAAATGTCGGTAGAGCTTATTTCAAGCGCAGTTTACACCATCATCAAGCTCATTTTAGTGCTTATTGTACCCGGATTATTGTTGGGTATTGTGGTCGCCATTATTCAAGGTGCTACTTCTATCCAAGAGCAAACTCTGACGTTTTTACCCCGTATGTTATTAACCTTGTTAATGGTGGTATTTGCAGGCCATTGGATGCTACAAATTTTGATTGATTGGTTTGATAAGCTCAAATTTATGTTACCTGGGGTATTTGGTTGAGCTCATTACTCTCTTTAACGTCTACTGATTTAGTCAGCTGGATGGGCACGCTTTGGTGGCCATTTGTGCGTTTTTCTGCACTTTTATGGTCTATGCCGGTATTTGATAATCCGGCGGTAACGCCGCGCTCTCGTATTTTAGTGTCTATGATGTTGGCTTTTTTAGTCGCCCCGCAGTTACCGCTAGCCCCTGCTATTGACTTATTTTCTTTGGATGCGGTCATTTTAACGTTCGAACAAATCATTTTTGGGGTGATGATGGGGCTATCACTGCGCATCTTGTTTGAAGTGATGGCGATGATAGGGCTGATTTTATCCATGCAAATGGGTTTGTCGATGGCGCTTGTTATGGACCCAGGCAGTGGTAATCAAGTTGCCCTGTTAGGGCAATTATTTTGGATTATGTGTGCCTTATTATTTTTTGCTGTTGATGGCCACCTGATAACTCTACAAGTTATGGTGGAGAGTTTTCATAGTTTTCCGATTGGGCGCAGTATTTATGAGTTTGATATTCAATCGATCATTATGCTATTTGCGTGGATGTTCTCCTCTGCTTTACTGCTTTCGCTACCAGGAATAGTCGCCATGTTATTGGTTAACTTAACCTTTGGTGTGGCAAGTAGAGCAGCGCCGTCATTGAATATTTTTGTATTGGGTTTTCCTATGTCGCTGTTGATGGGCTTTTTCTGTGTATTTATGACCTTAGAGTACACTGGAAGTGCGTTTTCAAGGCTAACGTATTATGTGCTAACAACCTTTGCACAGGCGATGAGGTAGCGATATGTCTGAAAATAGCTCGCAAGAAAAAACAGAACAACCCACAGAAAAACGGCTAAAAAAAGCCAAAGAAGACGGCCAAGTTGCGCGCTCAAAAGAGCTTAACACCGCTATTTTATTAATGGTTAGTATTGCTGGGCTATTGTGGTTTGCCAATTTATTTTACAGCTTATTTGTTAACTTAATGAACAGTACCATGGTGCTGGATCACACAATTATAAATAACAAAAAAATGATGCCCATCGCATTGAGTGACGCCATTATGAATATGCTGTCGACCCTTACGCCGTTTTTATTATTAAGCTTTTGCGCAATGTGGATCACTGGGTGTTTACCGGGTGGGTTTGTGTTTTCAAAAAAACTGGTCGCACTAAAAATGAGCAAGCTCAACCCATTAACCGGGTTAGGCAAAATGTTTGGTAAACAGTCGTTAGTTGAGCTGCTTAAATCGATATTAAAAATAACCTTACTGGCGATTTGCTTATATACCTTTTTAACCAAGCTGTGGATGCAGCTGATGATGTTACAAAACTTAGATATCAAAGTGGCGATAGGCCAAGGTATTGAGCTGTTATTTTTATCATTAATGATCACGGTAACTTTGCTGCTTTTTATTGCGGTTATTGATGTGCCTTTTCAGCAAAAACAGATTGCTGATAAAATAAAAATGACCCACCAAGAAGTAAAAGAAGAGCGCAAATCTTCAGACGGTAGCCCTGAGATAAAAAATAAAATTCGGCAAATACAATATCAGCAATCAAACCGAAAAATTGAAGAGCGTGTTCCCACTGCCGATGTCATTGTCACCAATCCAACTCATTATGCTGTGGCAATAAAGTACAGTGAAGAGGCAGCTAAAGCCCCTTATGTTGTCGCCAAAGGCGTGGATGAAATGGCGCTGAGAATACGCGAAGTGGCCCGTATGAATAACAAAGAAATTATAGAAATCCCTGCATTAGCACGGGCTATTTATTTTTCGACCCGGGTCGACCAAGAAGTGCCTAACGGCTTATACAGTGCGGTTGCCTATGTACTGACCTACGTATTGCAACTAAAAGCATACAAGCAAGGGCGTGGGCAAGCACCCGCAGCCTTACCTGAATTAACAATCCCTAAAAACTTACAGAAACCTTAGATGTTGGAGTTATAATTTGAACTGGCGCAGTTTTACTCAACCTTACACCGCTATTCCTATTTTGCTGTTAGCTGTTTTGTCGATGGTTATTTTGCCATTACCAGGATGGTTATTAGATGCATTATTTACCTTCAACATTGTATTGTCAGTGATTGTATTGTTGGTAGCTGTGTCTACTAAAAAACCGCTCGATTTTTCTGTATTTCCGACTATTTTGTTAGTCGCCACCTTGATGCGTTTAACCCTAAATATTGCCTCAACACGGGTAGTACTACTACACGGTCATGAAGGCTCAGATGTCGCTGGTCGCGTTATTCAAGCGTTTGGTGAAGTGGTTATAGGTGGTAACTACGTCGTTGGTATTGTGGTGTTTGTCATTTTAATGGTGATTAACTTTGTGGTTATTACCAAAGGTGGCGAGCGTATTTCTGAGGTGGCAGCTCGCTTTACCTTAGATGCTATGCCCGGTAAGCAAATGGCAATTGATGCCGATTTAAATGCCGGATTAATTGGACCTGAGCAAGCAAAAGAGCGACGTAGCACCATAGCCCAAGAGGCTGATTTTTATGGCTCTATGGATGGTGCCTCAAAGTTTGTGCGCGGTGATGCCATTGCCGGTTTAATTATTTTAGTGATTAACCTACTCGGTGGTGTATCAATAGGTGCTTTTCAACATGGTTTAAGTTTAGCCGAAGCGTTTCAACGTTTTGCCCTATTAACCATAGGTGATGGCTTAGTTGCACAAATTCCCTCGTTGCTGTTAGCCGTTGCTGCTGCAATTATTGTTACGCGAATGAACGATGAAGGTGATGTGAGTGAAGCGGTCGGTAAGCAGTTACTTGCCTCTCCGCGTGTTATTTTTACCGCCGCTTTAATCATGGTCACGCTTGGTATTGTGCCTGGGATGCCAACTGTCGCCTTTTTAGCATTTGCTGCGCCATTGTTTTATGTTGCTTGGCGATTGCAGCGCTCTCTCCCTGATAACTCCTTAATTGAAGCAGAGCAGATGACCGACACCATTTTAAGTGAGCAACAAGCTAACTTAGAGTGGGGAGATATTTCTCATGTTGATAAGCTGTCGGTTGAGCTTGGCTTTCGTTTGGTTTATTTAGCTGATAAAGACAAAGGGGAAGAGCTGGTAAAAACCTTAAGAGGTGTGCGTAAAAATCTCTCTGAACAACTTGGGTTTTTATTACCGGAGATCAGAATAAAAGATAACCTGAAACTAAATCCACAAGAGTACAAAGTAAACTTAGCCGGTGTCCCCGTTGCCAGTGCCAATGTGAATGCCAAAGAGTTACTGGCGTTAAATACCGGGGATGTATATGGCAGCTTAGATGGTGAAATAACCACCGACCCTGCTTATGGGCTTGAAGCTGTATGGATAAAAGATGACAGCAAAACCCAAGCGTTGAATATGGGCTACTCGGTGGTAGATTTAGGCACCATTATTGCCACACACACTGGTAAGGTGATCAAAGAGCATTTAGATGAGCTATTCAGTTATGAGGATGTACAAAAACTCAATGAGCGTTTAAAAGAGATTTCACCTAGCTTAGCGGAAACCTTCGAAAAAGCCTTACCCACTAACTTGCAGCTTAAAGTCATTCGTTTATTGCTTAAAGAGCACATTAGCATTAAAGATATTGTCACCATTGCAGGCACTTTAATAGACAGTGTTGAGGTAACTAAAGATCCTATTCTACTGGTTTCAGATGTGCGCTGTGCTTTGCAAAAAGTATTAGTAAAACAGGTAATGGGTAATCGTGATGAACTCAGTGCTTATAGCTTAGATGAAAAACTAGAAAGTACCTTACAAAGCTCACTCGACCAAGCGATGCAAGCAGGCAAAGTTGTACTGGATAGTTTTGCGGTTGACCCCAATTTACTAGGCCAATTTCAACGCACTATGCCACTGATTGTCGAAGATATGAAATCAAGAGGGGTAACACCTACATTAATTGTGGTGCCACAGTTACGACCCTTGCTGGCACGTTACGCCAAAACCTTTACTAAAGGCAGCTTAGTAGTTCTTTCTTATAATGAAATTCCAGATACCATTCGTGTTGATATACTCGGATCGTTGGGATAATTAGTTAGATTTCATCTATAAAATGAACTTAGCATGAATTTTGTAAGTAATATTTGCAATTAATTCTATTTAACTATAGTCTATTGTTTTTATTATACATAGTTACTAGTTTTTATGTTGGTAAAAAACAATGCATAAGTAAATTAAATGGCAAACTATGCGAAAGCATAGGACGCAAAGCTTCCAGTCTAAGGCAATCGCTACGATCGTGGGGTTACATTAACTTAGTGATATTAATTAATACCTTGTTTGTATTTGTTGTATTTCGCTATTCATTTAAAAAACTTAATTGTTCTCTAAACTTATACGGAATACTCATGAACGGATTTCCTAACATTATTAAATTTGCACTTCCTTGTGCATTATTTTTGACGCAATCAGGGCAGGCTGCAGAACAAAACCTGGTCCAAAGTTATGAAAACTCGACTTGGACTGTTAAGGGCGATTCTTTCGCTTGTTCGCTACAACAGCGCTTTGAAAATTATGCGTTGCTTGAAGTTAAAACCGTGCCAGCACAGCAGCAACAACTTGTGTTTACTTGGCTTTTAAAAGATAAGCCAATAACACGCTTGCACGTTTCATCACGCAAAGCCGATTGGCAATCAGCAAATACAGTACTCACCCCACTTAACTTCACATCAACAGATATCGAAGACAATAAAGTGCAATTTTCAGCGGATGTAAGTGCTTTACTTCGTTTAATTAAGCAAGGTGGTTGGTTAGACACTTTAGTCAGCTTTAAAGATGAGCAGTTGCGCCTAACGTTTACCAATACCCATAGCGATGAAATAGTTGCAGATTATCAACAGTGTTTAAATAACCTTTCTCCGCTTTCTTGGGAGCAAGCACGTGATCATCAGTTACAGTTTGCCAGCGGGCAGCGCACGGTAACAGCTGAAAAAGACTTAAAATTTCTAAAGGATTTAGTGCGTTATATTTCTTTAGACAATCGCGTTAGTAAAGTACTTGTGGATGGCCACACCGATAATACAGGCTCGCCGCTATCTAATCGGCTGCTTTCAAAAGAAAGAGCGGATGACGTAGCTTCAAGACTCATTGAATTTGGTTTACCCAAAGACATGTTAGAAGTGAGAGCGCATGGTCAACGCTACCCCATTATTAAAAATTCAAAGCAGGGCGCATCGTCTAATCGCCGTGTTTTAGTTCGTCTTTTCAGACACTCAAGTTAATTGCATCGTAAGGGAATTATATGAGTCAAAGATACCTCTTATGGATCAGTGAACAACAGCCAACGCCTGAAATTCAGCAAGTTGTATTTGCCGAAAATTTTAAGTTTTTGCATACAAACTCCATCAGCGATGCGGTTAGTCACTGTCTTATTAATAAACCTGAGCTCGTGTTTGTTGATGCTGATACTCAACAACTCGAGCTGGTTGAATTAGTAAAATTACTGCGCAAAACATGCCCAACTTCACAAATTGTGACTTTAGTGGATTCATCGCAAAGTGAAATTGCTTCAAAAACAATTAATACCGGTGGCGCTGTTGATTATCTCTTAAAACCTTTCTTTGCTGAACAGCTTAAAAAAACAATCAGAAACACTGATTCAATGAAGCATGGGTTTGAAGATTTAATCGCTGTTTCTACTAAATCACAGCAAGTATTACGTTTAGCCAACCGCGCTGCACATACCTCAGCAGGCGTGTTAATCACCGGCGAGTCTGGAACAGGTAAAGAAAAGCTCGCGCACTTTATTCATAAAGCTTCAGATCGCAAAGATAAGCCATTTATTGCAGTTAACTGTGCTGCTATCCCAGAAAATATGCTCGAAGCTATGTTATTTGGATTTAATAAAGGTGCGTTTACCGGCGCTGTAAATACCCAGCCAGGCAAATTTGAATTAGCCAATGGCGGTACTATTTTACTCGATGAAATTACTGAACTACCGCTCGATTTACAAGCTAAGTTACTGCGCGTATTGCAAGAGCGCGAAGTTGAAAGACTGGGTAGTCATCAAAAAATCAATTTAGATATACGCATTATTGCCGCCTCCAACCGCGTACTGCGTGAACAGGTTGAGCAAGGCGCTTTTCGTGAAGACTTATTTTATCGTTTAGATGTATTACCACTTAGTTGGCCTGCACTTCGGGATCGTGTTGATGACATCATCCCATTGGCTTATCACTTTATCAAAAAATATGGCAACTCTGAGTTTCACATTAGTAAACAAGCAGAAGATGTGATGCTTTGTTACAACTGGCCAGGGAATGTGCGTGAAATTGAAAACGTAATCCAACGCGCCTTAGTGATGGCCAGAGGGGCAGAGATTCAGGTCGAAGACTTAAATTTACCGCAATGCTCACCGGCGGCGGCAGCTTATTGTGCCACCCAGTTAAAAGAAAATAAAAAGCAGGCAGAATTTGATTACATATACAGTTTGTTGAGTCGATTTAAAGGGCATCGTACCCAAACAGCACAGGCGCTTGGGGTAACTACCCGAGCATTAAGATACAAAATTGCCGCAATGCGTGAATGCGGTATTGATATTGATGCAATTGCATAATTTGAAGGAAAAATAAAATGTCGCCAATTGAAAGTCAACAAATGATGCTGGGCAAAATGATGGACATGCAAAAAATTGCAGGTCCAGAAAGTATAGAGCCGGCTGCTATCAGTAATCAAAATGTAAATATTAGTGAAGATTTTAAGCATGTTATTCGCTCTATCAACGCCCAACAAAATATTGCCGGTGAGATGGTAAAAGCCGTTGATACCGGTGAAAGTGAAGACGTAGTAGGGGCGATGATTGCCAGTCAAAAAGCAGGGCTTAGTTTTTCTATGCTAATGGAAATGCGCAATAAAGTGCTCAATGGCATTGATGATGTCATGCGCATGTCACTGTAGAGGCTGATATGAAAGGAGAATTAGCAAAAGTACCTGAGCAAAATGAGAGTAACCTAAAAGAAAGAGTGGTTAATCTCTCAAATAAATTAAATTTTGGCAGCTCAGGTGACAGAAGTGTCGCGACCATTGCTCTACTAGCGACATTAGTAGCGGCAACCATAGTCCTTATTTTATGGACATCGGCTAAAAACTACGTGCCGCTCTACGGTAACCAAGAAAGCTACGATAAAGCCAATATTTTAGAGATTTTAGATAAAGAGCAAATCACGTTTCGCATTGATACCGATAGCGGCAATATTTTGGTTCCTCAAGAAAAGCTGGCGGATGCACGTATTACGCTTGCGGCCAGAGGAATAAAAGCCTCTATGCCTGAGGGAATTGAAAATATTAGCGATAAAGTGTCTATGGGCACCAGTCAATTTATCGAATCTATGCAATACCAGCATGCCTTAGAAGGTGAGCTGGCGCGCACCATTATTAACATGCAAGGTATTCGTAACGCACGCGTACATTTAGCGGTACCTAAACGCAGCTTGTTTGTTGGTCGTACTGAGCAAAAAACCGCAGCGTCTGTGATGGTTGATTTAGCGCCAGGCCATGAGCTTAAACCGGAACAAGTGGAAGCCATTATTGCACTGATTATTGGCAGTGTGCCAGGGCTTGATTCTCGTTCTGTGTCGGTGGTGGATCAGCGCGGTAAACTACTCAGCGGCGACTTATTTGATACCACCCCAGTAGGCAAAGAAACCGATAAAAAACTCGCCTTTATCGAAAAAGTTGAGCGCAACATAGAGCAACGTGCCTCTATTATGTTGTTGCCAATTTTAGGCGAAGGCAATTTTAGAATTCAGGTTTCAAGTGATGTTGACTTTAGCGTGGTAGAAGAAACCCGTGAAATGGTTGACCCACAAAATGTATTAACACAAGAGTTTATTAAATCTGATAGCACCATGGATCAGCTGGCGGCGGGCATTCCGGGTTCTTTAGCTAATGAGCCACCAGTGCCAAATGAACAAGCTGAAGATGAAAACAACGAGCGTACTTCACAACGAAGTGAGAGCAAGCGACAGTTTGAAAATGGCCGCTCAGTCACTCACACCCAATTTGAAGTAGGCCGAATTAAAAACATGAGCTTATCGGTACTTATTAATGAGCAAGTAGCAGGTACTGCTGATGGCTGGAGCGAAGAAAAGCTCGCTTCATTAGGTGAAATGGTAAAAAAAGCCACGGGGTTTAACGACGCACGCGGCGATCAATTCAACATAACTAGCTTTGCCTTTGTAGAACAAAAAATACTTGCCCCAGGTGAAGGCCTTGAGTGGTGGCAAATGCCAGAGCTTAAAGAGTATGCCCGTTATATTGTTGGCACTTTAATTAGTTTATTGCTGATTTTATTTGGCGTGCGTCCATTAGTTAATCACTTAATTAAAGGCAAAAGTAACGACGCAAACAACGCCATGGCAACCACAGATAATGAGGTTAAGTCAGTCTCTGCAACAGAAAGACAAAGTAGTCCGCTTGATGAAGCCATTAAT
The DNA here is from genome assembly GCF_002310795.1 of Pseudoalteromonas issachenkonii. NCBI lineage: Bacteria > Pseudomonadati > Pseudomonadota > Gammaproteobacteria > Alteromonadales > Pseudoalteromonadaceae > Pseudoalteromonas > Pseudoalteromonas issachenkonii. The sequence continues at coordinate 984,355 of NZ_CP011030.1, forward strand.
GCGAAATCGCAAATAGAAAACTTAACTGCCAAAGAGGGCGCAAGCGAACATCAAAATATGTCGTTACCGCAAATAGGCAATGACTTTGAAGAACAGATAGCGCACATGCAGTTACTTGCTAATAAAGAAACCGAGCGTGTCACATCGGTAATAAAATATTGGGTAGAACAAGGAGTTGAAATTGAATCAAGAAAAGCTTGATAAAGGCTCACAATTACCGGCGTTAGATCGCGCCGCTATTTTATTGCTAAGTATGGGCGAGGAAAACGCCGCCAGTGTTATTCGTAAATTAGGCCGCCGTGAAGTGCAGGCTATTTCTGAGCGTATGGCTAAAATTTCAAACGTTACTCAACATGATGTTGCAGGCACCTTGAGTGAATTTTTTGATTGCTACCGCAATGAAAGTGGCGTCAATGGTGCATCGCGTGTGTATTTAGAGCGAGCACTCGATAAAGCCGTCGGTAGAAAGCTTGCCAAAACTATGCTTGATGATATTTATGGTGGTGCCATGAATGACGATTTACGTCGTTTAGAGTGGATCCCGCCTGAACTTATCGTGCGCTTTTTAGAGCAAGAACACGTGCAAATGCAGGCGCTGTTTTTGGCTTTTTTACCGCCAGAGCAAGCCTCTGCCATTATTGTGCTGTTTCCAGAATCCAAGCACGATGACTTACTTTATCGTATTGCGAGTCTTCGTGAAGTGAGTGAACACGTTATTGATGATGTGCGCTTAACGCTTGAATCGTGTATTGAATTTGTTGGCCGCCAAGTTGGCGCGCAGGTCAATGGCGTCGATAAAGCAGTTGAAATTATGAATCGTTACAACGGTAATAAGAGCCAAATTATCGAACTAATGAAAAAACATAACACTAACGTGGCTGATGAAATACAAGAAAAAATGTACGATTTTGACAGCTTAATTAAGCAAACAGACGAGACATTAACCTTGTTGCTTAATGACATTCCTGATGAGTTATGGACGATGTCATTAAAGGGTGTAAACAGTGAGTTTTTAGCGCGTGTTTTAGGTGCACTACCTAAACGTTTAGCGCAAGTGTACCAACAGCAAATTGACGGATTAAGTGCACAACCACTGAGCAAAGTGATTGCCGCCAGAAAAGAAATTATGTCGATTGTCAGAGACATGAGCAAACAAGGTGATATTGAATATCGCTTATTTGAAGAAGAGACTGCAGGCTAACTATGAGTCAAGCATTTAGGTTTCCCACTTTAAATAAAAATGAGCAACATCAAACGCTGCAAGAGCGTTTAGATGCTGCTCAGCGTGTTGGTTTACAGCAGGGCTATGAAGAAGGGCTCGCGCAAGGGGCTGCCAATAAGCAAAGCGAATTAGAGCAGCAAATGGAGCAACAAATAGAGTTGCGTGTTGCTGAGTGTCTTGAAGCGCAAAAAACACAGCTTATTGAACGTTTTAACACTTTATTCGACAAAGCGAATAACGAACTACTTAACTTTAATGATGAGTTTAAACAAGACCTTGCCTTGATGATAAGCAGGTTAGCAGAGCACGTTATTGACTGCGAGCTAAAAGTACGCCCCGAAATACGCGCGCAGCTGATTGAAAAAGCCATTACCTTGCTTAGCAATCGCGATGTAGTAACAAAAGTTATGATCTCAGGGGCTGATCGCCACTGCTTTAATGATGCGCGTTTAGCTGAATTTTCGGTGCCGGTTTACTTTGATGAGGCTCTGATTAGTGGAGACGTTGAACTGGTGGCAGAGCAACAAACACATCGGTTTTCTTTTTCAGAGCGCCTACAAAGCTTACTGGATGAAGTGATACCTGAAATACTCAAAGCGCAGCCACATGACTAACCCCCTACACACTAGCTTAAAATCTGCGCTGACAGCGCTAACCCCGCCTGAATTAGTTAAAAGCTATGGTCGTTTAACACGAGTTAATGGTTTAACACTTACCGCGACGGGTGGGCAATTCGCTATGGGCGAAAAGTACCAAGTTGAGAGTGTTGACGGTCACTGGTATGACGCTGAAGTTGTGGGTTTTAATCTAGATGAAGCCTATTTAATGCCCTTGAAAAAAATACAAAATTTATATTCTGGTGGGCGAGTCAGACCAGTTATAAAAAACAGCCATGTGGCTATTTCAGAAAAGCTATTAGGGCGAGTAATTGATGCGCAAATGCTACCCATTGATAACCTAGGCCCACTTGAACAAGACAGCACAAAAAGCGCCAGTAAATTGGGTAACGATTATTCTTTAACGCCACTGGAGCGCAAAGGCGTTACCGAGCCGTTAGATGTGGGTATTCGCGCTATTAATAGCCTATTTAGTGTGGGTAAAGGCCAGCGTTTAGGGTTATTTGCAGGTTCGGGTGTGGGTAAAAGTAAATTACTTGGCATGATGACCCGTTTTACCTCGGCCGATGTAGTTATTGTAAGCCTAGTCGGTGAGCGTGGTTGGGAAGTAAAAGATTTTATTGAGCAAAGCTTGGGTAAAGAAGGGTTAAAAAAGGCTATTGTGATTGCATCCCCAGCGGACGATTCTCCCTTATTGCGTATTAAAGCCGCCGAGCTTAGTCATAAACTGGCGGCCTATTTTAGAGATAAAAACTCAAATGTATTGCTATTAATGGACTCATTAACCCGCTATGCGCAAGCACAGCGTGAAATTGGCCTATCGGTAGGCGAGCTGCCCGCATCTAAAGGGTACCCGCCATCGGTATTTAGTAAATTAACCCAGTTGGTTGAAAGCTCCGGTAATAGTGAAAAAAGCAAAGGCAGCATGACAGCCATTTATACGGTATTGGCTGAAGGCGACGATCAACAAGACCCAATAGCCGATAACGCCCGAGCAATTCTTGATGGCCATATAGTATTGGATCGCACATTAGCAGAAAAGGGCCACTATCCGGCCATTAATATTGGTTCATCGATTAGTCGAGTGATGCCAAATATAGTGAGCGATGAGCAATTGAGCTTTTGTTATAAATTGAAAAAACTTTATAGCCGCTATATGCAAGTACATGAGCTTATTCCTTTAGGGGCGTATCAGGCAGGTAAAGATCCGGAACTCGACAGTGCGGTAAATTTGTATCCAAAAATCGAATCATTTTTATGCCAAGGATTGAACGAACAAGTGGATTTCTCACAGTCAATAACTCAATTAAATGCAGTGATGGGTGAACTGAATGCTTAATAAATTTTTAGGATTACAACAACAAAAATTAGATAAAATGCTGGCCGAGCAAACTCAATTACAACAAAGAAGTAACTTAGAGCAGCAGCGACTATTGCAGCTACAGCAGCACATAAACAGTATGGATAAAAACCAGCAAATGAGCTCGGCGCTAAGCTTACAAAATTTATCAGGGATGAAACGCATTTTGTCTGGTTTGTCAGCGCAGCAAGAAGCGCGGATTAATGATTCACAGCAAGATGAATTACGTCAACAGCAAGCTTGTTTTAAGCAAATGAGCTTTACCAAAGGCATAGAAGGGATAGTGAGTAATAGGCATCGTGCTTTTCAAAGCCAAGCGCAGCAACAAGAAGCTAAAGTTTTAGATGAAATGATAAGCCAAGCACATAGTCGTACCCTACATAAATAACTGCTAATTTTTGCTACAATGGCGGCAAAGTAATTTAGGGTAAATAGCGTGCTGCCGGTTCAAGAAATATATAACTCACTTATTGATGCATTAAAAGCCAACTCAATCACCTTACTGCAAGCGCCGCCTGGTGCAGGTAAATCAACGTGGTTGCCATTACAGCTTATGCGCGATGGGCATTATAAACACATAGTGATGTTGGAGCCGCGGCGCTTAGCTGCACGTAATATTGCCAATTACCTAGCCCAATGCCAAAACGAATCCCTTGGACAAAGTGTTGGTTTACGGGTGCGAGGTGAGAGTAAAGTAAGTGCGAACACGCGCCTTGAAATAGTCACCGAAGGCATGCTGACACGCATGTTACAAAATGACCCTGAGCTCAGTGATGTTGATTTACTGATTTTTGATGAGTTTCATGAGCGCTCTATCGCAGCAGATACCGCGCTGGCTTTTGCTTTAGAATCGCAAGCGGCGCTACGTGAAGATTTAACCATTATGCTGATGTCGGCCACCCTCGATAGCGATCGTTATACCGCATTTTTTAATTGCCCAGTTATTCAGTCAAGCGGGCGAAGTTACCCGATTGACGAAATATATTGCCCAATAAAAGATGAAAGCCGCTGGCTTGATGCCATCCCCGCTATTATAAAACAAGCACTCAATGAGCAAACCGGCAGTGCGCTGGTATTTTTACCCGGCCAACGAGAAATACTGCGCGTGCAACAAGCATTGAGCGACTTACCTAGTAACTGCCTAGTCGCCACTTTATTTGGTGAGCAAGATAAAGCCAATCAACAAGCTGCAATAGCACCTGCGCCTCAAGGGATGCGAAAAGTAGTACTGACCACCAATGTTGCCGAAACCAGCTTAACCATTGAAGGCATTCGAATTGTGATTGATAGCGGCAAGCGCCGTGCAGCCAGCTTTAATTTAAAAACCGGTGTAACTGAGCTCACTACGCAAAGTATATCTCGTTCATCGGCAGTACAACGCGCAGGGCGTGCAGGACGAATAGAACCAGGGGTTGTGTATCGTTTAGGTTCAAAACAAACTTTTGAGCGACGAAACAGCCACGATAACCCTGATATTCTTACCTCAGATATTAGCCAACTGATGCTTGAGGCGAAGCAGTGGGGCGCAAGCATTAGTGAACTCACCTTACTTGACCCGCCGAGTGAGCAACAATGCAACCAAGCTACCAATTTATTATCTATGCTTGAAGCGATAGATAGCCACGGTAAGCTCACCGCACTGGGGAGTAAAATGTTGGGCTTTGGTGCCGATATTCGCCTAGCGCACATGTTATTAAAAGCGCAAATGCTAGAACCACAGTTAAGCGGAATTTATCGCTTAGCTATTTATTTAGTCGCCTTACTAGAAAGCCGAGTTAGTACTGCCAATGAGCTCAACCTAGCACTGCATAGTCAACAGCAGCGTCCGCATCCTGTGTTTAAGCAACAATTAAATTATTGGTTAAAACGCTTAAAATTTACCGACAGCAAAACAGATTTAAACACCGATCATTTAAGCTTATTAGTGTCGCTTGCCTACCCAGATCGCATCGCTAAAAAACGCGGTAATGGCTATTTACTTGCTAATGGCGCAGGGGCCGAGCTAAACCCTGACTACTGGCATAATGACGAATATATAGCTATTGCCAGTATGGGCGGACACAAAGGCGGGCGAGTTTTTGCGGCCACGGCGCTAAATCCAGTAGCGCTTAAAGAGTATTTACCGCATTTATTCACTGAGTTGATCCGCTGCGAGTTTGATGAAAAAGCTGCTCGGTTTATTCATCAAGATGAAGTAAAACTTGGGGAAATTACCCTTAGTAGCCAACCAAGTAAACATAAGCTTGATAAAACAGAGCGCACCAAGGCATGGCTTAGTGTGTTTGCCAAACAGGGCTTTTCACTGTTTAACGAGCAAAAAGAAAGTGAGCAGTTACTTATTAGAATGTGCCTAGCCAGCAAATTGATGCCAGAACAGTTTCCTGTTATTAATCAGCAGCAGCTCATTGAAACAGCAGGTGATTGGTTAGGGGTATACCTTGAAGATATTAAAACCCTTGAGCAACTTAAAAAGTTTAATTATTTTGAGGCACTACAAAACTGTTTTAATTGGCAACAGCAAAGCGAGCTAAAATCTTTACTCCCACTGCGACTAACAGTACCAAGTGGCTCTAACATAAAAATTGAATACCAACTTGATGGACCTGCCAAGCTTAGTGTGCGCATGCAAGAGGTATATGGTTTAACCAGTACACCTATGTTAGCTAACGGTAAATTAGCATTGCTAATGGAGTTGTTATCGCCAGGCAAGCGTTCACTACAGTTAACCCAAGACTTAGCACATTTTTGGAATAGTAGTTACCGCGAGGTACAAAAAGAGATGAAAGGGCGCTACCCCAAGCACTTTTGGCCAGACGACCCTGCCAATAGCGTTGCCACCAATAGAGTAAAAAGCAGAATGTGATCACGCTTCCTTAATGTCACTTAATGTTAAACGTTGACCATACAAATAACGAACATTTTTGGGCGTTTTACAAGCGACTAAACTATTATTACTTTAATGCTGATATTTTACTTGGTAAGACTTATTACCCTAGTGTACATATGAGCCGTAAGGTAGCGAGCGTTTGTAACTAATTGAAGATGCAGCTAACAATCTAAAAGTGATAATAGAGGGAACATGCATGAAAGGCGTTATCTTTAGAGGGCTTGAGGCACTGGTTATTGAAAAATGTGGCATGGCAGCATGGGACGACTTACTTGAAAAAAATGCACCGGAGGGTCGTGTTTATATTTCTGCAGAAAGTTATCCAGATGAAGAAATAGTTGGTTTAGCACAAGATGTAGCAACTGCACTTTCTATGTCTATGCCAGAGGTATTAAAGGCCTTTGGTGAGTATTTATTTTCTCACTTAAAGGCACGTCATCCAAGCATTGTTGCTAACTTTAATTGTTTTGCTGATCTCATTATTGGTATTGATAAAGTAATTCATGTTGAAGTAGCTAAGCTTTATCATGAGCCTAATTTACCTGAAATTGACGCCCAAATTATTGAAGACGGGTTTATTTTAATGCGTTACAACTCTAAGCGACAGCTTTGTATGTGCGCCGAAGGGCTTATTTTTGGTGCTGCGGCTCATTATGGGGTTGATGCTAAACTTAATCATGCCCAGTGTATGCATGATGGGTTTGATTCGTGTTTAATTGAAATAAAATATGAGACTCCCCATGGCTGAAGACGACTACAATTATAAAAAAGCGTATTTGCGCGAAAAATCAGCCAGAGATCAATTAGAAACCCTACTAGAAGACAAAACACGGGCATTGTTTATTCTTAATCAAGAGCTGGAAGAAAAGCTCGAAACGGTCAAAAACCAACAAATAACCTTAATGCAAAGTGAAAAAATGGCCACGCTAGGGACACTCTCTGCTGGGATGGCCCACGAAATAAATAACCCGCTTGCTTACATAACCAGCAATGTAGAAAGTATAAAATTTATAAAGCCCGTGTTGGTTTCGTTAATGACGGCGGCTCAACAATTTGTAGATAAATCGATTTCAGTATCGCAGTTAGAGTCTATTTTAGTTCAGCTCAATCAAGAGAACGATTTAAGCTTTATTGTGGACGATATTGATGACTTAGTTGATGATACCCAAGAGGGATTAGAACGTATCGCTCATATTGTTAATAACCTTGTTGACTTTGCAAGCCTAAAAGACAACGTAACTGCAATGGCAGATATTACAGAATCACTCAATAGCACACTAAAACTACTCGACAACCAGCTAGGGACATGTGCTATAGAGTTACACATTGAAAAGTTACCTCTAACACGGTGTAATATATCATCGATGAAACAAGTGTTTGTAAACTTATTAATTAATGCCAAACACGCCTGCGATGATTTGCGCGATCAGCAAGGAAAAATAAGTGTTAAGCTGTTTGCCAATGAAAACAATATTTACATAGAGGTGGCAGATAACGGCTGTGGAATGGACGCTGATACACTTAAACAAATGTTCGATCCCTTCTTTACCACTAAACCCGTAGGCCAAGGCACTGGTATGGGGATGGCTATAGTTTACAATGTACTTAAAGAGCACAATGGCACTATAGAGGTTGAAAGTAAAGTGGGTATGGGGTCTTTAATACGTTGTGTAATACCTATTGCTACATAACTTTGTAAGCTTAAAGTTTACAATGCAGGCATGGCTACAAAGTGTGTTGTGGCTATTGAGCGTAGGTATAAGTATCTTAACTCGATACTTCTTGTCCGCCGTGTTGCTCGGCTAAATCATCAAGTTCGGCAACCGTATAATCAAATCCGCTTTCATCATATTCGTAGCTTACTTTAACGCTGTCGCCGCCATTAAAAAGACGTGTTTTTACGTCATTGACTGGCCAATCTTTTAATTCGTGTAAAAAGCGGTTGGCTACTTGTGATGACTCAAACCGATAACTAATCTCTGTTTTCATAAATAATAATACCCTGATAATTTTACCCCCGTAGTTTGTTGATTTTTACCAAGGAGTCAAGTTATCAACTTTAAAAGGGCAATAAATTATGACTTTATAGATACTTATCGGTCATAGTAATCTAAATTGGAGTGTTAACAGTATAAAGCTTGTTTAAAAAACAATAATCATATAACAATAACGGAGTAGGCAATGAAACATTTAGTGACCTTAGTTGGGCTTATCGCTTTTTTAATGGTGGTACTACCGGGACCTCTTTATAAATTTAATATTGTTGAACTAGGTACTGCCTTTGCTGGTTTTAGATTAGGCGTTTATGTTGGTGGGGCAGCATTAGCCTTATTATTAGTTCAAGTGCTATTCATGCGTAAAACAGTGAGCCTAACCAGTGCAGTGGTCACGGTTATTTTTGCAGCTGTTGCGATTGCAATGCCGATTAACATGATGAATACAGCAAAAAGTGTTCCGCCAATTCATGATATTTCTACCGATTTAATTAACCCACCTAAGTTTGTTGCGGTTGTGCCTTTGCGTGCTGATGCACCTAACCCTGTTGCTTACGCGGGTGAAGAAACGGCAGCGCAGCAACGTGAAGCGTACCCAGAACTAAAACCGCTCGAGTACAACCAAACCCAAACAGAGCTGGTGGCAGCAATTACTAAAGCCATGGAAAACTTAGGCTGGGAACTGGTTAATAGTGATGTTAATAATGGCATTGTTGAAGCAACAGACACCACGACCTGGTTTGGCTTTAAAGACGATGTTGTGGTTCGTATTAACGATAAAGGCAGTAAGCGTGTGGTCGACATACGTAGTAAATCACGCATTGGTAAAAGTGATTTAGGTAAAAATGCACAGCGTATTAAAACACTGATTGACGAGTTAAATGCCGTTGTTGTGGAATAATTGAATACTAATAAACAGCCCTGCACTTTATGGGGCTATTTGCAGTTGCACATGATCAGCTTATGTTCATAGCTGACAATGCATACTGTGGATGATTTTTAATAAACTATGGAGTTATTATGAAAACAGTCGGATATGCAGCAAAAAGCCAAGGTTCTGAGCTTACAGAGTTTTCTTTTGAGCGCCGCGATTTACGAAATAACGATGTAGCAATAGAAATTTTATATTGTGGTGTGTGCCATTCAGACTTACACGCAGTGCGTAACGACTGGGGGGGTAGTAATTACCCATTAGTTCCTGGGCACGAAATTGTAGGTAAAGTAATATCAGTCGGTAGTGATGTAAAAAAATACAAACAAGGCGATACCGTTGCCGTAGGGTGTATGGTTGACTCCTGCCAAAGCTGTGACCAATGTGATAATCACGAAGAGCAATTTTGTCGTGAAGGCATGGTCGGTACTTACAGCGGGACCGATAGAGTTAACGGCGAAATGACTCAAGGTGGTTACTCTAAACACGTTGTAGTACGCGAAGAGTTTGTATTATCAGTGCCTGAAAACTTAGAATTATCGCGCGTGGCGCCGTTACTTTGCGCCGGTATTACTACTTATTCACCATTACATAAATGGGGTGTAAAAACAGGTAGCCGTGTTGCAGTGGTAGGCCTTGGTGGATTAGGTCATATGGCGGTTAAAAATGCAGTAGCAATGGGTGCAACCGTTACTGTTATTGGTCGTACTGAGTCTAAAAAAGAAGATGCAATTAAGCTCGGCGCACAGCATTATTTAGTATCAAACAATGATGATGAAATGAAAAATGCGCAGTCAGCGTTTGATGTCATTATTGATACCGTGCCTGTAAAGCATGACTTATCAATTTACACACCACTACTTGATATCGATGGTACCTTGGTTATTGTTGGCCAAGTAGGCCCAGTAGATGAGCTAAACACAGTTCCTCTTTTAATGGGTCGTCGTCGTGTGGCTGGTTCGTTAATTGGCGGCATTGCAGAAACACAGCAAATGCTTGATTTTTGTGGTGAGCACAACGTACTGCCAGAGTGTGAAATGATCAACATAGACGAAATTAACACCGCTTATGAGCGTATGGAACGCTCTGATGTGCGATACCGTTTTGTTATTGATATGTCATCTATTAGCGTTTAATACGCTAAAGAGTAAAATGTAAAAAGAGCCGCTTAGCGGCTCTTTTTGTTTTTATTAACAAGGCTGTGCCTGTTTAGTTTTGTTGCCGCTAATTTGTATATAACTAAGCAGCCACATTAACAGCCCACCTAAAAATAAAGCCGCAGCAACATAGCCTGTTTGATTTGGCGCTGCCCCTTTTGCAATAGCAATGCCGCCAACCCAAGGGCCAATAGCATTTGCAATATTAAACGCACACTGCACTAATGCCCCAATCATGGCGTGGCCGTCAGGTGATACATCCATTAACAGCGTTTGCACTAAGGTTGATAGCCCTAAGCTGCAGCCAATAAAAAATATAACCGCATACAGCAGATAAATATTATAGCTGGCACTGACATATGTAAATGCAAAAACAATGGTAGAGGCAAGCGTAAATCCGGTGGTTTTTATCGCTGATTTATCGGCAGCTTTACCAAGTACGTAGTTACCGAGCGTAGAGCCAATACCAAACATCACCATAGCAATTGAAATTGTATAGGGCGCGCTCTGAGTGACCTCTAAGATCGTATCGGCTACATAGGTATAAATACAAAATACGCCACCAAAGCCAATAATAACAATCCCTAATATTGACCAAACCAGTTTGTTTTTTAGCACCCCTAATTCGTTGAGTAAGTTAGATGTATGGGTGTTTTTAACATTAGGCACCACGTTATACACAAAAATAAAGGCAATAAACGCCAACACCCCAGCCGCAGCGAGGCAATAACGCCAACTAAGATTTTGCCCAACCAATGTCACCACCGGCACACCAACGATAGTGGCTATGGTTAAGCCCATAAACACTTTTGACATAAAGCTAGCGCGTTTTCCTTGCGGTGCTATATCAGAGGCCAGTAATAACGCGGCACCAAAATAAGCGCCATGGGGAAGGCCACTTAAAAACCTAAACAGCACCAGTTGTTCTAACGAGGTCGCTAATGCACTTAAACTGTTTGAAATACACATTAAGCTTAAAAATAATAATAGCGCTCGTCGTTTTCGCATATTTGCCGTTGCCAACATTAAAATGGGTGCGCCAACCACCACCCCAAGAGCATAAGCACTAATAGCATAACCACTTTGTGACGGGGTACTGCCAAAAGCCTCACTAATTAATGGCAACATAGGCATCATAGAAAATTCAGATAACCCCAAAATAAAAGTACCCAACGCCAGCACAATTAAAATAGCGGTTCTATTGGGCTGACCCGACGGCGATGTAGTATCAACGGCCATATAAAATCCTTGAAGATAATAAATAAAATTTAATAACAAACTAAACGCCAGTGCGTTTAAAAATAAAGCACACACGCTTATTTAGTTGAATGTGGAAATGAGGAGTAAAGAGGCATGCATTTTAAATTAAAAGCTCTCTTTCGTCATGGACTAAACCATAATTTAAGATGAATAAAATTTAACTTAAGCCAACCAAAGGATGGTTAAGTAAGTTCAGCAAAGTATTAACGCAATCAAAAATAAGCAGTGTTAAATTTAAAGTGTAATGTTAACTTGACTTTTTGTAAGGTATGAATGATATTTGTAAAGTAAACATTACTTTTAAAAACAGGATAAAGGCAATGAAAGCAGAATTAAATTTAAAACAACGCCAAATTAAAAATACCAGTTACCTAGCTAAATGGACCTTAATATGGCTTTTTACTTTAGCTATTTGCAGCTTTGGCCCCACTTTAATCTGGGATCGTTCAGCGCTAATTAGTGGCTTTTTTATTATTATAAATTTGGCTGCTGGCGTAGGGATGATTTTAGCCAACAAGCGCTATTTGCAAGGCATGGATGAATTAATGCAAAAAATACATCTCAGTGCCATGGGGTTTACCTTAGGTGCAGTGTTAGTAGGCGGGCTGGCATACACCAATTTACAATTGAGTGGTTTAATTGATTTTAAAGCGCAAATACCCGACTTAATGTTTTTAATGGGAGCGGTGTATTTAACTAGTGTGTATGTGCTTAATAAACACTATTGCGCAGGTGATGAATGAAAAATAGATTAAAAGTGTTAAGAGCCGAGCATAATTTCACTCAAGCAAAGTTGGCCGAGCTGTTGGATGTATCGCGCCAAACGATTAATGCCATTGAAAAGGGCAAGTTCGATCCCAGCTTGCCACTGGCTTTTAAGGCCGCAAGGTTGTTTAAACTTAAAATAGAAGACATTTTTGATGACGAACAGGGTTAAAAATTAACAAAGTGCGACAATATGTCGCGCTTTTTAACTTGCCGCAGCACGTATAATTTACCCACAAAATTTTTGTGGTAAATCAATAATGACTGATAAAAAAAATCCCCTAACCTCCTATTTAGTATCGCCTTTGGCACTTGTTATAAGTGGCGTACTATCGCCTGTTGCCTTTGCAGATGACGCCTCAATTGAAGTGATTGAAGTACACGGTCAAGCACAAAACAAACACCTATCGTTAGGTTCATCTGAATCGTTATTAACTGATTTAGGTGTGGACTTTTCAGCCGCCGGTGGCATGGCTAACTTACCTGTTTTAAATGGTTTAATGGGCGATAGAGTGGCGGTACTGGTCGATGGAGCGCAAATCACCGCCGCCTGTGCCAATCAAATGAACCCGCCACTGTCGTATATTTCAGCCAATCAAATTAGTAGCTACAAAGTGGTTGCAGGTATTTCTCCGGTAAGCGCGGGAGGCGATAATATTGCAGGGGTGATCGCGGTTAATTCTATTTCACCTCAGTACAGTGAAAGCAAGCAACTTGGCTGGCACTCTGGCTACGTATCAGCCCAATACAATACGCTAGATAACGGCAAAAAGGTAGGCGCGGGCATGCGCATTGCCAGCGACGTATTCAGTTTTAATTATCAAGGTGCGTTTAGCGATGCTAACAGTTATGAAGATGGTAACGGCGATTTAGTGCTCGATACCCTGTACCGCGCGCAAAACCATAGTTTAAGTGCTGCCATGCGCGATGATAAGCAACAATTAGTTGTTAAGCTAAGCCATCAAAAAATACCCTATCAAGGCTTTGCTAACCAATATATGGATATGACAGATAACACCAGCTATGGCGCTGTTGCCCAGTATAAGCGTGCTTTTACAAACAGTGAGCTTGAAGCGCAGTTAAATTGGCATAGCGTAAAGCATGAAATGGGCTTTTTCAGCGCAGAAAAAACCGGAAAAATGCCAATGAAAACCGACGCCGAAGATATAAGCACTCAGTTAAAATGGCGATTAGCGCTTGATAACAACAGCCAGTTATTACTCGCCCAAGAGTACCATTATATGAATATTGATGATTGGTGGCCTGCGGTTGAAGGCTCAATGATGATGGGGCCAAATGACTACAACAATATTAATAACGGCCGGCGTCAGCGTATTGCCTTGCTTGCTGAATATGAAAGCCAATTAGATACTCGCTGGTGGTTAAATGCAGGCGTTCGATTTGAAAATGTAATGACCAATACCGACGATGTACAAGCATATAACGCAGGTATGGTCGCTATGAGTGCGATGGCCATGGCGATGCCAAGTGATGCAATGGCCGCTAAAGAGTTTAATGATCAGAACAAAAAACAAACAGATAACCTAGTCGATGCAAACGTGCTGATTAACTATCAACTAAGCAATAATGACGAGTTACAAATTGGTTTAGCCCGTAAAAATCGCGCACCTAATTTATACGAACGTTACAGTTGGGGTGTGGGCAATATGGCCACCACCATGATAGGTTGGTATGGCGATGGTAATGGCTATATTGGTAACATTGCCCTTAAACCTGAAACCGCACATACGCTTAGCACTACGTATACCCGTATGGCTAAAGACGACAGCTGGCGTATCAGTGCTAATGCGTGGGTGAGCGATGTAAATGATTATATTGACGCCAACAGAGTAAGAAGCTTTAACCGCACAGTGCTTGCTGCCAATACTCGTAATGTACTTATGTTTAATAACGTAGATGCCACGCTTTATGGAGTAAAGCTAGATGCGGTTGCTACTCTGCACGAGTCTAAGCAGTATGGTAGTTGGTCGTTAAAAGCTAACATTACCAATACCCGTGGTAAGCGCGACGATACCAATCAGCCGCTTTATCAAATTAAGCCACTGCAAACCCAATTTGCGATTAACCAGCAAATAGGCCGCTTTGAAAACGCACTCACGTGGCAGTGGGTCGATAGTAAAACCCGCGTAGATAGCAACCGCCTAGAAAACCAAACCGAGCAGTATCATTTACTTAATTTAAGCTCAAAAGCCAGTTGGGATGCATTGACTGTGAGTGTTGATATTACCAACCTGCTTGATGAGTATTATGAATTACCACTGGGCGGCGTAAGTATTGCTGAGTTTAAACAAGATTCAACGCAGGGATTTAACCAATTAGCAGGGCAGGGTCGTTCTATTAATTTGGCTATGAGTTACGCGTTTTAAGATGAGAGAGTAAGTTAGTGTGAGCTGTCAGATTCGATTTTTGGTTAATCGAATCTGACAGTTAATTACTATTAATTTTTTAAGTCTGCTTGTGACAAAAATCTATAAACTGCGTTAGCAGCGGATTTTTGTATTTGTCTTTATGCATCACTAACCAAAACTGTCTTTGCATGGAGTGGTTTAAGTTAAGCTGCGTAACGCGGCCATCGTTTAAAGCGTACTGTGCCGCGAGTGACGATAAACACCCCAGCCCTAATCCTTCTGCAACGCTGTTGATCAATGCTTCTGTGGTATTGAGCTCAAAGCTTTGGCTCCAATTATCGATATGCGTAGCAAGGTTTTGCAAAAAGAATGAGCGTGAGCCAGAGCCGGTCTCTCTTAATACCCATTGACTGTTTGCTAAGTCATTAAAACTAAGCTGTGGTTTTTTAGCTAAAGGGTGGGATGGCGGCGCAATAATACACATAGAGTCTTGACTAAACACGGTTGAGACTAAGTCACTTTGCTGGGCATGGCCTTCTATTAATGCAATGTCGAGTTCAAAGTCGCGCAGTTTTTGACAAATAAGCTCAGAATTTGAAATAAAAACCTGCTGAGAATAATGCTGCTGTTGTTGGCGAAATCCACTGAGTATAGAGGGTAACACATGATTACCAATGGTATCGCTGGCACCTATTTTTAACGTGCCACTGGCTGTTGCGTGGGACGAAAAAAGCGTATTAATATCATTTGCTCTGTGCAGTAATTCATCGGCCAGGGGCAGTAATTTTTGCCCTTCTTGATTTAAAATTAAGCGATGATTTACCCGGTCAAACAGTGGGTGGCCTAATTGTTTTTCAAGCTCGCTAAGAGACATACTGAGTGCCGCTTTAGACAAGTAAAGTCGCTCTGAGGCTGCGCTAAGCGTTGTATGCTGGGTAATACCTACAAACACTTTAAGTTGTTTAAGAGAAATATTCATGAGCTTGGTGTTTAGTTTTTATGAACGTGTGTTCTATATAATTAGATTTAACTAAACAAAATGCAAGGTTAAACTTCTTTATAAGATAAACAGTGAGTGTGGAGTATAAACATGTTTAATTATATAAAAGCCAAAGTAATAACGGCACCCACCCCAATGGGCGGATTAGCATTAGGCATAGCCAGCCTTGGTTGGGCTTGGGAAAATATGTTCAATGTAAATGGCGCAGCGCAATACACTGGGGCGGCAATTGCAAGCGTATTATTATTAATACTTGGCTTAAAATTTTTACTGCACCCGCAATTACTAAAAGCCGACTTAGCGCACCCTGTTGTAGGCAGTGTGGTGCCTACTTTTGCTATGGCAACGTTGGTGGTATCTAATTCGTTAGGACACGTTAACCTATTAGCTGGCGATGTGCTTTGGGTAGGCGCATTTTTATTGCATTTGGGATTTTTATTGAGCTTTATTATTCATCGTGTTCGTGAGTTTAAAATTGAGCACATGGTGCCAAGTTGGTTTGTCCCACCGGTGGGGATTATTGTTGCCGATGTCGCGTTCTCGGGTAACCCAGCACTGCTATTTTTAGCGCAAGGGGCACTTTATTTTGGCATGTTAATGTACGCAGTTATGCTGCCGATAATGATTTATCGGATAATATTTGCTGAGCAAATTCCTGATGCTGCACAGCCTACACTGGCTATTTTAGCGGCGCCAGCAAGTTTATCGTTAGCGGGGTATTTCACTGTGGTGACTCAACCGTCACCAGTGATTATTGGGGGGTTATTTGGTATTGCCATACTAATGACACTCATTATTTATACGGCATTTTTTAAATTACTACGCCGCAGGTTTTGCCCAGGGTTTGCTGCATTTACCTTTCCCATGGTCATTGGTGCTACAGCGTTATTTAAACTCGCGGATTGGATGCTAACGATGAACGTGGATATGCAGTTTATAAATCAAATACATTACTTAGCGATATTTGAGCTGCTAGTAGCAAGCGCTGTGGTTAGCTATGTAGCGATCCGTTATACGCATTATTTTAACCCTTTGGCTTCAAAGTGGCTTGAATATAAAACGAATAGGTAATTATCAGGTTTTTGTTTATTTAGTTATTATTTTTGCGACAGTTAAAAAAGAGCCCAAAGGGCTCTTAACTGGGGGGATTAATAAGGATTGATAGGGGAATAGAAGTTGGTGTTATTACCATTAATGCTCACGTCTAGTTGCATACCATTATGAGCGTGGCTAACCACATTGTAATTATCACCAGGTAGTAGCTTTATTCTATTAACATTTTGATAGTTAACAGCACTGCCACATTGCAATGTTACTCTTTGCGTATTAGCCGTTTCTTTAAAGATGTAAATTTCATTACTGCCGTCAACAACACCTGTACCAGAGGCATCGATGAACAGTGAGGTTGCCTCACTGGCTGCAATAGAAAAATACTGATTGCTGTGATGGCCTAAAGACACGATGGCGCGCCCCATTCTGTCACGTTCTTGGAAGTGCGTATCGGTTAAGCTATTGTCTAAAACAGGCACATCAATAAAGCGACTGCTGAAGTTAAGTGTCTCATGGCAAAAGTCAGTGACTACTTCATCTGATACTGCACCAGCAACACCATCCGGGTCGTACACGCTGTTTGCCATTAATGCCATGCCTGCAGACGTTCCGCCAACGACACCGCCCTTATCAAAAACGTGTTGCACAGCGGTTTGTACTTTTGTACCTTGCCATTGATTAAGATAATCAGATTGGTCACCGCCTGCAATCCATACAAATTCAGCACTGCGGATAGCCCAGTCAACATAGTCATCATTCGCTTTGTTGCGAGTATCAATGATCAGTGTTTCTACTGAGTCGGCATTCATTAAGTTCAGTAAATAATCGTTGTAGGCGTCAGTACCTGAGGTTCTAAGCACAACAACATCGGCACCGCTGCCAACATGGTTGGCAACGCGATTACTAAATGCTTGATCAACATCGCTGCCACCACCCATTAGTAATACAGCACCTTGATCAGCTGTTAATGTGCTACATGAATCAGCACTGCCACCTTGTAAATATGCTTGTAATGAACCTGGTTTTGCAGGGCGAGAACTATAGCCACAATCACCGTTACCACTTCCGCCACCGGTGTTACTACCTTCACCAAAATTGACTGTTAGATCGTACCAACCTGTACCCGAGTAACGCGTTACTTTTACATAATAAGTACCCGTTGATTGCGCGTTATAACTGCCTGTTTCTGGCACATTACTGGTCGCCCCTTTGGCTAGGGCCGAACCCGTTTCTTGATATAATGCCCAGTCAAAGTCATCACGAGTATGATGATCAAGATTAACTTCAATAGGTCCGGTTTGTGTTAGTTCGAATCTAAACCAATCAGTATCATTTCGACTCAACGAGCCTGCAATGGTGG
Organism: Pseudoalteromonas issachenkonii; assembly: GCF_002310795.1. Taxonomy (NCBI): domain Bacteria; kingdom Pseudomonadati; phylum Pseudomonadota; class Gammaproteobacteria; order Alteromonadales; family Pseudoalteromonadaceae; genus Pseudoalteromonas; species Pseudoalteromonas issachenkonii. The sequence continues at coordinate 1,002,327 of NZ_CP011030.1, forward strand.
TATTACTACAAAGTGGGGAATTTGCATTGCTTTCAGTGTCGTTTGATTCAACCTCGTTTGTTAAACAAGCATTACTTGCAAACGAAAAAAACATGCACGCGGCTAGTGATCCATTAAGAATTGAGAGTTTTCTTTTCATTATTGTTACCTGAATTTTAATTACATAGAAGCCTTCCTACTGCGAGGCATTATTGCTTTTAAATTATTCAGGTTTTTTTATTCGTCGAACCATTCACTTAAATGATAGTCGACAGAACATTCTTGAGGAGCACTAGGAGTGATAATAAATAGTTTGTTCATTTATGCCTCCTAAGTGATTATTGGTGTGTTTCAGCATTGTTGCTGAATGTTCAATATTACAGTTAGGTGCTTAGTTTGCAACTATTTATTAACTTTTATTTTACTTTTTGTTCTAGGCTTTTGTTTTTATTGATTTATAAACATGTTTCATCGTTTATAGACTCTATTTGCTGTTCTTGAGCCAGTAATGCTAATTTTTCACGTTCAGCTTTAGACACATAAGCAGGTTTATTACTTTTATGTAATTTTGCATTTGCGCGCTTATCTTTGTTATTAAACTTTGTAATGATCTTTTTTCTGCGATTCATGATTAACCCCGTAATTTTAAGGTGCGCATTATACAGGCATCTTTAGTAAAGCTGTTAGATAAATATAGTGGCGGTTTTACGCTCTGTCGCAAAGCGTTGTTTGTTATTAAATAAGGGCGTTATAATTATGGTTCTTGGTTGTTAATTAAATGGGATTTGTTTTGAAAAAGTTAGCTTTAGCTAGTATCGCTTTATTGGCCTTTAATACTCATGCACAATTAAATAAAATTAATGACAGCGTGGCTGATTACGCTGTAAATACCTACCAAAGTGCGCAAGTACATACACTCACAAATTTGGTGTCTTTTCCAACGGTTAATAAAAGTGATGTTAGCGCACCACAAAATCCCGACTTTATTGGCTTTAAAGCGTTACTAAAAATGAAAGCGGCTGAGCTTGGTTTTGATTATCAAGATTTAGGTTACACCGTACTTATTGGTATGGGGCAACAAACTGAAAAGGTAACCATAGTAACTCATGGCGATGTACAACCTGCTAATGCCAGCAAATGGAAGCAAAGCCCATTTGTTATTGACACCTCAGAGGCGGGTAAGTTGGTTGGTCGAGGTACCGAAGACGACAAAGGCGCTATTGCGACTGCAATGTACGCCATGAAGGCGATAAAAGATAAAGGCATAGCGCTTGATAATCGTATTGAATTAATGATTTACCTAGCGGAGGAGTCTGACTGGGGGCCGTTAACTGAGTTTATGAAAACTTATCAGCAACCAAAGTATGCGGTAACCATTGATGCCTCTTACCCTGTAGTGGTTGCTGAAAAAGGCTGGAGCTTAATTGCGCCAACATTTGATGCAACATCACCACAAACAGGTGTGTATGTCAGTGATGTAACCGGCGGCGCATTTGCCAGTCAAATCCCTGAAGATGCCAGCCTATTACTACATAACGCCAACGAAACATTAATTAATCAATTAAAAGCAAAAGCTAACACACTTAAGCAAGTTGAATTTAATTTTACAGAGCAAAATAACGCGCTGGCCATAAGTGTTAAAGGCATGTCGGCTCACTCATCTGAACCGGAATCAGGCGTTAACGCCATTGCTTATTTAGCTGAAATATTTAAAAACGTTGAGCTTGAAAACAATAGTGATGGCCAGCTCATTGATTTTGTTAATCAGCTTATTGGTTTAGATATTCACGGTAAACAGTTTGGCGAAATTGCTTATGAACATGACTTTATGGGGCCAATGACCGTAGCGCCTACGGTTATTGAACGTGAGGGTAATGCGCTTACTTTAGCGGTCAATGCTCGCCGTCCGGTTGGGAAAGATGAGACGTTACTTAAACAACAAATTGATACTGCGCTTGCTAATTGGCAAACGGCTAATCAGGTTACGTTAGCTAACATTAAAACCACCATTGGTACGCCCATGCTTTTAGATAGCGCACCCCATGCGCAAAAGCTACTTGATATTTTTAAGCATTATACGGGTGATAAAAACGCTGATTTTGTTTCAATAGGGGGCGGTACAAATGCCAAGCTATTTGATAATGCCGTGTCGTTTGGCCCATCTATGCCGGGCAAACGCTACACCGGGCACTCAGAACATGAGTTTATTACCCTTGAGCAATTAGCACTTAATTTACGTATGTACACCGCAATGATGATAGAGTTGGGGAATATGTAATTTTGGATATATAACCTATATCTAATACGAAAAAACCGCCGTAACGGCGGTTTTTTTTATAGCAACGGTGTGCTATTGAAAATCAACTTCTGGCAAGCATTCAAATCCAGGTTTTGCAAATAAATAACCTTGCATTAGCTCAATACCTGCGTGTTTCAACCACTGATATTCTTCAACGGTTTCAATGCCTTCAGCCAGAGCTGTAACATTTAGCGCGCTAAACATGTTTAAACAGTGAGTTACGATTGCCTGGCGATTTTTATCTTTGTCGATATCTCTGATCAGCGCCATATCAAGCTTGATAATATCAGTTTGAAAATCGGCTAATAGGTTTAATCCAGAATAGCCTGAACCAAAGTCATCGGTGGCTGTTTTAAAGCCTAATTCTTGGTAATAGCTCACAACACGTTTTACATGTGCGCTGTCTTCTATTTTTTCGACTTCTGTAAATTCAAACATAATATTTGTTGTAGGGAAGTTATACTTTTTAGCGGCTTCTAGGGTGGTACGAATACAACGCTCTGGCTTGTAGATAGCGTTTGGTAAAAAGTTAATACTAAGCATCGAATCTACACCCAGCTTTGATGCAAGTGCAATCGCTTTAATTCTGCATAACTGATCAAACGTATAGCGGTTAGTATCGTTAACGCGAGAAATAATAGAGTAGGCAGATTCATTATTTAAACCACGGACAAGTGCTTCATATCCAAAAATAGTATTATTTTGACAATTTACAATAGGCTGAAATGCCATGGTAAAGTCAAAATCTAGTTCATTCGAATCAACGCAATTGCTACAAGATACTTTTTCGCAATTTAGTGATTTATCATTCATTCATCGTACCCTTTGTTTTAACCTACAAAATAAGGTGTGGTTAAGCCTGCCCTTAATCCTAACAAAGTATTGATATTTTACATAATCTATTTAACTGTTTTTGTTTAACCTTTTTGTAACTCACCGCGATTAAACAGTGCCTTTATTTCTATGATTAATGAAAAAGTAGCAATAAGGTTATGGCTTTTTTACATGCGCATAACCTTACTTTTTATGGGCTTTAAGCGCTTTGCGCCTAGCTTAATACACTCGGTATTTACTTAAGTATGGCGTTAAGCGAAATCTCAGTATTTAATAATTTTGAGATAGGGCAGCCTTTTTTGGTTTGTTCGCACAATGCTTGAAATTGCTCATTTGAAATATCTGCAATGGTTGCATTTACTTCAAGGGCAATGTGCGTCACGGCAAAGCCATCATCCACTTCGTCTAAACTAACCACTGCTTCGGTGTTTATGTTCTCAGCGGTAAAGCCCGCTTCACCAAGTGCCAGCGATAAAGCCATACCAAAACAGGCACTATGTGCTGCACCCACTAATTCCTCAGGGTTTGAGCCTGGCTTATCTTCAAAGCGGGTATTAAACCCATACGGCTGGTTATCTAATGCGCCACTTTGCGTTGAGATATAACCTTTCCCTTTTTTAATATCACCAGACCATGTTGAACTTGCAGATTTTTTAATCGTCATTATGTTCTCCTTGTTGAGGGTGTAGGCTTTTTAGGTTAATTAGTCATACCGTGTAGTGTTTGCAATACGTTGTAAACACTACACGGTAAAACAGCTAAAAAGCGTTATTTATATAGATAGTTGCAAAATAGAAGCCAAATAATTGAATAAACAAGGTTCACGTTATGTTTGGGATTATTTATTATCCCGAATTTAGGTTATGTCAGCTATTTGCAGGTGATAAGGAGGCGTACTTTCACGGTTTTGAAACGCTAAAATAGCGTTGTTTTTAATTATTCCGTGTTCAATATTGATAGCGCGGCGAATGGTTTCGTCTTTTTGCCATTGCTCTGGGCCGACTAAAACAGTTGGCAAGTATACAATGAGCGCGGCAGAAATAGAGCGCGTTGCACTTTCCCATAAGTAGCTAGGGGTATGATCAACCGCGTAATAATCCGTGGTTTTATAGCTAAACATTGGGTGTTTAAATGTTGTTGGCTTTGCAAAAAAGAATCCCATTCCTTCATCACAGCTTACATCTATTATAAGGCTATTGGGTTTTAAGCAATCGGCTTCAGATTCAATCACAAAATTGACGGGGTTTGCGGTTTCTTGGTAGGTGCCATTAACAATAATGTCAGCTTCGCTAATAAGCTCAGTAAGCGGACGCTGCGAACCATCGTGCTCAACCACTATCATACGAGCTTCGCCTTCAGTGCCTGGGCGTACTTTAACATAATGACAATCAAGTACTTCTTCACGCACTTCATGATCGGGGCGCTGTATACAAATTGTAATATCTCTAAAACCATGAGCTTTTAATGCATAAATAGCGCCTCGGCTAACAGCGCCAAAACTAAAAATAATGGTTTTACGTTGATTACCGTAATGACCATCAATGCCTTTTAGTTGCAGAGCATGTAACACCGCACAATAACCAGCCATTTCATTGTTTTTATAAAAAGTATGACGGCCCACATTCCCCTGTGGTGACCATACAAACATGTCTTCAAAGGCAATAAGAGTAAGCTTTCTATCAAGGGCAGCTTGGGTAATTGCTTGTTGTTGTACGCAATGTACATAGCCCCAAATTGTGCCGCCTTCTTTAAGCTCTTGTAAATCAGCAAGCACTGGTTTGGCAATAATGACGGTGCCTAATTGGGTTAAAATATCACTGCGGGTGGCAATGCCGCCTGTCAGTGCTGCAATTTCTTCGTCGCTCATATTAAATGCCGCGCCATAACCTTGCTCAAAAATCATATTTTTTCTGAGTTTTTCAGGTATACGCATTAAATGCGCAGGATGAATAGGGTAGCGTCTTTCATCTGTTTTACGTGATGTTCCAATTACGCCAATAGTTAATTCACTCATGCTATATCCTTGATTAAAGTATGCTGAGTTTATAAACGAATAATGCTACATCGCTAACAAACAAAGAGGGGTTTTACAGGCAAGATCACGCCATGGCTGTAAAATAAGGCTTGGTAAAGGGTGTTCTTTTAATTAGCTGTGCTAGGTATAATGAATGTTGAGCAGGCAGAGGGTAGAGTGTTAACTTGCATTGAATAACAAGTTGAAACGTTAACCACTATAACAGCTATGTAAGATATAAAGTGAGATTAAAGCGAATATGCGTGTATTGGTTTTTATAAGCGGCTATTTGCTGCGTTTGCACCGCTCTGAGCAATAAATAACGTTATCCCAATCTCGTTGCCACTTTTTACGCCACGCAAACGGCTTATTGCATACTGGGCAAATTTTTTGCGGTAAGTTAAGTTTTTTGTGCGCCATAATTAGGTGTTCTCTTTATTGCTGTTACTGCGAGTTTTGCGTTTTACACGGGTGATTTTTTGAGTCGGAGCTACGTGTTTTTTAAGAATTTTACCTATGGCGCGTTTTACATCGGGCCGCTCTCGGTATTGCCATAGCCGTTCGCGGGCTTCTTTTGAGGCGGTGGTTAAATCAAGCATCGGCTCAGGGTAGTCTTCACCTAGTTTAAAGTCGTTAAATAGCGCTTCCATGGGCGTTTGCTCCCAAGGTTGATGTAAATATTCAATGGGGAGCTTTTCAAGTTCAGGGCACCATTTTTTTATAAACGCACCGGTTGGGTCTTGATCCTCCGATTGCTTTATTGGGTTGTAATGACGAATAGTATTAATACCGGTGACAGAGGCTTGCATTTGAATTTGTGGGTAATGAATTCCCGGTTCAAAGTCTAAAAAGTAATTAGCCAGCGGAAAACTTGCTTGTTGCCAGCTGATGTTTAAATGATGCGTTACAAAGCTAACTAGCATAGCGCGCATTCTAAAATTAATATAACCGGTGGCTTTTAAACAGCGCATGCAGGCATCAATAATAGGAATACCAGTTTGCCCCTGTGCCCAGCGTTCAATATCGCTAGTAACCTGGGCGTCATCACGATACGGAAATGCATGGTAACCCGGATTTAGCGCTTTAAATTCCATGGTGCATTCGCTTTCAAACTTTTGCATAAAATGGCAATGCCAATGCAAGCGCGATACAAACGCGGCAAGTGGGCGCTTCCAGCCTTTTTTATCAGCAGAAGTGCTATGGTATGCGTCAATCGCCATTTGATACACTTGCCTCAGGCTGATATTTCCCCACGCTAAATAGGGCGATAACCTAGAGCAATGCGTACGGCTTAAGCTTGGGCTGGATATTCCTTTTTGATAACTCTTACCGCGTTCAGCAAAAAAGCTTTGCATTACTTCACGGGCAAGTCGAGGGCCCCCGTGCTGAAAATGTTCATTATCTTGCGTGTAGGCGCTCGGCAGTATAGGTGCTTGATAATCAGTAAGAGTAAGTGGTTTTATTTGCTTCCAATTAGGTATAGCAATAGGTGCTTGCATGGTTTGTTGCCAGCGCTCGTTCCAATTACTGCGATTTCTTTTGCCACGTATCACAGCCCCCGTTGGCGACTCTAACCAGTTAATGTGATGGTGTTGGCACCAGGCTTTAATTGCTATGTCACGCTCAAAGGTATTGTTTAGCCCTATTTCTTGGTGGCTAAAGAGGTTTGTGATTTCAAACTGCGAGTGAAGCGATTCAAGCAAGGTTTGCATATCTTCATTAAATATATATACGCGGCTGTTAAAGCGATCCAACTGAGTGTTTAAGTCGCAAATAGATTGATATACAAAGCGCCAATGCCGCTCGTTGTAATGCGCATCGTTAAGCAGTAAAGGTTCGAAATTATAAATTAAGAGGGTAGGCAGGCCGTTACTAAACGCATTTTTTAAAGGCTGATGATCGCTTAGGCGTAAGTCACGTTTAAACCAGACTATGTTTATTTTTATGCGCATGGATTCAATGTATTATTTAAAAATGCTATGAAGTAATTATCTAATTTGTACGCAGCGTAGCGATTTTCCGATTTAGTTTTTTAAGATTAAAAGTGAGAAACCATGTTTTTAGATTTAACCGATAATAGCAACCACTCTGTTTATAGCTACTTAGTAGGCGGTATAAGCCCAAGACCGATTGCGTGGGTAAGCACGTTAAGTGAAAAGGGGGTTGCTAATATAGCGCCTTATTCGTTTTTTACTGTTGCTAGTTGTAACCCGCCGGTTTTAAGCGTCACGCAGGTAAACCCTCGCGATAATGCAAATAAAGATACGTTAAATAATTTACTCGCTACCAAAGAGTGCGTAGTTAATATTGTTAGCCATTCGCTTGTTGATCAAATGAACCAAAGCTGCGCTAACTATCCACGTGACGTGAGTGAATTTGATGCTGCAAATATACAGCGTACCCCCAGCCAATTAGTCAGTGTGCCAAGTGCTGCTGCGTCAAAAGTGCGCTACGAATGTAAGTTGCGAGAGGTGATTACTATTTCAGATGAGCCAAGCGGTGGGCAAATGATGCTGTTAGATGTGGTGGGTATTTTTCTCGACGACACCGTTTTAGTGAACGGATATATTGATCCAACGCGTTTAGATGCGGTGGGTAAAATGGGCGGCGATTATTTTAGTACCACGAAAGACAAATTTGCATTAAAGCGCCCACAGTTATAAAGCAATGTTGGTAACCTATTATTCGGTTTGTGGTAAAAAGAATGCACTTATAGCACCTAAAAAACCAAGGGTGCTGTAAAGTAAAATTAGCTCAGCGGTTGATAAAAAAGCCTCGAGTAAACCAATGCTGCCCAGAAGTAGTAATAACACCCCAATTACCGTGTTACTTACCGATACATAATCGGTGCGTTTATTGCCCTCAGCCATATCAACAAGGTAAGTTTTTCGCCCTAAACGCACGCCTTGGTGTGCAACTGAGAGTAAAAAATACAATATAGGCATAACCCACCAATTTAGCAGTAGTGCGCTATACCAAGTGGCAATAACAAATACGGCTAAGCCATTAAATGTGACTAATATAGCGCTAAGCACTAAAACACGCTGGCTGGATAAGTCACTGAGCCTGCCCCAAATAGGCGCCGAGACTAAACTAGCAAAGCCAGAAACGGCAATAAAAGTGGCAAGCAGAGAAAATTCAAAAGACTGTTTACTGGCTAAAACTATATAAAAAGGGGCACTCAGAGCTGAGCATAAAAGTAGCGCACGGGTAACAACAAAATGGGCAAATTGTTTATCTTTATAAAGCAGCTTAAGTTTAGAAAACGCATGCAGCAAGCCATTTTCACCGCCATCGGTTGCCCCTTTATATTCATTTATTTGGCTGTAAAAAAAAGCCGCGATCACCCACATTATTGCACCGAGTGCTAAGGCTATAATGACGGTGTTTTGATCTTTTTGTTGTGAAAAAAACCACATAAGCAAGCCAAACGTTAAGGTGGCAAAACCGGCAATACTGGCAGCTAAGCCACTAATATTACCGCGCTGTTGCTTAGGAATAACTTTTCCAAGCACATCTTTTGCGGCCACCGAGTTAAACCCCCTAGCTAAGCTAAATAAAATTAATAAACCAATAATGGCGTAACCCGCAAGCTTGCCCTCAAGTGTAAACGCGACACCAACCATAGCCAAAATACATAAAGACTGCACAATAGCGCCAATAACCCACACCCATTTACGAATAGGCAATTGGCGGATAAAGCCAGCAATAGCTAACTGTGGCAGCAGTGAACCCGACTCTCTAATAGGTACTAGCCAAGCAATAAAACTCGCTGGCACGTTTAAGCTTTGCATTAACCACGGCAGCGTTATTTTGGGATTGAGTAGCGCATCAGCAAACTTACTAAACAGTTGGCTTAGCAGTAAAGTAATAAAATTACCGGGGACTTCTTGGCATGCGTTATCGTCAATGGCCTTACACGCGCGAGCATCTTCTTCGTTATTTAAGCGTTTATAAATTTGCTCTTTTGTTAGTTTTTTCACTCTATTTTACCGCTGTATAAGTACAAATATTTATATATATTAAGATGATATGGTTAACATATCTACTTTACTCATTGTTTTTAAGCTCATATGGCAACCACTTTAGAAGTTTTTTAAATAATATGTCTTGTGCAATGGGCTTAGAAATATAGTCGTTCATTCCAACCTGTAAGCACTTAGCTTTATCACCCACCATAGCGTTTGCTGTCATAGCAATAATAGTAATTGGGGGATTTTTACTTCCAGCTTCATTTACTCTTATATGGGTTGTGGCTTGGTAACCATCCATCACTGGCATTTGGCAATCCATTAAAATGAGTGAGTACGGGTTATGGGAAGTTGTTTGTTTTAAATATTCGAGCGCGTGTTGGCCATTTTCTGCAATATCAACGCTGTTAATTCCTATCTTTTTAAGCGTGGTAGAGGCGACGATTTGATTAATGTTGTTATCTTCAACCAGTAAAATACGAATACTTTTGTCCCACACAATATCATCGCTAGACAAAGGCTGAGTGTCAGATAAATCCTCAGTAATGAGGCTGCTATTACTTTGCTGTTTATCGCTAAAGCAGGTCGATAGCATCTTAAAAAGATTTTGTGTGATTATGGGCTTTGTAACAATGGCTGAAAACCGAGGCGCTTGATATAAATCGCGCTGTTTATTTAGCTCACCCGTGGTCATTAAAACAACATGCGCAGCCATAAGATCTACTTCTTTATCAAGGGTTTTACTTAAGGTTAAAGCATCGCCGTCACTTAGCTGCATATCAATCATAATTAAATCAAAACAGAGGTTTTGTTTTTCGATATATTGCTGACATATTTGCACAGCCTGCTTTGCGGATGGGCTGATTACGGCTGTTGCTCCCCATTTAGTAAACTGCTTGTATAAAATAGAAGATTGAGTTTGATTGCTGCACACAATTAAAATATTTAACGATGACATAGCTACAGGAGATAATACTTTTTGTGGGTTTTTACTGCGTTTTAGAACAACATTAAAGCTAAAGTTACTGCCCTTATTTTCTTTAGATTGTACCTGTATATCACCTTCCATTAGGTGGCATAACTTTTTAACAATCGCTAAGCCTAAGCCCGTGCCTCCATATTTTCGTGTTGTTGAAGAGTCAACTTGAGAGAATGATTTAAATAGCTTGGCTTGTTGGGCTGCAGAAATACCAATGCCAGAGTCTATTACTTGGCAGCTAAAACGCATTTGATTGTTGTTAATCGGTGTGAGTTTAGCAATAACTTGCACTTCGCCTTCATGAGTAAATTTAAGCGCATTATTTACTAAGTTTGTTAAAATTTGTTTGAGGCGTCCGGCGTCACCAATGACAAAAGCGTATTCAAGATGCTCTATATCTAGCATTAACGGAATATTTTTACTGTGGGCATGAATTGCTATTGTTTCGATAAAATCGTCGAGCATGTTACAAAGGTTAAACTCTAACTCCTCAAGCTCAAGCTTACCGGCATCCACTTTTGAAAAGTCTAAAATATCGTTGATAATATTTAATAAGGAGTTTGCACTATTGAGTGCAATGCTTACCTGATGGTGTTGTTTTTCATTTAATGAGCTATCTAAAATCAAATTAAGCATGCCTAATACGCCATTCATAGGCGTGCGAATTTCATGACTCATTGCTGCTAAAAACTCGCTTTTGGCAATGTTAGCCTGTTCAGCCGCCGCTTTTGCTTCAATTAATAATTGATTCGCTGCTTTTTGCTCAGTGATATCTTGCTGAATTCCCACATAAGCTGTGAGCTGTTGCTGCTCGTTAAAAACAGGTGAGATTTGTAGGCTATTCCAAAATTCCGTGCCATCTTTTTTATAATTTAGTATTTCTATACGTTGAGTTTTTAATGTTTTTATTGCATTAGTAATAATATCTATTGCGTTCTTATCGGTGTTTGGCCCTTGAAGTAAGCTGCAATTTATTCCTAGCATTTCCTCTTTACTATAGCCTGTTATTTTTTCAAATTCAGAGTTTAAAAAGACTAAAGGAAAGCCTTGCACACTCGCATCGGCTATAGAAATACCCACATTACACGATTCGATTGCCTGCGCTAATAAATCATTTTGCTCTTTTGCTTGTTTTAATGCTTTTTGAGAACGTTTTTGCTCAGTAATGTCAGTTACAGAGCCTGCCATTCTAATTGCTTTATTATGCTCATTGCGCAGTGCCATCCCTTTTACTGTAAAATAACGATAAGCGCCTGATTTAGTTTTTAATCTATAATCGTAATTAAAGGGAGTGTTGCTAATTAAGTGATTTGCTATTTGCTTTTTATGCTTGGTTATATCATCAGGGTGAAGTAACTTATAAAGTGCATCAGCACAGTGAGGCAAAGCGTTTTTATCGTTTTCGTCGTAGCCAAGCAATACGCTAATACGGGGAGAAAAATATACTTCATTTGTAACAATATCCCAATCCCAAATACCATCATTACTGCCCTTAACCGCCAGTTCGTAGCGCGCTTCACTTTGCTTTATAGCTTCTCTTGAGGATTCTAAAAGCTTAAACGGGTTTAGTAGTAAGTGCCGACCAAATACAAACAGGAATAACGACGATAAAGCCATACTTACAATAATTGATATAGCAATATCGATTATGAAGCGAGTAGTTTTAGCAGCAATTAAATTGGCAGTAATGTAGTAGTTTAATGTTATATCTGTATTGCCAATGAGGTTTTGGCCAATACTGACATACTCGTCACCTTGATTTAAATTAGAATAAAAAACCCATGGGCCTGCTAAAGTCAGTCCATGACTTTCACGGTCAAAGTCGGTCGGTAGTAACTGGGTCATTGGCGTATTAAATTGCACCATAAGCACGCCCTCAGTAAAGTTATTATATTTTATAGGCACCGCAATGGTGAATAGGTCAGTATTGGTTGGCTTATTTAATATCACCGCCTTTTCTGTTTGCTCTTCAAGTAAGCTATTTATCCATGGTTGCTCAATTATACTCAGCTCGTTAAGCGAAGGGTCGTTACTAAAAACCACCTCTTTTAGTACGTTTATAATCGTTATTTTTTCGGTGCTCCCCATTATTTTATATTGAAAAAGGTAATCTTGGAGTAGCGCTTTTGAGGTGTCTGACCCCATTATGGCGTTAGATAAAATAGGTTGACGAGCAAGGTCATTAAGAATTTGTGTTCTTGTTTCTAAAAATAGTGTGAGGTAGCTGGTGGTGAGTTTAGATTCAATCTCAAGACTTTTACTTTGCAAATCATAAATAGCTGTATTTGCGCGATGACCAACAAACAGTAAAGAAATAGTCACTGATAATATTAAACTCAATGCTAAAAAAGTATAAAAAGCATTATTTGTTGAGAGCTTAAGTTTTTTATTTATTAATGCTCGCATTACTCAACATTGCCTATTGGGTTTTCGATAATGTGTATTTTTCCATCTGGCTGATAATTCGCCATGCATAAATCGTCAAAACCAAGTGCTTCGTGGGCATCAATATTATTAGCTGACCACACAGCAAAAGGACGTTGGTATTGTTTTATTAAGCCATTAACTGGTATGGTTAAGTTCTCAAGTGCATGTTTAATTTTTGCTCTGTTGTGCTCTGTATTATCGGTTAAAGTTATTTGTGATATGCCCTGTAACAATAGTTTTGTTAAGTCGTAGGCATGAATAAATCCAGCCGGAGAAATTAACTCACTGGGTGCTAAAGGGGTAGGCTTAAGGGATAAGCTTTGTGCTACAACATTTTTAGTTAAAGCGGTTTGCGGCGTTTTTAAAAATGAAAAACAGCTTTGTATAAAATGTAAGCTCAAGTTTGATTTTATGGCTTGCTCAACGTTGGCAAAAAAATCCCCACCCGTTATTCCCCAATGACTCACAATAGGAAGGCGTTCATTTTTGGCAAAACTTGCCATCGCATTTATAAATACAGCCCCCTCAATGGCATTTCCAACAAATAAAATACACTCTGCAGGTGTATTTTTTATTTGATGCAGCATTAATTTGGCGTTATTTATTTTTGTGTTCCAGTTAAACCATTTTACTTGTGGTTTTATGTCACCAAAGGCCTTAAGCATGGTGTTGTTGTTTGATTTTCCCCATGGCGTGTCTTCTAAAAGTAAGAGCGGATTGTTGCAATTTAGAGTTTGCGTTGCAAATTGGGCCATTCTATAACCGGCTTCTGTATCATCTACCGAGAGCCTAAATACCCAGTTATCATCGCTAGGGTATCGGGTAATAGACCCTCCTGCAGCCCAAGGCAGTAGTAGTAATAGTTTGTTTTTATTGATGAACTCTCTGTTTTTTATATAGGGCGGGGAGTGCAATCCTCCAATAAAAACCAGTGCATTGGGGTCTTTTAGAAACTGCTGCATGTGCAATAAGCTGCGATTCGAATTACCTCGGTTGTCTTTTTCAATCAGTGTGAGCTGATAATCTTGTACGTTATTATTAATCTCTGCTAAAGCAGTCAGCACCCCCATCTTCATTGCATAGGCCGATTCGTAATGGTTTGAATAGTCTGAGTCATGGTAGAGCGTTAATGTTTTCAGATCTTCGCTGCGTGCACTTAAAGGAAGTGCTGCAATATAAAGTACACTTAAGAGGAGTACACAAACCAAAGATTGCATAATAAACTTTATGTTAGTAATTTTTATTAAAGTTAGTCTATTTTGGCGTGTTTTCCTGTTTTAAAAGGAAATTATTTAATTTTTTATAAAATATAAAACTGAAATATGATTCAGTATTTTTTTATTAATGGGCATAAAAAAGCCAGCTAAGCAGCTGGCTTCTTGAACTGTTTTGACTTTTATTTAAAGTCTTGGGCAGTGTGGCGCTCTGCCATTTGCTCTTCTTCTGGGCCCCACGTACGATTAACGCGACGACCTCGTTTTACGCCAGGGCGTGCAGCCACTTGTTTAGCCCAGCGCATAACGTGAGTGTAAGAAGCCACATCTAAAAACTCTGCCGCGTCGTATAGGTCACCTAAAACCAGTGAGCCATACCACGGCCAAATAGCAATGTCGGCAATTGAATATTCACTGCCTGCCATGTATTCATTGTCACTTAAATGGCGGTTTAGTACATCAAGCTGGCGCTTAGTTTCCATGGTAAAGCGGTCAATCGGGTATTGCATTTTACTCGGTGCATAACTGTAAAAGTGGCCAAACCCACCGCCTAAGTAAGGTGCTGAGCCCATTTGCCAAAATAGCCAGTTACGACACTCTGTTTTGGCTTTGAGATCATTAGGAATAAAGGCATCAAATTTTTCGCCTAAGTATTGTAAAATAGCACCTGACTCAAATATGCGTGTTGGCGGTGTGGTTGAATGATCCATCAGCGCGGGTATTTTTGAGTTCGGGTTGATATCAACAAAGTCAGAGCCAAACTGATCGCCTTCACCAATATTAATTAAATACGCATCGTATTCGGCATCGGTTAAGCCAAGCTCTAAAAGCTCTTCAAACATAATACTAACTTTTTGGCCATTGGGTGTTGCCAGCGAATAAAGCTGAAATGGATGTTCGCCAATCGGTAATGTTTTGTCATGAGTAGCGCCTGCAATGGGGCGATTTATACTAGCAAATTTACCACCACTTTCACTGTCCCATGTCCATACTTTAGGCGGGATGTATTCGTTGTTTTCACTCATAAATAACCTCTATCTTTATTAAACGCGTGTTTTAGTTGTTGCTTGCTGATTTTTTAATTTATCTGCTTTTGCTAGTTTATAACCTAAAAACAATCCACTTAATGCACCAAAAAAATGGCTCTCAAACGAGATATGAAAACGCTGCGGTAATACGCCCCAGATAAAGCCACTGTATAAAAATGCTACGATAATAGCGATGAAAATCGATTTAAATGAACGTCTTACAATGCCATAGCATAAAATAAAGCCCCACAAACCATAGATGACACCGCTTAGACCCACATGAATATTACTGCGGGCAAACATCCAAACTAATAAGCCACCTACTAAAGCGGTGAATATAAATACACTATAAAAGCGCTGTACGCTGTACTGGCAAATTAACCAGCTTAATACAGCAAATGGCAACATATTACTGGCAAAATGCCACCAGCTACCGTGTAAAAAGGGAGCACAAAGAATACCAACCAACCCTTGAATACTTCTGGGATAAATACCTAAACCGTTTAAATTAATGCCAGGTAGGCTATTAATAAGCTGCAATACAAAACAAATAATAATAATGCTAAAAATAGCAAAGCGGGTACTGGTAATAAGTGAAAGCGTGTTTGGTTTAGTGGCCATAGTGTGATCCTAATTTACCGAAAGTGTTGCCAGTATAGGAATTGTATAAGGTAATGAAAAGCAATTAAAAAAGCACAGCATAAAATGCTGTGCTGATTTGAGTTGTTGGCTGCTATTAACCTAGTTTAGTTAATAGCTTTTTAGCTGCAAGTTCTGAGCTTGCTGGGTTTTGACCGGTGATCAATAAACCATCTTCAAGAGCAAGCACGCCCCAGTCGTCGGTTTTTTGGTAATCGCCACCTTTTTTGATAAGTTCGTCTTCAACTAAAAATGGAACAATGTCAGTAAGTTGTACAGCAGCTTCTTCGCTGTTAGTAAAGCCCGTTACTTTTTTACCGGCGACTAATGCATTGCCATCAGCGTCTTTAACATTTAAAAATACCGCACTTGCATGACACACGCCAGCGACTGGCTTTTGCTCTTTAATAAAGCTTTCAATGAGCGATACAGAATCGGTGTTATCGACTAAATCCCATAAAGGGCCGTGACCACCAGGGTAGAATACGGCGTCATAATCAGAAGAGTTTACTTCGCTTAAAACTTTGGTATTTGCCATCAGTGTTTGTGCACCACTGTCTGCATCGTAACGTTTGGTTGCCTCAGTTTGAAAATCAGCAAGTGTACTAGTTGGGTCAATCGGTGGCTGACCGCCGTTTGGAGAAGCCAATGTCACTTCAATACCTGCATCAACAAATGCGTAATAAGGGGCTGCAAATTCTTCTACCCAAAAACCAGTTTTTTCGCCTGTGTTACCAAGCTCTGCATGTGATGTAAGAACCATTAGTATTTTTTTAGCCATGTAAGGTATTCCTTATGATGATTTAAATTAATTAATCTTGCTTGATAAATACTATATGCACTAAGAGAGCTTTAAACAACGATGATAAATTTAACTTAATTGATTCAATAATTGATACAATAAGAGGGTTGAAGTTAAAACCGCATTGGAGCACCTATGAAAGTCTCGTTTGAACAGTTAAAAAGCATGGTGGTATTTGCACAAATTGTAGAGCAGGGCAGCTTAACTGCAGCGGCAAAACAATTAGGGCTGACCCGTGCTGTAGCGAGTTATCACTTAAAAAAATTAGAAACACAGCTCGAAGTGACGCTACTTAACCGTTCTACCCGCACCATGGCGCTAACCGAAGCCGGAATGGCCTATTATGAGCGTTGCCGTGTTATTACAGAGCAAGCTAATGCCGCTAATCAGCAAATAGAAAATATAAAAAGTGAACCTCAAGGGCTATTAAAAATAAGTTGCCCTGTAAATGTAGGGATGCAGTTAATTGTACCGGCAATAAATACCTTTAAACGTCAGTACCCTAAAATTGATATAGATTTACAGCTCACGGATGACGTTGTGGATATTATTAAGCACGGGTTTGATTTTGCAATTAGAGGGGTTGCACTGCGCGATTCGAACTTACAAGCCACTAAGCTCACCACTATGAGTACCTGTATTTGTGGTGCGCCCGATTATTTTGCGCATTTTGGTAAACCGACCACACCCGATGAGTTGGCAAAGCATCAATGGGTGGTTTATCAATTAAGCAGTAAAACGCTGACCTTACAAAAAGAAGGCAAAAAGGTCGATATTACAATGCAAGGTAGTTTAAGCACCAATAACGCAGCTGCACGCACTGCGTTTGTAGAGGCGGGGCATGGTATTGGTCGTATTCCACTTTACGATGCATGGCCAAAAGTACAAGCGGGTTTGCTGCAAATTATACTCGATGATTATAAAAGCAAAGACATTGAACTTTATGGGGTGTTCCCGCCTGGGGCGGCGGGCTCTAAAAAACTGCGTTTGTTTATTGATTATTTAAAAGCGTATTTTGTAAAGCAACATACCGCATTAGGTATGCTTAAATAATAGCGCTTAAAGCACTCGGTTAAACAAAGCAACGGCTTGTTGATACATGGTGATAGCAAGTGCTGCGTCGTACCGCTCGCCTTCATCACGCATAAAGGCATGTTGCGCGTTCACTTCTTGCCATTGGTAATTAATACCCGTACTAACCGCTTGTTGATAAATTTTGTCGCGACCTTGTTGTGGCACATGGGGGTCTTGTTTTCCCCAAATAAAGTGGATTTCACCTTGTATATCGGCCATACGTTCAAATGAATTATTCCCTTTATGTGCGGGAAGAGTATCGCTATGAATATCAGTGGCATATAAGCAAAAAGCGGCTTTTATTGCGGGGTTTAATGCGGCCCTATAAGCTAAATGCCCACCAATACAAACACCCATTGCACCCACAGAGCCAGTACAATAATCGTGTGTTTGTACAAAGTCGATTAACGCTTGGGTATCGCTGTCGTGAGATTCAAGCGGTTTTGCCCATTTATCGTTATTGCCTTTATCTTTACCCGCATCATCATAAGCAAGCACTGTCCCGATAGGGTTAAGTTCATGAAATACTTCTGGCACAAGTACCACAAAACCATGGCTTGCTAAAATAGCAGCGCTGCGAGCAATCGGTGCGGTTTGCTGAAAAATCTCAGAGTAAAAAATAATGGCTGGGAATTGCCCGTGAGCGTGTGGGCGATAAACCGTGGTGCGCATTAAACCCGTTGGGGTAGGCAAGTCAGCATGGTGGTGTTGGATGATCATAAAAGCGCTCAATTAAATAATATATAAAATATATGGTAACTGAGCGCGATAAAATAAACACGTCTTAAAGTTTAAATACTTGCAGGCATGTTATTACAACTAGCATAGTAACTTACGGTTGCTGGCCAATCGGAAAAGATACCCATTACACCTACGTCTTGCGCTAACACATCAACCACAGTGAACATATCGCCATCGTTATCTATAACATCACTAATTGACTGATAATAATAACCGCCACCTTGTTTTAGAGGGCCTGAGCGCTCAAGACTCCATGCAATGATATTAAGCCCCGCGGCTTTAGCGTCAATGGCATACTGTGAGGGGACAATATTACTGTTGTTATCTATGCTTAATAGCATCCATATGGGTGGCGCAATAATTTTAACGCCGTCGTTTACGAGCTCTGCCATACTTGGCTGCCATGTTGCAGCGTTGTTTGGATCAAACCCTACATTGCTGTCGCGCCCATCTAAATAGACACTCTGCGCTGCAAATTCAGGATTAGTATTAATCCAATATTCTACGTCGGCTAAATTAAATGATTGCGGATACACTCGCGAGGCGGGTACTTCCATTTGCGTGTATTCATCCAGCATTTTTTGTGCGTATTGCGTTTGGGTCATACCGTTAAAAGGCATACTTACTTGAGGGGATTTAAGCTCTGGGGTCATTTTTACTCCCAGCTCTTTAAAGAGTGCAATACTTTGTTTGTGGGTCATGAGTGTACCAGAGGTGGCGTATAAGTCAGTGCGCCAACTGGGTGTACCTTTCATGTAATCGCTAACATTGGTGGCACTGGTGTTTGCGCCATCCATCTTGCCCTCAAGAGTTAAAAATTCTGCCAAACTAATATCACTGGTACAACATTTAGCTGAAGCAGGCGTGCCACTGTTAGAGTTTGCTGGGGTAAATGGTTCACTGCATTTAGCAGCCAATGTTGGAATGGCTAAAATATTGGTGGTGGTGTGCAAGTCGCACTGAGAATGACGACATACTAGCTCTTTATCATTGGTAAAGGTTACATCGCATTCGACAACACCTGCTCCCATACGAGCGGCTGCAATATAAGATTCTTTAGTGTGTTCTGGGTATTGCATGGGAGCACCACGGTGACCAATTGAAAAATCAGTACGGTAAAAAGGACCTTCCTTGCACGATTCTAATTTTGTTTTTAGTGCGCTGCTAGCCATATCGTCAACTAGGTAGTCTGGGCGAGTACCTAGTTGAATATTAGTGCCTTGTGCTACTTCAACAATAACCGGGGTAGGTACTTCAACAATTTCAACGTCAGTGTTGGTAACAACCACTTCTTTTTCGACTATTTTTACATCGTCATCACAGCCAGTAAGTGAGCTTAATAATAAAAAAGTTGTTAGAAAAGGTATGCGCTTCATTATTTGTCCTTAAAAATAAAAGTGGACGCTACCTTACTAATTATTAATGACAATTTCACTACAGAGTGATTAATTTGCTGATTTAGTCATTATTTGGTTTACCACTAAGGCAACCAGCATCACTCCCCCGCCAATGCTTAATCTAAGTAGGTCAGCGTCTCGATTCCAAATAAGCACATTAACAATTATACCGGCAGGAATAAGTAAGTTGTTCATCACCGCCAGCGCACCAACATTGACAAGCGTCGCGCCTTTATTCCACATAAAGTAGCCTAAACCAGAGGCCACAATACCTAAATAAATCAGTATGCCCCATTGAGTTGAGGTACTTGGTAATTTGTTAAGATCACCAAATAAGGCGTAACAGGCGCTTGCAACAATTAGTGCGCCAATAAAAAACCAACCAAATACGGTTTTATCATCGAGTTGTTTATTAAGCATTAATCGTTTGTAGGTTACTTGGCCGATGGCAAAACTAATATTAGCGCCTTGAACCAGTAGTAATCCGACTAAAAAGTTACTGTCTAAGTTTTCATAACGAATGGTAATAGCACCTAGTACGGCAATAAACGCAACGATAAAAAACTGCGGATTAAACTGTTTATTTAGCGCATCGTTTAAAAGCGTAATGTAAAGCGGGGTCATTACAGTAAATAACAGCACTTCTGGCACACTTAAAAACAAAAATGAGTGGTAATAAAAGCCATACATAACCCCCAGTTGCAGTGCGCCTATCAGCATGAGTTTAAACGCAAGTGGGGTAGGGATTTTCTTTAAAAAAGGCAAAAATACTAACGCTGCTAAAGCCACACGAATTAGCACACTAAACCACGCATCAACTTGGCCTGCTAAATACACACCAATTAAACTAAACGAAAACGCCCAAAGAAGGGTAACTGCAAATAAATAGCCCATAACACTCATCTTGTCTTAAATAATGGTGTCAGTTTATCTGTTATATATTGTTCTATAAACAATAAAAGCCCGCAAGCGGGCTTTTATATCAGTTGATTAAAAATATTAATTAATCAACTAAACCACGGCGCTTAAGCAGGGCGTCAGTGGTTGGTTTTTGGCCTCTAAACTCAATGTAGCTTTGCATTAAGTCACGGCTATTACCTTTTGATAGGATCTCTTTACGGAACTTATCGCCATTTTCGCGCGTTAAGCCACCGTTGTTTTCCATGTGAGCAAACGCATCGGCTGCAAATACTTCAGTCCACAGGTAAGCGTAGTAACCTGCTGAGTAACCACCTGCAAACGTATGGCTAAAGTAGTTTGATTTATAACGCGGCGGAACAGGGTAGTAATCAATACCATGTGCCTTTAATGCGTCACTTTCAAACTGCTGTACGTCAGTTATTTTCTTATCAGAACCAAATGAATGCCACTCCATATCCAGTAGTGCTGCTGCTAAATATTCAGTGGTACCAAAACCTTGGTTGAACTTTTGCGACTCAAGTACTTTATCAAGTAGTGCTTGAGGAATTGGCTCTCCAGTTTTGTAATGTTTAGCGTAGTTAGCAAGTACCGTTGGTTCAATCATCCAATCTTCGTGTGCTTGTGATGGAAATTCAACAAAGTCACGTGCTGTTGCAGTACCTGCTAGGCTTGGGTATTTAACGTCAGAGAATAAACCGTGTGCCGCATGACCAAACTCGTGGAACATAGTTGATACTTCGTCAAACGTCATGAGCGTTGGCTCGCCTTCAGCCGGCTTTGGAATGTTTTGTGCGTTGTAAATAACAGGTTTAGTGCCTTTTAAGCCGCTTTGGCTTACGTATGCACTCATCCATGCACCGCCACGCTTACCTTCACGTGCATATGGGTCCATGTAAAATAAACCAATGGCGCTGCCATCGGCGTTAAATACTTCAAATGCCATTACATCGTCGTGGTAAACCGGCAGGTCTTTACGCTCTTTAAAGGTAATACCGTAAAGTTTTTCCATAGCGAAGAACAGGCCGTTATGGATAACCGACTGCATTTCAAAATAAGGCTTAACTAAGGCTGGATCTAGGTCGTATTTCTCAGCGCGTACTTTTTCTGCGTAGAAAGACCAATCCCATGGTTTAAGTTCAAAGTTTTCACCCGAATCATTAATTACTTTTTGAATTGCTTGTGCTTCTGCTTTCGCTTTTTCAACGGCTTTTGGCGCTAAGTCATCTAAAATGCCGTACACGTTATCAGTAGTTTGCGCCATGCGTGAAGTCATTACATAAGAAGCCCAATCTTTAAAGCCTAACAGTTCTGCTTTTTGTGCGCGCAGGTTAGTTTCTTTAATAATGATAGGGCCATTTGTTTTAGCAGCACGATTGGTTGATGCTTTAAAAATTTGCTCACGTAGTTCGCGATTTTCAAGGCTTGCTAAAATAGGTTGTTGCGTGGTGTTCACTAAGGTGATCATGTAGCCATCTTTGCCTGCTTTTTTAGCAGCGGCTGCAAGACCGGCAATTTCACCTTCAGATAAACCCGCTAATTTGCTTTTATCTGTTACTAAAATGACATCTTCTTTAAACGATTTTAATACGTTTTGAGAAAACTCAGTTGATAGTTTTGCAAGCTCTGCGTTGATTTCACGCATTTTTGCTTTTTCAGCATCGTTTAATTTTGCACCGGCTTTTACAAACTGTTTGTAGTAAAAATCGACTAGGCGTTGATCTTCAGCGCTTAACTTATCTTTATTGTCGTATACCGTTTGTACACGTTTAAACAATGCACCATTTAAATAAATGTCATCAGAGTGAGCCGAGAACACAGGCGCCATTTTTTTATCAATGCGTTGGTACTCATCGTTAGAGATAAGACCTGATAAGTTGTAGAATGCAGCTGATGCGCGGTTTAATAACTCACCAGCAAGTTCCATTTCTACCAAGGTATTTTCAAAAGTAGCTGGTTCTGGATTATTGGCAATTGCCAAAATTTCTGCATTATGTTGTGCAATACCTGCATCAAATGCAGCTTCGTATTCAGTGGTACCAAACTTATCAAACTCAGGAGCCATGTATTGTAATGGGCTTGGTTTAAATAATACATTGCTTGCGTTGATATCTTGCACTTGTGCTGTGCTTTGTTGTTTTGTTTCTTGGGTGCTTTCAGAAGAACAGGCAGATAATAAAAGTGCACTAGCAATCGTAGTGGCAATCAGTGTTTTACGCATAATAACTCCATAAAAAATAGTAGCCGAAATAGGCTTTTCGAGTCGAAAACCCAGTTAACTTACCAAATTTTGACTTATATACAACAAAGTTTATCGATTTAAAGCGGGATTTAAACGCAAATTAGGTGATAAAAACTCGGTATGTAAATAAAAAAGTAGAAAAATACAGCAATTATGCAATTAGCTTTAAATTTGTTGCTGCGTATTTAAGCTAACCGCATGCTAAACTTGGGGTATTATTAGCGCATAAAAATAATCGTTTGTGTGCGACCTTACACATGGAAAATCAATGAACTTAGAACAAATTAATCACATTCTCGCCTTCGTATTGTTTAGCTACAACGACATTCACATTACCGTGGCAAAAGTAATTCAAGTGCCGCTAATTTTGTTTACTATGTGGGTTGTGGTGACTCAGATTGGCAAGTTAATTAAAAAGTCATTACTTGCACGAAAAATGAGCCCAGATGCAGTGCATTTATTCACGCGTTTTTATTTTATTTTAAGTATTGCGATTTTACTTTTTACCTCCCTTGAGGTGCTCAACATTCCACTAACCGCATTTGCCTTTGTATCGGGTGCTATTGCCATTGGTGTAGGGTTCGGTGCACAAAATATTATTAATAACTTTATTAGTGGCTGGATATTAATGTGGGAGCGGCCAATCCGTATTGGTGACTTTTTAGAGGTTGGCACTGCAAAAGGGGTGGTTGAAACCATTAATACTCGCTCTACTCGTATTCGCAGGAACGACGGTGTTCATATGCTAATACCCAATAGCCAGTTATTAGAAAACACTGTAACCAACTGGACGCTTATTGACGGTAATGCGCGCTCATCTGTGAGCGTAGGCGTAGCTTATGGCTCTGATGTATTACTGGTTAAAAAGTTAATTCAGCAAGTATTAGATGAACATGAGGCAATATTGGCAACGCCTCAATCAACCGTATTGTTTGATGACTTTGCCGACAGCTCGCTGGTCTTTAATGCTATTTTTTGGGTGTGCGCTGAATCTGAAACTCGCTTAAGACAAGTGCGCAGTGATATTCGCTTTAGTATTTATGAAGTGTTTGAACAACACGATGTGGTGATTGCATTCCCGCAGCGAGATATTCATATTGATGGTGAAATTGCACTGACGCGTTCTTTAGTGAAAAAGTAGTATCTAGAAAGTACCGCTTTATTTAGCTATATTTTTTAACAGTTCATTGTAAGGACATATGTCCGCTTTTTGGCTGTTTAGTTGCTAAAAGTACACTAAAAGTCGGGATAGTGCGCTTAAGTGTTAAAAATAAGTTTATATTTTTAACGCTCAGTATGCGGTAAATTAATTACAGCATGGTATAATCTCGCGCATTCAGTCAGCCTTATTTATGCCGTTTTTGTACTCTCGGTAATAAGGTCCGCGCCGCATAGAGCAAGTCGCGAAAAATTGACTGAATCCGTAATTATGTAATTGCGCAACACATCAACCGTTGAACAAGAGTGCACTAAAAAGGTTAACCCCGACATGAAAGCAATGAAAAGATCTACGTTAGCAACCCTTATCAATGCAACGTTGTTCTCTGCCGTAGCAGGTACTTCAATTTCAGCCCTAGCTGCTGAGCAAGAAACTACTGCTAAGAAGAACCAACTAGAAGTTATTCAAGTAACTGCTCGTAAACGAGTAGAAAACGCTCAAGAAGTACCTGTTGCTGTTTCAGCCCTGCAAGGCGACAGTTTAGATGCTTACAGCTCAGCTGGTATGGATATTCGTTTTATGAATGCGAAAATCCCAAGTTTATCTATTGAATCTTCATTTGGCCGTTCATTCCCACGCTTTTATGTACGTGGTTTAGGTAACACTGATTTCGATTTGAATGCTTCACAGCCTGTGTCACTTGTGGTTGATGAAATTGTACAAGAAAATGCTATTTTAAAAGGTTTCCCTGTATTTGACGTAGCCCGTGTTGAAGTGCTTCGTGGCCCACAAGGTACGTTGTTCGGCCGTAATACGCCAGCTGGTCTAGTTAAATTTGATACCGTTAAACCAAGTCAAGAATTTGAAGGTTATGGCTCTGTATCATACGGTAGCCGTGGCGCAGTTGATTTTGAAGGCGCAGTTGGTGGTTCATTAACAGACCGTTTATCAACGCGTGTTTCAGTACTTTGGCAAGACAAAGACGATTACATTGATAATCGCGCACCGGGCTTTGAACAAAAAGATGCCTTAGGTGGTTACACTGAACAAGCTGCACGTATTCAATTTTTATATGAAGGTGACGATTTCACTGGATTATTTAACTACCATGTCCGTGATTTAGATGGCTCTCCAATTGCCTTTCGTGCCAATACTATCAAGCCTGGCACTAACGACTTAGTTGATGATTTTGAAAATGATGTGGTTTACCACGATGCCGCATCGCGTGCGACGCAACAAGTGGAATCACAAGGTGCAAGCCTTAAACTTGAGTGGGACTTAGCTAACCACACAATAACGTCAATCTCTGGTTGGGAAAGTACAGAAATTTACTCTCGTGCTGACATTGATGGCGGTTACGGTGGATTCTCTATCAATGATGTTCCAGTAGCTATGGGTCCTGGTTTTATTCCTTTTTCTTCAGAAAGTGCTGATGGTATTCCAGACCAAGACCAATACACGCAAGAGTTACGTTTATCAAGCAACTTTGCTGGCGATGTAAATTACCAGGTGGGTGTTTTTTACTTTGATGAAGCACTGACAATTGAAAACTTTAGTTATGATACGGCTAATAATGGCGTATTAAATGGTTTTGTTAGCCAACAGCAAGACACTAAAGCATGGGCTGTGTTTGGCTCAGTTGACTACACCATTACTGATGATTTAAAAGTAACAGCAGGCCTGCGTTACTCTGACGATGAGAAAGAGTTCTCAGCAAATCGTACGCTTAGCCCTGTAGGTGGTGCTGCTACTTACATTGAAAAAAATGTAAGCGATGATCACGTAAGCTGGGATTTATCGGCTAACTACAAAATCAACGATGACGTAAACTGGTATGGTCGTATTGCTAACAGTTTCCGTGCACCGAGTCTTCAAGGTCGTATCTTATTTGGTGATGAAGTAACCGTTGCTGATTCAGAGACTGTTACTTCGTTTGAAACAGGTATTAAATCTGATGTGTTAGATGGCCAAGGCCGTGTTAACGCAACGGTATTTTATTACACCATGGACGACCAACAGCTAACGGCTGTAGGTGGTGGTGCTAACTTTAACCGCTTATTAAATGCTGATAAAACAACTGGCTACGGTTTCGAAATTGATTCTGAGTGGGTGTTAACGGATGAGCTAAATGCCACGTTTAACTTAAGCTACAACAAAACCGAGCTTAAAGACAAAGATTTAGCCGTTGCTGTGTGTGCACAATGTACTGTTACTGATCCTACGTTCCAAGTACCAGGTGCATTTGGTCCTGAAGACCGTGCTATTTTAGATGGTAACAGCTTACCGCATGCTCCAGAGTGGATCTCTAACATCACACTTCGTTACACTAAAGAACTCGCTGAAGGTGAATTCTTCACTTACGCTGATGTGTCGTACCGCAGTGAAATTGACTTTTTCTTATATGAATCAGTTGAGTTTGAAGGTAAGCCACTAACAGAAGTAGGTCTACGTGCTGGTTATGCATGGGCACAAGGCGACTACGAATATGAAGTATCAGCATTCGTGCGTAACCTATTTGACGAGCAACAAGCAATTGGTGGTGTTGATTTCAACAACAACACAGCAATGGTTAACGAAGAGCGTTACATTGGTGCTGAATTTAAAGTTAACTTTTTCTAATCGATTAAATTAACGTTAAATTGTATTTAATGACAAAAGCCTACCATGTGTAGGCTTTTTCTATTTTTGTAGAGCTGCTAAAGTAGCGCTCATATGTTTATTAAAGAGAAAAAGTAATGGCTGGATTTTGGAATTACCGTGTAATTTTTTGTGAAGCAACCAAAGATGAAGCGGCGCAATATCAAATACATGAAGTGGAATATAACCTAAATGGTAAAGTAACTAACTGGTCAGAAACGGGTGCAGCGCCGTTTGGTACCACGTTAGATGAACTAAAAGATGATGCTGAGCGCTTAAAAACCGCATTTGAAAAACCCGTACTTAAAGTGATGCGCAAAGCCCGTGGTTACGAGTTAGTTGATGTAAACACCGGTGAAGACGCTTATGCTGAGCCGCCAGCAGGCTTGACTGAGTAACACACATTAATGAAAGGTGCTTAGGCACCTTTTTTAATATTCAGGGCATAGGCTAAACAGCTAAACAACAAGGAGAAAGTATGTCTATTGAAGCGGTATTATTTGATATGGATGGCACGTTAGTTGATTCTGAAAGTGTGCATTATATCTGCTGGAGCCAATTACTTGCGCCTTTTGGTGTACGTTATGACGAAGATGATTTTTGCCAGCGCTTTTCAGGGCGCCCCACGATTGACGCCGCAAAGGAAATAAAACAAACCCATAACTTGTCTGTGAGTAGTCGCTATTTAGCGGATGAAAAATACCGTTTGTTTAGCAAATACGTTAAAACCAATTTACCGCCTTTAATGCCTTATGCTGCAGATATTTTATTCGCGGTTAAAGAGCAAGGCTTAAAAATGGCGTTAGTAACAGGCAGCGCACGCCATGAAGCTGAGCCAATACTAAAAGGATTAGGGTTTTATGATTTATTTGATACGGTGGTTACAAAAGACGATGTAACCAATCCAAAGCCTGCCGGTGATCCTTATTTACTAGCACTTAAAAATATGAAGGTCGCTGCAAAAAATGCGATTGCTGTTGAAGATACCTTCACTGGTGTAACAGCAGCAAACAATGCAGCCTTAGCCGTTGTAGCGATTGCTAATAAGCACACTGAGCAGCACGACTTCAGTAAAGCAACACAGCAAATGCATAACCTTGAAGAATTTTGGCAATGGCTTCAATCTCAACTATAGTTTAAGCCATATTTAAATTTGCAAGGATGCAGTTATGGTTACTATTCAAAGATACCTATTTATTTTTTTTACGCTTTTTAGTGCGAGTTTATTAGCGCAATTGCCGCAGGTGCAACTCGCTGATGTTTATGATGAAACTAAGCATAACGATATTCGCCAATATTTGGTGAGTGAAAAGTTTGACGGCGTTAGAGCAATATGGACGGGGAAACAATTTGTTACCCGCCAAGGTAATCCAATTAATCCTCCTAAGTGGTTTACCGCCCCTATGCCTGATGTTTGGTTAGACGGTGAGTTATGGACCCAGCGGGGTCAATTTTCTGTTCTCAGTGGTATTGTTAGAACAAAAATACCCAACGACTTACTCTGGCAAACAGTGACTTATCAAGTATTTGATATGCCAGATACAAGCACGCCTTTTCATCGTCGCTATCAAAATTACCTGTCACTCATTACTAAGTTAAATAGCTCACATATTAAGGCGGTTAAGCAATATCAATTTAGCGACAATCAGCAACTAAGTGATTACTTTAATGAGATCACCAAACAAGGTGGCGAGGGCGTTATGCTTCATTTAGCAGAGGCTAAGCATACGAGTGGTCGCTCTAGTGCATTGTTAAAACTCAAACCTTATTTGGATGCTGAAGCGCTAGTTATTGAATATTTACCAGGTAAAGGTAAATACACAGGTATGCTCGGGGCATTGCGAGTGCAAACCAAGCAAGGCGTAACCTTTTCTATTGGCACGGGCTTTAGTGATGAAGAACGCAAGCGTCCGCCAGCCATTGGTTCAACAATCACTTATCGATACCACGGATACACTAAAAATGGTTTACCGCGTTTTGCTAGCTTTTTGCGAGAAAGACCCGAAAAATAAAGAGTGTAGGCCAATTCAGTATATATTTTTTAGCAATTATGCTAAATTGCGCGGCCTTTTTGGTAATGTTTGGTGATCTATGTTTGTTGGTTTTGATTATGGTAGTTCTAATTGTGCTATGGGTGTTTTAAACGAAGAGCGTGTTCAGCTCATCCCTTTAGAGCAAGGCAAACATTATCTTCCATCAACTTTATACACACATCATAGCGCCTTAGTCGTTGATTTTGTTGCGCAGCATTTGCAGGGCTCAGAGCATGAGCATGCCTATAAAACCGCGCGCCAACCCTTACTTAATACACTCCCGCGAATTAAATCAGACCTAGACTTACAAGCCGGCGACGACACCCTATTCATTGGCCGTGAGGCAATTAGTGAATATGTGCAATTTCCTGAAGAAGGTTATTTTGTAAAATCCCCTAAATCATTCTTTGGCGCAACGGGCTTAAAGCAAGGGCAAATCAATTTTTTTGAAGATATTGCCACAGCAATGATTTTAAAAATAAAACAACGTGCTGAATTATCGTTAGGGTATACGCTGAGCCAAACTGTTATTGGTCGCCCAGTGAATTTTCAAGCGGTTGGCGGTGAGCAGTCAAACCAACAAGCTGTGGGCATTTTAACACGCGCAGCAAACCGAGCAGGCTTTAAAGATGTTGAGTTTTTATATGAGCCACTCGCCGCTGGTATTGATTATGAAAGTGATTTAAAGCAAGACCAAAAAGTATTGGTGATTGATATTGGCGGTGGTACCAGTGACTGCTCATTTGTACAAATGGGGCCAAGCTTTAGAGGAAATAGCCAGCGAGATGCAGACTTTTTAGCACATAGTGGTAAACGTGTTGGCGGAAACGATTTAGATATTGCTTTGAGCTACCATGGTTTAATGCCGTTACTCGGGCTTGGCAGTACGTTTAAATCAGGTTTACCGCTACCTAATCAACCATTTTGGCAAGCTTGTAAAATTAACGATGTGAATTTACAGAGCCAGTTTTATAGTGCTCAGCATTATCGTGAACTCAGTGCGCAGTTACGCGATGTCAGCGCCCCTGAACTTTACAAACGACTTATTCACTTACAGCAAAATAAGCAAGGCCACCAATTAGTTCAACAAGCTGAAGCGGCTAAAATTGCATTAACATCCGCAAATAGTTTTAATTGTGATTTAGCCTTTTTAGATAACTCATTAAGCAAAGATATTTCAGTCGCTGATTTAGCGCTTGCTGTTGACGATAGCATTAGTCAGATTGTTACCTTGGCTAAACAGGCAATTACTGATGCGAATACCAATCCCGATGTGATTTACTTAACGGGAGGGAGTGCGCAGTCTCCATTAATTAAAGCGGCGTTGAGTGAGCATTTAGGCAACATAAAAATGGTGAACGGTGATCACTTTGGTAGTGTAACTGCTGGCCTTACTAAATGGGCCAGCATGCTTTATAAGTAAGCTGCTATAGAGATATTTGTCGGGTTGCGAGGTATTTTTCGTAATCTGGCAATGTTCGCTCAAGCTCTATATCCATTAATGGTGAGCTAAGTAGCATATCGGCACTCACTTCATTACACGCCACAGGAATATTCCACACAGCAGCTAAACGTAGCAGAGCTTTAACATCGGGATCATGAGGTTGCGAGGCTAAAGGGTCCCAAAAAAAGACTAATACATGTATTTCATGCTCCGCTATTTTCGCCCCGAGTTGTTGATCGCCGCCCATAGGGCCACTTAATAATTGAATAACATCAAGCCCTGTTGTTTTCTCAATTAAATGCCCAGTAGTCCCTGTGCCATATAAAGTGTGTTTACTTAGAGTGGCCTTATGTTTTTCACACCATAACTTAAGCGCGGCTTTTTTGCCGTCATGTGCTACTAAGGCTATATTTTTTTGCGCAGGTAGAGATTGTATTTTTTGATCCATGCTGATTCTTATTAGTTAGAGTAATAAATTGATAGCCAAGGCAATAAATACAATGCCTGTGAACCTATCAATCCAGAGCTGGCTATTTGGGTGATTTCTAAAAAATTGAGCTATTTTATCGCCGAAATAAATATACGTGCAGTCAATCGGAAAAGCAAAGATTGGATAAAGTAGCCCAAAAAATGCCAGCTGAAAGGTTGCAGATGACAAGCTAGGGTCAACAAATTGTGGGATAAAAGCAATAAAAAACAAAGCCACCTTAGGATTAAGCACTTCTGTCATCATGGCTTGAAACATGACATTTTTGTTTTTATTGGTTGTAACATGCGGTTTATCGCTTTGCTCACAAGATGGTGGCATAAACGTGCCTTTAAGCATCATAAAACCTAAGTAACATAAATAGGCTGCACCTGCATATTGTACGCTGGCATAGGCTGTTTCAGAGGCTTTTAAAATAGCACTTAAACCAATAACTGCAAAAAATGTATGTACTACGCCACCTAAGGCAAAGCCAAAAGCACTTTGCATACCTGCTTTTCGCCCGTTAGCAAATGTTTGTGCCATTAAAAACGCGTTTGATGGCCCAGGCGCAACGGCCATTAAAAAGCTGGCGAGTAAAAATGAGAGCAAAAAGTCAGGGTTGATCATTAAATAGTACGAAAAAGAAGTGGTAAGTGATTTTATCAAGCAATGAGAAAAATAAAAAGCGGGCATATTGCCCGCTAAGTTGAGGATACTAAATTGTTATAAAACTAGCCGTTATGCTTTTAAACATAACGAAGTGCTAAATTTATTAAAAACTAACGGCGATATTATTTGAACACACCGTAGTGCTCAGCGCTTCACATACTTGATATGTATAGGTGCCGCCACCTTTAGTATTAATGCTGTCGGTGTAGACATTATTATTTGCAGTGGTAATGACTTTGCTACCATTGCGGTAGATATCAACTTGGCTTGTTGCTGCGCCATTCCAACTTAAATCAACAAATTTAGTGCCTTTTGATTTGTAACCTGAAGCGCTAAGAGAGATATCATCTACGCCTGGCTCGGGATCAACGCCACCCGCACAGCCGTTTGCTGTAAGGTAAGCATCAGCGTCTGCCGCTTTATACCATAGCCAAAGTAATCATCACGACCAGCAGCCCCTTGATCTTGCGCTGTTGCTTTTAACGCATCGCGAATTTCTGTGCCTGTACAGTCTCTATGGTTAGACCATACTAGCGCAGCAATACCTGAAACTGCAGGCGTTGCCATTGACGTTCCACTCATAAAACCATAATCAGTTGCGCCAATATTAATTGTCACGTTTGTACTAGCAACTAATGCGCTACGATCTTCAAATGCAGCGCCTACAGCAGGAATTGAAGTATCGTTGGTATCACCTAGTGTTGCGTTTAACATGCCGGCTTCATTGTTGATAATAACCGCACCTAAACCGCCTGAGTTTTCACAGTTAGCAACTTTGTCATAAAATGAAACAACGCCGCGGTCAATCATACATACTTTACCAGCCGCTTCTGGATCAACTGTTTCGCCGGTCCCCATAAAGTAGGCACTCGCCGTGACTTGACCTGCATTTTCCATTGCTGATGAATTATATGCTGTGCCATCGGCTGACATACTCGCTGCTGTAGCCATACCTGCAGGGTAGGTTGATAGCGTATCAACACCACCGGCTGTTACTTCTACACAAATGGTTTCATCGTTTGTTGCACGTTTACCACGACCTGATGAACAACTTGGGAATTGTGAAAAATCAGCAATTTGATTATTGGCATCATTAGCACCAACCATCATAACTGACGGGTAGCCTGCAGGATAAGAACGTACGTTATTACCATCATTACCCGCGGCAGCAACAACAAGGCCGCCTGCATTGGTAAAGTTAGCAAACGCATTTGATTCTGTACTGTTTGAGCCGCCGCCCCCTAAGCTCATACTAATAATGTTCGCACCTGCTTGAGAACATAAATCTGCTGCTTGAGCCAAGTCAGATGAGTAACCCCAGCCTGATTCGTTAAATACTTTAATAATGTGCATTGCCACACCCGGTGCCATACCTACCACACCAAGGTTGTTGTCTGCAGCACCAATTGTACCGGCTACGTGAGTACCATGTGGGCCGCCATTATCAAACCAATTACCGGTGCCACTGTCGTTATCACCGGTGATGTTGCCCCAAATAAAGTCAGGGTTTGAGCTATCTAAGCCGGAATCGATAACACAGACTTTCATGCCTGCATTGGCATCAAAAGTTACTTGATCAACCTGTGATTGATAAACGGCATAAGGCGTAATTTGCTGCTGCATTGCATCGCCTACATCATCGTTAAATAATTACATAGGTATACGCTTATGATCTTCTTCAATGAGTTTAATATGTGGGTTGTTGAGTAGGCCTTTTAAGCTACTTAAATCTTGACCAGTAAATTTTGCGGCAATAAATCCATTACCATCTACTTTAATCTCACCACCTAGTTTTTTAGTAAGCGCTTTAACAACACCTTTTTTATTATTATCAACTTGAATGATGAAGCGATCGTTTGCAGCATGGGCAGTTCCGGCTGCAAAAATACCAGTAAGAACTAATGCTAAGGCGAGTTTATTCTTTTTCATATTATAATATCCTAGAATTAATTGGTTAACTTTCTGTTAACTTAAACCGACATTAAAATAATAAAAAGCAAAAAACAAGGTGCTTTATCTACAAAAACGAAATTATTTAACTAAAAATTAATTATTTTTAAACAAAAAATATATGTTTTGTTTGGATTAGGGACGGCTAATCAAGTAGCACCTGAATTAGCCAAAATGAGAGAAGTATTGAAAATGCGTTAGTGGCTAAGCATATTTAGCATAACGAAACAGTAAATAACAAAAAGGAATTAATAATAGAAAGTGCGTACCAATAAGCTCTGGGGTTGATAAGTTTAAGAATTGAGTAATAAAAACCAATAAGCTTGCTCCACTCATTTGCATTGCTCCCAAAAGAGCAGAGGCGGTGCCAGCTTGTTTAGGAAATAAACTCAAAGCACGCCCAGCGGCAGAGCCAAGTGTTAAAGCAAAACCAAATGCTGCAATGAACATAGGGATCATTAATGCCAATGGCGTTTTATATTGGCTTAATAACAACATAAGTAAGCCGGCACTCACTAGCACTAAAAGGCCTATTTTTAAGGCTCTTTTAGGTTGACGTTTAATGTAAATAGGCATAATAAAACTAGCAAGAATACTAAGCACCGCATTGAGCGAGAACCAAAAGGTAAAGTCGGCTACGCTGCCACCTAATTCAGTAATGAGCCAACCGGGAGCCAGTGTTACAAACACCAATATAGCTGACATAGTGACCATACATAACAAGCTATTAAATAAAAATAATGGAGTTGAAATGATGGGGAAAAAGCGTCTTAAATCTAAAATATGCCCCTGGTAATGACTGTCTGCTGGTCGTGTTTCCCTAAACAAGAACAAAGTGACAATAAACCCCAGTAATGCAAAACCGGTTAAAAATAGAAAGTTCATTTGCCAACCAAACTGTACGGTTAGCCAAGCACCTAAAATGGGCGCTAATGCTGGAATAAAGCAAACTATACCGTTTAGATAGGTAATTATTTGGCCACTGCGTTCACTACCAAACTTATCTCTTACTATTGCAAAAGCGACAACAAAGGTAGCGCACGCGCCTAACCCTTGAATAGCACGAGCAAACATCAGTACTAAAAAGCTAGGAGCATAATATGCACCCAATGCCGCCAGTCCATACAAAGCGACCCCAGTTAAGGCGACGGGCTTTCTGCCAAAACGATCAGCGAGTGGACCTGCAATTAACTGCCCCAAACCAACAGTAAGCATAAAAATAGCCACCGTTTGCTGTACTTGCTTTTCGCTCACTGAGAATTGCTCTGCGATAGTGGGAAAGGCAGGCAGGTAAATATCAATGCCCATCGGACAAAAAATGACGAGTAACGCTAATATAAGTAATAAAGTAAAATTGGGTTTAGCGGGCTGTGTATGCATCAGGTCTCCTTTTGTCGGTATTTTAAGTGGCGACTGATGAAAAAGAAAGGGCTTATGGCCGATGTATCAGCCAAGTTACCTACTTTTAACCTTATTATGATTATTTTTGTTTAAGTATCACACTTCTTTAAACTGATCCGATGTGTTAATTTGCTTTTTAAGCAAAGACAATGGAAAAATAATAATGAGTAATGAGTCTGCATTAATAAAAACATGGCATAAATTTAAAAAGTGGCCATGCGGTAACTGGCTTTTCAGTAAAGCAGTGTGTTTCAAGGCACCTTATTTTGGCTCTATGAAACCCACTATTTTAGATTTAAAAGCAGGGCACTGTAGTGCTGTGGTTAAAAACACACGCCGTGTACATAATCACATTGGAACAATTCATGCGATTGCTCAATGTAATTTGGCTGAGCTGTGTGCAGGAGTAATGGTGGATGCGACGGTACCGTATAAAACACACCGTTGGATACCTAAAGGTATGACAGTACACTATTTAGCTAAAGTAGACACAGACGTTACCGCGATTGCTGAAATTGAGTTACCTCATCAATGGATTGATAAAGAAGATTTAGTGGTGCCGGTAAAGCTTTACAATACCCGAAATGAGTTGGTGTTTACTGCAGATATAACCATGTACATCACAAAGAAGAAGTAATTGCTAAATTATATTTTTTATATAAAGCATTAAAAACAATGGTTTAGTTTATTGACTAAACCATTTTTTGTTCAGGTTTAACTTTTTGCAGTAGACGACTTGTTTACAAACGAAAGGCCACTGTCTTCATTATCAACAATGGCTTTTACATCGTTAACCGGTTTTGGTTTATCTTTAGCATGCTCAATGACTTCTTTTTCAAAGCGCTGCTTTAAACTACCTTCAATAATCGCACCGGCTTCTATGCTTAGTGTGTCATGAAAAATATCGCCAAGTACATGGGCATTATTTTCGATCTTCACTTCGCTTGCATTTAAAGAGCCTATGATTTTACCTTTAACAACAACGCTGCTCGCCTCAACAACGCCTTCAACAACACCGGAGGAGCCGATAACTAAATGCTCAGCTTTAATATCACCGTCAATACGTCCATCGAGTTGCACTTCACCTTGGCTAACTAAAGAGCCCGTAATACGCACATCGTTAGAAATAATTGAGGGAGTATGACTCACTCGCTTGATTGATGAGTCCGTTTTTGCTTGTTTATTTTTACCAAACACGAGAAAGCGCCTTTGTTATTTTTAGTGGATTGACATGCTTGTCGTCTATTAATACTTCATAGTGTAAATGAGTACTTGTACTTCTTCCGGTACTGCCCATTAAACCAATGACATCGTGCTTTGCAACAACTTGGCCTTTTTTAACATTAACTTTGTTTAAGTGACCAAAGCGCGTTACAACGCCATTTTTATGTTCTAATTCAATAAAGTTACCATAACCACCATTGCGGCCAGCTCGGCGTACCGTTGCATCGGCAGGGGCAAAAATTTCTGTTTTATGCCAGCCAGCTAAATCAACGCCTTTATGAAATGCGCGTCTTTTATTCATGGGATCTTTTCGAAGCCCAAAGTTGCTCGAAATATAATATTTTGCGGCAGGTAAGGGTAATGTGTTCGGCAAGGCGGTTAAAAAGTTTTCTAGCTGATTTAAAACAAGCAACTTATCGGCAATGGCTAAAAATGTATTGGGTATTTTACTTTCATCAAGTATGTCCAGCGGGCCACCTTGCGCCGTTGTTTGTGCCGCTAATGCGAGGTGCTGTGCAAGTGCATTTTCGAGACCTGTGTCTTGCAATATCTCTAAAATAGCGTCGTGGCGTTGATTAATTTGCGCAGCTAATAAGGTAAAATTAGTATCGTATTGTTCATTTAGTAAAGTATAGCGCTGCTCAAAACTGGTGGCGCTATTATGGGCATGTTTGTTTTGTGACTTGTCGTCTTCGAGCGGCTCATGGAATTCGCTCTCACTCTCATTTATAGGGGAGGAGTCAAGCTCACCCTCTAATTTAATGGCGTCTTTGCTAATAGAAGCAGGCAATGATTCAATCATACCTTGTAATAAAGCTTGTTTTTGTTCTAGTTCAGCTAACTGTTCTTGTTGTAATGCATAGCGTTGCTGCTGCTGCTTTACTTTTTGTTGCCACTGCGCTTGCTTATCAAGTTGAGTTTGTTCGATATGAGATATTTGGTGTGTTTGCATATACACACGAATACTAGAGACACTCATCCACACAATAGCGGTGATAATAATAGCGAGTACAGAAACTTGTAACCATGGTGCCAAAACTACATGCTTTACTTCGCCATTTTGGCGAATAAGCAGCTGGCGAGCTGGGAAGTTTTTATGAAAAAAAGATTTTATGAATACAGACATGTCACATATTTACTGGCTATTAACGGATTCAAGATAGCAATTTCAACTAAAAAAGCCAGAAAAAAATTGTAACTATGGCTTAATTAATAAAAAAGGGCGGCTTATTCGGCCACCCTTTTTTACTAGTTTATTGATTTTACAATTATTTTGCTGGCAATACCGTACTCTCTACGCAGCCGAAGCCAATACGTGCAAAACCTTCTTTTTCACACCAGCCACGCATTATCACGTTGTCGCCGTCTTCCAAGAAGCTACGCTGTTCGCCGTTGCTTAAGGTGATTTTTTCTTTACCACCACGAGAAAGCTCAAGTAATGAACCTGCTTCTTCATGAGTTGGGCCTGATTGCGTTCCAGAGCCCAGCATGTCGCCTGGCATAAAGTTACAACCGTTTACCGTATGGTGAGTCACCATTTGTGCCACAGTCCAGTAAGAATGCTTAAAGCTAGATTTAGACACTTGTGTTGGGTTGTAGCCTTCATCACGCATTTTTTGCGTTTGAATTTTAACATCCATTTGAATATCAAATGCGCCTTGATCACGGTTAGCCGTTGATTCTAAATATTCCAATGGTTGCGGATCATTTTCATCACGCGTCCAGCTTGTTCTAAATGGTGCAAGTGCTTCGGTAGTTACAATCCATGGTGACACGGTTGATGCAAAGTTTTTTGCTAAAAATGGACCAAGCGGTTGGTATTCCCATGCTTGTAAATCACGTGCTGACCAATCGTTGAAAACACAAAAGCCAAACACATGTTTTTCAGCATTTTCAATGGCAATAGCATCACCCAGTTCATTACCCTTACCCAAGTAAATACCCAGTTCAAGTTCGTAATCAAGACGCTTACACGGACCAAATGAAGGTACTTCTGCGTCTGGCGCTTTAGTTTGTCCTTTAGGGCGATGGAACTGCTGACCAGATACGCCAATAGATGACGAACGACCGTGATAACCAATCGGTACCCACTTGTAATTCGGTAGCAGTGGGTTATCAGGGCGAAATAAACTACCTACGGCCGTAGCATGATAAATCGAGGTGTAAAAGTCGGTGTAATCGCCAATGCGACACGGCAGAGCAAATTCAATCTCGCTTTGCGCAATAAGTGCGTGTGTAAGTTGTTCTTGATGCTCAGAACCTTCACGTAATGCTTTCGATAATGCTAAACGTAGGGCTGACCAATATTGCTCACCCAGACCCATAAACTCATTTAGTGTAGGTTTACTTGCTGCAGCAATGGCGACTTGAGCATCGCCACTAAAAATAGCGAGTTCATTTACTTTTGCTAAATCAATAACCTGATCGCCAATGGCAACCGCGCCACGGAAAGCTTCGTTGCTATTTTTGCGACGTACTTCGGCAAAAGGTAGATTTTGGATAGGGAAGTCACATTGTGCATCATTTGCTGATGCAACCCAGCTAGTTAAATTTATATCATGGGTTTCGTTAATTAAACTCATTACATTTCCTTTGGTTTAGTTGGTCGCACATATCAATTTATTAAATAAGAACATAGCACCAGCAAGTTTTAAATATCTACTAGTTATATGGTGATGAAAAGCGCGATTTAAACACGCAAAGAGAGATAAGCTCTCTTAGTTACGATTAAACGACAAAAAGCAGCGAAATACGCTGCTTTTTAGAGTCATAATTTTAATTATAAAACGCCGCGGCGTTCTTGATCTCGCTCGATTGATTCGAACAGCGCTTGGAAGTTACCTTCACCAAAGCCACCATCGTCAACACGTTGAATCATCTCAATGAAGATAGGGCCAAATAAGTTTTTAGAGAAAATTTGCAATAAGTAGCAATCTTCGCTTTGGCTATCAACCAGGATTTGATGCTCACGAATCTTTTCTTTGTCTTCTTTAACCCATGGTACACGGTCAAAAATAGTATCGTAGTACTCAGGGATAATATCTAAAGTGGCGATAGTTGATTTATCTAACTTATCAAGTGAGCTCACTAAGTCGTCAGTTAAAAAGGCTAAATGCTGTACACCTGGGCCATTGTATTCGCCTAGGTATTCATCAATTTGGTTATTGTCGTTACCTTTACCTTCATTGATTGGAATAGAGAAAGTGCCACAAGGTGATTTTAATGCATAAGAGAGTAAGGCTGTTTTTTGGCCTTTAATATCAAAGTAGCGCACTTCGGTAAAACCAAACACGTCTTTATAAAAGTTAGCCCATGTTTCCATTGTGCCTTTATAAACGTTGTTAGTTAAGTGGTCGATACGTAAGAACCCTTTATCATTAACGACGTTTTGCTCAGCTAAATCTTCAAAGTCGTTTGCGTAGATAGAGCCTTTATCGCCAAACTGTTCAATAAAGTATATTAAGCTGTCGCCAATGCCGTAAATAGCAGGGTACGGTAAGTCTTTATTTGCTGCATCAGTAGCTGGCTTAGCGCCACGTTCAACCGCAGCTTCAAACGCCGCTTGAGCGTTCTCTACGCGCCAACCCATAGAACAAATTGCTGGGCCATGATTTTTAGCAAATTCAGCTGAAAAACCATCGCGTTCATTATTTAGTAAAAAATGAATATCGTTTTGGTTGTAATAAACAATGTCTTTACCTTTGAATTTTTTTAACTTTGAAAAACCAAAATCGGTAAACACTTTATCCATGTAATCGGCATCGGGTGTTGCGTACTCGGTAAATTCAATACCAACCAAACCTAAAGGGTTATTTACTTCACTCATTATAATTACTCCCGCAATTAAGCACTGCGATTATTAGTTATCGTATTGCCTGCATGATTAACCAGATTGGTGTTTTGGGGAAGAGGGTGTTGTTATTTAGTAAATAGCGCGTGTGTAAATTTTACGAGACGGTTATCAAAGTATGTTGTTTATTTACATACGAGCAGGTGAAAGTAAAAATTAGGTAGCGAGATGAAAGTGCAGGTTTTCTTGTTAAATTATTGATTGTTAATAGTTTAATTTAATTTATTTATATGTGTTTTTAGTTTTTTTGCGCTTAAAAAAGTGCGGTTTTTGTATTTTATTATTTACACTTTTAATGAGTTTGGTTAGCTGCGATATATATAAAATCAAAGAGTATTGATGGTTTGCTGCTATAAACTCGTTTATGCACAGTGATGAGGTATAAATAATAAACGGCTGAATGTAAAAATTGTGGGGTTTAATCAAGCGGCCATAAAAATACCCCCTGCAGTTAACTACAGGAGGTATTTGATATCATTTATCAAAGCTCATAATTATGCGTGTGATAAATCTAAATTATTGTGTTGGTGCGGTTTGTTCTAAACCTTGTTTTTCCCATATTTTAGCTTTAAAACTCATCAGTACTAAGATGATACCTACACCGATACTAAATAAGGCAATTTGTAGGTAAAGGTTCGGGATTTCTTCAACATTGTTAGGATCAAAGTTACCAGCAAGTAATCCTGAAATAACGTTACCGATAGAGTATGTAAGTACAAATACCCCCATCATTTGACCAGTAAAGCGGCGAGGCGATAATTTACTTACAGCGCTCAATGCAACTGGGCTTAAACAAAGCTCACCCACTGTGTGTAAGAAATACGTAGTAACAAGCCAATAAGGTGCTACTTTTAAGCCTTCAGCGGCATAGTGTGCTGCCATAAACATTACTAAAAAGCCTGAAGCCATAATAACGAGGCCCAACGCACATTTTACGCTGTAAGTAGGCGAGACCATTTTTTTAGATAAATTAATCCAAAAAGCGGCAAAGAATGGCGATAGCGCAATAATGAACAATGAATTTAGAGATTGGAACCAAGTCGTTGGAATTTCAAATGTGCCAACCAGACGGTCTGTATAGTCACGAGCAAACAGATTTAATGAAGAACCGGCTTGTTCAAAGCCAGACCAAAAACAGGCTGAAGCGACACAGACTAAAAATAGCGCCCACATTCTTTGTTTTTCAGCATCGGTTAGTTTGCCTTTGAAGTATATAAGGCCAAAGTAAACGAAAAAGATAACAGTAAATATAACTGCGGTGTACCCTGCAACAATCGATGGGTTAATGACAATAGCACCTGTCATCGCAGCAGCGGTAACACCGGCGGTCGCGATAATAAATGCAGCAATACCGCCCCATGCGCGCGAAGTACCTTTAGGGCTTAATGGGTTAGCAGGTAATGCGCTGTGATCTGGTAAGTTTTTAAGTGTGCGCTTGTATTGAATTAAACCAATACCCATACCAACAGCCGCGGCACCAAATGCCCAGTGCCAACCTACGTTTTCCATAAAGTAACCACACACGTAGTAACCAATTAAAGAACCTAAGTTAATACCCATGTAGTAAATAGCGAAACCACCATCACGGCGCTCATCTTCGTCAGTATAAAGCTGACCAACCATGGCACTGATATTAGGTTTAAGTAAACCAGTACCTGTTGCAACAAAGATCAAACCAATGAAAAATGAATATTCATGTGGCACGGCTAAGATAATATGGCCACACATGATAATAATACCGCCATACCATACTGCTTTTTGGCCACCAAACAATCTATCTGCTAACCAACCACCAGGTAAACCTAAAAAGTATACTGAACCTGTGTATAAGCCATAAATTGCAGCAGCAGAAGCAACGGTAAATCCTAGGCCTTCTTGTTGTAAACTTGCTGTCATAAATAATACGAGCATCGCTCGCATACCGTAGTAACTCATTCGTTCCCACATTTCTGTGAAAAACAGGGTTGAAAGTCCTTTAGGGTGACCAAACCAGCCACTGTCAGAATTTGAACTCATATTTACTTCCTAATTCATTATTGTTTTGATGACCTTGTGGTTTTTTATTTAGCTAAATTTTTACTCATAAAAAGTATAATAAATGCTCGATCATCAGTGTTTTTTATGCAGCTAAGGTAATGGTTTGCTAAACGCAGCTATACGTTTAGGTAAGAGTCACACCCTTATCCTAGTTACAATTGCGCCTAAGTATACATAGACCTTTGTGCGAGGGGAAGCGTTGAGCGCGCTATCATACATCGGTTATGTAATTGTTAAATACCAGTGTGTGAACCCCTATTTGCTGCAGTAAACACCTAAACTTATCAAAAAATATCTTTAACATCATAGGTAACATTGTCATACCAACGTTATCTTTAACACTGTTTAAATACAGCTTGAAAAATAAATAAAAGCTTTGTTTTACGGGTAGTTACAGCTACTAAATTTTTAATAATAGTTAACCTTTACTACTTTAATTTAATAATCACCACTTAGATTAAACATGAGCGAATATTGGCGTATGGACAGTAATGATTCGCTCATTGCAGCATATAATTTATACAAGGCCAGCTTGACTAAATTGAGTTGCAATAACCCCGACTTTTAGTGAACAGCCAAGCTTGAATGCGTTAAGTGCTTGAAAAAGCCCTCTAGTTAGTAAAAAAACATTTTTTCGTCCAAATTTCTTTACAATAAACTATGCTCGTAAACAGAGTTAGCGTATTATTCACGCCAACTAGTTTTTCCTTACCTGAGGGTGTATGCGTTTAGATATTCACTGTGCAGACCGAGTTGGTATTGCTCAAGAGATTCTTAATATTTTAGTTAGCTACAATGTTGACTTAAAGGGGATTGAAGTCGACTCAGTAAATTGTCGTATGTATGTGAGTTTTCCTGAGATTGAATTTGAACAATTTCAAAAAATCATGCCGTCTATTCGCTTAATCGATGGTGTACATGATGTACGCACAACCGCGTTTTTACCGTCTGAACGTGAGCATAATGAACTTAACACCTTATTAAGAGCACTTCCTGATGGCGTTATATCTATTGATGCTAAAGGGTGGGTACGCCTGTGTAACGACGCAGCCTGCAAAGATTTACAACTCACAGAAAAAGAAGTCACCGGTGCTAATATTAATAATTTGCTCAAAGGCTTTAACTTTACCCGTTGGTTAGAGGGCAAAGAAGTACTGGGGCAAACCACGCGTGTTGAAGTAGCTGGTGAAGATTTTATTGCTGATATTCTGCCTATTGCGGTCCCTCAAGGCAGCGAAGGCGATGTATTAGCGGGTGCGGTAATTAATATAAAATCGCAAAGCCGTTTAGGTCAGCAAGTGAGTGCTTTTAGGCGTTATGGCCAAGAAAGCTTCGCGACTATTCATAACTTTAGCACGGCGATGCGCCGTGTGGTTCGCGAAGCGCGAAAAATGGCGCAACTTGAAGCTCCCATTCTTATTACGGGTGAAACGGGGACGGGTAAAGAGTTGCTAGCACGAGCTTGTCACTATGCATCTAACCGCTCAGTAAAACCATTTATTGCTTTATCGTGTGCCTCGTTACCAGATGATGTTGCTGAGTCCGAACTATTCGGTTATGCCGGGTATGAAGAAAACGCAGCGCCTAAACGTGGTGTACTCGAACAAGCGGATGGTGGAACGGTATTTTTAGATGAAGTAGGTGAAATGTCGACGCAGCTACAAACTAAATTGCTACGTTTTTTACAAGACGGTACATTTAGAAAAGTTGGCGACGAAAACGAAGTTAAAGTGAACGTGCGTATTATTGCTGCCACGCAAAAAGATTTACCAGCAATGGTTCAAGAGGGCGTATTTAGAGAAGATTTATACTACCGAATTAATGTATTAACACTGGAAATTGCGCCGCTTAGAGATCGTAAAGCGGATGTTGGGCCACTTGCTGAACACTTTATTCAAAAATATGCGCAGCAAAATGGCCATACAGTCCCCGAGTTATCTGAAGAATGTTTAACGTTTTTACAAGATTACCCATGGCCTGGCAATGTACGCCAATTAGAAAACGCGATTTACCGTGCGGTATCGTTGTTAGAAGACAGTGAACTGCGCGTTGAACATTTACAGTTACCTACGTTTACCCATGATTTAGGCTATTTAGAGTCTGATTTTGAGGGCTCGCTTGATCAAGCGGTTAAGCGTTTTGAAGCCACCTTACTGCGTAAGCTTTATCCTGCCTATCCTAGCTCTCGTCAGTTAGCTAAACGCTTGGGACTGAGTCATACTGCTGTGGCTAATAAATTGCGTGATTACGGCATTAACCGCAAAACGGTTAAAGTTTAAAGATAGATACCCAAACATCCTCATTTAGTGATTGATTCCTTGGTTCAAAAACAACCAAAGGAGTCAATCGCTATGATACACTGATAAAAACTCAACTGGTAAGACCTCTACTGTGAACTTATATTTTAGACTGCTGCTGTTATTTTTTAAAATTAAACGTAATCGTGACTATCAATCGTTGTTAGATATGGTTGATATAGACTACAAAGCATTACCAAGTGACTGCGATATTAATTTGCATTTAACCAATTCGCGCTATTTAGCGATGATGGACTTGTCGCGTACCTGGATGACTGAACGGGTTGGTTTGCTTAAGCAAATAATGAAACGTCGTTGGTTTCCTATTGTTAATGCGACAGCTATTACCTACATCCGCGA
Source organism: Pseudoalteromonas issachenkonii (assembly GCF_002310795.1). Taxonomy (NCBI): domain Bacteria; kingdom Pseudomonadati; phylum Pseudomonadota; class Gammaproteobacteria; order Alteromonadales; family Pseudoalteromonadaceae; genus Pseudoalteromonas; species Pseudoalteromonas issachenkonii. The sequence continues at coordinate 1,046,415 of NZ_CP011030.1, forward strand.
TATTAAGCCAATGCAACGTTTTACCATTAGTACGCGTTTGGTTGGCTGGGATCATAAATACTTTTACATTGAACAAAAGTTTCATTCTGAGCGGGGCTTACATGCCATTGCTTATGTGCGCGGCGTGTTTAAAAGTAAGAAAGGGGTGGTCAGTGTTGAGCATATGCTCGAGGTTGCAGGCTTTGACGGGGTTGCACCCATTTTACCGGCTGAAATAATTCACTGGAAAGAAATGCTTGAGCAAAAAAAAGTAAATAACTTACCTCGCTAAACACAGGCAAAAAAAAAGGCCTAACGGCCTTTTTAACACACACATAAACGTTATTAAAACGAGTATTTAAGACCAAACATGGCAACAACAGGGTCAAGTGACACGGTTGATGTTAATGCTTTTGCGCCATTAGCATAAACAGTCGCATCAGTATCAATATCCATGATAGATACCATAGCGTGTAGGCCCCATTTTTCATCAATCTTGTAGTTAGCACCTACTTGAGCAACAAAACCAAATGAATCATCTAGTTTTACTTCTACATCGTTAGTTCCTAACGTTGCTTTAAGTGCTGCAGAAGGCTGTTCGTCAAAGAACGTCGTATAGTTAATTCCCACACCTACAAACGGACGAAGTGCATAGCTGCTATCTAAAAAGTGGTATTGTGCAACCAGTGATGGTGGTAAATGTTTAATATCAGCAATTTTATTACCAGCTAAACCACCAGTACCTTCTACATCATGAGAAAACGGCGTTGCTGCAATAAGCTCTAATACCCATTGGTCGTTAAATGCGTAATCTACAGTAATACCTAACTGAGTATCTGAGTCGCCTTTTAAGCCTAGAGTAGGTGCTTCGTTAATTTTTGAACCATCGTTATCTGGATTAACATTAATTGCGCCAACATTAACACTAAAGTTAGCGTGTGCTGCAGGAGAAAGAGCCAGTAAAGAAGTAAGTATTGCAATGCTTAGTTTAGTTTTCATGTTGTTCTCCGTGAACTACTGTGTGACTATTTGTTGATTGAGGCTATTATTGCTCGAGGTTAAAAATAAAAACCTGTTCTAGATCAAAGTTTCAAAAGCGGATGAGTAAAGAGCCTCTATTTATTGATTTAGATTAAACTTTTACTTAATTAGTGCTTAAAAATTATTGACTGATCACTTAAATACAAGCCGCAAACGAAGTATTCATAATATAATCAGCTAGTTTTGTTAAACTAAGGCTATGTTCACGGTTTAATAAAAGTAAGCGACCTCATGACTCCCTCTGGTCAACTATTTCTTCAAGGCTCCATTGCTAAAGCGCTGTTGAAATTAGGTATTCCTATTATCCTCATTAATATATTGCAGTCGGCTTATCAGCTTACGGATGCATTTTGGGTTGGGCGATTAGGAGCAACCCAAGTCGCTGCAGTGTCTATTAGTACCCCGATCACTTTTTTAGTCATTGCTATAGGCTCTGGGCTTGCAATGGCCGGTGCTATATTATCGGCGCAATACATGGGCGCAGGTCAGCAAGATAAAGTGAACCATGTTGCAGCGCAAACGGTGTTAATGGTTGCATTTACCGCCTTAGTGTTAGGGCTTCTAGGTTATGTACTTTCCCCATACTTTTTAAAACTGCTAGGCGTTGAGCAGGCGGTTTACAGTGATGCACTTAAGTTTATGCATGTGTCCTTTATTGGCGTTATTTTTGTGTTTATTTACGCTATGTTCCAATCGCTAATGCGGGGTATAGGGCAAACTAAAGTACCTTTAATCATAGTTAGCACCACAGTGTTACTTAATTTTATTCTCGATCCGCTATTTATTTTTGGTTATGGCCGTTTTGAAGGGCTTGGCGTTATGGGCGCTGCGCTAGCGACTTTAGTTACACAAAGTTTAGCGGCGCTGGCGGGCATTATTATATTTTTACGCGGTCGCCATGGGATTCAATTACAGCTAAAAAGTTTCTATCCCGATTGGCAATATATGAAACGGGCTTTTTTCTTAGGAGCGCCTGGCTCTATTGAATTATCAACACGTGCTTTTGGCTTGATTATCATGTCATTTTTAGTGGCAAGCTTTGGAACCGTTACCATTGCGGCTTATGGCGTGGGCTCTAATATTTTGCAAATGGTGATGATCCCTGCCATGGGTTTATCAATGGCGGTATCAACCTTGGTGGGGCAAAATATGGGCGCCGGCAATATTAAACGGGCTGAGCAAATAACGAAGCTTGCCAGTATGTGGGGATTAATAGGCCTTTCTTTTGTTGGGGGCATTGCTTACTTGTATGCTGATACGCTGGTGGCATTTTTTATTCCCGAAGATAACAGTGTAATAAATAAAGGCGCGCAGTTTGTTCAAGTGATGTGTTTAAGCTGGGGGGGAATTGGTGTTCAGCTTTGTATTGTTGCTGCTTTTCGTGCCTCTGGGAATATGCTTAATGCCATGATTATCGCGTTATTATCACAATGCGTGGTGCAGTTTCCTGCCGCTTATATTCTTTCTAATCACACTTTGCTTGGCGATCAGGGAATATGGTATTCGTTTGCAATTACGAACATAACCATCGCACTGATAGCGTTCGCTTGGTTTATGCGTGGCGCATGGAAAAAAACCAGATTAACCAGAGAAGATAAACACATTGTGCAGGTGACACGAGAAACATTAATAGAAGAGGGCACACGTTAGCCTGTATTTTCATAATGCGGTCATAAAAAGTCGTTGTAATAAATACACTGCTAAAACGAGGTGTGTTTATTATGACAAAAGCTATCAACAAAAAAGTACCCGCGCCGTACTTAACTATTCCACAGTTAAAAACGCTCAGTCACTTACAAACGCTGATCCGATTTAAGTCAATTACGCCTAATTCCGCAGGTGGTATTGAGTGGCTGGCACATCAGCTAACTGATTTAGGTTTTAGCATTGAACAGTTTAGTGCCCATAATGTCACTAATTTAATTGCTAAAATATCTTTTGGAGCAGGCCCTGTGGTGGCATTTTCTGGTCATATTGATGTGGTCCCTGCTGCGCAAGGTGGCTGGTTAGCTGATCCGTTTGACGGAAAAATAATTAATGATGCGATTTATGGGCGTGGTGCCGCTGATATGAAAGGGGGCATTGCAGCCATGCTCAGTGCAACGCAGTCGCTAATACATAGTGCGCAGCAAAAGCAGGGCTCCTTGTATTGGTTGATCACCTCTGATGAAGAAGGTGAAGCAGAGCATGGCTCAGTGTTGATTGCGAAACGCCTAGCACAACAAGGTGTTGTGCTTGATGGCTGTATTGTTGGTGAGCCAACAAGTCATTTGCAAGTGGGCGACACCATAAAAAATGGCCGACGTGGCGCGCTGTCAGCGCGTTTAACTATTCAAGGAAAAGCAGGACACGTGGCCTATCCTGAAAATACCATCAATGCTGCGCATATCAGCGCTGAAGTAGTGAATAGATTAATCCAAATTGATTGGCTTTTAGATGAGCCAAGCTCAAAAACAAGCTTGCAAGTTACCGGTATTAATATTGATAACGTGCTTGATAATTTAGTGCCTGCTCAATGTGATATTACGTTTAATATTCGCTACAGCCATGGGTATAAAAGTACAGATGTGAAACAGCTGGTACTTACTGCACTGAATGATTTAAACGAATATTTAACGGTGCAATGGGAGCGTCCATGTGAACCTTATTATACAAGCCATAGGGCAGAGCGATGCTTACTCGCCCAGCTAGAGCAGGCAATATTTAACGTGACCGGAAGCTATCCAGTACTTAGTACCAGCGGCGGGACTTCAGATGGGCGATTTTTTGCAAGTAAAAACACGCAAGTGATAGAGTGCGGGGTTTTAAACCAGACCATTCATCAAGTTAATGAACATGTACCCATTAGCGACTTGTTACAAATAGAGAAAATATACACCCAACTATTAGTACATATATTTAGCCAATCTAATAATCAGGAGATTAGATAAATATGAAATTGCCTAAGTTTAAGTATTTAACTTTAAGCGCCCAAGCTTAGGCGCTTAAGTTAATATTTTAACGGCAAAGCTTAGTTTATTGAGGCGGTGTCTTGCGCTCCCAAATAGCGTTTTGCTTTACTCGGTTTTACTTTCTCAAGGTCGACCAATACCAATCCATCAATACAATTATTAAATTGCGGATCAATACTAAAACTTAAAAACGTTACCCCATTTGGCTCACATAGCTCGGTGTATTGTTTAAATAGTGTGGGTACATGGGTGCCCATATTAGCCAGTATGTGTTTAAGTTCTACAAAGTCTTCTTTGATGTTGTTACCCATAAACAAATTAGTGCATTGAATCTGCTGCTCACGGGTATGACGAAAAGCATTGTTAGGCGTTGCGAGTGACTTTTCAGAGCCATAATAGTGCTGATAATAATGTACCAGTAAGGATTTTGCTTGCTCTGGCAGTGCGTTTGACACACTCACGGCACCAAATAAGTAACGATACTGAGGGTAGCGGTTAATAAAGGCACCAATGCCATACCATAAATAGTCGAGGCTTTTTCTTCCCCAGTATTTGGGTTGTACAAAACTACGGCCTAATTCTATGCCTTGCTTGAAGTATGGCGTCATCTCTTGGGTATAATTAAATAAGCTATCGGTATAAAGCCCACGTTGAGAGTGCTGTTCAATCACATCCTGCGCGCAGGCTAATCTGTAAGCGCCAACTAGTTCGAGTGATTGTGCATCCCATAAGACTAAGTGTTGATAATGCATGTCGTATTTGTCTATATCACGGCGATTGCCACTGCCTTCACCTACTGCACGAAAGGCAATTTCCCGTAAGCGGCCAAGTTCACGAAATAACGGTGAGCTGCCTTGGTATTGGTATAAATAAATAACCATGCCATCACTGGTTTTACCTAAATGTTCACAGCTTTCGATGGCTTTTTTTAATTCTTTTTTACACTCTGGTGAGGCAATAGGGGCATGAGTTTTTAGTGGCAGTGTTTTTTTAGTGGTTAAACGGTACAGCTGTTTTCGTATAAGCTCGACCACTTCCTTGTCTTTTAAATCGGGTATTAAATAAGATTCAGGAGCAATGGAGGCGCCTATTTCAAATTCGAGCGATTTTTGGCGCTGTTTAAACATTTCTTTGACTAGTAATAAACTGGCAAGCGGTTTATATAGCATAGAGGCACCGTAAAAAAGCGGGCTGTTTCTGGCTTTTATATGTATGGGTAAAATTGGGCTATTGGCTTTTTTAGCGATACGTAAAAACCCGCTGTTCCATTTACAGTCTTTGATCCCTGTTGGTCGAAGTCGAGAAACTTCACCCGCAGGGAAAATAAGTAATGCTCCTTCATTTTTTAAATGCTGGTGGATATTACTAAGCTCTTGTTTTTTACTTTGCCCCGACAAATTATCAACGGGTAGTAATAATGAATGCATTGCATCAACGGTCATTAGCATTCGGTTAGCCACGACTTTTAAATCGGCACGCACCGTCGATAACACATTAATTAATGCAAGCGCATCTAAGGATCCAATTGGATGATTAGCAATAATGACAATTTTCCCTTCACTGGGAATATTTTCTATTTGCTTAGCTTTATAGCGAGTGTCAAAATCAAGTTCATCAAGTACTTGCTCGACAAATTCTATTCCTTGAAGATGGGGATAAGTTGTTGCAAAGTTTGTAAACTCTTGTTCATGTAATAAGTAGCTAAGGCTCTTTTTTACCAGTTTTTTTATTTTAAATGAGTTAGTTAACTGTGGTAAGTTAGTCGCAATTACTTTATCTACACTGATCATACGCACCTCTTTTTTATACTAGGCCAAAGCCAATATGTTTAGCTTAGAGTGCGGATATGACAATACGCGGTCAGTTGTGTGACTTTTTAAAACCGTTTACATACTATTGAATTGAACCATACCAGTACTATTATTTAGGGTTACTTTTTAAGGAATCATCATGTCAGTTTTGGTGGCTATAACAGGCCGAGACAACACAAAATTAATAGCAAAAATGAAATCACGATTGCCTAGTATTCGAATTGAAGAACTTAATGATTGCCAAAATTTAGAGAGTGTAGAGTTCGTTTTAGCGTGGAATGCGCCTGCATCACTGTGGCCCACGTTACCAAACCTAAAGGCTGTGTCATCATTTGGCGCAGGCGTTGATAGCATTGATTTAAGTTTATTACCTGCGGATGTAGAGGTCGTGCGTATTGTTGATAAACAGTTAGCCAACGATATGGCTGAATACGTACTTACCCATGTATTAGCACAAAAATTGCGATTAAAAGAATATGCAATAAAGCAACAGCAAAGTATATGGAAACCTAAAAGAGCGCATAAACATAATCAAGTAAGCATTTTAGGGTTTGGCGAACTAGGTCAAGCATGTGCACAGAGGCTGGTTAATAACGGTTTTAACGTAAATGCTTGGAGCCGAAGCCCTAAAACATCAAACATTGCGACACTCTATCATGGTGATGACGGCTTAACACAGATGCTTGCGCAAACCGATTATTTAGTATGTTTATTACCGCTTACCAGCAGTACCCAAGGCATTATTAATAAACAGTTACTTGAGCAACTGCCTGAACATGCTGTGGTGATTAATGTGGCCAGAGGTGGGCATATAGTAGAAGCTGATTTACTTGATGCACTTAACAATACACGTATACGCGCAGCAACGCTTGATGTGTTTGCCAGTGAACCACTGCCAAGCGAACACCCTTATTGGTTGCATCCAGGTATTACTTTAACACCGCACTGTGCTGCGTTGTCAGATCTGGATAGTGTTATTGAACAAATAGCAGAAAACATTTTGCGTTTAAAAGCGAAACAGCCATTAATAAATTGCATTGATAAGCAGCAAGGTTATTAATTGGCAGTTGTTGGCCTTCAAGGATTAAAATTTGTTTAATTTTTAACAGAAACAGCTTGTTAACATTTGTAATTTTTATTATTGTTAAAAACAGTTCTAACAATAATAAAAAAATAGGATGAATTATGAAACCCAATCAAGGGGGCGCAAAAATTAGCATCGTGGTTGTATCTATCATTATATTAGGAATATCTGCCTGGTTTAATCAAGCCAATGCGGCAGCGCTGCTGATCTGACCCTTATTTTCACAGCAAGATTTAGCTACGCTTGCTGTGTATTTCTCTATTTTGATGCTTTTTATCATCACTTTTCTTCAATAAAACATACGTCGCACCACTTCCTCCATGCTGCCTAAGTGCAGTATGAAACGCTAAAACGCATGGAATTGTTTGTAACCACTGATTTACGTAACTTTTTAATATCCCTGGCTTGGTTTTATTTTTAATACCTATGCCATGGCGAACGAGTACCATTCTTATATTTCGCTGATGGCAGTCTTGAACAAAGGCTAATAATGATGCGTGTGCATTTTTTAAAAGTTGCCCATGTAAATCAAGCGTCGCATCAAGCTGATATTTCGCTAATCTTACATTTTTAAAAACCGCGCTTTGTACGCCCTCTTTTTTAAAGCTTAATATGGCAAGTGGATCGAGTAATTCAAGTGGTTCATCCAACGGATTGAACTGTTCAGAGACTAAATCTGATTGTGCTGCTTTATTTTTTTCTTGCTGGGCGATGACCGCTTTATGGTTTTTAGGTGGTAAGGTCACAGTGTCATGCGTTATGGGGGTAACATCTTCCATAGAAGATAAGAATAAATCGAAATCTGACAATGGCATGGGCTTATCTCAAATTAGGCAAGGGTCTGTTGACCTTTGCGGATTAAAATTTGTTCAAACTAGGGGCGGTTTAATCGCGGCGCGAGGTTTGTAACCTAGTGGGCTAAGTAAAAACCGAGCAACAAAGAGTAAATCGCCCCTAGGTAGAACCCAAAGGGCAGCGCCTGTTTGGCATTGATGCTGCGTTATCACCTATCTATGGGGAATAACCACACCACATAGGCTCTGCCTTGCCTAAATACCAAACAGACTGCTGCAAATTTAACCTTGAAAGGTCAACAGACCCTATTACGAGATAAATTTTAGCTTAGTTCAAACCCAGACCCAAGATTTTTAACAGTGAGATATAAAAAAGCCCAGAAAAACTGGGCTATAAAATATTCTAAGGGGAAGTAATTAATGCTGAGATACGCTAAATTGCCCAAATGTATAAACTTTGAACAAGTAAAATGTGTTGATCAACACTAAACTCATATTTGAAATAATACTCGACGACATAAGATCTAAGCTAAATGATAGGAATAACAAACCACACGCACTAATCGCAGCAACGCGAAGCAGTTTCAGTTGGTTGATAAAGAATGCACCTAAACCTAGTGCAAGTAGTAATGTATTTAAAAGCCAATCTAGCTCGTTTAGCATGGTCGTTTCAATAGTTCAGTTGTTGAAAAAAGGAGCGCCATTATGTTGATCTTTTGCACAGCTTTCAACCAAGTAATTTTAAATTTTCAGATTAGTTTTTTTAATGCTAAAGGTAGGTCATTAATACCGAAAATAATCCCTCTTCAGCAATAACATGATATTTTTGGCAGCTTTGTGGTTGCTGAAGATCTACACAGAGGTATAGTGTTCTGCGATGCTTATCTAGTCTAGGGTGCAGCGTTGAATCCAGTAGCTTTGGTTTATTGGCAAATAGCCCTGGCCAATAAATACTTTTGCTAACCATGGCTGATTTTTTATAGGTGAGTAAACTAGGCTTTGGCGCTAAAACAAATATAAGTAATAATATCGTGAAAATAAAAAATGCGGTTAGTTTGGCGCCACGTTTTACACTTACTGCGCGCGGGTTTGATTGTGAGCCAAGGTTTGCAGGCTTGTTACTAGGTATTGGTTTAACATAGGCCGCTTTATTTTTTTTGCGACGACTCTTTTTTGTATTTTTCGACATAAAGCAAATCTGGCCTTTTTGGCTTAGCTCTCTATAATAAAGTAAATATTTGTATTTTAAGCAAATCACCAATTTCGCAGACACGGCTTTTAGCCTATAAGGATTATATATGAATACGCAGCTATCTATTTTAATAGTTGATGATGTTAGCACGGTGCGTAGCTTTCTAAGTCAAACATTGATGCATTTAGGGATAGAGAATGTAAAAGAAGCGTCTACGGCCGCGCAGTGCATAAGTGAATGCCGTGCAGCAAACTTTAACATTATATTTTTAGATATAGAGCTACCTGACGGCGATGGTAAAGAGCTTATTGCGCAGATAAATGAGTTATCACCAGAGACAAACGTGGTGATGGTGTCGGCGCATTCAGGCGTTGAAAATGTGAAGGATGCAATAGATAGAGGGGCAAAAGGATTTGTGGTTAAGCCATTTTCTCCGAAGAAAATTGCGGCGATGCTGAAAAAGTTTTATCCAGAGCTCGATAACGTTTAAAAAGCGTATTTATTTTGGGCAAAAAAAAACCGGCAAAAGCCGGTTTTTTTAATCTTGCAAAAACAAATTATAGCGCTTTAATTTTAGCAGCTAAACGGCTCTTATGACGAGCAGCTTTGTTTTTGTGGATTAGACCCTTAGTTGCGTAACGGTCTAGGATAGGTGTAGCAACAGAAAAAGCTTGCTGTGCAGCTTCTTTATCGCCAGCTTCAATAGCTACGATTACTTTTTTGAAGTAAGTACGCATCATTGAACGACGGCTTGCGTTGTGCTGACGGTTTTTTTCGCTTGTGATAGCGCGTTTTTTTGCAGACTTGATGTTAGCCAAGGTTTGCTCCTAACAATCTTAAATAAAGCTTAAATTAAAGGCCGTGGAATATGCCTGTTTTTATCATGAATGTCAATTTAATTTTAACAATCCAAGAAAAACTGCTCCTTATAACGAACATCAATTTGCCGCTTTAGCAGTTAATGCCGCTATTGTAACAAAGCAAGGGGTTCGAGCCTAGTGCTTTAAAGCGATTTATAAAAAAGACTATGGCATAATTAACTTAATTGCTGATTTTTAATATGGATTTATAGTGTCAAAAGGTTTGTTTCGTTCCGGGATGATTGTAAGTGCAATGACAATGATCTCGCGTATTTTAGGGCTAGTGCGTGATGCTGTTGTTGCTAACTTGTTGGGGGCAGGGACTGCTGCCGATGTGTTTTTATTTGCAAACCGTATTCCTAATTTTTTACGCCGTTTATTTGCTGAAGGGGCTTTTGCACAGGCGTTTGTACCTGTATTAAGTGAAATCAAAGAACAACAAGGCGATGATAAAGTCAGAATATTTGTTGCGCAGGCGGCAGGTACACTCGGCACAATTTTACTACTCGTTACGCTTTTTGGTGTTGTGGCATCCCCCGTTATCGCCGCTTTATTTGGTACTGGTTGGTTTATTGATTGGTGGCAAGGTGGCCCTGACGCAGAAAAGTTTGAGCTTGCCAGTTCACTATTAAAGCTGACCTTTCCTTATTTATTTTTTGTAAGCTTAGTGGCGCTTAGTGGCGCAGTAATGAATGTGTACAACCGTTTTGCAGTTGCCGCATTTACTCCTGTATTACTTAATGTTTCTATTATTGGTTGTGCCATTTTATTGCATGACCAATTTTCTGTTGGTGCATATGCATTAGCAATAGGCGTATTTTTAGGGGGCGTGGTACAGCTATTATTTCAACTGCCGTTTTTATATAAAGCAAAAATGTTGGCGCGGCCGCGATGGGGTTGGCAAGACGAAAATGTTAAAAAAGTGCGTAAATTAATGCTCCCAGCGTTATTTGGTGTATCAATTAGTCAAATTAACTTATTACTCGATACGGTAATAGCTTCATTATTGATGACAGGCTCTATCGCTTGGCTGTATTACTCAGATAGACTGATTGAATTCCCACTTGGTTTATTTGGTATCGGTATTGCGACGGTTATTTTACCTGCGCTATCAAAATTACACAGCAGTAAAAAAAGTAGCGACTTTCAACATACCCTAGATTGGGGAGTGCGATTTGTGATTTTTTTAGGGCTCCCTGCAATGGTAGGCCTGATGATTATAAGCCCGTTGATTATTACTGTGCTGTTTGATCACGGCGCGTTTAAAGAGGCTGGCATTGATCACGTTAAGGCAGTGAGCTTAGGGGTGGTTGCCTACTCGGTGGGATTAGTCAGCTTTATGTTAATTAAAGTGTTGGCGCCTGGGTTTTATTCTCGCCAAGATACGAAAACACCGGTGCGCATTGGTATTGTCACTTTGGTGCTTAACATGGTGTTTAATATTATGCTGGCGCCCTTTATTGGCTATTTAGGCTTAGCCCTGGCAACCTCTATGTCGGCTAGTTGTAATGCCTACTTACTGTACCGACAGCTTAAAAAAGAGAATGTTTACCAGTTCTCCAGCATGAGTGGCTACTTCACTTTGAAGTGTTTGCTGGCGAGTGTGACGATGGGCGCACTAGTGTGGTTTACCAGTAGACACTATGATTGGCCTAGCTGGCACTTTAGTGAACAAGTTATGTTGTTGGTTGTGTTATTAATTATTGCGGTTGTTAGTTACTTTTTTATGTTGTTTTTGATGGGCGTTAGACTAAATACGATAAAAAGTGTAGCAATTACTGAATCAAATTAAAAAAAAGATTATAATCGGACACTCTGCGACCCAAGGTCGCATTTTATCGCTCGCTGAAAAAGGCATTAGGTGGCATGGAGTTAATTAGAGGTATACACAATATACGCCCACAACACTTTGGTTGTGTGCTAACCATTGGTAATTTTGATGGTGTTCATTTGGGTCATGCTGCCGTATTAAAAGGGCTGTTAGCGGATGCCAAAGAAAATAATTTACCCAGCACTGTAATGTTATTTGAGCCTCAGCCACAAGAGTTTTTTGCAAAAAACAATGCCCCGGCTAGGCTTACTCGACTGCGTGATAAACTTCGTCTTTTGAGTAACTTGGGGATTGAGCGCGTTATTTGTATTAGCTTTAATCAAGCGTTTGCAAACATGCATGCAGAGCAGTTTGTGAGCGATATTTTAATTAAAAAGCTGGGCGTTAAAGCATTAACGGTTGGCGATGATTTTAGATTTGGTAAACAGCGCCAAGGAAATTTTAGCCTATTGGCTAATATGGGTACTCAAGCGGGAATGAGTGTTAAAAGCACTGCCAGCTTTAGGCAATTAAATGCTAGAGTAAGCAGTACCTTAATACGAGAAGCGCTTGCTGAGGGTGACTTGGTTAGTGCAAAAGTCATGCTTGGGCATAATTATGCGATATCTGGGCGAGTCATTCACGGCTGGAAAAAAGGCCGGGAACTAGGCTTTAGAACGGCAAATATTGCCCTAAAGCGTCAAGTTTGTCCGGTTAATGGCGTATTTGCGGTTCAAGTAATGATCGCAGGGAAACACGTTTTTGGGGTAGCTAACATTGGAAACAAACCCACATTTAATGGAACTCGTGCCTTATTAGAAGTACACCTTTTTGATTTTGCACAAGATATTTATGGACAATTTATGCATGTGGAGTTGATTGAAAAACTCCGCAACGAGAAAAAATTCGAGACATTAACACAACTGACGGCACAAATAGCAACCGATGTTGCCGCCGCTAAGCAGTGTTTTGGTTTAAATTAGGTAGCCGATAGAGACGGAAAGTAGGATTAATGAGCGACTACAAACATACTTTGAATTTACCGGAAACAATGTTTCCAATGCGTGGCAATTTGGCACAACGTGAACCAAAAATGCTTAAAGCATGGTATGAAGACGACCTGTATGGTCAAATTCGCAGCGCAAAGAAAGGTAAAAAAACTTTCATTTTGCATGACGGCCCTCCGTATGCAAACGGCGATATCCATTTAGGCCATTCAGTAAATAAAATATTAAAAGATATTATTGTTAAGTCTAAAACCTTATCAGACTTCGATGCGCCATACGTACCGGGTTGGGACTGCCATGGTTTACCAATCGAGTTAATGGTTGAGAAAAAAGTCGGTAAACCCGGTGTTAAGGTAACTGCTGCAGAATTTCGCGAAAAATGTCGTGCCTATGCTAAAAAGCAAGTGGAAGGCCAAAAAGTAGACTTTAAACGTTTAGGCGTTTTTGGTGATTGGGATAAGCCTTACTTAACCATGAACTTTGACTTTGAAGCCAATGCAATTCGTGTACTAGGTCGCATTATAAAAAATGGCCATCTACATAAAGGCGCAAAACCTGTGCATTGGTGTACAGATTGTGGCTCTGCATTAGCAGAAGCAGAAGTTGAATACCAAGATAAACAATCGCCAGCTATCGATGTACGTTTTACTTTTGCTGATCAAGACGCAGTAGTAAATGCGTTTAACTTAGCTGATGGCCATCAAGGCACTGGCAGTGTAGGGACTGTTATTTGGACTACGACACCGTGGACTTTGCCAGCTAACCGTGCGGTTGCTGTGCATGCTGATTTAGAATACGCGCTAGTACAAGTAGACGATGAAGGTGCTCAGCAGCGTCTGATTTTAGGTTCTGAGCTTGTTAAAGATGCGATGGATCGTTTTGGCTTTAACCACTTTCATATCCTTGGCTATGTTAAAGGTGCAGCACTTGAAAACTTAAACGTTGCACACCCATTTTACGACTTTAACGTACCGGTTATTGTAGCTGAACACGTAACCACAGATTCTGGTACGGGTGTTGTGCATACTGCACCTGGTCATGGTCAAGAAGATTTCGTGGCAGGCCTTGAGTATAATCTTGAAGTGGCTAACCCAGTTGGCGCAAACGGAGTGTACTTACCTGACACTGAATTATTTGCCGGTCAACATGTGTTTAAAGCCAATGCGAGTGTAATTGAGGTATTAAAAGAAAATAATGCCTTAATGCATCATCATGCATTAACTCACAGCTACCCACATTGTTGGCGCCATAAAACGCCTATTATCTTCCGTGCCACACCACAATGGTTTGTTAGCATGGATCAGGCTAACTTACGCAAAGATTCACTGGCTGAAATTAAAAATACTCAATGGTTACCTGAATGGGGCGAAAGCCGTATTGCCAACATGGTTGAAGGCCGCCCTGATTGGTGTATTTCGCGTCAACGTACGTGGGGTGTACCTATTGCATTGTTTGTTGATAAAGACACGGGTGCATTACACCCAAATACTCAAGAGCTGATTGAACAAGCTGCAGTACTTGTGGAAAAATCAGGTATTCAAGCATGGTATGACCTAGAGCCTGCTACTTTGCTAGGTGAAGAAGACGCTAAACAGTACATGAAAGTACAAGACACGCTAGATGTGTGGTTTGACTCAGGTGTGACTCATGCCTGTGTTGTTGATGCGCGTGAAGATTTAGTTGGTCCTGCAGATTTATACCTTGAAGGTTCTGATCAACACCGTGGTTGGTTTATGTCATCAATGATGACTTCAGTGGCAATTAATGGTCATGCACCATACAAGCAAGTGCTTACGCATGGCTTTACGGTTGATGAAAACGGCCGCAAAATGTCTAAGTCATTAGGCAATGTTATTTCGCCACAAAATGTGATGAATAAACTGGGCGCTGATATTTTACGTTTATGGGTAGCATCAACTGATTACACGGCAGAAATGACTGTATCCGATGAAATATTCAAACGTTCGGCAGATCGTTACCGTCGTATTCGTAACACCAGCCGTTACTTACTTGCTAACCTAAGTGGTTTTGATCCAAAAACGGATCAAGTTGCTGTTGATGATATGGTTGAGCTTGATAAGTGGATTGTAGGGCGCGCAGCACAGTTACAAGATGATATTTTAGCGGCTTACGATAGCTACCAAATGCTATTAGTAACGCAAAAGCTAATGAACTTCTGTACCGGTGAGCTTGGTTCGTTCTACTTAGACGTTATAAAAGACCGTCAGTACACGGCAAAAAGTGACAGCCATGCACGTCGTTCTTGTCAAACAGCGCTTTATCATATTGCTGAAGCAATGACGCGTTGGATGGCGCCAATCATGAGCTTTACAGCGCAAGAAATTTGGGAAGCACTTCCAGGTGAGCGCAGTGACTATGTATTTACTTCAACATGGTATGAGGGATTACAAGCACCAACAACGACCAAGTTTAGTAATGAAGACTGGCAAGCTATTTTAAATGTGCGTGACGAAGTGAACCGTCTGTTAGAAGCTGCACGTAAAGAAGAAGTGATTGGCGCAACATTACAAGCAACCGTAAACCTGTTTGCCAGCAAAGAGCTTGCAGCAAAACTTGCGGCGTTAGGCGATGAGCTACGTTTTGTGTTGTTAACCTCTGCGGTTAACGTTACCGAGGTAGATAGTCAACCTGCAGATTCACAAACTACTGAAATTGATGGTTTATACATTAGCGTATCAGCAACAGATGCTAAAAAGTGTGAGCGTTGTTGGCATTACGGTGAAGATGTAGGTGTTGAGCCTGCTCATCCCGAAATTTGTGGTCGTTGTGTAAGTAACGTTGACGGTGAAGGTGAAAAGCGTCAATTCGCTTAGGAGTTGTTTTTAGTGAGCAAACTAACCCAAAAAAGTGGTTTAGTGTGGCTTTGGTTGAGTCTATTACTGCTTGTAATAGACTTTGCCAGTAAAACACTGGTTGTAAACACCATGGCTTATGGTGAGTCAATTAATTTACTGCCTGTTTTTAGCATCACTTATGTACATAACTACGGTGCAGCCTATAGCTTTTTAAGCGAAGCGGGTGGCTGGCAGCGTTGGTTTTTAAGTGCAATAGCAATCGCGATTAGTTGTTTGTTGGTGTGGTGGTTAAAACGTCTTCCAGCGTCTAATAAAGTATTATGTGGTGCTTACTCGTTAGTTTTAGCCGGTGCTATTGGTAACTTGTACGACCGCATTGCTTATGGTTACGTTATTGATTTTTTACATGTGTTTTACGAAGACTCACATTTTCCCGTATTTAATATTGCAGACTGCGCTATTTGTATTGGTGCTGCATTATTACTATTTGACGCCTTTACCGGCGAAAATCCAAAGGAGCATAAAGCATGAGCCAAGCTGTAATTGGTGAAAACTCAGACGTTATTTTTCATTTTTCTATTAAACTAGAAGATGGCTCTGCCGCTGACTCAACGAAAGTGCATAACAAGCCGGCTAAGCTCACTATGGGTGATGGCAGCTTAACCGCTAATTTTGAAAAATGTTTACTTGGCCTAACGGCCGGTGAGAGCAAAACATTTGAGCTTGAGCCGGAAGATGCCTTTGGTCAACCAAACCCAGATAATATTTATTATGTAGATCGTAGTAAGTTTGGTGTAGAAACGCCGGCTAAAGTAGGTGCTATTATTGCGTTTACTCAACCTGATGGCACCGAGCTTCCGGGTTTGGTGCGTGAAGTGCAAGGCGAGTCAGTTACTATCGATTTTAATCACCCATTAGCGGGCCAGCGTTTAACGTTTGAAGTTGATATTATTGAGGTGCAAGGTTAATGGAAATATTATTAGCTAATCCACGAGGCTTTTGCGCCGGTGTTGACCGCGCAATTAGCATTGTTGAGCGCGCTTTAGATATTTTTGAAAAACCAATCTATGTGCGCCATGAAGTGGTACACAATCGTTATGTGGTTGATGGCTTAAAAAATCGCGGCGCTGTGTTTGTTGAAGAGCTTGATCAGGTACCGGATGACAGTATTGTTATATTTAGTGCTCATGGTGTATCACAGGCTGTACGCAGTGAAGCAAAACGCCGTGAGCTTAAAGTATTTGATGCAACCTGCCCGTTAGTGACTAAAGTGCATATGGAAGTTACCCGTGCCAGCAGAAAAGGCATTGAATGCATTTTAATTGGTCACCATGGACACCCCGAGGTTGAGGGCACTATGGGTCAATACGACAATCAACAAGGTGGCATTTACCTAGTTGAAACCGTTGATGACGTGTTAAAGCTTGATGTTAAGAATGCAGATAACCTTTTTTATTGCAGCCAAACAACCTTGTCGGTAGATGATACTGCGGATGTGATTGATGCTTTACGCAGCAAGTTTCCTGCTATTGATGGTCCGCGTAAAGATGATATTTGTTATGCAACTCAAAACCGTCAAGATGCAGTACGTGACTTAGCAGACAAAGTCGATGTGCTATTGGTTGTAGGCGCTAAAAATAGCTCTAACTCCAATCGTTTACGAGAACTAGCTGATAAAATGGGCACGCGTGCGTACTTAATTGACGATGCCAGCAATGTTGAAGCGTCATGGTTTGATGGTATCAATAGTGTGGGGGTTACCGCAGGCGCCTCAGCACCTGAAGTGCTAGTTCAGCAAGTGATCACCCGCTTAAAAGAGCTCGGTGGTAACCAAGTAACAGAAAATCCTGGTGAAGAAGAAAACATTGTTTTTGCTGTACCAGTAGAGCTGCGTTAATTTAGAGATAGTTCATAAAAGGAGGGTCGAATGGGTAAGCAACTGTCACCAGATGCACTACTTTTTTCGGCCCTTTTTAATGAGCGTGGTGTGCTTGCATCCCTCGTAGTAACACAGGTTGTGGCTATTATATTAGCTTTTGCTCCTAATGCTGGCGATGACATATGGCTGCATTTGGGGGCGATCAGTTTGTTTCTCCATGTAACTGTGCTGGTCAGTACCTCTTTTTTATATCTTTGTCGTCGATTACTCGCAAAACAGACTCAGTTTATTCAGATCAGTTTTTTTATTGCTTCATATAGTCTCAGTACTGCTGTATTTAGTCTGGTGTTTTCTCATATTGCTTTTGATATTGAAAACGAAAAACAACTGACGTTTTTTGTGCTGCGTAATTGCATTATTGTATTTTTGCTTACCTTACTGTTTGTACAATTTTTGCTTATTCATTTTGAAAAAGAGCAGCAAACCAAAGCACTTTCTCGTGCAGAACTTGATGCTTTGCAGGCACGGATCCGACCCCACTTTTTATATAATAGCTTGAATACGGCGGCAGAATTAACGCATCATGACGTTGAGGCTGCAGAGCATGCAATTTTAGCACTAGCAGCGCTGTCTCAAGCTGCAATGCGTTCAGGTCAAAGTGTATTACTCAGTGATGAAATAACATTAACTAAACAGTATATTGCGCTTGAATCATGGCGCTTTGCAGAGCGCTTAATGGTTGAGTGGTTATTACCAGAACATCTCCCTGCGCTATATATTCCATATCTAACATTACAACCTTTGGTAGAGAACGCAGTATGTCATGGCATTGAGCCAAGCCAAAGTGGTGCTACTATAAGTATTGAACTGCATGTGACAACACATTATTTAACCTTAATTGTAACTAATCCTGTACCTACTGAAACTGAAAATACTAGAGAGCATAATGGTATGGCTCTTGATAATATTCGTTCTCGTTTAAGTATTTATTATAAAGGTCGGGCGCAACTGACAATAACCAACAAAGATAATCAATTTAGAGTCAAAGTAGTCATCCCAAAACAAGCAGAGAATACGTTATGAATGTATTGATTGTAGATGATGAACCCTTAGCAAGGGCACGATTGAAGCGTTTACTCGCTGAGAACCATACATCCATTCATGTGCAAGGAGAGGCTAGTAATGGCAATGACGCTTTAACACAAATGAAAAAGCAGCAGCCTGATTTAGTGTTTTTAGATATTGATATGCCA
The DNA here is from genome assembly GCF_002310795.1 of Pseudoalteromonas issachenkonii. Lineage (NCBI taxonomy): Bacteria > Pseudomonadati > Pseudomonadota > Gammaproteobacteria > Alteromonadales > Pseudoalteromonadaceae > Pseudoalteromonas > Pseudoalteromonas issachenkonii. Next base: position 1,064,892 of record NZ_CP011030.1, read on the forward strand.
GGCTTAAATGGCATCGAAGTGGCCAATCAACTCAATGATCTAGCGGTACCTCCGGCTATTATTTTTATAACCGCTCATCCTGAGCATGCACTTGATGCGATGCAGTTAAATGCAGCCGGATATTTGGTAAAACCTATATCAGAAAAAAGTTTGCAACATGCATTACAACAGCTAGGACGTTTAAACAGAGTACACCTGCAACAACAAACAGAAAAAATAACCTATCAATTAGCAGGCACCGTAAGAAGTATAAAAATAGAAAATGTTTTTTATTTTTATGCACAGGAAAAGTATACCAAAGTTGTGTTCGATGGTGGGGAGGCTCTAATTGAAGACAGTTTAAAGCAACTTGAAATGCAATATCCTCGTCACTTATTGCGAATTCATCGAAATACCTTAGTGAATAAAAATAAAATTTTGGCACTCCATACACTTAAAAACCATCAACATGTTATTGAACTCAAAGGGTGTTCACCTTTTTTAGCTGTTAGTCGTCGAGCGCTCAAAAGCGTAAAAAGCGTACTTTAGCACACCGACCTATTAACCGCTTATCAACATAATTAACCGTTGGTCGTGGTCCTAGTTGAATCTATTTTTTTATTGCATACACTTAGTATCAGATAATTATTATTTGGTTTTACTATGTCTTTGAGCACGTTTAAATTGCAAAAAGGTTTTACCCTTATTGAGGTCCTGATTGCGTTTATTATTCTTAGCTTTGGTTTATTGGGGGCTGTAGCCCTGCAAGCAAAAGCAAAACAAGCAAGCTTTGATTCAATGCAACGTGCTGCTGCTGTTGCGCTTGGTAATGATATTATCCAACGTATTCGGGCTAACGATACATCGCAACTAGCTACATTATACGACCTTGAGTTTACCAGCGAGACAAGTATTAATTCCTCTACAACCTGTTTTACAAGTTCATGCAGTAATGCACAAATTGCGAGTTTAGATATAGAGCAGTGGAAGCGTGCTATTCGTGCCCGCGAAAATACGGGATCACTTGATGGTGCCACCGTATGTATTAATCCAGAGTCGGTAGCAGGCTCTGGCGGTAAGGCGTTTAATATTGAGGTCATTGTTTCTTGGCAGGGTCGTCAAGAATTTAAGGCGAGTGAGGCAACAGGCAAAATTAGCTGTGGTGTAGCAGATAAAAGGCGCCGTTTAGTTGTACTTACTAGCTATATTTACGTTAGGAGCTAAGATGAAGCAAGCCGGTTTTACACTCATTGAAATGATGATCTCTTTATTTATAGGGGGATTAATTTTGGGTGGCGTAATGTTTACCTATATTGGTATGAAAGTGACGACCCGCGATACGATGACAATAGGTGAGCTGCAAGAGTCTGGTCGATTAGCCATTAATATCATGCAACGCGATATAGAACAAGTAGGCTTTTGGGGAACATTTTATGATGATTCGTTTACTGCAATAAATACATCATCATTAACAAATCCTACGGGTGATTGCTTTGAAGGTCTCAACAATGGCAGCTTTCCTGATTTAACCAGCAGCAGTAATTTTAAAACCCTTTATGCAAAAACAGCGGCAAGTTCAAGTGAACTTAATTGTGTTAATAACCCTTTAGCGGGTACTGATATTTTACAGGTTAAGTTTTTACAAGGTCACCAACTAGAAGTTGATGCCGCAGGTGTTAATGAAACGCAAAGTGATGAGAATTACTTTATTGCTGAGCAAGAAAATGCACGCTTTGTTCGAGGTGTTATCGACCCTGATAGTTTAAATGTTAATGCCAGTGTTTGGCCTTACAGCCATCATAGTTATTATATTGCTGAGCAAACTTATACAGTCAATAATAAAAGTATTACTGTACCCGCACTCATGCGAAAACGTTTAGTAGCTGGTTCTATGAATACAGAAACTATAATGGAAGGCGTGGAGAATATGCGTTTTGTGTTTGGTTTAGATACCACCACCGACAGTCGCGTGGATACCTATAAAAGCATTAATAACATGACAGCCACAGACTGGGAAAACCGCAAAGGTATTTTAACGGTACAAGTTTTTTTATTGATTAGAGCACTGCAACCGGACCCAGGTATTACACTCAAAAACCAAACCTATGTATTAGGGGAAGATGCTAATAAACGCACCCTTACTTTTTCAGATAACTTTAGACGTACTGTATTCACAACAACTATCCGTTTAAATAACGTGGGAGCAAATTTATGGCGTATTTAATCCCGATGAAAAATAAACAGCAAGGTGTGGTGCTTATCACTGCACTAATAATGGTCATAGCCGTTACAGGTATTGCAGTGACCTTAATGAGTAGCAGTAGTATAGATATTAAAATTACTAATTCAGCACAAGAGCGAGAAGTTGCCGAAAATGAACTTATCGGCGAAGTGCAGCGCATGATTGCCGATGAAGCGAGTAATGGTGCAACAAATCAATTTTTCTTAACGCCAGAGGAAGTAACTACCATGGCGTCTGGCAATGAAAAAGGCATGGTTATAGCCGAACATAATGATATGCAAAGTAGAATGATTAACTTAAATAAAGGCGTGCTTGATTTAGAATGTCCTCGTCGTTTTAGTTTTACAGCTGGGATCTCATGCAACATGGTACAAGTTTCAACAACTATTGAGTATGGCTCTAAAAGTAAGCACCAACTAACAATTGTGACAGGCGTAGCCCAAGAGATGGCTAGCCTAAGCAAGGGGATTTAAAATGAAACTGATACTAAATAAAGCACTCATTTCTTTAATAGGAATAATGCTTAGCATGTCAGCAGGCGCTGAAGATATAGAGCTGTATGTTAATCATAATGTACAAACCAATGAAAAGCCTCGCGTAATCATGATTTTTGATACATCGGGAAGTATGGCATGGGATGTAAATGATGGTGATGCCTGTTATAAAAGAAGCGGTAATAGTTATTACGAGGTTGATTGCTTTGAAAGTAAAGACAGTTATAAACGAAATGAGCAATGTTATAAAAGAACTAGTTACTACAATTATGAACCCACATGTAGTGATAGCCGCTTAAGAGTTGCGCAAAATGCTATCACCCAATTAGTGAACGATAACGATGATATTGAATTTGGTTTAATGCGCTTTAATGGTAGTAATGGTGGGTATGTTTTAGCCAGAGTAGGGGCTGAAAAGTCATTTTTACTAAATAAAGTAGAAGAGTTACCTGCAAGTGGTTCAACTCCATTAACAGAAACACTCTGGGAAGCCTACCTGTATATCACGGGACAAAACGTATATTACGGGGGAAATACTAATGAACGAGATTTTACAGCAGAGTCATCAGGGATATATAAATCACCCTTTGCGCCTGTTACTGGCGAGCCACTTAGGTGTGATAACAGTATTAATATTATTTTAATGACAGACGGCGATCCAACCAACGATTCAAATAGAAATAATGATATATACAACCTTCATAATAGTTATTTCTCTGGTAATCCGCCTGCTGTTAGTAACAGCTATTTGGCGGCGCTAGCAAAAATTATTCACGGTACAGATGATGTAAAAGTTGACTTGTATAGCAAAACTAAGAACGTACTTGATATAGGACGTGTATTTCCTATCGGTTTTGGTACGGGTATGAGTGACTCAGGTAAAAACTTACTTACTGAGACTGCAGATTACGGTGGTGGGCAATACTTACATGCGAATACAGCTGCGCAACTATCTGATGCACTTAAAAATACTATTTCTCGTATTCGTGAAGTAAATGACAGTTTTTCATCGCCGTCAGTGGCGAGTAACAATGTAGATCAAACTCGAAGTCGTGATGCTATTTATTTTGCTATGTTTTATCCAGAAACCGGGGCGCGCTGGCGTGGTAACCTGAAAAAGTTAAAGGTATCGGGCAGCCAAATAGTCGATGCAACCAACAAACAAGCCCTTAATAGTGACGGTTTAATTTCAAAAGAGGCAAAAACATTTTGGTTACCTGCGGGCCACCCCGCTGATGGTAACGTGGTTGCGCAGGGGGGGGTAAACCATTATTTAAGCACCATAGATCCACTTGCTCGTAATTTATTTACGGAGAATCAAGGCTCGATTGTTAGTTTTGATACTTCGGCTGTTAGTGACATTCTCAGTGGCATTGTTAATAACCCGCTGGCCTTATCCACTCAAGATGTTAATTGGGCAAGAGGAGTAGATGTTGATGATGAGGACAAAGATGGCTCATCACAAGACCAACGCGCTGATATATTTGGTGATCCTTTGCATTCAAAACCAATTGCAATTGATTATGGTAATGATGATATTCGCATCCTCATAGGGACAAATGCTGGCTTCTTACATATGTTTAAAGATGCCGGTGAGACTGTAAGTGAAAGTTGGGCATTTATACCTTCAGCACTGTTTGACATTATTAAACCACTTAGAAATAAACAAGCAGATAGTAAAGTATATGGTATGGATGGCCCTATCAGTGTCTACTTTAGTAATAAAAGCTTAAATAGTGAAGGTTTGAATGACGGTATTATAGATGCTAGCAAAGGAGACGAGGTATGGGCTTTTGCAGGAATGCGCCGTGGTGGTAAAAACTACTATGGTTTAGATATTACAAATCCTAATCAGCCAAAACGTCTTTGGAGCAAACCAATTGAAGGGGGTAAAGGCGACTTTACTGAATTGGCACAAACGTGGTCAAAGCCACAAATAGCTTATATTAAAGCTTTTGGTAATAAGCCTTTGCTTGTGTTTGGCGCGGGTTACGATACAAATAAAGATGCGGCAATAAGAGCAGAGGACTCAAAAGGGCGTGGTATTTATATTGTTGAGGCAAAAACAGGCAGCTTAGTTTGGGCGTTAACCCCAGACAGTAATGGCTTTAAAGGTAAACACAGTATTGCTGCTGATTTAACTACGCTTGATTCAGATTATGATGGCTACATTGATAGAATTTATGCCTCAGATACCGGTGGTAATATTTGGCGAATTGATATGCCTGGAGAAGATAGCAGTGAGTTTAGCCATTTCAAACTTGCAGAGCTAGGTAGTAATCAAGATACTCAAGATAGACGATTCTTTTATAAACCATTGGTTGCGCGTACTTTGTTTAGTAAAGTAACAGAGACCACGGTTAATGGTAATAAAGTCATTACTCGTTTAGATACTCCTTATGATGCAGTTGTTATTGGCAGCGGTAACCGTTCAAAACCAACGAATACAAACGAGCAAGATCAATTGTTTATGATCCGTGATGAGAATACTCTGACGCGTTCATTTAAAACTAATGCTCCTGCGCCAATTGTGCCTGCAGATTTAATGGTGATGAATAGTGACCCCTTTGGTAATACTTTAGATGACTTAGATGGTTTCACCCTTGTTGAAGCTGAACTGGCGAAAAAGAAAGGGTGGCGTTATGAGCTAGCGAAAGGTGAAAAGTCATTAGCTGCAGCTACCGTTGTTGGTGGGGTTGCTTATTTTACCTCTTTCACGCCAGCATCTGATGAAGTTGTAGAGAATCAATGTTCTTTAAGCGGCGGTGGCGGCGCACTTTATGCTTTTCATTTGCATTACGGTACTAAAGTGTATGAACAACTAAAATTTGCAACCAGTTATGATGTGCCAGATACACCACAGCTTTATTTTGGTGCGACTAATTCCTGTGCTGATTCTAACAATGATGGAAAATGTGATGATAATCCAGAGGAAGATGTTATCGAAGAGAGCCAGTTTTTTCTAATTGGCCCAGGGATCAAAGGGGAACAAGCTGAAAATCCACTTAAGCCAATAGAAATTACAGGACCTGGCTTAAAAGTGGTAGATGGTAAAATTAAGCTAGTGAATGATAAACAACCCATTGGCTTTGGTTTTAAAACGCAGCAAACATATATTTATAAGCGTGAAGAAAACGATGAGATCAACAATTAAGGGCTGTATATGAATAAGACACAACAAGGATTTACATTAATTGAGTTAATGATCACCGTTGCGATTGTTGGCATCATTGCCGCCATTGCAGTGCCTAATTACAGTGAATATATAAAAAGGGCATCACGCGCAGAAGCCGCTTCTGCACTTTTAGATGCCGCAAACAAGCAAGAGCAATACTTTGTGGATAACCGAGCATATTCAACTTCGTTTAGCGACTTAGGTATTCAAAGTAAAACTGAAAACGGTCATTTTGAGCTAACAATTAATGTGGTTAATAGCAATGAGTTTACAATCACTGCGAAACCCATTGCTGGTGCTGTGAAAGGGGATGCTGATTGCACGTCATTAACCATTAATGACGTTGGCTTAAAAGGAGCAACGGGTAGTAAAGGCAATACCGACATCAACTATTGCTGGGGTAGATAACATTAGTTATTTTTGGCATTTGTTGGTAGATTTTATTCGTATTCGCCCAGTTTGACTTATTGACAGAGCAAGCCCCTCAAGGCTTGCTTTTTCGTTATTTGGGCAATAGATAAAAGTACCGTTTTGAAAGCCGTTTAAAGAGCCGTCGGGTCTAAAAGTGATGGCATCCCGAGGATACTCTAAGCTATCAGAGGGATGGGTATGTTCAAAGGTACTAATAAGGCGCTCGTCATCATCCAAAGAGGTTGACTTGTCGTTATCAATAAAAAGTGACACCTGATTGTCCCAATCATCTTCTAAACACTCATTATTTTTCAAGGCACATAGAGTGACGTAGCTATTATTTTCTATTGCATAAAGACGTGCATAATTAATGTTTCTGTGTAATAGATTAATCTGGTTATCTGCGCGATTGAGCGCCAAGAAATCAGGAAAAAACCATAAAGAGAGTTGGCTTAGTATCGCTATAACTGAAATGGTTACTAGTAATTCTAATAATGTAACGCCACCATTTTTGTGAACACTTATAATTAACTTCATCCCTGAAGCCTTTCATTGAACAGTCCATTATATTAGTTTAGTAAACAATCAAAAAAACGGCAAAGTAAGAAATGGCTTTTAACCACAGCTCTCTGTGGTATCCCCTAAATAAAAAGCGGTGCCTGATTGCGTTAATGTTAACGCTTTTTGGTTTTTGTTGTCGCCGTTAGGACAAAATATGAAGTTCCCAGGATTTGTAGTTATACGTCCGCTGGTATTAAATCGTATACGGGTATCTGTAAATGAAACGCGATCATTAGGACTAATTTCCTCCATGACTCTGATCAAGCTATCTGTTTCATTATTATATTGGCCATTATTATTAGCATCTATAAAGGTAATAATTATTTGATCAACATCCCATTTACTTGAGCAAGTTAGGGTTTTATCATCACTTTTTACTTTTGTACCTGGAGCAGCGCACACAATTACGATCTCATCGGTACTAGCCGCTTGTGAACGTGCAAAACTAATATTACGTTTAAGTTCTAATAAAAAATTTTCACCTCGGTTTTCTTCCAGCATATCGCTACTGTTCCACAACGCAATAGTGGCTATAATGCCAACAATGGCCACGGTGACCATTAACTCTAATAGGGTAAATCCACGGTGCTTAGTTTTCATATAAATCTCATTAACTCGGTGATGTTTTAGTATAGTTATTTTTATTAAAATAATCATACCATGATTATTTTTCACCGGTGCTATTCAATCTCTTTGTTTGCTATGAACCTCATGATTGTCTAAAATCGAGGCAACTGAAGCTTTCAAAAGTAATTACTATGAAAAAAATAGAAGCAATCATTAAACCGTTTAAGCTCGATGATGTGCGTGAAGCATTATCTGATGTAGGCATTACGGGTATGACAGTAAGTGAAGTAAAAGGGTTTGGGCGTCAAAAAGGCCACACAGAGCTATACCGTGGTGCTGAGTACATGGTTGATTTTTTACCTAAAGTAAAATTAGATATTGTGCTAGGCGATGAAGACGTAGAACGTGCTATTGATGTTATTGTTAAAACAGCACAAACTGGCAAAATCGGTGATGGTAAAATATTTGTCACTGACGTAGAACGTGTGGTTCGAATTCGTACTGCAGAAGAGGATGAAGAGGCTATATAGTCGAATAAACCTCGTAAAAAAAGGCGCTAATTTTATAACTAGCGCCTTTTTCGTGTTATTTATTTCTGCTATTAAATTTACGCGTTTGCTCTGCATGCTTGCTTAGTTCAGTCAAGCCAAGCTTCTCGTAACTTTTTTCCATCATGGCGAGTGCCGCATCAAGATAACTACTTTGTGAGTAGTGCTCTACCACATATTTACCGCGATTTGCGGCTGCTAAATAGGCTTCACGTTCGTAATAGTAAGTTGCCACTTTTAGCTCATAACGTGCCATGCGGTTTAATAACCAAACTAAACGACGTTTTGCTTCTGGCGCATAATCACTTTCTGGAAAACGTTTAACCAAAGTTGATAAGTCGGTATAAGCAACACGGGTGCGTTTGGCATCTCTGTCTGCTCTATCTACACCAAAGTATTCTTGGAAAGCATTTTTATCCGCCTTAATATTAACCAAGCCACGCATGTAGTACATGTAATCTAAATCTTTGTGGTTTGGGTTTAAGCGAATAAAACGGTCAATGGTAGCAAGCGCTTGCTCTGTATTACCTGATTGGTAATGCGCGTACACTAAATCCATTTGGACTTGCTTTGAAAACGGACCAAACGGATAGCGAGAGTCAATTGCCGTTAATAATTCAATTGCACGAGCGTATAAACCAGAATCAAGCGTTTGTTTTGCATCTTCGTATAATGCTTGTGCCGATCTGTTGGGTACGCGTTGAATATCTTCTTGGTCAGGTGCAGACGAGCAGGCCCCTAAACTAAGCACTGAAACTGAAAAAACAATGGCGAATGCACGTTTCCCTATTTTATTTATCATTTTATTTGTTACCTTCGATGTCTTCGGCTAGGCCAAGTGGGTAAAACCGAGTAAACTATGCGTATTATGTTATGCTTTTATTAAAAGCGATTCTAACCCAGTCAAGCACAGCTTGCACTGGTAAATTGGGTAAAGTTACTAATGTCAGAGCAAATATCTCTCCAAGCCGAGGTCCCAACAGACTTAGGTGGTAAACGTCTAGACCAAGTATTAGCGCAATTGTTCCCTGATTATTCACGATCACGGATAAAAACGTGGATTTTAGATGATAAAATCACCGTTGATGGCGAAATTTTCAACACCCCGCGTGAAAAACTACTCGGTGGTGAAGTTGTAGCTGTTGAAACAACAATAGAAGCACCTCGTGAATACGAAGCACAAGATATCAAATTAAACATCGTTTATGAAGACGATGATATTTTAGTGATCAACAAACCAATGGGATTAGTGGTTCATCCTGGCGCAGGTAACCCTGATGGTACGGTGTTAAATGCTTTACTACACTACTACCCAGAAATTATTAATGTGCCACGAGCGGGTATTGTGCATCGTTTAGACAAAGACACAACAGGTTTAATGGTTGTCGCTAAAACGATTCAGGCACAAACACATTTAGTTAAAGCACTGCAAAAGCGCGAAAACTTCACACGTGAATATGAAGCGTTATGTAATGGCACTATGACAGCCGGTGGTATGGTTGAAAAACCAATTGGTCGTCATGCTACACAACGTACGCATATGGCAGTACATGAAATGGGTAAACCAGCTATTACGCATTACCGTGTTGCCGAAAAATTCCGTGCCCATACACGTTTGCGTTTACGTCTTGAAACTGGGCGTACACACCAAATTCGTGTGCATATGGCGTACTTAAACCACCCATTAATTGGCGATCAATCTTATGGCGGTCGTCCTCGTCCACCAAAAGGGGCAACGCCTGAGTTATTTGAGTTACTGCGTAGCTTTAAGCGCCAAGCGCTTCATGCCGTTAAATTAAGTATTGCGCATCCAATCACCGGTGAAATGATGACCTGGCAAGCGCCTATCCCTGATGATATGGTGGCGATGACTCAAGCACTGCGTGAAGATACAAAAGCAAATCCAGACATAGCTAGTTAACAATGTTTGGCTTATCAGCTACATGGCAATCTCTTCATGGTGTAGATACATTGAGTACTACACGTGAAGGGGGCGTATCTCAGCCTCCATTCGATAGTTTGAATTTAGGGTTGCATGTAGGTGATAACAGCCAAGATGTATTAAATAACAGAGCACGTGTAAATGCTCATTTTCCTAAACCGGCAATTTGGTTAAATCAGGTTCATAGCGCTGATGTAATTACAGTGGATGAGCGATTTGACCCCAACCAAACACTCACAGCCGATGCGCTATACACGCAATTACGCAATCAACCTTTAGCCATAATGACCGCTGATTGTTTACCTATTTTACTTTCATCGAGTGACGGGCAAGAAGTGGCCGCAATTCATGCTGGTTGGCGAGGGTTAGAGCAAGGGGTGATCAACAATACGCTGGCATGTTTTAAAAACGCCCCGTCGAATATACATGCTTGGTTAGGCCCTGCAATAGGGGCTAATCAATTTCAAGTAGGCCAAGAGGTAGTCGAGTTATTTACAGCAAATAACCCCCTAATGCACAGCGCGTTCAAAGCTCAAAATAATGAAAAGTATTTAGCTGATATCTATCTAATAGCAACTATTTTACTTAATCAACAGGGCGTTATAAACATTAGCGGGGGTGAGCATTGCACTGTTTCTCAAGCTAACTTGTTTTTTTCTTATCGGCGCGATGGCCAAACCGGTCGTATGGCAAGTTTGATCTGGCGCAAGTAAATAATCATTAGGTGATTATTTTTCCCACAATACCTTGAACAAACCCGCTAACATACCCATCTATTAAGTAATTCGTTTTTTTATAGGTAAACTCCCATGCGTTTAGATAGATTTACAAGTAAATTTCAGTCTGCGCTTTCAGATGCGCAATCATTAGCACTAGGTCGCGATCATCAATTTATTGAACCTGTGCATCTAATGTACGCTTTGTTAAAACAAAGTGGCTCAAGTGTGCGTGCACTATTTGCACAAATGAGCATCAGCGTTGATGAACTCAACACTAAATTATCACAAGAGATAGAAAAGTTATTTAAAGTGGAAGGCGTTGGTGGCGATCTACAGTTGTCAAATAACATGGTTTCACTGATAAACCTATGTGATAAATACGCCCAAAAACGTAAAGATAAATACATTTCAAGTGAGTTGTTTGTATTAGTTGCGTGTGAAGATAAAGGCCCGCTTGGCAGTGTTTTTAAAGCACTTAACATTACGGCGAGTAAGGTTGAAACGGCAATTGAAGCGATTCGTGGTGGCCAAAAAGTTGACGATCCTAATGCGGAAGAAACACGTCAAGCACTTGAAAAGTACACCATCGATTTAACTGAGCGTGCAGAGCAAGGTAAGCTTGACCCTGTAATCGGTCGTGATGATGAAATTCGCCGCACTATTCAAGTATTACAACGCCGTACCAAAAATAACCCTGTGTTAATTGGTGAGCCAGGGGTGGGTAAAACAGCCATAGCTGAAGGGCTTGCACAGCGTATTATTAATGGTGAAGTGCCTGAGGGCTTAAAAAACAAGCGCGTATTATCACTTGATTTAGGCGCATTAGTTGCTGGTGCAAAATACCGAGGTGAATTTGAAGAGCGTTTAAAATCAGTACTTAATGAGTTGGCTAAAGAAGAAGGCCAAGTTATTTTATTTATTGATGAAATTCATACCATTGTTGGTGCTGGTAAAAGTGATGGCGCTATGGATGCGGGTAACATGTTAAAACCTGCCTTAGCACGCGGAGAACTCCATTGCGTAGGTGCAACCACTTTAGATGAATACCGTAAATACATTGAAAAAGATGCTGCGCTTGAGCGCCGTTTCCAAAAGGTATTAATAGAAGAGCCTTCAGTAGAAGACACCATTGCTATTCTGCGTGGCTTGAAAGAGCGTTACGAATTACACCATTCAGTGGAGATCACCGACCCTGCAATCGTTGCCGCAGCGCAGTTATCGCATCGTTATATTAGTGATCGCCAATTACCCGATAAAGCAATCGATTTAATTGACGAAGCGGGCTCTTCTATTCGCTTGCAAATTGATTCAAAGCCAGAAGCTTTAGATAAATTAGAGCGTCGCATTATCCAATTAAAAATTGAAGATAACGCATTGGCCAAAGAGAAAGATGAAGCAAGTCAAAAGCGCCGTACAGAAATGGTCGAGCTGATCACTGAGCTTGAAGGGCAATACCGTGAACTAGATGAAGTATGGAATGCAGAAAAAGCGTCTTTACAAGGCACGCAGGTTATTAAAGCTGAGCTAGAGCAGGCACGACTTGATTTAGAAGTGGCTCGCAGAGCAAGTGACTTGCAGCGTATGTCTGAACTGCAATATGGACGTATACCTGAGCTTGAGCGCAAACTCGATTTAGCATCACAAGCAGAAATGCAAGAAATGAGCTTGCTTAAAAATCAGGTGGGCGAAGATGAAATTGCAGAAATTTTATCACGTTGGACCGGGATCCCAGTGGCGCGTATGCTTCAAGGTGAACGTGAAAAACTATTACAAATGGAAGAGCAGTTACATAACAAAGTCATTGGTCAAGATGAGGCCGTCGTTGCGGTGGCTAATGCCATTCGTCGTTCGCGTGCAGGGCTTGCTGATCCCAATCGTCCAATTGGCTCGTTCTTATTTTTAGGGCCTACAGGGGTTGGTAAAACAGAACTTACCAAGGCACTAGCAGGCTATATGTTTGATACCGAAAGTGCCATGGTGCGTATAGATATGTCTGAGTTTATGGAAAAACACTCAGTCGCACGTTTAGTCGGTGCGCCTCCAGGGTACGTAGGTTACGAAGAAGGTGGTTATTTAACCGAAGCTGTTCGTCGTAAACCTTATTCGGTTATTTTGCTTGATGAAATAGAAAAAGCGCATCCAGATGTGTTTAATATTTTATTACAAGTCCTTGATGACGGGCGTTTAACGGATGGCCAAGGGCGTACGGTTGATTTTAAAAATACGGTTATCATTATGACCTCCAACTTGGGCTCAGATATCATTCAAGAGCAAGCGGGAAGTAATGACTATGACGAGCTTAAAGCAAAAGTCATGGGTGTTTTACAGAATGAATTTAGACCCGAGTTCATTAACCGTATTGATGAAACTGTGGTATTTCACTCACTTTCACATAGTCATATTAAAGAAATTGCAGATATTCAGTTAAGCAAATTACGTCAACGATTGACAGAGATGGGGTATTTACTTGAGTTGACAGATGCTGCTCTTGAGCGAATTGCTGCCAGTGGCTTTGATCCTGTCTATGGCGCTCGTCCACTTAAACGGGCAATACAGCAAACCATTGAAAATCCATTAGCACAAAAACTGCTTAATAATGAATTTCAACCAGGTTGTATCATTGTCATTGATGCTAACGAAGACGGCTTAGTGTTTACGAGTCGATAATTTGAGCACAGCAAAAAGCCGCTGTTTACAGCGGCTTTTTTGTTTCTATTTTAGGGCGTTTGTTAAACTTTAAAAGTCAGTAATAAGTCATTCACTTTTCTTGAGCCTTCAACTAGTTCAGCCGCACCGCGTGCTACGCTAAAACTCAATTGTAAATTGTCATCCCCTAAGCCTTTAATCTTTTCAACATTACTACCAATGTCTTTACTTACAACCTGCTGCTGTTCTGCTGCGGCTGAAATATCCGTGGCGAGCTGTGAAATTTCACTAATCTGAATAAAAATACTATCAAGCTCTTGTTGTGTTTGTCCTGTTGTATTAACACAGTCATCGGCTTGTTGTTTTGTGCTCTGCATGATTTTAGACCAGCTAAACAAGGTATCTTGAATTTCTTTAATTGAGCTATGAATTTGTGCTGTGGCGTTTTGAGTTCGTGACGACAGCGCTCTTACCTCATCGGCAACAACGGCAAAACCACGGCCATGCTCACCGGCGCGTGCCGCTTCAATAGCCGCATTGAGTGCCAATAAGTTAGTTTGTTCAGCAATCCCTTCTATTTCACTCATGACTTGGCCAATTTTATCCGCTTCAGAGGCAAGCCCCGTTGCTGTGGCGGCCGCTTGCTCAACTTGTACAGCTAAGTCAGACACCATTTTACTGTTATCTGCAATATGATTCTTGATATCAGAGCAGCTTTGATAAGTAATGCCCACTTTATCAGCCGTGTTATTGGTATTGGTAGAGATTTCACCAATCGTGGTACTCATTTGTGACATGGCTGAAGCAATTTGTTCTAGCTGAGTGCCTTGAGAAGAAATACCTTGCTCGGTCAACGTCGATTGCTGATCTAACCCTTGGGCAATCGAATTAAAACTCAAGGTTGAATCTTTTACCCGCCCTAGTACCGTTCTTAATTTAGCACTGAGCATCTGCTCTCTATACTCACTAATACTATGTGGGTGCGAGCCACTAAACACATAACGAGATACAGAGTCTGCTTGGCTTTTTTGTTGTTTGAGGGTTGCAGGTGTGATTACCAGCTCATCATAATTTAAAACTAAAATAGCAATACATACTAATAAGTTAATCGCGGCAAGCGAAAGAGAGCCCCACATTGCGACACTGGCTAACCAAATTAAAATACCCGCAATGCTCAAACCTTGTCTTAATGATGTGCGTTCGCGCCAGCTGAATAATGATTTATTAGCGTTAATTTTGGCATAGAGCTTTTGCGCTCTGCGTTTTGCGCGTTGCTCTAGTTTTATTCGTACAGACTGATAACCAATAAGTTGGCCATGCTCAAAAATAGGCGTTACAAATGCATCAACCCAATAATAGCGGCCGTCCTTACATAAGTTTTTTACCGCGCCACGCCACGAATGGCCTTGTTTTAAAGTGTCCCACATTTCTTTAAATGCAGCTTTTGGCATATCAGGGTGGCGAACGATATTGTGATTTTTATTTATCAGTTCATCCATCTCGTAGCCTGCGATACTACAAAACTCATGATTGGCATAAGTAATAACACCGCGTAAGTCAGTGGTTGAAACCAACTCTTGGTGTTCTTCGAAGTTAACTTCTTCATCTATTAAGCTTTGATTACGACGCATAGTGACTCTTTATCATTCTTTATTATGGCGGCTATTGTAATTACTAAAACTAATGTATGTTAGTGATATGTGTAAAATAGCAGGAATAAGACATTTTTTTTGATATTTATATGATCTTTATCAATATTAAGCGTAATTGAATTTTTCAGTTATGACAAACTTTTAGGGTTTAACTCTATCTTATCAAAGCGTTTTAAAACGCCATGTTGTCAGCGGGGGGTTATGGCAAATAATATGTAAAAGAAATTGTATATTCGTAGTGGCAATGGCAAGATTATCTTTTATAGCGTGAAACAAAGCGTGTTTAAAATCCAGTAAAAACTATATCTAATAAATTCATATAGTTTTTTCATCGTTTAATCTTGAGTAAAGGTAAAAAGACCCCATAACCTTATGATTAAGCCACTTGGCTCGAGGAAACTTTTTTTTGACAACTTATAATTTAAAGAACACGCTCAACGCGCTATCTAATGCAGATAATCAACAGGCTATTAAAGGCATTATGCGCGGTATTGAGAGAGAATCATTAAGAATTAACCACGATGGTTCTATTTCTAAACAGGCTCATCCTCAAGGTGTGGGCTGTGCGCTCACCAATGGGCATATTACCACTGATTTTTCTGAGTCTTTACTTGAGTTCATTACACCGGTTAGCGAGTCATCAAAGCAAACTTTGCAGCAGCTAAAAGATTTACAAAAGTTCACCCTAGAACATATGGGCGATGAATTGTTGTGGCCAATTAGTATGCCGTGCTTTATAAATCATCAAGACGATATTGTATTGGCACAATTTGGCGACTCTAATGTCGGTAAAATGAAAACCCTATATCGCGAAGGCTTGAAGAATCGTTACGGCAGTATGATGCAAGCGATTGCTGGCGTGCATTTCAATATTTCTTTTCCACAAACGCTATGGCAGTCACTGCACTCATTAAAGCAAAGTAATGCGAAACTTGAAGATTTTATATCGGATAGTTACTTGGCGTTAATTCGTAACTTTAAACGCGAACTGTGGTTAATTAGCTACATGTTTGGCGCATCACCGGCATTATGTAGTTCTTTTTTACAAGGGCGTAAAAGCGACTTACCGTTTAAAAAACTCGGTAAAGGCACTTTATATTTGGAAGTGGGTACCGCATTGCGTTTAGGTAACTTAGGCTATACCAATAGCGCACAATCGTCGTTACGGGTAATGTATAACTCATTAGATGAATATGTTGCAGGACTTAAAAAAGCCATAAATACACCTTCAGATATTTACGGCAGTATTGACGATTACACCAGTGCTACGCCAAAGCAATTAAATAAAAACATTTTGCAAATAGAGAACGAGTTTTACTCGCCAATTCGTCCTAAACGTAATGCAAAAAATGGTGAAACGCCCACCGATGCATTGCTAAGAGCGGGTATAGAGTATATTGAAATTCGTGCATTGGATGTTAACCCGTTTAGTGAAGTTGGCATTGACTTAGAGCAAATACACTTTTTAGATGTGTTTTTAACTTATTGTTTATTAAAAGATTCAGCACCTATGGATTGGCAAGAGCAAACTCGTAGCACTGAAAATCTTGATACGGTGGTTAACCAAGGTAGAGAACAAGGCTTGATGCTTAATTTTAATAATGAGCAGCGCAGCCTAGAATCTTGGGGTGATGAAATATTTAGTCAGCTGAGTGATGTTGCTCAGTGGATGGATACTGCTTACGATGTTGACTACTACTCAAACACCATTAAGCGCATGGCGACTTGGATTCATGATCCGGCATTAACGTATTCTGGTCGTTATGTTGAGCAGTTAAAAGCATCAGGGTTAGATAATGGCCACTTTGCACTGTCACTTGCTCAGAAGTACAAACAAAGCCATGAAACAGCAAGTTATACTGAATTTTCAAAATCGTGGCTAGAGCAACAAGCTGCAGAGTCGTACCAAGCCCAAAAGGCAATTGAACACGCTGATAAACAATCATTTACCGCATTTTTAGATACGTATTTCAGGGTCTGTTGACCTTTGCGGATTACAATTTGTTCAAACTAGGAGCGGTTTAATCGCGGCGCGAGGTTTGTAACCTAGTGGGCTCGATAACTGCTCCTGCGTTATTCTACTGGCTTACATCCATGTAAGAATAAGTAAAAACCGAGCAACAAAGAGTTAATCGCTCCTAGGCAGAACCCGAAGGGCAGCACCTGTTTGGCATTGATGCTGCGTTATCGCCTATTTATGGGGAATAACCACACCACATAGGCTTTGCCTTGCCTAAATACCAAACAAACTGCTGCAAATGCAACCTTGAAAGGTCAACAGACCCAAGTAAGTAGCAGGCAAAAAAAAACGCAGCTCATAGTAGCTGCGTAAATATTCTTTAGGGATGAAACAATGCTGTACTGCTGCATTCATAGATTCAGACCCACACTTTTTTAAAAAGTTCAGTGAGATCTTAAAAAATGAAAAAAAATATTATTACCTTATCTTTGCTGCTCACTATAGCTGGGTGTGCAACAGCTCCCCCAAAGCAACCAGAAGATATTTGTAAAATTTTCGAAGAGAAATCTGACTGGTATTTTGATGCCAAAGACGCGCAGGAAAAGTGGGGCTCCCCAAAACATGTGTTAATGAGCATGATGTATCAAGAAAGTTCTTTTCGCCACGATGCAGCACCGCCTATGGAATACTTCTTATGGATAATCCCTACTGGTCGTGCAAGCGATGCCTATGGCTATTCTCAAGCTAAAACGCCTACTTGGTCTGATTATATTCGTGAAACAGGTAACAGTGGCGCCGACAGAGACGAATTTGAAGATGCGATTGATTTTATGGCGTGGTTTGTTTATAAAACCCATAAAGTTAATGGTGTGTCTAAGTGGGACGCCTACGCACAGTATTTAAATTATCATGAGGGATGGGGCGGTTATAAACGAGGCACCTATCGTAAGAAAAAATGGCTAATGAGCGTTGCCAATAAAGTAAAACATCGGGCAAGCCGTTATGGCGCACAGCTAAGACGCTGCGAAGATGATTTAGATAAAGGTTGGTTAGAGCGATTGTTCTTTTAGATTAGATTAAAAAGGAGCCAGCAGGCTCCTTTTTTATTGGTTTATTTTTTACGTTTGTTTGGTTGAATTTTAACTTGTTTAATCATGTTTTCTTTTACCTCAAGTACTTCAACCGGATAGCCTGCAATACGAATACTTAAATTAGCATCGGGGATATCTTCTAAGTACTCAACAATCAAGCCACTCAATGTTTTAGGGCCGTCTAATGGGAATTCCCAGCCCATTTCTTTATTTAAGTCGCGAACGTTAGCACCGCCGTCGACAATGTAAGAGCCATCGTTTTGTGTGGTTACTTCTTCACTCGGTGTCCGAGTTTGAGTGGTAGTAAAATCACCCACAACTTCTTCAAGAATATCTTCAAGAGTGACTAAGCCCTGAATGTCGCCATATTCATCAACAACAATACCAATACGTTCTTTTGATAACTGAAATTTTAGTAGCTGAGTGTTCAGCGAGGTGCCCTCAGGGATAAAGTAAATTTCACGTACCGCACGCAATAGCGAAGGCTTATCAAACTGCTCTTTAGTTAAAAGGCGAAGCGCATCACGAGAGTGAATAAAGCCAACAGCATCATCAATATTGTCGCGGTATAAAAGCACCCGAGTATGTTGAGCGTGAGTAAGTTGTTTACTGATTATTTTCCAATCGTCATTAATATCAATCGCCACAATTTCATTGCGAGGGATCATAATATCTTCAACGGTAACTTGCTCTAAATCTAAAATAGAGGTCAACATACTTTGGTGACGAGCGGGGATCAGCGCCCCCGATTCATTTAGCACGGTTTTTAATTCTTCTTTACTCATGCTGTGCTCATCTATTTGTGCAGCGCTAATACCAAATAAGCGCAATATACCATTGGTCATCCAGTTAACAACGACAACAAATGGGAAGAGAATTTTTAGTAACCCTTTGAGTATCACCGAACTTGGAAAAGCGACTCGCTCAGGATAGAGGGCGGCCAGTGTTTTTGGCGTTACTTCAGCGAAAATCAGCACCACAAGTGTTAATGCACCTGTTGCTATAGCAATACCTAAATCACCATACAAACGAATACCAATAATGGTGGCAACTTGGGCAGCCGCAATATTGACAAGGTTATTACCAATAAGGATAAGACCTATCAACCTGTCAGGTCGACTGAGTAATTTACTAACGCGTTTCGCAGCACGATGATTCTCTTTAGCGAGGTGTCGTAAACGAATACGGTTGATTGACATGATTCCGGTTTCTGACCCGGAGAAGTAAGCAGAAAAAAGTACCAATAAACCTAAAATGATAAACAGCGTACTTGTCGATATGTCGTCCAACGATGGATCCTTTTTTTATAAACCAATGCGTATTAAGCTAGAGTGAGCTTTCAGAGTCAAGTTAAAACTTATTTAGAACCACTTCTTGTATAAAACGGCTGCCAAAATAAGCGAGTGTGAGTGTAAATGCGGCAATCATAATACTCACTACCACCATTTTCCCTCGCCAACCTCGTTTTACATGGCCAACGGCAATCGTAGCAAAAATAGCCCAAGCAACTAAAGATAAGATTGTTTTATGAATAAACTCTTTGGCAAACATGCCATCAAGAAATACAAACCCTGTAATCAGCGCCACGCTTAATAATACTGTGCCTAAATTTAATAGTTGATAAAGTTGACGCTCTACCACCATTAGTGGCGGTAAATGGCTATGTACTATTGCTAAATCTTTACGTTTCAGACGTTTATCAATAAAGTAAAATTGTACGCCGTAAAGGGTGGCAATAATTAAGATACAGTAGGCTAATAACGACAGTGAAATATGCGCAACTAACGCAAGCTCTACATTAATGCTATGAAGTAAAACGTGATGAGGAATAAACAGGCTAGCAATAGTTAACAGGGCAGCAAAGCCGTATACAACAGGTAATAGCAGTGTCGCAGGGAACTTCAAAGAGACGGTGGTGACACAAAGCACTATTACCCAACAAGTCAGTAATGCAACATTAACAATACTTAAATCTTGGCCATCGGCTCTAAACACCGAGTTTACTAAAAGCAGCATATGCGCCAAAATAGCGACAGTGCTCAGTATTATAGTAATTTTTTGGCTTGGTCCCTGACGATGAAACAATCGCGAAAGCACGTGAGACGTTGCTAACACATAAAATAAACTGGCAATAATAGTTAAACTAATAATCAGCATTTTGCTTTGGCCACTTAATTGAAGTCAAATAATTCGTGTTCGTTATCTGGTCATTGTATTTTATAGCAACGCAAATGCATAGACCCTGTAAAAAGAAACTCAATAAGCAGCACTTCAGCACTGTATTGTATGCCACCATTTACGGTATACTATTTTCAATTGAATTTTAATAACATCGACCTTATTAATAGAGTTGATATAAACGTCTTTTCGGAACCGTTACATGTTTGAGAACCTCCAAGAACGATTAGGTAAAACCCTAAAAAATATTAGTGGCCGTGGTCGCTTAACTGAAGACAACATTAAAGATACACTTCGTGAAGTGCGAATGGCATTTTTAGAAGCCGATGTGGCGTTGCCTGTTGTTCGCGAGTTTGTAAAGCAAGTTAAAGAGCGTGCGGTTGGTGTTGAAGTCACCAAAAGCTTGAGCCCTGGCCAGGTATTTATAAAAATTGTTCGTGAAGAACTTGAAAAAGCCATGGGTGAAGCCAACGAAGAGCTAAGTCTTAATGCACAGCCGCCAGCGGTAGTGATGATGGCTGGTCTTCAAGGTGCGGGTAAAACCACCAGTGTGGGTAAGCTGGCTAAGTTTTTAAAAGAGCGCAAGAAGAAGTCTGTGCTAGTGGTGAGTGCCGATGTGTATCGTCCAGCAGCAATTAAGCAATTAGAAACCTTAGCAACAGAAGTTGATGTAGAATTTTTCCCAAGTGATATTTCGCAAAAACCAGTTGATATTGCAACTGCCGCCATTTCTCATGCGAAAAAGAAATTTATTGATGTTGTATTAGTCGATACTGCGGGTCGTTTGCATGTTGATAGCGACATGATGGATGAAATTAAAGCCTTGCATCATGCAATTAATCCAATCGAAACGCTATTCGTTGTTGATGCAATGACAGGTCAAGATGCGGCAAATACAGCAAAAGCATTTGACGAAGCTTTACCGTTGACCGGTGTGATACTGACTAAAACAGATGGTGATGCCCGAGGTGGTGCTGCTTTATCTATTCGTCATATTACTGGTAAGCCAATTAAGTTTATGGGTGTGGGTGAGCGCACTGATGCCCTTGAGCCTTTCCACCCAGACCGAATTGCTTCACGTATTTTAGGCATGGGTGATGTACTTTCATTAATCGAAGAAGTCGAGATGAAAGTAGACAAAGAACAAGCGGCAAAAGTAGCACAAAAAGTATTTAAAGGTGATGGCTTTACGCTGGATGACTTTGCTGATCAACTAAAGCAAATGAAAAACATGGGTGGCATGATGTCGATGCTCGATAAACTGCCCGGCATGCAAAACATCCCAGATGCGGTTAAAGGGCAAATGGGTGATAAAACCTTTATTCAAATGGAAGCGATTATTAGCTCTATGACCAAAAAAGAGCGTGCACGCCCAGAAATCATCAAAGGTTCGCGTAAAAAGCGTATTGCTGCGGGCTCTGGTACTCAAGTACAAGAGATCAATAAACTGCTTAAGCAATTTACGCAAATGCAAAAAATGATGAAGAAGATGAAAGGTAAAGGTGGCATGCAAAAAATGATGCGTGGCATGAAAGGGATGTTACCACCTGGCATGATGGGTGGCGGTGGTCCAAAATTTTAATAATTTAACCTTTAATACCTCCAATACGAGATAAAAAGTAATCAATAAAGAGGCAAAATGCCTCTTTATTGTTGAATAAACTATGCACAGAATAGCTTATTCATATACTTTTTCATCTTGGATCACGGTTTAATCTACTAAACTGGCTTTTTGCATCACTTCTTACTTGCATTGTTGCTAAAAACTCGTACAATTCACCGGCTCCCCATACTGGGGAGTAAATCTTATTAATGAAAACAGTCAATCTATTTAGAGGACGGTATGGTAACTATTCGTTTGCAACGTGGTGGCGCTAAAAAACGCCCTTTCTATCAAATTGTGGTTGCGGATAGCCGTTTCTCGCGTGACGGTCGCTTCATCGAGAAAGTAGGTTTCTTTAACCCAATTGCTTCAGGTCAAGAAGAAAAACTTCGTTTAGATTTACCACGTGTTGAACACTGGTTAGGTCAAGGCGCAGGTCTTTCAGATCGTGTAGCTAAATTAGTTAAAGACGCTCGTAAAGCGGCTTAATAGGCGTAAGTGTAACCATGAGTCAAGAGAACACCTCATCAATAATTGTCGTAGGAAAGCTCGGCGCCCCATATGGTATAAAGGGCTGGCTTAAGGTGCATTCATTTACTGATGATCCCCAAGGGATCTTCGATTTCAGCCCGTGGTTGATAGGGCAGCAAGGTAAATGGCAATCCTTAGAAGTGGTCGACTGGCGTCGCCACAACAAAGGCTTTATCGCTAAGTTTGCGCAAGTAAATGACAGAGACCAAGCAATGGCTTATACCAATGTTGAAATTTCTGTTGATTCAGCGCAGCTACCAGAATTACCGCAAGGTGAATTCTATTGGCGAGATCTCATCGGCATGTCGGTTGTAACTGATAAAGGTTATAACTTAGGCATTGTTGATGACCTTATGGAGACAGGCTCAAATGATGTACTGGTTGTGAAAGCAAATAGTAAAGATGCATTTGGCCAAGCAGAACGTTTAATTCCTTTTTTAACTGATTCAGTTATTCAAGAAGTTAAATATGATGCGAAAGAAATTACTGTAGATTGGGATCCAAGCTTTTAATGAGTCAAACAAGTTCGTTGTGGGTAGGGGTTATCAGCCTTTTCCCGGATATGTTTGATGCAATTACAACGCAAGGTGTAACCGGTCGTGCTGTTAAAAATGGCTTAATCGATTTTAACTGCTGGAATCCACGTGACTATGCAACTGATAAGCATAGAACCGTAGATGATCGTCCTTACGGGGGCGGGCCAGGCATGTTAATGATGGTTGAACCATTAAAACAAGCCATTCTTGAAGCCAAACAGGCTGCAGGTGATGGTGCAAAAGTAATTTATATGTCGCCACAAGGGCGCAAATTAGATCAGCAAGGGGCTAGCGAACTCGCAAACTCTGAAAAACTGATTTTAATTGCCGGTCGCTATGAAGGTATAGACGAGAGAATAATAGAGTCGTACGTTGACGAAGAATGGTCAATTGGTGATTTTATTTTGAGTGGGGGTGAACTACCTGCCATGACATTAATTGACGCAGTTGCGCGATTAGTGCCAGGGGTGTTAGGACACAACCAGTCAGCAGAGCAAGATTCATTTTCGGATGGCTTGCTAGATTGTCCTCACTATACACGGCCAGAAACATTGGACGACAAACAGGTGCCTGCTGTATTACTCAGCGGAAACCACCAAGAGATAGCAAAATGGCGGCTTATGCAGTCATTAGGTAGAACTTGGCTTCGCCGTCCTGACTTGTTGCATAACCTAGCTCTGACTGAGGAGCAAGCGGTATTACTCGCGAAATTTCAGCAAGAGTACCAAAAAGCTTGTGGCTAGAAGACAGTTACACCTAGGAAAGTGAGAAACATAATGGCAAAAGTAAACCAAAATATTATTAAAGCGCTTGAAGATGAGCAGCTTAAAACAGACGTACCTGCATTCGGCGCTGGTGATACAGTAGTTGTACAGGTAAAAGTAAAAGAAGGTGCTAAAGAGCGTCTACAGGCCTTTGAAGGTGTTGTAATCGCTAAGCGTAATCGTGGTCTTCACTCAGCATTCACAGTTCGTAAAATCTCGAACGGTGAAGGTGTTGAGCGTGTATTCCAAACGCACAGCCCTCTTATTGATAGCGTAACAGTTAAGCGTCGCGGTGCGGTTCGTCGTGCTAAGCTTTACTATCTACGTGAGCGTTCTGGTAAATCTGCACGTATTAGAGAAAAACTTAACTAATACGCGCTGTTTATCAACGCAAAAAAACGGGTTGCAACCTTTGGGTTGCAACCCGTTTTGGTTTTAATGCTATTGCAATTTTTATATCGCTACATTTAAAAACCAATACACACCTTAACCAGCATGCGTTAAAGTGTGGTTCACTTCAAAGCACAATATCTTCTCACTTCTTGCAAAAAATGATGTACAAAAATGAATGATAAAACGATAGTTACGCACAACGGCAATTTTCATGCAGATGATGTTTTTAGTATCGCTGCGCTTAAAATTATTTTCCCTTCTTTTACCCTGATCCGCACACGCGATAATGCGATTATTAATGACGCTGATGTGGTTATTGATGTTGGCGGCCAATATGACCCAGAAACTGACCGGTTTGATCATCATCAGCGCGGCGGTGCCGGTGCTCGCGAAAATGGGATTCCTTTTTCGTCATTTGGCTTGGTGTGGAAAAAATATGGCTTAGCAATATGTGATGATAATCAAGATGTGGCGAATGCAGTTGATGCAGGGCTTGTATCAACTATTGATGCCATTGATTGTGGTCATGTTGAAGGTGTTGCCACAGGAATTAGTTTAAGCCAAACAATTTCTATGTTTAACCCAACATGGGAAGAGGAAAGTAATTTTGATGCTGCTTTTGATCAAGCGGTGGAATTTGCCCACACTTTGCTGCTTCGTTTTGTTGCCTCAGCGCAGGGTGGTTTAAATGCTAAAAAGATTGTTGCTCAAGCAATTAAACAAGCAGACGATCCACGATTAATCGTACTAGAGCGTTATACGCCGTGGAAAAAAACCGTACATAGCTTATCAGAAGAGGCGCTATATGTAGTGTATCCATCGCATTCTGGTAAGTGGATAGTGCAAACGGTACCTGCAGAGCTAGGCTCGTTTGAAGACCGAAAGCCATTACCTGCACCGTGGGCTGGATTATCTGATAGTGAATTTCAAGCAGTGACCGGTATAGATGATGCTATGTTTTGTCACAATGGCTTATTTATCGCCGGTGCAGAATCATTCGAAAGTGTTATGTCGCTTGCGACTATGGCATTGGAATATTAGATAAAAAGTGCTAATTAAAGTGGCTATTAAGCCACTTTAATTTTCATTGTTTAAACTCGGCATAGACTTACATTTTTATATGCTTTTTAATTCACTTTACGCAAGCTGTGTTCTATTCATTTAATTATCCTACCTTGGTCGCAGTTGAGTGACTCATACTGATCTTTTCACTAATTAGCCTTTTAACCCCTAACGTATCCTGTTAGTATTTATCGTATTGATTAGTTTACTTTTTTGTAATTATTAATTTACGATTTTGCTTTTTGGATGGAATGAGAACGTGGCAGAGATAAGTGATTTAGCGCAGCTAAGAAAAGGTATAGATGAATGCGATGCGCAACTGGTTGCCTTACTTGCAAAGCGCAATGGTATTACTCAACAAATTGGCGCAATAAAACAACAAACTGGCGCGCCACTACATGCACCCGATAGAGAAGCTGATTTATTAGCTGCACGACGCCAAGAGGCAATTAATCAAGGTGTAAACCCTGATTTAGTCGAAGACATTCTCAGGCGCATGATGCGTGAAGCTTATCAAAATCAACAGGCCAAATTAGCTTGTGCCGACTCACAACTATCTCCGATTGTCATTGTTGGTGGTGAAGGGGCAATGGGGCAGCTATTTGCAAAACAATTTCAGCGCTCGGGTTACGAAGTTAAAGTTTTAGATAAAGCCCAGCAATCACAGGCAGCAGAGATTTTAAAAGGCGCAAAACTGGTGATGATCAGTGTGCCAATTAATGCCCTCGAAACGGTTGTTAACGCGTTACCTAAACTCGATGATGATTGTTTGCTGGTTGATATTACATCGGTTAAACAAGCGCCGTTAAATGTGCTCAAAAAAGTTCACAATGGCGCTGTTGTTGGCTTACACCCCATGTTTGGTCCTGATATTTCTCATTGGGTGAAACAAACCGTGGTGGTATGTGAAGGGCGTAATCCTGAAGTGGCACAAGGTTTATTAAAGCAGCTACAAATTTGGGGCTGTCAGTTAGTAGAACTTGATGCTAAAAAACACGATGAAGCGATGCAAATCATTCAGGTTATGCGCCATTTAACCACCTTTGTGTACGGTCAGTTTTTAGCAAAACAAGGACATACACTGGCAGAGCTGCGTAGTTGCTCATCACCTATTTATCAGTTAGAGCTGATGATGGTCGGTCGTCTCTTTGCGCAATCGCCAGAGTTGTATACTGATATTATGCTGGCGCAATTTGATAATGTAGAAAGCTTATTAGCGCAGTATCAGTGTTTGTTCTCAGAGACGCTTAAAAAGTTAAAAGCAGGGGATAAGCCAGCCTTAATCGATGCCTTTGCTGATGCAAAAGCCTACTTTTCTGACTCCACAGCGCACTTTTTGACACAAAGTCGCAGTTTATTAAATAAAGCGAACGACGCCAAAGTACTCGATTAAACGTGACAGATTAATTAAAACGAAAAAGGGCCCGCAGGCCCTTTTTTAATGTTGCTTTAGGCTAGCTTTGTACACTCACCGCTTGCAGTGATTCGCTTTGATAACAGCCTAATACGCGTACGTACTGGGTATGCTCTTTAAGCTCTTCTAACGCATGTTTCACTTGGCTATCAGCAAGGTTCGCTTCTAAATCCACATAGAATACTTCTTCCCATGGATTTCCTGGTACAGGGCGAGACTCTAATTTTACTAGATTTATATTATGCTGTTTAAAAATCATCAGCGCATCGGCGAGTGAGCCTGCTTGTTGCTTAGTTGCCATAATTAAACTGGTTTTAGTGGGGATTTGTTTAGATACATGTAGCGGTTTACGTGCAACCACAATGAAGCGACTATGGTTTTCTTTTTGATTAGCAAGATTGGCCTTAATGACTTCAAGCCCTACATTTTTACCTGCTTGTGCAGAGCCAATAGCCGCACTGTTAGGTGTTTCAAGTGCTGATTTTAATGCACTCGATGTTGAATCGCAGGTCTCATGCTGCAAATCGCCAAGCCCTTGTAAAAAACGGCTACATTGAGCAAACGGTTGCGGGTGAGCAAACACTTTGGTTAATTGGTTAAGTTCTGTGTCTGGGGCGGCTAATAAACAATGCTCTACGCTGTGAGTGACTTCGCCGACAATAGAGACTTGCGCGTGCTGGAGTAAATCAAATACTTCATTAATACTGCCTGAGCTGGTATTTTCAATCGGTAACAAGCCAAAGTCGGCTTGGCCATTTTCTACTTTACCGGTGATCTCATCAAAAGAACTACAGCCAATTTCAATTAATTTGCCTGGTCGGCGACTAAAGTACTTATGACACGCAAGTTGACTGTAAGATCCTTGTCCGCCTAAATAGGTCACCCGATGGGTTTCACTTAGCGCATCAGGGTTGAGGTTTTTTTGCAGCATAGCTTGTTGATGTAATACTGAGTCTTCTAATATGGTTTGAAAAACATTATTTACATAGTAGGCATCTAAACCAAGAGATTTACCATAACCGATTAATTTTTCGAGTAATGCTAATTCACGTGCTTCATCACGAATTGGTTTATTATTCGCTATCTTATATTCAACAACACCATGGCTAATACGGCGTCGCTTCGCTAATAACACAAGTAGGTCAGAATCGATTTCATTTATATCGTGCCTAAGCGTGTCTAAAACATCATTGCTCATTTGGTTTTCCTCATTCCAAAAATGTCACTGTATTTAACAGCGTAAACAAAAAAGCCTCCCAGTTGGGAGGCTTTACTATTCGATTGATTTTATCTCACAAACAGGGAAGCCTCTTCTATATAAAGAAGCTAAAAAAAGATAAGAAAGTAAGTGAGTATTTTATATTCATGCCCTTAATGTATGAAGAGTAACCTCTAATGTCAACAAGCACTTATATTAAATAGGTTTTTTACCTGATATATATACAAAACATATTGTTTTTTAAAAACTTTACAAATAATTTATAATTCTGATTTGAGATCTGGTATATTTCTACTACTCGCAAAAATAATAATTATAAATAAGGTTGGCCTTTTGTGTATCGACGCCCTCCATCTCGATTTGGAATAAACTCACTCAGTGTCAAGTTATCACTGTTGATCTCTGGCATTTGTTTAGTTGCAGGTATTTGTGCGGCTGCTTTAATGCTCAAATCAGAAGAGAAACAGCTTGTATTTGAAGAGCATGAGGTATTAAAGCAATCAAATGAATTATTAATAAACCAGTTTAATAATTTGATAGCGACCAAAGTTAAAATAGCTGAGCAAGCTAATATTGTTGTTAGCGAGCAGTTATTTGAGGGGCAATTATCATTTAAGAATAACAATGCCCCGACTATGCAAGTCACCAATGATGGTTCAGTGCGCAGCGCATCTGCCGATGGCTTGTCTGCGGCGTTCATTCCCGAAAATGCTTATTCTCCTTTTTATAAACAGTTAATTGCAGATTCTGAATCGCTTTGGAAAGTGATTTCCCCCACGTTAATTCAAGATTTTTATAATTTTTACCTGATCACCAAAGATAATTTTATCCGTGTTGCGCCACCAAATTGGGCACTTAATGTCCCCGGAGATTACACCTTTAATCAGAGCAAAAGTTTTAATTACGCAAAATCGTTAACAAACCCACAACGCGAGCCGCTGTGGTCACGAGTGTATTACGATGGCGTTTGGAATAAGTGGGTCGTTAGTTTAATTGTACCTATTTATAAAAATGATGAGTTTTTAGGAGTTACGGGTAGTGATATTTCTCTCGACTCCCTCATATCGCAATTGCCCGTCGGCGGAAAAGAAAAACATTTAGTGGTGTTCGATAAGCAAGGGCAGCTATTGGCGCACCCTAATTTAGGAGCCGATAGTTATACCCAATACGGAGAGGCGGGAAAAAAGTTGCTACCTGGCGATTTTATTTCTCCTGAGCTAAAGCGAGTTATTGATAATGCAGGGCAAATACAATTGCCGGAATATGCCGACTCGTTTTCATTAAATGGTGAAGACTACATTATAAATATCCATAAAGTTGAAGGTGTAAATTGGTACGTGGGCGTATATAAAAAGCGCTCTTCTACACTATCGGCACTGAAAGACTTAAAACTGAAGTTTTTTGGCTTGTTTATTCTGTATGCCATTTTAGTTGCTTTGTTATTACACCAAGCACTTTATCAACTAGTTTTAAGACGCCTACATTCACTGGTTTATGCGGTTACTAACTTTGGTAAAGGCCAGTTAGAAATTGATTTTCCAAAAGAAAATAAAGATGAAATTGGCACGCTTAATGGTTCATTCAAAGATATGACCATTGAAATTCGCAAACTCATCGATGGCTTAAACCAGCGCATAATAGAAAAAGAAATTGCAGAAAAGGCTGCAAATCGCTTGTCTAAAGCGGTTGCCTTCTCGGGCACGGGTGTGGTGATCACTGATGAAAACTTTGTGATTGAATATGTTAATCCAAAAATGCTGGAAATGACCGACTTTGCAGAAAGTGATTTCCTGCGCCAGCCACTTCTGACTATTATTGCTAATGAAATGACCATGCTGGTAGAGGACATTGATATTGATTTGCGCAACCGTAATTACTGGCGAGGGGATACCCTTATTGAAGCGCAAAACAAGCCACCCATATGGGTATCGCTGAGTGTGTCACCTATTCGTGAAGATGGTGGAAAAATCACCAGTTACGTTGCTTCAGCGCAAGATATTTCATTTGTAAAAGAAAGCCAACGCAAAATGGAACAGCTCGCTTACTTCGACACATTAACCGGGCTTGCTAATCGTACATTCTTTAGAATGCAGCTTAGAAAGTCGATGGCGCTTGCTGAAAGAGGGCGTTACTCGTTTGCTTTATTTTATTTTGATTTGGATGAATTTAAGCGTATTAACGATACTTTAGGTCATGATGCAGGCGATCAACTATTGGTTGAAGTGGCAACACGCTTAAAGCAGCGCTTACGAGCAGAAGATACTATAGCCCGTTTAGGCGGTGATGAGTTTGCGGTATTACTCAGTGGTATTGAGCATCAAAAAGAAGCATCGGAAGTCGCTGACACCATTCAAAAAACGTTAAATCAGCCAATAAAATTAGGTAGTAACGAAGTGATTGTTAGTGCCAGTATTGGTATTACTTTGGCGCCATTTGATAGCTTAGAAGAAGATCAGTTATTAAAACATGCCGATTTAGCCATGTATGAAGCAAAAGCGAAAGGGCGCAATACGTTCCACTTTTATAGCCAAGATCTAAATGCAGCCGCCAATGAGCGATTATTCCTTGAAAATGAGTTGCGCCATGCAATTAAAGAAAAACAACTCACACTGCATTATCAGCCACAAGTTGATTGTCGCGATAATAGTGTAGTGGGATATGAAGCATTGCTTCGCTGGTTCCATCCTACGCAGGGATTCATTCCACCTACCAAATTTATTCCTATTGCTGAGGCAACGGGTTTAATTGTGGAACTTGGTAAGTGGGTATTACAACAAGCGTGTGAGTTCACTAAACGACTAGAGCAACAAGGTAGAGCGAGCAACATGTCGATAAACCTGTCAGCAAGGCAGTTTAAAGACGCAAGCTTAGTACCTATGCTGAAAAAAATAATCATAGAGACGCAAATTAATGCTAAAAGCCTGCACCTTGAACTGACTGAGAGCATGCTAATGGGTAATGTTGAGGCGGCTATTGATCAGTTACATCAATTGAAAAAGCTGGGTATTTCAATTTCTATTGACGATTTTGGTACAGGCTATTCTTCGTTGAGTTACCTTAAACGTTTTCCTGTTGATATTCTTAAAATTGACCGCTCGTTTGTTAAAGATATCCCTGAAGATGATAATGATATGGAGATCACCGCTGCGATTATTGCGATGGCACAAAAGCTCAAGCTTGATGTGGTTGCTGAAGGGGTTGAAACAATAGAGCAAGTTGAATTTTTACAAAATAATAATTGTTTTATTGTGCAAGGCTATTACTTTAGTAAGCCCGTTGCCGAAGCCGATATCCCTGTGTTGTTTGATCAATTAGCTGCGTTAAAAGTCCCTGAATAGAACAAAAATTGCGGGTTAACCACCCGCAATTTTTACCTTAAACTTTAATCCTTCTAAAATCGCCTTTAACTTATCGCGATCATCACCTTGTACTTCAATAACTCCTTCTTTTACTGCGCCACCTTGGCCCATCTTACTTTTTATTGTTTTTGCTAACTTTTTTAAATCGTGCTGTTGGGGATCTAATCCTACAACTAGCATTACGCCTTTACCTTTTCGACCTTTGGTTTGACGCTCTATGCGAATAGACCCGTCTTTAAATAGTTTTACATCCAGTTCTTTTTCTGGCTTTGGCTGGTCAATTCGCCCTGTTGCCGTTGAATACACTAAGTGATTATCACTCATAATTAACCTATCTAAGATTGAATCTAATATTGGGCTAAATAATAACAAATTTGTGACGCAAAGGCGTAATTTTTGCGCCTAAGCTGAACACCTTTTAATCCCGCAAAGATAAACATCCTCTGTTTAAGTACCGCAATAGTGCTTATGAATAAAAGTGCTTAAGGATTTTAAAAAGCGCTTTAAATTGGCTAGCGCTATAAAAATATCCATGCTACTATTTCGGCATTATAGATGTATGGATGGCCAAATGATAAATTCTTATTTAGAGCAAGCTCAGCTTAATGTAGAGCAACAGTTAATTAATGCTGAGCTAGAAAAGCTTGAGCAGTACTTAAATAGCAATGCTGCACCGGCCGTGCGTTGGCAGTATCAAATTCCAGAACTCGGTGAAGGTGGCGCATGTAGTTTATTCGGCTACTTGCAAGATGAGCCGTTTAATTTAAACGATTACGTTAGCCAAAATACGCAAACAACGGCAAAGTTAGCGCAACTTCAGTTGATTGTTGACTATGTAATCGAAAACACCCAGTTAGATTGGTATGGCATCTATCAAAATACGGCCACCCCTGAAGGCGAGCAGTTATTAAAGCTCGCTTATTTTGGTGCACCGAGTCGCCCTTTATTTCCGCTCACCGCTGAATTTGCAACCGGCAGTAATAATGTGCAAGTGGCACTCAGTGGTAAAGGACGTGTCATTAATAATGTTGAGCAATATTTAGCCGCGGGTGGTGAGTATTACACCTGCGATCCGAAAGTAAAAGCAGAGGCCTGTTTACCACTATTTAATGCGCAAAAGCAGTGCATTGGCATTGTCGATGGCGAAGCCTTTAGCACGGATTTTTTTGATAATGCGACACTCGCGTTATTAATTGCATGCTGTATTAAAATTCCTCACTTTTTAGTGTAAATAACACTGGTCAATCGAGTGAGTTTTTATGTTAAGCTTAGCGCAACAGCTAACCCCTAAATAACGAAGAGATAGTCAATGTTCTCAGTATTAAAACCATTACCAACAGACCCTATTCTTGGCCTTATGGCGGCCTATAAGCAAGATACTAACCCTAATAAGATTGACTTAGGGGTTGGTGTATATAAAGACGAGCAGGGGAATACCCCGGTATTAAAGTCAGTAAAAAAAGCAGAAGCGTTTCGTTTAGAAAATGAAATGAGCAAATCTTACATTGGTCTTGCTGGTAACTTAGATTACTGTCAACAAATGGAAAATCTTCTTCTTGGTGAGCACCCGGCATTATTAGCTAATCGCGTACGCACAGCACAAGCACCTGGTGGTACAGGCGCACTTCGTGTTGCAGCAGAATTTATTGTACGTTGTAACCCAGGCGCTACTGTATGGGTTACTAACCCAACGTGGGCTAACCACATTAGCTTATTTGAAGCTGCAGGCTTAACTGTTAAAGAATACCCATACTACGACTACGAAAACAAAGATTTATTGTTTGATGAAATGGTTGAAACATTAACACAGGTGCCTAAGGGCGATGTTGTGTTATTACATGCATGTTGTCACAACCCAAGTGGTATGGATTTAAACGAAACACAATGGAATACCATTGCTGAACTTGCAAAAGATGTGGGCTTTACGCCATTGATTGATATTGCATACCAAGGTTTTGGTTCTTCTTTAGAAGAAGATGCGAATGGTTTACGTATTTTAGCCAATGCGGTTGAAGAGTTGATCATTTGTTCATCATGTTCTAAAAACTTTGGCTTATACCGTGAGCGTATTGGTGCGTGTTCAATTATTGCAAAAGACAGTGCAACCGCTGATATTTCAAACTCGGTATTATTAAGTGTGGTACGTAGCATTTATTCTATGCCGCCAGCGCACGGTGCAGACATTGTAAACACCATTTTAAGCAGCACAGAGTTAACGCAGTTATGGCACAGTGAACTTGATGAAATGCGTAACCGTATTAATGGTTTACGTAGTTTAATTAAAGACAGCCTTGCAGCCAAAGACATTGCTCAAGACTTCTCATTTATAGACCGCCAACACGGTATGTTCTCTTTCTTAGGTATTAATAAAGAGCAAATCGAGCGTCTACAAAAAGACTACGGTATTTATATTGTGGGCTCTAGCCGTGTAAACGTGGCGGGAATTAGTCAAGCAAACATCGATTACTTTGCTAACGCTGTTGCTGATGTATGTAAGTAACCAATAATAAGTTTTAGCTTATTAGCAATAAAAAAACCGCACACTCGTTGCGGTTTTTTTATTGTTTGTAATACCCATCCCCTTATATCAATCTGCTTAGATATAAGGGAGTTTAACTCGTTAAATTGTTCAAATATTTATACAAATTGGTATTACAGCCAGCGAATAGCGCCTGCAATACGTTCATTATACATATCAACCGGTGAGCCTAGGCTTGCTATTAGTACAGTATCAGCTTGTTTTCCTCGGCTTATATGGCCTACGTAGCGAGAGTCACTAAAGTCACCCGAGCCAATTTCAAAGACTTTGTTATCACTAGGGACAATAAACACGGTCATAGGGCCAAAGTCCGATTCAAACACTAAATGGATGCCTTTCTCGCCTTGAAAATCGCAAAAGTTAACATAAGTAACTTTCCCAGGTAAATCATTAAGTTGACCGCCAAGTAAAGCCAGCTTTTCATTGACTGTTTGTAAGCTGATAGGTTGAGTTTTATTTAACGCGTTAAGTTCATGATAAACATGCGCCAATGCATGCTCGCCAGCCGCATGATTCAAGTTTTGCTCTGTGCTAAACATAAACGCACTTACCGCAATCACAAATGAAGCAGCGAACGCCAAATATACACGGTCAAACTTAAAGCGTGAGCGTGAATCAATGACATTGTCTTTTTGTTCAAGCTCATCTTTTCTGACTTTTTCTTTTAACGAGGTGTTTAAAATAATCCGTTCAGCAAGGTTGTCAGGCACAGGAATATCAAGCGCATCATTGAGTTGCTTATCAAATGTTTTGTTTTCATTTAAAAATTGTTGTCTATCGGGACTGCTGTTTGCAAATTCCAGTAGTTCTTTGTCTAGCTCGTTTGGCTGTGCAATCGTGCGGCGACGAAACTCAAGTTCATCCATTATTTTGATGCCCCTTTAAGTTGTTCATCATCACGGCTTAGTGCCTCTTTAAGTTGATTTTTTGCTCGAAATAAACGTGTCATAACCGTATTTTTGTTTAAATCGAGTATGTCTGCAATTTCACCCCCAGAGCAGCCCATAACCACTTGTAATAGTAGCGGCTCTTTGTATTCATCGGCCAACAACGAAATTTGCCGTTGAATAACGGTTTGCTCCATTTCATCATCTAAAGAATGACTGGTTTGATCCACTAGCGTGTCGTTGTCTACATCACTGTAATCAAATTGCTTGCGCTCAAAGCGCCTTGCATTTTCACGTCTTAAAATTGTTAGCAACCATGGCTTAGCTGCTTTTTGATCGAGTAACGAGTCAAGCGAGCGCCAAGCACGTAAAAAGGTTTCTTGCACTAAGTCATCTGCAATATTCGGATCGTTACATAACCAGTAAGCGAAGCGATAGAGTTCCTTATGATAAACGTGAACCAGGGCTTCGTAGCGTTGTTGTTTTTCAGCCATATTTAATAAGACCCGATCATTCGATTTTTTATTTCCAAACATAAGCACTTTTTAATTAAAATTATTATAGGCCAAAAAAGCAAAATACAATTGAGATCAAGAATACAGCTCTTTTAACGCAGGTGATGATGGCTTAGCTGTTTGCGATTGATGTGCCTTTAACATGCTAACTATAGCGTCTAAGTTGGCGCTAGCCGTTTGCTTACTGTACAACTGTGCTTGTAAATCGTTTACCTGCGCGGTGAACTCTGAGTTGTTTATCATAGCGCATAAATGGGATAAGGCCCCTACCTTTTTACCTGTAAGGGTTAGTGCATACTGATTAAGCGCATCGTAAAATGCTTTTTCGTCATGGCTTTTAGCTAATACCAGCAGGGCTTTTAAAGATGGTTGTTGATTTGTTTTATTAGTTGTTTGAGCCGCTTGTTGCACTTCTTTAGCTGGGCGTTTAATAAAGTAAAAAATCACCGTCGCAATCCATAAAACATAACCAAGCGAGGCCACAATAATTAGCCACAGTGGTGTGACAGTTTGCTGTTGCACTGTAACTGCTTGCTCCGTTGACTCTGCCATAGTGTTATTTAGGTTGTTTTCAGCTGGCGGATTAAGCGTTTGCACTGGCGCTGTTGTACTGGGGGTTACTGTAATAGTACGCTCAGGTAAGGTCGCGTAACTAATTCGATTCATTTTGGTGTTATACCAAGGCAAGCTAATTTCAGGTAATGTGTAAGTGCCAGGTGTTTGTGGCAGTAGCGCATACGAGGCGCTTTGCTGCGATACCACTCGACCATCACGTACCGCATTATTGGTTTCTTTTTCATCAGGGTAGCTGCGAATACCATTAATAGTAGGCATATCAATTTCGGGTAACTGCTCTTTAGTCACCCCTAGCGCGGTGAGCATAATTGTACGTGTTATCGGCGTGCCGGCTTCAACGGTATTATCCTCTGGCTGCCATTGCTCGGTTAAGCTCACCAGTTCACTGGGTAACCAGTCTCCTTGATAGTTTTCAGGGATAGGTTTAATTTCAATTTGCTGCTCATCGCCAAGCGCTGACACTTCCAATTGACGATAGTTTTGCTGAATACGCCCCTGAAAAACGGGAGCTGCAATAGTGTAGGCGCCACTTTTTTGGGGCTGAATTAAATAATTACGGGTGATCACTAAATAACGTTTACCGTTAACCAGTTCATAATCTTCGCTTTGTTTACCGAGTTGGGTAAGTTGTGCATCTTCCATACTTGGCGCACTTAAGCTGCCATCAAGAAGCTCTTTGGCTAAGTAAAGCTTAATGGTGTAAACGCCAGCCTCTTGTACAAATAAGCTGTTGTTTGAGAGTGAGGTTTTTAAAAATATATCGTTATTTTTATCTGCGTCGCTGCTGCGCTCTTTAACCGATAAACTAATTGGTTGCGAGTTTAGCCCTGCAACACTAAAACTGGGAATGGTGTATTCACCCGCCTTGCGGGTCATTAGTTTAACAGACCAAGAGGTTTGTTTTTTTATACTGCCATTAATAATGTTAGTGCGGCTACTTAAGCTCATAGGGCCGACTACAAAATCTTTTAATAATGCTGAGGTGTCGGGTTGTTGCCCTTTTATTGAATCATCAATGCTAATATTAAGCATAAAAAATTCACCCGCTAATACTGGGTTTTTATCAACGCTTGCCTCCAAAGTGGTGGCGGCCATTAATGGCATGGCAGTTAATAGCAATAAACAGCAAAATAATCGCATTACCATGATTTTTCTACTCCTGTTGGACGACGTTGATATTGTCTTTTTTGGGCTTCTAATTGCATTTTGTTTCTTAATAAAATAGCGGGATCGTCGGGCACTTTTCTTAATAACTGATTTAGTTGCTGTGCTTTTTCTTTTTCTTCATTAGTGAGCTCAGCGGCTTGTGCCTGCATGGCTTGTTGCTGTGCCTGCTGTTTTTGCTCATCAGAGGGCGGTTGCTCACTCATTTCATTAGGTTGATTTTGCGGCTCATCTTGCTGCGGTTTATTCTCGTCTTTATTTTCATTTTGTTGGCTTTGTGACTGAGCTTGCATGTCAGGCTCATTCTGTTTGTCTGATTGCTCACCAGATTGGCCTTGTTGATCTTTTGATTGTTCCGAGGACTGATCTGATTGCTGTTGTTCACTGTTTTGGCTGTCCTCTTCGCTTTTATCTGCGCTGTTTTTCTCGCCATTTTTTTGCTGATCTTGTTTTGATTTATCTGCATCATCTTGACTTTGCTCATCTTGATTTTGCGAATCATTGCCTTGCTGATTTTCTTGGTCTTGCTGTTGATTCAGTAACTGCTCAACAAGCGCTTGATTCTCAGCGGCTTCACTAAAGTTATCTTGCTTTACTTGCGCTTGTTTATACGCGTCAATGGCAGCCTCTAATTGTCCTGCTTTAGCCAAGGCGTTGCCATAGTTATAATAACCGGTTGCTGACTTATCTTGGCTAAACTCATTCAAGGCAGCATCAAATTGCCCTTGCTGATAAAGTGCAGCCCCTTTGAGAGCGCTTGAGCGAGCCTGAGCTGCTTGTTGATACTCTTTGTTGTTGTATGCCTCTAATGCCCGTTGATCCGTATTTTTAAACAGGGTTGGCAGCTCTGCGGCATGCGCATTTTGTTGAGGTAAAAAGCTAAGTAATAGTACTGCGCTAACTAATGCAGATCGTCTAAATAAATACAAAGCTAAAGGCAGTAAAATAAGCAAACCATAAATACCGGCGTCAATTCGCCATAAGGCTAAATTTGGTTTTTCACTTTTTAATACTTCACTGTTTGCTTGCGGTGAAAAAACGGCAATATCGCTATTGCTTGGCTGATAATCGGCAAACTGCCCACCACTATTTTTTGCAAGTCCTTCAAGTAATGATGCATTGAGGGTTGGCACCACAATTTGACCATAATTATCTTTTAAAAACCCGCCTTCAGGTAACTTTATAGGAGCTCCTTGCGCTGTGCCTACGCCGTAAATATTAAGTCGATATTGGCTACTGTTGGTAAAACGGCTTACATCGCTTTGCTGTTGTTGTTCAATACCATCGGTGATCAAAATAATATCGCCATCGAGGTAGCCGGCTTGGCTTAGTAGCTCTTGTGCCATATCTAAGCCAGCGAGTACGTTTGAGCCTTTATCTGGCATAATTTCAGGGCTTAAACTAGGAATAAGGTTGGCAAGAGTCTTAGCGTCGTTGGTCAGTGGTGAAATGGTATAGGCAGTGCCTGCGTAAGCCACTAACGCGGTATCGCCTTCTTTAAATAGCTCAACCATATCGAGGGCTTTAAAACGTGATTGCATTAATCGATTGGGAGCAATGTCGGTGCTATACATAGAGTAGGACATATCCATGACAATAACGCGGGCACTTTTACTTTGAAATACGGGTACTTGTTTCTCTTCAAAGCTTGGCCCTGCACTAAATATAATCGCTAAATTGCAAAATAACGCAACCAGCCACAGCGGCTGGCGAGCTTTATTGTTTGATTCACTCATTACAAATGGTGCCAAATGCGGCGCAATAAGTGGCGCAATAAGTGGCGCTGACTGGGTTTTTTTATGTTTTAGTAAGGCGATAAAAAATAACCCTGAGGCAGGGAGTAACAGCCATAAAATAGCAGGACGAATAAATTCAAAATCCATTAGTTTGGCTCCTTCATTGCGCGCACCGTTTTTATCAATGCCATTGCACTTATGAGTAAAATGGCCAGTAATAACGGATAATAGAACAAGGCTGTTTTTGGGCGAAAGGTTTGCTCATCGGCACTAATTGGTTCAAGCTTATCAAGCTCAGCGTAAATCTGTTGCAGGCCAGCGACATCTTTTGCTCTAAAATACAGACCGCCTGTTTGCTCAGCAATTTTTTTCAATAAACCCTCATCTAGGTTACTGCCCCCAGAGCCCATATTAAATAAACTAAAGCCGCGCGGGTTATCTGAACCGACTCCGATGGTGTACACTTTTATACCTTCTTCACGGGCAAGTAACAGTGCATCTTCTGGGTTTAAATTTCCCGCGGTGTTTTGTCCATCTGTAAGCAACACCACAATACGGTTACTTTCTTTTTTACTGGCAAAGCGTTTTACCGATAAACCTAAAGCGTCACCAATCGCCGTGGCGCGTCCTACTAAACCAATTTGCGCCTCAGAGAGCATTTTACTGACGGTTTTCACATCACGCGTCAATGGGGTTTGTAAAAAAGCGGTATCACCAAACAATATAAGGCCGAGCCTGTCGCCTTGGCGCTGCTCTATAAAGTCACTTAGCACTGCTTTAACCATGGTTAAACGGTCAACATATTGGCCATTGTAAGCCATGTCTTGTTCGGTCATTGACCCTGACAAATCCACAGCGAGCATTATATCGCGGCCTTCGTTGGGTAGCGATATGGGCTCATCTAACCACGTTGGATTTGCTGATGCGGTCACTAATAATAACCACAGCAACCACTCGATAATATTCAATTTACGCGCACTTGGCTCTATGCTTTGATTGCTTAAATTATGTGATGCAAAACTTGGAATGCGCAGACGCGTGTTGGCATCATTGGCGGCGGGTTTTAATAGTAACAATATTAAAGGTAGCGGCAGTAATAAAAACAGCCATGGCCAGCTAAATTCAAACATGCAGCGGCTCCTTTAGTTTAAATTGTTTAATGGCTTGGCGAAATTTATCACTAAGTGCTGCCTGTGTTTGATTAGCGTTATATAGGCTTAAAATTTCTTCTTCTGTAAAGCCAATAGCTGAAAGTTGGTTTAATGTGTTGCACCAATGCGTTGTTGATTGCGCGGCCAAACGCGGATCGTAATAGGTGATCACTAAACGCTTTAAAATGACATGCAATTGCTGCGCTGACTGTTGTTGATTAGCTAATGCAATGGCATCACGTTTTGGCTTTTTAAAGCGATAATTTTTATAAATTATGACAATTAAGCTACACAATAAACACACAGCAATTGCAATAACAACCCACCAAGCAGGAGCGAGTGGCCACCAGTCGACTTGGGTGGGAGCAATAATATCGTGTAGACCATCAAGTGGAGAGGTTTGCATGATTTATTTTCTCACTAATTGCAGTTCCAGCGCAGTGGCTGCATCAAATGATAATAGGGTGAGTCCAGACTTTGTTAAGCGATTAATGCGTGCGCTAAATGCGTGCTCGGCATTTTTGGCAAATCGTTGTCTAAAGCTCTTGTCCATTAAGGGCAGGGCAAATTGCTGATTATTAGCACTGACGGTTACCGTTTGTTTAAAAGCAGGTAATTGATGTTCAAAGGGGTCGCTAATATGACACCCAATCAGTTCACAATGACGCGCTAAAAGTTCAAGTTGCTTAAAGCTGGCGTCATCCAAGGCGTTAAAATCAGACACGATATAAACCAAACTACCGGGCTTAGCTAAGTGATTTAAACGTTTGAGGTTATCGCTAAAATTATTCGCGGCCGGCTTATCAATGTTTTCAAGAGCCAGCTGATGCGCATCGCATAAATTATGGCATAGTTTTAATACCGCTTTTTCACGAGCGCTGGGTTTTAGCTCTAAATGCGAGTGCTGATTAAACACAATACCGCCAATTCTGTCGCCACGCTGACACGCTGACCACGCAACTAAGGCGCTAATATGTGCCGCTTGCACCGATTTTAACAGTAATTGCGAGCCAAATAGCATTGAGTTTGAAAAGTCAGTAAACACAAATACCGGGCGCTCTTTTTCCTCTTGAAAAAGTTTAGTGTGGGTTTCGCCTGTGCGTGCGGTAACGCGCCAATCAATAGAGCGTATATCGTCACCGTTTTGATAATGACGCACTTCGGCAAATTCCATACCCCGGCCTTTGTGGGGCGCAAGGTATTGCCCCGCCAAGGTGTTTTTTATTCTAACTTTAGGTGCCAGCTCAAGCAGTTGCGCTTTTGCTTTATAATACATCAGCTCTTTAAGCGATAAATTAACACCATGGCTATGGCTTAATTTAAGCCATGCCTGAGAATCAACGTGTGTTTGCATAACTTAAGGTACTGCAACTAGTTCAACAATACGGCTAATAACCTGATCTTTTGTAATACCATCGGCCTGTGCTTCGTAACTTAAAATAATACGATGGCGCAATACATTATGTACAACAGCTTGTATATCATCAGGTGATACAAAATCACGGCCACTTAGCCACGCATGAGCGCGGGCACACTTATCAAGAGCGATAGTAGCGCGAGGGCTTGCGCCGTATTCAATCCAGCGGCCAAGTTGCTCATCTAAGTTTGCGCCTTCTCGAGTAGCAATAATCAATTGAACTAAGTACTGCTCTAATGGCTCGGCCAAATACAGACCTAAAATTGCTTTTCGCGCAGCAAACAAATCGGGTTGTGAAATTTGCTCAAGCACTGGGGCTTCATCATTAAGTGCTTCACCACGGGTCAAACGTAAAATATCAAGCTCATGCTCAGCACCTGGGTAATTAATACTTAGGTGCATTAAAAAACGGTCTAATTGCGCTTCTGGTAGCGGGTAAGTACCTTCTTGCTCAAGCGGATTTTGTGTTGCCATCACTAAAAACAGGTCACTGAGTGGATAGGTGTTTTTGCCCACCGTGACTTGGCGCTCGGCCATTGCTTCTAATAATGCCGATTGTACTTTTGCTGGTGCTCGGTTTATTTCGTCCGCTAAAATAAGGTTATGAAATAAAGGGCCTTTTTCAAACACAAACTCACTGGTTTGTTGGCGATAAATATCGGTGCCGGTCACATCGGCTGGTAATAAATCTGGGGTAAACTGAACACGCTGAAACGAGCCTTCAATACCTTTTGCTAAGGCATTAACAGCGCGTGTTTTTGCAAGCCCCGGTGGGCCTTCAACTAATAAATGACCATCGGCTAAAATAGCAATTAATAGTGCTTGAGTGAGCGCAGGCTGGCCAATAATTTGGGTGTCTAAATACGTTTTTAATTGTGAAAATGCGTTAGCTGCCATAATAAGTGGACTGTCCTCGTCAGCTTAAATAATACCTAAATTGGTTAGGTAACAAATACTGAACTAGTTATAAGGTTTATAAGTGGATAACTCAAGAGTTAGACTGATTTTTTAAAAATAGTTCGTTATTTTTTAACGATTTTTTAGCCTAACATAAAACTTTGTAAAACCAGCTAAAAAAGCCTATTGTATTACCCTCATACAATGTATGTAGTGATTTACAATGGCGCTTTTGTATTAATTTACCTTTATCTATTGGCTTTATCACACGGGTTGTTTAGAATCGGAGAAAACATACAGGTCTGACCTGTCAGCGGGAGAGAATAATAAATGTCTGAGCAAAACATACTTAAAACACCAAAAGGCGACCGTATTGCCATCGTAAGCGGCTTACGTACTCCTTTTGCTAAGCAAGCGACTGCGTTCCACCATGTACCAGCGTTGGATATGGGTAAGTTAGTAGTTAATGAAATGCTTGAGCGATTAAATTTCGACAAGTCAGAAATCGATCAATTGGTTTTTGGGCAAGTAGTACAAATGCCAGAAGCGCCAAATATTGCGCGTGAAATTGTATTGGGTACTGGGATGCCAGTATCGGTTGATGCGTACTCTGTATCGCGTGCTTGTGCGACGAGTTTTCAAGCGATAGCAAACGTTGCCGAATCAATTATGGCAGGCTCTGTAAGCGTAGGTATTGCCGGTGGTGCCGATTCATCATCTGTATTGCCAATTGGTGTAAGTAAAAAATTAGCGGGTAGCTTAGTTGATTTAAACAAAGCACGTACGCTTGGTCAGCGTTTAAAAATATTCTCAAAACTACGTTTAAAAGATTTATTGCCAGTGCCGCCAGCGGTTGCTGAGTACTCAACGGGTTTATCAATGGGACAAACAGCCGAGCAAATGGCTAAAACCCATAACATTAGCCGTGAAGATCAAGATGCCTTAGCGCATCGTTCTCACTCACTGGCAACTCAAGCCTGGGCTGATGGCAAGCTTAAAGATGAAGTAATGACGGCTCATTTA
This sequence comes from Pseudoalteromonas issachenkonii, assembly GCF_002310795.1. Taxonomy (NCBI): domain Bacteria; kingdom Pseudomonadati; phylum Pseudomonadota; class Gammaproteobacteria; order Alteromonadales; family Pseudoalteromonadaceae; genus Pseudoalteromonas; species Pseudoalteromonas issachenkonii. The sequence goes on from NZ_CP011030.1 coordinate 1,107,843, forward strand.
CCGCCTTATAAAAGCTTTATTGAAGAAGATAACAATATTCGTAAAAACTCAACGGTTGAAGGTTATGCCAAGCTTAAGCCGGTATTTGACCGTCAACACGGCTCAGTCACTGCAGCCAATGCAACCCCATTAACCGATGGCGCAGCCGCAGTGTTAATGATGAGCGAAAGCAAAGCAAAAGCATTGGGTTACGAAATTTTAGGCTACGTACGCAGTTTTGCGTTTTCAGCGATTGGCGTAGAAAAAGACATGCTAATGGGGCCGGCTCACTCAACGCCTATCGCACTTGATAGAGCAGGTATTACGTTAGCCGATTTAGATCTAATTGAAATGCACGAAGCGTTTGCATCGCAAACCTTAGCGAATATGAAAATGTTTGCTTCAGATAAATTTGCACAAGAGCACTTAGGGCGTAATAAAGCCATAGGTGAAATTAACATGGATAAGTTTAACGTGAACGGCGGCTCGCTTGCATATGGTCATCCATTTGCGGCAACCGGCGCGCGTTTAATTACACAAAGTTTATACGAGCTTAAGCGTCGTGGCGGTGGTTTAGCGTTAACGACTGCCTGTGCTGCGGGTGGTTTAGGTGCAGCCTTTGTATTGGAGAGTGCGTAATGACAGATTCAGTATTTAATTTAACGGTTGATGATAACAAAATAGCCGTAGTGACCATTGATGTGCCGGGTGAGAAAATGAATACCCTGCGAGATAGCTTTGCTGATGATTTAAAAGCATTATTAGCACAAGCTAAAGAGCACGCAGTTAAAGGTATGGTATTTATTAGTGGTAAAAGCGATAACTTTATTGCTGGTGCCGATGTTAAAATGCTAGACAGCGTGCAAAAGCGTGAAGATGCATTAGCTATTAGCGAATTATGCCATCAAGCATTTTTTGATATGAAAAAGCTTCCGTACACCACAGTTAGTGCTATACATGGCGCAGCGCTTGGTGGCGGTTTAGAATTTGCTTTAGCCTGTGATTACCGCGTAGGTACAGATAGCGATTTAACTAAAATTGGTTTACCAGAAGTGCAACTTGGTTTATTACCTGGCGGTGGTGGTACACAGCGCTTAACTAAAATCGTGGGCATTCAAAAAGCCCTTGAGTGGATGCTAACCGGAAAACAAATTCGTCCTAAACAAGCTAAAAAAGCCGGTGTATTGGATGATTGTGTACCACAAAGCGTACTGCTAAAAGTGGCCAAAGAGTTTGCGGCGAAGAAAAAGCCACAAGCTAAAGAGCCTAAACTTGATAAGATCAGTAAGTTATTAGAATCAAACCCGTTTGGTCGTAACTTTATCTTTAAAAAAGCTAAAGAAAACGTTCTTAAAAAAACCGGTGGTCATTACCCTGCGCCGCTTGCAATTATTAAAGCGGTACGTGCAAGCGTAGAGCTTGATGAAATGAAAGCGTATAAAACCGAAGCAGAAGGTTTTGCCACATTGGTAATGAGTGATGAGTCTAAGGCGCTGCGCGGTATTTTCTTTGCAACCACTGAAATGAAAAAAGAATGGCGCAATGATGATGCTCCCGCGATTAGTAAAACTGCCGTGTTAGGTGGTGGCTTAATGGGTGCAGGTATTGCCCATGTGAGTGCGGTCAAAGCTAAATTGCCGGTGCGAATTAAAGATGTGGCAGAGCAGGGCATAAGTAATGCCATGAACTACACATACAAAATTTTAGATAAGCGTCTTAAACGCCGTATTATGTCTAAAGCCGATATGCAGTTAACCATGAACCGCATTACCGGCACTACCGATTACAGCGGTTTTAAACACATAGATTTAGTGATAGAAGCCGTATTTGAAGATTTAGAGCTTAAGCAAGGTATGGTTGCTGATGTAGAGCAGCATTGCCAAGCGAATACTATTTTCGCAAGTAATACTTCGTCATTACCTATTTCGCAAATTGCAGCTAAAGCAGCGCGTCCTGAAAATGTAATTGGTTTACATTATTTCTCACCAGTAGAGAAAATGCCACTGGTAGAAATTATTCCTCACGAAGGCACCTCAAAAGAAACGATTGCTCGTGTAGTTAACTTTGCGCGTAAGCAAGGTAAAACGCCAATTGTGGTAAAAGATATGGCTGGTTTTTATGTTAACCGTATTTTAGCGCCATACCTGAATGAGGCGGCAAACTTAATGCTTGCCGGTGAGCCAATTGAAAAAATTGACGCAGCCTTAGTTGAGTTTGGTTTTCCAGTAGGGCCGTTGGCACTGCTTGATGAAGTCGGTATTGATATTGGTTCTAAAATCGCGCCAATTCTTGAAAAAGAACTCGGTGAGCGTTTTAAAGGCCCAGATGCTTTCTCGCGCATGATTGATTCAAAACGCTTAGGCCGTAAAACGGGTCGTGGTTTTTATGAATACGACAAGAAAGGCAAAAAGGTTGATGAGTCAGTCTATGAGCTACTAGGTGTAACCCCAGCTCCACGTTTAAATAAAAACGAAATTGCTAAGCGTTGTATCTCACAAATGCTTAATGAGGCCGTTCGCTGTTTAGATGACGGTATTATTGCCAGCCCGCGTGATGGTGATATTGGTGCTATTTTTGGTATTGGTTTCCCACCGTTCTTAGGTGGCCCGTTTAGCTATATGGATAAATTAGGCGCAGGTAAAATAAGCTCTGATATGTCTACTCTGGCTAACAGCAACGCTATTTTTACACCTTGTGATACTTTACTTGCAATGGCTGACAAGGGCGATAAGTTTTACACAACAGCCGCTAATAAAGCTGAAGTGGAGTTAGCGCAAGGTGATGATAAATCAACTGACACTCCAAATGAGACGACTGAACACAAAGATTAATGTTTTAAGTTAACGTAAAAAAGCCGCAAATTATGCGGCTTTTTTGTGTTCGATAATCAACAATAATACTTAATCAATCGAATTGGTAAAAGTTGCGTCTGGACGCTTATTTACAGTAACGCTTCAATGGCCTTTTTATCTTTATCAGGCATGTTGTCGACCACCAAATTAAACGAGTTATCAATCATACGCTCAATTTCACCCTGTGGTACTGAGCCATCTAAAATCACGGTATTCCAAAGGCGTTTATTCATATGATAACCTGGAATAACGGCAGGGAAAATATCTCGTAATGATTGCGCCTCATCAGGATCGCACTTTAAGTTTAGCCACCAAATAGGTTCGCCATTTTCGTCGGTTTCACCCTCATTGCTAAGTGCAAGAGTGGCAAACATTTTATGATTTACTTTATACACATCAACATCTTTAGCAAAAGGCTGGGTTAGTTTAACTAACGGCTTGTTCATTAAATAGGTATGTACAGTTTGTTGGTTCATGAGCCATTCCTTGAGGTCATAATCGATAACTTAACCATAGCAGCTTTTTGCCACTAGATAACACGAGTTTAAGTCTAAATTACAGATTTATGAGTCAGTACGAAGTAAGAAGCTAATCATATCACTTTATTGTTGAACAAAATCAGTTTCGTGGTATGTTTCTCGCAATCAAAAAAACAATAGGAATTCACCCATGCCAAAGGCAAGTGATGTTAAAAAAGGAACGGCTATTGACTTTAATGGCCGTGTATTAGTAGTAAAAGATATCGTACGTTCTGTACCACAAGGTCGTGCCGGTGGTAGTTTATACCGTATGCGTTTATACGATGTGGTCACGGGTAGCAAAGTTGACGAAACATTTAAAGACAGCGACATGCTTAACCTTGCGGATTTAACCCGTCGTGAAGCGATGCTGTCGTACATTGATGGCGATGAGTATGTCTTTATGGATAACGAAGACTACACGCCTTACAACTTGGCTAAAGACGCGATAGCTGAAGAGATTCAGTTTGTTAACGAAGAGACCCAAGGCGTGCATGTTATTGTGATTGATGGTGCGCCAGTTGGGCTTGATCTTCCTTCAAGTGTTGAGCTTGTAGTTGAGGAAACCGACCCTTCAATTAAAGGTGCTTCAGCCAGCGCGCGTTCAAAGCCTGCTCGTTTATCAACCGGCTTAACTATTCAAGTGCCAGAGCATATTTCTACGGGCGATCGCATCCGTATTAATACTGCAGAGCATAAGTTTATGGGCCGTGCTGACAAGTAAGCCGCTATAAATCTATGATGATTAGCCGAGTATTTAAGTTGCTCGGCTTTTTTGTGTCTGATTTGCCCCTCAAATTGATTCAGCATTATTGCTGATTAGCAGCATGCGTTGCTTCAAATTTAGCCAATTTAACGCTATTATACGCGCCTTATTTTTGAGCTGGTTGAGGTGGTGGTGTTATTTATTTTGCTTAGCGGTGTATTTATAGCGCTTATGTATTTAGAAACCATTAAAAAGGGCATGCCTGTTAAACGCTGGTTATTTTTAGGTGGCGTATTTGGTCCTGTTGCTTGGTGCTTGTTTAATATACATTATCGACGTGCATTGATACGCAATATAGGTGTAAATGCGTGTCTATGGCGTGCTTAACTGGTCGCTCTAATTAAACTGAGTTTTGATTGGCTTTGTTGTTGTTTTAAAAACGCAGTAAATTCATCTTTTGAGAGTGGTTTAGAGTAGTAATAACCCTGCAGTGTTTCACAGTTTAGCTCTTCAAGTATGCTTATTTGCGACGCTTGCTCCACCCCTTCGGCAACTACATGCAAATCAAGGTTATGCGCAATAGTGACGATAGAGTCCACCATATTGCGGCCACGTTCAGTCTTCATATCATCGATAAAGGCTTTATCTACCTTAAGCGTATTGAGTGGAAACTGCTTTAAATACGCAAGTGATGAATAGCCGGTACCAAAGTCATCCATTGCTAAGTGAATTCCACGGGCACTTAAAGAGCGCATAATCGCAATGGCTTCTTGTGGATCGTCCATTACGGTGCCTTCAGTTATCTCAAGCTCTAAAAAGTACGAGGGCAGTTCATTTTTTTGTAAAATCACATCTATGCGCGAGGTTAGATCGGGTAGGCTAAATTGTTTTGCTGATAAGTTAACAGCAACACGGGCATTAAATAAGCCTGCATCTAACCACTGTTTTACATCGCGACAAGCTTTGTTTAAAACTACTTCACCAATTTCAATAATTTGCCCTGTTTCTTCGGCAATTGGAATAAATACCCCTGGGCTAATAACCCCCTTTTTCGGGGTAATAAAACGTACCAACGCTTCCATTCCAGCAAGCTTACCAGTACGAATATTCATTTTAGGCTGGTAATACACCTCAAAATGATCTTCTTTTAAGCCAAAGCGCATTAGGTTTTCTATTTGCAGTCGTTTTACTGCTTGGCGGTTCATGGTGTCATTAAAGAACAGGTAGCTATTGCCTTTCTTTTTAGCATGATACATCGCAGTATCGGCGTTCTTTAATAGTATTTCGGGGGTGTTACCATCTTCGGGGAACAACACTATACCAACGCTTGAGGTGATAGCAAGTTCATGGCCTGCCATTTTAAATGGTGTAGCTATGGCCGCCAAAAACTGTTTAGCCATGCGAGTGATAGTGAGAATATCGTTGGTGTTTGACATAACTAGCGCAAATTCGTCGCCGCCAAGGCGATAAAATACGTCATTTTCACGGGTGAGCTTATTTAAACGCATAGCAAGCTTTGCCAGTAAACTATCACCTAATTGATGGCCTAATGAGTCGTTTATCTTTTTAAAGTTATCTAAATCAAATACGAGTAATGCATGATGAGAGTGCTGCTTTGCGAGTTTTTGTAAGTCAGAAAAAAACAAATTACGGTTAGGTAAGCTGGTGGTGCGATCTCGGTTTGATAAATTATTCAGTTCAGATTCGGTTTTTTTACGTTCGGTTAAATCTGAATACACCACCACATAATTGGTTATTTGATTTTGTGCGTTTTTAATTTCATCTATTGAAATTTCAAATGGCAGCAGAGCATGATCGCTATTGCGAAGCTTTACTTCTTCTTGAATATGTTCGTGCTTTCTAACGGTATTTTTTATGGATTCTATATAGCTTTTGTCGTAACCGGCTAAATGAAACTCTTTCTTTAGGTATTGCTCGCGTACGCCGCCAAACAAAGTTAAAAAGCTGGGATTAATATCCACAAGCCTAAAGTCTTTATCATAAATGGCCAGCGCATCAGTGAGTGACTCAACACATTTTGCAAATAAGTTAAGTCGATCTTCCGTTGATTTTAACTGCGAGATATCTCTGACTGTGCCAGTCATTCGCAGTGGGCTTAGGTTAGCGTCTTTTTCAATGATTTTTCCGCGGTCGAGCACCCAGTGCCATTTACCAAAGCTGTCTTTAATACGATAAGTTGCTTCAAAAAAAGTACTTTCTTCGGCAAAGTGTTTTTTTAGTAGGTAATCAACATGGGTTAAATCGCGGGGGTGGATCAAGCTTTTATTCGGTGGAAATTCTACTAGGTTATTACTATTCATCACGTATTTGTCATTGATACGAATAACTTTACCGGTTTTGATATTCCAATCCCATAGAGTATCACCACTGCCTTCTACGGTACTTTTTAATCGTTTTTCAGAAAGCTGTAATTGAGAGTGTGAACGCTTGAGTGAGTGAACAATCGTTAACAAATAAACCACAACTAACGACATTATTGCGCACACGCTCACGACCAACGCATTTAAATTCAAGTTAAACGATGACTCGAATGCACTCGCTGAGTAGGCTGTGGCCAAAGAGGCCAACAATAGAATGTATTTTATTATTTTTATTTTTTTCATTGTCTTACTTCTTATTAACAAAAGACAATCTAAATCAAGCGCGAGCAAGAGTCAAAGAGAATGCGAATAAAGTGGTAGTTTCTCAGACAAATTCACAGATTTGGCACTTAAAAGCTCATATCTTGGGCGATCTGCATTAAAAATTTCAGCGGCGTAGGCTTTTAAATCTTCAAGCGTTAATGCGTTTAAAGAATCCAGCAGGCGTTGCTGCATATTAAACCGATGATCGCCATTACCTATAGCAAGCCATAAACGTTGTGAACGTAAACGCAAATTTTTGTCTTTTTCAGCAATATGGGTTGTTAATCCATGTTTTTGTTGCAGCCAGTCTTGTTCTGTTAGTTCATTAATTGTTGCTAAATACTGGCTAATAAATAAATTATGCCTGTGCAGTAACGTGGTGGGCTCAAATTTTGGTGATTGTATATAAAAGGCAATACCAGCACGGGTATTAAAAGGAGCGTATCCTGCGCCTACTAAATAACCGAGTTGTTGCGTGGTTCTGAGTTCATTAAAGTAATCTTGATTAATTAAATGATTTAGCGCCATCATTTTCACTTTTTCAATAACGTCATCGCTTTGTGCTTGGTAGTAAATCACCATGGCATTATCGCTGCAGGCAAGTTCAAGCTCGTAGCGGGTCACTTTAGTAATTTCATAAAGTGGGCGCTTTAAATCGTCGATAACGGCTGATTTTTTAAGGTGCTGGGCGACCTTCTTTTGAAACTCAAGCGCATCATTTTGCTGCCAATTACCATGTAAAAAAGACTCAACATGAAGGGCATTAAAAAACGCTTGTCTAAATTCATTAAACTGATGGAAACAGGTGTCTTTGAGTGCATTTGCTAACTCGTCAGGCTGAGGATTCCACGGCATTATTTTAGCGCCTAAAATACTAAATAGCTCACTAACGGGTTTGTTTTGATTGCTATTACGCCAGTGTCTAACTAATTGCTTTTTATATTCTGCAAAGCGTTTGGCACAAATTTTTACGTTAAATAGTGCATCAATCAGCTGATCGACTAATTCGAGTTGGCTTGAAGAAAGCCCCGCAGTGTGAAGCGTTAAGCCACCTTGATGAGAGGTTAAGTGATAACTTAAGCCCGCAAGTTCCGCTGGGTAAAACTGTTCGCCAACACTGTCCATGAATAAATCTGAAAATAACCGCGTCAGTGCCATATGTTTCACATCTTTTACTGCAAAGTCAGAGTCCATGGCTAAATAAAAATGCCCTTTGGCGACTCTAAAGGTGGCGTCTTGTTTAAACCAAAAGTCAAAGCCTGCTTCTTTTACCAGTAATGTTGGATGTCGTTGCTGTGATTCAACCGGATATAAAATGACATCTTTAGCTAAATAAGGATTAGCCGTGGGCAATAGCATTTCACTTTGTGGCTGGCTAATCTGTGCAAGTGCTTCGAGCCAATGTAGCGACAATTTTTCAATTTTATAGGGGGTGTTATACCAAGCAGCTGTGTGTTCAGGCTCTACATCAGGATGAATAAGCACTAAACGCATGTTGTGCGGAGTTAACCACTGCATAGCCATTTCATGCGTGCTGGCTTTAAAGCCCTCCATTAAATAGTCACCCTGTAAGTAATTAACTTCATCGTAATGTTGCATGTTAATACTTAAATTACTGACCCAATCAATTAGGCGAGACTTTTCTTGGTTATCAAATGCGATTTGTAATAGTTTTTGCTTATCTTGATATAGGCGAGGTAATTTGCTGGTGTTGTTATTAATTAAACAAATGTATTCAAACACCATTTCAATAATATCTTCGTAGTATTCAATGCCTTCATCGGTCAGCGCCATACTAATATTAAAGTCTTTAAAATTACTGCCATTAATTCCGCCACCTGCAGAGAGGGCATTGATCCAACCTTGCTCTTTAAGCACAGAATACAACGAGCCTTGCCCCTCATAACCTAGTAAGTGCGCAATAAAGCTGACCGTTTTATGACGATAAAAATCGTCAATGTTTGGCATGGCAAAGCTAATAATCAGCTTTTGTACATGTTTGTGTGGTTCAATATGAAGCAACTTACCCAAGTCTTGGCTGCGATAAAGCGGCGCTTCTATAGGTGGCTTTAATTGGTGTTTATCTCCCTTTATCTGGGAGAAATACTGGGTTGCCCATGCCTCAAGTGTATCTAATGACTCATTGGCACAAATCACTAACGTCATCCACTGAGCTTGGTAATGCCTATTAAAAAAGTCACGTAATTCATCACTAATACAGCGCTTTCTATCTGCTAATGTTTGCAAGTTTCCCACTGAGAACTTGGCAAAAGGATGTTCTGGGTTAACCGTTTCTTTATGCACTTGATAAATTCGACGGCCATCGTCTTTAATTTTTAATTTAAACTCAGCCTCAATAGCATTACGTTCTTTTTCTGTTTCTGCTGGGTTTAGTATGGGCGCTATAAAAAACCGACTAAATTGTGCTAATGCTGTTTCAATATGATGGTTATTAATATCAAAGAAATAGCAGGTATGCTCTGTGCCAGTCCACGCGTTGGTATTGCCACCAGACTGCGAGACAAAATTATTAAAACTTCCTGATTCAGGATAAAGGTCAGTGCCTAGAAACAACATATGCTCTAAAAAGTGCGCTAGGCCTTGTCTATCAAGCGGATCATCAAAGTGACCAGCGTTAACAGCCATGGATGCGGCAGCTTTTGCTGAGTCTTGATCGTGCACTAAAAGTACTTTTAGACCATTGTCCAGTGTTAGTGTGCGGTAAGCTCTGTTATCATTGGTGCTGATTTTCAAATGATGCTCCTGAAACTAAACGTATAATTGTTAACAACAGATGATAACTTCAGGAATGCAATGCTATTTACCTGAACATCATGAAAGAACTATTTTAAGAAAATAAATAGGTTTGAGTTATTAATATAGCGGAAATTCGAGCAAACTGGCTACTGTTTTATATTCTTTAATTGGTTGATTTTTTATGAAAACAATCTTGATAATGCGTCATGGTGAAGCAATACCGATGCACTCTGATGATGTCAGTAGAAATTTGACTCCTTTGGGCCATCAGCAGGTAGAAAAAATGGGGCTGTGGTTACAAAAAAAGCATGCTCCAACGGGGTTATTAGTGAGTCCTTATGTAAGAGCGCAGCAAACAGCTGAGGGTGTTAAAAAAAATAATACCTTTTTATTTGAAGAGACCTGCCAAGATATTATTCCTGAAGGTAACCCGCAGGTTGCTGCAGATTATTTAGAAACGTTAATCGCGCTTCATCCGGAATGCGATACTTGGCTTGTGGTTGCCCATATGCCTATGGTGAGCTATTTGGTTGATCAGTTGTGTGCTGGGCACATGCCTATTTTTAATACCGGCGCTGTTGCACAAATTAGTTATGATGAAACTCGCCATAAAAGTGATTATATCACCATCAATGCACCAGCGAATGTAGATGCATAGCGTGTAAACTAGCATTTAGCTAAGCCACTTTCTGTTAGATAAATGCCAATACTTTTAGGTATTTGTCTACAGTAGAATTGTTAACCACATACTAAAACTCACCACACTCAAAACTGTCGATAAAACAACCGCACTGGCTAACGTATCTTGATGTTGTTTTATTTGGCATGCAATTAAGTACGCATTAACTCCCAAGGGCGATGCGCTCAATAATACGAGTACTTTTAAGAGTGACTCATTAATAGCAAATACGTGTGTGCCTAACACTAATACTAAGGCGGGCAATATAACTAGCTTTAACAGGCTGGCAATAGCTGCCGCTTGCCAGTTATCGCTAATTTTATAAAAAGCTAAGTTTGCGCCTAAAACAAATAACGCACAGGCAATGGCAGGTTTAGCTAAAAGCGCTATGCCATTAGTTAAATCAGCAAATAAAGTAATCCCTGCTAAATTTACCAACAAACCCGTGCTAATACTCAATACGACAGGGTTGAGTAGCATATTTTTGGCAAATGTTGACCAAGAAAACGCATGACTGGCACTGTTTGCACTAATTAAAAAGGTAAGGGTGAACAATAGCGCGCTATGAAAGGTGATGATCATAAAAATAATGCCCATCATTTGCTCACCCATGGCGGCTATGATAATGGGCAAGCCCACCAATACGGTATTTGAATAACTACTGCCAAGGGCAAATACACTGTGACGTTCATATTGAGGATATTTAGAGAGAGTGTAGCGGTCAATAATGAGCGCAAAAAAATAAATTAAAATAACGGGAATATAAAAGCTTAAAAAGCCATTCAAGCTCACGCTGGTTTTTAAGTCTGCTTGGGCCATATTTAAAAATAAAAAACTGGGTACACTAATGTAAAAAGTAAATTTACTGAGCCCTGTTATATGAATGCGTTCTAAAAACTGACTTCGGCTTGCTATGTAGCCGCATAACACAATAAAAATAAGCGGAAATATAATCGAAAATATATGCACTAAAAAAGACTCTTATTGATTGGCTCTAGTGCTCAGCGTCTAAACTCATCACTTTGCGGTAAGTTAATTAATATGAGTACCGCCCCTTTACCGCCATACTCAAGCGGAGCTTGGTGCATAGCAATTACATCGGGGTGTTGCACTAAATATTGCGGTACTTTATGCCTGAGGATATGGCCGCCAATTCCGTGTACAACACAGGCACAATAGTAATGCTTTTTTTTACACTCATGAATAAGCCCTGCGAGTTCATCTTTGGCTATCTCTTTATTTAAGCCATGCAGGTCGAGGGTTAAATCAGGAATAAAATCCCCTCGACGAAGTTGTTTGGCTAAAAAACGATCCTGACCCTGTTGTACATAATTAACGGTACCATGTGTGTCTATATCGGGCACATATTCATCAGAAAAGAAAAATTCTGACTGTTGTTGCTTTTTTTGCTGGGCAAATTGCTTCGCTTGTGACACTTTAGGTTTATTGCTAAAACGGTGAGTGTCTTGTTTAAATACACGCGCACCACTGATACTTTGACGGAACAAGTCAATGTCGTCAGGACTAATTAGGCTGTTTGAGTGGGGATCTTTTTTCATAGCGGCAGTCTAAACAAAAAAGCGGTAAAAATCGAGTAAAAAGGTGTGATACCCAAGCAGCTTTGAGGTGCATAGTACAGCGCCATTAAGGTTAGTTTAAAAGCGATTTATACTGCGTTATTGATTTGAACAATAGAGTGACTATTATTTGCAATCAAAGCCTTACCTAAATCGCTTTTAACACTAACTGCGCTCGCACCTAAAGGTGGCTTGGGTATACAATAGGGCAATCATGGGGCCAATGATGCGCCCCGATTGAGTTTATTTTTTTTGAAAGTAGCAGGCAGATAATACTGATGAGTGAATTACTAATAGAAGAAGCAACCCTAGATGAAGCTGTTGCAGAACTTTCAACCTTACACGATTGGCTTCGTTGGACAACTAGTCAATTTGCAAGTAGCGGTATTTTCTTTGGTCATGGCACCGATAACGCATGGGATGAAGCGGTAAGTTTGTTATTACCGGCGCTTAGTTTGCCTATCGATGCACCCAAAGAGCTGATGCATGCGCGTTTAACCAGTACTGAAAAAAATCGTTTAGCGGGCTTAATTGCCGAGCGCATTAACGATTTTACCCCAGTACCTTACCTTACCAACATTGCATGGTTTGCTAACATGCCATTTTATGTGGATGAACGCGTATTAATTCCTCGCTCGCCTTTTGCTGAGCTTATTAATAATCGCTTCACCCCTTGGTTAGAAAAACCAGAGTCAGTAGGGCGTATTTTAGATTTATGTACAGGCTCAGGTTGTATTGCTATTGCCTTGGCACAAGCGTTCGAAAATGCGCAAGTTGATGCGGTTGATATATCCTATGAAGCGCTTGAAGTGGCTGATATTAATATCACTGACTATCAACTAAGTGATCGCGTACTACCGATTCAGTCTGACGTATTCAGTGGTGTACCTGGGCAAAAATACGACTTAATCGTAGCAAACCCGCCGTACGTTGATGCTGAAGATATGGCTGATTTACCACGTGAATTCCACCATGAACCAGAACTAGGATTAGCATCGGGACACGATGGCCTTGATGTAACACGTACTATTTTAGATCAAGCTAGTGAGCATCTAACAGATAACGGTTTGTTATTTGTCGAAGTAGGTAACTCTATGGTACATATGGATGCACTTTATCCAGGCGCACCATTTGAATGGATTGAGTTTGAACAAGGCGGATTAGGGGTGTTTGTTATTAGCAAACAACAACTAGATGCCTACTTTGCACAGTAATAATTAGTACTAGCCATTCATCCGAAATGGCTGGGCAAAACAATAGCCGAGTTAATCCTCGGCTATAAGTCATTAGGAATGAGGAAAGTTAATGGCAGGTAATAGCATAGGGCAGTTATTTAAAGTGTCCACCTTTGGCGAAAGCCACGGCGTTGCATTAGGCGGCGTAGTGGATGGCACGCCCGCAGGCCTTGAAATCACTGAGGCCGACATACAACACGATTTAGACAGACGCAAACCTGGGCAAAGTCGCTATACCACGCAGCGCCGTGAGAGCGACCAAATCAAAATTTTAGCGGGCGTTTTTGAAGGTAAAACCACTGGTACCAGCATTGGTTTATTAATTGAAAATACCGATCAACGTTCACAAGATTATGGCAAAATTAAAGACGTATTTCGCCCAGGCCACGGTGACTATACCTACTGGCACAAATATGGCCTTCGCGATTACCGTGGTGGTGGCCGTTCATCTGCGCGCGAAACCGCTATTCGGGTTGCCGCAGGCGCTATTGCTAAAAAGTATTTAAAGCAATTTCATGGTATTGAAGTACGTGCGTGTTTGAGCCAATTAGGGCCAATTAAAGCCGAAAATTACGATTGGGATGAGGTGGAAAATAACTTATTCTTTTTCCCAGACGTTAGCAAGCTTGAAGCACTCGATGAATATATGCGCGAGCTTAAAAAGCAAGGTGATTCAGTGGGTGCCAAAGTAAAAGTAGTGGCTAAAAATGTGCCAGTTGGTTTAGGTGAGCCGGTATTTGATAGGCTAGATGCCGAACTTGCCCATTCATTAATGAGTATCAACGCTGTAAAAGGCGTTGAAATTGGCGATGGCTTTGATGTGGTTGAGCAAAAAGGCTCAGAGCACCGTGATGAGTTAACCCCTGATGGTTTTACCTCAAATCATGCCGGCGGCGTATTGGCAGGTATTTCTACAGGGCAAGATATAATCGCATCCATTGCGCTTAAGCCAACATCAAGCATTACCATTCCCGGTAATAGTATTAATACCGAAAATGAAGCGGTCGAGATGATCACCAAAGGTCGTCACGATCCTTGTGTAGGCATTCGTGCTATTCCGATTGCTGAGGCAATGATGGCCATTACTTTAATGGATCATTTACTACGTCAACGCGGTCAAAACCCGCATGTAAACCACGAACATGGGCCAATTAAAGGCGCTATTTAAGCGCGCTTTACTATAAATTAATAATAAACGCGCACTAGCGCGTTTATTATGTACAGGCTATACATCTTTATTGCCGCTCAATAATTTCCATGTGCTTAGCGCACCTAAAAATAAAGAGCAGTTATTATGCAAAAAAATAATCAATCTCACGTTACACAAGCTGAATATAAAGCCACCATAAAACGGCTTGAAGAGTTTAGCCGCTTTACCGACAGCAGCATTGGTATTCCGTTTACTAAATTTAGTTTCGGTGTCGAATCATTGATAGGGCTATTGCCAGTGGTAGGCGATTTAGCCGGGCTTATTTTATCTGGGTATGTACTAATTGAAGCGCAGCGATTGGGTGTTGGTAAGCGAGTAAAAAGCCGGATTATTTTAAACATGTTAGTTGATTTTGTAGGTGGGCTTATTCCATTTTTTGGTGATATTTTTGATGCCATGTTCAAAGCAAATACGCGCAATACCCGCATACTGAAAAAGCATTTAAGCGATAAGCTAACCACAAATCCATAAACCATTTAAGTTATTAAATGTGTAATTAGCCCCGTTATTAACTATTTATTTGGTATCAAAGAAGTACTTAGCGATGACTTGTTTTTGTTGCCCAAACTGATCAGAAATTCCAATTCCAATCCCAATTATTTCACCTTGTGCTTGCGGTGGCTCAGCTTGCATGACTTTATTAAACGCAGCCAATGTAGGGTTTTGCTCATTTGCAAGTAGGGTTAAATGTGGCTGAAAGTTTTGAAACACATTTGGACTACCATAACGCTCAAAGGCCACGAGTTTATTAGGGTAATGCTTTACCCAACTTGGAACTGGCGCTTGATGATCGCGAAGTGGCTCAAGTTTAAGTGTCACTTCATCGGCTAAGCGTTGTAACTGATAAGATTTTTCTAAGTCTATAAAGGCCCAATTACTGGCAGATACACTAAACCCATTGGCTTTAATTTCAAAAGGTTGATGTTTCTTTACAATACGCTCCACCACCTGCTTAATTTCATTTTGTGCCTCTTGCGGATAATCAGTCAAATATAATGTGGCATGCACGGGTAAGCCTTGCTGATAAAACGTGGTTATTTGCTGTTTGGCTAGTTCATTACTGGTTGTAGCCATGAGCTCAACAATTGGCGAAGAGGGAATAGCAAACACGTTAATACTCACGCTTTTTGCATAACTATTGGCAGAGGCACTCAGTAGCGCTAAAAAAGTAAGAATGCTAACTGGCCATGCTTTAGTGGTGTGTTGTTTAACCATAAGAGTGTATTCATTTAGGTTTTTAGTTTGCATATGGTAAGCGCAATTAGGTGTTCAGTAAATAAAGGCATAAAGTTTTTAAATTTCTGATTTTGTGACTAATATTATTTTAGCTCAAACAATTAATGATTAACTTACTTCATAGGCTTTGAATATTGCTAAATTGCAATTTTCAACGACGTATATTTACTGCTTTTAAAAGTGTCGCAAGGAACGTTCAATGATATTTAAAGCGCTTAAAAAGTTAACAAAAACAGTACGCTTTTCTATTCGTTTGACGGTTGTGGCAGTATTTGTGTTGGCAACGTCTATTACCGCTATTATAGCCACGAGCTTACAGTATTATTTTAGTGAAAAAATGGCGCTCGAGTCGAATGTGCAACACTTTAATATGACCACTCAATCGGTTGCTGATTACCTAACACGCATTAATGAAAAATCTGAAAATACTTTATATATGATGGTAAAAAACACCTCGTTAGTCGGTGAAAACCTTTCAGATAAAACAGAGCTACGAAATGTATTAAGTGAAATGATGGATTTGAATCCTTTGTTTTATGCTTTTTATATGGGCTATAACAATGGTGACTATTTTGAGGTTATTAATCTTGAAAGTAGTGCGATGGTTCGTCAGCGCCTTGGTGCAACGGATAATGACCGCTGGGTCGTTATTCAAATAAAATCTGAAGAAGGGCAAAGAATACAGCAAACGCTTTATTTTGATGCGTCATTTAGCTTAAGAGAAAAAACCAAAAAACCGACGTATTTTGATCCCCGCGAGCAAGCATGGTTTAAGCAAGCAAACTCACAGCAAGTAAACAAAACCAAGCCTTATCTATTTACCCATTTACAAACCTCTGGGCAAACGTATTCGATTAAGATAGCGGGTAAAAATCATGTGCTTGGCTTAGGGATTATCGTTGATAACATGTCTAATTATTTAATCGAACAGAAACAGCGTTTGGAGATGCACAGCTCAACACAGTTACTTATTTATAACCGAGAAGGAGAAATTATTGCATCAAATCAGCCCTTTAGCTCAACGGTTGAGGCAAGGCTAAATCGGTTGGTACTGGATGAGCAACAGCAAAAAATAGTTGCCAAATATCCTACTATCACAGTTTCAAATGAAACCAATTGGGCACCTATGGATTTTAGTGTCAGTGGTAAGCCTAAAGGCTACAGTGTTGAATATATAAATGCGATTGCTGAACTGTTGGGTATTAAGGTTAATTATATTAATGGACTCAGTTGGCAAGAATTACTTAATTTATTTGAAAATAAGCAGATAGATGTGATTCATCCGGTACTTAATACAGCATCGAATAATACATTGGGTATGCTCAGTATACCCATGGTAACTTTGCCTTTAAGTATTGTTAATCAACAAAACAATCCACCAATTACCCATATGCAGCAACTTGCTGGTAAGTCAGTTGCGGTGGGAGAGGGCTGGTCAATTGTAAAAATATTACGAGCGCAATTTCCAGAAATTAACCTCGTGGAAGTTCCCAACACAAAGGCGTTGTTAATGCATGTTGCCAATGGTGATACTTATGCGGGAATAGACAGCAAAGCCGTATTGCAATATATACAGCAGCAATTTTTTATTGAGGGGATCCAGTACAATCCGCTTGATGAAGACAGTGCCGCGCTTTTTTCAAATGACTACCATTTATTGTTTCAAAACCAAGACGCACAATTAAAAGCTTTGTTTGATTACGCCGCCACGCAACTTCCTCTGCAATTTAAACAACAGCTTAGTGATAAATGGCTCAATACTAACTCAGGGAAAAAATCAAAAATTGTAGGCACTGTTCCTGATGAGCAATTAATCACTTTATTGGATGATGATAGTAACTTCTCTAAGCTACAGTTAGTGAACATTAATGGTAAAGAACAGTATGTTTTTATTAAGCCACTATCTGATTATTTAGCGCAAGCTAGTACGGGCTATTTAGCCATTATGGTTTCTAAAGAAGATGTATTGAGCTCCACAAGAGAAAAAATAAAGCTTTCAATAATAATTACGGTTGCCTGCTTAATTATGATGTTACCAGTGTCGTGGTTTTTTGCATCCCCCATTGTCGGTCCTATTAAAACGCTGGTGGGTGAAAACAATAAAATTAAAAATCGGCAGTTTAAACAAGTCTCGACTTTAAAAAGTCATATTAAAGAAATTAATACGTTAGCTTACTCTATGGTTGATATGAGTAAGTCGATACAGCAACATGAAGACAGTCAAAAAGCACTCATGGCGTCGTTTATCGAGTTAATAGCACAAGCCATTGATGATAAATCTCCCTATACAGCGGGGCATTGCGAGCGCGTACCTGAACTCGGTATTGAGCTTGCTAAGGCCGCTTCAGAGTCAGAGTTACCCGCTTTTAAAGGGTTTAAGTTTAAAAATGATGATGAGGTTGAAGAATTTAGTTTAGCCGCTTGGCTACATGATTGCGGTAAAATAACCACTCCAGAGCACATAGTTGATAAAGGTACTAAGCTGGAGACTATTTATAATCGTATTCATGAAATTAGAACGCGTTTTGAGGTACTTTGGCGAGATGCCGAACTTGATTACTATAAATCATTGCAACACAGTCCTCAAAATCAGCTCGACTTAACCAAGCAGTTGGCAGCTAAACAGCAACAGTTGCTGGACGACTTTGCTTTTATTGCACAATGTAATATTGGCGGCGAAAAAATCACAGAAGCTGCCCTTGGGCGTTTAACTGCGTTGAGTAATATTACTTGGCAGCGTCATTTTGACGATAAGTTGGGGCTTTCACCAGTAGAAATGTATCGCTATGAAGGGACTGATGACACGCTTCCCATCACAGAAAAATTACTCAGTGATAAACCTTGGCACTTAATTCCTCATGATAAGCCGATTGAATATGATGAGCGTTTAGGGATTAAAATTGCCCCATGTAAATATAAATATAACCTAGGGGAGCTTTATAATTTAACAGTTTCAAGAGGCACTCTTACTAAAGAGGATAGGTTTAAAATTAATGAGCACATGATAAGTACGATACGTATGCTCGATACACTGCCGTTCCCTAAGGAACTTGAGCGCGTACCGCGTTATGCCTCTACCCATCACGAAACATTAATCGGCACAGGCTATCCGCGTAAACTCAATGCGGATGACTTATCGATACCAGAACGAGTATTGGTGCTAGCTGATATTTTTGAAGCCCTAACGGCGGCCGACAGGCCCTATAAAAAGGCAAAAACACTCAGCGAGTCGATGAGTATATTAGCCAAAATGGTGGCCGATCATCATGTTGATAAAGCCGTGTTTGAACTGTTTTTAAGTTCAGGTATTTATCTTGATTACGCTAAACGCTACCTCAGTGCTGAACAAATAGATGAGGTAGATATCTCTCAATACTTGTCATAACAACAATGAGCATGACTCAGCGTGTGTAAACTTAAAGAGATTTATGTGAACATCGCTTTAAATCGCTAGCTTTTTACTTTGTGCAGAAAAGTACGTACAATTCGCCTCGTTTTTAGTGCGCTTTATATTAGTTTTATATGGCTATAAAGCATCGGGTTCAAACGAGTATACGAAATATTTATGCATCAAATAGCGGATTTAATTTCTATTTTCGAACACACTTTTTTCCAAAGCTATAATACGCGTTTGGTAAAAGGTGAGCACGAGCCTATCTACATTCCCGCAAATGATACAACGCCTTATCATCAAATTGTATTTGCCCATGGTTTTTACGCCAGTGCGCTGCACGAAATAGCCCATTGGTTAGTAGCAGGTTCTCAGCGCCGCTTAGTTGAAGATTATGGTTATTGGTATTGCCCCGACGGGCGCGATGCTTTACAGCAAGCAGAGTTTGAATCTGTAGAGGTAAAACCTCAAGCAATAGAGTGGGCATTGAGTGTGGCTGCTGGGTTTGATTTTAACGTATCGGTAGATAATTTAAATGGTGAACAAACCTGTCGATTTGCGTTTCAATCGCGTGTACATGCAAAGTTATTACAGCTGCTGCAAGACGGATTTAACCCACGTACTACAAGGTTACTAAAAGCACTGTGTAAATTTTATAACACAACGTGGCCTTTAAATGCTGCGCAGTTTTCATGGCATTCTCCCGAGGAGCTAAAAGATGCAGTTTAAGTTAGGGCTGATTGTAAACCCGGTTGCAGGATTGGGCGGTAGCGTGGCGTTAAAAGGCAGTGACGGCGAAGACACCGCCGCTAAAGCCATTGCATTAGGCGCTGAGCCTAAATCAAATAGCCGCACTAAAGCTGCACTTGAAGTGCTTGTACCTCATCAGTCAAATATTACTATTTATACTGTTAATGATGAAATGGGGGAGCAAACAGCAAAATCACTCGGCTTTAATACGCAAGTGGTTTATCAAAGTAGCTCACCCACAACCAGTGACGATACTGAAGCGGCAGCTCGTTTATTACAGCAGCAAGGTGTAGATTTAATTTTATTTGCAGGTGGCGATGGCACAGCACGTAATATTTGCCATGCGGTAGAAGACTCTGTACCTGTGTTGGGCATTCCTGCAGGGTGTAAAATTCACTCTGGAGTATATGCCATAACGCCAAAAGCTGCAGGCCGCGTAGTTGAAATGTTAGTTAAAGGTGAGTTGGTAACGCTAAGCGATGCCGATGTCATGGACATTGATGAAGTCGCCTTTCGCCAAGGAACAGTAAAAGCAAAACGTTATGGCGAAATGCAAGTACCCAGTGAAGTGCGCTATGTACAAGCGGTTAAAAATGGCGGTAAAGAAACCGATGAATTGGTACTTGCTGATATTGCCGCTTATGTGGTCAGTGAAATGGATGCCGATACCCTCTATGTAATGGGCAGTGGCTCTACCGTTGGCGCGGTGATGGAAGAAATGGGACTTGAGAACACGCTGCTCGGTGTTGATTTAGTTGAAGATCAAGCTTTAGTAGGCCAAGACTTAACAGCTCAACAATTACTTGAACTTACGACAGGGCGTGAGACAAAATTAGTGATCACCTTGATTGGCGGTCAAGGGCATATTTTTGGTCGAGGTAATCAACAACTCAGTCCTGCGTTAATTAAAGCGATAGGCCGCGACAATATTATTGTAGTGGCAACAAAAACCAAATTACAGGCTTTAAATGGCCGACCGCTGATTTGTGATACCGGTGATAGCAAATTAGATGATGAATTAAGCGGTTATATCCGTGTAACCAGTGGGTTTAACGACTATATTATGTATGCAGTAGGTCATCAAGATGGGCTGCACCTTGAGGAGAAGTAACACATGAGTTTAGTAAATTACATAGATGCTGCGCAGCAATATTTTGATGATTTAGTGATAAAAGCCACTGATGATGAGCTATTTGCCGGCGGTTATTTACGCGGCCACTTTGACTTAGCCGTAGGTTATGCACAAGTTGAAGAATTAAATCTAGAAGTTGCAGAACTAAACGATACGGTTGAAAAAAGCTTAGTAAAAGCTTATCGCAACGGCGAACTTAATGAAGACGATAAAGCACTCGTAGTAAGAATATGGGATGAAGTAAAAGCTCTTGCATAAGCTTTTTTCATTCATTAAAAATAGCGCGGCTACTGAGCCGCGTTTTTTTGTGCCTAAAAAAGAACTTGTTTATTCAGTTAAAATTTACCTCATTCCTTAGATACGCTAAAGTAGCGTAGTCTAAATTCTAGGGAACAAGTGAAATGAATAACAATAATGATGCGACAATGCCAACGGGCATAGTTGCGCGATTTTTAAATTTTGTTGAGCGGGTAGGTAATAAGCTGCCTGATCCAGCAATTATCTTTTTGTTTGCCATGTTATTAATCTGGTTTTTGTCTTGGTGGTTTTCAAGCGTCACATTTGATGCAATAGACCCTCGTACTGGCGAAGCCATTATCATTAATAACATGCTTGCCAGCGATTCGTTGGCCACTTTTTTATCTTCTATGGTAAAAACATTCACCGGTTTTGCACCACTGGGTGTAGTGCTGGTTGCAATGCTAGGTGTGGGCGTTGCAGAGCATTCGGGCTTTATTAATACCGGCCTTAAATTAATGCTCAAAGTAACGCCTAGAAAATTACTAACTCCCTCAATTATTTTAGTGGCTATTGTGAGCCATACGGCTACCGATGCAGGGTATGTGCTGGTTATTCCACTTGCTGGGGTAATATTTTTTGCAGCAGGTCGTCATCCGCTTGCCGGTATTGCAGCGGCATTTGCCGGGGTAAGTGGTGGCTTTGGGGCTAACTTTATTCCATCTGGAATTGACCCGTTACTGCAAAGCTTTACGCAAAGTGCAGCACAAATTATTAATCCAACAATGAGCATTAACCCGCTTAATAACTGGGGCTTTGCTTCAGCATCAAGTTTATTTATTGTGATGCTAGGTTGGTATATCACCGATAAAATTATTGAACCACGTTTAAAAAATTCACCTGTTGATGGCGAAACTCAAGACCTACCAGCATTTGAAGATGCGCGTAGTGACGAAAAGCGCGCCTTTCTTATTGCAAGTAGCGTAATGATTGCAGGTATTGCGTTATTAGCGTACGTATCCGTACCAGCTGATTCAGCGATGCGCAGCAGCGATGGCTCTTTAACAAACTTTAGCTCACCACTAATGCAATCAATAGTACCGCTGATATTTTTGTTATTTTGGATCCCAGGCGCAGTATATGGTTTTACCGTAGGCACCTTTAAAACCTCTAAAGACATGATAGATGCAATGAGCAAAGCCATGAATGGTATGGCGTATTACATTGTTATGGCATTCTTTTGTTCATTATTCATTGCTGCATTTAGTAAATCAAACCTAGGTGCATTGCTGGCAATTGAAGGGGCTCAAGTATTAAAAGCAATGGAGTTACCGAGCTCTGTAACGGTCGTAGGGATTATTTTCCTAACTGGTTTTGTAAACTTGTTTGTTGGTTCAAGCTCGGCTAAGTGGGCACTATTAGGTCCGGTATTTGTACCTATGCTAATGCAGCTCGGTATTTCGCCAGACTTAACGCAAGCAGCGTACCGTGTGGGAGATTCTAGCTCTAATATTATCACCCCGCTAATGCCATACTTCCCGCTGGTGGTGGTGTACTGCCAAAAATACGTTAAAGGCACAGGCATAGGTACGCTTATCGCGATGATGCTACCGTACTCAATTGCCTTTATGATTGGCTGGAGTATCTTCTTGCTAGGCTACTGGGCACTCGGTATCCCATTAGGGCTTGATGCCAGCTATGTGTACCCAGCAGTAGCGCCTTAACTTAAATCTTGATTCATAAACCTCACTCACTCGAGTGAGGTTTATATAAAAGTGCTGTAATATTCAAAGTAAGTCTAAGTTACCTTTCTAAATCTCTCACTATATAGCCAAACAAACTGGCCTCACCAAGAATATAAACATAATCGTTTTTGTTATTAATTATTGTAGACTTATCTTCGTACCATCTAAAATCATGAGTTTCGTTTGTTTTAGGATCTTTAAAATATAAACGAGTACAACTATCTTCATAATCAGAACCACACTTTTGTACATCAGTTAGGATATATTCCTTATACCAATAGTCGCCTTGCGTGTAGTAAGCCCATAACTTAATGGGCTCAGAGATAAAAATATAGAGTGTTCCATAGATTAAAAAAGGGATTAATGGATACGTGAATATTAATGATAATTTCGTTTTTGTATCTGAAAAACTATATTTAAGATGCTCCCTGTATTTACTGCAGCGTCTATATTTATTGAATACAAGTATATTTAAATAGATGAATGATGCGCCACAAATAATAGGGAATGCTATAAAGAAAATAACGTCGTATATTTCATTTGTGATAAATGGTGGATCTGTAAAGTCCATTAAAATAGGAATAATGATGCATAATAAAATAGGGAACATTATTACTACAAAGAGTAAGTTGTCGTAATTTCTTTTCAATTTTTAATTCATCCGTGAATTATAGCCTTTGCTTAGTTTACATAAATTTTATTGTTTTAAAAATCAAAGAAAACATGTTTATACACATTAAGTAATCTGAGTTTTGGATAATAAAGCTATCTCAAGCAGCTTTTTCAACGCTAATTACGTTGAATTTACTTACAATAGGCTAGCTATTGACGCGTAATTTCGCCTTGTTTTCACTGCAATCTCTGGTTAGAGAAAACAAAAAAATATTTTTTAATTCAATCTGTTAGTTAAGTGCCTAATACTGACTTGCGGCTTCAAGTTACGGAAATTAAGCAGATACCTGAATCCCAGACACAAAAAAGCCTTGGCACTTTCATGCCAAGGCTTTTTTTCTAAAGAGTCGTTGCTTACTTAGCGGTAAAGCTAACTGGGCGACGTTCTTTACGAGGGCCGCTACGCTTATCAGGGCGTTGACCATCTTTATTAAAGCTACGCTTCTTGTCACCAGCAGGGCGTTCAGAACGCTCGCCGCGTGGCTCAGAAGGGCCTTGATCTTGTGTTAATGTCATACCCATTGGGCGTTTACAAATAAACACTTTCTGGAAGTGATCAAGTACATCTTTAGGCATGTTTTGCGGTAATTGTACCGTACTGTGACTGTCGTGAAGACGAATGTCACCAATAAACTTGCTTGAAATGTCTGCTTCGTTAGCAATTGCGCCAACAATGTTCTTAACCTGAACACCATGCTCACGACCTACTTCGATACGGTATGTATCCATAGGGCCTGCATCACGGCTGTTACGCTCGCGTGGTTTACGCTCAGCGCGCTCACCACCGCGTTCAGGGCGTTCGTTACGACGACCACGGTCATTGCTACGAGGATTACGATCATTACGTTCGTTACGCTCACGCGGTTGAATCTTAACTTCTTCAACTTTAATTGGAGATTGTTGCTGTGCTAAACACAGTAACGCACCCGCTAAGTCTTCAGGAGCAAGCTCAAGTTTTTGTGCCATGTTGGCAGCCACTTCATTGAAGAAAGTTATATCTTTGTTTTCAAGAGCAAGCGTAAGCTTTTCTTGTAAGGCATTGATACGTTTTTCTTCAACAACTTTAGCTGTAGGTAATTCAACTTGTGCGATTTCAGATTTAGTATGACGAATGATATTTTTAAGTAAATAACGCTCGTTATGCTTAACGAAAAGAATCGCTTTACCAGTACGACCAGCACGACCTGTACGGCCGATACGGTGAACGTAGGCTTCAGAGTCTTGTGGAATGTCGTAGTTGATAACTAAGCTTAAACGGTCTACATCAAGACCACGTGCCGCTACGTCTGTTGCAATAACAACGTTTAGCATGCCGCTTTTTAAACGATCAACCGTGCGCTCACGCGCTTGCTGGTTCATGTCACCGTTAAGTGGCGCTGCAGAGAAACCTTCGCGCTCTAATAACTCAGCAAGTTGCACTGTATCGTTACGCGTACGTACGAAAACAATAGCACCTTCATATTGTTCAGCTTCTAAGAAACGAACAATCGCTTTATTTTTATGTACGTGTGCATTCCAAAACACTTGTTCAACTGATGATACAGTTGAGTTGCGCGCAGAAATATGAACCTGTTCAGGGTTATTCATATATTTGCTGCTGATGTTTTGAATTTGCTTAGGCATAGTCGCAGAGAAAAGACATGTTTGCTTTTCACGCGGTGTTTTTTCCATGATGCTTTCTACATCATCGATAAAGCCCATACGTAGCATTTCATCGGCTTCATCAAGTACAAGTGCTTGTAAAGCATCAAACTTGATAGTGCCACGGTTTATGTGATCGATTAAGCGACCTGGTGTAGCAACGATAATCTGTGCGCCACGACGAAGTGCGCTCAGCTGGATGCTGTAGCTCTGGCCACCATAAAGTGCCAATACTTCAACACCACGAGTGTGTTTTGCATATTGTTCAAATGCCTCAGCTACTTGGATCGCAAGCTCACGGGTAGGTGTGAGTACAAGGATCTGTGGCTGTTTCACAGACGGGTCAATATTATTTAGTAATGGCAGTGCAAATGCTGCTGTTTTACCTGTACCCGTTTGTGCTAGTCCCAGTACGTCCTTTCTTTCTAGCAATAACGGTATACATTGAGCTTGGATTTCAGATGGTGTCTTGTAACCCAACTCTTCAACTGCCTTTAAAATTGCAGGAGAAAGATTTAGAGATTCAAACGTGACTGGTTCTGACATTAATACGCCTCAACGAATTTAAAGAGGCGCGCATTGTATAGGAAATGCGAGGCAAATGCTTGTATAAATTACAACTAATTTATATGTGTTTGATGTTGGTCGAAATTTAACCAGCTTCAATTGTGCGTTAATTGAGCTGGTTAACACTCTGTCTACAAAATTACTGGTAAAGGCCTAGGTTTTCTTTAGCATAAGCTTCAAATTCAGTGAATCCACCAATATGAGTTTGGTCTACAAAAATCTGCGGTACGGTTGGGCATGGTTTGCCTGCAGACTTCTCTAAATCTTCTTTACTGATACCTTCTTTGATGATGTCGATGTAGCGGTATTTAAAATCATCGCGATCATTAGCAAGTTGCTCTGCAACATCTTTAGCGCGAACACAAAAAGGGCAGCCTTCACGGCCAAAAATTACTGTTAACATAACGCTCTCCTCAAATTAGTTGACCCTAGTGTAACTAATTTCATTTTTTATTACAGTGCAAAAAAACGATTATTGCGTTCGCTTTTTTTAGGGCCTGTAAAAAAATAAAAATATTTTATAAAAAAATCTTGAAATAAAATTGCCCGCCCATAAATAGTTATTTGAGGACGCCTGATGGGTCTTCAGTAAATCAGAACTATTTGAAAATTATATTATTAATTAACTTTTGCCGTTACTTGTTCAAACGAAAAGTAGCAGCAATATATCGCTTAAATATGAGGATATTATTATGCGTACAGTAGATTTATCACCCCTATACCGTTCATTCATTGGTTTCGATCATTTAGCATCATTAATGGATGCCGCTGCACGAACTGATAAGCAGCCAAGTTTTCCTCCTTATAACATCGAAGCGCTTGATAAAGACAAGTACCGTATCACTATGGCAGTCGCTGGATTTAGTGAAGACGAGTTAAGCTTACAATCTGAAAACAACACTTTGGTTGTATCAGGCACTAAAGCAGGTAAAGAGCAAAATGATGAGCGCAAATTTATTCATCAAGGGATTGCCGAGCGTAACTTTGAGCGTAAGTTCCAGTTAGGCGACCACGTTAAAGTACTTGGTGCAGACTTAGCCAATGGCTTACTAAGCATCGATCTTGAACGTGAGATTCCAGAAGCGCTTAAGCCACGTAAAATCGAGATTGGCTCAGGCAATATGCTAGAAAGCAAATAGTTAAGCTAGCACACGTATTTTCCCTGTGAAAAGCCGCCATTTGGCGGCTTTTTGCGTTGTTAGTCTTTTAAGTTTATTTGCATTTGTTTTAAAGCGTTAATTTTATCTATCGCAACTTGCAGTTGTTCTTGTGAAAGCTTTTTTTGTCGGCCTTTAGCCAGTAATTCTTCAAGTTTTAATATTTTGGCTTTTGCAGCAATAACAAAACGTTGCTCTAGCTGTCTTTGCTGTTCAAGGTGGAAATCTTGATATGCCTGGTGATTATTTAAATCACCGCCGTACTGAGCAACTGGCTGAGTATTTTTTACTATGTTGGGTAAATAGGCAGGAGAGGTTATTGGTGGCAAAGGCTGAGGGCTCGTATTGTTAGTTGTAACCGTGTTTAATTGCGTGCTTTTCAGCTCTTGGGTCATGTCAGCAGTAGTCAGCTCAAGTGACGTTATTTGCTTAACACTTTTAGCTTGGTTAAGGGAATCAATATTCTTTATCGTTGGTTTACTAGTATATTGAGTAAAAAGTGCGTACATACCAACACAAGCTACAACAACAGAAACGAAAACTTTTTTGCTCATAAAATTACTCCTGTCTTATTTTGCCACTTGAGCCAAGTATCCTCATACTGTTGTACCGCTTTTTGTTTTGCGATGGCCTTTGTTGCTTGGTATCGAACGGTTTCATCTTCTGGCGAAAAGTACTCAAACTGATGCTCATAACTGTGTATCACCACCCATTCACCACTGGGTGTTCGTATAACAGGAGAAATAGTGTTTTCTTTAGTTGTGAACGCAAGTTGTACAACCCAGCTACTTTTGTTTTTACGGTTTAATTCACTGTTGTATTGAGCATATATATCTTGTTTTCCTGATATTACTAATGCTTGTTTTAGCGTTTTGTTAACGGCCAAGGTGCGAAAACCTACAGCATTGGCTCGATGAGCAAATTGAGCTCCATGGGCTTTTACGTGGCTTAAAAATTTAAACTGTGATTTATTGGCTTGATAAAATGCTTTAATTTCGCTTTTGTTTACTTGTTTCTCTAGTTTTTCAAGAACGGGGCTTTGCATATGCATCATTGTATTTATACCTAGCCAGCTTTGAATGGAGGGGCGCAGAATATCTCCTTTAGCTATTTCATACAGATGTTCAATATCAATATTCTGTTTTGCCAAAATCGGTTTGGCTTTTGAAAACGCTATATTGAATTGCCGTTTTTTTATTAATTCACTTTTGAATAGTTCACTATCTCCTTTGTGGAGTTTAAAGCGTACCTGCATTGATAGTGAATCGACAAATTCATATAAATTAATGGCGTTATACAAAAGAGGGGTTAAATCAAACTGCTGCATTTTTTTGATGGCGCTTTGCACATACTGGCCATTTTTAGGGTAGGGCCCTAATGTGTGTTTAAGCCATTGGTTATCATAAGTTTCAAGCTTTATCGGGCTTGACTGTGCGATTATAGCTAATTGTGAATCGAACAGATTTTTTAAGTAACGTTCAACATGGTATTGAGTACTAAAACCAACGGCAGATTGTCGTTTTATTATCGCAGGTGTTTTTAGCGCAGCTTGTTGTAATAAAAACTGATTCTCATACAGACGAGTTCTAACTTCATTGATTGTAATATCAGGGTTGTGCTTTAAATAAGCACGATGCATAAAGTTAATTTCATCACTGCTGTATTGTGTAAATGATGCCATTACTAGGGAGTGGTAAAACACACCTAGTAATGTAATCACTAAAATAGCTATTTTTTTCATTAGCGAGCAACCATGGCGTGGTTTAATAAGTGCACCACCATTGCTATTGCATGGGGCACGACCTGCTTAGCTATATTAAGGCGATCAAAATGATCTTCTGAGTTGAGTACAATCCCACCTTGTGCATAAGAAAATGAACCGCCTTGAGTTAATAATGGGCGAACATCTTGGCTATTTTTATCTAAAGGCGAGAACGTTTGCATTGCTTGAGTAACGAGTGATAAATCGTTGAGCTGCTCTTGGTCATAGTAATCGTTTACCCAACTTTCCCAGCTAGAATGATTTAGATCTGATGTGGTCCATGTGTGGTGAGGTTGTAATAAATCAGTAGTATGGAACACAAACCCTAATACTTGCGGATTGCCGCTTTGTAAGTAACTTTGATACCAATATTGCCCTAAATTATCGATAGGTTGAAATGGCATTTCTTCAAAGTCATCGTACATAGAATAGGTTGAGTTGCTATCGATTCTATAGTGAGATTCTGTCACACCATAACTGTTATATTTTGAAGAATCGGCATTAAACCAACCTGTTTCTCCCCCTTTACCATCATCAAGATAGTCACCTTTAAGCCAAGCAGATGCAAGATTATCAATAGTGCCCCAAACAGTGAGCTTTTCATAATTATAACCACCAAAATCGTTTCCATGTTGGTCTGCACCTTGGGTATGATTTTGAAAATGCCAATAGCTTGTATATTTAACTATACTTTGCGCTGCTCCCCATACTGGCGCTTGAACACATGAACCTGTAATAGCACCACAGAAAAAGGTGTCTTCAAAGTCATCTACATCATAAGCAGCTTGTCCAAGCAGCTCGGCTAATTCAGAGATAGTCAGATTGTTTTGTTCGGCGTACTGTCGTAGGGCTGCATATTCAGTACTAGTTGGGTGCTGCTGCATATAGTTAACAGCATCAAGAACAATACGTTTGTGAGTTTCTTGACTAAAAGCTTGAGCTTGGCTTGTACTCAGTAGTAAAAGTGTCGCTGCAATTAATTGTTTTTTCATTTTATTCTCATCATAGTCTGGAGTAAGAGATGCAATTAAAAAATAAGCTCATTACACTGACATGACAAACAGATTAAACATTTAATTAACAATATTACCTGTATTTGGTACTTTAATATTAACTATTAAGGATGTTGCCGCCAATTGACGGCATTTGTATTTATAGCTCTTCAATACTATTTAAATAGTGGCTAGCTTGATCTAAAGTTTCTTGGCGTAATGATTCATCTTGTTTATCCCAATTGCGATAAATCATGCCTATTCGTGGATTTTTTTCAAGCCGCTCTCGGTGTGTTTGCATAAATTGCCAATAGAGGCTATTTAACGGGCAAGCGTCTTTTCCTACTTTTTCTTTCACCTTATATTGGCAGCTTTTACAGTAGTCGCTCATTTTATTTATATAGTTGCCGCTAGCCGCATAAGGCTTGGTAGCAATGATGCCATCGTCAGCAAATTGGCTCATCCCTCGTGCGTTAGGCATTTCTACCCATTCAATAGCATCGATATAAACACCCAAATACCATTCATCCACTTCATCAGGGTTAATAGCGGTTAGTAAACAAAAATTACCTATTACCATTAAACGTTGAATATGATGGGCATACGCGCTGTCTAAGCTTTGTGTTAATGAGTGGCTTAAGCAGTTCATTCTTGTTTTACCATTCCAAAAATAACGTGGCAGTGCACGGGTTGCATTAAGCTGGTTTTTGTTAGCGTAATCGGGCATGTTTTTCCAATACACGCCACGCACATATTCGCGCCAACCCAGTACTTGACGAATAAAGCCTTCAACCTGAGAAATAGATATTTCATCTTGGCGTTGTTGGTATTCTTTGACCACACGGTCGATAACATAGCGAGGGTGTAAAATTTTGGCATTTAACGCAAATGATAACCGGCTGTGATAAAAGGTATCTTTATCAGGGCATTGATCTGTCATCGCATCTTGAAATTGACCAAAGCGGGGGAGTAAATGTGCACAAAAGTGATCAAGTGCGCTTATTGCTTGTTTACGGGTTGTTGGCCAGCTTAATTGGGTTTCTATTTGCCCAAAGTATTTTATTTTATGTTTATCTAAACGCTCAATGATGGTGCTAACATCATTTTTAAATAATTTGGGTTTGGGGATATCGGCTAAATCGCTTTTTGAAAACTTATTACGGTTATTCGCATCAAAATTCCATTGACCGCCATGAGGTTTGTCATCGTCCATTAAAATATCAAACTGCTTTCGCATTGCCCGATAAAAATGCTCCATAGTGACGTGTTTATCTTTTTTAAAGCGTTTGTCTATATCGTTAAATGCTAATAAAAAATGCTCGCTGTCACAGGCAGTCACAGCTAATTCGCTGTCACAGGCAGTCACAGCTAATTCGCTGTTAGTGGCAAAGTCGTGCAGTTGTGTTTTTAAACGGTACTCATCTGGGTATTGATATTCAATTGAGGTGCATTCATGCTGCTTAGCTAATCGAGTTAAAAGAGCGGGTAAGTTATCATCGTCTTTGGTGTCATCTAACGTTAAATGCAACACGTTAAAGCCGGCATCTTTTAAGGCGTTAGCGAAGTTTTCCATGGCTTTAAAAAAGGCTGATATTTTTTGCACGTGATGCTTTACGTACTGCGCTTCTTGCATGAGCTCGGCAATAACAAACACGGTGTCATCGGATTTATCTTTAAACCAAGAATGAGCGGGGTTTAGCTGGTCACCTAAAATTAGTTTTAAGGTTTTGAATTTTTTCATAATGAGCCAAAATTATTTTTATACGCTGTATTTTAAAAAGCGATCGATTTCTACATGTCGTTTTAATCATAGAGCAAAGCAATAAACAGCATTGCTTTTTTTATCAACTTATTACTTATTGTGGTTGCTAATTTAGGCGTACATCTTTATAATAGCGGCCATTGTTTAGTAGGTTATAAAATTTACTAACAGCGATATTAAGTTATTAACTTTTTATCTATTGGCGCGGGATGGAGCAGTCTGGTAGCTCGTCGGGCTCATAACCCGAAGGTCGTTGGTTCAAATCCGGCTCCCGCAACCAATCTTAATAGTAGGTTTATGCTTACTACTTTATATCGCGCATTCTAAGTAATGCGCGTTTTGCGTTTAAGCTAATGAAGTTTAATTTGGTCAGGATACTGACTCGCAACCAAGCTTGGCCCTAGGCCACACAGTTTTGCGTTTTTTGGTGTGACGCCCCGCTTGGTTCGGGGCGTTGTTGTATCTGCACCGTTTGATTTAATGTTTATCGATTAAATCAAAATTTAAACTCAGTATTTTAGGGCTATAAGCCCTTTTTTTGTTTGTATGGAGGATTTTCGTGACAAAACTTGAACAAGATTTAGTAACCATGTTAACGCCTGCGGTAGAAATGTTAGGCTTTGAATTACATGGGCTTGAGTTTGTACAAGCGGGTCGCCATTCTACCTTAAGAGTATACATTGCTCATGAGGATGGGATTTCAGTTGACAACTGCGCCGATGCAAGTCGTCAAATTAGTGCGATTTTAGACGTCGAAGACCCAATTACAAACGAATACGATTTGGAAGTGTCGTCTCCTGGTGTTGATCGTCCATTATTCAAACAAGATCACTACGAGCAGGCGCAAGGAGAGGAAGTACGCGTGCGTACTAAGCTTCCACAAGATGGTCGCCGTAATTTTAAAGGCGACTTAATAGCAGTTAGCAGCGATATGATCACACTATCTAGCGATGGTGCGGAGCATTTAATCATGCTTAGTAACATTGAACGTGCGAACATAATCGCAAAGTTTTAATTCGAGTGCGAAGGAATAGGGCAAGCGAGGCATTACCCATGGCAAAAGAAATATTATTGGTTGCTGAAGCCGTTTCCAATGAGAAAGCGGTTCCAAAAGAAAAGATTTTTGAAGCTCTAGAGTTCGCATTAGCGACAGCGACAAAGAAAAAGCATGATGGTGAAATTGATGTACGTGTTGCAATTGACCGTAAAACCGGCGATTACGATACCTTCCGTCGCTGGCAAATAGCTGAAGTTTTAGAAGATGGTTCTTTAGAGAATCCATACAGCGAAATCACGTTAGAAGCTGCTCAAGTTGAAGAACCTGACTTGAAAATGGGCGACTACGTAGAAGAGCAAATTGAATCAATTAAATTTGACCGCATAACAACACAGATGGCTAAGCAAGTGATCGTACAAAAAGTACGTGAAGCAGAGCGCGCCTTAGTCGTTGAAGCATATAAAGATCAAGAAGGCGAGCTGGTAACGGGTGTTGTTAAAAAAGCAACCCGTGATGCAATCGTACTTGATTTAGGTAACAACGCAGAAGCGGTTATTTATCGTGACGACATGCTGCCACGTGAAAACTTCCGCCCGGGTGATCGTATCCGCGGTCTTTTATATGAAGTGAAGCCTGAAGCACGCGGTGCACAATTATTTGTAACCCGTTCTAAACCAGAAATGCTGATGGAATTATTCCGCATTGAGGTACCAGAAATTGGCGAAGAAATGATTGAATTACGCGCTGCAGCACGTGATCCAGGTTCACGCGCTAAAATCGCGGTTAAATCTAACGATAAGCGTATTGACCCTGTTGGTGCGTGTGTTGGTATGCGTGGCGCACGTGTTCAAGCGGTATCGTCAGAACTTGGCGGTGAGCGTGTTGATATCGTACTTTACGATGACAACCCTGCACAGTTTGTTATTAACGCAATGGCACCAGCAGAAGTGGCTTCAATCGTAATGGATGAAGATACACACTCAATGGATATTGCTGTTGAAGCTGATAACTTAGCACAAGCTATTGGTCGTAATGGTCAAAACGTACGTTTAGCAAGCCAATTAACTGGCTGGGAATTAAACGTAATGACCGTTGATGAAATGCGCGCTAAGAACGAAGCTGAGTCAGATAAGTTAATTAACTTATTTACTGAAAACTTAGATATTGATGACGAGTTTGCATCATTACTTATCAACGAAGGTTTCTCAACACTTGAAGAAGTTGCTTATGTACCTGCTTCTGAGTTTTTAGAAATCGACGGCTTAGATGAAGAAACAGTGGACGTATTACGTTCACGTGCAAAAGATGCATTAACAACGAAAGCCCTTAAAACGGAAGAAAGCTTAGAAGGCGCTGAGCCTGCTGAAGACTTACTTGCGCTTGAAGGCTTAGAGCGTCATTTAGCATTTGTTATGGCAAGTAAGGGTGTAGTAACACTTGAAGACTTAGCTGAGCAAGGCATTGATGAGCTTGTAGATATTACAGAGCTATCTTCAGAGAAAGCGGGCGAGCTAATTATGGCTGCACGTAATATTTGTTGGTTTGCAGACGAGTAATTTATTAACGGAGGTATTAGAGACTATGGCAGAAGTAAATGTTGAAAAACTAGCCGGTGATATAGGTACAACTGTTGATAAATTACTACAGCAGTTTTCACAAGCCGGTATTACTAAACAAGCAGGCGATAATGTAACTGAAGCTGAAAAAGCGACGTTACTTGATCACCTAAGCAAGCAACATGGTGGCACGGGCTCTGAAGGCCCTGCTCGCATGACATTGCAACGTAAGAGCAAAAGCACATTAAGTGTGACGGGCTCTACGGGTAAAGCAAAAGCTGTGCAAGTTGAAGTTCGTAAAACACGCACTTATGTGAAAAAAAGTGCCGTTGAGCAAGAACAAGAACAGCAACGTCTAGCCGCTGAAGAAAAAGCACGTCTTGAAGAGCAGCAAAAAGCTGAACAAGCCGCTGCTGAATTAAAGGCAAAACAAGAGGCAGAACGTAAAGCAAAAGAAGACGCTGATCGTAAAGCCAAAGAAGAAGCTAAACGCAAAGCAGATGCTGAGCGTAAAGCGAAACAACAGCAGATGACCCCTGAGCAAAGTGCTAAGTCTGAGAAAGATCGCATCGAAGCTGAGCGTCTGCAAAAAGAAGCAGAAGAGGCCGCATTGAAGAAAGCTGAAGAAGAAGCGAAACGTCAAGCAGAAGAGGCAAGAAAGCTAGCTGAAGAGAACTCAGCACGCTGGAAGAAAGAAGAAGAAGAACGTAAGAAACGCGAAGAAACCGCGGATCACCACCTTACGACTTCAACGTACGCACGTGAAGCAGAAGATGTAGCTGATGCTCGCGAAGAGCAAGGCTCTCGCCGTGCGAAGAAAAAGAAAAAAGCGCCAGCAAAAGATAAATTTGCAGCGTCTAAAGGTAAAAAAGGTAAGCTAAAAGCGCCAGCGTCATTACAGCACGGTTTCCAAAAACCAACGGCTGATGTTAAAAACGAAGTGCGTATTAGTGAAACAATTACAGTTGCTGAGCTTGCATCACGCATGGCGGTTAAAGGTGCTGAAGTTGTAAAAACTATGATGAAAATGGGTGACATGGTTACTATTAACCAAGTTATTGACCAAGAAACTGCTCAACTTGTAGCAGAAGAAATGGGCCATAAAGTTATCATCGTTAAAGAAAACGAATTAGAGCAAACAGTACTTAATGACCGCCATGAAGATGGTAAGTCAGAGCCACGTGCGCCAGTAGTAACTGTTATGGGTCACGTTGACCACGGTAAAACATCGACGCTTGATTACATTCGTTCAGCTAAAGTTGCATCAGGCGAAGCCGGTGGTATTACACAGCACATTGGTGCATACCACGTTGAAACTAACGGCAACATGATCACTTTCTTAGATACTCCGGGTCACGCCGCATTTACATCAATGCGTGCTCGTGGTGCAAAAGCAACTGATATCGTAATCCTAGTAGTTGCAGCTGATGATGGCGTAATGCCACAAACTAAAGAAGCGGTACAGCATGCTCGCGCAGCTGGCGTTCCTTTAATTATTGCTGTTAACAAAATGGATAAAGAAGGCGCAGATCCAGATCGCGTTAAAAACGAACTAGCTCAGCTAGACGTTATCCCAGAAGAGTGGGGCGGCGATACACAGTACGTGCACATTTCAGCAAAAACTGGTTTAGGTATTGATGACCTGCTAGAAGCTGTATTAATGCAATCTGAGCTTTTAGAGTTAAATGCGCCGACCGAAGGTATGGCTGCAGGTGTTGTTATTGAATCACGTCTTGATAAAGGCCGTGGTCCTGTTGCGTCTATTCTTGTTCAGTCAGGTACGCTTAATCAAGGTGACATTGTATTATGTGGTCTTGAATACGGCCGTGTTCGTGCAATGCGCGATGAAAACGGTAAAGACATTAAGTCTGCCGGTCCTTCTATTCCAGTTGAGATTTTAGGTCTGTCTGGTATTCCAGCTGCCGGTGATGAAGCAACTGTAGTTAAAGATGAGCGTAAAGCGCGTGAAGTTGCACTTTACCGTCAAGGTAAATTCCGCGATGTTAAACTAGCGCGTCAACAAAAAGCGAAGCTTGAAAACATGTTTACTAACATGACTGAAGGCGACGTATCTGAAGTTAACGTGGTACTTAAAGCAGACGTTCAAGGTTCAATCGAAGCAATTTCAGACTCATTAACTAAGCTTTCTACTGATGAAGTAAAAGTGAAGATTGTTGGTTCTGGTGTTGGTGGTATCACTGAAACTGATGCAACTCTTGCGGCAGCGTCTAACGCGATTGTGGTTGGCTTCAACGTTCGTGCTGATGCATCAGCGCGTAAAGTGATTGATTCTGAAAACCTAGATCTTCGTTACTACAGCGTAATCTACGCGCTAATCGAAGAAGTTAAGCAAGCCATGTCTGGTATGCTTGCGCCTGAGTTTAAACAAGAAATCATTGGTCTTGCTGAAGTACGTGACGTATTTAAGTCTCCAAAAATTGGTGCAATTGCCGGTTGTATGGTTACTGAAGGTACTATCAAGCGTAGCGCACCAATTCGTGTACTTCGTGATAACGTGGTTATTTACGAAGGCGAGCTTGAGTCATTACGTCGCTTTAAAGATGACGTTGCTGATGTTCGTAACGGCATGGAATGTGGTATCGGCGTTAAGAACTACAATGATGTTCGCGTTGGTGACCAAATCGAAGTATTTGAAACAGTTGAAGTACAACGTACTCTTTAATTGTTATTAGGTGGTGTTGGACATTCAAGGTTGTACCTCGATAGCCCAACATAACCTATGCTAAGATTTTAAATGGGGGCTCAGCCCCCATTTGTGTATCCATTATTTAGTTAGCTTATTATTATTTTTCAATAAGTTATAATTTTAGGAAAGTGAAATGAGAGAATTTTCTCGCACTGATCGTGTTGCTCAGCAAATTCAAAAAGAAATTGCGGTGATTTTACAACGCGAAATTAAAGATCCACGCTTGGGCATGGTGACAGTGTCTGCGGTAGAAGTATCGCGCGATTTATCTTATGCCAAAGTTTTCATTACTGTGTTTAACACTGAAGATGAAAATGCAGCCAAGCAAAGTGCCAAAGTACTTAACGAAGCAACCGGTTATATCCGCTCGTTGCTAGGTAAACGTATTCGTGCGCGAATCATGCCTGAGCTTAAATTTGTGGTTGATAATTCATTAATGGAAGGGATGCGAATCTCTAACTTAGTGGACTCTATCATTCGTGAAGATAATGCTAAGCATGTTGATGATGAAACAGATAGCGAAGAAGGCACTAAAGACTAATGGCAAGACGCAGTAAAGGCCGTCCAGTTGATGGTATTTTGTTGTTAAACAAACCAGAAGGTATTTCATCAAACAAAGCACTGCAGCAAGCGAAAGGTATTTATTTTGCTCAAAAAGCGGGGCACACTGGTGCGCTCGATCCGCTTGCGACCGGTATGCTGCCTATTTGTTTTGGTGAAGCCACTAAGTTTACCCAGTTTTTACTCGATACAGATAAAACCTATGTTGTGCGAGCAAAACTGGGTGAGCGTACTACCACGTCAGACTCTGATGGTGAAGTGGTCGAAACGCGTGATGTTAA
This sequence comes from Pseudoalteromonas issachenkonii, assembly GCF_002310795.1. NCBI lineage: Bacteria > Pseudomonadati > Pseudomonadota > Gammaproteobacteria > Alteromonadales > Pseudoalteromonadaceae > Pseudoalteromonas > Pseudoalteromonas issachenkonii. The sequence goes on from NZ_CP011030.1 coordinate 1,145,147, forward strand.
TGTTACTGCTGAACTGCTTACACAGGAAATTGCTAAATTTTTAGGTGAGTCAGATCAATACCCATCAATGTACTCAGCGCTTAAATATGAAGGCAAGCCTTTATATAAATATGCGCGTGAAGGCATAGAAGTTCCTCGCAAATGTCGAAAAATTAACGTATTTAGCTTAACGCTTGATGAGTTTGATGAGCAAGCCAACGAAATACAAATGACTGCCCATGTATCTAAAGGCACATATATTCGTACTATCGTTGATGACTTAGGTGAAAACCTTGGCTGCGGCGCGCATGTGATTATGCTGCATCGTAGTGCTGTAGGGCATTACCCAGCAGATAAAATGGTCACACTTGAGCAGTTAGAAACGTTATTAAATCAAGCGAAAGAACAAGACGTTGCGCCTTCTACTTACCTTGACGAACTATTATTGCCAATGGATACCGCGTTAGTTGATTTACCTGTTGTGGAAATTACTAAAGAGCAGGGAATAGCATTTAGCCATGGTCAAGCTGTGGTGCTAGGTAAAGAATTACCTGAAGGTGCAATAAAAGTTCTGGCTGACGGAATCTTTATTGGTACTGGTGAACGTAATCCTGATGGCCATCTAAAATCAAAACGTGGCTTGTCTAATCAGCAACCAGAGTAAAGTTTAACTTGTAGTTATGCTGATAATTGGTAGAATACGCCCGCTTAATCGTTTTGGCTGAATTAGTGATCGGCTAAAGCACCTATTAAATTTAACTTTTGGAGTTATTATGTCACTAAGCAATCAAGAAAAAATCGATATCATTGCTAAATTCGCACGCGCTGAAGGCGACACTGGTTCACCTGAAGTACAAGTAGCATTACTTACTTTTGATATCAACAAGCTTCAAGGTCACTTTGCTGATCACAAGCATGACTTCCACTCACGTCGTGGTCTGCTTCGTAAAGTAAGCACTCGCCGTAAACTGCTTGATTACCTTAAAGGTAAAGATATCTCGCGTTACACTGCGTTAATCAAAGAGCTTGGCCTACGTCGCTAAGAACTTGATTATCAAAAGGGGAGCTTTTTAGCTCCTTTTTTTGTGTCTGAATTTTCTCGCTTTCCCCAGTACTTCTTAGTAAACCCCTTGAAATATCGAATAAAAGCCATACTATTATCTTTCACAAAGCGAATGTTTTTGACATTGCTGCAAGCACTATTTTATCTCGGTGCTAAGCTCGCAATTTTACCTGACTTTGTTATATACTATGGCGCGTAGATAAAAAGGTTTATCTACGGTTATTTACATCATTGCCAATTGTAGTACTTAATTGATTTCCAACTGAATACAATTATGTACTGTAATTGGTACTTTGATGAAAACTTAATTAATACTAAAAATACATTTAAGGAATATTTTAAGTGCAAGCAATTATAAAAGAATTTCAACTAGGTCAACACACAGTGACGCTAGAAACAGGTGCTATCGCCCGTCAAGCAGATGGCGCAGTACTAGCAAGCATTGGCGACACGTCAGTGCTAGTAACGGTTGTTGGTAAGCGTGAAGCTCAACCAGGCCAAGACTTTTTCCCACTAACAGTTAACTACCAAGAGCGTATGTACGCTGCAGGTCGTATCCCAGGTGGTTTCCTTAAGCGTGAAGGTCGTCCTAACGATGGCGAAACGCTAATTGCACGTCTTATTGACCGTCCAATTCGTCCACTTTTTCCAAATGGTTTCGTAAACGAAGTACAAGTTATCGCGACTGTTGTTTCTGTAAACCCTGAAATCCAACCTGATATGGTTGCGATGATTGGTACATCAGCAGCACTTGCTATCTCTGGTATCCCGTTCAGCGGTCCAATTGGTGCATCACGTGTTGGTTACATCAACGGTGAATACGTACTTAACCCAACACTAAAAGAGCTTGAAGAAAGCCAACTTGATTTAGTTGTTGCTGGTACTGATAACGCCGTACTTATGGTTGAATCAGAAGCAGACGTACTTGCTGAAGACGTAATGCTAGGCGCAGTTGTATACGGCCATGAGCAATCACAGTCTATCATCAAGGCAATCAACGAATTTAAAGCAGAAGCAGGCAAACCTACTTGGGATTGGACTGCACCTGAGAAAAACGTTGCATTAGAAGAGAAAGTAGCAACACTTGCTGCTGATAAAGTAGGCGAAGCTTACCGTATTACTGATAAAGTAGCGCGTAAAGAAGCATTAACTGCAGCAAAAGATGCCGTAGTTGAAGCGCTTACTAGCGAACTTGCTGAAGGCGAAACGCTTGATAAGCAAGAAGTAGGTAAAGTATTCGGTTCACTTGAGAAGAAAATCGTTCGTGGCCGTATCGCTGCTGGCGAAAAACGTATCGATGGTCGTGAACCAGATATGATCCGTGCACTAGATGTAATGACGGGCGTACTTCCACGTACTCACGGTTCTGCAATCTTTACACGTGGTGAAACGCAAGCATTAGTAACAGCAACACTTGGTACAGAACGTGACTCACAGTTAATCGATGATTTAACTGGCACGCACAAAAACCACTTTATGCTTAACTACAACTTCCCTCCATTCTGTGTAGGTGAAACGGGTTTTGTAGGTTCTCCTAAGCGTCGTGAAATCGGCCACGGTAACCTAGCTAAGCGTGGTATCCAAGCTGTAATGCCAACATTAACTGAGTTCCCTTACTCAATTCGTGTTGTATCTGAAATCACTGAATCAAATGGTTCATCTTCAATGGCATCGGTTTGTGGTACGTCTCTAGCGCTTATGAACGCGGGTGTACCAATTAAAGCCTCTGTTGCGGGTATCGCGATGGGCCTAGTTAAAGAAGAAGAAAACTTTGTAGTACTTTCAGATATCTTAGGTGATGAAGATCACTTAGGTGACATGGACTTTAAAGTAGCGGGTACAACTAACGGTATCACTGCACTACAAATGGATATCAAGATTGAAGGTATCACGCAAGAAATCATGCAAATCGCGCTTAAGCAAGCTAAAGCAGCTCGTTTACACATTCTAGGTGTGATGGACGAAGCGATTTCTGCACCTTCTGAAGAGTTATCTATGTTTGCTCCGCGTATTTACACGATGCAAATCCCACAGAAGAAAATTGCTGAAGTAATCGGTAAAGGTGGCGCAACTATTCGTCAACTTACTGAAGAAACAGGTACTACGATTGAAATCGGTGATGATGGCACAATCAAAATTGCTGCTACAGACGGTGAAAGTGCAGCAAATGCAATTAGCCGTATTGAGCAATTAACTGCTGAGCTTGAAGTTGGTACTATCTACGAAGGTAAAGTTGTACGTATCGTTGACTTTGGTGCGTTTGTAAATATTCTTCCTGGAAAAGATGGCCTAGTGCATATCTCACAAATCAGCACAGAGCGTGTTAACAACGTTGCTGACCACCTTAGTGAAGGTCAAGAAGTTAAAGTTAAAGTACTAGAAGTAGACCGCCAAGGCCGTGTACGTCTAAGTATTAAAGAAGCAATGGAATCAGCAGCACCTGCAGCTGACGAGTCTAAAGACGCGTAATTGCTAACCTTTCATCCAGATAATTACTGGATAGTATAAAAAGGGGCTGTTTAGCCCCTTTTTTTATGCTTTAATGTTAGCAACCTATTATGTTCAAGACGTTAAGTAACATATAACAAGAATGAACCTTACAAGACAGCTTATGTCTTATCTATTTGCTACTTACCTCGGTATTAAGGATTTTAATGAGACTTAAACATTTAGCCTTGGCATCTTTTGCTATTTTGTCTTTAAGCGCTTGTCAGGCTACTACTAAACCCGCTGCTATTATTAATGTGCCATTTACTGCGCCACTTGCATCAGACTTTAGAAATGAAATTGCCATTGCTCGTTTTTCAGAACTATTAAATAGAGCAGACTTAAGTACAGAGCAACAAGCAAAGCTGTATTATGACCGTGGTGTGCTTTTTGATAGCTTAGGCATGACAACTTTATCGCGAATTGATTTTAACCGAGCAGTTAAACTGAAGCCTGATTTAGCCGAGGTGTATAACTTTTTGGGGATTCAACATACCTTGATGCAGCAATACGAAAAAGCATACGAGTACTTTGATTCAGCCATAGAGTTAGACCAAGAACATGAATATGCGTATTTAAATCGCGGTATTGCTTTGTACTATGGCGATAGAGCCACGCTTGCAAAAGATGACTTTAAAACGTTCTTGGAGCGCTCTCCTAACGATCCTTATCGTGTGCTGTGGCTTTATTTAGCGCAAGCGGCACAAGATAAAACTCAGGCACTCGCTTCGTTAAAAGCTAATGCGGCGGCCCTTGATGAAAACGAATGGGCATATCAGCTTATTGCCTTGTATGTAGGTGATATGAGTGAAAAAGCATTTTTTTCAGGGATAGCCGATGGTGTAAGTTCACAACAAGAATATGCTCAACGTTTATGTGAAGCTTATTTTTACTTAGCTAAACAGCACCAAGCCGCAGGTGAGCTCTCAATTGCAACAGATTACTTTAAGTTGGCGCTGGCAACGAACGTTCACGAATTTATAGAATATAAATATGCGCGTTTAGAGCTTGAGTTGATGGCAAGTGAAAGCGCGGGCTAACTTTTTTAAATTAAGTATTTTATTACTGTGCGCTAGCTTAATTAGTGGCTCCAGTAATAAACAAAATAGCATTGGCTTTTGGCAAGTATTGCACGCCAAAGCCAATGTGATTGACAGTTATTGGCAATTCCCTAGTTACTTTGCATCGCATATTTTACAACTCCCCCCGACCTCATTAGCCACCTTAGCACGCAATAAAATAGCCCATGCACAATACGGATATGGGTTATCATTAATAGCCAATAATCAAACTGAAACCGCCAAGCTCTTTTGGCAAGCAAGCCTCGATGAGATAACAATTAAACAACAAAAACATCTCGCAGCTTCATTGCTTGCTCAACAGCGTTGGCAAGATTTAGCGTTATTAAAAGCCCACAATAAGTTACCTAAAGGGGATGCCTTTTATCATTTACAGTTACAACAGCATGCTCCCTTCGATGCATTAAACCAATCCTTTATGAATAAATTAGGGTTTTTGGTAGCGAGCGAGCAAATTGAGATACAAAAGCAATGCACATTTAATGTGCTAATGCTGAGCGATCACCGTGATGGTTTATATAGGCTCAACCACTTTGTGAAAAAATACGCACAACACCCAGAGCCTAGTAGTAATGCATTTTGTTTTTCAAAGCCTATATATGTTGGTAATGCAATTGCTTGTAACAGCACTAAAGCAACGCTTGCGCAGTGCGATTGGCAACAGTCATCACTTAAGCAGCGGCTTCCTAAAGGATTCGATTTTGCGATTATGATGCCCAAGCAAGGTACTGCCAATGTGCATCAGGGCTTAATGCATATTAACTCGCAGGCTAATTATGCAGTCTTTTTACATGAATTAATGCACTTTAATGGTTTTGAAGATGAATACGCTTTACCAGCAAAAAAACAAGCTTGGCTTTGTCAGCTTGAGGGGTTGGTTGCCCCTAACTTGTTTATTGCTCATAACACTGATGCGCCAAAAGGATGGCACAAAAGCAAAAGCTGTCAGCAAGGAGGTGTTGCTTATAAGCCAAGCGCACAGTGGTCTATTATGCAATATCAACAGGTTGGACTTTCAGAGCAATATCGGGCTTTGTGGCAAACTCATATAGAGCAACATGCAGATTTATTCCCGCGCTTTTAATCATTAAATAGAGTGCTTTTAGGTTGTTTAACCAATGATTATATGAGCCTATTAAAACTGCTTAAAAGCTGAGCCGGTTTTATCCCAGTTCATTAATTTATAGACTTTTTTGTTTGATTATTGCCCCGCTAGAAGCGCTTTCTATAGACAAAAACCGTGTTTATCAGTATAACTGTACGTATTAATGTTGTTAAAAAACAGATATAAAACGTATACCCAAGTCACTTTGGTATTTAATAATAACAAGTAGCGAATTGATAAACTTTATGATTCAAAAAGGCCCTTCATTATGACTTTGCTCTGGATACCCCTGTTATCCTTATTAGGCAGTGTTATTTCTGCATGCACCGGCAAACTTTCTCGAAATCAGGCAACGAGCCTAACGGCTATTGCGCCTTTAGCCGCGCTTGCAATTACACTTTATCATGCGCCTGCGGTTCTCGCGGGAGAAACCATTCGTTTTAGCGCGCAGTGGATACCTGCTTTAGGGCTGGATATTTCCTTACGCTTAGATGGATTGAGTTTACTGTTTTTATTTATGATTTTAGGAATAGGGCTGCTGGTTATTTTGTATGCCCGTTATTACCTAAGTCAAAACGATTCACTGCCAAAGCTATTCAGTTACTTAATGTTATTTATGACCGCCATGCTGGGCATTGTTATGTCAAACAATGTGATTCAGTTATGGGTATTTTGGGAGCTAACCAGTATTAGCTCGTTCTTGTTGATTAGTTACTGGTGGCATAAATCAGAGGCGCGCAAGGGGGCGCGTATGGCACTGGCGGTAACCGGTGCGGGTGGTTTAGCATTACTGGGCGGCTTAATGCTGCTAGGTGATATTGTTGGAAGCTACAACCTAGACACTATTTTAGCTAGCAAAGCGATTATTCAATCACATGATTTATACGAATTAGCGCTGGTGCTAGTATTACTAGGCGCCTTTACCAAGTCTGCACAATTTCCGTTTCATTTTTGGTTACCCCATGCCATGGCAGCACCTACACCGGTTAGTGCCTATTTACACTCTGCCACTATGGTAAAAGCGGGTATCTTTTTACTTGCGCGTTTTTATCCAGCACTGGCGGGTACCGACACTTGGTTTTTATTAGTCGGTTTGACGGGTTTAACTACACTTTTATTTGGCGCTTACATCGCGCTATTCAAACATGATTTAAAAGGCTTATTAGCCTATTCAACAATTAGTCATTTAGGCCTAATTACTCTATTACTCGGCCTAGACACACAACTTGCAACCGTAGCCGCTATTTTTCATATTATTAACCATGCTACGTTTAAAGCGTCGTTATTTATGGCCACGGGTATTATTGACCATGAAACCGGCACGCGTGATATGCGCAAACTCAATGGCATGTGGCGCTACTTACCTTATACGGCCACATTGGCGATGGTGGCCGCTGCCGCTATGGCGGGTGTACCGCTATTAAATGGTTTCTTATCTAAAGAAATGTTTTTTGCTGAAACACTGCATCAGCAAGTACTTGGCTCTATGTCGTGGTTAATTCCTGTGCTGGCAACCGTTGCAGGTGCGCTGTCGGTAGCGTACTCATCTCGCTTTATTCATGACGTGTTCTTTAATGGTGAACCGATAGACTTACCACGCACCCCTCATGAGGCGCCACGTTATATGCGTGTGCCTATCGAAATTTTAGTGGTGCTATGTATTTTAGTGGGTATTTTTCCGCACTTTGCAGTAGATGGTATTTTATCGGCTGCCTCATTGGCCGTACTTGGTCAAGCTATGCCTGAGTACAAGCTAACTATTTGGCACGGTTTCAATTTACCTCTACTTATGAGTGGTATGGCGGTGATTGGTGGTTTATTTATTTACGTTAATCGTAAGTACTTGTTCCAGTTTCAGGCGTCGTTACCTCCTTTTAACGCTAAAAAAATCTTCGAGCGTTTTTTAGCGGTTGTGGTTAATTGGTGTCAAAACAAAATCCAATCAACAGAAAATGGCTCATTACAACGCTATGTATTTATTATGTTAGGTGTTGTATTACTTGCCTCAGGTTGGCCATTATTTGAAATGAAACAGCTAGCTGGCAGTGTACCTAACACCCCAGTTGATATTCAAAATGCTATAGGTGCAGGGCTACTGATTATTGGTGCTATTGCTACCGTTATTTGGCATCGAATTCGGATGGTGTCGTTATTAATGCTGTCGATTGTGGGATTAATGGTGTCGGTAGCGTTTACACGTTTTTCAGCGCCTGACTTGGCCTTAACGCAACTTACAGTAGAAGTTGCGACCATCATATTATTAATGTTGGCACTGTTTTTCTTACCGCAAAGTACGCCAAGAGAGTCAAGCTCGTTGCGTATTTTACGTGATGTGGTTATTTCCTCTACGGTGGGGGTAATTATTGCTAGTATTTGTTATGCATTACTGACCCGTCCTCTTAATTCAATTTCTGAATTCTTTGTTGCTAATGCTAAAACAGGCGGTGGGGGTACTAACGTTGTTAACGTTATTTTAGTTGATTTTAGGGGCTTTGATACCTTAGGTGAAATCACCGTGTTAGGGATTGCAGCACTGGGTATATTTAAACTGTTATCAAGAATTCCGCTTTATATGCCAGCAAGCGACAGTGAAGGGCGCCCATGGTCTAAAGACCGTCACCCTATTTTATTGGCTTGTATTTCACAAAGCTTATTACCATTGGCGCTATTAGTATCCGCTTATATTTTCTTACGTGGTCATAACTTACCGGGCGGTGGATTTATTGCCGGCCTCGTGACCTCTATTGCCTTTATTTTACAATATATGGCCCATGGTACTGCGTGGATTAATGAACGTTTTGATGTTAACTATCGAAAAATTATTGCATCAGGTATCGCTATCGCCATGTTTACGGGTGTCGGAAGTTGGTTCTTCGATAAACCATTCTTAACTACCTGGTTTGATTACTTTGATATTCTGTTTGTTGGTAAAACAGAGCTAGCTAGCGCCATTGTATTTGACTTGGGCGTGTACTTAACCGTTGTTGGCGCGACGCTAATGATCCTTGCGAGCTTAGGTAATATGACAGCGAACGCAGAGAAAGAAGAGGTAAATATTTAATGGAACTGTTATACGCATCTTGCGTTGGCGTGCTAGTCACCTGTGGTGTGTTCTTATTATTAAGAGCGCGCACATTCCCAGTGGTACTGGGGCTGACAATGATTTCTTACGCGGTTAATTTGTTTTTATTCTCATCAGGGCGCTTAACTATCAATAAAGCGGTGGTACTTGGAACTGGCGCTGATTACGCCGATCCGCTGCCACAAGCCTTAGTATTAACAGCTATTGTGATAGGATTTGCCATGACTGCGTTTGTGGTTATTTTATCGATACGAGGGCGAGCAGATTTAGGGAATGATCATGTTGATGGCACCCTAACCAGAAGTAAACGCAAGGAGAGAAAATGATTCAGCATTTAGCATCTTTGCCTGTTTTAATGCCTATGTTAGCGGCAATCATTCTGCTACTGCCACCGTGTGGCAAAAGTTTATTTGCACGGCGATTAACTTCAAGCCTAATGGCTATTTTAACCTTTGTAATTACAGTATTACTGCTGGTTCAGGTTAAAGATAACGGGATTATTGTTTATGCAATCGGTAACTGGTCAGCGCCGTTTGGTATTGTACTGGTAGCAGATATGCTCTCAACTTTACTGGTTACTTTAACCGCTTTTTTAGGCCTTGGTGTGGTTTTATATGGGTGTGCCGGCGATGACGAGCAAGGCAGCTTTTTCCATCCCTTGGTTCATTTTTTAATATTAGGGGTAAATGGTGCATTTTTAACGGGCGATTTATTTAACGTCTTTGTCTTTTTTGAAGTGTTACTAATTGCTTCTTATGCGCTATTAATGCACGGCGGCGGTAAACCAAAAACACGTGCAGCACTGCATTACGTTATTTTAAACTTAGTTGGCTCAAGTGTATTTTTAATTGGCTTAGGTATTTTATATGGGGTATTGGGTACCCTAAACATTGCTGATATGGCTAATAAAGTACCGCAGTTAACTGGTGATGATGTTTATTTAGCTAAAGCGGGCGGGTTACTATTGCTTGTGGTATTTGCCCTTAAAAGTGCACTATTACCACTGCATTTATGGCTCCCAAATGCCTATTCAAGTGCGACACCTGTGGTTGCTGCATTATTCGCGATTATGACCAAAGTAGGTGTTTACGCCACTTTACGCGTATATACAGTGGTATTTGGTGAGCAAGCCGGTGAACTTGAGCATATGGCGCAGTCTTGGCTATGGGCGTTGGCCATTGCTACCATAGTGATTGGGGCAATCGGGGTGTTGGCAGCACAAGATTTACGTAAGCTTACCGCAAACTTAGTACTGGTTTCTGTGGGTACTTTAGTGGCACTGGTTGCACTTCAAAATATAAACGCCACAGCTGCACTATTGTATTATTTGGTGCACTCAACGTTAGTGACTGCAGCACTATTTTTACTGGCTGATTTAATTGCAACTCAGCGAGGTAAAGCCGGCGACAGATTAGTTGGCGGACGCGCAGTTAAACAACCATTCTTGTTGGGAGCGTGTTTTATTATCGCTGGACTAACCGTCATAGGTATGCCGCCACTTTCAGGTTTTGTAGGTAAAATTTGGATTTTAAAAACCACCTTAAACAGTGAGCAAGCACTGGTATTTTGGCCTGTTTACTTAATTATGAGCTTAGCGTTAATTGTTGCTATATCACGTGCAGGCACGAGTTTGTTTTGGGAGCATAAAGACAAAGGCGGTGAGGCTGCTGATGTTGCTAATGCACATCCGTTGCAAGTTATCGTACTTGTTGGCCTGCTCACAAGCTCAATACTGTTGGTTGTTTTTGGTGATTTGGCAACGCAATATGCACTTGAAACAGCAACTCAACTTCATGATATTAGTGGTGGTATTAATGCGGTACTCAAGGGAGGTCTGTAATGCGCTTAGAAGCTCGTTTTCGTTGGTTACCCACACCGTTTCGTAGTCTATTTTTATTTATAGTATGGCTATTATTAAATAACAGTGTGTCTGTAGGGCATATTATATTGGGTGCATTGTTAGCACTGCTTATTCCTTTATTTAGTATGTCGTTTAGAGATCCACAACCACTCATATTAAAGCCTGGCTTGGCGTTTAAGCAGTTACTTATTGTGCTTTACGATATTATTGTGGCTAATTTACAAGTGGCCTTATTAATACTGGGCCCTTCAAAAAATTTACGTCCAGGTTTTGTTAAAGTGCCTATCGATTTAATGCATGAAATGCCAATTACTATTTTAGCTAGTTGTGTGTCTTTAACGCCGGGTACAGTCAGTGCTGAGGTTTATCCTCTCATTAAGTCACTTAATGAAGACGATGAACCGGCGCAGCGATATTTATTAATTCACGTGTTAGATTTAGATGATGAGCAAGCACTTATCAAACAAATTAAAGCACGCTACGAAGCTCCCCTAAAGGAGATATTTCAATGTTAGATACAGTATTACTGATTGTTTTTTCAATGGTTGGATTGTCATTACTACTAAATCTATGGCGACTTATTATTGGTCCATCAGTACCAGATCGTATTTTGGCGCTCGATACAATGTACATTAACGTTATTGCATTGATTATTTTATATAGCATCAGTATGGGAACAGGTTTATATTTTGAAGCCGCTTTGCTTATCGCAATGTTAGGCTTTATAAGTACGGTGGCAGTATGTAAGTATTTACTTCGTGGCGATATAATTGAGTAAGGTATTAAAATGATAAGTGAATGGATCGTATCAATATTGCTGTTATTAGGTGGGCTCTTTATTTTAATTGGCTCTATTGGCTTAATTAAACTGCCGGACTTTTTTATGCGTTTACATGGGCCAACTAAAGCAACCACTTTAGGGATGGCAAGTATACTCACGGCTGCGATGGTATTTTTTGCCAATTCAGCTAGTGGCTTAAGCGTAAAAGAAATATTAATCACTATATTTTTATTAATCACGGCGCCCATTAGTGGTTATATGCTAATTAAAACCGCTATTCATCATAAGTTAAAAGCCAAAGATGGAACGAAAGGACTCGATAATATCGAAAAAGATTAACCCTAACAAACGACAAAAAGCCGAATAATGGTAGTTATTCGGCTTTTTGTTTTTTTGGTTGTTCCCATTTACAACACTTATTGAACATGTGAGTATGGCGTAAATTCAAATACAAAAAGGATATTAATATGGGTAAGGTATTACTTTTATCACTACTTATTTTTTCAACTAGCCTATATGCAGCGCAAACTACTAAGCAACAAAAAATTGATGAGCTGGTAGAGGTGATGGATATGGACGCTATGGTTGACTCTATGTATTCTCAAGTTGAGGGCATGATGCAAAATATGTCGGTGCAAATGGGGGTAAAGCCAGATGAAAAGCCAATATTTGACAAATATTATGCCGATATGACTAAGGTGCTAAAAACCAAAATGAGCTGGCAAAAAATGCAGCCTATGATGGTTAACCTTTATGATAAGCAATTTAGTGAGCAAGAGATTAGCGATATGCTCGATTTTTATAAAACAGAGTCAGGGCAAGCTATTTTGAAAAAAATGCCACAGGTGATGCAAGCATCTATGCAAATGTCACAATCTCTAGTGCAAGAAGCCATGCCTGAGATCCAAGCAATTGCTGGGCAGCTAGGTGAAGCACTTAAACAATCGCGTAGTGAAGCAAACTAAACTATAGTTAACCTAAGTCGTAGCAAAATAACGTCTACATTTTCTAGCAGTCACTATTTTGTGACTGCTGTATTCTTCCTCTTCTTTAAGCAAACGTAATCACTTATTTAATGTGCCGATAACGCATTCCCTGAGTTTTAAAATAGCGGTTGACCTGTGTGTTACACATAGGTTTATTATGTCACTATTAAAACCCGATGGAGTGAGTTATGTATGTTAAACAGCTAGCTAAAATCATGGGAGTGACCCAAGATACAGTGCGGCACTACACGCGTATAAAGCTACTTAAACCCATTCGTAGCCAAAACAATGGCTATCAAGTGTATACCGCTGCCGATCAACAGCGTTTAAAGTTTATTATTAGTGCACGGCAACTCGGTTTTTCTATTAAAGATATTCAGCAAATAGTTGCTCAGTCGGAGCAAGGGAATTGTCCGTGTCCACTGACACGACAATTAATAGCAAAGCGACTTGAAGAAACAGAGCGGCTATTTCAAGAAACACTCAAACTAAGAACGCGTATGCAAGCAGCGGTAAAACAGTGGGAAAACTCAAGCGATGGTGCCGCAAGTGCTGATATATGTAGTTTAATTGAGACCTTTGTAGATCCCCTTAACGAACAAGTGAGTTCCGAGGAAGCAAAATGAGCAACAATAAAGACACAGTGCAAAATTTTATAATTGAAGGTGCCAATTGCGGCAGCTGCGTCGCAAAAATAGAAAAAGCGCTAAAAAGCGTATCAGGTGCGCAGCGTGTTGAAATGAACTTTGCTGATCGCAGTGTGCAAGTTGAAGGCAATGTGCCATCAGCAGAGCTGATTGAAGCAGTCGAAAATATTGGTTACAAGGCTAAGCCAATGAATAGCGAGTCGGAGCAAGACGCGCTAGATGAAAAAGCCAAAGCCGATAACGCACATTATAAAAAGCTAATGCGTAATATGGTATTGGCGCTAGGCGTTGGCGCTCCGCTTATGTTGTATGGGCTTATTTTTGATATGAGTGTCACCACCAACGCGCAGCGCATTGGCTGGTTTATTGTTGGTATAGTCACTTTAGTGGTTATGGCCATTGCGGGTAAACAGTTTTACAACGGCGCATGGCAGTCATTTAAAAACCACACCGCCAATATGGATACACTGATTGCGTTGGGCACAGGTACCGCGTGGTTGTATTCTATGGTGGTAGTCATTGCGCCAAGCGTGTTACCCGAGGTGGCTAGGCATGTTTATTTTGAAGCCTCAGCGATGATCATCGGTTTAATTAACCTAGGCCTTGCCTTTGAGGTAAAAGCCCGCGGTCGTACTTCTGATGCGATAAAACGCTTAATCGGTTTGCAGCCAAAAACCGCTCGGGTAGTGCGTGATAACGAAGAGCAAGATATAGCTATTAGTGAGGTACTAAAAAACGAGACTGTGCGTGTACGCCCCGGTGAAAAAATCCCTGTGGATGGTGAAGTCATTGAAGGTCGCAGCTCAGTGGATGAGTCAATGCTCACGGGTGAGCCTATGCCAGTGAACAAAATTGAGGGCGATACCATTGTTGCAGGCAGCATTAATAAAAGTGGCACGTTGCTATTTAAAGCCACCCATATTGGCAGTGAAACCACACTTGCCAGTATTATTAATATGGTTAAACGAGCACAAAATTCTAAACCCTCCATAGGGCATTTAGCCGATGTAATATCCGGCGTATTTGTTCCTACGGTAATGATTATTGCAGTGCTCGCGGGCCTTGCTTGGCTTAATTTTGGTCCCGAGCCGAGCATTGCTTATGCGGTAGTGGCCGTGACTACGGTGCTTATCATTGCCTGTCCGTGTGCGCTGGGTTTAGCAACCCCTATGTCAATTATGGTTGGGATAGGTAAAGCCGCTGAATCGGGAATACTTATCCGTAATGGAGAAGCGCTGCAAACTACCTCTAAAATAACCACCATGATTTTAGATAAAACCGGCACGATCACAGAAGGTAAACCCACCGTTACCGATATCATTAATTTTAATGATAGCGATAAAGTACACGTCCTTAAGCTTGCTGCTAGTCTTGAAAGCGGCTCTGAGCATCCTTTAGCACAAGCTATTGTAAGTTATACTGAAAATGAAGATATCACGATTGAAAAAGTCAGCGATTTTAACGCTGTGACGGGGAAAGGTGTTACAGGCACATTTGATGGACAAACTTTATTGTTTGGCAATGAAGCGCTTATGAGCCAACATAATATCAGTATTGCAGAGGCAAAAGAGCAAGCTGAGCAATTAGCCAGCGCCGCTAAAACGCCAATGTATTTTGCTATTGATACCCAACTACAAGCCATTATAGCGGTAGCCGATCCGATAAAAGACGATTCAGCAGAGGCCATTAAACGTCTACAAAAAAAAGGTATCCATGTTGTTATGCTGACCGGTGATAACCAAGCTACCGCTAAAGCCGTCGCTAACAAAGTCGGTATTAAGGACTTTATTGCCCAAGTAATGCCTGATGACAAAGCCAGTGAAGTAACTAAACGCCAAGCTAAAGGTGAAATAGTCGGTATGACGGGTGATGGTATAAACGATGCGCCGGCACTGGCACAGGCCGATGTTGGGTTTGCTATTGGCACTGGCACCGATGTGGCGATAGAAAGCGCTGATATCACCTTAATGCGTGGTTCATTACAGAGTCTTGGCGATGCCATTGCGGTTAGTAGCGCCACTATAGTCAATATTAAGCAAAATTTATTTGGTGCATTTATTTACAATGTGGCAGGTATTCCAATTGCTGCGGGGCTGTTATATCCATTCTTTGGTATATTACTCAACCCGGTTGTTGCAGGTGCTGCTATGGCGTTGTCATCACTAACTGTGGTCACAAACGCCAATCGCCTGCGCTTTTTTAAACCCAGTAAATCGTAATTTTATAAATAGGAGTAGCATTATGTTGATGATCAATATACTCGGTGCGTTGTTAATTGCGGTTATTATATACTGGTTTTGGCTATACAAACCTAAGCAAGTGCAGAGTAATAATAACAAAATAACGATAGTGGTTAATAACGGCGTTTATTATCCTGCCCATATTAAAGTGGCTGCTGATAAAAAAATAACGCTGACGTTTAATCGACAAGACAGCGCCCCATGCGCCGAAACGGTGGTGTTTCCTTCACTCGATATCAGTAAAACGCTCGCTATGGGTGAAAATAACACTGTTGAGCTGCCGGCACTTAAAGTGGGTGAATATGCTTTTCATTGCCAAATGCAAATGTATAAAGGCACGTTAGTAGTGTCTTGAATATCAGATTAATAAAACTAAAAATGGCTCTGATGCGTATGTTCAAGCAGAAAACTTAGAAGGCGTAGTATGAATAAATTAAATCCTAAAAAACTGCTTAATAGTAAATGGACAGCGATCCCAGCAATTAATAAGGATAAACATTTTATTATTGTTGAGGTTGAGTTTGATGAAGACGGCAACGTCATTGAATGTATCACTGAGGCGGTAATGTCAAAAAACCAATACCCAATCCAGTGGCGCGATTTAAAAGATCAACAAAAATGGTTGCAAGGTTGGAAATAAAGCAGGCTGTTTAAAACACATTGCTCACGCTCATAGCCCTTATGAGTATGAGCGACTAGTTTATTGTTTTTTAGAGCAACACATTGCTAGCGACTCTCCTCTATTACAGCTTGTTTTCATCCCAATTCGCCATTTGGCAACAAAACGATAGTTTTTAAATCGTTCTTCAAAAGTTTTTATAAAAAATAATAGAAAAATTATTTTAGTTATTATATTTCAATGCGTTATGCGTATTATTTTATACCGTTAAAGTAAGTATGTCGGATGTGTTCAGAGTCGGTTTATTCTCATAACTGCTCTAAACATGATTTTTCCGGTTTTTTCATTCCCATGTCTCTTTTTATTATAATTTAACTTATTGATTTTAAATGTTTATTTATTTCAGCCTCAGTGGTTGTTGCTAAAAAGCAACAAAATCATGGTTTATTTTTATTAAAATGCTTCAAAATCATTCTAACTGCATGTTTTTAAATAACTTTAAAAACATGGCATCGAAGTTGTAATACCTAAGCTGTATTTAGCAAAAAACGTGATAAAGCACATCGCTTCATCACACAACCTAATGAAGGAATTACATTATGAAAACACTTAAATCAACACTGGTATTAATGGCTTTAGCTTCTTCATCAGCGGCTTTTGCAGCAACCGATTTTGACACACTCGATGTGGATGGCAACGGCGCTATTAGCCAAGCTGAAGCATCAGTTGACGCCTCACTTATGAGCCAGTTTACTGAGCTTGATACTGACCAAAACGGTGAGTTATCTAAAGCAGAGTTTTCTAAGGCGTAACCAGCTTTAGTGCTCAATACTACTACTGATTCTGAGTTGCCCAAGACAACCTAAATAGGCAAGGGAGCTTATGACAAAGAATCGCAAGGATATGAGGTTGATAGTTTTGAGCCAATTATTTTTTATTTGACGAACATTGCACACTTTGAAGGATTATATTATGAAAAAGTTACAATCAACACTGGTATTAATGGCGCTTGCTTCTTCATCTGCAGTATTTGCAAGCACAGACTTTGAAACGCTTGATGTAGATGGCAGTGGCACCATCAGCCAAGCAGAGGCATCGGTTGCTGCTGAGCTTATGGAGCAGTTTGCAGAGCTAGATGTAGATGGTAATGGTGAACTTTCTAAAGACGAATTTTCAGCGTATTAGTTTCCCTTAAGGATCTTTGAAAAGGACTTCTTACCATTTTAATTAAGGCATTTAGCCTAAGGATTAATTATGAAAACATTTACTAAAACACTCGCTTTAATTGCACTTGCTTCATCTTCAGCGTCTTTTGCTGCGGTTGACTTTGATTCTTTCGATACTGATGGCGACGGCGTCATTAGCCAGTCTGAAGCACAAGCTAACTCACAACTAGCTCAATTATTTGATGATTTAGATGTTGATAGCAACGGTGAGCTTTCAAAAGAAGAGTTCGCAAAAATTCAGTAATTATATTACGGATGAAAGCGTTTATGTAATTTATAAACGAGACATAAAAAGCAGCTAAGTAGTAAATACTCAGCTGCTTTTTTGTGCGTGGCGAGAAATAGTGTGTGCAGTTGTCACTAAAATAGTGCAATGGCGTCAATGAATTTAAATTAAGTTATTGATTTTTAAGTTCTTTAATTTTTGGTTTTAAACTTGCTTAGCTGTTGATTAGGGTATTTAAGGAGCCTAACTATGGCGAGAATGAGTTATATAAGTAGTGTTGAGCGCTATAACGAATATGAGCAGATAATACATAGCTTATTAGAATCAATTTTAATGAGTATAGATGACGGCATCGCTAATAATCGTGATATGCGCTATTTAACAAAGCATTATCCTTTTTTAGAATTACAATACTGTTTGGACGAGAAGGGCTCACAACAGGGCAATAACGTTTGCTTTAAACGTGCCTACAATAAAAAATTGGCACAGAGAGGCAATAATCAGGATTTAAGTGAGCGGCCTTATTTTTTAAATGTAAAAGCCTGTAATGCTATTTGTTTTACTGCGCCTTATATTTCTATTGCGACCAACCATTTATGTATATCTGCGATTAAAGAATTAAACAAACCTATCAATAATCAACATTATTTAGTTGTTGATGTAAGTTTAACGCAGCTTATTGAGTTTGTGATGGGTGATACCGCTCGTGCGACTATGTCACCTTATTTTAAAGCAGGTTATGGAATTATTGTGGCGTGCTTATTTAGTTTGGTGCTTTTTTTACTCAACATCGTATTTATCGACATCTATGAATTAATAACTCACGTAAATAGTTCGTCCGATCCCCTAGAACCCTTTAGCATCATCATTTATATCACGTTAGCATTGGCTGTTTTTGATCTTGGCAAAACAATTCTTGAGGAAGAAATCCTCATGCATAAAGATATTTTTAGACACTCATCAACACGACGAACCATTACCCGGTTTATCTCTACCGTGTTAATTGCTATATCAATTGAAGCACTACTCACTATGTTTAAAGCCGCATTAGGGCAATCAGAGTATTTAATGCCAGCTATAGCGATGATGCTTGCAGTGGTGGGACTTTTAATTGCTTTAGCGATATATGTGTATTTAGGGGCAAAAGCTGAAACATTGCTTACACAGGCACGGGTAAAACTAAAATCCTCCGAGTAGGAGGATTTTAAATAGTAATGTTTAATTGTATTTATTGTTTGTCAGCGGTGCGTTTAGTTTTAAAGTCAGACTCGCTTGTCCATTTTGGCCAATCACCGTTATTCGCCAGTTGTGAGGCTATATCAACAATCAGTTCTATATCTTGTTTTACCCCACCTAATGACCAATCAGCTGAGTAATCGTCAGCTTCTTTATGGTATTTATGACTGATGTAGTCAGGATCGGTATCACCTAGGCTCATAAACAGTAAGCTTGGCACACCTTGTTTGGCGAGTGAAAAATGATCCGATCTAAAAAATAAGCCATTTTGCGCACGAGGATCCAGTTTAACTTGACGTCCTTGCGCGTTTGCGGCTTTAGCTAAATAGTGTTCCATAGTCGAGAGGTCTTTACCGTACTGTAAAATATAGTCGGTGCTATCGAGTACGTTCATCCCATCAATATTTAGTAGGGCAACCATATTCTTTGTTGGGATCACGTCACCAGAGGCAAACTGGGCTGAACCAATTAAACCGGTTTCTTCGGCGGTGAAGTTGGCAAAAATAATCGAGCGTTTAAACGGTGTTTGCTGATGCATTTTTTGCATTATACGAGCAATCTCAAGGGTGGCCGCGGTGCCTGATGCGTTATCAACGGCGCCATTATAAATTTTAGGACCGCTATCAGTTTGTTTAGTGCCAAAGTGATCCCAATGGGCACTAATAACGATGTATTCATCTGGGCTTTCACTGCCTGTGATTTTTGCGACCACATTATGTGATTTTGCATGTGACACTTCGTTTTTAAATGCAAGGGTTGCTTTTAAATTCAACGCTTTAGCTTGAAATTGCTCACTAAGTGCTTGTTGTTTTAATTGTTGGTAATTTAAGTGTGCTGATGCAAATATTTGCTCGGTGGCATCGAGTGTTAGCCAGCCCATAACGGGCAATTCAGATGCATTGAGGTTGTTATCCATTAGACTGTATTTAGTGCCGGTATTTGAGCTTTCAACTACCCCCCAAGGGTATGCGGCAGGAGCTGTTTCGTGAACAATAAATACCGCTTTAGCGCCTTGGCGCGCGGCTTCTTCATATTTATAAGTCCAACGACCATAATAAGTCATGGCATTACCAGTAAATAACGTATCGTCTTGAGTGGCAAAGCCCGGATCGTTTACCAGCACAATAACGGTTTTACCAGTTACATCAATATTGGCGTAGTCGTTCCAGTTATATTCAGGGGCATTTATACCATAACCGACAAAGACCACATCAGAATTGCGAACATCAATAACAGGCTGTAATTGTTTAGTACGAGCAGTAAAGTCTTTACCCGCTTTAAAGCTTAAATCACCCATGGTCAATTGCATGTTTTGATCTGCGGTGATCATGGCCATTTTAACCGGATGTAAAAAATCACCGTTATAGGCACCAGTTAACCCTATGGCTTTGTATTGTTCACTCAAATAGCCAACGGTTTTTACTTCACCCAATGTTAATGGACCGCGACCTTCAAAGTCATCAGAGGCAAGGGTTTTAATATGCTGTTTTATATTATTTAAACTAACGCCCGGACTGTTTTCGAGCGAGGAAGTGGGGGTTGCAGACTCTGAGCAACCCGTTAGTACAATAACTAAAAAAAATGTGATGGTTTTTATATAAGACATAATAAGTTAGGAAATAATATTTTTTTCGACTATAACCCCAAACAATAACACAATGCGAATTTTTATCCCTTTTAAACCTATTTTTATGCAGCTTACCTCTTTGGCCCTTTACCCATTAACCGCCATTAGGTAAGTTAAAAATAATAACAAAAGGGATAAGTAATGAAGCAATTTAATCGTCGGGATTTTTTAAAGGCAGCCAGTGTAGCTGCCGCTGCTGGTGTGGTTAGTGGCTGTGCATCTAGTGGCAGTGTTCATACTAGCGCGCCTATGCAACAAGGGAGCTCCGTTATCGATTTGGTCGCACCTAAAATGGATGTGGTGAGAGTAGGGTTTATTGGTGTGGGTCAGCGCGGGTATGGCCATGTAAAGCGTATGAGCCACATTGAAGGCACTCAAATAGTGGCTATTTGCGATACTCATACAGAGGTTTTAGAACGTGCCGCTAATTATTTAGTTGATACGGGAGTGGCAAAGCCTGCATTGTATAGTGGCAGTGAGCGCGCTTATCAACAAATGCTCGAACGACAAGACATTGATATTGTGATTATTTCAACACCATGGGCATGGCATGCGCCAATGGCTATCGATACCATGAACAGCGCAAAACATGCTTTTGTTGAAGTGCCTCTGGCACTGACTGTTGATGAAATGTGGCAAATTGTCGATACCGCAGAGCGTACGCAAAAAAACTGCATGATGATGGAAAATGTTAACTACGGCCGCGACGAGTTAATGGTATTAAACATGGTACGCCAAGGTGTATTTGGGGAGCTGTTACATGGCGAAGCGGCGTATATTCATGAACTGCGCTGGCAAATGAAAGAGCTTGAGCACAAAACAGGCTCATGGCGAACGCAGTGGCATGCAAGACGTGACGGTAATTTATATCCTACGCATGGATTAGGGCCGGTATCGCAATACATGAATATAAATCGTGGCGATCGGTTCGATTTTTTAACCTCAATGAGCTCACCTTCACTTGGCCGAAGCGCCTATGCGCAACGTGAGTTTGCTTCCGATCACCCCCGTAACCAGCTCAATTATATTGCTGGTGACATGAACACGACGCTGATTAAAACTCTCAAAGGGCGCAGTATTATGGTGCAGCACGATACGACAACCCCTCGGCCGTACTCACGACATAACTTAATACAAGGCACGAATGGCGTGTTTGCAGGTTTCCCTAATCGTATTGCCCTTGAAACTGGTGGCTCAAAAAGTTTTCATGAGTGGGATTATGATATGAGCGCATGGTATGAGCAGTACGACCATCCCTTATGGACAAAAATGGGTGAAGAGGCGCAGCGCAATGGTGGTCACGGTGGCATGGACTTTTTAATGTTTTGGCGGATGATTTACTGCTTAAGAAATGGTGAACCGCTAGATCAAGACGTTTATGACGGGGCGGCATGGTCGGTTATTTCGCCGTTATCAGCCCAGTCTGTGAGTGAGCGTAGCCGCTCAATAGATATTCCCGATTTTACTCGCGGGGCATGGCAAACCGCACAGCCTTTGGGCATTGTAAGCTAAGCCAAATAAAAAAAGAGCGCATGCGCTCTTTTTTTATTTATTGGTTATGTTTATTAGCTACTTCTCACATCAACCTTGAGTTTAAGCTTTTGGCCTGGCTGTAAGTATTTTTGCCCAGCCAAGTCATTCCATTTAATTATATCGCTCACGGTTAAATTAAACTTAGAGGCTATACGCGCTAATGAATCACCCCGACGCACTTTATAAGTAATAGTGCGATTAGTGTTATTCGCTGACTCTTTAGGCTGATTTGCTGATTTATAAACAACCAATTTTTGATTTAAACGCAGTACTGCATTTTTCTTCAGCTTATTCCACTTAGCTAATTCACCCATAGTGACATCGTATTCGCGGCTTATGTCCCACAATGTGTCGCCACTTTTTACCGTGTGTGAGAGCTTAGTACGCAAACTTTTATTAGCGGCCGCGCGTACTTGCTGAGGTAAATGTTCACTGTTAATTTTACCATCTGTTAGCGGCACTAAAATTTGTTGGCCAACACGAATGACGTTTGAATTAAGCTTATTTAATGACTTTATTGCATTGGTGCTAGTGGTAAATTTACTGGCAATTACCGACAGGCTATCACCTTTTTTAACTTTGTATTGTTGCCAGCGAAGACGATTTTTAATGTCAGTTGCAGCCAATTTTTCTGTAAATTGCTCTACTTTATCGGTGGGTATTAATAAAAAGTGTGGACCATCAGGGTCTGTTGCCCAGCGGTTAAATCCAGGGTTTAGTCTGTATAGCTCGGTAAGGGTCATGTCGGCCATGTCGGCTGCCAGCGCTAAATCAATTTGTGACTCAATATTGACCACTTCAACCACTTGCGCGTTAATGATAGGCTTCCATGACACATTAAAATCATCAGCGCGCTTTAATAAATCGGCTAATGCTAATAATTTAGGCACGTAGGCAGTGGTTTCACGAGGTAAATCAAGTGACCAAAAATCGGTAGGTAAATGCTTTTTACGATTCTTTTTAATCGCACGCAGTAAGCGGCCTTCACCTGAGTTATAAGCTGCAATTGCGTTCAGCCAGTCACCCTCAAGGGTTTTGTGTAAGTATGAGAGATAATCAAGCGCTGCGCGAGTTGATTGCACAATGTCGCGACGGCCGTCATACCACCAGTTTTGTTTTAAATCAAAACGCTCGCCGGTTGCTGGCATAAATTGCCAAATACCCGATGCGGTGCGATGCGAGTAGCCATAAGGGTCAAAAGCACTTTCTACTATAGGTAAAAGTGCAATTTCGATTGGCATTTCACGCTTTTCAATTTCTTCAACAATAAAGTGCAAATACGGCTCAGCACGTTTAGAAATACGATCTAAGTATGCTTGATGGCGCGCATAATAGTTACGCTCAGCGACCACTGGGCGATTTTGGGGAATATCGATAGATAATTGGTAACGAATACGCTCCCAAACATCGTCAAACACAGGGGCTTCCTCTTCGATATCGTTCACTTGTTGATATTGCGCGTTCATCATCAGCGCCGTGCTAATATCGTTTGGGCTTGCGCCTTCAAGCTGGTCTAGTGCCTGATTTTGTGAATCTGTGTTTAACGTTGTCAGTGTTTGACAACCGCTTAGCGTCATCACTAAGACCAATAAAAGAGGAGATTTATTCATAAATACCAATACATAGGGTAAAAAACTCGGCGAATACTACCCATAATGAGTCAACATTGCCACTTATGACCGTTAAAAGTTCCAAACAAATATGATTAGAAAATGTTAACTTGTTGTTTATTAACTAATCGTTTTATTATTGTTGTTACTAGCTTAAAAATGATCTTTGAACTTTCTAAGACTAGCAAAGTTTTCCCAAGGTTCATTGTTTTTTGTAACTAAACAATACTCTTTTGGTAATGACTCTGTAATATTGGGTAAGTTGCTACGCATAAAAGGGTTAATTTTTAGCTCTTGGCCTATGGTGCTTGGCAAGCTTATTTCATCATTTTTTCGCAATTCATCTACTTGCTGGCTGTAAGCGAGTAATTCGGGGTTTCGCGGCTCAACCGCTTTTGCAAAGGCCAAGTTTGCTTGGGTGTATTCGTGGGTGCAATACACTTTGCAATCACTTGGCAGTGCTCGCAACTTATTAAATGAATGCCACATTTGCTCTGGGCTGCCTTCAAATAAGCGCCCACAACCACCACTAAATAGGGTGTCGCCAGTAAAGGCAAGTGCATCATTAACATAACAAATATGATCGAGTGTGTGGCCAGGCGTGGTGATAATATTAAATGAGGTGCCTAAAACGGTAATCGTTTGGTCTTCATTTAAAGGCTCTGTTATTCCTTTAAATGGACTGTTACTTGGGCCGTAAACCTCAACGTTTGGATACTGTTTTACTAATTGGGCAACGCCATCAGTGTGATCATAATGATGATGCGTTATTAAAATACCGCCTAGGGTTAAATTATACTGTGCTAAATGCTCAGTGACCGGCGCAGATTGGCCAGGGTCAACCACCCACGCTTGATTATTATGCTCGGTGGTTAAGCACCAAATGTAGTTATCAGAAAAGGCTTTAATTGCTTTGACTTGCACCATGTATCGTTGCTCTATAAAGTGGTATTTAATTAATATTATAACGAGCTTATATAATGAAACCAGCCCTTAGTTTTCAAGAAGGCCCCAAACCGTTGTCATGGCAACAGTTTCCGCATGGTGATTATTTACGTTGTGATATAGAACGCAAATTGTCGCCGTGGTTACCACGTATGTTTGGCTATCATATGCTTAAATTGGGTAATTTAAGTGGCGAGTTAGATACCAGCAAAAGTTCCATTAAGCATCAAGTATGCGTTGCAGAGCCAGGCCCTTATACCGGAGTGGTGGCTGACATAGACGAACTGCCTTTTTATGAGCACAGTATAGATGCGTGCATTATGAGCCATTGTTTAGAGTATCACTCAGATCCGCATCATATATTACGTGAGGCTCATCGTACGCTTATTCCCGGCGGTTATATTGCCATTACCGGTTTTAATCCTTTTAGCTTTTGTGGGTTAGCGCAATTACTGCCATTTAGTGGTCAAAAATTACCGTGGACAGGGCGCTTTTTTACCCCTGCACGCGTTAAAGACTGGCTTAATTTGCTTGGGTTTGAAATTGTGGCCGATGAGCGCTTTATTTATTCATCGTTGGCACGCGGTAACCGGTTGTCGCGGTTTGCGTTTTGGCGCAGCTTTACCAAGCAATATTTAAAACCTATGGGCAGTGTATATTTGCTGGTGGCACGAAAGCGTGTTGCGCCACTTACGCCAATAAAACCTAAGTGGCATGCACGGCCACAATTTGCGCCAATAAAAGGGGTAGGGCTTAGGCAGACCTCAAAGCAACATTATCAGCAAAATAAAAAATAGCATGATGTAGAGGGTTACGGTTGGTAACCTTCATCATCAATTAAGTTGTTGCCGCTGGCCGCATCACGGGCAAGGTCGTCAACAATTTCATTATATTTATGGCCACTGTGACCTTTTACCCATTTCCAAGTAACATCGTGCTCGGCGCAGGCTTTATCGAGACGTTTCCATAAGTCGACATTTTTAACCGGCTTTTTAGCAGAGGTTTGCCAACCGCGTTTTTTCCAATTGGTGATCCACGACTCAATGCCTTGTTTTACGTATTGGCTATCGGTAGTCAGGGTAACAGGACATGAACGATTAAGTGATTCTAGCGCAACAATGGCAGCTAGCATTTCCATGCGGTTGTTTGTTGTGAGTTTGTAACCTTGACTTAATTTTTTTTCGTGGGCTTCATAAATCATAAAAATACCATAACCACCGGGGCCTGGATTACCTAAACACGAACCATCGGTGTAAATCTCTACGGTTTTTTGCACTGTTTTACCTTGATATTATGTACAATAAAGTGATTATAGAAAGATACCAGAGTCAGGCTTAATTCGATATGGCACGCAGACAAATAGTTTTAGATACAGAAACCACCGGCATCGACCCTAAACAAGGGCATCGAATCATTGAGATTGGCTGTGTGGAGCTAATGAATCGCCGGTTAACCGGCAATAATTTTCACGTTTACATAAATCCACAACGCAGCATTGAAGAAGAAGCAATCGACGTTCACGGTATTACCAACGAATTTTTACGTGACAAACCGCTTTTTAGAGACATTGCCCAAGAGTTTTTTGACTATATTAAAGACGCAGAACTCGTTATTCATAACGCGCCGTTCGATATTGGCCATATGGATAATGAATTTGCGTTATTAAATCAAGGTTATCAAAACACCCATGATTTTTGTGGCGTGCTTGATACCCTTAAAATGGCGCGTGACTTGCATCCAGGACAAAAGAACAACCTGGATGCGCTTTGCCGTCGCTACGATGTTGATAACACTAAGCGGACGTTACATGGCGCCTTACTGGATTCTGAAATTTTAGCCGATGTTTACCTGGCAATGACCGGTGGACAAGTAAAGCTAAACCTAAATCAAAACAAAGATGACTCAAGTGAAGATCAAAAAGGCGGTATTAGACGCCTAAGTAGCGACAGGGCGCCTTTGGTAGTTATAGCAGCAAGCGAAGCAGAGCAAAGCGCACATCAAACGCGTTTAGACATTGTACAAAAGGAGGGCGGCCATTGTTTATGGCGCGCTGAATAGGGCATTATTATGAAAACGCTATTAGTAGTTTCACTGCTTTTAATTGCCGTGTGTTTCCACCCCGATGCACACAGCGTAAAGCAAGTTGAAGAGTTAAAAGGCAGCGGTAAACAAAATGAAATCCCGTTACTGGATAACCGTTTTCGTATAGATGACAAAATTGATGAAATAAAATTAATATTTTTTAGACGTCCTGGCTCGCCTGCCGTTATTTTAGTTAGACCCGATGGCGCTAAGTACTTTGCAACCAATGCGGTAAGAAACACCAGCCTAGATTGGTACGACGAATTAAATTACGATCTAGTGGTTATTCGCAACCCTATGCCTGGGCCATGGCAAGTTATTGGCCAAATAATGCCACAGAGCCGTATTGTTGTAATTGGTGAGCTATCGCTTAAGGTTGATCCACTCCCTAAGATTCTTTTTCAGGGTGAAACTGTAAAGGTAACCGGTGAGATTTTAAATGATGGCGAGCCCATTCGCGCTAATCTTTTCAAAGATGCGGTATCGCTCAATGTGAGTTTTGTGAGTACTAATAATGAAAATTTTGAAAATTTTGGAGCGGGCATACAGCAAGTTACTGAATTTAAAGACGATGGCTACGGATTTGATGAAAGTGCAAAAGACGGTGTGTTTACGGGTGAGTTTACTTTAAATTTTACTCCAGGCGAGTGGCGGCCAGAACTTTATATTACCACCGATGTCCTTGAGCGACGAGTTGTTCAAGACACGATAGTTGTGCATGAGCCGCCTTTTAGTTTTACCTCAGTTGAAGCAACCGATGAGGGGGACGATCACCGTATTACTATAAATATTGATGAAAAGTTATTAAAGCCTGAAACCGTGATCATGCAAGGGAAAATTTATTATCCCAATAATGAAGAGCAAGTATTTTACTTAGACACTAATAACACCGCAGTAAGAGAACTGGCTTTACAAGATTACGGATGGGGACGTTACAACATTGAAATTTCTGTGTTTGGCTCAACAGTAAATGACAGAGAGTTTATGGCTACGTTGCCAACCTATTTATTTGAAATAGAAAGACCGATAGAAGTTATTCCTGAAATTCCAAAAGCGAGCCTCATTAAGGAAGAAAATATTCCAGAGCCTGTTATAAAACCAAAAGTAATGGCAACCGGTGTAATGGTAAGTTTAATTATTGGTGGGAATTTGGCCATATTATTTATTGGTTGGTTATGTATTCGTGTTTTTGTGCAGAATAAACCAATAAAACTTAAATTGAATTTTGCTTTTTTAAAGAAAAAGAAAGCAACCGAGGCAAAAAAATCAGAACAGCAAAAAACAACTGATGCAGAAAATGGCTCAAAAAATGACAAAACAGGTGAAATTTTAAACCTTTCGATGTCAGATGACTAAAAAACCTGTAAAAAAACAAAAAAGCCCTTGACGAAGTAGGGGCTGGTTCGTATTATTCACGCCGCTGTCAGGGGAGACTCAGACAGCAACGAAAATGCGGAGTGGTAGTTCAGTTGGTTAGAATACCGGCCTGTCACGCCGGGGGTCGCGGGTTCGAGTCCCGTCCACTCCGCCAATTTTCGACAATTTGTAAGTAAAAGCTGGAGTGGTAGTTCAGTTGGTTAGAATACCGGCCTGTCACGCCGGGGGTCGCGGGTTCGAGTCCCGTCCACTCCGCCAACACTTACACAACATATGGTTGTAAAACATATTCTTATTATGGAGTGGTAGTTCAGTTGGTTAGAATACCGGCCTGTCACGCCGGGGGTCGCGGGTTCGAGTCCCGTCCACTCCGCCAATAAGAAAAAATAACAGTTTAAATACGCGCTGGAGTGGTAGTTCAGTTGGTTAGAATACCGGCCTGTCACGCCGGGGGTCGCGGGTTCGAGTCCCGTCCACTCCGCCAACTATTTAAACACTGTTATATTACAAAATTTGTATGCTGGAGTGGTAGTTCAGTTGGTTAGAATACCGGCCTGTCACGCCGGGGGTCGCGGGTTCGAGTCCCGTCCACTCCGCCAACAAATTAAGTAATGACAAGTAAAAAGATATCTCTGCGGAGTGGTAGTTCAGTTGGTTAGAATACCGGCCTGTCACGCCGGGGGTCGCGGGTTCGAGTCCCGTCCACTCCGCCACTTGTTATTTCCTCAATAACAAGCAATAAATAATTTACTTATTAATAAATCCAAACATCATTTTTATCAGCTATCAGCTCGACTCTTATATACTAACCTGCTAATATTCTTGTCTATTCTTCAATATTCAGCTTCTTATCTCTGCATGAATTACCAAGAATCTAATCTCACTTTAAAAAAGGAAGCATTAAGATGAGTACATTAGGTCAGCAATTAAAGCAGCTAAGAAATAATAAAAAATTGAGCCAACCTGAATTTGCCCAGCAAGTAGGTATATATATCAAAACTTGAAAACGATAAATCAATTCCCTCGAATGAAATATTTAGAGCTTTATTGATAGCATTAGACCTTTCAATTGATGAGTTTATGAAGCCCCTTACCTACAGCCATGACAAAACAAGACTCATGCAAATACCCGATTTAGAGCTGTGGTTTAAAAGTAAAGCAGTAAAGAGCTCAGTCGCACAGCGTAAAATTATATACCTCGCTATGTTTCTGATTTCTTTTGGCTGTGCATTATTTTATGCAGGACATAAAAATTATCTGTTCAATGAGCGCTTTTACGAATATAAATCACTGGGTGTGATCAAAAATGATGAACCTCTAAATATATATACTCATTGGAGCAATTATATTATTGATTCAAACCGAGAGAAAAGAGAGGAAAAAACTCGTGAAATGCTGGCCAGAAGGGTACCCAGTTTTAAGTTAATGGATGAATACATCGGTGAATCATTTGTTGAAGAAGTCGAGGGAGGTAAACGACTTTATAACGTAAATGAACTCTCGCGAACAATACCACATGCAGGCAATAGTTGGTTTGAGTTTTTAGGTATTTTGGCTGCTGTATTTGGTTTGGCGTTCGCTTTACTGGAACCCAGATTAACCAAGCAATAAAAAAGTAATAAAAAGCCTGCGTACATGAAAACGCAGCAGGCTTTAATATAAATTGGCTTCCAATTATCCTTGTGGGCCAAATAACTCTTTTAAGTAAGTATCTAAAAAGTTGAGGTAGGCGTTTGAGGCGCTGATACGGTTTTCTTTTTTGCTAAAACCGTGTCCTTCATCATCAAATAATACATATTCTACTGGCACACCATTAGCTTTAACCGCAGCAACCAACTCATCGCTTTCAACTTGTAATACGCGTGGATCATTAGCACCTTGTATCACCATTAAAGGCTTAGTGATGTTATCGGCATGAAACAGCGGTGAAATAGCACGGTGACGTTCACCATCGGTGGCAGGATCGCCCATTTCATCGTAAAGCGCCTTTTTAAAGCTTTCCCACCATGGTGGAATTGAGTTCAGTGTGCGTACCCAGTTAGTCACACCAAAAATATTGATACCTACTTTGAACTCTTCCGGTTTAAAGGCAAGCGCGGCTGCGGTCATAAAACCGCCGTAGCTACCACCCATGATGCCGATTTTATCTGCATCGACCCAATCTAGGCTTTGTAAGTGTTTTTTACCGTAGATAATATCTTGTAGATCATCGGTGCCATGTTTTTTATCGTCTAAATGGAAAAATGTTTTACCATAGCCTGAGCTACCGCGGTTATTGACGGCAAAAATAGCATAGCCATGATTAACTAAATGTTGCTGCATTGCGCTATAACCAGTTCGGCTTTGCCCACCTGGGCCGCCATGCACCCAAATAAGTGCAGGTACTTTATTGGTGCTGCTGGCTTGTTTTGGTTTGTATAATACGCCCGGTATTTCTAAACCATCAAAACTTTTAAAGCGCACAATGGTGCTCTCTACTAAGTCGTTTTGATCTATATCTTCACTTAATGTGTTGGTAAGTTGCTTGGCTTCATTACTGCCAACTTGCCAAACAAATAAGTTGCTTGGTGAGGTATCTGAATTTAAATAAAACGCCATGGTTTTCTCATCGCTTGAGAAATTCACACCACGTAGATTTCCCGCAGGTAATTTAGGCATGGCAATTTCATCCCCTGTTTGCGTGTCTTTTACTGTGACCTTTGTGCTGGCATCAGCATTTACACCGCTTACTTGGTATCGCCCAGATTTAGAAAAATCAATAAAGCTAACGTCCCAATCATCTTTTAATGCTGGACTGTGCTTGCCTGTGGCGAGCTCATATTGCCACACCTCTGAAAACTCTCCTTTAGCGTCTGTTGAGTAGTATAAATATTTGCTGTCTACAGAGAAGGTCTCAGGCGTATATTGTGCTGGTGTATCGTGTTTTGAAATTAATTGCGGCTTGAGGGTTTTCTTATAGGTATCAAGAATAAACGTATCGCTGTCTTTATTGGTATTATTTTTAGACAGCGCAATGTAGCGTCCATCGGGGCTAATTGCGCCCACATCTAGTCCTTGTGTGTTTTGATAAACGGGCGTGACTTTATAGGTTTTGCTATCTACGCGATACAAGTCCATAAACTTGGCATCGCGTTGATTACTGGTAATAAAAAACTGACTGCCATCTTTAGTAAAGCCTGCAAAACTCGCGCGGGTTTCTTCCCCTGGGGTTAAATCTTTGATTGAACCATCAACTTCACGCACATAAACATGGTAGCGCTCATTACCGCCTGAGTCCTTGGTAAATAGTACACGCTCATCATTTGGGAAATAGCGAATAGGGTAGGTGCTGTCTTCAAAATTGGTTAGGCGCGTTTTGCTACCTGTTTTTACGTCAACTTCATACAAGCTGTAAATACCGCTTTCATCGCTACTAACTAGAACTTTATCGCTAGTCGGGGAAAAGCTACTGCCCATGATAGATGTTGTATCAAAAAAGGTTTTAGCGTTATAGGTTTTTACTTGTCGTGTTTGCTCAGTTGCCACAGGGGTAGAGGCTGAATTATTAGATTGACTGCAACCTGTTAATGCAATTGATACTGCACAGGTAATACAGGCAAATTTGAGGGCTTTTTTCATAGATACATTCCTTGGATTATAATTATGGACTTTTAGTGTTAACCGAAGGTTTTTTAAACGCAAGTAATTAGCCTATTCGAACTGCAATAAAGTGTTACAAACCATGTAGCCCACGAAAATAGAAAACCAGTTATAATTCACTTTCAAAATCAGGGAGTATTTATGATAGAAGTCATTGGGTTACATAAACAGTTTGCTGAAAACGTATTGTACAGTGGTTATAGTGTGCAGTTTTGTGCACCTAAAATATGCATTGAAGCGCCTAATGGCCAAGGTAAAACAACGCTGTTGATGATGTTGGCAGAGCTCGAAACGCGCCAAAGTGGGCAGATTTTATTTTCTAAAAAAGCATTAACCGAACCGCATAAACAAGTTGCTATAGCCTCAGACTGTATTGCTTTACCTGACTTTCTTACGGCAAAGCAAATTATTAACTTGTCCGTGAATACGCTGGGTTGTGATTGGCCAACGACAATAATAGATGGGTTTAATTTCAATGAATTTTTAAATACTCGTTTTGATGCGCTGTCGTCAGGTAATCAAAAGAAATGCCAGTTAATTTTAGCGCTTATGCGTGATGCACCTTATTTACTTCTAGACGAACCCAGCGCAGCACTTGATCAAGCCAGTATTCAGTATTTATTAGTACTGCTTGATGAATATCTAATAGATAAGCCAAATGGGCAAATAGTCATCACCTGCCATGAACCAGCGCCATTTATTGAGCGTGGCTTTGAGTGTATACCGTTATGATTGCAAATTTAAAACAATCAATCGGGCAATATCGCTCTTTTATGGATTATCGTTATCAGGCTTACAAAACTGAACTCACGCAATTATTGTTACAACTAAAAAGCTTTGGGTTGTTATTTTTAGTGGTGTTAGGCTCGTCAGTGTTGGGTTTGATATTGCTACTTTTTTTAGGCCTTGGAAAAATTATAGACAGCAGCGCAGCACCCCAATACGGTGCACAAATGGCTTTATTTTATTTGTTACTACAAAGTGTGATGCTCAGCGCAATGAAGTCAGCAATTAAAAATAGTAAGCAGCGGTTATTTCAGCAAACTATTGCACGATCAGTTTGGTTATATTTAGTCGATATTAAACTATTAACGCTCAGTAATGCATGGCTTATAGCCAGTGTATTAATTGCGCTAGATTTAACGCTATCACAATGGGTTAAAGTACCGCATTTTATTGTATTTATGTTGCTGCAGTTTAGCTTGGGCGTTTTGTGTTTATACAAAACCAGCGCACTGGTATATGGCTTTTTGTTTAGCACGATATTAGTGCTGGTTCCTATTCATATGCAGCCGCTCACTTATCATATGGGCTTTTCTTTATCGTTTGCGCTGAGCCTTTTTGTCCCCGTGGTTAATGTTAACGGGCGTATTGCAGTAAGTTCATTATTGGGCTTTTGGTTTTGTTATTTATTAAACCATTGTTGGACACTTGTTTGGCGCGTGTCGTTACTTTTATGTGTATTCATGGCATCAGCTGCGCTAATAAACGAACGTGCTGATTTAGTACCTATACTTGTGATATTAGCCATGGCTTTTATTGTACTCTTTAGTAGTTCATTGCAATTTGATTGCGGTAGGGTGTATGAGCAGTATCGATTGTTTTTTAAAACATGCGAGCAAGAACGCGCCTTTTATATTAGCCAGTTTTTACCTAGCATATTGCTGTTTTTATTAGCCACAATAAGTTATAGCGTTATTTTTGGTTACACTCATATTGTATTATTTGTCATTGGAAATATGTGGTGTGTATTACAGGTTTACCTTGCACAAAAAAAACCAGCGCATTATGCGCTGGTTTGGCTAATTTCAACAGGGTTGCTGCTAGCTTTACTAAACTAGTTAAGCGGCATCTGCCTTTTTAGATTTAGCTTTGCTATTACGCGCTGCTTTGCCGGCAAGTAAATCTGCAGGGTCAAAGTCGTCAACGTTAATAACGTCTAAGCGAGCTTGTTCAACAGCTGCTAACTTATCAGCTTCAGCTTGGCTTAAAATGCCGGCTTCTAAGCCCATTTGCGCCACTTTATCAAGTTGGAAGAATGGCAATTTAACGCCTTTCTCTTTACATACGCGTTCAAATAAAGGCTCTACCTCTAGCACATCTTTAAGCGTTTGCTCTTGACGACCTACAAGGTTAAGCGGCTCGTTTGTAAGGTATACATAACTTGCTAAACGATTACGCGTTTCGCTAGGCACTTGCAGTAATTGCGCTAGCTTATGCTCAAGTTTGTCGGTAGGTTTACGAACCGGGCGACCAAACGGGAATAACAATACTTTTAATACGCCACGAAGTGGTGCAGATGGCATATTGTTGATTAAATCAGCAAGCGCACGTTGACAGTGGTAAAGGTGATCCTGACAGCTCCACTGAACCAGTGCAAAATCTTCTTTTTTACGGCCTTCGTCGTTATAACGTTTAAGCGTTGCAGACACTAAGTAAAGGTAGCTTAATAAGTCACCTAAGCGTGCTGAAATACGTTCTTTACGTTTAAGTGAACCACCAAATACTGCCATACTAATATCAGACATAAGTGCAAGTGATGCACTAAAGCGTGAAGCCATACGATAAAACTCTGCCGTTTCGTCTTTGTACGGTACGCTAGTAAAGCGAGCGCCAGTAAGTGCAAGCCACTTAGTGCGCACTAGGTTAGACATGGTAAAGCCAATGTGGCCCATTAGCGCTTTATCAAATACGTTAAGCGCTTCTTCGCGGTCTTCAATTTCACACGCACCTAGCTCGGTAAGTACAAATGGATGACAACGAATAGCACCTTGACCATAAATAATCATATTACGGGTCAAGATGTTTGCACCTTCAACGGTAATGGCAATAGGTGCACCTTGATAGCCACGACCTAAATAGTTATTTGGCCCAAGCATGATCCCTTTACCGCCTAGCACATCCATTGCATGAATGGTGGCATCGCGCATTTGCTCGGTAAGGTGGTATTTAATAATAGCCGAAATAACAGATGGTTTTTCGCCTAAATCAACCGCGCCAGTAGACATACTTACTGCAGCGTCTGAGCTGTAAGCATAACCGGCAAGTTTCGCCATTGACTCTTCAACCCCTTCCATTTTACCAATTGGTAAGCGGAATTGACGACGAATACGGCTGTAAGCACCGGTTGCTACAGCAATCATTTTAATGCCACCGGCTGAATTTGACGGCAACGTAATTGCACGACCAACCGATAAACATTCAACGAGCATACGCCAGCCTTGACCAGCCATTTCTGGGCCACCAATAATGTAATCAAGTGGTACAAAAATATCTTTACCGCGAGTAGGGCCATTTTGGAACGGCACATTAAGCGGAAAGTGACGACGACCAATTTCTACCCCAGGGGTATCTGTTGGGATAAGTGCACAGGTAATACCAGGCTCTTTAACGTCACTTAATAATCCATCTGGATCTTGTAATTTAAATGCTAGACCAAGAACCGTAGCTACAGGTGCAAGTGTAATGTAACGCTTGTTCCATGTAAGGCTTACACCGACTACTTCTTCGCCATTCCATTGCCCTTTACATACTACACCATAGTCTGGAATTGAGCTTGCATCAGAACCTGCCTCTGGCGAAGTAAGAGCAAAACATGGAATTTCTTGACCGCTTGCTAAACGCGGTAAGTAATGATTTTTTTGATCTTCAGTACCGTAGTGCTGTAATAACTCACCCGGGCCTAACGAGTTAGGTACACCAACAATTGACGAAAGCAATGTTGATTTACTGGTTAGTTTTTGCAGTACACACGATTGTGCAAATGCAGAGAATTCTAAGCCGCCGTATTCCTTTTTAATGATCATGGCAAAGAATTTGTTATCTTTTAGATATTGCCATACATCCTGAGGTAAATCAGTTAGCTCATGCGTAGCTTCCCAATCGTCCAGCATACTACATACAACTTCAACAGGGCCGTCGATAAATGCCTGCTCTTCAATAGTAAGTTTTGGAACTGGATACTGGTGAAGCTTTTTCCAATCTGGGTTACCACAAAATAAATCAGCTTCCCACCAAGTTGTACCGGCATCAATAGCTGACTTTTCGGTGTCAGACATGCTCGGTGTAACTTTTTTGAAGACCTTGAAAATAGGCTTGATAATATATTGCTGACGAATGCCAGTAACAGAAAGAGGCACTGCGATGATTAAAAAGATCACCCAGCTAATTAAACCAAAAGCACCAGCAAAGGTACCAATTAATAATGTTGCGGCAGAAACACCAAGTGCTGTGTTCCAACTCGCTCTGTGGTAAAGCGCAATGCTGAGCAGTGCGATTAAACCGAGTGTAAATATGAGTGTCATTGCTAATTCCTTAATAGAGGTCAGACCACCTCGTTTAGAGTAGCGCTAGTAACGCTAAGTTTCAAGTACATTACTTAGATTAAAGTGTAGTTATCGGTACGATTATTACAATGCGTCGTATGTTATACGAACAGTTTGGCTGTAATGGTTTATTTTGGCTTATCATAAAAAATATAAGCATTAAAAAAATCAATTAATCTAGTAGTAATATAAGTTTAATTAAGTAAATATACTTATGGTGATCAGTGTACGCTTATTAAAAATAGAACGATATTCTATGTTTAGCTTTTTAAAGGTTTATTTATTTTATGTGTGAATTACTTGGCATGTCAGCCAATGTGCCAACGGATATTTGTTTTAGTTTTTCAGGGTTGTTGGAGCGCGGTGGCAATACGGGGCCGCATAAAGATGGCTGGGGCATTACTTTTTATGAAGGCAAAGGTTGTAGAACCTTTAAAGATCCCGAGCCAAGTTACCAGTCAGAAATAGCTAAATTAGTTAAAGCTTATCCGATTAAAAGCGTATCGGTGATAAGTCATATTCGTCAAGGCAACCGCGGGCGAGTGTGTCTTGAAAACACCCACCCGTTTACTCGTGAGTTGTGGGGGCGTGAAATAACCTATGCTCATAACGGGCAGCTTTCAAATTATCATGATTTAAAACCTGAATATTATCGACCTGTGGGTAATACCGATAGCGAGTTGGCATTTTGCTGGTTGCTTGACAAAATTCGTGAAAAGTACCCGCAGCGACCAAGTAATATGGCGTCGGTTTTTAGATATGCGGCTAAGCTTTCGCATACGCTACGTGAAAAAGGCGTGTTTAATATGTTATTGACCGATGGTGTATTTGTTTTAGCGTATTGTACTAATAATTTACATTACATAACGCGCCGTGCACCGTTTGGTAAAGCAACACTTATTGATGCCGACATGGTGGTCGACTTTCAACAAGAAACCACGCCAAACGATGTGGTAACGGTTATAGCAACAAGGCCGCTAACCAACGATGAACGCTGGCAAAAAATGCAGCCAGGAGAGTTTGCGTTATTTAAAATGGGTGAATTAATGTAGGTTGGTAGAGTAAAACGAAACCCAACTTAAAGTTTCAAATCTAAGTATTAAAATGAAAAGCCCAAGTTATGGTTGTCACACTTGAGCGTTTCGTATTGCATCTTGTAAGTAATTTATTCGGGGGTTATTTCGTTTTTAACTTCTTCAGGTAAAGCCGGTGGATTGATCACGGTAAACGATTTCATCTGCACTTCAAACTGTTCCACACCTTTTTCACCTTTCCACATGCGCACGAGCATATAATCCATTTCTGGGGCAAACCATGCTAAGGCTTGGCGTTTGTCATTGTCGTATAAACGTTTTACTTTAATGGCTTCTACGTTACCAATCGGTAAGGAAATCATTTCGGTTTCTACCACTTCAAAGTCGTAGTCACGGCAATTACCTTTTTTATCAACCAGTGGAAACGAGAAACTGGTTTTTCCTTTTTTAAGTCCTTCTCGAACTTGCACTTGATAAGAAATACCATCTTGGAAGTTATCATGCCATTGGCATTTTAACGGGTAGTCGCTGGTGTTACTGGTGACAGTTTGTGTTTGACGATCAAAGTTAATTTCATACTTTTTGTCAGGCCCAGTCCCCGTGCGGATCATAGAGTACTGAATAGGCTCTACTTTATCGTTAGCAAAGCTAAAAGTTGATGACTCTTGACGTGAGTCAGAGAAAATCATCCATTCAATATCGCTATGGTAAGTGACTTGGTAGTTATTATTATCGAGTTTTTTAAGCGTCCGCTCGGCTGTACCATGATTTGCGCCTTTGCGCAAAATATCGTAGCTGGCTTGATACTGGGTTAACTCACCTGCAATCAGGCTGGTAGGAAGTAATAAAGTGCCCGCACATAATAGCCAGGCACTTAATTTTTTATTTTGGGTAGTGCGCGCCGTGTGCAGGAAGTTGTTTTTCGTCAAGAACTGCATAATCTGCTTCCATCGTAAGTCGTTGTTCACTGAACCACTTGACCACCAAAGGATAAATTATGTGCTCTTGCGCATGCACACGCTTAGCGAGCGTGTCTGCTGTATCGTCTGCTAATACAGGCACTTTGGCTTGAAGAATAACGGGTCCGCCGTCTAATTCTTCAGTAACAAAGTGAACACTAACGCCGTGAACGTCGTCTTTTGCATCAATTGCTCTTTGGTGGGTATTCAGCCCCTGATACTTAGGCAACAAAGATGGATGAATGTTCAACATTTTTCCAACATATTTTTGCACTAAGCTAGGAGTTAGAATACGCATAAACCCAGCTAATACAACTAGATTTGGTTCAAAAGAGTCAATTATATGCATTAACTGGGCATCGTACGCTTCGCGTGAGTCAAACTCTTTATGACTCAGCACGTGTGTGGCAATACCTGCATTTTTTGCACGCTCTAACCCATAAGCGTCTGCTTTGTTACTAATAACAGCCGCTATATGGGCGTTTATCTCGCCGCTTTCACAGGCGTCTATAATGGCTTGTAAATTTGAGCCACTGCCTGAGATCAAAACTACTAGACGAGTGGGTGCCATTACGCAGCACCACCTACAATTTCAACTTGCTCTTCGCCAGCAACTGCATCTTGGATTTCACCAAGGTGCCATGCGTTCTCGCCAAGGTCTTTTAAGATATTTAAGCTATTTTCAAGCTCATCCGCAGGTACAACTAACACCATGCCTACACCACAGTTAAATGTGCGGTACATTTCATGTGTTGTAATGTTGCCGTTTTCTTGCAACCAGCTAAACACACTTGGCCACTGCCAGCTATTACCTTTAACAACCGCTTTAGCAGATTCAGGTAATACGCGTGGGATATTTTCCCAAAAACCGCCACCAGTAATATGCGAAAGGGCATGCACGTCTACTTGCTTGAACAACTCAAGTAATGGTTTAACGTAAATACGTGTTGGTTCTAAAAGGTGCTCACCTAAGGTTTTGCCATCAATCACTTGATTAGTATCAGCGTTAGAGACTTCTAAAACTTTACGAATTAAAGAGAAACCATTTGAGTGAGGACCGCTAGAAGCAAGGGCAATAAGTTGATCGCCTGCAGCTACTTTAGTGCCATCAATAATTTTTGATTTTTCTACCACACCGGTACAAAAGCCTGCCATGTCGTAGTCTTCACCATCATACATACCTGGCATTTCAGCTGTTTCGCCACCAATTAGGGCACAACCTGAAATTTCACAACCTTTACCAATACCGGTTACTACGTCGGCTGCTGTGTCTACATCTAGTTTACCCGTTGCATAGTAATCTAGAAAA
The DNA here is from genome assembly GCF_002310795.1 of Pseudoalteromonas issachenkonii. NCBI lineage: Bacteria > Pseudomonadati > Pseudomonadota > Gammaproteobacteria > Alteromonadales > Pseudoalteromonadaceae > Pseudoalteromonas > Pseudoalteromonas issachenkonii. The sequence continues at coordinate 1,184,204 of NZ_CP011030.1, forward strand.
AACAGGGGTTCAGCGCCTTGTACTATTAAATCATTTACACACATCGCAACTAAGTCGATACCTACAGTATCGTGCTTTTTAAGGTCAATTGCTAAGCGTAACTTAGTGCCAACACCGTCAGTGCCTGCTACAAGTACGGGTTGCTTATAACCTTCAGGAATTTCGCAAAGTGCGCCAAAACCACCAATTCCGCCCATCACTTCAGGACGACGAGTTTTTTTAACTACGCCTTTAATACGCTCAACAAGTGCATTACCAGCGTCGATATCTACGCCCGCGTCTTTATAGCTTAGAGACTGTTTTTGTTCGCTCACAGGTTTTCCTCAAAATAGTTGTTTTGATGCTTACTTAGAAACGCGCGTATTTTACAACAATTGCAAGGGCGCGGCTAGTTGAAATCTGGATTTGATTTTAAAGACAAGGACACTTGTCCGCTAGTTGCTGTATTAGTAAACAAAAAAAGCGCCCAATGGCGCTTTTTAATATGGAAATAAAAATTAATACTACAAATTAGGCTTTAGCTGTGAGTATTGCTCTAAGTGGAGCAGGGTAGCCTTCAATGGTTTTACTGGTGTCAGCGGGGTCTAAAAAGTCAACTAAAGATTCGTTTTCCATCCAGTCAGTTTTACGTTGCTCGTCGAGCGTTGTAATAGCACAATCTTTAATTTGCACGTCTTTAAAGCCAACTCGTTCCATCCACAGTTTTAATGCCGCAGTGCTTGGAATAAACCATACATTACGCATTTTCGCGTAGCGGTCGGTCGGTACTAATACGGTGTTTTCATCGCCTTCAATAACTAATGTTTCAAGCACCAGCTCACCACCTGGGCGAAGCTGTGCTTTTAATTGCGCTAAAAAGTCGATAGGGGAACGACGATGATAAAGCACCCCCATTGAAAATACCGTATCAAACGCTTTGAGCTCTGGCAGGGCTTCTACACCTAATGGTAACAAATGCACGTTTTCATCTGGGTTAAAGTGTTTAATTGCCTGAAACTGGCACAAAAATAAGTCAGATGGATCAATACCCACCACAAATTGAGCACCTTCACCGCGCATACGCCATAGGTGATACCCCGAGCCACAACCAATATCTAATACAGTACGGCCTTTTAATGGCTCAATATGCGGTAGCAGTCGATCCCATTTCCAGTCGCTGCGCCATTCGGTATTTATTTCAATACCGTGAACGTTAAACGGGCCTTTACGCCAAGGCATCATCCGTTTTAATAAATGCGTGGTTTGCTTTTTTTCGCCTTCAGACATTTCGCCAGGCGCACCTATTGCTACTTTGCTGACAATATCAACTTGGTTTGTTGATACCTCGGGTAAGTTTTTCAGCACTTTTTGCCATTGTGGCAAATCGCCATGACTTGCCTCTTGTTGCCAATGCTTTAATTGCGCAGGCAAGGTTTCTAGCCAGTGGCTAAGTGGGCTTTGTGCAATCGCAGCGTAAAATTGGTTAAACCATGCAGACATGTGTCACTCTCTAAATTATTTAATTGCTACCATTGAGCAAAAATTAAAACATTGATACCACACTTGCGTTTGGCTAAAACCAATGTCGCTTAAACGTTGTGTATGTGTACTAAGTGTATCGGGGCGCATTACGTTTTCAATGGCAGTACGCTTTTGGCTTATTTCAAGCTCAGAGTAGCCATTATGGCGTTTAAAGTCGTGGTGCAAGTCAATCAGTAAGTTATCGCACTGCTCGTTTTCGGCTTTAATTTTTTCACTTAATAACAAAACGCCACCGGGCTTTAAATTAGCGTATATTTTTTCAAGTACCGCTTTGCGCTGCGCAGGTGGTATAAATTGCAGGGTAAAATTCATTGCCACAACCGATGCGTTTTGAATATCAAGCTCGTTAATATCACCTAAAGTAACCGTTACAGGAACGTCTGATCTAAACCCTTGTAAATGAACCTTACAACGTTCAACCATGGCTTGTGAGTTATCTACGGCGATAATTTGGCAGCTATCGGTTTTAATATTACGACGCATACTTAAGGTTACTGCCCCTAATGAGCAGCCCAAGTCGTACAGGTTAGAATTAGGCTGAGCATACTCACCCGCTAATTTTCCCATAGTACTTACAATAGTGGCATAACCGGGTACCGAGCGTTGGATCATGTCGGGAAATACTTCAACCACGTTTTGATCAAAACTAAAGTCTTTTACTTGTTGCTCAGAGGCATAAATACTGTCTTTTATACTCACGAAGGCAGTCTCTTTGAAAATAATAGTGCTATTTTAACATTTTATGCTGGATAGTCAGTGATAAATTCAGTAGCTTGACTAGAATTATGAAGAATAAGTATAAAAGAGATTATTAAATGAGCAAAAGTAAGGTTATTAGTACCGACGATATATTAGCAACATTATGCCACTCAGTAACGGGTGTACTTTCATCAGCCAGCGGCAACGAGATCAGCTATTCAGCCATGGTACAAAAAATAACGCGTACTTGTATGCGACCAGACATAGGCTGTTTTGTTTTATTTGACGGGGGCTTTACCGGCTTAGTTGTCACCAACTTTACAGCGCAAGCGGCCATGGAAATTTACGGCGATTATATGCGTAACATGGGTATGCCAGAAGACGAAATCGCACACAGCCACTTATCTGATGACGTTTCAAACGTGATGGGTGAGTTGATGAACCAAATAGTGGGCGACTTCACGTCGAAAGTGCGTGAACAACTTCATACCTCTATTACCCAAAATCAGCCAAAAATGATGGCTATTAATAAACAAGTGCAAATATCGGTTGATACCACTATGGATCGTCCGCAAGCACGTCGCGTAACGTTTACGACTCGCAATCAAAATATCTTCTATTTAGAATTAGCGATGGATAAAACAGAGTTTATTAAACTTCACGACTTTGACATTGTAGAAGCGATAGACCCAGACGATATTATCGAAAATGAAGCCAAGCAAAAAGCGGATAAAGAAAAAGCGAAACAGCCCAAGCAAGATGATAGCGACGACGATTTTATGGCCGAACTAGGGCTTTAATGTTTTTACGTAGGTTGGGTTGAGTGAAACGAAACCTAACACGCTTTTAAGCTCTTAGCTGTCAGATTAGAAAGTGACAATAATAAAAACGCGATGTATATCGCGTTTTTTGTTAACGAGGGCTTTCATTGTGAACTCGTGTGTCATTATTTTGGCTGACCGCTGACCGCTGACCGCTGACCGCTGACCGCTGACCGCTGACCGCTGACCGCTGACCGCTGACCGCTGACCGCTCAATTATACGGATTCTCACCCATCGCAATAGCTACACAAAAAATCCGTAAATCCAACTCTAGCTGGTGATACTCTGGCTCCATATGACAGCACAGTTTATAAAAGCCTTTGTTATGGTCTTTTTCTTTAAAATGCGCGAGTTCGTGCACAACTAATGCTTTTAACAATGGCTCGGGGGCGCGCAGTAAATCGCTGTTTATTGCTAAATCGTGCTTGCGGGTTTTACCTTGCATACGGTACGTGTGGGTACCGAGCGCATTGGCAACCATATCACCTTGTTTTTTAAACGCAGCGCGTCCAAATGGCGGGGCGTTTTTTAAATACTGCTTTTTAAGCTCAGTGGCGTAGCTATACAGTAACTTATCACTGGTAATACGATGCGCCTGTGGGTACTTTTTAAGTAAATACTCACTTACCTTTCCTGCTTTTATTAGGCTTAATACTTGCTCAACGATATTGGCAGGGTAGCCGGTAAAGTAACGTGCGTATTCACTCATTATTGTCTCTGTATTTTGAATTTATTTTTAAAAAAGTGCTTGCTGGTGGGCTTCTTTTTCGCCACTAAATGGATTGAGTACATTGTGATTATACCCCAAATCTTGGCAAAACTGACGAGCCAGCAGCGGCGCTTCGCGGTTATCAGCGGTATGAAAAAACACATAAGGACTTTTGCCCTCATCAAGCCACTGAGTTACTTTGCTAAGCCAAGGCTGATAAAAGGTCTTATAATCGTTTTCTAAATCAGCAATAACAAAACGTGCCATAGGCTGCGAGCCCGTAGCAATAGCGTGAACTGGTAAATGCGGTTTTTTCTGTTGTGCGTCTATTAGCGCTTCGGTGGTTGGCTTTACTGCAAAGAGCGCCCGAGTATCCATAGCAATACGGTTTATATTATTTGCCATTAAAAGCTGATTAAGTGCGATTTCGGCCTCACCTTTTTTAAAAAAATCAGGGTGGCGTACCTCAACCCCATAGTTTAGCTCTTTAGGAAGTAACTCAATAAAAGCGGCAAGCTTAGCTAAATGTTGTGGCGCAAACGCTTTAGGTAATTGCAGCATTATTTGCCCTGTTTTTTCAAATAGAGGGGCGAATAAATTAAGCCAATTAGTTAGCTCATGTTGCACGTTAGTAAGTTGGAGTTCGTGACTAAAGCGCCGATGAAACTTAAAGGTAAATTTAAACTCATCGGGTACACTGGCAGCCCATCGTAATACGGTGTCAGGCGAGGGATCGGCATAAAAACTGGTGTTACCTTCTACCGAATTAAAATGCTGCGCATATTCGCTAAGCATATCGGCATTTTTACACTGGCGTGAAAATAAATTTCCTTTCCATACGCTGCTCGACCACTGCGGGCATCCAATATATAGCATACAAACAAAAGCCTTGATATAAAGTGCCGGTAGTGTAACAAATAACAAAACAGTGCGCTGTAAATTCCACCCCGAAAGGTAAACACGCCCTAGCATCTTCAACCTACTTGGGTATAATGCAGGGCTTAATTTGATTATTTTGAATTGCTAGCGGCTTTATTTTCATTTTGGTGTTTATAAAAACTTTTAAAACAACAGTGTTTAACCGCTATATGCCTTTTATCTGACAGGAAAACTATGCGCTCTATATACTGCGGACAGCTAAATAAAACTCACGTAGATCAGGAAGTTGAACTATGTGGCTGGATCAACAAACGACGTGACCTTGGTGGACTTATCTTTGTCGATTTACGCGATAGAGAAGGTTTAGTACAAGTTGTATTCGATCCGGAAGTTGAAGGATTAATGGAAACAGCTAACAAACTTCGTCAAGAATTTTGTGTTCAGTTAAAAGGGATTGTACGCGCTCGCCCAGACAGCCAAGTAAATAAAGACATGGCTACCGGTGAAGTAGAAATTTTAGGCACGGGTTTAACGATTATTAACCGCTCTGAGCCTATGCCACTTGATTTTAACCAAGTGAACTCAGAAGAGCGTCGTTTAAAATACCGTTACTTAGATTTACGTCGTTTAGAAATGAGCGACCGTATTAAATTACGTGCTAAAGCAAGCAGCTTTGTACGTCGCTTTTTAGATGAAAATGGCTTTTTAGATATCGAAACGCCAGTACTAACTAAAGCAACGCCAGAAGGTGCGCGTGATTACCTAGTACCAAGTCGTGTACACAAAGGTAGCTTTTACGCATTACCGCAGTCGCCACAGTTATTTAAGCAATTGTTGATGATGTCGGGTTTTGACCGTTACTACCAAATTGTTAAATGTTTCCGTGATGAAGACTTACGTGCTGACCGTCAACCTGAATTTACTCAAATAGATTTAGAAACCTCGTTCATGAGCTCTGATCAAGTACGTGGTATGACAGAAAAGATGATCCGTGAAATGTGGCAGTCATTACTAAATGTTGATTTAGGTGATTTCCCAATTATGCCTTACTCTGAGGCAATGAGCCTATATGGTTCTGATAAGCCAGACTTACGTAACCCAATGAAGCTTATTGATGTAGCCGATTTAGTAAAAGACGTAGAGTTTAAAGTATTCTCGGGTCCAGCAAATGATGAAAAAGGCCGTGTTGCAGTACTAACGGTACCAGGTGGCGCATCACTTTCTCGTAAGCAACTAGATGACTACACTAAGTTTATCGGTATTTACGGTGCTAAAGGTTTAGCATGGATGAAAGTAAATGACCGCGATGCAGGCGTTGAGGGCGTGCAATCGCCAATCGCTAAATTCTTAAATGAAGATGTGATCACGCAGTTACTTGAACGTACTAATGCACAAACAGGCGATATCATTTTCTTTGGTGCGGATAAACGCAACACCGTAAATGAAGCCATGGGCGCACTTCGTTTAAAAATTGGTATTGATTTAGAAATCACTAATTTAGATAGCTGGGCACCACTTTGGGTTGTTGACTTCCCAATGTTTGAAGAAGATGACGAAGGCACATTACACGCTGTACACCATCCATTTACTGCACCAAAAGATATTAGTGCCAGTGAGCTTGAAGCAAACCCAGCAGCGGCTATTTCAGATGCTTACGATATGGTATTAAACGGCTACGAAGTCGGCGGTGGCTCGGTACGTATTCACAATGCAGATATGCAAGAAGCGGCATTTAGAATTTTAGGTATTGAAGCGCAAGAGCAGCAAGATAAATTTGGTTTCTTACTTGACGCTCTTAAATACGGCACACCGCCGCATGCAGGTTTAGCGTTCGGTTTAGACCGTTTAGTTATGTTGTTATGTGGTACTGATAACATTCGTGACGTTATTGCCTTCCCTAAAACCACACAAGCATCGTGTTTATTAACCGATGCACCAAGCAAAGCTAACAGCGATTCGCTGACAGAGCTTGCTATTAGTGTAGTTGAGAAAGAATTACCAAGCGCAGAATAAAGCTAGCTTTTAGTTAGATCAAAACCCCTTAGGCTAAATACCTAAGGGGTTTTTTGTTCGGCAAAACCCAATTTAGGTGCTTTATTTTTATGAGCGAGCTATTTAAAGAAAGTCATTATTTTGATCAGTCATTTTCAAACTTTACAGCAAATGCAAAGCGCTTTAGCGATATTGAGTTTGAACAATGTCAGTTTGTTGATTGCGATTTTAGTCACAGCCAGTTTAGTGCCTGTCGGTTTATAGAGTGTGAATTTATTAACTGTAATTTGACTGAACTTAATTGGAATTACAGCTCGCTAGAAGAGGTGAGCTTTGCAAATTGTAAGCTCAATAGCATAGTGTGGGGGCAAGTAAATTGGCCGCAATTAGCGCTAACGTCACCGGTGAGTTTTAAACAGTGTGAGCTGAGCCACAGTTCGTTTTTTGAATTACAGTTAAAAGCGTTAACAATGACGAGTTGTTTTGCCAAAGATGTTGATTTTAGGCACGCTAACTTAGCTCAAAGCAACTTCTCGGACACTGACTTTAGATATAGCTTGTTTCATAATACAAATCTTAATAAAGCGAACTTTGTAGGCGCTTCGCAATTTAATATTGATATAACAAGCAATGATGTGAGTAATGCAAAGTTTGAACGGTTTGAAGCGTTAAATCTATTAACAGGACTTGATATCGAGCTGGTTGATTAGCCGCAAGAGCTTACGGCTAATACGTATATTTACTATTAGCAAGCAGGGCCATTTTTGTTACGTGCACTAGCAAGTGCGCGGGCTATGCTCAGTAGCTCAGGCGAAATATCATCCGCGCCATCTTTAATCAGTTTAGTTACATCACCAGATGAATATAAGCTATCACGCGGTGATTTAATCCCAAGCTCTCTTACAAAGTCTTTGGTTTTACCTGTACTGCCGGTTTCAATGAACTTAAAAATAATCCGTTCGTTGTTACTTTTCGGCTCGGCTTGTAACACTTTAATTTCTTCTTGGTAGGCTTCAATTCTGCTTTGTAAAATATCGATGCGCTGTTCAATGCTGCTGTATGATTTCATTAATGGATTCTTTTGCGATAATAGTAAAACAATAATCGCTATTATCGCACAAATTAGCAAAGGCGCGCGCTAACCTTTATAATAAAAATTAATGTTAGTTAAAAATGTATAAGTAATACAAGGGAATGCATGTTAAAAATTATAAAAAAGCGTTTAATGTTAAGTGCACTGACTTTAAGTACTACGCTATTTGCATCATCAAGTTATGCCCAAGACGATGCAATCATTGATGAAAGTCGTAATCGCTCTATACCTGTAAATATTACCCTACCAGCTAACCACCTTAAGTGCAGCGCGCAAGTCAAATGCCCAGTGGTATTTGTAAATGCAGGGTATGGCATTAGCCACAATGAATACACTTTTGCGAGTAAGTTATTTAATGCGCAAGGTTATTTAAGCATTGCGGTAGCGCATGAGCTTAAAAGTGACCCTGCACTTAATCGTGCGCAGCCATACCTAACTACTCGTATGGAAAATTGGCACCGGGGTGTTGTAACACTCAAATTTTTAGTTAATGAGCTAAGTGTTAAATACCCTGAGTATGATTTTACAAAACTCACTTTATTTGGTCACTCAAATGGTGGAGATATCTCAGCCTTGTATACAGCTATTTACCCAAGTGAAGTAAGCCAATTAATTACGCTCGATCACCGCCGCATGTTATTGCCACGCAATAAAAACATACATGTGCTCACACTTAGAGGTAGTGATTACCCAGCCGATGCGAACGTGCTTTTAACCGATAAAGAGTTAACTGTTTATCCTGTTACACAAACGTTGATATCAGAATCACGTCATAACGATATGTACGATGGCGGCCCTAAATGGCTGGTGGATAGAATGAGTAAAGAGGTAGCGGCGTTTTTAGAAAATTAAACGATACAGTCAGCTTTTAAATTAAAATCCTAAAAATAGCGCAGGCCTACTGCGCTATTTTAGTTTTAAGTTACTCTACCAGTTCACTCACCACCAAAGGGCTATTATGTAGCGTTTTATGCACAGGGCATTTATCGGCTATTTCGAGTAATCGATTTCGCTGAGCGTCAGTTAAATCTCCTTGTAAGGTTATTTTGCGGGTAATGGCCTCTATATTGCCGGTTTTTTCGCAATCATCACAATTTTGGTTGTAATTACGGGTATGGTTAAGCTCTACTTTTATATGCTCTAGCGGTAACTCTTTGCGACTTGCATACATGCGAAGTGTCATTGCAGTACACGCTCCAAGCCCAGCGAGTAAATGATCATAAGGGTCTGGGCCTAAGTTTTTGCCGCCGACATCGGTAGGCTCATCAGCAAGCCATGTATGGTTTTTAGTACTCACGTGCTGAGTGAATTGATGATCTTTTTCTTCAACTAATACACTGCCGTTAGTTAATTTTGCACTATAGGGTGTTTTCTCGTATTTAACATAGCGATTAGCCCACGTAGCAATGACATCGGCTGCGTAGTTAGCGTCTTCTTTATTGCTGAGTAAGTGATCGGCATTATCTAAACTTATAAAGCTTTTTGGATGCTTGGCAGCGGCGTAAATTTTTTCGGCTTCACTAATATTCACGGTGGCATCAATAGGAGAGTGCATAACCAACAAAGCACGCTTAAGCTTGCCTATATGGCTGTTATCGTATTTGGCGATGTCATCTATAAATTGCTTTTTAATCGTAAACTCACGCCCAGCTAAACACACTTTTGCTTCACCCGATTGGTTTATTTCATCTAAATGAGCAGCAAAGTTATGAGTAACATGCTGGGCATCTGATGGCGCGCCTATAGTCGTAATAGCTGACACTTCGGGTATATGCTCTGCTGCTGCAAGCACCGCAGCACCACCTAAGCTGTGACCTATTAATAACTGAGGTGCTTTAAAGTGTGTTCTTAAGTGATTGGCAGCAGCCACTAAGTCTTGAATGTTTGATGAAAAGTTACTGTTGGCAAAGTCACCGTCGCTATTACCAAGCCCTGTAAAATCAAAGCGTAATACAGCAATGCCTTGCTGAGTGAGTGCGCGGCTTATTCGTGTTGCAGCCGCTACATCTTTAGAGCAGGTAAAACAGTGGGCAAATAAGGCATAAAATTTCACCTCACCAGAGGGCTGTTCAAGTTGTCCAGCAAGTTCTAATTCACCGCTTTTAAAAGAGACTTTTTGTCGCATGGGAATACCTTAACTAATTGATAAAGTGTGTGGTGCTGATAAATAAGAGATTGGTACGGTGGGATGAAAATTCAATATTGGCATTATTTTGATCTCGATCAAGCTAGAAAGGGCTTGCCAATTGAGTGCGGACATATGTCCTTATAATTTCAAAGGGGTTTGTCTATCCTCGCACAGCATAAAAATGCAGCCTTTATTACTTGAATTAAGTAGTTAAGCTATATTTGAATGTAATACCAGTTTGCATAAACCTGTGATTAATTTAATGTATTAAGTCGTTGTTTATCGTCGTTTAAAAAACCTTATCTAGAACAAGTAGATATAATTTTTTTGCGTAGTTAGCATGTAATATTTAGTTAATTTAATGGATCTTTACTCAAGCGAATTGGTAAATGGCTTCTAACAACCTACTTACTGGAATGTACCATGCAATTACCCACAGTTGATTATAAAGCGGACGATGCGGCTGCGCAATTTGTTGAATCGTTGAGAAATACTGGTTTTGGCGTATTAAAAAACCATCCTATTCCGCAATCTTTAGTTGAGTCTATTTATAAAAATTGGCAAGACTTTTTTAACTCAGAGCAGAAGCATGAGTTTTTATTTTCAAAAGAAACGCAAGATGGCTATTTTCCACCGTCGGTATCAGAAGTTGCTAAAGGCCATACAGTAAAAGACATTAAAGAGTACTTTCATGTTTATCCTAAAGGCCGTGTTCCTGCTCAATTAGAAGCTGATGTGCGTGAGTACTACCGTTTAGCTAATGAATTTGCGGCAACATTATTAAGCTGGGTTCAGGCTGAAGCGCCTGAAGAAGTCCGTGCTAAGTTCTCTATCGATTTAAAAGATATGATTGCCCAGTCTGAGCAAACGTTGTTGCGTATTTTACATTACCCGCCAATGACAGGTGATGAAGAGCCAGGTGCTATTCGTGCTGCTGCGCACGGTGATATTAACTTATTAACCGTATTGCCAGCGTCAAACGAGCCAGGTTTACAAGTACAAAAAACCGATGGCGGTTGGTTAGATGTGCCATGTGATTTTGGTAGTTTAATTATTAATATTGGTGACATGCTACAAGAAGCATCAGGTGGCTATTTCCCATCAACGATTCACCGTGTAATTAATCCATCAGGTAAAGCAACAACCAAATCACGTATTTCATTACCTTTGTTTTTGCATCCTCGTCCAGATGTGGTGTTATCTGAACGCTACACAGCAGATAGCTACTTACAAGAGCGTTTACGTGAGCTAGGTGTAAAATAATCCTTTAGCATATGTAATGCTCAGGTAAATAAAAAGCGGCTGTTTAGCCGCTTTTTTAGTATTTGTGTGTATTGATTTGACACAAAGTAAATAATGGCATGCATTCTGAGCTACTAAAGGTATAATGCGCGCAACTGGCCACTTTGGCCTAATTTGAAATAGAGAGTTTATATGAGTTTTGATGGTTTAGGTTTATCACAGTCTTTAGTTAATGCGGTTTTAGAAAAGGGCTATGAAACGCCAACGCCTATTCAGGCTCAAGCTATCCCAGCAATTATTGCGCGTCGCGATGTAATGGCCGCAGCACAAACAGGTACCGGTAAAACCGCTGGTTTTACTTTGCCACTAATTGAGCGTTTATCGTCGGGCACTAAAGCAAAAAGTAATCATGTACGTGCGCTTATTTTAACGCCAACCCGAGAGCTTGCGTTGCAAGTAAGCGAAAACGTTGAAGAATACGCTAAGCATTCTGATGTGAGTTCGTTTGTGGTTTACGGTGGTGTAAAAATTAACCCACAAATGCAGCGCCTGCGTAAAGGGGTTGATATTTTAGTGGCCACACCTGGGCGCTTAATTGATTTACACAATCAAAACGCGGTTAAATTTGATAGCGTTGAAGTACTGGTTTTAGATGAAGCCGACCGTATGTTAGACATGGGCTTTATCCACGACATTAAACGCTTAATTGCAAAAATGCCTGAAAAACGTCAAAACTTAATGTTCTCAGCAACCTTTTCTGACGACATTCGTGCATTGGCCAAAGAGTTAATTAACGATCCGGTTGAAATTTCAGTCGCTGCCAAAAACACGACTGCTAAAAGCGTGACTCAATGCGTGTACGCAGTAGATAAAGCGCGTAAAACGGCCTTATTAAGCCATTTAATTCGTAGCAACAATTGGCAACAAGTACTGGTATTTAGCCGTACTAAACACGGTGCTAACCGTTTAGTTAAGCAACTGGAACGTGATGATATTGTTGGCGCAGCAATCCATGGTAATAAATCTCAGGGCGCACGTGTTAAAGCATTGGAAGGCTTTAAAAGTGGTGAAGTGCGCGTATTAGTGGCAACCGATATTGTTGCCCGTGGTTTAGATATTGTTGAGCTTCCACACGTAGTTAACTACGACTTACCTAATGTATATGAAGATTATGTTCACCGTATTGGCCGAACTGGTCGTGCGGGTGCATCAGGGCATGCCATTTCGTTTGTAACGGTCGACGATGCAGTGGATTTATACGGTATTGAACGCTTTATTGGCGAGTTAATTCCTCGTGCTGAAGAAGAAGGCTTTGAACCGGCTAACCCTGTTGCTGAGCGCGCCCTCGATGCTCGCCCACTGCCTGCTAAAAAGCCAAAGAAAAAACAACCATTTAATAAGCCTAAATCTGATAGCAGCAAACCTAATAGCAAAAAGCCTAACAATGGTGGCAATGGTACAGGCCCACGTCGTGGTGGCTCTAAAAAGCCAGCAGCAAAAACAGACGAGAATGCACAAAACCCTTGGGCAAAGCGTCAATCGGTAGGGGGCACTGGTCAGCGCCGTCGTCGTCCAGCAAATAACGACTAATTGTCACTGCGTTTAGTTAAACGCAGCTGCAAAAAAAGCGCTAGCTTTAAGGTTAGCGCTTTTTTTGTTTTTAATTTATCAGTAAGTAATTAATGCCTAGGCCAACAAACAGCGTAACGCTAACACTCAGTAACGTGCCTAGCATCACATATTCCGTGAGTTGTTTATCTTTACTGGCACTTAAGTCGCCAAATCTAAACACGGATTTGGCGGCAATTAAAAACCCAAGCCCAGCAAACTGATCTAATAAAATAAATGTCAGCATAAGTACTCGTTCGAGCATACCAATACTTTGTCCTGCTAAAGGGAGGCTACCATCACTAGAAAAGTGATTAGTTAAACGCTCTAACATCATTCTTATAAATACCGCACTGGGACTTAAAATAATAAGGTAACCAGTTATAACCCACAGCACTTTTTCGTTGAACAATAACGCCATAAAATTGTTAGTAAATTGCTGATTATCAGTGAGCCAAATGCTTATCACAACAAGGACGGTGATATGGGCAATTTGGTCTAATAAAAAAGGCACCACGCCTTTATTTGAATACGATTTTGCAATATCAATAAAGTAGTGGCTGATCATAATAATACTGGTGGCCAGTAATACGCTGCTTAGTTGTTGCCAGCCAAAGCTATATTCCCAAAGTGCAACAACGACAGCGCTGGTAACTCCGTGAATCAATACATGGTAGTAAAGTTTTTTTGCTTTAAAATGACGGGTGTTTCTGTCGTTTACCCAGCTCAAGGGTTGCCAATAAAAATCAGCGAGTAAGTGGCCAATAATCAGTGCAACGAGTAATAGTGAAAATTCCATTAGTCATGTCCTTGCTGTATGCTTTTAAGCTGTTGTTGTGCATGTAAAATAAATCGTTCTATCAGCTGATAGTTAGCAAGATTAAGCAGCTTAGTAACGTTTTCTCGGCTGGTGTTGAGCTCATTAGCTAAGGCTGCATGGTTGTTATTAGTATGGGTTAAATATACATACAAAGCATTTGCTTGTTTTTGGGTTATTTTACACAGTAATACATCGACAAACGCTAGGTTTAGCTTAAAGCTCTCATCAACTGGTTGTTTTGCAATAGCAAATGTAAAGCGCTGGTTTGTCATTTTATCTAGCTCATGACCAGAGAGAGTAAACGCAGAGCCTGTAGCGGTTTTTATACTCGTACCAGGGTTATCTATGTGTCCCAATGCCATGCTTTGACGCAATTCATAGCCGGCAGATTTGAGCTGTAGATAGATAAGAATAGCGGTGGTAACTAACCGTTCACTTTTTTCTACTTGCAGCTGAAATGCATCCCCACGGTAAATATCCCAAGATGTTGTTTTATTACAATTTGCACGTAAACTTTGCTCTAGCTGATAAAGCATGGCATCGTATTGTTGTTTAGGTATTTTTTGCGATTTAATTATATCGCCGCTGATCACACCAATCATATAAATCCAGATAGATTATTTATATGTAACTAATTTTGGTTACATCTTAAAATGTAACCGTATTTGGTTACATTGGGTTTGGTAACTAATTTAAGTTACTTAACACGCAATTGCAAGTATTACTCATTAGGACATAATAATGACCTCACAACAAAGCAGTAAACCTCGTGTAGGTATTTTTGTCGATGTACAAAATATTTATTACACCTGTCGCGAAAGCTACGGTAAAAACTTTGATTACAATGCCTTTTGGCGAATGATAGAGCAACAATACGATATTGAATGTGCGTTTGCTTATGCAATATACCGAGGTGATGAAAAGCAAAATCAGTTTCAAAATATTTTGCGCGCTATTGGCTTTGAAGTAAAACTAAAACCCTTTATTCAACGCCGTGACGGCAGTGCCAAAGGCGATTGGGATGTAGGTATAACCATAGATATGCTAGAGCAGGGAAAGCAGCTTGATAAGGTTATTTTACTCTCGGGTGACGGTGACTTTGCGTTATTACTTGGGCACTTAAAAAATCAATACAATGTTCCGTGTGATGTATACGGTGCTGATAAATTAACCGCAGAGGTGCTTAAGCAAAGTGCTGAGCAATTTCATTTAATTGACAATCAGTTACTACTTTAAAAAGTATAAGCGCTGCGTTGGTTCGGTTTAATTTTGAGCAGAATGCCCACCTTCAACATGAGCATTTTTAATACAGCGGGTTCATAGATTAATTAAGCCTAATTTAGGCTTTTTTTATGGCGGTAATAAATTGGGTTTAGTGGATGATTATGGTAATTTTAAGAATCAATTAGTATCAAGGAATTACATGCTTAACTACAGTAATATGCCATTAGACAGAGGCTCAAATGCGCGCAAAGACCCTACTTGGGTAGACGCAAAAAAAACAGCAGACAGCTTATGGCTTTTAGTTAAAGGCAATCACACCTTATTTGCTAACAGTAGCCCTGAGGTGGTGTATTTGGCTTACCTACAGGTGGCACATTTAGATTTAACGCAGGCTATTTTTTTAGGTTCAAATGAGCAAGATAATGCCGTATTTGCGCTAGATGTAACCGCACTCGACGAGTCGTTATTAGCAACGATTATTGATGACGCCCAGTTTGCAGATATTCGCCAGTTTGGTACACAGGTGGCACTTGAAGATGGCTCAAATGCAGCGCTTGCCCGAGGGTTATGTTACTGGCATGCCACTCATAGTTTTTGTGGCCGTTGTGGTACCAAAAATCACTTAGTTGAAGCGGGTCACTCTCGATTATGCGACAATCCTGCGTGTTTGCACCAGACTTTTCCGCGTACCGATCCTGCGGTTATTATGGTAGTAACTAAAACATTTTCTGATGGGATTGAACGCTGCTTATTGGGTCGCCAAGCAACTTGGCCAAAAGGATTGTATTCATCCCTTGCAGGCTTTGTTGACCCTGGTGAAACCCTTGAACAAACCGTGATCCGAGAAGTAAAAGAAGAGGCGGGTATTACTGTGGAAAAAGCAGAATATATTGCTTCGCAACCTTGGCCGTTTCCTTCGTCAATTATGCTGGGTTTTATTGCCACAGCAAGCAGTGATGAAATAAGCACAGAGCAAGATGAACTTGAAGATGCAAAGTGGTTTTCTCGCGAAGAACTTGCACAATTTAAAGATTGGCACCATCAAGGGGAGCATTTAAAGCTACCTAGAGCTGATTCGATTTCGCGTTATTTAATTGAATATTGGCGTACTCAGATAGAAGGATGAATCATGTCGAGCAAAAATAAAAATACTCAGTTAGTCTCATCAGGGCGCAAAAAAGCGTACACCCATGGCGTAGTCAATCCTGTGGTACAGCGCGCTTCAACGATTGTGTTTGATTCTGTGAGTGAGCTTAAAGAAGCGGCTAAAACACGCGGTGATAAAACGTTATTTTATGGCCGTCGTGGCACCACTACGCATTTTGCCCTGCAAGAGGCAATTACTGAACTCGAAGGGGGTGAAGGCTGTGCCTTATACCCATGTGGCGCGGCAGCGATAAGCCAAACATTGTTATCGTTTTTAAAGTCCGGTGATCATATTTTAATAGTGGATACTGTTTACGAGCCAACCCGTGATTTTTGCGACAAGATTTTAGCGGGGCTGGGCATTACTACGACCTATTATCCGCCCATGATTGGCGCAGATATAAAAGAGTACATTCAAGACAATACCAAAGTGTTGTTTTTAGAATCTCCGGGTTCAATTACCATGGAAATTCAAGATGTTCCCGCTATGGTGCAAGTGGCAAATGATCATAATGTGATGACGGTGCTTGATAACACTTATGGTAATGGTTTGCACTATCGCCCACTTGAACATGGTGTTGATATTAGTATTCAAGCGGCAACCAAATATATTGTAGGTCATTCAGATGTGATGATGGGCGTAGCTGTAGCGAATAAAAAATATTGGCCAACACTTCGTGAACACTCTTATTTACTCGGGCAATGTACCAGTGCAGATGATGCGTATTTAGCACTACGAGGTTTGCGTACCATGGCGGTGCGATTAAATCAGCATGAAAAAGCGGCTATTGAGGTTGCTAAATGGTTAGAGCAGCACGAGTTAGTTGATCATATTCGCCACCCAGCATTTGAAACATGTCCTGGGCATGAATTTTTCAAACGCGATTTTGACGGTAGTAATGGTTTGTTTTCGTTTGTAATGAAAACCGGTAACCAAAAGGCCATTGATGCTTTTTTAGATAGCTTGCAGCATTTTAAAATGGGCTTTTCTTGGGGAGGCTTTGAGAGCTTAGTAACGGCAAACCTATCAATGAAAGGGCTGCGCTCGCAAACAGGATGGGAGCATGGACCTGTTATTCGTTTGCACATTGGCTTAGAAGATGCTGAAGATTTAATTGCCGACTTACAGCAAGCATTAGCTATTTATGAGCAACATTTATAATTACTAATTGTTAAATTACATTATTTGTTACAAAGCCTACCTCTGAGTAGGCTTTTTTTTGCTAGCAATTCAACGTGTTTACACTTAGTGTTGTTAAATAACGCTTATTTTAAAGCATGAACAACGTCATTAAGGATAGTCAATGGCAACACCATTACCAATAAACGTAGGGCGCTTAACTCAAATTGCGGGTTTTGAGCTTGTACGTATGTTTTTAACTAAACGAGGACTTATTGCACTGGCGGCTTTTGCGCTAGTGTGGCTTGTTATTTTACGTTACCCCATAGGGCAGGCAGTGGGCATTATCAGCTCCCCCGATTTTGAACAAATAGCCCGTGATATTTCCGGCTCTATTGGATTAAATAAGTTACTTGATTGGCCTGAAGCCGAATTTGCTATGTATTGGCTAATTGCTTTGTATAGTTTTCCTGTTTTTAGCTTATTTATTTGTAGTGATCAAACTGTGGGTGACAGAGAGAGGGGGACTTTAAGGTTTTTATCACTGCGCTCAACCCGCTTTGAAATACTCTTTGGTCGATTTTTAGGGCAGTTAGCGGTACTAACCTGTTTAGTTGGCATTACATTGGTAGCGACATTGGCGGTGCTCGGGTTTCGCGATCCGAGCTTACTTGCTGGTGGCGTTGGCCGTGCAGTTTCAATATTTTTAATTCTCATTGTTACTTTTGCGCCGTTTGTTGCGTTAATGAGTTTGATTAATACTTTTGCGAGCTCATCTCGCTTATCTATTGTGTTAGCCATTTTATATTTTACAGCCGGTGGCATTATTGTTGGATTGCTGGAGTGGCAAATACCCGCATTAAGTGTGCTTGATTATTTATTCCCTGGTGTGCAAATAGAGTTATTAGCGGGACAGAACTTACCGCTATTGAGTGCATTGGCTATTCCGCTTGTGCAAACAGCGGTGCTACTTGTGGTTGCGCAACGTGTTTTTGCAAGGAGCTCACTATGAAATCATTAATCACAGGGCGTAATTTAAGTAAATCGTACGGCTCAAAACTGGCTCTTAATAATGTGAATTTTGAGATTCAAAAAGGTGCTCCCGTTGCGCTTGTTGGCCCTAATGGCGCAGGAAAAACTACTTTATTTAGTTTGCTGTGCGGCTATATAGCCCCTAGCATGGGAGAGCTTGAAATACTCGGCCATAAACCAGGCAGCGCTGCTTTATTTAATAAAGTGAGTGCATTACCGCAAGATGCCCAGCTTGATCCGCGTTTTAATATAGATAAACAACTTAGTTTTTATGCCAAGCTACAAGGCATGAGTACTAAGCAAAGCCACGTAGAGGCACTTCGTGTGCTTGATTTAGTGGGCCTTAGCGAAATTGCAAAAAACCGCGCTGGGGATTTATCCCACGGTATGCGCAAGCGTGTAACCATAGCGCAAGCATTAATTGGCTCACCACAAATTGTAATGTTAGATGAAGCCACGGCAGGGCTTGATCCTATTCATGCCAGAGAAGTGCGCGAGTTGGTATCTCAGTTAAGTGACCAAGCGACGTTTATTTTAAGTTCACATGATTTAACTGAATTAGAACGACTGTGTTCCCAAGTACTCCATTTGGATAAAGGCGTATTAAGCGAGCACCAAACTAAAGCAGTGAACACCGATAAGCACTTTTACACCTTAATGCTTAGCGACGTGTATCAAAATGTGGAGCAACAACTCCAAGCACTTGAGGGGGTGAGTCGTGTTTATATGAGCCAGCACAAAGAGTACGTGATTGAGTATCAACTAACCAGTGATCCGCTCGATATAGCACTATTGCAATTTTGTCGCCAACATAATTGGCAGTATCGGCAGTTAGTAAATGGCCATACATTAGAAAATCAAATATTTAAACAGGAGAAACTATAATGGGACTATTTAGTGGTTTAATGGGTAATGCCAGTGAAGTGGATGACGCTGATTTAGAGAAAGTGTTGGCAAATACCCTTATTGAAGGTGAGCAAGTTGAAAAAGCGTATAAAGTTGTCCGTGATATGTTTATCTTTACTAATAAGCGACTTATTTTAATCGATAAGCAAGGCGTGACAGGGTCTAAAATGGAAATGATCAGTATTGCCTATTCTAAAATTACTAAATTCAGTAAAGAGAGTGCGGGGCACTTTGATTTAGACGCCGAGTTAAAAATATGGGTAGGTTCAGATCCAACGCCTATTAGCAAGGACTTTAAAGCAGGTGATAACATAAATGATGTTTATAGGATAATCAGCCAGTATTCATTATAGAAACAAACAAAAATCGGTGTAAAATTAAAGTAATTGTTTACAGCTTGTTGCGATTACTTTAACATAAATTACTCCAACACTTTCTTACAAATTCCCTAACAAATACAATTGCTTGATTCAGTTTTCGTTCAGTTTCGCGGCGTTAGCATACCCCCACTTTAGCAATGTAGTTAAAGTACAAAAACAATGTACATAGGGATGTTTCATTATGAAAAAGTTAGCAATTATTATTTCAGGTCTTTTATTATCAAGTGCTGCACACGCTGCAGATAGCTATCAATCAATCAGTAACTTAGGCTACACAGATACTGATAACAACGATACTATCAGCGTGGACTCTACTTACTACTTCTCTCCAAAGAGCACACTAGGTCCATACGACCAATTCGAATACATTAACAAGCAAAGCAACGTATTTGGTGGCTACGCTGATGACGATTTTGGCGATGTGACTGCTATTGGTGGTGAATACTTCGTTGAAGATTTTGTTGTTGGTGCGTCTTACCAAAATGCTGATTACAACTCTAACAACGAGTCATACACACTTTCTGCTGGTTACTTCTTCAACCCTGACTTACTTGCAAAAGTAAGATTTGTTGATCAAAAAGATGGTGATAACGTTACATTCTTTTCTTTAGCATACAACCACATGCTAAACGATACAGATTACGTAGGTATCACTGTAGAATCAGATGATGATTTTGATTCTCGTTCAGTAGCTGCTAAATACTTTGTTGATTTACAACAAGGTAACTACTTAACAGTAGAAGGTACATTTGTAAGCCTTGACGAAGCAGATGATCAATGGAACGTAGAAACAAACTACTACTTCTCTAAAGCGACTTCTGTATTTGCAGCTTACGATAAAGAAGACAACTACAGCTTTGGTGCTCAACACTTCATCAATAAAAACATTGGTTTAAAAGTGGGTTACGGCAACAACGCAGATGACTCAGATAACGATGCTTACTTTGCTAACATGCGTTTTCAGTTTTAATTAAATAATTAAAACCAGTTAAGTAGTAAAAAGCCCACATTTTGTGGGCTTTTTGCTGTGTGTAATAAATTAGTGACTTTACTCATCGTTATATTTTAATCGCAATAGAATAACTTCATCATTTAGTGGCACTCGTCTGACAGCCCATTGTATTTAAATTAAGATCGGTCATAATTAAATCAGTGTTTTTATAACTGTAAAAGGAATGTGCTCATGTCAGTATTTATTATATTACTGGTTGTGGTGGTCGTGGTGTTTGCGATTAAAGATATCCGCCTTAATTTAATTACTCGACCTACTTTTAAGATGTTTAAAAAGGTGTTGCCGCCATTATCGCAAACAGAGCGAGAAGCCATGGAAGCGGGCGATGTTTGGTGGGATGGCGAGTTATTTAGTGGTGAGCCTGACTGGCAAAAATTACATAATTATCCGCGCCCTAAGTTAAGTGAAAAAGAAACTGCATTTATAGATAATCAAGTTGAAACTTTATTAGCCATGCTTGATGACTATAAAATTGTACAAAAAGACAAAGATTTACCTAAAGAGGTTTGGGACTTTTTAAAAACCGAAGGGTTTTTTGCAATGATCATCCCTGAAAAATTTGGGGGTCTTGAATTCTCTGCTATTGCTAACTCTACGATAGTGTCAAAAATTGCGACTAAAAGCTTAACGGCCGCCGTAACGGTCATGGTGCCAAATAGCTTAGGTCCTGGTGAGTTATTACTGCATTACGGAACAACTGAGCAACAAAATCGTTGGTTACCTAGCCTTGCAAAAGGCGACGATGTACCTTGTTTTGCATTAACGGGCCCAGAGGCTGGCTCTGATGCTGGCAGTATCCCAGATTCAGGCGTGGTGTGCAAAGGCGAGCATGATGGTAAGGAAGTGTTGGGACTGCGTTTAAATTGGTCAAAACGTTACATTACCCTTGCGCCTGTGGCGACTGTGTTAGGTCTTGCATTTAAAATGTACGATCCAGATGGATTGTTAGGCGATGAAAAAGAGCTCGGAATAACGTGTGCACTTATTCCAACTGATCACCCAGGTGTTAAAACAGGAGAGCGTCATTACCCACTTAACATGGCGTTTATGAATGGCACAACGTACGGTAAGGATGTATTTATTCCGCTTGATTGGATTATAGGTGGCCAGCAAGGGGCAGGGCGCGGTTGGCGCATGCTAGTAGAGTGTTTAAGCGCAGGGCGTGGTATTTCATTACCGGCATTAAGCACTGCAACAGGGCACTTGGCAGCTAAGATGACCTCGGCTTATACGGTTGTACGCCAACAGTTTGGCGTGTCAATTGGGCAATTTGAAGGCGTACAAGAAGGGTTGGCACGTATTGGTGGACTAACTTATGCATTGGAATCATGCCGATTAATGACCGCAGGTGCAATTGATTTAAAACTTAGCCCGTCAGTAGTAACTGCTATTGCAAAGTACCACATGACCGAAATGGGTCGAACGGTAATGAATGATGCAATGGACATTCATGCAGGTAAAGGGATTCAGGTTGGGCCTAATAACTATTTAGCACACGGTTATATGGGTATTCCCGTCTCTATTACCGTAGAGGGCGCCAATATTCTTACCCGTAACCTTATGATATTTGGCCAAGGTGCAACCCGTTGTCATCCTTTCGTGTTAAAAGAAATGGAAGTTGCAGCAATGGATGACGATGATGCTGCACTTGAGCAATTTGATGGCTTGTTAATGAAGCACATTGTATTTGCACTGAGTAATGCAAGTATGGCCTTGGTGCATGGTTTAACTCGCAGCTACTTTGCTAAAGCGCCTGTATGTGGAGAGACGGCCGTCTATTATAAACAATTAGGTAGAATGAGCCGAGGATTGGCGTTTACAACGGATGTTGCAATGTTGATGTTAGGTGGTGAACTTAAACGTAAAGAAATGATATCGGCACGTTTAGGCGATGTGTTAAGTCATTTATATATTGCATCAACGGTATTAAAGCGTTTTGAAGATGAAGGGCGTCAACAAGCTGATTTGCCTTTTGTAAAATATGCTATAGAGACATCGTTATATGCAATAGGCCAAGCATTTGATGGCTTCTTTAAAAACTTTTCTAATCCAGTGATTAACTTTGCACTTAAGCGTATTGTTTTTCCATTAGGTAACCATTATCACAAACCAAGTGATGCTATTGCCCAGCGTATTTGCGAGCACATGACTCAACCAGGGGTATTTAGAAATAGACTTACCCATTTGTGTTATGTGGATGAAAATGCCGGAACGGGTGTTATGGAAAATGCTTTCTTAGCAATGCACGATATGCACAATCAATTTAAGCAGTTGAAACAGTGGCAACGAAAAGGCAAGGTGCCTGCCACCTATGATATTGAACAAGCGATTGATTACGCACTTGAACACGAGCTCGTAACGAAGGTTGATGGTGAGACAATGCATCATGCTAATAAGCTAAGAATGCAGGCTATTGCGGTTGATAACTTTAATCCAGAAGACATCTAACGCTGAGTTATAATAATAAAGAAGATAATAAAAAAGCCTTAAATTTATGATTTAAGGCTTTTTTTATGTTGTGTATTTTTTAAGCTCGAATATACGGTTATCTTTACTAAGGCTCTGAATGACTGATCAGCGCCCGTAAGGATCGGCGATGATTTTATCTACGTACCACTTACCTTTTATTTTAAGCATTTCAATGCTGCGGAAATCATCGATTTTTTTACCATTAAAATAACCGGTAAACACAATGTTTATTTTAGCTTGATTGCCATACTGTTCTCGCAGGCTTGAATTTGACATATCAATTTCAATCACAACTTCATCGTACTGTAAATTAATAAGACTACGCGCAAACTGTTTGGCCGTCCCATACGATTTCATTATGCGGGCTAATTTAGGCGTTGCGAAATCGCTGGCTTTTTGCAAGTTATGCTGGTTATAAAGCGCATCAAAATACACAGTAGCAGTGTCGCCTGGACGATCATTGTCAATATACTGCTCTTTAGGTTTAGTATTTTCATTACAGCCAACGATCAAAATACTAAAAATGAGCACAAAAATGGTTAAAATTGTTTTCATATTTGGTCAGGTTGATTACTTATACATAAAGTGTGTGATGGAATGGAGAAGATGTAAAGAGGAGTGAACTAAATAGATAGTAACTTATTAAAAAAGCAATAAAAAAGGATGTTAAAAAACATCCTTTTTTAATCAGAACGCTCGATTATTGAACAAGCTCTTGTT
Organism: Pseudoalteromonas issachenkonii; assembly: GCF_002310795.1. Taxonomy (NCBI): domain Bacteria; kingdom Pseudomonadati; phylum Pseudomonadota; class Gammaproteobacteria; order Alteromonadales; family Pseudoalteromonadaceae; genus Pseudoalteromonas; species Pseudoalteromonas issachenkonii. Next base: position 1,207,726 of record NZ_CP011030.1, read on the forward strand.
CGCTAAACTCTTCGTCAAACATCGGGCTTGATAAGTAACGCTCTGTTGCACTTGGCAAAATAACCACAATATTTTTATCTGCATTTTCAGGACGTTCAGCAATACGTTTCGCTGCAACCACAGCTGCACCTGATGAAATACCAACTAAAATCCCTTCTTTTTTCATTAGCTCGTGACACATTGCTATACATTCTTCATTAGAGACTTGCTCTACACCATCAATTATTGATAGGTCTAAATTCCCAGGAATAAAGCCTGCACCAATACCTTGAATCTTATGTGGCCCAGGTTTTACTTCTTCACCAGCAAGTGTTTGGCTAATTACCGGAGAGTGGCTTGGCTCTACAGCGATTGATTTTACATTTAAGCCTTTTTCTTTTTTAAGATAACGGCTTACACCTGTGATAGTTCCACCAGTACCAACGCCTGCAACAAAGAAATCGATTTTGCCATCAAGTGCATCAAAGATTTCTGGGCCAGTTGTTTCAAAGTGAATTTTAGGGTTTGCAGGGTTTTCAAATTGTTGTAATAAAATAAACTTTTCAGGGGCTGATGCTTGAATTTCTTTGGCCTTAGCAATAGCACCGTTCATACCTTTAGCACCGTCTGTTAGTACAAGATTAGCACCGAGTGCTTTTAATAGCTTACGACGTTCTAAGCTCATGGTGTTTGGCATTGTAAGCGTTAATTTGTAGCCGCGTGAGGCTGCTACAAATGCCAGTGCAATGCCCGTGTTACCTGATGTTGGCTCTATAAGCTCTTTATCTTTGGTAAGTTGACCTGATTTTTCAGCTTCCCAAATCATCGATGCACCAATACGGCATTTAATACTAAAGCTTGGGTTACGCGACTCAACTTTAGCGTATACATTCCCACCTGTAACACGGTTAAGTTTTACCAACGGTGTGTTACCGATGCTTAGTGAGTTATCTTCAAAAATAGTAGACATAATGTTCCTTTAGGTACAATCTGATCAACACATTAACAGTTAGTCTGTTAACTTTATAAGCCTACTTTACTGTGAGATAAAAAAAGTTAAAGTAAGCTTTGGCTATAACATATATTAATTCCGCTTATAACGGATTGAACTAAAAACTCAACCTGTTATTTTTTTAGTTATTAAAAAGGTGAACTTGAGGCCATTTGTTCGTTTTTAACTTTGTACTGTATTTTTTGTTTATGTAGTCGTTATTTAAACAAATCAACACTACATACTTATATTTTGTTGGTTAATTGTGCAAATGAACTGCGGTTGAACAGTTTATTGACACAAACTATTCAAAACATGATAAAAACACATTATCTAAATTCAATAAAGTAATCACCATGAAGTTAATCTTAAAATTAATTGCCGGTATTGTGGCCGGTATTTTAGTCGGACTCTATATTCCCTTAACTGGCGTTGAGCTTTTATACACAGTAAAAGAGCTTATTGGCCAGCTTATTAGTTTTACAATTCCACTGATTATTTTGTTTTTTATTGCCTCTGGGATTGCCGGGCTTCCTAAAGGGTCAGGGCATTTACTGGGAAAAACGGTTGGTTTTGCTTACGGCTCAACAATTATTGCCGGTACCTTAGCGTTTTTATTAGTCACAGCGATTATTCCGTTCCTAAGCGGTGGAATTTCATTTGAAGCTGAAGCAGTCACCGAGGTAGGTAGCTTTATTGACTTAGAAATTCCACCATTAATGGGTGTAATGACTGCTTTAGTCACAGCATTTGTATTTGGTATTGGTATGAGCCAGCTAGGTTTAGACACATTAAAAACGGTGTCTGATCAAGGGCGCGATATTATAGATGGTTTACTTGCTAAAGTAATTATCCCAGCATTACCGTTTTACATTGCGGGTGTGTTTGCTGAAATGACCGTGGCAGGTACCGTTGTTGATACATTACAGGCCTTTGGTGTAGTACTCATTGCCGCATTAGTGATGCATTGGTTATGGTTGAGTGTGCTTTATATTGTATCGGGCCTATTACTTAAGCGTAATCCTATTGAGCTAATTAAAAACATGCTACCTGCGTACTTTACTGCATTAGGAACCATGTCGAGCGCGGCAACCATTCCAGTCTCTTTGCAATCAAGTAAAGCAAATAATGTTAAAGAAGATGTAGCTAACTTTACAGTCCCATTATGTGCCACTATTCATCTATCAGGTTCAACAATTACAATAGTTACCTGTGCTATGGCTGTGATGTTTTTATCGCCTAGCATGGAAGTACCTTCACTAATGGCTATGCTGCCATTCATTATGATGCTAGGTGTGGTTATGATTGCTGCACCAGGTGCCCCAGGTGGCGCGGTAATGTCGGCGTTAGGTTTATTAACTAGTATGCTTGGTTTCAACGAAGGTGCAGTGGCACTAATGATTGCGCTGTACCTTGCACAAGATAGCTTCGGCACTGCGTGTAATGTAACTGGCGACGGTATCATTGCTTTGTGGGTAGACCGTTTTAGTGAAAAAGCCTCAGCTTAAATCACTATGGTGTATTTACCTACGATAGGTAAATACGCTTTGACAATATTGGGTCATAGCGACCGACGGCGAAAGCATAATATTAGTTATGGTTTCGTCGTATCTATGCTAATGTTGAAAATTAATTTTGTTAACTTGCATCTTATTAGGCTAGTGAGGGTGTTCCATTGATTAACGTACTTTTAGTTGATGACCATGAACTTGTGCGCACAGGGATCAGACGTATTCTTGATGACATACGTGGTTTTAAAGTAATAGGTGAAGCTAAAACAGGCGAAGAGGCTGTACAGTTTTGTCGTCAACATGCGCCAAATATAGTATTAATGGATATGAACATGCCTGGTATGGGCGGGCTTGAGGCAACTAAAAAGATTTGCCGTTATTGTCCCGATGTAAAAATTATTGTGCTTACAGTTAATTGTGAAGACCCATTTCCGAGCAAGGTTATGCAAATTGGTGCTCATGGTTTTTTAACCAAGGGGGCAGGATCTGATGAAATGGTGCGTGCTATACGTTGCGTGCATGCAGGGCAACGTTATATTGCGCCAGAAATAGCACAGCAAATTGCGCTTGCACAGGTTACTGGGCGAACTGATGAAAACCCATTTCAAAGTTTGTCTGAGCGTGAACTGCAAATTATGCTGATGATCACCAAAGGTGAAAAAGCACAGGATATTGCTGAGCGCTTAAATTTAAGCTCTAAAACAGTAAACAGTTATCGCTATCGTATGTTTGAAAAGCTTAACGTAGGGGGCGATGTAGAGCTTACTCATTTAGCCATACGTTACAAAATGATTGATATAGATATCTCTTACTAGTCGATATATATGTCTGAATTTGATCATGCCCAGTTTTTAAAAACATTATCGAGTGAGCCTGGCGTTTATCGCATGCTCGATAATGACAACCAAGTTATTTATGTCGGTAAAGCTAAAAGTTTAAAAAAACGGGTGAGCAGTTACTTTCGCAGCAACATTACCGACAGCAAAACCCGTGTTTTAGTGAGTAATATTTGTAATATTGAAGTCACACTTACTAATACAGAAACAGAAGCGCTTCTGCTCGAAAATAACCTCATTAAGAAATATCAGCCACGTTATAATATTCTGTTACGTGATGATAAATCGTACCCGTACATATTACTCACGAATCATAAGCACCCTCGTTTAGCCTTTCATCGTGGTAGCAGAAAAGTAAAAGGCGAATATTTTGGCCCGTTTCCAAGCGCTGGAGCCGTATCAGAAAGTTTGCGCTTAATGCAAAAAATATTTCCGGTACGTCAATGTGAAGACGCTTACTACCGTGCGCGTAGTCGGCCATGCTTGCAATACCAATTAAAACGTTGCTCTGCGCCGTGTGTTAATAAAGTCTCTGAAGATGAATACGCGCAGCAAGTTGATTATGTCCGTAAATTTTTAACCGGTAAATCCCATGAAGTAATAGCCGAACTTATCGCTAAAATGGAAAAAGCCAGTGAGCAGTTTAACTTTGAACTCGCAGCTAAAGTTCGCGACCAAATTATGCTATTGCGTAAAATGCAGGAACAGCAGTCTATCTCAGGTAATTTTGCTGAAATGGATGTTGTAGGTTTTGCCCATTTAAATGGCTTAAATGGGATTCATCTACTAATGATCCGCGATCATAAAGTGCTGGGTAGTAAGACTTACTTTCCAAAGGTGCCTAAAGACTCACAGGAGCAGGAAATCTTAACCTCTTTCTTAGGCCAATATTACTTAGCACCGGGAGCAACAGGACGCATTGCCAAAGAAATCATCTTACCATTTGAAATTGAAGAAAGTGATGCGCTCAGCGAAGCACTAACTCAAATTAGTGAACGTAAAGTATCGCTTAAAGTGGTTACCCGTGGTGAGCGAGCACAGTACTTACAGTTAGCCAATAAAAACGCATTAAATAGTATTACGGTTAAGCAAAGCACTCAAGACTCTATAAACAAGCGTTATGCTCAATTAAAGGCTACCTTGCGTCTTGATGACATTAATCGCATGGAATGTTTTGATATCAGCCACACCATGGGCGAAAACACCGTGGCCAGTTGTGTTGTTTTTGATTCTCAAGGGCCTAACAATAAAGAATATCGTCGTTACAACGTCACGGGCATAACCGGTGGCGACGATTACGCCGCTATGGAATTTGCACTAAACAAACGTTATAACAAGTTAGTGGATGAAGATAAAATTCCTGATGTTATTTTTATTGATGGTGGTAAAGGCCAATTAGGTAGGGCAGAACAATACTTTGAAAACTGGCCGCATGCAAAAATGCCACTATTAGTTGGGGTTGCAAAAGGCACTAGCCGTAAACCAGGCCTTGAAACTTTACTTATTGACGGTGGGCGTAAAACTATTCCTATGGATTCGGATGCACCCGCACTGCATTTAATTCAGCATATTCGCGATGAGTCGCATCGCTTTGCTATTGCAGGACATCGAAATAAGCGTCAAAAACAGCGAACTCAGTCGCTATTAGAAGAAATAGATGGCGTTGGTTCAAAGCGTCGACAAACATTATTAAAATATTTAGGGGGCATGCAAGGCGTAAAAGCTGCTAATATAGAACAGCTAAAGAAAGTTCCTGGGATCAGTCCTGACATGGCTGAGAAGATATTTAACCATTTGCATGACAAGGGCTAGCCCTATGTGCGAATATAGAAAAAAAGACATATCCAAGTAGTTATGTGGAATATTCCAAACACACTCACAACGTTTAGACTCTTTCTTATCCCCATTTTTTTGGTGATATTTTATATGCCTTATTCATGGGCATTCTTTGTTGCTGCCTTTATTTTTTGGCTTGCTTCAATCACTGACATACTCGATGGCTATTTAGCGCGTAAGCTTGAACAATCAACGCCTTTTGGTGCGTTTTTAGACCCTGTTGCTGATAAAGTAATGGTGTGCGCTGCCTTGGTTGCTTTATCTGAGCATTATCAATCTTTGTATATGACTATTCCTGCACTTATTATTATAAGCCGTGAAATTGTTATATCGGCGCTACGAGAATGGATGGCTGAGCAAGGCAAACGCGGCAATGTAGCTGTATCCGATATGGGTAAGTTAAAAACCGCAGCGCAAATGTTAGCCATTATTGGCCTAATTTGGCAGTACGATACCTGGATGATGTATTTAAGCTATGGCTTACTTTATATAGCGACGTTTTTAACGCTCAGTTCTATGGTGCAATATTTAGTTGCAGCATGGGCAGAATTGACCAAAAATTGATTGTAAACGTCTAATAACGCACCATTTTAGATAAAAAATAATCAAACAGTTCAAAAGTAGCATTTTTTGTGTTGACGCGTTTAATAATCTCTGTAGAATGCGTCCGTGTTGAGAGGGCATAGCCCCCTAGATAAACAAAGCGGCACTAGCTCAGTTGGTAGAGCGCGACCTTGCCAAGGTCGAGGTCACGAGTTCGAGCCTCGTGTGCCGCTCCAGTTTATCTTAAAGCTAACCTAGTATTGAGGCGGAATGGCAGAGTGGCCATGCACCGGATTGCAAATCCGTTTACCCCGGTTCGACTCCGGGTTCCGCCTCCAATCAACACTCCACACGCTTTAATTAGCAAACTCGATGCCCGAGTGGTGGAATTGGTAGACACAAGGGATTTAAAATCCCTCGACTAACAAGTCGTGCCGGTTCAAGTCCGGCCTCGGGCACCACGTTGTGGTTTGGTTACATACACCAATATGTAACTTATAAAAAATATTATTTAGAATTAATATGATGCGGCACTAGCTCAGTTGGTAGAGCGCGACCTTGCCAAGGTCGAGGTCACGAGTTCGAGCCTCGTGTGCCGCTCCATATTAGTTTTATCCACTTGCTTTAAATAGCAAACTCGATGCCCGAGTGGTGGAATTGGTAGACACAAGGGATTTAAAATCCCTCGACTAACAAGTCGTGCCGGTTCAAGTCCGGCCTCGGGCACCACTTTTAATTATTGACCAAGTTAATTAAAAGTTGATAAATACTTATTTTATGAGGCACTAACTCAGTTGCCAGAACGTTTTACCGCGACATGGTCGCGGACCAACGTACAAATTACTGATAAAGTTTTATGCGGCACTAGCTCAGTTGGTAGAGCGCGACCTTGCCAAGGTCGAGGTCACGAGTTCGAGCCTCGTGTGCCGCTCCAAATTATTTGATATGTTTAGGCGGAATGGCAGAGTGGCCATGCACCGGATTGCAAATCCGTTTACCCCGGTTCGACTCCGGGTTCCGCCTCCAAATAATTACTCCACACGCTTTAACTAGCAAACTCGATGCCCGAGTGGTGGAATTGGTAGACACAAGGGATTTAAAATCCCTCGACTAACAAGTCGTGCCGGTTCAAGTCCGGCCTCGGGCACCACTTTATATTCTTTCCGTAAAATCTAATTAAATCATCATATCTTTATTACTAAGTCCCTTGAAGCACACTAATTTACTACCCCCTGTTGTTAGCAATAATGGTTTGTTGCAAGGTCTGATACATACTCTTGGCTCACCAATAGACTGTCATTGAACACTTCAGACTTTTTTACAAGTTAATCAAGGTGTAGTGTAGGTCGTTAGCTAAATCATAAACTAGACTTTTTAATACCAATTCGCTTAATTAAGCGGTCTATTTTGAGGCAGGAAAAACGGGTTGATAGCTAGGCAAAAAATTCGCTATTTAGTTGTTCTAAATGAGAATTTTTTAACACAGATAGCGACACGTTTAGCCCCGCAAAATGATTGAGTATTATTGCGGATTGGTATAATAAGCGCAGTGTTAGTTATTATGGTTATGCAGTAATGTATATAAACCTAAGCAGGGATGTCGTTATAAGCATTCAGACCTACTACATAGGTTATTAAATTTACTTGTAGGATGCTTATAATGTTTGGATAAGGTGAGCTTATAGGTAGGTTGGGCGGCTTTAATAACGTCTATATTCACACTAGTAATTTATCAGTAACTTTTAGATTAAAGTTAAATCAATAAAAAACCCGAAATGACAATGGCCGTTTCGGGTTTTTAACTTGAAGTTATAAAAACTAATTATTTATGCCAAATACCTTTTGGAATAGTTTTATTGAGTTTGTCGTTCTTACTTGGATCAAACGTCGGTAACTTTCCGGCGCGTCGCTGAGTGTTATAATCTTTAGCAAGCCACACGACAACACCTGAGAGCATAAATAATGCGATTACGTTCACTATTGCCATTAAGCCCATAGATACATCAGCTAATGTCCACACTAGTGGTAATTCGCCCAATGCACCAAACATTACCATACCTAACACTAATAACCTGAAGATCAACATGCCAGATGCGTGGTTATGTTCTAAGAATAATAAGTTCGTTTCAGCATACGAGTAGTTAGCCACAATTGATGTAAATGCAAAAAACAAAATAGCGACTGCTACAAATATGGCACCCCAGCTGCCTACATGTTCTTCAAGGGCTGCTTGTGTAAGCGCTATACCCGTTACATCTGAGCCTGGCACTAATTGCTCTGATAATAAAATAAGAGCAGCAGTTGCAGTACAAATAATAATAGTATCTACAAATACACCCAGCATTTGTACATACCCCTGTGAAGCAGGGTGAGGTGGGTTTGGTGTTGCAGTTGCTGCAGCATTCGCAGCACTACCCATACCGGCTTCGTTTGAGAACAAGCCGCGCTTGATCCCTTGGATCATCGCTTGCATTACACCATAACCAATTGCCCCCGCACCCGCTTGCTCAATACCAAAAGCACTTCTGATCACATGCATAAATACATTAGGTAACTCAGTGTAATTTACAGCACATATATAAAGTGCAACCACAAGGTAAGCAGCAGCCATAAATGGAACGGCTAATTCAGCAAATCGAGAAATGGTTTTTAGACCGCCAAATATAATAATACCTGACCCAATAACAAGAGCGATACCGACTATATAGTTAGGTATACCAAAGGCGACTTCAAAAGCCGCAGCAATAGAATTTGACTGTACTGCGTTAAAAACTAAACCAAAGGCTAAAATTAAGCACAATGAAAAGACAACACCCATCCAACGCTTACCAAGTCCGTACTCCATATAATAGGCCGGACCACCACGGAAGTTACCTTCTTCATCTCGTGTTTTATAAGCTTGTGCCAATGTACTTTCAGCAAAGCTAGTAGCCATACCAATTAAAGCAATTAACCACATCCAAAAAATAGCACCTGCGCCACCTAAATAAAGTGCAACGGCAACACCTGCCATATTACCAGTACCAACACGGGCTGCTAAAGATGTACAAAATGCTTGGAAAGAAGAAATGCCGCCGTCAGAGCCTTGACGACTTTGAAACATGACTTTAATCATATGTGGAAACTGTACAAATTGGATAAAACCAAGACGTATTGTAAAAAATAGCCCTGCTGCTATTAATAAGTACACTAAAATATGACCCCATAAGAGACCACTTATACTATTTATTATATCTGTCATGTGCGTTACCTAGTGAACGAGTTGTAAATATCGGGCGCAACTTACCACAAGCACAGTAAATAGTTTAGTAAACAGCGTAAAAAAATGAGTTATCCACAGGGTTTTGTGGGTAACATGTGTGTCTAGGTGGGGTATCTTTGGGGTAAAAATTAAATGCAAAAAAGCCTTTAAAAACGCTTGCGTTAAAATCGATTCTCCCTATAATGCGACCCCACTGAGACGGCAGAGCGCAACGCATAGCGAGGCACGAGCTACTCAGTGAGTCGAGTAAAACTTAGTTTCGAAAACTTTCAAGTTTAACAAAATTAAGTGTTGACAAAAAAATAGGAAAGCGTAATATGCGCAGCCCTAGCGAGATAAAGTTAAGCGCTTTAATCGCAACGTTCTTTAACAATATAAAGCAATCATCTGTGTGGGCACTCGTACAGATTGAGTTCTAACAGCCAAGCTACTTAGGTAGTGAGGCAAACAAATTTAGAGTCTCAATGTGATTTCTCGAAAGAGAAGCTGAGTGACCAACAGAATAGTTACTCAGGTAATTATTCAGCACAGTCAATTCAATATCGAAAGATATTAAATAAATTCAGAATTCATTGAGCTGTCGAAAGACATAAAACTTTTTAATTGAAGAGTTTGATCATGGCTCAGATTGAACGCTGGCGGCAGGCCTAACACATGCAAGTCGAGCGGTAACATTTCTAGCTTGCTAGAAGATGACGAGCGGCGGACGGGTGAGTAATGCTTGGGAACATGCCTTGAGGTGGGGGACAACAGTTGGAAACGACTGCTAATACCGCATAATGTCTACGGACCAAAGGGGGCTTCGGCTCTCGCCTTTAGATTGGCCCAAGTGGGATTAGCTAGTTGGTGAGGTAATGGCTCACCAAGGCGACGATCCCTAGCTGGTTTGAGAGGATGATCAGCCACACTGGGACTGAGACACGGCCCAGACTCCTACGGGAGGCAGCAGTGGGGAATATTGCACAATGGGCGCAAGCCTGATGCAGCCATGCCGCGTGTGTGAAGAAGGCCTTCGGGTTGTAAAGCACTTTCAGTCAGGAGGAAAGGTTAGTAGTTAATACCTGCTAGCTGTGACGTTACTGACAGAAGAAGCACCGGCTAACTCCGTGCCAGCAGCCGCGGTAATACGGAGGGTGCGAGCGTTAATCGGAATTACTGGGCGTAAAGCGTACGCAGGCGGTTTGTTAAGCGAGATGTGAAAGCCCCGGGCTCAACCTGGGAACTGCATTTCGAACTGGCAAACTAGAGTGTGATAGAGGGTGGTAGAATTTCAGGTGTAGCGGTGAAATGCGTAGAGATCTGAAGGAATACCGATGGCGAAGGCAGCCACCTGGGTCAACACTGACGCTCATGTACGAAAGCGTGGGGAGCAAACAGGATTAGATACCCTGGTAGTCCACGCCGTAAACGATGTCTACTAGAAGCTCGGAACCTCGGTTCTGTTTTTCAAAGCTAACGCATTAAGTAGACCGCCTGGGGAGTACGGCCGCAAGGTTAAAACTCAAATGAATTGACGGGGGCCCGCACAAGCGGTGGAGCATGTGGTTTAATTCGATGCAACGCGAAGAACCTTACCTACACTTGACATACAGAGAACTTACCAGAGATGGTTTGGTGCCTTCGGGAACTCTGATACAGGTGCTGCATGGCTGTCGTCAGCTCGTGTTGTGAGATGTTGGGTTAAGTCCCGCAACGAGCGCAACCCCTATCCTTAGTTGCTAGCAGGTAATGCTGAGAACTCTAAGGAGACTGCCGGTGATAAACCGGAGGAAGGTGGGGACGACGTCAAGTCATCATGGCCCTTACGTGTAGGGCTACACACGTGCTACAATGGCGCATACAGAGTGCTGCGAACTCGCGAGAGTAAGCGAATCACTTAAAGTGCGTCGTAGTCCGGATTGGAGTCTGCAACTCGACTCCATGAAGTCGGAATCGCTAGTAATCGCGTATCAGAATGACGCGGTGAATACGTTCCCGGGCCTTGTACACACCGCCCGTCACACCATGGGAGTGGGTTGCTCCAGAAGTAGATAGTCTAACCCTCGGGAGGACGTTTACCACGGAGTGATTCATGACTGGGGTGAAGTCGTAACAAGGTAGCCCTAGGGGAACCTGGGGCTGGATCACCTCCTTATACGATTTAGAACTTATTTGTTCGTAGTGTCCACACAGATGATTGTTAGTTAGTTTGCTCTTTGAGTTTACTAATTAATATGCTCTTTAAAAATTTGGAAAAGCTGATAATAAAATTCGTATGAATACATTGTATTTGTACAGAGTTTTCAAAAGTAAAAAAGAATGATAGCAGTATCATTCAGTGCCATTTAATAAACGTTTAACGTTTGTTGATTGGTATCTACTTTAGTATTCAATATTAACTTCTGGCGAAGTTAAACTGTCACAAAACAAAGACCCGTTTGGGTTGTATGGTTAAGTGACTAAGCGTACACGGTGGATGCCTTGGCAGTTGGAGGCGATGAAGGACGTATTAACTTGCGATAAGCCTAGTCAAGCTAGTAAAAAGCACTTGAGACTAGGATTTCCGAATGGGGAAACCCACCTGCTTGCAGGTATCGTTAACTGAATACATAGGTTAACGAGGCGAACGCGGAGAACTGAAACATCTAAGTACCCGTAGGAAAAGAAATCAACCGAGATTCCGATAGTAGCGGCGAGCGAAATCGGAACAGCCCTTAAGCTTATTATGTGTTAATGGAAGGCTCTGGAAAGTGCCACGATACAGGGTGATAGTCCCGTACATGAAAACGCATTTTAAGTGAAATCGAGTAGGTCGGAGCACGTGAAACTTTGACTGAATATAGGTGGACCATCATCTAAGGCTAAATACTCCCAACTGACCGATAGTGAACCAGTACCGTGAGGGAAAGGCGAAAAGAACCCCTGTGAGGGGAGTGAAATAGAACCTGAAACCGTGTACGTACAAGCAGTAGGAGCCCACTTGTTGGGTGACTGCGTACCTTTTGTATAATGGGTCAGCGACTTATATTTTGTAGCGAGGTTAACCGATTAGGGTAGCCGTAGGGAAACCGAGTCTTAACTGGGCGAATAGTTGCAAGGTATAGACCCGAAACCCGGTGATCTAGCCATGGGCAGGTTGAAGGTTGAGTAACATCAACTGGAGGACCGAACCCACTAACGTTGAAAAGTTAGGGGATGACCTGTGGTTAGGAGTGAAAGGCTAATCAAACCGGGAGATAGCTGGTTCTCCCCGAAATCTATTTAGGTAGAGCCTCGGACGAATACTTACGGGGGTAGAGCACTGTTAAGGCTAGGGGGTCATCCCGACTTACCAACCCTTTGCAAACTCCGAATACCGTAAAGTAATATCCGGGAGACACACGGCGGGTGCTAACGTCCGTCGTGAAGAGGGAAACAACCCAGACCGCCAGCTAAGGTCCCAAAGTCATAGTTAAGTGGGAAACGATGTGGAAAGGCCCAGACAGCCAGGAGGTTGGCTTAGAAGCAGCCATCCTTTAAAGAAAGCGTAATAGCTCACTGGTCGAGTCGGTCTGCGCGGAAGATGTAACGGGGCTAAACTATGCACCGAAGCTGCGGATTCAGAATTTATTCTGAGTGGTAGGGGAGCGTTCTGTAAGCGGTTGAAGGTGTACCGGGAGGTATGCTGGACGTATCAGAAGTGCGAATGCTGACATGAGTAACGATAATGCGGGTGAAAAACCCGCACGCCGGAAGACCAAGGGTTCCTATCCCATGTTAATCAGGGTAGGGTAAGTCGACCCCTAAGGCGAGGCCGAAAGGCGTAGTCGATGGGAAACGGATTAATATTTCCGTACTTGGTATAATTGCGATGGGGGGACGGAGCAGGCTAAGCAAGCATGGCGATGGTAGTCCATGTGAAAGTGTGTAGGCTAGCGACTTAGGTAAATCCGGGTTGCTGTTAGGCTGAGACACGAGACGAGTCACCAAGGTGATGAAGTTGCTGATGCCATACTTCCAGGAAAAGCCTCTAAGCTTCAGATTATACCGAATCGTACCCCAAACCGACACAGGTGGTCAGGTAGAGAATACTAAGGCGCTTGAGAGAACTCGGGTGAAGGAACTAGGCAAAATCGTACCGTAACTTCGGGAGAAGGTACGCTCCGATTGGTGATGGGACTTGCTCCCTAAGCTGATTGGAGCCGCAGTGACCAGGTGGCTGGGACTGTTTATTAAAAACACAGCACTGTGCAAAATCGCAAGATGACGTATACGGTGTGACACCTGCCCGGTGCCGGAAGGTTAATTGATGGGGTTATCTTCGGAGAAGCTCTTGATCGAAGCCCCGGTAAACGGCGGCCGTAACTATAACGGTCCTAAGGTAGCGAAATTCCTTGTCGGGTAAGTTCCGACCTGCACGAATGGTGTAACCATGGCCACGCTGTCTCCACCCGAGACTCAGTGAAATTGAAATCGCAGTGAAGATGCTGTGTACCCGCGGCTAGACGGAAAGACCCCGTGAACCTTTACTACAGCTTGGCACTGAACATTGAACCTACATGTGTAGGATAGGTGGGAGACTTAGAAGCAGAGACGCTAGTTTTTGTGGAGTCGTCCTTGAAATACCACCCTTGTAGTTTTGATGTTCTAACGTTGGCCCCTGAATCGGGGTTACGGACAGTGCCTGGTGGGTAGTTTGACTGGGGCGGTCTCCTCCCAAAGAGTAACGGAGGAGCACGAAGGTTGGCTAAGTACGGTCGGACATCGTACGGTTAGTGTAATGGTAGAAGCCAGCTTAACTGCGAGACAGACACGTCGAGCAGGTACGAAAGTAGGTCATAGTGATCCGGTGGTTCTGAATGGAAGGGCCATCGCTCAACGGATAAAAGGTACTCCGGGGATAACAGGCTGATACCGCCCAAGAGTTCATATCGACGGCGGTGTTTGGCACCTCGATGTCGGCTCATCACATCCTGGGGCTGAAGTCGGTCCCAAGGGTATGGCTGTTCGCCATTTAAAGTGGTACGCGAGCTGGGTTTAGAACGTCGTGAGACAGTTCGGTCCCTATCTGCCGTGGGCGTTTGAGAATTGAGAGGGGTTGCTCCTAGTACGAGAGGACCGGAGTGAACGAACCGCTGGTGTTCGGGTTGTCATGCCAATGGCATTGCCCGGTAGCTACGTTCGGAACTGATAAGCGCTGAAAGCATCTAAGCGCGAAGCAGGCCTCGAGATGAGTTCTCACTAGACTTTTAAAGTCTCTGAAGGGCCGTTGAAGACTACAACGTTGATAGGCAAGATGTGGAAGTGGTGTGAGCCATTAAGCTAACTTGTACTAATTACCCGTGAGGCTTAACCATACAACGCCAAACGCGTTTTATGTGATAGTTTAAGCGCAGAAGTTAATATAACTAAAGTAGATTTACGATACTCTTTATTATCAGAATTCCAAATTTTAGTAAGCTTGATTAAATCGAACTTACACCAAATTTGCTTGGTGACAATAGCGTTTTGGACCCACCTGACCCCATGCCGAACTCAGTAGTGAAACGAAACAGCGCCGATGATAGTGTAGCATTTGCTATGTGAAAGTAGGACATTACCAGGCTCCAAATACAAGAAAGCCCGATTCGAAAGAGTCGGGCTTTTTTACGTCTGCAGAAAAGTGAAAATGCAGATGCAAGATAAAAGGTAACAGGTTAAAGGAAGAGAATTGATCAGAGACTAATGCCTACTCCATGCATCGGTTATGCATTCTCTATCGTTGTCGGCACCATGATATTCTACTGCCTTATAGCTACGAAGTAGCGCAGCGACTCTTAATACAAGAAAGTTCGACTTAATCAGCAGCTTTAGTCACTGTAAAAATATAATTTTGCTTTGTTAGTGGCTTTGATTTAGGATCAAAACAGTTTAAACCAATATTGATTTGCCTGTGTATAGATTATTAATTAGCGCCTTATCCATTTTCTTTTGTATTTCTGTATCTGCAGTTGAAGTAACTGATCTATATCAAGATATTTTGGTTGTAGAAGATAAATCTCGTGATGCGCGTTTAGACGCTAGTCGCAAAGCGCTTCTTAACGTACTAGTAAAAGTGAGTGGTGATAAAAGTGCAGATGAAAATCAGATAGCACAGCAACGCACCAAAGATATATCTGATTATATGCTTAAATTTGAATACGATGAGCGTATTCCCGGAACGCTTAAGTTACTAGTTAAATTTGAAGCGCGAAAGATCAATGCACTAATAAAGGATCTTAATTTGCCGTTGTGGGGAGCTCAACGCCCACTGGTTGCTATCTGGTTAGGCATTGAAGATAACAGGCAGCGAGAGCTGGTTACTCAAGAGAGTTATCCTCAGTTAGAGCAACTGATTTACGACAAAGCAAGCCGCCGCGGTTTACCGGTTGTTGTGCCTTTACTCGATTTACAAGACAGACGGCTTGTTGGTGTCCCTGAAGTTTGGGGAAATTTTTCTGGGCCTGTAGAAGAGGCATCTAAACGCTACAGTGCTGAGCGAAGTATTACTGCTAGAATGTATCAAGCGTTTAACTCTGATAATTGGGTACTAGATTGGCGCTTTACAAATGATGAAATGTTTGAATCTAACCGTATCACTGGCTATAGACAGCAAATTGTTGCGCAAATGATTGATGATTTAGCACAAGGTTTAGCTGGTGAATATGCGATTGATCCTAATGCTTATTATGAGCAGCGTACTGCCAATTTAACTTTAAAAGGGACTGAGAGCTTTGTTGATATTGAATTGGCTAAGCGCCGCTTAATGAATTTAAGCGTAGTAACTCAAGCTGTTATTTTACGCAAAACACCCGATTCGGTTGAGTTTGAGCTTCATCATACGGGGACTGTGAGTGACCTTAAAAAAGCCCTTGGCCTGGATAACGCCTTTAAAGACTATGTTGATCCTCGTGCTTTTTATCACATAGTTGATGAGCAAAGCCTAGAGTATCAATGGGTTGTAAATTAATGCTAACTCAAGAGCCAATACAAATGGCATTGCCGGTTACTTTACCGGACGATGAAACATTTGCATCCTACTTTGGCGGTGAAGACTCACTCGAGGTAAATCATCTCAAAGATAGCTTTTCTAAGCTTGCTCACTCTTTTCAGTATACCTATTTGTGTGGCTTAGGAGATTCTGGTAAATCTCACTTACTATATGCCACTTGTATTCAGGCACAAGAGCGTGGCTTATCTAATATGCTGCTTTCCATGCGCGAGGTCATTCATTTTGGACCAATGGTTTTAGATGGGCTTGAAGCATTGGATGTATTGTGTATTGATGATGTGCACTTGGTAGCAGGCAATGATGCATGGGAAAAAGCGTTATTTAACTTTTTTAATCGCTTTAATGAGCCCAATAAAATGCTGGTAGTGACTGCCGATTTACTGCCTAACATGCTTAATATTAGCTTGCCCGACTTAGAATCCCGTTTAAAGTGGGGCACTACGTTTCAAATTCGTTCTATGAGTGACGATGATAAAGCACAGGCGCTGGTTAAGCGTGCAAATATGCGTGGGCTTGAACTGAGCGATGAATGTGCGCGATTTTTATTAACGCGTTTGAGTCGTGATATGCGTGCTTTATTGGATGTATTAGACAAATTAGATCACGCATCCATGGCTGCACAACGAAAATTGACTATTCCTTTTATAAAATCAACGCTAAAGCTGTAGTAGGTCTAGAATCTAGACCCTGCTTTCAGTTATCATTAGCTAACTAAATTGTAATCACCTTCTGTGAAAGATCAGGTATCGAATG
The DNA here is from genome assembly GCF_002310795.1 of Pseudoalteromonas issachenkonii. NCBI lineage: Bacteria > Pseudomonadati > Pseudomonadota > Gammaproteobacteria > Alteromonadales > Pseudoalteromonadaceae > Pseudoalteromonas > Pseudoalteromonas issachenkonii. Next base: position 1,224,425 of record NZ_CP011030.1, read on the forward strand.
AACTTAGAAAACATATTAGCGCAAGCACTTGAGGCGGTAGCCAGTGCCAGTGAAATCGCGCAGCTAGAAGAGATCAGGGTTAACTATCTTGGTAAAAAAGGCGAAATTACCAGCTTACTTAAAACGTTAGGTAAAATTGCCCCTGAAGAACGTAAAGAAGCAGGCCAAGTAATTAACCAAGCTAAGCAAGACGTGCAAGTTGCGATTAATGACAAGCGTGAATTGTTAGCAAGTAAAGCATTAGAAGAAAAACTAGCAGCAGAAACAATCGATGTAACTTTACCTGGGCGTGTTATGCCATCGGGTGGTTTGCACCCAGTAACTCGCACCATTGAGCGTATTGAAAGCTTCTTTGGTGAACTTGGCTTTGCTGTTAAATCAGGCCCTGAAGTTGAAGATGATTTTCATAACTTTGATGCGTTAAATATACCAGAGCATCACCCAGCTCGCGCCGATCACGATACCTTTTACTTTAATCCTAAGCTGGTTTTACGTACTCAAACCAGTGGTGTACAAATTCGTACTATGGAAACTGAGCAACCGCCACTGCGTATTATTTCGCCAGGGCGTGTATACCGTAATGACTACGACCAAACACATACGCCTATGTTCCATCAGGTGGAAGGGTTGATGGTTGATACTGATGTAAGCTTCACTGAGCTTAAAGGTATTTTACATGACTTTTTACGTAACTTTTTTGAAGAAGACATGGAAATTCGTTTTCGTCCTTCATTCTTCCCGTTTACAGAGCCTTCAGCCGAAGTGGACGTGATGGGTAAAGACGGTAAATGGTTAGAAGTATTAGGCTGCGGCATGGTTCATCCTAACGTACTTAAGTCTGTAGGCATCGATCCTGAAAAATACACAGGTTTCGCTTTTGGTATGGGTGTTGAGCGCTTAACCATGTTGCGTTACGGCGTAAACGATTTACGTGCGTTTTTCGAAAATGACTTAAAATTCCTAAACCAGTTCCGTTAAGAGTGAAGAGATAAAATGAAATTTAGTGAAAAGTGGTTAAGAGAGTGGGTAAATCCTGCAATTGATACGCAAGCTCTTTCGGAACAGCTTTCAATGGCTGGTTTAGAAGTAGATGGCGTTGAGCCGGCAGCAGCCAAATTTAATGGCGTTGTGGTAGGTGAAGTGGTTGAGTGTGGCCAACACCCTGATGCAGATAAACTACGTGTAACAAAAATTAATGTTGGTGGTGATGAACTGCTTGATATTGTTTGTGGTGCACCAAATTGCCGCCAAGGTACTAAAGTTGCAGTTGCCACTGTTGGCGCAGTGTTACCAGGCGATTTCAAAATTAAAAAAGCCAAACTTCGTGGTCAGCCTTCACACGGCATGTTATGTGCGTTTGATGAGCTAGGTATTAGTGAAGAAGGCGATGGCATTATGGAATTGCCACTTGATGCGCCTATTGGTGCCGATTTACGCGAATATTTAGCGCTTGATGACAACATTATTGACGTAGATTTAACACCTAACCGTGGCGACTGTTTAGGTATTAAAGGGCTTGCCCGCGAAGTCGGCGTACTTAACAGTATTGATGTAAATACATTAAGCATTCCAGCGGTAACCCCGACAATTGAAGACAAAGTATCTATTGAGTTGGTTAACGATGATGCCTGTCCTCGCTATTTAGGGCGTGTTATTAAGGGCATTAACCTAGACGCTGAGACGCCATTATGGATGGTTGAAAAGCTACGTCGTAGTGGTGTACGTTCAATCGATCCGGTTGTTGATGTGACTAACTTTGTATTATTAGAGCTTGGCCACCCAATGCATGCATTTGATTTAAATGCGATTGATGGTGGAATTAAAGTACGTAGTGCAACCCCAGGTGAAGAGCTGGTTTTATTAGACGGTAATACGGCTAAATTAAATGAATCGACATTAGTGATTGCCGATCATCATAAAGCGCTAGCAATTGCTGGTATTTTTGGCGGTGAGCAATCGGGTGTTACTGAAAAAACAACTGATATTTTACTAGAAAGTGCATTCTTCAACCCAGTGGCTATTGCAGGACAAGCACGCAGCTATGGTTTGCACACTGATGCATCTCATCGCTATGAGCGTGGCGTCGACTTTGCACTACAACACGATGCCATGGAGCGCGCTACAGCGTTACTTCTGGAGATTGTAGGTGGTAACGCAGGTCCAATCGTTGAAGCTGTTGCTGCAGATAAACTACCAAAAGTAACTGAAGTGCGTTTACGTCGTTCACGTTTAGACCGTGTTATTGGTCATCACATTGACGATGCTAAAGTAACCGATATACTTACGCGTTTAGGTCTTGATGTTAAATTTGACAATGATAGCTGGAGCGCTGATGTACCAAGCTACCGTTTTGATATTCGTATTGAAGAAGATTTAATTGAAGAAGTAGCACGTGTATACGGTTATAACAGTATTCCTAATGTGGCACCAACTGCAAAACTTAAAATGACCACACATGATGAGTCAACTGTTGCACTGAGCCGTTTTCGTAATGCGCTAGTAACCCGTGGCTATCAAGAAGCCATTACTTACAGTTTTGTTGATCCTAAAGCGCAAGCTATTTTACACCCTGAGTGTAATGCATTGGTATTGCCGCACCCAATTTCAATTGAAATGTCAGCGATGCGTGTAAGTTTAATGCCTGGCTTATTAGCATCTGTTGCCTATAACCAAAACCGCCAGCAACCACGTATTCGCTTATTTGAACATGGCCTTAAATTTATCAGCGATGAAAGCGCAGAAAATGGCGTTTACCAAGTGCCGGTTATTGGTGGTGTTATTACTGGGCTTGTGCATGGCGAGCATTGGGTTGAAGAAAAACGTAACGTTGATTTTTACGACCTAAAAGGGGATGTTGAAGCATTACTTGCTATTACCAATGATGTTAGCCGCTTTGAAATTAAAGCCGAGCAATCAGATGGCCTTCATCCTGGTCAATCAGCTGTTATTTATGTTGATGGCAAAAAAGTAGGTTTCTTTGGTGCATTACACCCTCAGGCGCAAAAATCGTTAGATATCAATAACGCTACTTTTGTGTTTGAAATTGAAATGTCAGCATTAGAAAAAAGAAATTTACCGCAGGCTGTTGGGGTGTCTAAATTCCCATCAAATCGCCGCGACATCGCTATTTTAGTACAAGACAGCGTTAAAATAGGTGATATTTTAAACGTCATCGGAAAAGTTGGCGGAAATCAATTGGTTGACCTAAACTTATTCGATGTGTATAAGGGCAAAGGTATTGAGCCAAATTATAAGAGTTTGGCGATTGCTCTAACACTGCAAGCGGTTGATAGAACACTCGAAGAGAAAGATATCAATCAGGTAGTTGATAACGTGGTGGCCGCACTGGCCGAAAAGTTTAATGCATCGTTGAGGGACTAGATATGGCGCTTACTAAAGCCGACATAGCTGAACACCTATTTGAAAAGCTCGGGATCAATAAAAAAGATGCCAAAGATTTAGTTGAAGCGTTTTTTGAAGAAATCCGCTCAGCGCTTGAAAAAGGCGAGCAGATTAAGCTCTCTGGATTTGGTAACTTTGATCTTCGAGATAAGAAAGAAAGGCCGGGACGTAATCCGAAAACGGGAGAAGATATCCCAATTTCAGCACGTCGCGTAGTTACCTTTAGACCGGGGCAAAAGTTAAAAACCCGTGTCGAAGTAGGCACTAGCAAAAAATAAACAAAAAGGCAGCGTAAGCTGCCTTTTTTGTATCTGTTTTATTATTTCCGGGGGGAAATAAACGTTCCTTGATCTATTTGCTGCAAAGTCTGCTCGGCTAACCTATCTAAACTCTCTAAATTCTTTCCTTGTGCTATTAACTGCTGCTCAATTAACAGTATATCAATATGTTCAATACCAGAAAGCTGAGCTATTTTGGCAAAAATATAAGCATGTTTATATTGTTGATGTTTATAAAACAGGCTGATCAAAGACATATATATTTCAGGGTTCGGTTCATGCTTGGCTTTATTCAGTGCTAGCGTGTTGTATAAAAAATTAATCGCTTTTTCTTCATCAACTTTAATGTAATAAGACGCCAAGTAAAATTGCATCTCAGCACTTTGTTCAACTTCTGCAGTATGTTCTAAAGCGAGCAAACGTGTTAATGCACTTTCGTCATTGTTTCTTGACCAATGATAATAAAGCAAGCCCGGGTGGCTGGTGTGTTTTGTCTGTTGATAAATCCGCGCTATTTCCCTCATGCTCGTTAAGTGGGCACGTCGGCGAGCCGTGGTTTTGCTTTTTAGTTTTATGTGCTGAATGTTGGCTGCCAAAGCAATACATTGATTGTAATGCTCAAACGCTTTAAGTAATTGATATTTGCGTTCATCGGTTGGTTGTAAAGATTCAAGGTGACGAGAAACAATAGTACGTTCTCGCTGCGCTTTACAGTGACTATCTTGGTTAAGATCATTACACATGGCCGGCGATTGAACGCAAATATCTTCAACGGTTAAAGATTCTTCACAGCCTGTAAGCAACATTGCAAAGGCGAGGATTATGCGCTTAAAAGCCATCCGAGTCTCTCAATTATCAATAAAGTATTATTCTAGCCTAAACTTTAGTCTCTAACAGTAGAGAATAAAATGAGATTAAATTAGAATAGGCCTGCCCGAAGGAATGCGTTGCTCTCAAAATTCGATGCATTCTTAGGCTATCCGTTCAAAATTGTTTAATTAGGTAAAAAAAATGACCTCATCTCACGAGTTAGAATACACAAGTAGCTGGCAAGAACGTCAAGATTACGCAGAAAGCATGCAGCCTATTATTGGTAAATTGTACCGTAATCGTGGTATCGAAATCGCTGTTTACGGCCGTCCATTAGTAAATTCAAGCACTATTGATATTATCAAGTCTCACAAATCAGTAGCTCAATTTGAAGGGACTAAACTGCGCCTACGTGAAAGCTTCCCATTCTTAGAAGCTATCAGCAAAATGGAATTAAATTCTGCCCGTATCGATATTGGTAAATTAGCATACAGCTATTTATACACAGATGCAGCGAATGGTCGTTCAGTAGAAGAGTTTGTTAAAGATGAACTTGCTGAAATTGTTAACTCTAAACCAAAAGCACCACGTGACGTTGTACTTTATGGTTTTGGTCGTATCGGTCGCTTATTAGCGCGTTTATTAATTGAAAAATCAGGCCCGTATGCCGATTTAAACCTTCGCGCTATTGTTGTGCGTGGCGGTAAAGATGGCGATTTAGAGAAACGTGCAAGCTTATTACGTCGTGACTCTATCCATGGTCCATTTAATGGTTCTATCACTATCGATAAAGAGCGTAATGCAATTAAAGCGAACGGTAGCTACATTCAAGTTATCTACGCTAACTCGCCAAGTGAAGTTGATTACAGCGCCTACGGCATCGAAAACGCATTAGTCGTTGATAACACAGGTATCTGGAAAGATGAAGCCGGCCTTGGTCAGCATTTAGAATCTAAAGGGGCTGCAAAAGTATTATTAACAGCGCCTGCTAAAGGTAATATTAAAAATATCGTTTACGGTGTAAACAACCAAGATATTTTACCGGAAGACAAAATTGTCTGTGCAGCAAGCTGTACAACCAATGCGATTACGCCAACACTTAAAGCATTAAACGATCAGTTTGGTATTAAGAATGGTCACGTTGAAACGGTTCACTCGTACACTAATGACCAAAACTTAATTGATAACTACCACAAAGCGGAACGTCGTGGTCGTGCTGCGGCGCTAAACATGGTTATCACTGAAACAGGTGCTGCGAAAGCGGTTTCTAAAGCATTACCAGAGCTTGAAGGTAAACTAACAGGTAACGCAATCCGTGTACCCACACCAAACGTATCGTTAGCTATCTTAAACTTGAACCTTGAAAAGAGTACAACGGTTGAAGAGCTTAATGCGTTTTTACGTGAAACAGCACTTCACTCAGACCTACGTGATCAAATTGATTACACAGCATCAACTGAAATCGTCTCTACCGATTTAGTGGGTAGCCGTTACGCAGGTGTTGTTGATTCTCAAGCAACGATTGTTGATGATAACCGCGTAGTACTTTACGTATGGTACGACAATGAGTTTGGTTATAGCTGTCAGGTAGTTCGCTGTATGCGCGACATGGCAGAAGTCTCATTCCCAAGTTTACCTCGATAAACATATGAGCAATTAAGAAAAGCCAGCACTTGCTGGCTTTTTTAGGCCTGAAGATTTTTAAAGTGAAGCGGTTATGGTACGCTTTATTAAATTGGGTACGCGTTTATACACTTTTAAAGTGCAGTGACACGTATTTACCTCTTGGCTAAATGCCTTAGTCAAAGACACACAGTTAACTAATAGGTTTGTTGTAATGAAAATCAGTAGCAATTTCGACAGTGGTAATATTAAAGTTATTGAAGCCACCGATCCGTTAAATATTCAGCTAGAAATTAATAAAGATCACCAGTCTGAGTTTTATCAGTGGTTTCACTTTCGCCTTGAAACAACGCCTTATCAACTTCATCAGTTAAATATTAATAATCTTGATAAGTCTGCATACCCTGATGGTTGGGTAGACTACCAAGCTGTCGCTTCATACGACCGTCAAACATGGTTCCGTGTACCGTCTTCGTATGAAAATGGCACATTAACATTTGAGCTTGAGCCTGAGTGCAGCAGCGTTTACTTCGCCTACTTTGCTCCTTACAGCTACGATCGTCATTTAGACTTATTAGCATGGGCACAAAGCCAAGAAATTTGCCAACTAGAAACACTAGGCCAAACACTTGATGGGCGTGACATGAGCGTGCTTAAAATTGGTCAGCCAAGCGCCGATAAAAAAGTAATTTGGATCACTGCTCGTCAACACCCAGGTGAAACAATGGCAGAGTGGTTTGTAGAAGGCTTAGTACACAAGCTACTTGATGATGAAGACCCTCATGCAGCAGCGTTACTATCAAAAGCGGTATTTTATATCGTGCCAAACATGAATCCAGATGGCAGTGCACGCGGTCACCTACGCACTAACGCTAAAGGGGTTAACTTAAACCGTGAATGGCAAACACCCAGCATGGAAAACAGCCCAGAAGTTTACTTAGTGCTTAATAAAATGCGCGAAGCCGGCTTAGACATGCACCTAGACATTCATGGTGATGAAGCCATTCCATATAATTTTGTTGCCGGTAGCGAAGGCATACCAAGCTATGATGCACGCCTAAAAGGCTTAGAGGATAGCTTTAAGGCCGCGCTTTTAACTATTACTCCAGAGTTTCAAGATACGCATGGCTACGATAAAGACGAACCAGGTCAAGCTAACCTAACAGTAGGTTCATCAGCGACAGCAGAAGAATTTAAAGCACTAACTTACACAGTTGAAATGCCATTTAAAGATAATAATGACTTACCCGATCCAGATTATGGTTGGTCAGATCGTCGTTCATATCAATTTGGTCAAGATACTTTAGCAGCCATTGTTAATGTTGTAGACAACTTAAGATAAAACGTTTGTTTCAAAGGGTATCAATAAATATTGATACCCTTTTTACTTTTAGCTAAACCAACCGTACCAAAAAATAAGAATCATTTACCCACCACAGCACTAAAACGTTTCAATACACCTTCTCGACAGATTTAATACCATATAGTCTAAATCAATTTGCACTTAGTTAAACGTTGATCTGGAAGGCTCAATATAAATAAACAATAAGTTGTTTTGAAAATTAACTGTTAACAAGGTTGGTCACTTAAGTTAATATCGATTGAACAATAAGAAAAACGGAAAAGATTAACCCCTTATTTCGTAAAGCTTATGACAGGTATTCTGAGTAGCAGAGTATGGTAATTAATAATAATAAATATAACTGTGAGGATGTTCATGGAAGCTTTTGTAAGCGCCGTTAATGATGTTGTTTGGAGTGATGCACTCATCTATTTATGCCTAGGCGCAGGTTTATTTTACTCCGTACTAACTCGATTTGCTCAAGTTAGACATTTTAAAGAAATGTGTAAGCTATTATTTAGCCCTAACACCTCAGAAAAAGGAATTTCATCTTTTCAAGCTCTTGCTGTTTCATTATCTGGCCGAGTAGGGGTTGGTAATATTGCCGGTGTGGCAGCCGCAATTGGTTTTGGAGGCCCTGGCGCTATTTTCTGGATGTGGGTTGTTGCTTTTTTAGGTGCAAGTACTGCATACGCGGAGTCAACATTAGGTCAAATTTATAAGTTAGAAGAAGACGGCCAATACCGCGGTGGTCCAGCGTATTATTTTGATCGTTGTTTAGGGCAAAAGTGGCTGGCTGTATTATTTGCTGTGTCGGCAATTATAGCATGTGGGGTTTTCCTGCCGGGCGTGCAAGCAAATGCTGTGGGCAACGCATTCACTCAAGTATTTGGCAATGGCACTATGGTGTCTACAAGTTTTGGTGACGTAGGTAGTTTTAAACTGGTTGCGTTGGCCATTATTCTAATCGTTTTAGCGTTTATTATCTTTGGTGGTATAAAGCGCATTGCTAATTTTACGCAAATTGTAGTGCCATTTATGGCGCTTGGTTACATCGTATTGGCCTTAATTATCGTATTTTTAAATATAGACAAAGTCCCGGGTATTTTCTCGCTCATTATTGGTGATGCATTTACAGCCCAAGCAGGTTTTGGTGCTGCAATTGGCTGGGGTGTTAAGCGTGGAATATACTCTAATGAAGCCGGCCAAGGTACAGGTCCTCATGCTGCTGCTGCGGCAGAAGTTGATCACCCTGCACAGCAAGGTTTAGTGCAAGCTTTTTCTGTTTATGTTGATACACTTTTTGTATGTACAGCAACGGCATTAATGATTTTAATGACGCAGCAATACAATGTAGTCGGTACTTTGCCAGAAGGGCAATTCATTATACAAAATGTGGATGCGGCAACTGAAGTGGGATCAGCAGCATTCACCCAAATGGCGTTGTTTAGTGTATTTGGTAGCTTTGGAGAAGCGTTTGTAGGTATCGCTTTATTCTTCTTTGCTTTTACCACCATACTGGCTTATTACTTCATTGCTGAGACAAATATCGCGTACTTAAATCGCTACTTTAAAGGAAGTATTCCGCTTGTAGTGGTAAAACTTATGATTATGTTTATGGTAGCCTACGGCATGGTTAACAGTTCCGGTTATATTTGGACTATTGGCGACATAGGCGTTGGCTTAATGGCGTGGATCAACATATTGGGTATATTAGCCATTTTCTTTGTCGCTAAACCGGCCTTAACATGTTTGAGTGATTATGAAGACCAGAAGAAAAAAGGTGGCCAAATCACATTTGATCCCGTTAAGTTAGGGATTAAAAACGCCACCTTCTGGGAAAAACGTCTTGAAAAGCAATCTAAAGACGCTGAATAAACAGATCCCAATAACCTAATATCATCTATTGGGTTAAATTCAAAAAAGACAAAGAGCAATAAAACAAGTACAATGAAAAGCGCCGAAAGGCGCTTTTTTTATGCGTAGTATGGAGAGAGATGTATGGCGATTATTCGTTGCCCCAAATGTGCAAAATCAATTTCAGATAAACATTCGCAGTGTCCACATTGCCAAAGTAACGTTGCTGAATTAAATGCCGAGCAAGTTCAACAACTTCAACGTGAGCAGCGAATTAAAAAGCAGCAAATGTTTATGAACCACTCCTTTTTAGCGCTGATCTTATTTTTAGGTGGCTTCTTTTGTTTGTACTTCCTACAACCTCAAGAAAAAACACTTCAGTGGTATGCGTATACCTCGGCCATTGGCATTGGCTGTATTTGGTACCTTATTAACCGTATTATTTTAGTGACTCTGAAAAAGAAAAAATGACATGAATATTGACAACCTAGTACAGAATATTACTCCAGAATTATTTGAGCGCTTACAGTATGGCGCGGCAACGGGAAAGTGGCCAGATGGCACGCCTTTATCAGATGAGCAAAAGCAACAAACAGTGCAACTAGTGATGTTGTACCAAGCAAAAGTAGCACAATCAAACGAGCAGTTTACCATTGGTGCAAATGGAGAAATGATCCAAAAAACCAAAGCGCAACTACAAAAAGAATTCAAATCAGATAACGAAATAGCTAGGTTCAGTGAAAATGATCTTTAAACACCTTTTTACACCAAAATGGAAACACCCAAAGCAACAAGTTCGTTTAGATGCGATTGAAAAACTTGATGTGGCACGTGACGTAACAATTTTAAGCACCTTAGCCCTTGAAGACTCATCGGCTGAAATTCGTCGTAAAGCACTGCAAAAAGTAAACGACTTACCACTGTGGTGGAAAGCTTACAAACAAGATCAGGCATTGAAAGATGTTGCTGAACAACAAATCTCATCGGCTGTATTAAACAGTGAAAGTAGCTTGTCGGCGCAGATTAAAAATGAGTACATTGAACGCTTTGCACCGGTTAAAACCCTTGAAAAACTAGCATTTGCTGAAAAAGAACTGCAAGTGAGAGTTAAGCTATTAAAACGCCTAGCTAACCCTAAACTGATTGAAAAAGCCTTTAAAGAAGCAAATGAAGAGCTGCAAAAACAGTTAGTTGATTTAGTCATTACTCAGCAGTTAACTAAAGCACTGTTAAAGCATGCTCAAGGTGAAGCCAAAGTTGCGCTAGAAAGTCATCTTGAAAACGAGCGTTTAGCGCTTGAAATGCCATCGCAAGTTGAAAACGCAACCCGTGTTATTTTAGCCAAGCTTAATGCACTTCGTGATAAAAATGACTACGCTATTGTTGACCCACAAGCTGCAGAACTCATGGCGCAGTGGCAAGCTCTTGAATTAAAATGGCTAAGTGAAGAACATGTAAAAACCCTTGATGCTAAATATATATCAATTACTGATAAGCTTGATGCTCACATTGCAACATTAAAAGCGCAACATGAAATAGAGCAGCAACGTTTAGCGCAGCAACAGCGCCAAGTGTTAGCGTTAGCTACGTTAGAAGCATTAAGTGAAGAAATTGAAAATGCATTGCAACTTGGATTAGAAACCCCAGAGCAAATTCAGCAAGATTGGCTTAATGCAAAAGTAGCACAAGCAAAAGACACACTAGATAAAACGCAATTGATGGCTGATCAGCAATCAAAACAAGTGATTAATAAGCTTGAGCAACTATTTTTACAAGTAGCCAAGTTACCTGAGCTAACTACGGCGATTAAAGAATATAAAATTGCTTATAGTGCGCTGTGCGAAATAAAACCCGCCGAGCAGCTCAGTGATTACGATCAACAACTAAGTGCCTTTAATCACACATATAAAGAGGCACGCAGCCATTTAGATGTACTTAGCACTGATTTACAAGCGTCATTTAAAACCCAACTTAATGCGCATAAAAAGCAATTTTTAGCTGCAATGAGCGAACTCACTAAGCCGCTTGAAAAAACGCAAAGCCAAGCTAAACGCAAGGCACGTGATGTAAAACGTTTAATTGAAGGAGGGCGCTTTAACGTTGCATTTGGTGTATTTAAAGGCTTCGAAGAGTTATTTAATGCCCTAACTGAGAAATACCAACAGCCGCTGGTTAACTTAAAAGCAGACCTAGAAGCGCAATTAGCCGATGCTAAAGATTGGCAAAAATATGCGGCCGCACCAAAACGTGCAGCACTTTTAGAAGAAGTAACAGCGTTAGTTGATGAGCCGTGTAACGATCCACAACAGCGCGCTGATCAAGTTAAAGTACTTCGCAAGCGTTGGAACGAGCTAGGACGCCTTGATACAGAGCAAGAGAAACAACAGGGCAACGAGTTTGATGAAAAAATTGAGCTTTTATTTGCTCCTTGTCGCAGCTACTTCGCGGAGCAAGAAGTGCAACGTGAGGCAGCAAAAGCAGAGCGCGAGCAATTGATTGCTGATATGCATGCACTGCATTTACAAGCAACTGATACGGCTGATTTAGATTGGAAACAACTAGAAAGCAACTATAACCGTTTGCAAAAAGCATGGCGAAGTGTGGGTAAAGTTGACCCGAAAACATACCGCGTATTAAACGAGCGTTATAAGGCAGAGCAGCAACAGGTTGTAGCGTCACTTAACGCGTTTCATAAAGGCAATGCCGCACTTAAAAATGAGCTCGTTGAACAAGCACAGCAATTATCACAAAGCGATAATTTAGCAGACGCTTGTCAACAGCTAAAACAGTTACAGCAACAGTGGCAAACTATAGGGTTTGCAGGCTTAAAAGCTGAAAACGCATTGTGGCAAAAATTCCGTCAGTTTAATGATGCAACTTTCACTAAACGAAGCGAAGAATTTGAACAGCAAAAACGCGAACAAAGTGAGTCAGATAAGCTGGCAACAACTGAACTGAATGAGCTTGAAGCAGCATTAAATAGTGTAGAAGGTAAAGCCCAATTACTTGATTTACAAACCAAAGTTAAAGGGTATACACAGTTTAAATCGTTAACCCCTAAAGTGTCTGCTTTGTTATCAGCCATAGATGAAAAACTGACAGGCTTAGCGGCTAAAAATGAGCAAGCTAATTTAGATGCTTTATTTGTTGCACTTGAAAACAACGAGCCAGTCCCGAGTCAATTTAATGGTGCAGTTAAAACAGCATTGAGCTGTGAGCAGCTGTTAACGCGTATGGAAATACTTGCGAGCGTAAGTTCGCAAAACTCAGCGCAAAGAATGGTAGAGCAAGTAGCCATGCTTGATGATAAGCACCGTGGCGAACACGCTGATTTAAATTATTATTTAAAGCAGTTATTAGCACTCAGCGAGGGTTCAGTCACAGCTGACACACTAGAAAGGTTAAAAGTTATTTTTGCTGTAAATTAAGCGCAATCACTTTTATCAACTAAAATGAAAAAGCCGCTATTAAAGCGGCTTTTTATTATGGTTACTTACTGCCTATACGATTAACCAATAGGGTTTTGCATGAAAATTTTTGTTTTTATTTCACTACTATTTTTAACTGCCTGTAACAGTACGCAAGGTATTTCGGTTTATTCATTTACAAATTCAGAGGTTGAGTCGTTACTAAATAAAGAGTTACCTAAATTAAGTGAAAAAGTTAGCCTGATGGGCTTACCTGTGCAGTTTGATGTGAATGATTTAAGCGTTAATATTGGCCCAGATAATAGTGATTATGTTTTATTAGGTGCAGATTCTAGCGCCGAGATTAATGCTTTTGCATTAAAGTACCCAGTGCGCTTAAAGCTGCAAATACAGGGCACCCCTTTTTATGACAGCGAGAAAAAAGCGGTATTTTTACGTAATGTTAAGTTACTCGACTCAAGCATCGATGCCGGTGGCTTTAAAGGTAATTTAGAAGTGCTGGATAACGAGGCCATGGATGTAATGAATGCTTTTTTAGCCGTTAACCCCGTTTATAAGTTAAATATGAACGATCCTAAAATGGCATTATTAAGTAATTTACCTTTAGATTTAAAAGTAGTAGAAGGCGCTATTAAGCTAGTCCCTCGGTTATAATTTAGATCCAATAGGCGTAATAAAACGTATTAGTTGACCTTATTATTAATAGATTAGGTTAATTATGGCTAATGAGCGATCCGTTCCCACATCTCGACTTTCACGTTTTGCAAAGTTAGGCTCATTAGCCACTGGCGTCGCCACGAATATGTTAGTGGGCGGGGCTAAAAGTGCGCTTTCTGGTAAAGGCTGGGATAATAAAAGCTTATTGCTTCAGCCTAAAAATATTGAAAACCTAGCCACTCAACTCTCACACCTGCGCGGTGCGGCAATGAAGCTTGGGCAGCTGCTTTCAATGGATGCTGGCGACTTACTAACCCCCGAACTTGCTCAATTGCTGTCTTTACTGCGCTCAGATGCCAACCCGATGCCACATAAGCAACTGGTTAGTGTTTTAAAAGAGCAGTGGGGAGAGGATTGGTTATCGCGTTTTTCTCATATTGAGCTTAGGCCGTTTGCGGCGGCGTCCATTGGCCAGGTTCATTTAGCTTATAAAGAAAATGGCGCGCAGCTGGCAGTTAAAATTCAATATCCTGGAATTGCAAAAAGTGTGGTGAGTGACGTAGATAACGTGATCACTTTACTTACCCTATCGCGGTTATTACCTAAAGAGCTGGATATTAAACCCTTAGTGGCAGAAGCCAAGGCACAGCTATTAGCAGAGGCCGACTACACTCGAGAAGCTGAGTATTTAGCACGTTACAAAAATCTGTTAGCAGATAACGCGCATTTCAAAGTCCCTAGCGTGTATCCTCAGCACAGTACTGCGCAAGTGCTAACCATGGAGTATGTAGATGCCAAGCCGATAGAGGGCATTACATATTTACCACAATCAGAGCGAAGTCGGGTTGCTGAGCAACTGATTGATTTATTTTTTAAAGAAATGTTTGTCTTTAATTTAATCCAAACCGACCCTAACTTTGCAAATTTTCATTACCAACCTGAATCACAAAAAATAGTATTATTTGACTTTGGTGCCACACGAGAAATTACCCCAGCACTAAGTAATGCCTATCTAGCTTTATTTAAAGCTGGTAGTAATAACGATCGTGAAGGGGTGCTCAATGCCGCCACCGATATTGGCTATTTTAAAGATTCCCTCAAAGACAATTACAAAGAAAAAGTGATTGATTTATTTTTAATGGCCTGCGAGCCACTGCGCTATAACGGCGAGTTTGATTTTAAAAATAGCGCGCTTGCTAGCAATATTAAAGATGCAGGCTTGCAGTTAAGCGCACAGTCGCAGCAATGGCATACGCCTCCTGTTGATGCGTTGTTTATTCACCGTAAGCTAGCGGGCTTGTATTTAATCGCAGCACGGCTAGAAGCAAAAATAGATATTAAGGCATTATTTAGCCATTACTAGGTGCTAAAGCAAGAGAGAACTGGCATAATACTCGCGATATTTCGCGAGGTCTGCAATGATAAAAAACTTTTTAAACGATCCTACTTTATTACTTAATGCGGTAGGTGAGGGCATATATGGATTTGATTTATCTGGTAATGCGGTATTTGTAAACCCAGCCGCAGAGCGAATGACGGGTTGGACAGCCGATGAATTGCTGGGTAAAAAAATACATCAATATCATCATCACAGTCATGCAGATGGCACGCCTTACCCTGCCGATGAATGCCAAATTTACTGCACCATGTTTGATGGTAAACGCCGCGAGGTTAAAAACGAAGTATTTTGGCGTAAAGATGGCAGCGCCTTTGCTGTTGAATATACCTCCACGCCTGTTTATAAAAATAGCCAGCTTATTGGTGCCGTGGCCGTTTTTCGCGATATATCAGCGCAGCAGCGAACCCAAACCGCGCTCCAAGATGCTTTAGCGCAAGTAAAGCATTTAAGCGAGCAGCTCAAAGATGAAAACGACTACCTTACTGCCGAGCTAAATCAAGATTGGCAAGACTCAGGGCTAGTAGGGCGCAGTGATGTATTTCAACGTATGTTGCAGCAAATACAGTTAGTGAGCGAAACCGACAGTACGGTGTTGATACTTGGCGAAAACGGTACTGGCAAAGAGCTGGTGGCGCGTAACTTACATAGATTAAGCAAGCGCAATGAGCAGGCGTTTATAAAAGTTAATTGTGCGGCGTTTACCCCTAGCTTATTAGAATCAGAGTTGTTTGGACACGAACGAGGCTCGTTTACCGGCGCAAATGAGCGACGTAAAGGGCGTTTTGAACTTGCTGATAAGGGCACTCTATTTTTAGATGAAGTGGCAGAGCTGCCGTTAGAGTCACAAAGTAAATTATTACGAGTATTACAAGAGCGCGAATTTGAGCGAGTAGGGGGCAGCCAAACCCTAAAAGTCGATATTCGTATCATTGCTGCAACCAATCGTAACTTGTGGGAAATGGTACAAGCAGGGCTGTTTAGAATGGACTTATATTACCGTTTGAACGTGTTTCCTATCAAAGTGCCAGCACTAAAAGAGCGAAAAGAAGATATACCTTTTTTATGTCAAAACTTAATTGCTCAAATAAACAAGCGGCTAGGTAAGCAATTACAGGGGTTAAGTAACAAAGCTATCAGGCAACTACAGGCCTATGACTGGCCAGGCAATATCAGAGAGCTGCAAAACGTGTTAGAGAGAGAAGCTATTTTATCTACACAGCCCACACTGCAGTTAAGTCAGCCGCTAAAAGCTGGTGATGCGAATGCTGTTAACCCAACGCTTACACTGGATGAGGCGCAAAGACAGCATATTATCTCCGTACTGATGTTATGTAACTGGAAAATTGCAGGCGAACAAGGCGCGGCAAATAAGTTGGGCTTACCAGAGAGTACGCTTCGCTCAAAAATGCGAAAATTAGCAGTGCATCGTACTCGTTAACTCGCGATATATCGTGCATGTCGTTAAATGTCGCGAATTTTCGCTTGGTTAGTATATGTAAAATCAATTAATATCAATAAGTTAAATTAACTTTCACTGTGGTCTGAAAGTTGCAAAATCGTACTTAATACCCGTCACTATTAAGTAAGTAACATGAAGTTTGATATTAAAGAAGAAGACATGATCATTAAGCCCTACAAAGAAGAAGGGCCGATTTATATACGCGAGCAAAAAGGGTTTTTTCAGCGTATACGCCGTAATTTAGGTTGGCTGCTAATGCTCAGCTTTATCGCCATTCCTTGGATTCAATATAACGGTCAGCAAGCGGTTTTATTGGATGTGGCCACCCAAAAGTTTACTATTTTTGGCCTAACCTTATTACCTCAAGACTTTATGATTCTCGCCATGTTATTTATGGTGGGGGCGTTTGCCTTATTTTTTGTGACCAATTGGCTTGGCCGTGTGTGGTGCGGCTATACTTGCCCGCAAACAATTTGGATGTTGATGTTCTCTTGGGTGGAACAACGTATTGAGGGGACGCGTAACCAGCGTATTAAGCTTGATAAAAGCCCATGGGATATTACCAAGTGGCGTAAAAAAATCACTAAGCACAGTGCATGGCTGGTTATTTCACTCTTAACTGCCACTTCTTTTTTAGCGTATTTTATTCCAGCTAAAACCTTATACTTAGAAATGGTTAATTTTGAATGGTCTGGAATTACCAGTTTTTGGGTGTTTTTATTTGCGTTTTGTACCTATGGCAACGCAGGTTTCTTACGAGAAAAAATGTGCACAGTGGCGTGTCCGTATTCGCGCTTTCAATCGGTAATGTTTGATAAAGACACGCTGGTGGTAACCTACGATAGCGAACGAGGTGAAAACCGCGGCCCACGTAAACGCAAAGCCGATCCTAAAGCGCTTAATTTAGGTGACTGTGTAGACTGTAACTTATGTGTTGAAGTATGTCCTGCTGGGATTGATATTCGCAATGGACTGCAATATGAATGTATTAACTGTGGCTTATGTATTGATGCCTGTGACGATACCATGGATAAGTTTGGCTACGGAAAAGGCTTAATTAAATACGCCAGTGAAAAGCAAATGGCGGGGCAAAAAACTAATCCATTTAGGCTCAAGTTAGTGGGCTATGGCGCTTTAACTGCGCTGTTAATTATTTCTATGTTTGCTTGGATGCTACAACGTACGCCTATCGAAGCCTCTGTGCTTAGAGACAGAAATGCACTGTATCGGGTAAATTATGAAGGGTTAGTAGAAAACCCTTATACACTCACCATCATTAACAAAACGCAGCAACCTCTGCATTATTCTATTTCAATTAGTGGGTTAGAAGGTGCGAGCTTGCAAAGTCCTAACGCTGTGTTGGTAGAGCCAGGGTTGATGAAAAGTGTTCCTGTAACGGTTACTGCCGATGGATATGATATACCCACGAAGGTGAGTAAGCTGCAGTTTAAAATTACCGCACAAGAGGACAATAGCATTTCAATTACTAAAGAGAGTCAGTTTTATAAAAACTAGCCCATTCGGTTTTTCGTTGACTATACCTCGGTCGTGTAATTAATTTACTCGGCTGAGGTAAGCTGACTTTTTATAAATGCCTTAGCGCTTGGCAAGTCATCAAATAAGCAATCTTGTAAATGAGCGTCACGTCCTGAGCTGTGCATAATACGTTGTAGTTGCCTTATGGCTATGGGAGAGGTGAGTATAAAGGCACTCATTATGCAATTATTTATCCCCATTGTTTGGCTAACATCGATCATATTTTTTTCAGCGTCAGGGGTGGCGGCCACAACGTCGGGCGAGTGGCTAATATAGCCCCAAGGTTGATGTTTAAACGTTGCAATGGTGTCTAACAGAGCGGCTTTAAAGTGATTTAATAACTCAGGGTTTAAGTTGCCTTTAAATTGCGCAATAACAATATTACCCTCAACATAAAAACTGTAACTGCCGTAATTATTTTTAAATTCCAATAACCGCTCCTTTGTCTGCACCTTACTATGTGCTGATGAATACCATAACTATTACTTATTAATAATGTAGTCCAACGCACCCGAAATTGCCGCAACTTGCGCTAATATGCACTCTTCAGGGTTGGCCGTTGCACTATCTGGGTAAACTTCAGTGGTTGTAACGTAGGTTGCATCAGATAACCCCATGCATAAACCTAACTCTTTTGCTGCATAGTTTATTACCCCAAATTGTTCTTGAGGTACACCAATTAATTGTTTATTTTCATCGCTTGGAGCGATGTGTGTGACCTTTTCAACACATTCAATAATAGCTTTTTGAAAAGCAGGCTCTGGTTTGTTGCTGTCAGCGACTAAATAAAAACCGTCTGGTATATTCCAATTAGTATTTATTTTACCTTCGCGCGCTGCAAGTGCAGGGCGAAATTCACTGTTATCTGAATCAGTGGTTTCATGCAAATCGATATGCGCGATTAAATCAGTATTTAAAGATTGCACATAATTCATTACCAATGCAGATTCTTGCGCTGGGCTGCCTTCATAAAAAGAACGGTTTGGATCAATTGCCTCTGGGTTCCAGCGGTTTATTGTTTCATAACCCCATGGGCTAATGCAGGGAGTAATCACTAGATTAAATTTCTCTGCGTATTGAGTTGCCAATGTTTTTGCAAACCTTAACGCACCGTGTACTCCGCTGGTTTCGTAGCCATGTACGCCGCCAGTGATTAGCACTGTGTGTTTATTTTTATCAAAGTGTTGGGTTTTTAATGCAAACAAAGGGTAACTGTTTTGAGCATAATTAAGTTCACCATATTGATCTACAACAAGCGTATCTTTTAGCTCATTAATTAGCGTTAATACTTCATCGTTATAACTACGTTTAATTTTCTGGGCTTCAAGCCATTGGAGTTTATGATTGTTATTCCACTTTTCACCAGGGTTGCCAATAGGGTAGGTACTGTTATTCATATTAAACCTTTACGTTGAATTATCTCTGCGGGCTATAGAGCACATAGACCATAATGACGAAAATAAAGCGTTAGCTTAACGCTGACTAAAATAGCGCGCAAGTATATGCGATAGTCACTGCATTAGTTAATGGCTGAGCTTGAATGCGGATAGTGCCTTTGTTGCATAAAGTCTTCTAAAAACCATGCAGCAAATTCATGTCGGCCTTCTACATCGGCTTTGCTGTAAATATCGGACGCTTGTTGGCGTACGGTTTTTTCTTTTGTGTTTCTTAGTGCGCTTATTTCTTTAAAGCTTAAGCCTTTAAGTAATAACATCGCGACTTCTTGCTCACTGCGAGTCAATGTCCATTGTGAAAATTGGGTTTGAATAACACCACTGTATTCATGACGCGCATCCATCATTGCCTGTGATATGTTTTTAAGTTCTTTTTTTGAATGCACTAATTCTTGTTTCAGCGCATTAATATTGGCAGTACGCGCACGAATATCGCTAATTAAGTAAATAGCACAGGCTGCAGAAATGACAACGATTAAGCCCTCAGAAAAAATATGCCACTGCGGCACGCCTAAATGTATATCCGTTAGTACATCAAAAAAGTTTAGCACCATTATTATTAACAAGGTGGCTGCTATTAACTTGTCTCTCATTAAAACCTCTATTATCAATGCCTTATAAATACAATGGACAAATGTACCATAGCGTAATTTTCGCTATTTTTGGGTACGTTAAGGCGTTTGCCTGATGATTTAACCGTCTAAAAAAGTCATGGTTGATTCTATAAAATTAATCAAATGTGAACAAACGAAATGCTGTTAAATTTTACAAAAAAAATGCGTCATTTTTTGCGTATTCAATATACGTTATTTTTCTTCTTTACGGTGACTTTATTAACATTTAATCCTGTGTTTGCTTCGCAAAATTTAGCACCTGTAAGGCTTTCGTCACTCAGTGGTTTTGATGTTGAATTTGCGCCGATTCAAAAAACAGAGTTTATTAACGGGCAAAGTTTAATTGGTGAAGTCAATTTCAAACCTGGGGTCAATTATACGGTGCTGTTTGCGTTTGATGTACAGCAGGTTCGTTACTTATACCCTAACGGCAGCATGGTTGAAAAGGGCGCCACTATTGCAAGCGTTGAGGGCAGTGATGTACACCATTTTTTAGATGCCTATCAATCAGCAAAAGACATGCTCGCTATTGCTAAAAGCCATTACGACATAAACCAACAACACTTAAAAAACAAAATAATAAGAAGTTCTGAATGGGTTGAAATCACAAAAAGCTATTTTGAAGCCAAGCTAAATTTTGAACATATGCAACATCAAATGGCATTTTTAAACATTGATGATAATGAAAACGTGACCTTAGTGAGTCCAAAAACGGGCATTTTAAAACTCACTAATGAGTCGGGAAACCGTGTGATGGGTGACACCGCGTTTGATATTATCGATGCAAGTAGTATTCGCGTTAAGATTAAAGTCCCTCTTAGTTTTTCCAACACGTTAGCGCATTTCAAGCTGTCACAAAGTTGCAGCTTAAATATTGAGAGCTATGACAGTATTGCAGATAAATACCATCAAATAGTGTGGGCGTCGCCAAGCTCAAATGAGTGCCAGCTTAGACTGGGGCAAACTATCAAAGTCACACCGGTAAATAAATTAACGGGCTTTAAAATAGCAAAGTCAGCGGTGTTTGAATTTGAAGATGTTAATTACATTGCTTTAAAGTCTGGCGATAAGCTTGAGTTACTGCCGATTGAGCTCAAGGGTACACAAGGCAAAGACTATGTATTTACTGCTAACAAAAACCTAGATGATCAGCAGGTACTAATAAGCTCGGTAAGTGCGCTACAGGGTATGTTGCTTCACTTAGGGAGAGAGTAAATGTTAAACCAGCTTATTAAGTTTTCACTTACTCAGCGTTTGTTTGTTAGTATTTTTGTTATTGTTGCTATGGCCATTGGTGCTAAATCTTGGTTAAGTATTCCGGTGGATGCTTTTCCAGAAATATCGCCCACCCAAGTTAAAATAGTTTACAAATTACCCGGCATGAACGCCCTTGAAATAGAATCGCAAGTAACACGGGTGATTGAAACCGAATTACTGGGTATTCCGTCACAGCAAATGCTGCGCTCTACCACTAAGTATTCTATTACCGATATTACCATTGACTTTGAAGAGGGCACCGACATTTATTGGGCCCGTCAGCAAGTTAATGAGCGTTTATTAAATATTTTGCCCACCTTGCCCAGTAATATTAGTGGCGGCATGGCGCCAATGAGCACGCCTTTGAGCGAGGTGTTCATGTTTACTATAGAAAGTACTCACTTATCGCTGATTGAAAAAAGAGAGCTTTTAGATTGGCAAATTCGTCCATTACTGCGCACTGTAACCGGCGTTGCTGATGTAAATAGCCTTGGCGGCTTTTCAAAAACCTATGAAATACTTCCCAATACTTTATTGATGCAACAGCATCAAGTCAGCTTTGATGAAATGAAGTTGGCAATCACGCAAACGAATCAAAACGGTGGCATAGGGCGCTTAGAAAAAGGCAACGACACCTTAATTCTGCGCACTGAGGGCAAATACACCGATATAACCGCCATTGAAAATACCGTGATTAAGTCCACTCAAAATAAGGTTATTCGGTTAAGTGATATTGCCACGGTACATGTTGGCAGTTTAACCCGTTATGGCGCAGTCACTAAAAACAGTGAAGAGGCGGTACAAGGGCTTATAATTGCGCTTAAAAATAGTAATACAGCGCAAGTTGTTGCAGATGTAAAAGATAAACTTCGCACTATTGAAGCGTCATTACCGCAAGGCACAAAAATTAATGTGTTTTACGACCGTTCTAACTTAATAAATACCGCAATTAGCACCATTACCAGCGCATTAGGCCAAGCGATTATTTTAGTGATAGTGCTACTTGCCTTGTTTTTAGGTGATATTCGCTCTTCATTGGTGGTGTCTTTGTCTTTACCTATGTCGGCATTGCTGACATTTATAATGATGAAGCAGTTTGATTTATCGGCTAATTTAATGAGTTTAGGCGGCTTAGTGATTGCCATTGGTATGCTGGTGGACTCATCGGTAGTTATTGTTGAAAATATAGTGAATCGGTTGGCTAACAATCAGCACCTCCCTCGGCTGCATGTTATTTATCGCGCCTGTAAAGAAGTCGCGGCGCCAGTGTTCTCAGGCACAATTATTATTATTATCGTGTTTTCACCGCTATTAATGTTAACAGGGTTAGAGGGCAAGTTATTTACCCCAGTGGCGCTCACTATCGTTTTTGCCATGCTAAGTGCGCTGTTGTTGTCGTTAACGGTTATTCCAATTTTAGCCTCATTGTTATTAAAAAATGAACCCGTAACCCAGCCTAAAATGGTCACGCTATTACAAGGTTTTTATACTAAAACACTTGCCCAAGCAATTAAAAAGCCGGTGGCTATTAGTGTTATATCGGTAGCTGTTTTAGTGCTCAGTGGGGTGTTATTTCAGGGACTTGGTAAAAGCTTTATGCCCGTTTTAGATGAAGGCGACATTATTGTGCAACTGGAAAAATCGCCGAGTATTTCCTTGCAAGCCTCGCTGGATATCGATAAACAAATTGAAGCCACACTGTTAAAAAACACCCCAGAAATCGTACAAATTGTTGCCCGTACCGGATCCGATGAACTCGGGCTTGATCCTATGGGTTTAAACGAAACCGATGTGTTTATGGAATTAGCGCCAAAAGATACGTGGCGTTTTGACTCCAAAGCGCTGCTAATCGAGGATATTCGACAAACACTTACGCAATTTCCAGGGGTAAATATTGGCTTTACTCAGCCAATACAAATGCGGGTATCAGAAATGCTCACCGGTGGCACCGGTGATATTTCGATTAAAGTATTCGGTAATAACATTGCGACACTTGCCTCATTAGCTGAAAAAATCACGGCACTTGCCACTAATATTGACGGTGCAAGTGATGTGCAAATGGCGCTTATCGAAGGGGGTAAATACGTAAATATTAAACTTATTCCTGAGATTGCCAGTCAGTTTGGTTTAACCACCGAAGGATTAAGCGATTATTTAAAGTCGCAATTAGAAGGCCTACAGGTATCGGCACTGCAAGAAGGAAACCGGGTGATCCCTATTGTGTTTAATGCACAAAAAGGCGAAAGCGCAGCACACTTTGAGTTATCGTCAATGAGCGCATTAAAACAAAAGTTAATTTTAATGCCCGACAACAGCCTACTACCACTTGAAGAGGTGGCTAATATTAGCTTTAAAACGGGGCCATTGTTAATAGAGCGAGAAAAAGCAAAGCGCTTTGCTTCTGTAAGCGTTAATGTGGATAACCGCGATGTGGTTAGTTATGTAAATGAACTGGAAGCTAAAATTAATAGCAGCATAAAGTTACCCAGTGGTTTTACCTTGTCGTTTGGTGGCGAATTTGAAAGCCAGCAACGTGCAACACAAAACTTGCTGGTGCTTATTCCTGTGGCATTAATACTGATTTTCATTATTTTATTTACCACGTTTAAATCCTTATCTAAATCAACGCTGATAATTGCTAATATTCCGTTTGCATTAATGGGGGGAGTGATTGCCCTATTTATTAGTAATGAATACCTCTCGGTGCCTGCATCGGTTGGTTTTGTTGCTTTACTTGGCGTAGCGGTACTCAATGGTATTGTGATGATCAGCTACTTTGAGCAAATAAAAATGTTTTCTGCCAATGTAACGCAGCGCATTTTAGATGGCGCAAGCAGACGCCTTCGCCCAGTGTTAATGACAGCCACAACCGCCATGTTTGGTTTACTGCCACTGGTATTTGCCACCGGCCCCGGCGCTGAGATTCAAAAGCCATTGGCGATTGTGGTTATTGGCGGGTTAATTACCTCAACAATTACAACACTTTATTTATTACCTATCTTTTATGGTTGGTTGGAGAAAAAACATGGCTGAACAGTTACTTTTTACCCTAAATGTACCCACAAACATAAAAGATGACGTGGTTGATATATTAATTGGCATAGACTGCATTACCGGCTTTAACTTAAAAAACATTGAAGGCTACAGTAAAGAGCACAGTGAATTTGACATTGCCGAGCAAGTAGAAGGGCATCGCAGCTTTTATCAGTTTGAGGTGCATATATTATTACCTGAACTTGCCATAGTAAAAACGGCGTTAAGCCCTGTTTGTAAGTACACGCCGTTAAAATATTGGGTTACGCCTATAGTTGAAAGCGGGCATATTGTTTAGCTTTTTGTATTAGGTTTATTTTATAAGCTACTTCAATTGGATTGATATTTGAGCTTATTTAATTGATCTTAACAACTTATCAATGTTTAATGAGGCGATATGTCTTAACTGATTTTTATTATGCACTTTCTCAATAAGTACTTCTTACTTAACGATCATCATACTGCCCATGATGAAGTCGCACACTGGCGGGTGAGTGCACTACGGATAATTTTAACGCTCGTTACTTTGCTCTGTTTTTTGGTCGTTTGTTATACATACACCCGCGCAATTGAATTTAACCTAATTTATATTGCAGTTATTACTATTAGTTTTTTCACTATTGCTTTTAGTCTTTTATTAGCAAGTAAGCGATTTTACACATTTAGTGCAAATGCACTCCTATTAACTATCGTTGCCGGTAGTTTATCAATGAATTTATTTTTAACTGACTTAGAGCTTGCCAAGGTGGGTTCTATGTTTATGTATTCATGTCCCATCATTGCTCTTATGCTACTCGGTTACAGAACGGCTTTGGCCTACGGTATTTTAAACATCATACCTTTTTACATGATTATTAATAATGTTGATTTATCCGGCTATTCAGGAATAGCAAGCCAATTACCAGAAGCTGACTTATATATTACAGGCCTAATATTTTTATTTTTTAATATTTGTATCCCACTTGCCACTGCGCGAACAATTGTTGCTGCCAAACGTTTAAACAAAACCATGTTAAATGCCAATAGCTTCCTTAAAGATAAAAACGAGCTTTATCGCACCTTATTTACTGAATCTAATAAAGCTAAAATTATTGTCGACGAAAATTTAGTAATTACAGATTTAAATCAACATGCTATTGAAATGTTTGGATTAAAAAACAGCTTGAAAGAAAAGGCTGTCAGAATTGATGGGTTATTCCCTGCACTTAATAGCAAAGAGTTAAATATAAAAAATCAAATCATAGAATATAAGAGTCGCTACTATAAGAGTAATTATCAGCAAATAGCAATGAGTACAAATTATCGAGTGTATGACTTTTATGATTGCACGCAAGAGCAGTTAATTAAACAAAACTTGTCTATGATGGAGCAAGAGAACAAACGTCTAAGGTTTAGAGACTCGCAAACGAAATTGCCTAATCGAGAGTGGTTTGAAATGCAATGCGATAGGTTAACGTCTAAATACCAAAAAGGGTTTTATATTGTCGTTACACAAAGCGCAAATAGTGAATATTTAAATTTAAAACTTAACAAAGCTGACTCGCAATCATTGCTAATTACTGCTTATAAGCGCTTAAAAGCAATGTCAGAGGGGCCTTTGCTTTGTGCGTCTATAGAAGGTGGCAAACTTGGCTTTATTATTGGTTCAAGCTCAAGTGAACAGCAAAACAAGTTATTAATACAAATTAAAAGCACCTTAGATCAAGCTTATGATGTGTTTGGTACTAATTACCAACAATCATTTTTATTTGGTTTTGCTAAGTGTCCTGAGCATGGTGAAAATAGTGCGATTGTTCTTAGTAATGCGTGTGAGGCGCTCAAACTCGCAGACTATAACTCGCCATTTAATGGTTACAATCAAAAACAATCACAGGCCTTTATGGAAAAGTATGAAATTTCCATGTTACTTGATGAAGCTTTGCAACAAAATGATCTGTCAGTACATTATCAACCTAAAGTGAATGCAAAAGGTGAATGTATAGGGCTTGAAGCATTAGCTCGTTGGCATAGCTCTGTACTTGGCAGTGTATCGCCCGCTGTATTTATTCCTATTGCAGAAGAGTATAGAATGATTAGCCGATTAACGGACTTAATTATTCAAAAAGTCTGCGCTCAAATTGCCCAATGGAGTAAAGTTGGTTTGCCACTTTTACCCGTAGCAATAAACATATCTTTACTCGATTTTAGCCAAGCTGATTTTATGTCAAAGTTGGTAAAATATTTGGCGGATTTTAATGTAAAACCGAATCAAATAGAATTAGAGCTTACTGAAACGTCACTTGAGGCTAACCAAGTTCACTCTCTAAAACTTATGCAAACTCTGCAAGATTGGGGGTTCACTATTACAGTGGATGATTTTGGTGTTGGATACTCGAATATTGCACGACTTGCTGATTATCCCATTGATAAACTTAAATTGGATCGCTCTTTAATAAGTAAGGTTACAAGCTCTACACGCCAAAAAAGCTTAGTTAAAGCCGTGCATGTGATGTGTGATGAACTTAATATTAAGTGTGTAGCCGAGGGAGTAGAAACCGAAGAACAGGTCCTAATAATGTCCGAAATGGGATGTAAAGAGTTTCAAGGCTATTACTTTTCTAAACCTATGAGTGCTCAGGTTTATGCTGAATATATAAATCAAAATGGTCTGCTTTTTACGACAAAAAACTTAGCTACGGCGAAAAGTAGCTGAATTTAACAACTAGGTTCTAGTGACCTTGTTGGATTGATATTTGTTTAAACTAGGGTAAAAAACTCTTTGGTGTTAAATGCTGCTGAAATATCTCAGCAGCATTTTAGCTGTACTAGCTTATTCAAACACTCCTTTTATAACTGCATGGGTGTTTTGCACCATTAATGTGCCGTTAGCCCATACATACTCAGGGGTTAGGGTCTCTTTATCGAGAAGGACAACATCCGCGTCGCTCGCTGCTTTAAGACGGCCTTTATCAACTCCTAAAATATCGGCAGGATTACTGGTTATGCTCATTAAAGCGTGCTCAATAGGGACGTTATATTCTTTGACTGCTTGCTGAAACGAGGTTAATAAAGATGCCTCTTTGCCCACCTCAAGCCCTAATAAATTAAAGTCTTTATCAAAAATAGGTAAACTGGCATGGCCATCTGAGCTCATAGTGAGTTGATTTGGTGCTACGCCTTGTTCTAAGCAGTAGGCAAGGGCATGGGCTGCTGCATATTCACCATGGGCTAAATCATAGTCGGTTGTGCTGGTGGTAAAGTCGATAGTACCGCCCTGATCACAAAAGTGAATACCGGCATCAAGAAGTGCTTTATTGCGGTTCATATGCGTAGGATAAAACTGTTTAAGCTTAATATCACTTTGCTCAGCCACCTGATGTAAAATAGTTAAATGGCTATCAACAGGGCCAACATGAATACTCACAGTGCCTTTTTTACCACTGAGCATACCGGCTACTTTGGCCTCTGCTGCCAATTCTGCTAATTGCTGTACCGTAGGTTGGCTACTACGATGATCAGAAATCGCCACTTCGCCAACACCTATAAACTCCTCTATATACATGATGTCGTCAATAATTGAGTGGGTGAGTGTTTTCGCGGGTAAATGATACGAACCGGTATGGCAAAATACATTCAGCCCTTGCTCTTTTAGGCCTTTTGCTTTGGCAACCAAGTTGGTCAGTGTACGTGAGCTTGAATCGGTACCCAGTGCGGCCACCACCGTGGTGGTGCCCGATAAGGTTGCATCGGTTAGGTTCATTTCAGGGGTGCGGCTGGCAAATCCAGCCTCGCCACCGCCACCGGTAATATGCACTAAAGAATCAACAAACCCCGGCGCAACCAGCTTATTTTTACCGGCAATCCGTTTGACGAGTACACTGCTGTCGAGGGTTATATTTTCGTCAATAGCAATGATTTTACCACCGCCAATTAAAACATCTTGTGTGCCTAGGAAGGTAGGTGCATAAACGGTTGCACCTTGAATTAAAGTTAACATAACAAATTCTTTTTATTGATAATTAATAAAGTAAGCAAGAAATATAAAGCCGCTTGCTAATACAAAAAGTGCTAGGGCAAAGCGCCAAATAAACGCAGCCCATTCTCCCCAATCTAATTTCACTACCCCTAAACAACCAATTAAACTAGCTGAGGTGGGAATTAAAATGTTGGTTAATCCATCGCCTAATTGAAAGGCCAATACCACAATTTGCCTTGATACATTGAGCAAATCGCCAAGTGGAGACATCAGTGGCATAGTGATGGCAGCTTGCCCTGAACCCGATGAAACAAAAAAGTTAAATACACTTTGAAACACCAGCATTCCCCAAGCTGCAATGTAATCTGGCACACTGGCTATGCTGCTTGCACAGTAATAAAGCAGGGTGTTGAGGGTTGAGGGAGTGGTTAAATCACTACCCCCTAATAGTAATACAATGCCTTTAGCCAATGCGACCAATAACGCCGCTGGCAATAATTCTTGTGCACCGTGCTTAAACGCATCCGCGCACTCATTCGCGGTTAGCTTTTTAAACACGATGGCAATTATTGCACTGATAAGGCCAATGCAAAAAAACTGTGCAGCAAGCTCAGGAATATAATATTGGCGCGCCATCACCCCCCATACAACCCAAGCTATGCCCAATACAAACACTAATAATGTGAGTGCATCGGCTAGGCTAAGTTTAATCGTTGGCTGATCACCCGTTTTTTGGGGTTGTGTTTTTATCCGTTTTGCATAGCGTATAGTAAACACAAGGCCTACAAGGGTAAAACAAGCCCATGCTAACATACGAAAGCCCGCACCTGAAAACACTGGGATTTCAGCTATCGATTGCGCTATAGCAATGCTAAAAGGGTTCATCCATGAGGTGGCAAAGCCTATTTGCGTGGCCACATAAGTTGTAAGTACAGTGACTTTAGCGTCGTAGCCAAGTTGTTGCATAATAGGGAGCAGCACAATACAAAAGGCAATAGCCTCTTCGCCCATACCAAATACCGCGCCGCCTAACGAAAATAGTAAAAACAGTAAGGGAATAAACAGCCATTCAACCCGCTGGGTCTTATTAATAAGTGCCATAATACCGTTATTAATCGCACCGGTTTTCATAATAATGCCAAAGGCACCGCCAGTGATTAAAATAAACGCCATTACGCCAATCGCTGCACCATATTTATCACCCGACACGAGGCCTTCAAACAATACATTAGCTAAACCAATCTCGCCACCTTGTGCAAAAATAGGTGGTGATTGTTGGTCGTTAACGGCTTGATATTGTGAAAGCTGCACAGTATGGCTGTCAGGCTCTGCATTAAATACCCCAGGGGTAATAAATACCGTGGCCATATAGGCAATCACTGCCACGCAAAGCAAAATGATGCTTGCATCGGGCATAGAAAATTGTTTTTGTTTCATAATTTCACTTTAATAAAAGGTCATTGTGTTGATGCGTAAATAAACGCTTAAACGTACTTTAGCACTTAATAGGCAGTGTCACTGTAGCCATGACCTGTAATAAAAGGAATGCCGCAAAGCGTTTGCTTTGCGGCTAAGCGGTTAAAAACGGTAGCTAATACTTAATTTGTAATTAGCACCTAGGGCATTATGGTTGATTGAATCAAAGCCACGGCTTGAACCATAAAGTGTGGGTGGCTCTTTATCAAAAATATTATTGATGCGCGCGCGCAAAGTCAGCGATTTATTAACATAGTAACCCGCTGATAAATCCCAAACGAGCCAGTCATCAACCTGATGCTCACCTTTTGAGTCTAATACGCCAAGTGAATCTAGCTCATCAATTTCACGGCTACGCAGGCCTTCTATATCATCTTCGTAGCTGCTGGTGTAGTTTGCACCTAAGTTAAGGTAGTAACTTTGCGCTTCCCAATCTATTGACATACGCGCAATATTTTCAGGGTAGCGATAAGTTCCCACCAGCTTCTCTAACGAGTCAGACCCCGGTTTATTACGTTCAAACTCAAGGTAATGAGTGCCGTCAAAGGCAAAGGTCAAATCGCCGCTTGGTAATACAAACCTATGGTCAAACTTAAAGTCTATGCCAGCTAATGTTTGTGTACCAGTGTTTTCAAGTGGGATTGCATGATCGCGAAACAACGGTAAAAATAGCTCGTCATCACGTGGGTTAAATTCATCTATATAACTGCTTAAAATCTCAGTTAAATTAGCGCCGTCTTGCTCTATGTTTAAACCACTGTTGTCGGTGACATCACATAATGCTTCATCGTACGATATGCCTTGCTCGCCCGGTGGTACAATGCCACAGTGACGAAGTGATGCATCGGTTATGGCGCGATCTAACACAGCGGTCATGTTGGTATCGATTACTTCTTCATGATCAAACTGCCAATAATCAATGGTTAAATTAGTATTAGCCGAGGGACTCCATGCAAAACCAACACTAATAGCCTCAGATTCTTCTGCATTTAGGTTTGGGTTACCTAACTCTAACGAATTAACACTCACTTGGGTGCCATCACCCATACAGTATAAATCGGCTACAGCTTGGTTTGCACCACAGTCAAAAGTAGATTGTGTGGTTCTTAATTTAACGCCAGCCTGTGTTAATGATGGTGCTCTAAACGAGGTTGACCATGAACCACGAACAACTAACGAATCAGTTGGGCGATAGCTCAAACCTATTTTAGGATTAAAGGTGCCACCAAAATCATCGTAATGATCGTATCGACCTGCTGCTTGCAGCTCTATTTGCTCTGTGAGTGAAATACTTAATTCAGCAAACGCTGCATATTGAGTGCGATCGGCTTCTGATAAACTAGAGCCAAAGCCAAATACATCAACAAGGTAGTCTTTATCTGCTTGAGCTTGTGAATCAAGCGAAGGAATGTCGCTTAGCTCTTCACGGCGTGCTTCTACCCCAAATGAGGCATAGGCAGGTAGGTCATTAAAGGTAAATAGCTCACCATTAAAATTAGCATCCCAGCCGTAAACTGTACTTTCTCCGCTGCGTGTTGGGCGAGCTTGCGCTGTTGCTAAAACGGCATCATTAGCGGCGTCGCCTTGAAGGAAAGGGTTGTAAAAAGGCAGCAGTTCTCCCGATGCACAGTTTAAGTCAGAACCGTCAAAACTTGCCAGCGTACCGTCTGAACATAGCTCGCCGGTGATCGCGCCATGGAACTGGTAACGATTATAAACCCCTGCAATCGCCTCCTGCTCTGAACGTGAGCGAGAAAAGGTTACCCCAGATTCCCAACCCCAGTCACCAATTTCACCACTTAGACTGCTTACCAAGCGAAAGTTTTTCGTTTCTACTTCCACCGTTCTTGGGGCATTAAAGCGCGCATCAAATGCAAAACCATACACTTCTCGACCACTTTGGGTATCAAATGGGTCAATGTAGAGTTGATCTAATAAATCATTACTACCATCGGCATTATCGTAAATAAATAAGGCGTCTTCTAAAACATACGGGCCGTCGTCGTCATTAATTTGGTTAATAGGTGAGGGCGATGAGTACGCTTTTGCCTTGGTCTGACTGTAAAAAAAGTCAGTATGCCATTGCATACCACCAAGCTCACTATTAAACATAAAGCCGGTTGAAATGCTTTCAAATGGCGTTTCTAGGTAATCATCTTGATTAGGGTAGTAAGCACAAATTTGTTCATCTAATTCAGTAGTAACTAATTCGGTTTTGCAGTTTGGTGATGGAAGTTCGTTACCATCTCGGCTGCTGAAATAATAAATATTAGGTGAGTTCTCCAGCTTAGGTAAATAGGAGTAACCATTCACTAAAGAGGGAGAGGCCGTGTAATTACGATCGGTCGCTTTAAAAGCGTTACGGTCATATATATCAGCAAATACCGTTAAATTACTTTCGCCTATTTTTGTACCATAAACTAAGTTTAATTGTTTTTTACTTTCGTCATGCTGATCAAAGCTATCGGCAAACGAAGTATTGATTTCAGCGCCTTCAAAATCATCTTTTAAAATATAGTTAATAACACCTGCCACAGCATCGGCACCATAAACGGCTGATGCGCCTGTGGCTAAAATATCAATGCGCTCAATGGCGGCTAGTGGAATAGAGTTTACATCTACAAAGTTTTCAGTACCTGCAGCAAATGAACTAGGTGCAACTCTTCGCCCATTTATTAATGTCAGCGTTGCTGATGGCCCCATGCCTCTTAAGCTCGCTGCTGATTGACCCGCTGGTGTTGAAGTAGACGTACCGCCACTTTCAGAGGTTGAAAATGTGCCGCTTCCGCCCTTAAAAACAGATAAATCTTTGAGTAATTCATGAATGGTATTAGCGCCAGAGCGTTTGATTGCATCTTGGTCTAGTACGGTTAATGGGATAGTTCCCTCAAGATCAACGCCTTTTAAGCGAGATCCTGTTACTTCTACTCGTTCAATGTTGGTGTCGGTGTTGGTTTCTTGTGCATGTGCAAAAGTGATCGGGTTCAGTAATGCGCTTACTGTGGCCGCAATTGTTAGTTGACGAAACATCTTAAATACCTTTTGTCTTTTTAAGCGCACAAAAACGTACAAACAGATCTGTGGCTTTTAATTGTTATATTTTTAGACAGGGCAGTGGTGAAATGACACGCTAAGCCCCTCACTGTGAAAAAGTGAGGTGGTGGGCTACTCGTCAAACCACTCCGAAAGGTAGTGTGGTGAGTAGAAATATGTTGTAAGCAAACGTGCTTTTTTAAACATAATTCTCATTCCAAAAGGTTTTTGACAAAGCCAGCAAAGGGGTGCTAGCTTACTCGCGTTTTAAAGTTCCTTTTTTTTATAGCAAGTGAGAGACGCTCTCGCAAGTTATTTCTTATAATTTTTTACATGAGTATAACATAATGGAACGAATATATTTACCAAACAAACGGTTAGCTAAATCGCGCATAATAACGGCTCTTTTTTCGTTTTTCATTGCTTTTTCGCTGCAGTTAAGCGCAAAAGAATCTGAACAAACGTTAGTATTAGTCGGCGGTGCACTCACAACGTGTGCTAGTTTAAGCCCTAAAAATTGTGAAAAAAATACACAAATTCCGGGTAAAATACATAATGTATTTGCGCTCTCCCACGCTAAAATTAGTCAAATAAAGCAACAATGGCCAAGTAAAAATACGCAAGCTAAAAACAAAACTATTAAAAATTTAGCAACAATGCAGGCTAAATCATCACCCACATTGTCAAAAAAAGAGCTGTTATGGTTATGGCGCGATATTGATAGTAAACAGCTCAATAGTTTAACGGATCAAGAATATAATTTTGTAATAGATATGCTTGAAGTAGCGCAGCTGCAGAGCGACGATACGCGACTAAAAGAGCAGGTCAATACCGCGCTTAATAGCGAATCCGCCGCGACAGATATTTTGAAATTTATATCGGGCAGTTTAAAAGTAAAAAGTACTAATCCAAGTATACTAGCCATTACCGCCTCAAGCAGAGACCCTTATGAATCTGCTGATTTTTACGAAGGATTACTTCGTTTTCCCAATGTAAATTCACAATGGCTTGCATTAACCCCTGCGCTTGCTAAAGCAATAACCACCAATAAATGTGATGATTTAAACACGCTTAGGCACTCTGAAATGGGGCTATATCAACGTGAACATATTTACCCTGATCGCACTCAAGCAGAATATTTGCTGTGTAAAAGTGGCACAGACGCTCTAGTGCAGCTAATCAAAAATAGTACCGGTGTTATGTTTAATGGCGGCGATCAAAGCTTAACGCGCAAGGTATTGTTTGATGAAAATAATCAGCCATATCCATGGACAAAAGCGTTACAGTCTCTTCCTGTTGTTGTAGGTACAAGTGCAGGCACCGCAGTGCAAAGTGGCGGGCAAGCGCACGGTGGTAATGTGGTTATGATCACTAATGGCACAAGTTTATCGGCATTGAAAGAAGGCGCGCAAGCCATTGATGCGCCCAGTGAGCGCTCAAACAGCGATAGTTTAACTTACAACCGCTTTGGGGGTTTAGGCACATTTAGTTACGGTGTACTCGATACACACTTTAGCGAGCGAAACCGTACATTAAGACTAGGCACTTTGCTCGACAGCTTTGGTGCAAATCAAGCTCAACCCGCATTTGGTTTTGGTGTAGACGAAACCACCGCCTTAGTGGTTATTAAATCTGAATCAGGGAATTTAATGACCGTAATTGGTAAAAATGGTGTGGTGATGGTTAAATCAACAGGGCAGGCTCAGGCTGAAACTAAAACCTACAGTTACTCGTACTGGCCTGCTGGCAGTGTGATTGATATTAAAAATAATGATTTTACCTTAAGTCAGCGCAGTATTAGCCAAGCATTGCCAGCAATTAAAATACCGCCTTTGCCGGTTCAGCGTTTCGGCAATATTTTAACGGATGCCAAATTGCGCTCTTTAACGCAAGCCATGTGCTTGAGCCAAGAACAAACAGCTGTTGGTCAGCAAGATGCGTTTATTATTAGTCTATCAACTAAGCCTGAGTCGGCTTATCACCGTATTAGTGCTGCGCAGTATGGCTGTGCGGTGAGTAATTTAGAAATTGCAGTGAGTACCTTTTAATTTAATGCCACGCAAGCTAATTTAATTAAACACGCTGCTTAGTTGATTTTAGATTAAGCGGCCATACTATAGTTACAAGCGTGTTTATTAAATCACAACAAAAGGAAGGTTCATGAGTAAAGTAGCGGTTATTTATTTTTCGGGATATGGCCATACCAAAAAAGTGGCTGAATTTGTAGCTGATGGAGCAAACGCTCAGCTTATTGCAATCGATGAGAATGGCGACATAAAAGACACCGATTGGGATGCATTAAACAATGCAGATGCCATTATATTTGGCGCACCTACCTATATGGGCTCATATCCTTGGCAGTTTAAAAAGTTTGTTGATGCTACCTCTAAAGTTTGGTTTACCATGGGGTGGAAAGACAAAGTATTTGGCGGGTTTACCAATAGCGGCAGCCTAAATGGCGACAAACAAGTCACCCTAATTAGTATGCAAACGTTGGCTTCGCAACATGGTGGAATTTGGGTAAGTCTGGGGTTACCACCGGCCAATAAATTGGAATCAACTCGTAAAGATATCAATAACTTAGGAGGTTCGGTTGGTGTATTAGTGCAATCACCTACTGATGCAGATGAATCTGCAATTCCATCAGGCGATTTAGAAACGGCTCGTTTATACGGCGAACGTGTAGCTGATGTAGCCAAACGCTTAAAGTAAAAGTCACTCGATAAAATAAGTTAAAAAAGCCACATTGTGTGGCTTTTTTAGTTTGATAATTCCAATTTTTGTTGTTTGTGCTCTAGCTGGTATAAGCTTGAAAATTGACGTTTATGCACTTCAAATAAATACGCTCTTAACTGCTCTTTACCATGGTGAATATGCTTTATTTTAGCTGCTATGCCACACTCACTGTGCCTAACGGGTTCTATGTCTAATGATATAGCCGCTTCATTGGGTAAAATAAATTGCATATTTTGTAACTCATCAAGTTCACTGTTTATTGATGTGGGTTTTAAAAATATTCCTGTGCTTGAGATAGATTCAATGCAAAAACCTTGGCTTTGAATATTTAATTCACTTAATCGCCAGCTACGTTGAGTGCCTTTAGTATCAATCACTTCTGGGGCTGCTAACACAGTACTGAAATGGCCTAATTCATCGGTTTTAAATTGAAGTGGAAACCACAGTTGGTAATGAGCTACTTCTGCTAATAGGGTTAATTTAGCCTGACCAAGTAAATGCGCAATACCATCTGGTATTGATGTTTGTACTGTTAGTTTTGTTTCATTAATTAATGCTGTACTTTGACTAGGTTCAAACAACCCAGATAAAAAGTTAATTTCTTCGTCAGACAAATCCATGTATTTTCCTTAATACGTAAATCGTAGATTCTATTCCTTACAAGGTTACTGCCCAATGAATGACCAGTTTATTATTTTGTAAGATTTGGCCTATACGGCTTTATTTTTATACAATTTATAATCTCAGCTTTCCTGGCTGAATTTATAAGTAATTGATTTAAAGTAATTATATTTGTTTTTAAGCTTGTTTAGTTAAATGATTGAATAGATTTTTTGGTATTCTAACCCCAATAACAGCAATAAGTTAAGTAATAAAGTGTACAAAATTAAAGCGCTCTGCAACGTTTTTATACCAACAATGCGTAAATGAGACTTAGGTCTAGCTTACGAAGCATAAGGAAATACTTAGAATAGCGCCCAAATAATAATGGGGTTTAAGGGGTTCCAAATGCAATTAGAACGAATTCGTCGTAGTGACTTACACAACAAAGTGATGTCTGCAGAGCAGGCCAGTTTATTTATTAAAGACGGCATGACCGTGGGCATGAGTGGCTTTACTCGTGCTGGTGAAGCGAAAGCTGTACCACGTGCACTTGCCGAGCGTGTACTTGAAAACCCAATGAAAATTAACCTAATGACGGGCGCGTCATTAGGTAACGACTTAGATAAGCTACTTACTGAATCAGGTGCGTTAGCGCGTCGTATGCCATTTCAGGTAGACAGCACATTACGTAAAGCAATTAACAACGGTGAGGTCATGTTTATTGACCAGCATTTATCAGAAACTGTTGAACAGTTACGTAATCATCAGTTAACTATGCCTGATGTAGCGGTGATTGAAGCCGTTGCTATTACAGAAGAAGGCCACATAGTACCTACAACGTCAGTGGGCAACTCAGCAAGCTTTGCTATTTTTGCTAAAGAAGTAATTGTAGAAATTAACATGTTACATCAGCCAGAGCTTGAAGGGCTGCACGACATATACATTCCATCGTATCGTCCAACGCGTACTCCAGTGCCGCTAGTGAAAGTAGATGACCGTATCGGTAGTACTGCTATTCCAATCGATCCGGCTAAAATTGTGGGTATTGTATTTACCAATCAAAGTGACTCATTTTCAACAGTAACCGACCCAGATGCCGATACCGCCTCTATTGCCCGCCATTTAGTTAACTTTTTTAAAGAAGAAGTAGCGCAACAGCGCATGCCTGCAAACTTAGGCCCATTACAAGCGGGTATTGGTAACATAGCCAATGCAGTCATGATGGGTTTATTAGACTCAGATTTTAAAGACCTCACTATGTACTCAGAGGTACTACAAGATTCTACCTTTGATTTAATTGATGCGGGTAAACTTAATTTTGCTTCTGGGTGTTCAATTATTTTATCAGAGCGTTGTAACGCACAAGTATTTAATAACCTTGAAAAGTACCGCGATAAGCTAGTACTTCGCCCACAAGAAATGTCGAATCACCCTGAAATTGTGCGTCGTTTAGGTATTATTGCAATTAACACGGCACTTGAGTTTGATATATATGGCAACGTTAACTCAACCCATGTATGCGGTACTAAAATGATGAACGGTATTGGTGGTTCAGGCGACTTTGCACGTAATGCGCATGTATCAGTGTTTGTAACTAAATCAATTGCTAAAGGCGGCGCTATTTCAAGCGTGGTACCTATGGTAAGCCACGTCGATCATACCGAGCACGATGTTGATATTTTAGTGACCGAGCAAGGCCTTGCTGATTTACGTGGATTAGCGCCACGCGAACGGGCTGTTGAAGTAATTAAACACTGTGTACACCCAGATTATCGCAACGCTATGCTTGATTACTACGAGCGTGCTTGTGTACGTGGCGGCCATACGCCTCATATTTTAGAAGAAGCATTCAGCTGGCATACCCGCCTTGAACAACAAGGCACAATGAAGCAAAGCTAATACTTAAAACCCCGCATTTGCGGGGTTTTTACAAATACTTTTAATTTTGCTTTACAGAATGTTGTTATGACTTTGCCTATAAGGTGGTTTAAGTTTTTACTGTGTGCTGTAAAATAACCGCATATTATTGACAGACTCGCTATGGCGAGCAACACATAGAGCAACCACAATGGAAAACAAACTAACCGCAATCGACACTCTCGCTGAACTTGAAAGCTTTTTACTGCAAGTGGAAAACGGCGGTTTAGGTTTAACTGGCGTAGCAGGCGTCGGCATGGCAACTAACAATGCCGACGGCAGCCGTTTTGTCGCGGTGTTTGATGACAAGCAACAACTTTTATTAGCCCGTGAAATTACCGAAGAGATTTTTCAAAGCGGCCAAGATATGGTGCGCAACGGCGTAGGGCGTAAGCACTAATACCTTACTACTAATTTAAAAAGCGCCAAATGGCGCTTTTTTTGTGGTTTTATTTTAAACAGGTGTTAAATATAAAATAAATTTAAACAAATGGCACACTATGTAATGGTTTCACTAGTTTTATTATGTAAAAGCGAAATAGCTCAGGTGAAATCATCAATATTCAACCGTTATCAGGTGTTAGTTAGTATGGACTTTATTGCTATCGGACTTTTCTTTTTAGTCCTTCTAATCGCTTTATCTATTGTTTGGGGAACGCTAAAAACGGGAATTTCACCGATGATGAGCTCAAGCAAAGCGCGCCAAACTATGCTTGCTGCAATAAGCATGGATGAAAAAGGCGCATTAATTGATTTAGGTTCAGGTTGGGGAACGCTTGTTATACCGGTTGCCAAAAGGCATCCTAATAAACAGGTTATTGGCTATGAGTTATCGTGGTTTCCTTGGTTAATTTCAATGCTTTTTAAATATAGTTTAGGTTTAAATAACCTTACCCTCTATCGTAAAGACTTTAAAAATGCCGATTTTAGTACAGTGTCTACTCTGGTGTGTTACTTGTTTCCAGGTGGTATGGTAGCGCTTGAAGAAAAGTTAAAACATGACGTAGTTAATAATAAAATCACTATTGTGAGTAACACCTTCGCTTTGCCATCATATAAACCAACTAGAATGATCAAGCTTAAAGATTTTTACCAAACACCAATTTATGTGTATCACTGGCAACCCAAATAGAGGAATATTATTTAGGGTCAGTGCTTAGTTGATGTCATATTTTTTATCCATAAGTTCATCTTCTCTGCAGACATTGGTTTGGCAATATAATAGCCTTGCCCATGATAGCAACCCATGCCTATAAGTACTTTTTCGAGCTCTTGTGACTCTATCCCCTCTGCAACTAGGTTATACCCAAATGCTTTACTTAGCGCCACGATACACGTAACGATGGACTTGTCTTCATGGTCTGATAGGAGCTTTTTAACAAAGCTTTGATCTATTTTTAATGTATCTAAAGGTAATTTTTTTAAATAACTCAACGAAGCGTAACCTGTACCAAAGTCGTCTAACGCAATACTTACACCTAAATTTCGACAACCATTGAGAACGTCGACTGCCTGTTCAACGTTTCCAATTGTAGTGCTCTCTAAAATTTCTAATTCGAGGGTTTTTGGTTTTATATTATTAGTGCTGATGAGTAACTCTCTGAGGTTTTCAACAAAGCCCTCACTAAGCAAATGAGCTGGAGAGATGTTTACACTCATAGAAAGATGATTTCTTGTCCAAATTTTATGTTGTTTTAAGGCCTCAGCAAGTACCCATTCACCAATTAATATACCAATGTGTGGGTGCTCTAATGCCTCTGAAAAGTGACCAGGGTAAAGTAAACCCAAAGTAGGGTGATTCCAGCGTATTAAGGCTTCAACGCCAATCAACTGGTGATCCATCAAATTGACCTTTGGTTGATAATGAAGAATAAACTCTTTGCGAGCAATGCCTTTTTCAGCAGCCAATAATAAATCATGTTTTGCATGCCTTAGGCTTTCTTCTTCTGGATCAAAAAACAGAATTCGGTTTGTTCCTGATCTTTTTGCTTGGTACATTGTTTGATCGGCTCTGCGTAAAATGTCATCACAAGTTAAGCCATCATCACTGGGAAGTGCTACGCCGATGCTGACTGAAATTTGAACGGAGCACGAAAACTCTGCTAATTTTATTGGGTCGTTTACCTCAATCAGCACCTCTTGTAACAGAGTCTCATATTCTTGTATCGTGTGCGCAGCCCCTCTTAATAAAAAGATAAACTCATCTCCGCCAATACGCGCGAGTGTATCTTCTTTGCGTAATGTGCTTTTTAGTCTTTGGGCAATAGTTTTCAAAACGAAGTCACCGGTTTCGTGACCGTATTTGTCATTAATGGGTTTAAAATTATCTAAATCTAAATAGGCAACGGCGAGCTTTTGCTCAGATGTAATGGCCTGTTGGAGTTGATCAATTAAAATAGGGCGGCTTGCTAAGCCTGTTAGGCTATCGTAGTGTGCCATGTCATGAAGTTTTTTTTCTAAGTTTGCGCGTTGAATGGAGCTAGATATAGAGTGTATCAACTGATCGCTTTTTAATTGATTTTTAAGTAAATAATCGCTTGCTCCTAGCCGCATAGCTTCTGCTGCTATTTTTTCATCTCCTAAGCCCGTGATCATAATCACAGCACAGTGGTTATTTTCAGTCTTTCTAATATTATTTAGCAGGGTAAGCCCCGATCCGATACCTAATCGGTAATCAACAATGACACAATCAAACTCACCATGTTCAAGATAAGACATCGAGCTTTCAATAGAGGATGCCTCTGAAATTTTCGCCTGTATATTTGAGCGAGATATCATACGACGTATTTGTTCTCTATCAACCGCATCGTCATCAACAATGAGTAGGTTAATACTGTCGCAGGTTTCAAAATTATCTATTGAAGTTATCATATTCATATCTCTTGCTAAGATGGCTTATTCAAGCTCAACGGCATGTATATAAGCATCCATAAGTGTCGCTAATTTGGCAAACTGCGGGCCAATTGCATGTTTCACCATATAACCTGCTACGTTGTTATGGTACGCGCGAGTGCGGTCGTTATCCTCATTGGAGGTTGTTAGTATAAATACAACGGTATCGTTTAATTTTTTATCTTTACGAATGTGCTCTAAAAATTCAAACCCATTCATTACTGGCATATTCAGATCTAGCAATACTAAGTAGGGCTCTGATATTTCTTTTTGTTGTGCTTTTTCTCGTAACGCATCTAACGCCAGTTTTCCATTTTGTTTCCAAATTATTTTAATTTTAGGATCTACTTTTTTTAGGCTTCTTGTTACGGCTTCCGCGGCAACATCATCGTCCTCAACAAGCAGTATAGATAGATTTTTAATCATAAATTCTCTTTCCTTGCAAAGCGCGGCCACCAAACATGAAATGTAGACCCTTTTTGCGGTTCATTTGAGCTAACGGAAATGCGCCCACCATGAGCTTGTGCCAGACGCCGACTAATAGACAGCCCAATACCTGAGCCCGACTTATCATCAGAGGTTGTTTGAAACAAACTAAAAATACGCTCGTAAGCCTCTGCTGGTATACCGGGGCCATCATCAGTCACAGTGATATGGCAAAGCGTATTTTCTGCTACACAACGAATCTCTATAGTTCCCTCTTTACTGTCGTGGTGTTTAATAGCGTTACTTAACAAATTGCGAACAACGGTTTCAAGCGGCGTCCATGCAGTGACGATGGTATTTAATTGAATGTCTTTATGAAGCTTCATTCCAGCAGGTAAATCTAACAGTTCGGTGACGTTAGAGATTAATTTATGAATATCGATTACTTGAGTATCTTGGGTAGCTTTCCCCGCCCTTGCATAGGCCAATAAATTATCAATTAACGTCTCCATTTTATGAATACGATCATCAATACGCGTTAAGTTGTATTCTACTTCAGGCGTGGTAGTGCCCAAATCTTCTTTTATCCATTCAATTAAGTTTGAAATCCCCCGCAATGGAGAGCGTAAATCATGAGAAGCTACATAGGTAAACTCCTTCAAACTTGTGTTATTTTCTTTTAACTCAGTTTCCATTCGTTTTCGTTCTGTTATATCTAACAACGAAACAAATACCATGTCTTCATCATTGGTGTTTATAAAAGGACTCAAGCCTACTTCAACCGGGAATTCTTTACCGTCTCTGTGTAACGCGGTTAAATCTCTGCCTACTCCCATCCTTCTGACACTGGGTTCACGATGAAATGAATGACGAAGTGCTGAATGATGTCCTTGGTAGCGCTGCGGTAATAACATTTCCATTTTTTTATCGAGTAGTTCTATTTCACTGTAGCCAAAAGATTTGCATAACGATTGATTTACCGCTTGTATAATGCCTGCTTGGTCAACTATTAACACACCATGTGGCGCAGCCTGAATAGATCGTTGAAACATATTATTTGCGCGCAGCCTTTGCGATATATCAACCAATGTAGCTAAAACTAATTCTTGTTGTCCGTGTATTGGGTTTAAACCTATTTCAATTGGGATTTGCTTACCACTTTTTTGACTCGCAAATAACTCACGGCCTTCACCCATTAAGCGTTTTCGAGGGTTAGCAAAAAACTGACTCATCAAGTGGGTATGATTGGCTTTAAATTGAGCTGGAAGTAAACTATCTATGTTCATCCCTATGAGTTCTGAATCCTCATAGCCCAGTATTTCAGATAGTTGACTATTGGCAAAAAGGATCTGAGCATCAGTATTAACTACCATTGCCCCCATGGGTAAACAACTAACTAGTTGAGTTAAAAAGGCTTCGTTCATATTTACATTTGAGCTAGGTGAATTAGATTTTTTATTTACTTTTTTAAGGTCCATCAAGCATCCCGCAAGTAAATGTAGTTCCTATAATATAGTAATAGCCGAACAATTATTGAACAGCAAATTTAGCGGAAGATCCTGTTATTTAAATGCTCATTTTAATAGTTTCTTCTTATATTTTAGCGAGTCATCATGGGTGAAAAAGGTGCATTGATTTAGGGTTGGGGTGGGGAATATTAGTTGTAGTGCTTATTAGATATAGCTTTGTTTAGATAACCCTAAACTCTATCGCAAAGGATTCAAAAATGCTGATTTTAGTTCTGCTACTATTTGTGTTAACTGTTTATTGGCGCTCGGCATGGCTTGAAAACAAACTAATGTATAGAAAAGGCCCAAATCTTGACTTCAGACATCATAATTATTGAGTGCCTGCCCACAGCTGCATATCAACGAACTCAAGCCAATACATCAAAAATTAAAAGTAGGTATGTGCTTCTTTATTATTTGAAAAGTATTTAACTGTGGCGTCACATAATCTCAATACCTCTGAAATCAAAAAGCAGGAAAACAGCTAATAAATTGGTTGGTGCGATAAATGTGCGATATTTTTTATTATTAAATTAGGTAGTGCGAAAGGGAAATGGTTTTTACTGGATAAAACTGAGTTTTGAAAGGATTTAAATGGTCGGTATGGAGAGATTCGAACTCTCGACCCCTGCCACCCCATGACAGTGCGCTACCAAGCTGCGCCACATACCGACTTCGACTGCAATAGTACGTGTATTTTTAAAAAAATCAATAAGCATTTGTTTGTTTGGATGTTTATTGCGCAAGCGTTTAATATT
Organism: Pseudoalteromonas issachenkonii; assembly: GCF_002310795.1. Lineage (NCBI taxonomy): Bacteria > Pseudomonadati > Pseudomonadota > Gammaproteobacteria > Alteromonadales > Pseudoalteromonadaceae > Pseudoalteromonas > Pseudoalteromonas issachenkonii. Next base: position 1,267,878 of record NZ_CP011030.1, read on the forward strand.
AAGCGCTTGCGCCAGAAGTTTTACACGGCCTTACTCTTTATTTAACCACTGGTTGATCGTGTTATACATTTCATCTCGTAGTATTGGTTGCGCAGTTTTGTTAGGGTGTAAGTTATCGTTTTGCATTAGCTCGCTTTTGCCTGCTACTTTAAGTACAAAAAACGGCATTAAATACGAGCCTGTGGCTTTGCTAACACTGGCAAAACTATCGGTGAACATTTTACTGTAACGTGGGCCATAGTTAGGTGGAATATAAATTTCCATTAGCGCGGTTTGTGCATCTATTGCTTGGCTTTTTTCAATTAGAGCGGTCAAGTTGTCTTGCATTTTAGTAACTGGAAAACCGCGTAGGCCGTCATTAGCGCCAAGCTCTATGAGCACATGAGTTGGTTGATATTGCTCAAGCAATGTATCAAGTCTGCGCAGGGCGCCACCAGTGGTTTCACCACTAATACTGGCATTAACTAAGTTGATATTACGTTGCTCGGCATCGTATTTATCTTGTAACAATTGCACCCAGCCTTGTTCTTGTTTTAAGCCATAGGCTGCGCTTAAACTGTCACCAAGTATTAAAATCGTGTTGTTAGCTGCCGCAGTAAGGGGGTTAATAACTAAAAATAAAATAAATACAAAACGTAGGATTGAATGAGTCATATGTCAGCGCTTTCTCAATTAAATATAATTCAAGTAAATGGTTTGTCTAAAGTTGTATCTACCCTTGAAGGTGAGTTGTCCATCCTCAGCGACATCAGCTTTAATGTCAAGCACGGTGAGTCTGTTGCTGTTGTTGGCACGTCGGGCTCAGGTAAATCCACTTTATTAAGTTTATTAGCAGGGCTTGATACGGCAAGCAGCGGCGAAGTAATGTTAGATGGGGAGCCGCTGCACGAATTAGACGAAGAAGCGCGGGCCGCACTCAGAGCTGCAAAAGTTGGCTTTGTATTTCAGTCTTTTATGTTGGTACAAAGTTTAACTGCACTTGAAAACGTGATGCTACCAGCAGAGCTTGCAGGTAAAGAAGACGCCAAAGAACAAGCGCTCGCTTTGCTTGAAAAAGTAGGCTTAAGCCATCGGGTTGATCATTACCCGTCGCAGTTATCTGGTGGTGAGCAACAACGTGTTGCGATTGCCCGTGCATTTGTGGGTTCACCAAAAATATTGTTTGCCGATGAGCCATCAGCTAACTTAGATAGCAAAAATGGCCATATGATTGAGTCGTTATTATTTGATTTAAATAAGCAAAACGGTACAACCCTCATTTTAGTCACTCACGATGAAGCCTTAGCACAAAAATGTGAACGCATTATTCAAATAGAGGCGGGGGAGCTGGTACAAAATTCAACAGAGGAAATGGCAAATGTGGGCTAAATTAGCGCTTAAATTATTTTCTCGTGAGTTTCGCCGTGGTGAACTAACCGTAATAAGTGCTGCCATTGCTTTAGCGGTATTAACCGTGCTTACTTTATCTATGGTAACTGAGCGAATTGCACAAAGTATTGCACAAAAAAGCAGTGCATTTATAGCAGCAGATCGTGTTCTTGCCAGCAATCACGCTATAGATACCGCCTTTATAACCAAAGCAGAACAACAAAACTTACAAACTGCACAAATGGTGTACTTTGACACTATGCTGTTTGCAAACGATCAAATGCAGTTTAGCTCGGTGAAGGCTGCATCAAACAGTTACCCGCTTAAAGGCCAATTGAAAGTTAAGTCGGGTTTGAATGCCCAAACTGAGGTTGCACCCGGTGCGCCAAGCCTTGGTAACGTATGGTTAAGTGAGTCAGTTTTTTATAGCTTAAACATAAACGTAGGCGACCAAGTTGAATTAGGTGCCGCGTTATTTAATGTTGAAAAGGTGATTGTAGAAGAACCCGATGCGCCATTTAATGTGTTCTCTAGTAGCCGTAGGGTGCTCATAAACATAGATGATGTGGCAAAAACCGAAGTAATACAGCCAGGCAGTCGTGTATTTTACCGCCAGTTATATGCAGGTGATGAAAACGACATCAATAGTTTTTACGACTGGTTAAAGCCGCAACTCAAAGAAAACCAAAACTGGTATGGTGTAAAAGACCGCCAGTCTCCTATTTCAAATAGCTTAAACAGAGCCGAAAGCTTTTTATTGTTAGCAGGTTTGCTGGGCATTATATTAGCCGCGGTTGCTATTGCAGTATCGGCTAAGCGCTATTGTGAGCGCCAATATGACCCAGTCGCAATGATGAAAACCTTAGGTGGCAGCCGCGATATGATCCGCAAAATTTACCTTATGCACTTATTAATGGTGTGTACCATGGCGGTAGTCGTTGGCCTTGCTATTGGTTACGGCTTACAAGAAGTTGCAACTGGTTACCTTGCAAAAAGCATGGGAACCGAACTGCCCATGGCAGGGTTAAAACCTTGGCTGGTGGCTATTAGCACCGGGGTTATTTGTGCGGTTATGTTTTCTATTAAGCCATTGTTAGATTTATTTGATATTCCACCACTTAGAGTGCTTCGCCGTAATTTAGGCGACCGCCTTGCGGTAAGTAAAATCCATTTAGGGCTTAGCGCCTTAACGGTATTTTTATTAATGTGGTTATTTAGTAACAATATTAAAATTACCCTTATTTTATTTGCCTCAACGCTTGCGCTTATTTTAGTGTTGTTTTTAATTTCTAAATTAATATTTGGCGGGGGCCGAAAGCTTGGCTTAAAGCCAGGTAACAGCTGGTCGTTGGCTATTGCGTCTATTCAAAAGCGCGCCAACGTTAATGCGGTGCAGCTAATTAGTTTTTCGCTAGCGATTAAATTACTGTTGTTTTTAATTGTGCTAAAAAACGACATTATTTCGGATTGGCAGTCTCAGTTACCAAGCGATGCACCTAATGCCTTTTTGGTTAATATTACGCAAAATGAGCTGGATCCGGTAAATGAATACTTAGCGCAAAAAGGCATTCAAGTGTCGGAGTTTTACCCAACGATTCGTGGCCGCGTGAATGCAGTAAATGGCGAAGCAGTAGCACGTGAAGTGTCATTGCAAGACAACGAGAAAAAAGACGAAGAAGCCCGCTCAGGTATTGGCCGCGAGCTTAACTTAACTTGGCTTGAGGAAGTCCCTTCACAAAATGACATTATCGATGGCCAGTGGTTTGGCGATGACGCAGTAGCTGAGGCCTCACTTGAAGAGTCGATGATGAAGCGCCTTGATGTGAAAATGGGCGATACCCTCACGTTTTTAATTGGTGCGCAGTCGTTCGACGCTAAAATTACCAGTGTACGTAAAGTTAATTGGGCCACGCTTAAACCTAACTTTTTCATTATTTTAAGCCCTGATGTGTTGAGCAGCTTTCCGGCCACGTATATTTCATCAGTACGTATTGAGCCTGAGCAAAAGCGCGACTTTAGCCAGCTATTGCGGGCATATCCCACTATTACAGCGATTGATGTAGACAACTTTGTTAAACAAATTCAATCGACTATTGAGCAAGTGTCGTTAGCTATTGGCTTTGTACTGGCTATTGTGGTGTTGTGTGGCGCGTTGGTACTTATATCGCAGGTGCAAGCAAGCTTAGGTGAGCGGATGCAAGAAATTGTGATACTGCGTACTTTGGGCGCTAAAAGCCGATTAATCAAAAATGCCACCTTGTATGAGTTTTTATTACTGGGCGGTTTAGCCGGACTGGTGGCTGCATTTTTCAGCGATATTGCGTTATTGATTGTTCAGCAGCAAATGTTTGATTTAGCGGGTAAGCTGCATCCTAATATTTGGATTATAGGCCCCGTTGCTGGCGGCGTGTTTGTAGCAGGGTTAGGCTATTTTATGATTGCCCGTACGCTTAAACAAAATACCCAAGGCTTAGTACGCGCATTGGCGTAAACTTTGCGGCCAAATAGCGTTTAAATGCCTACTTTTTAAGTAGGCATTTTTGTTTTTGCTTTGTACTGGTAATTTATACAGTGCTCTGGCATTATTAGCACTATTAATAAATAACAATAATGAGAGTGCTGTTTGGCCATAATTTTAGGGATCGATCCGGGCTCGCGTTTAACGGGTTACGGTGTGGTTGCGCATCAAGGTGCCAAGTTTACATACTTAGGCAGTGGCTGTATTAAATTAGCCGATCATGACTTTCCCACCCGACTTAAAATGATTTACCAGGGCATTACGCAACTTATAGAGCAATTTTCGCCTGAAACATTTGCTATAGAAAAAGTATTTATGGCGCATAACCCTGATTCTGCTTTAAAGCTAGGTCAAGCCCGTGGTGCTGCGATTGTCGGTGCCTCTATGGCCGACTTACCGGTTTTTGAATACTCAGCACGGCAAATAAAGCAAGCCGTTGTGGGTAACGGTGGGGCAGATAAATCGCAAGTTCAACATATGGTTAAAAACATACTTAAACTGCCAGGTACGCCGCAAGCCGATGCGGCGGATGCGCTTGCAATTGCAATTTGCCATGCCCACTCTGAACAAAATTTAATAAAACTAGCGGGTAGCGCAAGCAAAACCGTTAGAGGACGTCTAAGGAAATAACAATGATAGGTCGCTTAAACGGCGTGTTAGTTGAAAAACAGCCCCCAGAAATACTATTAGAAGTGAGCGGCGTTGGCTACGAAGTACAAATGCCAATGACCTGTTTTTACGATTTGCCTAAAGTAGGCGACAACGCCATTGTGTACACTCATTTTGTAGTACGCGAAGACGCACAGTTATTGTTTGGCTTTAATAATAAAACCGAACGTGCGTTATTTAGAGAGCTGTTAAAAGCCAATGGAGTAGGGCCTAAATTAGGCTTAGCCATTTTGTCGGGCATGTCGGCGCAGCAGTTTGTAAGTTGTGTAAATAATGAAGATGCCACTGCCTTGGTTAAACTGCCAGGGGTGGGCAAAAAGACCGCAGAGCGCTTAGTGCTCGAAATGAAAGACAGATTAAAAAATTGGGGTAATGACTTATTTACCCCATTTAGCGATAGCGCCGTAATAGAGCCTGCGAGCGATGCAACTATAGCCAATAATGCGGCTGATGATGCGGTTTCGGCGTTAGTGGCGCTCGGTTATAAATTGCCACAAGCGCAAAAAGCAGTAAAATCAGTAAGCAAACCCGATATGTCGACTGAGGTTCTAATTAAAGAATCTTTGAAATCAATGCTGTGAGTAAATTATGATCGAAGCTGATCGCTTAATAGATGCTGCTGAAAAAACCAACGAAGACACCATAGACCGTGCTATTAGGCCTAAGTTACTGGCCGACTATCGTGGTCAGCCGCATGTTAAGCAACAAATGGAAATATTTATTGAAGCTGCGCGTAGCCGCAGCGAAGCGTTGGATCACTTATTGATATTTGGCCCACCAGGCTTAGGTAAAACCACGCTTGCTAATATTGTGGCGAACGAATTAAACGTAAATATTAAAACCACGTCTGGGCCTGTGCTTGAAAAAGCGGGCGATTTAGCCGCATTGCTCACTAACCTTGAAGAAGGTGATGTACTGTTTATTGATGAAATTCACCGTTTGAGCCCGCAAGTTGAAGAAATACTCTACCCCGCAATGGAAGATTACCAGCTCGATATTATGATAGGTGAAGGCCCTGCAGCGCGTTCTATTAAGCTTGATTTACCCGCGTTTACACTCATTGGTGCAACTACCCGTGCGGGATCATTAACTTCTCCACTGCGTGACCGTTTTGGTATTGTTCAACGCTTAGAGTTTTACTCTGTGGAAGACTTATCACATATTGTGGGGCGCTCAGCGCATTATCTTAGTTTAGAAATGTGTGACGATGGCGCGGCCGAAATAGCCAAACGTTCGCGCGGTACGCCACGTATTGCAAATCGTTTGTTGCGCCGAGTGCGCGATTACACCCAAGTAAAGTCAGACGGTACGGTTAATACTGAGGTAGCTCAACAAGCCCTCGACATGATTGACGTTGATAAAAGCGGTTTTGATTACATGGACCGTAAATATTTACTCGCCATCATCGAAAAGTTTATGGGTGGCCCTGTTGGCCTTGACAACTTAGCCGCGGCAATAGGCGAAGAGAAAGAAACCATAGAAGATGTGATTGAACCCTTTTTAATTCAACAAGGATTTATTCAGCGTACGCCGCGAGGGCGAATTGTCTCTGATAATGCGTACCACCATTTTGGCTTGTTACCTAAAAAAGATTAAATAACCAGAATAACTAGACTCTTTCTAAAGCCACTGTCATTTTAACGACAGTGGCTTTTTAGTATGAGCAAAAGCTAAATTTAGACGTATTTTACTTTGCCAATAATTCACTGAGCGTTAAGACATATCAGGCTATTGTGCGCCTGCTGTAACGTTACTGAGGCCGAGTGTAGCTGATTTGACAAATTGCGGGCAAAAAAAAGCCCGCAAATAATGCGGGCAAACAACAAGTTTAAGGAAGTAATCTAGGGAACTACGTTTTACTTATTGAGGTCATACCCCAAGAAGTAAAAAAGTAATACGAAATAAATCATATTACGAAGAACTGGATTCAATGAAATAGCTTTCATTTAATGCGCTAGCTCGGTATGGAAGAATAATACCGAAGCGGCAGAATTTGTTCAAACTAGAAAATTTATATTTTCAGATTAAAAAAACTAATAGCAGGGGTTTTCTGTTTTTACTTAATGTTGCATGTTAATTAACCATTAATTCTATAAGTTAATGAAATGCTTTGTTTATGTATATTAACATATAAACGTTCGGTATTAGTTTTACTATTACGTTAAGGTAAGCGTGTAGTGTTTATGAGTGCTTATGCATTAATTTTGAATAAACAGCGTATTTCTGTGACTCTTTAGTGAAATTAAGCGGGCTCATAGATAGCCTTATTGTTATTTATTTATACAGTAAAACAAGAGTTAAGTAGTAAAACTATTTTTTTAACGTTTTTTGTTGGCTATTCACAGCAATATCGTTGTCAGCAGGAAATACACTAGATACACTAGCTGAACTTTAATGGTGGCTAATGTGTTACAAAGTTACCTTACTCAAATAAATCAATTTGATGTTTTTAATTATTTAGGAGTTTAACGTGGGATCAGGGCTTAATTTTTTAGATCTAATTCTAGAAGCCAGTTTGCTTGTGCAATTAGTAATGCTAGCGTTGGTTGCTATGTCGGTTATGTCGTGGGCTATTATTTTTCAACGTAAAAAAGCCATCTCTGACGCCTTAGCAAATGCCAAAAAATTTGAGCAACGTTTTTGGTCTGGTGTTGACCTAAGTAAGCTATATAACGAAATTTCATCACGCGGTGGTCAATCAACGGGTATTGAAGCGTTATTCACCTCAGGTTTTAAAGAGTTTGCACGCCACAAAAAAAATACCTTTCAAAGTGCAGGCATTGTTATGGAAGGCACGCACCGTTCAATGCGGGTTGCGCTTTCTCGTGAAATAGAAAAACTAGAATCAAGCTTATCGTTTTTAGCAACCGTTGGGTCAATTAGCCCCTACATAGGTTTGTTTGGTACAGTATGGGGTATTATGAATGCCTTTATTGCCTTAGGTGAAGTAAAACAAGCAACCTTACAAATGGTTGCACCAGGTATAGCAGAAGCTTTGATTGCAACAGCAATGGGTTTATTTGCGGCTATTCCTGCCGTTATTGCCTATAACCGATTTGCTAATAAAGTTGAAAAGTTAGAATCTCATTACATTAACTTTATGGAAGAATTTGCCAATATTTTACACCGTCAAGCAGCTACCCAAATAGAGGCTCAAGCGAATGTACCAGCGTAAAAAGCGTCGCCCAGTCGCAGAAATTAATGTAGTACCATACATTGATGTAATGTTGGTGTTGCTTATTATATTTATGGCCACTGCGCCATTAATAACCCATGGCGTAAAAGTAGACCTACCAAAAATGGAAGAGTCAGACTTAGTTGATACCAAAGATACGCCGCCCATTATTGCCTCTATTGATTCGCAAGGTAAATACTATGTAAGCATAGGTACTGATCCGGAAGAGCCAATGGAAGCATTAGATGTAGCCGCTGTAATTAAACTACAACTAATGAAAAACCCTGATACCCCAGTAATGATTAAAGGCTCAGGTAAAGTGTCGTATCAAGAAGTGTTACTGCTCATGGATTTTTTGAAGAATGCAGGTGTACCATCGGTAGGCTTAATGACCGAATCCTTTGAGGGGACCAAGTAGTCATATGAATACGTCGTTAATCAAATCAGTAATACTGCATTTAGCATTAGGGGGATTTTTGTATGCATCAGCAAACATTCATCCACCTAAACCTAAAGTAATGGAAGTGACGCTTAATGCCGCCATTCCTGAGCCAGAAAATGCGGTGTCTGCTGTGACCGTGGATCAACAGCAGGTTGAGCAAAAAATTGCTGAGTTACGCAAAAAAGAAGAAGATAAAAAGCGCGCTGAAGATAAACGCATTCGTGATTTAGAGCGCCGTGCAGCCGATGCACGTAAGCAAAGTGAATCTGAAGCAAGACGCATTAAAAAGCTAGAGCAGCAGCGTAAAGCTAAAGAGAAAGAAAGAGCCGAAGCCGAAGCTCAAGCTAAAAAAGCCCGCGAAATAGAACAACGTGAGCGAGCAAAAGCCAAACAAGCGCAAAAGCAAAAGCAAGAAGCTGAAGATGCTGCTAAAGCGGCTGCCGACAAACGCAAAGCCGAAGAAGCCGCGCTTAAAAAAGCGGAAGAAGAGCGTAAAAAACGTGCTGAAGAAGCCGAGCGTAAACGTCAGCAAGCATTGCAAGAACAAATACTGCAAGAGCAACTTGCCAAAGAGCAGGCTGCTCGTAATAAAATACGTCAACAGCAAGTAGTGAGTGAAGTTGATAAATACCGTGCATTAATTATGGCGCGTATTCAGCAAAACTTATTAATTGATGAAAAAATGAAAAACCAGCAATGCCGCATTAATCTCCGTCTTGGGTTTAATGGCTTGGTTACGCAGGTTAAGTCGTTAGGCGGTGATAAGTTAGTGTGTGAAGCTGCTTTAAGAGCGGTTCGCATGGCTGACACATTACCGGTATCGAAAGATAAAGACGTATTCGAACAATTAAAGAATATTAATATAACCATCGCGCCAGAGTTTTAAGGGATGACATGTTTAACAAAATTAAAATAGCCTGTTTAGTTTTAATATTAGGGTTTCAGGGCGTTGCACACGCGGCACTTGAAATTGTTATTACTGAAGGTATAGACGGTGCAAGACCGATTGCGATTGTGCCTTTTAAATACCAAGGTATTGGCCCTATTCCAGAGCAGCTTAGCGATGTTATTGCTGCTGATCTAATGCGCAGTGGTAAATTTAAGCCAGTTAGTGTTTCACAAATGCCTCAACAACCACATAAAGACGGCGATATTGATTACGGCGCTTGGGTTAATAAAGGCGTTGAAGCGGTTTTAGTGGGTGAAGTAGAACAGCAAACCAACGGACGTTACTTAGTACGTTATGAGCTTGTTGATGTTATTCGCGGCCAAATTACTGGTGGTGAAACACAAATGATGAGCAACGGTAAGCTTGTTCAAAGCCAAGACCATATTTTAGAAGCACGTCAAAGCGTAATTGGTGAAACTGGATTTCGTCGATACTCGCACCGCATCAGTGATGTTATTTATGAAAAGCTAACTGGCGAAAAAGGCGCGTTTTTAACAAAAATAGCCTATGTTATTGTACGAGATACCGAAGAAAAGCCTTATCAGTTAGTGGTTGCTGATTACGATGGTTTTAATGAACAAGTATTATTGCGTTCAAAAGAGCCATTAATGTCACCGGTTTGGTCACCTGACGGTACTAAGTTAGCGTATGTAACCTTTGAAAATCGCCAGAGCCAAATTTACATTCAAGACATTTATACGGGTAAACGCGAATTGATCACCAGCTACAAGGGAATTAACGGCGCGCCGCAGTTCTCGCCAGATGGTAAAAAGTTACTGCTAGTGCTGTCAAAAGATAAAACTGGTGCAACTGAGGTTTACTTATTAGACTTACTAACACGTAAAGAGACGCGATTAACACGCCATCGTAGTATAGATACCGAACCTTCGTGGTACCCAAATGGTGAAGATATAGTATTTACGTCGGAAAGGGGTGGTAATGCTCAGATTTATAAGTTAAATTTAAAAACTGGCAGAACGCAAAGATTAACCTTTGACGGTGACATGAACCTAGCGGGTTCTATTTCGCCAGACGGAAAAGAATTAGTGATGGTAAACCGTACTAACGGACAGTATCATCTTGCTAAGAAAGAGTTGGCTACAGGTGCGTTTCAAGTTTTAACACGAACTCGCCTTGACGAATCACCGAGCATAGCGCCGAATGGCTCGATGATTATATACAGCACGCTCCACAATAATAAACAGGTACTTGCGCTAGTATCGATGGACGGCCGTTTTAAAGCACGTTTACCTGTGCTTGATGGACAAGTAAAGGCACCGGCTTGGTCGCCATATTTACAGTAATAATTGCTGGTTTACTCAAAATAGGAATCTACTCAATGCAACTTAACAAAATACTTAAAGGCCTGCTAATTGCTGTGCCAGTAATGACACTAGCAGCTTGTAGCTCATCTTCAGATATCGACGAAAATGCAGCTAACCAGTCAAACCAAGCAACTGTTGAGCAAACAACAACGGATACAGTTGAAGTAGCCACAATGACGCCAGAGCAACAAGCAGAAGAGCAACTTCGTCAAAAGTACGAAGCGCTTCGTCAAGAGCAAATTATCTACTTTGACTTTGATAAAGCGACAGTTGAAAGCAAATATGCAGACTTACTTCGTGCACACGCTGAGTTTTTAGTTAAAAATCCTTCTGTTAAAGTATTAATTGAAGGCCACGCAGATGAGCGCGGTACGCCAGAGTACAACATTGCACTTGGTGAGCACCGTGGACAAGCAGTTGAAAAATACCTACAAAGCTTAGGTGTTTCTGCAAGCCAAATGTCAGTAGTTAGCTACGGCGAAGAAAAGCCAATGGTTAAGACTCGCACAGAAGCAGCTTTCGCTAAAAACCGCCGTGCGGTACTAGTTTACTAAGATAAGAGATATTATGAAGCCGAAAATTATTTTGGCAGCCATGATATTGAGCGGGAGCACCCAGTTAATGGCTGCTCCCGCTCCTGTTTCAGAAGCTGCAAGTTCACAGTCAAGCATTGAAAAGCGTTTAGCAACACTTGAAAGTATGATGCAACAGCGTAATTTTTTACAAGTAGAGTTACAGCAACAGCTCAATTTACTGCAAGATGAAGTTAGTCAAATACGCGGAGTAACTGAAGAGCAAAGCTATAAGCTTGAAAAAGTACTCCAGCGTCAACGCGAGCTTTATCAAGAAATTGAGAACCGTGTTAGCCAAGCGTATGCAAAGCCTACGGCTCCAGCGCCTACAACAGACTATACACAGCCTAGTAATGAGCAGAGCTACAGCAGCGATTTATCTGAAAACGAAGCGTACGAACGTGCTGTTGCGCTTATAATGAAAGATAAACGCTACGACCAAGCTATTCCAGAATTTCAAGCGTTCTTAACAACGTATCCAAATTCAGTGTACACCTCAAACGCACATTATTGGCTGGGACAACTATTAACGATTAAAAATGACGGTGTAAAAGCAGCCGAGCACTTTAAAGTAGTTGTTAACGAATTTCCAAATTCAAATAAACGCCCAGATGCGATGTTAAAGCTTGGTACACTTTTACAAGAGCAAGGTTTGAAGGCAGAAGCACAAAAAATACTGAATGAGCTTATCAATCAGTACCCAAGTACAACTGCTGCTAAATTAGCCACAGATCGCTTATCAAAATAAATGTTGATGCTTGATTAGACTGCTTTTTGTCATAAGCGGTCTAAAATTGCTCAACTAGACATAAAAACTTAAAAAAAGAGACAATTTCGGTTGCACTCATTTTATAAATAAGTATTATAAGCGCCCGCAGCAAACGAATGGTAACCCCACTCGAAATGCGACAAAAAGAGCGGGTCATTAGCTCAGTTGGTAGAGCAGTGGACTTTTAATCCATTGGTCGATGGTTCAAGTCCATCATGACCCACCATTCTTTATTGTTAATAAAGTTTGGTCTTAATCGGCGGATTTACGCAGCCTTACTTTTTACAAGTAAACCAGAGCGGGTCATTAGCTCAGTTGGTAGAGCAGTGGACTTTTAATCCATTGGTCGATGGTTCAAGTCCATCATGACCCACCATTCTCTATTGAATGGTTATAATCGGCGGATTTACGCAGCCTTACTTTTTATAAGTAAACCAGAGCGGGTCATTAGCTCAGTTGGTAGAGCAGTGGACTTTTAATCCATTGGTCGATGGTTCAAGTCCATCATGACCCACCATTCTTTTTATATTAGAATGGTCTAATCGGCGGATTTACGCGTACTTACTTTTTATAAGTAAACCAGAGCGGGTCATTAGCTCAGTTGGTAGAGCAGTGGACTTTTAATCCATTGGTCGATGGTTCAAGTCCATCATGACCCACCATTCTTTTTTATATTTAGAATGGTCTAATCGGCGGATTTACGCGCACTTACTTTTTATAAGTAAACCAGAGCGGGTCATTAGCTCAGTTGGTAGAGCAGTGGACTTTTAATCCATTGGTCGATGGTTCAAGTCCATCATGACCCACCATTCTCTATTGAATAAGAATGGTTATAATCGGCGGATTTACGTGCACTTACTTTTTATAAGTAAACCAGAGCGGGTCATTAGCTCAGTTGGTAGAGCAGTGGACTTTTAATCCATTGGTCGATGGTTCAAGTCCATCATGACCCACCATTCTCTATTGAATGGTTATAATCGGCGGATTTACGCAGCCTTACTTTTTATAAGTAAACCAGAGCGGGTCATTAGCTCAGTTGGTAGAGCAGTGGACTTTTAATCCATTGGTCGATGGTTCAAGTCCATCATGACCCACCACTTCTGGTACACTTTCTTCGACATGAAATATTTCCTACTATCTCCCTAATTTTTATTTATAAACTGCCTTGTTAGATTGCTATTATTTAGTGTTAGTTTCTCGTATAATTTGCACTATTAATTACACTGTAAATAAAGTGGTCGAGAACAATGAGTTTAGCTCAAACTATTATGCCAGAAGGCTATATCTTTCCTCCTAAGCCAGCTCCGTTAACACAAGACGAAAAAGGCGAATATAAAGCGCGAATAAAGCAGTTACTGCAAGAAAAAAACGCGGTGCTTGTTGCTCATTATTATACTGATCCTGAAATTCAAGCACTCGCTGAAGAAACAGGCGGTTGTGTAGCCGATTCACTGGAAATGGCACGCTTTGGCGCTAGACACGAAGCCGACATGATCATCGTCGCGGGCGTACGTTTTATGGGTGAAACCGCTAAAATTTTAACCCCCAATAAAACTGTCGTTATGCCCACCCTTGAAGCAACCTGTTCATTAGACATTGGTTGCCCTGTTGATGAATTTTCAGCATTTTGTGATCAACACCCAGACCGTAAAGTGGTGGTATACGCTAACACCTCTACCGCGGTTAAAGCGCGTGCTGATTGGATAGTTACCTCATCGTGTGCACTTGAAATAGTAGAGCACTTAGATGAGCAAGGTGAAAAAATTATTTGGGGCCCAGATAAGCATTTAGGCAGCTATATTCAAAAGAATACCGGTGCCGATATGATCATGTGGAACGGCGCATGTATCGTACATGACGAATTTAAAACCAAAGCCTTAAAAGACATGAAGGCATTGCACCCAGATGCGGGCGTACTTGTGCATCCAGAATCACCGGCTGAAATTGTTGAATTAGCCGATGCAGTTGGCTCTACTAGCCAGCTAATTAAAGCAGCGCAAACTATGCCTAATAAAAAGTTTATTGTAGCCACCGATCGCGGTATTTTTTATAAAATGCAGCAACTATGCCCAGAGAAAGAGTTTTTCGAAGCTCCAACGGCCGGTAGCGGCGCTACGTGTAAAACTTGCGCTCACTGCCCATGGATGGCAATGAATGGCTTACAAGCGATTGAGGAAGCACTGATTGATGCCAGCGGTAAAGAAGTGTTTGTTGACATGGATTTGCGCGAAGGCGCACTTAAATCATTAAATCGCATGCTTGATTTTACAGCCAATATGGCAAAATAATAGATGGCAATATAATGCATTAGATAAAGGCGATACTCAGGTATCGCCTTTTTTATTTGCTTATAGGTGGTTAGTTTGATTATTGAGCAGTTAAAAGCGTGATGTTAAAAAGGCCTTGCACCAAGCAAGTGTATTTCATACTATAGCGCGCTGTTGCACTGCAACATTGTGGAGAGATGGCTGAGTGGCTGAAGGCGCACGCCTGGAAAGTGTGTTTAGGTTAATCCCTAACGAGGGTTCGAATCCCTCTCTCTCCACCATTATTCTATATTAGGACGCCTTATGGCGTCTTTTTTTGTGCCTGTAATAAAGTTTAGCCAGTTAGCCTATCGCTTGCGCGACTCGATTATTTTTATGCCGATGTTTTAGCGTATACATGCTCGGCTAAGGTTAAACAGGTTGGGTAAGTGGGGGGCGTTTTGCTGCTGGGCAATTATTAATACCCATAAAAATGGCTGAGGGGCGTTTGAAGTTTAATGTAATAGCATAAAGCAGAGCTTAATGGCTATGTAGCCATCAAGCTCTACTAACAGCTTGTTATTCAACCGTGGCTGTTAAACCACGACGTTTAAGTAAGGCTGATGTGTCTGGCTCTTGGCCACGAAATGCTTTAAACGATTCCATAAGGTCACGCGAGTTACCGACTTCTAAAATTTCTTTACGGTATTTGTCACCTAGTTCACGTTTTAAGCCTCCTTGCTCTTGTACATAAGCAAAAGCGTCAGCTACTAAAATTTCACTCCACATGTAGGCATAGTAGCCTGCAGAGTAACCGCCCCCCATTGAATGAGAAAAGAATGCAGACTTATAACGCGGCGGCACAAATGGCACGTTAACGCCGTGTTTTGTTAAAATATCTTGCTCAAATTTTTCAATATCTTGCAGTGGGGCATCTGCTGGTAATGAATGCCATTCCATATCTAATAAAGCGGCAGATACATATTCTAATGTATCAAAACCTTGGTTAAAGCTTCTTGATTTAATTACTTTTTCAAGTAATTCATCCGGAATAGGCTCGCTTGTTTGATAATGTTTAGCATAGTTAGCAATTACTTCGGGGTGCATTGCCCAATCTTCTTCAAACGTAGACGGGAATTCAACAAAGTCTCTTGATACTGACGTACCAGATAAGGTTGGGTATTTTACTTTTGAAAGCATACCGTGCAAGCCATGGCCAAGCTCATGGAACATAGTGGTTGTTTCATCGTAGCTAATAAGTGTCGGCTCACCTTTGGCGCCTTTTTGAATGTTCATAACATTCACGACAACAGGTTTTTGCCCATGCAAACCAGACTGTTTAACAAACGAGCTCATCCATGCGCCGCCACGTTTACCTTCACGCGCAAAATAATCAGCAAAAAAGATAGCTAGGCTTTCACCACTTGCGTCAAATACTTCATATGCTTTTACATCTGGGTGATACACAGGTAGATCGTTACGTGGCTTAAATGTAATGCCATACAAACGATTCATGGTAAAGAATACACCGTCTTCTAATACACGGTTAAACTCAAAATATTCTTTTACTGCTTTTTCATCAAGGTTGTACTTATCTTGACGAACTTGCTCGGCATAATATAACCAATCCCATGGTTTAAGTTCGAACTGCTCTGCAGATGCATTTATTTTTTCTTGAATATCGGCAGCTTCTAACGCTACATTTTGAGTTAGCCTTGGCACCATGCTAGCAAACATATCAAATACAGCTTGTGGTTTTTTAGCCATTTGCGACTCTAAACCAAATTCAGCCCAGCTGTTGTAGCCAAGTAGCTTTGCTTTTTGTGCTCTTAATTTAACTAGTTGCGCAACAATGTCGCGATTACTAAATTCACCATCTAGCGCGCGCTCTGAAGATGCACGCCACACTTTCTCGCGTAAATCACGGTTTTGTAATGAAGCTAAAACAGGCTGGCGAGTGGTATTGGTGATTTTAATTAAATACTGCCCTTCGTGGCCGGCTTCTGTGGCTGCATTAGCAAATTGTTCAATTTGACCTGCCGATAAGCCAGCTAACTCTTTTTGGTCTTTTACGATGACAACATTACTTTTACTTAGCGCAAGTAAGTTTTGTGAAAACTGCGTCGTTAAGGTTGATAGCGATGAGTTAATATCACGTATTTGCTGCTTTTGTTCATCATTAAGCTGAGCGCCTGAGCGCACAAAACGTTTATAGTAAACGTCTAATAGTCGTGTTTCTTCAAAAAGTGTGGCTACTTTTTTAAATAACGCATCATTTAAAAAGATGTTGTCTCTGTGCGCTGCAAGCTTTGGTGCAAGTTCTTTTTGAAGCTCACGACGCGCTGGGTTTGAGCTAGAGCCTGCAAGGTTGTAAAAAATGCTGCTTGCACGCGTTAATAACTCGCCACTTTGCTCAAGTGCCACGATGGTGTTTTCAAAAGTCGTAGGGGCTGTATTATTAATAATGTCTTGTACTTGCGCCATTTGCTGCGCCATACCTTGATTAAAGGCAGGTAAAAAATGCTCATCTTTGATGACTGCAAAGTCAGGGTTTTCGTACTGTAGTGTGCTTTTTTCTAATAATGGGTTGGTAGCTTGTTTTGCTTGCGCTGAAACACTTTGCGCAGTAGTTTGCTGTTTGTTGTCAGCGTTTACATTTGGCTCAGAGCAGCCCGAAAGTAATAACGCCGAGCTGATTGCCGTGGCGAGTAAAGTTTTCATATTTACATTATCTTATTATTGTAACCAGTCGTTACCTTGTCATTAATCAAGCAAGAGTACGTTGACTTAAATGTAACCACACTTAGGTTGCGATAAAGTCTGAATTAACTGCGACGAGCTGGTAAGTTATATGCCTCATAGTGCATTTTTTGACGAGCGAGTAAAATATAAAGCAGTAAATAGGAGGGGCGTTGAGTGACTTAAATACGCCAGCGATGCTTAATTTATTTACCTATCTAGTTATTTATCGACGCACGTCTTTTGGTGCGCCACCTTTTGGCCAGTCATCCGCTTTATTGGCAAAAATAGGACGTTCTAAATGTGAAAAGTAATAAGCAATATCAACAGCTTGTTGCTCGGTTAACATGCCTTCTTGGCCCAATGGCATATTTCCTTTAATAAATGCCGCTGCGGTGTAAGTGCGTGCCATACCTGCACCATCATTAAACGACTGACTGCCGGCAATGGCTGGGAACATGTAAGTATTATTAGGATATAAGCCTTGACCGTCTAGTTGGTGACAACTTGCACAGTGCTGAACGTAAAGAGTTTTTCCGTTATCGGCGTTTGGTACTAGCTCTTTATTAATAGTGACAAAACCTGTGTTGTCTTGCAGATCGTTTTTGTTTTTTATATTTTGTGATAAAAAGTTCATGTAGCTGACAATAGCCTGCATTGGCACTGAATTAGTAGGCAGTGGCTGACCGTTCATTGAGCGTTGAAAACAGCCATTAATTCTGTCTTCAATGGTGTTTATTTTTGCATTACGTGAACGATACTTTGGATATACCACATTCATGCCCACATAAGGCGCGGCTTTAGCTACACGCCCTTCATTAAGATGGCAAGTGCTACAATTGAGCTTATTATTTACGTTATTGGGAAGTTGTTTATAGGTATCAATAATTAATAAGCGCCCATAACGAATTAAATCCGACTCAGGGCTGGCATCGAGCTCATTAATAGCGGGCGTTACTAGGGTTTTAGGGTGATTTGCTGATAAGTTTATAATTGTGGGCGCATTACTTAACGCTTTTTGCACAAGTGATTGTGTTTGCGCTTCTTGTGAGTATACGGGCAAAGTAAATAACGTCGCGAATAAAACACTTAAATGAACTTTAAACATAATTAAAACCTAAATAAAAAAGAGTATTTAAACGACAGTGCTCACTATTGCTGTAATGTGGCTAAGTGTTTTTAATACCGGTGAAATTGGTAAGATGAATCGGTAAACCGTGACCCACTATCATTAAAATATAGTTAACGATTACTTAAAGGGTTAATAATTTAGTTAGTTTGATTATTGAACAGCAGTGCTTAGGTGGAGGTGTCATTAGTTTGTGATTAATTTATATAAGTTTGGTATGCATAGCCAAATGATTATGAACCATAACGCTATGCAAAGTGAGGTGTTTTTTGACTATTTTACTTACAGTTATAGTCCATAATTTTGTGTGATAAAGCGCTAAGTATGTCCACTACTTTAAAACTTGCTTGCTCCATAAGAGATACTTTTTCTACAGCAGTATTGATATCGCCTAATTGGAATGCTTCTAAAGCAGCAAAGCCATTCTTATGGACATCTTCATGTGGTTGCTCTAATGCTTTAAAGTCGTTAATGCTTGAATATTTTAATGCACCTTCACCTTGGTAATACCATTTACCTAAACGACACATGGTATGATCAGAAAAGTCTTCTGCAGTCTTATTTGATTGGCCTAAAATGACTTTATAAATATCGTATTTCCATACAATGTGATCCATTTTTACTGTTTGAATAAATGCATCGGCACTTGAATTAACAATAACGCTATACATATTTTGTGATAGTTCAACCACCTTTTTAGCGGTAGCATCAATTTCTGATGAGCTATTTGCAATGCCATCACTTTCTTCGCTAACGTTAGTAATGTTAGTTACAACGCTTTGCATTTGCTCATTGACCTTAGCTATTAAATTAGAGATCTCGTTAGATGCATCAGAAGAGCGCTGAGCGAGCGTCCTTACTTCATCTGCCACAACAGCAAAGCCTCGTCCTTGCTCTCCGGCTCTAGCGGCCTCGATGGCCGCATTGAGTGCAAGTAAATTTGTTTGATCAGAAATCCCTTTAATTATGTTTACAAAATCATTAATTCCGATTGTTACTGACTGCAATTCTTTAACGGATTTAGTGGCTGATTTTGTATCTCTTGAGATATTATGTGTTGACGATGAAGTCGTTGCTAACATATCTAAAATTGTATCAAGTAATTCTTGGGATGACTTAAATGACGTAATATCATTAATTAGTTTATGTGAAGTTGAGGCTAAGCTTTCTCTGATGTCACTAATTAAATCAGATGACTGTAATGATAATGTGTTTAATTCACGCTGTTTTACAAAGGCTGTATCATTTGCTATTTCATTGTCGTTTTGTTGTGATTGCTCGCTGTTTGCTGCTAACAATTGCGCTTCAAGCTTTTCATTGGTTTTTTTTAATTGAATTAACTCGTTATTTAACTCATTAATTTTGTTTTTATATTTTGAATTGAACAGCATGTAGACCCCAATTTAAACACAGAAAATAAATGTATATTTTTTATTAAATTTACCTAAACATTGATTACTTTATTCGATTTTTTACGGGGGTGGAATTGACGTCCACCCAGGTCGATTTTTATAAAAGTAAGTTACAACACTATAATAGATGCTTTATAACCTTTTGGTAAATAAACTTTTCTTTTAATGCTTATAATAAGCTTGTTTAAGGTGAACACTGCTTTAGAAGTTAGTACTTCTTAATTGATTTACTCAACTGGGCTTGAAACTCATCAGGGAATAAAATCGTGCCGTCGTCTTCTTCGGTAGGGAACACGGCCACCAGTAAGTCGTCTTCTTCAAGGCCAGGTGTCCAGCGGCTAAACCAATCGTTTGTTGGAATTGCTTTAGGTGTACAGCCTTGCCATTCGCCGGTTGCCCAGGCTTGTGCGAACTCTCGTGTTGGCCATACCGGCACGCAATCGTCGTCCTCGTTAGTGAGCATTACGCAGCCGTCGTCATCGTTTAAAATCCACACTTGCTTAAATTGCTGCACGGTTTCGTACATGTATGCGAGTCGTTTTTTTGCGCCAAGGCCTAAAATTACGTCGTCTTGCTTTGATAAATTATCGGTGGTCATTTTTGGCTCTCTCTCACTGTGTAGTATACAAAGAGCAGCGAGCTGCTGCGCTTTAAAATTTAGTTTAGCTGATGGCTGCTAGTAGCTCATTGGCTAGTTGGTTTAGTGCGTCGGGGTCTTGGTTTGTTAATGCGTAGGTGCGTAATCCATATATACCCATAACACAAAATCGTGCCAGCTCTATGGCACTTCGGCCATTGGTAATTTCTTTATTATCAATTGCTTTTTGTAACTGCTGCGCAAAAGCATGCTCGTATGCAGTTAAATTAGTACGCAGTACGTGGCAAATTTGTGGATCGTTACCCTCTACCTCGCTAATGCTTTTTGTGAGCAGGCACACTTTGGTTGCTTCACCGTCAACGCATTCTTGCACAATGATATTAAGGTATTGTTTCAGCGTATCTAAAATACAACTGCTGTGCTCAAACAGCGCCGTAAACTGTGTATTGCGATCGGTTTGGTATTGCTCAGTAGCGGCTAAAAAAATGCCTTTTTTACTTCCAAATGCCGCGTATAACGAGCCCGGATGTAAATGGGTTGCTTGAGTAAGTTTTTGCATACTGGTTTTTGCATAGCCATGAAGCATAAACATCGCCATTGCTTGGCGCAGTACAAACTCTGTATCAAATTCTGCAGTTCTCATAATGACTCTTCATGTTGGCAGAGTAGGTAAAACGAACTCTCAACAATAATCCTACCTTAAGCAGCGTTTAGGTAAAGCAGTTTACGCAATCTTGAACAAAGTTTCAAAATTATACTTGAATATTCATTCAAGTGACCTTATCTTGAATGTACATTCAACAAAGGATAAACATTATGTCGACAGACTTACTTTCACCTTTTAAATTAAATAACAGCATTGAACTGCAAAACCGCGTACTAATGGCACCACTAACTCGTTGTATGGCAGATGACAATTTAGTGCCTACACAAGCTATGGTTGATTACTACGCTCGCCGTGCTGATGTAGGATTAATTATTAGTGAAGCAATTATTATTCGTGCCGATGCACAAGGTTACCCAAATACACCGGGTATCTTCACTAATGAACAAGTTCAAGGTTGGAAAAAAGTCACTGACGCCGTGCATGCCAATGGCGGTAAAATGTTCGCGCAATTATGGCATGTTGGCCGTGTTGCTCACCCTCACTTTTTTGGTGGTGATGTACTCGCGCCATCGGCGATAGGGGTTGAAGGTTCAGTACCGCGTATGCGTGAGCTAACTTATATTACGCCAAAAGCTGCCACTAAAGATGATATTAAAGGCTTAGTGGCTGACTACGCTAAAGCGGCAGAAAACGCGATGGAAGCAGGTTTTGACGGCGTGGAAATTCATGGTGCTAATGGCTATTTAATTGACCAATTTTTACATTATGCTGCCAATGAGCGTGATGACGAGTATGGGCAAGCACCAGAAAATATGTCGCGTTTTGCACTGGAAGTAACCGATGCCATTATTGATGTGGTCGGCAATGAGCGTACCGCTATGCGTTTAACACCAGGTGCCTACTTTAATATGAGCGAAGATAATCGTGATAAAGCAGTATTTGACTACTTATTACCAGAGCTTGAAAAGCGCAAGTTAGCTTATTTACACGGCGGTATTTTTGACGACAGCATGCGTTTTGATTCACTAGAAGGTAAATCAACCTCTGAATTTTTACGAGCTGGTTATGCAAGTACCTTAGTGGGTGTAGGTAGTTATAGTTTTGAAACTGCCAAACAAGCGATCAACGATAATAAATTTGATTTAATTGCCATTGGTCGCCCACTTATTGCTAACCCAGATTACATTAGCAAAATTAAAAATGGTGAAGAAGTGACACCTTATAGTGATGAGATGCTTGCTGAGTTAGTTTAAGTTTTAAAGAGTTCTCATTAATAAGCCCACAAATGTGGGCTTATTACTTAAAAGCGGATTTATGAATCTATCTTTTTAGATAATTCTGCAAGCTCTTGAATTTTAGTAACCGTTTCTTTTATGTAGCCGTTTATTTCTTCAGAAGATGCCTTTGAATTGCCTGCAAGAGTTCTTACCTCGTCAGCAACAACGGCAAAACCGCGTCCCATTTCACCTGCTCTTGCGGCTTCAATAGCAGCATTGAGTGCAAGTAAATTTGTTTGCTCTGATATTCCATTAATTGTTTCTACTATTTTGCTGATGGTTTGGCTTATATCTAATAATTCTTTCATTGATATTTGAGTTTGATTAACTGCTTTTTTTCTTTCCGTTATGTTTAAACCTATAAACATATAACTAGTGGTTTGACCATTAACATCACGAAGAGCACATATTCTCGCATCAAAGGCACTGTATTGATTATTTTTTTCAAGTTCAAAAGTTTTTGAGATATGTTTGTTTTTGTCTAAAAATGCTTTTTCTTCAACGCTGAGATCAGAAATCAGATTTTTAGCAAACTCTTCTACAGAAAAATTGGGTTTTAATGCCGTTTTTAGTAATTCGTTACAATCAAGTACTTCACCATGAAGAGACACTTGCAACATAGCTATAGACTCGCCGATAGTTTCTAGTTTGTTTGTGAAATCAAGCGCCATTTGCTTTACTTCAGATATATCAGCTTGAATTGCAATGTAATTTTCTAATTTTCCTTCTCTTATTACTGGGTTGATAGATAGCGAGGTCCAGTAAGCACTCCCCGATTTTTTATAGTTTAATATTTCTCCATAAAAAGGAGTTCGATTTTTAAGATGTGTGCGTATCGTTTCTATCATGTTTTTGTCAGAATCTTTGCCTTGTAAAAAACTGCCTGGTTTCTTACCTTTTACTTCACTTAAAGCGTATCCTGTTAAACGTTCAAATCCATTGTTTACATATTGAATATAGCCGTTAGGATTGGTGATTATTACCGCGTTGTCTGTTTCGTTTGCAACAAGTGACAACATCCGTTGTTCTTCTCTAGTTATTACCTCTTGCGTTACATCTTTGATAAAAGCTGTGTAAATAACGCGATTAGCTAATTTAATTTTCGATAGCGATAATCGCCCCCACACGGTTGTTCCATCTTTGCGTTCAATTTCAACTTCTCTACTGGTACCAACTATTTTATCGACACCTGTGTCTCGGTTTGCATTTACAAGCTCATCATGGTTATGTTGTATTGCATGGGGTACTAGCATTTTTACATTGTTTCCCATTACTTCTTGTTTACTGTAACCCCACAGTGTTTCTGCGGCTTTGTTATACAAAGTGATACAATTATTTTCATCAATACATACAACTGCATCAAGGGCTTGCTCTAACGATTGCTCATTGATTTCTTTTGCTTCACGCTCTGCTGATATATCTCTTATAAAAGCGGTGTAATGTTTGTTGTTATTTACTTTCACCTGAGAAAGCGCTAATTCGACCCAAATGCGACTTCCCGATTTAGTTTGTAACTCAACTTCTCGGTAGCTGCCAACAATTTTGTCTTGCCCGGTTTCTCTATGATGATTTACATAGTCGTCGTGGTTTGTTTTATGTTCGTCAGGGACTAGTTTTCGTATGTTGTGACCGAGTACTTCATCTTCTGTGTAGCCCCATAATTTTTGCGCGGCTTTGTTATAAAAGACAATATTGTTTTTTTCATCTATGGAAACAATTGCCGTAATAGACTGTTTTAATGCTTGCTCAGCGCTATTAGCGAAAAAATTAAACATAGTGCAGCTACCTGTAATTAAAGCGTTAATAAAAAGATAGCCCAGAAAAAGCTGATTGCAAAATTGGTTTTTAACTTTGTATAAAACCGTGTTTTTGGGCTAAAAGTTATCACTTTATGGGCTCTTAACTCTTATGTCTAAGTTAAATAAGATTTTGATCAATTGCAGTTAGAAAGAGTGAGAAAATTTTATGACTTTAGAGAGTCCCTTGGCTTTTGGGTGCTGTTTTAATCTGATTGCTCTTAATTACGATGTGCTTGATTTGATTACTTTACGTCATAATTAACTCATATTTGTTTAACCTGTTTGTCAATAAAATTGCCCCTCGTTGTCATACTTAAAAAATAGACTGTGCCCGCTTTCATAATTACCTTTTATAATTAGAATCAAATGGGACAACAATGTACGCTTTAAAAAATAAATCGATTTTGAGCATGGCTGTGGCCATGGCGGTATCAACTTCAGCTTATGCTAACGATAACGTGATAGAAGAAGTAACTGTTACTGCAAAACCAACCAGTTATGCAAACAACGTTATTGAACCTGCGATGCTAGAACAACAAAGCTCGGTATCGAGTGTGTTATCGGTAATTGATAACCTGCCAGGTATTAGCATAAACGAAGGCGACGCATTTGGTGGCGATGATTGGTCAACAACCATTACCATGCGTGGTTTTAGTATTGACTCTAACCAACAGCAATTAGGTATGACGATAGACGGCATTCCTAATGGTGGCTCTAATTATGGTGGCGGGGCTAAAGCGAATCGTTATCTCGATAGCGAAAACTTGGTGACAGTGGAAGTTGGCCAAGGTACCTCAGACATTAAATCGGCCTCATTAGAGGCATTAGGCGGTACTTTTAATTTTGTAAGTAAAGCACCGAGTTTAGATAAAAGCACCACCTTTGCTTATACCTCAGGCAGTCACGATGCTTCGCGTTATTATGTTAAGCACGAAACTGGCACCATTTTCGATAATACCCAAGCGTACGTGAGTTACTCACAAACCGATACTAGCCGTTGGATTGGCTCAGGCAGCAATGGCGGAAAAGATAACCAACACGCTGAAGCGAAATTTGTTACCACCCTTGATGAGTTAACTATTACAGGGCGCTTATCGTACGACGATGTAAGCGAGACCAACTACAATAGCGTGAGCCTAGAGCAATTTGAGCAAACCCCTGATTGGGATCAACTAACATGGAACTGGACAGGCGTTCCGCACTTTGACCAAATGTTTGCAGAAGGTTGGGGCACCCTGCGTGAAAATACTCTAGGATATTTAAAGTTTGAATACGCGATTTCACCTACCTCATTGTTAACCATTAGCCCTTATTACCATAAAAACTCAGGCCGAGGCGATTGGATCCCACCTTATTTAACATCCCCTGTAGATGAAAATGGCAACCCAACCACCGAGGGGGGCACCAACGCAGGCTCTTATGGCTTTACAGATAGCAACGGTAATCCACTTGCGCCGAACGCAGGTTGTACCGCAAGTTTAAATTGGCCGTGGGAGTCGGGTCCTGAGCTTAACCCTGCATGTTACGACGCTGATGCCACGCCAGTTATGTCTTATCGTCATACTCATTACAATAAAGATCGTTTAGGGGTAACTGCTAATTATCAAGCTAGCTTTGGCATGCACGATATAGAAGCGGGTTTTTGGTATGAGCAAAGCGACCGTGATGAGTCGCGTGATTGGCATAAAGTAATCGATGCCCGTATTTATCATCATTTTGATAACACCCCATACTGGACGCAATACAAAAACACCTTTGAGACTGATACGCTTAAATGGTATGCACAAGACTCAATGACACTAGGTGACCTTACCTTAAACCTAGGGGTAAAAAAATACTTAGTGGATATAGAAAAGTATGACCACTATAAAAACGCCACAACAGCTAAAGTAAACAGTGATTCAGACCTTTTATTTAGTGGCGGTATTTTGTATCAGCTAAATAGTAATACTGAGTTATTTACCAGCTATAGCGAAAACTTTGCCGCCATTAAAGATGGTGTGCTTGAGCGCGACAGCTCTGACTTATCAGCTATTAAGCCAGAAACCGCTGAAAATATTGACCTGGGTGTACGCTATCAAAATAATGCACTTAAACTAACGGCAACGGCCTATTCAATTGAGTTTGATAACCGCATCACCTTTATAGCGCCAGGCAGCGACACCGGCGGTATAGACTACACCATAGGCACAAACGGCTCGTACCTCAATGTGGGCGGTATTGAGTCCAAAGGTCTAGAGCTGTCAGCAAGTTATATGCTTAATAATGAGTGGAATGTATATAGCTCATACACCAATAATAGCTCTGAATACAAAGGCGATGCGCCAGGCTTTGAAGCTGGAGGCAAAGTAATTGACTCAGTGGATGATTTATTTGTGCTATCAACCGATTACTACAGTGGCGATTTCCGCTTTGGTTTATCGGCTAAATACACCGGTGAGCGTGGCGATGTAGATAGCTACACCGTGCTTGATTTAAACGCAGGTTATGCAGCCGAAGTTAACGCAGGCCCGTTTAAAGCCGTTGATATTGCCTTTGTGGTTTATAACATTACCGATAAAAGTTACTTGGCAGGTGGTACGGGCAATGGGAGTACTTACTTTATCGGCTCGCCACGCACAGCAGCGGTTACATTAACGGCTACTTTTTAAACCTAATGTAACCTTATATAAGCCCATCACCGATGGGCTTTTTACTATATAAAGTTGATGAGAACACCATGAAAAGCATGATAACAATTATCGGGTTAAGTTTAATTTTATTGTTTAATAATGCAGCATTGGCTGCTCAACAAAATGTAGTGTTAGTCACCCTTGACGGCGTACGCTGGCAGGAAGTATTTGATGGTGCCGATAAAAACCTGCTCAATAATAAAGAATTTGTTAAGCAACCAGCACAGTTAAGCAATGAATTTTGGGATGAAAGGGTGCAACAGCGCCAGCAATTATTAATGCCATTTTTAACACAAACGATTGCCACTCAAGGCGTAATTATTGGCGACAGAGCAAATGGCTCAGCGATGTCGGTGAGTAATCCATGGTATTTTTCATACCCTGGTTATAACGAAATTCTTACCGGCGAAGTGGATGAAAACATTAACAGTAACGATAAAGTATTTAACCCAAATAAAACCATTTTAGAGCGATTAGATGCGCAGCCTGAATTTAAAAACAGCACTGCTTTATTTGGTAGCTGGGATGTGTTTCCTTACATTGTAAATACTAAGCGTACTAATGTGTATGTAAACGCGGGGTTTATGCCTATCGCCGATGATTTATTTGCCGATGCGCCCCTGTTAAACGCATTACAAACAGAAATACCCAGCCCATGGCACAATGTGCGGCTTGATAGTTTTACCTATCGATTTGCTAAAGCCTATATGCTGGCGAAAAAGCCTAAATTACTGGTTATTAGCTTAGGAGAAACTGACGACTTTGCTCACGATGGCCATTACGATGCTTACTTAAAGTCGGCCAAACAAAGCGATGCATTTTTAAAAGATTTATGGCAAACCATTCAAAGCACCGCGGGTTACAAAAATAATACCACGTTAATTGTTACTACCGATCATGGCCGTGGCAGCTACGCAAACGATTGGCAACATCACAGCTCTAAACGGGCTTTAGCAAAGTCGGAGCAGGGCAAAAAGGCATTTCCTGAGGGAATTATTGGCTCAGAGCATATTTGGCTTGCTGCCATTGGTCCTACAATTAAAGGTAATGGCTTAATAAAAACCGATAATGAGCTTAAACAAGCGCAAATTGCCGCCACCGTTTTAAAAGCACTTGGGCAAAACCCAGACACGATTAACCCTAATATGGCACCGGCTATTAACGAGATTTTAAAATGAAACAGTTACTAAAAACCTTTAATCATTCAGCGCTGTTACTTGCTTTTGTTGTTAGTGGTGGCGCAATGGCTGCGCCGTCTAAAATATTATTTGGTTCTTGCGGGCACCAAGATAAAGACATTCCTATATTTAACGCCATCAACAAAGAGCAGGGTGATTTATTTATTTTTTTAGGCGATAACATTTATGGCGATACTAACGACATGGCCGTGCTTAAAAATAAATACCAACGATTAGGGGAAAAGCCTGGCTTTAAAACCTTAAAAGCAAATACACCCCTAATAGCCATGTGGGACGATCACGACTATGGTCAAAACGATGCGGGTAAAGAGTACCCTCATAAAGAAGCATCACGGCAAATTATGCTCGATTTTTGGGATGAACCGGCAAACTCAGCGCGCCGCACTCGTGCTGATGGTATTTATACCTCGTACATGTATGGCGAAGGCGAGCAAACCTTGCAGGTGATCATGCCTGACTTACGCTTTAATCGCGATAAGCTTAATTCAGTGAGCGAACTTGAGTATTTTACAAAGCGTAAAGCAAATAACCAAGGCCCGTACAGTCCAACTGAAGTAAAAGGCGCGTCTATGCTAGGGGAGGCGCAGTGGCAATGGCTTGAAGCCGAACTTAAAAAGCCAGCAGCGATTAAACTAATTGCATCAAGCTTACAGTTACTGCCTGATTTTACTGGCTGGGAATCGTGGGCAAATTTTCCAGAGGATAGAAACCGTTTATTTTCGTTAATTAAAAAACACCACGTAAATGGCGTGGTGATCATAAGCGGCGATACCCATTGGGGGGAAATTTCAAGGTATCAACACAATCTTGATTACCCACTCATTGAAATGACCAGCTCAGGCCTGACTGAAAAATGGAAAGACGTTAGCCCAAATAAACATCGTGTCGGTGATTACACTCACAATGTTAACTATGGCGATTTAACCATTGATTGGCAGCAAGCAGATCCAGGCTTGTCACTTAAGCTCAAAGGCATTGATGGTAACGTAATAATGCAAAGTGATTTTAGCTTATCTAGCATAAGCCCATACCAATAACGGGTTTGTTATTAAAAACGCACAGTGACTAAAGTGAGTCCTGTGCGTTTAAAAAATCAGCTAGCTACTGGCTAACATGCTGATTTATTAACGCCAATACCTCCTTTGCGCTACCGCTTAAATTGAAAATATCTTACACTGGCCTTTATCTCAAGTAAGGCTGGTATCGTATGCTCAATATTATTCAATCAAACCGTATGGAAGCCCTGCAAGCGCAGTTTCATCAACTGTTAAAGGTAAACCCGTTGCAAAGCCCATTTGATAAAGAAGTGGTGTTAGTGCAATCGCCGGGTATGTCGCAGTGGCTAAAAATTGGTTTAAGTGAAAATTTAGGCGTGGCTGCGCAGGTAGACTTTCCGCTGCCGTCGAGCTTTATTTGGCAGTTGTACCAGCAACTATTGCCAAACGTGCCTAAAGAGTCGGCGTTTAATAAACCGAACCTTGCTTGGAAACTGTTTGCAATTTTACCTACTTGTATTGACGAGCCACTGTATTTACCCCTAAAAACCTATTTAGAGGGGGATATTGACGGCCAAAAAACCTTTGCCCTATGTGAAAAAATAGCCGATGTGTACGACCAATATTTAATGTATCGCCCCCATTGGATAGCTACTTGGGATATCGGTGTTGATACGCTTGACGATGTAGATATCAGCATTGCTCCTTGGCAACCCGATTTGTGGCGCCGCCTTGTCAAATTAAGTAAAACACTTGGGCAAAGCCAATTTCACCGCGCCAACATGCAAGGACAATTACTCAGCGCCCTTGAGAGTATGGATAGCAGCTTATTGCCAAAGCGTATTAGCCTATTTGGTATATCTGCTATTGCCAGCTCACAGCTTGACGTGTTTGAAGCCTTGAGTAAAAAAACTGAGGTGTTTTTATTCTTTTTTAACCCCAGCGAGCATTATTGGGGCGATATAATCGATGAAAAAACAGCGGCTAAAATAAACGCTAAATACGCCAAAATGCCGCTGGTGGAAGCGCAGCAAAAAAAGCAAACGAATCCCGATGAAGAATACTATTTTATTGGTAATCCGTTGTTGTCCTCGTGGGGTAAACTCGGCCGCGATTATTTTGAGCAACTGGTGCAGCTTGATGCCCGTTGGATTGATGGTTTTATTGATGCGTTTGACGATACCTTACTTGGGCAAGTGCAAAGCGAAATATACCAACTTGCCTTTAAAGGTGAATCGCTTACCGATAACAAAGAATGGTTTATAAACGATGAGGGTAAACTGCCCATAAGTGCAAACGATACCAGCATTACGTTAAGTGACTGCCACACACCATTAAGGGAAGTCGAGCGCCTGCACGACTACTTACTCAATTTGTTTAATCAAAACCCAACGCTTACCCCCAAAGACATCATCGTCATGATGCCTGATGTAGGTACTTATAGCCCTTACATTGAGGCCGTTTTTGGTGGTGCGCAGGGCAGCCGATTTATACCATACGCCCTTGCCGATTTAGCCATAGAGCAAGAAAAACCAGTACTGAGCTCGTTTGCCAGTTTAGCTAATTTACCGTTTTCGCGCTTTGGTGTATCGGATATTCTCGATTTATTACAGGTTACGCAAATTGCCGAAAAATTTGGCCTAGAAGCCCATGAATACGAGCAAATACATTATTGGCTTGAGCGAGTAGGGGTAAAGTGGGGTATAAACGCTGAGCATAAACAAAGCTTTGATTTACCCGCCATTGATTTAAATACCTGGCAACATGGCTTGAACCGCTTATTACTGGGGATTGCCATGCGCGACGAACAGTGCCCATTTAATGGCATTTACAGCGCCGATGAAGTAGAAGGTATGGCGCTTGATACTCTCAATAAGCTGGTGCATTTTATTGATGTGCTTCAAGACTTTAAAGCGAAACTCACCCCTGATGATACGCTTTCTAATAAAGCCCATATATTAAGTGAGCTACTCAATGCTGTGTATGAGAGCGAAAGCGATGAAAGCTGGGATTTATTAGTGCTGCAAAAGGTGCTCGAAGACATTGCGAAGCACCACGACAACGGCGACTACAGTAAAGCCGTTTCGCAGCGCATAGTGAGCTATCTAATCAAGCAAGGTATACAAGAAAAAGGCGTAGGTCAGCGCTTTTTAGTAGGACAAGTGAACTTTTGTACTCTCATGCCCATGCGCGCCGTCCCTTTTAAAGTGGTGTGTATGCTAGGCTTAAACGATGCCGATTACCCGCGCACGGTGCAGCCAATCGGATTTGATTTAGTGCCGTATTCTAAAAAGCAAAAAGGTGACCGTTCACGTAAACTCGATGACCGTTACCTCTTTTTAGAAGCGCTCTTAAGTGCTCGAGATAATTTATACATGAGCTACATTGGCCGCTCGTGTTTTGATAACCAGCCGCGTATGCCATCAACCCTAGTAAGTGAGCTTTTAGAATACATAGGTCGCAGTTTTAAACTTAGCGAACCCAGTGATAAACCCTTGCCTGAATGCCTTATTACGCGGCAGCATTTGCAGCCTTTTAATAGCCTGTATTACTCAGCTCCTAGCGATGAACAGGCGGGAGTAAATAATCACAGCTATAACCCAATTTGGCTGCCTAGCGAGGCTATTGAGCCAAAAGCAATCACTGCGCTCGATGTAACACCCCCAGAGCTACTTGATCTTGATGTGTTTATTCGCAGTGTGTGCCATGCCCAAGAGAGCTTTTATCAACAAAGCTTAGGGTTACGCTTGCCGCAATTTAATGATATAGCGAAAGACGAAGAACCGTTTAGCCTAGATGCGCTGCGCCGTTATTTTTACCTTGACGAAATACTTGAAGCAAACATTAGCAATACTCCGCTCAGTACCGAGCAAATCCTGCAGCGCGGTGAGTTGCCCCAAGCCAATGTTGGCAGCTTAATTTATGAGGGTATGCAGCACCGAGTTGATGCGCTTGCAGGGCAAGTAAAAGAGCAAATTAAAGCCGGTAAAAGCGAACCGATAGAAGTGTTACTGTCGCTTGAAAATACTACCATTGAAGGCTGGCTTAACCATGTGTATATGCATAAACAAGTGTTTTACCGCAGTGCCAGTATTAAAGCCAAAGATTTAATAAAAGGCTTTCTTTATCACCTGGCAGCTCAAAGCATGCAACAAGAGGTTGAAACCTTATTACTGGGTTTAGATAAACAAATTAGCTTTGCCCCTATGAGTAAAGCCAATGCCGACTTGCTGCTTGCAGATTGGTTTGAACTATACAAAGCATTGCGAAACGCGCCGGTGGCGTTTTTTCCGGTGAGTGGTTACGAATATGTGAAAAGCGGTGGCGATATGGCAAAAGCTAACAGTAAATTTAGCCCACAGTATATTGGCCGAGGTGAAGGGGAAAACCCTTATATTCGTCTCACGGTGCAATCGCTCAATGATTGCCAAGAGGAGTTTATACAATGGAGCGAAAAATTACTCGCCCCGTTATTTGAGCTCGCCAAGGAGAGTGACTATGCAAGCGCTTAACCCACTCACTATGCCATTAAAGGGCCAAAGCTTAATTGAAGCCAGTGCTGGCACAGGTAAAACCTACACGATCACGGGTTTGTATTTACGCTATTTATTAGGCATGCAAATACCCGGTGAGCTGAGTACGCCATTGAGTGTTGAGCAAATTTTGGTGGTAACCTTTACCGATGCCGCTACCCAAGAGATTAAAGACCGCGTACGTAGCCGTATTATTGCCGCGCGCGATGCCTTATTGGGGCAACAGCCAAACGATGAACTCATTGAAGGTGTGATAGCGGGCGTTGATGATAAACATCGTGCGTTTGACTTACTCGATGCAGCAGCTAAATCAATGGATGAAGCGGCTATCTTTACCATTCATGGTTTTTGTCAGCGGATGTTAAAACAACATGCGTTTGAGTCGGGGGTAGCGTTTAACTTAGAGTTTATTTTAGATGAGCGCGAGATACTGCTTGAGACCATAAAAGATTTTTGGCGCGCGTTTGTCTACCCGCTTAATAAGCAAAAAACAGATGCGATTTTAGAGGTGTTTGCCGCACCTGAATCATTATTTAGCCAAGTAAGCAGTATTTTAAATAAAGCCAACGCCGAAATAACACCGCAAGTAAATTTAGAGGATGTGTGGCAAGCCCGAGATGAATACTTGGGCCTTATTCCTACATTCAAAGAAGCCTGCTTGGGGCAAGAATTTATTGGCGCTGTGAAGGCGTCAGACTTAAGCGGCTCAAAAACACCGGCACGAAAAGGCAGCTTAGCGGCGCTTGAAGCGTTTTGTTTAGGCAATGATGATTTTTTTGAATTTGGTACCAACAAATATTCGTTTGAGGTATGGAGCAGCGAGAACTTAAGTAATACCGCTAATTATAAAAAAAATGGCGCGTTATTTAGCCATTCGTTAATTAGCCAGTTTGACAAATTAGCCACCCTTAATAACACCATCAACCAAGGGCTTAAAATAGCCGTTGTGCAGCATGCCGCGCGCTGGGTAAAAGCCGCGATTGTTAAGCGCAAACAAGAGCAAAGCGTGATCACCCCTGATGACCTACTCACTAATTTACACACTGCCCTTAATAGTGAGCAAGGTGACGTATTGTCGCAAAAAATTGCGCAGTTATTTCCGGTGGCAATGATTGATGAGTTTCAAGATACCGACCCTATTCAATACGGTATTTTTAGTAAAATTTATGCTCAAAGCAATACCACTTTAGCCATGATAGGCGATCCCAAACAAGCTATTTATGGCTTTAGGGGCGCAGATATATTTACCTACATTGGTGCCAAAGAGGCCGTAGATCAGTCGCAACAATTTACCC
This sequence comes from Pseudoalteromonas issachenkonii, assembly GCF_002310795.1. Classification (NCBI taxonomy): domain Bacteria; kingdom Pseudomonadati; phylum Pseudomonadota; class Gammaproteobacteria; order Alteromonadales; family Pseudoalteromonadaceae; genus Pseudoalteromonas; species Pseudoalteromonas issachenkonii. The sequence goes on from NZ_CP011030.1 coordinate 1,301,166, forward strand.
TAGGCACTAATTTTCGCTCCAGCAGCGATATCGTCAACAGCGTAAATAGCTTGTTTAGTAAATACGACAACAGCTTTATTTATAACGATGCCATTCCTTTTAATAAAGTGAAAGCCAAGGGTAAAAAAGCCGAAGATACATTTTTAATTGCTGGCAAGCCGGCCACCGCCTTTGAGTTTAATGTGTTTGTAGATGAAGCCGGCGATGAAAAAGGCAAACCGACCAGTAAAGGCTTAGGGCAAGCTCATTTAGCCACCCATTTTGCCAATAAAATTGTTACTTTACTTGAGCAGGCAAACCAAGGAATAGCCTGTATTGGCAGTACGCCGGTAAGCGCTGCTGATATTTGTATTTTGGTGCGCGACCGCGTTGAAGCGCAAATAATGAAGCAGGCCTTGAGCAAAGCCAATATTGCCAGCGTGTATTTGTCTCGTGATAGTGTATTTAGCCAAGAGCTAAGTCACCATTTACTCAACTTTTTAACCGCATTGCACGGCCAGTACGACGAGTCGCTTCTACGAGGTGTACTCGCAGGGCCATTATTCTGTTTAAGTTATAACGATATTTTTGCTTTGGCCGATGATGAAAATGCATGGCAAGAACACTTAAACTTTTTTGCTCAACTTAGTCATATTTGGCACAAGCAAGGGGCTATGGCCATGCTTGAACGCTTACTGAGTCATAATCAACTCAGTGCCAAATGGCAAGGCTTGGGCTATAACGTAGAACGTTGGCTTACCGACTTTAGACACCTTGGCGAAATACTGCAGCAAAAACAAATAGAGCTTGAAGGGACACTTCGTTTATTGCGTTGGTTTGCGCAAAAGGTGAGCCAACAAGATGGCGAAACTGTGCAAGTACGTTTAGAGAGCGACGCAAACTTGGTTAAAATTGTCACTATGCATGCCTCAAAGGGGCTTGAATATCCATTGGTATTTATGCCCTTTGCTAGTGGCTATCGTGAAACTAAAGACGCGCTTTATCACCATAACGGCAAGTTAATTTTTGATTTAAGTAAAGACGAAGACGCCTTGCAACAAGCAGAACAAGAGCGTCTAGCCGAAGATTTACGCCTATTGTATGTCGCATTGACCCGTGCAGTGCATTTTTGTGCCTTGGGTGTATATAACATCGGGCAAGGGCAAAGTAGCCGCTTAGCGATTCAAAGTAGTGCGCTTGGGCATGTGTTGTTCTCAGGGTTAGCGTTAACCAGTAGCCAAACATGGCGCACTCATTTAAGTGAGTTTTGTGATGCCAATGATTCGATGGAATATCTGCAATTTACCTCGGGTGAATTACTCGAGCAGGGCATACTTCGCTTTAATAATGAACACGTTGAAAAGCAGGCGCTGAGTATTAATACTGTAACCACGCAGATTGAACGCGATTGGCGGGCAACCAGTTTTAGTGCCTTGAGCTTTAAAAAGCATACTGACCAACTGGCACCTGGGCGCAGCGATGAAGATCATCAAAGAGATGAATTTGCAGTGCAACAAGATGAACTTCTCTCACCGTATAGTTTTCCAAAAGGTGCAAAACCAGGAAGTTGCTTACACGAAATATTCGAGCAACTTGATTTTATCAGCCCGATTGTTCACCCCTCAAATCCAGAGCAAAACTTATCGGCAGTAATTAAATGTGCCTTTGAAAAATACCATATTGATGAGCAATGGCAGCAAATTACCGAGCAATGGATACTCGATGCGCTTAATTGCCCGTTAAATAGTGAAAATAATTTAAGCTTGAGTCAATTATCACCGAGTGATTGTCTTGTTGAAATGGAGTTTAACTTACCGCTTGCTAGCCTAAGTGCGCCTAAACTCAACGAAATGCTGATTAAACACTTTGGTTTTAGCCAAAGCAAACTTGAATTTGCCCATGTAAAAGGCTTACTAAAAGGCTTTATAGATTTAATTTTTTGCTACCAAGGCAAGTATTATATTTTAGATTATAAATCGAATTATTTGGGCAGTACCCCCGCAGATTATGAGCCAGAGCAGCTTGAGCAAGCCATGACCAGCCACCAATATCATTTACAGTATTTAATTTATACCGTAGCGCTGCATCGATTACTTAAACAACGTATTCCTGACTATGCCATAGAGACGCATTTAGGCGGCGTGTATTATACCTTTTTACGCGGTATGCCAGCGGGTGAAGGGGTGTACTCTAAACAGTTAAGTGTAGAGCAAGTTATTATTTTAGATGGTTTGTTTAGCCAAGGAGCGATGCTATGAGTGATTTAAACCAACAACCTGGTTTGTTTGATGACTTTGACGACGCGCCTGTTGATGAGTCGGCGCTACTCAATCAACAACTAGCGGACTCTGTTACTCAAACACCTAAAGTTGTGCCGCTGCTTAGCTATTTAACTGAGCAGCATCGCGTACGTGTTGTGGATGTAAAGCTGGCCGAATTACTCAGTGGTAACAATACTGAGCATGATTATGACGAATTATTTTATATTATTTTAATGCTGTGTTTATCACAGCAAAGCCAGCATAGTTGTTTAACTCTAACAGAGGTTGATTGGGCTAATCCGTTTAATTTACGCCAAAGCGACTTTACTAAATTAGAAGGCACCGTACCTGACACTCTCACCCCATTTAGTGACGATTTTACGACTGAGGCAGCAATAAGTTACTTACACGCGCATCACAGTGTGGGGGATCACAAGCCGCTGCAATTGTTTAATCAGCGGTTGTATTTTTCGCGTTTAGCAGGGTATGAGCAAACTTTAGCGCAGCGATTACTGGCAATGAGTGAGCGACAACTCAATATTGATGATGCAGTCCTTACTGAGTTATTAACACGCTACTTTCCTGATAATCCAACACTTGATATTGATTGGCAAAAGGTCGCTTGTGCTATTGCTGCAACAAAGGGCTTTAGTGTGATCACAGGCGGGCCTGGCACAGGTAAAACCACCACGGTGACAAAGCTGTTAGCCATTTTACAGTCGTTATATCAGGCTGCACCATTGAGCATAAAATTGGTGGCACCCACAGGTAAAGCAGCGGCGCGATTAACAGAGTCAATTTTAGGGGCTAAAAATAAGCTCACAGAAATACCGGCTGATATTAATGCGTTGATCCCGCAAAGTGCGCAAACCATTCATCGTTTGTTGGGAGTTAAGCCATTTACTAATAAATTCAGGCACGATAAAAGCAATCCGTTGCATGTTGATGTATTGATTATTGATGAGGCCAGTATGGTCGATTTATCGCTCATGGCTAAATTAATTGAGGCCTTGCCAGCGCATGCCCGATTGATTTTACTTGGCGATAAAGACCAACTCGCCTCGGTTGATACTGGCAGTGTAATGAGTGATTTATGCCAAGGTTTAGTGCTTGGGCAAACACCGCAATATTCCAAAGCACGCTGTGAGCAATTAAATAAGGTGTGTTTTAATGGCGCAGCTAAACTTGGCGCGCAAAATCAGAGTGAGTTTAAACTGGCTGATTGCATTGCCTTTTTACAACATAGTTATCGCTTTGATGCCAAAAGTGGCATAGGCCAATTGGCTTTGGCTGTTAATACCAATGATCGGGGTATTTTAAATTACGTTGAACAACACAGTACGCAAGGGCATTTTAGCGATGTTATTTTAGACTACGATTTTGTCTCTACACCGATTGAAAAACTTATAAACAGCGCGGCAAGTCACTACGGTGATTATTTAACACTGATTGCCCAAGGGGCTAGTGTTGCCAAAGTGCATGAGGCTTTTGCCCGCTATCAATTACTTGCAGCAGTGCGTGAAGGCGATTACGGCGTTAATAGTTTAAATCAACGTATTGAGCGTGTATTGCAACAGCAAGGGTTAATTAGCGTTAACCCTAATCAGCGGCATTACACGGGTATGCCTATTATGATTAGCCAAAACGATTATCAACTTAAACTTTTTAACGGCGATATAGGTATTTTAATGCCTGATGACAGTGGCCAACTCAAAGCACTGTTTATTGATGAGCAGGGTAATGAACGTGCATTTTCACCTGCACGACTCCCAGCGCACGATAAAGTGTATGTTATGACCATTCATAAATCGCAAGGCTCAGAGTTTAGTTACACTGCTATGGTATTGCCACCACTTAAACAAGCGAGCGTCGGTATTAACCGGCAATTAGTGTATACCGGTATTACCCGTGCAAAGCAGACCTTTGAGCTGGTAGCAGATAAAAAAGTGCTGCAACTGGCGATGGGTAAAAGTGTGTCACGGGCATCAGGACTCTATGAGCGATTAGTGTAACGCAATGCTTATACTAATCGTTTATTTTTGGTGTTCTTTTTCTAAATAGATTGGGCTGCCAGCCAAAATGGAGCGCGCCCAATCTTAAAAAAACACTGACCAACAGCGAACCAAGAATGCACCATAAATAAGGGGCTTCTAATAAAAATAGCGCGGCATAGGTCAAGCCTCCTGCAAAACAGGCGGTGGAGTAGAGCTCTTCTCGCATCACCAACGGCACTTCTCGACAGATCACGTCGCGTATTAAGCCACCAAATATCCCCGTAGTCATGCCCATTGTAAGTGCAACCATCATGGTGGTGCCTTCAATTAATGCTTTTTCGATACCGACCACATTAAAGATAGCCATACCAATTGCATCAACCAACAACATGTAATAGTTAGACACATCGGGTAAGTGGCGAATAAACATAACAGTGACAAAAATAGCGCCATAGGTGACATATAAAAAATCGGGGTTGGCTATCCAAAAAACGGGTTGGTTAAGAAGTATGTCTCTGAGCGTGCCACCGCCAAGCGCAGTGACTGAGCCAACAACCACCACTCCAAATCCGCCAATATCTTTATCATGGCCTAATAACGCACCTGAAATTGCAAAAAAAGCCACACCAATTAGGCTTAAAAAATTAAAATATTCTGCTGTCATTAAGGTGTCCTTACCTGATTGAGAATTTATATAATTAAAGGTAAGCGAAAGGGGATTTATATTAGCTGAATAACACTCTCTAATAAAACAAGCACAAGGTTATTACCCCTGTGCTTGTTACGTTGAGTTGTTATTGTAAGTAGTCAACAACCAGTTGAGATAATGACTCTACGCCGAGTTGTAAGGCGCTTTCGTCAACATAAAACTGAGGTGAATGATTACTTGCTGCCGTTTTAGCGTTTTGATCTTTTGGAGTGACGCCTAAAAAGTAAAACAGCCCAGGGGTTTCAAGCGCATAGTAACTAAAGTCTTCTGCGCCGGTAATTAAATCGGTGGTAATAATATTGTCAGCACCAGCAATACGGGCAAGCGTTGGGGTCATTTTTTGGGTGAGTGCTACATTGTTTACTGTGACAGGGTAGCCGTGATCTATATGCACATCGGCTTTAGCACCAGCGGATTCGGCAACCAGCTCAGCGGTTTTAGCTAAACGTTTTTTAATATCGGCGCGCATAGTTTGATCAAAGGTTCTAATGGTACCAATCAGCTCTACATTATCAGGGATTATATTTGAGCGTATGCCGCCATTAATTGCGCCAAACGAAATGACTGAAGGTGCTTTAGTTACATCAACTTGGCGAGAGGCGATTGTTTGAGTTGCCATAATAATTTGTGATGAAGCAACAATTGGGTCTACGCCATTCCATGGACGTGAACCATGTGTTTGACGCCCCGTTACGTTAATTGTGAAAGAATCTTCACTGGCCATTAGTGGCCCTTCACGAAAGCCAATTTGCCCTGTATTGAGTGAGCTCGTGACATGTAAACCAAACACGGCCTCAGGCTTTTGCTTAAATAAGCCTTCTTTTAACATCAGCTCAGCGCCACCTTCTTCGCCCTCGGGGGCACCTTCTTCAGCCGGTTGAAATACAAACAGTACTTCGCCCGCTAACTGATCTTTTATTTTTACCAGTGACTCTGCCACGGCCATTAAAATAGCAACATGAGTGTCGTGCCCGCAGGCATGCATAACGCCTACTTCATTGCCACGATAGGTTGATGTTTGTTTAGAGGCAAAGGGTAAATCAACTTGTTCGGTAACCGGTAAAGCATCCATATCAGCACGCAATGCGATTAGAGGGCCTTTTTTACCGCCACTTAATTTAGCCACAACACCGGTATGCGCAACACCAGTTTGCACTTCAAGACCTAGTGATTTTAAATGTTGAGTAATGTACTTGGCGGTTTCAAATTCGCGATTACTCAGCTCTGGATATTGATGTAAGTGACGACGCCATGTAATGACTTTTTCACTCACACTTTGTGTTGCTTGTTCAAGTTGGGTGTTAACACTCGCGGCAAAACTAGGGGCGGAAATGGCGGTTAATAAAAAGCCACCACATATTATTTTTTTTATCATTATGATTCCTCGGTTGTTCGTATGTAACTAACTTACGCTATTACGCTGATAAAAAGTAGTGCAGTGCGATAGTTAACAAAAAAGCTCACGGTGTTTTCAATGGCGGTTTATAAAGCCCATAAACTGTTCCAAATAGCACAATAGTTTAGCGCTTTTGTCGTATTTTAACGCAGATATTTAGCCTTAACAGTGAAAATGATAACAAAATGTTGCATTTTTTAACTTTGTTCCCAATACTGGTCAATGCGTTGCTTTTACCATGCACCGACAACAGCGTGTAACAAGCTAAGCATAATAAAAATATTGAATCAGTTAAGGATTAATATGAACAACACACACATATTTAAACGCGTCTCTTTATTTGCAGCAGCATTAAGCCTGCTAATGAGTTTTTCTGCGCTCAGTAAAGAGTATAAGGTAATTTTAATTCATGGTTTGCAGGTATCACAACTTACCAATAGAGCAGCCAGTGATGTGGTAAACGATGGACAAAGCTATTGGCAGTCTTATTGGGTGAACCGCGCAGACGAGCGCATCGATTGGCCTGCATATGAACGAATAGAAGGAAAAATCACCACCGATTGGATATGGCCTAAACTACAGCAAATTTCTCGCTCAAATCTATGCGAGCCAGGCTGTGTATTTGTGACTCATTCAACCGGTGACTTAGTTGCCCGATATATTATAGATAACCAAGAAAACTGGCTTGCAAATGCCGGATTACAGCCGCTTAATATTATTGCCACCTTTGATTTAGCCGGTGCTGGTGGCGGCAGTGAATTGGCCGACTTAGCGGTGAGTACATTAACAGGCGCATCGTGGAATTTTGCTGTAGATGCCGCGCTAACGTGGTGGTTAGGCAGTGAAGTTAATGAGGCGGTAGGCGTATTGCACGATTTAAAAGTAAATAATGCACGCAGAATTGCGCCATTACCTGATGCACGCACACCTCGTTTACGTTTTGTAGCCGATGGTAATGCTTACTTAGGTTTAACGGCTGGATTTTTACGCGGTAATGACGACTCGGTGGTGGCTACTCACTCATCATGTGGTGCAAGCTCGGTAAACTCATTTGGTAGCTGTAGCACCAATATTGACACTAATGGGCGTTTAAAATCGCAAAGTGATGCTGTTAATAGTTTTATGCCATATCATTATCCATTAATGATGACTAACAGTTACAGTCATAATGAGATTCAACAAGCGCAGCGCCAAGGAAATGTAACGATTGCGATGAATAACATTACGGTAGCTGACGACACGCTAGGGTTTGAAACCGTAGATGAAACCACAGGTAGTTGGTTTTGGAAGAAACAATATCGTTATGTAAAAGACTCAGATAATTTGAGTGCATCGGCACTTATATATAATGTGATCCCGTGATATAAGCATACTTAAAACATCGTGTAGTATACGTACTACACGTTTTATATAGGATAACTAACCGATGAAAAAGTCCTACGTGATTGGCTTTGTTATCAGCATGGGCCTACTTATGTGGTTTTTAATTGATGAGGGTCATGCAAGTTACCCCCTAAAACAAGCCCCTCTCAATGATAAAAAGCCGATATCGACACCTCCAGCTCAGCAGCGCACGCTAAGCCAACCTGTGACAAAGGCAACAACAAAAACCAGCTCAGTAACTCAGTCAGCATTTGATGAAGACTTAGCCAAAGCGGCATCGGCGGTGGCACAACAGTATCAACAAAGTTTGGCGTTTCCGCCTTATTCACAACCATTAACGGTATATGATGAGGACAGACTTAAGCCAAATCAGTTCTTTCCTGTTAGCAGCCCAGTGGGTGAGCAAGGAGGGGAGTTAACAGTGAGCTTGTCTCAATATCGGTATGTGTATCCACAAGCTATAGAGCTAACCGTAAGCGCCCCAAATTTAGGTAAGGCGGTAGTAACACTCAGTAATACAGACACCAAAAAGTCGCTAAAAACGCAAAGTGGTGTGGCTCGTCAAAATGAGCTGGCAATGACATTTAAAGGTGAAGAAGACTATCCACGTAATTTACAATTATTAGTTGAAGCCGATATCGCGGGTAAAATAGTCCCGGTGGTGGCACAAATACATTATATGCCGCCTAGTGCAACCTTAACTGGTTTTGAAAACGCCTATCCACGTAATGAAAACATGATAGTACCGGCCAATTTAACAGTTATAAAAAGTGGCTTATACCGTTTAAGAGCTAACTTATACAGTGGAACTTCGCCATTAGCACATTTAGTTGCTAAAGCACGTTTAAATGAGGGCAGTCAGCAAATTGACTTTAAAGCGCATTGGTCTGTTTTGCCCAAGCAAACGAATGACTTACGGTTAAGCGATTTTGTTGTTGAGCGTATGTCGCCAAGCCCAGGTGAGCTTAACAGTTTTGGTGAAAGTGAAATTAGCGAGTTTACTATTGATGATTTTGCTTACGACAGCTTACAACAGTTGCCTTATCAGGCAAACAAACAAGAAATGCAGAGTTTAGAGTTTTTACAAGGATTAGCTGCTGGTCAGTAGCAGCATAGAACAAAGTGAAGGGTTTGCATTACTGCAAACCCTTAAAAATTAACTTAAATTAATGGTAACCACGTCGGCTTGGTTTGTTTCATCTTGTTCATGATTAACTGGCACTTTTGGAATATCTGGTTTATCGAGCGCGATATCGCCCCCATCAATAACGTCACCCGTTTGCAAGTTGGTAAAATCAAATAATTGATTATCAGCTAAGTGTGAAGGCACAACGTTTTGCATGGCGGTGAAAATACTCTCTATACGGCCCGGGTGCTCTTTATTCCATTGCTCCAGCATATTTTTAGTGTGTTTACGCTGTAAGTTTTCTTGTGAGCCACATAAATTACACGGAATAATAGGGTAGCCTTGGCTGAACGCATATTTGCTTATATCGGCTTCTTTACAATATGCCAGTGGGCGAATAACCATATGCTCACCGTTATCGCTCATTAGTTTAGCCGGCATACTTTTTAGTTTTCCGCCATAAAACATATTTAAAAACAAGGTTTCTATCATATCATCGCGGTGATGACCCAGTGCAATTTTAGTCGCACCTAACTCTTTAGCCGTGCGATATAAAATACCACGGCGCAAGCGAGAGCAAAGCGAGCAGGTTGTTTTACCCTCAGGAATAATATCAGTAACAATACTGTAGGTATCTTCTTCTACAATTTTGTATTCAATATTTAAATTATCAAGATACTCAGGAAGCACATGCTCAGGAAAACCAGGTTGTTTTTGGTCGAGATTTACTGCAAATAAATCAAACTTGATAGGTGCAACACGTTGTAAATGTTGCAACATGTCGAGCATAGTGTAACTGTCTTTGCCACCCGATAAGCACACCATAATACGGTCACCTTCTTCAATCATGTTAAAGTCCATGACAGCTTGACCTGTGAGGCGGCGTAAACGCTTTTGAAGCTTATTTAAGTTGTATTGAGCTTTGGCTTGAGCAGAATGAGACACTACGCCCCCTTGTAAATAGTACGACAAAATTAATTGCTAAAAATAAAGGGGCGTATTATATGCCATATGTAATATGGGAGCTACTGCAAACGCTAACTTTCTGCAAGCGGGCTTACGTACCCATCAGGTTTAAGTGCAAGTACATCACAATCAAGGCTGTCAATAACATGCTCAGCAGTGTTGCCTACTAAGGCAGCGCTTAAGCCAGTCCGTCCCACAGTGCCAATAACCACTAATTCGCTGTTTAAGCGTTTTGCAACATCCGGTATCACATCTTCTGGCAATCCCTCTTCAATAAAGCATTGATCAGAGGTTAGGTTAAACTCATTAGCGAGTTCATTGGTTGATTCAATATGATGTTTTTTAACTGATTCGTTATATAACCCTGGGTTAAACTCAGGGATCTCTATGGCTATATTAACCGGTGTAGCAGGGTATGCATTGACTAAGTTAAGTTTAGCATTAGCCAGTTCACATAAAAATTGTGCATCTTTAATTATGCGTTTATTAAGTGACAGGTGCTGATCGTTTTCACTGACTGCATTAACAGCCGCTAAAATATTCCCATGTGCTGGCCACGCCATATCTTTTACAAATAATACAGGGGTTGGGCATTTTCTGACTAAGTGCCAGTCTGTTGGCGTGAAAATAACCGCTTTAAGCGCACCATGCTGATGAGTACCTTTGATCACTAGGTCATATTTATCATTAATAACGGTATTAATAATGGCTTCGTAAGGGCGGTTATGCCAAATGACTTGGGTATTAATATTAATGTTTTGATAAGGAGAGACAAGATCTTTTAACCATAGTTCGCGATCTTTTAACACCGCTTTACGCATTGCTTCACGTTCATCACCAGAGAGCATAGTAGTCATTTCGTAAGAGAAATCGTACACCGTCATAAAGGCGGTAATGCTAGCCCCTGATTTTTTGGCTAAATCTATTGAACGCGCGAGGGCATTTTGATCGTCTTTAGTTGGGTCAATAACCGCGATAATACGTTTAATCGTTTCCATTGTGCTACTCCATTCACTTAACAGTTATACCTTGAGTGTAACGCAAATACACAACAGTTAAAGGGGTAGCACTAATATTCTTGTTCTATATCAAGAAATAAAGCTTCTCTAATTTTGAAACCCTTATCCTGCATGAACGTGTGTAGAGCTTTACAAAATTTAATTATTTTCAGGCTTTATTAAAGTGTTGTCTTCCACAGTGAATCCACTCGTTTTTTTCACAAAGTCTACTTCAGGTAGTAAGTTATAAACATTATCTTTGATTGTAGAAAATAGATAACTTTTTCCGTCTCGAGTAAATAAATTAATAAGATCCCAGTATTTCTTTTCAGGATAAACAGTCATATCAATATCAATAAAATGGTTGTTATTGATATGAATGCCTCTTATAAAAATATCGTCGATGAGCTCATCAGGCACATCAGAAAGTATTCTAATTCCCCCTTTAGCACGTAAAACGGTGTTGTGAGTAAAATAAATATTTCCCCAATTAAAAGGCTCGGTCACACTCCTTGGTTTATTTGGGTAAGCATTGAGGATAAACTTATCACTGTCTATAAAAGTGTTAGCAATTATTTTAACATCCGAGTAATAGGTCAGCTCAATTGCAGTGCCTTTAGTTTTTTTAAAGGTATTATATTTTATTAAAGCTTTAGAAACAGGTTTTCTAGTGGCTAGTTTTAAGGAACCTTTCAGACCTTCAAATACATTGCTTTCAACAGTAATATCATGTGTACCACCATAGTTTCCACTCCATGGGTGAGTTGTGGTCACTTGGGTAACATTATTAAAATAATTATTACTAATTTTTACTCTGAAAGAGTTGATAGGGGCATTATATGATGAACGCTTTGAGGACGTTGCTCTTATAGCCGCATCGCCAAAATCAAAAAATTGATTATGTTTAATTGAAATATCTTCGGAGCCGGCAAAAAGGATACCTTGCTCACCCCAAACATAATTAATTTTGTCTGTGGTTAACCCTCTAAAAATAAAACCATTAATTTCTATGAAGCGTGAATTATAAAAGGATAAAATATACTCTCCTTCAAATTGGTCACACTTTTTTAGTATAACGCCAGTATTAGCTGTAATAACAATATTGTTAAGATTTCTAACAATAATAGCTGAGCAGATGTCATAAACTCCTGGCTTGTCTATTTTAAGCTCAGAATTTTCTGCAGTGTTTAAAATCAAGTCTTTTAGTGCTTCTGAGTCATCAATGCCGTCATCGGGGATCATTGAGCTCGATGCTTGGCAACTAAATAAAATACTTAAAGAAAGAGCGATAAATAGAAATAAAGATTTAGGCATAAGATTGTCCTTCTATGTAAGAGTTTAATAGGACGTAGTTGCTTTTATATTAAAAAATGAGCCAGACAATTCATTCATCGACTCTTAAAAGTGAATGGTTAATACCTCTACTCAAAGTGTTAGTAGAGATAGAGCATAATTGCAATAATTACGCTCCAATTCAGGGTAGGATTAATTTTAAAATGAGAAATGATTATTAACGAGGCTTAACAATCGCAGCCGTTTTGGCTAAAGCGTCATTATCTAAAATAGTAATAAATTTACCTTCTACTTTAATTAAGTCGGCTTTTTGAAAACGGCTTAATAAACGGCTGATAGTTTCTACGGTTAAACCTAAGTAGTTACCAATTTCGCCGCGAGTCATAGTAAATCTAAATTCTTTTCGTGAAAAACCACGCTCACCAAAACGCTCTGATAAGTTATAAATAAAGCTAGCAAGACGTTCTTCAGCTGACTTTTTATTAAGTAATAATAGCATTTCCTGATCGTAGGTTATTTCACTACTCATTAAACGCATTATTTGTTGGCGCAATTTAGGCAGTTTACCGGCTAGTTCGTCAAGAGTTTCAAAGGGAATTTCACATACCATTGAGGTTTCTAGTGCTTGAGAAAAACTTTGATGTTGCATTTTATTGATGGCGTCAAAGCCAACAAGGTCACCCGCTAAATGAAAGCCTGTAATTTGTTCATCGCCTTGCTCTGACAAGGTATACGATTTAAACGACCCCGAACGAACTGCATAAATTGCATTTAAAGGTGCGCCCGACTCAAATAAGTAGTCACCCTTGTGTAATGGTTTTTTTCGCTCAATGATCTCATCAAGTTTATCCATTTCTTGGCCATTTAAAGAAAATGGTAAACATAACTGGCTAATACTGCAGTTATTACAGCTAATGGCACAATTACCTTTAGCACGACTTTGAGAAAAATCCATAAGTTCAATCCGTTAAATTTCTATGCACAACATTTACCAATGTTAATGCACTAGCTTGTCTGTTGCAATGATCAGAAGGTAGATACCATACCAAATGATAACACTGCCTAATATTATTCGCGTCCAAGGGTGATTAAAAAGCGTATTGAGCTTTTGTGCAGCCACACCTAAGGTGATCATGGCAGGGAACGTCCCTAGGGCAAATGCCAGCATAACCAGAGCACCATTTATGGCAGTGCCACTGGTCATCGCCCATGTGAGCGCAGAATATACTAAGCCGCACGGTAACCAGCCCCATAGTGCGCCATAACCAAGCGCTTTTAATGGGGAATCAATGGGCATTAAATATTTATTAAGTTTAATTAAGTGCTGCCAAATGAGGGTTTTGCCGAGTTTTTCGAGCCATTGTAATGTCGCGGCTAAGCGCATGATATAAACGCCGACCAGTAACATAAACACGCCCGCTAAAAATGATAAAAACAGCGCAAAGGCCGAGTTTTGTGTGGCAAATTGACTACTAATACCGGCGACTAGGGCACCAGCAAGCATATAACTTAGCGCTCTGCCGCTATTATAGGCTAGAGAATACAACCAAGTTTGGCGCTTGTTACTGGCTAACTGTAATGAGCTGGCAATGCCGCCGCACATAGCAATGCAATGGCCACTGCCAATCAACCCCATTAAAAAAGCACTAACAAAAATTGGATCAATCATTACTTTTATTATGTTGCTCTTTATCGTCTTCAAACAAAATACTGTGGCCTTGCTTGTTTAAATCAGAGAATTGCTCGCCTTTTACTGCCCAAAAAAACACGCCAATGGCAATTAGTACAAACAAGATAGCGATAGGAACTAAAATATAAATTATGCTCATAACTTTAATAGCCTTAGTGAATTACATATCACAATAATAGAGCTGGCAGACATACCAATTACCGCCATCCAAGGCGCAACTAAACCCATAGCAGCAAGCGGTAATATAGAGCCATTATATAATAAAGAAAGCGCTAGGTTTTGCTTAATTATACGCCGTGTTTGCTTAGCAATCGTCAACAAATGATCAATAGAGGCTAAATCACTGTTAAGCAGCACAACATCGGCACTGTTTTTAGAGATATCAGCCCCTGTTTCCATGGCGATTGATAAGTGGGCGCTGGCAAATACTGGGCTGTCGTTTACGCCATCGCCAACCATAGCAACAACTTCACCTTGAGTTGACCAATGATCAACGGCGTCTTGTTTATCTTTTGGACTACAACTGGCTTGTATTGAATCAAGCTTTAATTTTTTTGCCACCTTGGCACCGGCATCTGAGGCGTCACCTGTTAGCATATGACAACTTAGATTGGCAGCCTTTAACGAGTTAATGAGTTTATCGGCATCTGTTTTTACTTTATCAACAAAGTAAAAGCGTGCAACGGGTTGCTTGTTTATGTAAAGGGTAGCTTGCGCATTGGTTTTTTTGGTATCAAACCAGCCACTTTTACCAATGGCGTAGTGCGTATTATCGTATTGAGCGCTGATCCCAACCCCTGGATGGAGCTGTACATCGTCAAATTTACGCTGACCTTTAAACTCTTTAAAGGCACTAGCAATAGGGTGCTCAGAATAGCTCTCAAGCTGTGCTGCAATATCAAGAATTTGCTCTTTGCTGTAGTTATCATCAAGTATGTCAACAACATCGAGGCTAAATTTACCTTGCGTAAGCGTACCGGTTTTATCAAAAGCAACTAAAGTAAGCTTTGAGAGTGTTTCGAGCACATGTGCTTGCTTAATTAATATTCCTTTACGAGTTAAGGTAGCCACAGCACACGTTAACGCGGTTGGAATAGCTAAACTCAATGCGCACGGGCAAGTGGCCACTAACACCGATATAGTGATCCAAAAAGCGACATCAGGGTCAATTTGATACCAGCCAATGGCGGTTAGAGAGGCAAATACCAGTAATACGGCAACAAACCACTGCGCGACTTTGTCGGTAATTTCTACTAACCGTGGGCGTTTTGTTAGGGCATTATGTTGCAGGCGAATAATTTGATTAAGCAGGGTATTTTGGCCCAGCTTATTGATTTTTATTTCAATAATACCATCATGATTAACCGTGCCCGCATACACGTTATGATCAATATACTTTCGTACTGGCTGATGTTCACCAGTCATCATAGACTCATCAACACTGGTGCTGCCTTTGACTAAGATGCCATCGGCAGGGATAGTTTCGCCTGCTTTTATTAAAACGATATCGTTAAGCTTGAGCTTTTTAGCGGCAATTATGTGCTCTTTGCCGTTTTCATCGAGTGTACGGGCTGTCAGTGGCAGTAGCTTTTGTAAGTTGGCTGTAAATTCACTGGCCTTTAAGCGCGCTCTAAATTCTAAGTATTTACCTAATAAGAGTAAAAAGGTAAACATACAAATAGATTCAAAGTAAACTTCACCGACTTCCATTACGGTGGCGTAACAGCTTGCACCATAGGCACCAAAAATCGCCAATGATACCGGTAAATCCATATTCAGTTGTTTTGCTTTTAAGCCGTTAATTGCATTACTTAAAAAGGGCAGGGCGCTGTATAAAATAACGGGCGTTGCAAGGATCAAGCTGATCCATCTAAAGTACTGTTCAAAGTTGCTGTCCATCCCAGAGAACATGCCAAAGTACATAGCAAAGGCAAACATCATCACTTGCATGGTCATTAAGCCTGCCACGCCGAGGCGGCGAATATAGGCTTTAGCTGTTTGTTGTTTTTGCTGGGCTTCTACATCTGATTGGAATGGATAGGCTTTGTAGCCTATTTCAGCCAGTGAGGTGATTAGCTCACTTAAAGGGGTTGCGCTTTTATCCCATTGGATCATAGCGCGATTAGTTGAGGTGTTTACATCAACGCGCTTTACCGATTTAAGGTTAAGTAATTGCTTTTCAATAAGCCAGGCACAGGCGGCGCAGGTAATGCCCTCAACACTGAGAAGCACCTCAGAGTTGTCGTTATGCGTACTGATAAACTCATCTTGAATATCTTCATTGTCATAGCTTTTAATAAAAGCGAGTTGTTCAGGGACGAGTTGCTCTACTTTACCGGCACTAACAGTGCGATATTTGTAGTAGTCGGTCATCCCTTGGTCAATGATATTTTGTGCAACAGCTTGGCAGCCAATGCAACACATTGGCTCAGCGGTATTGTCTATAACAACATGTGCGCTAAATCCAGCAGGCACACTTTCAAGACAATGAAAGCAATTTTTAGACATACTAAATACTACTTATAGTTAGGAGTCACTAAAACGGTGGCGGTGGTTGGTAAACTAACGTTTTCTTTCATTTTCCAACTGTTATCAACGGGTTCAATAAACACCGAATATGCGCCTGGTGTATAGCTTTCTAATAATGCAGTGAACTCTTGATTAGCATTTGGGGTGAGAGTGGCCTCAAAATCGTGCGCTTTTATAGTACGGTGAAAAAACGACAATCTTAATGCGTGTATATTACTGGTATCGCCTTTGGTAAATTTAAAGCTTACACGCTCATCTGATACATTTAGGTCGCCATGTAAATACAACGCTTTTGCTTTATCAAACTTAACGAGTTCTAAGTTGATTGCTTTGCCTTTTTTATAGTAATCATCTACAACCATATCTGGGCCGTTACCAATGGCTGTAATAAATAAACTAATGCAGCCAATAATTGCAGCTAAAGGAAAGAAGATTAAAAACCAAGGCCAAAAATTTTTATACCACGGAGTCGGTTGCATAGTCGCTCTAAAATTAATTAATGTGCGACTATATTATAATAAATAGAATGAAAAGACTAAAAAAAAGCCTCCGAGTGGAGGCTTTTTTGATCTGAATTAATCTACTGAAATAAAAAGATTAAAACTGAAACGTTTTGTTAACTTTATCGTTATTTATCTTGCGATAAGCTGTAAACGTAAGCAGTTAATAGGTGAATTTTATCTTCGCCTAAAATCTCTTTCCATGCAGGCATTACACCAGCACGGCCATGGTTAAGTGTTTCTTCAACAGCGCGTTGAGAACCACCGTATAACCAAATGTTATCAGTTAAGTTTGGTGCACCAAACGGTAGGTTATGGGCAACTGAACCTTTACCATCTGGACCATGACACGCAGCACACATAGCAAATTTTGCTTTACCTGCATCGGCATCTTTTTGGTTAACAGTACGACCAGATAGGCTAAGTACGTAAGCCGTCATTTCTTTCACGCCTTGCTCACCTAATGCATCACCCCAAGGTGGCATTGCTGCAACACGACCTAAAAGTAATGTTTCTCTGATCTTGTCAGGAGAACCACCGTACAACCAATCGTTGTCAGTAAGGTTAGGGAAGCCAGTACCACCACGAGCATCAGAGCCATGACATTGTGCACAGTTTTGTGAGAACAAACGTTGACCAATTTCAACTGCGAGTTGACCTTGAGTTTGCTCATGTTTAGTGCCGTTTTCTAGCGCAACTTGCTGTGCTGCATCACCAGCAAATTTAGACTCTACTAAATCTAGAACAGGTATTTGAGCCAATTCATTAAAAATAGGACCAAAACGTTCTTCAGCAGCGCGGTATTCAGCATCTAGCTTTACAAAACGGCCATCTTCTTTCGCTTCAATGACTGCTTCTTTCGATTCAGTTAAAGAGGTAATACCTTGGTTTGAGCTTGTCCATTTTGCTAAACCTTCCCAATTACCTAAACCTGGGTAGGCTGCTAAGTAATAAACAGACCACACAAACGTTGCGAAGAACATGTAAGTCCACCATTTCGGTAGTGGATTGTTTAATTCTTGAATGCCGTCAAACTCATGTCCACAGCTTTCACCTTCTTTTACACCTACATAGTTTTTTAAGTTCCAAACTAGTAGACCAAAGATAATGATTAAGCATGCAAGGGTTAATACAATAACCCATATACTCCAAAAGCTAGTCATTTCTCAGACCCCTTTTCCTCGTTAGAGAGTGTATTGTTGTGTTTTTTTTCATCTTCAAATATGACATTAGCAGCGTCTTTAAAACGACTTTTACTACGCTTGCTATATGCCCATCCAACAATCACAATAAATAATACTAAAATTACCAGAGTCAAAATGCCTCTGTATGTCCCGTAGTCCATAATAATCTACTTCAAATGTGTGCCAAGTTGTTGCAAATAAGCGATAAGGGCTTGCATTTCTGTTGCACCTTTACCGTCATTCATTGCATCAACCTTAGCAATGTCAGCGATTAATTCCTCGTCACTGCCATAACCTAGACCCGGGTGTTTTGGGTTTTCTGGATTAATAGCAAACGTGTCACGGAAAATTTGTAGTTTTTTCAGAGTCAGACTTGTATCAAGCGTGTTCTCTGCTAACCAAGGGAAACCTGGCATATTAGACTCAGGAACCACGGCACGTGGATCCATTAAGTGCGCATAATGCCAATCATCTGAGTAACGTTTACCTACTCGTGCTAAGTCAGGGCCAGTACGTTTAGAACCCCAAAGGAAAGGGTGATCCCATACTGACTCGCCTGCTACAGAGTAGTGACCGTAACGCTCAACTTCATCACGAAATGGACGGATCATTTGAGAGTGACAGTTAGCACAACCTTCACGTACATAAATGTCGCGACCTTCAAACTCTAGTGCGTTTAACGGGCGTAACCCATCAACTGGCTTGGTTGTATCGTCTTGGAACATTAGCGGCGTAATTTCTACTAATGCACCGAAGCTGATTGCGAAAACAGTCAAGATGGCCATGAGGCCAATGTTTTTCTCGATAATTTCGTGTTTGTTTTGTGAATTTTTATTGCTCATTATCTAACTCCGTTATGCTAACTGCGCTTGTTCATCAAGTTCTAACGAGTTATTTTTCGCTGAAACTGTACGATAAACGTTATAAGCCATAACCAGCATACCTGTAACGATGAATACACCGCCTAAGAAACGCATAACATAGAAAGGATGAGAGGCTTCTAACGACTGTACAAAGCTGTACATTAATGTACCGTCAGAGTTAACTGCACGCCACATTAGACCTTGCATTACACCTGAAATCCACATTGCAACAATGTATAAAACAACACCCACTGTGTGTAACCAGAAGTGTGTATTGATTAATTTAATGCTGTACATACGACCTTGCGAGAATAACGCAGGGATAAGGTGGTAAATAGCACCGATAGAAATCATCGCAACCCAACCTAATGCACCTGAGTGAACGTGACCTACAGTCCAATCTGTGTAGTGCGATAACGCATTAACAGATTTAATTGCCATCATCGGGCCTTCAAACGTCGACATACCGTAGAAAGACAATGAAACCACTAAGAAACGTAAAACAGGGTCAGTACGTAGCTTATGCCATGCACCTGAGAGCGTCATAATACCGTTGATCATACCACCCCAAGACGGTACGAATAAGATAATAGACATCACCATACCTAAGCTTTGCGTCCAATCAGGAAGCGCAGTGTAGTGAAGGTGGTGAGGACCTGCCCAAATGTAAAGAGAGATAAGTGCCCAAAAGTGAACAACCGACAAACGGTATGAATAAACAGGGCGACCCGCTTGCTTTGGTACAAAGTAATACATCATACCCAAGAAACCCGCAGTTAGAAGGAAGCCTACTGCGTTGTGGCCATACCACCACTGAACCATTGCATCTACGGCACCTGCATAGATTGAATATGATTTAGTCAATGAGACTGGGACTGCCATGCTGTTAACAATATGTAGAACAGCAACGGTAATAATGAAACCAGCATAGAACCAGTTAGCTACATAAATATGCGCTACTTTGCGTTTTGCAATAGTGCCCATAAATACAATAGCGTAAGTTACCCAAACAACAGCAATTAAGATATCGATTGGCCACTCAAGTTCTGCATACTCTTTAGAACTTGAAATACCCATAGGTAGAGTAATTGCTGCTAGAACAATAACTAACTGCCAACCCCAAAAGGTAAAGGCGGCTAATTTGTCTGAAAGAAGGCGCGTTTGACATGTACGTTGTACGACGTAATAAGACGTCGCAAAAAGTGCACTTGTACCAAATGCGAAAATTACTGCGTTCGTGTGTAACGGACGAAGTCGAGAGTAAGTTAACCATGGTGTGTCAAAGTTAAGAGCTGGCCAAGCTAATTGGGCAGCTATCAGAACCCCAATACCCATGCCAACGATGCCCCAAATCACTGTCATAATAGCGAATTGGCGTACAACTTTATAATTGTACTCAGTTTGTGATGCTACTGTTTGGCTCATTTTCTGGCTTCCGCTGCAATAAATGCGTTTAGAAATGAATTACCTACTTGTAAAAGTAGGACCTACTATTATTCCAAAGTATACTATCTAAAACCCACAATATGTGGTTGTTAAAGATAATAATCTCAAGAAATACTTGTTTTTTTTGCGGTTGAAATGATAAATTTTTTGGCCTTAAAAAGATAGGTCAATTGCGTAATAATATGACATCAATCAAACTTTATTAACTTGCTGTCTATTTTTTGAGGTGATTTGTACCTTACTTGCCCATTAAAGCCGATAATCAACCAACGTGCCCAAATGTTGGGCTAATACATTAGATACTTTGAGAACCTGCATGTATATATATAGAGTATGTTTACTTTCTTTTCTACTATTCTTACTAGGTTGTGACTTTTCTGGATCAACATCAACACCAAAAGTAAATCAATCACAAACAGAGTGTAAAAATAACAACCCGTGTATTTTTCCAAATCAAGTTAAAGTTTGGCTAAGCGAAGAAACCCTATCACCAGAGACACCGTTTTCAATTTACACTCAGTTACCGACTGGTGTAACAATAACTGCAGCTAAATTAGAAGGCGTTAGCATGTATATGGGTTACATTCCCGTACAATTTAAAAATCAGGGCAGCGTTTGGGTAGCTAATACTATGGTAGGGATTTGCTCAGAAAAAAACATGGTGTGGAAGCTTATTCTTACTACTGTCGATACAAACACTGGCATAAGTGAAAATGTTGAATATTTTTTTAACGTTACCTAATAAAGGCTTTCTACTCAGGCGTGGTTTTTAACTGCGCCATTCCCGTAAAATTATAGCGGCAAAGCCAAATGCCTCACATTTAATAGTTATCTGCAATTAAAGTCTATCTGATAAAATAACCATTCTTAATATAGCTTTTACATATCCATTTACCTTCCAAGTTTATAACTTAAGCTCTGCTTGGCTTACTTATTCAATTGTGCTCATACGTGCAATAAAGCACCCATGTCATTAATATGTAGATTTATCTAATGGATCCACTTTGATAGCCGTTTTTAGTTTAATTGGCAGCCCGTCTTAAACCTTCAATACACATAAAATTTGCATGATTAAAACTTATAACAAAAAAAATCAGACTAAATAAACAATCTACTTGCATAAATATGGTTAGTAATTAACACCTAGTTTTACCGTTTTAATAACGAGCTGTGATTAACATGTTAATCTTCCTGTTTAGGGCACATTATTGTAATAATTACATTTGATTACAAACTCTACTCATTTGATTTCAGCTGTGTTTTTTATGTGATTGCTTGGTCTTTAGTTTATGATTTCTAAATGTTTTTATTAATTAACAATGAAACATACTGTAACCTTTGTTCCTTTCGTGGGACGTCTTAATTTTCATTGATTGCATAGTGATCGTTCGTTAAGTTTTCGTTCAGTTAAAGGCGCCTAAGTTGCTCCCGCTCACTCAAAATTCTCATAAAAGTGAGCATTACCAATTTAGGTAAATTTTCAACAAGTAGGGTTCATCCATGAAAAAATCAACTCTTGGTTTAGCTGTAATTGCAGCGATCCCAATGTTCTCAAGTGTTCAGGTTTTAGCTGCAGACGAAGCAGCAAAGTCAATTGAAAAAATTCAAGTAACGGGTTCTCGTATTAAGCGTTCAGATATGGAAACTGCTAGCCCAGTTACACTTATCGGTGCCGATGAAATTAAAGCATCAGGTGCAACATCTGTAGATAGCGTATTACAACAAATGACGGCTACGGGTGGTGCAATGACAAACCCTGGCGTTAATAATGGCTCTGGCGGTGGTGCATCTATAGATTTACGTGGTTTAGGTTCACAGCGTACTTTAGTACTTGTTAATGGTCGTCGTATGATCAATTCAGGTACTGGTGCGGCTTCAACGGTTGATTTAAATACTATTCCAGTATCAATGATCAAACAAATTGAAGTACTTAAAGACGGTGCTTCTGCTGTATACGGCACAGATGCTGTAGCGGGTGTTGTAAATATTATCCTTAAAAATGACTTTGAAGGTTTAGATTTAAACGTCAACACAGCCATGACTTCAAAACATGATGCGTCAGAAACATCAATCGACTTTACCTTAGGTACAACATTTGACAAAGGTAATATGGTTTTTGGTATTCAATACACTGATCGTGGTGAAGCAAGTCAAGGTGATCGTGGTTTCTCATCATGTCCTTTATTTGAAGGCGAAAATGGACTTTTCTGTGGCGGTTCTTCATTCAGCGAAGGCGGCCATATTTACAATGTTAATACAGCTAATATCATCAACGATAAAGGTGAAATCGAGAAGCAGGGTGTTGCTGACGATGCTGGTTTAAGTGGCCTTGGCGGTAACTTACACCGCTATACCGATGAAAACGATGCATACAACTATGCGTCTAAAAGCTACCTATACACACCTATGGAACGCTTAAACATCACAGGTTTAGGTAATTATGAACTAAATGATGACACAATGCTTTTCAGCGAGTTTACCTATACTAAGCGCTGGTCAGAGCAAAAGTTAGCACCACAGCCTATCAACTTTGGCTTTAAATATACCGAAGATATGGGTGACAGCTTACTGTCACAAACTTATGATAAGCGACAAGTCGTTAACGGTGCATTTGTAAAAGATGCTAATGATAATTACGTTACAACACCGACTAATTACGCCTATGGTGATGAAATAAGCTACCGTCGTCGTATGGCTGAAAGTGGTACTCGTGACTTATCGCAAACAGTTGATACTGTTCGTGTTGTTGTGGGTGCTGAAGGTATTATTGGTGATTATTCATGGGATGCATCAGCAAACTTTGGTCGCAATGATTCTGTTGATAAAATGAGTAATCTGCACAACGTTTCTGCAATCACAGAAGACTTAGCTGCAGGTACATTTAAGCCTTTAAATGAGGCATCTTGGTCACAAGAAAACATTCAAGATTATATATACACAGAGCAAAACTCAGGTGGAAGCCAGTTATTTATTTTGGCAGCTTCATTATCTGGTGAAATGTTTGAGCTACCTGCAGGTTATGCTGCATTTGCAGCGGGTGTAGAGCGTCGCCAAGAAAAGGCATGGTATAATCCTGATTCAATTGCTGCTCAAGGTCTAGGTAACGATCCACGTGTAGATCCAACAAGTGGTGGGTTTGATGTGAATGAGGCTTATGTTGAGTTTGCATTACCCTTACTATCTGAGCTTCCATTTGCAGAATATGTTGAATTAAGTGCGGCAATCCGCGCGTTTGATTACAGCACTTTTGGTTCTGATGAAACATGGAAACTTGGTTTTACTTGGAAAGCAAATGATGAATTGATGTTCCGTGGCGTACGTTCAACCGCATTCCGTGCTCCAACGGTAGATGAGCTTTACTCAGGTAATGCGCCATCTTATGAGCAAGTAAAATACCCAGGTGCTGATAGCCAGGCAGAAGTAACTGTGGGCGGTAATCAAAATCTAACACCAGAAGAAGCTGATACTTTAACGTTTGGTGTGGTGTACGAACCACAATGGTTTGAAGGTTTCTCAATGACCGTAGATTACTACGACATTGAAATCGAAAATGCTATTTCAACATACAACAACCAATTCGTTGTTGATCAATGTATTGGTAATTCAAACAGCAGTTCAAACGAACTTTGTGCAAGCACAGGTGCAATTTTACAAGCTGATGGTCGCATTGTTTTCAATAATCAGCTTCGTAATATTGGTTCTGAAAAAACATCTGGCATTGACTTAAATCTGAAGTATTCATTTGATGCATTAGGCTTAAGCTGGAGAGCTGGCCTTGATACAACATATTTAGATGAATACGTTGTTGATACGGGTGCTGTTGTAGATTACGCTGGTTACATTACGGGTGGAGCTGGTAGTTACGCAGATATCAAATCAAACTTTAACTTAACAGTTAAAGGAGATAACTGGGATGCAACTTATGAAGCACGCTACATTGCTGGCCTAGATAGCTTCGCATGTATTGATGGTGAGACATGTTATGCACCTTCAACGCCTTCAGTTGTGTACCATGACATTAGTGGATCTTACTTAATTAATGATACAGTGACATTGTCTGCAGGTGTTAATAACTTATTTGATAAAGAGCCACCGTATTACTCAGGTAATAACGATTCAAACACTGACCCGTACACGTTTGATACGTTAGGTCGTCGTTTATTCGCTGGCGTAAACGTTAAGTTCTAATTTTAATTCATTAGAACTATTAAAAGGCCTAGTTTTTACTAGGCCTTTTTTGTTGAACAAAATTAAAGAGGCACGTAAACTCAGGTAGATAACCGAAGGAGGCATCATTGTTAAAGCAAGACGAAAATTTATCGTTTGTTATTGAACCGCAACTATCACCGCGTGCAGAGCAGCGTCTCGATCTTTATTTTTCTATCCCAAACGAAATGGGTATTAACGCGCAAACACTCAGCGAAGAGTCTTACTTTAATAACCAATTTAAATCTTTTGTAGCCTATAACGCGAATAACATTCATCTTCCATTGGTACGAAGCCGTTTTGTTAGTAAAAACAAAGGTGAGCAGCAAGATTACCGACAAAATTTAAATTTATATTGCTATCAAGTGCGTCTGGCAATTGATGCCGATATTAAAGATGCGTTAAAAATTCAAGAAAGCGATGAGTTTTATCAACGAGCCATGGAACTCTGTGAACAAAGCCAAAGCCTACTTAGAAAACTCAGACGTTACACCCCAGATAACGAAAAGCTGATCCCGTTTTATACCAATGCTGATAACTACCTAAGCTGGCAAGTTGAACAAACTTTTTTAAAGCTACTTGATGAAGGCCCGCGTAGTAGCGATCACGCTAAAGAGCGAAATGACTTATTAAACTTTTGTAAGTCAGAGAGTGAGTATCGAGCAGAGCAGCAATATAATTCTGATTCAACGCTTAAAGACGCCAACAGAATTACTAATAAGATGCGTTTACTCCAGCGTTTAATAGAGCATGGAGTGATTTTACAGCGCCAAACACGCTATCTTAATAGCTATTTAAAGCGGTTGGTAAAAGGCTCTGTAACAGCTGTTATAATGGCTTTTGTGATGGTGGTAATACTCAATGCGCGTTCTACCTTCACTGAAATAACCGCTTCATTAATTCTAATTTTAGGGGTTATTTACGGGCTAAGAGAAATATTTAAAGAAGATATTACCCGTATTATTTGGCGTGCTATTGTGCGAGGGCGGCCAAAATGGCGCTTTATTTTTAAAAACAGTATCACAAAAGATAAAGTGGCGAGTCAGTTTATTTGGTTAGAGTACACCCGGTTTAAAAAAATCCCCAAAGAAGTGAGGAAAATTTTTTCTAAGCGTCGTCAGCAAAACAAACAGGCGGCGCAATGGCTGCATTTTGCTAGTGAAACCCGGGTAAGTGCGAAAGAATTTTTGCCAGGCTACGATAGCTTGCAGCAAACGCTGCAATTTAATCTCGCGCCGTTTGCACGTTATTTAAAAAAAGGGGAAGGGAAGCTCTATCATTTAGAAAACAATAAAATTTCTAAACAGGGAGTAGAAAGGCGCTATCAGTTAAACATGGTATTGGTTCTAACCGAACCGGATAAAACGCTCTATCAGCGTTACAAAATCACTTTAAACCGCAGTAAAATAGTCAACATAGAGCTTATTTACACCAGCGATGCAAAAAAAGAGGAATAACATACGTTATTCCTTTGTTGTCCTTATTTATCCGTTAGCCCTTTTTTGCTGTAAAGCGTTACTTTGTCTGATACCAGGGTAATTTCGATGTTTTTAGCGTCATCACCCCAAGTACAGCTAGTATGTAATGTTTTTTCTACACAGTTATCAGCACTGCCTAAAAGTGCTTCAACTTCTGTTTTGTCCATACCAATTTTAATTTTTTCGTAATTTTCCATGCTTACTTTTGAACAAGCAGCAAGACTCAGTGCTGCAGCAATTATTAGGAGCTTCTTCATTATTATTTTCCTACTGTTAATGGTTAAATTTTCGAATTTGTACAATCATACCCATATGAGGATGATCAAAGTAATGAATATCTTCGCTGAAAACGCGTCTAAATTGTGAAAAACGGGCTGATTCTAGCTCACCATTATCTTGCTTTTCACTAATATCGAAATCCGCATTAATGTATAAATAATGGCGTAAATGTATTTTCAATAAGCCATCTAACTCCCATTTCATGGTCGGAGACTGTGCTTCATTAAACAATGGCTCAGGAGTATCAAGTAAGCTAATAAAGTCGGAATTGGCGTAACTAAAACCGGTGTTCATATTGTTTTTTAATTGGTTGCCTGCAAATAAGTGCATACTAGGGGAGCGTGATTTACTTGCGCCTTCAAACCGCCAGCCGGTATGTAATATAGGGGTGAGTCCTTTTCGGTCTAAAGCTTGGCGTTGTTGTTCAAACTGCAGTTGTTCAGGAGCGAGCAGGTAAGTTTGCTCCATCGTATCTTGTACTGGTGCTTGAGGGGTTACTGGCAGCACATCGTAACTTTTTACATAATCAATGCTGTCGTTACACGCTGCAGACTGTGGGTTTGAATTAACCAAAGTGTCAGCAAATGTACGTGTTTGAAAGCGTGGGTCACCGTTTATACACGCGTCCATTGCTTGGTTTTTATAAGCAGAGGCCAATAAATCTAAGGTGTTTTTATCTTCAATGGCGTCATGCTTTAAGCTAAAGTCTTCTTGTAAGTAAGGAGCAGGGTGCTGTTTAAATATTAACACCTCTACTTCAAACCAGCGCTCTGCAAATGCAGTACTGCTAAATAAGCAGAATAAAATAACCAGCGATTTTTTCAGCAACATTAATGGCTAACCTTTTTTTCGAAATCTGCAATCATAGCAGTGATCATTTTTAAGCGTTCACGGGCATTCGCCTCGCTAATGGCAAAGCGTAATTTATTTGCGCCATCCATTTTATAAATGTGTGGCGCACTTTGTATCAAACCAATAATGAAGCTAGGATTAACCTTGGTATTTTGACTAAACTCAAAGTAGCCTCCTTTCGGGTTAGCTTCTATTTTGGTTATGCCCAAATTACTCGCCTGCATTTTTAGTTGTTGTAAGCTAAACAAGTTTTTAGCTGCATCGGGTAATAAACCAAAGCGATCTATCAATTCTACTTGCAGTTCATCAATATCAGCAAGGTTAGCACAACTTGCTACACGCTTGTACATACCTAAACGCGCGTTAACATCATGAATATAATCATCAGGTAACAAGGCAGGTAGCTTTAAATCAACTTCGGTTTGTTTTTGTAATAGATTTTCAAGGGTTGGCTCTTGACCATTTTTAAGCGCGTTAACAGCCTGTTCAAGCATTTCCATGTATAAATTAAAGCCAATGGTTTGCATTTGTCCAGATTGATCGTCTCCTAATAGCTCACCGGCACCACGAATTTCTAAATCGTGGGTTGCTAAGGCAAAGCCTGCGCCTAAATCTTCTAATGAGGCAATGGCATCTAAACGCTTTTTCGCATCTTTAGAGAGCGCTTTAGGGTTACCTGTGAGTAAATAAGCATAGGCTTGGTGATGACTTCTACCAACACGTCCGCGTAATTGATGCAGCTGAGCAAGACCGAGTTTATCGGCTCTGTCCATAATAATGGTATTTGCTGTGGGTACATCAATGCCGGTTTCAATAATCGTAGTACATACCAGTACATTGTATTTTTGGTGATAAAAATCGGTCATGATCTGCTCAAGCTCTTGCTCTCGCATTTGCCCGTGGGCTGAGGTAACTGTTGCCTCAGGCACCCATTCGCTAATTTCCTGAGCAACACGCTCAATGGTTTCTACATTGTTGTGTAAAAAGTACACCTGGCCGCCGCGTTTAATTTCACGCAGTACCGCTTCGCGAATAAGCTCTTCGTCGCGTTGGCGCACAAAAGTTTTAACAGCTAAGCGTTTAGCCGGTGGGGTAGCAATAATAGATAAATCGCGCATACCACTCATGGCCATGTTTAAAGTACGGGGGATAGGCGTAGCGGTCAGGGTGAGTATGTCAACATCAGCTCTCAGGGCTTTAATTTTTTCTTTTTGGCGCACCCCAAATCGGTGTTCTTCATCAACAATTAACAGGCCTAAGTCTTTAAAATTGATGTCTTGTTGAATTAGTTTATGCGTGCCAATAACCACATCAAGCTTGCCATTACTCATTTTTTCAAGGGTTTCTTTTTGCTCTTTGGTCGAATTAAACCGAGACAATACGCCCACTTCAATTGGAAAATCAGCAAAGCGGTCTTTAAAGTTATCGTAGTGTTGTTGAGCAAGTAGGGTGGTAGGGACTAAAATAGCAACTTGCTTATTATCGTTAACCGCAACGAACGCTGCACGCATTGCTACTTCGGTTTTACCAAAGCCTACATCACCACAGACTAAGCGATCCATGGCTTGTTTTGATTGCATATCACCCAGTACAGCTTCAATAGCGTTACGTTGATCATCCGTTTCTTCAAACGGGAAGCTATCACTAAATTGACGATAAGCTTGGCCATCCAGCGTAAATTTATTACCCGGCTTTGCTTGGCGCTGAGCGTAGATATCGAGCAATTCAGCAGCGACATCGCGTACTTTTTCAGCGGCGCGTTTTTTTGCCTTATCCCACGCATCAGAGCCGAGCTTATGCAGTGGGGCACTGGCTTCTTCACCGCCAGAGTAACGGCTAAGCATATGAAGCGCTGATACCGGCACATAGAGCTTTGCTTCACCGGCATAAATAATGGTTACAAATTCAGTAACCACACCGGCAGCATCAATTGTTTGCAGTCCTTGATAACGGCCAACACCATGGTCAAGGTGCACAACCGGTTGGCCTTCTTTTAACTCTGCTAAGTTACGAATTAGCGCATCTTGGCTTGCTTCATACTTGTGCTTACGGCGTCTGCGTTGTGATACTTTAATTCCAAGCAATTCTTGCTCAGTAATAATGCTCAGGCTAGGTTTTGTGCTAAGCACGACACTTTGTTCAAGTGGGCTTACAATTAAACCAACGTCACTACTGCTGTTGGTAAATTGCTCAAAAGTATCAAATTCTTTAAATTTTAAACCGCTGGGTTTTAATATGCTCAGTAACGATTCACGTCGACCATCCGACTCAACACTAATGACAACTCGGCCTTTTTTCTTTTTTTGCTCTGCCACATAGCTAATGAATGCGTTATAGGGTTCATGTTGTTTATGATCAATGCGGACATTGGGTAATTCATTCACGGCAAGGTTTTTATTGCCCGCTTTAGTACCTAATTTTGCTTGTGATAAACGAATACGGCCATAATTGCCTAAGTTTGAAAATAGCTCATTGATTGGCTGGTACAATTCATCCGGTGGTAAAAGTGGGCGCAAGGGGTCCACACGGCGGTTTTCATAGCGTACATTAACATCGTGCCAAAAGTTATCCGCCGCATGTTCTAAATCGCCTAGCTGCATCACGGTCGTTGATTCAGGCAAATAGTCAAAAATAGTCGCCAAGCCATCAAAAAATAATGGCATGTAGTATTCAATACCTCCAGGCCAATTACCTTTACTAACTTGCATATAGACAGAGTCTTGCTCTGCGCTTGCGCCAAACTTTTCACGATAGTTTATTCTAAAGCGTTCAATATCCGTGTCGTTAGTGGGGAACTCATGGGCAGGAAGTAACTCAATTTTTTCTACTTTTTCATCTGAGCGTTGTGTTTCCACATCAAATAAGCGAATGGTATCAAGCTCGTCATCAAAAAAATCGAGCCTAAATGGGTGTTTACTGCCCATCGGATATAAATCAACAATAGAGCCACGTATTGCATATTCGCCATGCTCCATAACTTGTTGCACGTGCATGTAACCCGCTTGCTCTAAGTTTTCACGCAAAGCGTGGGTGTCTAATCTATCGCCCACTTTAAAATTAAGCGTTGAACCGTATATAAACGAAGCTGGGGCCGTGCGCAGCATCAGCGTTGATACAGGCATAATGAGCACGCTTTGTTGCTCGTTTTTCAGGGTATTAAGCGTTGCTAAGCGCGCTGAAATAATATCTTGATGGGGAGAGAAATGATCATAAGGCAATGTCTCCCAATCCGGAAATATCATTACCGGATTATCAGGAAGCAAATACTCTAATTCGGTTTCAAGGCGCAAAGCACTTGGTGTATCTGGCGTAACTATTAACACTAAGTTATCTTGTTGTTTTACACCTTGTGCAATGGCAATGCTCAAGCCACTGCCTAAAAGCTCGCCCCATTGAATTTTATCTTTTTGAGATTTTACCCAAGGCAAGGCTGCCCATTGCTCAAACGCCATTAATTACTCCATTAAATTAGGCTCTTAGCTGCTAAGAGCCATACTATTATTTAGTCGCGATAGATTTTTGTTAAATCTTGATAATGATCAATTCTGCGGTCGCGTAAATACGGCCAGATACGTCTTACGTTCTCGCTGCGTTTTTGATCAAGTTCAACCATTAATATTTGTTCACTTTGATTATCGGCCTCTGCCAATATTTCGCCTTGGGGACCTGCAATAAACGAGTTACCCCAAAATTGAATGCCGTCACTTTGTCCACTCGGGTCGCGCTCAAGACCAACACGATTACAGCTAATCACCGGAACGCCATTGGCTACCGCATGGGCTCGCTGTGAAATAACCCAAGCATCTTTTTGGCGGGTTTGCTCGTCTTTATCATCGCGTGGATCCCAGCCTATGGCCGTTGGATAAATTAAAAGCTCTGCACCTGCCATCGCCATTAAACGCGCCGCTTCAGGAAACCACTGATCCCAACACACCAGTACGCCAAGTTTGCCCACTGAGGTTTGAATAGGCTCAAAGCCTAAGTCGCCTGGGGTAAAGTAAAACTTTTCATAAAAGCCAGGGTCATCCGGTATATGCATTTTACGGTATTTACCGGCAATACTGCCGTCTTTTTCGAGCACCACTGCGGTATTGTGGTAAAGGCCTGTAGCGCGCTTTTCAAATAAAGACGCCACAATCACAATACCAAGCTCTTTAGCAAGTTCACCTAACGTATTACTACTCGGCCCAGGTATTGTTTCGGCTAAATCAAAGACGTCGACATCTTCGGTTTGGCAAAAGTATAAACTACGGTGTAACTCTTGTAGCACAATAAGTTGTGCACCTTGACTGGCTGCATCGCGAATGCCAGCAATTGATTTTTCAATATTGTGTTCAGCGTTGTCACTGTTGCTTTGTTGTACTAAGGCAACTGATAAATTTGCAGGGCTTGTCATTGTGCTGCTCCAGCTAAAAATCCACGAGGTAATTGCATTGTAATGCAGTGAAGACTGCCAAATTGCTCAATAATAGGTAAACAATTTACCCCAATAATTGTGTGATCTGGGTATGCTTTTTGAACCTGTGCTAACGCGCGTTGGTCGTTTACATCGTTATAAGTAGGCACTAATACCGCATTGTTAATAATTAAGTAATTTGCATAGGTGGCGGGTAAGCGCGTGTTTTCATCATCGTACACGGCTTTTGGCCATGGCAACTCAATTAGTATATATGGAGTACGATCGGCAGTTTTAAAGCTTTGTAGTTGCTTTTGCATGGCATTAAGCGCGCTGAAGTGCTCATCGCTTTCATCGTCACATTGTACATACACAAGGGTATTATTTGGTGCAAAACGCACTAAGGTATCAATGTGGCTGTCGGTGTCGTCACCTGCTAAATAGCCATGATCAACCCATAAAAAATCTGTTGCGCCCAAGTGCGCTTTTAAAAGCGCTTCTATGTCACTTGTGTTTAAATTTGGGTTACGGTTTTTATTAAGCAAACATTCGCTGGTTGTTAGCAACACACCATGCTCGTTTATTTCAATACCGCCTCCTTCAAGTACCATATCGAGCGCTTGATAGTGGTTGTTTTTGCTACTTAACTCTTTTACCAAAGTACGATTAATTTGATTATCTAATGCGCTTTCAAATTTATTGCCCCAACCATTGAAAGTAAAATCATATACTTTTAGTTGCTCGGGTGAGTCAATAGCGCCACAAGTAAGCGGGCCATGATCGCGCGCCCACGTATCGTTGGTAGGGGTTACTACAAAATGAACACGATTCAAAGAGATGTTAGCGCTATTTAGCAATGCTGTAATATGCATTTTTAAGGCACTATTATGCGCCACAATAACAAGCTTTTGCTGCGTTGTTATATGCTTAGCAAGCTCAATATATACAGGTTCTACACGGGCTAAATTATCAGCCCAATCTGTGTCTTTATGCGGCCATGTAAGCATAACAGCGTCTTGCTCGGCCCATTCAGGTAAAAGTCTAAAGTTCATGGATTTTTAATACAAATAAAGATGGGGCTAGTTTAGCAGTTCAATTACTGCTAAGTCACTTCTAAATGAGCGTTTGGCTCACAATTTTAAAGCGATTTGAGAAGTAAATAAACGCTAGCTTTTATCGTTTGTACTCTCTTTGGCTTTTTCAAGTTGCTGGCGCTTTTTAAGCTGGCGAGTTTGCGCATGTAAGCTGGCTCTTACAACCAGCTCTTGGTCGCTGTCTCTTATTGATACAAATAACAGGGTATATTGGTAGTGCTCATTATCTTGTTTTTCAATGGCAACCACTTCGCTATAACAATACACCGCAGAGGCCTCGTGTTGTAAAAAAAGTTTAGTACGAAACTTTTGCCCTAATGTATACAAATGTTCACTGGTAAACTTAATGCCGCCACCGCCGTAACTGTCGCAATAGATTGAGTTATCTTCAGGTTGTTCAGAGGCTAAAATATGACTCATGATCAAATCTATTTTGCGTGACTGGGCTTGTAAAAAAGTAGTTAGTTCTTGGGCAATATCACCTAAATTACGCAAAGGGCCTAAGGCGCTTTGCTCTAAACTGCTTACTTCGTTAGCAAGTTTAAATAAAGGCGGAATATCAGCGTCAAGTTCAGCTAAGCTTTTTGGCACAGCCGAATCATCCACGGCAAACAGATTGACGCGATTACTTTCCTCAATTTGAAAGTAAAGCTCAAAATCTGATAATTTTTGATTATTCATATGTAACTCCTATCCGTTAATAGTAGCGTTGCGACTACTAAATTACTACACAACACGCCAATAAAATTAAGCTAAATATCTGTTTGCCCTCATTATAAAAAGCCAAATCAACTAAAATTGCGCTAACTTTCAATATTTACCAAACAGGCATAATGATTAAAAAAGTTTTAAAAGGTAATACGTTTACATTGCACTATGTATGTTAGCAACTAATAAATAACCAATAATTAACAAAACTCCTTGTAATTAGCCCTAAAACTCGTAATCTTACGGTAATAATAATAACAAGGGACTACCCACGTGGCTCGAGGACTTAAATTAGCCAGTACATTCTCAGACATATCCACGCAACTGCGGCGCTTCGTGTCTAAAATTGTGTTGCCTGACGATGTTGATGATATTGTTCAAGAAACCTTTGTTAAAAGTTATGAAGCTGAATTAAAGCAAGATATTCAATACACCCGTAGCTACATGTTAAAAACAGCTAAACACCTAGCACTTAATCATATAGCTAAATGGGATAATAAATTTAGTACCCCTTTAAACCACGAAACTGAACTTCCCAAATTGCTTAAATCAATGCAATTAGAAGACGAATACACCTCTAAAGAACGTTTTTTATTATTTTGTCGGGCGACTGAGCAATTAAGTCCTGTTGTAAGAAAGTGCTTTATTTTAAAAAAAGTCTATGGAATGAGCCAAAAAGAGATCGCACAGCAAATGCAGCTAAGTCAAAGTACGGTAGAAAAACACATTGCCAAAGGGTTATTAAATACCATGCTATATATGCGCGAACAGTCACACGATGAGAGCGACCATTGCCAACAAAGTGCGGACATAATGAGGGCAGCAAAATGAATAACATCCATCAATTTACCTCAAAAGAATTAATATTAGAAAAAGCATCGCAATGGATCAGTGCTATTGACCGTGGCCTTACAAAAGAAGAGCAAGAACAATTTAAACTGTGGATGCTACAAAGTACTGCTCATCAAAATGCGGTGTATGAATTAGCTCAGCTTTGGGATGACCTGAGTGTACTTAACGAACTCAGCGTATTATTTCCAAATAAACAATCGGCTAATAGCAAAACAAAGCCTGCGTATGTATTTGGCATGGCAGCAAGTATTGTTGCTGCATTAATGATGTGCAGCTATTTATTGCTAAATATAGATAGCAATTTCAACAAAAATTTAGCCAAGGTAAATTATACAAAAATTTATAAAACAAAAGTTGGCGAGCAAGCAACCTATGTTTTACCGGATGGCACAATTGTACAACTTAATACCAATAGCTCATTGGAAGTCGCTTATAGCCAAGGCCGTAGGCAATTGTTACTAAGTCGTGGCGAGGGGCGTTTTAATGTTGCTAAAGATGCATCACGCCCATTCAGCGTGATGGCCGGTGATAAAAGCTTTACCGCTCTCGGTACTATATTTAATGTGCAGCGCAATACTTCGTCAGATCTCGAGCTGGTTGTTA
Source organism: Pseudoalteromonas issachenkonii (assembly GCF_002310795.1). Taxonomy (NCBI): domain Bacteria; kingdom Pseudomonadati; phylum Pseudomonadota; class Gammaproteobacteria; order Alteromonadales; family Pseudoalteromonadaceae; genus Pseudoalteromonas; species Pseudoalteromonas issachenkonii. Next base: position 1,335,951 of record NZ_CP011030.1, read on the forward strand.
CTGAGGGTAAAGTGATGATCACCGATCCTAGCGTTGCTGTTAATGCTGATGATTTTAAAGCGTATCAACAAGCTGATAATAACAATCATGAAATTCGTCAAATTAATGCCAATATTGTGATTTCCGGTGAAAAAGCCATTATTGAACAAAGCGTTACCAAACCAATCACACAGTTATCGGTTGATGATGTACAGCGTGACTTAGCTTGGCAAAATGGCATGTTGATATTTAATGGTGAGCAACTGGTTGATGCCCTAAACGAAGTTAGCCGTTATACCGCCACGCGGTTTGAACTATCATCTGATGAGTTAGCCCGTATAAAAGTGGCCGGTGTTTTTAAAGCGGGTGATGTGGCAGGGCTGTTAGAGAGCTTGCAAAATAATTTTTCGATTGAACATGAACGTTTAGGCGAGCATGTTGTTAGCCTAAAATATCAAAAAAAATCATAGGTAATCGTAATGAAAATCACACCATTGTTAATCAATGTTGCTCATAAGAGTGTAAAAAGTAATTTAAAGATTAAAAAAATGATAAAAAACTATAGAGGATTTTTGTTTGCTAACTGTTTATATAAGTTGCGCAGTAACCATACGTGCCATTTAACTCAATTTGGCCTTGTTGCACCGCTGTTTTTAAGTATCAGTGTGTATGCAAGTCAAACCGAGGGGCAAATGATGCAATTTGATATAAAAGCGCAACGAGCAGACAAAGCCTTAATAGAATTTGCTAAGCAAACAGAACAAACTGTGGTTTTTTCGTATGAACTTGCCAAGCAATACGAAGCAAATTCGTTGTATGGATTTTATTCTCAACTTGATGCACTAAAAGCATTACTGGCTGAGACACAGCTCGATGCGGTTGTTGATCAAAATGGTTTACTGAGTATTAAACTCAAACAAATCAATAGGAAAGATAACAACATGATGAAGCTTTCAGGAGTTAGTGCAGCTGTATTACCTGCTTTACTTGCAGTTAATTCACAAGGAATCAATGCCGCTGAACAAAGCGCAGAACAAAACATCGAAAAAATTGCTATTGTAGGTAGTCGTGTGGCAGGGCGCTCAGTTGAAGACTTACCTGTCCCCGTTGATATTTTAAGTGCAGAAGCACTCGAAAATACCGGCCAAACAGAAGTTGGCCGCATGCTTCAAGCTATCGCACCTTCTTTTAACTTTTCAAGTTCATCTATCAGTGATGGTACTGACGCATTAAGACCAGCAACGCTACGTGGCCTAGGGCCAGATCAAACGTTGGTATTGATCAATGGTAAGCGTCGTCACCAAGCCAGTATTATTCATATTAATACTTCGGTGGGGCGTGGTACGGCGGGTACCGATATGAACGCTATTCCAGCCTCAGCAATTAAACGTATTGAAGTACTGCGTGATGGCGCTGCGGCTCAATATGGTTCTGATGCAATTGCCGGTGTTATAAATATTGTGCTCAAAGATGGCAGCGAAGGTGGTAAAGCCGCTATTAACTACGGTGAGTATTCAGAAGGTGATGGCGAAACTGTTAACATCGACTTTAATAAAGGCTTTGCTTTAGGTGACAATGGTTATTTAAATACAACTATAAACTACCGTGACCGCGCACCAACTAACCGTGCAGGGCTTCATGGTTCATGTCAATTTTATGGTTGTACTGAGCTCAGTGACGGCACGTTACTGGCAGGCGACCCGCGTGAACTAACCGCGCCACGCGATACATTTAGAATTGGCGATGCCGACTCTCAACAATTTGGTTTAACGGTTAACACCGGCTACGAATTAGGAGCGGGTGAACTATACGGTTTTATTACCTACTCAACGCGTGATAACGAATCAGCAGCATTTTTCCGTCATAATGCCAATGCCGGTGGTAACCCAGTATTACAAGATGGTGATGCGACAGTTCCGGCTGGCTTTTTACCAAAAATAAACACTACGATTGACGATATTTCATATAACTTTGGTTATAAAACGCAGTTTGATAACGACTCAAGCTTAGACTTATCGTACACCTATGGTGAAAACAGCATTGATTACACCACTAGCGATACGATTAATGCCTCTTATGCCAACTTCTTACGTTACGACCAAGGCTTAAGCGCTGCAGATATTCGCGCCACTATTCCACGTGAAGGTTACGCGTATGGTATGGAGTTATCACTGCAAACAATTAATCTTGATTTTACTCAAAATTTTGATGATTACTCATTAGCAATGGGCGCAGAAATACGCACCGATGAGTACCGTATTTTAGAGGGCAGCGAATACGCATACCGCGATTACGATACCAGCAATGGTGTTAATATTTATGATGGACTGAGCTGTGGTATTGGTAGCGAAAATGCATCAGGTGGCACACAAGGCTTTGGTGGTTCATCGCCAGCATCGTCGGTTGATGAGTCGCGCGATGTGATCTCGTTTTATTTAGACGCTGAAGCTTACGTTATTGAAGATGTGATTATCTCAGGGGCGTTACGTTACGATAATTACAAAGGATTTGGCGATACAGTTAACTTTAAACTCGCGGGTAACTGGTCACTAACCGAAGATATTTCACTTCGTGGTGCATTAAGCTCAGGCTTTAGAGCGCCTTCAATGCAGCAGTTGTACTTTAACAATATCAGCACGCAGTTTGTTGTTGGTCCTAATGGCAATTTAGTGGCTGAAGAAGTGGGCACGTTTAGAAACGATTCAACCTTGGCGCAAAGTTTAGGTATTCCTAAGTTAACAGAAGAGAAATCTCAAAACCGCAGTTTAGGTATTGTTTATAATGTAAGCGATAATATTAATGTAACGCTTGATTACTACTCAATCGATATTGACGACCGTATTGTAATTAGTAATCGCTTAGGCAAAGGTTTATCAAACAGTCTTGATGCCGCGTTATTGAGCTCGGGTGCTGGTGCAGGACAGTTTTTCTTAAATGGGGCTGACACAGAAACGCAAGGTATCGACTTTGTGGCTACATGGAATACAGAAGGCCTAGGCGGCACACTTGATTTTACATTAGCGGCCAACTTTACCGAAACCGATGTGGTGTCGTTATTTACACCTGCAGGTTCTGGTCTTGAAACCGTGCCAGTCGATGATGTGTTTTCTGATCAAGAAATTTCTATCATTGAAGAATGGCAACCAGAAGATCGCATTAACTTAAGTGCGCTTTATCGCCGTGACGATTGGACTGTTAATTTATCACTTAATCGTTTTGGTGAGTATACAGTTGAAGATGGCGGCCGCCAGACTTACGGTGCTGAAATTTTAACTGACATTAAAGTTAATTACTTTGTAACTGATAATTTATCGGTAAATATTGGCGCAAATAACTTATTTGATGTTTATCCAGATGAAAACACCATAGGTAATTCACGTTCAGGCACTATTGTAGATGCTCAAGGTAATACCATTGTCAGCAGTGATGGGGTATTTAAGTACTCTCGTCGTTCAGCGCCATTTGGTTTTAACGGTGCTTACTACTACGTAGGTGCAGAATACCGCTTTTAATTAATAACTCTCCTATTGTTATTTAACAACCAAAGGGCCGTAAGGCCCTTTTATAGTTTTTAAACTTAATGTTTTTGCATTTTACTCATTTCAGCATGACAGCTTTGCATGGTAAGCAATACCTTTGACAGCGCCGCTTCACAATCATGTGATTGAGGCTTTTTTAACGCTGTTTTAATTTCTTCTAAGGTTTTATCTTCTACTTCTTCAAGCTCTTTAATGTAGGTTTGGTCGTTATCGCTAGTGAATGTACTGAGCAAAGCGGTAAATGCTCTGCGTGCTTCTACCGCGAACGAAGAGCCATCTTCACGTGCACCTTGTTGATTAATTGCATAGGGTTGTAAGCTTTCAACACTTACTTTGCGGGCGTCGATCATGCGCTGAAATAATGCACTTACGCTAGGATCTTGTACTTTATCTTGTGCTTTTTCGTAAAAGTCGATACCGCTATTCATTACTTGGATAATGTCGGTGATATGATTTATCTCTTGTCCTTGATGGGTGCTCATAATAATGACCTCTGTTAATTTAAAATACATAGATAACTAAGCAAGCGGCATTCCAACGCGGTTTTATTTTTTAACTAATTGTTTTTCATGGTTTTATTATTATGGGGAGGTCTAGGTAAGCTTGCTAACATGCTGCTAGCAAGCAAAATTTACATAAAAGCATGTAAGAAGGTTATTTAAGCTCTTCAGCTACTTCGGCCACTTTTTGACGTAACCAAATATGGCTAGCATCTCTGTGTAACAAAGGGCTCCATATCATATCAAGTTCAAATGGTGGAATTGGAAAGGGTGGTTCAAGTATTTTAAGCCCCGGATCGTCTACATAAATATTGGCCGCTTTTGAAGGTAAAGTCGCCACGAGGTTTTTTTCTTTCGCTAAATGAATCGCAACATGGTAGTTACGAGTAAACGTGGCAATATTTCGATGCTTCCCAAAATGTGCGAGCGCTTCGTCAACCCAACCCAGCTTTTGCACATCTTTTGGATCCATGCCAACCCCAACACCAAAGCCTGTTTTACTTACCCAAATATGACGGGCTTTTAAATAGCTATCTAGGCTAAAGTTTTCAATAATAGGGTTGTCGGATCTTACTAAACAGCAAAAGCTATCTTTCCAAATTCGCTTATGATGAAACGATTGCGGTAAGTTCTCGAAGCGGTTAATTGCCATGTCTACTTTACCGTTTTCTACATCATGAAAAGTTACATCGCTGGGCGTTAAAATATCTAATGTGGTGTCTGGGGCTTCTTCATGTAATTTCCCTAACAAACGCGGTGCCATGGTACTGGCTGCATAGTCACTGGCCATAATTCTAAACACGCGTTTACTTTGTTTAGCTTCAAATTCGCGATTAGGTGCTAGCGTTTCTTCAAGCGTCATCAAAATACCGCGAATAACAGGCTGTAACTCAATAGCGCGCTCGGTCGGCACCATACCATCACTGGTACGCACTAAAATAGGATCGTTAAAAAGGTTACGTAGGCGTTTAAGTCCATTACTCATTGCCGGTTGAGTAATACTAAGCTGGTTAGCGGCACGAGTAACGTTACATTCGCGCAGTAACGTATCGAGATAAACCAGTAAATTTAAATCTATTTTACTTATATTCATTGTGTGTCCTTAACGTTTACCAGTAATGGATAAAACGCTGTGCTGTAGGATAGGGATAAATATGACTCACCTTTCCATTTTTTATATTTTGTTGTGCTTGTTTCCAAAAGCTCACATCAAGTAGTTCTGGGTGCGTACTGGTTAAAAATTGTTTATATGTTGGGTTAGGCATTACAAAGGTACATAATTGCTCTGGAAATACATCTTGCGGAGCAACCGAGTAACTTTGTTCATCCATCAAATAATCATCATAACTTTTTGCTTTGGGTAGTGCTCTAAAGTTCATGTCTGTTAAATATTGCACTTCATCGTAATCATAAAAAATAATACGTTTGTGATTACTTACACCAAAGTTCTTTAACAGCATATCGCCAGGGAAAATATTCACGGCAATCATTTCTTTAAGCGCCTGGCCATACTCTTCAATGGCATCGGCGGCACTTTTTTCGTCTGCATTTTCTAAAAACAAATTAAGCGGTGTCATTCGCCGTTCAATGTATAAATGTTTTATGATTAACCAGTCACCTTCAATCACCATCGATGAGCCAATGGTTTTGTGCAACTGTGCTAACAAGTTACTATCAAATCGTGCCAAAGGAAATACGACGTTTGAATACTCTATGGTGTCAGCCATTCGGCCAACACGGTCATGACTTTTAACCAGTTGATAGCGTTTTAATACCGTATCGCGACCAAACGGCTTACTTTCACCAAATTTATCTTTAATAACTTTAAATACATAACCAAACGAGGGTAGGGTAAATACCATCATCACCATACCCGGTGTACCGGGAGCAATGGTAAATTCATCATTAGAATAGGTTAAATGATTCAAAAACTCGCGATAAAACTCGGTTTTACCTTGTTTATGAAAGCCTATGGCGTTGTAAAGCTCGGCGAGGGTTTTATTAGGCATAAGTTGATTTAAAAACCGTACTAACGCTGAAGGAGCATGAGTTTCTACCATAAAATAGGCACGCGCAAAGCCAAAAATAACGCGCATTTGTGACGACTTTGTAAGTAAGGCATCTAAATAAAGGCCTTTATCTTCATGGTGTAACACCGCAATAATAAAAGGCTGAACGCCACTTTGCGATACAACGCGCCCCACAATGTAAGCGGCTTTATTACGATAAAACGGGGTATGTAATATATCAAAACGCATTTGCCAATGTTGATGGTGTGTATCGGGTGCTTGTTTATAAAAGGCTTTAACTAATAAACGAATATCGCGTTCTAGATTGACAAAATCGGCCTTAAAATCAAAGTGATTAATAATGCGCTTAATGGTGGGCTTTAAACCATCTACAACAGGAAAATAACTACGGTATTCAGCTTCAACTGGCACAGAAGGCGCATCTTTGAGCGTGGCTTCTACAAAAATAAAGTCATTGTGAAAATAGCGGCGGTGGTACAGGCGGCAGAATACTGAATTATAAAATGTTTCAGCAAGTTCTGCTTGCGGATGAAAACATAAAAAGTGTTGGTAAAGCTTTTTCACTTCAAGCCATAAGCTCTCGTTTAGCGCGTCTGTTTGCTGGCGTTCTCGTAGTGTTTTTGTTGTTTCGTTTACCCGATCATCGTAATAGCTTATACGCAGGCGACTTATATCATTAATAGCTTGCCAGTCTCTTTTAGCAAAAGCGTAGGGAGCCTTGGCTGTTGTTCTTTGAAACAGCAAATAATGCTTTTTAAAACCGGTTAAAATTAATTCAGCAATTTGGCGTGGTTGCATCAGTACTCCTTAATAGACGCCTTTAGGTGTTTAGGATAATGCCGGTGGTTATACCAATTTTATTAAAAACATGATCATTCTAGCGTATTAAACAATCCGCTAGCTGCGTTAAAAATTATTTATATAGAACAACTATGTATCATAATTTTCGCCTTGTTATCGACTTATTTCTTTGTCGCTATAATAGATCACTAATTTAATGCAATTGGTATTAGTATTAAATCCGAAAAAGGTGGTCAAAGGAAATTACACCACTAAACACACAATAGAGTTTATGCTCTATAGATGTTAAGGGTATGTTATTTTATATTTAAAACCAAGCTAATTAAGATGATATTTATTGAAGTTAGTCTGATTAAGGTTGATAGGCATCAATCTTTTTTTGTAACTTTTTAATACGCTTTTCAATCAATGCTTTATCTTTTTTATATTGCTTATCTAATTTTTTCTGTGTGTTTCTAATATCTTTGCTAATACGCTTTTTATCATCTGCGCTCAATATATGATTTAAACGCTGCTGTTGTTTAAAATCAGCCCTGTCTTTTTCTCGTAAAAGTATTGCTAACTTATGCTGATTACTGCGCAGCTCTGCTTCTAGGTTGGAAATAATCGTATCTCGTTCCAGCTCGTTTAACTGTTTGGTATAGTTTATTTCTTTACCGGTTTGCTTAGGCTCAGTGGCGGTTATTGTGTGTGAGGTAGCATTATCACTACAGGGAAATTGAGAGAAAGTGGTGCCTTTGGGAGTGACGCACTTGAAATAGGTGGTTTGAGCTAATGCAAGAGAGCTAAAACATAAAATACAGACAGTAATGATCAGATTAATAACGCTGAACATAATGATTATCCTTTGTATATTCTGATCGAGTTAATAATTTTTAATGATAAAAACTATAACCTAGCTTGGGGGGATAGCAAGTGCAAAGGAGTAATAACAGAAACTAAGCGAGTCAGTTTTAATGACTCGCTCGTATTATGAGGTGCTATTGAGAAAATGTTTTAAGCTTTTTAATACCATGCACTAAGAATGGAATATCAAGCCCTTGTTCAATTGAAAACCCTTCAGCGGCAGAGATATTTCTAAAATTTCCATCACGATCAATAAGCGTGATTCTATCTTTTTTGTAAGCAATCACCACGCCTTGCGAGTAATTAACCCCAATATTATTACTTTTACTGTACAAGTTTTCGCCCAGCATAGTTTGTTGCGCAAGCGCATTACAGTTTAAGTATTGGCCAAGGCTCGTAGCGATAATATCGCTAGGCTGAATTAAACCGTTCACCTTAGAAATAAATTTATCGGAACTGTACAATGTTGACGTGGTTACAATTTCATTGCTATTTTGCGAGATACTAAAAGCAAAAAATTCAGTAGCGTCATCACGTACAGTGGCGTTTTCAGCCCCTTTAATAATTCTTATTGCACTGTCTTTGTGTGCTTGCTCGTTAATAAAGTTCAGCTCATCAATACCGGCCACTTCCACACTACGACGTTGGCTTTGCCAAACGGGTAAAGTTTGCTGCTCAATAATGTTCGTTTTGTAAAATGCTGGCAAGCCGTACACAAGCCCAAATAACATATCACTATGATCGGTGGGTTGTAAAAATTGCGTGTTTTTATAAATACTTTGTTGGCTGGCAACAAATTTTGCTAGCTGCTCGTCATTATCAAACACCAATATATCAACTTTTGCTGCGCTGTAATCTTCACATTTTTCTAATGGAGCAGGTGCTTGATAATTAATACCTTGGTTATTAATTTTAACGTTGTGCGCTTGCTCGTAGCTTTCAACATCCAGCAAATCGTTTTTAGCGAGTAAGCTTTTTGCCGTAGTCGGGTACGAAAGTGGTAGTACATTATCTTGTTTAGTGATATCAAATTTTAAATTTGCATCAGCCCAAATATGAATGCTGTGGCTTAGCGCAAAACAAATCACTAAAAATGAACCGGCATAACGGGCAAATTTAAACTGTTTTAAACGCCCTAAATGATGCCAAGTAAAATTACTAACAGTCAATTGAAACGCTAATATTGTTAACACTATGCTCCCTGCAAGCAAGGTGGTAAGTGCGGGTGAGTTTGTTACACGATGCCACAACAGTGAAATAATTTCAGGCAGTGCAGAGGCATTTAAGTGATAACCTAAGTTAAAGTAGACGTAAGCGTCTAAAGTAAGGATAGAGGCCCCAATGGTTGCAATCACTGCTGCCATACCGCGTATATGCCGTGGGTAGGGGAATACTAAACTCAAAGGGAAAACCGTCAGCACAAACGCTAAAAATGCAATAAAGCTAGTGTGGCTTAGCCAAGTAACCATCATATAGGTTATACCCATATAAGTGGTCGGTGGCGAATCGGCAAATAAATAGCTTAAGCTAATTAAAAGCGCTAAGCCAATATTGGCAAATGTAAACCAATGACCCCAACTTAATAATTGACTCGCTTTCGATGAAAACTGGTTGTGCTGCGATAAATTCATAGAGTTTACTTAACCGACTGCGCGAGTGCTTTTGCAAAGTTCTCGGTAACGGCTTGTCTTTTCCCTGTTGGTACATGCTCTTTTAAGATATGCGTGATAGAATTTCCTAAACACATAAGACTTAAATCAACCGGCGCATTGTGTTTTGATAAAACATCAATAAGCTGATCGACGATTTGTTCTACTTCTTCATTAGAGTATTTTGATAAGATTGGCATCAGTTGGTTCAATAAAAAGAGTTATATTCCCGTATTTTAACACCAGAGGCGTGAAAAACAAAGATGGCAATAGATGTTAAAAAATTAGTCGTACACTATGTAGACAAAAAAGATGACGACACTCAAATTCACCTTCGTAACGACGAAATGACTATCAACGATAAAGTGGCTGTATTCATTGAGCAATTACACCATGCCTACAATGGCAAGCCAGGCAAAGGGTTTTGTGCTTTTAGTGGCGAAAAAAACAGTATTGTAGCCTCTACCATGCAAAGCTATCGCAATAATGAGCTTGGCTTTTGGCACATGACCGAGCAGGCATCAACGGTGTTAAAAGAAGAGTTAGATAAATACGCCTTTAACGAAACCGGCTATTTAGTATTTTGTCACTATCAGTACGTGGCGACTGATTATATGTTGATTGCTATGATCAATATTAAAGAGCATTACTCAATGACCTCTGAGCTTGATTTAGCCGCATCGCGTCATTTAGATATTTCGCGTATGCAATTGGCTGCTCGTATTGACTTAACCGCATGGGATACCCAGGCAGACGACAATCGTTATATTTCATTTATTAAAGGTCGTGCAGGGCGTAAAGTCGCTGACTTTTTCTTAGACTTTTTAGGTTGTGAAGAGGGCATTGATCCTAAGCAGCAAAGTCAAGTGATGCTCAATGCGGTAGAAGACTACTTATCAGAGCAAGAGTTTGATAAGTCTGAAAAAGACGAGTTACGTAAGCAAGTATTCGATTACTGTAACGACTGTGTTACCACGGGTGAAGAAGCTAATGTGAGTGAACTTTCAGCAACGCTTACCAAAGGCGACGACAACCCGTTTGAAAGTTTTTGTAAAGAGCAAAGCTATGACTTAGAAGAGTCATTCCCGGTTGATAAAAAAACGGTAACCAGCATGGTTAAATTTTCAGGCTTAGGCGGTGGAGTCAGTATCAGTTTTGAGCGTAAGCATTTAGGCGAGCGTGTAACTTATAATGAAGCCACTGATACGTTAGTGATCAAGGGCATTCCACCAAACCTAAAAGATCAACTACAGCGTTTTATGGAACAACAGCAAGATTAAACTCACAGCGGGCTGCGAGCTACGGGTTTAGGGATCAGGCTCGTAATCCGCACCTCTTAGCCCGCTAACTTTTTTGACTCTAATCTTTGGTTTTTTAATCACAGAGAACACCGAGGCGCTGCGCGCTGCACCGAGAATACAAAACAAAACCAATACCCTGTACTTTTTTAATTTCATAACATTTGTATTTAATCATTTCCTCTTTTTTCTTCTATCCTCTGTGGTAAATAAATCACTAAAATCTTATTGTCATGCTTACGGCAAGTTGCGAGCTAAGGGGTTAGGGATCAGGCTCGAAGCCCGCTCCCCGCAACCCGTTAACTTTCGATTGTAACTTTACCCTCTAAAAGCGCAGCGTCTCTTAGCCCTCTTTGTGAATAATTTTCTTAAATATCTAATTGCACTGAGAGAAGAGAATGAGGAGTAAATGAGAAGATAAAACAGGTATTGCAGATAACTGGTAGACATAGAGCTTGATCTCGTGTGAAGCGAAGCTTCGAATGTTTTAACCTTTAACCTTTAACCTTTAACCTTTAACCTTTAACCTTTAACCTTTAACCTTAAGTCTTTACTCCTTACCCGATTCTCGCAGCTCGAATCCCGTTGCCAGTTACATAAATGCCAGACAATAAAAAACCGCGTTAAAATCAATTAACGCGGCTTTTTTATGCTTTGAGCTAAACTCAGTGCTTATTCAGCACTCAGCGTTTTAGTCATTGCTGAGCTTGCACGACCGGCAGGTTTTACCGAGCCAGGGCGAAGGCCGCTGTCAGGGATTAACTCACGTTTGTCATGTGCCATTGCAACCGATGTATGCTTGGTTTCGCTATCGGCTACAGGCGTAGGCTGTGCCATTGGCGCACTTGCATGTCCTGCTGTAATCACTGTTTTAGCGTTTACATTAGCTGAACTCGCTTGCGAAACTGCCTTAGGTTTATTTTCAACCACAGGTGCTTCTTTCGATTCTACAGGTGTTTCAGTAGCGCTAACCGGTGCTGTTTCAGCTTCAACAGCAACTTCTTCAGCTGGTACTGGTTCTTCAGCTTTTACTGGTTCTTCAGCTTTTACTGGTTCTTCAGCTTTTACTGGTTCTTCAGCTTTTACTGGTTCTTCAGCTTTTACTGGTTCTTCAGTTTTCACTGGTGCTTCAGCTTTTACTGGTTCTTCAGTTTTCACTGGTTCTTCAGCTTTTACTGGTTCTTCAGTTTTCACTGGTTCTTCAGCTTGCACTGGTTCTTCAGCTTTCACTGGTTCTTCAGCTTTCACTGGCTCTTCAGTTTGCACTGGTTCTTCAGTTTTTACTGGTTCTTCAGCTTTTACTGGTTCTTCAGCTTTCACTGGTTCTTCAGCTTTTACTGGTTCTTCAGCTTTTACAGGCTCTTCAACTTTCGCTAATTCTTCTTCAACAATGTTTTGTTCAACTGCATCAGAGGCATCAACGGCCGTTTTATGTGCTTTTGCTTTTAGCTCTGCTTCGTATTCAGCAGCGGCTTGATCCGCAACTGGAATGAAAGCAGGCGCTTCATCAGACTTCTCTTGCGCGTTTTCACCTTCAGGACGACGACGACGTTGGCCAGATGCACGAAGATGACGCGGTGAACGACGTGAGCGGGTACGTGTTTGCTCTTGCTCTTCATCTTGTGTTGCCACGTTATCGTTTGCATCAACAACAGCCTCAGCTTGTTCTTTAGCAGGTGCAGGTGCTTTTTCATCAGATACCGGCGCTTGCTTTTCAACAACAGGAGCTTGCTCTTTCACTTGTGGCTTGTCTTCTTTAACCACTGGTTGCTCAACAGCTTGCTCAGTTGTTTGAACTTGCTCTGTGCTTTCGTCTTGTACGCGAACTTTTTTACGTAAATTACGACGTTGACGACGTACCTTAGGCTTTTGCTCTTTTGGATCAGCATTCTTATCAGATTTTACTGCAGTATCCGCATTTTGAGTTGCCTCTGCTTTTACTTGCGTTTTATCTTCAGTTTTATGCTCAGGACGTTTACGCGTATTTGAATTACGACGGCGCTTATTGCGATTCTCATTCTTTTCTTGCGTATCATTTACAGGCGCCGACTCATTTTTAGCTTCAGTGTCTGCAGTACGTTCGTTACGCGATTTATTACGAGGGTTATTATTACGACGACGTTGGTTGTTATTACGACGACGATTATCATTACCACGGTTATTACTAGGGCGATCTTGCGATTGCTTTTCAGTCAGTTTTTCTGATTTTTGCTCAGTATCAGACCCAAATAACGACTTAATCCATTTACCTAATGCGGCAAATAAACCAATTTCAGCTTTTGCTTCTACTACCGGCGCAGCTTTTGCTGCCGCTTGTGGAGCAGGCGTTGAAGGCATAACGACGCCTTTAAGCTTCGGCTCTTCACGAACAGGTGCCGCTGGCGATTTAGACATTTCAAATGCTTCAGGCTCAGGCGCAACAACTTGCTCGTAGCTTACAGTTTCAAGTGTTTCGTCTTTACGTAAACGCATTACTTCGTAGTGAGGTGTTTCCATGTGTTGATTAGGAATAATCACTACATCACATTTATGATGCTTTTCAATACGGTGAACGCTACGACGTTGCTCATTCAATAAATAAGCGGCAACAGCAACAGGCACTTGAGCATTAACTTGAGCGGTGTTGTCTTTAATCGCTTCTTCTTCAATTAAACGAAGAATAGACAATGCGATTGATTCGTTAGAACGAATAGTACCTTGACCACTACAACGTGGACAAACACCTTGGCTTGCTTCACCTAGTGAAGGGCGTAGGCGTTGGCGCGACATTTCAAGTAAACCAAAGCGAGAAATTTTACCAATTTGTACGCGCGCACGATCTGGGCGAGCAGCATCTTTTAAGCGGTTTTCTACTTCACGTTGATGACGTGGAGGTGTCATATCAATAAAGTCGATAACAATTAAGCCACCTAAATCACGTAAACGAAGTTGACGTGCAATTTCATCTGCCGCTTCTAGGTTGGTGTTAAGCGCTGTTTCTTCAATATCGCCGCCTTTTGTTGCTTTAGACGAGTTGATATCGATAGAGGTAAGTGCTTCAGTAGGGTCAATTACAATAGAACCACCTGAAGGTAAGCGCACTTCACGTTGGAACGCAGACTCAATTTGGCTTTCAATTTGGTAATGTGTAAATAACGGTGTATCACCTTGATAAAGCTTAACGCGACTCATGAAATCAGGACGAAAACGCTCTATGTGGGCTTTAGCTTCTTCAAAAACACGTGGTTTATCAATTAAAATTTCGCCAATGTCACGACGTAAATAGTCGCGAATTGCACGGAAAATTACGTTGCTTTCTTGGTGAATTAAAAATGGTGCTTTAGCACTGTCTGCCGCTTGTTGAATGGCTTCCCAGTGGACTAATAATGCTTTTAAATCGTAGTTTAGTTCTTCAAACGACTTACCAACACCTGCGGTACGTACAATTAAGCCCATACCTTTAGGTAGTTCTAAGCGGCTTAGCGACTCTTTAAGTTCAGTACGCTCATCACCCTCAATACGACGAGAAATACCGCCAGCGCGAGGGTTGTTAGGCATAAGCACTAAATAACTACCTGCCACGCTGATAAAGGTAGTCAGTGCTGCCCCTTTTTGGCCGCGCTCTTCTTTATCAACTTGTACAATAACTTCTTGACCTTCTTTGATCACGTCGCGAATATTCGGACGACCATGAAAGGTGTAACCTTGCGGGAAGTAAGTACGGGCAATTTCTTTTAAAGGAAGGAAACCATGACGATCAGCACCGTAATCAACAAATGCTGCTTCTAAAGATGGTTCAATACGTGTGATTTTACCTTTGTAAATATTGGCTTTTTTCTGTTCGTGACCTGGGCTTTCTATATCTAAATCATATAGGCGCTGGCCGTCAACCAGTGCTACGCGCATTTCTTCTTGCTGCGTTGCATTGATTAGCATACGTTTCATAATGTTACTCTACTAGTTTGTGTCGCTGACATGACGATGTTTTCTCGCCTGTTCAGGTGTTCCTATTTTTAGAATGTGCAGCCTCACGACTGGGTCTTTAACGGAACGGCTCTGTATTTAGTAAGCAGTATTTTAAATGCCGGCAAACAATAGGGTGTAATCACGCTATTAAATTCTAAGGGGATACAAACGTGTCGGCTGTTTAGCTCAATACTCGTTTTATCCAGAAGTTGGCCTGTCATAACAATCTTATTAAATGCATTCATATTAGGTGCGTAGGGCTCTTTAGCTTCAAACCATAGTTTCGTTTTTAAAACTACCGTTATCGTTTTTATGAGCAAAAATCGCTACCGATGTTAATGAACGCTTATTTATTAGATTTTTTTAGTTCTAAATAAGCTGCTGTACGGTACTACAATATTTGAGCGAATTCTGAACGGCGTTTTTTTACGCCGCCACTATCAGACAAATTATCTGTTCATTGCTTTTACTATCACTTTAAAAATCAATTCATGTTCAAACTTAAGCAGCAATATATTACGCGCATTGCCGTTAGTTGTGCGCACGTGTTAACTGGGTATGTATAAAAGCTTTGGAAAACTTAACTCGGATCTGTATGATCGGTTACCCAGAATGTGCATCACGAATGTTTTAATGTGTTAAAAAGCACCGTTGTTATTTGCAAATACTAAATATTTGCGCTGCTGATTATCCCACTATTATAACTGTGTTAGCAACTAAATTATTTTACTTAAATCAGTGATTAGGCAATGTCAGAAAAAACCGGCTTACAAGTAACTTTTGTCACTATCAACGAAGACCACCTAGGTCAGCGTATTGATAACTTTCTTATTACCCATTTAAAAGGGGTGCCTAAAAGCGCAGTTTACAAAATTCTTCGTAAAGGTGAGGTGCGTGTAAACAAAAAACGCATTAAGCCTGTGTATAAATTGCAGTTAGACGACGTTATTCGTATACCACCAATCAGAGTGTCAGAGCGTGAAGAGTTTGTCCCTTCAAAACTCGATAAAGTAACGCGCCTTGAAGACGATATTCTATTTGAAGACAAATACCTGATTGTTATTAACAAGCCATCGGGTATGGCTGTGCATGGCGGCAGTGGCCTAAGCTATGGCCTTATTGAAGCATTACGTGTTTTACGCCCAGAAGAGCGCAGCCTTGAGCTTGTGCATCGTTTAGACCGTGATACATCAGGTTGTTTACTCATTGCTAAGCGCCGCTCTGTGCTGACTGCCTTGCATGAGCAATTACGCGAAAAAACCATGGAAAAAAATTATTGGGCACTTGTTGAGGGTCAATGGGACTCTAAAACAAAAAATGTGACTGAGGGCTTGCGCAAAAACACCCTAAAATCGGGTGAACGCGTAGTACGTGTTGATAATACCGAGGGCAAACCGTCGCATACCCGCTTTAAAGTGCTTGAGCGTTTTAACGATTGCTCATTAGTACAAGCATCCCCTGTAACCGGTCGTACTCACCAAATTCGTGTGCATACTCAGTGTCAAGGTCATGCTATTGCCTGTGATGACAAATATGGCGATCAAGGGTTTGACGAGTCAATGCGTAAACGTGGTTTAAACCGCTTATTTTTACACGCCCATGATTTAAGTTTTTACCACCCTAAAAACGAAACCACTATGCGAGTAGAAGCACCGCTTGATAAAGCACTATCAAGCTGTTTAGTGAAACTTAGAGCAGCAAAAGCGTGATCTCACCCACCATGAAAAACTACAAGCTGGTGATTTTTGATTGGGACGGCACCATTATGGATTCAATTAGCAAAATAGTTAATTGTATCCGCAAAAGTGCGCAGTTACTCAATATTGAACCGCCGAGCGATACCGCCAGTAAAAATATTATTGGCTTGTCGCTTGAAAACGCAATAGCGAGCTTGTTTCCTGATTACAGTGAGCATCACGAAGCGCTTATTGCAGGTTATAAACAGCAGTATGCGCTTGATACCACCCCAACACCGGTGTTTGAGCACGTTGAACAGGTGCTCACTGAGTTAAAAAATCAAGGCGTAATATTGGCGGTTGCCACAGGTAAAAGTCGGGTAGGGTTGGAGCGTTTATTGGATGAGAGCCAGCTGCGTCATTTTTTTAGTGCTACGCGTACCAGCGACGACGCCAAATCAAAGCCAGCTCCTGATATGCTCTATCAACTACTTGAAGAGCTGGCTATAAGCGCCGACGAAGCATTGATGATAGGCGACACCCAAATCGACATGGCAATGGCAAAAGCTGCAGGTATGGATAGGCTAGGGGTAACCATGGGCGTGCACAACGCTGCGCAATTAAACGAGTTTACGCCTATTGCAACCGCTGACAACTATCAGCAGTTGCAACAACTTTTACTTATTTAGTTTGAGCGCTTAATACATCTAAACCAAACTCAGCCAATAACTGGCTGAGTTTAATGAGTGGTAAACCAATTAAACTATTTGGATCGTCTCCGTTTAGTTTTTCAAATAAGCAAATACCCAAGCCTTCACTTTTAAAACTTCCTGCACAATTATAAGGTTGCTCTGCATCACAATAAGCACTTATTTGCGCCGTTGTTAACGTTTTAAAAGTTACATTAAAGGGCTCAACAAGGGTTTTGCTTTGCTTAGTGTCTATATCGTATACACACAAGCCAGTTAAAAAAGTGACCGTTTGCCCACTAAATAAGCTGAGTTGTTTTAGGGCGTTTTCTTTATTGTGTGGTTTACCTAATATTTGGTCATTAAATACAGCAACCTGATCGGATCCAATCGCCAAGCCTTGGTCAAAATGCTCGACCGCAGCTGCGGCTTTTAGTTCGCTTAAACGCTTAACAAGATCGTTAGGTGTTTCGTTGTTGCTGTGAGGCGTTTCGTCAACATCGGGCGAAAACGTTTCAAAAGGCAGATTAAATTTTTGTAATAAAGACTGCCTAAAAGGCGAGCTTGAGGCTAATATAAGAAAGTGCTTCATGGCATGTTTTCCTAGCGTAAATCAGATTGAGTTAGGATAAATCAGATCCGTGAGTAAAACACGTGAAAAACAACGTAAAATTGGTTTTTTACTTTGACTAACCCACTAACTATCTATATGATGCAGCCCCTATGCAAAAGGTGAAAATTCCCATCACCCTTCATCCGGGCAAAGCAGCGCAACACCGTTTAAAGTATGACGGCATTGTACCGCTTGAGAAACTTCCTCGTTTACGAGGGGTTATCCAGGAAGAAGTAGGTGAAATAGCGGTAAAAATTCATTGCAAAAACGATGAGCAAGGTTTAGTTGTGATTAGTGGCAATTTGTCCACACACGTAACTGTCACTTGTCAACGTTGTAATGGTGATTTAGGGTTGGATTTGGATCAAGACTTTGTGTATTCGCCAGTCGGTTTGGATGCAGAGTCAGATGATCTTCCAGAAAGCTACGACGAAGTAGCACTTGATGAAAATGGTGAAATAGACGTGTTTGAGTTAATCGAAGACGAGCTTATTTTAGCAGTGCCATTAGTGCCTACCCACAACGAAGCTTCATGCAGTTATACAGCAGAGCCTGCCAGCTTTGGTGTTTTAAAGGCGGAAGATGATAAACCAAATCCATTTGATATTTTGAAACAACTTAAGAAAGATTCTTAGGAGAAGACTATGGCTGTACAAAAAAGCAAAAAGTCTCGTGCAAGACGCGGCATGCGCCGTTCACACGATGCGATCAGTGGTCCAACTTTAACTGTAGACCAAACATCTGGTGAGACTCATCGTCGTCACCATGTGACTGCAGATGGTTACTACAAAGGCGTTCAAGTAATTTCTAACTAAGAGATTGCTTATATGCTGACCAATCTAACCATAGCGTTAGATATGATGGGGGGCGATTATGGCCCCCGTTCATCTATCCCCGCAGCCGTTTCCGCGGTAAATGCTAATGCCAACTTAAAACTCATTTTATGTGGCAACGAGCAAGTAATAGCTAAACAATTAGAATCACTCGATTCACTTTCTCATCCCAGATTAATAATTCGCCATTGTAATGACGTTGTCACCAATGCCTGCGAACCCGCTGTTGCTATACGCTCAAAAAAAGATTCCTCAATGCGTGTTGCCCTTGATTTAGTTAAATCGGGTGAAGCGCAAGCCTGTGTTAGCTCTGGCAATACAGGGGCGCTATTTTTTATGGCGCATTACGTATTAAAAATGCTTCCAGGAGTGAAACGTCCCGCACTCATATCGGCTGTACCGACTGAACGAAAAAATCCTGTTTACTTACTCGATTTAGGTGCCAATGTGCACTGTGATGCGCAAATGCTGTATCAATTTGGCATTATGGGTTCGGTAGTGGCAGGACAAGCACTCGGGTGTGATAACCCAAAAGTCAGTTTATTAAATATTGGCGCCGAAGACATTAAAGGTCACGACGAAATTAAGCAAGCCGCGCAGTTAATGCAGCAATGCGAGCTGATTAATTATATTGGGTATAGCGAAGGTAGCGATATTTTTTCTGGCAAAGCCGATGTTATCGTCTGTGAAGGGTTTGTCGGTAACGTAGCACTTAAAACCTGCGAAGGCATCGCCAAACTTATCATGAAAAAATTCACTCGCGCTCTCGAAAAACACGTTGTTTATAAGTGCATGGCGTTTATGTTGGCGCCAATCATAAAAAAACTCTATAAAAGAGTGAACCCCGACCAGTATAACGGCGCTTCTCTGGTAGGATTGCGCGGTATTGTTGTTAAAAGCCATGGAAATGCCTCAGCTAAAGCATTTCATGCCGCAATCGACGAAGCAGTGAAAGAAGTAGAACGTCAACTTCCGGATAAAATTGCTGCTATCTTCGAAAAAACACATTCTAAAGACACGGTGGCCAATCAGTAAATTGATGTGCCGTGTTATACATTATTTATTTTGTTTAATTAAAAGAGCAAACTATGGCACAAAAAATTGCACTTCTTTTTCCAGGTCAAGGCTCGCAAACTGTGGGTATGTTAAACGAGCTACTTGAAAGCTCAGACATAGTAAAAGCCACATTTGCAGAAGCATCAACCGCACTAGGATACGACCTAGCAGATCTCGTTCTTAACGGTCCAGAAGAAAAACTAAATCAAACTCACCGTACTCAACCTGCTTTATTAACAGCAAGCGTTGCTATTTACCGTCATTGGTTAGCAGCAAATCCAGATGCAGACGTTGTCATGGCAGGGCATAGCTTAGGCGAATACTCAGCACTAGTATGTAGCGATGTGATCAGCCTAAGTGAAGCCGTAAAACTGGTTGAAAACCGTGGTTTATACATGCAAGAAGCCGTCCCTGCGGGTGTGGGTTCTATGGCCGCTATTATTGGTTTAGGTGATGACGAAATTAAAGCGGCATGTGAAGCGTCTGCACAAGGTGAGGTTGTTTCACCGGTTAATTACAACTCGCCAGGCCAAGTGGTTATTGCCGGTCATAAAGATGCAGTAGATAGAGCATCAGTAGCTTGTAAAGAAGCCGGCGCAAAACGTGCGCTACCATTATCGGTCAGCGTACCGTCGCATTGTGAACTTATGAAACCTGCGGCTGAAAAATTAGCCGCCGATTTAGCGGCTTTAACATTTAATTCACCTAAGTGTGATGTAATTAATAATGTTGATGTAAAAGCTGAAGGTTCAGCCGATGCAATTAAAGACGCATTAGTACGTCAGTTATACAGCCCAGTTCGTTGGACTGAAACAGTGCAAGCATTAGTTGCACAAGGCGTAACGCAAAGTTATGAATTTGGCCCTGGTAAAGTATTAACAGGACTTGCAAAACGCATTGATAAAGCGATGGTGTGTGGCTCAGTTAACGACCTTGCATCAATCGATACAGCTAAATAAGAGTATATAATATGAGTAATTTATTTTCTTTAGAGGGCAAAGTTGTCCTGATCACCGGCGCTAGCCGTGGTATTGGTAAAGCGATTGCAAACACCTTAGTGGCACAAGGCGCAAAGGTAGCTGGCACAGCGACAAGCGAGTCAGGTGCGGCTAAAATTAGCGAATACTTAGGTGATAACGGTAAGGGTTATGCACTTAACGTCACCGATCCTGCGTCAATTGAGGCAACATTAGCGGCAATTAAAGCCGATTTAGGTGATATTGATGTTTTAGTGAATAATGCCGGTATTACGCGCGATAATTTATTAATGCGCATGAAAGAGAGTGAGTGGGACGATATTATCGACACCAACTTAAGCTCTATTTTCCGTTTATCTAAAGCGGTACTTCGCCCAATGATGAAGAAAAAGAACGGCCGTATTATCAATATTGGCTCAGTAGTGGGCACTATGGGTAACGCTGGCCAAGCGAACTACGCGGCAGCTAAAGCGGGTGTTATCGGTTTTTCTAAATCATTAGCGCGTGAAGTTGCTTCTCGTGGTATTACTGTTAACGTGGTTGCACCGGGATTCATCCAAACAGACATGACGGATGATTTGACAGATGAGCAAAAAGCAGCAACGCTTGCAAACGTACCTGCGGGTCGTTTAGGCCAGCCAGATGAGATTGCAGCAGCTGTGTGTTATTTAGCATCTGACGCCGCTGCGTACGTATCAGGTGAAACTTTGCATGTAAATGGTGCGATGTACATGGTTTAGCTTCGCAATGCGAAATAGTTAAACCACAAATTACCAATGAGTTTGCTAAAAAATATTGAATTTTTCGCAAACTTGCTTTAAACATACTTGAAATCGCTGTGAAAATAAGCGATAAAAGATAAAATAAACACTCAAGAGGTTTGACCAGCAAATTATTTATGGTCAAAAGATTGAATCAGAGAATTATCGGACGTAAACTACGCCGCAATCTGAAAATAACGCATTGGCGTTTTTAATAAAGGAAAGAAGAATGAGCGATATCCAAGAACGCGTAAAGAAAATTATCATCGAACAGCTAGGTGTTAAAGAAGAAGAAGTTAAAAACGAAGCTTCATTCGTTGATGACCTAGGTGCAGACTCTCTTGATACTGTTGAATTAGTAATGGCTCTTGAAGAAGAGTTCGACACTGAGATCCCAGATGAAGAAGCTGAAAAGATCACTACAGTACAATCTGCAATCGATTACGTTACAGCTCACGCTGAGTAATTAATCGCAAATTAAGGGCAGCATCCGCTGCCTTTAATCTTTATATCCAAACCACCTCAAAGTACATGATTCAATTCCAAACCCTCACCTATCATCAGCAATTAAGTTGTTATTGCTCAGCGTTGGTTATTGGTTTGAGACTCGCACTTTGAGGTAGCTTGGGTATGATCATCCCCAATACTAATAACATAACTAGCAACAGCGTTAACGCTGAAATAAACTGAGCTAAGTTAATTGGTATAATAATAATTCCTTATTGGAGGCAAACCGTGGCTAAACGTCGTGTCGTCGTAACTGGCTTAGGAATGTTGACGCCGCTAGGCAATGATGTGCAATCAACCTGGCAAGGCTTATTAGATGGTAAAAGTGGTATTCAAAATATTACCCACTTTGATACATCAAAATTTGGTACTCACTTCGCTGGTTTAATCAATGATTTTGATGCATCGGCTTATATGTCGCCAAAAGATGCTAAAAAAATGGATTTATTTATCCAGTATGGCATTGCAGCGGGTGTTCAAGCTTTTCAAGATTCAGGCCTCGAAGTAACAGAGCAAAACGCAACCCGTATTGGTGTAGCGGTAGGTTCAGGCATTGGTGGCTTAACCCTAATCGAAGAAAACCACATTAAATTACTAAACAGCGGTCCACGAAAGTTATCGCCGTTTTATGTACCGTCTACCATTATTAATATGATCTCGGGTCACTTATCAATAATGCACGGTTTGCGTGGTCCTAATATTTCAATTGTAACCGCATGTACCACAGGTCTGCATAATATTGGCCATGCAGCGCGAATGATTGCCTACGGCGATGCCGATGCAATGGTTGCTGGTGGCGCAGAAAAAGCGTGTACGCCAATTGGTATGGGTGGCTTTAATGCCGCACGTGCGCTTTCAACGCGTAACGACGACCCACAAGCAGCGTCTCGTCCGTGGGATAAAGACCGTGATGGCTTTGTGCTTTCTGATGGCGCTGGTGTAGTAGTTGTTGAAGAATACGAACACGCTAAAGCACGTGGCGCTAAAATTTATGCAGAGCTTGTTGGCTTTGGCATGAGTGGCGATGCCTACCACATGACCTCGCCACCAGAAGACGGCGCAGGTGCAGCACTGGCTATGGAAAACGCATTAAACGATGCGCAAGTAAATGCAGAGCAAGTTGGCTACATTAACGCACACGGTACGTCTACTCACGCGGGTGACAAAGCCGAAACCTCAGCGGTTAAAACCATTTTTGGTGATTCAGCGAAAGATGTGATGGTAAGCTCATCTAAATCGATGATGGGTCATTTACTAGGTGCAGCGGGCTCTGTTGAGTCGATAGTGTCTATCTTATCGTTGACCGAGCAAAAAGTAACACCCACAATTAACCTAGACAACCCAGATGAAGGGTGTGATTTAGATTACGTACCGCACACAGCGCGAGACGCCAAACTTGATTACGCTTTATGTAACTCATTTGGTTTTGGTGGTACTAATGGCTCGTTACTGTTTAAAAAGGTATAATCTTTTTTAACAACGAACGACAATAAGAACCCAGTTGTTTAACTGGGTTTTTTTATGTGTAAAAAAATATGCAAACAATAATAACAGCAAGTGAAACCAGTAGCATAAGTACCCGCGATAGGGGCTTAAACTATGGCGATGGTTTTTTTACAACCGCAATTGTTACTCATGGACAGGTTGAGCATTGGGTATATCATAAAGCGCGTTTAATTGAATGTGCGCAGCGTTTAGGGTTTCCAGCGCTTGAGTTTAAAGCACTTGAGTCGCACATTACTCAGCAAATAGCATCACAGGTTCAAGCGGTTCTTAAAATAGTGGTAACACGAGGTGAGGGCGGGCGAGGCTATGCGCCACCAAGCGAATGTAATTTAAACATTATTGTTAGTGTTTTACCTTATCCAGCGCATTATCACAGCTTACACGAGACAGGAATTAGTTTAGCTATTAGCCCAATTAAACTGGCTTTACAGCCTCATTTAGCTGGGCTTAAAACCCTAAATAGGCTTGAGCAAGTATTGATTAAAAATGCCCTACAAGCCGAGCAAAGTGATGATGCACTTGTACTTGACTACAACAACAATGTAATTGAAACCTCAGCGGCTAATATTTTTGCAATAAAAAATAATAAAGTAATTAGCCCCAGGCTTGATGAGTGCGGCATTAAAGGTGTTTTTCTGCAATCTTTATGTGATAAATTAGCAATTGAATTTAAAACTATCAGCGTTGATGAGCTTACCCAAGCAGACGCGGTATTTGTATGTAATAGTTTAATGAAAATTGTGCCGGTAAAAAGCATAGGCGAGCACTGTTTTGATATTGCTCACAGTCAGTCATTACTAACAGTAGCCAAGGAGGCTTAGTGTTAAAAGTTATAGTATCAGTATTATTGCTGGCTTTTTTTAGCTCAGTGATTGGCTATCAGCAATTACAGGCAACCATTCAAACGCCATTACAGATAGCCGATAACACCCAATTTGAAGTTAAAAAAGGCACCGGCTTTAATAAGTTGTGCCGTCAATGGCAGCAGCAACAGTGGGTAGAAGACTGTTGGCGTTTTCAAATATTAGCCAAGCTCGACCCAACCTTGACCGATTTAAAAGCAGGTTTGTACGAATTAAGCTCAGATAGCGTGCTTAATAACATCAAAAAAATTAACCAAGGTCAGCAAATTAGCTTTAGCTTTACCATTATTGAAGGCCAAGCACTTAGAGATGTTTTAAATACTCTGAGTACTTCTACACACTTACAAAACGATTTAAAACTTGAGCAACTTGGCGAGCAAATAATAGGTAAGCAAACCCATCTAGAAGGGTGGTTATTCCCCGATACCTATCATTACCATAGCAATGATACTGCCAGCAGTTTACTAAAACGTGCTGCGCAAAAAATGCAGCAAACGTTAGCTGATGCTTGGCAGCAACGGGCAAGTGATTTACCTTACGATACCGCCTATGAAGCACTGATCATGGCCTCTATTATCGAAAAAGAAACCGCGCTTGCCAGTGAGCGTCCGTTAATTGCATCGGCGTTTATAAATAGATTAAATACCAATATGCGCTTACAAACCGATCCAACCGTAATATATGGGCTAGGCGAAGATTTTGACGGTGATATTAAACGTAAAGACTTGAGAAATTACACACCGTATAATACTTATCGTATTAACGGATTACCGCCCACGCCAATTGCCATGCCATCCAAAGAAGCGATTTTAGCCGCAGTAAACCCGCCTAAAAGCGAGTATGTTTACTTTGTAGCAAAAGGCGATGGCAGCCATCAGTTTTCAACCACATTAAAGCAACATAATGCGGCGGTTAACCGGTATATTTTAAATAAAAAGAATTAGTGTTTATGAAACCAAAATTTATAGTTATAGAAGGCCTAGAGGGCGCGGGTAAATCAACCGCTATTGCCCTGTGCCAAGACTTTTTAAACCATCATCATATTGATTTTATTAATGTGCGTGAACCCGGTGGCACACCACTGGCTGAATCGTTGCGTACCTTAGTAAAAGCAGAGCATCAAGAAGAAATCGCCTTTGAAACTGAGCTACTTATTATGTACGCAGCTCGCTCACAGCTAATGCACAATGTAATAAACCCAGCACTGGAACAAGGGCAATGGGTATTGGCTGATCGTCACGACTTATCGTCACAGGCGTATCAAGGCGGTGGACGCGGAATTAGTGCAAACACGTTAGCGTCGTTATCCTCTATGGTGTTAAAAGGATTAAAACCCGATTTAACCATTTACCTTGATATTGATCCTGTTATTGGTCTTGAACGGGCAAAAGGGCGGGGTGAACTCGATAGAATTGAACAAGAAGCCATTGAGTTTTTTCAGCGCACCCGTATGCGTTACATAGAACTGGCAAACGATGATGAAAGCATTAAAACCGTTGATGCTAACCAAAGTATTGATAAAGTACACCGTGATATTACCAATGTACTGCGCACATTTTTTTCAGGATTAAAATAATATGGCATTGCCATGGCTTAACGATGTAGAGCAACGCTTAGCTCAAAGCTATAAAGCGCAGCGCTTTCATCACGCGCAGCTATTTTGCGGGCCTATTGGGGTAGGCAAGTTTGAGCTAAGCGATCAATTAGCTAACAGTTTGTTATGTCATAATACACAATCGCAGTTAAGCGCACCTAATAGCGTGTTAACGCCGTGTGGGCAGTGTAAAAGCTGCTCGTTAAACCTAGCTGGGACGCACCCAGATAAACGCGTTACTCAAGTGGAAGGGCAAAGCATAGGTGTAGACGACATTCGCGGCATAAGCGATTTTATGCACCAGTCGGCGGCGCAAAATGGCAACAAAGTGGCGATTATTGAAAACTGCGAAAAAATGACAACGGCGGCAGCAAATGCATTATTAAAAACCTTAGAAGAGCCAAGTAACAGCCGGTTTTTAATTCTTACAACCAGCCAAGTGGCACAATTACCAGCGACTATTTTAAGCCGCTGTGCTAAAACTGAGGTCAAAGTAACCAATAGCCAGCTAGCACAGCAGTGGCTAAGCTCTTTAGATGTGCCTAACTACCCATGGTTATCATTGTTTTACAGTCAACCCCTGCAAGTAAAGCAGTGGCAACAGCAAAATCAGCTAGAAAGCATTGATACACTCTATAAATTTGCAACTGAGTTTAAACAAAGCCATAATTTCAATGCGTTAGTCGATATAATAAATAAACAGCCTGAGCTTGTTCGTATTTTTACCTTATTTTTAAGTGAGCAGCTAAAACAGCAGCTTTTAAATGGCATGAGTTTTGAAGCCTACCAAGTTGCACAGCAAGCGCTGAATGATTTTTTACAAAATAACATACAAATTCTTGGGCTAAACTTACCGCTTGCGGTATCACGACTAGCGTATACATTACGCAACCAATAAAAAGGATTAGATATGCAAGAGCTATTAGTTGATATAGATGACCTTGACGAACTATATCGCTGCTATATGCCTTTTTTAAAAAAAGGGGGGCTATTTGTACGCACCAATATGCGTTATGAGCCTGGGTATTCACTCGCGTTACGAGTAACCTTACCTGATGCCTTAGAAGACGATGTGGTCACCGGTAAAGTCACGTGGATCACTCCGCAAGGTGCACAAAGCTCAAACCCTCCGGGGATCGGCATTAGCTTTTTAGATGATAAAACAAACCTAAACGCGAAGATCGAAAAACTGCTGGGGACTATGTTAAACTCCGGCAATCCAACTTATACCATGTAGTAAAAACAGGCCTTATTTTGATTGTAGATTCTCATTGCCATTTAGACCGTCTTGATTTTGATAAACTCGATTTAAACCTAGACCAAGTACTTGATAACGCCCGCGCAAAAAAAGTAGAACACTTTTTATGTGTGAGCGTCACACTTGATCAGTTCCCTAATATGCTAGAGCAAATTAAGCATTACGACGACGTATCAGCGTCATGTGGTGTACATCCGCTTGATCAAAAAGACGCGCTCAACAAACAGCAATTAATTGATTTAGCCTCGCACCACAAAGTAGTGGCTATTGGCGAAACCGGGCTTGACTACTATTATGCGAAAGACACTCACGCAGTGCAGCAAGCAAGCTTTGTTGGCCATATTGAAGTAGCCAACGAATTACAAAAGCCACTTATTATTCATACCCGCGACGCTCGTGCCGACAGCATTAATTTAATGCGTGAACACAAAGCAGAAAACTGCGGTGGGGTATTACATTGCTTTACCGAAGATTGGGATATGGCCAAAAAAGCCATTGATATGGGTTTTTATATTTCTATTTCAGGTATTGTAACCTTTAAAAATGCGGTAGAACTTAAAGAAGTGGTAAAACAAATCCCACTTGATCGACTGCTTATTGAAACCGACTCGCCGTATTTAGCCCCAGTACCGTACCGTGGTAAAACTAATCAGCCAGCGTATGTGGAAGACGTTGCTTACTATATTAGTGAACTAAAAGGTATTAGCTTTAACGAGTTGGCAAAGGCCACTACCGATAATTTTTATTCTTTATTTAAATTAGCAGCTAAAGGCTAACCTCATGACGACTCTCTCGGTGCAACACCCGCTGTTACTTATGGGGCCTATGGTGCGCCGAGCAGAAAAAACCACAGTTTGTATTCAGTTTGCTACCTCAAAGCAGGTAAACGGCCGTATAGAGCTAATGGGCTACGAATGCTATAGCGAACAAAACAGCGTTAGACTGGGTGAACATTTATTTTTACAGTTCATAGTTATTAAACCCATAAACAGTCAGTTCCCGCGCGACATATTACTACAATATCAGTTATTTTTTGATGACAGCCCCGTTGATTTATCAGCGTTTAGTTTTAATGATGGCGCGTTACCTGCGTTTGTGATCCCCAAAAGACTGACGCAAATATTGCATGGCTCGTGTCGCAATGCGCATCATCCCGCAAAAGACAGCCTAGTTAGTTCAAGTCAGTGGCAAGCTACTCAACGCAGTCATAATCAACAAGGGGCGCAGTTGCTATTGCTCTCGGGCGATCAAGTATATGCTGACGATGTAGCAGGGCCTATGTTATTAGCTATCCATAAACTCATCGAGCAATTAGGCATTTACAAAGAGCAAGCGCTTGCGCTGGATTTACCCGACGATATTAGCCAACAGCTTTATGGCCGCCATCATTTACTACCCACCACCTCGTGGAAAAAGCGCTCTAAATTAGGTATAGGTTACTGGTTAAAAAAAGACGAGCCGCATTTTTCTAGCATAAAAGCGTATAACCACCTTATTCATTTTGAAGAATTTGTGGCACTGTATTTACTTAATTTTAGTAGTACCGCGTGGCAATATGTTGACTTATCAAAGCTAAATTACTCAGGCGGTAACGAAAAAAGCCAAGCATTGTTTAGCACAGAAAAAGCCACACTCATTGATTACGCTAAAGGCTTAGCTGAGGTAGAGCGATTATGTGCCAATGTGTCTACCTTAATGATGTTTGACGATCACGATGTCACTGATGATTGGAACCTCACCGCCGGGTGGGAGCAAGCCATTAATCAAAACCCCAGTAGCAAGCGTATTGTAAATAATGGCTTAGCAAGCTATTGGCTGTTTCAGGGAATGGGGAACGACGCACTGCAAAAAACCGGTGCGCTACTTACTCCATTTACAACAAGTCTAGCTGGGGATAAGCAATGGCAATTCAAAGCATTTGATAAACATCTAAACGATTTTAACCATTGGCATTATGAGCTAATGACTATTCCTAAAGTGGTGGTGCTCGATACCCGAACACACCGCTGGCGTAACGAGCAGAACTTTAATGAACCCTCAGGCTTACTCGATTGGGAGCGCCTCACTGAGCTTGAAGAAAGCCTACTCAGCCATGACCAAGTCATTATTGTATCGCCCGCACCGGTGTTTGGGGTTAAATCAATAGAGGCAATTCAAGCGGTGTTTAACATGTGTGGGCAACCGCTTATGGTTGATGTAGAAAACTGGATGGCGCACGAAGGCTCAGCTAAAAAATTGCTCGACACATTTAGACGTACCGACACCCCAAATGAAACGCTGATTTTATCAGGCGACGTGCATTATTCGTTTTGTTTTTCAGTGCAAAAGCGTTTTGGCGATCACCCCAACAGAATTTGGCAGCTCACAGCTAGTGGCATTAAAAACGAGTTCCCGCGTAAGCTAATAAATGTGCTTGATAAGCTCGACTCCATTTTATATGGCCCTAAAAGTCCGCTTAACTTTTTTACCAAACGCTGGCACATGGAAGTCGACAAACACCAAACTAAAGGCAAAGGGCAAAAGTACCTAGTAAGTGATTCGGCTATTAGTTTGGTTTCCCTTAAAGGCGGTAATTTAGTCCGTTACCAGCTCATACACGGCGACGGCCACACCACCGAATTTGATTTAGAAGAGCAGTAAATTTGAACAGGCGATAGGTTTTAGGTGCTAGGTATCAGGTCGATATTATTGCCGACTTGTAGCAGCGACTTCATGTCGCGGCATTCTTTGATGTCGTGAGCGACGGGCGACGGGCAACGAGCGACGAGCTTCGAGTTGCGGGCTAAATAACTAAAAGCGCAGCGTCTCTTAGCTCTCTTTGTTCATCATTCACTTAGGTCTAATTGAACTGAGAGAAGAGAATAAGAAGTAAATGAGAAAATAAAGCCACTAACCCAAGTGATTAATTGTTTTGTTATTGCCTCTAAAAGCGCAGCGACTCCTAGCCCTCTTTGTGAATCATTTATTTAGATGATTATTGAACTGAGAGAAGATAATGAGGAGTAAATGAGAAGGTCAAACAGATGTAGAGTACAGCTCGTAACCCGCCCCCCGCAGCCCGATAATTTGAACCTTTAACCTCTAGAAGCGTCTCTTAACCTTCGTTGTGAATAATTTCTTTGCGCGGCATAAAGCACCGCCTACAATAACCTAGATGTTAATCTTATTCGTAGGCGGGAGTTTACCTCGCGCATGTTTTAGGTGTTAGGAATTAGGCTCGTAACCCGCTCCCCGCAGCCCGTTAACTTTCGCTGCGTCGTTTTTTAATCCGCTTTGGTGCCGGTAACTTATTGGTTAATAAAGCTAAACATAACACTACTATAAACAACATAGAATTAGCCCCCGCCTGTAGCGAATAATCAACCGACGAATGCAGCATCATTGCCACAATAGCTGTAGCACAACCAAACGCCACACCCTGATAAAGCGCCGTTTTACGTGTTCTCATAGTATTAATACATAACCATAAACAATAAACCACTAACAGCCCCAATAACGCCGTTGCAGGAATACCCAGCTCAACTGCAAATTGTACATAATCGTTATGCGCATTGTCGTAATAACCAGAGTAGGGCTCAGACTGATACGCGGGAAACGCAGTGTAAAAAGTACCGCCGCCCGAGCCTAACAACGGGTTATCTAAAATCAGCGGGATTGAGTCGCGTACAACTTCATCGCGAGTTTCCGATTGTAAACTGGTTTCGCTAATACGTTGTTTTACCTTTTCTACATCGAAAATGGCACCAATGATGATTAAATCGATAATGAAAAAGCTCACAATCAGCAATTTAAATGCTTTAGGCTTTTGCTTATAAACAAACAGCGCCAGTAAGCTCACTATAATTAAGGCGATAAAAAAAGCCGAATTACCCATGCGACTACGGGTTAAAATAAGCGCCACAATTATAATAATTAGCGATATACGCAAAATTATTTTAGAGCTTAATATAATCTCAGCCCAAGCACGTAAGGTTTGTTTTAAAGTAGGCTTGTAGCCGTTGTTAGTGCGTTTTAGTTCGCTAATTAAAACACCAATGCCTAAGCATAAGCACAGCGCTAAATAGTTAGCTAAAAAGTTAGAATAGGTAAAAGTACCAATTGCTCTGTCGGTGTGTTTGTAGCCAAATAAAGGGCTAACAATATCGGGCGATAAGTTTAAGTAACTAGCATACAAAGCCTGAAAAACACCGGCGCAAATGACGGCGTAAATTAATTTTTTAATACGATTTACATTATTACAGTAATTAAATATTAACCAGCTCAACATTATTAAAAAGCTGGTTTTTAATAACATTTGTTTGGTTTGAAAAGCATCAACACTCACGCCAAATAACTGAACCGCGCACACCAAAGCAACAATGCCTAAGGCAGTAAATAACGGCCAAGTATATCGAGGAGGTAAGAGTGCTTGCTGGTTATTTAAAACACTGTTTGCCAAGTGAGTAATAAAGGTAAAGCTAGTTAAAATACCAATAGCTAAAATTGCCCAAGGCCTGTAACTACCTAAAGGAAGGGGAAGCAAAAAAAGGATCAGACAAATAAGAAAAAATATAAAACGATTCAAAATAAACTCAAACAAAGTAAAAACGCAGCCAATTGGCTGCGTTTGAATATACTAATAGTAAAAACTAGTTACCGACTTCAGATATACCGTTATCACCGCCTGTACCACCAGAACCTGGAGGTGTTGGTAATGTTGGTAAGCTGCCTACTGGCGGAGCAGGCTGACCTGCACCAGGACCTGCAGCAGTTGCTTCAGAAGCGGTTGTTGCATCAACACCTGCGGTAATTGCTGCTAGGGTAATTGCATCAGTATCTAAACCAGCAGCCGAAAGGGCAGCTAAAAAGTCTGAAATTAATGGATTGTCTGCACCAAAACGTGCCACAACAGCAGCAACCATTGCATCTATATCAGCAGCGCCACAAGCGCCATTAAGCAGTTTTTCGTCTAGCTTGATTTTTTCTTTATTTTTACAAATACGTTTAATCGCTTCTACTAAATCTTCGCGTAATTGCTCTGGCGTAGTATCTGCTGTTACGTTATTAAGAATATCAATAATGCTATTTATGCTCACTTCTTGAACCACAGCATTATTATCCGTTTGTGCATAGGTTGGCAAAGCAGTTAGAGCAGACGCACTAGCGACTAAGCCAGCTAAAATTAATTTTTTCATTTCTCGTCCCTTGGTTGAGTACTAATTGCAAAATTTTAGCGCATCGGTGCAAAAAGTAAACTCTTTATTTACGCCATTTTCATTAGATTTAATAATTTTTGATGGTGGCAGTATTAAATTACCTTGTACCCCATCACATCCTAGGTATTCAAGTATTTCTAAAGTCTCGGTTTTTTCAATTAAACAGGCTAAAACTTTAATACCAAAGCCATGACAAATATTATTAACTGTTTGAATATAAAATTGACTTTGCGGGTTAGTTACTAAATCTTGAATGTAACTACCATCAATTTTAACGTACTCAATATCAAGACCTTGTAAATACCTAAACGACGTTAAGCTAGTACCAAAGTGCTCAATACACACATTAATACCCAGCTCTTTAATTGCATCTATATGTAAAGACGCAATATGCACGTTATAAAGCAAACCAATTTCATGTAGTTCAAACACTAAGTTTGTTTTAATTACCGGTTTAGTGTGCGAGTAAAGGGTAAGCCATTGTATAAAGTCGGCTGAATACAATGATGCTTTACTAATATTCAACGCAAACACATCATTAGGGTAGTGCTCTTTTATATCAACAAAGCTACGTATAATTTTTTTATCGAGCTCTTCGGTTAAATTTAACTTTTCAGCCATCGCGAATAAGTGGCCATTATTTACCTTTTCACCTTCATGAATAAAGTGAGCAAATACTTCAAAGTAACACTGAGAATCAGTTTTATTAGCTTGTTTAACAGGTTGCACCGAAAAACTCACTTCGCCAGCATTTATAATCGACTTAATTAAGGTACGCCATTGGTTAACACTAAATAATGACTCTTTATCGTTTTTATCAAACGTAGTGTCTTCACCTATAGTGCAACCAGTATCAAGTAGCGATAACACTTCACCTAAACTCGCTCCTTGCTCAACACCAACAATCGCTAAATTAGCGTAACCGTTTATATGTAAGCTGTTTTCTTTTTGACTTAAATTATCAATGAGGTCTAAGCGGGCTTTATTTAAAAATAAAACGTCATACGGGGCCAGTAATACAAACGTACCCCCATTAAGCCTAAATATAGTTGAATTTGGTAGCTCATCGGCAACATGCTTAAGTATTTTAGCAGCATCAAGCACATGCTGATCACCATCTTGGTAGCTTACCACTTGGTTAATATTATTTAACGAGGGTAGGGTAAGCATCATCGCAGTAATTGGCGTATCGTCAGTAATATTATTTACAACAGAATTAAAGTGGTTTTCAAACGACTTACGGTTACCCAACCCCGTTAACGAATCTATGTATACTTCTTCAGTAAGCGCTTGTGTTTGTTTGGTCAGCGAATCAAACGTACTTTGTAAGTTTATAACCATGTTATTTATGGCTTGGGTTACAGTGCGAAGCTCCCGTGCTACTGGTATTTCTTTATTTAAGGTAAAGCGTTTTCGAGTCACTAAAGTGGCTTGATCTTCTACTGCTTTTAACGGCTTAAATACTGCGCGTAAAATTAAAAATGCAATAGCCAGCGATGCTGCTAATAGCAAAAATGAGCTATATAAGCTGCGGAGTGTGTGTTGCCACAATGTAAGGTAAGATTGCCCAGTATGGCTGGTTACATCAAGTGTGCCTGCCATCATCCAACCATTGTTTATTTCAGAATGCATAGTGGGCGCACTCAGTTCAACAGCACTAATAAACCAACCTGGAACAGATTCAACGCGTTTAGGGTTTTGTAATTCAAACACTATATTATTTTGCACATCGGTAAATTTAATTTGGCTGTAATAACCAGAGTCAAAAATAGCGGTTGCCATCGTTTCGGCAATCATTAGGCTGTCGTCTTCTAAATAAGGAGATATAGAAAGCCCTAAACTGGTAGCGGTGTCTTGCGCGTGGCTGGCCATTTGCGTTTGTAAGTAATTACGAGTTGTATCCACATCGGTAATTACGCGTACACAAAATGAAATGATCGAAATTAAAATGATCAAGCCATATACTTGGGTCTTTAAACTCAATCCATATTTAAAAATTCGAGACATAACTACTAGTTCCTTTGTTGTTACCATTAGCGGGCGCAAGCTCACCTTGTTCAATTCGTTCTAGCATAGTGTTCCAAGCAGAAACTCCACGGCTATTTTTAACCTTATTACCTAACCCTTTCGATTTGGCTAACCACAAGCCTTGGCCGTTAAAACTATATATAGGCTTTAAATCGCCACGATTACTAGCAGGCACTAGTTTAGTATTAAAATTGTCGAGCACCAACGGTATTTGATTGGGTTGTTCAAAGTATATTAATACCATGTGTGGTTGATTAACGGTACGTTGGCGTACATACATAAAGCGTATTTTGTCTTCTGGAATACCTAAGGCAATTAAAGTAAAATATTTTGCAATAACATAGTCTTCACAGTCACCCATGCCCACACCTAAGCTTTCTAGTGGGGTGGCCCAGTAATCTTTTTTTTGCCAAAGATCGTCATCGGTTTTGTACTTTATATGCTTATTAAAAAAGTCATTAACTAAGTGAATTTTTTGCCACTCACTTTTATCGGCAGAGTCATCAATAAAACTCAGCCAGTTTTTTATTCGTTGATGGCCAGCATCACCGTAAAACTGTTTGGCACGGGAAATTATATCGCTATTACGCAAATGTAAAAGCATGTCTTGTGCACAAGCAAAAAAAGACACTAATATAATGATGCAAATTCCAACGCGCACAAAGCCCATCCCTAAAAAGTTAACGTAGTAATTATATTCTCATTGAAACTAAAATGATAGGTTATAAAAAAAGCACCAACCTAGCAGTTAACAACTTTGCAACATAAAACAATCAAAAAGACTGCTTTTTATATTGAGCGATTGTATAGCTTGTGTATAATAGCCGCCCATATGGATGGTAGTGCTTAAAGTCTTTGCTTAATTTGGCAAAAACATCAACAAGTGACTGCGGAACAAAAAAGTAACAATAAAAGGAATTGAAGTGAAAGTATTAAAAGCAGTCTTGCCTGTTGCAGGCTTGGGTACTCGCATGCTGCCAGCTACCAAAGCAACGCCAAAGGAAATGCTTCCACTAGTCGATAAACCTCTCATTCAATACGTTGTTAACGAAGCAGTAAAAGCCGGTATTAAAGAAATTATACTGGTTACTCATGCTTCTAAAAACGCAATAGAAAATCATTTTGATACCAGCTTTGAGCTAGAAGCTACTCTAGAAGCGCGCGTAAAACGTAGTCTGCTAGAAGAGGTGCGTTCAATAATCCCAAGAGATGTAAGTATTATATCGGTTCGTCAATCGGCGCCGTTAGGCTTAGGCCACGCAATACTTGAAACACGTCCAATCATTGGCAATAACCCTTTTGCTATTTTATTGCCCGATGTAATTATCGATCAATATAAGTCAAATCTTAAGGTTGATAACCTAGCGCAAATGATCGACCGATTTGAGCGCACCCAGCATAATCAAATTATGGTTGAGCCCGTCCCTCATGAGGAAGTGCACAACTATGGTGTGGTTGATTTAGCAGGTAAAAAAATCCAGCCTGGTGAAAATGCAGCCATTACCAACATGGTTGAAAAACCAAATAATGACGAAGCGCCAAGCAATTTAGCAATAACAGGGCGTTATGTTGTTTCGCCTGCTATTTGGGATTTACTCGAGTTTACGCCTCCAGGTGCTGGCGGCGAAATACAATTAACAGATGCATTACTACAGTTACGTCATCTTGAAACAATTGAAGCGTACCATTTAAAAGGTAAGTCGCATGATTGTGGCTCAAAACTAGGCTATATGCTCGCAAATGTAGAATACGCAATGCAATCAAACCTAATGGGTGAAGAATTTACAAAGCGCGTTAAGCAATTAATGGCAAATGCATAAAGTTATGCAAAACCGGTTAGTAAAAAATTAAGGGAAATCATGGCTATTAAAGTATTAAGTATTTTTGGTACGCGACCTGAAGCAATAAAAATGGCGCCGCTAGTTAAAGCGCTAAATGATGCAGAAGGTATTGATGCAAAAGTATGTGTTACTGCTCAGCATCGT
Organism: Pseudoalteromonas issachenkonii; assembly: GCF_002310795.1. Classification (NCBI taxonomy): domain Bacteria; kingdom Pseudomonadati; phylum Pseudomonadota; class Gammaproteobacteria; order Alteromonadales; family Pseudoalteromonadaceae; genus Pseudoalteromonas; species Pseudoalteromonas issachenkonii. Next base: position 1,372,079 of record NZ_CP011030.1, read on the forward strand.
GAAATGCTTGACCAAGTTTTAGACCTTTTTGAAATTGTACCAGAGTACGATTTGAACATTATGAAACCGGGTCAAAGCTTATACGATGTAACAACAAATATTTTGTTAGGTCTAAAACCTATTCTTGAAGAGTTTAAACCAGATTTAGTGCTTGTTCATGGCGATACCAGCACTACTTTATCTGCAAGTTTAGCGGCGTTTTATCAGCAAATTCCAGTGGGGCACGTAGAAGCAGGTTTACGAACAGGCAACTTAAGTTCACCATGGCCAGAAGAGGGTAACCGCAAGCTTACTGGTGCTATTACAAAGCTGCATTTTGCACCAACGCAAACATCGCAGCAAAACTTACTCAACGAAGCAGTAAATGCTGACGATATTCTAGTTACTGGTAACACGGTAATTGATGCATTATTACAAGTGGTTGATAAAGTAAAAACCGACACCGCTTTAATTTCAACTCTAAAAGCTAAATTTCCAGAACTCGATGAAACTAAAAAGCTTATTTTAGTTACAGGGCACCGCCGTGAGAGCTTTGGTGGCGGTTTTGAGCGAATTTGTGAGGCATTGGTCGAAATTGCAACTGCGCACCCAGATACACAAATTTTATACCCAATGCATTTAAACCCTAATGTACGCGAACCAGTAAATCGCATATTAAAAAATGTTGATAATGTGCATTTAATCGAGCCGCAAGACTACCTACCATTTGTGTACTTAATGAATCAAGCTCACATAATCGTAACCGACTCAGGTGGTGTTCAAGAAGAAGCGCCAAGCCTAGGTAAACCTGTACTTGTTATGCGTGACACCACAGAACGCCCAGAAGCGGTAGAAGCAGGTACAGTTAAACTAGTAGGTACAGATAAAGCTCGAATAGTGAATGAAGTTAATAACTTACTAACTAACGCTCAAGAATATCAGTCAATGAGCCGTGCACATAACCCTTATGGTGATGGTAAAGCGTGTGAACGCATTGTGGCTAAAATTAAACAACACTTTAAAGATTAAAATAAAGTTTAAAACTTTTTCAAGGATTTAGTAATGACAATTAAAACAGTTTCAGTTGTTGGTTTAGGCTACATAGGTTTACCCACTGCGGCGGTTATTGCATCGCGCGGTATGAAAGTAATTGGTTTAGACGTAAGCGAAAAAGCAGTTAATACCATTAATGCCGGTGAAATACACATAGTAGAGCCTGATCTCGACATAATAGTGCGTGGCGTAGTGTCTACCGGCAATTTAAGAGCCACTACAACGCCAGAAAAAGCCGACGCGTTTATGGTAGCCGTACCTACACCGTTTATTCACAGCGAAAGCGGTAACCACAGTGCCGACTTAAGCTATATTGAATCGGCTGCAAAAATGATTGCCCCAGTGCTTGAAAAAGGTAACTTAGTTATTTTAGAAAGCACCTCACCCGTAGGTGCAACAGAGCAACTAGCCGCTTGGTTAAGTGAAGCGCGCCCTGACTTAACGTTCCCACAAGATAAAGGCGATGCTGCCGACATTAATGTTGCGCATTGCCCAGAACGTGTATTACCTGGCTATGTATTACAAGAGTTAGTATCAAACGACCGCGTTATAGGTGGTATGAGCAAAGCATGTAGCGAAAAAGCCGTTAAGTTATATGAAACTTTCGTGCGCGGCGAGTGTATTATTACCAATGCCCGTACCGCTGAAATGGCTAAGTTAACCGAAAACTCATTTCGCGATGTAAACATTGCCTTTGCCAATGAATTGTCGGTCATTTGTGACAAATTAAAAATTAATGTGTGGGAGCTTATTAAGCTTGCTAATCGTCACCCGCGTGTAAATATTTTAAATCCAGGCCCTGGCGTTGGCGGCCACTGTATTGCGGTTGACCCTTGGTTTATTGTTGCAAGCTGCCCAGACGAAGCAAAAATAATTAAACAAGCACGCTTAACTAACGACGCAAAACCATTTTACGTAATTGAAAAAGTAGCAAAAGCCGCTGATGAATTTAAACGTCCAGTTATTGCATGTTTAGGCCTTTCATTTAAAGCCGATATTGACGATCTTCGTGAGAGTCCGGCATTAAATATTGTTGAAGAGTTAGCAGCAAAAAATATTGGTGAAATACTTGCGGTAGAGCCAAACATTACTGAACTGCCAGCTAACCTTGCAGATAAAAATGTTAGCTTAGTATCGCTAGAAAGCGCACTAGAGCAAGCAAACGTCGTTGTAGTATTAGTTGATCATAAACAATTTAAAGCTGCAGATAAAACAGAATTTGCATCAAAAGTTGTTATTGATACCCGCGGTATTCTTTAAAGTTTTTTACATTAATAAAGAGTTTTGAATGTATATTAATAAGAACATCAATAATGCCTAAAAAACATATCGCTTTAATTATGCCCCTTTCTACTTATGACTGGGGTAGTTTAAATTGTGGTGGAATAGACAGTGTATGCCAAATGCTTGCGGAATATATGGTTAACCATGATGACGCTAACTTTAGGTTCACCATTATTGGGCTAGATCCACAAAGTAAAACACCTTTCACCGGGGATGTTATTCATTTATCGGGTAATGTTGATTTTATCTGGCTACCTGCATCAAGTAAACAAACAGGCTTTAAAATTCCGGGTATTATATGGCAAAATTGGCATGTACGAAAATTATTAAAGATCTTAAACCCTGATTTAGTTCATACTCATCTTTGGAGTTTTTTAATAGGGAGTGGTTTTAAAGGTAAAACATTAGTCACTGTTCACAGCTATAAAAAGATTGCTCGTCGAAATGTTGGTTTTGTTAATAATTTTTTATATGAAAAAGTAATCCCAATAATAATAAAAAAAAGAAATGATAACATTGTTGTTGTGGGCAAAAAGTTACAAAGTGCAATTTTTGCAGAGGGTTTTAAATCTGAAGTGGTAAATAACCCAATAGACCAAGAGTATTTTGAAGCTAATTATGTCAAGCATCAACGAAAAGAAATAAAACTGGTTACTTGTGCGTTATTAACACCAAGGAAAAAAATTGAAGACTCCATTGCTCTACTGGCTAAGTTAGTTAATGGTGGTTTTGATTCTTCATTAACTATAATTGGCCCTGCCGCAGATAAAGAATATACAGAGCAGTTAAAAAAACAGATAACTTCTTTAGGCCTAGAAAAAAATGTTTATTTTTTAGGTAAGTTAAATAAAACTCAAAGTGTGCAGCAATATATTGATGCCGACTTAGGTGTTTTTACTTCTAGTGAAGAGACTTTTGGCTTAGTACCTCTAGAGATGTTAGCTGTTGGCTTACCTTTAATATCAACAGAGGTAGGTATTCTTGAAGATAGAAAAACCTTTTTTGATAAAATGGGGGTTTTATACCTGTCGGACTCGATAACACCTGATTGTATTACTAATTTGATCAACACTCACAATGTTAATAAATCTAAAAAAACACTTGAGAAAACCTTTAATATCGTATCTGTTTTTAAGAAATATATTTATCTCTATTTAAAAATTATAGATGAAGTATAAAAATGATTAGAACTATACTTAAGCAGCCACTCGTAGAAGTTTTGACCGTTAACGTTCCTTTTGTACTTATAATTATCGGTGTCGAAATTTTTAACGCTTTTAAATTCATAAATTCATTAATGACACTCTTTAGAGTAAATAGCGTTCAGACTTGCAAAATTATTCTATGCAAAAAAAGTTTTTTGACCGGATACGTAAGCCGAGCTCGTGTTAGTACTAATTTAAATGAGTTATTAAAATAATGCTAAAAAGCATAGTTTCTACAGGTGGTTTTAACCTTGCGTCTCAGTTACTTATATTTATAGTTGAGGTATTTATTGCGAGAATACTACTTCCTTCTGATTTTGGCGCTTTTGCCTTAGCATTAATTGTAGTGGAACTTCTCAGCGTTGTGGCGCTGAAAAGTTTTGCAATGAGTTTTGTACAAAATAAGTCGGCTTCAGAATTAGATTTAAGTAGTATTGCGTTATTAACAACCTTAATTAGTATTTTTTTCGCTGGTGTATCATACTTATTAGTAAGAAAAATAGCTTTATATTGGGGAGGAGAGCTATTTATTGGTAGTTATTCAATATTAGTTTGGATCTTACCCTTTTTAACGCTTGAATATGTTTATCGTTTAGCTTTAATGAAGAGGCGACGTTATTGGCAGGTAGCTGCTTCTGAATTAATTTCAGTTTTTGTCTATGCAATTATTGCTATTGTTCTTTCGCTCAATGGGTTTGGTTTTTATGCATTAGTCTATGCCTTCATGAGTCGTCAAATAGTTAAGCTTTTAATCGTATTATTTCTTGTTAAATATGAATATAAGCTGCTTCCTGGTTTTCGTTGCTCATCTATTGTTAAACACAGCAAAATGTCAATTGCAATGACAATACAGAGCCTATTTCTTTTTTCTACCTCTAATACAGACCGTTATTTCGTAACGCTTGCAGGGGGGGTAGCAGGTGTCGGCTTATATACAAGAGCATTAAAATTACTACAAATGCCATTAAATCAAATAGTGCGAAATGTTAGCTCAGTGTTATATGTTGAGTTTTCAAATAAACAAGATGACAAGATGTTTTTACTTAACACCTTTGTCACTGCGACATCTGTTTTAGCTTTACTATTTATACCAGCATCGACCCTAGTTGTAATTTATGCAGATCTGATTGTTAGGACAGTTTATGGCGATAATTGGATAGAAATGGTACCAATTTTAAGGGTGCTGATTGTAGGGGCTGTAATATCTTCTATGTCAATTATTGCAGGTGATTTGTTAAAATCTCAAGGAATAGTATATCGAGAGATAATATCTAATATATTTGCTTTGTTTATTCTAATAGTTATTTCTCTATTATTATACGAGCCATTTTCAGTTATTGGAGTCGCAGTTGCATTTGTTTGCGGACAATTAGCTTTTTTATCATGCCAAATTTTATTTTTATTTAAAATATTAAAGGTGAGCCCTCTTATTTATTTAAAAGCATATTTGCTCCCGGTATTTGTTTCTATAGTCGTATATTGTTGTTGTTCACTATTGTTAGTGTACCTTTCTAGAGCTTGTAGTTTCATTATAGTGCTGTTATTTGTTGTTATAGCGTTAACGAGTTCGGTTCTACTATACAAAAAAAATCCTATTAACTTTAAGCAAAAAATTATGAAATTCATCTTATGAAGAAAATTGCAATATTTAGCGTGAATGCGCAATACAAAATTGGTGGGGCTGAAACTTGTATTAAACAGATGGTTGATATCCTTAGTTCTGATTATGATGTTACGGTTATATCAGGTCAAAGGGAAATATATGAAAAGCATAATAAATATAACTACAATAATCTAAGGATCATTCCTCTATTTCATACTAAGTATCTTAATTATTTTGGGAACTTTGTTAATTATTTTCTTATATACAAATTTTTTAAGAATAACAGGTATGACGTTGTCATTGGAAACTGCTCAACTTGTTTAGGCGCTATAAACGCAACAAATAAAGTTGGAGGAAAAGCAATTTATTATGTGCATGAAGAGTTTAGTATTAATAAAAGGCCAGAATATGGTTTAAAAAATACTATTAAAAGTAAGTTGATGAGATTAGTAAAACGTATCTCAGATTATCCATTTTTTTTATTTCATTGCAAAAAAAATATAGCAGCGATTAATGGCAGTTTTCGTGTGATAGCTAATTCCCAATATATCGCCTCAGCATTAGAAAAACAGAGTAATATTAATCCTTTAATTATATATCCATTTACCGACACTGTTGGACGAGTAAAAACAAATCTAAAACAGGCTAAATATATTACTATGATTGGCAGCGGTGAGGTAAAAGGGATTACTACTTTCTTGAACACTGCTAAATTAATGCCCAATTTACAGTTTAGGGTAATAGGTCGAAATTTAGAAAAAAAACAAATTGACAATGTTTTGTACCATCCATTTTTTTATAATACCGATGAGCTTTATGCGACGACCAAATTACTACTAGTTCCCTCTATCTGGCAAGAAGCATTTGGTAAGGTATCACTAGAAGCCGCCTCACATTCGATTCCTGTTATTGTTTCTAACCGAGGTGGGCTACCTGAAACTGTATGCAGCGATGAGTTAATTGTTAGTGACTATCTGTGTGAAGTAGCTTGGAAAAAAAGAATCGAGGAAATAATGCAAAAATCAGAAATATGGGCCGAAAAGTGCTATGCACACGCATTAAAGTATGATCAGAAGATTGACGAAGCCAAACTAAAAAATATTTTAAAGGAAGCGATTGGTGAAAAATAAATATTTACTATTTAGGGTCGATTTTTCAGGTGTGAGTGATAAGCTTTTTTCCGAATTATCAAAAAAAGGCTTACAAATTGAAGAGCATAATATTCCTAAAATTTGGCGACTATATTTTTTTGCCATCATTACCTCTTTTTCCTTGAACTACAAGAAATGGATCATAAAGGCTGAAAGAAAATACAATTTATTACAAAAAACAGGCTGGGCATTTAGGCTTAAGAGTAATTGGTGTGCAAAAATCATAGATTCAGTTGATGTTGCAGATTACGCGGCTGTAATACAGGTTTCAGGTACGTTCGATGCGATGGCTTATTCAAAAGCGAAGCTACCGTTTTTTATACTAACCGATTATACGATGGAGCTTGCAGCACAAAAACAACTACAGTCAATCAAACCGTTATTACCTCCCAGCGAATTGGAGTTACTTAATTGGTATAGAAATGAAACTAAGCTGTATCAAAGGGCAGATAAAATAATTGTTCCTAGTGAATATATCACCAATTCGCTAAAAACTTTTTATTCTATTGACTCTGAAAAACTAGTGACAGTGGGGTATGGATCTAATTTATTACCTTCAAGCGTAGTAAAAAAACAAATAATAGATCCTTATGATATTAAACTTTTATTTGTTGGTAAAATGTTTAAGCAAAAGGGGGGGGAAGAAATCCTAGCTGCACTTGACTTGCTGAAAAGCCACTACCCTAAGATTACACTTACTATTGTCGGGCCCCGAGTAAACCCTTGTCCCAACCATGATAGTGTTATCTATCTAGGAAGGATTTATGATAAAGAAAAATTAGCAAGACTTTACCGCCAAGCAAATTTATTTATTATTCATTCAGCATATGAGGCATTCGGACTTGTTCTTCTAGAAGCAATGGCATTTGGCACGCCTTGTATTGGATCTAACATAGACGCTATGCCTGACATTCTAGTAAAAACAGGTGCTGGTAGGGTTGCTGACCTTGGTGATATAGATGCTATAAAAAATGAAATATTACATCTCATTGAAAATCCCTTAGCATATAAAAAAGCTTCTATTGCAGGAATAAATGCAGTAAATAATTATTATAATTGGGAAATAGTGAGTGATAAGTTTTTTAGTGCAGTAACTGAACATGTATAACCGCGCATATAAAAAATACATGCTCTGGTTTTTAGTACCCTTAGCAGTTGTATACATAGCGTATTTTGCTTTGACACAAAATACAAAAATGCTACTTTTACCAGTCGCTGTCCCCATTATGGTTGCAATAATAAATAAGCCCAAATTATGGGGCTATATTTTTTTGTTAGCCAGTGTTCAGTTTTTAGGTATCATAAATCCTGAAACATTCATTAGGTTACCAGGAGTCTTGAAATTTAATGATCTTTTGTTTCTTATTTTAGTTACATTATATTTATTGGACTCCTTAAAAAATGGCTTTTATTACCCAGTACATAACAAAGCAGCTAAGTGGGTCGCCTTTACTGTACTAACTTTTGTTAGTATGGTTATTATTCAATTCGTAATTACCGCTTTACGTTTTGATTTACCAATTGTTTCTACTATAAAAGTAGGAAGAGGTTACTTATATTTATTAGTTTATTTTTACTTTGTTCGCTTTTATTCAGATAACAAGTCAATGCAGCAATTATTATACCTTATCGTTTTTGTGTGTATTGTACAGTTTAGCTTGATGTTATTTCAAATGTTGGGTATTAATTTAACAGCTAATACGAAAATTATTGACCTCACCACTGACGCAGGGAGTGTAACAAGAGTTTATTTACCAGCATATTTTTTTGCATTAATGTGTTTCTTTTGTTCAGTTACCTTATTGCTAAGTAACTCATTGCCATCACGTAAGTCTTTTATATTAACTGTAATGGTTATCTCATTTCTATCAATTTTGCTTTCGTATACACGGACCTATTGGTTAGCAATTTTGTTAGGTATGCTGATAATATTTTTATTTTCTAAATTTGAGGTTAAGAAAAGGATTTTTAAATACTCAGTGATTACGTTTGTCTTTGTCATACCTATATTGCTGTTGAAAGCTGGTACTTTTTTTGTAGAACGCTTTTCATCTATATTTACGGAGGTGAGAAGCAGCGATGAGGGGAATTTTATCTATCGCTTTTCGGAAAACCCAAAGCGATTAGAAGCTTTTTTTGATAATCCAATTTTTGGTCCTGGTTTTGTTCATGAAAATTATGCTGCATCATTATTTAATTTTGTAATAGATGAAACTGGTTTAAGTGAAGCGCAAATAGAGCGTGCTTTACTGTTACAAACCAACGACAGCGGTTTAATCACTTTACTAGTGAGCTTCGGCTTATGTGGAGTGCTTTGGGTTTTATTTAAAATGTATATTTTAATAAAGCTTTATAAAGAGCAAAGGTTCAATTTGCATACAATACATATAAAAAACTCAATAAATATGCAGCTTGGGATGCTTGCTTTTATTTGTTCTGTTTGGCTCACTTGTGTAACAACTTATGGCTTTACTTATCCAGATGGTGTTGTTGCACTTGCTTTAAGCCTATTTGTTTTTAGTTTTTATCAAGTATCAAATAGTAGAATACATAATAAGTAGTTACTTAACGTTCTAAAACAATAAATGAAACTTTAAGAGGGAGAGAGTAATCAATGAGACTCTATTGTATCGGAAATTACTTATATAAGCTCAAAGTGCCTATGCTTCCAACTTTGATGAATATCTTGATTCGATTGACTCATAATTCAGCTGTTTTTTCTGAAACTTCTATTGGTAAGAACACCATTTTTGCTTATGGGGGGATCGGTGTAGTTATTCATAAAAGGTCAGTAATAGGTAAAAATTGTATTATTGGTTCTAATGTCACTATTGGCGGTAAATCGCAATCGATAAATGTACCTCTAATTGGTGATAATTGTTTTATTGCAACTGGCGCGAAAATTTTAGGTGATGTGAAAGTTGGTAATAATTGCGTTATAGGTGCGAATTGTGTTGTTGTCACTGATATACCAGATAATTGTGTAGTTGCTGGCATTCCTGGGAAAGTAATTAAAACAGACATTAATCCAAAGGATTATTATTAATGTTTACAAGTAAATTATATAAATCAAGCCCTGTATTTATCCAAAATATTTTATTAAGTAGTCGTGCATTTATACGTAAAAAACTCAGGGAAAATACTGACTGTGAAAAGCTTACTCAAAAGCTACAAACTCATGAATTTAACTATGAATTGTTAAAACAGTATAGTGATAAAATGCTTAGTGATGTAGTTACAAATGCAAGTGAGACTATTGATTATTATAAAGGTACTGGAACAGGTATAAACAAGTATCCTTATATTGATAAACCCACCGTTAACACCCATAAAGACAAGTTTTTATCGCCTCAAAAAAAAGGCGCTGTAATTAATGGCGCAACGAGTGGCACAACAGGTGTGCCACTCGTTATCCCCCAGGATATGAAATCAGTTATAACTGAGCAAGCTTTTGTTAACCGAGGGCTTGCTTGGGCTGGCTTTGAAAAGGCCGATAAACGGGCATGGATCCGTGGTGATATGATTGTACCAATCGAACAAAAACAGTTGCCATTTTGGCGTTATTCTTATTTTGAAAATATGATTATGCTTTCATCGTTTCATATGGCACCTAAAAATTTACAGTCATATATCAATGCAATGGTTGATTTTGGTGTACAAGTTATTCAGGCCTACCCTTCATCTATTGTTACGTTAGCTAAGTATCTAGAGGTAAATAATGAATATTATCCTGGTGAAATAAAGTCAGTTGTTACTTCATCTGAATCACTAACAAAGGAAGATAAACACCTCATTGAAACGCGATTTAAATGTACGGTTTTTGATTGGTATGGCTTATTTGAACGTGTAGCTGCTATTGCAAGCTGCGAGCACGGCCGTTATCACATATTAACAGACTATGCTCATGTAGAATTATTGTCAGCTGGTAAAACAGAGGATGGTCGTGATAGGGCTGAAATTGTCGGGACTAATTTTAATAATGCGCTATACCCTTTAATACGTTATAAAACCGGTGATCATGTTATATTGTCAGACGAAAAAAATTGCCCCTGCGGCCGTGTATTTCCACTCGTTGATTCTATAGAAGGGAGAACAGGAGATTACCTAGTTGCTGAAGATGGGCAGAAAGTGCATATATTAAATCATATTCCAAAAGGTGTTGAAGGGTTATTAGGTTCACAGTTTGTACAGAAAAAAGATCAGAGTATTGATGTTTTGGTTGTAGTTGATGGGGCGTTATTTAATAAGACTCAAAAAGATAAATTAATTACGAACACAAAAGAAAGGTTAGGTGAGTCTATTAAAGTGAATGTAAAAAAAGTTGATGCAATTCCAAGGACTAAAAACGGTAAAATAAAGCAGGCTATAAGAGAGTTTTAACGTGAAAAAATCAATAAATCTAACAATAGCCACAGATAAAAACGGACACGGTGGTATTGCAACAGTTTTAAATGTTTACGAAAGCGAAGATTTTTTTTATGACACAAATTCAGAGCTTTTAGTAAGCCATTCAACCAATACTGGGTTTGGCATGGCAGGCCAACTATTCAATTATTTACTTTGTATTATCAAGTTAGCTTCTAAATTAATAATATATGACGTTGGCGTAGTGCATATTCATATGGCTTCTAGAGGGAGTTATGCTAGAAAGTCAATGCTAATAAAGCTGATTAAATATTTTAATACAAAAGTTATTCTGCATTTACATGGAGCTGAATTTAGAGAGTTTTATAATAATGAATGCTGTGAATCTAAACAAGCACAAATAAGAACAACCTTTAACTCTGTAGATAAAGTTATTGTTTTATCTACTCAATGGTTAAGTTGGCTCGATACTATACTGGACGAACCAAAAAAAGGAGTTGTAGTTTATAACGCTGTTCCTAAGTTAGAAATAGAAAAAGAGAAAACTAATAACTTTAATTTTGTATTTTTAGGCCGGTTAGGTGAACGTAAAGGCGTATCTGATTTAATACATGCTTTTAATTGTGTTGTTAAAGAGCATCCAAACGCTAGATTATTGCTTGGTGGTGACGGCGAGATTAAAAAATATCAGACAATGGTTAATGAGCTAGGTCTAGATGAATGCGTTGAGTTACTTGGTTGGGTTGCTGGCGATAAAAAAATTAATATTTTAAAGCAAGCAGATGCATACGTGTTACCAAGCTATAACGAAGGCTTTCCAATGGGGGTGTTAGAAGCTATGTCATGTAACATACCTGTTATTGCTTCTACTGCAGGTGGAATTCCAGATGCCATTACAAATAATATTGATGGCTTACTTATTGAACCCGGTGATGTTGAATCACTAAAAATGGCAATGAATAGGTTAATTGAGTTTCCTGTAGAAACAGAAAAAATGAGAGATGCTGCAAAAGAAAAGTTTTTAAATAACTTTAGTCCTAGAGTAATCATTCCAAAGCTTAAATGTATTTATAAAGAGCTGGGAGCAATTTAGTAATGTTAGATAGCAACTACTGCAAAAAACTATTACTTAATAAGGCAAAAAGAGGGAATTATGCTGGGCAAGATCCATTTGATGGGCTCAATAGTAAACTATTTGAATTAATTCCTCAATTTAAACAAGGCATTGTAGGGCTTGCTTGGATTCAGCTGCATAAACGTTTAGCAATTAACTTACGGCCATTATGTGGTGTGCCTAAAAAGCGCAACCCTAAGGGTATTGGTTTATTTATTTTAGGTTTATTGGAAGACTATAAAGCAACCAATGAGCAAACTTATTTAAATGAAGCGATAAAGCTGGCTGATTGGTTATTGACTCAGCAAAGTGATAAATCTATTTGGCAGCATAGCTGTTGGGGTTACCACTTTGACTGGAATGCCCGTGCGTTTTTTGTACCTAAAGGTAAGCCAAACGTAATTACTACTATTTATGTTGCTCAGGCTTTATATGCGTTAAGTGAAATCACCAAAGACAAAAAATACTCAGAACCTGCAATTGATAGTGCGCATTTTATTGTAAAAACATTATACAAAGAATGTGATGGTAGACAGTTTTTTGGTTACATACCAGGCGAAACTGCATTTGTGCATAATGCTAGCCTTTGGGGCGCTGCATGGGTTGCTAAAGTAGCTGTACTTACTAACAACCAACACTACAAACAGCTTGCTTTAAATGCAGCAAGGCAGTCGGTAAGCGAACAGGGAGTTGATGGCTCATGGGTATATGGTGCTCGCCATCATCATCAGTTTATTGATGGCTTTCATACCGGTTATAACCTAGAAGCACTTCGCTTATTGAGTGATGAATTACAAACTGATGAGTTTGAATCTGCAATTGCTAAAGGACTTACTTATTATAAAACGCATTTATTTGAGCAAGATGGTACCGCAAGATATTACAATAATAATCGCTACCCACTCGATATGCACAGTGTATCGCAAGCTGTTTTTACATTATTAAAAGTAGGTAAAACGCCAGATGACTTTACGATGGCCGAAAAAGTAATAAACCGCGCTATTCAAACCCTATATATGCCTAAAAAGCAGCGTTTTATTTATCAAAAAAATAAGTACTTTACCAATAAGGTTGACTATGTGCGTTGGACACAAGCATGGGTATATTATTCGTTTGCTTATTTTAATCGACAAAAAATGAACAGCGCTAAAAGTGCAGTTATTGAACAACTTTAAAAAACGGACTCAACAATGAAACGTATTGAATTTTTAAAAGCACCAATGGATATTGCCACCATGCAAGAGACGGTGTCTTTTATTGAAAACAGAATTGAAAAAAAACAATTTTTACAGCATGTTGTGGTTAATGTTGCCAAAATAGTTAATATGCAAAAAGATCCTGTTTTAGCTGAGTCGGTTAAAGCCTGTGAGGTAATTAATATTGATGGTATGGGCGTTGTGTTTGGTGCGCGTTTTTTAGGGCACGATGTGCCAGAGCGTGTAGCTGGGGTTGACTTATTTCATGAATTGTTAGCAATGAGTGCCAAGCGAGACTTCCCTGTGTTTTTGCTCGGTGCCACCGAAGAGGTGGTTAGCAAAACAGTGGAAGTAGTTAAAGCACAAAACCCAAATTTAAATATTGCTGGTTATCATGATGGTTATTTCTTTGGAAATAAAGAGGGGGATGATGAAGAGGCCGTGGTCACTAAAATACGTGAATCGGGCGCTAAGTTATTATTTGTTGCGATTACCTCGCCTAAAAAAGAAAACTTTATTAATAAATGGCAAGACAAGCTTGGTGTTGACTTTGTAATGGGTGTTGGCGGTACGTTCGATGTTGTAGCAGGAAAAGTAAAGCGAGCACCACAGTGGATGCAAAAAGCCGGTTTAGAATGGCTATATAGGGTAATTCAAGAACCAGGCAGAATGTGGAAGCGCTACTTAGTTACTAATTCAAAGTTTGCGTATCTTTTAATAAAAAATAAGTTTAACGGTTCATATTAAGAAACCTATTTAAAGGCACTTATCCCCTCACACAATTCTACTATACCTCTTCAGAGATTAACGAAAAAAAAGATAAGATTAACGTGAAATCGTTGATCTTTTCTTTTAAATGTAGGTTTTAACTAAAAATTAACATTCGGTAGTCCTTTACGGTGTTTTTTTTGTTTTTTTTAAATTTTTTTTATTGAAATCAACTGTAAGTCATTGATATAAAGTTTTCACTCTTTTTTAGGTACTGTAAATTAGTACTTTCGTAGTGTTTTTTATTCCTTTTGATTTTATTTGTGTATATAATGTTCACCAATAGCTTGATGAATTAACTTTCATTAAACAAATGACTTAAATTTGGTGCCATCATGCACTTTTCATTTTCGAGGGATAAAATGACTAACTCACTATTAAAATTTAAAAAATTGAGTGCAGTGATAGCACTTACGTTAGCCAGTTCTACAACACTAGCCGCAGATTTAGGCGTTGCTAATAATTTTTCAGCATTTGTTTTTAATGATTTTAAATCGAACTTTGGTCGTGCAGATGGCGCTATTGCAGCTGGTGAAATTGATCTTAAAGGTTATAGCGTAGGTTACACTCGCCCTTATAGCCCAGAAGAATATTACTTAATTAGTGAATCAAGCATAAAATTTAAATATGGTCGCCAATATGTAGGTAGCATGGTAGCCGGTGGCGGTACTGATATTCACTGGAGTGTACGCTGGGGTATGGAGTGGGGCTCTAAAATCCTTTCTAACCAAGATGAATCGGCAATGCCATTTAACTTTGATGAGCAAGAGCAATATTACAAAGATTTAAGTTCACAATTAAGTGAACTAGATGAAACGGGCACAGTTTATCGTAAATGGGGTGGCCTTTATTTACAAGGTGATGGCAGTTCAGATAGACAAGTATTTAATTTAGATGCTCGTGACTTTGCTAAAGCGCATACTTTTAAAGTATGGGGGATTCCTGCGGATGCCACTATAATTTTTAATATTACAGGTGATGACAACGTAGTTGTAAAAGGCAAGAGCTTTGCACGTTTACGCCACCATGCAAGTAAAACCGTATTCAACTTTACTAATGCACAAAAACTCGATATCAAAGGCAATCGCTGGGAAGGCGTTGTATTAGCACCATATGCTGATGTTAGAGGTGTATACGGCACTGCAAAAATGCCAATTATTGGCCAAAGTTTTTACGGTTCTATGGCGTTATTAGGTGGCGAGTTCGATGGTGAATTACCATCTAAAGTGCAACCAATAGCGCCATTTGAGATGTCGGAAAAGTGGAGTTGGAACTCAAGCGACTTTATGCCTGAATATAGCCAAGTTATGTCGACTCCGGTTGTTGCACAACTAAATGACGACAACGGCGATGGAGTTATAAATAATAATGATATTGCTGATGTGGTTGTTGTTTCGTATAAGGCTAGAGATTTATCTAACGGTGTTTTAAGAGCATTAAGCGGAGTAGATGGCAGCGAACTTTGGAGCTATGCTAACGGGCCAATAAGTGCGGATGCAAGGTATACACCTGCTGCCGCCGATTTTGACGGCGATGGAGTGGTTGAAGTTATTGTTTCTAGTAGATTTGATGATGTAATAACTGTTGTTGATAATAATGGTGTTGTGAAAAAGCAAATAGCAAAAGCTAGTACTAACTGGGATACAATTGGTAATATTGTCGTTGCTGATTTGAATAATGACGGTGTTTCAGAGCTTGTTTTGGGAGATACAGTCTATAATTATAACACTGGCGCAAAGTTTACTTATGGTTGGTCGCCATCTCCAATTGTATTTGACCATAACAGTGATGGTATACAAGAAGTTTTTGCTAAAGGAGAGTTGCTAGATGAATATGGAGTAGTTCTGTGGTCTTATATTACTGATGAATTAAATTGGTTTTCTTCAGTAGCTGATATTGATAATGATGGCCAGCCTGAGGTTGTTTTATCTATACCATCAAACTCTGGCGCACCAGAGAAAAGTAGCTTAGTAGCACTTGAAAGTAATGGTAATGTTAAGTGGCAAATTAGTAATATGACAAATCCTGGAGGTGGTGCGCAAGCTTTATCAAACTTCCTTGGTATAAATGATATGGGTATTGTATATGCAGGTTATACTGCCGTAGATATGTATAATAAAGACGGACAGCTAATATGGTCTGTTGCCAATGATGATGAATGGAGCGGTAAGATAGGTGTGAGTGCTTATGACTTCAACGGTGATGGCATTGATGAAGTGATTGTACAAGATCATTACAAAGTAAGAGTACTAAATGGCGTTAATGGTGAGGTATTATCGACTGTTGCAAACTCAACAGCATCACTTTGGGAGTATCCAATTGTTGTTGACCTTGAGGGTGATGATAATGCAGAGCTAGTAGTTGTATCAAATAATACTGATAGTCGTTACAGTATTAACAATGGTGTAACTGTTTATGGAGCTGCAGATAACAGCAAACCTTGGAAAAATGCAACACGCATTTGGAACCAGCACTCTTACCACCAAACAAATATTAACCAAGATGGTACTGTACCAACGGTTGAACTACCAAGTTGGTTAAATAACAACACCTATCGCTCTAGTACGCTTAAATAAAAGTACTTTAGCAAATAAAAAGCCAATTAAGTTTTAATTGGCTTTTTATTATTAAATAGTTGTTTAAAATAATTGGCAATTAATAATCATGTTGCATTTGAGGTTTTTTTGTCGAACTTAAAGCAAGACCCAGCTATTAGAAGTTTACTAGAGCGAATGCCTAAAAACATTCAATCTACCTTTACCGATGAACAGTTAGCGCATTTAAAAATAGCCATAGGTGCAAGGCAGTGGGGTAACCATACTGTTGATTGCAGAGGCGTAGTTAAGTTTTTTAAATACCGTTACTACTATGTTGTTTTAGCGGGGCGAAACAGGCGTGAATTAAGCATAAAAGAGCAAAAAATAGCAAGGTTTACTCAAGCAATAATTTTAAGTTTGGTAGTTACGTTTATTATTTTATTTACATTGCTGGTTTTATATTTGATTAAATCTGCATTGGGAATTGATATTTTTGAAGGATATTCGTTTGGTGTTTGGAGTTGGTTTAAGGGCTTATTTAATTAAACCTAAGTAAAATGCGAGTATTTACTTTAATACTTAATAAGTAAAGTAAGAGTTAGCTAAAAGGTTTAAACATGAATTTTAGTACTTTTGTCGGAATCAGTAATTGAACAAAATTGGCTAATACTATATTATCCTCGTGGATTTTTTGAGGTGCTACTCACACTGAATTAGCTATAAGGAATTAAGCAAAATGACATCTCCAAGGACATTTAAACCTTCAGGTTCCTCTGATGCCAATTTTTACCGATTATTCGACATATTTGCATTATTCTTAGCTTTTCAATGCGCAGCCTTACTTTACAGTTTTAAACTCACTCCTATTTATGCCGCTTCTGCATTAACTGTTGCACTTAGCTACTTTTACAGTGCTGAGCTGTTTTCTACTTACCGTTCTTGGCGTGCTGGCAAATTTAGAACAATGGTAATTTGTGCATGGGGTAGTGTTTTAATTGCCTTTGCGTTTTTACTGGTTGTTTCTTTTTTATTTAAGTTTACCGAGTCGCTTTCTCGCGTGGGAATCGCGATTTGGTTTATGCTTAGTGTGGCGTATTTATATATTTGGCGCTTAGGGGCTTATTGGTATAAGCGCAACCGTCGCAAATTAGGACTATCACAACGCAATGTGGCCATTATTGGTGCTACAGAGTCTGCTGCTTATTTACATGCTGAAATTGTAAAACACGACGAGCTTGGGTTTAACTTTAAAGGCTTTTACGACGACAGAAACCCAGAACGTTTATTTGAACAACTTGAACAGCAAGGTGTTGAGGGCGGTATACAAAGTGCGGTAGACGCAGCACGCAATGGCGAAATAGATATACTTTACATTGCGCTCCCCATGAAAGCACAAAAACGCATAGCTGATATTTTATTACAGCTAGGTGATACCACCGTCGATGTGCACATAGTGCCAGATTTTTTACTTTCAAATTTAATACATGCTCGCATTGAGCACGTGGGTGATGTAGATACACTAAGTGTGTTTGAAGCCCCATGTATTGGTGCTCACGAATTTATAAAGCGTACAGAAGATATAGTAGTATCAGCTATTATTGTTACCTTAATAACCCCACTATTATTGACTATTGCTGCCGCCATAAAGCTGACATCTAAGGGGCCTATTATATTTAAGCAAGATCGCTATGGCTTAGATGGCCGCAAAATAAAAGTGTGGAAGTTCCGTTCGATGACGGTAACCGAAAACAGCGATGTGGTGACTCAGGCAACTAAAAACGATGCCCGAATAACTCCGTTAGGTGGCTTTTTGCGCCGCACTAGCCTTGACGAACTGCCGCAGTTTATAAATGTTTTAAAAGGCGATATGTCGATTGTTGGCCCAAGGCCACATGCGGTTGCGCATAACGAAGAGTACCGAAAAAAAGTAGAATTTTACATGTTTAGGCATAAAACCAAACCGGGTATTACCGGTTGGGCACAAATTAACGGCTGGCGCGGCGAAACCGATACTTTAGATAAAATGGCCAAGCGAGTTGAATACGACCTACATTACATTAAACATTGGTCTTTATGGTTTGATGTAAAAATAATTTTTATGACAATTTTTAAGGGATTTAAAAGTGAAAATGCGTACTAATACAATTACCACTTTACTTGTCGCGTTGGGCTTAAGTGCACCTGCATTGGCAGTAGAATTAAAGCCAGGCAGTGTAATGACTAAAGACGGCGCCGAGATTACACCTACGCTACAGTTAGGTGTGAGCAGCAACGACAACTTTTTTATGACGCCGTCTGCCACTCAGTCACGTTTAATATGGAATATAGCGCCGAGTTTAAATGCATTAATTGAAGACGGCCCAGACAGTTATAAATTTGACATTGCATCTAGCACGTCGTTTCATAATAAAGACACCACCGATAACTTTACCCAAGTAAATGTGGGCGCTGGTGTGCACAAAGAGTTTACTAGTCAACACCGTTTAGATGTTACTGGTGATGCCGACTGGTTGTACGAGCCACGTGGTGGCGGATTAACTGAAGGCCAGGGCAGCGCACTAGATGAGCTTGTAAATTATCAGCAACAAAACCTAACTGCTCGCTACGAATACGGCGCACAAAGCTCTAAAGCCCAGGTTGCTTTAACAGCGGGTTATTATAACAAAAATTACCAAAATTTTACGGCCATATCGCAGTACCGCGATTACGATAAACCTATGTTGGGTATTATTGGTTATTACAACACCCAAGCTGGTACGCGTGCCTTTTTAGAGGTTAAGCAAGAAAACTACCGTTACGATGTAATTGACTCAAACGGTATTTCACGTGACTCAGACGACGTTAAAGTATTATTAGGTATGGAGTGGGAAGCCACAGCCGTTACCACTGGGTCATTTAAAGTGGGTTATCAAAATAAAGATTTTGAGTCAAACCTGCGCGATAACTTTAGCGGCTTAAGCTGGGAAGGTGCTGTGGTTTGGAAGCCGTTAACTTATTCAACTTTGCAACTAGTTACTAGCCGTGCGGCTAAAGATCCACTTCTTTCAGGCGATTACATTCGAGAAAGTGTTTATGGTGCAACATGGCAACACGATTGGAGCGACTTTTTAAGCTCGGTTGTAAGTGCTAATTATGTTGATCAACAATATTCTGGTAATTTTAACCGTAAAGACAAAGTTAAAAATGCTCGCCTAGGCTTAAATTATTTAGCCAGTAACTTTGGCATGGTAACCGGCTATGTTGATTTTATTGACCGTAATTCAACCCAAGCGGATATTGAATTTGACCGCGTAATTGTTGGCCTTAACTTTACATTTGCATTAAAGGGAAATGAATGAAGGTTAAAATTTTAAGTGGCTTTATATTGTTACTGAGCTTTTGTAGTTTTGCGAACGATTCGCAAAACTACATTTTAGGTGCGGGTGACAAAATAGAAATTAAAGTATTTGGCCAGCCTGATTTAGATGTAACCTCATTGCTTGGTAATAGTGGTGAGATAAACTACCCATTTTTAGGTAAGGTTAAACTTGTGGGTTTAAGTGTTTCGCAAGTTGAGCAAACAATAAGCGAAGGGCTGCAGCCTGATTACTTAGTAAACCCTAATGTGTATGCGCAAGTTATAGAATACCGACCTTTTTATATACATGGTGAAGTTAAAGAGCCAGGTGCATATCCTTACCAACCTGCTATGACGGTAAACCAAGCAATAGCTTTAGCCGGTGGGTTAACTGAACGCGCCTCGGTTGATAAAATATTTATTTTTAAAGAACAAACCAAACAGCAGCAACAAAAAGGTAGTTTAAACAGCCAAATTGCAGCGGGTGACACCATAAAAATAGAACAGCGCTTGTTTTAAGCAGTTTAAGGTAGTAATTAAAAAAATGAATACACACTCTGAAAAACCTAACAACAACGAGGAAGTTATTGATTTAGGTGCTTACCTTAATGTTATTAAGCAAAGTAAATGGAAAATTTTAGGTTTTGCAATTGTAGTGACCTTGCTCACTATAATGGTTGCGTTAACGTTAGTGCCTAAGTATGTAGCCACAGCCACTTTATTGATTGAGTCGGAGCAAACCAAAGCGGTGAGTTTTGACGAAATATATGGCTTAGATTCTACTAAAAAAGAATATTACTTAACTCAATTTGAAGTGATTAAGTCAAACAGTATTGCTCGTGAGGTTATTACTAAACTCAACTTAAAAGAGCATACCGACTTTATTGCTAAACCTTCACTTACAGGTGAGTTAAAAGGCATTGTTAAGCAGCTGTTACCTTTTTTAAATAAAAAAGAAAGCTCAGCTCTTAGCGAAGAAGAGCAAGCAGAGCGAGAAATGTTAGGTTTGCTTGCTGCGTTTAAGTCTCGTTTAACGGTGTCTCCAATTCGTAATACACAATTAGTGCAAGTAAGTTTTGAGTCGAGCGACCCTAAGCTTGCAGCTTTAGTGGCTAATACCGTTGGTGAAGTTTACATAGAAAGCCAAATGCGCGCTAAAATGGGTATTACCCAGCAGGCATCTAGCTGGTTAAATACGCGTTTATCTGAATTGCGTATACAACTAGATAGCTCTGAAGTGCGTTTACAAGCTTACCGAGAAGAACAAAAACTGGTTGATATAGAAGGTATTGCAGGTTTGGTTACCCAAGAGCTTGAGCAAACCTCAAAACAGCTAGTTGATGCGCGTGCGACTAAAAATAACCTAGAAAGCATTAACCGTGTTATTAACGAATATGGTAACGATAACATAGAGCTATTGGGTAGCATGCCTGAAATTACCTCACACCGTGTAATACAAGATGTTAAACGCGAAGTTGTATTGGTTGAACGAAAGGTAAGTGAACTTGCAGAGGTTTATGGCCCTAAACATCCTAAAATGATTTCAGCTATATCTGAGCTTACTACAGTTAAAACTAACCTTAATAAGCAAATTAAAGGCTTAATTACCGGTATTGAAAAAGAGCTTAATAGAACAACGCGTACAGTAAATGCGCTTGAGCGTGATTTAGCTAAAATACGTTCTGAATATCAAGATATTACCCGCAAAGAAACCCAATATAATCAGTTAAAGCGTGAGGTAGAAACAAACCGTAATATTTTCAATACCTTTTTATCTCGCTCTAAAGAAACCGAAGTAACCAGTGACTTTAGTTCTGCAGCAGCGCGCTTTACTGATCGTGCTTACGCACCTAAAGATCCAAGCAAACCTAACAAAAAGTTAATTGTTATTTTAGCCTTTGTAGCTAGTTTTGGGTTTGCAGTGGTAATGACTTTTGTTTTTGATGCCTTAAACGACACTGTTAAAAACAAAAATGATGTCGAAAATAAACTCGCCCAGCGCATGTTAGGGTTATTACCGCATGTTGTAGTGCCTAAAAAGAGCTTTTTCCCGATACATGCTTATTTAGAAGATACCTATCGCCGCTTTGCTGAGTCGGTACGTACCTTCCGTACTAGTTTATTGCTCACCCATTTAGATAGAGCGCATCAGGTTATTGCGGTTACCTCTACCTCCCCAGGGGAAGGTAAAACTACCACCTCTGCTAATCTAGCGATGTCGTTGGCACAAATGGGCAAGGTATTACTGATTGATGCCGATTTACGTAAACCAACATTAGCTAAACGTTTTGATATACCTGTATTTCACCCAGGTTTAAGTAATTTAATGATAGGTACTGAGCAACTAGCTGAGTGTGTTCATATTGATACGCAATCGGGTGTAACTATTATGCCAAGCGGGCAAATACCGTCTAATCCGCTTGAGCTTTTATCAAACCCACGTTTTGCTGAGTTACTTGGCGAGTTAAAAACGCAGTACGATCACATTATTGTTGATACACCGCCTACACAGGCAGTAAGTGATGCATTAGTAATTGCACAAAGTGTTGACTCGGTAGTGTATGTTGTTAAATCCGACATAACTCGTATTAAACCAATTACAGCCGGTCTTGAGCGTTTATTTGAAGTAAAAGCCCATGTTGCTGGTGTGGTACTTAACCAGGTAGATATGAGTAAATCTAAAGATGAGCATAGTCATGGTTACTATGATTATTACGATTACTCACAACAACCAGAAAAGCCTCAAGTGTAATTAAGTAATTTATGATTGATATTCATACGCATATTTTGCCGGGTATTGATGATGGCGCTAAAGATTTAACTGAATCTTTAGCGCTTTTAAAATTGGCTGAAAACGACGGTATTACTCATATAGTTGCAACGCCACATATACATATGGGTCGCTTTAACAATGCGACTGCTCAAATCAAAAACGATTTAGAGAGTTTAAAGCTAGAGGCTCATAAAGAGGGTATTAATGTTAAATTAGCGGCCGCTGCTGAGGTGCGCTTAGACGTAGAACTTATGGCAATGGTGATGGCTAATAAGCTGCCTTTTATTGGTAAAATAGCAGACAAAAATGTGTTGTTATTAGAGTTACCGCATTCACACATGCCACAAGGTTACGATAAGTTTATACAGTGGCTCGCAAAACAAAACACACGCGTTATTATTCCGCACCCTGAGCGTAATCGCGATATTCAGTCAAACCTTTATTATATTCAGCACTTAAAGCAGTTAGGCTGCGACTTTCAATTAACAGCATCGAGCATTGAAGGTGAGTGGGGCGAAAGCGCCCACACTATAGCGTTACAAATGCTAAAAGATGGTTTAGTGAACTATGTTGCCTCTGATGCCCATTCAGTAAAACGTCGACCGCCTATTTTAAGCCAAGCAAGAAATACAGTAGCGCAATTAATAGGTGAAGAGCAGGCTACAGCGCTTTTTGTAACTAACCCGCTGCAACTAACCGAGAGCTTATTTAATGACTAAATTAAACATGGTCAAGGTAGTGCCTGCTGTTATTTTAGCTCTAATAGTGCTTGTAATTGCATATAGCAGCATGCAAAGTATGCGCGCTAATGCATGGTACTTTCATGCGCTTAATATTGTGCAAGAGTCGGATGGTACTTTATCTGGTTCATCGCTTCAAGCTGCAGAAAATGCGATTACGTTAGCTACGAATATGGATCCCGAGCATCCTCATTATTGGCATTTTTTAGCCCATATAAAATTACTAAGCCTCAGTGGTATAGATACCACATCAAGTGAGCAATCAGATAAAGTAAAGCAAACATATCAACAAGCTGAGCAGGCGCTATTAAAGTCGGTTGAGCTTAGACAAACTTGGGCACAAACTTGGATGAGCTTAGCGCAGGTTGTAAGTTATCAAGAGGGGCCAACAGAGCGGGTATACAATTATATTCAGCAAGCCAAAAAAGTAGGCCCATATAAGTTAGATATTCATTTAGGCATTATTCAAATTGCGTTAATGCACTGGAGTGAACTACCACCTACCTACAAAGCCCTTTATGTGAATGAGCTTAAATTAGCTTCTAAATATGGTTATAAATTTTATGATGTGTTTAGTATGGCTGAGCAAATGAACCGTTTGCCAATAGTGTGTTTATCGCTGCAATTTGGTTCTCATTATGAGGCTATCAGAGGCAGCTGGATGTTTAATAAATACTGTGGTTAAAACACGAGCCACGAGCTTCGAGTAACGGGTTTCGGGTAACGGGCCTTGAACCTCGCAGCTCGTCTACTCTGAACTTTAACCTTTTTTGAACCACAGAGAGCACCGAGGCGCTTCGCGCTGCACAGAGAAAAAGCTTCAATTTCGGAAATCTAATAACTAACAACAGTTCTTTAATCTTTTTCTTTAATCACTTTCTCTGTGTGCTCCTATCCTCTGTGGTAAATAAATCACTAAGTTCTTATTGTAATGCCCAGGTCCGGTTGTCCGATCCCCGCAACCAGTTAGCTATCTCCTAAAACCTTTATTTTTGAACCACAGAGAGTACCGAGGCGCTTCGCGCTGCACAGAGAAAAAGCTTCAATTGCGGAAATCTAATAACTAACAACAGTTCTTTAATCTTTGTCTTTAATTACTTTCTCTGTGTTCTCCTCTCCTCTGTGGAAAATAAATCACTAAGTTCTTAATGTAATAATAGGGCTGGGTGAGGGATTAAGCTCGTAACCCGACTCTCGCAGCTCGTTAACTTTCGCCTAGACAAAAAAAGACCCAGAGCTATAAGAACTCTGGGTTATAGAGGGGCTCGTATTTGAGCCCTGCGCTAACTAAAGACACTTTCAGATTCTTAGGGAGAAGAAGAAAGTTATTTAAGTATAGTCAAAAGTGCTAAAAATACACATTTTTGTTCATTTTTTATACTGCAGTAATTACAGTGAGTTACATTTGTTATACACACCTTTATTAGAATTTACGCCCAGTTTATTAACTGCGTATTTTGTACTAAATCTCGTGGTAAAGAGTTTTTAACTTTATTTTTTTGCCATTTCCCTAAGCCAATAGGGCAACCACATAAAGTTAGGATCACCTCGCCGCTGGATTTGGTTACCTCTTCTAGGCGTATATCTTTACCATTAAAGTAATCGTTAGCCTGTTCATTGGTTAATACCAGTACATTACTTTTACACTGCTTACCAAATACGGTGGCAAATTCGTGCGTTAGGCGTACGCCATTTTTATGAATAACGCCTACTTGTATGCCTAATCGCGCATATTTAATTTTGTTTTGTATCGCTTCAAACTCATCAGGAAACAGCCAAAGCTCTTTGTCGCGTTGTTTTAACGTACCTGGCAGGCTTGTTAAACCAAATTGCTTTTTGAGAGAGCTCATAAACTCATCTTGCTGTTTACTGTCAAATTGGTTAAACGGGAATGCCCCTTTTTTCACTTTAATGTTTTGGTTTTCGCAGCTGCTGTGCTTTTTAAATTTGGCAATAAAAAAACCTTCGCTGTCGAACGTTTGCGGCCAAACATGTAAGTAACCCTCGTCTGTAGTGGCTTTTTCAGCGCCAGGGAAAAGGTCATTTAAAGGCTCTGGCGTAATGTATTCGCCAAATTCTTCTAGCAATGCATCACACACTTGTTGGTTTTCGAGTGGGGTTAATGTACAGGTTGAATACACCAATGTGCCGCCAGGTTTAAGTGCGTAAAATGCACTTTTAATCAGATCTTTTTGTACTTGGGCAATGGTAATATTTGACTCGATAGACCAATTTTTTAATGCGTCGCTATCTTTACGTACCGTGCCTTCGCCAGAGCAGGGCGCATCAAGTAAAATGCTGTCGAAGCATTCAAACATGTAATTGCCAAATACCACACCATCAAAATGCGATAGCGCGCAGTTACCTACACCCATACGCTTTAGCGTGGCACTGAGTACTTTTAAACGTGATGACGACAGCTCATTTGCAACTAAAACGCCTTGATTGTCCATTATCGCGGCAAGTTGTGAGGTTTTAGAGCCCGGTGCCGAGGCCATATCGAGCACTGTGTTACTGGTTTTAAGGCTTTGCTTTAGTGCCATTGGCGGCAACATTGAGCTTGCCTCTTGCACGTACATAGCCCCGCTTAAGTGTAAGTCGGTATTACCCAGCGCTAAATTTTGCTCTTCATCGTTTGGGCGCTCTAACCAAAAACCTTCATCGCACCAAGGAATAGCGGTAAGTTGCCAGTTTTTTTGAGCCGCTTGTTGCTTAAACTCTTCAACACTCATTTTTAATGTATTAACGCGAACAGATTTACGCAGTGGACGACGACACGCACTTAAAAAGTCATCTAAGTTTAGGTGCTCGGGTAAATAGGTTTTTACGTCGTTAATAAATGGCTCAGGGATGTAAGTGTTTGCGTCCACGATTTGGCTCATACAGTCAAAATAAAGCAGAATAATAGCATTTTTAACGATTTTTTTCAGTGTTAAAAACGAAATAGTAACCCTTAAAAGGTGTCGACATCTTGTTTAGTAAAACAGCTTAAATACATTTTTTATTATACTTTCGGCTAATAATGTCGACAATGTGGTGGTTTTTCACTCGATTTAAGTGGTTCTAGGGTTGACAGATATAAATAATAAGCACATAGTTAGAGCATAAATTGTCGACAATATAAAAATACTTTATGACACAGCACTTGTTAAATGAAACATCTATCACAACCGCTTCCGATAAAGTGTTTGTAGATATGCGCCGCGAAATTGTAGAGGGCAGCATTGCACAAGGCAGTAAAATATCAGAGCCGGAACTAGCAAAGCGTTACGGTGTAAGCCGTGCAACGCTCAGAGAAGCGCTTAACCGTTTAGAAAGTTGTTATTTAGTTGAGCGTAAAGCCAATATAGGTTGCCGCGTTGTGGCACTTACCGCAGAGCGATTAATTGAAGTATACCAAGTTCGCAGTGCTCTTGAGGGACTTGCATGTAGGTTAGCTGCCGACAATATGGAACCAGATGAAGTGCAAGGCTTGAAACAATTACTTAATCAGCATTTGCAAACTCAGCGTGTTAAAGAAGGTGAGTCGTACTATCAAGAAGCAGGCGACTTAGATTTTCATTACAGAATAATCAAAGGCAGTAAAAACGCGCACTTAATTCATTTGTTATGCCACGACCTGTACCAATTAATAAGAATGTACCGTGTACAAATGGGTATGGTAGGGCCGCGGGTATCTAAAGCGTTTGACGAACACTTAGCCATTATTAACGCGATAGAAAATCATGATGGTGAGCTGGCCGAAATGCTAATGAAGCGCCATATCAGTGCATCACAGGCAAATATCCAAACAAAATTTGATAGATATCAATCAGTACAAGCCACTCAAAATGAAGTGGTTAACTAGGGTCTGTTGACCTTTGCAAATTAAATTTTGAAAGGTCAATAGACCCTAATACATATGTCACAATATTAAAAAATACTAAGTTGCCAAAGAGCAGCCCCGTTCAAAGTTAGGAGAAGGTAATGTCAGCAGGATTAAAATTTAAACAGGCAATTGCAAATAACCACCCGCTACAAGTGGTAGGTACTATTAACGCGTACACCGCGATGATGGCTGAAAAAATGGGCCATCAGGCTATTTATTTATCGGGTGCGGGTGTGGCTAATGCCTCATTTGGTATGCCAGATTTAGGGATGACCAGCCTTGATAACGTGCTTGAAGATATTCGCCGTATTACCGGTGCTAGCGATTTACCTTTGTTAGTGGATGCCGATACAGGTTGGGGCGGGGCGTTTAATATTGCCCGTACTGTTAAAGAAATGACTAAAGCAGGTGCAGCCGGTTTTCATATTGAAGATCAAGTGGCGCAAAAGCGTTGTGGCCATCGCCCTAATAAAGAAATAGTTACCCAAGCTGAAATGGTAGACCGAATTAAAGCGGCGGTTGATGCTAAAACCGATAGCGATTTTTACATTATGGCGCGTACCGATGCGTTTCAAAAAGAAGGCTTAAATGCGGCGATAGACCGTGCAGCAGCTTGTGTTGAAGCCGGTGCCGATGCGATTTTTGCAGAAGCGGTTCATGATCTTGCTGATTATCAAGCATTTACTAAGGCGATTAATGTGCCTATTTTGGCCAATATTACTGAGTTTGGCCAAACCCCAATTTACACCAAAGAGCAACTAAGCGATGTGGGCGTAGAAATGGTGCTTTACCCACTTAGTGCGTTTAGAGCAATGAATAAAGCCGCACTTAACGTGTATTCAGCAATTTTGAATGAAGGTTCTCAACAAAGCCAAATTGAAAACATGCAAACGCGTGCAGAGCTTTACGACTTTTTAGATTATCACTCGTACGAAAACACACTCGATAACCTTTTTTCAGCAAAATCTGACAAATAATAAAAAATTTCAACAGGAGACACATCATGGTAGATAAAGCATTAGGTGGCGCAGGCTTACGTGGCCAAGTAGCAGGACAAACAGCATTATGTACAGTAGGGCAAACAGGCTCAGGTTTAACTTACTGTGGTTACGATATTAGTGAACTGGCTGAAAAAGCGCAGTTTGAAGAAGTGTCGTTTTTACTTTCTCGCGGCGAGCTACCAACATCAAGCGAACTGGCAGAGTACAAAGCTAAACTTAAAAGCTTGCGCGGTTTACCAGAGGCACTAAAAACAGTGCTTGAGAACATTCCTAAAGACGCACATCCAATGGATGTAATGCGCACAGGGTGTTCTATGCTAGGTAACCTTGAAATGGAAAACGACTTTAGCGAAGCAAACGATGCGATTGATCGCATGGTGGCAATTTTCCCAAGTATTATTTGTTACTGGTATCGTTTTACTCATGACGGTGTTCGCATCGAAACACAAACTGATGACGATTCAGTAGGTGCACACTTTTTAACGCTATTACACGATAAAGCGCCAAGTGAATTATTTGCACAAGTAATGAATGTATCACTAATTTTGTACGCAGAGCATGAATTTAATGCCTCTACCTTTACCGGTCGCGTGTGTGCATCAACGCTTTCTGATATTCACTCATGTGTAACTGGCGCAATTGGTACCTTACGTGGTCCACTTCATGGTGGTGCCAACGAAGCCGCCATGGATATGATTGAAGGCTTTAGCAGCGCCGATCAAGCTGAAGACGCGCTAATGGGGATGCTGGAGCGTAAAGATAAAATTATGGGCTTTGGCCACGCAATTTACCGCGAGTCAGATCCACGTAACGTTATTATTAAAAAGTGGTCTGAAAAGTTGGCGGCAGAAGTGGGTGATGAGGTGCTTTACCCGGTATCTGTTCGTTGTGAAGAAGTCATGTGGCGTGAGAAGAAGTTATTCTGTAATGCTGATTTTTTCCATGCATCGGCGTACCACTTTATGAGTATTCCTACTAAGTTATTTACGCCTATCTTCGTAATGAGCCGTGTAACCGGTTGGACAGCGCATGTAAAAGAGCAACGTGCAAATAACCGTATTATTCGCCCAAGTGCTGATTACACCGGGCCAGATGCGCGTAGCTACACGCCAATCGAATCAAGAGGCTAATTAGTTAGCGTTTAAGGTGAGCCTAGCTCACCTTTTATTGTTTATAGCGCTGATGATTACTCATTATAGCGCTTTAGCGTACTCTCCTCCGTCACCAAATTAGCGAATTTATTATGACCATTATTAATAACACCCAATACCGTAAGCCTTTACCAGGCTCAAATGTTGATTACTACGATACCCAAGCCGCCGTCGATGCCATTAAGCCAGGCGCATACGCTACACTACCTTACAGTTCGCGTGTATTTGCCGAAAACTTAGTGCGTCGCTGTGAGCCCGAAATGCTAACCGATGCGCTTAGCCAAATAATTGAGCGTAAACAAGACTTAGATTTTCCGTGGTATCCGGCACGCGTTGTATGTCATGACATTTTAGGCCAAACCGCACTGGTTGATTTAGCGGGCCTGCGTGATGCTATTGCTGCAAAAGGCGGCGATCCTGCAAAAGTAAATCCGGTTGTACCGACTCAACTGATTGTTGACCACTCATTAGCTGTTGAGCACGCAGGTTTTGATCCCGATGCATTTGAAAAAAACCGCGCCATTGAAGATAGACGCAACGATGACCGTTTTCATTTTATAAACTGGACCAAAACAGCGTTTAAAAATATTGATGTGATCCCACCGGGTAATGGCATCATGCATCAAATTAACCTTGAAAAAATGTCGCCGGTGATTCAAAACCGCGATGGCATTGCCTTCCCAGATACCTTAGTAGGTACCGACAGCCATACCCCGCATGTTGATGCATTAGGTGTTATTGCTGTCGGCGTAGGTGGCCTTGAAGCCGAA
The DNA here is from genome assembly GCF_002310795.1 of Pseudoalteromonas issachenkonii. Taxonomy (NCBI): domain Bacteria; kingdom Pseudomonadati; phylum Pseudomonadota; class Gammaproteobacteria; order Alteromonadales; family Pseudoalteromonadaceae; genus Pseudoalteromonas; species Pseudoalteromonas issachenkonii. Next base: position 1,401,974 of record NZ_CP011030.1, read on the forward strand.
AGCGTAATGCTTGGGCGCGCATCATATATTCGTTTACCAGATATAGTGGGCGTAGAGCTTACCGGTAAACGCCAGCCTGGCATAACTGCAACCGATATTGTACTGGCGATTACTGAATTTTTACGTGAGCAACGTGTGGTATCGACTTACCTTGAGTTTTACGGTGAAGGGGCTGATGCACTAACCCTGGGTGATAGAGCGACCATTTCGAACATGACCCCAGAATTTGGCGCCACCGCTGCTATGTTCTACATTGACGATAAAACTATTGATTACTTGCGTTTAACAGGCCGTGATGAAGAGCAAATTGCCCTGGTAGAAAACTACGCTAAAACAGCGGGTTTATGGAGTGATAGCTTAAAAACCGCTCAATACGATCGCGTACTTAAATTTGACCTATCAAGTGTAGGGCGCAACATTGCAGGACCTTCAAATCCGCATCGTCGTGTATCTACCAGCGATTTAGCAGCGCAAGGTATTTCGGGTGTTGTTGAGAACGAAGAAGGCTTAATGCCAGATGGCGCCTGTATTATCGCCGCTATTACCAGCTGTACTAATACCAGTAACCCGCGCAATGTAATTGCTGCAGGTTTATTGGCGCGAAATGCAAACGCTAAAGGCTTAATGCGTAAACCGTGGGTTAAAACATCCCTGGCACCGGGCTCTAAAGCAGTGCAATCGTATCTTGAGGACGCAAACTTACTCACTGAACTAGAGCAACTCGGTTTTGGTATTGTTGGTTTTGCCTGTACTACCTGTAATGGCATGAGTGGTGCGTTGGACCCTAAAATTCAACAAGAAGTGATTGATCGCGACCTATATGCAACAGCGGTGCTTTCGGGTAACCGAAATTTTGATGGCCGAATTCATCCGTATGCTAAGCAAGCGTTTTTAGCGTCACCACCTTTAGTAGTTGCTTATGCAATTGCGGGCACCATTCGTTTTGATATAGAAAAAGATATACTCGGTAAAGATCAGCAAGGTAACGATGTAACCTTAAAAGATTTATGGCCATCTGATGAGGAGATAGATGCGGTTATCAAACAAAGCGTAAAACCAGAGCAGTTTAGAAAAGTATACGAGCCAATGTTTAACTTAACTGTTGATTACGGCGAAGATAACGACCCACTTTACGATTGGCGCCCAGAAAGTACATATATTCGCCGCCCACCTTATTGGGAAGGGGCTTTGGCAGGTGAGCGCAGTATGACAGGTATGCGCGCTTTAGCAGTACTTGGCGATAACATTACAACCGATCACTTATCACCTTCTAATGCGATTATGGCAAGCAGCGCGGCAGGTGAATACTTAACTAAAATGAACGTACCAGAAGAAGACTTTAACTCATACGCCACTCACCGAGGCGATCACTTAACCGCACAACGAGCTACATTTGCAAACCCTAAACTATTGAACGAAATGGTATTAGATGAAAACGGAGAAGTGAAGCAAGGCTCGTTCGCACGTATAGAGCCAGAAGGTGAAAACACACGCATGTGGGAAGCAATCGAAACCTACATGCAGCGTAAACAGCCACTCATTATTGTGGCAGGTGCTGATTATGGCCAAGGCTCTTCGCGCGATTGGGCAGCAAAAGGCGTTAGGCTTGCTGGTGTTCAGGTTATTGCAGCCGAAGGGTTTGAACGTATTCACCGTACTAACTTAATTGGTATGGGCGTATTGCCGCTTGAATTTAAACCAGGCACAACGCGTAAAACACTTAATCTAGATGGTAGCGAAAGCTACGACGTGAAGGGCGAACCAACACCAGGTGCAACCCTAGAGCTTGTTATTACGCGTAAAAATGGCGAGGTATTAAACGTACCCATGAAATGTCGACTAGATACGCAAGAAGAGCTCTCTATTTATGCGGCAGGCGGTGTGTTACAACGCTTTGCGCAAGACTTTTTAGAAGCCACGCAAGCATCATAAGGACACACGTTTATGTTTAAACCACAAATTAAAGTGCCTGCGACCTATATGCGTGGTGGCACGAGTAAAGGGGTTTTTTTTAATTTAACCGATTTACCCGCACCTGCCCAAGTGGCAGGTGCGGCGCGCGATAGCTTATTATTGCGCGTTATTGGTAGCCCAGATGCATACGGTAAACAAACCGACGGCATGGGCGGAGCAACCTCAAGTACCAGTAAAACGGTTATTTTGAGTAAGAGTGAACAGCCCGATCACGATGTTGATTATTTATTTGGTCAAGTCGCCATTGATAAAGCGTTTGTTGATTGGAGTGGTAACTGCGGAAACTTAACCTCTGCCGTGGGCGCGTTTGCCATCAGCAATGGTTTAGTTGATAAATCTCGCGTACCGGATAATGGCATTGCTATTGTGCGCGTATGGCAGGCGAACATTAAAAAAAGTATTTTAGTGCATGTACCCATGACCAACGCTCAAGTTCAAGAAACCGGTGACTTTGAGTTAGATGGTGTGACGTTTCCTGCCGCTGAAGTAAAGCTTGAATTTATTGACCCTGCTGATGGTGATGGTGCGCTATTTCCAACAGGCAATGTGGTTGATGATTTAGAAGTACCAGGTGTGGGGACATTAAAAGCAACTATGATCAACGCAGGTATCCCGACTATTTTTGTAAATGCCAGCGATATTGGTTATTCCGGTACTGAGCTACAAGATGATATAAACGCTGATGAAGCCGCACTCACTAAGCTTGAAACCATTCGTGCCTATGGCGCGGTAAAAATGGGACTAATTAGTACTATTAATGAAGCGCAAGCACGCCAACACACACCTAAAGTGGCGTTTGTGGCTGCACCGCTTAATTACAAATCATCAAGTGGTAAGCAGGTTAATGCAAGCGATATAGATTTGTTAGTACGTGCAATGTCAATGGGTAAGTTACACCATGCGATGATGGGCACAGCCGCCGTTGCTATTGGCACAGCAGCCGCAATTGACGGAACATTAGTTAATTTGGCCGCTGGTGGCGGTGCTATTAACGAGGTTAACTTTGGTCACCCATCGGGCACACTTAAAGTAGGTGCCGAGGCGGTTGTTACAAATGGCCAATGGCAAGTGACTAAAGCGAGTATGAGCCGCAGCGCACGTGTATTAATGGAAGGCTGGGTAAGAGCGCCATTTGATTATGACTAACTAGCACCCAAAATACGTACTATAGTAAAATAATAAGCCGCGAACTTAACTTAGTTTGCGGCTTTTTTATTTAGCAATTCAGTAGGTTGTAAAATGTACTTTGTTGAGGGGTGCTCAATAAACAGCAACATTTTTTCTGTTATGTCGGCAAATATTCACTTATATTAAAATGAACATTAGGGTCTGTTGACCTTTCAAGGTTAAATTTGCAGTAGTCTGTTTGGTATTTAGGCAAGGCAGAGCCTATGTGGTGTGGTTATTCCCCATAAATAGGCGATAACGCAGCATCAATGCCAAACAGGCGCTGCCCGAAGGGTTCTGCCTAGGGGCGATTTACTCTTTGTTGCCTAAATGGATGTAGGTAAGGGGCGTGAGCAGGACGCCGAAGCTTTGCTCGGTTTTTACTTATTCTTACATGGATGTAAGCCAGTAGAATAACGCAGGAGCAGTTATCGAGTCCACTAGGTTACAAACCTCGCGCCGCGATTAAACAGCTCCTAGTTTGAACAAATTGTAATCCGCAAAGGTTAACAGACCCTAGCCCGTGTATTTTTTCAATACAGTTTGTACGGAGTACATTAATGGATTTATCAAGGCTAAATGCAGAAAGGTTAATACAAAACTTACAAACCGGTGTGGTGGTGCATTCACCAGACACAGGAATTTTGTATGCAAATCCTGCGGCTTTAAATATTTTACGTTTAACAAAAGAGCAAGCGTTAGGGCGCGACTCGTTTGATAATAAATGGAAATTACTGGATGAATTTCGTCAACCACTGCAGAATTCTCAGTATCCTGTTAGTGTTGTTATTAAAACCCAAAAACCATTGATGAATCTTGAAATAGGTATATGTGACAGCTCAAGCGACGAAATTACATGGGTGCTATGTAACGCTTATCCAGAGTTTGACGAGCAGAATAACATTGCTGAAATAGTCGTCACTTTTATAGATATTACTCATCAAAAACAAGCTATTCCATTTAAAGAAATTGTTGAATTAGCCAGCGACGTTATTTTAGTTACCGAGGCAAGCCCTATTACTAATGATGGCCCTAAAATTGTTTATGCAAACCAATCGTTTACTAAAGTAACGGGTTATCATTTAGATGAAGTTAGAGGTAAAACGCCGCGCATTTTACAAGGCGCTAAAACTCAACAAGCCACACGCGATAAAATTAGGCATGCGCTAGAAAATAAACAGCAAGTATCTGAGCAAATTCTAAATTATAAAAAATCAGGTGAGCCTTATTGGATTGATATGAATATTTTTCCATTAAAAAATGCGTTAGGTGAGGTGGCTTACTATGCAGCGATTGAGCGCGATATTACAAAAATGAAGCAGTATCAAGCACAACTAAAAGATTTAACCATTAAAGATCCGCTTACTAATTTGCTCAACCGAAGAGGGTTTATGGAAACAGCTAAACTTGCACTTGATGAGTGTATTAAAGACAGCCAGCACTTAACCCTTACGATGATAGATATAGACCACTTTAAGCGCATTAACGATCAATTTGGCCACGAAGGCGGAGATAGTGTGTTGCAAAGCATAGCTGCTACGTTTAAATCATTTTGTGACAGTGATGATATTATAGCGCGTTTAGGAGGAGAAGAGTTTTGCATTGTTTCTCCTACCAAATGTGTCAGTACCGTTGTTAAAACCTTAGCAAAGTTGCAAGATCATTTAAAAGATAACCCAGTGCAGTTATCAAGTGGCGGGCAGGTGAGTTATACAATAAGCAGTGGTGTATCAAGTTTGACTTCTGAGTCGTGTTCGCTGCAAGGATTATTAAGAAATGCCGATACAGCACTTTATAATGCAAAAACAACCGGACGGAACCAAACGGTGGTGTTTAACCAAAGCCTTAGACTATGAGTAGATATAACTGAAAACAGGCACGCTCAAATTTAGCTGTCTATGGCTTAATCGAGGTTATAACACTGCTGTTTTTTAGTTTTTATAAAGCGCTCAAATTCATTATTTGCACGCATAATCGCTATTTCTGCGTTGATATCATCTAAGATAAATTGCCAATTAGGCGTACTTTTACTGATTTCATAATACAGGGCTTTGTATTCTATGCTTGGCGTTAATGCAACTAGCGCACTAAGCATCCTCTTTTTTTCTCTAGCTGATAATAGTGATTTATAAATACTGGCTCTTAGCACTTCTAAGTCGGCAACAATAAGCTCAACCCGACCATTTAAAAGCAAATGAATAAGCTGATACTCACTGTTAGCAACAATGGTTTTTATTCCACCTTGTTCAATAAGTTGATCTAATTCTTTACTATTTTTATATGAACGTACCACCCCCATAACCCTGTTTTTTACAGACTCAATACTGCCATCGTAATTTATGCTGTGATCTCTAAGTGCTACAAATGATAAGTCGCCACCAGGAATGGGCTCAGATAACGCCAATAACTGATTACGTGTTTTGGTTAAAATGTTTTCTGACATTACATCGTCACTAATAAAATACTCAGGGAATAAAATATCAGCTTTACCTAATTCAGCTTCACGAACGGCACGCGCCCAAGGGTAAAACTCTATATGTACACCATAGCCGCGTTTTACTAACATGCTTACTGTGAGTTGATATAGCCAGCCCTTATTGCATAAGTGATCGTCTATATAAGGGGGCCAATTAAGTGTAACTAAGCGAAGAACTGTATCGGCTTTTAAATTATAGCCATAGCCGCTTTTGTATTTCTCTCCGGAAAGTGTGATATTTTTATTGTCGACCGTATAGGTTACTGGCGCAGGTTGTGCGTAAGTGAAAAATGATAGTACTAAGGCAGCGATTAAAAATATTCTCATAAGGATAATGCATTTTTATCTTTAATTTTAAGTTTAGTGCGTTATTTGGAATAAACAACTTAAATAGTGAGGTTCTTCTAGTATACAAACAATTAAATATAGCCTTAAAAAGCGATAGCTATTAACATGCAAAGGTAGGTAATTTCACTTTAATACGACATAACAACAAAAAGTCTTTTTACTAGAGGGAATTTTTATGGCTAACAAGCCAATAAGTGAAGACAATCCATTTGCTAATTTATCTGATGTGCAGTGTGAGCAGATCCAAAATTGGTACCAAAAGCATATTTCTTCAACCTTACATTCTTTACTTAAAGGCAGTAAGTCTGGGCAAGTTATTGAGAGTAAGTTAGAAAGTACTTTAAATAAAGCGCTCTCTCAGAGCAAACAGCTTACTACTTATGCTATTGAGGGTAATTCGAGTATTAAATTAAAAAATGCCAGTGTTATGGCTGAGCTTAATGATACCCGTGATTTGTTTTATGGCGCGCAAGTTAAAATAAATAAACTAGAGCAAAAAATAACAACCAGTGCTCAAGAAATACAATTATTAGAGACAGAAAAAAGCGAATTGCAGCTAGAAGTACGTAGCTTAAAGCAACGTTTAAATCACGTACTTTCAAGGCTAGAATCGCAAGGTGTCTCATTCCAAAAAAGCCATTATGTAGGACGTATATTAGTTCAGGCTTTGCGAGCAAGTTTTGAAAATTGGCAGCAAACTCCACAAGGAGAGCCCTTTAAAAATCATGATTTTTACAAGCTTTTCCCGCGTGTTTTGTACTCAAGCTTATTAAAGGAAATAGAAAAACTGCTAGGGGAGCACGATTATAATCAAATCGAGCGTTCACTTAGTGATTTTGTGTTTAAGCAAAAGGGCTCGCCTGTAGAAAATTGGCCAGATGAAGACCCGATTTACGAGACGCGGTTAATTAACCAAAAGCAGTCAGAGCTGTTAATAAAATTACATAGCCAACACCTGCAACGAAAAAACTTTACGTCCTATTTAGAAAAACGCCTTTCTAGTACTGGCTTTACCCATAAACACAGTGATTTATTGATGACTTTAGTTGAGTTTGCGACACACGATGAAAATAGCAAATTTTCTAGTTATTGCCATTAAGTTATTAGTAATGTTATTAGTATTAAAGCAGCACCACTAAATATCATGTTGTTGTAGGCTAAGTATCTTTAATTTGGTTGCTAGGGTATTTTGTGCAAGTGTTTTTTTTACTATTTTATAAAGTGTGTTTACATTAAGTTGGTGTGTAGGGCGAATTAATAATTGGTGTTTATAGGTTTGCGCGACGCGTTCAGAGATAAGCAGCTTTTTTTTACTTTCTGGGTATTTATTCAGGTATTGATTTAAGTAAGAACGGGTAACAATCGCCATATCGATGCGTTTTTTTAATACTAATTCAATACTTTTTTTATGACTGCTCAGTAACGTCATTTTATATTCGTTTTCAAGTATTGAGGGGTTGTTTTCAAAGTTTGCTAGCTGATAGTGATAGCCTAAAATCCCAATGAGGGTTTTATCGTCTAAGTTATCAAACCAAGCTTGTGACTTTGCAAATTGCTTTAAAGCAATAAATACTTCGCTGTCTGTTGCTATCACAGGGGAGTTACTGATTATATGGTTGCCTTGCAGCCACCCCCAGTTTGGATCTTCAAAAAATACCGCATCGAACAAACCTTGCTGATAATCTTTAAAGCGCCGAATAGGTGTGGTGAGCACAAGCTCAAAATGATAGTCAGATTGTATTTTATTAAGTTCGCTAATTAGCTCTACGGTAAGGCCTGAAGCACGGCTGTCAATAATCTCTATGTAGGGAGGAAATTCATAGCCACCCACTTTGACTAGGGTTTTAGCTTGAACTTGCCCAGCAAAAATAAATAGCAATAGTAATGTAATGAGTGCGGCAGACTTCACAGGTAAATCCTTTCCTAGAATACTTTCTGATATTTCATCTTATAAGATAGCCTACTTGTTAACATAGTATTAATTTTCAAGCAATAAATTCTGACTTTGCAACGTGATTAAATGGATGTTACCAAATATTTATTAAGGAAGTTTAGAGCGTGTGCGCTTTTTTGGAGCTTTTTGATGTTGGCGTTGCTTGATGGCGGGTGTTTCCCCAATGTCGGGTGTTTCCCTCAATGTCGGGTGGCCGGCTTCGCCACTTAACCGACCTACGTTCTTAATAATTAACGTAGGTTGGATAAGCCAGAGGCGCCATCCGACGATGTTGGATAATTCAAAGGCGTTATCCTAAGGTATTGAATAACCCAGAGGTATTAGTCGTTTATTATAAGGAGATTTTTTGTGAGATATCGTAGAAATTATCAACCGGGAGGAACGTATTTTTTTTACGGTTAATTTGCAGGATCGTAAAGAGTCATTATTGGTTGAGCATATTGATTTATTGCGTGGGGCTGTGCGCTGGGTAAAAATGCATAAACCATTTTATATTGATGCGTGGGTGGTGTTGCCTGATCATATGCATGCAGTGTTAACTTTACCCGAAGGTGATAGCGATTATTCTGGTCGTTGGCGCGAAATTAAAAAACGTTTTTCTAAAGGCTTGCCTAAAAACGAACATGTATCACTCGCACGCATTAATAAAAATGAACGAGGGATTTGGCAACGCCGTTTTTGGGAGTATACCATTGTTGATGAACGTGATTATTGGCACCATGTAAATTATGTTCATTTTAATCCGCTTAAACATGGTTTGGTTGAACGGGTAGTTGATTGGCCTTATTCAAGCTTTCATAAAGCGGTCGCATCAGGAATGTACAGCCGTAATTGGTGTGGGGAATAATTAATACATTTTATGTCGGGTGTTTCACATACGTTACCAATAATGAACGTAGGTCGGATAAGCCGGAAGCGTCATCCGACGATGTTGGTATTGGTCATTACCTGTGCATGCTTTGCTTTATGTTGGATGGTGTTTAGTGTTGGAATGTTACCTAATTTATGGTGTTTTACCAATGTCGGGTGGCGCGGCTTCGCCACTTAACCGACCTACGTTCTTTTTTTATTGGTACGACTGAGTGGATTCGAACCACCGACCTTTGGAGCGGGTGATTAAGAGTAGGTAGTGCTTTTTCTTGAGGTGTTTTTTTTAATTGGTGCGACTGAGTGGATTCGAACCACCGACCCTTGGATCGGGTGATTAAGAGTAGGTAGTGCTTTTTCTTGAGGTGTTTTTTTGAATTGGTACGACTGAGTGGATTCGAACCACCGACCCTTGGAGCGGGTGATTAAGAGTAGGTAGTGCTTTTTCTTGGGGTGTTTTTTTGAATTGGTACGACTGAGTGGATTCGAACCACCGACCTTTGGAGCGGGTGATTAAGAGTAGGTAGTGCTTTTTCTTGAGGTGTTTTTTGAATTGGTACGACTGAGTGGATTCGAACCACCGACCCCTACCATGTCAAGGTAGTGCTCTAACCAACTGAGCTACAGTCGTACAATATGAAATTCTTAAACTTTAAATACAGCATTTACTCATTTTGGTACGACTGAGTGGATTCGAACCACAGACCTCTGGATCGGGTGATCAAGAGTAGGTAGTGCTTTTTCCTTTATCGTACTTTAAATACAGCATTTACTCATTTTGGTACGACTGAGTGGATTCGAACCACCGACTTCTGGACCGGGTGAACAAGAGTAGGTAGTGCTTTTTCTTTCAACGTACTTTAATTAAATCTTTAAAAATTTGGTACGACTGAGTGGATTCGAACCACCGACCCCTACCATGTCAAGGTAGTGCTCTAACCAACTGAGCTACAGTCGTACTTCTGTATTTAAAAATTGTTAATTGCTTAACAACGGTCGCTAATATATAGCGTGATGAGTGGTGAATCAAGCATGTTTATGGTTTTTAAGTTTATTTGCCGTTTTTTTATTCATATTGGACTGATTTCGCACGTTTTATAAAATTTTTGCCACCAGATAACATGCTCTTTTGCTGACGCTTTTAGCTGAGAGAGTAAGTTGTTAGAATTTGGGTCAAGTAGGGCATTTACCGCTTCACTACTCACTGCTTGATTAAACCATAGCTGCATATAAAGCGGCTGCAATGTTTCTAAATACCCGCTCAGCTGTGCTTGATAAGGCTGTATTTGTTTTAAATAATATTTATTAAATATATTACTGACAATTTTAGCCTGCTGCTTGTTTTTCCCTTTAGGGCAGATATCTTCTACTACTAATGAATTTACAAACTGGGTTGCTGTATGATTTAAGCTAATTTGTTCTCGCGCAGCTTGAATAAGCTGTTGGTCAAATTTGTATCTGTTGAGCGGTTCAAGCGCTGACAAAATATCATCGCTGTTTATTGCCATACTCCCTTTAGTTTCTATTTGGTGTTTAATGGTCGTTAGCTTTTTAAGCGCCTCAACCGTGTCACTAAACCCAGCCGGTTGGGTGCTGAGTTCTTGGCCAGTTAGCTGCCAAGTGCTGCTCAGTTCAGGTTCACTATATAAAACATTATTAAAATAATGAGTGAGTTGAGTTTGTTTTTGGTTTTTTGCCGCTGTAATTTTACTGTGAACGTTGCTTTGTTTATCTAAGGTGTTTAAACAGTTTTGCGCGCTTTGAATAAAATCTATTTGGTACTTCAATTTACTAGCAGCGGTGGCTGTTTTGCCTAATTGATTATTATGCTCGCTTATCAGAACGTTAAGTTTACATTGGCTAATACCAGCTAGTTCAGTTATGCCAATTTTAATCGCAGGTTGCAACGCTTCAACTGGCTTTACTAAGGCTAATTGTTGCAGTGGCTTTGTGTGTGGCTCAGGCGTTTGTAAGGTATTACTCAAGCGAGACAAATAGGTTTTATTTGCCTCACTGGGCTGCTCTGAGCAGCCCAAAAGCACCATACAACATGCCGCCAATAACCAATTAAGCGGCAGTTTGGTATAGATTGATTGTTTAAGAGAGAATAAATGGTTCACGTTTAAATCGCCTATGAACGGTCAGCATCAGTAGTATAGCTGCAACTGATAAGCCAACGATAATACCTATCCAAAAACCATGAGGGCCCATTGCTGGCACTATTATGTCTGTTCTTGCTAATACGTAGCCTAAACTAAAGCCGATTAACCAATAAGAAATAAAAGTGATATACGAAATCGGCGCTGTGTGTTTTAAACCACGTAAAATACCGTTTGCAGCTACTTGTAATGCATCAGGAAGTTGGTAAATACAGGCTAAAATCATAATTGATGAAGCAAGCGCAAGTACCGCAGGGCTATCGCTATATAATTGGCTGATCACATCACGCCCTATAAATGTATTAAAAGCGATAAACAACGCAACCATAGCCGCCATAATATAACTTGTTGATACTGCTACTTTTAATTGATCTAAATGATTTTGCCCAAATAAATTACCAATTCGTATGCTAATGGCAATTGAGAGGCTCAGAGGCATCATAAATAATAGTGCAGTCACACTGGCTGCAATTTGATGGCCAGACACAGCCACCGCACCCAAATGCGCAATAAACAGGGGAATACAGGCAAACAAGGTCACTTCAAAAAAAGTAGCGAGTGAAATAGGAATACCGAGTTTGGTAATAATACCAATGGTTTTAAAATTGGGTTTTTCAAAGCCAGTTAATAAGCCTTTGGCATCTATTTTTTTACTCAGCTGGCAATAAGTAACTTGCGCAATAGCCATTACAGTAAATACCAGTGCGGTGGCAATACCACAGCCAGCGCCCCCAAATGCGGGTAGACCAAATAAGCCCTTAATAAAAATATAATTGAGTGGGATATTTACCGCAAGTCCGAGTAGGCTGATATAAAACGCAGGCTTGGTCATCCCCATACCTTCGGTCATATTTCTATACACGGTAAAAATTAAAAAACCAAATACACCCCATTTAACAAAATGAATGTAATCAAAAGCAAGTCCCGCAATCGCCGGGCTAGTATCAAGCTGTAAAATAACGGTATTGGCAAGCTGGGCAGCACAAAAACCTGCAATACTCAAAAGGAGCGTTAAATAAAGCGCTTGCTGAAAATAATGGCTAATGCCGTTGCGGTCTTTAGCACCCGCAAATTGAGCAATGACTCCCGTTAGGGCTAATAGAATACCTTGTATTGCTAATAAAATTGGGTTCCATATTCCTGTAGCAATTGAGAGGGCAGCGAGATCGGTTGGACTCACTTGTCCGGCCATAATGGTATCAACCACTGACATTAATACTAAGGTCACTTGTGCTAAAAAAACGGGAAAGGCGAGGGAAAGTAAACGTTTAGCTTCCCAACTACAAAAAGTCATAAAAATCAGCTATTCATAAAAACATGGGCGCATTGTAATCTATTGTGATTGCTCTATCTATGTAGACAATCAGCGAATCTATTAAATTGCTGCATAAGCTTACTTTTGTTGCGAATAAAAGTGCTATTAAGTGAATTATTTTAGCGATTGATACGTTAAACTAGCACTTTGTTAGAAAGAGAAGCGATTTTTATGTTTACCGGTATTATTCAAACTCAAGCAACAGTAGTCTCTAGAACCCATACGCAGGGTGTATTACGTTTAGTCGTTTCTGTTAATGAGCAATACGTAAAGCATTTAGACTTAGGTGCTAGCATCGCTATAAATGGTTGCTGCTTAACGGTAGTTAAAGTAGAGCTTAGTAATCAAGATGTGGTGGCTCAAGTGCATTTTGATGTTATTGACGAAACTCTGCAGCTTACTAACCTTGGACAACTGGAATTGGGTAGTTTAGTCAATTACGAGCGTTCTGTGTCGTTTGGTACTGAGCTGGGTGGGCACATAGTCTCTGGCCATATTCATTGTACTGCCAAAATAGTGCAAATAGTTAAACTAGAAAATAACTACAAAATGCAGCTTAGCCTTCCAAAAAAATGGCAAAAATATGTGTTATACAAAGGGTTTGTATCTATTAATGGCGCCAGTTTAACGGTTGGTAATATTGATGAGCATGGCTTTTGGTTACACTTAATACCAGAAACACTCGATATTACTAATTTAGGTGCAGCCGTTGTAGGTGATGAATTTAATATAGAAGTTGATCAGCAAACATACACTATTATAAACACCGTCGAAAACTACATGCGCCAACATAGCTAAAATATTTGTTCGTCATCGCTGTCCACGTGTAACTCTAACTTATTACGTGCATAGTCTATATGCATATTTAAATGAATTAGATTACAGCAAGCACTGCATTCTTCATAGTAGTCTTGGTCGCCCATACTGGCATCAAGGTCTAAATGAATATGGTGTCCACAATGTGGGCAGGCGATACGTTGTGATAAAAAGTCTTTCATAACACCCCCTTAAAAATTAAGTTATTTTACCTAGATAGCACATAACGGCTTAATACTAAGTAGCTTAAACTCTGACTAAATGATTTACTTATATTGAGCTATCAACAGTGACTTATTACAAGTAAATTTAATGCAATTAGCGTTAAAAATAACGCTCGAATAGATTTATTTTTTAGAGTTCAAGTATAAGTATAGTGCTTATATTTTGTTTACTCATTTATTTAAGTTTAGTAGTTTTTCAACGTGTTCTTTAGCCTGATTTAAGTAATGGCCTGCATAAATATTGGCATGGTTTAAAATAGGGTAAAGCTGATAAATAAGCTTGCGATGTTGGTAGTTCTGAGAGAGTGGATAATGGTGATCATAGGCGTTATAAAATTCATCGGGTAATGGGGCAAAAAGCTTACTCATAGCAATATCGACCTCCCGATCACCGTAATAGCAGGCAGGGTCAAATAGGGTCGGAATATTATTTACAAATCCCATGTTTCCGCGCCAAAAGTCGCCATGTAATAACGAGGGCAAAACATGATGATTATGCAGTTGCTCTTTTACTAAATTTATCAGTTGTTCGGGGTCTGCCAGCACAATGTCTTTTTCAGCTAATAGCTGTAATTGCCAACCAATACGTTCTTCTGCAAAAAATACATCCCATTTTTTATGCCATTGATTTGGTTGAGGCGTAGAGCTTAAATAATTGTCTGTATCAAAACCAAACATCGCTTGCTCGTGTTTTTGATGTAACATGGCAAGGTGTTCACCCATCGTTGACCAATGCGTGTGGGGAAGGTCATCAAGTGTAAGCCACTCTAATACAATAAACGCATATTCTATATTGGCGCCAGTTGTAATACAGTCGGGCACCATAAATATACTGTTTTGAGTGAGTTGTTTTAAGCCCTGTGCTTGTGCTTCAAAGCGATCGAGCTCATTCTTTTGCGCAATTTTAACTAAATAATTGTGCTTGCCATCACTTATATGGAAAAGCTTATCGGTTGATGTGTTTTGCAACTGACGTTTATGGGTGTGTTTAAAATCGTAATGGATAGCTTGGCTGATCTGTTGATTGATTGTTTTCCACATAACAATTGCTCACCTTTTAAACCTATAAATAAACTATGGCAAAAAGGGATTAAATAAACAAATTAATCGGTGTAAAATTAAGACTATCAATTTCTAATACAAATCACTGAAATGGAATAAAAATGAATAAAAGTTTTATCACTAACTTATTGGCAGCGTGTTGTGTTGTTATTGGTTTTGTATTTGATCAAGCCATTGTACTTTCGGTGGGCTTATTTGCACTCTCTGGTGCGGTTACAAACTTACTCGCTATTCATATGCTATTTGAAAAAGTCCCGTTTTTATATGGATCGGGGGTGATTGCGCTCAAGTTTGAAAGCTTTAAAGTAGCTATAAGAAATTTAATACTTACGGAGTTCTTTTCTGAGCATAAAATAGATAAGCTTCTAAGCAAGGCGCAGCCAACGATAGACTTTGAATCGGTAATTGAAAAGGTAGATTTAAATCCTGCTTTCGATAATTTATTAGTGGTGATAGAGCAATCACAATTTGGCAGCATGCTGGCAATGTTTGGCGGTACAGAGGCGGTAGAGCCAATGCGAGAAAAATTTATCGAAAAAATGCAATTATCACTGGTACAAATAAGCGACACCGACGATTTTAAAATGCTACTAAGCGACATGCTTACTCAAGGAAATAACGCGGAAAGCTTACATAATACGGTACTTAAATTAGTGGATGAACGCCTAGATGAACTCACCCCTAAAATGGTAAAAGAAATTATTCAAACCATGATCCGTGAGCATTTAGGTTGGCTCGTTGTATGGGGTGGGGTATTTGGTGGCTTGTTTGGTTTGTTGGCAGCGCTTATTTAATAATAAATACACGTTAAGCAGGTACTAAGCCCTGCTTAACGTGTTTGATTCGTGTAAATTGAACGTATTAAAACCGATTTCCTAGTCATAATTTAGGTTATTTAGATCCCGCCATAATAACCACCATCAGTTTATTTACCTTTGCCAAATCCCTTATTGATGTGCTGGTGGTAGCCTCAATATTGAAAAAGCGTGCAGATTTGTCTAAATCATAAAGCGCTACAAAATCATTCATTGATAAATCATTGCAGCGTAATTTTTTGCCAATTACATGCTTGTTGGTATGGAGCTCTTTAATTGTTTTGTGCAGTGTCAGTTGTTTGTTAGATGCAACGGCCATGCAAACTTGTGTACCGGGTGATGAATCAGCGGCAACAAAAGTGGTTGCCATTACAGGCGCTGTTAATGTTGCTGCGCCCAATAATACAGTTGAATATAGAGTTGCTTTGAAAGAAATCATAGTATTTGCCTCTTTGTTTATGTGCAACTTAAGTATTGCTTAATGTAGCCAGCATGTTGTTAACTGAATGGGGCAAGCTGTAAGAAGATGTGTATATAAATCGTGCAATTTTGTAGGTGTATGAAAAGTTGTTCATAAGTAACCTGAACTATGGATAATAAATCTATCTCAAGCAGCTATTTTCAGCGCTAACTGCGTTGAATTTACTTGAAATAGGCCCACTATTGACGCGAAAATTCGCCTTGTTTTCACTGTAAATTTCTGGCTGGAGAAAACGAACTAAATTATTGATATAATTCAATATATTATTAAATCTCTTAACCAAAGTTCAGGTTAAGTAATTTATTTTTGACACACTTTAGCGTTTTCATACTGAAATATTTTTTCAGACTGTTATTATCGCGCCCTAAATTTGTGGCATTTTATATTTTTGGAGCGCAATTGTGAATAAAACGTTAGCCAGTTACTACCAGCAAGCTTATGCGTGTGAGCAACAGCATTTTAACCAATGTTTTTATTGCGGGTGTGAGGCAACAGAGCGCGATCATTGCCCACCATTGCACATGTTACAAAGTATTATTGATTTAGGCGAAGAAGCAGATTTTGTTGCTATTGCGGCTTGTTATGAATGCCATGCATTACTTCATAATGAACGCTTAATGACCATTGATGAGCGTTTTAGTAAGCTTAAAAAGAAACTATCAAATAAATACGCCAAGCCCTTACGTGTGTACAACATGTGGGAAGAAAGCGAGCTTGGCGACATGAGCGATGAATTTGCGCACAGCATTCAAGCGGGCATGAAACTCGGTAAAGAAGCGGCTGAGCGACTCGCCTTTACAGGGTTTAGTTATGCCACTGAAGAAGCGCGCGTTACGGTGCGCGAAAAAACCAAAGAGTTTGATGTAGAAGGCACCGTATTTACCGACTTTAAAGAAGCGCTTAACTATTGCATTACTGTATTAAAAGTACAAAAAAGTGATTTTTATAAAATTTTAGTCGAGGATTATCAAGGCGATTTTAATAAGGCATTGAGCCAATACAGGCATCGTCATGATAAAGTCACTGCCGCAAAAGATGGTAATACATTAATTAAAGATTTTTCAAAATTACATAAGCAAAATTCGGATTTTGTAACCCGAACGGTTAAACACTTTATTAGTAAAGATCCATCGCTCACCACTGAAGGGGCACTGGATAAGCTTTATAACAATTATATAAAAAAATAATTACAGAAACTCACCTTAAATAACCGCCTTTTCACCTGTTTTTTTAGCTTTATGCGTTTGCTTTCGCTAAAGTAGTAAAAAAACAGGAGAACCTAAAAACATGCAAAAATTTGCTCCCTCATTGTTAGCTGTTGGTTTAGCAGCGGCTCTTGTTGGTTGCCAAGAAAGCGGCCCGCAAGATGCAAAAGTAACCATTAATAAAAACCCATACCCAAGTACTTATCAACCCGTTGCTACATCAAGCACATTAATTACCAATGCCACTGTATTAACGGGCACGGGTGAGCGTTTAGATGAAGCCGATGTATTACTTGTTGATGGTAAAGTACAGCAAGTTGGTAAAGATTTAACCGCTAACGCAGACACCACTATCGATGCGCAAGGCAAATGGGTAACACCAGGTATTATTGATGTTCACTCTCATTTAGGTGCTTATCCAAATCCGTCGGTTGAGTCTCACCAAGATGGCAACGAAATGACTAGCCCAAATACAGCAGAAGTATGGGTTGAGCATTCAATTTGGCCACAAGATCCAGGTTTTAATCGCGCACGTGAAGGCGGTATTACCTCGTTACAAATTTTACCAGGTTCAGCTAATTTATTTGGTGGACGTGGCGTTACCCTTAAAAATGTACCGGCTCACACCATGCAAGGGATGAAGTTTCCTGATGCACCATACGGTTTAAAAATGGCGTGTGGTGAAAACCCTAAACGCGTTTATGGCCGTAAAGGTGAATTACCGATGACACGTATGGGTAATATGGCAGGCTATCGCACAGCTTGGATTGGCGCTCAAGAGTACAAACGTGCTTGGGACAAATACGATGCTGATTACGCTGCGGGTAAAAAACCAGAAGCTCCACACCGCGATATTAAATACGATACCCTTCGCGGTGTTTTAGAAGGTGAGGTTCGTATTCACAATCACTGTTATAAAGCTGAAGAAATGGCGATGATGATCGACCTTTCTAAAGAGTTTAATTACCATGCGGGTACATTCCATCACGGTATTGAAGCCTATAAAATCGCAGATTTACTGGCTGAAAATGGCTCGTGTGCAGCACTTTGGCCAGACTGGTGGGGCTTTAAAATGGAAGCCTACGATATGGTACAAGAGAACGTAGCGATTGTTGATGCAGTTAAAAACTCATGTGCCGTTGTGCATTCAGACTCAGACACGACCATTCAGCGCTTAAATCAAGAAGCCGCAAAAGTAATGTACAGTGCAAACCAAAATGGTTTTGATATTTCTGAGCAGCATGCAATTAAGTGGATCACGGCTAATGCCGCTAAATCACTCGGCATTGAAGATAAAACAGGCTCACTTGAAGCAGGTAAACAAGCTGATGTGGTTATTTGGAATCAAAGCCCATTTAGCGTTTACGCAAAAGCAGAGCAAGTGTTTGTTGATGGCGCAAAAGTTTACGATAGAAACGATAGCGCATTCCAAGCACAAAGTGATTTTATGTTAGGTCAACAATAAGGAGCACCCAGAATGAAAAAATTATCACGTTCGTTTTCGCTTTCTCTGGTTGCTGCAGGGTTACTAGCATCGGGTGCGGTGAGCGCTCAATCTCTTGCTATAATTAACGCAACACTGCATACATCCTCAGATCAAGGCGTATTAGAGTCTGCCAGCATCGTAATGAATGATGGCAAAATCACTGCAATTAATCCTAGCGATGTTAAAGCAGATAAAATTATTGATGCCAAAGGTCAAATCGTGACCCCTGGTTTTATTGCCACTGTAAATCAACTTGGTTTAGTTGAAGTAGGTGCGGTTGCGGGCTCTCGCGATGCGGGAGAAGAAAAAGCAGGTATTGATTTTGATGCAAGCTTGGCATTTAACCCTCGTTCAAGCCTAATCCCTTATGCACGTAAAGGCGGTGTTACTCGCGATTTGATCACCCCGTACGGCGGTGACAGCATATTTGCAGGCCTTGCCAGTGTGGTGGATTTAAGCGGCAGCTTTGAAAGCGTAAACAAAAAGCAAGCGGCATTAGTGGTTCATTTGGGTGAGCGAAGCAAAGGCTCTCGTGCATTTACATTGCAAACACTGATCAATAAGTTAGATGAGCACCAAACTAAAGCAAGCAAAGAAGCTAAAAAAGACGATGCTAAGCCAAGTGCTGAAGATAAAATAATGGCTAAAGTACTAAAAGGCGATATGCCATTACTAATTAGTGTGTCGCGTGCATCGGATATTGTTGAACTTATAAAAGTGAAACAGCAGTTTGGGGTAAATATTGTTCTTAATGGTGCGCAAGATGCCGTTGTAGTTAAAGATCGAATCGCAAAAGCGGGTATTCCTGTGATCATCAGTGCAATGGATAACTTACCAGGCAGTTTTGATTCATTACATGCAAGCCTAAATAATGCCGGCATACTAGAAAAAGCCGGTGTTAAAGTACTTTTAACTGTGGGTGGCGATGCCAGTCATAATGTTTACCAGCTCCGCTATGATGCCGGTAATGCAGTGTCTTACGGTATGAGCCAGCAAGGCGCATTAAAAGCGATGACTTCAAATGTGGCTGATGTATTTGGTATTAATGCTGGTAGCTTAGAAGTGGGTAAAGCCGCTGATGTTGTAATGTGGAGTAATGACCCGTTTGAGCTGAGCAGCCACGTAAATAAAATGTTTATTAATGGGGTTGAGGTAAGTACTGAATCTCGTCAAGATAAACTGCGTGAGCGCTATACATCAGAATCAAACATGCCACGTGCATACACTAAATAAACTTGTTTAGTTGAATATAAAAGGCCGCATTAGCGGCCTTTTTTATGAACAGCTTTTACTTATACCAATCTGCAAAGTAAACCACTTAAATAAGCGAATTGGTATTAGGCACAAAAAAAAGGCGCTCTTTGGAGCGCCTTTTCATTCATTTAATGGATTTATACCAGTTTAGATAAAATCTCGTTAAATGTTGTGCTTGGGCGCATTGCTTTAAAAGCTGCATCGTCATTTGGCTGGAAGTATCCGCCAATGTCCATTGCTGGGCCCTGTGCATCGTTTAGCTCGCTAACAATTTGCTCTTTGTTAGTTTCAAGGTCGCTAGCAATTTGCGTAAACTGCGCTTTAAGCTCGCTGTCATCATTTTGCTTAGCAAGTTCTTGTGCCCAGAATAAAGATAAGAAGAAATGAGAACCACGGTTATCAATCTCTTTTACTTTACGTGAAGGCGACTTGTTTTCAGCTAAGAATGTGCCGGTAGCTTTATCAAGTGTATCTGCAAGTACTTGTGCTTTTTTGTTACCTGTTGTTGTGCTTAGGTGCTCAAGTGACGCAGCAAGTGCTAAGAATTCACCTAAAGAATCCCAACGTAAGTGGTTTTCTTTCTCAAATTGTTGAACGTGCTTAGGAGCAGAGCCACCCGCACCAGTTTCAAATAAACCACCGCCATTCATTAGTGGCACAATTGAAAGCATTTTAGCACTAGTACCCAATTCTAAAATTGGGAATAAATCTGTTAAGTAATCACGTAACACGTTACCCGTTACAGAAATTGTGTCTTTACCTTCTTTGATGCGTGCTAGTGAGAACAAGGTTGCATCCATTGGCGATAAAATTTGAATATCTAGGCCAGCAGTGTCGTGATCTGGCAGGTATTTATTTACTTTTTTGATTAGCTCAGCATCGTGTGCACGTTCTGCATCTAACCAGAAAATAGCCGGATTACCTGTTGCGCGAGCGCGGTTTACTGCAAGTTTAACCCAATCTTGAATAGGTGCATCTTTAACCTGACACATGCGCCAGATATCGCCTTTCTCAACACTGTGCTCAAGTAACGTATTACCGTTTGTGTCTACAACACGGATAGTACCGTCAGCTTTTGCTTCAAATGTTTTATCGTGTGAGCCGTACTCTTCTGCTTTTTGAGCCATAAGGCCAACGTTTGGTACGCTACCCATAGTCGTAGGATCAAATGCACCGTGCTCTTTACAAAAATCAATCGTTGCTTGGTAAACGCCAGAGTAACAACGATCTGGAATTACAAAGCTTGTGTCTTGTAATTTATCGTCTTTATTCCACATTTGACCGCTTGAACGAATTGCAGCAGGCATAGAGGCATCGATGATCACATCACTTGGTACGTGTAAGTTTGTAATACCGCGATGAGAATCAACCATTGCGATAGCAGGGCGGTCAGCGTAAACAGCTTGAATGTCAGCTTCAATTTCTTCGCGCTTAGCGTCATCTAAAGTTTGAATTTTAGAGTACACATCGCCTAAACCGTTATTTACATCAACACCTAGCTCTTCAAAAAGTGCACCGTGTTTTGCAAAAACGTCTTTGTAAAATACTTTTACAGCGTGACCAAAGATGATTGGATCAGATACTTTCATCATGGTCGCTTTCATATGAAGCGAAAATAACACGCCTTTTTCTTTAGCTGCATTAATTTCAGCTTCAAGGAATGCTTGTAATTTTGCAGCACTAATACGTGATGCATCAATAACTTCACCAGCAAGTAGCGGTGTGCTTTGCTTAAGTACAGTGATATCGCCATTAGCCGCTACGTGTTCAATGCGAACATCCGTTGCTTCATCAACAGTTAGTGACTGCTCTGAACCAAAGAAGTCACCTTCTTCCATGCTTGCAACATAAGACTGTGAATCTTTGCTCCATGCACCCATAGAATGTGGGTTATTACGTGCATATTCTTTTACTGAACTTGGTGCGCGACGGTCAGAGTTACCTTCACGAAGTACAGGGTTTACTGCACTGCCTTTAATTTTGTCATAGGCGGCTTGAATCGCTTTTTCTTCATCGTTTTTAGGTTCTACAGGGTATTCTGGAAGTGCATAACCTTTTTCTTGAAGCTCTTTAATTACAGCGCGAAGTTGTGGAACTGAGGCACTGATGTTCGGTAATTTAATGATATTAGCTTCTGGTGTTTTCGCCATTTCGCCAAGTTCTGCAAGTGCATCACCAATGCGTTGTTCTTCTGTTAGGTAATCCGGGAAGCTCGCAATAACACGACCAGCGAGTGAGATGTCGCGTGTTTCAACTTCAACACCTGCCGCATTTGTGTACGCTTGGATAATTGGTAACAACGAATACGTTGCTAATGCCGGAGCTTCGTCCGTTTTTGTATAGATAATTTTTGATGTCATCATCATTCCTAGATAGTAGGCCGCATTGGCCAAATTCAACAATGCAAAGAAATCATCGCCTAATACCTTATAAATAAAGTATTAATGTATGCAATGAGTAGTCTGTTAGGTGTTGGTACTCGTATAACCTAAACAAGGTAAGAATAATCACACCTGACGGACTAGTGTCTTTTATAACTAAAATTTATGTAAATCTAAACTAGCCATTAGGCTAAAGTAATTACGTTTTACAGGATAAAGAGTGTAACAAGCTTGGCTAAAAAGGGCTAGGATTACGCGCTAAACGCCAGCAGTTAAACATCTAATAGTGAAATTATTGGGGTAGATAAAATAAAATCAAGGAGTGGGGTTGAATTAACGAACAATGAAGCAATTAATATGGAAGTGGTTAGGGATTTTAGGGAATTAAGCGAGGATCTAAATAGGTCGCTCGCTTTAGTCTCATATTTACAATCACTCTAAAATATCGCCGTTAGGGGCTATATTAGTAGCGTGTAGACCTTTAGGGCCTTGTTGTAATTCGAAGGTAACATCTTGACCAGCTTTAAGCGTCTTGTATCCGTCCATTACAATAGTGGAGTAATGAGCAAAAATGTCGTTCTCGCAACCGTCTTCTACGATGAAACCAAAACCTTTGGCGTTGTTGAACCATTTGACTTTACCACAAGCCATACTTCTACATCCTTCTATAAGTTGACTAATTTAGTTATCCTAAACTGTATTGTTTGCTAGACTGACTAAGGTTTAATCAATCACCATTTGACTGTAGTTTATTTAAGCAACCAGTCAAGTGTTTTGGGTTATTTTTTAACATTTTATTTATTTTTTTATTCAAGTTTGCTTGAGTTACAAAGACAAGACTATATTTAATTATGAGTGGTATGAAAGATTCTGGTGTTATCGACACCGTTCGCGATAGTGAAAAGCAAAAGTTGCAGCCACCGCGAAAATATAAAGTTGTGTTAAACAACGATGATTACACGCCGATGGATTTTGTAATTGAGATCTTGATGACGTTTTTTAATATGGATAGCGATAGAGCAACTGATGTGATGCTGCAAATACATCAGCAAGGTAAGGGCATTTGTGGTGTTTACAGCGCCGATGTAGCACATACCAAGGCTGAGCAAGTTAACCGCTACTCAAGGGATAACGAGCATCCACTGCTATGTAGTTGTGAGCAGGAATAAATACCACAAAGGTGAACTTTCATCTTTGAAGTGCGGTATAAAATTATTATCTCTGTAAGGGGTTGCCAATGCTAAATAAAGACTTAGAACTAACTTTGAACACCGCGTTTCGTGAAGCGCGTACACGTCGTCATGAGTTTATGACCGTAGAGCATCTTTTATTAGCTCTACTCGATAATCCATCAGCTGGAGAAGCGCTTAATGCGTGTTGTGTTGACATTTCTGGATTAAAAACAGAGTTACTTGAATTTATTGATGAAACCACACCGGTTATTCCTGATTTAGAAGAAGAACGCGAAACTCAACCAACGCTTGGTTTTCAGCGTGTATTACAGCGCGCGGTATTTCATGTGCAATCTTCGGGAAAAAATGAAGTGACTGGTGTAAATGTACTGGTGGCTATTTTTTCTGAGCAAGAAAGCCAGGCAGTTTATTTACTTAAAAAGAATGATATTTCTCGCCTTGATATTGTTAATTTTATTTCTCATGGGATTGCCAAAGGTGACGACGAATTAGGCGATGATACTGACGATATACATGAAGAAGTGCAAGAAGTTGCCAGTGAAGAAGCGAGTAAGCTCGACAGCTTCACCACTAATCTCAACATACAAGCCAAAGAGGGCAACATTGACCCGCTTGTTGGTCGTGACAGCGAAGTAGAACGTACCGTACAGGTGTTGTGTCGCCGTAAAAAGAACAACCCATTACTGGTTGGTGAAGCTGGCGTGGGTAAAACCGCTATCGCTGAGGGTTTAGCGTATCGAATTGTTAACGAGCAAGTGCCTGAAGTTATTGCTGATGCGGTTGTTTACTCATTAGATATGGGCGCTTTGCTTGCAGGTACTAAATACCGAGGCGATTTTGAGAAGCGCTTTAAAAGCTTATTAAAAGAGCTGCAAGCTAAACCAGGCTCTATTTTATTTATAGATGAAATTCATACCATTATCGGTGCAGGTGCTGCATCGGGTGGGGTAATGGATGCCTCAAACTTAATTAAACCGCTACTTTCCAGTGGACAATTGCGTTGTATGGGTTCTACCACCTATGGTGAGTACAAAAACATTTTTGAGAAAGACCGTGCCTTGGTACGTCGCTTTCAAAAAATTGATGTGCTTGAGCCCAGTGTGGAAGACACCACTAAAATTCTTAACGGCTTAAAAGAGCGTTATGAAGCACACCATGGTATTCGTTACACGCAAAAAGCGTTAAAGGCCGCAGCCGAGCTTAGCGCTAAGTACATTAACGAACGTCATCTGCCTGATAAAGCGATTGATGTTATTGATGAAGCGGGTGCAAGCCAACGCTTGTTACCTACCTCTAAACGTAAAAAAACGATTGGTGTTTCTGATATCGAGCTGATTGTGTCAAAAATGGCGCGTATTCCGCCACAAAATGTATCGTCGTCTGATAAAGAAACGCTGAAAAACTTAGACCGTAACTTAAAAATGTTAGTGTTTGGGCAAGATCAGTCTATTGATGCATTAACTTCTGCCATTCGTTTGTCGCGTTCAGGTTTAGCGAATGAGAACAAACCGGTTGGTTCGTTCTTATTTGCAGGCCCAACGGGGGTCGGTAAAACTGAGGTTACCAAGCAATTAGCTAAATGTATGGGCGTTGAGTTTATTCGTTTTGATATGTCTGAATATGTTGAGCGCCATGCGGTGAGCCGTTTAATTGGTGCGCCTCCGGGTTATGTTGGTTTTGAACAAGGCGGCTTACTAACAGAAGCGGTCATTAAAAATCCACACGCTGTTGTACTTTTGGATGAGATTGAAAAAGCCCATCCAGATATCTACAACATTTTATTGCAAGTTATGGATCACGGTACGCTAACTGATAATAATGGTCGTAAAGCCGACTTTAGAAACGTCGTAGTCGTGATGACCACTAATGCCGGCGTGCAAGAAACCACACGTAAGTCGATTGGCTTTAGTGAGCAAGACCATACGCACGATGCAATGGGTGAAATTAATAAAGTATTTTCACCAGAATTTAGAAACCGCTTAGATAACATTATTTGGTTTAATCACCTCGATAAAGAAGTTATTTTACAAGTGGTTGATAAGTTCGTTGTGGAGCTTCAAGCGCAACTAGACAAGAAATCAGTTAATCTTGAGCTGACGTCTAAAGCACGTGAATGGTTGGCTGACAAAGGCTATGACAAAGCAATGGGCGCACGCCCTATGGCACGTGTTATTCAGGAAGACCTTAAAAAGCAATTGGCAAACGAAATACTGTTTGGTGAGCTAATTTCTGGCGGTACGGTAAAAGTATCGGTTAAAGATAAAAAGCTGCGTTTTGATTACGAAAGTGATTTAACCCCAGCCTAATGGTCGTTATACAAAAGCCTGCTTTGCGCAGGCTTTTTTATTTGCCTAAGAAATAGACAACAAAAAACCCAGCAAAGGCTGGGTTTTTTGTTTATTAAATGTAATTACTGGCGAGTATCCATTAATTACATTTAATAAACGCTTAAAGCTAGTTTGCACTAGCCAAAAACTAAATCTCGTTTACGCACTTACTTAGCGAGCACGGAATACGATACGACCTTTCGATAAATCGTAAGGAGTCATTTCTACCGTTACTTTATCGCCGGTTAAAATACGGATATAGTTTTTGCGCATTTTACCTGAAATATGAGCCACAACTACGTGACCATTTTCTAGCTCAACTCGGAACATTGTATTTGGTAAAGTATCAAGGACTGTCCCTTGCATTTCGATTACGTCTTCTTTCGCCATGTTTAGCGTAACACCTCTTTAATAGTTAAACGCTGCAGATTTTGCCCAAAATACGCCAATAAGTAAAGGCGCAGGGGCTATTTTTGTAAATTAAATAGCCAGCCACTGGTCATTGCACTGTTTTTGAGCAGGTAAAAACTGGGTTTTATAGTTCATTTTGTCGCATTCATCTATTTGATAGCCTAAATAAACAAATTGTTTTTGTTGCAGTTTAGCAAATTTAAGTTGCTGTAATATCATCACAGTGCCTAAACTAAAGTGCTCATAGTCAGGGTCAAAAAATGTATAAATTGCCGAAATAGCATTGTCCATACAATCAGTTACAGCAACAGCCACTAAGTTTTCTTGATCCCAAAGCTCAATAAAAGTAATGGTTAACCAACTACAAAACAAAAAGCTTTGAAATTGTGATTTATCAGGTGGATACATACTACCGTCTTGGTGGCGCAAGCTAATGTATTTACTGTAAAGTGGATAGTATTGTTCGCGTTCAACTTGAGAATATTTTACCTCAAAGCGGTTTTTTGCTTTGTTAAGTTTACGTTTTTGCGATTTTGTCGGCATAAACTCATCAGCTAAAACGCGCACAGAACTACACGCGCTGCAAATAGGGCAGTGCGGACGGTAAATTTGGTTACCACTGCGACGAAAGCCCAATCCTAATAATGACTCAAACTTATTGCTGCTGTAACAACTTGGATCGAGTATGACCAACAGTTGCTCTTGGCGGTTAGGCAAATAACTGCATTCAAATGGTTGGCTTAGGCCAATACGAGCGGGAAGTTGTTCATTCATAAATCGCTAATAGCTCCTGTGGTTGCCACATGCTGTCAGGTGGGGTGTAACACTGTGCTTTATTAAGTTTAGTTAAAAATTCTTCACGTGGAATAACGCTAGCACCTAACGACATTAAATAAGGATTTTCTAATTGGCAATCAATAAAATGCGCATTATGGCGTTTAAGCCAATTAACCAGCGCCCACATAGCCAGTTTGGAGCAATTTGTTTGATGATGAAACATTGATTCACCACAAAAAACACCGGTTTGCATGATGCCATATAAGCCACCTGCAAGCTCTCCCTCGCGCCATACCTCTAAACTATGGGCCAAGCCATTGTGATGGGCATTAATGTACGCCTGTTGCATTTGCGGGGTGATCCAAGTGCCATCAGTATCAAGACGTTGATCGCGACATGCTTCTATCACTTCTTCAAAGGCATGATTAATGGTTACGGTGACCGGGTGCTTTTTTAAATGTTTTCGTAAGCTTTTACTAACATGAAAGTCATTAAGCTCAACAATACCGCGTTCACTAGGTGACCACCACATAATTGGCTCGTGTTCACTAAACCACGGAAAAATACCAGATAAATAGGCATTTTTTAATCGCGTTACCGATAAGCATCCACCAATGGCAAGTAAACCATCGGGATCATCTAATGCATGGTTGGGATCAGGAAAAGCAAAGTGGCTTTGAGCGAGTTGATAGAGTTGTTTAGTCATAACACCGATTGAATAACTGCATGGTCAAGATAAAGTGTAACCTGCTGCTTTAAAATCACAAACCACAAATTATTGTGTCACTGCATAGGACTTACTTTCTAAGCGCTATTTTTGTTAGGCAAAAAAAAAAGCGCGTTTAAAACGCGCTTTTAATTATTAGCTTAAAAAGTGTAAACTAATCGAATTAGCTAACCACTTTTACAGGTACTGCTTGTCCAGCGTTAAACTTAGTTGTCATTGCTTCTTCAACAGGTGTAAACGAGGTAAGGTCAATACCTTCAACCGCAGACATATACTCTTCGATAGTCGGGAAACGACCAAGTACAGTAGAAAGTACTACAACCGGCGTAGAACCCAGTAGTGACTCACCTTTTTTCTCAGATGTATCGGCTACTACACGGCCTTGGAACAGACGAGTTGATGTTGCGATAACAGTGTCACCAGGTTCGGCTTTTTCTTGGTTACCCATACATAAGTTACAACCAGGGCGTTCTAGGTATAGGATATTTTCATACTTAGTACGTGCCGCTGTTTTTGGTTTTTCATCGTCAAATTCAAAACCTGCGTATTTAGCAAGAATATCCCAGTCGCCTTCCGCTTTAAGCTCATCAACAATGTTGTATGTTGGTGGCGCAACAACTAATGGTGCTTTGAATGAGATAGAACCGTTTTTCTTTTCTAGGTTACGCAGCATATGAGCAATAATTTTCATATCGCCTTTGTGAACCATACACGAACCAACGAAACCTAAATCAACAGGTTTGTCGTTGTAAAAAGAAACAGGGCGGATCACATCGTGAGTATAACGCTTAGAAACGTCATCGTTGTTCACGTCTGGATCGGCAATCATTGGCTCAACGATTTGGTCCAAATCAACCACAACTTCTGCGTGGTATTTAGCGTTGTCGTCTGGAGAAAGTGCTGGCTCTTCACCAGATTGAATACCTGCAATACGTTTGTCAGCTAAGTCGATTAGACCTTGTAGCGTTTGCGCTTCGTTATCCATACCTTTGTTGATCATGATTTGGATACGTGATTTAGCAAGTTCAATTGACTTAATTAGCGTTTCATCATTTGAAATACAGATTGACGCTTTCGCTTTCATTTCTGCAGTCCAGTCAGTGAAAGTAAACGCTTGGTCAGCCATTAGGGTACCAATATGCACTTCAATGATACGACCTTGGAATACGTTTTCGCCACCAAATTGCTTAAGCATTTGCGCTTGCGTTGCATGTACAACGTCGCGGAAATCCATGTGCTTAGCCATTTTGCCTTTAAACGTCACTTTAACTGAATCAGGAATCGGCATCGCTGATTCACCGGTTGCAAGTGCAACAGCAACAGTACCTGAATCGGCACCAAAGGCAACGCCTTTAGACATACGAGTATGCGAGTCACCACCGATGATGATAGCGCGATCATCAATTGTAATGTCGTTCAATACTTTGTGAATAACGTCAGTCATTGCATGGTAAACGCCTTTCGGGTCACGTGCAGTGATCAAACCAAACTTATTCATGAACGCCATTAGTTTTGGAATATTTGCTTGCGCTTTGCTATCCCATACTGATGCAGTGTGACAACCAGACTGATAAGCACCATCAACAAGTGGTGAAATCGTTGAAGCCGCCATCGCTTCTAATTCTTGTGCTGTCATTGGACCGGTTGTATCTTGCGAACCAACGATGTTCACTTTAACGCGAACGTTTGAGCCTGCATGAAGTGGTGTATCAGATAGAACACCTACCGCATTACGGTTAAAGATTTTTTCAACCGCTGTTAAGCCTTGGCCTTCATGTGAAATTTCTTTTGAAGGTGCATACACAAGAGGAGTTTCAATGCCGAGCGTTTCAGCAGCAAACGTTTGTAGTTTCTTACCAAATACTACAGCGTATGAACCACCAGCTTTCATGAATTCAACTTTTTGCGGTGTGAACGCTGATGATACATCAACCAGTTCTTTATCACCGTTATAAAGCTTTTTCTCTTTTGTATTGATTGTTAATACAGTACCTGTGGCAACTGAATAAGCTTCTTCAAGCACTGCATCGCCATTTTCATCAGTTACAGTATTGCCGTCTGCATCTACTTTCTTAACCCAGTTTTTAAGATCAAGACCAATACCGCCGGTTACATCAACCGTCGTTAAGAAGATTGGTGCGATACCATTAGTACCTGCAACAACAGGTGCAATGTTGATGAAAGGAACGTATGGACTTGCTTGTTTACCCGCCCAAAGTGCAACGTTATTTACACCAGACATACGAGATGAACCAACGCCCATGGTGCCTTTTTCAGCAATAAGCATTACTTTAGCATTAGGGTGTTTCTTTTGAAGTTCAACGATTTCTTGTTGTGCTTCTTCAGTGATCATACACTTACCGTGTAATTCACGGTCAGCACGTGAGTGTGCTTGGTTACCTGGAGACAGTAAATCAGTTGAGATGTCGCCTTCACCAGCAATGTAAGTTACTACTTCGATTTTTTCTTCGATGTCAGGTAGTTTTGTGAAGAATTCAGCTTTTGAGAAACTCTCTAGTAATTCTTTAGCAATTGCGTTACCTGCTTCGTAGGCCGCTTTTATGCGCTCCATATCAGCATCGTATAAGAATACCTGAGTTTTAAGTACTTCAGCCGCTTGTGCTGCAATTGCTGCGTCATCACCAAATGCTAAATCAATTAGCATTTCAATTGACGGGCCGCCTTTCATGTGTGAAAGCAGTTCAAATGCAAATTCTGGAGTGATCTCTGCAACGTGCTCTTCACCTAAAATGATTTCTTTTAGAAACTGTGCTTTAACGCCCGCAGCACTAGTTGTTCCAGGTAAAGTATTATAAATAAAGAAATGCAGTGAATCTTTACGGTGCTCGTTATTAGTATCTTTAATTTGATTAATTATTTCTGATACTAGTTCAGCGCTATCGATTGGTTGTGGGCTTAATCCAAGCTCCGTTTTACGGGTTTGGATTTCTTCCATATATTTTGTATACAAACTCATAGAAAACTCTCGGTAATTTACTTGATATGAAGTTTAGCATTTTAACTGATTTTACAGTCTCTAGTAATGCCTAAATGAATAAAGCTTTTATTCCTGACGATAATTATAGTTAGTTTTACTTATATAATTTGACGGTATTCGTTGCTCACCCTTAGATCCTATCGTACCTAAGCCATTAATTGTATAAATACGATTGATTTTCAGTATAAATTTTGTGAATGTTTATACGGCTGCAATGAGTACTTTTCGGTGTTGGATGAGCCTTTATAATTTTTGGCCACAAAAAAAGGGCTGAAAATTCAGCCCTTACTATATGTTATGAAAACTTATAGGTTATCTAAAAAGCGTTCTGCATCAAGTGCAGCCATACAGCCAGTACCCGCAGAAGTGATTGCTTGACGGTAGATATGATCAGACACATCACCGGCAGCAAATACGCCTGGCACACTAGTTTGTGTTGCATTACCGTTAAGACCAGACTCAACTACTAAGTAGCCGTCTTTCATTTCTAGCTGACCTTCAAACATATCGGTGTTTGGCTTATGGCCAATGGCAATAAACACACCCGCTAAATCAAGTTCTTCAGTAGCATCTGATGCCACATCTTTAATGCGAACGCCGGTAACACCCATTTGGTCACCAAGCACTTCATCAAGTGTACGGTTGTAGTGCATGACAACGTTACCGTTCGCTGCTTTTTCAGCAAGGCGGTCAGCAAGAATCTTTTCACTACGGAAACTATCACGACGGTGAATAACATGAACTTCATCAGCAATGTTAGACAGGTATAACGCTTCTTCAACCGCTGTATTACCACCACCAACAACCGCTACTTTTTGACCTTTATAGAAAAAGCCGTCACAGGTTGCACAAGCTGAAACGCCGCGACCTTGGAAATTAGTCTCAGACTCTAAGCCTAAATATTTCGCAGAAGCACCTGTTGCAATGATTAAAGCATCACAGGTGTAAGTACCTTGGTCACCGGTTAGTGTGAAAGGGCGCTTAGATACGTCAACTTTGTTGATGTGGTCGAACACAATTTCAGTTTCAAAGCGTTCTGCATGCTCTTTCATACGATCCATTAATGCAGGGCCGGTTAAACCGTGTGCATCGCCAGGCCAGTTTTCAACTTCAGTAGTGGTTGTTAGCTGGCCACCTTGTTGAATACCTGTAATTAAAACAGGGTTTAAATTAGCACGTGCAGCGTAAACTGCAGCTGTATAGCCTGCAGGGCCCGAACCTAAAATAAGTAACTTACAATGTTTTGCTTCAGTCATGATCTTTTCCTAAACGTTTAATACGGTTTTAATGCGCCCGATTCTAAGAAAAACAAGCAGGAAGTAAATAAAAGATGAGATTATTTTTTTTCGCAAATTCCGAAGCTGTTCATTAATGTGTACTAGTAAATGACTTATAGGCAGTGCTCGACTAATAAATAGACTGTTAGCCAATAAAACGACGTTAATTCATGACCAGCCTGATTTTTTTTGTTATCTTTTAACTAATTTTGATTTGTCACTGCTTAATTATGTGACCTAAGTGAATAGGCAACTATGTTATTTTGGCAAGAGAAACCCGCATTTGGGTTGACTTCAAAAGACGTTAACGTCTTAACCAATGCGCAAGAATACCGTACGCAATTGTTAGATTTAATTGCCAACGCAAAAAAACGAATTTATATCACCACACTCTACTTACAAGATGATGAAGCGGGTCGTGAAATATTAGCTGCACTACACAGTGCTTCGTTAGCTAATCCTGCGCTTGAGATAAAAGTATTGGTGGATTTTCATCGTGCGCAACGCGGTTTAATTGGAGCTGAAAAGTCAGAGGGCAATGCAAGCTTATATTGCGACGATTTAGAAAAATTTAATTCAAACGTTCAAGTGTATGGTGTCCCCGTAAAGGCAAAAGAACTGTTTGGGGTGTTACATTTAAAAGGCTTTGTTATTGACGACACACTGCTCTACAGCGGTGCCAGTTTAAATAATGTGTATTTGCAATATAGCGACCGATACCGGCTCGATCGCTACTTTTTAGTATCGCAAAGCGAATTATGTGACTCAGTAGTCGATTTTATCGAATCAACTTTATTAAGTTCTGAAGCGGTACCAAGAATTGATCAACGACCGCTTAAACGTATGGCTGACTTTAAGCTTGAACAAAAGCAACTTATGCGTGAGCTTAAATCGGCAAGTTATAAAAATGCGCAAGAGTTTAATACCCATGCAATGGGTATTCGTTTATTTTTAGGGTTAGGCCGTCGTAATAACGAGCTCAATCGCTTAATTAAAGCGTTATTTGATACCACCGAGCAAGAATTGGTGTTATACACGCCGTATTTTAATTTTCCAGCGCCTTTAATGCGCTCTTTACGTCGCTTATTAAAGCAAGGTAAGCAGGTTACTATTGTGGTGGGCGATAAAACCGCAAACGATTTTTACCTGCCACCTAGCGAGCCATTTAGTAAAATTGGTGCACTGCCTTATTTATACGAAACTATTTTGCACAAGTTTGTAAAATCGCAAAAACGCCACATAGATAATGGCAACCTAAACGTATACCTTTGGAAACACGAGAGTAACTCGTTCCATCTAAAAGGGATTTGCTGCGACCGCAAAGTACATTTACTCAGTGGGCATAACCTAAATCCGCGCGCGTGGGGGCTCGATATCGAAAATGGCATCCTGATAGAAGATCCTGAGCAAACGATAATGCGCGACATTGATAATGAACGCCAAGAAATTTTAAAGCATTGTCGTCGTTTAACCGGCCCTGATGATTTAGAAACCATGGACGATTACCCGCAGCCGGTGAAAAAACTGCTTGGTCAAGCTAAGCGCGTAAAAGTCGACTTTATTATTAAACGATTTATATAATACGAGGATCTGTTGACCACAGACCCTAAAATTTAGATACAAAAAAAGCAGCTAATTAGCTGCTTTTTTAATGCTTATACCTAAATAATGACTTAGGTATAAGCGGTAACTATTATTGTTACGCGTTTTCTACTGCAGTACGTGGGTCAACATATTCCATGTTGAACGCTTCAGCTACTTCTTTGTATGTTACTTGGCCTTTAATTACGTTTAAGCCTTTTAAGAAGTGGGCGTCATCTAGTAGTGCTTTTTTGTAACCTTTGTTTGCAAGGTTAATGATGAACGGTAATGTTGCATTATTAAGTGCAAACGTAGATGTACGTGGAACAGCACCAGGCATGTTAGCAACACAGTAGTGAACAACTTCATCAACGATGAAAGTAGGATCAGCGTGCGTAGTTGCTTTAGAGGTTGCAATACAACCACCTTGGTCAATCGCAACATCAACAATAGCAGCACCAGGCTTCATTGCTTTAATGTGTTCAGCAGTCACTAGTTTAGGTGCAGCAGCACCTGGGATAAGCACGCCACCAATTACTAGGTCAGCTTCTAGTACGTGCTTTTCAAGCGCGTCAGCTGTTGAGTAAATAGCTTTAACTTTGTTACCAAACTGTGCGTCTAGTGCACGTAGTACGTCGATGTTACGGTCAAGTACAACAACCTCAGCACCTAAGCCAACCGCCATTTGTGCAGCGCTACGACCAACCATGCCGCCACCAATAACAACAACTTTAGCTGGCTCAACACCTGGTACACCACCTAGTAACATACCACGACCGTGGTTTGCTTTTTCTAGCGCTTGTGCACCTGCTTGAATAGACATACGGCCCGCTACTTCACTCATTGGTGCCAATAGTGGTAAACCGCCGCGTGCATCAGTCACTGTTTCATAAGCAATACAGATTGCTTTACTTTTAACAAGGTCTTCAGTTTGTGGAAGATCCGGTGCAAGGTGAAGGTAAGTGAAAAGAATTTGGTCTTCACGTAACATTGCACGTTCAACAGCTTGTGGCTCTTTTACCTTGATGATCATTTCTGCTTTTGCAAAAACGTCAGCAGCTGTTTCTAAAATTTCAGCACCTGCTTGAACATAATCATCATCTGTAAAACCAATGCCCATACCAGCGTTAGTTTCAACAATCACTTGGTGACCGTGATTTACAAGTTCGCGAACACTCGCAGGAACCATACCTACACGGTACTCATGGTTTTTAATTTCTTTAGGTACACCAATAATCATAATTTTGCCTTGTTAGAACGGGATAAAAATTTTTCACTATTATATTCATGCTAGGGTAGTGTGTCTCACCTTTTTTTAAGGTCTTTGTAGTGTTAGTATCTGTTAAATCGATTTTATTAGAATAAAAAACTAAAAAGCTATGCATAACTTATTAGACCGTATTGATCGCAAGATTTTAGTCGAATTACAACTCGATGGCCGCCTGTCAAATGTTGAACTGGCCCGACGAGTTGGCCTAAGCGCCACGCCCTGTCTAGAGCGAGTGAAAAAGCTAGAGCGCGAAGGGTATATTTTAGGCTACAAAGCCGTGGTTGATCCTGCCAAGCTTGGTCAAGGGCTTTCTGTGTATGTGGAAGTAACCATTACCAAAACATCGCCCGACGTATTTGAAGAGTTCAGTGCTGCTGTTAGAAAGCACGAAGAAATTATAGAATGTCATTTGGTTTCGGGTAATTTCGACTTTTTATTAAAAACCCGGGTTAACGATATGTCAGAATACCGAGGCGTGCTCGGTGATATATTATTAAAGCTGCCTAATGTGAGTGAAAGCCGCACCTATGTAGTCATGGAAGAAGTAAAAGGTGAAGAGGGCGTGGTTATCCGTCCTTTTGTTGCTTAATGATAGAGTAACAGCCTTTAATATACTTTTATTGTTGCAGCCAACTTTGCTTTTTTAATAAGTGTACGACTAAATAATAAAAACTTGTTCATAATCAGGCCATCATGGTTAAGATAAAGTGCATCAAAATACATTTCCTGCTAAGGTATTCTATTGCCAAGTGAGTGTAAAAAATAATAATGAGGGATAGGTAATTATGCGCCTAAACGGTGTACAAAGACTATTAGAAACGGGGCTCATCGTCAGCACCTTTGCAGCGGTATTTATTTTATGTGCTTTAATTAGTTTTCATCCTGCCGATCCTGCTTGGTCGCAAACGGGTGAATTTACCAACGTACAAAATATTACGGGTACAGCGGGCGCGTGGGTGGCCGACATACTATTACTTACCTTTGGCTGGCTTGCCTATTTTGTGCCAGCGGCTATTCAGCTGCTAGGTTACTTGGTGTTTAAGCAGCCACACCGTATTTTACAACTCGATTACACCACACTTGGATTACGCATTATTGGTTTTGCGCTGTTTATTACCTCAGCCACCGCTATTAGCAGTATTAATTTTGATGATATTTATAATTTTTCATCCGGTGGGGTAGTGGGTGATGTGATTGCATCAGCCATGATGCCAGCGTTTAATTTTACCGGTACCTCTATTTTACTACTGTGTTTCTTTTTTGCAGGGTTAACCCTATTAACAGGTGTGTCGTGGGTACAATTTGTTGATTACTTAGGTGATTTAATTGTTAGGTTATACCGCTTTTTGGTGACCTATGCCCGAGGCTGGATGCAACGTGAACGCATTGCAGGTAAAGTACAAGACGAGCAACCTGATGCTTATTTTGAAGACGATACACGCCAACAAGAACCTGAACTTGCTAATAAAGTAGCAGACAAACCAAAAGCACTCGATAAACCAGCAACTAAGGTTAATGCCCCTCAAGACGAAGAGTTTATGCCGTTTGACGAGCTTGACCAAATACTCGATCAAGAAATTAGTTTCAGCGCCATAGACGATGAACCGATGGACACCGAGGCAGCACTTAACGCGCTGGATCAAAGCCCAGTGGTTGAACCTGAAAAACCAGCAACAACCGTGGTTTCACCAGCAAGGCCAATTAACAAGCCAAAATCAGGGTTTCAACCGCCGCCAACTGCAAAAGAGAAGTTTGAACAATTATTAGAGCAAGAGCCACCTCCGGGGCCATTGCCGTCACTGGATTTACTCGACAGACCCGACAAAGCTAAAAACCCTATTTCGCAAGAAGAGCTTGATAGTGTATCGCGCCTTGTAGAAACAAAATTACTCGATTTTAACGTACAAGCAACCGTAGTTGGAGTATATCCAGGGCCTGTTGTTACTCGTTTTGAGCTTGATTTAGCACCGGGTATCAAGGTGTCTAAAATTACAGGGCTGTCAAAAGATTTAGCGCGTTCACTTTCGGCAATTAGTGTGCGCGTGGTTGAAGTTATTCCAGGTAAAACCTATATCGGTATTGAGTTGCCTAATAAATACCGTGAAATTGTACGTTTATCAGAAGTCATAAACGCGCCTAAGTTTGAGCAAAACCCATCGCCACTGACCATGGTGCTAGGTAAAGATATTGCAGGGCAACCTGTGTGTGCCGACCTAGGTAAAATGCCACACTTACTGGTAGCTGGTACAACCGGTTCAGGTAAGTCAGTGGGCGTTAATGTAATGATATTAAGCTTACTGTATAAATCGGGCCCTGAAGATGTACGTATGATCATGATTGACCCGAAAATGCTTGAGCTTTCAGTTTACGAAGGCATTCCGCATTTATTGTGTGAAGTTGTAACTGACATGAAAGAAGCGGCCAACGCACTGCGCTGGTGTGTAGGTGAAATGGAACGCCGTTATAAGCTGATGTCGGCTTTAGGTGTACGTAACTTAAAAGGTTACAACCAAAAAGTAATGGAAGCCAAAGAAGCGGGCTACCCAATTATGGATCCATTATTTAAAGACACCGACGGCATGAAAGATGGCCCCGATGAGCTAGATAAATTACCTAGCATAGTGGTGGTTATTGACGAATTTGCCGACATGATGATGATTGTAGGTAAAAAAGTTGAAGAGTTAATTGCTCGTATTGCGCAAAAAGCGCGTGCTGCGGGTATTCACTTAATTTTGGCAACGCAGCGTCCGTCGGTTGATGTAATAACCGGTTTAATTAAAGCGAATATACCTACACGTATGGCGTTTCAGGTATCAAGTAAAATAGACTCGCGCACCATACTGGATCAACAAGGCGCAGAAAATTTATTAGGCATGGGTGACATGCTTTATTTACCGCCAGGTACCAGTGTACCTGAGCGTGTGCATGGCGCGTTTGTAGACGACCATGAAGTACATGCTGTGGTAAACGATTGGAAAGCCCGTGCTAAACCAAATTACATAGACGAGATTTTAAATGGCGATGCCACGGAAGATATTCTATTACCAGGGGAAGCCAGTGAAAATGGCGATGAAGAGTCAGATCCGTTATACGACGAAGCGGTCGCTTTTGTAATAGAAACCGGTAAAGTGTCGGTATCATCAGTGCAACGTAAATTACGTGTAGGCTATAACCGTGCTGCACGATTAGTAGAACAAATGGAAACATCAGGTATCGTGAGTGCACCAGGACACAACGGCGCGCGCGATGTATTAGTACCTAATGGAGCAAATTAATGAAAAAATTAAGTAGTTTATTATTGGTATTGGGCAGTTTAGTGGCGATGCCAAGCTTTGCTGACGACAGCCAAGCATTACAAGATAAGTTATCGACCTTAAAAAGTTTTAAAGCACAATTTAAACAAAACGTAACCGACGGTGAAGGCCAACTGGTAATGCAAGGTCAAGGCAATATTGCGTTGCAACAGCCATTAATGATCCGCTGGCAGCAAACTAACCCAGACGACACTTTATTTGTATCAAACGGCGATAAAACCTATTACTTTGATAGCTTTGCTGAGCAAGTAACCATTATGAAAACCAGCGGTTTAATTGACTCAACGCCGTTTATATTGCTCACCTCTAAAGACCCTGCGCAATGGGAAAAATACAGCGTGATCGCTACTGACTTAGGCTTTAGCATTACCCCAAATAAAGGCGTAGAAAGCCAAGTAGAGCAGCTTGATATTACTTTTGCTAATAACGAGCAAGGGCTTGCAAAACTGGTAGTTAAAGATAACTCAGGCCAGCTGTCTGCGTTTACATTTAGCAATGCACAGGTTAATACTGAGCTTGATAAAACAACTTTTGAATTTACCCCGCCAGCGGGTGTAGAAATAGACGATCAGAGTAACGGTGAGTAATTTAGGATTTAACTTTGGGCCCGATGTGCGCCCACTCGCTGCGCGTATGCGCCCTTTATCGCTTAACGATTACATAGGGCAGCAACATTTACTCAGCGCTGATAAACCTCTTCATCAAGCGATAGTAGCAGGGCGCTGCCATAGTTTAATTTTATGGGGGCCGCCGGGGGTAGGTAAAACTACGCTGGCGCAAATTATTGCCAACCATGCAGACGCTGAACTAATTCAAATGTCGGCGGTAACTGCCGGGGTGAAAGATATACGCGATAGCGTAACCCAAGCGCGCGATAACTTACAAAGCCGCGGTCAGCGCACTTTAATGTTTGTTGACGAAGTACACCGCTTTAATAAGTCTCAGCAAGACGCGTTTTTACCGCATATTGAAGATGGCACTTTCATATTTGTAGGCGCCACCACCGAAAATCCGTCGTTTGCGCTTAATAATGCGATTTTATCTCGCGCAAGGGTCTATGTATTAAAATCCTTGCAGGAAAGCGACTTATACACAGTAATAGAGCGCGCACTCAAACAAGACGAACAACTTAGCCAAAAGCAAATCGTGATTGCAGATAACGCCAAACAAGCGCTGTGCCAAGCAAGCGGTGGCGATGCTCGTAAAGTGCTTAATTTACTCGAGCAAGCAGTCGATTTAACCACTGAGCAAAACGGCAAGTACAACGTAGACGAACAGGTACTGAGCCAAGTACTCCCCACGCATTTAGCTAAATACGATAAAGGCGGCGATGAATTTTACGATTTAATTTCGGCGTTTCATAAATCAGTACGGGGCAGTTCGCCAGATGGTGCGCTTTACTGGTACTGCCGTATTTTAGCGGGTGGCGGCGACCCGCTTTATGTTGCAAGGCGCTTATTAGCAATTGCCACAGAAGACATCGGCAACGCCGATCCACGAGCGATGGAAGTGGCTTTAAACGCATGGGATATTTTTCAGCGTGTTGGCCCAAGCGAAGGTGAGCGCGCCATTGCACAGGCCACCTTATATTTAGCCAGTGCACCTAAAAGTAATGCGGTTTATATGGCGTTTAATCAAGCCAAACAGGACGCTAAAAACGAGCCAAGCTACCCAGTACCAGAGCATTTACGCAACGCCCCCACTAACTTAATGAAAGACTTAGGCTATGGCGCAGAGTATCGTTACGCGCATAACGAAGAAGGCGCATTTGCTGCTGGCGAAAAATACCTACCGCCAGAAATGGATGGAAAACAATACTACCAGCCAAGTGATCGTGGACTTGAGCAAAAAATTAAACAAAAGCTCGATTATTTAAAAGAGCGCGACGCACAAAGCCCAATAAAACGTTATGAGCATGATTAAACTTTACATGATGATAGCCCTTGGCGGAGCGTCAGGAGCCTGTTTACGGTTTTTTATTAGCGAAACCATGCTAAAACTCCTCGGTAGGGGATTCCCTTTTGGCACGTTGACGGTTAATATTCTGGGTTCATTGTTGATGGGCATTTTATACGGTTTAATAGATAAACAAGTTATTGCCGTCAGTCCTGCTAAAACCCTCATCGGAATTGGCTTTTTAGGTGCGTTAACCACCTTTTCAACATTCTCAATGGATTCGTTGTTGTTATTACAACAAGGTCACTTTATTAAAATGGCCCTCAATATCATCTTAAACGTGATGGTGTGTATTTTTATGGCTTGGCTGGGCCTTCAGCTAGTAATGCAAAAAGGTTAAAAAACTAACATGTTAGATTCTAAATATTTACGTCAAGATGTCGAACAAACTGCCGCTCGATTAGCCGCACGTGGTTATGAGCTAGATGTAGCGGTAGTGACTGAACTTGAAGAAAAACGCAAAACATTACAAGTAAAAACGCAAGAACTTCAAAGTCAACGTAACGCCAGTGCTAAAGCCATTGGCCAAGCAAAAGCAAAAGGCGAAGACGCACAACCATTGCTAGACGCAGTTGCTAACTTAGGCAGCGAGTTAGACGCGGCTAAAGCTGAGCAAGACGAAGTGTTAGAAGCAATTAAACAAATTGCCTTAGCAATTCCAAACTTACCGGACGAGTCGGTACCAGAAGGCGCTGACGAAGACGACAACGTAGAAATTTTAACTTGGGGCACCCCTAAAAAGTACGATTTTGAAGTTAAAGACCACGTTGACGTAGGGCAAGACCTAAACGGCCTAGACTTTGAAATGGGCGTTAAAATTAGTGGCGCACGTTTTACCGTAATGCGCGGCCAAGTAGCACGTATGCACCGTGCACTTACCCAATACATGCTAGACACCCACACAGATAAAAACGGCTACACAGAAATGTATGTACCGTACTTAGTGAATAGCGCAAGCCTTTACGGCACCAGCCAATTACCTAAGTTTGCCGGCGATTTATTCCACACGTTAGGCCTAGTGAACGATGATGGCGAGCAACAAGCTGGTTTTAGCTTAATTCCTACGGCAGAAGTACCGCTTACTAACAGCGCACGTGATGAAATTTACGAAGAAAGCGATTTACCTATTCGCTTAACAGCGCATACGCCATGTTTTAGAAGTGAAGCAGGCAGCTATGGTCGCGATACACGCGGTTTAATCCGTCAGCACCAGTTTGATAAAGTTGAACTAGTACAACTTGTAAAACCAGAAGATTCAATGCAAGCTCTCGAAGAGCTAACAGGCCATGCTGAACAAATTTTACAAGCGCTAGAATTGCCATACCGTAAAGTGATTTTATGTATGGGCGACATGGGCTTTGGCGCAGCTAAAACATACGATTTAGAAGTATGGTTACCAGCACAAGATACCTACCGCGAAATTTCGTCTTGTTCAAATATGGTCGATTTCCAAGCGCGCCGTATGCAAGCTCGTTTTCGCCGTGAAGGTGCTAAAAAACCAGAGCTTTTACACACACTAAACGGCTCAGGTTTAGCGGTTGGCCGTACACTTGTAGCAATACTAGAAAACTACCAACAAGCCGACGGCTCTGTAGTCGTACCAGAAGTATTACGCCCATACATGGGTGGACTTGAAGTGATTGGTAAAGCTTAAAGTACTAGCTGTCAGTTTTTAGCTATAAGCTTTAAGAAAGAGAGCCGTTGTTTTAACGAACAGCGGCTTTTTTATTGTGGGTTCAGAAAAAGGTGAAAGGTTAAAGGTTCGAGGTTAAAGGTAAAAGCTTGATACGACCCCCGATAAAGTAGCACGGGGTAAATAATGCTTTGCAGAGCACACTTTAAAAAAATTATTTATTTCCTGCTGCGTTAAAACTACCAGTAGTTTAGTTGCTCGTTTGCTCTTAATAAAACCTAATGATAAAAAGCTCAACGCATTTAAGGCTTGTGTTTGAGTATTAGGAGCAACATTTTTTTGGTTGACTAAATGATTTAAAAAAAGTTCGACCTCATTATCTCCCATCGTTGTAGGGTGTCTCATAGAGTTAAAACGAATAAACGAAGCTATCCAGTATAAATACGCTTTAACGGTACTTTTAGCATAACGCTTTAGATACATTTGTTCGGCTATCATAGTTAAAAATGGTGATTTCATGATATGAATCTCCAGTAAAAGTTAGCTGTATATATAGACAGTACCTGTTGCTTTGTCCAATATTACTGATCTCCACCATTTTGGTGTATGTCGCCATTTATAAAACATGAGTGAAGCTAACTAACTGTTTACAGGTATCTATTTGAGGGCTAAGATAAATGTATTGTAATATATGGACATTTGTCGTTTTATAAACCGACAAATGTCGTAGACAAAATTGTTAAGTGCCAAAAGAGTAGATGCTTTGAGATTCATTCATTACACGTCGAGTCTGGAAGGGCTGTTAGGAATACTAAGACATGGC
The DNA here is from genome assembly GCF_002310795.1 of Pseudoalteromonas issachenkonii. NCBI lineage: Bacteria > Pseudomonadati > Pseudomonadota > Gammaproteobacteria > Alteromonadales > Pseudoalteromonadaceae > Pseudoalteromonas > Pseudoalteromonas issachenkonii. The sequence goes on from NZ_CP011030.1 coordinate 1,444,245, forward strand.
TTTATAATGAATCCTTGCCAAAGAAAGACTCTAGATCTGTTTACTGACCGCTGTGAGTTTATTAGTCGAGAGCCACAGTATTTTGGAATGGTATGTTTGCACGGTTTCAATGTAAAACCTAGTCTCAGATATTGGGAAAAGTATGGGCCTTTCGGTATCGAGATGTCGCCAGACTGGGTTATAGAAAAGCGCTTTCAAAAGGTGCGTTACATTGAAAGACACGGGAGAGAACGAGACAGAATCAAAGCTTTTTTTGACGAAGCAATCGAAGAGCTTGACGGTATAGTTAATTCTCAGTACCCGGAAGATGGCTTTCGTCAGATGGCCTATACAAATAAAATTGTAGCGGGGCTTTTGGGTGCAAGGAAGTGGGCTAAATTTTTGACTCTCTTTGAAAGCATGGAGCCATACGAAAATTCATACGAACGGGAGTGGCGCTTTTCTCGGCCGGATCCGCTCTACAATAATGATCCGATTCCGAAAGTGGTTGATAACTTGAATAATGACCGAGGTTGGTCAAGACATATATATCCACTCAAATTTTCCGACTCAGATGTTCTAAAGGTTCATGTGAGTCGTGATTGCGTAAAAGAGCTTCAGGAAATGTTAAATGATATGCAATCAGACTTAAAGATTAGTACAGCACTTAACAAGTTGCTGAGCGCGGAAAAATTACTCGCTACGCTCCCAATTTTCCGGAGAGCAAAGCGTTAGGTTTATTCATTAGTTTTGAGTTCATACAAGGAAAGAAAATGAAAAAGGATGAGTTTTTAAATCCAAGATCAATGTCCACACCAGCCGCTTGCGGTGGTATTGTAATTATTATAACCAACTCTCTAGTATTTAATTTTTCTATTTCTGCGGTATGGACTGCACTTGCATTTAGTGCGTTGCTTGCTTTATTGGTGCTATATGCCAAAAATATCGAACCTTGGGAAAAGGCTTTACATTATATCGTTAATACTTTCTTGATTTTTTCATTTGCTGCTGGTGCAAACCAAGGAATTCATAAGGCTGCGACCCCTGAAATCGCTTATGCAGCGACAAACCCATCAGCATCAATTGCTATGTTCCCCGAAAAAGCAATCCCAATGAGTATTGATGCACTTAACCAGCTAGAGTTTTCATTAGCAAGTATATATAGTGATGAGAAAGTTGTGAACAAGTCTGAACTAATGTCTATTCAACAAACACTGCATGAATTAACATTAAAATTAAAATCCGTAGAGTCTAATATATCGAAATCTAATCCTGATCGTATTGAAATAACTGGCTCACGAATTGAAAAACCTTTTTTCACAGATTGGTTAAATTAAACCTAACAAGTCGTTTAAAAGGACAATGCTCCTCACCCGTTTTAGTGGACAGTTTTTTGCCCATTATTAAAACCACAGGGGTCAAATCTTGACTTTAGACATTAGAACTTAAACTTCTCAAAGCGGCTTAATTTAAGTCGCTATTTTGCATATTAAGCACAGCGTGATAAGTCGGGTTGTCCCAAGTAAATTCATCATTTTTTTGTTGGATGGCGTGGCTTCGCCACTTATCCGACCTACGTTAAAAGGTAGGTTGGTTAAGCCAAAGGCGCCACCCAACAGAGTTCTAATTTAGGTGACACAAGCTAAGAAGTTAATTAAGGTAGTAACTTAGTTTATGTGTTTATAACCCTATAAAAGCAGCGAAATTGTCATGAATGTCATTAGTAACACGATTAGCAACACTACAATAATCACTGACTCATTAGCTTCTTGGCACAAGAGCCAATCGACGTTTGAATTTCAAGGTCATAACATTGCATATCATGTGCAAGGCAAAGATGACGCGCCGTGTTTATTACTGATCCATGGTTACCCAACCGCAAGTTGGGATTGGCATAATCAATGGGCTGCGCTCACTCAATATTTTAAGGTATTTACCCTGGATATGCTGGGCTTTGGTTTTAGTGATAAACCAAAAAACAGTCGCTACACCATTAGTATACAAGCGGATTTACTGACACATTTTTTAAAAGTGTTCAATGTAAAGGCAACGCATATTTTAAGCCACGATTAAAAAAACCAAAGGGGTCAAATCTTGACTTCAGACATCAGAACTTAAATTTCTCAAAACGGCTTAATTCAACCTGTTATTTCCCTCTAAAAGAGCAGCGTCTCTTATCCTCTTTGTGAATTAAGTTCTTCATTAATAAAAGCACTCAGATAACAATTTAGCGAAGTTAGGTAAGTTTTAACTATATGTTAAATAGTAAGTTATCTTTGGCTTTTGCTCCTTTATAACTTATTCTAAGCCACTTCATTGACAGATTAATAAGTTGGCGTCATATACCAAAGGATATTTATGAGTACTAAAAGTAGACGATTACGCAAGAAGTTGTATTTAGATGAATTTGCTATTCTAGGTTTTGAATTTACTTGTAATTTAAATGCTACTGAAGCGGAATTTGATTTATTGCTAGATGAGCTTTTAGAATTCATCGATAAAAGAAAACTTTGTATTGCTGGTGGAGGTGATTGTAAGTCATTCAGTGGCTTTATTTGTTCTGTTCATCGTTTTGGTTCGGCGACTAACCAAGATAGAGCAGACATTGAGCTTTGGTTAAAGTCTAAAGAAAACATTTCAAATATTGTTGTTAGTCAACTAGTTGATGCAAACTACGCAGTGTAATGATTTATTTAAAGATTATTTGGTTGAAGACCAAAATTAGCAAATATTAACTTCACATATCAGAACTTAAATTTACAAAAGCGGCTTAAAAGCCGTTATATTGCATATTAAGCACAGCGTGATAAATCGGGTTGCCCCAAGTAAATTTATCATTTTTGTCGGATGGCATGGCTTCGCCACTTATCCGACCTACGTTAAAAGGTAGGTTGGTTAAGCCGAAGGCGTCACCCAACAGAGTTCTAATTTAGGTGACATAAGTTGATGATTTAATTAATTTAGTTACTAATTTATGTGTTTATAACCCTCTAAAAGCAGCGAAGTTGTCATGAATGTCATTAGTAACACTACAATAATCACTGACTCTTGAGCTTAATTGTAAAAGAGCGAAGTAAGGTTGAAGTTTTAACGTCATGGTTCTGTCGGGCTTGGTCTATAAATTGTACTTATATTATTCAACAGCTTTTAAGCGTTTTGTAATGGCTTGTAATTTATCTTCTAGTGTAAAAGACAGGATTAAGGTTTCTTCTACAATTTCTTTCGTTTCATCAACTAAGCCTACTAGCTCCGACTCTTGCTCTTCATCTAAGCCTAGGGTGATCATTTTTGATTGTATAGCTTGAGATAAGTCATTAACGAGTATTTTTATTTGTTTATCTTGCTCTGAGCATTGCTTTTTTATGGTACTAAAATCATCAGTAAGTTGGCTTTTGAGGGTGTTTAAAGCTTGTTGGCGTATCGTCGCTTTTTCTAATTGTTGTTCAATAAATTCTATCCTGCTTTCTATAATGGTAAGCAAAATAGCAAAGTTATCTCGAAGGCGACCAAGTAAGCCTTCATCCTTTGTATTTATTCCCTTTACAAGCATTGAACAAGCAGGCGCGTTAAATAATAAATTAGAGCTAAATGGAACTATTCGCTTGGCTCTTCTGCCTAGTTCTAGAATTTCTTTTTCCAAGTCAGAAATAGTTTGTTTTGGGAATTGGTGATATTGGTTTGCTACCCTAAACTCTACGCAACAGCTGGCGCCTGCATTAGTAAAATAGCGCTGTACGTTAGCAAATAATGTGTCTAAATCCGTTACCTCAAGATTGTCAGTAAAAAATGTGACTAATTCTCCAAGTTCGCTTGCTTGTTGCATTGATGTAAAAGCGGTAGATGAAGCGACTTCGAACATTTCTTTTAGATTATTTCGCTCTGTAATGCGCAGTTCTACACGCTTTAATTTTTCGTTAAGTTCCTTAAAATCTACTGGCTTGGCAATATAATCATCACCGCCATAGCCATAAGCTGTTAGTTTGTCTTCACTCGATGTTAAGGCTGAAATAAATATAATTTCACAGTCGTCGTACGCACCACATTCTTTTATTTCTTTAACCAAGTCGTAACCCGTGAAATCATTACTAAGTAAGATATCCATTAGGACTACTTGAGGCTGATGTTCCTCCATTAAAGCTAATATAGGCTCGCTGCCATCAGATGAGGTAATGTCATGTTGCTTGGATAGGACCATTTCCATGATATTTCTATTTTGAGGGTTATCATCGACGGACAATATTTTCACATGCTCTCCTAAATTTAACTATTCTCATCCTTCTTCAATATAATAGCCATGGAAATGGCTACCCGCAAATAATCGGCTTATGTATATTTTCATTACTTATTTAAGTGACACAACTTTAACCCTCAATTACGGTAGTTACTTAATTTATGTGTTTATAACCCCTATTAAAGCGGAGAAATTGTCATGAATGTAATTAGCAACACTACAATAATCACTGACTCATTAGCTTCGTGGCATAAGAGCCAATCGACGTTTCAATTTCAAGGTCATGACATTGCATATCATGTGCAAGGGGAAGAGGGCGCGCCGTGTTTATTACTGATCCATGGTTACCCAACCGCAAGTTGGGATTGGCATAATCAATGGACTGCGCTCACTCAACACTTTAAGGTGTTTACCCTCGATATGCTGGGCTTTGGTTTTAGTGATAAACCAAAAAATAGTCGTTACACCATTAGCATGCAAGCGGATTTACTGACTCATTTTTTACAGCTTTTTAATGTAAAAGCAGCGCATATTTTAAGCCACGATTATGGTGATACGGTAGCCCAAGAGCTACTTGCTAGAAGCAACTTAAATGAAGCTCATGGCATAAAAATACAAAGCATTTGCTTTCTTAACGGCGGGTTATTTCCAGAAACACATGAACCGGTATTACTGCAAAAGTTGCTACTTAGTCCACTTGGCGGATTTGTGTCGCGATTTGCAAACTATAAAAGCTTTAAGCGTAATTTTGATAATATATGTGCTACGCCCCTTGCTGAAAAAGAGCTCAACGAGTTGTGGCAGTTAATTGCATATAAACAGGGTAAGCCAGTCATGGCAAAACTGATTTATTACATCACAGAGCGTAAATTACATCGCGCTCGTTGGGTGAGCGCTTTACAACAAGCAGATGTACCCATGCGTTTAATTTGCGGTATGGACGACCCTGTTTCGGGTCGTCATATGGTTAAACGATATCGCGAATTAATCATTAATCCAGATATTATTGAACTAGAAGGGGTAGGACATTACCCGCAATTAGAACAACCAAATCAAGTAACTCAGTCCTTCTTTGAGTTTCATAAGTTTAAATAAATGACTAATTTGGCGTTACCAGCATTAACTTTGCCTCTTTTCCATCCGTTAATATCGCTACATTACCTTCAGCAGTGACAAACACATCTCTGAGCCTGCCTGTGGCTTCTGGGAAAATATGAGTCTGGGTGTATTCACCATTCGCTAAATTAATACTGTAGAGCTTTTTATCGACCAATGTAGTAATAAGTACGTGGCGTTGCAGTGAAGGGAAGGCTGCATGGTTATCGCCATAATACGCCATGCCTGATGGCGCAATTGAGGGCGTCCAATCTACGGCTGGTTTAGCCATTCCAGGGTAGTCTCTAAAGGGAGAAATACGTGCTTGTGAATAATCGTCGCCGTTGGTGATTACTGGCCAGCCGTAATTGGTGCCAGCTGTTAAATAGTTGAGCTCGTCACCGCCTGCGGGGCCATGTTCGTGGCTAATAATTTGCTGTGTATCGTAATCATAAACCAAGCCTTGCAAGTTACGGTGCCCGAGTGAATAAATGGCATGCGCGTTAGCGTTTTTGTGACTAATAAACGGGTTATCGCTTGGTATTGTGCCGTTTAAGTTTATGCGTAATGTTTTGCCAAGTTGACTGGTAATAACCTGTGCTTGCTCGCGGTAGTCAAAACCATCACCACTTGAAAATAATAAGGTATTATCAGGCAGCACAAGCGCGCGGCCAGAATAATGCTGCGGTGTGCCTTTATCGGTGGCGACTTTATAAATAACTTTTGGTACTGAAAACTGCTCGCCATCAAACTTAGCTTTGGCAATAACGAGTCTGTTTGCATCAAGCTCACCTTGGGCATAAGTGAATATTATTTCTTTTGATTCACTGTAATTTGGCGAAAGCACTACATCAAGTAAACCACCTTGCCCTGCAACGTATAAGCCCTCGAAGTTTATTTTAACTCGGGTTTGTTGGTTGTTTTTAATGATAACAACATGGCCATCACGCTCGGTGATTAACCAGGTATTGTTTGGGAGTTTAACCATACTCCACGGTGAATTGAGCCCTGTTGCTAAAGTACTAGCTGTGTATTGCTGTGTTGGTAACTCGGCACTGGCGTGACAAGAAAACGCTAAAAGTGACAGTAGCGTAATACAATATAGAGATTGTTTACCCTGCAAGCCTTTGCTAGTGTAAGGAAAAAGTTTTATTTTAAGTTGAGATAACCATGCAGTTTTTAACACGTATACTCCCGTCATTTTTAGTTTCTTGGTTACTTACATTCACTCTTGCTAGCTTGTTTCATAGTCAATACGTTGTCAATCAATTAGTTAATGTAGGTGTTGTAGTGGGCTTTAATGACCGTGTTAACTTAATCCTTGAAGATTGGCTTGGCTTGCTACCGACCTATGGCGCTATTATTGCTGTTGCACTTGCTATCGCGTTTTTGGTTACTTGGTTTATTGCTAAAAAAATGAACAAGCAAGGCACACAACTATTTGTTATTGCTGGTATGGTGGCGTTTGCAACGGCGTTAATTGCGATTGAGTCAATTATGAATATTACTATTATTGCAGGTGCAAGAGGTTGGGGTTTTTATGCGCAATTATGTGCAGGTGCAGTAGGGGGTTATGTATTTGCAAAACTCATTAAGGAAAATAAGCACAAGGCAGCGCATCACGGCTTTTAAGTTAGTATTGGTCTGCAATTTAAAAAGCCGCTATTAATATAGCGGCTTTTGTGTGTATAAATTGCGTCGTGATATCAAAAAATCAAACTAAACAGCTTGTAACCACTTAAGCCAAAAATAAGCACTAACACCGGTAAAATAAGTAAGTTTACCAACATTGAGTTGGTGTATTTGCCCATTACTGTTTTTTGGTTAACCAGCCACACTAGGTAGGTGGTGACAATAGGCAGTAATAGTCCATTAGCTGCTTGGGCAAAAATTATCACGGCAACAGGGTCTAAACCCAGAGACGCCACGGCTGCACCAAATAATAAAATAACAATGGCGACACTTTTAAAGCGGGTGTTATCCATTTTATTTGACCAACCTAACATGCCACATACTGCATATGCACCGGCAAGGGGAGCTGTTATTGCGCTGGTTAAACCTGCTGCAAATAAGCCAATAGCAAAAAAGTAATGGGCAGCATCGCCAAGTAATGGCTCAAGTTGTACCGCCATGTTGGCAGCGCTAATTTGCCCTGCATCTGTGCCATAAAATGCCACTGACGCGGTTGATAAAATTGCCAGCGTGATCACGCCACCTAAGGTGATAGACACACCCGTATCTACATTAGTTTGCTTAATAACTTTTTGCTTATCACTTTTGCTGTCGTGTCTTGCAGCTAAAACACCTGAGTGTAAAAATAAGTTATACGGCACTATGGTGGTGCCCACTAACGCCAATACGGTGGTAATTGAACCCTCTGGCATACTAGGAATAAAGCCTGCTAACACATCACTCAGCGAGGGAGCAGCCATAACAAGTGTAGAGATAAACACTAGGCTCATTAAAATCACTAATAAAATAAGCGCGTTTTCAACGACTTTGTGTTTACCGCTGTAAAGTAACACCGCACTTAAAAATGCAATGAGTGGCGTCCAAAGCTGGGCATTAACATGAGGAAATATTTCAATTAATCCCATGCTGGCACCGCTAAGGTTGCCAGCCTCGTAGGCGGCACTACCTACTCCAATGGCGCTGATCACTAAAAATATAGCGAGAGATTTAAATAGGGGCGTTTCAATGTGAGCTCTTAGCGCTTGCGCTAAATCTTGCCCGGTGGCTACGCCAAGGCGCGCCGCCATAGATTGTAATAATATGGTGGCAATAACTGAAAACAGTAATGTCCATATTAGTGCAAAACCAAAGTTTGCACCTGCCACGCTGGCAGTCGTAATAGTCCCTGGTCCAATGAAGGCAGCGGTGACGAGTAGTCCTGGTCCTAATCGCATAATTGACCTTAATAGTACTTTTGTATATTGCTATTTAAAGTTACATCTAACGTTTTATAACGCGATGCCTGTATTATTGCTGCCACTTATATTAAGTGCCTTGCAGCGATAGCCGCCCCTTGGCAAACCCTTTTTTGATGATAATCATATGTTAAAAAAGGTCGCGTAGCATACCAACTTATATATAAATTTAAAGGGGGTGTGGCGCGTTTGCACAAAATTAATACAATCAATAAATAACAGTAATAACCGCTTACCTCAGTTTAGGGCTTATTTAACGGCTTAGAGGATGACTGAATAACCTTAAATTGTTCACAGGTTTATGCCAATAACTATAGGCACTATAAACGCTTTGCACGCACTGTATTCATGCAAAGGGTTTGAATGCCCTAAATATCAATTCATGCCATCACGGCTTTAATGGCCTCTAAGCCTTTTCGCAAAGTGCTGGCATCGGTTGCATAATTAATGCGAATACACTGGTGTTTGTGTGCCCAAGCATCATCAATACCAATAAAAAAATTATGCCCGGGAATAATATAAACATCCTGCTCTTTGAGCTTTTGGTAAAGTTGTTCGCTGGTTATTTTTGCCTCTTTAAACCACAGCCACATAAAAAATGCGCCTTCTACTTTGTGTAAGTAAACGGGGAGGTGGGCAAATATTTCATCAAACAAGTTCATTGCTGTTTGTGCTTTTTCTCGATAAAAAGGCAGCACTGAATTTTTACACAGCGGAAGGAGTTCATCTTCATTAGTAAGGCGCGTTACTAAACTTGGGCCAAAACTATTCGGCGACAAAACCATACTGCCATTCACACGGCCAATGGCTTTAATTATGTCATTGTTAGCCACTACAATACCGGTTCGCAAACCCGGTAGGCCAAGCTTTGAAAGTGACATGCATAAAATAATGTTTGAGTTCCAGGTTAAGTTTGCGTCGGTATAAATACACCCAGGGAATGGGTCGCCGTAGGCGTTATCAATGATCAGTGGGATATTATATTGCTTAGCCAATAAATCGAGATGCTGTACTTCTTCATCAGTAATGACATTGCCTGTTGGGTTAGTCGGGCGCGATACACACAGTGCGCTAATGCTGCTGTCGCTTGCTAATACTTGCTCAACAGCTTTAAAATTAATGATATATTTAAATTGGTTTGAGCCACTTTCAGTATTTAAAATTTCGATATCGGGCTTTATTGCTACAAACATATCGTCAGTTAAGCCTTGATCTGCATAGCCTACATATTCAGGTGCCAGCGGAAATAAAACCTTTTTATGGCTTCCATCAGGCATACTGCCAGCTAACAGATTAAATAACACAAAAAAATTGGCTTGGCTGCCATTACCAAGCGCTATATTATTTGCGGTTAAATCCCATGAGTATTCACTTTTTAGTTGCTTGGCCAGAGCTGCACGAAATGCATCATTACCCGTTGGGCCATCGTAAAGTCCAAATACGTTGGAAAGTGTATTATTAGCAACAAGCTTTTGTAACTCATTGATAAAAATATCATTAACCTCAGGCACTAGGGCCGGATTACCACCACCGAGCATAACAATATTTGGATTATTACTGTTTTTAGCATCGCCTAAATCTTCCATTAACTGAGTAATACCATTAGGTTGAGTAAATTTAGTGCCGAAGTTTGAGTAATCCATAATGACCGTGTGCCTTAAAAAATGATAAGTTAGTGTAAATTAACACTATGAATTTGATATTGAAAAATTTTCACCGCTTAGATTACTATAGCCATAACCCGCTATAATCGTTTTTCATATTTTAAGTAGGGCAGCCTTATCAGCAACCTTGAATCACACACTAAAACACCTTTAAACACCAAAGCAGACGATTCGGTTATTACTGATACGATTCTTAAAATTGCCACTTTTAACTTGTTTAATTACCTTGAGCCGCCTAATGCCTATTATGAATTTGAACGCATATACACCGCAGAGCAGTGGGCTAGAAAGCAGCGTTGGCTTATTAATTACTTAACCGAGCATCAGCCTGATGTGATTGGTTTTCAGGAAGTATTTAGTATTGAGTCGCTTAAAGAATTAGTTAAAGATCAAGGCTATACGTACTTTGGCGTGGTAGATGAGCCCCAGGTAATCGACGACTTTATTTACAAACGCCCTGTTGTGGCAATAGCCGCAAAATACCCAATTGCTGAAGTGGCAAGTGTTGAGCATGACCATGAGCTTGCTGAAACCCTTGGTTTAACTGAGGATTTTACATTTAGCCGAAAGGTGCTTAGAGCTACAATAACCTTACCGCATATCGGCAACACGGATTGTTATGTGGTGCATTTTAAGTCTAAGCGCTCAATGATAGAGCTTGATGAGCAAAACAAAGACCTCACACCCGAAAAAAATATTATCGAGCTATTAAAAGCCGATATAGCAGGGAGTTGGGGCTCAACTATTCAGCGCGGCAGTGAAGCCACATTACTGATGATGGACATCATTGCGCGCCGCGAATCTACACAAAATCCAATGGTTTTAATGGGCGATTTTAACAACGACTTAGCTGATGGCGTTTTAAGCCATTTACTAACAAATACACTGCGCTTTGCCCCTGCGTTTGACAGTAAAACTTACCTTGTAAAATATTGCCTTAACGACGCATGGCAGTTATTTGCAAAGTCGCAATTAAATTTGGCTAATCAAAATAATGAAAATACAGTGGATTTAAAGCGAAAGCCTACCCATTATTTTGGCGCGAGCAGCTCAGTGCTTGACTACATTTTGTTATCTTGCGAGTTTGACTCAAGTTACGACGACAGTTTTTTTGAGGTGAGCCAGTACCATACTTACGATCGTCATTTAATTAACCCTGAATTTGAGCGTGATGATTTAAGCACCGATCATGGCGTGGTATTGATTAGCTTAGCATTAAGGTCGTAGCGGGTTTTGTTACTATAAATAGTAAGCTAATCTGTCGCTGACATAATTAATATTAAGGCGCTCAGTAGGTGCCTTGATGTTTTCCCTTTCTTTTATCCTGCTGTTTTAAAAAATCACTAATAATTAGTGCATTAACTCTAATTTATATTGATCTACATCATCTTTATTAACGGTGAGAGTGGTAGATTAGTGACGGTGGATTTTTAAGTTCGTTTAAATCACTTATTACAACTACCCTTGTTGTACTTACAAAGCAGGGTTGCTTTCATATAACAATTAGCGTGCTGTATCCTAACAATTTTTACCTTGACTACCCTCACTTACATTACTTTTACATACATGGAGTTTTAGTACATGACAATTAAATCAACGCTCAAATCTTTGAGTAAACTCGCTGTTTTGGTCATTGTGGGCGGGGCTGGCTGGTATGCTTGGCAAACCTTGCAACCTACATCATTTGCTGAACAACTCCCTGACAGCGTTGCCTATGGAAATGGGCGAATTGAAGCGACTGAGTACGATATTGCTACAAAATTACCGGGCCGCTTAGTTGACGTTATGGTGCAAGAAGGCGATATGGTCAAAGCGGGTCAAACGTTAGCGGTTATTGATACTGATGATTTAAACGCACAGTTACGTGAAGCTCAGGCGGGGCTTCGTGTTGCCAATGAGTCTCGTAAATACGCATTAGCGATTGTAGAGCAGCATAAAAGTGAGCTTAATTTTGCACAAACTGAATTGCGCCGCTCTGCAAAATTATTGGAAAAAGGCCATATTTCAAAAGAAGTGGTAGATCAACAACGAACCACCTCTGCTATTGCGCAAGCTGCTTTAACCGCGGCAAACGTAAAAGTTGTGCAGTCGGATGCTGAAATAGAAGCAGCGCAGGCACGTATTGAGCGATTACAAAGCAACATAGCCGACAGCACGTTAACAGCACCAATCAATGGACGCATATTGTATCGATTAGCTGAGCCTGGCGAAGTGCTTGGCGGTGGTGGCAAGGTTTTATCGTTATTGGATTTAACCGATGTTTATATGAGTATATATTTACCAACAGCGCAAGCGGGCAAGGTAACAATAGGCTCACAAGCGCGCATTGTTATTGATGCTGTTGCCGAGTATACATTGCCGGCTAAAGTGACGTTTGTATCTGCACAGGCGCAATTTACCCCTAAATCGGTAGAAACCCGAAACGAGCGCGATAAACTGATGTTTAGAGTTAAGGTAAAGCTCGACTCGCAGTTATTAAAAGACCATATCAAACAAGTAAAAACAGGGGTGCCAGGGCTTGCTTATGTGTTGTTAGCGCCTGAAAAAAATTGGCCTACGTCATTACAGGTACGAGTGCCTGAATAATGGATAACGACGATAAAAACATTCAACAGCCATCACGTGAAAGTGTGGTTACGCTTACTAAGGTGAGCCATCGCTATGCTAATAATCGCGTGCTGGACAACATTAGTATTTCATTACCTGGCGGGAAAATGGTCGGGTTTATAGGCCCTGATGGCGTAGGAAAATCAAGCTTGCTGGCACTTATTTCTGGGGCAAGGGCGATTCAAGAGGGGGAGGTTGAGGTATTAAACGGCAATATGCGCAGCAGTGGTTTTCGTAATACGGTGTCGCCACGCATTGCTTACATGCCTCAAGGGCTTGGCAAAAATGTGTATCCAACACTTTCTGTGTTTGAAAATATAGATTTTTTTGGTCGTCTATTTTCTCAAAATAAAGCCGAGCGAAAACAACGAATTAATAACCTTTTAAAAAGTACAGGCTTAGAGGCATTTGCCGATCGCCCCGCAGAAAAGCTCTCTGGTGGGATGAAACAAAAACTCGGTTTGTGCTGCGCACTGATCCATGACCCTCAATTATTAATTTTAGATGAGCCAACTACCGGAGTTGATCCGCTATCGCGTCGTCAATTTTGGCAATTAATAAACAGTATTCGCGCTGAAAATACACAAATGAGCGTACTGGTTGCGACCGCCTACATGGAAGAAGCCGATGATTTTGATTGGCTAGTTGCTATGGACGATGGAAAAGTAATCGGTACGGGCAGCCCACAAAACCTGAAAGCGCAAACTAATAAAGAATCGCTTGATGAAGCCTTTATAGCATTACTTCCTGAAGAAAAGCGCCATGATCATCAGCGGTTAGTTGTGCCACCTCGTAAACAAGACTTAAACACAACTCAGTTCGCTATAGAAGCAAATGGATTATGTAAAACATTTGGCGATTTTACCGCCGTTAACAAGGTGAGCTTGAGTATTGAACAAGGTGAAATTTTTGGCTTTTTAGGCTCAAATGGCTGTGGAAAAACCACCACAATGAAAATGCTTACGGGGTTACAACCGGCAACCAGTGGCGAAGCAAAATTGTTTGGTGAAAAGGTCGATGCCAATAACATAGAAAGCCGCAAGCGCGTTGGTTTTATGTCACAAGCGTTTTCGCTTTATAACGAGCTTACAGTGAAGCAAAACTTGGTATTGCATGCGCGTTTATTTCACTTACCTGCAGAGAAAATAGAGCCGCGCGTTAAAGATTTAATTACTCGGTTTAACCTTAAAAAATACAGTGACGATTTTCCTACCGATTTGCCCCTAGGTATTCGCCAGCGTTTATCGCTTGCTGTTGCGGTAGTACATAGCCCTGAAATGCTCATACTTGATGAGCCCACATCGGGGGTAGACCCCGTTGCAAGGGATGACTTTTGGCAGCTACTCATTGAGCTTTCGCGCGAACAAGGCGTGACTATTTTTATTTCGACTCACTTTATGGATGAAGCGGCTCGTTGCGATAGAATTTCGTTAATGCATGCAGGTAAAATACTTGCCAGCGATACGCCAGCTGCACTGTGCCAAGCGCGTAATACCGACACACTAGAAGCTGCCTTTATTGAATATTTAGAAGAGGCGGTAAATGCAGCGGGAGCAAGCTCGGCGATACAAGTATCGATAACGGATAAACCCAAAGCATTGGCTACAGCGCCCGCTACTCGTAAAAATAACACTAACCCCACATTTAGTTTGTTGCGGCTATTTGGTTATGCGCATCGCGAAACGCTAGAGTTGTGGCGCGATCCTATTCGCCTAACGTTTGCTTTAATGGGCTCGATAATTTTGCTGTTTATTTTAGGTTACGGCATTACATTTGATGTTGAAGATTTAAGCTTTGCGGTACTAGATCAAGACCAATCACCCGAGAGCCGCAACTACATTCAAAATATGGCAGGTTCACGTTACTTTATTCAAAAAGCAGATATTAAAAGCCCGCAAGAACTTGATAAACGAATGCGCAGTGGTGAGTTAAGCGTGGCCGTTGAAATTCCACCTAACTTTGCTCAGCAATTTAAACGCGGCCGTAAACCTGAAATTGTAGTGTGGATTGATGGTTCTATGCCGTTTAGGGCAGAAACGATTAATGGTTATATGAGCGGCGTGTATTACAGCTATTTAACCAACTTATCTTTGCGCACTTATGCACAAGTACCAAACTTAGTGCCAGCTAATATTGAATCTCGCTATCGTTATAACCAAGATTTTAAAAGCATTGAGGCCATGGTGCCGGCGGTTATTCCACTACTATTGGTATTTATTCCTGCAATATTGATGGCGCTTGGCGTAGTGCGCGAAAAAGAGTTGGGTTCAATCATAAACTTATATGTAACACCGGTTAATCGGCTGGAATTTATTATTGGCAAACAGCTGCCTTACATTTTAGTGAGTATGATTAGCTTTTTTGGCTTAGTTGCACTTGCTATTACTGTGTTTGGTGTGGCGCTAAAAGGCAGCTTTTGGGCGCTTAGTTTGGCTGCATTATTATACGTTACAGCGACTACCGGAGTGGGGCTGTTAATTTCGGCTTTTACAAAAACACAAATTTCAGCACTGGCAGCCACTACGGTGGTTGTGTTAATGATTGCCGTTAACTTTTGTGGGCTAATTGACCCTGTTTCTTCCTTGGAAGGGTTTGGGGCGTTTATTGGCAAACTGTTTCCGACCACCTACTTTTTAGAGGCGTGTCGGGGGGTCTTTAATAAAGCGCTTAATTTTTCTGATTTATCAGCCCAGCTACTGCCTTTATTCGCTTTTATACCCGTGCTGACTCTGGCCAGTGTATTGTTACTTCCAAAGCAGGACAAATAGCCATGCAACGTCGCGGAAACATTATTAATTTAGGTATTAAAGAGTTGCGTAGTTTATGGCGTGATAAGGTTTTGCTGCTATTTGTTTTTTTTGCTTTTACTGGGCTGATTTATGTGGTGGCTTCAGCCACGTCGATAGAGTTAAATAATGCGCCAATTGCTGTTGTTGATCACGACCAATCGCAATTATCTAAGCGTATTATTAATGCCTTTTATGAGCCTTACTTTAAAACACCAGACAGTATTTCATTAAGCGATGTTGACTCAGCTATGGATAATGGCCGTTATACTTTTGTGCTTAATATACCGCCTTATTTTGAGCGTGATGTACTTGCAGCTAAGCAACCTACGATTCAAGTAAATATAGATGCTACGCGTATGTCGCAAGCATTTATTGGTGATAACTATATTCAAACCATTATTAACGGCGAAGTAAATGAGTTTGTGCAAGGTTATCGAACCGTTTATTCACTGCCAATAAAGCAATCGGCGCACATTATGTTTAATCCAAACATGACAAGTGTATGGTTTGGTAGCGTGATGGAATTGATAAACGTGATCACAATGATTTCGATTATTTTAACTGGCGCCGCGGTGATCCGTGAACGCGAACACGGCACATTAGAGCATTTATTAGTGATGCCATTGAGCCCCTTTGAAATAGTGATGGCGAAAATTTGGGCCAATGGGTTAGTGATTTTATTACTAACTGCGTTTTCATTATTTATTGTGATCGAAGGTTTGTTACAAGTGCCTATTCATGGCTCGCCAGGCTTATTTTTATTTGGCGTTGCTATTCATTTATTTGCGACCACATCACTGGGCATATTGTTAGGCACACAGGCGCGCACCATGCCGCAACTCGGGTTATTGATGATCTTAATTTTATTACCATTACAAATGCTCTCTGGCGGTGTTACGCCGCGTGAAAGTATGCCTGAGGTGGTGCAAAATATTATGTTATTGGCGCCAACAACGCATTTTGTAAAATTTGCTCAAGCAATTTTATACCGAGGAGCAGGGTGGGATGTAGTTTGGCCTTACTTTTTAGCATTAACTGTTATTGGCAGTGTGTTTTTTACTATTGCATTAATGCGCTTTCGTAAATCAGTGGCGCAAGGTTAGGGTATTAAAATATAACGTGTAATTTCAAAAAATGACTTTAAGATAAAGCCACCCGTTAACGTTAAAGCGCTAATGGGTGGCTATTGAAGTATGGGGGAGTGATACCATCCGCAATAATAATTAAGCGAATGGGGATGACTTAGTTTAGTCTTGGGTTAATTTCTAAAGGAGACAGCGTAATGGTCGCATTACTGCTTGCTCCTTTATATTCTTGATAGTCTTTGTTTTCAAACAGCGTGTAAAAAACATCAACATAATCGTCATTATTAGTAAACCACTCATCCGGCATTGCTTTAAGTAGTTCATTGGTCAGCTTAGGGATAATGGCATAACCCTGCGCTTGTAAATCAGGAATGCTCGCCATTACTTGCTCTGATATTTCTAATAATTTTATTGCTAGAGTTTTATAGTTGGTGTTGTCATCTTGTTCCATTAAGAGTAAATCAACCGCTTGCCAACGATAACGCTGCCAATGAATTAGCACCTGATTAGGGCTGTAATCGGTTTGATCATGATCTAAATACGGTAAATCAACGATATCTAATATTGGTTCATCTCGGGTGGGGTCGACACCCGTTACAATGGCATAAATTTCAGCACCACCTGAGATCCAAGGTTCTTTGTCATCTTCTAAGCGTATTTTTTTCAATACACTGGTTTGCAGAGGTTGTTCATTGCTTAACTGGTTTCGTGGACTAACCGTGCTTTTACTGAATTTGTTAGTAGATAAAATTCCTCTCATTACTGCAATACCCGCATCTTGTACTTTTTGTTGATCTAATTCGACAATAAAGACAGGTTGGGTCGGCATTTGGTCAACACTAAGATAATGAATGTCACCATACTGATCGAACGCTTCAATCTCGCTCCATTGCGTATCGTCACCAGCGGGTGCAAATGCAAATAAAGGGCGTTCGCCTTGCTGCCAAGCGCTAAGCATTTTATCGCTTGCCAAACGCACTTGTAACAAACTACCTGTGTTTTGTGGTAAACCTTTCAGTTGTTGTAACGCGTTGTTTGCTAAACGAGTATTTTGTTGTGTGTGCATACCTAAAGACGGTAGCTGATCCGCATTCAAAACCAGTTTATATTGGCTTAGTGTTTGTTTAAGATCAGCGTTTAATACACTGTAATTAAGCGCTATTTGTTTTGCGAAATTGCGTTTAATGGTGGCTACGTCTTTGTATTGCGCCAACTTAGCCAAGTTTTCACCTTTTTCGATTTCATATTGAGCTGAAAAAGCGGGCGCTAATACACAGTTCAATAGCGCTAAGGTTACTAAGCATTTGGTTATTTTATTCATCATATTCATTTTACCGTTCCGTTATCAGTAACACTATAAAACAACACTTAGAATAAATACTCAAATAAAAATTATAAAATACGTAATTAGTGCTGGTTTTGAGTTTCGCTCAGACTCTAAAAAAATACCAAGATGCTGTGATAGAGTAAGTTTTATATAAAGAATGAATCTATTACAAAAAATTATTTTACTAAAAAGTAATTACTATATACATCAGTGGCTTATCTTTGGCTTGATAGTTGCTGTAACTACTACTCTAATAACAACACAAAGGATTAAACAATGACCGATATAGCACATTCAGCGTTTATAGCATTTTATTTATATTTAATTATGATGTTAGTTCAGTGGGCAGTGGCGACGTTTAGTAAAGCCAAACAGCCTGGGGCTGTACCAGGAAAAATTGATAAAGACATATCTCATGAGAGTTTTATATTTAGAGCGCATCGCACCTTTCATAACACATTAGAAAATAGTGCGTTATTTATAGGAACGGTTTTATTTGCCTTTGTGATTAATTACCACAGTTCGGTTTTTGCAATCTGTATTTGGATTTATGTTACTGCACGTTTAATCCATATGGCACTGTATTACGCCATTGCCACCGAGAAAAACCCCAGCCCGCGTAGTTACTTCTTTTTGATTGGTGTGATTGCAAACATTGTGATGTTAGTGCTGTTAGGACTGCGATTAGCAAGCTAATTAAATGATTAAAGCGAAAAGCAGACAGTCCCTAGCTTTTCGCTTACTTATTTTATTGGGCTGGCTTTGTTTTTCGCGTCACAATAAAACACATTAATGAGCCTAATGTAACTAATACTACGCCTTGCCAAAATGCGTTGGTGAGCGATAGTGATAAGTAAATAGAGGCAAATAGCGTAGACAATACAGGAATAAAGTAAGACAAGGTGCCTAAAAACACTAGGTTACCGCCAATGATTGCTTGGTTCCATAGTGCGTAACCTCCACCAATAACCACCCCTGCCAGCAATAAAGTAAAACTAGAATATACGTTAAACTCAAAGCTGGGTTCATTACTCAGTCCGTAACTTATCCATAAATAAATTGCCGTGGCTGCAAAAAATACACTAATGGCATTTTTACCCTCGCTAAGCTTAACCGTTACACTGCAATACACAGCCCAAATAAACGCTGCTGCAAACGCCATAGAGTAGGGCAATGGGTTGTCGCTAATATTAGCGGTTAATACAGCCATAGATAAACCACTGTTGCCAGCAATACACCATGCAACGCCTAAAAACGCAATCAGTATGCTCGGGTAGACTAATACGCTTACTTTAGTGCGGTTAACAATAATCGATAATAAAATGGTTAAGGCTGGCCAAAGGTAGTTAATAATTGCCATTTCTAACGCTTGCTGGCGACTATTTGCAAAGCCGAGGGATAACGCTAAACACATTTCGTAAATAACAAATAAGCTGCCACCAAAGACTAAATAGCGTTTTGGATAATTGCTTAGCCTTGGTACACCCATGACTAATATTAAAAAAATCGCACTGACGCTGTAAATTAAAGCAGCACCGCCAATAGGGCTAAATAACTCTGATAAGTCACGAATAAAGGCAGTTAAACTGCTCCAAAGTAAAATAGCGAGCACCCCATAAAGGGTGTATTTATGTTTGCTTAAAAATGACATGGTGAATTGCTTGATGAATGATAAAAAGTCAGCCGCGAATGTGACATTTTAAAAACAGTGGGGCAAGAGGTAGACTATAAAATTCGACTAAATAACTATAAATAGCTTTAAAATCAAATAATAAGTTTAATTTTAGTAAACAAGAGCAGGCTATAATAATGGCCCGCCCTCAATTAGTTTAATTACTCAACGCCAATAAAGCCGCCGGTTTGATGTGCCCAAAGAGCAGCGTAAATGCCGCCTTGAGCAATTAATTCATCGTGACTGCCTTGCTCTACAACGCCGCCTTCATCAAGCACGATGAGTCTGTCCATTTGTGCAATGGTCGATAATCGATGGGCAATGGCGATTACTGTTTTACCTGTCATTAAATCATCTAAGCTTGCTTGAATAGCCGCTTCGACTTCTGAGTCTAAAGCGCTGGTGGCTTCATCAAGTATGAGGATAGGTGCGTTTTTAAGCAGTACGCGCGCTATAGCAATACGTTGGCGTTGACCGCCTGACAGGGTGACCCCTCGTTCGCCAACTTGCGCATCAAAACCTTTATTGCCTTTGCTGTCTTCTAAATCGGTTATAAAATCAAGGGCTTTGGCTTGCTTAGTTGCATCGAGCATTTCGGCTTCTGTGGCATCGGGTCTGCCGTATAAAATGTTATCTTTTACTGAGCGATGTAGTAGGGATGTATCTTGGGTAACCATAGCAATATAGCGGCGAAGGCTTTCTTGGCTTACATCCGTAATATTTTGGCCATCAATACTAATACTACCCCTGTCTGTATCGTAAAAGCGCAGCAACAAGTTAACTAATGTGGATTTACCCGCACCAGAGCGACCCACTAAGCCGATTTTTTCACCGGGTTTAATGTTTAAGTTTAATCCGTTTATTACTGGGCCTCGGTTATTTTCATTCGCGGCTTTACCGTAGTTAAAATGTACATTATTAAAGTCGATTGCCCCTTGGGTGACCTTTAACGTTTCGGCTTCTGGTTTGTCATCAACCGCAATAGGATTAGAGAGGGTGCGCATGCCATCGGCCACGGTGCCAATGTTTTCAAACAAGCTGCTAATTTCCCACATGATCCATTGGGCCATACCATTGAGCCTTAATGATAAACTCAATGCCACGGCAATCGCTCCCGCACTAATGGCGCTTAACGACCATAAATACAAAGACACTGCTGCCACTGAAAACACCAACAAATAGTTTAAGCTTTGAATAACCACGTTTAAGCTGGTGACTAAGCGCATTTGTTTATAAACAGGCTGTAAAAATACGTCCATACTTTGTTTGGCGTATTGTTCTTCGCGTTGGGTATAGGAAAACAATTTAATGGTTGAAATATTTGTGTAGCTGTCGACGATACGGCCGGTCATTTCTGAGCGTGCATCAGCTTGTGAACTGGCAATACTTTTTAATCGGGGTACAAAGTAAATTTGCACGCAAATATAAAATGCTAACCACACTAATAATGGCAACATTAAACGCCAGTCTGAGGCGGCCACTAAAAACACCATTGAGCCAAAATAAACAGCAATGTACATAAGTACATCAAGTAACTTAGTGACTGACTCACGTACTGCTAATGAGGTTTGTAATACTTTTGTAGCGATACGCCCAGCAAATTCGTTTTGATAAAAGCTGACACTTTGACGCAGTAGATAACGGTGTGCCAACCAACGAATCGACATAGGGTAATTGCCCAATAGCGATTGATGTAAAATAGCTGATCTAAAAAATACGACTACAGGCATGACGACTAAAAGCATTAACCCCATTTTTATTAACGCGGATTGTTGCTGCGAAAACAGCTCTTCAGGTGTGTATTCGCCAAGCCAGTCAACCAGTTGGCCCATATAACTAAATAAAGACACCTCTAAAATAGCGAGTAATGCGGCACTGAGCGACATAAGCACTAACGACAATTCCATGCCTTTGGTGTAGTGACGACAAAATGCAAAAAGGGTTTTAGGAGGCTGAGATGGAGAACGCTCTGGGAACGGTTTAGTCATCCGTTCAAATAGTCGATACATATTAACTGCTTAATTAAATATTTATAAAGATGTCCCACTATACCATTGTAAAACACAAAGGCGCAGTGGGAATGAGGTGTGCGTCGGTTAACTCAAGTTGAGTTAACCGTTTATAGCTTAGTGTGGCCGGTTTTATTTTTTACCAGCCAATACGATATACCCAGTGCTAAGGTAACTAACGCAAGGCCAACAATTTGCTCTGAGGTCACTAATTTTAAATCGAGGACAATAATTTTACGCGCCACAGCCATCAGTGCGGTAGCAATAACCAGTTCAACGGGCAGCGAGCTAGAGCCCAAATATAACCGAATGTTAGTAAATATTTCTACCGCAATTAGCACCACCATAAAGGCACCAAAGGTTTGCAGAATGTCTTCAATATTTAATAAAAAATAAGGCGGAGAACTTAACCGCATGTATAAAACATACACTACATCAGCAATACTCCAAAAAATAACCAGCACCATGAGCACTGCCAGTATTTTAATTGCAAAGCGAATAGCATGATGTAAATACTGCATCAGGGGATCAACATGATCCTCTGGTAATTCTTCGTGTTTCTTCATGTTATTTCAGCACCTTATTGATTAAATTAGCCTTTATAAAATAATAGCTGATTAATTATGTTTAGCACTATATACGGTCAAAACAGTATAAGTGATTATTTTTATTAAAATAGTGTGCTTGAACAGGGGACTTGTTTGGTGAGGGTTAAATTCTAAGTAAAATTCAAGGTGTTAATAATATGTAATTAAGCGTGTGATTTTTAGTGTCTATCTCAAAAGGTTTGCGGTTATTGGTTTCTGCTGTCATGTTGGTGGCATTCATTATGAGGATAACAATGCTATGTCTAATTTAGGTTTAAAGTTAGTTAATCGACTTATAAAGTATGGTGTGTTGGCATCATTAAGTTCTGTAACGCTTACAAGCTTTGCTGGCGAGTCTACACAACAAGCATCATTGCATAAAATTGCACAAGAAATTTCGGCGCAGCGTATTGAGAGTGATATTCAAACGCTGGTGGGTTTTGGTACGCGACATACGCTATCAGAGACTAAGTCTGATACACGTGGTATTGGCGCGGCAAGGCGTTGGATTAAAAAAGAATTTGAAGCGATTTCGGCACAATGTGGTGGCTGCTTAGAAATAATAGAAGTAAAACAAACCATTTCAGGAGAAAAGCGTATTCCTAACCCTGTAGAAGTGGTTAACATAATTGCGATTCAGCGCGGCGGTACTGAGCCTAATCGTATGGTGATGATGTCGGGTGATATAGACTCGCGTGTTAGTGATGTAATGGATTTTACCAGCGATGCGCCAGGGGCAAATGATAACGCTTCAGGGGTTGCCGGTGTTATTGAGGCAGCGCGTGTTTTATCGAAATATACATTTAATGGCTCGGTTGTTTACGCGGCGCTCTCAGGTGAAGAGCAAGGTTTATTTGGCGGTAAAATTTTAACCGCTTATGCGCAAAAAAATAATTGGCAGGTTCATGGTGTTTTAAATAACGACATGATTGGTAATATTACCGGTATTAATGGCGTAACCGATAACACCACTGCACGCATTTTTTCAGAAGGGACGCGAGTGGTTGAAACCAAAGAGCAAGCGCGTACTCGTCGTTTTACAGGTGGCGAAGTTGACTCAGCGAGTCGTAATTTAGCGCGTTACATAGACACCATTGCCGATAAATACATTGAAAATTTAGACACTATGCTGGTATACAGACTCGACCGATTTGCTCGAGGAGGGCATCATCGCCCATTTAATGATGCGGGCTTTGCGGCTGTACGTATAATGGAAACTAACGAGCATTACGACCGTCAACATCAAGACCTACGCACCGAAAATGGCATAGTGTACGGTGATACCATTGATGGGGTTGATTTTGATTACGCCGCAAAACTCACGTCATTGAATGCGGTGAGCCTAGCGTCAATGGCATGGGCACCAGCGCCACCGAAAGAAGTGAAAATTAGTGGTGCCGTACGCGCCAGTACCACACTTTCTTGGCAACCATCGGATGATAAAAATATTGCCGGTTACAAAATTTACTGGCGCTATACGAGTGAGCCACAATGGCAATACAGCCAATGGGTTGATAATGTTAGCGAGTTTACGCTTAAAAATGTGGTTATTGATAACTACTATTTTGGCGTTGCTAGCGTGAATAAACAGGGTGTTGAATCGCCAGTGGTGTTCCCCGGTGATGTGGGGTCGTTTGATCACAACATAAAATAATCGGTTTGCTTAAAAACCCAGCAAACAGCTGCGAATAAGGTGTTAAGCACGCTATTTATGCTTGCGCCTTATTTGTTATGCCCTTAAAGTGTAAACAAAGAAGTAAAAAGGTTATTAAAATGCAGCAACAAGAACAAAAACTATTAACACCAGAGCAGCAAGCTGAACTTCAGCAACAAGAAATTCAATGGCAGCGCGAATGTTTTCAAAATGCGCAAAAACATTTAGCTGAAAAAGGCATTATGCCCAAAACATTGCTTGAAAAAGAAAGCCGTTTTTTAGCGCCTTTATGCGCGCTATGGAAATTTAAAGCGCAAAACGGTAAAAGCTACTGGGTGATCACCGGTCGTTTACCAACCGATCACGCTGAAGCATCTGCAGCAAAAGATGCACGCGATGCAATGCGTTATTTTTCACTGCAGTGGCAGTTAAAGGCCGATCAAATTATTACCGCAGGTGCGCGAGATAAAACCCAAGCTGATTTTGCAAATTTACTGATTAACCGTGCACATGGTTTATATGAAATGCATGAAAACGAGCAGCTGTGGGCAAAAGAACCCGCTTAATAAATAAAAGTGAATACATTTAAAAAAACCTAACTTAGTGACCTAAGTTAGGTTTTTTGTTGGAACTTTCAGAATTAAGCTCGAAACATAAATAGACTCTAATAAGCGCTATCTACGCGCACTGTGTTATTAGTTAAATAAATAAGGCGTACATTATCACCTTGGTGAAAACGCATAGCGGGATCGCTGTCTTGTACCACCATAAATTGTTCACCAT
The DNA here is from genome assembly GCF_002310795.1 of Pseudoalteromonas issachenkonii. Taxonomy (NCBI): domain Bacteria; kingdom Pseudomonadati; phylum Pseudomonadota; class Gammaproteobacteria; order Alteromonadales; family Pseudoalteromonadaceae; genus Pseudoalteromonas; species Pseudoalteromonas issachenkonii. The sequence goes on from NZ_CP011030.1 coordinate 1,468,654, forward strand.
TTTCTACTTGTATAAGTAGTTCAACTAATTGGAGGTTTTCATAGCGTTGTGTCTGTTGCTGATTATGCGCAACATTACCACCAATCACTGATCCTAAAATAGTTGCAACCGTGCGACCGCTGCCACCACCAAATTGATTACCAATAACGCCACCTAATAAGGCACCGCCAAAGGTTTTCCAGCCGTTGCTTTTATCGTGAACTAATTGTTGCTCTGTAATGTTGCGCACCGACTTCACTTTACCAAATAGTACTTGCTGCACAGGAACGGCTTTATTGCGTTCATACTTGGCAAAAGTGGGGGCACTAAATATTAATAAAGTGCATAAAATTAAGCTAAGCGTTTTCATGGTTCGCTCCTGTTAGTTACCAACCAAAGGTAGATTTTTCACGGGTCTTACGAATTTCAGTTTCGTCAGCCCATTCAATAAGGCCACTTTGCATATCCATTAAGCGCATTGTAAATTTGTAGTACACATCGGCTTTATCAGCATTGGATTTAACAATGCTCGATAGGTTACCGTACAGCATATATTGCGCACCAATTTGTTTACCAAAGGCCACCGCAGTGCTTGGATTGATCAGTGCATCTTCATTTTGAAATGTAAGTTGTTCACGAACCGCTTCTACACGAGTCATATCAACAAATCTAAATTTTCCACTGCGAAGTAATTGAGTCGAAATTGAGTCGGTAATTGACTCAGTGTCTATGTGTTCACTGGTTTTGTTTTTAATACGCTCAACAAATACCACAGGGCGGGTATTGGCAGTCATAGTACCAACCACTGGCGAACTGAGCAGTGAGTCGGTCATTTGCGAGGCTACTTTTTGTAGGTCGGTAGAGCCAAAGTTTATATCTGTGGTTTCTACGGCTTGTGCATCACCATAACTAACGACTGCTTTATTGGCACAGCCGGTTAGTGTGAGTGCGGCTAAGCCTAAAATTGCATAGCCAGAGAGTGCTTTAAATTGTTTATTGATCATCATGGTTTCCTTAATCTTTAAATTCTTGTGCTTCAGTAGACACTTCTCTTACAGCTAAAGAGAAAGTAACGGCATTAGGGCTAGGCGCGAGCCCTGCAAGCTGAGTTTTAGCAAAGCCAAATAATGTGAGGGCTTGCCACGGCGAGTGGTTGCCTTTAATTAAAAAGCCATCTTTATCAAACCAGTTAAATTGATACTGTAAATATTGTGACTTTTTATAGGTACTTGCCAAGGTGACTACCACGTCGGTTAGGTTATTTGTTTGACGAGTTTTTACATCACTAATTAATAGCTTTTTTGCTAACTGTGGATTGTTAACATTGAGCTGCTCTTTGTAGGCGTTGGTAGTTTGTTCAACTCCAATGCCTGAGGTTACAGGTCGGCTGCTACATGCGCTAAGCATAAACAACGCAATAATGGGGAGTATGTATTTCATGATGGCTCCTAAAGTTGCACTACATGGGAGTTAAAATAGTTATTAACAGAGGTTAGGTAGATTAACGTTAACCTTTGCTTACTAACGGTAAAATTTATTGGCGGTTGTGAGCCAACATTTAAGGTATGTTCGCCTGCAGCCACTGCACTGCGGGCAAGGCTAATTTGATTGGGTAAGGTAAGCCAGCTGCGGGTATCGGCTTGCTCAGATGCAAGATTATATAAATTTGCTAAAATATTCCCCACATCACCGCCACTGCGGGCAAGCTCAGCGCGCAGCTTTTCTTTCGCCACTAAGCGCAATATTTGCCTCGATACACGCCCAGCAACTTGCTGCTCTAACGTTTTAGCGGCCAGTGCCTCTAAGTGCACTAGCGGGCTTAGTGATATTACGTGGTCATTAATTTTGACGTTGTTAACGGTGCTTTCATAGGCATTATTTATATAAATGGGCATGGCGAGACTATAAAAGCGGGCGTCTCCCTGTGAAGTATAAATGGGTAGTCGCAATTTAAATTCGTGTTGTTTTGGTATCAGGCCTTGTTCGAATAATATAACCACTTCGCCTTGGTTTTTTTCTAAGGTGTTAACTTCACCAAACTGGCGTTTAAATTGGTTATAGTCATCAGCAAAACCTTGCTGCTTAGCAAGACGCAGTACATCGTGTTGTAAATACGGATTGTTAGGTTGTATTTCGAGTGCTTTTTTATAGTCTATGTAGGCATCATCACCTTGCTTTGCCGTTTCATATAGCAACCCTGATAAGTAAAACGTGTACGCATTTTGAAAGCCATTTTTGACCGAGCGAATTAAGTTATCCATATCGGGATAGTGTTGCTGTGCTTGGGCAACCGCATTATCAAATTCGCTTTGATTATTTAATAGTTCATCAACTTGTACTTTATTAGCACGGCGTATTTCAACTAAGGCGCTTTCAATATCATGTTTATAAACATAATTGAGCGCTTTGTAGCTATGCAACATACTCATTTCGTAGGCGGGCGGTGTATAACCAATAGCTGAGTCGTTGGTTAACAGCGCATTACTTTGCTCAAGCCCAGCACTTACTTGTATTTTTGCAGCTTGGCGCTTAGATTGCATTTGTTGATAGACAGTTTCAAAATGAACTAGTGCGTTATCGGGGTTGTTGGCTAAATCCGCGATACGGCCTTGTTCTAATTGGCTCAGTAAATAATTACTGTGTGTTTTGCTGTTTTTGCTTATTAAGGAGCGTGCACTCTCAATATTATTATTCGTAATGGCTTGTCTAATAGGGGTGGTATTAGTGGCGTAATCATTAAAGAGATCGTCAAAGCCAATGGTGCTGCAACCACTTACAATAAAGCAAAGACTAAAAATTAAAATGTGACGCACGCGCACTCCTTCTTATTTATTCTGTTAGGTTAACATACTGCCAATAAATACAAGTGTGAAAGATTGTAAAAAAGCGTAGTGTATAAACATAGAACAAAAACCCTTAATAAAAACTTTATCATTTAAAAAATAACCATGGTAACGTTTACAACATTGGGCGTTAATTTAATCGGTATATAAATACGGTACATATTTATCAATACGTTAGGAATTAATTTGAAAGCAACACTGTTTACTATTATCGCGTTAGTTGCCTTTGCTGCAAATTCGTTATTATGTCGGTTAGCGTTGGCGCAAGGCTACATTGATGCGTGGAATTTTACCGTTATTAGGTTACTGAGCGGGGCAGTGTGTTTGACCATTATTATGCTGCTCTACACTAGGCAGTTAAATAAAAAAGCGCAGTTAAGTAATCCTATTATTAACGATACTGGCAGTTGGCGAAGCAGTGCTAGCTTATTGATATATGCGCTGTGTTTTTCTGTTGCTTATATCGAGCTTGATACCGGTATGGGGGCGCTTATTTTATTCTCGGCGGTGCAATTTACAATGATTGGCTGGGGCATATATAAACAAGAGCGTTTAAGTGCTGTGCAATGGCTTGCATTTATAGTGGCGTTTGCGGCATTTGTTTACTTAATGCTGCCCTCACAGACAGCACCACCGCTGATGGCTGCATTATTAATGAGTATAAGTGGCATTGCGTGGGGAGTTTACAGTATTTGTGGCAAGGCGTGTGTGTCGCCGCTAAGAGCCACTGCCTTTAATTTTATTCGTAGTTTATTAGTGCTACCTATTTTAATTGTGGCGGGAATGAGCCAGCTTAAAAATATACGTATCGAAGGGGCGTTACTTGCAATAGCCTCAGGTGCCATCGCATCTGGCGTAGGGTACAGTATTTGGTATGTGGCTATGCCACTATTAAAGAGCACGCATGCAGCCATAGTGCAGTTATGCGTACCCGTTTTGGCGGCTATTGCAGGGGCAGTGTTTTTATCAGAGACATTAACTGTACAATTTATGCTCCCCAGCAGTATCATTTTACTGGCTGTATTGGTTTTTACGTTAAATAAAAAAACTAACACCGCTTAGCAGGTGGGCTCACATTAAGCACAAAGCGTTCATACAATGCAGGTAATTGGGTTAAAATAGTGTCTTTACCTAATAAATCACTGTGTTTAATGCAGTCGTGCAACACTTCTGGCGTAAGGTGGCGAATAAGCTGCGCTGATTGCGCTATGTGGCTAATATGCCAAAGCTCAGGAGCTACCCCGCCCAAGTCGTACTGGTAAGGTCGATAAAATCCAAATTCTGCTAGATGAGTGTCTAGCCATTGGCTTAGTTTAGCAAAAGGCCCACCTTGCTGATATTCATTAGGGCTCAATTGCAAAACATAATCGTCACTCACTGCGCTTTTATCGTAAATATCTAAATCAGTCCCTAAATGATGGCGACTCGCCCCCGGTAGCGCAGAATAAAGCATAATGGCAATGCATTTATCAATATCACTGAGCGAATTAATATCAACGTGTTGCTGCGCTTTGTTTAATACCGGCCGCTTAGCGGAAAATTTAGCGTTCCAAATAGCTGATTGACGGTTAAAATCCCGAAAACTTGATGCAATACATAAATCAAAGCCTACAGATGCAGCCGCTGTTTGCAGTGCAATAAAGTCATTTACAATATCGGCATGCAAAGAGTGATTTTGTATGGCAACTAAATGTGCATCACTTTGGCCAGTGATGCATTGTATGAGTTCTTTATTTGCAGTCATTAAGTTAACAGGTGCTCTAATATTTGTTCGTAAATATCGGCCAGCGCGATTAGGTCGTCGGTGCTAACACACTCGTCCACTTTATGAATAGTGGCATTACGTGGCCCTAATTCAATAACTTTAGCACCCGTTTGTGCGATAAAACGACCATCTGAGGTGCCACCTGTTGTTTCTAAGTTAGTGGTTAACCCCGTTACCGATTTAATCGCGGCTACGGTGGCATCAACCAATGGGCCGTGATCGGTTAAAAACGGCAAGCCATTCACAATCCAATTGAGTTCATAATTTAAATTGTGTTTTTGTAAAATGGCATTTACTTTTTGTTGTAGTTGTTGATGAGTAACTTCGGTACTAAATCTAAAATTAAATTGTACCTCTAGCTCCCCAGGGATCACATTGCCTGCGCCCGTACCGCCATTAATATTAGAGATTTGAAAGCTGGTGGCTGGAAAAAAGTCATTACCCATATCCCACACAGTTTGGCTTAACTCGGTTAAAGCTGGCGTGGCTAAATGAATTGGGTTTTGTGCTAAATGTGGATAGGCCACATGACCTTGCACGCCTTTTATAGTTAAAAACCCCGTGAGTGAACCACGGCGGCCATTTTTAACCACATCACCGAGTACATCGCGAGAAGAGGGTTCACCTACAAGGCACATGTCTATTTTTTCACCGCGCTCCTCTAAAGTATCAATAACGCGGGTAGTGCCGTTAATAAACGGGCCTTCTTCATCTGAGGTAATTAAAAACGAAATGGAGCCTTTGTGATCTGGATGCTTAGTCACAAAGCGTTCGGTTGCCACAATCATCGCTGCTAATGAGCCTTTCATGTCGGCAGCGCCACGGCCATGCAATAAGCCGTCTTCAATTAGGCCTGCAAAAGGCGGGTGCTGCCAGTTTTTTTCAGGCCCAGTGGGCACCACATCAGTATGACCGGCAAAACAAAAATGCGGTGATTGGGTCCCTTTACGTGCCCATGTGTTTAGGGTATCGGTAAAAAATAGCGATTCAATATCAAAGCCAATGGCGCTTAGGCGTTCATTCATCATATGTTGGCACCCGGCATCTTCAGGTGTAACCGACTCTCGCTGAATTAAGGCTTGGGCTAGGGTAATTACTGGATGGGTCATTATTTAAAAATCTCATCGTATTGTGCTGCTTTAAAGCCTAAGTGATATTGCCCGTTATTAACAAGAACAGGGCGTTTGATCATCGCCGGTTGTTCAACGAGTAAATCTATAGCGGTTTGTTTAGTCAAGCTTTGTTTTTGCTCATCAGTGAGCGCTCTGTACGTTGTGCCACGCTTATTAACCAATTGTTCCCAATCAATATGTTCTGCAAAGTCGCTTACCATGTCGTTATTAACGCCGTCTTTGCGATAGTCGTGGAAAGTGAATGCAATGTCGTTATCGCTTAAGTATTTTTTTGCTTTTTTAATTGTATCGCAGTTGCTAATGCCATAGAGAGTGATCATAAATCTACTTCTTTTTAATAATAGTTAATAAGGTATCTACACCGGCATTAACTTGCGGGTGAGAATAATGAAAAGTGCCTAAATTATGGCCATTGAGAATTATTAGGCTGGCTAAAATAGGCGAGTCGAGCTCACGTAAATCAAAATAGGCAAGGCGTTGGCCTTTGGTTATTTTGCTGCCGTTAAGCTGAGCAATATGAGTATGCGTAAGTGTTTGTGAATCGGGCACCGCTAGGTTTATTAATACTTTTAAGCCGTTGTTGGCTTTTAAAATAAATTCACAACCGGCACTTTTTACCTGCAGTAAGGTGCCATTGAAGGGCGCTAATACTTTATGACTCGATAAACTAACAACAATACCTGGGCCGAGTGTGCCAAAACGAAAAAAGGGTTGTGGATGCTCTTCCATTGGCATCACTTTACCACTGAACGGACTCGTGATTTGTATCGCGTTTCGGCCAATTTTATTTTTAGTTAAATAGCTAACGTCTTCAGATTTCATTATTTATTCAGTTACCACGTTGTAGCCATCGGCTTTAAGGGCTGTAATTGCTTTGGTGACCGTTTGTTTTTTTACTAAAATATAGTCGGTATCATATGTGGATATCGAAAAAATGGACACGCCAGCTCTGGCTAATACGCCTGACAGATTTGCCATAATGCCAGTTAACGAAAACCCTAAAGGACCTATTACTTCCAGTGCTTGCCAATTAGATTCAGTGTCTTGGCTATCAATAATAAAGTCTACAGGGCAAACAACTGACAGTTCATCATGCGTTTTTGAGATAAAAAATAACGGTTGCTTTAACAGCGCAGGCGGTATGTCAGCATCAAGGGCTAAACTATGAATAGATAACACGGTGCTGTGTAATTGTAATGTTTGTTTTGACATTAAACGTATCGTCAGCAGCAAAATAATAGCTTTATAGTATAGAGTATTGAAGCTAAATTAAAGGCTCAAGTTTAGGCAGTGCTATATTTTTATTAGCTAAAAAATAATTGTCCACAATTTCTGTGGATAAGCTTGGGGGTTGTGAGGTATAAATAGCCTAACCAGTTAATTATTAAATAAAAAATGGCTAGGCTATAAAAAGGGCATGTTAATTACAGGCCTTAATTAAGCGCTTCTACTTGCGCCGCCTGAATGGCTGTTAAAGCAATGGTATACACAATATCGTCAACTAATGCGCCACGGCTTAAGTCGTTAACAGGTTTGCGCATCCCTTGTAACATAGGACCAATACTGATCAAATCGGCACTTCGTTGCACTGCTTTGTAGGTGGTATTACCCGTATTTAAATCAGGGAAAATAAACACGGTTGCTTTACCGGCAACCGGGCTATCTGGCGCTTTTTTAATAGCTACACTTTCCATAATGGCCGCATCGTATTGCAATGGCCCATCGATAATGAGATCTGGGCGCTTTTGTTGGGCAATTGTTGTTGCTTCGCGGACTTTTTCTACATCAGCGCCACTGCCCGAATTACCCGTGCTGTAACTTATCATTGCTACACGAGGTTCTATGCCAAATGCGGCAGCAGAATCGGCAGATTGAATTGCAATATCGGCTAGTTGTTCAGCATTAGGATCAGGATTAATAGCACAGTCACCATAAACAAGCACTTGATCAGGCAATAACATAAAAAATACCGACGAGACTAATGATGAACCCGGTGCGGTTTTAATCAGCTGTAAAGGCGGGCGAATGGTATTGGCCGTGGTATTGACTGCCCCTGAAACCAGCCCATCTACTTTTCCTTGCTCTAGCATCATGGTGCCCAGTACCACGTTATCTTGCAGTTGTTCCTTTGCAATAACGTCAGTTAAGCCTTTGTTTTTACGAATTTCGACCATAGGTGCTACGTAGTCATTAATAATACTACTTGGCTCTATTACAGTCACATGCTCGTTCAGTTCAATCCCTTGTTGCTCCGCGATTCGAAATATTTCATCGCGATCGCCAAGTAAAATTGTTTTAGCTATGCCGCGCTGGCCACAAATGGCAGCGGCTTTAATGGTACGAGGCTCGTTACCCTCAGGCAGCACAATCGTTTTATCTGCTTTACGGGCTTTATCGGTTAATAAATACCTAAAGGCCGGCGGGGATAACTTGCGGGTTTTTCCCACACTTTTTGCTAATGTGTCCAGCCAATCAGAATCGATATGTGCAGCGTTATGATCTTTTACTTTTTCTATGCGCTGCTCATCGTCGCTAGGCACTTCTAGGTTAAAGTTATGCAGCAATAAAGAGGTGCGCCAGGTATCGCCTTCGGTTGCCAAAATTGGCAGACCAGTTTGCATAGCTTGTTCGCATAACGCCATAATACGCGGCTCAGGTTCAAAACCACCGGTAAGTAAAATTGCACCTAGTTTTGTGCCATTCATGGCCGATAAGCAAGCTGCAACGAGTATATCTGAGCGATCGCCAGGGGTTACCAATAACGCACCTGGCGTAAAATAATTTAGAATATTTGATACCGTGCGGGCACAAAATGTAATTCGTCTGAGTCGGCGGTGCACCATATCGCCTTCGTTGATAATAGTGGCTTTTAAATAGGCACTTAAATCTTTAACACGTGGGGCAACCAGTTCAAAATCCCACGGAATAGCGCCGAGTAACATAAACGGGTTTTTTCTAAAAATAGGTAAAGAAGCTAAGCGGTTTAATTCGTTATCAAGCGCTTCTGGCTTATAGGTATCGACTAAATCGGCGCGAGCACGACCTTCCTCATCAAGGGGGGCGTTCACTTTATTAAAAATACAGCCAAGCACGCGAGGGTGGTCAATGCCACCATAGTTGCCAGCGGCTATTTCTAGTCGGTCTTCAATTTGAGTAATGTTGTAATTGCCAGGGGTAAGTACAAAAACGATATCCGCCCCTAAAGTTTGTGCGATTTCGCGATTTACTCTCCCCGCATATGGTTGGCGACGAGTAGGCACCATGCCTTCAATAATAGCCACTTCATCATCGTTAATTTTACTTTGAAAACGCTCTACAATTTCTTCTAGCAGGTCATCGCCTTTGCCATCGCCAATCATTTGCTCAGCGTAATCCAGCGCAAATGACGTGGGTGGATCAATAGGTGAGCCTTGGGTAACAATTTGTGTTGACTTTTCTGGGCCTGTTTCACCCGCGCGTGGTTGGGCTATAGGTTTAAAAAAATTAACTTTAACAGTTTTCTGTTCCAGCGCCCTTACCAAACCCACCGATACTGAGGTTAAACCAACCCCAGTAGATACGGGGATCAACATAATACGACGAGCCATATTATAACTCCTTGGTGATGTTTGCGGCATCAAGTGCGATCACCCATTCTTCGTTAGTGGGCATAACAACCGCTTTGCTACGTGAATCAGCTGTACTAATTAACCCAGCTTGGCCAAAACGTGCATCAAGGTTTGCTTGTGGGTCTAAATTAATACCTAAAAAGGCCAATTGTTTAAGTACTTTATCACGGATAATATCGGAATTTTCGCCAATACCGCCGGTAAAAATAACTGCGTCTAGCTGTTGCAGCGGGACCATGTAAGCGGCTATTTGTTTTGCGAGGCGGTAACAAAACATATTAAGTGCCAGCATAGCTTGCTGGTTGCCTGCAATAGCGGCTTCTTCTATGGTGCGACAATCGTTAGACAACTCGCTTATGCCTAATAAACCACTTTTTTGATTGAGTAAGTCATCAATTTGCTGAGCAGTGTAATCGAGTTGCGTGGTTAAAAAGTTAAATAGGCCCGGATCAATGTCGCCACAGCGCGTACCCATAACAAGCCCTTCAAGCGGGGTTAACCCCATACTGGTATCAACACTTTTGCCATTTTTAATCGCACACACTGAACAGCCGTTGCCTAAGTGGGCGCTAATAAAGTTACTGTTTTCAATAGGAAGTGCCAACAACTTCGCAGTTTGCCCTGCCACATAAAAATGGCTGGTGCCATGAAAACCATAGCGCCTAACACCAAAGTCTTTATAAAGCTGATAAGGAAGGGCATAAAGATAAGCGACTTCATCCATTGTTTGATGAAATGCCGTATCGAACACGGCTACTTGCGGTAAATTTTTAAATGATGCTTGCGCTGATGAAATACCCAGTAAGTTAGCGTGGCCATGCAAAGGTGCTAGCGTGGCTGCTTGCGTGATACCTGCAATAACGTGTTCGTCAATTAATACTGATTGGGTAAAATGCTCACCGCCATGCACAACACGATGACCAACAGCAACTAGTTGCTCATCTAGGTTGTGATCTTTTATTAAATTAACCAGCGTATCAATTGCATGCGCGTGTGCCTGATTAGCAGCAAGTTTAATGGTGGTCTTTTCTCCCTTAAATTTATATTTTATTGAGGGAGCATCTGCACCTAGGCGCTCAGCTAAACCTGAAATAATGTCTTTTCCTGTGTTTGCATCAATAATTGCAAACTTTAAACTTGAGCTTCCACAATTAAGTACCAAAACATGGTTTGGTTTTTTTGGGAGAGTTGGCATAGATTCATTTTCCATTTAAATATTAATCAGTACACTTGGTTGATATATAAGCATTGAGGCTTAAATGGGTATAGACTAAAGTGTAGTTGACTTTATTAAAAGGGCTTTCTGGAATTCTTTCGATAATTTATGCCTTTTGTGAGTTTTACTAATGAAATTAAGCATTTTTACCGATAAAGTGAGAGTTGTGTTACACTTTTATAAGCAAGATGCTTTTTGAAGTGTTAAATGCCGTGATTGTGAGGATTTATAATGCAAAAAAGTGTGATATCACAAGTTCAATTAGGGCGCGCTTATGCTAAAACATGGCCTATGCGTAAAGAGGTCGCGCCATTATTTGCCGAGTTTAAAGTGATCAGAGCAACCGAGCTTGCGATTACAGTAATGCCTATTTTAGCCATGCTAACTTTGTTTTTTCAGCTTAATTATTTAGGCCCTGATTTTTTACCTCAAGCTATTGCCAGTAGTCTATTTTTTATCTCCTTGCCGTTACAAGGGCTTTTATGGCTAGGTAAACGGGCGCAAACAGAATTAGAACCCGCTATGCTGCAATGGTACAACGAGTTATTTGCAAAAATGATCGCCAACGGTTACGACGCACAAATGGGGAAAAACAAGCCCCGCTATTTGGAGCTTGCTGAATTGTTAAAAGACATGTTTGATAAAATGGATAAAACCTTTACTAAAGAGCAGTTTTAACAAACTGGCTAATATAAAATGACAAGGTAACCTTATGATGCTGTTTTTGTTCAAGTGCCTGCCAATGCTCGGGTCTGAACTTCCATGCAAAGGGTGTCATCATTATTAAATTTCTTACGTCGCTAAATGTGAGTGACACTTGCTCTGCAATGAGCTGTTGCGATGATTGTTTAAAGCCTGTTGGCGTAGCCACTTCAGTATGTTCATTTACCGTATTATAGATATATTTTTTCAACTCTTTGAGGTGCATAGGCCCAGGGCTTGCCACCACTAAACAGCCATCCTCTTTAACAAGGCGAGAAAGTTCATCGTCAAACAAAGGGGCAAACACGCTAATTAACACATCAGCAAGGTGATCATTAAACGGCGCGTGGCTTATTGATGCCACGCTAAATTGACATTGTTTGTATCGTTTTGCTGCGTATTTTACCGCCGACTTAGATATATCAACACCATACACAGTAGCTTGCGTGTTATTTGCTATAGCATGGGTGTAAAACCCCTCGCCACACCCTAAATCAATCACTATATTTGCATTGAGCGGTTTGACTAAATTAGCTAAGGCTGTCTGTAAAAATGCATAATGGCCTTGCTCTAAAAAAGAACGCCTTGCTTGTACCATTTCTAAAGAGTCACCGGGCTGTTTAGAGTTTTTATTTTGCACGGGGAGTAAGTTTACATAGCCTTCTTTGGCAAAATCAAAGCTGTGGTTATTATCACAGCGTAATGTTTTTTCATTAAGTGCCAATGGAAGTTTGCAAATAGGGCAATGGTAATGAAGACTCATGAGCCTAAATAGTCCTTATCAAAAAAAGTTTTTACCCAGTGCGGGCGATAGGTGATCATAACAGTTATTGCCATACCGTTTAGCATTGCTTCAGGAAACGCTAAAATAGGACTGAGATAAATGTAGTTTTCTGTTAGCTGATGCCAATTATATTCGCCAATTGCGTAATAAAAAACACCCCCGAGTATAATGTTAACGCAAGCAACGACACCAGCCGTTAAAAAGCTACAAACAAATATATAGATAAAAAAGTGCCGCGCTAAGTAGTGGTAACAAAGCATAAATACAAAGTAGCTTAATAATACTGGAATAAACGCACTTATTAGTAATTTTACCGCAATCAGCTCGAATGCTATTTGTCCAAAAGCAGTTAGCAGAGCTGTTGCTAATACACAACTTAAAATAGCCAGACGCCAGCCTAAAATCAGCGTAACAGCAGTAATGCCCAATATATGAAGATCAAGACCAGGTAAAATACCGGCTTTTATACGCCATAGTAAAGCGAGCACCAGCGCGCAGGCAAACACACCGGTTTGCCTTGCTGGCGTATTAAATAAATTGGCGTATGTTGATTTATTAACACTTAAAAAGCCAATAACAATAACACCAATCCACAGTAATGCCTGTAATTGCACGCTTAGCATAATCGTTAATTAAACTCAGACCAAATAGGCGCATGATCTGAAGGCTTGTCGATAGCACGTAATTCGTAATCTATACCGGTGTCGATACAGCGAGCTGCTAAGTCATGCGTTGCCAGAACCACATCAATCCTTAGTCCACGATTATCAACAAAACCCTTAGAGCGGTAGTCAAACCACGAGTATTGATCGTTAGTTTCTGGGTTTTGCTCTCTAAAGGTGTCTTTAAAGCCCCAGTTTAATAACGTTGCTAGCCATTCACGCTCAACGGGTTGAAATGAACATTTTCCGGTTTTTAACCAGCGTTTTGCGTTTACCTCACCAATACCAATATCTAAATCGGTTGGAGAGATATTAATATCGCCCATTACAATTACATCTTGATCAGGCGTGTAATGACTATTTAGGTGAGTCATTAAGTCTTGATAAAATTGACGTTTATAAGGGAATTTAGTTTCGTGGTTGATATTATCGCCTTGCGGGAAGTAGCCATTCATGACATGCAGGTCACGGCCATTTTCTTGCTCTACGGTAACGCTGATCATTCGCTTTTGCGACTCATCTGTGTCGGTGGAAAAGCCTTTTAATACCGACTTAGGCTCTTTTTTGCATAACATTGCCACACCGTAATGCGCTTTTTGTCCATGAAAATAAACGTGATAACCCATTTTTTGTACATCGTCTAGCGGAAATGCTTCATCGTGCACTTTTATCTCTTGAAGACCAATAATATCTGGCTGGTGTTTATCAATAATAGCTTGTAACTGATGTAGGCGAGCACGCAGGCCATTGATATTAAAAGAAATCACTTTCATAAAGTTTACCTTCAAATTTATTTTCATTGTTAGCTAAATTGTATCAGTATTTGGAGCGACATAACATGACTGAAACGAGAAAATAGCTGCACAAATGTTGATCAATTTTTGCTTAATGTTTAAACATTGTAAATGCAATATTAAATAATAAAATAAATAAAATATTCAATTGATATGTTAAAAGTTGTCTATATAATGCGCAAAAATCGTTTGTTTAACTCGTTCAAATAGGACTACCTGATGAAAACTCAATTACTTTTAGCCGCCTCTCTTTTTGTTTCTGTAACTGCTACTGCGCAAAGCAATACGTATTACAGCCAAGACAACAAATTAGAGTCTAACTTATGTGTAGTAAGCGCCAATGAGGGGTTTTCGGCTGCTCGTAAAATGGCAGCAAAGCACGGTGTATATTTATCGCGTTATTCAAAAAGTATCCTATGTAACGGTCAAGACATCCGTGACATTGCAAAAAAAGAAGCAGCAACGCAATCAGTTGTGTCTAAAGTAGAAGTATTTGCAAAAGATTCACACCAAGAAACACAGTTATGTATGACTGCATTAAAGCAAGGCTTACAACCAGTACGTAAGCAAATTGGTAACTTAAATTCATTAAAGTGTAATGGCCAAAGCGTTACTGATTTTGTTAAGCGTTACCAAAACGCTGCAATCTAAATTACCGTATTAGATATAAATAGCTCGGTTATTACCGAGCTTTTTTTTTGCAAAAATTACCAGAGTAGCTTGCAAAAATTGCATTATTAAATATCGTAATAGAAGTTGTTCTTGGTTAATTGTTTGATTTTAATGGTTTATTTTTTTGGCATCGTATTTGTATTACTAGATTTGAAATTTATTAATACAAGGATACGTCTGATGAAAAAATTAACGATAGCTTCTACTGTTTTAGCCGCATTGAGTTTAGCCGCTTGTTCTTCAAATCAAGGTTTAGAAAAAATCGACAGTGATTTTGCAAGCTTAGATAACGACAGCGATGGCTTTATTTCTAAAACAGAAGCCGACGATGATAGTATTTGGCAGCACTTTTCAAATATAGATACAAATATGGATAATCAAATAAGCCGTAATGAATATGATGCTTATATGCAGCTAAATGCTGGGAAAGTTGCTACAGATAGTGAAGTGAGTGAGTCTGCATTTAAGGCTGATATTGCGAAGTTTGATAAAATAGAAAATGACTTTAAAAGCTTAGATAATGATAGCAACGGCTTTATTTCAGTTTCTGAAGCTGACGATGATGATATTTCAAATCATTTTGGTTACATGGACAGCAATAAAGATAAACGAGTAAGTAAAAAAGAGTTTAATAGCTATATCAAAAAGCATGGTGATTCTGTTGCAGAGGACGATGCACTTGAGCAATTTAAAAATAGCTAAATTACATTATTAAATACACTTGATACCAAGCCAGTGTTTTTCACTGGCTTTTTTATACCTATAAAATGTTATTTTATTAATATGTTTTCCTAGTTTGCCGTTGTTCTGTCATAATAGATGGCTGTGTGTTTTTATTAACTTTAGAGTGATTATGGTTGGTCGGCGAATTAGTGATGAACAATTAATTGAAATCATTGAAGCGGCGATTTTTGTGGCAGGCAAACCCGTATCAAAACGTCATCTTAAGGACACGGTTTTAAACGACTTAGCAATTTCTATGGCGCGCATTAATGATGCTGTAGAGGCCATTCAAGTTCACTATCAGACGCGTGGAATACGTTTAGTTGAAGTAGGCAGTGGCTATCGTTTTCAAGCGTGCAGTAGTTTAAGCCCATGGTTGAGTAATTTATGGCAAGAACGTGCCCCTAAATACTCGAGAGCTTTACTCGAAACCCTGTCGTTAATTGCATACAAGCAACCCATTACCCGTGGTGAAATTGAGCAAGTGCGGGGTGTAGCAACTGGCTCAAATATTATTAAAACTCTGCTTGAAAGAGAGTGGATTAAAGTAGTTGGGCATAAAGAAGTACCCGGTAAACCGGCACTTTATGCAACGACTAAACAATTTTTAGATTATTTTTCGATAACGGGACTTCATGATTTACCCGCATTGCCAGAGCAACAGCAAAGTAAAATTACCCAGTTATTAAGTGATCCTTCTGTGAGAGAACCATCCGAATGAGTATACAAGGTGAAAAGTTACAAAAAGTCCTAGCCCGTGCAGGTGTAGGCTCACGCCGTGAAATGGAAAAATACATTGATGCAAATCGTGTGAGTGTAAATGGTAAAGTAGCTAAGTTAGGCGACAGGGTTGAAGAAACCGATTTAATTCGTGTTGACGGCCATACCGTTAAAATAGAAGAAAAAGCAGACAGAATTTGTCGTGTAATTATGTATAACAAACCAGAAGGCGAGTTAAGTACGCGTAAAGACCCTGAAGGCCGTAGAACCGTTTTTGACCGCTTACCTCGTATTGATGGCGATCGCTGGATAGCAGTAGGCCGATTAGACGTGAATACCTCAGGCCTAATGCTGTTTACCAATGACGGTGAATTGGCAAACCGCTTAATGCACCCAAGCTATGAAGTTGAACGCGAATATTCAGCACGTGTATTTGGTGAAGTCACTGACGAAACAATGAAAAACTTACTGCGTGGCGTAGAACTTGAAGATGGCCCCGCAAAGTTCACTGGTATCAAGCCTATGGGCGGTGAAGGTATTAATCGTTGGTATAATGTAACGCTTAACGAAGGTCGTAACCGTGAAGTGCGTCGTTTATGGCAATCACAAGATGTGGAAGTATCACGTCTTATTCGTATTCGTTACGGTAAATTAGAGCTTGATAAGCGTGTACCGCAAGGTGGCTGGATTGAGTATGATTTAGATACGGTTAACTATTTACGTAAAACAGTAAAGCTTGGCAAAGAAACACAAACTAAGCTGTCGGTTATTCCTGAAAAGCGTAAAGACAAGCGCGCTAAAATAAACCAAATTCGCAAGGCGGTTAAAAAGCACAATCAACGTGTAAAACCGACTAAACGTAAGTAATTAAAGCATAAAACAACAAAGCCGCTTTTTATAGCGGCTTTTTTACGTTTAAAACTAAATATTACTTTTTAGCTTGTGCGTCTAACGATTGGCCATTGATATTTTTTGAGTCATCACTCATTAAATACAGGTAAGTTGGCATTAAATCTTCAGGTGTTGCTAGTAAATCACGATCTTCACCTGGAAATGCACTTGCACGCATTGATGTACGTGTTGCGCCTGGATTGATGCAGTTAACACGGATTGGCGTTTTTTCAACTTCACACGCCCATGTTTGCATCATACCCTCTACCGCAAACTTAGAAATAGCGTAAGGTCCCCAAAATTCTCTTCCTTTACGACCTACACCCGATGAGGTAAATACCACTGAAGCACTTTTTGACTTACGCATTACAGGGAACAACGCTTTGGTGATCATTGCTTGTGCAGTTACGTTTACTTTCATTACATTTTCGAATGTTGATGAACAAAAGTGCTCCAACGGCCCTAAAGTACCTAAAATACCCGCGTTATTTAATAGTCCATCAAGGCGGCCAAATTGGCTCTCGATAGTTGCAGCAAGGTCGCGGTAGTTTTGTTTAGTTGCACCTTTTAAGTCCATAGGCACAATCGCTGGCTGTGGGTAGCCTGCATTGACGATTTCGTCATACACACATTCTAGTTTATTAGTTGTTTTTCCTAATAAAATAACGGTTGCACCATGTTTAGCATAAGTAATTGCTGCAACACGGCCGATACCATCACCTGCGCCTGTTATCAAAATTACTTTGTCTTTAAGTGCGTTTTCAGTTGCTTGATAGGTATGCATAAAAGTACCAATGTTTAAATTTTTTTTGATTTTAACATAGCAAATCGACAAGTAATCGAATTTATTACAAATTTAGGTGGCGAAACTAGAAAGTTTACGTTAAGTTTAACTGGTCTAATGTCTCATTAATATACTAGCTACATTATTTTAACTTAATTACACTGACTATAAACACACTATAAAAATAAGATTTGTGCGGAGAACACTATGAAAAAAATGCTACTCTCGCTCTCAGTTGCAGCTGCATTAGCAGGCTGTGGCGGCGGAGAAACGTTAGAAGATGTTAAAAACGATTCAGTTACAGTTATTCCAAAAGCTACGGTAAAATTTGACCCTGCAAATGGTGTAATTTCGGTTCCTAATGATTTATTGATGAGCGGTACGCGCGATGGCACATTAAACATTCCTGGTGAGCTAAATGACGAAAATGTTTCTATCCCTCGCGCTGCGTATGCGGATCCGCAACTTGCACTAGGGGCACTTGATGGCTGGTCTACGCAAGTTCCTTTTAAAATAGATTTAACGTTTCCACCGGGCATTAGCCTAGATGAAACGTCTGCAGCTTCACCAGGCTCAGTACGTATTTTTGAAGTGATCATGGGTGCAAGCCTAACAGATGCCGAATGCTCACAAGCACCAGCCGGTGCTGCATGTAAATTAGTGGGCGAATTAACCTTTGGTGTTGATTTTGTTACACAAGGCTCTGGAGACGCGGTTGCAATTATTCCACTTAAGCCATTTAAGGCTGGTAGCTCGTACATTAATGTATTAACGACTGGGCTTAAAGATTCAGAAGGTCGCTCAATTGAGCCATCATCAACATATGCCACTGTTAAACAAGAAGCGCCGTTAGTAACGCCATCACAACTTGCGCTGCAAGGGGCTGTTAACAGCTACGAAAACGTAGTGGTAAGCTCAGGAAATATCACCAAAGACGATATCATTTACTCAGCTGCCATGACAATGCAATCAGCAGGTCCTGTGCTTGGCACGATTAAAAAGGTTTTAGCAGCAAGCTTAACAGAGCCAACAATTCCAACGCCTGCGTTGCAAATTCCAACACAGCCTATGGCTAATGTACAACAAGCGTTTGCAATACAAGGTGTAACGGTGCCTGACGTATTCCAAGTAGCACAGTATCAAAAAGGCAGCATCCAGCTACCTATGTATTTAGGTACACCTACGGGTAAAGAAATCAGTGATTTAAATGATACTTACTGGCAAGGTATGTGTGACAGTGCCGTTGCTATTTTAGGTTACAAAGCGCAAGCGGGTGAAGCGTTCCCAACTGATCCCATTAGCACTAACGATGCGATGTGTGCTGCTTTGAGTGATGGACAGCTTCGTGACTTAGGGCTTGATAGCACTAAACACTTAACTAAATATAACTCACTTCCTAAAATGCAAAGTATGGAAAATGTGCCAGTACAAATTACCAAACCGATTTTACCGGTTGTTAATGCGTACCGAACAGGCTTAGGTTTAGAGCCTTTTGCTGCTATGCCAGAAAATGGCTGGCCAGTGGTTATTATGCAACACGGTATTACCACACAAAAAGAAAGCATGTTAACGCTAACAGCGCAGCTTTCATTGCAAGGCTTTGCAACGGTTGCAATTGACCATCCTCGTCATGGCGAGCGTGGAATAGATGTTGATGTTGATGGCACAGATGACTTTAACGCAACATCAGGCTCTGTACTTAGTTACATGAACCTAAGCTCGTTATTGGTCGCCAGAGATAGCTTACGCCAGTCAAGTGCTGACTTACTTGGTTTACGTTTAGGCTTAAACTTCAGTGGTGATAGTTCACTCAATTCTAGAGATGTATCTTATATTGGCCATTCACTGGGCTCAATTGTAGCGCCTGCATTTATTGCACAAGCGAATAGCCCATTGGCTGATCAAGTAGACCCACTCTTTAAAGTTAATGCTGTTGCATTGGCAAGCGGCGGTGGCGGTATTGCTAGCTTCTTATTAGAGTCAGCCGCGTTTGGTCCATTTATTCAAGGCTCTGTACTTTCTCAAGCTGGAACTGCTGAAGCTGACGAGTTTAATGCATTCTTAAATGCTGGTGCGTTATCAAACTGTGGCGCCTTGTTACCAGACATGCAGGACTTCTTAAGCTGTGGCTTTAATGAATTTGCAGCATCGCTAACGATGGCGGGAGAAGCTGATAAATTGGCTAACATTAAGGGCGTGATGACGCAGTTTGTATTTGCAGCTCAAACCGCATTGGATAGTGGCGACCCGACTAACTATGCAGCAACGGTTAAAGCACTAGAAACACCTGTGTATATGAATGTTGTTGTTGGTGATGGTACTGATAGTAACAAGCCAGACCAAGTTATTCCGCCGATGACTGCTAACAATCCAATTGCAGGTACACTACCTCTAGCTAACTTTATGGGGTTAGAAACAGTGAGTACAACTCAAGCACCAACAGAGATGGGCGCTAGCTATTTAGTTAAATTTAACACAGGTCATCATGGCTCGGTATTGACACCGGCGCAAGATGAAAGACAGTCGTCTACAGCAGCGGGCAGCGCCGCAGCTAATGCAGAAATGCAATTGCAAATTGCAACTTATCTAGCATCGCGTGGACGTTTATTATCTGTATCAGATACTGACATTGTGACTAATTAATAATCAACCACTCAATTAAGTCTAAAAAGCCACTGTATAGTGGCTTTTTTTTATTTTAAAGCATGCTAAATTGGCTGAAATTTATAAACGGAGAACACAGTTGGAATTTTTATACGAGTACGGCTTATTTTTTGCAAAAACCATTACCTTTGTTATTGCTATTGCTGTGATTTTAACCTTAATTGTAAGCTCGGCTGTTAAGCCAAAAGCGAAAAAAGGTGAGATTGAAATTGATGACCTATCAGAGCAGCTGACCAATATAAAAGAAAGCTTTTTAAATAATACGCTAGGTAAAAAAGAGTTAAAAGCCTATCAAAAACAACAAAAAGCAGAGCAAAAAAAAGCGGACAAAGAAGCGCCTAAATCACGACTCTATGTTATTGACTTTAAAGGCAGTATGGACGCACATGAAGTAGAAAGCTTGCGCGAAGAAGTGACCGCGATAATTTCGATAGCGGATGCAAAAAAAGATAAAGTGTTAGTTCGCCTTGAAAGTGGTGGTGGCGTGGTACATGGCTATGGTTTAGCCGCATCACAATTACAACGTTTAAAGTCAGCCGGTATTGAGTTGACTGTATCAATAGATAAAGTCGCCGCCAGTGGTGGTTACATGATGGCTTGTGTGGCTGATCATATTATTGCAGCACCGTTTGCAATTGTTGGCTCTATTGGTGTTATTGCACAAATTCCAAATTTTAATAAAATTTTAAAGAAAAATGATGTCGAGTTTGAGCAAATTACGGCGGGTGAATTTAAACGCACGTTAACTTTATTTGGTGAAAATACCGATAAAGCCCGTGAAAAGTTCCGCGAAGAGATAGAGCAAACTCATGTATTGTTTAAAACTTTTGTGAGCACTCAGCGCCCAAGTTTAAATATGGATTTAGTGGCAACGGGTGAACATTGGTTTGCAACCCAAGCAATTGAAAAAGGGTTAGTCGATACTATTAAAACCAGCGATGATGCGTTGTTAGAGCAACAACAGCAATATCAAATTTATAAAGTGCAATACAAGATTAAAAAAGGATTAAGTGACAAGCTGGCAATGGGTTTGAGCCATGGTGTGAATAAAGCGGGTGTAAGTTTAATGTCAAAGTTTAAGGCGTTAAACCCTTAATAATTTAATCACTTAAACCCAACAAAAAAGCCTTGTTACTTAACGAAGTAGCAAGGCTTTTTTTATGACTATTGTCAGAAATACTAATCAATAGATTTGTGGTAGTCCTCTAAATCTTTTGCTGCATTTGGGTCGTTAAAGATACTTTCATCTAGTTCACCTTCGCTTTTAGCGACGACACACGTAACCATACAGTCACCCGTTACGTTTACTGCTGTACGGGTCATATCAAGCAATCTGTCTACACCAATAATAATGGCGATGCCCTCAACAGGTAAGCCAACTTGGTTAAGTACCATGGCTAGCATAATTAAACCAACACCAGGTACACCCGCCGTACCAACAGAGGCAAGCGTTGCAGTTAGTATCACCATTAAGTAATCAGAAATAGTTAAGTCAACACTAAATACCTGAGCGATAAATACCGTAGCCACACCTTGCATAATTGCGGTGCCATCCATGTTAATGGTTGCACCAAGCGGAATAGTAAACGAAGCGACCGAATTATTAGCGCCAAGCTTTTTAGTTGCCGTTTCAAGTGTAATAGGCATAGTCGCGCTTGAACTTGAGGTACTAAAAGCAAATAAACAAGTGTGCTTCATTTTAGCCAAGAAAGTGAGCGGGTTTAGACCCGTGAGTATTTTTAGCAGTAGGGTGTAGTTTACAAATGCGTGTAGTAATAAGGCTAATACAACCACGCCAAAGTACTTAGCTAAACTCACAATTAAGTTTAGTTCAATGGTAGTGAACAATTTAGCCATTAAGAAAAATACGCCGTAAGGGGCAATGTTCATTAGCAAAGTAACCAGTTTTAAGATAACGGTGTTTAAGTCTTCAAATACAGTAGCGACACGTTTACCTGCTTTTCCGCTAAGTGCCATTGCAATACCGAATAATAGAGCAAACACAATTACTTGTAACATGTTGCCCTTTGCCATTGCTTCAAAAGGGTTGGTAGGGAACATATCAATAATTACGCGAGCTAAAGTAGGCGCTTCTTTGGCATCATAACTTGCTTGAGAGGGTAACCCAATGCCTTCACCTGGGTTAAATAGTAACGCTAAGGTAATCGCGACTGTAATCGCTATTGCCGTTGTAACTAAGTATAAACCAATTGATTTACCGCCTAAACGGCCTAGTTTCTTCGGATCGCTTAAACTGCAGGTACCACATACCAGCGATACAAATACTAAAGGCACAACCAGCATTTTCAAACTGGCTATAAATATTTGCCCACCTACATGGAAAAGGCCATCAACAAAAAAGGCTTTAATTGGCAAAGAGAATAACCCAAGAGGAATTAGGTAATCGTCTTCACCAGCTAATATAGCCTGAAATATAAAGCCTACTGCAACACCAAGCACCATACCAATCATGATGCGAGTAGTTAAACTCATTGAACGGATTTTAGACATATTTCCAATCTATTTTTTATAAATTTGGCATAGACTAACAGCATGTAATTTTTTTTACAGAAAAAACGTCAACTTTTTAAAAATTTTTATCAAAAAAAGGAGTAAAAAACTGAGATTTTAGACTAAGTTATAGGTTAACATTAAGTAAATAAGTTTAACTTAGTAATAGCGCAACGGAGAAACCTATGCCTTTAACTCGTTTGCTCAGCATTATATGGCTCAGCACATTACTCATAGCCTGTGGCGGTGGTGGCTCACTGGAAAAAGAAAGTGGAACCGTTGGCGGTGATACTGGAGGCACCGGTGGAGACGTTGTCGAACAAGCAATTCAAGTTGAACTTGATTTTGAAGATAGAATTGTTACTGCTGATAACCCGCTAGAGGTGGTTGCAACGGTAACCGGAAGTGATGGTCAACCTGTTGTGCGTCAAGAGGTAAGCTTTACCACAACACTGGGTTCTTTTATACCGGCTACAGGTAGCGCTTTAACAAATTCCAGCGGTGTTGCAACTATCGAGCTTAGCGCGGGTAGTGTTGAAGGAGCAGGAACCATTGTTGCAAGTTACGAAGATGCCACAAGTAAACTTGGCTTTTACACGGCAGGTGATGAGCCTCAATCGAATGACTCAACCGCAAATATTGACATTAAAATTTTACAAAACTGCCCTGATAGCTGGTTAAATATAGACAGAGATTCTATAGAGCTTGATCCATCTGAATGTTCTCAAAATAGTAATTTACTCGGGCAACAAGCTATTGTATACGCAAAAATCACCAAACCTGGCAGTAATACGCCAGCAAGTAATGTACTTGTTCAAGCGACAACAACGCTAGGTATTTTATTACCTGAAAGCTTAACGGCTAAAACGGATGCGTTTGGTGTTGCTATTTTGAATTTATTGCCTGGCAGCAGCTCAGGTGTTGGCCAAGTTGAGTTAACCGCTCAGGGCGGCGTTGCGAGTGCTTTATTTGAAATTAACGCTGTTCAAGTAAATGTCAATTTAAGCGCGGGTATTGCAACTGGTGATGTGTTGTCTGCAGGTTCTACTACTATTATTACCGCTCAGATTGTAGATAGCAGCAATAACTTATTCACCACTCCACTTGAAGTACAATTTAACTCGGCATGTGCAGAAGAATCTACTCCTAGAGCCACTATCGATAGTGTGGTAACTAGCATTGGCGGCACGGCAAGCGCAACTTATAAAGCGGATGGTTGTAATGGTATAGATACGATTACAGCAACCGTGGTTACCGGTGGCAACGTTGCCACTAAAACAATTAATATTAATGTAGCTGCCGCTCAAACGGGTTCAATCGCGTTTATGGGTGTGACCAATCAAGTGTTAGCTATTAAAGGAGCTGGCGGTCAGACTCTCACTGAAAACTCAGAGCTTACCTTTAAACTTTTAGATATTAATGGTAACCCTGTTGGTCAAAAGCTGATTGATTTTGCTCTTTCGCAAAACCCCGGCGGCGCGTTGCTAGACAGTGCATTTCAGTTTACCAATAACGAAGGTTTAGTAACTGTAAATGTCCGCTCAGGAAGAGCCGCAGGAGTTTTATCTGTTATTGCATCACATCAAGTTGTGAGTGGCGATACATCACAAAATAATGTGATTTCTATTGTGTCAAATGACATAACCATTACCACTGGTGTGCCAGATCAAGACAGTTTTACGCTTGCAGTGCAAACATTTAATACCGAGTCATTAAATGAAGCCGGGGTGACAACAGACTTAACTGTATTTGCAGCCGATCACTTTAATAATTTTGTTCCTGATAACACGGCAATTTATATAGCCAGCGAAGGTGGTGCAGTAGGCACAATAGATGATCAACAATTTACACCTTTATTACTTTGTCGCACCATAGATGGTGTGTGTAAAGCGCAGTGGCGTAGCCAAAACCCAATTCCTTATCATTACAGCATTTATAAAAACTCTGTGGCTGATAAGTGTGACCGTTTTTTTGGTCAAGCAGCACCTTGTACATTAGGTATCAGAGAGTCACAACTAGACACAAACGGCAATCTACTTACCTATCTTGATAGTAGTGGTAACCCGATATCACTTGCGGATGCGCCAAGTAATGCGCCAATAGATTATCCATTAGGTGGTCGTGTAAGCTTGCTAGCATACTCAGTGGGTGAAGAATCATTTAATGATGTATCTGCTAACGGTGAATTTAATCAAAACGAGTTTGATTCTACATTACAAGATTTACCTGAAGCATTTATAGATTTTAATGAAAACGGTATTTTTGACGGAAATTTACCCGCACCTGCGAACCCTGTAAATTCTAATGGCGGTGAGGATGAGTGGTATGTGGAGCGCTCTGGTGCACTAAATAATGGTCAGTTTGATTCCGGCGATGGCATTTACAATGGCTTGTTATGTAGTGACGAGGCGCTTGCTGCAAATGCATGTACGCGTGAAACAGTAAATGTACGCGATCGTTCAGAGTTAGTGATGTCTGGAAGTACACCTTACATTAGAGCTGTAACGGCTTTAGATGACTGTAGTTTAAGTGATGGTATTCGCTTAGAAGCTTCCGATATGGCGGGTATGTGTGACATAAACCTTATTGATATTAGCAATTCCACACCTTACAGCGCGATTTCAGTGACTATCTTCTTCAGTGATATTCATAATAATCCATTGCCTGCAGGTACTACAGTTACTGTCACTGCCGACAATGGTGTGTTAAGAGGGTTAACAGATTACACCGTTGTGAATACTGCTCAACAAGTGCCTATCTCTGTTTCAGTAAATATTACAAAAGAGGCTGAGCCAAATGATGTTGATTCTGGCTTTTTATACATCGAATTTGTGACTCCTGGTGGAGTGAAAACTCAATATACCGTGATGTCGATTTTAGACGAGCCTAAGGTTTAAAATTAATAAAGCATAGAAAATGCCAACCAATAAGGTTGGCATTTTTGTTTCTATTCTATATATTCCACATCAATTATTCAAAAAGCACTGGTTTGATTAAATTTACAACAGAAATTGTTTGTTTATTCAGTAAATACTGAAAAGTTTGTATTAAAAGCTTGTAAGAACTAGTGTTTGTAGATATACCTATAAATATTCGCGCCGCATGAGTCGGCTAAACACATTTAAAAAACTAGGTTAGAAATAGGCAACTATGGGCAAATCGCTAGTAATTGTAGAGTCACCTGCTAAGGCTAAAACAATTAATAAATACTTAGGTAATGATTTTATCGTTAAGTCCAGTATTGGACACGTACGAGATTTACCTACTTCAGGTTCTGGCAAAAACAAAGCACCAGCAAGCAAAACGCCTGCTGAGGTGCGTAAAATGCCACCTGATGAGAAAGCAGCGTATAAACAGCAACGTGACTATACTAACTTAGTCGCGCGAATGGGCATCGATCCTGAAAAAGGATGGGAGCCACATTACGAAATATTGCCGGGTAAAGAAAAGGTTGTTCAAGAATTACAAAAGCTTGCCCAAAATGCTGATCAAATCTATCTCGCAACGGATTTGGATAGAGAAGGGGAAGCAATTGCTTGGCACCTTCAAGAAATAATTGGTGGCGAGCCAGAAAAATATAAGCGTGTTGTTTTTAACGAAATCACTAAAAATGCAATACAACAAGCATTCGAAACCCCAGGTGAGTTAAACACCGACATGGTTTATGCACAGCAGACCCGTCGCTTCTTAGACCGTGTTGTTGGCTTTATGGTATCGCCCCTATTATGGGCTAAAGTAGCGCGTGGTTTATCAGCGGGTCGAGTGCAATCTGTTGCAGTGCGTTTATTAGTTGAACGCGAACGTGAAATTAAAGCATTTATTCCTGAAGAATTTTGGGACATTCATGCCGATGTTAAAAATAGCGAGTCTGACCTACGTTTAGAAGTCACTAAACAAGCAGACAAGCCATTTAAGCCAGTAAATGAAGCTCAGGCTAGTGCAGCAGTTAAAAGCCTTGAGAATGCCGAATATAAAGTTGTCAGCGTTGAAGAGAAACCAAGTAAGAGCCGTCCAAGTGCGCCATTTATTACTTCAACAATGCAACAAGCAGCAAGTACCCGATTAGGTTATGGCGTTAAAAAGACCATGATGCTTGCCCAGCGTTTATACGAGGGGGGTTATATTACTTATATGCGTACCGATTCAACTAATTTATCGAAAGATGCGGTTGAAATGTGTCGCGAATACGTAACCAATGAGTTTGGTGCCAAGTATTTACCTGCTGATCCGATTAACTATAGCTCTAAAGGTAATGCACAAGAGGCGCACGAAGCGATTCGTCCTTCTAGCGTATCAGTGCTTTCTGGGCATGTTGAAGGTGTGGATGCCGATGCGAAAAAGCTTTATGAGCTTATTTGGCGTCAGTTTGTGGCCTGTCAAATGGTGCCAGCTGAGTACGATTTAACCACCTTAACGGTCGCTGCCAACGATTTTACATTGAAAGCAAAAGGACGTGTTTTACGTTTTGATGGTTGGACTAAAGTGCAACCGGCAGTACGTAAAAAGAATGAAGAAGATCAATCGCTGCCTGCTGTTAAGCAAGGCGAGGTGCTCACGTTAGTTGAGCTTGATCCTAAGCAGCACTTTACTAAGCCACCGGCTCGTTTTAGTGAAGCAAGCTTAGTTAAAGAGCTCGAGAAACGTGGGATTGGTCGTCCATCTACGTATGCCTCTATTATATCAACGATACAAGACCGTGGTTATGTACGAGTAGAAAATCGTCGCTTTTTCGCTGAAAAAATGGGGGAGATTGTCACCGATCGCCTTGTTGAAAACTTTACCGATTTAATGAACTTCGATTTTACCGCTAAAATGGAAGGCCGTTTAGATGATATCGCCGAAGGTGAGCGTGTTTGGACGCAAGTTCTCGATAAGTTTTACGCTGATTTTTCAACGCAATTGAATATTGCCAAAGGTGAACCCGATGAAGGCGGTATGCGTCTTAATCAAATGGTAGAAACCGACATTGACTGTCCAACGTGTGGCAGAAAAATGGGTATTCGTACTGCTTCAACGGGCGTATTCTTAGGATGTACTGGTTATAACTTGCCACCTAAAGAGCGCTGTACTACCACTATGAACTTAGTGTCGGGTGATGAAGCGGTTGCAGCTGATGTTGAAGACGTTGAAACAGAAACATTAATGCAAATGAAGCGCTGTCCAATTTGTGAAACAGCGATGGATTCATACCTTATCGATGAAACCCGTAAACTACACGTGTGTGGTAATAACCCAGCGTGTCATGGGCATGTGGTTGAAGAGGGTACGTTTAAAATTAAAGGTTACGACGGCCCTATTATTGAATGTGATAAATGTGGCGCCGATATGGAATTAAAATCAGGTCGATTTGGTAAGTATTTTGGCTGTAACAATGACGAGTGTAAAAATACCCGTAAGTTATTAAAAAATGGCGAAGCCGCGCCACCAAAAGAAGATCCCGTTCATATTCCTGAATTAGAATGTGAAAAGTCTGAAGCCTATTTTGTATTACGTGATGGTGCTGCAGGTATTTTCTTAGCAGCAAATACGTTCCCTAAATCACGAGAAACACGCGCCCCCAAAGTAGAAGAGTTACAGCGTTTTAGAGATCGTATTTCGCCTAAGTTTTACTACTTAGCTGATGCACCAGCTAAAGATCCTGATGGTAATCTTGCTGTTGTGCGTTACAGTCGTAAGAATAAATCACAGTATGTAATGACTGAGGTTGATGGCAAAGCAACTGGTTGGACGGCACACTACGAAGGTGGTAAATGGGTAGAAGAGGCTAAGAAAAAAGCCGCGCCTAAAAAGAAAGCCGCCGCTAAAAAAGCGCCTGCTAAAAGTAAAGCGAAAGCAAAAGTAAAAAAAGACGATGAATAATTAATTATTCACCGCTTTAAGTAATAAAAAACCGGAATGCACAGCCTGTGACAGTTCCGGTTTTTTTTGTCAAATCAAACCTATCGCAATGGCATTTCTAATCTGATTTTTTACTTTACAGGATTAAAAAATGTAACCAATTTAGGTTCAATTCACACAATTATTCATTAAATTTTAACAGCAGTGACTTTGTTATAGCCTTCAGATGTTAGTTCATCATTCACACACTTTAAAACATAGTTATAAAGCTCTTCATTGCTTACGTCGTCTTCTTTAGCCCAACTAACACACATTTCTGTGAATTCTTGAATCGTCTCAGCTGAAGCGTCTGTAGCATCGTTTGCCACTGCATTAGCAGCAGATAAAACGAAAAATGGTGCAACGATTAACGCGAGTAATGCTTTATTCATTTTCTTATTCCTAAAAATGGAGTAACAATCGAGTTATGCATTCATACAATGCCTACATAAAACAAGTGTAACCAAGCCAGAACATCTCTGTTGGTATATTGATTTTTAATCGAATATAAAATAAAGGGAAACGAAATATTTTTATCGTCAAGATGAGCGTATCGCGTAAAAGTGTTTAACCTTAACTAATTGTGTTACAGCTAAATTTAGGCTAATGTCGCGTTTTAATTTTTAGGTGTTCTTATGTCAGAGCCAGATACAAATAATATAAATAAAAAAATACAACCTGTTCATAAAGTAGAGCATGCTCTTGAGTCGTTTATATTCAAAGGACGCTGGTTATTAGCCCCATTTTTTGTCGGTTTACTATTTGCTGTGGTTTTATTACTAATAAAATTTTTTAAACAGCTGTATTTGATGGGGATCGCAACGTTTACTGCCAGTAATCAAGAGTTGTTGGTGGGTATATTAACTTTGGTTGATACCGCTTTGTTAGCTGGACTTTTATTAATTATTATATTTAGTGGCTACGAAAACTTTGTCTCTAAGCTTAATATCGAAAATCATGAAGACCGTCCCGTATGGATGGGAAAAGTAGGGTTTTCTGGTTTAAAAATGAAACTGATTAGTGCAATAGTCGCCATTTCAGCCGTTGAGCTACTAAAAGTGTTTATAAGCTCTGCATCTCATTCAAATGATGAATTACTCTGGAAAGTGCTGATACACGTTACCTTTGTTGTGTCGGGTGTACTGTTTGCATTTACTGATTACTTAAATAGTAAAACAATTAGCCATTAAAAAATGCTAAAAAAACCCGAGCAGTGCTCGGGTTTTTTATAATAATGCAAATATTAACTGCAGTGGGCGTAATAACAACCAAATGGCTCAACTGTCAGTGTTTCATTATCAAGCTTTGCGTTGTGATGAGAAAGGTCGTTATGTTCATTTTCAACACTTGCATTAATAGTAAGTTTTGCTTGTGAAGCACTCAAATTGAATACACACAACATTTTTTCATCGTTTAGAGTACGGTAAAACGCTAAGATTGGCTCTTGGGTTTGTAAAAACTCAATATCACCTTCAAGTAATACCGGCTGGTTTTTACGCCATGCCATAAATTCACGGTACGCATTTAATATTGAGTTTGAATCATTCTCTTGCTCAGCAACTGCTTGCAGCCTATGTTGTTGATCAACAGGTAACCACGGTTTTACTTCACTAAAGCCCGCATTGTGAGCATTGGCATGTGAGCTATCAAGGTTTTCCCAAGGCATTGGGGTACGACAACCATCACGGCCTTTAAAGTTTGGCCAAAACGTAATGCCGTATGGGTCTTGTAAATCTTCAAACGCAACACTGGCTTCACCTAGCCCGAGTTCTTCACCTTGATACATACACACGCTACCACGTAACGAGGCCAATAGGGCGGTTAACATCTTACATTGCGCAGGGTTTACTTCACCCGTTTCGCTCCAACGACTTGCAACGCGCTCTACGTCATGGTTACTAAATGCCCAGCAAGGCCAGCCTTCAGTCATACGTTGTTCAAGTGTAGTAACGGTGTTTCTTATATATTCACTCGAGTAGTCATCAGTTAGTAGCTCAAAGCTGTAACCCATGTGCAGTTTATCGCCGCCTTGGGTGTATTCTGCCATTGTGGCTAATGAATCTTCAGATGAAATTTCACCCAGTGATACGGTACCTGGATACTTGTTGAGTAAAGTACGAATATCACGCATAAACTCTATGTTTTCAGGTTGGGTGTTATTGTAGTAATGATACTGAAATGCATACGGGTTATCTTCGCTAAAGCCACGGCCTTGACGTTTTTCTTTTGGTTTAGCTGGGTTATCACGAAGCAAAGCGTCATGGTAGCAAAAGTTAATTGCGTCTAACCTAAAGCCATCCACGCCCTTTTTAAGCCAAAATTCAACATTATCGAGTACAGCTTGACGAACATCGGGGTTATGAAAGTTAAGATCAGGCTGTTCCGTGAAAAAGTTATGTAAGTAGTATTGTCCACGACGCGGCTCCCATTGCCATGCACCGCCACCAAAAATTGATAACCAGTTGTTTGGTGCTGTTCCGTCTTCTTTAGCATCGGCCCATACATACCAATCAGCTTTATCGTTGGTTAAATCTTCACGGCTATCAATAAACCATTGGTGTTGATCTGAGGTGTGACTAAGCACTTGGTCTATAATAATTTTAATATCGCGTTGATGTGCTTGCGCAATGAGCTCATCAAAATCATCTAAGTTACCAAAAAGGGGGTCGATATCGCGATAGTCGCTAATATCATAACCAAAATCTTTCATAGGTGATTTAAAGAAAGGTGAGATCCAGATAGCATCCACCCCTAAGCTTTTAATGTAATCAATGCGATTAATTATCCCTTTTAAGTCACCAATGCCATCGTTGTTGCTATCTTGAAAGCTTCGCGGATAAACCTGATAAATAACCGCACCTTTATACCATTGCTTTTGGGCCATGCCTTTCTCCGTTTTCACACTGTCTTTGTGTTGTTCTTTTTTAGAGGTGTTAATCCTCGTTTATTTGAAAAAGCATACTTGAAGCCCGTCATACTGTAAAAAGTCTGCATACGTATGCACCGTTTTAAGGCCATTAAAAGAGGTTAAATCAATCGCTTATTTCATCGATTTTAACGCCGGTTTATTGAATATCTCTTTACCAATTTGGTTTGTTAAATTGTTAATTTATTGTTTGCGTTATTTAGGTGCTTAAAAATAAGGGGGCGCACTTAATTGGTGATTATTAATATTGGTCTTACCAATTGTACTTAAATAAATGTCCTCCATAATAATAAATTAGAAAATAAAATAGCGTCGTGTCACTTTATTTATGTTTAATGACACACTTATTTTATCAAAAAATAAATAATGACTATCATTAAAGCTATAAATGCTAATTGCACTAAAATAACTCATAATAAAACAGTGACTTATAAAGTGCCGTGTAAATTTAATGTTAACTTAATGCGAGTGGTGTAACTTTGAATACGTATGCATAAAGTTGTTAATAAAATAATACGAGCGTTAATATTCATCCTGACAACAAAATAAGCTCGCAGGCTTAACTATCACTTAAGCAAGTAAGCGGGTATCACATTATGGGTAACGGGAAAACATTATGGCTATGTTCAAACCAAGTATACTAACGCTAGCATTAACTGCTGCCGGACTATCAAGCTTTGCCACCACTGCGGCACAAGAAGAAACAATAAAAAATGATGATGTAGAAATCATTGAAGTAAAAGGTTTTCGCGGTAGTGTTGTTGAATCAATTAATACTAAGCGTTTTTCAACACAGGTTGTTGAGTCAATTTCTGCAGAAGACATTGGTAAACTTCCAGATACATCTATTGCAGAGTCAATCGCACGTTTACCAGGTTTAACAGCGCAACGTCTTGATGGCCGTGCTAGTCGTGTAAGTGTTCGTGGTTTTAGCGAAAACGAAAGCGCAACAACATTTAATGGTCGTGAGCAAGTATCGATTGGTGACAACCGTGGTGTTGAGTTTGACCTTTACCCATCAGAAATAATGAGCGGCGTAACCGTTTATAAAACACCAAGTGCCAGTATTGAAGCTGAAGGTATTGCCGGTGTAATCGACATGCAAACGGTAAAGCCTTTAAGTAAAGGCGAGCGCGTGATCATGTTTAATGGTCAGTTAGAGCAGTCAGGTTTTGATAAGCTAAATCCTGATGGTGATGATAAAGGCTTTCGTGGCACGGTTTCATACATTGATCAGTTTGCAGATGACACTATAGGTGTTGCATTTGCTTACAACACAATGAGCTCACCAAACCAAGAAAAACGCTGGAATTCTTGGGGATACCCTGAATTCGACGTTGATGGACAGAATTATTCAATCTTAGGCGGCGCTAAACCATTCGTACGTTCATCAACACTTGAACGTGATTCAGCGATGCTAGTAGTGGAAGCTGCACCAAATGATCGTCTAAACATGACGTTTGATGCGTTATATGTAGATTTTAACGATGAAAAAATCTTACGTGGTATTGAAGTACCTTTCGCCTGGGGTCAAGGTAGCATCGACCCGAATAGTGTTACTGTAGATGAACAGTCTGGCTTTATCACCAGTGCAACAACGCAAGGTCAACGCGTTGTAGTTCGCAATGATGTTGAAGAACGTGATGCTGAATTAACGCAATTTGGATTTAATACTAAATATGACATTGACGATTCATGGTCGGTAGAGTTTGATGCGAGCTTATCTGAAGTTGAGCGTAAGGACTGGAGCTTACAAAGTTATTCTGGCACAGGCCGTGGCGATGCAAACGGTATTGCTGACAACATTGGTTACTCACTTGATGGCGGCAATACCGGCGCCAAATTTAGCCACGAGTTAGATTATAGTGATTATGCTTTAATTCAGTTAGGTGGTCCTTTGTCATGGGGAACCAGCTCAGCGCTAAATAATAAGTACGGCTTAAATGATACGGCTTATCAAAACACCGCACAAGATGGCTTTATTAATGCACCTGAAGTTAATGATGAACTACATACTTTAAAACTAGCAGCAAGCAAGCTATTAGAAAACGATTACTTAAGCAAAGTAAGTTTTGGTATGTCATATCGCGACCGCGAGAAGAGTAAAAAGTCTGAAGGGTATTACTTAACATTAAGCGATTTCTCATTAGATAATCCTGGTACGCTTGTCGTTCCAGAGCAATATCGCCTCGGAACAGCTAGCTTAGGCTTTATCGGTATGGGGGATATGATTGCCTATGATACCCGTGCACTAGTTGACGATGGATATTATGACTCAATTCAAGAAAGTTTAACGGATATAAAACACACTACGCAGTCGTACACAGTTCAAGAAAAAGTTACGGCGTTTTTTGTTCAAGCTGATATTAATGCTGAAGTAGGTGAACTACCATTAACAGGTAACTTTGGTGTTCGCTATGTTAGAACTGAGCAATCTTCGCAAGGTTTTGCGGCTGTGCCGAATGACGTGACTGGTCTAGTTGAAGCCGTTCCTAACAATGTGTCACACGATTATAGTCATGTTTTACCTAGTCTTAATTTATCTTTAGCGCTAGATGAAAATCAAACTGTGCGTTTTGGTGCCGCTAAAACTATCTCACGAGCCCGCCTAGATGAAATGAATGCTTCTGTTAATGCGAGCTACAATTCTGAGCGTCCTGATGAGAATGGCAACTATTGGTCAGTATCTGGTGGTAATCCTACACTTGAACCAAAAGAAGCAACGGGTTTTGATTTTACTTATGAAAACTACTTTAGTGCAGAAGGATACTTCTCAGCGGCTGTATTTTATAAAGACTTAAGCCAATGGATATTTGATGGTGTATACGAAGTTGATATGTCAGGAGTTGCTAACCCTTCAACGGGTGAGATACCAGAGAATAGTACCGGTACTGGATCAGGTAAAGTGAATGGCGGTGGTGGAGATCTTTGGGGCTATGAATTGTCTCTTGCTCTACCGTTTAATATTTTTAGTGATTCATTAGAAGGTTTTGGTTTAATTGCCAGCCATACAGGAATTGAACAAGATATTGAAGATCAAAACGGTAATGAATACGAATTACCTGGTTTGTCGGATAAAATTGAAAGCATAACTTTTTATTATGAAAACTATGGCTTCCAAGCACGTACTAGTATGCGTAAGCGTAGCGACTTTAAAGGTGATATTTACAACGCAGGTTATGAAACTCAGCAAGTGAATATCTTAGGTGAAACAATTTGGGACGTACAAGTTGGTTACGATTTTGGCGAAGCAGGTGTTGAGAGCTTAGATGGCTTAAATGTGACATTCCAAGTACAAAATATCACTGAAGAACCATTTACAACACTAAGTGGTGATAATGCTTTACAAGTGCGTGATTACCAAGATTATGGGCGTAACTTTATTCTTGGATTTAGCTACAAGCTTTAACTGAAATTTAGTTAAGTTATTAGCCCTTGTAATTAGTTTTACAAGGGCTTTTTTATAACTACCTTACCTAAGTTTTATCAAACTTTTTAAATTCTGATTTAAAAAAGTGAGCAATAATATGAAGCCAATAAAACACGTCGTCATTGCAGGCGGTGGTACAGCTGGATGGATAGCCGCTGCACTGTTAAATAAAGTATTAGGTAAAGTAATTAATATTACCCTAATAGAATCAACTCACATTGGCACAGTGGGCGTAGGGGAAGCCACTATACCCCCTATAATGCAGCTAAATAATGCATTGGGTATCAATGAACAACACTTTATAAATGCCACTAACGCGACGATTAAGCTTGGTATTGAGTTTGAAAACTGGAAAAGCTCAGCACACAGTTATATGCATGCGTTTGGCACTTTGGGTAAAAACTTCCCTTTTTGTGACTTTTATAATTTTTGGCTTAAAGGCCAAACGCAAGGCAACAAAGATGATTTTTGGGATTTTTCATTAAATTATCAGGCTGCGAAAAACAACAAATTTGCTCCACTGAATACCATTTCTAACACGTCGTTGCCAGGATTAAGCTACGCGTATCATTTTGACGCCAGTTTGTATGCTGAGTTTTTAAAGCACTTAGCCACAGAGCGGGGGGTAAAACATCTAGATGCTAAAATTAATGAGGTCATGCAGTGCCCAACCAGTGGCAATATTCAGAGCCTAACCCTTGATGATGGCAGCAGTATCAGTGGCGATTTATTTTTAGATTGTACGGGCTTGCGTGCCTTATTGATTGAGCAAACACTCAATACTGGGTTTGTAGATTGGTCGCACTACTTACCCTGCGATAGCGCCATTGCAGTACAAACAGCATCAAATGATGAATTAAAACCTTATACACGTTCAATTGCGCACAGTGCCGGTTGGCAGTGGCAAATTCCATTACAGCACAGAATGGGGAATGGCTTAGTATATTGTAGCCGCTATATATCTGATGACGATGCAAAACAATTATTACTCAATAATCTTCCTGCAGAGCCTATTACTGAACCCCGATTAATTAAGTTTAAAACGGGTCGTCGTTTAAAACAGTGGCATAAAAACGTCGTTGCCATTGGCTTATCGAGTGGGTTTTTAGAGCCACTTGAATCAACCAGTATTCACCTAATACAAAGTGCTGTGACGCGTTTAATTAAGTTATTTCCTCACCATGGGGTTAGTGATGCGTTAGTAACAGAATTTAATAAGCAAAGCATCACCGAAATCGAGCATATTCGTGACTTCATTATTTTGCACTATAAGCTAACTGAGCGGGAAGATACTCCATTTTGGCGTCAATGTAAGCAAATGGAAATTCCGCAATCGTTAACGCATAAAATGGATTTATTTAAACAAACGGGCAAAGTAGTGCGCGAAAACGATGAGTTATTTGCCGAAGTGGCGTGGCAACAAGTCATGATAGGTCAAGGCCTAATACCTGATGACTATAACAGTATTGTTGATTCGTTAAGCAGTGAACAGCTAACAGATTTATTCTTAACTTTAAAAACACTAATAAATTCAACGGTAGAGCAACTGCCAAGTCACACCGTATTTTTAAGTAGTTTAAAACCAAAATAAGTGCCTTGGCTAGTAACATGCTTAGCAGTTTAATTCTTGGGTTAACAGGGTCTGAATATAGCTGTGAATACGTATGCAGCAACTGTAACCAAACTACAGTTAGCTTTAGTATAAACCAATGACAACACTGAAATAAAAATGACACACACAATGAAAAAAAGATTTTACATACCTTTGCTGCTATCAAGCACATTAGTTGTGCAAGGCTGCAGTGATGATAATGAAAGCACGCAAGCAAAAACGGTGGTAAATAAGACAGAGCCTGTAAAGCCAGTTGTTTATCAAGTGTTTACTCGTTTATTTGGTAATACGCAAACAGCTAATATTCCGTGGGGTACTAAAGAGCAAAATGGCGTGGGTAAGTTTGCTGATTTTAACGATGCTGCGCTCAAAGGTATTAAAGAGTTGGGTACTACGCATGTGTGGTATACCGGCGTTTTACATCATGCCTTAGTGGGTGATTACACCGAATATGGTATTAGTCAGGATGATCCAGATGTGGTTAAAGGGCGTGCAGGCTCGCCCTATGCAATTAAAGATTATTACGATGTAAATCCTGATTTGGCGGTAAATGTAACGAACAGGCTCGAAGAGTTTAGCGCGCTTATTGAACGTACCCACGATCATGATATGAAAGTGATAATAGACATTGTGCCCAATCACGTTGCACGTGATTACCACTCAACGGCTAAGCCTTATGGCGTTAAAGACTTTGGTGAACAAGACGATACCAGCAAAGACTATGATGTTAATAATAACTTTTATTATGTACCTGGTGAGTCATTTCAAGTGCCTTCGAGCGACAGTTATCAAGTGCTTGGCGGAAATTCTCATCCCTTAGCTGATGGTAAATTTAATGAAACACCGGCTAAATGGACAGGAAACGGTGCACGCTCTCCACAGCCTAATATAAACGACTGGTACGAAACAGTAAAAGTAAACTACGGTGTTAAACCCGATGGTAGCCTAGATTTTCCAACTTTACCTAAGGCGCTAGAAAACCAAGACTACCGCGCTCATTACGCCTTTTGGCAAGATAAAGAGTTGCCTAATAGCTGGTATAAATTTAGAAATATTGCGCTTTATTGGTTAGATAAAGGCGTGGATGGCTTTCGCTATGATATGGCTGAAATGGTGCCGGTTGAATTTTGGAGCTTTTTAAATTCATCGATAAAAATGCATAAACCCGATGCATTTTTACTTGCCGAAGTGTACAACCCATTGATGTACCGAACTTATATTCACCAAGGTAAAATGGATTACTTGTATGACAAAGTAGGCTTTTACGACACCTTAAAAGCTATAATGCAAGGCAAGCAAGCCGCAAGTAGTATTTTTAATGCTCAGCAAAAAGTGGCTGACATAGAGCAACATATGCTGCACTTTTTAGAAAACCATGACGAACAACGTATCGCAAGTCCTGATTTTGCCGGCGATGCCGCATTGGGCAAGCCTGCAATGGTGGTCTCTCACCTAATCAGTCGCTCGCCAAGCTTGCTTTATTTTGGACAAGATGTCGGTGAAGATGGCTCAGAAAACGCGGGGTTTGGTAGCCCAACTCGCACCAGTATTTTTGACTATATTGGTGTTCCTGCTCACCAAGCATGGATGAACAACGGTAAATTTGATGGCGGTCAGTTAACAACTGAACAAGCGCAATTACGCCAATATTACATTTCAATTATGGCACTTAACGATTTACCAGCGATTGTTGCCGGCGATATGGCGCAACTGATGATCACGGGGAGTGACAGCGTGATTGGTTTTGTGCGTACCTTAGGCCAACAATCATTATGGGTGCTGAGTAACTTTAGTCAGCAAGCGCAAACAGTCACTATTACGCTCACGCCCAATCAAGCAACAATGCTCAAACCAAACTCAACGCTTTACGATCTATTAGAGTCGCATAACGGTATTTTGGTGAGCGATGAGAAACAAAATACAACCTTTACGCTGACCCTTGATGCACTCAGTAGTGCAGTTTTAACAAATAAGGCTGACCATGAATTATAATAACAAACCAACCTTAAGCTTTTGGCAAATATGGAACATGTGCTTTGGCTTTTTAGGCATTCAATTTGGCTTTGCACTGCAAAACGGTAACGTAAGTCGGATTTTTCAAACCCTTGGGGCGAATGTCGACGATATTCCTATTTTGTGGGTAGCAGCACCACTTACCGGTTTAATTGTACAGCCAATTATTGGTTATTGGAGTGATAAGACGTGGGGCAAATTAGGTCGCCGTCGTCCGTTTTTTTTATACGGCGCTATTTTAACCACATTATCGTTATTTATTATGCCAAACTCACCAACACTTTGGATTGCAGCGGGCATGTTATGGATCATGGATGCATCGATTAACGTCACCATGGAACCATTTCGCGCCCTTGTAGGCGATAACCTACCAAACAAACAGCGTGCTACGGGCTATGCAATGCAAAGCTTTTTTATAGGCGTAGGCGCCGTGGTTGCTTCTGCACTCCCTTGGATGATGACAAACTGGTTTGATATTGCCAACACCGCCGCTGCAGGGCAAATTCCTGATTCAGTAAAGTACTCATTTTACTTTGGTGCAGTTGTATTGCTGGTCGCAGTGGGCTGGACAATTATAACCACCAAAGAATATTCACCTGAAGAATTGGCCGCATTTAATCAACAAGAGCAAGCTCAA
Source organism: Pseudoalteromonas issachenkonii (assembly GCF_002310795.1). Lineage (NCBI taxonomy): Bacteria > Pseudomonadati > Pseudomonadota > Gammaproteobacteria > Alteromonadales > Pseudoalteromonadaceae > Pseudoalteromonas > Pseudoalteromonas issachenkonii. The sequence continues at coordinate 1,507,600 of NZ_CP011030.1, forward strand.
GTCGAACAGACGGTTTGTGCACAAATTAACTTTAGTAAAGGCGGCAGTGTATTTACCGTGCTAGGGCTTGCCGTACTTGGTTTAGTCACGGGATTAAACCTAGAAAAAGAGCTGTACCTATTAGCAGCTGGCTTAGTGAGTTTTGGCGTTATTCAATTTATTGCAGCCGCACTACAGGCAAAAAACCACACCAGCGGTGGCTTTTACCAAGTCGTTAACGATGTATTCACCATGCCAGAGGCGATGAAACAACTTGCTTGGGTACAGTTTTTTAGCTGGTTTGCCTTATTTGCCATGTGGATTTACACCACCTCAGCGGTAACCAGTTTTCATTATGGTAGCAGCGACACAAGTTCAGCGGCGTATAACAATGGTGCAGACTGGGTGGGTATTTTATTTGCGGCTTACAACGGTTTTGCTGCATTGGCGGCTTTATGTATCCCGATCATCGTTAAGCGTGTTGGTTTAAAACTAGCACATGCACTTAACCTTATTTTAGGTGCGTTAGGTTTGGCGAGCTTTATGTTTATACAAGAACCGAGCTTACTTATTTGGCCAATGATAGGTATTGGTTTTGCGTGGGCGTCTATTTTGTCGTTGCCTTACGCCATGTTAAGTACCTCAGTACCGAGTCATAAAATGGGTGTGTATATGGGAATATTTAACTTTTTTATTGTGATCCCACAATTATTAGCCGCCAGTGTACTTGGCCTGATACTCCGTCACTTTTTCCAAAATCAACCTATTTACGCATTGATGCTAGGTGCTGTGTCTTTTGTACTTGCAGCGGTTGCCGTACTGCGTGTTAAACAGTCTTAATTTAAGGGGCTAAAATGAAAAAATATAACCTAATTACCGCGACAATATTGGCCGCAGGCCTTGTAGGTTGTGGCGTGCAAAATACGCAAACCAGTGCAGTAGCAAAAACATCAGTGAGTGCGCCAGGCGCACCAGGCGAAGCCCCATTTTGGGCATACGCAGGCAAAACTGGGATAGGCACGTCTTTTGAGCAATACCAAAATGGCCATTACAGTGACGAAGCACCTACAGGTAAAGTGTCAAAAGTATGGTTTTCGATTGCCAAAGGGATGATCACCGAAACCATGTTCGGGCTTATTCATCAAGCGCAAATTAAAGACATGCAATTTGTTGTAGTCGGAAAAGATTTTACAGTCACCGAAGCTGACGATTTAGACGTTACCATTGATTACTTATACAAAGACGATAAAGGCCGCCCGTTATCATTAGCATACAAAGTAGTAAGCAAAGATAAGCAAGGTCGCTTTAGCCTCGAAAAACATATATTTACCGACCCAGACGGTCAAAGCTTATTTGTACGCAGTATTTTTAATACCCAGCTTGACGGTGTAAAAGCATATGTAACAGTTAACCCGTATATAAACAACAACGGCTTAGATGACTTTGCAAAAACCACCGAGCAAGGATTGGTAGCGTGGCAGGGCGATAATTACTTGTCATTGCAAGGTGCACAGCCATTTAAACAAACAAGTGTTGGTTTTACAGGTGTGAGCGATGGTTTAAGCCAGCTTAAAACAACTCAGCAGCTTACCCGAGTTTATAAAACTACCGGTGAACAATCGGGTAATGTTAGCCTACTTGCAGAGCTGGGTGAAATTGGTGAAAACAGCCAGTTCGATTTAACCTTAAGCTTTGGTAACAACCAGCAATCAAGCTTTAAACAAGGGCAAGCTACGCTTGCCAAAGGTTACCAAGCTGTGCTTGATAATTACAACGGTAAAGGCGAAGCGCTTGGTTGGCAAGACTACCTGCAAAGCCTTGCACCGCTAAACAACATGAGCGAACAAACCGCTGATAACGGCAAGTTACTTTACACCAGTGCTATGGTGTTAAAAGCGCAAGAAGACAAAACTCATGCTGGGGCACTTATTGCCTCTTTATCTAACCCATGGGGTGAAACCGTATCGGCGAAAACCGGCTCTACCGGTTACAAAGCGGTATGGGTGCGCGACTTTTATCAAGTTGCCATGGCATTTATGGCACTAGGCGATACCGCAACAGCTAAAACCGCATTTGAATACCTGGAAAAAGTACAAGTAAACAGCAAAACCCCGGGCAACAACGGCGACACAGGTTGGTTTTTACAAAAAACGCACGTAGATGGCGAACTTGAATGGGTAGGCGTACAGCTAGACCAAACCGCTATGCCTATTATGCTAGCGTGGAAGCTTCATCAGGCAGATGTGTTAAGTGATGCTGAGCTAACTGATTGGTATACCCGCATGTTAAAACCGGCCGCTGACTTTTTGGTAGACGGTGGGCGCGCTAAAATCCTATGGAACGACATGCAAATAACCCCACCTGCGACTCAACAAGAGCGTTGGGAAGAGCAAGAAGGGTATTCGCCATCAACCACCGCTGCTGTTATTGCCGGTTTAATTACCGCCGCTGATATTGCAAAAATGGCAGGAGATGAGGTGAATGCTAAACGCTACCTTGCAACAGCAAAAAGTTACAACGCCGATATAGAAAGTATGATGTTTACCACCGCAGGTAATTTAGAATCAAACGCTTCAGACGGCGAGTATTTTATACGTATTGGTCAAGACAAAGACGCCAATTCAAATACTAAAATTAACGCTAATAATGGCCGTGAAGGGTTTAATAAAAAGCAAATACTTGATGGTGGCTTTTTAGAGTTGGTTCGCTATGGCGTACGTGATGCGCTAGCGCCTAGCATAGTAAAAACACTGCCAGAGTATGATGACGAAACCCTAACAGATAACTTACAAGTTAAATACAGCTTTGAGTTTACAGATGGTAGCGGCACATTTGCAGGCTACCGCCGTTATGGTAACGACGGCTACGGTGAAGACGAAGTAACTGGCGCTAATTATGCGCAAGGTGGAAAAAATAGCCCAGGGCAACGTGGGCGAGTTTGGCCATTTTTTACCGGTGAACGAGGTCATTACGAAATTGCCGCCGCGAATGCCAATAATACGTTAGATGCAACTAAACAGCAGGCTATTAAAAATAGCTATGTAAAAGGGCTAGAGCAATTTGCTAACGAAGGTATGATGCTACCAGAACAAGTATGGGATGGCGTAGGCGTTAATAAAGCGGTTTACACGTTAGGCGAGGGTACAAACTCGGCCACACCACTGGCGTGGACACATGCGGAATACGTAAAGCTAGTGCGCTCATTAAGCGACAAACAAGTATGGGATCATTACCCGGTGGTAACTAAAGCACTAAAATAACCGCAAACTAATTAACATAGCCGTAGTAAAATACGGCTATGTTATTTGTTACAATAATAACGAGGCTGAAATGAAAACATTTACCTTGAGCGCATTAGCATTAGCAATCATGCTAACAGGCTGCCAAAGCGCACCATCATTAAATAACAACACGAATAACACCGAAACATCGCTACTAAATACTGAACAACACGCAACGCCTTGGTGGCAAAATGCGGTATTTTACCAAATTTGGCCCCGCAGTTTTTACGATAGCGATGCTGATGGTCATGGCGACTTTAACGGTATGACCCAAAAGCTCCCGTATTTACAAGAGCTCGGCGTAAATGCACTGTGGTTAACCCCCATGTTTGAAGCACCGTCGTATCATGGCTATGATTTTACTGAATTTTACCAAGTAGAAAACGACTACGGCAGCATGGCCGAGTTTGAAGCCTTTATAAAAGCTGCTGACGACAAAGGCATGAAAGTCATACTTGATTTAGTTATAAACCATATATCAAGTAACCATGAATGGTTTCAGCGTTCAGCAAAACAACAAGCTCCTTATGCAGATTACTTTATTTGGCGCGACGATATGCCAAATGCAGGAAGTGGTTGGGGGCATGCTTGGAGTAATAACGACCAACCCGACGCAGTATGGCATTGGAATGAAACACGTCAGCAGTATTACTATGGTGCGTTTGGAGCCAGCCAACCTGACTTGAACTTACGCCACCCTGATATTGTTGCCGAAATGGAAAAAATGGCTAAGTTTTGGCTTGATAAAGGCGTTGCAGGGTTTAGATTAGACGCAGTACGTTTTGCAATGGAAGGTGGCGCAGATGCGCAAGCCGATACCGACGAAACTATTGAATATTGGCAGCACTTTAACCAATACGTAAAAAGTGTTGATCCAGAGGCGTATTTAGTAGGTGAAGCTTGGGCAGACATTCCCGTTGCAGCAAAATACTTTGGCGAAGGTAAAGGCCTCGATCAAGGCTTTGATTTTGAAGTGGGCTATAAAATATTGGGCTTATTAAAACCCGATGTAAGTGGTGAAGCGCAATTTGGCACTATGCAATCTAATCAACAAGTGAATACAGTTGATGCCAATGTGCTCAAACAAAATTTACAACAGCGTATTGATTCAAATGCACCGCTTGATTTTTTTGCACCGTTTTTAACTAATCACGACCAAGAACGTATCGCTTATCAACTTGCAGAGCACGACGATAAAGCAAAACTTGCCGCCGCCATGTTATTTAGCTCTCCTGGCACGCCGTATATTTATTACGGTGAAGAGATAGGCTTAACACAAGGTGGCACAGTTCACGATGTGTATAAACGTGCGCCTATGCAATGGGACAACAGCAATCAAGCCGGTTTTACCAAAGCTAAAACGAGCTGGGTTGAACAAAGTGAATTATTTGGTAAAGACTTTACAAGCTGGTGGCCTGAATTTTTAGCCGAGCAGCTTAGCGCAGGTGATCGCAATGTTAAAGTACAGCAAATGCAGCCAAACTCATTATGGCGCTTGTACCAGCACTTAATTTCGCAGAAAAAACAGCGCCCAGAGCTGGGTATTAAAGGCAGTTATGAATTAACGCAACACGACAACGGCCTAGTTGAAATAACCCGCGAGTTAAACGGTAGTAAATCAGTGTTTGTGCTTAACTTAACCGTTAACCCGCAAAGCATCAGCGGTATAAAACGTCAGGGGTTAACGCCTAGCTGGCAACACGACCTCAATGGCGAACAACTCGCTGGCTATGGTTTGTTGTTACTGAATAACACACTATAAATAAAATACACATAAAAGGGGCTAACATACGTAAGCCCCTTTTATGAACATGCTTTAATTGCATTACCCCCAAGTTATAGCGCATTTTAATGAGTCATAAGTTGCTTAACTTCTTCTGGCGTCATGGCGCTTATCATGAAAATGAATATAAGATGCAATCCACCTCAGGTAGGTGTCCACGGTACATAATGAATACTGACGTACCAACATATAATCAGCGATATAATTTAAAAATGGGGAACGCGTTTTTATATACTCAATAACTATACTGTATTTATATACAGAATGGTTGTTGTGCTCCCATATTCAAGAAGATGAGCGACGAGCGCACTTTCTTCTTTCTTATTATATTTAGTTGCAAGAAAAATTTTAGCTGGCAATGAGTTAAGTTATTTGTTAAAAAAGTAATTAATAAATATATTAGCGTGACGCTGGCAGAAATGTACGCGACGAGCGCACTATAAAATTGTTAGGTGTTTCTAAGGTTTGGAGTTCAAATGGGATTTAAGTTTTGGTTCGTTAGAGCATTAAAAGTATTTCTTGGAGTAGCAGCCTTACTTTTTATAGTGAGTTGCTTAAACAGCACTCAGTTCAAGAAGCATTAATTTTTGCTTGTACTTGGTCATTGATTACAACAGCAGTGTTTATATGTTCAAGACTATATCAATCACGTAAAGGTGTAGAGTGTGCTTTGTGCAATGATATTCCAGACAAAAGTGATAAAAACACCTAACAAGAATTTAAAGCGGGACTGCTAACAGTTTGCTCGGTTTCGCTACGCTACACATTTTAGCAAACAATTAACAGCCCCTTAAATGGGCGTTATGTTACTAGATAAGGATATTTATGAAATTAAGCATCGGAGCTTTATTAACACTCTGTCTAATCTCAGGCTGTACAAGTACATCAATTAAGCCGGTGAAATGGGAATACAAAACTATAAATGTAAATCCATTTAAAAATGGGCTTATTGGTAGAGAGCTAAGAGAAATCGAAAAGGAATATTCTAATACGCAAAAAGAGCTTCTTTCAAAATATGGTGAAGATGGCTGGGAATTGGTTCATATTGAGGGTAAAAACTATATTTTTAAAAGGCCAGTTCAGGTTAATTAAGTAACATAACAAGTCGTTAAAGCAGGACACTGCTCCTCACCCGTTTTAGTGAACAACTCCACATAACATTAAGGAGTAACACAGCCTAATAGGCCCTTAAACATAGCGAGTTGATTTTAGTTTAAAATAAACTGTTGACATAATATGTCGTGATGATTACTTTTAATACTTCATATTAAAAGGAAAACTAAAATGGAAATTTGGAATTTATTTACAGATTTTATCGTGCAATCAATCACCTTTTTTACCCATGAAGTGGGCGTAAGCCAAGCGGCTGCAATTATTTTGTTTACCGTTATTGGGCGATTAGTTTTAATGCCGATTAACCTTGTCGCTATGGCTAATATGGTTAGAAACAAAAAAGCAATTGCCGCACTAAAACCTGAGCTAGATAGCATAAAGAGCAACTATAAAGACCAGCCCAGTGAAATCGCAAAATTAACTATGGCGCTGTATAAAAAGCACAACATTAAGTTTATCGATAAAAAAAGTGTGATTAATATGGCAAGCCAAGGGGTATTTGGCCTTGGAACTTTTCAAGCTCTGCAACAAATTGTATTGAATAGTAAATTCGCTTGGATTACCAGTATTGCAAAGCCTGATATTGCGCTTTCGTTATTAGTGGGGGCTATTACATATTTATCTATGATGATGATGCCAGGTAGCGCAGAACAAACCAGCACCTTATTGTTCCTAATTCCCGCAATTATTTGTGTGGTTACTCTCGTTAATTTTCCTTCTGCAATTGGTTTGTACTGGGCTACATCCAGTAGTACTAGCTTGTTGCAGTCATTATTAGTAAATAAGTATTTTAAAAACCATCAGCCGCAGCATGCTTTGTAAAAGTCGCTAAACAAAGGAATGGCAATAATGAATATGTATTATCAGCCCACAGCCGATTTAATGGTTTCTGCACAGTTAACCTACACCAACATGCGTGAATATTATGAGCAGTATGGCGTTGATTGGCAGCAACTTAAAATATATGAACAAATTTCAGAGCTTGAAAATTGGGATGTTTTGTTAAATGGCGATGTAGTGGGTGCAATGCGCTTGGCTTTTGATGATGAAGGTTGCTATATACGTGACTTACAAGTAGATGCTGCGTTTCAAAATATGGGTATTGGTGCAGCAGCAATTAATGAGTGTGCTCGTTTAGCTGTGCTCCGAGGTGCTATGCAACTTAGGCTTCGGGTTTTTAAAATAAGCCCTGCGCACAAGCTTTACACACGTTCAGGTTTCAGCATAGATAAGGAAGACGACAGATTTTATTATATGTCTAAAAGCTTAGTTTAATGACTGTGACTTTTATTTTAAAAATTAATGTTGCTCAGTCACTGTAGATTAATATTCGCTCATTCAAACTGCTATTCTCACAATTTAATAAAATATTTATGGATAGTTTATGCGCTCTTTTACAAACAAAACAGCCACATTGAGTGTTTGCTTTTTATTGCTTGGCACGGGTTTTATGCTGATAGAGCACAGTCTGTATCAATACGTTGATAATAACGGTGTATTGCATGAAAGCTTATTTTTGCCTTTGAGTATATTGTGTTTTGCTTTGGGGTTATTTTTTGTGGCCAGTTTATTAGCCCGCAAAGTAATAGGGCTCTTTAAAAGCGCTAGGGCAGAGGAGAATTAACCCCTGCCTTTATTGCTCATTTTTCAAATTAGCTGTTTCTAACAAACTAAATGTAGGCAAACGCCATTTAAAGCGCACCGATGCCATGCGTATAAAATACCCAACAACTAGACTTGTAATCACGCTGATATTGTCGTCAATGTTGTAGTGATGGAGTGCTAAGTATAAACACGCGACTATCAGCGCTACGCTTGCGTAAAGTTCATGGTGTAATACGAGTGGTGCTTGGCGACAAATTAAATCACGCAATAATCCACCAAATACGCCGGTAACAATAGCAGCGACCACACAAATACCATAGTGCAAACCCATATTAAGCCCAACTTGGCAGCCGATAATACTAAATGCGGCAAGCCCTAAGGCATCTAAACGCATAAATATGCCTTTAAATTTAACCACCCATTTTGCTAGCCAAGTTGTAACAATACCCGCCACGCATGTGATCAGTAAATATTCTGGGTGTTTAACCCACGTTAACGGGTAATTGCCAAGTAAAATATCGCGTACGCTGCCACCCCCAATGGCTGTGGCACTAGCTACTAGCATAACCCCAAACCAATCCATGTTTCTGCGCCCAGCGCTGAGTGCACCGGTCATGGCTTCTGCTGTAATTCCGATGATGTAAACAATAGTGAGTAGCATGAAATAGTCACTTAAACTTTTAAGAGCAAAAATAAAAGTGCGATTGTAGAGATAAAATAGTGCATTGACGAGTGAAAAATTACATTAAAAACAGTCACTTTCAGATTAAAAAAACTAATGTTATAGCAAGGTGTGAATAGGCTGTTAATCTAAAGAACGCTTTTGGTTTGCTGGTAAAAACAGCAAGGACAAATGACCGCAATTAAGCCAATAAAGTCCAAATAAATATAAGGGTAAGAGGAGGGGGATTTTACTACTTTTTAAAGGGTGGCCCTCCACAGTGAGTTAACTTGAGCCGCGCGCAATTAAACGCGGTGGCAGCAGGGTGCTTTGTACTTGCTCACCACGAATTAATTTGAGTAAGTTTTCAACTAACATTTGCCCCGCTATAGTGGTGTTTTGCTCTATGGTTGTCAGCGGCGGGTTAATGTAACTTGCAATAGAAATATTATCAAAACCTATTACGGCTACATCTTTTGGCACGTTAATATTGGCTTCTTTTAGCGCGCGTATTGCGCCTATGGCAATCAGATCGCTGGCAGCAAAAAGTGCATTAAAAGTAATATTATTAGCAATTAAAGAGCGAGTAGCATGGTAGCCAGATTCTTCGGTAGAAATTGCGTTGGCAATTTTACGATCATTTAAGGTGACACCGTTTTGCTGGAGTTCGTCTTTAAAGCCATTAAAACGGGCAAAAAACTCAGGGCTGTGATCAGAGGCATCGCCAATAAATGCACAATCAGTTCGGTTATGCGCTAGTAAATGCTCAGCGGCAAGTTTACCACCGCCATAATTATCGCAACTTATGGTTAAATCAGGGCGGTTATCAACGCTTGCTCCCCAGCAAACAAATTTAGTGTTTTGTTCAAGCAAGGTATTAAATTTTGGTTGAAAATCAATGTAGTCGCCATAGCCTAATAAGATTATTCCATCTGCTCGATGGCTGTCTTCGTAGTCTGCTTGCCAATCAGCGCTGGCTGATTGAAATGAAACAAGTAAATCGTAACCCTCTTTTGCGCAGGCACGAGTAATACTGCCCAGCATGGCTAAAAAAAACGGATTGATTTGTGATTCATCTGAGGTTGGGTCTTCAAACAACAGCAATGCTAGGGTACTGCTTTGTTGAGTGCGAAGGTTACTGGCGTTTTTGTCTACTTTGTAATTAAGTTTTTTAGCAATATCGTGAACACGTCTTCGTGTTTCGTCATTTACCAGTGGACTATTTCGTAAAGCACGGGAAACTGTAGATTGAGACACCCCAGCATAGTGGGCTATATCAAACGAGGTGGCTTTACCTTTCATCACGATTACTTACTTAAGAGGACAATAAGGGGATATTCTCGTTTATTAGTGATTTTTTTCAAGCTTATTTGTCAATAAAGGCATTTTTTTATTGATTTTTTCATGACACCGGTGTCACAATAAGGGCGTTTTATCATTTTGTTGTCAAAACGTATTAGCTACCTTTATTATTAAAGGTAGCATTTTTTTACAGTGATAGCTGCTTTGAGGTGATAGCTCAAAGTAAATAAGTATCAATGATACCCCATTAAAATAATAAGTACTCATTACTTAAACAAAAGAGATAACACTATGGGTTTACACTCTAGCACACACTTTGATCCTATTCTGGTTGCCGATATTGGCGGCACAAATGCTCGTTTTGCGTTGATCACTGGGTTCGACGAATCAAGTAATCAATTTACCATTGAGCATAATCATACTTTTCCCAGTGCTAACTATGGATCGCTCGAAAGTGCTACCGAGTACTACTTATCAACAGTGTCTCATATAACCCCTAAACGCGCATGCCTTGCAGTAGCAGGCCCTATAAATGCAGGGCAAGTTCATTTAACTAATTTAGGTTGGCACTTTAGCGTTAATGATTTTAAACACCACTTTGACCTTGCTCAATTAAGCGTTATAAATGACTTTGCTGCTTTTGCCTACGCAGCACCGTATTTAGACCCTTCACAAAATGTCACTGTTAAACCTGGTCAAGCGGATGAGTCTGCCAATATAGGTGTAATGGGTCCAGGCACTGGTTTTGGTGCAGCATGCTTAGTTAGAACCGCACATTCGTGCGCGGTGATGAGTTCAGAAGGCGGGCATATTTCGTTAGCAGCCGTTAATCAACTCGACGCTCAACTTATTCAAGAACTTAAAAAAGATCACCCTCATGTATCGGTAGAAACGGTATTTTCGGGCCCTGGCATTGCTCATTTATATAAAGCCATGGCTGCGGTTAAAGGGGTGGCTGCAAAAAATTTAGATGCCGCACAAATTAGCAGCTTAGCCAATAGCGGTGAATGTGAAGTGTGTGATGCAACGCTTAATCAATTTTGTGACTGGATTGGCAGTGTTGCGGGCGATTTAGCATTGGCCTACGGCGCCTTAGGCGGCCTTTATATTGGCGGTGGAATTTTACCACGCATGCAAGCTCGTTTACTTGAAAGTCGTTTTATTGAGCGCTTTTCGCAAAAAGGTATTATGTCGCAGTACACAGGTCAAATTCCGGTGACGTTAGTAACACAAGACAACATCCCATTAATTGGAGCTGCCGCGTGTTTGCATACAAGCCAACAGGATTAATCGCTTTGCATAGGTTTGGAAATAAATAGATGAAAAAAGTCACTATAAACAGCGTTGCCAGTCATGCAGGTGTTTCTAAAAAAACCGTGTCGCGAGTACTCAATAATGAGCCTAATGTCAGTGCAGCTACACGCGAAAAAGTGTTAGCCGTATTTAAAGAGCTAGATTACACCCCAAACCCAATTGCACGCGGCCTTGCACAAAATCGCAGCTTTATCATTGGTTGCATTTACGATAACCCTAGTAAAAGTTATATCACCCGTGTGCAAACAGGCGCACTGGCTGCCTGCCAAGAGAACAACTATAACTTGCTTATTCATCCTTGTGAGCTCAGGGGCGATGCACTCATTAACAATATTGAGCAGTTATTGCAGTCATCACGCCTTGACGGTTTAGTATTAACCCCGCCCTTTTGTGATTTTGGCGAGTTGGTAGATTTTTTAAAGTCGAAAAAAATCCCTTATGCTCGAGTCGCTTCTGCAATTTTAGATGATGATTCTATTTCTGTGACCAGCAATGACGAGCAGGGTGCGTTTGAAATTACCGAGCATTTAATAAACCTAGGACATACGTCTATCGCGTTTATTAAAGGTCACCCAGATCACAGTGCCACTGAGCAGCGTTTTAAAGGTTACAGGCGCGCATTAACAACTCATGGCATTGAATTTAATGAACGCTTAGTTGAAGAGGGTAACTTTAGTTACCATTCAGGAGTAGACAGTGCGCGTAGTATTTTAGATTTATCGCCTCGTCCTACCGCTGTATTTGCATCAAACGACTACATGGCAGCGGCAGTGCTCAAATTAGCCACGCAGCGCAACTTACGTGTACCTGATGATATTTCTATCGCTGGGTTTGATAATGCACCAATAGCGCGCCACATTTGGCCTGGGCTGACCACCATAGCGCAACCTGTAGAAGAAATGACAAAACAAGCCGTTACGCAATTGATCACCCATATTATTGAGCCGCAAGAGTCGCCATATAAAGTGATTTTAGAAGCAAAATTAATCACGCGAGAGTCAACTGCAGCCGTAAAATAAAACCCTTTTTTCACAGTAGCCCGAGTATGAGTGACGCTTACTCGGGCTTTTTTTTGTCTGTACTTTTAATTTTCATTATTTGCTTGCTGGTATTTCACTAAAAATTCACGTTTATTTATTGTACATGTTAAAAAAATTGGCTATTTTTATGACTCAGGGTTGACACCGGTGTCAATGTCATGCGTTAATACCCTGACACCGGTGTCAGGGTTGTTGTGAGAGGCTCCCTGGTAGCGTACCTTTGAACGGGTAAGTCAAAGATGCTCAGTACAGTTATTTTCGTGGAGTCTATAATTGTTACTGAGCCTTTATCCTCTAACGAATAGAGATGAGTAAAATTATGTTGCACCCTCGAATTCAAGAAGTCACAGAACGCGTTATTGAGCGCAGTAAACAAACCCGTCAAGCCTATTTAGATCGTATTTCGCACGCAAAAAAACAAACAAGAGTTCGTGCTGGATTAGGCTGTGGCAATATTGCTCATGTAATGGCTGCGTGTAGCAGCGATGACAAAGCGCGTTTAAAAGCAGACGAGGTGCCAAACCTTGCAATTATCAATTCATATAACGACATGTTATCTGCACATGTGCCTTACAAAGAATACCCCGATTTAATTAAAAGCATTGCCACTAAATTTGACGCCACCGCGCAAGTTGCTGGCGGTGTACCTGCGATGTGTGATGGTGTTACGCAAGGGCGTGATGGCATGGAACTATCGCTTTTTTCTCGTGACGTTATTGCTATGTCTACTGCGGTTTCGTTATCGCATGACGTGTTTGATGGTGTGTTTTGTTTAGGTGTATGTGACAAAATTGTCCCAGGCCTATTAATTGGTGCTTTATCATTTGGTCACTTACCTGTGTATTTTTTACCAGCAGGGCCTATGCAATCAGGTATTCCAAACAAAGACAAAGCCCGTGTTCGTCAAAAGTTTGCACAAGGACTGGTATCTCGTGAAGAGCTACTAGAAGCTGAAAGCGCTTCTTATCACAGTGCGGGTACCTGTACGTTTTATGGTACCGCTAATTCAAATCAAATGTTGATGGAAATAATGGGCTTACACTTACCAGGTAGCTCGTTTATAAACCCATACACAGAACTGCGTGATGGCTTAACCGGTAATGCGGTTGAAACCATGCTTAAGCAGCTTACTGAAAACAAAGATGGCCCGTGTTTAGCGGATGTGATCAGCGAAAAAACTATAATTAACGGCTTAGTTGGCTTGTTATCAACAGGTGGCTCAACCAATCATGCAATCCATATTGTGGCGATTGCTAAAGCGGCTGGTATTCAAGTTACATGGAAAGACATGTCTGATTTATCAGCGGTTGTTCCACTACTGACGCGTATTTACCCAAATGGCTCAGCAGATGTTAATCACTTTCAAGCAGCCGGCGGAATGGGCTTCTTAATGCGTGAATTAGCAGGTGCTGGTTACCTTCATACAGACGTAACCACTATTTTAGGCGAAGGCCTTGCACCTTACATGTGTGAGCCACTACTCGATAAAGACGACAACTTAATTATGAGTGATGCGAATGGCCCAAGTAAAGTTAAATGGGTAGCGTGTCCAGAAAACTCACATGATGAAGAAGTACTTCGCCCAGTAAGTAACCCATTTAGTAAGCAAGGTGGTTTACAGCTACTAACGGGTAACTTAGGTAAAGCGGTTATTAAAGTCTCTGCGGTTGCAGAGTCTCATCAAGTGGTGTCGGCACCGGCTAAAGTATTTAGCTCACAAGGTGAGTTACAAGATGCCTATAGCCGTGGCGAACTTAACCAAGATTTTATTGCTGTACTTAAAGAGCAAGGGCCAAAAGCCAAAGGCATGCCTGAGCTTCATAAGCTCACACCGGTAATGGCAACATTACAAGATCAGGGCTATAAAGTGGCTATTGTTACCGACGGTCGTATGTCGGGCGCATCAGGCAAAGTACCAGCGGCAATCCATTTAGCACCTGAAGCGGTTGAAGGTGGGATTATTGCTAAAATTCATGAAGGCGATATTGTTACTCTAGATGCGCCAAATGGTATTTTAAAACTGCATGTTAGCGATGAAGAGCTTGCACAGCGTGAGCTACAAATTAGCCAAGCAAGCCAAACGTTTGGTACAGGTCGTGAATTATTTACTGGATTTAGAAACATAGTAAGCAGTGCCGATTTAGGTGCAAGTGCTTTTGGACTTGAATAATAATTAGCCATATTGGGTAATGAGGAACAAGTAATGAGTATTGAAAAAATCTTAGCATCGGCACCGGTAGTGCCAGTGGTGGTAATCGAAAAATTAGAAGATGCAGCACCACTTGCAAGAGCGTTATATAACGGTGGCCTAAAAGCACTTGAAATTACACTGCGTACACCCATTGCAGCTGAGGCTGTAAAACTAATGAAAGCAGAAGTGCCCGAAGCTTATGTTGGTACAGGTACTGTGGTTGATAAAGCAAGCTTTAACGCATCAGTAGAAGCGGGTGCTGACTTTATGGTGAGTCCAGGTGTTAGCGATGAATTATTAGCGCTGGCAAAAGAGTCTACTATTCCATTTTTACCCGGTGCAGCGACCCCAAGCGAAGTGATGAACTTAGCTGCTCATGGTTTCAAATTCTTAAAGTTTTTTCCTGCAGAAGCTGCAGGCGGTGCTGCTATGCTTAAATCTATTGGCGGCCCATTACCTGATATTACTTTTTGTCCAACCGGTGGCATTAGTTTAGCAACCGCACCTGATTACTTAGCACTTAACAATGTTATTTGTGTAGGTGGTACGTGGATGTTAGATAAGCAACTTATTGAAAATAAAGACTGGCAAGCTATTGAAACGCTTGCTCGCCAAGCATGTGAAGTTAATAGGAGTCAAAAATGATTAATGTAGCAATTAATGGCTACGGCCGAATTGGTCGTAATGTATTACGTGCATTGTATGAATCAGCGCAAAATAATGAAATTAAAATTGTGGCTATTAACGATTTAGCCCCAGCCAATGTAAATGCTCATCTGACTCAGTTTGACTCAGTACATGGTCGTTTTTCACAGCAAGTAACGCTTAAAGACAACACCATGTTAATTGGCGATGATGTGATCACCTTAACGCAAGAACGCGATCCTGCTAACTTACCGTGGAAAGCACTAAACGTTGACATCGTACTTGAATGTACGGGGTTATTCACGTCACGCGAAGCGGCTAATAAGCATATTGAAGCCGGTGCTAAAAAAGTAGTGGTATCGGCACCTGGTACAGATATGGATGCTACCGTAGTTCATGGTGTAAACAGCGATGTAATTAATGCCGATAGCAATATCATCTCAAACGCGTCGTGTACAACTAACTGTTTAGCACCAGTGGCCAAAGCAATAAACGATACGGTAGGGATTGAACAAGGTAGCATGACTACTATTCACGCTTATACCAACGATCAAAACTTATCTGACGTATACCACCCAGATTTATACCGCGCGCGTAGTGCGACTCAATCTATGATCCCAACTAAAACGGGCGCTGCAAAAGCGGTTGGTTTAGTATTGCCTGAGCTGGCAGGTAAATTAGATGGCATGGCGGTACGTGTACCTACAATTAATGTGTCGTTAGTTGATTTAACGTTTATTGCTAAACGTGACACAAGCATTGAAGAAATTAACCAAGTGGTTAAAGCAGCCTCAGAAGGGCCAATGAAAGGTATTTTAGAGTACAACGAGCTGCCGCTTGTTTCTATCGACTTTAACCATAACCCAGCTTCATCTATTTTTGATGCAACGCAAACACGTGCTGATGGTAAATTAGTTAAAGTAATGGCGTGGTACGACAACGAATGGGGTTTCTCAAACCGCATGTTAGATCAAGTTAAAGCGCTGGGTGCATATTTATAAATTTTCCGTGTAGTTAATTTAGCTTTATCCGGCCAAGCCACGCATTGCGTGGCTTTTTTGTGTTTTAGTTAGCCCAAAATTTGCTAGAATATGCGCACTAGAATAGGGACTGCATATTATATTAAGGAAAATAATGCTAAAACACGTCACTAAAAAAATATTTCGCACCAGTCACTTGCAAATTGGTGAGGGTAATATCAGCGGTTATATTGCTTGCTTTTTGGCAATATTAAGTTGCTTGGGAGTGCTTGCATTCCACTTCCCTGAATATTTAACGACTCCAGAATTGCGTAAAAGTTATAGCGTCGAGTTTTTACGTCAACTTATGTTTGTTGCCCTTATTATTTCAGGAAGCCTGGGTTTACTTAATTTTGTACGAAATACTAATAAGCGATTGGGTGCCACTGCGTGGTTTTTTATTGTACTGGCCATTAGCTTTGGCGGCCCGAATGTTGAAGTGAATGACTTTGCAGATAACACTCCTTATATTGGCTTAGATTGGTTTATATTAGACTTATTAGGCTCAACCTTAATTTTTATCTTAATTGAAAAACTGCTTCCGCATCGAAAAGAGCAAAAAATACTGCGTAGTGAATGGCGCGGGGATTTAAACCACTTCTTTGTTAACCACTTAATAGTGGGCTTTGTATTACTGGTTACTAATCATTTTGTTCATTATGGTTTTGGCTGGGCGGTGTCGAGCACACTGCAAGCTTACATAGCGCAAATGCCGTTTATACTGCAGCTATTTTTAATTATTTTGGTGGCTGATTTAATGCAGTATTGGACACATCGTGCGTATCACGAAGTCCCCTTTTTATGGCGATTTCATGGTGTCCATCACAGTGCCAAAGAAATGGATTGGCTCGCAGGCTCTCGTCAGCATATTTTAGAAATACTGATCACCCGTAGTTTAGTGTTAACGCCTATATTTGTGCTGGGTTTTTCACAGCAAATTATTAGTTTGTACGTGATTATTGTAGGCTTTCAAGCGGTATTTAATCACGCTAACGTAAATGTAAAATTTGGGTGGTTAAAGTATTTTATGGTTACACCGCAGTTTCATCATTGGCATCACGCATCCGATAAAGCCGCAATTGATAGAAATTACGCAGCCCATTTTTCGTTTTTAGATTACTTGTTTGGTACTGCAGTAAAAGGGCAAGCAGAGTGGCCTAAAGAATATGGGGTTGTGGGTGATTACATGCCTGTAGGTATGCTAAAGCAACAAATTTACCCGTTTAAAAAACAAAAATAGTGATCATTCTAGCTTGCGGCCATAATATTAATGGCCGCATAACCACTATAAAAAGTCAGCTAATGCGCTAAGTGTTGGCCGCTGTGCGATATTTTCGCTCATGCATTGCTGCGCAATATGTTTTAAGTGCATGACTTCAGCGCTTTGCTCTTGGCAGGTTGTGAGTAAATCCTCGATTAAACACCCCAAAGCACGCACTTCTATTAACTGCATTTGTTGACGTTGATAGTCACTGAGCATAGTAAGATCAGTGGCCGCGCCAAAATCCCCAAACAGCACACGCGCGTGCGGGTCAACCATGGTATTGTGCGCATATATATCACCATGGCTTATATTGTGCTGGTGCAAGTGGGCCACAGTGCTAACCATTTGCTGCGTTATGGCATAAATTACTTGGGTAGAGTAGTGGCACTCGCTTTCAAATGTATCTCGAGTACAGGTATCAAGGCTCGGCGGTAAGCCTAGATTTGTAAAGCTTGTATCAATTAACTCCATCACTAAACCAAGCTGTTGCTGTTGTTCAATGTAAGCCAGTACTTTAATTAAGTTTGGATGCTCAAGCGCTTGCAAGCAGCAATTAACTTCATCCAGCGGATAACCATCGCTTGTAATAGTCCCTTTAAATAACTTAACAGCAACCGGCTCTTTATTCGTTGAATAAGCAAGATGGATAATCCCTGATGCGCCTTGGCCTATTACTTTACTGAGCGAGTAGTCACTCAGTGGTTTATTGGCTAAATTTGATTGGGTAAGGCACTGTGATTTATTAAAGCAATTGCCTGCAAATGCAAGCCAAGTCAGCTTTGGTAGTTCAAATAGCCAATCATCAATTTGAGTTAACTGATTTGCAGAGAGCCTAATTAGTTCCAGGTTATGGCAGTTTGCCATGCTTATTGGTAGCTCACTGAGCTGATTACCTGCCAATGCCAGCTTTTTAAGCGCAGTGTATTGGCCAAATGTTGCAGGCAGCTTAGCTATTTTATTATCTGTAAGAATAAGCCATTCAATCGCTTTAGGTAGGCAGTAATCTGCAAATTCAGTGATGTAATTACCTTTAAATGCAACCATGATCAAAGCAGGACACTTAGCAAGTATTTTAGGTATATGTTTAAACTGATTAAACGATAAAAACAGTCGTTTTAATTTTGTTAGGCAGGCAAATTCATCAGGTAAATCAGATAAATTGTTATTAGATAAATCCAAGACTTCGAGGGTATCCGCGAGGGTAAAAATTTCCTCTGGAAAGTGGCTTAGCGCTTCAACTAATTGTAGGTGTTTTGCACCATGTAATTGGCCGCTGCGAAGTTGTGAAAGGGTATTCAAAATTAATAATCCATTTTAAAATCAACAAAAAGGCCAACTAAGTTGGCCTTTAAACACGATTAAGCTTTAACGCTTAAAATTGTGCGTTGTGGTACACGTTTTGTACGTCGTCACAATCTTCAAGCATGGCTAAAAAGCGTTCCATCACTTCTACATCTTCGCCTTCAATAGGGGCTTCTACTTGGGGTACAAAGGCAATTAAGTCTTCGTCAAATTCTGTCACACCCATTTCTTCAAGTGCGGTACGCGTATTGTTGTATTCAGTGTGTGGAGCAAATACGGTCACTTTACCGTTTTCTACTTCTACATCGGTTACATCAACGTCAGCCATCATTAGCGCTTCAAGAACGGTTTCATCGTCGTCACCGTCAAATACAAAAATAGCAAGGTGATCAAATAAGTGTGATACCGAGTTTTGTGCGCCAATTTTAGCGTTTGCTTTAGTAAAACACACACGTACATCAGCAAAGGTACGTTTGTTGTTGTCGGTTAAACAGTCAACAATAATCATGCAATTACCTGGGCCGTAACCTTCGTAGCGCGTAGCTGCATAGTCTTCACCGCCGCCGCCTTTGGCTTTATCAATGGCGCGTTCAATTACGTGAGCCGGTACTTGGTCTTTTTTAGCGCGTTCAATTAAACGACGCAGTGCTAGGTTACCGTCTGGATCAACACCGCCGTTTTTAGCACAAATATAAATTTCTTTACCGTATTTTGAATAAACTTTAGTTTTAGCACCCGCAGTTTTAGCCATTGAATCTTTTTTGTTTTGGTAAGCTCTTCCCATCTGCGTTTCGCCTTAATATGTATAAATAATTGAAAAAATTTGCAAGCCCATATTCTAAAGGTAAATGCGGGGCAGGGCTAGTAAGTATTGAGATTGATTACTAAGTAACAGGGGGAAACAGTTATTATGGTTGGAAAATAAAACAACCCGCCATAGCGGGTTGTTTATTCGTTACAAATGATGAACGTTTGTCAGAGTATTACCAAATACGAACACGTTCGTCTTCTGGTAAGTACAACTCATCACCTGGTTTTACATCAAATGCTTTGTACCAAGCGTCGTGGTTACGAGGAGCTTGTGCTCTAAAGCGACCTGGCGCATGCGTACCGCCACGTAATTGATTTAACATGCTTTGCTCAGTACGTTTTTCTTTCCATACTTGTGCCCACGCTAAGAAGAAACGTTGATCGCCGGTTACACCATCAATCACAGGGGCTTCTTTACCATTTAGGCTTAGTTTGTAGGCATGATAAGCCATGGCTAAACCACCTACATCACCAATATTTTCACCTAAGCTGTTGCGGCCATTTACAAAGTTACCTGGAATTGGCTCATATTTGCTGTACTGAGCCGCCAGTTTGTCGGCTTTAGCATCAAAAGCAGCACGGTCTTCGTCAGTCCACCAGTTACGTTGTATGCCGTTAGCATCTGATTTTGACCCTTGGTCATCAAAGCCATGGCCCATTTCGTGGCCAATCACGGCACCAATACCACCGTAGTTTACCGCAGGATCTGCATTTGGATCGAAAAACGGCGGTTGTAATATAGCGGCAGGAAATACAATTTCATTAAATGAGCTATTGTAATAAGCATTTACACGTTGTGGTGTCATACCCCAGCGATTGCGGTCGGTTTTCTTAAGCTCTTTTTCTACGCTATCGGCTTGGAAAAACTCACGCATATTTTTTACATTAGCCATTAAATCATTTTTGCTAATACTTAAGCCTTCGTAAGATTGCCATTCATCTGGGTAACCTATTTTTGGCACAAATGCCGCTAATTTTGCACGCGCATTTACTTTTGTTTCTGCGCCCATCCAATCTAGGTTATCAATACGCTCGCCAAGGGCTGTGCGTAAGTTTTCAACCAGCTCAGACATTTGTTGCTTCGATGACTCAGGGAAGTAACGATCTACATAAATTTTACCAATCGCAAAGCCTAGTGAACTAGTGCCTGACATTTGGCTGATCGCACGTTTCCAGCGCGGACGAGGCTCTTGCTGACCATTTAACTCTTTACCAAAGAAAGCAAAGCTGGTGTTAAATATGTCTTCTGACAACAGCCCAGCGTTACCATTAATTGCATGATACGTCAGGTAGTCTTTCCATACGCTTATATCTTCGTTGTTGATTAAATCAATCATGGCCTTTACAGGTTCAGGCTGCGACACGTTTAGCTGCGGTACTTTGTAACCTGTTTGCGCAAAGTATAAATCCCAATTAAATCCAGGGTACTGGGTACTTAACTCGTCGCGTTTTATTTGGTTTAACGTTATGTCACGATTACGGCGTTTTTCACGTGGCCAATGACCTTCTGCAATTTTTGTCTCTAGCGCTAAAATTGCTTGTGCACGTTCAGTGGTATTTTCAACACCAGCAAATTTAAGCATGTCGGCAATATGTGCAACATACGCTTCTCGAGTTTTTACAAAACGCTCTGCATCTTCAAGGTAATATGAACGATCAGGTAAGCCTAAACCACCAGCACCTAACGACATTTCGTATTTATTAGGATCTAAGCGGTTAAACCACATACCACCACCAATTGGGGCGCTAACACCAGTGAGCCATGAATTACCAAAGATTTTTGCTAAGTCATCAGTTGAGTCGACAGCGTTAATATCTTTAAGCAATGGCTTAATGGGAGTCACACCGAGCTTATTAAGCGTGTCGGTATCCATGTACGAATTATAAAAATCAGCAACTAGTTGCTCTTCTGCATTTAAATTGTCACGTGCTGCAATGTCTTCAATAATTTCTTTTACACGCTCTTCACTGCGTTCAGCTAACGCAGAAAACGCACCATAGCGTGTTTTATCTGCTGGCATTTCGTAGTTGTCGTACCATGAACCGCTGGCATACATAAAAAAGTCATCGCCTGGTTTTACAGCTTCATTGCGGGCAGTTAAATCAACCCCAAATGTTCCTAATTCAGCTTGCTCAGTTGCTTGTGGTTTTTCAGCAACGGCTGCGACTTGCTCAGTTTTTGTAGTTTGTGGCTCTGAACAGCCGGTAATAAATGTAGCGGCGAGTGCCGCTGCTATTAAACTTTTTTTCATTACTTTCCCCTATGAATTCACGTTACTTAATTCGTTATATTTTTGTTATAAAAATAGCTATTTGATTGTATTGATAACTTCACTTCAAACAAACCTTTTGAGGTGAATAACCGTACCGGTCGATAAGATGAATAAAATACTATCGAAAATAGCAAAAAACACTCAACTACTTCAATCGTTCTTGAGCGGCTTAGTTTATTGCGCCTTTGACTGCTTTTGCTGTAATGCCCACATACGGGCATATTCACCGTTTTGATTTAGTAGTTCTTGGTGTTTGCCTTGTTCAATAATTTCACCAGCTTCTAAAACAATAATTGAGTCTGCATCGGTTATGGTCGAAAGTCGGTGTGCAATAACAATACTGGTGTGATCATTTGCCACTTCACGCATTGCTTTTAAAATAGCTTGCTCTGCATGAGAGTCGAGCGCAGAGGTTGCTTCATCAAAGATTAAGATGGGTGATTGCTTTAAAATAGCACGGGCAATGGCAATCCGTTGTTTTTCACCCCCTGAGACTTTTAACCCACGCTCACCCACGAGGGTTTTATCGCCTTTGTCTAAGCTATTTATAAAGTCGGTTAAGTGCGCCATGTTAATTGCTTTATTTATTTCATCTTCAGTTGCTGAGGGTCTGCCATAGGCAATATTCTCACGGATGGTGCTATTAAACAGCACAGTATCTTGGGGGACTATCGCAATGGCTTTACGCAAGCTTGCAAGAGTAACTGTATTAATTGCTTGTTTATCTATGCTAATAGTGCCTGATGACAGCTCATAAAAGCGATACAGTAATCGGGCTAATGAGCTTTTTCCTGCACCACTTGCACCCACAATCGCGACTTTTGAGCCGGCAGCAACATTAAAGCTAATGCTTTTTAAAATAGGCCTTTTACTGTCGTAGTGAAAGCTTACTTTATCAAAGCTAATTTCACCTTGTTTAATGACCAATTCTTTAGCCTCATGAGCATCCGCCACTTTAGGTTGTGTATTAAGCAGGCCGAGCATGTTTTCAAGGTCGGTGAGGGCACGGCGTATTTCGCGATACACAAACCCTAAAAAGTTGAGCGGTAAAAAGAGTTGAATCATATACGCATTGATCATCACCAGTTCACCAATCGTTAACTCGCCCGTGACAACTTCGCTTGCGCCAAGCCACATTAATGCGGTTATTGCACAGGCAATTATGAGTGCTTGCCCTGAATTTAGCGCCAGTAACGAGAGTCTGTTTTTTAATCGTGCTTGTTCCCAGGTTGCTAAAAACGTATCGTAAGTTTTAGCTTCATACTCTTCGTTATTAAAGTATTTAACGGTTTCGTAATTTAATAAGCTGTCGATGGCGCGTGTGTTACTTTGGTTGTCAGCAGCGTTTGACTCACGAATAAAGCGGTTTCGCCATTGGGTAACTGCCACGGTAAAAAAGATATAAATAGCCACAGCAAGTAGGGTGATCAGCGCAAACCAAATAGAAAACAAGGTGCCAAAAATAATCGCCACGGTCATTATTTCAAACAACGTGGGCACAATATTAAACATTAAAAAGCGCATTAAAAAGCTCAAACCACTGGTGCCGCGCTCTATGTCTCGACTTATACCGCCAGTTTGTCTGTCTAAATGAAAGGCTAAATCTAACGAATGCAAATGTTTAAATACTTTAAGGCCAATATCACGCATGGCATGCTCGGTGACTCGAGAAAATACAGCATCGCGTACTTCACCTAAAAACACGCTGGCAAATCGCAGTGCGCCGTACATAACGAGTAATAAGGTTGGGACGAGCAGTAGCGGGTTAATTGATTTATCAACCGCATCAATTATTTCTTTTAAAGCCCATGGCATGAGCAATGTCGCGCCTTTAGCACCCACAAGCGCTAATATGGCAATCAGCACACGGCCTTTAAATTTAGTGATATAAGGCCAAAGAGTTTGAATGCTTTGTTTTAAATTCATAGCGTCGGGGCGTTTTACTGAACTTTGTCTGGAGCGCATCGAGGATCTCAGTATTTGTTTTTATATAAATGAAATAGCTTAATGTTGGCTATTGTATTTTAATTAGCTGCCCTTATATACTAGCTATCCTTTATTTTAGTTTTAAATGACAGATGTTTAAATTTCGCGTTTTTTTAGCTACATGCTTGTTTTTTGCCGCACTCTTTAGTGGGCAAAGCCATGCTATGGGTGTAAAACACGAATTAAACAATAACCAAAGCAGTTATAGCCATGTTGTTAATGTCGAAAATTTAACTAATGCTCCCACACCGTTAAAGTCGCTAGGTAATTTACAGCATAAAAACTCAAAGCATTCTGAGTTTGCTGCGCATCAGCCTAGGCTAACAGCCAATAACTCATTTTTATTTTTACACAGTGCGCAGGGCGATCCTGAATACGATGTAGTGCATGAGTTTTTTGCCCTAAATGGGTGTAGGCATATTTTTTTGCGACCGCAAGCAGTCACCATAAGTCAGCCTTGGTATACCTGGGTATTTAAAAGTAAAAAGTCGCGCTTGAGCGGCTGGAAAGATGCGAACCTGTTATACACCGCTGTAACCACCTACCATGCTTAATGTTTCTTATTTAATTTAATTGGTTATAACGCTTTGCGTTTTGACCTGCAGATTAATTGTACCTAATAGGTACGTTACTGGGCTATGCCGAGTAATAAGGAACAACTATGTTAAGTCTAAAAAAACAAAAAAAGCCATTTATGGCTAAATTTAAATTAAGCTATGTAGCCATGCTGATTGTATTGGTTTTACTAGCAATAAGCGCCTTACCTAATTTATACCCGAATAAATCGTGGTTGCATATTAGTGCCGCTCCTGAGGTTAAAACACAAGCAATACCAAGTACTGAAAACATAGTGCGCTTTTTAAATAGCCAAGGGTTTGAGGTCAGCCAAGGGGTAGAAAACCAAGCAACAATTAATGTGCTTTTAAATACACCTACGCACAGTGCCCAAGCTCAAGCGGCTATAAAATCGAATTACCCAAATACACAAGTTAAAATTGTAGAACATGCAACCAGCCCTGTTTGGTTACAAGAGTTTGGTTTATCGCCCATAAAGCTGGGTCTTGATTTAAACGGCGGGGTATTGTTTGTACTTGATGTTGATTTAGATAAAGCCATTGATGAGCAATTACTCAGTGCTTACCAGCAAACGAAAGCCATCATTGTTAAACAAAAAGCCTATGGTGTTAAAGCAAAGCAAACTAACCAGGGCTTTGAAATAAGTGCATTAGAAAATGCAGCCGAAAAGCTAACCTCAGTTATTAACGACCTTAAAAGCCGCTTTGAAAATCTAACTATAACCACATCAACTCATGGCAACTTACAGGTCGTTAAAGTGAGTTATTCTGAGCAAGGGCGCAGCGCATTTGATAAACAAGTCATGAGCCAAACACTCACTACGCTTCGCTCACGCATTGAAGAGTTAGGAATTACCGAGGCGGTTACACAGCGCCAAGGTAAGCAGCGCATTCGCATTGAGCTACCCGGCGTCCAAGACCCAGCCGAGGCAAAACGTATTATTGGTGCTACCGCGTCACTTGGATTTTATCAACTTAAAGAGATTGGCGGGCAAACATTTAATTTGCAATCGGGTGGGACTATTAAGCTCGACCCTGTGCCTATTTTTACTGGTGAGCATATTAATAATGCCAATATTGGCCGTGATGACTGGGGTAAACCTTTAGTACAACTGAGCCTAGATAGCCAAGGTGGCGATGCTATGTCGGCGTTTTCTAAGGCGAATATAGGCAAGCCGATGGCAACGCTCTATTCAGAGTATTCACAAAATGCTAAAGGTGAAGTGGTTAAAAAAAGCGAAGTCATTAATGTGGCGAATATAGCCCAGCATTTAAGCTCGCGCTTTAGTATAACCAATATGCAAAGCCAGCAAGCGGCTGCCGATTTAGCGCTATTACTACGTGCAGGATCGCTTACGGCGCCAGTGACCATAGTACATGAACAAACTATTGGTCCAAGCCTTGGCCAAGACAACATTAACAATGGATTGGCGGCGTTAATGTTAGGCATGGGGTTAACGCTTGCCTTTATGGCGCTGTGGTATCGTCGTTTAGGGCTTATTGCAAATGTTGCGTTAGTTTTAAATTTAACGTCTTTAGTGGGGTTAATGTCATTATTACCTGGGGTGGTTTTAACACTTCCTGGTATTGCAGGTTTGGTGCTAACCATAGGAATGGCAGTTGATACTAACGTGATTATATTTGAACGCATTAAAGAAGAACGCCGCAAAGGACGTCCTCCATATCAAGCGATACAAGAGGGCTATAAACAAGCTGCGAATACGATTTTAGATGCCAATATTACCACGATGATCACCGCGATTATTTTATATGGTATAGGTTATGGCCCTGTAAAAGGCTTTGCTATAACGCTTGCGCTGGGACTTATCACATCGGTATTTACTGGTGTGTATGTATCGAAATATTTAAGCCAAAGCTTATATTTAAAGCTGGGTAAAAAAGCAGGAGTAAACGCGCATGCTTAATTCTTTTTTAAAATGTGAGGCAGGGTCTCGTATACGTTATACAGGCATGCTGATCAGCGCCATATTTGTGTTGTTGTCGGTATTCACCATTGCACAAAAAGGGCTAAACTTTGGCCTTGATTTTACGGGTGGATACTTAACAGAGTTTACCACCAGCCAAGGTGTTGAACTAAAACAGCTTGAGCAATTTATTGCAAAAAATCATCAGGGTGAATTTGAGCTAACAGCACAGGGCAATAATCATTTTCAACTAACACAAGGCCCCAATAATACAAGCAATAACGATGACTGGAAAACGGCTATTAGCCAAAACCCAACTATAAATGCTGAGGTTTTATCATCGGCTTATATTGGCTCTCAAGTGGGTGATGAACTATTTGAACAAGGCTGCTTAGCATTATTTGCTGCGATGGTCGCGGTAATGATTTATTTAGCTGTTCGTTTTGAATGGCGTTTGGCATTAGGCTCTGTGGTGGCTTTATTTCATGACTTAGTGCTGGTGGTTGGCTTATTTGCATGGTTACAAATAGAGTTTAACCTAACCGTTTTAGCCAGTTTGTTGGCGATTATTGGCTACTCACTAAATGACTCAATAATAGTTGGAGATAGGGTGCGCGAGCTGTTGCGCATACCAACAAACATCACACTCAAACCAAGCAGTATTATCAACAGTGCTATTAAAAGCACCTTAACTCGTACGCTTATTACCTCCGGGACTACGCTCGCAACGGTGGCAAGTGTTTGGCTGTTAGCAGGGGCGCCGCTTCAGGGATTTGCAATTGCTCTGTTTGCAGGAATAGTCGTAGGCACGTTATCGTCCATTTGTATTGCTGCAACATTACCCGAGCTACTTGGGTTAAGTGCTAAAAACTACGATAAGCAAGTGGATCAGCAAACGCAGGCATTAATGGATATGCCATAGGCTTAAATCAGCATTGTTGTTACACAGCAAAGGGATAGTGTTAGGTGTAGCAACAATGCTAAAATGGCAAAATTATTTTACCGTATTTAGTGAATTTCCAAATGAATAAAGCCCATGTTACAGAGCACCTGCGTTTTGCCTTAGAAGAGCAGCTTAATACTGCGAAAATTGCAGCTCAAACAGCCCACGATACCGCGACCCACGAAGAAAGCATTGCAGAAACTCAATATGATACGCTCGGGCTTGAAGCTGCGTATTTAGCGCAAGGTCACGCTGATCGGGTGAATGAGTGTTATAAAGAAATACAACTATTTGAAGCCATCTACAACGACGCCGTTACAGGCACAATAGCAGTCAGTTCATTGGTGTGTTTAGAAGATGATGCAGGCACACAAAAATGGTTTTATTTAGGCCCAGCAGCTGGTGGATTAACCGTTGATATTAAAGGCACAACTATTCAAGTGCTTACCTCTGGTGCACCATTAGGCCAACAGTTATTAGGTAAACAAGTCGATGATGAAGTTAGTTTAACACTCGGTGATGTAAAACATAGTTACGATGTGGTTAAAGTGCTTTGAGTGTAGTATTTATTTGTCTCTTACGCTGAGACGCAGCATCTCGTAGGCCTCTTTGTTAAATAATTGCCTGAAACTTATAGAATAAAATTAAAGATGAGCCGTTTATGAACTTAGTTTTGGTTAGTGATATATTTGGTAAAACAGCGGCTTTAAAAGCATTAGCTGAAGAACTAAACGCTCAGTCTATTGTCGATCCCTATGGCGGGGTTGATATGGCATTTAACAGTGAACAGCAGGCCTATGAGTATTTTAGTCAGCATATTGGCCTTGATGAGTATGTCGCTATTTTACAAAAAGCGATTAAACCACTCGCTGGTAACATCATATTGATTGGTTTTAGTGTTGGCGCATCGGCAATTTGGTCAATGTCTTCACATCCGGCGATTAAAACGATAGCTAAGGGCATTTGTTTTTACAGCTCGCAAATTAGGCACCATACAGACTTACAACCACAGTTTGAGATTGAACTTATACTTCCGCATTATGAACCGCACTTTGATGTTAAATCACTGCACGTTGAGCTGGCAACAAAGGCTAATGTTAATGTAAAGCATGTTAATTACTTACATGGTTTTATGAACCCGCATTCGAATAATTTTAATCAACGCGCTTACGATGAAACATTAACTGTGTTATCTAATAAGCTAATATAATAAACTAGTTAAGGAGTGTTTATAACTCGATGTTAGCCGGTTTCACTCAATCACAACTAAGGCATTTATAGCGTGAACTTATAAGATTTGCTTGAGTCTGATAATCATTAACGGATAAGCAGTTAAATAAAGGACATAAATTTAAGGGAATATTATGGAGATAGGGATTTTTACCGTCACAATTACGGGTGTTTTACTCACGGCTTTAATTATAAAGTACTTAACTTTTAGGCCTGAGCGTGTTTTTTCTGATATTGGAGAAAACGTTCTACTTTGCAAAAAACCTCACTGGTTCAATAATAATAAAAGTAGAATGCAGCTTATTCCTAAAGGGGCGATAATTAAAATACAGCTAGCGTCAAATACCGTTACTTTATTTTGTAAAAGTGGCAATGTTATTGATATACCAGTGCCAAACTCAAAGTATACTGCCGATGTTTTGCAAAGCGCAAAAACACACTTTCGCAAAGCAGAAGTAGTAATACTAGACAACTAACACACCACTTTGAGAACTGAATTTAGATTTTCAATTTTTAAAAGGCGCTGAAAATCAATTAGTTAAAGTGTATGTCAGTTTGTTAAAGCAATAAAGCGCCAAGATTACGCAGGTTATTGCTGTATTTAATTGTTTATCTCAATGGGTTTAGGTTTTTTTAACAAATTTAGCCGTCACCATCATTTCACCTATGCCATCTACTTTACAGTCAAGCTCATGATCTTTTTTATCAAGTACACGTCTTACTAAGGCCTTGGTGCCAATTTTAATAACTTGTGAGCTACCTTTAATTTTTAAATCTTTAGCTACGGTTACTTTGTCGCCATCAGCAAGTAAAGTGCCGTTTGCGTCTTTCACTAAAATAGCGTCTTCGTCATTAGTAACATTCGGGTTCCACTCATAGGCACATTCTGGACAAATAAGCAGCTGTTGGTCTTCGTAAACGTATTCACATTGGCATTTAGGACAAGCGGGAAGAGACATGATGATCACTTTTAGTATTAAATTTTGGCTATTTTAAAACACAAATTAGCAATAAAAAAGTTCATCAAAAATTTTTATCTTTACGCTAAAAATATCTCGTTTGTGCGTATCTAAAAAAGGGCATATAAATCACTTGTCGCTTAAGCAATTTAAGCGCTAACGTTTATAGTAGATATTCGTTAAAGCACCTATCGTATTAAGTGATTTGCTAAATGCTGCACTTAGTGCGATAGGTGTTTCTATTTGCTGTTTTATTCGCTGAGCTAACTGATTAGCAAGGCTGCTTTGTATATTTTGACTTAACTAGGAAAAGTCGTGTTTAAAACCTTAATTGTGGTTGATAACAATGAGCAAACGCTTGTTCTTTCATTTGAAAATGTCATTACCTTTAACACCTATTTGCGTGACTACCCAAAACGCAACGAACCAAAAACCCGCATAATAAATCTATGTGATGCTAGCCAGTATTTAAGTAAAGGTTATTACTGTTCGTTACTTGCTGAGGCGCGTAAGCATCAAGTATTACCGAGTGTAAAAACAATTAACGCGCTTCGAAGCAATCAAGCGTCATTACAAAATATTGGCCATATTGATGGTGCTGTTTATTTTGGTCACGCGGGAAATGATCAACAAGTTAAAGCCGCTAAATCGGTATTTAAACAATATCCGGCACCTATTTTATTTGTTGATGAGCAAGGCTTATTACAACAAGGATCATTAGCGTCATTGAGCGAGCAGCAACACACTGATTTTATAGAAAAACTAAATGAGTTTACGCAAACACAGTGGCGAATTGGTAAGGTTGAACGTCGTTTTCGTTGGGATATGGCTATTTTGGTTGATCATAACGAAAAAGTACCGCCAAGCGATAAAGATGCAATTACACGTTTTATAAAAGCAGCAGCGAAACATGGTATTAATGCAAAAGCACTCAGCTTTGAGGAAATAGACAATATTGCCCAATTTGATGCGTTGTTTATTCGCCAAACAACAGCGATTGATCACCCAACTTACCGCCTTGCAAGTAAAGCACAAAGCCTAGGTTTAGTGGTGATTGACGATGCGGAGTCTATTTTACGATGCTGTAATAAAGTGTACTTACATGATGCATTTAATTATCAAAAAGTACCGAGCTTAAAAACCGTGGTGGTGGCAGATCAATCAAAAGACACAATTGAGCAACTAGAGGCTTCGTTTACTTATCCACTGGTATTAAAAATGCCAGAAGGGTCGTTTTCAAAAGGCGTGTATAAAGTTGCTAATCGTGATGAATTAGAAGCTAAGCTTAGTGAGTTATTTGCTTTAAGTGCGCTAGTTCTGGCGCAAGAGTACATGTACACAGAATATGATTGGCGTGTGGGTGTGCTTAATGGCCGTGCTATTTATGCGTGTCGTTATTTAATGGCGCGTAACCATTGGCAAATATATAACCATGACGCGAAACGGTTTTTCTCGGGTGGCTTTGAAACATTGCCTACGTTTGAATTACCTAAAGCTGTACTGGATGCTGCTTTAAAAGCATGTAAAACCGTAGGCAAGGGTTTATACGGTGTGGATGTAAAAGAGCATCAAGGCCGTGCGTATGTGTTGGAAGTAAACGATAACCCAAGTATTGATCACAAAGTAGAAGATGGTTACTTAGGTGATGAGTTATACATGATCATTATGGATGAGTTTAAACAGCGCCTTGAAGCACGAGGCCGCGGCTAATGCCTAACGCATTGTCTGATATAACGATTTTGGCAGGAGCGGGTATTAGTATTCGCCCTGCAAGCGCGAGTGATTTAAAAGCCTTAGTGGCGCTTGAAAATGCCTGCTTTAGTAACGATAAGTTAAGTGCGCGAAGTTTAAAGCGCTGGCTTAGTGCTAAACATGGGATTTTATTAGTCGCCGAGCACAATGCGCAATTATGTGGTTATGGTTTGGTGTGGTGCCATAAAGGCACGCGGTTAGCGCGTTTGTATTCGTTAGCGGTATTACCGACGATGCAAGGCAAAGGAATCGCTAAAACGCTGCTTAAAGCCCTTGAAAAAGCCACTAGTGAGCGTGGGCGTATTTATTTGCGTTTAGAAGTGGCGGTAAATAACGACAGCGCCATAGGGCTTTATAAAAGTGTAGGGTATCGTGTTTTTGGTCAATATAGTGATTATTACGATGATCACAGTGATGCCTTGCGCATGCAAAAAAACATTCGCCAAACCAGCGAATTGCAAGTTGAGCGTTTAACGCCATGGTATCAGCAAACCACCGAGTTTACCTGTGGACCTGCTGCGTTATTAATGGCAATGGGCTCGCTTGATAACAGCACAGAGCTGAGTCAGTCACATGAATTAGCTTTATGGCGTGAAGGCACCACCATTTTTATGACCTCGGGACATGGCGGTTGTCATCCGTTTGGATTGGCATTGGCTGCAAATAAACGGGGATTTAAAAGTGAGGTCATTGTTAATACCTCAGAGCCATTATTTTTAGATGGGGTACGCAGTGATAATAAAAAAACGGTGCTAGCGACAGTACATCAGCAATTTGTTGAAGGCATAGCCTCGGCTAATATTCCTGTTACCTATAAAGATGTTGAACTAACCGATATAGAAACGTGGTTAAACCAAGGTTTTAGTGTGTTACTGTTAATAAGCACTTATCGGTTTGATGGAAAAAAATCACCGCATTGGGTATGTGTTACTCATTTAGATGCGCACTGTGTGTACGTACATGACCCGTTTTGCGAACCAGGTAACGACAATCAATTAGCGATTGACTGTCAATATGTGCCAATTGCACGCAGCGATTTTAGTAAAATGTCGGCTTTTGGTAGTCAAAGGCTTAGAACGGCAGTTGCTATTAGTAAAAAATAATAGATTAGGATTTTAAGTGACATTTTTAGATTTTATCGATGTAGCCCCATACTCGTGGGCAGCCATTGGTACGGCGGCTTTTTGTGGCGCTATTATTGGTATAGAACGACAATTGCGTGGCAAACCTGTAGGGATCCGTACCTCTGCGCTGATCACCTTAGGTACTTACTTGTTTTTATCGACTGCGTTTAATTTACAAGGGGATGTGATTGATCATTCTCGCGTAGTCGGGCAAATAATTACCGGCATTGGCTTTTTAGGTGCAGGTGTAATGCTGGCAAAAGACGGTGCCGTAGTCGGGGTTACCTCTGCTGCCACCATTTGGGTATTGGCCTCCATTGGCGTTATGATAGCAACCGAGAATCTAGGGGCTGCTATTAAGCTTTCGGTACTTGTGGTGGGTATTTTATACGGCGTTGACGTGCTAGAGGCTAAGTTTAAAAGCTTAAGTAAAGGCGTGCATGCTAAAGTGAAAAGTTATCATAAACGCTATTATCGAAAAGACAGCATTGATACCGAGCGCCACTAATTAGTGGCGTTTTTATGCGGGTAGTGCTTTGTTTTGGAAGCTAAGCGCATCTTCAATTGGTGCGGGGCGGCCAATAAAATAACCTTGTACACTGTCTACATTGAGTATTCTTAACGAGTTTAGTTCTTCTGCGGTTTCGATCCCTTCGGCAACAATGGTGCAGTCGATTGCTTTTGCAAATCCACACAGTGCTTTTGCCAGTAAAAATTTACGATCGTCTGTGTTTATATTTTGAGTCAGGCTAATATCTAATTTTATAATATCGGCCTCAAGCTCTAGTATGTGCTGAAATGAGGAAAAGCCAGCGCCTACATCGTCAATGGCCAAGTGCAGACCTTTGTTTCTGAGAGGCCTAAGTGCAGCTCGCATTTTTTCGTAATTAGAAATTGGCGAATGTTCAGTAATTTCTAATACCAGCCTAGTGCAGTCAATCTGTTGTAATGTTCGTTCAAGTGCACCGCTAAGAATGTACGAAGGCGAGCAATTAATGGCAATGTAAGTTGTATTATTAAACTTTGCCATATTGGCTACTGCATTTTTAATAGCGAGCATTTCTAATGCTTCATTTAAGCCAACCTTACTTGCTTCTTTAAACCAGATATCAGGGGTTTTATAAGGAGTGGTAAAAAACCGAGCAAGTGATTCAAAACCTACAACTTTATTATTTAGTTGACTATAAATAGGCTGAAAATAGATACTAATATCATTATCGCTAATAATTTGCTCAATAGTTGATTTTGTGTGGTTGTACGATACGCTTTAATCTAAACTCTTTTCAATTAATCCGGTCGCTATTTCTGAAATAATATTTAAAAAAGATAAATCGCGCTCATTTAAGCTCTCATCATGGTGTGATTTATAACAACAAAACGTACCATATAATTTCCCGTTCGACAGGTTGATAGGTACACCTATATATGCCCCTATACCTAATTTTTTTGTAACCGGCATCGCTTTGGTTATTGGGTTTGCTTTGGTATTAGTAATAATAGGGCTAAGCTTGTTGTCGGTGATTTGTTGGCAATACGTTTCATTAATCGGATCGGCATTACCCACTTTAACAATTTGGTTTTCAGAGGGGTTATCGACCACTTTAAAAACACGCTCATCGTTAATAAATTCAGATATAAAAGCAACATCCATATCTAAATGTTTACGAACCAAAGTGAGTAAGTTAGCTAGTTTAGCCTTAATGGATGCATTGTTGTGTTGTTCGACAAGCAAATTGGTAAATTCATCCATCGGCTATCTCCCTATGTTAATACCACTACACCTAATGAGTAATACTATAATTTATATATATAAAAAGATCTAATCAAGGCCTATCAATCTTTGTTCACGCATATTTAAATTTAGGCTAATATTAGCTGTTATAGTAAGTAGGCTTACATATAAGTTGTAGTTATTATCTATTTTTTAATGCTAGGCTGATATGCTTGAAGTTTATGGGAGGTAATATTTTAAAGGGATATTAATGCATCAGCATTCATTTGATAAAACAGAATCAGTCAGATTAACCGTATTCAAAAATATAAGCTTAATAATTACATTAGTTGCTTTAGTTGTCGCTTACGTTAATGTGTTTATGAGTAAAAATTATGTTTTGGGCTTTATTGAACTTGCATTAGCTTTTTTTTGTGTTTATACCTATCACCAAACGAGAACAAACCGCTCTAAATTATGGCATCGCTATGCTGTTATTTATACTTACTTTGCAGTTGTGTTGCTTGCTATCACCGCAATTAACTTAGAGACTGGCATATCGCATTGGGTGTGTACTCTTCCTGTATTGGTTTACTTATTGTTTGGAAAAAAGCATGGCTTTATAAGCAGCTTTAGCTTTTTGATTACGTTGTTACTGCTGTTTTATGTGATCGACAAACGGTTAGTTGAAATAAATTTTAAGCTCATCATTAATCTTTCTCTGACGTATATTATTGTGTGGGGTGTTTCACGTGTTTTTGAATCGATGAGAGCCTCTAATCAAGAGGAAATTATTAATTTAGATTACGCGACAGCTTAACGCAGGCTTACAACCGGCGTGCTTTTAAAAGCCATTTTCATAACCATATCGACTTTTCTAACCCCTATTGTTTTGCCTTAGCTGATCTGGATTTTTTTAAAAAAGTAAACGATAAATATGGGCACGATGCCGGTGATGCAGTGCTGGTACAATTAACACAGTTATTTAAAAAACATTTAGGCGATGAACATGTTTATCGTTTTGGCGGTGAAGAATTTACATTGGTGGTAAATGACGACATAGAGGTCGCTATAATCACAATGGATAAGCTAAGAACTGACATACAAAATCATCAATTTACTTATATGCAGAGCACGTTAAACATCACTATCAGTATTGGCTTGGTCGGTATTGATGCACATGAGCATACTCACCTGAGTGAAATTTTAAGATTAGCCGATAATTATTTATATTTAGCTAAAAACAACGGTCGAAACTGCGTTGTCAACGGCCTGACTAAAATATCAAACAAGGGCAAAGAAACATTAACCAAATAACTTTCGTCTGACTACTTTTCTGTATTCGCTCGGGGTTTGGCTCAATACCTTTTTAAACACACGGGTTAAATGCCCTTGATCGTTATAACCAACTTCTAACGCGACTTCCTGAATTGATAAGTTCGATGAGGCCAGTAATTCTTTTGCACCTTCAACACGTAGCTGCTGCCAGTACTCTATAGGGCTTTGATTTGTAGCAAGTCGAAACCTGCGTGTAAACGTGCGGTAGCTTAAGCTAAATTGTGCCGCGACTTCTTGTAAATCTAACTCACTAGATAAATTAGTTTTTAACCAAAATTGTATTTGTGCAATAAGTTCATCAGCATGTCGGTTAACGGCGCCTTCTAAATAGCGTTGATCTTCGTAGGGTTTACGTATTTCATGTGAAAAGTTCCGCTCAACATGCTGCGCCGCTTCTTTACCATAGTATTGGCTAATAATATGAACAATAACGTCAGCTAAGGCATTTAAACTGGCTACCGTATACATGCGCTCTGATTGGGTAATAAAAAAATCAGGTTTTAAGCTAACGTTTGGATAATCTTGAGAAAATTGCTTGGCATAATGCCAGTGAGTGGTTGCAGGGTGACCATCAAGTAAACCGGCTTCTGCGAGCAAACAATTGCCGGTACCAACACCAATAATATGGCTTCCCATGGTAAAACTCTCATTGAGCCAATTAACTATTGGTTGATTCGTTTTAACAACAGGGCGTGGATTACGCCAAATACCCGGAACAATGATTAAATCGCAATAGGGGGCGTTATCACTGCTGCAATCAGGCACGATGGCTAAACCTGTTCTGGATGCAATAGGAGCAATATTTTTAGCAATTAAATGAATATTCAGCGCTCTAAAGTGTTGCTTACTAGTGTGCCCCTTGGCGAACGCTTCACCTGCTCGGAGCATTTCAATTGGCAGGGTTAAACTAGTTACCAGTAGATGCGAGTAAACAGCAATGGCTATATTTAATGGTGGATTTGTTGGATTATTGCTCATTTAAATGCTCCGACCAGTTGTTTCTGGCCTTTTATGCTTAATATTTGGCTATTAAAGCACAAAGATATGTGCGTAATCCATTTAAACTAACTCCATATTCTTATAACACGTTTTTTTAAAGGTAAATTATGACCGCATTACCCGTCATTGTCGGCATGGGAGGCATTAATGCCGCTGGCCGTACTTCTTTTCATCAAGGTTATCGTCGTATCGTGTTAGATAGCTTAGAGTCACAAGCTCGCCAAGAAACATTTTTAGGCCTCGCCACATTAATGAATTTAGTGAGTGTTGTGAATGGACAACTACAAGACATGCAAGGCAATAATGTTGAGCAAAGCGACATAGAAGCACGTTTTGGTGAGCAAATTATTGCAGGTACATTAATTCGTAAAATTGAAAAACAACACTTTGATGTAGATGCCACGCCGTGGCAGCAAAAAATGACGTTAACCGCATCGGATGAAAACGCGATTGTGTTTGAAACACGCCGTCGTGATTTACCTTCGCCAGTACCTGAAAGTTGGCACGTAGAAGAGCTTGAAAATAAAAAAGTGAAAGTAACTATTGCGGCTCAATTTGATATTAAACATGATTCTACTCGTGATAACCCAATTAAATCTGCTGGGCAACTACCCACAGGGTTTGATCCGTCAATTATGTACAATAGCCGCTACCAACCTCGTGGTTTACAAGCCACTATTTTTGCTGCCACCGATGCAATAAAATCAACCGGACTTGATTGGCAATACATTATGAATAGTGTTGAGCCTGATAAAATTGGTACCTATTCAGCATCGGTTATTGGCCAAATGGACGATAAAGGTTTAGGTGGGTTAGTCAAAGCGCGCCAGCAAGGTGATCGCGTCAGCACAAAGCAGCTAGCACTGGGTTTAAATACAATGTCGACCGATTTTATCAATGCCTATGTTACGGGCAATGTAGGGACTACTTTTTCTACATCGGGTGCGTGTGCTACTTTTTTATATAACTTGCGCGCAGCAGTAAATGATATACAAGCAGGGCGCACACGTGTTGCAATTGTGGCAAGTGTAGAATGTGCGATTACCCCTGAAGTGGTTGAAGGCTTTGGCAATATGAGTGCGCTGGCTAATATTGAAGGTTTGCGCCGCTTAGATGATTTAAGTAATGACGATGAACCTGATTATCGTAGAAGCAGCCGCCCATTTGGCGAAAACTGTGGCTTTACTTTAGGTGAAGGCGCACAAGTGGCTATATTAATGGATGATGCGCTGGCACTTGAACTAGGTGCAGACATTATGGGCTGTGTGCCTGATGTATTTGTTAACGCCGATGGAGTAAAAAAATCAATTACTTCACCTGGGCCTGGTAACTACATTACCATGGCAAAATCGGCTGCACTTGCCAGTAGCTTACTAGGTAAAGAGGCATTACAGCAACGTAGCTTTATTTTAGCCCATGGTTCAAGCACACCACAAAACCGCGTAACTGAGTCGTTAATTTATCATAAAGTAGCGCAAACATTTGCAATAGATAATTGGAAAGTAACCGCCCCTAAAGCGTATGTTGGCCATACTATAGCACCTGCCAGTGGCGATCAGCTTGCCATTGCCTTAGGTGTATTTAGTCATAATATTATGCCGGGTATTACCACTATAGATAAAGTGGCTGATGATGTTTATGCAGATCATTTAGATATTCGTAACAGTCACTATGATTGTGGTGATATGGATATTGCATTTATAAACTCTAAAGGGTTTGGTGGTAATAATGCAACAGCCACAGTGCTTTCAGCAAAAGTAACGATGCAGATGCTTGCTAAGCGTCATGGCGATGAAATGATGGGGCTTTATACCAGCAAGCATGCAGCGGTAAATGAAGCACAACAGCACTATCAACAACAAGCAGATTTAGGTCAATACGCGCTAGTTTATCGTTTTGGTGATGGGCTGATTGATGAAAATGACATTGTTATTGATGAGCACAGCATTCAGCTGCCAGGCTTTGAAAAAGCAATTATATTCAATACAACAAATTCCTATCAAGATATGTTCTAAGCACACATACTTGTTAGCAAGGCGCTTTTTAAGCGCCTTTTTTAATGACTAAAAACAACAGCGTAATAACTAAATATATTTAGCAATCAGGCTGTTTTTATTACGATATTTCCAGTTTAAGTAGCGCTTAGCGAGTAGGGCGGTAAGCACAACCACTACAGCTATCATCGCCATGGTTGCAATATAACTCATACCATACCCTGATGGTAAGCCAACAAGGGTTTCACCATAGGTCATATCACTAAAGTTAAAACCAAGAGCAGGTATTAAAAGCCAACTGATAGCATGTAGCAAATACAAGTGAGTGAGGTAGGAAAACATGCTGGTTTTACCTAGTACTTGCAGAAAATTTTGCGAAAAACTAGCTCTTAAGTGGCTCAACATTTTTAGCGCAATTAAACCAAGCCCTACAGTAAGTAATATAAATTGTAACGACAACGGATATTTAGTCGGATTTAAAAACGACATAATAGTCAGCAGTGGAGCTGTATGTGTAGAAAACTGTGACATATCACCGTATAAATTAAAGCCGCGTAGTATTGAATAAAGTGCTAGGCAGCTCATACCCATAATAAACGCGTAATTCATCACTTTTTTACTATAATGCTGAGATTTATAATATACACCTGCACAATAAGCCAAACACATGAGTCCAACAATAGGCGCAACGGGGTATGTCGTTCTAATAGAAAAACCAAACGGCAGTGCTAATACATTTTTTTGATGAACGATAGACCACAGTGTATGCGCGATGGTGTTACTTTCAAAGGTAATGCCATCAAGTAAGTTATGACCAAATACCAGTAATAAGCCAGCTATAAATACAGGGTATATACCTGTTAAGCGAAGCAAGCCAAGCACCACAAAGCCCCAGCCAATCGCCCAAATTACTTGAGCATATAACATCGGGAAAAGAGGGTTAAAACTCCATGACCATGACACAATTGTAAACTCAAATAAAATAAGCACTAAGCCTCGAACTATTAAAGCGTTAGCAAACTGACGAGTACACGCGTATTTATGCTCTGTAATAGCGGCAGAGAGGCCTGCTAAAAATACAAATAATGGCGCACAGAAATGCGATATAAAGCGTGTGAAAAAAGTAAGCGCATCTGTTCCGGGTATGGTCATGGGATCAGTTACTGAATAATTTAGACAATAATACATGCCGTGATCTATCACCATAAATATGATGATAATGCCGCGTAATAGATCAATATGATGCAAGCGACTTTGCGATAAAGATAATGACATAAAATACAATTAACAAGAATGAAAAAATGAACTTGATTATATGTTATATTATATCAAAAGGCGAGTTTGAAGATTGAATCTAACAGGGTGATCGCGTCAACGCTAAGCAATTAATTATAATTTTCATTATTTAAATTTTTTAACATACCTAAGCGTTATGAAGTTTATTACTGCCAACAAAATAGCTATTTCATAGCGGCTGTACGCAATAGCGATACCAATTAAACCCATATTCCAAATACTCGCAGCTGTTGCTGTTCCAGATGTAGACTGGTTATTTTTTAAAATAGCGCCACCACCAATAAAACCAATACCTGTAATAATACCTTGTAACATTTTAGATTGCGCCTCTGCCCCCTCCAAAACTGACATAGCAATCAGTGCATAACCACATGATGCGACGGCAACTAAAGGAAACGTTCTTAGACCTGCACCATTATGGCTATGCTCTCTATCATATGCCATTGGCAGGGCAAGTAAATACGCCATGCCAAGATGAATCAAGTTATCAATAATGTCTCTCCACTGTAGATCAATTTCCATTGCTATTTCCACGGATAAATTTTAAATAAGTAGCAAAAATTGAACCAAGGTATTAATTTAAATAAAATCATTGTGTTACCTTTGTTTTATCGAGGGGGATGAGTGGCGTTAGCAATATTTACACAATAAAGTGCGTTTTTACCCAGTAATGAATTTCAGCTGCGTACCACACAAGCAAACTCTATTATGTAAAATTGTGGGGCTTACATATTTTTACAACACTCCCTTTTTAAGTCGTATATAATTTGGCTTATTTGCAACGAGAGTTTACATGCGCATTTTATTAATTATTATCTTTTCAAATGTATTAAGTGGTTGCACAGTAATGGGTATATTTTTGGATGAAACGGCGAGATCCAAGTTAAACATCAATAGCACTAATAGTTTTGTAAAGGATAAAGATAGTTTTAGTTTTAGCAAACTTGGTTACGAAACTGATAACGCCATAATTGAATTTATAAAAGAAGATAACGGTGTGATTAAAAAATGTAGGCAGGTTACTAAGGTCTTAAAAGAATGTGTAGAAGTAGATAAATCTACTCTACACAGTAATGAACCTAAGCCGATAAAAACTGATGATGAAATAATAAGTGTTGGTCTATAAAGCTACTAATAAAAAAGTAACTATGATCGTAACCAGCGTGCATTTCGAGCTGCAGCGGATACGCTTTTTTATTAGCGATATCGACCAAATTTTGCGGCTTAAGCTGCTCTTCTAAAAAGTTATCAGCATCACCTTGGCTTACCAGCATAGGTAAATAGTTAGCTTGCTCGGCTTGCTGCATTAATTCGCAAGTATCGTAGTGTGCCCACGTTGTTTTGTCGTCGCCTAAGTAGCCTGTAAATGCTTTTACACCCCACGGACACGCCATAGGATTAACAATAGGACTAAATGCCGAAGCGCTGGTGTACGATTGTGGGTTTTTAAGTGCAATCATCAATGCGCCGTGCCCGCCCATTGAATGACCACTAATTGCTTTTTTATCTGTAACAGGAAAGTGTTGCTCAATTAGTGCCGGTAACTCATTAACAACGTAATCATACATATTAAAATGGGTGTTGTAGGGCGCTTTTGTGGCATTAAGGTAAAACCCAGCACCTTGTGCAAAATCATAGCTGTCTTCGTTTGGCACGTTATCACCACGTGGGCTCGTATCTGGCGCTACAATGGCGATACCCAGCTCCGCTGCTTTTTTAAATGCGCCTGCTTTTTGCATAAAGTTTTCATCGGTACAGGTTAAACCTGATAACCAGTACAGTACCGGCACCTTATTGGTTTCACTGGCGCCTGGCGGTAAAAAAACTGCAAAACGCATAGTGCAACGAGTGCTTGAAGCGCTATGGCTGTATTGCTTATGCCATCCGCCAGCTACTTTAGCCGTTGAAATATTTTCTAACATAACAATCCTTAAAAGCCGTTACTTAATAGCAACGGCTTGTGATGGTAATTAAGTGAAATGAGCGTATTAGTAATGAATTACAGTACGAATACTTTTACCTTCATGCATTAAATCAAAGGCATCGTTAATTTCTTCTAGGCTCATGGTATGAGTGATAAAGTCGTTTAGCGCAAATTCACCCGCCATGTAACGCTCTACAATTTCAGGAAGTTGTGAGCGGCCTTTAACACCACCAAATGCGCTACCACGCCATACACGGCCAGTAACAAGTTGGAACGGGCGAGTTGAAATTTCTTGGCCAGCACCAGCTACACCAATAATCACAGACTCTCCCCAACCCTTATGACAACACTCAAGCGCAGAGCGCATTACATCAACATTACCAATACATTCAAATGAGTAATCAACACCGCCATCGGTCATCTCAACAATGACTTCTTGAATTGGCTTGTCAAAGTCTTTTGGATTAATTAAGTCGGTAGCACCTAGTTTGGTCGCCAAGTCAAATTTAGAGGTATTAATATCAATACCAATAATACGACTTGCACCAGCCATTTTAGCGCCAATAATGGCAGATAAACCAATACCGCCTAAACCAAAAATAGCCACCGTATCGCCCGCTTTTACTTTAGCCGTATTTGTTACAGCGCCCATACCGGTAGTAACACCACAGCCTAATAAACAAATTTCTTCTAACGACGCTTCTTTGTTTACTTTAGCCAATGAGATTTCTGGCAATACTGTGTATTCAGAAAATGTAGATGTACCCATATAGTGGTAAATAGGCTCGCCATCTTTGAAAAAGCGAGTGGTGCCATCTGGCATTAAGCCTTTACCTTGCGTTTCGCGAACTGCTGAACACAAGTTTGTTTTACCTGAAGTACACATTTTACATTCACCACATTCTGCGGTGTATAAAGGAATAACGTGATCGCCAACTTCTACACTTGAAACACCTTCGCCCACAGCATAAACCACACCCGCGCCTTCATGACCTAAAATAGCGGGGAAAATACCTTCAGGATCTTCACCTGATAAAGTAAAAGCGTCTGTATGGCACACACCAGTGGCAGTGATTTTGACCATTACTTCGCCTTTTTTAGGCATCATCACATCAACTTCTTCAACGCTTAAAGGCTGATTAGGGCCCCAGGCAATCGCTGCTTTTGATTTTATAAATTCAGACATGTGTATATCCTTTGTAGTGGTTTGAATATGAATTGTAGACCCATACTGTTTGGGTGATGAGGTTATTGTATTTGTTTCTCAGATAATGATAATCTTCAATTTAATAAAACACTTTTACAGTATGGTAATAATTATGCGTTGGGAAGGTATTGATGAGTTTATTGCTGTTGGCGAAGAGGGGAGTTTTACCCAAGCTGCACAGACGTTAGGTTTATCGGTTGCTCATATTAGCCGCCATGTTACAAAGCTAGAACAACGGTTAAATACGCAATTATTAACACGTACCACTCGAAAGGTTGTGTTAACCAAAGAGGGCGAGCAGTTTTTACACCAAGTTAAACATTTACAGCACGCAATGGACGAGGCCACTCAAGGCTTAGCATCGGTACAAACCTCACCTAAAGGTAAAATTAAATTAACAGCACCGGTTATGTATGGTGAAAGTTTTATTATGCCCATTGTGCATTCATTTATGCATGATCACCCAGAGGTAGAAGTAATCGCAACGCTCTCTAACGAGCAAGAAAACTTATTAGAGGGGGGCTTTGATTTAGCCATTCGACTAGGCCATTTAAAAGATTCAAGCTTAAAAGCGCGGCGCTTGAGCTCGCGACGATTTATTATGTGTGCTTCACCTGCATATTTAGCGCGTTTTGGTGAGCCTCACACTTTGGGGGAGCTTAACAATCATCAATGTTTAATTGGCAATAGTAGTTATTGGCGAGTAAATGAAAATAATCGTGATAAACATATTAAGGTCGCAGGGCGATTGCATTGTAATAGCGGCTGGGCACTGGTTGACGGCGCTATAAAGGGTTTGGGTATTGTTCAGTTGCCTGATTACTATATTGAAAATGAAATTAAATCCGGTCAGTTAGTACCTATATTAACTGCATACCAACCACAACAAGAGGGCGTGTGGGGTCTATATCCGCCACGGCAATTTGTGGCTACTAATGTGCGGGTATTACTTGATTACTTAGTAACAGGGCTGAAAGTTTAGCAGGGT
This sequence comes from Pseudoalteromonas issachenkonii, assembly GCF_002310795.1. NCBI lineage: Bacteria > Pseudomonadati > Pseudomonadota > Gammaproteobacteria > Alteromonadales > Pseudoalteromonadaceae > Pseudoalteromonas > Pseudoalteromonas issachenkonii. The sequence continues at coordinate 1,551,133 of NZ_CP011030.1, forward strand.
TTACTGGCTTGTTTAAAATATAGCCAAGTATCAGATTTATAAATTATTTCTTACATTTATGGTGATATTCAATTGCGCTGAGTTCGTGCTACTATAACGCCACACTTTTGGCATTAATGTTTTAATTAATATGTTTCAACCTGTTAGCCTATTTATCGGACTCAGATATAGCCGCTCCTCTAAAGGCAATGCGTTTATTTCGTTCATTTCGTTTTTTTCTATTGCAGGTATAGCGATTGGTTTAATGGCGCTTTTTACGGTCAGTAGTGTAATGAACGGCTTTGAGAGTAGTTTAAAATCAAATATGTTGGGGCTTATTCCTCACGTTGAAATACAAGCCAAAGATCACTCCAAAGCGCAAATGAATTCGCTAAAACCTGCGCTTGAGCAATCACCGTATGTTGATCATGTTAGTTTATATCGCCACGGTGAAGCCATATTGCAAACCAATAAAGATCTTCACGGGGTGTTATTACAAGGCCTTTACGACAACAACGGCTCGCTATATAAAATCACCGACAAAATAGTGCAAGGCAATTGGCAAAATGTACTAAACAATAATTATAATATTGCAATAAGTCGTTATTTAAGCCGCAAACTTGGCGTTGGTTTAGGTGATAAGTTACGTGTAATTATGCCTAACGCATCTACGTACACCCCACTTGGGCGCATGCCAAGCCAACGTTTATTTAAAATTGCTGCTATCTATGAAACTGGCTCTGAAATAGACATGGGACTGGCATTTACCAGTGGCGTATCACTACAACGGGTTTTAAAACTTAGCAACAATACGGTACCTAATTTAAGCGTGTCACTGCATGAGCCGTTTGCACTTGACCAATTTATGCAAGACAGCCAACACATACTCAATGACTTTAAACTCACCGACTGGCGAAGCAGTCAAGGCACTTTATTTGCCGCCGTTGCGATGGAAAAACGCATCATGTCTATGCTCCTTGGCTTAATTGTGCTGGTGGCGGTATTTAATATTGTATCGGCACTGACCATGATGGTCAGTGAAAAACAAAGCGAAGTAGCAATTTTGCAAACATTAGGACTCACACCAAGCCAAGTGCAAACCGTATTTATGGTACAAGGGCTCTATAACGGAGTAATTGGCACGGCCGTGGGTGCTTTTTTAGGTCTTTTATTAAGTTTATATATAAATGAACTGCTGGCTTTGGTTGGTTTAAATTTACTATCGGGAATTTCACTCCCCGTCAAATTTGATGTGGTTAGTTTAAGTGTTATTGCCGTTTTAAGCTTAGCAATGAGCTTTTTAGCGACTTTATATCCAGCACGCCAAGCCGCTAAAGTAAACCCAGCAGAGGTATTACGTTATGAATGATTTAGTAATTAGTTGTGAAAAAATAAGTAAAGTGTACCAAGACGGGCAAAATCAGGTTGAGGTATTAAAAGGCGTTGATTTAGCCCTAACGCAAGGTGAAATGCTGGCAATTGTAGGCAGCTCAGGTTCAGGTAAAAGCACCTTGTTACATATTTTAGGCACCTTAGACACGGCCAGTGCGGGTAGTGCAAAAATAAAAAACCAAGACGTTGCTAAGTTATCTCGCTCGCAGCAAGCGGCTTTCAGAAATAAAAACTTAGGGTTTATTTATCAGTTCCACCATTTATTAATGGAATTTAGTGCGGTTGAAAACGTTGCCATGCCATTACTCATAAAAGGGTTGAGCGCGAAAGAAGCCAAAAAGAAAGCACTTAACATGCTAGATAAGGTAGGCCTTGCACATAGAAGTAGCCATAAGCCTTCGGCTCTTTCTGGTGGTGAACGTCAGCGTGTTGCCATTGCACGCGCTTTAGTGACAGAGCCTGCGCTGGTGCTTGCTGATGAGCCAACGGGTAATTTAGATAAGCAAAATGCGATTAAAATTTACGATTTAATTAATGAGTTAAATAAAAGTTTAAACACCAGCTTTGTGGTAGTGACTCATGATTTAGAACTGGCAGATAAGCTGGGTAAAATAGCGTACTTAGATGATGGTAAACTATCAATAAAAGAGTCTAGCCATGTTGCTTAGTGCCTTTATTAGTAAACGCTTTAGAGCCTATTCAGGCCATAAAGATGAAAAAAATGCCTTCGTAAGTTTTATAGCCAAAGCATCCACTATTGGTATTTTACTTGGTGTTGCCGTGTTAATTGTGGCGTTATCGGTGATCAATGGTTTTGAGCAGCAATTAGTGCATCGCTTATTGAGTGTAGTGCCGCAAGTTGAATATGTTGCCCCAAGTAGGCCGATTGCCGATTGGCCCACTAAAGTCGAAAAGTTAAAACAGCAACCACACGTAACGGGCGCAGCCCCATTTATTGCTGTTAATGGGATGGCGCAATTTAAAAGCCAATTAAAAGCGGTTGAGATCCGAGGTGTTGAGCCTTCGTTGGAAGGTGATGTGTCAGCCATAAACCAATTTACACAAGGTAAATTAGTCAGCCAGTTAACAGGTGATGATGTTATTTTAGGCAAGCAAATTGTTAAGCAACTTAATATCGCATTAGGTGATAATGTGACCTTGTTAATCCCGCAAATTAGTGAAAAAGGCCGGTCATTACTCGCCCCAAAACGCGTTACCCTCACGCTTGCCGGCATTATAGAAATGGGCGGACCAATCGACAGCAGCGCTGCTTTTATTCATCTTAACAAAGCACAACAAACCTTAGGCTATGATCAAAGCCAAGTAACAGGGTTACGCTTGCGTGTTGATGATGTGTTTTCGGCGCATCAAATAGCGCTTCGTGTTGGCCAGACCATTACCGATTATGTGTATATTTCGAGTTGGCTCAGAACGCAAGGTAGCTTGTATCAAGATATTCAAATGGTGCGCACGATTGTTTATATTGTGGTGTTTTTAATTATCGCGGTGGCGAGTTTCAATATTGTGTCTTCACTGGTAATGGAAGTGCGTGAAAAAGAAGGCAATATTGCTATTTTAAAAACCATGGGTGCGAAAGACAGTACCATATTGGCTACTTTTGTCATGCAAGGCTTAACCCAAGCATTTGTGGGTGTACTTTTAGGCTCAATTGTTGGCGTGATTTTAGCAATTAATATTAGTGAGCTATTTACTTGGCTGAGCTTATTACTGGGTGAAAACCCGCTAGAAGGTGTGTACTTTATCGAATTTTTGCCCAGTAAATTAGTTTGGCAAGATATTGTGTTGACCGTTATAGCCACCTTTGTGCTTGCGATATTTGCTACGCTATATCCAGCATGGCAAGCAACACGCGTAGATCCGGCAAAGGTATTGGGTAATTAAACACAGTATTTAATAGGGTGCTTAGTGTAACTCTGATAAACTGCGCCGCTACTAAACAGCTTTTGTTTGCTGAGCGCTTATTTACCTTGGGATTTACTTTGACAAATAACGATATTTTACGCCGTATTCGCTACACCTTTGATTTAACTGATTCAGCTATGGTTGATGTTTTCGCCGCAGAAGCGCAGAGCGTAAGCACTGAGCATGTGATTGCATGGTTAACTAAAGAGGGCGAGCCTGGGTATACCCCAATAAGTGATACTGAGTTTGCGGTATTTTTAAATGGTTTTATAAATACCAAGCGCGGCAAGCGTGAAGGTGAGCAGCCAGAGCCTGAAAGTAAATTGAACAACAATATTATTTTTATGAAGCTACGTATTGCTTTAAATATGAAAGCAGAAGACGTGATCGCGACCTTGGCGTTGGTTGATTTTGATTTAAGTAAACATGAGCTAAGCGCATTTTCACGTAAAGTTGAAAACAAGCATTACCGTGTGTGTAACGATCAAATCTTGCGTTTATTTTTAACCGGTGTACAGCGTACTTTTCGCCCAGATGGCGAAAAAGCTTAATGCATTTTATGGAGGTTGAATACAACCTCCATTTTGACCTCTCCACATTTACTCAATTATCAGTCTATCCTTCTACAACTTCAGTCTCATAAAGCAGTTTATTTTGTCGCTCTCGTAAAAATGTAGACTCGTATTTTGTTTTACTATTTTTTTAATACTTTTAACGTGTTATTCATTTTAACGGGTGTTTTTAGCATATAAATTCTTTTTTAATGGGTTTTTATACAAAAGAAACAACAATTTAATTCAACATCAAACACGTGCATCCAGTTTATCTATGATGTTAAAGTGTGAAAATAATGATCGGATAATTAATTTCTTCACTAACAATAGCATTGATCATTTTTCCTATTTCAAATTAAAAAATACCTACGTGGAAGAATAAATATGAATTATATACACACAACCATTGCGCAGTTAAAACAAACGAGCCCTGCGCAATGTGAGTTTTATCAAGCAGTGGAAGAAGTGCTTGACTCACTTGAACCTGTATTTGCGCAAACAAGTCATTACCAACAACAAGCAATTATTCAAAGAATGGTAGAGCCAGAGCGCCAACTAATGTTTCGTGTGCCTTGGGTTGACGATGAGGGCAATATTCAAGTGAATAAAGGCTACCGTATTGAATTTAATTCGGCGTTAGGGCCTTACAAAGGCGGCTTACGTTTTCACCCGAGTGTAAATGCCAGCATTATAAAGTTTTTAGGCTTTGAACAAATTTTTAAAAATGCACTAACAGGTTTGCCTATTGGTGGGGGAAAAGGCGGTGCGAACTTTGATCCTAAAGGACGCTCTGATGGCGAAATTATGCGTTTTTGCCAATCCTTTATGAACGAGCTATACCGCCATATTGGCCCGACTACCGATGTACCTGCCGGCGATATTGGCGTAGGTGCCAGAGAGATTGGCTATATGTTTGGTCAATACAAACGCTTAACAGGGCGTTATGAAGGGGTGCTAACGGGTAAGAGTTTACTTTGGGGTGGATCGCTTGCCCGTAAAGAGGCCACAGGCTATGGCGCTGCCTATTTTGCTAATAATATGCTTGAAGAGCGTAACGATAGCTTATCAGGTAAGCGCTGTTTAATTTCAGGCTCTGGTAATGTGGCTATTTATGCCATGGAAAAGTTATATCAACTTGGTGCAACGCCAATTACCTGTAGTGACTCTAAAGGCACTTTATATGATGAGAATGGTATTGATTTAAAGCTGATAAAACAGCTCAAAGAGCAATCAAGAGGGTGTTTAAGTGACTATTTAGATAGTCATTCACAAGCCAAGTATACGCCTCGCGATGACTACCCAGAGGATGGTCATACGGTATGGCGCTACAGTGCGGATGCGGCATTCCCTTGCGCCACGCAAAATGAATTGACCGAAGCGGATGCAAAAGCGCTACTTGATAATGGCTGTAAATTAGTATGTGAAGGAGCCAATATGCCCTCAACCAAAGAAGCGATTGATTGCTTCATTGAAGCAAAAATAGCTTATGGCCCGGGTAAAGCGGCTAATGCCGGTGGCGTGGCAACCAGCCAACTAGAAATGGCGCAAAATGCCAGTATGCAAAGCTGGACGTTTGAAGAAGTTGATGAAAAGCTCAAGCAAATAATGAAAGATATTTTCACAACAGCAAGCGATACCGCAAAAGAATTTGATCAGCCCGGTAATCTATTACTAGGCGCTAACATCGCTGGTTTTAGACGTGTAGCCGATGCAATGATTGAACAAGGCGTTGTATAGTAGCGCCTCGGCTATTTAATTAACTCTCTACTTTTATTCGTTATATCCTGAATAAGAATTGTTCAGGATATAGCAAAAATAATGTATAATATTATTTAATAAGGTAAATTTAACTCGCTAATTAATAACAATAAACTATAGTGTGGATAAGGATCAGTGAGCTTATTAAGGAGAGTGCAGGTGCGTCTTATTCCCGCAATTTTTTATTTTTCAAGTGCGACAGAGCACGACTTCCAAAATCAACTTAATAAAAGCTCAATGCGTCTTGCTGATGCATCACTCTACCTTGTAACACTTTTTTTATTGTCTTTTATTTTTATGTCTTGGTTTAATCAACAAGAGCCTGCTAATTCAACCATAACAATTTTACGTGTAGTCATGGTGTTGTTATCGATAGTTCTGATTATTATAAATAAAACACTAAGTTCAGAGTACTTACATTCGCGCTTTTTTAGTTATGCGGTTTTATTTTGTTTTTTATTTAGTTATTTCTTCTGGGTATATGTTCAGCGTTACGGTGAGTTGAAAGAGGGAGGGCCTATGCTTGTAGCGGCTGCATTTATAGCCATACCGATGCTGCACTTAGGACATAAACTGGTTTTATGGTCAATAATCGGCATTGCCTTGATATTTATTGAGCTTTTTTCTTCTACTTCGATTGTATGGACACTTTATTTTTATTTTAGCATGGTGATTGTATTGGCTATTGTGCAATATCAACTAGATACCTTATTAAGAAAGCAATATAAAGCGGAGTTATTTGAAACGGAAAAAGCCAACACCGATCAGTTAACAGGTATGCATAATCGGCATAGTTTTGATCGGCGCTGTAAAGCATTAATTAACAAGTTATCGCCATCACAATATTTAGGGTTAGCCATGATTGATGTCGACTATTTTAAAAAATATAACGATAACTACGGCCACTTAGAGGGAGATAACGTACTAATAGCAGTAGCAAACCGATTAAAACATTGTGACGCTGATATTGTGGTGCGTTTTGGTGGTGAAGAATTCATATTGGTAAAAACATTGCAAGCGAATGAGCTAGATTGGTTAAGTGACTTACCTAAGTGCTTCGCAGACGACCCCATTGCACACCAATATTCACCTTTTAACCGTATTACTGTCTCTGCCGGTATTGCAATTGATCAATACACGACATACAGACCTTCAATAAAATCATTGTTAGCAACAGCTGATGTAGGGGTTTATAAAGCTAAAAATGCAGGACGAAATATCAGTATTACCGATTTTGTTGACCCTAAACAACCTGAAATTGAGTAAGACAATGCAAAGCACTAAGCTGATAGTGCTTCGCATTGAATCGGATTACGAAAATGCAGATTCGGCGAGCTCTTCTTGCATTTGTTCACGCATTTTAAATTTTTGCAATTTGCCGGTTACCGTCATCGGGTAATTTTCAACAAAGCGAATGTATTTAGGTTGTTTAAAGTAGGCGAGTTTGTCCTTTAAAAACAGACGAATTGCTTGCTCATCTAGTACTTCACCTTCTTTGGGTTGGATCCAAGCACAGACTTCTTCACCGAATTTTTCATCACTAATGCCAAAAATAGCGGCGTCTTGTATACCCGGATAGGTGTAAAGCACTTCTTCAATTTCACGCGGATAAATGTTTTCACCACCACGAATAATCATGTCTTTAATTCTGCCAACAATGCTGACAAAGCCCTCACTGTCCATTACCCCTAAATCGCCCGAGTGCAGCCAGCCTTCATTGTCGATAGTAGCTTTGGTTTTCTCTTCATCATTCCAATAGCAACGCATAATGCCGGCCCCACGGCTACAGACTTCACCAGGCTGCCCGATTTTTTGAATGTCACCAACCTCATCAATAATTTTTACTTCGGTGTGTGCAAGTGCTCGGCCAACCGTAGTGACTTGACGCTCAATAGAAGAGTCGGTTTCGGTAATGTTATTAATTGGGCTGCATTCTGTTTGCCCATAGGCAATTACCACCTGATTCATATTCATGAGTGTTTGTACTTTACGCATCACCTGTTCAGGACAAGTTGAGCCTGCCATAACACCCGTTCGCAGTGTACTTAAGTCATACTCGTTAAAGTTATTAAGCTCTAACTCGCTGATAAACATAGTGGGTACACCATGAAGGCCGGTGCATTTTTCTTGTTGTACCACCTCTAATGTAGTTTTTGGATCAAAAGAATCACTTGGATAAATTGCAGCGGCCCCTTTACTGACACACAATAAACTGCCTAATACCATGCCAAAGCAGTGATATAGCGGAACAGGAATACAGAGCTTATCGCGCTCAGTAAAGTGCATAGCTTGTGCGACTAAAAGCGCATTATTCAATATATTTTTATGCGTCAACGTAGCCCCTTTAGGGTTTCCTGTTGTGCCAGAGGTAAATTGAATATTGATATCTTGATTGCAATCGAGGGTTTTGGCCACCGCTTGCAGTTCTAATTTATGTGCATCGGTGGGCATGCTCATAACCTCATTAAATGAGAACATCCCATCGACGGGTTCATCACCAATACAAATTACATTTTTTAAAGTGGGTAATTTGGCTGCGGTTAATTCACCTTTGTTACAACCGCTAAGCTCAGGAGCTAAACTTTGCAGCATATTAATATAGTGGCTGCCTTTAAATTCAGTGGCGGTTATAAGCGTAGAGCATTCCACACTGTTTAGTGCATATTGCAGTTCACTAGGGCGGTAAGCTGGGTTAATGCATACCATAATGGCACCTATTTTAGCGGTGGCAAATTGTGTTAAGCACCACTGTATATTGTTCGGTGACCAAATACCGACCCGTTCACCAGGTTTTACCCCTAAAGACAGTAACCCCATAGCAAGTTGATTAATCTGCTGTTGAAATTGCTTATAGCTTAAACGTATATTTTGATGGGCAACGACTACGGCCAGAGCGTCTGGGTTATTGTCGACAATGGCGTCAAAGTAATCGCCTATGGTTTGTTCTACTAATGGTGTGCTCTGAATTCCTTTAAAATAGCTGTTTGATAGCGGTATAGTGTTTATTTGCTCTACTTCTTTTATCACTTTTTGTGTCGCTTTCATGACATACTCCATGTTTTTATTTTTGAGAGGCCTGCTGTTTAAATAAACACGAATTGTCGACAAAAGGAAGAGGGTTAGACTAATGTATTATACCAATCGGCAATAATACTAAATCATTTTGAGGGGGCAAATCAGACGCTAGCTGTGTTAAAATTTCTCATTTAGAACAACTAACTAACGAAATTTTTGCTTTGATATCGACACGATTTTCCTCCCTCAAATTAGATCACTTAGTTAAGCGAATTGGTATTACTGTTTTTATGTAGAATTTAAAGACAAAAAAACGCGTACTCTCTAGCGAATACGCGTTTTTATAAGGATGTAATTAATTTACATTTCGTCGCTGCGATACGTTTTTTTCATGATGTAAACGTAAGCATTAACAAATGCATTTTCTTGATACTTTTTAAGACCGGTGTCTTCAAACGCGATAGGTATCGGATTACGTTTTACTTGTTCTTTTATTTCGGTGGTTGAAAACACGCGTACATCGAGATTATCGATTAACTGAATAGCGGTTTCCATTTTGAATCCTTTAGCGCTGCCAGCAAACTTACCTTTAGGTTGGCGTTCGCGAATGGCAACCGAATCAATTTGGTAATCTTGCATTAACTTGGCAAAATCAAACTGAAACTTACGCATTACTTCAGTGTCGTTACCGTTACCTAAGGTAAAGCGTGTTTGGCGCACATCACGAATATCAAAAACGTCATTATCTTTACTTAAAATACAAAGTAGTACATCACTACCGGTAATTTCTACACCACATGTTCTCATTGCTAATCTCTACTATAACTTAATTACCCGTTATTATACGCAACACGCATTAAAATGCGAGTTTAAGCACTTACAGTGGTGTTTTTGTTAGCGCTTAACGTCCATTCGTCATTTTGATGTAACAAGGTCTGTTTATCTTTGCGGCTAAATGTGCAGCCCTCCTTTTTTTAGCCAAGACAGCGCTATGGGTTGTTTACTTTAAATAGGTGTGAGCGTTGCTCAATTTTTTACTTAGCGCCAGGTGATAGCTCCCGGGCTTTAACTAAATCGCCCCTAGATTGAACAAATCCTAATACAGAAAACCAACAGACTCCTATTAAACGTTATTAATTGCACTTTTATGGTAAAATTGGGTGGTTTTTAATAGCTTAAAACTTGTAATTAATGCTGCAGCACGCGACAATAACTCTCTTGTAGTTGAGCAGACTCAGCATCTACATTAGCCATTTTTGGCGAAAAATAGTCAATGCTTATTCGTAAAAGCGTTGTCGAGTCATTCTCATTTAATTAATTAAAAATACACGTGATACATTGTAGGTGTCACCACTGTATGTAAGGATTTATAATGCCAGTTATTACTCTTCCTGACGGTAGTCAGCGTAGTTTTGAAAACCCTGTAAGCACACTTGATGTAGCAAACGATATAGGCCCAGGTCTTGCTAAAGCCACCATTGCGGGTCGTGTTAATGGCGAACGCGTAGATGCGTGTGATTTAATTAGTGACGATTCTCGTCTTGAGATCATTACCGCAAAAGACGACGATGGCCTAGAGATTATTCGCCACTCGTGTGCGCACTTAATTGGTCATGCTGTTAAACAACTTTTCCCTGATGCAAAAATGGCGATTGGTCCAACAATTGATAACGGTTTTTACTACGATATTGATATGGAACATTCGTTATCTCAAGATGATCTTGATGCCATTGAAAAACGTATGCTACAGCTTGCAAAAACAAACTACGACGTAGTGAAAAAAACCGTTAGCTGGCAAGAAGCGCGCGACACTTTTGCAGCGCGTGGCGAAACATACAAAATTGAAATACTAGACGAAAATATCGCACAAGATGACCGTCCAGGTTTATATCATCACGAAGAATACATCGATATGTGTCGTGGTCCTCATGTGCCAAACATGAAGTTTTGTCAAAACTTTAAAATTATGAAAGTGGCCGGCGCATACTGGCGCGGTGATTCTGAAAACAAAATGCTACAGCGTATTTACGGCACAGCATGGGGCGATAAAAAGCAACTTAAAGCGTATTTAAAGCGTTTAGAAGAGGCTGAGAAGCGCGATCACCGTCGTATCGGTAAAGCACTCGATTTATGGCACTGGCAAGAAGAAGCGCCAGGTATGGTATTTTGGCATAACGATGGTTGGAGCATTTACCGCGAGCTAGAAGACTTTGTGCGTGAAAAATTACGTGAGTACCAATACGAAGAAGTGAAAGGTCCAATGATGATGGATCGCTCTTTGTGGGAAAAATCAGGGCATTGGGAAAAGTATTCAGAGGCAATGTTTACCACTGAATCTGAAAAGCGTGAATACGCAATTAAACCAATGAATTGCCCGGGCCACGTACAAATATTCAACCAAGGTTTAAAATCGTACCGTGACTTACCACTGCGTATGGCAGAGTTTGGTTGTTGTCACCGTAATGAGCCATCAGGGGCACTTCACGGTTTAATGCGTGTGCGTGGCTTTACTCAAGATGATGCGCATGTATTTTGTACAGAAGAGCAAATCATGGATGAAGTATCGGCCTGTATTAAAATGGTTTACGATACGTATGAAACATTCGGCTTTGAAAAAATTGTAGTTAAACTTTCAACTCGCCCAGAGCAACGTATTGGCGAAGATGAAATGTGGGACAAAGCAGAGCTTGCACTTGCTGACGCACTTAAAGCAAATGACATTGAATTTGATTATTTACCAGGTGAAGGGGCGTTTTATGGCCCTAAAATTGAATTTACTTTGTACGATTGCTTAGACAGAGCGTGGCAGTGTGGTACAGTGCAACTAGATTTTGCATTACCGGGTCGTTTGGGCGCTACTTATGTAGCTGAAAATAACGAACGTCGCACACCTGTTATGATACACCGCGCTATTTTAGGGTCTATTGAGCGCTTTATCGGTATCTTAACAGAAGAGTACGCTGGTTTATTCCCAACGTGGCTTGCGCCTAAGCAAGTGGTGATTATGAATATCACCGATAAACAAGCACCTTATGTGCAGGAAATTGTACAAAAATTAAATAAACTTGGAATTAGAGCTGCTGCTGACTTGAGAAATGAGAAGATTGGCTTTAAAATCCGAGAACATACACTTAAGCGTATTCCTTACTTACTGGTTGTTGGCGATAAAGAAGTTGAACAACAAGAAGTAGCAGTACGAACTCGCACAGGTGAAGACCTAGGCAAATTTAATGTCGATGATTTTATCGCTAAAATCAGTGAAGAAATCAAAAATCGACAGTAAAAATCGAGCGTGTAGGGCAATCACAAACGGCCAACTACACGCTTATATTATTGATATTCTTGGAGGAACGTACCATTAGAGGCGGCAAGAAAGGGCAACAAACAGCTCAAAAAAATCGTATTAACGAAGAAATTACAGCGCTAGAAGTTCGTTTAATCGACATCGACGGCGAACAAGCTGGAATTCAGTCATTAAAAGACGCGCAAGCTATGGCTGATGCAGCGGGTGTTGATCTTGTAGAGATCAGTCCAAACGCTGAGCCGCCTGTTTGTAAGGTTATGGACTACGGTAAGTTCATCTTTGAAAAAAGCAAAGAACTAAAAGAGCAGAAGAAGAAGCAAAAGCAAATCCAGATTAAAGAAATCAAATTCCGTCCGGGAACGGATGAAGGCGATTATCAGGTTAAGCTGCGCAACTTACGTAAGTTCTTAGAAGCTGGCGATAAAGCTAAGATAACTATCCGCTTCCGTGGTCGTGAAATGGCTCACCAAGAAATTGGTATCGAATTATTAAACCGTATTAAAACCGATTTAGAAGAGTTAGCAGTTGTTGAGTCTTTCCCAAATCGTGTTGAAGGTCGTCAAATGGTTATGATGATGGCACCGGTTGCTAAAAAGTAATAATTAGGCGATAATACGCACCGAATTTAGCTCAGGTTTGCAAGTGATTTGAAAATGTCCACCTGAGTTAACCGGTTTTAAAGTAAAACTGCGGTATTTATATCGGGTTTTCACCGGAATATAGCAGTAAGTTAGGCCTTTAAAGTGGAGCTATAGCAATATATCTCACGCCTTCTTACTAAATTTAAAGCAATACAATTGGAGTTATTGCAATGGCTTACAAGCTAAAAAGTCACAGAGGCGCAGCTAAGCGTTTCAAAAAGACTGCTTCTGGCGGTTTCAAGCGTAAACAAGCGCATCTTCGTCACATTCTGACTAAGAAAACTTCTAAGCGTAAGTTACACCTACGTCCTAAGATGATGGTTCATAAAAATGACCATGGTCTAGTTTCACGTATGTTACCATTCGCTTAATAGGGGTTTTTAGAAATGGCAAGAGTTAAACGCGGCGTTGTCGCACGTGCACGTCACAAAAAAGTTTTAAAACAAGCGAAAGGTTACTACGGAGCACGTTCACGTGTTTACCGCGTAGCTTTCCAGGCTGTTACTAAAGCGGGTCAATACGCTTACCGTGACCGCCGTGCTAAGAAACGTACTTTCCGTCAACTATGGATTGCACGTATCAATGCTGCTTCACGTCAAAATGGTCTGTCTTACAGCCGTTTTATCAATGGTCTTAAAAAGACATCTGTAGAAATCGATCGTAAGATCCTTGCAGATATCGCTGTTTACGACCAAGTTGCATTCGCAGCGCTTGTAGCAAAAGCAAAAGAAGGCCTAGCGGCAGCTTAAGTTTTTGTATAAGTAATGAAAAGGAGCCCATGGCTCCTTTTTTTGTGCCTGTAATTTATTATCTTTTTTATGCGCTTGTAGGCTTTTTCCTTTATTTATTGCCGTTGTGTGTTCGTTTTTTAGGTACTAATTAGCCCTTTTTATTCAGTAGATGTTGATAGCGTGGCTGGGCTGCAACTAAAAATGCCGTTGGCTGTATTTTTTTGTTGAACCACCGCAGTTTTGGCAACTAGAAAAGTTTAATTGCTATAATTTTTCTTAATTAATGGGTTTGTTAGAGAAGTATATGTTTATAAGTTTATTGGTTTTATCTGCAAGTATGGTAAATAGTGATCATTTACCGCCATTATTACCATGGGAAGGTAGTAGTACCTCACTATTGCAACAACAGGGACCCTTAACCACAGACTTTGAAATTTCTGCAGGAGTCTCGTCTCCCAATTATGCTAATACCATGGCATTTGTTGATAGATTAGTGGCTGCGAATCCCACTCAATTTAAATCAAAAACGATTGGCTATAGTAATAGTAAACGAGCAATAAAAATGTTGATTGCTAGTGAGCAAGGTTTTTTTGATGCGGGGCAAATGGCCAATAGCACCAAACCAACCGTGCTTATTCAGGCTGGTATTCACGCTGGTGAGATTGATGGTAAAGATGCGATGTTTATGCTGCTTAGAGATATTGCTACGGGTAAACGACGCGATATATTAAAAAAGGTAAACATTTTATTTATCCCAATATTAAACGTTGATGGTCACGAGCGTAGTAGTGCGTTTAATCGTATTAATCAGCGTGGCCCTGTAAAAATGGGTTTTAGAACAAACGCAAATAATCTTAATTTAAATCGTGATTACACTAAGCTTGATACGCCAGAGGTTAAAAGCGTCCTTCAAGTAATTAATGATTATAATCCGAATTTGTATATTGACGTACACGTGACTGATGGGGCTGATTACCAATACGATGTAACCTATGGCTATAACCCGGTATTTGCTAGCGAGTCGCCTGCCATTTCAGATGCGCTTAACCGTTATTTTAAACCAATGATTGATCAAACCCTCACTGAGCAAGGCCATATTCCGGGCCCTTTAGTGTTTGTTATGGATAAGCAAGAATTTAAATCAGGGCTGGCCGGTTGGGTTGCCACACCGCGGTTTTCAAACGGGTGGGGTGATTTAAAGTCATTGCCTACCATTTTAGTTGAAAACCATTCTTTAAAGCCATACAAACAACGCGTGTTAGGGACTTATGTGTTTATAGATGGTGCTATTGAAGCATTATCAGCGCATAAAGATAAACTCGCTAATGCAGTAAAAAAAGAACAAGAATTTGTTCCTAAGCAATTAATTGTTAAGCGTGGTTATTCTGAGCAGCCTGATCATATCGCGTTTAAAGGTATTGCTTATTCTAAAAGCCTGAGCCCATTGTCAAATCAACAAGAAGTAAGCTATTTGGGTAAAAAACAGGATTATGACAAGCTGCCTATTTTTTGGCAAAAAGAGGTGCAGCACACGGTTGAAGTACCAAAATCATTTTTTATTCCACCTGTTTACACCGATATTATTGAGAAATTAGCCCTGCATGGGGTGTCAGTTAATAAGCTCAGTGGTGCCAACACTCAGCCATTAAAAATGGCAAAAGTAGTGCAATATAGTTTTGATAAAGCGCCATTTGAAGGGCGTTTTAGAGTGTCGGCTAGTTTTGATTATGTACCAGCTACAAATGTGGATTTAGATGGTTGGTTTGAAGTGAGTACGCAGCAAAAGGCAGGAGAGTTAGCTGTCCACTTGCTACATCCTGAAGCACCAGATTCATTTTTTGCTTGGGGGGAGTTTAATACTATTTTTCAGCGCACTGAATATATGGAAAATTATGCTTTGATACCGTTTGCTGAAAAAATGCTTGCTGATGACCCCAAATTAGCCCAAGAATTTGATAAAAAAGTAAATCAGGATAAAGACTTTGCTAAGAACGCTGATGCACGTTTAAATTGGTTATATGAGCATAGCCCATTTTATGATCAAGCTTATTTGAAATACCCAATTTTAATGTCATATGAAGAGAATATAGTTATTCCAGCACAAAAAGATAAAGAAATATAAGATGAAAATAATCACTATTCCCGTAACCCCGTTTATGCAAAATTGCCGCATTATAGTATGTGAACAAACCCAGCAAGCTGTCGTGGTTGACCCTGGCGGTGATGCTGACAAAATTAATGCATCACTTAAGCTGCATAATTTATCATTAGCAGCGATTTGGTTAACCCATGGGCATTTAGATCATGTAGGCGCTGCGCATAATTTACGCGAGCAACACAAGGTAAAGATGATTGGGCCTCATGAGGATGAACGTTTTTGGTTCGACAATTTACCGATGCAAGCCACTATGTTTGGCTTTAAACCGATCAACTCCTTCTATCCTGATGAATGGTTAGCCCATGGTGATAGTATCAAGGTTGGGCAGCTTGAATTTAAAGTACTTCATTGCCCAGGGCATACGCCAGGGCATGTTGTGTTTTATCAACAAGCACACAATACGGTTATCGTCGGGGATGTTATTTTTAAAGGTTCAATAGGGCGTACCGACTTTCCTAAAGGCGACAGCAAGCAGCTAATCGACTCTATAATGCAACATATCATGACATTACCACCGAACACTGCAATTTTAAGTGGCCATGGTGACAACACCCATGTTGCTAATGAACAGGCTACTAACCCATTTGTAAGTGGCCAGTTTGGTTGATGTGCATATTTGTTAAAAATAAGCAGACTGCTTTTTAAAAAGGCTGTATAATTTAACCAATTTATTAGATAAATAAGAAATAAAATGTCTCTAAATCACGTAGATCGCCAAATATTGGCACTTTTACAACAAGATGCAAGTTTATCAACTGCTGAGATTGCAGACAAAGTCGGACTTTCTCAGTCTCCTTGTTGGCGTCGTATTGCTAAATTAGAACAAGATGGCTACATCAAAAGTAAAGTCGCATTGCTTGATGAAAAAAAGCTGGGCTTTGATATGTTGGTTTACGCCCATGTACGTTTATCAAACCATGGTAAAAAGAATTTAGCTGAGTTTGAAAAATTAATACTTAGCTATGATGAAGTGACTGAATGTTACACCATGGCTGGCACTATGGACTTTATGTTGCGTATTATTTCTCAAGGCATAGAAGGTTATGAGCACTTTGTACGCGATAACTTGCTTAGCTTAGAATATGTACAAGAGGTTCATTCTAATGTGACCATGACGTGTGTTAAACGAAGCACGGCACTGCCACTTTAAACTTTACTAAGCAGCTAAAAACACACAGGCTGAATTAACTATAATTGTGAAATGAGCGCTAATTTGATAAAATCTAGCGCTTTTTTTGTTAGCGAAATAAAACTGAGGAACTCAATGTTTAACTTACTCAGCAGAGCGCCAAGCTCTGCTAAAAACGATATTCTCTCTGGATTGACAGTGGCACTTGCCTTGATCCCAGAAGCTGTTGCATTTGCCTTTGTTGCAAATGTAGAACCTCTTGTAGGTTTATACGCCGCATTTATTGTGGGCTTAATTACGGCTATTTTTGGTGGTCGTCCGGGTATGATTTCGGGTGCAACCGGTGCATTAGCGGTTGTGATGGTAAGTTTAGTACTTGATCACGGAGTGGAATACCTATTTGCCACTGTGTTGCTGATGGGACTACTACAAATATTGGCTGGGGTATTTAAGCTCGGTAAATTTATTCGTATGGTTCCGCATCCTGTTATGCTCGGTTTCGTTAACGGTTTAGCGATTGTTATATTTTTAGCCCAGCTTGGACAGTTTAAAGTGCCTGATGGTGCTGGCGGCCAAATGTGGATGACGGGCAGTGCGCTTTACATCATGTTAGGTTTAGTGGCGCTAACGATGGCAATTATTCACTTTTTACCAAAATTAACTACCGCAGTGCCTTCATCACTGGTTGCTATTGTTACTGTAACGGGTTTAGTGATTGGTCTTGATTTAGAAGCGCGTACAGTACTTGATTTCTTAAAAGGCATGACAGGAAATGAAGCTGCAACCATTGCCGGTGGCTTACCACAGTTTCATATTCCTATGGTCCCTTTTAACCTAGAAACACTACAAATTATCTTTCCATATGCGCTTATTCTTGCAGCAATTGGCTTAATTGAATCGCTGTTAACGCTAAGCTTGATTGACGAAATTACAGAAACCCGTGGCCATTCTAATAAAGAATGTATTGGCCAAGGTGCGGCCAACGTCACATGTGGTTTTTTTGGTGCAATGGGTGGCTGTGCCATGATTGGCCAATCTATGATCAACATTAATTCAGGTGGGCGTTCGCGTTTATCAGGTATTAGTGCCGCATTGATGTTACTTGCATTTATTATCTTCGCTTCAAGCTTAATCGAAATGATTCCACTGGCGGCATTAGTTGGGGTTATGTTTATGGTGGTGCTGGGTACGTTTGAATGGGCGAGTTTCAAAATGATGAAACGCGTCCCTTTATCTGATGCTTTTGTAATTGTATTAGTTTCGGGTGTAACGGTTATTACCGACCTTGCGATTGCGGTGTGTGTAGGTGTTATTGTCTCTGCGTTAGTGTTTGCATGGCAGCATGCAAAACATATTTACACAACTAACTATATTGATAAAGAAGGTTCAAAAGTGTACGAGCTACATGGGCCTTTATTTTTTGGTTCGGTTAAAAACTTTGCTGATTTATTTGATGTTAAGAATGACCCTAAAGATGTGATTGTTGAGTTTAAATACAGTCGCGTTGCGGATCATAGTGCGATTGAGGCCATCGACAGCTTAGCTGACAAATACAATAAAGCGGGTAAAAAGCTGCACTTGCGTCACTTAAGTAAAGACTGTACAGAACTACTTCATAAAGCACGTGACTTAGTTGAAGTGAACGTAATTGAAGATCCGACTTATAAAGTTGCTTCAGATAAGCTTGCTTAAAAAATAAAAGTAAACATTGATAAGCGAAAGGTGGATGCCTTTCGCTTTTTTTATGCGCTTTAAACCATCCGCAAGGGGTAATTGCAACACGAGTTTTAGCCTGTTTAACGTAACAACTAAACCAGAACTGAACATCCATCCTGTATTTATTTAATTTATTGTTTGCGATAGGGCTATTAAAAAGTAAGACAGTTGGTAGTGCTATACCCGACGATAAATCGATATAATAGTGACAAATTTACAAGGTAATAATTAATTTTGAATTGGCAGTCTTTAATTGATAACAGACAACGTTTTTTCTGGCTTTTGCAAATTGCAGGCTGGATAGGTTATGCGTTAGTTAACTATATTGGTTCTAAAGTATTCGAAATGCGTGATATTTACGTATTCGTTATTTTACTAAACGCCTATGCGGGCTGTTTAATGACTGTGCCTCTGCGTTATATTTATCGCAAAATTTGGAATGCCTCACCTTGGGTATTAATTATTGTTGTATTTGGCGCCTCTTATATAACCGGTACATTATGGGCCGTGGTGCAAAAGTTTAACCTGTGGGAAATTTATCGCCACGGATACCGTCCTGAAGAATGGTTTTATTATTTACAACAAGGACTTGATTCTGTTTATATTATTTTGTGTTGGAGTGGTTTGTACTTTGGGGTTAAGTATTACCAGTTATTACAAAGTGAACGTCAAAAAGCCTTAAAAGCGACCACAATGGCGCACGAAGCGCAGTTAAAAATGCTTAGATACCAGCTAAATCCTCATTTTTTGTTTAATACGCTCAATGCAATATCAACCTTAGTTTTGGTAAAAGAAAATAAAGATGCTAACTTGATGGTATCTAAATTGAGTGACTTTTTACGCTATACGCTTAATACTGATCCAATTAAAAAAGTGCCGCTGGAGCAAGAGTTACATGCATTAATGCTCTATTTAGAAATTGAACGTGTACGTTTTGATGAGCGCTTACAAGTTAATGTGGACGTGAGTGAGCAGGCCAAACAAGCATTAGTGCCGAGCTTAATATTACAACCGATCATCGAAAATGCCATTAAGTACGCCATTGCCCATATGTCAGAAGGTGGTGTTATTGATATAAAAGCGCAAGTTTTTGCTAATGAATTATTACTTGAAGTGGGCGATAATGGGCCTGGCACTGATATTGAAAATGGTCAGTTAGTTAATGCACAAGGCGTAGGGGTAGCAAACACCCGAGACAGATTAAAAACGCTCTACGAAAATAATTACTCGTTTGTATTATCACATAATACGCCAAGTGGATTAAAAGTTAATCTGCGAGTCCCGTTTGAGAAGGCTGTGAAGAAATGACAAGAATAAAAACGCTTATTGTTGATGATGAACCATTAGCACGTAAAGGTTTAGCCGTCAGGCTTGAAGAGTTTTCTGATATTGAAGTGATCAAACTGTGTAGTTCAGGTTTTGATGCGATTGAAAGTTGTAAAAACGAAAAAATTGATCTTGTCTTTCTTGATATTCAAATGCCTGGTATGAACGGTTTTGAAGTCGCACGTGCTTTAAGTGAAAGCAGTAAAGATTTACCTGCCATTGTGTTTGTTACGGCGTTTGATCACTTTGCTGTTAAAGCATTTGAAATTCATGCTTTAGATTACATTTTAAAACCCGTTGATGATAACAGATTAAAACAGGCGGTAGAAAAAGTGCATACCTATTTAAAAACTCAGCAGGATAACGCCCATAAGAAAAAACTAGCGAGCTTCGTAGCAGGGATAACAGGCAATAACTGCGAAGAAATTTTAAAGAAATTAGCCACAGGCGATACCCTTACGGATCGTCGTTATCCTGAGTCATTGGCCGTAAAAGAGCAGGGCGAAATTGTCAGAGTACCCGTTGCTACTATACAGTGGGTAGATGCGGCAGGTGATTACATGTGTCTGCATTGCCAAGATGGGCAAACGCATATATTACGTAAAACCATGAAAGAGCTTGAACAAGAATTAGATCCAAGCTTATTTGTACGTGTTCATCGCAGCGCGATTGTTAACACCAAACAAATTAGCAAGTTGGTAACTCAGGTTAGTGGTGAATATTTATTAGTGTTAGATAACGGACAAGAGCTTAAAGTAAGTAGAAGTTACCGTGATAAAGTAAAAGCAGCATTAGCTAGCTAACTTTAATAAATAGCATAAAAAAACGCGAGCTTTTAGCTCGCGTTTTTTTATGCGCGTTACAGTTACGAAACCGTGACTATTTTCATCGTGTTGGTTGCACCAATCGTTTCCATCGCATCACCGTGGGTAATAATCACGGTATCGCCTGCTTGTAAAGAGCCTGCGGCTACAAGTGTGCTTAATGCATCTTTAACCATGCTATCTTTTTCACATTTTGTAGAGTCAAAAAATACAGGGTAAACACCACGATACAGTGCTGTTTGACCTAATGTACTTGCATGACGTGAAAGTGAATAAATAGGCAGTCCAGAGCTAATACGCGACATCAATTTTGCCGTACTACCTGACTCAGTAAGGGTAATAATCGCTTTAACAGAGTCTAAGTGGTTAGCTGCATACATAGCTGATAAGGCAATTGATTCGGCATTAGAAGAAAAACGGCTGTCTAAACGATGTTTAGAAACGTGTGTTTCTTTTTGTGATTCAGCACCTAAACAAACACGCGCCATAGTAGCAACGGTTTCTTCCGGGTAATCACCAGCGGCTGTTTCAGCAGAAAGCATCACTGCATCTGTGCCATCAAGTACTGCATTGGCAACATCCATAACTTCTGCACGTGTTGGCATAGGGTTATCGATCATCGATTCCATCATTTGCGTAGCGGTTACAACGGTACGGTTCAATGAACGAGCACGACGAATAATGAGTTTTTGTTTACCCATTAGTGCAGCATCACCAATTTCAACACCTAAGTCGCCACGGGCAACCATAACAGCGTCAGACGCTAAAATAATGTCATCAACTGCTTCTTGTGTTTCTACTGCTTCAGCACGCTCAATTTTAGCTAAAAGCTGTGCATTAGAGCCTGCAGCCTCCGCTAATGAACGCACATAACGCATATCATCGCCACTGCGAGGAAAAGAAACGGCAATGTAATCAACGCCAATTTCAGCAGCGGTGATTAAATCTTCTTTATCTTTTTCCGTAAATGCAGGTGCTGTTAAGCCTCCACCTAAACGGTTAATCCCTTTATTATTAGAAAGTACGCCGCCAACAGTCACAATGGTATGAACTAAGTTACCTTCAACACTTTCTACGGTGAGTTGAATTAAGCCATCGTTTAATAGCAATAAATCACCAGGGGCAACATCTTGTGGTAGCTCTTTGTAGTCAATACCGACGGCGTTAATATCGCCTTGGCCTTTTTCCATTTTGGCATCAAGAATAAATTTTGCACCAACAGATAAGGTCACTTTGCCTTCTTTGAAGGTTGAAACGCGAATTTTTGGGCCTTGTAAGTCAGCGAGAATCGCGATGTGCTTACCAAGTTTAGTTGCAATATCTCGAACAGCTTGTGCACGGTCTTTATGATCTTGTGCAACACCGTGTGAGAAATTTAATCGAACGACATTTGCGCCTGCACGAATAATTTTTTCTAAGTTATTATCTCTATCTGTTGCAGGTCCAAGTGTCGCGACTATTTTTGTACGTCTTAACATTAAATTCTCCTGTGTGCTTTTTTTAAGCAAGTTGACGGTTATTTTGTTTTTAGCGATTACTAATAAAGAGCAATCTTTAGTTTTATGCAATTTTTATAACATTGCGACTATTATATACAAAATGAATATGTCATCATTATGACACCGGTGTCACAGGGCGTCAATGATCTAAAAATTTAAATAGCACTGCTATTTCTTCCCCTGAGAGGGCGGTTGTTTGATATAATTGCGGCGTTTATTTTAGCTGTAATAAATGCATGTAGCTTTGCTCATGGCTGCGGTCTGAGTATAATGCACGCGGTATTATTTTAATTTACTAACCAAATAGTTGTTACCGAGGAGGGCACTAAATGCAAGTTGCATTAGTAGGGTTAGGCGTTATGGGGAAAAATCTTGCCCTGAACTTGATTGAAAAAGGGATAACGCTTGTCGCTTATGACAAAAACCCAAATGCGGGTGAAGAATTACTAAGTTGTGCTAAATCACAAGGCATGGCTGATAAACTTCACATTGTCTCTGATCTAGGGGATATGGTTAGGCGTTTAGAAGCACCGCGTTCTATTTTATTACTTGTGCCTGCTGGCGAGTTAGTTGATGCGGTTTGCAACGAGCTTATTGAAGCGGGTGTTCAGTGTAGTGATATTATTGTTGATTGTGGTAACAGTAATTATAAAGACGGTATTAACCGTAAGCTCAAATACCAAGATAAGTTTGAATTTGCCACTATGGGTATTTCAGGCGGTGCCGAGGGTGCACGTCACGGTCCAGCTATGATGGCCAGTGGTTCTGAAGGTGGCTGGGAGCGTGTCGAGCCATGGTTTACAAAGGTTGCTGCAAGCTATAAAGGCGAGTCGTGTTTTGCGCGTGTGGGCCAGTCAGCCAGCGGCCATTTTGTAAAAATGGTTCATAATGGAATTGAATACGCACTCATGCAACTGATTGCAGAAATGTATCAGCTATTGCGTCACGGCACTAATCGCTCACCTAAAGAAATTGCAGAGATATTTAACGAATGGTCTCAAGGGCAGCTAAATAGCTATTTACTGTCAATCTCAAGCCATATTTTATCACTTGAAAATTCGCATAATGTGCCGCTTGTAGATTTAATTGACAATAAAGTAGGCGCAAAAGGCACCGGTTTATGGACAGCACAAAACGCCCTTGAATTAGGTATTGCGGTACCGTCGCTAGTGGCTGCTGTACAAGCTCGTCATTTAACCAATGCGTGTAATACCACTGCCGCACAAGAAATGACATACAGCGCACAAAATACCACGCAAGTTGATATTGATTTAGATGAATTAAAAGATGCGTTTACCCTTGCGAGCCTGTTGGCATACCGTCAAGGACTTGCATTAATTAAAGGCGCTTCACGAACTCATCAATGGAAAGTTGATTTAGCGAAAACGCTACAAACATGGCGTGCAGGGTGTATTATCCGTGCTGATTACCTTGATAGTGTAGCGCAAGGCGTTGAGTTTATTGACACGCTTGAACAAGAGTCATTAGCGATGCGTAAAGTGACTGGCCAAGCCGTTATGACGGGTCTGGCGTTTCCTGTGCTTAGTGCAACACAAACCTACTTAGCAACGCTAACAACACCAAGTAATGGGCACTTAGTTCAAGCCCAGCGTGATTACTTTGGTGAGCATGGCATTAAAACCCACAGTGGTGAAACGTGTCATTTAACTGACTTAGTTGATATTGACGCAAAAGTTCGTTAATAAAATCTAAGTAATCAAAAAGGACGCTAAGTAGCGTCCTTTTTTGTTATTCGCTTAACTGATTACTTAACGGGTCAGCTCACCACGCAGGTTATCTTGCATTAAATGGCGAATTGTTTCAATTTCTAGGTTTTGACTAAACAAGTAATGCAGCTTAGTTAAGCATGCTTCTAAGGTCATATCGTAACCGCTGATCACGCCTATGTTTAACAGCGCATTACCCGTGGCATAACCGCCCATGTTCACTTGGCCTTTTAAACATTGGGTTAAATTAGTAATAATAACACCCCGTTTACTTGCTTCATCCAGAATCGCTAAAAACTCAGGGTCTTGTGGCGCATTGCCTACACCAAAGCTTAGCAGTACAAGGGCTTTAATATTGCCATTAACTAAGCTTTTTACTACTTCTTTGCTGATCCCTGGGTATAAATACAGCACGCCAATAGCTTGCGGTGTAATAGGGGTAACTTGGAGTTCATTTTCTACATACGGGCTTAATTGCCCTTTGATCAGCTGAATATTAATACCTGAAAGTGCAAGCGGCTCTAAGTTAGGTGAGGCGAATGCATCAAACCCATCTGCATGGGCTTTAGTGGCACGATTACCTCTGAACAACTGATTATTAAAAAATAAGCTGACTTCTGCAATGGGGTAGTTAGCCGCTAAATACATGGCATTAAGTAGGTTAACTTGGCCATCTGAGCGTAATTGAGACAGTGGAATTTGTGAGCCGGTCACAATAATAGGTTTAGTTAAGTTTTCAAACATAAACGACAGAGCTGATGCAGTATAGGCCATAGTATCGGTGCCATGCAGTACCACAAAGCCATCGTAATCTTGGTATTTACTTTTTATGTCATCGGCGATGAGTTGCCAATGAGCCGGTGACATATCTGAAGAATCTATAAGCGGGCAGTATTCATGAATATCAAATAATGGCATTTCTTCACGATTAAACTCTGCGTTATTAACCACGGTTTCGGTTAAAAACCCTTCAGCAGGAATATAGCCGCGAATTGATTTTTTCATTCCTATGGTACCGCCAGTGTAAGCGATATAAATGCGTTTACGTTTCATAAAAAAAGCCCAGTAAAAAAACTGGGCTTAGTATAACGCTAACTGCTAATCAATACAGCCTGTTAAGGCACTATTGTGCAACTGTACACTCTAAACAGCGGGCATAAACACCTTGTGGATCGTTATAATCTTTTAGGTTTTCTACTTCACTGCTTAATTGTTTAATAACACTTTGCAGATTAGCTTGGCTGGCTAATACTGCTGTTTTTTGTGTTTCAAGCCCAAGTACTGATTTAACGGCGGCACTGCCGAAGATATCTTGAAGCATTTTTTCTTGTGGGCTAAGCGATTGCTTAATTGTTTTAACGTCATAGTAGTTAAGCTTTGCAAGCTCAGCAGCTGCTTTAATCGCATCTTGTTTATTACCAAGTTTATCAACTAAACCAAGCTCTTGAGCTTGCGATGCAATCCATACCCGACCTTGGGCAATTTTATCAACTTGCTCTGGGGTCATATTACGTGCCTCAGCAACCACATCTAAAAAGCGTCCATACGCTTCTTCAACACTCATTTGAATAACTTTAGCCATTTTCTCGTTAAGTGGGCGAGTGATTGAAAAACCTGCCAATTCTGTGGTGGCTACGCCATCTGAATACACGCCTATTTTAGCTAGGGTATCTTCAAATGTCATAAAGGTACCAAATACGCCAATTGAACCGGTAATTGTACTCGGTGCTGCCCAAATTTCATTGGCCGCCGATGCAATCCAATAACCGCCTGATGCAGCTACTGAGCTCATTGATGCAATAACGGGTTTACCAGCAGCTTTAAGTGCAAGTACTTCAGCACGAATTACTTCTGAGGCAAACATGCTGCCACCGCCTGAATCTATTCGTAAAACCACCGCTTTAACCTTGTCATCAAGTCGCGCTTTGCGAAGTAGGGCTGCAGTTGAATCACCACCAATTTCACCAGCACGGCGCTCACCATCAACAATAGTGCCTTTAGCAACCACAACAGCGACTTTTTCAGTCATAGGGTTATCAAACTCAATAGGCGGTTTTACTAAACTTAAGTATTCACCAAAAGAGACTTGTTTAAATGTTTTTCCATCTTCATTTTCTCCAACCAATTCAATTAATTGTTGGCGAATTTGCTGATTGGTTTTTAATGAATCAACCCATTGGTTATCCAGTGCATATTTACCGGCATCACCATTAGCGGCTTGCATTTTAGCTAAATAAACATCCATTGTTTCATCAAAGTTTGACTCATCAAAAGGACGTACAGCACTAACGTCTTGCTTATATTCATTCCATAAAGCACCAAGCCATACGCGGTTTGCTTCTTTAGCTGCCTCTGACATATCGTTTCTGATAAACGGTTCAACGGCCGATTTAAAGGTACCTACACGGAATATATGCTGAGTGACTTCTAATTTTTCTAATGCGTCTTTGAAGTAAAGCGGGTACATACCGTAGCCTTCAATAAGCACACTACCATAAGGATGCATCGCAATTTCGTCTGCATGCGCGGCAATGTAATATTGTGCTTGGGTGTAGTAATACCCTGAGGCAATCACTTTTTTACCGGTTGCTTTAAATGTTTCAAGTGCCTGTGTAATTTGTTTGAGCTTATTTAAATGTGCTTTTGGCATTTCTTGTAAATCAAGCAAAATAGCGCTTATACGCGAGTCTTGCGCTGCTTCATTAATTACTTCAACTACATCGTCGAGCAATATTTCACTGGGTGAGTCAGCACTGGCCGTTGCATCATTAATAGCGGCTTCAACAGGGTCTATATAGGTTTTTTCTTCGACAATAGGGCCATTAAGGTTAAGTCTAAGAACAGAGCCCTCTTCGACAATAATTTTATCACCGTCACTTGATACCGATACGATAAAAATAACGACCAAAAATAAAAACAATACGTTGAGTATTAAACGACGTGAGAAGTTGATCCCCGTCCATATACCTTTAAATACCTTTGCTATCAAAATAGCTCCTTAAATTGGTACAGCTAAAACGTTATTGCCATCTTAGCGTAGAATATAAATAAATTTAACTGCTAAATCGTAACGAAACATTTATAAATTCAATTACACTTGAAATTAAACACGTGTTTATTTAATAAATAATTACTGAAATTATGGCTGTAGTCACTACTTTTAACTCACGCTATTGGTCAAGATAAACGCAGTTAACAGATTTTGAGTTAAAAAATTATTAAGTTTAATCTGCTCATATATTGCTTATTGTTGGTCATTAAAGCAGAATTGACTAAATGCACACAGGTTAGACCAGTTATTGGGGCACAGGATGTTAGAACAAAAATTAGAACTAAAACACACACAACTACGTAACCGTTTAGTAATGGGATCAATGCATACCGGTCTCGAAGAGGGATGGCATAATCGTAAACGTCTACGTGCTTTTTATGAAGCACGTGCTAAAGGTGGCACAGCAATGCTCATTACGGGGGGATATAGCCCTAATCTTCGCGGCAAGTTAACGCCTATTTCATCATCATTTAATAGTTATTATGATGTTTTTAAACACCGTGCTTATACGCAAGCTGTTCATCAACATGGTGGTAAAATTTGCCTGCAGTTATTGCATGCTGGGCGCTATGCCTATCATCCATTCAATCAAGCTCCAAGTGCGATAAAAGCACCGATCAACCCTTATAAACCTAAGGCTATGTCTTTAAGTTCAATTAAAAAAACCATTAAAGATTTTGCTCACTCTGCATATTTAGCAGAAAAAGCAGGTTACGACGGCGTAGAGGTGATGGGCTCTGAAGGTTACTTAATTAATGAATTTATGGCACCGCATACAAACAAACGAGACGATGAGTTTGGTGGCAGTCTTGAAAACAGAATGCGTTTAGCTGTTGAGATTGTAAAAGCAGTAAGAGCTAAAGTTTCAGATAAATTTCTAATTATTTTTAGACTGTCTGTTATCGATTTAATTCCGAATGGCTCAACTCCTGAGGAAGTAACACAACAAGCTATTGCACTTGAAAAAGCAGGTGTTGATATTTTTAATACTGGCATTGGTTGGCATGAAGCACGGGTACCGACAATTGCAAGCATGGTACCCCCAGGCGCATTTAAAGAAGCGTCAAAGCGGTTGAAAGATGTTATTAGCGTGCCTGTTATTGCCGTAAACCGCATTAATACACCAGAAATTGCCAATGATATTTTAACGGCGGGTGAAGCTGATTTAATCTCTATGGCGCGCCCTTTACTTGCCGATCCTGAGTTTTTTAACAAATACCAAGCCAAGCGCTCTGACCATATTAATATTTGTATTGGGTGTAATCAGGGCTGTTTAGACCACGTATTTAAAGGTAAACGTGCCACTTGCTTAGTTAACCCACAAGCGGGTTTTGAACTTGATTACCCTCTAGAAAAAGCCGCAACAGCTAAAAATGTATTAGTGGTTGGAGCGGGTCCTGCTGGGCTTTCTTCAAGTTGTTACTTAGCGCAAAAAGGTCACAATGTAACGCTTATTGACCAAAAGCAGCATATGGGTGGGCAGTTTAATTTGGCCATGCAAATACCAGGTAAAGAAGACTTTAACCATACATTGGCTTACTTTACCAATGAACTTAAGCGTTTAAACGTCACTATTGAATTAGGTAAAGCATTTGATGATGGTATGCTAAGCCAGTTTGATGATGTGGTTTTTGCCACGGGTGTAAGGCCACGTGAAGCCTCTATAGAATGTAGTGATGACAAACGTGTTTTTGCCTACGATGAAGTCATTCGCGGTGAGGTTGAACTTGGTAACTCGATTGCGATTTTAGGCGCAGGCGGTATTGGTTTTGATATGGTGGCATTTTTAAGTGAACATAAATCACAAAGTATCAGCGACTTTAAAACCCAGTGGGGAATAGAGTGCGATGCTCAGCCTCACAAAGATGATCGTCAACTTTATATGCTTAAACGCAGTGAAGGGCGCTTTGGTGGTGATTTAGGTAAAACAACCGGTTGGATACATCGTCAAGTTGCTAAACAACATGGCGTTAAGCAAATTGCCAATTGCCAATACCATCGTTTTGATAAAAACGGCCTAACTATCAGTGTTGCTGGCGAAACGCAAGTATTGCCAGTTGATACTGTGATTGCTTGTATTGGCCAAGTGTCTAATGACGAACTATTTAAGGCGCAAGCAGAGAATGCCAAGGTTCATGTTATTGGTGGCGCTAAACTAGCAGCGGCTATTGATGCCAAGCGCGCTATATTCGAAGCCTTACAA
Organism: Pseudoalteromonas issachenkonii; assembly: GCF_002310795.1. NCBI lineage: Bacteria > Pseudomonadati > Pseudomonadota > Gammaproteobacteria > Alteromonadales > Pseudoalteromonadaceae > Pseudoalteromonas > Pseudoalteromonas issachenkonii. Next base: position 1,580,064 of record NZ_CP011030.1, read on the forward strand.
GTTGCACGCAGTATTTAATATGCAATTTAAGTAAGTACACGGGTCTGATTATTTTTTAAAGATAGTTAACTTTTAATCAGACCCTTATATTGTTGTTTTTTACCTTACCCCATTCCTTGTATAGCTAATAAATACGCTATTGCGACTTTCAATGGTGCCTCGGCTTCAACGCTTAACTGGCAAAATTAAACCTATAAAGCCCCTCATTAGTTCGACCTAATTATTTACACGCAAAAGGCGAGCGCCACTTTGTAATGGCACAAATACACGGCTATTTGGGTTGCGATATTATTTGTGTGCTTTTTTAACCTAGGTACTTTCTTGATAAGCAAATAATAACAGCGGGGTGCCCATTATATTTTAACCTAAGGGTTTCAATGGTATGCTATTGTTTTGTCTTTTGAGTAATTATAATGGATGCTATTGAGCTTTTATTAACCCGCCAGTCAGATGCAAAACTGACAGAGCCAGGCCCTAATGAAGAACAACTAAACATTATTCAGCAGGCTGGGCTCAGAGTTCCCGATCATGGCTGTATTGCGCCTTGGCAATATATCATTGTTCAAGGGGATGCACGTCATAAGTTGGGTGAAATTTATTATCAAAGCGCTTTGGCCGAGCAGCAAGCTGAAAAAGTAATTAATCGTGCTAAAGAGTTACCCCTTAGAGCACCCATGATCATTATTGCCATTGCAAAATATCAACAACATCCAAAAGTACCAAGAATAGAACAAGTTCAAAGTGCAGGCTGTGGCGTGCTGGCTATGCAACAAGCCGCATTTGCACAAGGGCTTGGCGGTATTTGGCGCACAGGTTACTTTGCACAAAGCCCCAGTGTTAAACACGCGCTTAACTTAAACAATGATGATGAAATAGTGGGTTATTTGTATTTAGGGACGCCAGCAGTTGAGTGTAAAAAGTCACCGCGCCATAAACCAGAAAACTATTTTAGTTTTTTGTAGCAATAGGATGAACTTTTTATATTCAATATAGTCATAATTCATTAAGTTAATCGTGTTACACTACCGCGGTTAATATTGTAGCTGCGAGAAGCGCACGGAAGCACCATACGCAATAAATCTTCTTCAGTTTGTTTTTTAATCGGTTGTTTTTTGGTAATGTATGGAAAGTCTTACCAATAATAACGATAAAGAAGACGAAAATGATGGGAAATTTATTTTTACGTGAAAAAGAAAACTGGTTTGCTTGGTCAATCTGGGGTGTTGTTGGCGCGCTTGCGACATTTTATGTTGCAATGAATACACAAGCAGCTCATTTTATTGCTGCAACTGCGATGGGTGTGCTAGTACTGCTAACATGGTGGATGCAACAGTCTCGACGATTTGATTTTGGCAGAGCCTTTAAAATATGCTGCTATGTTCTATTATTCACCGTACTACCTTCGTTTGTGTTAGTTGTGATCCCAAGTGATGACTTAAACCGCTTCGATTTAATATTTCAAAGTATTGCATTTTTAACTGCCAGCTTATTGGTGTGTTTAGTATGTTCTTGGATTGCCCGCAGACCTAAACAATATTACTAGGGTTTATGACTATCCTGATTAATATTTAACTATTTAACCGGTTTTAGTAAAATAGGGCTTTACAAGCTAAGCGTATGATCTTATTATGCGCGCCGTACGGAGAGATGGCAGAGTGGTCGAATGCACCGGTCTTGAAAACCGGCAGGGGTTTATAGCCCCTCTAGGGTTCAGTTCAAATCCCTATCTCTCCACCATTTAAAAAACCGCCTTATTGGCGGTTTTTTGCTATCTGGAGCTTTATTATGTCACAGTCCCCGGAGTTATCCTTTTCTAAACGTTTACTCAAGCACATCCTGCTATGGACTGTGTTTGGTTATTGTTACCAAAGTGCCATATCGTTATTGCAAAAAATGGCCATTGATGCATACCCAGATAATGCGCTGATGATGACTTTCTTATATGGCATCGGGTTTAATCTTTTATCCGGGCATTTAATCACAAAATACGATCATTTTTGGCCAGTGTGGGGCGCGTTTTACATTGGCATTATCGGTTTGGTGGCTGTGCCTCTTTTGTTGATCGGCGTGGTCGGATTGTTGCCGATGAGCTTACTTGTTGGAATTTTGCTCAGTTTACCTGTATGTACCTTTGCTATTGGTTTAATTAAAGAAAAACTCAATAAAAACTAGCCCCAAACGGCTTTTATTTTGTGATAGCATATACGGGTCTTTTAACTAACAAAACGTGAATAACACATTATGTCAGATAATTTTACTACAGATGCTGAAAAAGCAAGTTACGGTATTGGCTTACAAATGGGTGAGCAACTTAAGGCTAACCCTTTTGAAGGTTTAAACTTAAATTCAGTATTTGAAGGCATGAAAGATGCGTATGCAGGCAGTGCTTTTCAAGTAGAGATCCCTGAGATCCAAGCTGCATTTGAGAAAATCAACGAAGAGATCCAAGCTCGTCGTGAAGAAGAAGCTAAAGTATTGGCTGCTGAAGGTATTGCATTTTTAGAAGAAAACGCAAAACGTCCTGAAATTACAGTTACTGAGTCAGGTCTTCAGTACGAAGTACTTGCAACAGGTGAAGGCGAAAAGCCAACTGCAGAGTCTACAGTACGTGTTGATTACCACGGTACTTTAGTAAACGGTACTGTTTTTGATAGCTCATACGAGCGCGGTCAACCTGCTGAATTCCCAGTAGGTGGCGTGATCAAAGGTTGGACTGAAGCATTACAAATGATGCCAGTAGGTACTAAATGGCGTTTATACGTTCCTCATGAGCTTGCTTATGGTGAACGTGGTGCCGGTGCTGCAATCGCACCTTACTCAACTCTAGTATTTGACGTTGAGTTACACGCGATTCTTTAATTAGAATTTAGTTGTAAAAAAACCGCATTCATTATTACGAATGCGGTTTTTTATTGTCTGATTAAAAATGAGCGCGTTTTAAAAGTAGCCTCTAACGCCAAATTGGAAGTTACGTCCAGGAAGAGGTGCCGTATCTTTAATAAATGAACTATGTACAAAACCAAGTTCATCAGTAATGTTATCAACACTTAGGTAAAGCTGCGTGTCAACGGCACCTAAATCAAGCTGATAATTAGCTTGTAAATCAATTAATGTATAGCCATCCGTTGCCGTTTCGTAAGCACTAATATCATTTTGCTCAAAGTAATGGGTTCCTGTTAAGGTAAATTGCGCATTACCTAGGGTATATTGTAGTTCTGAGCCCAATTTATTGGCAGGGATACGTGGTAAATTACCTTCATTATCTTTTAGTTTGGCGCGAGTAGAGTCACCAAATACTTTTACCATGGCGCTGGGGTTTATTTGATAATGTGCATCAAATTCAAAACCATAAAGCTGCGCATCTTTACTGGTAAATTGATAAACATCAATTGCATCGCTGTGTCCATTGGCAGCAGACTCAAAGCCATCCATCTCATCAAACACTAATCCGGTGTTTTGTTGATAATAAAAGTTTTTAATATCGTTATAGAAAAAGTTGACGGTGTAGCCAAAGTCACCGCTAAAACGACGTAAACTAATATCAAGATTGGTAGAGGTCTCTTGTTTAATTTCTTCAGGTTCAAAATGCGCTTCTGCCCCTTCAATATGATAGCCCAAGCCAAGCTCATAAGTACCTGTGGCAACATGCACACCATTAGAGAGTAACTCAGCTGAAAGAGGTGCACGCTCTGAATGTGACAAGCTAACGGCTAGGTTGTGACTTGGCATATACTCCCAAATCGCACCTGCTGAGGCACTTACATTAGTAAAGCTTTCGGTGTAGTTAATGGTCTCATCTGCCGATACAGGTTGTTCATCATGGCTGTGCTGATGTGTATCTACATCACTTTTGATATCATAATCTTCTAGGCGGGCGCCAAGCTCTACGGTGACATCGCCAAATGTGCGTTCTTCAAGTAGATATAACGCATGGGTGGTAGTGACACTTGCAGGCGTAAACGCTTCTTCGCCAATTGCATCGTAATCAGATTCACTATAGTGATAGCCAATCATGCCATGCCATTGGCTTAACTGATGCTCTACATTTAAACGTGCTTCTGTGGTTTCGTTACTAAACGTGGTGCCAATCGCGCCATCTTCAATTTCACTGTGAGTGTAGTCGGTGTAGCCAAGACGAAGATTAATCGATTCAATCCAGTTATCATGAAATGCATAACTTACCAGTCCTTGCCAACGATCTTGCTCTAAATGAGCATAAACGGGAGTTTCTATATGTTCTTCATCCGCATGATCTTCATGATCGCCTTCTTCTTCATGGGCATGACCGTGATCATGTGAATGCCCTGGAATGCCATAGTCTGTTTCAATATTGCCGTATGAAAAGCCAACGGTTAAATGCTCACCGACATAGCTGGTACCAAAGTTCACTGTTTCACTGTCGATAAAAGTATTTTCAACTGAAGTGGCTGTTTCTTCATCGCCCTCAATGTGTACTTCACCTTCTTCATGTTCATCTGGTAGGTTAAAGCGAGGCGTTTGATAGTCATCACCACTGCGTTTGGTGCCATCAAAATGAAAATTAAAGTTATTGCTGCCTGTTTCTAATTTTGCCGCATAGGTGTTCGCATTTGAAACGGTATCGTGTGTGTATTGTGCCGCTCCCGAGAGTGCGTCAATATTATTGGTTGGAATACGGTTATCAACCACATTTACTACACCGCCAATAGCACCAGAGCCATATAGTAGGGTGCTTGGGCCTCGTAGTACTTCAATTTGTTCAGCGGCTAAGCTATCACTTGATGTCGCGTGATCTGGACCAATACGTGATGCATCACTGCTATCTAAACCGTTTTGAGTAATTTTAACACGAGGACCACCTAGGCCACGAATAATCGGACTTGAAGACACTGGGCCGAAATAACTCGCGTTTACTCCTGGTATTCCTTTAAGTGTTTCACCTAGGGTCGGTTTCGCTTTATTTTTTAGTTCATCCCCTGATAGTACGCTCACAGGTGAAATCATTTCTAAGCTATTTTTATGCAGTGCCGAAGCATACACAACCACAGTTTCAACCGAAGACGGCTTTAATGTAACAGTAATTGTATCGTCTACATTCTCAAGCGATATACGTGAATCGATGTAGTTATCTTTACTAATATGTAATTGGCTTTTAGCATCTATGTCGATGCTAAACTGACCTTGTTCATTGCTTTTCACGCTTTGTGACTTTCCATGAACATGGATAGTTGCATTAGCAATAGGTTGTTTTTTTGAATCTGTTACTGTGCCGTTAATCGTTGCTGCTAGGGCAGAGTGAGAACACAAAACAGACAGTAGCGCTGAGGATATGAGTGTTAACTTTGTCATAATTACTTCGAATCGTGGTTGTTATGTTGTGATATAATATAACACTACAAAATGGCATCATCAACAATGTTATACTATAACTTTTAATTTTGCGTTGAATGGCAAAATAATCGCGTTAAATTTACATTACCAGCTCATTATTACAGATCAGTGCATTTGTTATATTTATTCGCTTAAGAGCGGCTGTCTATCATTAGTATGTCTAATTTTTTTTGTGCTTTAAAAGGATTTTGTTTATCGATTGGTTCAAGCATTTCACAGTCATCGTTTATCATTTCTGAAATTAAACTTGGGTAGTGTCGGCAATCTTGAGGACGGTCATGGTAAATACTGCATGTATATTTATCTTTTTCTTGTGGATATTTTTTACTGCTTAGTACTAAAAATGGGCATTGCGTTAATTGCTCGCCTGTTTTGGGATCAAACCATAACTGATCGTTTTTAACATATTGAAATATTTCTGGGTTGAATAACGCCCACATTTCAATTTCATCCTGATTTGTATCTAAATCTGCCGCACCATATTTAGTGCAGCATTTACCGCATTGATTGCAATTTTGCATAGGGTAGGTATTTACTATTGCGACTTAAATTAAGCGTTAAGTGTAGCACTGTAATATCCAGGTTTTTAAATTAAACCTCTGTTTTTATCGCTTATAATACTTTTGTAACAACGCAGCGCTTAATAATAATGTACTATTAGGGAATATATTTCGAATACGATGCCTTTAATAAGTCAAAAAAGGCGCGTTAATAAGGTAGCGAGTAATTATGAATACTAAAGTATACAAAGCGGTTCACGATTTGGCGGAAAAGCTGATGGCAGCGGCTAATAAAAATGATACTAAACAGTTTGAATCTTTATATGCTGAGCTAAAAGCTATTTGTATTGAAAACGAAAATACAGCGAAAGATCACCCTGTTCAGTGGGAAACATTGGCTGATTTCACCGAAGAGCTAGAAGAAGCTATCGAGACTTACGAAAAAGCGTTACAGAAGTCGATAGAAATTAATAACAAAGATCATATGTCGTCTGTTGCCTTTTCTATGGCTACTTTACAGCTTGAGCTGGGTGATAAAGAAGCGGCAATTAAAAATCTGCAAGATGCTAAAATCAGTGCGAATAAAATTGAAGACAAAGAATTAAAATCAGAGATCCATGAGTTATTAGAATCATTGGTTGAAGAAGAAGGCTAGACAATTTTATAGCCATTATTAATAATCAGCGTCAGTAATAATACCATTGGCGCTTTTTTATTGATAAAAGCAAATTCTGCGTCATTAAATATTTATGCTTAAGTTAAGTCACTAAGCAAATTTTTTGGAGAAAACATGCTAGCGCAAATAGAACAATGGATTGATAAAACGAATAGCGAGTATGTTCATCAAAGAATATGCTGTGATGCATTTGTTAGCGAATTTGCTGGCTTTTACCCGCATGATTTTTTGAAAACTGCATTTTATGTGGTTGTTGAACACATTCCCAAGCCTGACTTTACTGGTTTACGTGAAATTGGTTTAAGCGATTTTATTGACATGGATGTAGCAGGGATCACCTATAAAAACACTTATTACATATTACCTCATGTTGCGCGTAATTTAAGAGTGCATTTTCATGAGCTGGCTCATGTCGTTCAATGGCGCGAGCTCGGTGCTCACGCTTTTATTATGCGCTACATCAATGAAATCCAAACCTGTGGTTATGATGATGCTCCGCTTGAAAAAATGGCCTATGCACTTGATGCGCACTTTACCAGCAATGGAAATAAATTTAATATTCCTGACTATATTACTCAACAGCTTTAGTTAATAAATATTATAAAAGGAATTTATATGTCGCGCTTTGTGCTCTATGTACTAGTTTTATCTGCCTTTAATGTACAGGCGAGCTCTTTTGATGACGATATCGTCAATGCATTGATCCACAGAACAACGCAACAAGTAACTTACGATGGCGCCTATCATAGGCTTGAATACCCTGGTGGCGATGTGCCCGATAATATTGGTGTGTGTACTGATGTTATAATTAGGTCGTATCGACAGCTTGGTATTGATTTACAAAAGTTAGTACATGAAGACATGCAGGCCAATTTTCGCGCATATCCTTCTAAGCGTATTTGGGGATTAACCAAGCCAGATAAAAACATTGATCATCGACGTGTACCTAACTTACAAGTTTACTTTGAGCGCCATGCTCAAGTGTTAACTAAATCGCTTAATGCAGCAGATTATAAAACCGGTGACATAGTCACTTGGATGCTGCCAGGCAATTTACCGCACATAGGTATGGTCGTTAATCAAATAGCGCAGGACAGTGGTCACCCGCTTATTGTGCACAATATTGGTCGCGGACCTGAAATGAGCGATATGCTTTTTGCTTATACAATTACGGGTCATTACCGATTTGTACCTGCTGCTTATTCAGAGTAAATAACACGGCTATAATCGCGATTACTTGAGTAATAATTGCAGAAACAGGTAAGTGAATAAAGCGAGCTGTTAGGCATTATACTGTGTGGTTTGCTAGTTACTTTAAATTAATACTGATATCACCATTGGGCTTGCAGCAACACAACAGTATTTCACCATCACGCACAAAGGCTAACGGTTCTTCATTGTAATTGACTTCACCAGAGACAAGCGTAGCACGACACGCACCACAATATCCCTCACGGCACTGGTAAGCAACATCAATTTTATTCGATTCTAAGCAGTGTAAAAGAGAAGGGCAGCCAGCGGTAAAATCTAAACACTGGCTGTTATCTGCAAGCGTGACACTTGCAGTGGTTCTATCAGTCATTATAAATCAAAGTCACCAAATTCAGCAGCATCAACCTGTGAATCAATTTGACCTACAAGGTATGAGCTAATTTCCGCTTCTTGTGGAGCAACTTGCACGTTATCAGAAACAAGCCATGAGTTGATCCATGGAATCGGATTACTGTTATTATCAAACTGTGCTGGTAAACCAATAGCAGTCATGCGTGCATTGGTAATGTATTCAACATACTGACATAAAATATGTTTATTTAAGCCAATCATTGAACCATCTTTAAACAGGTACTCGGCCCATTCTTTTTCTTGCTCTGCAGCGTCAACAAACATCTTGATTGCTTCTTCACGGCACTGTGCAGCCACGATTGCCATTTCAGGGTCGTCTTTGCCATCTTGCATAATATTTAAAATATGCTGAGTGCCTGAAAGGTGAAGCGCTTCATCACGGGCAATAAGCTTAATAATTTTAGCATTACCTTCCATTAGCTCACGCTCGGCAAACGCAAATGAACACGCAAAGCTCACATAAAAGCGAATAGCTTCAAGAATGTTCACTGACATCATCGCCAGATACAATTTCTTTTTCAGCTCGAATAGGTTAACCACCACGGTTTCACCATTAATATCATGTTTGCCTTCACCGTACAGGTTGTAAAGCGACACTGAGTTAATTAAATCGTCGTAATAAGTGGTTACGGCATCGGCACGTTCACTAATTTTGTCATTGCTAACAATGTCGTCAAAGATGAGTTCAGGCGCTTGAGTTACATTACGAATAATATGTGTGTATGAACGGCTGTGAATGGTTTCACTAAACGCCCATGTTTCAATCCATGTTTCAAGCTCAGGAATTGACACAATTGGCAATAGTGCAACGTTAGGCGAACGGCCTTGAACACTATCAAGCAAAGTTTGGTATTTTAAGTTACTTAAAAAGATATGCTTTTCGTGATCAGGAAGCGCTTGAAAGTCTAAACGGTCTTTACTTACGTCAACTTCTTCAGGACGCCAAAAGAAAGACAATTGTTTTTCAATCAGCTTTTCAAAAATAGGGTATTTTTGTTGATCGTAACGTGACACGTTAACGGTTTGACCAAAAAACATTGGCTCTTGCATTTGGTTATTATGATTTCTGCTAAAAGTAGTATAAGACATGTTTATCACTCAAAAAACTATCACTAAAACTATCAGGACAAAGCGGGCAAGGCGCCCGCTTTAAGTTTAACTATTAAATTTTACACGCGCCGCCTGCACAATCATCATCTTCCACTTCTGGAGCGTCTTCTTGTGCGTCTGATGCGCCATCACGGGTGTTATGGTAGTACAGCGTTTTAACACCTAGCTTGTAGGCACCAAGTAAGTCTTTTAATAAGACTTTCATAGGTACTCTACCGCCTTCGTATTTATTTGGATCATAATTAGTATTTGCTGAAATCGTTTGGTCGATAAATTTCTGCATTATGCCTACTAATTGTAAGTAACCATCGTTAGATGGGATATCCCACAGTAACTCATAGCTATCTTTAAGGCGTTCGTACTCAGGGACAACTTGTTTTAAAATACCGTCTTTACTTGCTTTAACACTAATATGGCCACGCGGTGGCTCAATGCCATTGGTTGCATTAGATATTTGCGATGATGTTTCTGATGGCATTAATGCGCTCAGTGTTGAGTTACGCATACCGTGCTCTTTAATACTGGCACGTAACGCGTCCCAATCAAGATGAAGTGGTTCATCACAAATTTTATCTAAATCACGTTTGTACGTATCAGTTGGCATAATACCTTGTGAGTACGTTGTTTCGTTAAATTTAGGACAGGCACCACGCTCTTTTGCCAGCTCATTAGATGCTTTCATTAGGTAGTACTGAATCGCTTCAAATGTTCTGTGCGTAAGCGCATTTGCGCTGCCATCTGAATAACGCTTACCGTTTTTAGCTAGGTAGTATGCGTAGTTAATAACGCCTATGCCTAGCGTACGACGTCCCATGGTTGCATTTTTAGCTGCAGGTACTGGGTAGTCTTGGAAATCAAGTAGGTTATCAAGTGCGCGTACTGCAAGCTCAGCTAACTCTTCTAGTTCATCTAAAGACTCAATCGCGCCTAAGTTAAACGCAGATAATGTACAAAGTGCAATTTCACCTTCTTCATCATTCACGTTGCTAAGAGGCTTAGTTGGTAACGCAATTTCTAAACATAAGTTAGATTGACGGATCGGAGCCACTTTTGAGATAAACGGACTGTGTGTATTACAGTGGTCAACGTTTTGTAAGTAAATACGACCCGTGCTAGCACGTTCTTGAGCAAACATAGAGAACAGCTCAATTGCTTTAATTCGTTTTTTACGAATTGACTCGTCTTGCTCATATTTTACATATAGCGCGTCAAACTCGTCTTGATCTTCAAAAAATGCATCGTAAAGGCCAGGCACATCAGAGGGGCTGAATAACGTAATGTAATCGTCTTTAATTAAACGTGAGTACATGAGTTTATTAAACTGTACGCCGTAATCTAAGTGACGTACGCGGTTATCATCAACGCCACGGTTGTTTTTAAGCACTAATAAGTTTTCAACTTCTAAATGCCAAAGCGGGTAGAAAAGGGTTGCTGCGCCACCACGTACACCGCCTTGCGAACAGCTTTTAACCGCTGTTTGAAAGTGCTTATAAAACGGAATACAGCCAGTGTGATACGCTTCACCGTTACGAATAGGGCTACCTAGTGCACGAATACGACCTGCATTAATACCAATACCAGCACGTTGAGAAACGTATTTAACAATCGCTGATGATGTAGCGTTAATTGAGTCTAGGCTATCGCCACACTCAATAAGTACGCATGAGCTAAACTGGCGTGTTGGCGTACGTACGCCCGACATAATTGGCGTAGGTAAAGAAATTTTAAATAATGAAACCGCATCATAAAAACGTTTAATGTAATCAATACGTGTATCACGAGGGTAATCAGAGAATAAGCTTGCAGCCACTAAAATATATAAAAACTGCGCGCTTTCGTAAATTTCACCCGTTACACGGTTTTGAACTAGGTATTTACCTTCAAGCTGTTTTACTGCTGCGTAGCTAAAGTTAAGATCGCGAGAATGATCTAAGTACGCATCTAGCTCATCTAATTCTTGCTCTGTGTAATCAACGAGTAAATGTGCATCGTAACGTTTTTGTTCAACCATGTTAGTAACATGGTCAAAAAGACGCGGTGGCTCAAACTGGCCATAGGCTTTTTTACGTAAATGGAATACAGCTAAACGAGCAGCAAGATACTGATAATCAGGTGATTCTTTTGAGATCTGATCCGCAGCGGCTTTAATAATCGTTTCGTGGATGTCTTTAGTACGAATACCGTCATAAAATTGAATATGCGATTTAAGTTCAACTTGTGAAACCGAAACGTTATTTAAACCTTCGGCGGCCCATTCAATAACGCGATGGATCTTATCAAGATCGAGTGGCTCTTTACGACCGTCACGTTTGCTTACAGATAACTGTTGGTTCATAGCTTTGCCTGTATTCCTTGGGAATTAAATATTTTTGACCAATGCGTGCACCTAAAAAAGCGCAGTGCCTATTCGTTTATTGTTATTTTCACCGGTTTGGTGAATTTAATTGAATAACATTTAGCCACAATATCTGGTGTTGTTCAAATTAGAGATCACAAGATAGTGTGGTCTGGTATCTTTTGCAAGGGACAGAAACCGCTCTCATTGTGGATAACGTTGGGATAACGTAATTGTGTTAGTAGGCATTAACCTTTGATCAATCGGTTAAGTTGAAATTTGTAAAAATCAACTAAGGAAAGATTAAATTTACGCTTTTTTAAAATAAATTTTGTCTGCTTTTTTTATCATCAAGCTTTGCGTAAAAACTAACACAATCACAATATGTAGTGTTTATTAATTAACATGGCACTATATGTGGTTAAATGCATCTATAGGACTGTGCCAATTAAAATCCGCATTCCAAGCCAATGCCTCGTCAACACTCGGTACATATCCCCATAGTGCGGTTGCGGTGTGCATATTGGCTGCTTTACCTGCTTGAATGTCACGCTGCGCATCACCTATATATAAGCAACGCGAAGGATCAACACTCATTTGCTCAGCGCAATACAGTAAAGGAAGGGGTGAGGGCTTAGATTCAGCTAAGGTATCACCGCTTATCACAATACGTGCATTTTTTAATGCAGGAATCGCCTTGACTAAAGGATCAGTTAAAAATCCGGGCTTATTAGTCATAATTCCCCAGGGTATTGCTTTGTTATCAAGTGCGATTAGTAATTGCTCTATTCCTACAAAACATCGAGTATGGGTGGCAATATTGGCAGCGTATTGCGTGACTAGCTCATGTAAAAGTTGCTCTTGCGGCTGTTGTGCCCAGCTTTCTTTAAAACCAGCAGCCAATAAAGCGGCAGCACCGTTTGAAGCCGCGGGGCGATATATATCACTGCCCACTTGGGGCTGTTGATGATTTTGCAGCACGGTGTTCAGTGCGGCGCCTAAATCATCAGCGGTATCGAGTAAAGTGCCATCTAAGTCAAACAGCAATGCTTGATATTCCATTGGGACAATGGGGGTTTGAGAGCTTGCCATTACGCTAACTTCTCAAAATGCAGCATATAATTTACGCTTACATCATCATTCATTGTGTATTGCTTAGAAAGCGGGTTGTAACTTAAACCAGCACTGGCACGTACTTTTAAGCCAGCTTGCTCTGCCCATGCAATTAATTGTGCAGGTTTAATAAACTTTTTATGGTCATGGGTACCCTCTGGGACCATTTTTAACAGTTTTTCTGCACCGACAATAGCGTATAAGTAAGCTTTTGGGGTTTTATTAAGAGTAGAGAAAAAAACATCAGCCCCAGGTTTTGCTAATTTAGCCACCGCATGAATAATAGAAGCAGGGTCGGGGACGTGCTCTAACATTTCCATACAAGTGATCACATCAAAGCGCTCAGGGTGCTCATCTGCAAACTGCTCTGCAGGTACTTTTATATACTCAACGGGGACACTTGTTTCTAAGCTGTGTAACTTAGCTACGGTTAAAGGCTCTTGGCCCATATCGATGCCTGTTACGTTTGCGCCCATTCGCGCCATGCTGTGACTTAAAATGCCACCACCACATCCTACATCTAGGGTTTCTTTATCAAATAATCCTTTGGTTTTGTCTGCGATGAAATCTAATCGTAATGGATTAATTTCGTGAAGCGGCTTAAATTCGCCTTCTAAATCCCACCAACGTTCTGCGATGGCTTCAAACTTTGCTATTTCTGCGTTATCTACATTTTGATGTTCGGTCATAAAATACTTCCTCGTCAATCTGAGGCCATTATATAGGCCTAAATTGATAAATCGCAAAGTTTTGCGCCTGTAAATTAAAATTAATTGTGATAGCATGGTTACTTAGAAATAATAACAAACACTCTTAATACCTAATACTGGGTTGTTAAGAGCTGATACTGAAGGAATGTGATATCAAATGACTGATCTCGCCAATGAAATTCTGCCAGTCAATATTGAAGACGAGTTAAAAAACTCCTACTTAGATTACGCCATGAGTGTAATTGTAGGACGTGCATTACCAGACGTGCGTGACGGTTTAAAACCTGTTCACCGTCGCGTTTTGTTTGCAATGAACGAGCTTAGTAATGACTGGAACAAGCCTTACAAAAAATCGGCCCGTGTGGTCGGTGACGTAATCGGTAAATACCACCCACACGGCGACAGTGCAGTTTATGACACCATCGTACGTATGGCTCAGCCATTCTCACTGCGTTACATGCTAGTAGATGGTCAGGGTAACTTTGGTTCGGTTGATGGTGATTCAGCAGCGGCAATGCGTTATACAGAAGTACGTATGGCAAAAATGTCGCACGAATTATTAGCCGATCTTGAAAAAGAAACGGTTGATTTTGTGCCTAACTACGATGGCACAGAGCAAATTCCTGATGTGTTACCCACTAAAATACCTAACCTGTTAGTTAATGGTTCATCGGGTATTGCGGTTGGTATGGCAACAAATATTCCGCCACATAACTTAACAGAAGTCGTGAATGGCTGTTTAGCGCTTATTCAAAACCCTGAATTGACCATTACTGAGTTAATGGATTACATTCCTGGGCCTGATTTCCCAACTGCGGCGATTATTAACGGTAAAAAAGGCATTGAACAAGCTTATCAAACCGGTCGTGGTAAAGTGTACATGCGTGCGCGTGCTGACATCGAAACCGATGAAAAGACGGGTCGCGAAACCATTATTGTTCATGAAATCCCTTACCAAGTTAACAAAGCACGTTTGATTGAAAAAATCGCCGAGCTAGTTAAAGATAAAAAAATTGAAGGGATCAGCGCATTACGTGATGAATCAGATAAAGACGGTATGCGTATCGTTATCGAGATCAAACGTGGTGACGTAGGTGAAGTTATTTTAAACAACCTTTATTCACAAACTCAGTTACAAACAGTGTTTGGTATGAATATGGTTGCGTTAATTAATAACCAACCTAAGTGTTTCAACTTAAAAGAAATGCTTGAAGAATTTATTATCCACCGCCGTGAAGTTGTTACCCGTCGTACGGTATTTGATTTACGCAAAGCCCGCGACCGTGCGCATACGCTAGAAGGTTTAGCGATTGCACTGGCTAACATTGACCCAATTATCGAACTTATCCGTAAGTCGCCAACACCTGCTGAGGCAAAAGTTGCATTAACAGCGCGTCCATGGGAATTAGGTAATGTTAAAGCCATGCTTGATAAAGCAGGCGAAGACAACGTAGCACGCCCAGATTGGTTAGCAAGCGAGCTTGGTATTCGTGATGGTCAGTACTATATTTCTGAGCAACAAGCTCAAGCAATATTAGACTTACGTTTACATAAACTTACTGGTCTTGAACACGAAAAAATTCTTACCGAATATCAATCATTACTTGAGTTGATTGCTGAGTTATTATTCATTTTGGCAAATCCAGAGCGTTTAATGGAAGTTATTCGTGATGAGCTCGTTGAAATTAAAGAGCAATATGGTGATGAGCGCCGCACTGAAATAAATGCTGCAGCACACGATATAAGCCTTGAAGATTTAATTAACGAAGAAAACGTAGTTGTTACGCTTTCACATGAAGGGTACGTTAAGTATCAAGCATTAACTGATTACGAAGCGCAGCGTCGTGGTGGTAAAGGCAAGTCAGCAACTAAGATGAAAGATGAAGATTTCATTGAACGTTTATTGGTT
This sequence comes from Pseudoalteromonas issachenkonii, assembly GCF_002310795.1. NCBI lineage: Bacteria > Pseudomonadati > Pseudomonadota > Gammaproteobacteria > Alteromonadales > Pseudoalteromonadaceae > Pseudoalteromonas > Pseudoalteromonas issachenkonii. The sequence goes on from NZ_CP011030.1 coordinate 1,595,410, forward strand.
GCCAACACTCACGATACTATTCTTTGTTTCTCTACAGCGGGTCGTTTATATTGGCTTAAAGTATACCAGTTGCCACTTGCCAGTCGTGCAGCACGCGGTAAGCCAATTGTTAACTTATTACCACTTGAAGCAGATGAACGTATTACTGCAATCCTGCCAGTACGCGATTATGAAGATGATAAGTACATCTTTATGGCGACAGCATTTGGTACGGTTAAGAAAACGCCATTAACGGCATACAGTCGTCAACGTGCAAGCGGAATTATTGCGGTTAACTTAAACGAAGGTGATAGTTTAATCGGTGTTGATATTACCGATGGCAGCAACGAAATTATGTTGTTCACTGATGCGGGTAAAGTTGTTCGCTTTAAAGAGGCTGAAGAAACAGCTGTCGTTGATGAAAATGGTAACCCAGTACTAGACGAAGAAGGCAAACCTGAAATCCGTTTCAAAGGTGTACGTCCTATGGGCCGTACTGCAACGGGTGTTCGTGGTATTAAGATGCCAGACGATCAGCGTGTTGTATCACTTATTGTACCAAAGAATGATGGTGCAATATTAACAGTGACAGAAAATGGCTACGGCAAGCGTACCCAACTTGAAGATTACCCATCTAAGAGTCGTGCAACTCAAGGTGTTGTATCAATCAAAGTGAGTGAGCGTAACGGTGCTGTTGTTGGTGCTGTACAGGTTGATGACAACGACGAAATAATGATTATTTCGAATCGTGGAACCTTAGTGCGTACTCGTGTTAATGAAGTTTCTACGGTTGGACGTAACACCCAAGGTGTTATTTTGATCAGAACTATTGACGAAGAGCAAGTAGTTGGTTTACAACGTATAGAAGAAATTGAAGTGACTGAAAGTGACTTGGTTGATATCGAAGACGTTGAAACAGTAGATACAGTTATTGATGAAGTGGCGGATGACAATCCTCCTTCAGAATAATTAGATTGAAAAAAGCGGCCTTGGCCGCTTTTTTTATGTGGTTGAAAAAAATTAAATTAGTTTAATTCAAGTTAAATTACTGGAATGAGGAAAAGGTAATGAGTATATATAATTTTTGTGCAGGCCCTGCAATGTTACCACCGGCTGTTATGCAAAAAGCGCAAAAAGAGTTTTTAAACTGGCAAGGTCTTGGTGTATCGGTGATGGAAATAAGTCATCGTAGTCATGAATTTTTAGCATTAACCGCTAAATGTGAAGCCAGCCTGCGTCGTTTAATGAATATCAGTGACGAGTTTGAAGTGCTATTTATGCACGGTGGTGGTCGAGGTCAATTCAGTGCCGTACCTTTAAACCTTCATGTTAACGGTAAAAAAGCAGTTTATTGTGAAAATGGCGTTTGGTCAAAAAGTGCAACCAGCGAAGCCGATAAGTTTACAAATACACACGCTGTTGATGTGCGCAATGATGATAACGGCCTGTTTTCTATTAAGCAGGTAGCCGATTGGGTTTTACCTGCTGATGCGGCTTACATTCACTATTGCCCGAATGAAACCGTAGACGGCCTTGAAATATTTGATGTACCCAGTCATCCAACGGCGCCGATTGTGGCCGATATGTCGTCGACTATTTTATCGCGCGAAATTGACGTTAATAAATTTGATTTAATCTACGCGGGTGCACAAAAAAATATCGGTCCGTCGGGCATTGCTATTGTGATTGTTCGCAAAACGCTACTTGAGCGTGAAGGGCTCGCCAAGCCGGGTATTTTAGATTACGCCCTTGAAGCAAAACAAGGCAGCATGTTTAACACCCCACCGACTTTTGCTTGGTATTTAGCGGCAGAAGTATTTGCATGGCTTGAGCAAACCGGGGGTGTAAAAGCCATGGAAGCTCATAATATTGCCAAAGCGCAGCTGCTTTATGATTTTATTGATGGTTCAGATTTTTATACCAATAAAGTAGCGAAGCATTGCCGTTCACGTATGAATGTGCCTTTTTGGCTGGTTGATGAAAGCTTAAATGATAAGTTTGTTAAAGAGTCAAAAGAAGCGGGCTTGTTAGCGCTTGAAGGTCATCGTATTGTTGGCGGGATGCGCGCCAGTATTTATAACGCGATGCCATTGGAAGGTGTACAAGCCTTAGTTGACTTTATGGCTAACTTCGCCAAGGAGAATAGTTAATGGAGCAACTTTTCTTAGCCCCTATTTCACAAGTGAATGGCAGTGTGACATTACCGGGCTCAAAGAGTTTATCAAACCGAATTTTATTATTAGCAGCATTATCTAACGGCACCACGGTTGTTGAAAACTTACTCGATAGCGACGATATTCGCCATATGCTGGGTGCGTTAAAGCACTTGGGCGTTAATGTAACGCTTAATACTGAACGCACCGTAGCAACCGTAGAGGGCGTGAGTGGCGTGTTTAATACGCCAACTGAGCCGTTGTTTTTAGGTAATGCAGGTACAGCGTATCGGCCATTAACGGCAGTACTGAGTGCGATTGCTGGTGAGTATGAGTTAATTGGTGAGCCGCGCATGGAAGAGCGACCAATTGGTCATTTAGTTGATGCCTTACAAGCCTTGGGTGGTAATGTAAGTTATTTAAAAAATAAAGATTACCCACCACTTAAAATTATCGGTGGGCAAATAGCCGGTGGTGAAGTCGAAATTGACGGCAGTATTTCAAGTCAATTTTTAACGGCGCTGCTCATGGCTGCGCCGTTATTTAAAGGCGATACATACATTAAAATTAAAGGTACCTTAGTCTCTAAGCCTTATATTGATATTACTCTGGATGTGATGGCGCGCTTTGGTGTAACTGTTGAGCATGATAATTACACCACGTTCTTCGTTAAAGGTGCTCAGCAATACCAAGCGGTTGAGCGCATAATGGTTGAAGGTGATGCTTCATCGGCTTCTTATTTTATTGCTGCTGCAGCAATTGCCGGTGGCGAAATAGAAATTAAAGGCGTTGGCGCTAAATCAGTTCAAGGTGATATTGGTTTTGCTAAAGTAATGGAGCAGGTTGGTGCCAAAATTGATTGGTATGACGAGCATTTAGTTGTTCGTAAAGGCGAGCTTAACGGTATCGATATAGATGCTAATGCGATACCTGATGCTGCAATGACCTTGGCGACTGTTGCCTTGTTTGCTAAAGGGCCAACCGCTATTCGTAATATTTATAACTGGCGGGTAAAAGAAACTGACCGTTTACATGCAATGGCCACCGAGCTTAAAAAAGTAGGGGCTGAAGTGGTTGAAGGGCACGACTTTATTGAGATCACACCGCCAAAGCAATTTAATAATGTGGCTGTAGATACCTACGACGATCACCGTATTGCCATGTGCTTTGCAATGGTGGCAGTAGGGGGCAAGCCCATAACGATTAACGATCCGGCCTGTACTTATAAGACATTCCCAACATTTTTCAAAGTGTTAGCATCTGTCAGTAAATAGGCTATTTATAAGTATTTATAAAAAGTTACATACTAAAAGCGGATAATCTTTATTAATTGGCGTATAATGTGGCGGTTTATTTTGGTGTGCATTGAAGGAGGTTTTAAATGCCGGCGTTATTAATGCCCGTAATCACCGTAGATGGCCCAAGTGGTTCTGGTAAAGGAACTGTTTGTCGCCTATTGGCTGAAAAATTAGGCTGGGATGTGTTAGATAGCGGAGCAATTTATCGCGTACTATCACTTGCAGCACTTCATCACCAAATTGCGTTAGATAACGAAGAAGCACTCGTCCCATTAGCTGCAAATCTTGATGTGCAGTTTTTGATAGACAGTGACACTAATGCAGGAAAGATTATTTTAGAAGGCGAAGATGTTACCACCACTATTCGAAATGAAGAAGTGGGTGCTGCAGCGTCGAAAGTGGCCGCATTGCCGCGCGTTCGAGAAGCGTTGCTTCGCCGCCAGCGTGCGTTTAGAACAGAAAACGGTTTAATTGCCGATGGCCGCGATATGGGCACTGTGGTATTTCCAGATGCGCCATTAAAGATATTTCTAACCGCAAGTGCAGAAGAACGTGCTCGCAGGCGTTTTGTTGAGTTGAATGAGCGCGGGCTTGATGTTACACTAAGTGGTCTATTACAGGACATTCAAGCACGTGACGATCGCGATATGAATCGCGCCGTTGCGCCGCTTGTACCTGCAGAGGATGCGATTGAGCTTGATACTAGCGAACTCAACGCACAGCAAGTCTTTGATAAAGTTATAACTTTATTAGATGCGAGCATCTCAGAAGGTAAGCTTCCTAAACGAAGCTAAATACATTTTATGCACCAGCAGGATGCCAGTGCTATTTTAACAACCCCATGCAGCATGGTTGCTTATTGGTATTAATATATGAGACGTATATTCGTATGTCAGAAAATTTTGCGCAGTTATTTGAAGAAAGCTTAAAGGGTTTTGAAGCAGAGCAAGGCTCTATCGTTAAAGGTACAGTAATCTCAATCGAGAACAACATTGTACTTGTAGATGCTGGTCTTAAATCAGAAAGTGCTATCCCTGCAGAGCAGTTCAAAAATGCTGCTGGTGAACTAGAAGTTGCTGTTGGCGACGAAGTAGATGTTGCACTAGATGCAATCGAAGACGGTTTCGGTGAAACTATCCTTTCTCGTGAGAAAGCGAAGCGTCACGAAGCGTGGATCCGTCTTGAGAAAGCATGTGAAGAGCAAGAGACTGTTACTGGTGTTATCAACGGTAAAGTTAAAGGCGGTTTCACAGTTGAAGTCGATTCAATCCGTGCTTTCCTACCTGGTTCACTTGTTGATGTTCGTCCAGTACGTGACACAACTCACCTTGAAGGCAAAGAGCTTGAATTTAAAGTAATCAAGCTTGATCAAAAACGTAACAACGTTGTTGTTTCACGTCGTGCAGTTATCGAATCAGAAAACTCACAAGAACGTGAAGAGCTTCTTGCTAACCTTGTTGAAGGTCAAGAAGTTAAAGGTATCGTTAAGAACCTTACTGACTACGGTGCATTCGTTGACCTTGGTGGTGTTGATGGTCTACTACACATTACTGATATGGCGTGGAAGCGTGTTAAACACCCTTCAGAAATCGTTAATGTTGGCGACGAAATCGCAGTTAAAGTTCTTAAATTCGACAAAGATAAAACTCGTGTATCTCTAGGCCTTAAACAGCTTGGTGAAGATCCATGGGCAGCTATCGCTGGTCGTTACCCAGAAGGTTCTAAACTTTCTGGCCGTGTAACTAACCTTACTGATTACGGTTGCTTCGTAGAAATCGAAGAAGGCGTTGAAGGTCTAGTACACGTTTCTGAAATGGATTGGACTAACAAGAACATCCACCCTTCAAAAGTTGTATCACTAGGTGACACTGTTGAAGTTATGGTTCTTGAAATCGACGAAGAACGTCGTCGTATTTCTCTTGGTCTTAAGCAATGTATTGCTAATCCTTGGCAGGAATTTGCTCGTCTACAAAACAAAGGCGACCAAGTTACTGGTAAGATCAAATCAATCACTGACTTCGGTATCTTTATCGGTCTTGACGGTGGTATTGATGGTCTTGTACACCTTTCAGACATTTCTTGGAACACACCTGGCGAAGAAGCTGTACGTGAATTCAAGAAAGGCGACGAAATCACTGCTATCGTATTGCAAGTTGACCCAGAGCGTGAACGTATCTCGCTAGGTGTTAAGCAAATCGAAGCTGACCCATTCAATAACTACCTTGATGCAAACAAAAAAGGTGCTATTGTTAAAGGTAAAGTGACTGAAGTTGATGCGAAAGGCGCAACTGTTGAACTTATCGAAGGCGTTGAAGGTTACATCCGTGTAGCTGATATCGCTCAAGAGCGCGTTGAAGATGCAACTACTGTTGTTTCTGTAGGCGACGAAATCGAAGTTAAATACGTTGGTGTTGATCGTAAGAACCGCACTTTAAGCTTATCTGTTAAAGCTCTTTTCGAAGCAGAAGAGAAAGAAGTACTAGAGAAGCTTAAGAAAGAAGAGCCAGTGTTTGAAAACGCAATGGCAGCTGCTTTCGCAAATGCACAAAAAGACTAATTAATTATAGTCTTTTAATTGGAAGGGCAGTTTATGCCCTTCCACTATTTCTTTTTAAGGAAACGCTATGACTAAGTCAGAACTGATAGAAACACTTGCTGAACAACATTCACATATTCCTGTGAAAGATGTTGAGAACGCTGTTAAAGAAATTCTTGAACAAATGGCCGGCTCATTATCTTCTTCAGATCGTATTGAGATCCGAGGTTTTGGAAGTTTCTCTTTGCATTACCGTGCGCCTCGTACAGGCCGTAACCCTAAAACAGGTGAAACTGTAGAGTTAGATGGTAAGCATGTACCTCATTTTAAACCAGGCAAAGAACTACGTGACCGTGTAAACGAGAGCATTGCTTAGTAAACTTATTGGAGTAGTTACTTGTTCAAGGTATTAAAAATTATTCTGGCGGCACTTTTTTTAATTGGTGCATTTGTATTGGGTTCTCAAAACCCACAATTAACACAAATTAACTACATAATAGCCAGTAATACATTACCTTTAGCCGTTATAATAAGTATCTGCTTTTTGCTAGGTGTTGTAGTGGGTTGTTTTGTGAGTTTTAAATTGTTCACGCAATTAAAGTGGCAAAATTACCGTTTAAAAAAGCAATTAACGCCTGAAAAAGATAATAAAAAGCGTATTGCCAACAAAGACACCTAATTATGATTGAGCTGTTGTTTTTACTGCTTCCCGTTGCTGCCGGTTATGGTTGGATCATGGGGAAAAACAGTGCAAAAAATCAGGCTCATCAGTTTAATCGTCAAATTACTTCTGAATACAGTAAAGGCTTAAAGTTTTTACTGGACAGAGAAGAAGATCAGGGGCTTGAGCATTTAATTAATTTGCTCGAAGTAGCTGCTGACTCTGTTGAACATTATTCTACTTTAGCCACCATGTTTCGCCGCCGTGGTGAGCTTGACCGCGCAATAAAAATTCACGAACTACTGCTAAAACACCCAAGTCTTAACGAAAAACAAGCCGCTAATAGCCGTTTAGAACTAGCCGAAGATTATATTATGGCTGGCTTATTAGACAGCGCAGAAGAACATTTAATATGGCTGGTAAAAAATAGCCATGCAGATGCACTCGATCCTATTATTTCTTTATATTCACAAACCCGTGAATGGCAAAAAGGCATTAATATGTTTGAAGCGCATACTGAGCTTTTTTCAAAAGAACAACACTTTAAAGCCATCGCTAATTTTTACTGTGAGCATGCCATTGCCAGTAATAACCCACAACTTATGCGCAAAGCCATTAGCTTAAACTTTAAAACAATTAGGCCTTTATATGAGCTTGGACTGTCAGCTTACACCAAAGAAGATTACGTAAAAGCAATTTACTATTGGCGAGAATTAATCTGCCAATTTACTTTTTTTGCGCCATTGTTTATTGAAAAGTTAGCTCACAGCTATAAGCAATTAAAATTAACTCACCAATTCCATGAACTCATTACTGAGTTACTAGAAAAGGGTGGGGTGATGATAAAAATACAGCATTGCCAAGCCTTGCTTGAGCAAGGACACACTGAACAAGCCTTTGAATTTTTAACTGATAATTTAAAACGTCAACCCACTATTCGTGGCTTTAGTTTTTTATTACAGTTAATGAGTACAGAAAATAAAAATACAAAAGATGTGCTTAATCAAATCGATAAACTTGTTACTTCGTACATTGCCACTAAACCTGACTTTCAATGTCAGCATTGTGGCTTTACTAGCTACACCATTTATTGGAATTGCCCTTCATGTAAACACTGGGAAACCATTGTGCCTAGCAGAGGCTTAGACGGATTTTAATCTTTATACTTTTCGCTCACTAGTAGGATAGTTATGTCTTTCGAAAAATCAAAAAAAATTCTTATCGCGCTTGATTATGATGATCAGCAAACTGCTTTAGCATTTGTAAAACAGTTATCACCAGATACCTGTCGATTAAAAGTGGGCAAAGAAATGTTTACTTATTTTGGTCCTGCATTTGTTAAAGAATTGGTCGATTTAGGTTTTGATGTATTTTTAGATTTAAAGTTTCACGATATTCCAAACACCGTTGCTAAAGCGGTGACTGCTGCGGCTAAAATGGGTGTATGGATGGTCAATGTACATGCATCGGGCGGTTATGAAATGATGCATAAAGCTAAACAAGCACTCGAGCAGTTTGGCGACAAAGCGCCATTACTGATTGCGGTAACTGTATTAACCAGCATGGACGAAGCTGAACTTGAGCGTTTAGGTATAACTAAATCACCCCAAGAGCAAGTTATGCATTTAGCAAAATTAACAAAGCAAGCAGGGCTTGATGGTGTAGTGTGTTCAGCACAAGAAGCTGAAATTCTAAAAGCGGCTTTAGGCAGAGAATTTAAACTAGTAACCCCAGGTATTCGCCCAGCGGGAAGTGATGCGGGCGATCAAAAACGCATTATGACACCTAAAGAAGCCATTGAAGCGGGCAGTGACTACTTAGTAATAGGGCGTCCGATCACTCAGGCACAAAACCCTGTAAAAGTACTAAATGATGTAAATGAATCAATAGCTTAAATTAAAAATTAGCATAATTGAGAGCAGTTCCTTACAACTGCTTTTCTTTGTGCTACATTTAAATTATGGGTGTGCAGTGAGGGATTTGCTTTGCGTATAATAATATTTTTAGTTGTAATTATCATTAGTGGCTTTGCTGTAAATAAATATGTTTTTTCAACTAAAATGTATGATGATGTTTCAAACGTTACTGACTTGGTATCTGGTTACCCCGTTGATTTATTCAAGTTTAAAAAAATTGCTCAAAATTATGCCCAGCATCTGTGTTACACCAATGAAGGTGTGTTAGCAGGAATAGATATTAGCAGCAGAGACTGTGTTGCGACACATGATGAAATGCAAAATGAGTGTACAGAAAAAGTTTTTAGGCTAGCGCCGTTAAATCTAGATTCTAAAAAAGAATTAATTGAATACTCAAATGAATATTCTCGCTGTACCTTACCTTATAAAAATATTAGGTTATAAATTTCAGATACTAAAAAGCCACTTAGGTTTAAAACTTAAGTGGCTTTTTTATTTAATTATTTTAAACGAATAGACTTAGCTTCAATATCAATTAAGCCTTGTTTAAATAAACCGCCAATGGCTTTTTTGTAGTTTGCTTTGCTGGTCGAAAATACTTTTTTAATTAATTCAGGATCAGACTTATCGCCTATGGCTAATATGCCACCCTCATCCTTTAGTTTTTCCATTATTTTTTCACCAAGCTCGCTTACTTTACCCATGCCTGGTTTTTCAAGTATGACGTCAATTTTCCCGTCTTCACGTACTTTTTGAATAAATCCTTTTAGCTTTTGACCAACAAACAGGTTTTTAAACACCATGTTGTAAAACACGACGCCAAAATGGGATTCTTCAATAAGCACCTTGTAACCAATATCAGTTTTGCCTGCAACAATTAAGTCAACTTCTTGTAAGTGACTATACTGAGGCTCATCTTTTGATAAAAAACGGTTAAAGTTAGTTGAGGCACAAATACGCTGACTGGCGTTATCAAGATATAAACGCACTAAATATGAGTAGCCTTCTTGCATACGTGGTTTTTGTTCATTAAACGGTGCAAGTACGTCTTTTTCTAAGCCCCAATCTAAAAACGCGCCTATGCTGTTTATTTCTTTTACACGCAGTAGGGCATATTCACCCACTTGAGCATGCGGCTTTTTAGTTGTGGCTGTTGGCAGGTTTGCATTATCTAAAAAAGTGAATACGCTGATGCTATCGCCGGCTTCAAGCTCATGTTTTATTTCATGTTTAGGTAAATAAACTTCACCTAAGTCGTGCCCATCTAAATAGGCACCTTCGTTGCTGACTTCTTTAACAAAAAGGGTTTGGGTGGTTCCTAGGTAACTCATAATTATTCCTGCTCAGGCTTTTTTTTACGACGCATCGGGGTATCACCATCAATATTAATAGGTGCTTTAATTGGGGCCGCTGGCTTTTTCGGTTTTGCTTTTCGTTTTGGCTGTGGCTTATTCGTGGTCACTGCTTTTTTAGTCGGTTTAATTGGCGTTACTTTTTTCTCTTTAATACCTTTAAATTTCGCTTTTAAACCCTCAACAGCAGCAAACGATAATTCATCATTTAAAAATGATTTTATTGCCAAGTAACTTGCCCAATCTTTAGGGCCCACAAGTGATAATGCGTTACCTTTAAAACCAGCACGACCAGTTCGACCAATACGATGAACGTATTCTTCTGCGTGTTTTGGTAAATCAAAGTTAATAACATGGGTAACACTGAGTAAATCTAAACCGCGCGAAGCAACATCTGTAGTAATTAATATTTTAAAGTTTTCACGGCTAAACGCATCCATAATATCAAGGCGCTTACTTTGAGTTAAATCCCCAGCTAATGCGACAGATTTAAAGCCTTTACTATTTAATGATTCACTTAAACGGCTGGTATCAGCTCGTGTGGCAGTAAATATAATGCACTGGCCGACGTTATCTTGGTTTAAAAAGTGCTCAAGCAGTGCTTCTTTATGATCAAGGTGGTCAGCTAAATACAATGTTTGTTTAATATCACTGTGTTGCTCATTGGCTGCACTGAGCATAATTTGTTTTGGTTTTTTTAATAAATTACGCGATAACGCATCAACTTGAGCATGATCTAATGTCGCCGAAAACAACAAAGTTTGACGAAGACGATGATCGGCCAGTTCATTAATTAATTTAAGTTGATCGGTAAAACCTAAATCTAAAATACGGTCAGCTTCATCAAATATAAGTAACTCTAGGCCACTTAATTGTAATGAACGTTGCTTTAAATGATCGGCTAAACGCCCAGGTGTGGCGACCACAAAGTGAGGGTCGTTACGCAGTGCTTTAATTTGGTCGTTAAAATTTTCGCCACCGAGGATTTTAACGGCCTTTATGTTGGTACCGGCAATAAGTAATCGAAGTTGAGTAAAAACTTGGGTCGCAAGCTCACGAGTTGGAGCAACAATAAGTACACGAGGATCACGTTTACTGAGTGCTTTTTGTTTCATTACACGCTGCACAGCCGGTAATAAAAACGCTAAAGTTTTGCCTGACCCAGTTTTTGACTGAGCGAAAATGTCATGTCCCGCCAGTGCCGTTGGCACAGCATGAGCTTGAATATCGGTAGGCTGGGTGATCCCTTGGTGCGCTAATTGTGTTTCTAGGCGAGTATCAATCCCAAGATCAGTAAAGTGCAATGTATGTTTCTCCAATATGAGCAAGTCTGTATAAATTTATCCGCGCATTATAGCCCACTGAGCTACTGCGCTAACAGTAAAAAGCGCATTATCATCCATTTTTTTGCATTTAAATAAAAAAAGCGTAAAATACGCGCCCCATATGCGCCGGATTTACGATTCGGTAAACCGCCCCTTGCGGGTTTTAAAAGCAAAATAGGAATACCATGACTGCTGTCCATAAAGACAATGTAACCAGCGAACACTTTGTTGTATGCGCTCTGTATAAATTTGTTTCTCTGCCGGATTTTGAAGCACTTCGCCAACCTTTACTTAATGTAATGGAGCAAAACGAAGTACGAGGCACTTTATTAATTGCTGCAGAGGGGATTAACGGTACTGTCTCTGCAAAACGTGAAGGCATAGATAATTTACTTGCGTGGTTAGACACCCAACCAAATTTAGACAACATTGTTACCAAAGAATCATTTGATGACGAATGCCCGTTTTATCGCACAAAAGTTAAGCTGAAAAAAGAAATTGTGACTATGGGTGTTGAAGGCGTAGACCCATTAAAAGTAGTGGGCAGTTATGTTAAGCCACATGAATGGAATGCCCTTATTTCTGATCCAGAGGTGATCCTTGTTGATACCCGTAATGATTACGAAATTGAAATTGGTACGTTTCAAAACGCAGTAGATCCAAACACTAAAACGTTCCGTGAATTTCCTCAGTGGGCCAAAGAAAACCTAGACCCATCAAAACATAAAAAAGTAGCCATGTTTTGTACTGGTGGTATTCGCTGTGAAAAATCAACAGCCTATATGAAAGAGCAAGGTTTTGATGAGGTATATCACCTTGAAGGCGGCATATTAAAATACCTAGAAGAAGTGCCAAAAGAAGAAACCATGTGGGAAGGCGAGTGTTTTGTATTTGATAACCGTGTAGCGGTAAATCATGACTTACAAAAAGGCTCATACGATCAATGTCACGCATGTCGCATGCCTATCACAGAAGAAGAAAAGCAAAAGCCAGAATACATGGAAGGGGTGTCGTGTCACCACTGTATTGACAATGTAACCGATGAACAACGCGCTCGCTTTGCAGAGCGCCAAAAGCAAATAGAGCTTGCTCAAGCGCGCGGTGAAGGCCACATTGGTAACGAAGCACAAGCTGTTTTACAACAACGTAAAGAAGCTAAAAAAGCGCAAAAAGAAGCACAGCGAAATAAATAAGCGGTACTTTTTGTTTGTACGTTATTAATAAAAAAACCTCAGTTTTAACTGAGGTTTTTTATTTTATACTCTTTTCACAATTGCTTGTATCTGTAGTAGAGAGCGTGACCTTGTTGGCAGCATTGACGAGCACACATTTTGTGTTTTTATCGAGCTTTTTCTTTTGAATAACGGTAAATTCACCTTCATCAGCAGCATATAGATTATACTGATACGCGGTGTTGCCCCCTTCAAATAAAGCAGTAAATAATCCACCGACTAGTCCACCAACAATGGCGCCGCCAATCATTTCTTCTTTGTTGCCATCCAAGCTATCTACAAAGCCAAACCCCGCACCAGCAGCTATTCCAGTTCCCACTTCTGAGGAGAGTGTTACTTTTTGTATTGATTCAACAGACGCATAATAACGTTTAACAACTTGATTTTGATCTGCCCGATCAATCCCTGGTGATGCACAGCCTGATAGCAAGATCACCATAATTAAACTCTTTTTCATAAATGTGCCTTTAATAAAAATATTGATGAGCTAAATCATAGTCATAAATGTAATTTAAATATGTGTGGATTTTGTATGCAGCTGTAAAAATATGTAAGAGTGGCTAACATGCTTAATTTCAGCTTACTGTTTTGCTAATTTATCGTACTTAGCTATTTATTGATCATAGAGCTGTTAAACTACGTAACATAATGCAAATAATAATTAATTAGGGTGAACCTTTGAAATCGCGAATTTTTTTTACCAGCGTGTTTTTTTCTTTAATGTCGTTAAGTTTATCTGTAAAGAGTGCCAATGTCGTGGTGGAGCAGGTAGCGATGGAACATGCTAAAGAGCAAGTTCAGGCTGTCGGTAACGCCGAAGCAATTCATTCGGTTATTTTATATCCGGCTGTGGGCGATAAAGTAACTGCGGTGCATTTTAAACCGGGTGATAGCGTAAAGGCCAGTGATGTGTTACTCGAACTTGATTCACGCAGACAAAAAGCGGCACTTGAAGAGGCAAAAATAAAACTTGCTGACACCCAAAGAACCCTCGCACGTTTAAAGCAAAGCCAAGCAAAAGGGGCTGTGCCACAAAGTGATGTGGATGATGCAAAAACAGTTGTTGAATTAGCAAAAGTGACCCTTACCCAAGCAGAAACAGAATTTGAAGACCGCCAAGTTCGTGCGCCTTTTAACGGCACTATGGGACTTACCGACGTTGAAGTGGGTGACAGAATTACTCCCCAAACGGCGATTGCAAGTATTGATGATACGCGTGCTTTATATATAAACTTTAACGCCCCAGAATCGGCCGTTTATATGCTGCGCAATAAAGGCAATGTAAAAGTATTCCCTTGGCAGTCACAAAATGCTGTAAACGCAAAAATTGCTTATCTAGATTCACGAATAGACCCACAAACCCGCACCTTACGTGTAAAAGCGCAGCTTGAAAACCCGCAGCAAAAGTTCTTACCTGGCATGAGTTTTCGTGTTCATATTGAAGTAGAAGGGCAACGTTTTGCTGCTGTACCTGAGGCGGCATTACTGTGGGGAGCAACAGGCCCTTACGTATGGACAAGTGTTGATAAAAAAGCCACTCGAATTGATGTTAAAATTGAACAGCGCCTTGCAGGTCGTTTATTAGTTTCGGGGGCTTTAAAAGAACAAGATAACTTAGTGGTAGAGGGCGTACAGCGCTTACGAGCTAACCAAGAGCTAAGCTTCTCAGCGCCAATCGCTAATACGCAGGAGTAGCCATGAAACAGCAACCTATGATGCAAGACTTGCCATCAATGGCTATTCGCCGCCCAGTGCTTATTGTGGTACTGAATTTACTGATTATTATTGCCGGAATTGCCGCCATAGCTGGCGTAGAAGTTCGAGAGCTTCCAGATGTAGACAGACCCCGTATTACTGTATCAGCCTCGTTCCCTGGTGGTTCACCTGAAACCGTTGATACCGAAGTTACCAGTAAACTTGAAGGTGCCGTGGCCCGCGTGAGCGGTGTTAAATCGATTCGTGCACAAAGTGAAGAAGGTAATTCACGCATTGTGGTTGAATTTAGACCGGGTGTTAATCTTGACGACGCCGCGAATGAAACGCGTGAGTCCGTTGCTCGAGTGCAAAGAGAGCTCCCTGAAGAGGTAGAGCGCGTTTCTATTATTAAGGCTGATAACGACGCTGAAGCGGTGGTTTCATTAACAGTATCAAGTGAAAGCTTATCGTTAGAGGCTTTAACAGAGCGGGTTGATGTTGACTTAGCGCCGCAGTTTTTAACTATTCCTGGCGTTGCCGACGTACGATTAAACGGCGATAGAGAACGTGTGCTCAGGGTTCGCATTGATCCATTAAAGCTCAGCAGTTTTAATTTAACGATTCCAGATGTTGCCGATGTACTCAGGCAAGCCCCCTTTGATGTGCCTGCAGGGAGTTTAAAATCAAACGATCAGCAAATAATAGTGCGCGCTGATGCAACGTCTGTTACCCCCGCACAGGTGGGCGACATTATAATCCAGGGCGATACTCGCATTAGCGATATTGCTGCCGTGTACTTTGGTCCGGCCGATCCGCGCTCTATGGTAAGACTTAATGGTAAACCTGTTATTGGTATGGAAATTATTCGCCAAGCACAGTCCAACACTATCGAAATTTCTGATGAAGTACTCAACCTTATAGAGGGGATGCGGGAGCGCTTTCCTGAGATGGAGTTTACGCTAACATCAGATGACGCGCAGTTTATTAGAAGCTCAGTAGATGAAGTGATTAACTCATTGGTACTGACGGTACTGCTAGTGATCATCACCTTGTGGGTGTTTATTGGCTCATGGCGTGCAACATTAGTCCCAGCATTTGCCATTCCTGTTGCGCTTATAGGTTCATTAGCACTGATATGGGCACTTGGGTTTTCAATTAATATTTTAACCTTATTAGCACTGGTATTAGCGACAGGATTAATTGTTGATGATGCAATTGTAGTGAGTGAAAACATTCAACGCCAGCGAGGGTTAGGCCTTGGAAGGCGTGCCGCAGCGGTTGTTGGTACCCGCGAAGTATTTTTTGCCGTTATTGCCACCACTGCAGTATTAGCGGCTGTGTTTGTACCCATCGCATTTTTACCCTCTACAGCAGGGCGTTTATTTAGGGAGTTTGGTGGCGTACTAGCTGGTGCGGTAATTATATCTAGCTTTGTTGCTTTATCGTTAGTACCGGCGCTCACCTCAAAACTAAAGCTTAAGCAAGGTGGTTTTCACCCCTTTGCGAAATTTGGTAACGTGCTTGCCAATATTTATACCAAAACAATTCATAAAGTACTGGATCATGCGTGGGTTACCTTTATTGTTTGTTTATTAGTTGCAGGCGGTTCGGGTGCTTTGTATATGAGTTTAGATAACGAACTGCTCCCTACTGAAGATCGCGGTAAAATTAGAATATTTGCCCGCGGACCTGATGGCGTAGGGTTAAACTTTATGGATAGACAAGCCATTAAAATGGAAGATACCTTATTGCCTTTCGTTGAAAGTGGTGAAATTGAGTCTATTTACACTGTGGTTGGGCAATGGGATCCCAATATTGTGTTTATTACTGTGCCATTAAAGCATTGGGATGAACGTAACTTTAGCCAACAAGAAATTATTAATAAAATTCGCCAGCCTTTAGGCAACATCCCAGGCGCACCAGCTTACCCTGGTGGGGCAAATAGCTTAAATTTACGTGGCCAAGGTGGCGGCATAGAAATCGCTTTACTGGGACAAGATTACCTTGAAATATTTAAGGCTGCACAGCAGTTCTCAGCTGATCTTGAAAAAGCCGTGCCAGAAGTTGCGCCGGTAAGAGTATCGTATCAGCCATCGCAGCCGCAATTGCGTGTTAATATTGACAGACGACGCGCAGAAGAACTTGGCGTGTCTTTAAGTGATATCGCAATTACGTTAAAAGCCGCTATTAATGGTGACGATATCGCTGATTTAAACATTGGCGATCAATCTATTCCTATTATGCTACAGGCACAAAATCAAACTATTAACGACCCAAGTGATTTAGCAAACTTGTTTATTAGAGCTCGTAATAATCAATTGGTACCGCTCAGTAGTGTCGCTAACATTTCAGAGGAAGGGGTTGCCGCCGAGCTTGAGCGTCATGCTCAGCGCCGTGCCATAGAGCTCAGTATGGAGCTGCCTGAAGGCTTAACAATTGCCACCTTAGTGGAGCAAATAAAGCAAGTGTCTGAGCAATCATTACCAGCAGGTATTACCCTTGCGTTTAAAGGGGAAGCACTGACATTTGAAGAAACCTCCAACGAAGTATTAATGACCTACGTATTGGCATTTTTAATTGTGTTTTTAGTACTTGCGGCGCAATTTGAAAATGTTAACAGTGCAATCGTGGTAATGATCACTGTACCATTTGGGATTACATCGGCCATTTTAGCGCTGTATTTAACCGGTACCTCACTGAATATTTACTCGCAAATAGGCCTAGTGATGTTAATTGGGTTAATCGCTAAAAATGCAATTTTATTGGTCGAGTTTGCTGATCAATTAAGAGATCAGGGGCTGAGTGTTCGAAAAGCGGTTGAACAAGCTGCATTGGTACGTTTAAGACCAATCACCATGACCTTAATATCGACCTTACTCGGTGCGTTACCCCTAATTATGTCAACTGGTGCCGGAGCAGAAGCACGTAATGCCATTGGCTGGGTGGTATTTGGTGGACTTGCGTTAGCGGTATTGTTTACGCTTTACTTAACACCGGTGATTTATTTAGGATTAGCCCGCTTTACCAGTCCTCGTGGCGATGAGTCAAAGCAATTAGCCCAAGAGCTGGAGCAACTTGACTAACTAATTACGCTAATTGGCTATTTTTCTTTGAAAAAATAGCCAATCAAGCCCACAATTCAACTAGATTAAAGCCACAAGGATCACCCATGCAGGCCGAGCAAGTTGAAATAGCCCAATTTTTAGTTGAACACCCCCCTTTTGATACGCTTGAGAGCGAGGCACTAAACGAACTAGCAATGCAAATTGAAGTTGCTTATTTTCGTGCGCAAACTGATATTTTACATTTAGGCCAAGATATTAGTGACTTATATATTATTCGTAGTGGCTCGGTTGAAATTTCACGTCGTAATGGCGAGCTCTATAATCGTTTAGCCACAGGCGGCATTTTTGGCCAAATGGGCCTATTGATGAACCGCAAAGTGCGCTTTCCGGCTCGAGCCCTAGAAGACACCTTAACCTATTGTATTAACGTTAATACCTTCAACGAATATTGTGATAAATACGAAACCTTTGCCGATTTTTTTGAAGTGGATGGTAACGTACGTTTGCACCAAGCCATTGTAGAGCAAGCCGACAGCAATGATTTAACCACCGCGAAAGTGAAGTCATTATTACACCGTGATGTGGTCACAGTAACAATGCAAACTGCTATTCAAGACGTCGCATTTTTAATGACGCAAGAATCGGTCTCTTCAGTGTTAGTTACCGACATAGAAAAACAAATAAGCGACGACCCAGAAGAAGACGACGGTCAAGTTGTTGGGATCATAACCGACAGAGATATTCGCACTAAGGTGGTTGCCCAAGGGTTAACATATGATACACCCGCCAAAGAAGTCATGACATCAAGCTTAGTACTACTTGATAGCAACGCCTATGTGTTTGAAGCCGTATTAGCCATGCTAAGAGATAACTTACATCATTTACCTGTGGT
Source organism: Pseudoalteromonas issachenkonii (assembly GCF_002310795.1). NCBI lineage: Bacteria > Pseudomonadati > Pseudomonadota > Gammaproteobacteria > Alteromonadales > Pseudoalteromonadaceae > Pseudoalteromonas > Pseudoalteromonas issachenkonii. The sequence continues at coordinate 1,613,514 of NZ_CP011030.1, forward strand.
ACATAAAAAACGGCCTATTGGGGTAATATCGCTGTCTGACATTTTACGTTATGAATCACAAAGTAGCTTACTGTTAGTACGCGGTATTTTAGCGCAGCAATCAGTTGATGACTTAGTTCATTACGCGCGCCAATTACCTAATGTATTTGTACGTATGGTTAATGAAGATGCAAATTCGCATATGATCGGAACCGCTATGGCGGTCATAGGGCGTACCTTTAAACAGCGTTTGTTAGCACTGGCCGAAGAAAAATTTGGCGAGCCGCCTATTCCTTATTGTTTTATAGCCTTAGGCTCAATGGCCCGCGACGAGCAGCTAATTGTGACTGATCAAGATAATGCTCTCATTTTGGATAATAGTTTTGATGAGGCACTGCACGATGAGTATTTTCAAAACCTATCAGATTTTGTATGTGATGGTTTAGCTAAATGTGGCTATACCTATTGTGACGGTGAAATTATGGCGTCGTTTAAAAAATGGCGTATGACCCGTACACAATGGAAAGAAAAATTTGCTAGTTGGATGGCCGAGCCGAAACCGCAAGCACTGCTTAATAGTTCGATATTTTTTGACTTAGATGGTGTATGGGGCAAGCTAAAATGGGCCGATGAGCTTAAAACGCTGGTGGCCAAAGAAAGCAAAGTAAACAAACGCTTTTTAGCGAACCTTGCTGCCAATGCCCGCAATAGAACGCCGCCACTAGGATTCTTTAACGGTTTTGTGCTTGAGCATAATGGCCAGCATAAGCGGTCAATGAACTTAAAACGCCGTGGTACGGCGCCGCTATCTGATGTGGTGCGCGTGCACGCCTTAGCGGTTGGCTCACGTAAACAAAACTCCTTTGAGCGCTTAGAAGATATTATAGAGGCAAATTTACTGCCTAAAGGTAAAGCACAAGATTTACGTGATGCGTTTGAGTATATTGCCACAGTACGTATTCGTCATCAGGCGTGGCAAATAGAGCAGGGTGAAGCCCCAGATAACGATCTAGACCCCCATTTACTTTCACCCTTTGAGCAAAGTAATTTAAAAGAAGCCTTTGCTATTTTAGAAAAAGCGCAAAGCTTTTTAAAATTTAGCTATTCTGCGCACCCGGGTGTGAAATAAGTTATGGCTAAATCACCGTTAGATTGGTCACAGCGCTACGAGCAGTTATTGCAAACTGCGCAAAACCCGTTACTTAAAGACTTTTATCAACAAGCGTTTACCAATCAGGCTGCTCCACTTAAAGATGTCCCTTTTGTGGCGCTCGACTTTGAAACAACCGGCCTTGATGCGAATAGCGATGATATTGTTAGTGTGGGGCTGGTGCCTTTTAATGTAAATCGTATTTATTGTAAAGAGAGCCGTCACTGGGTGGTGCAACCACGACGAGATTTAAGTGAAGAGTCAATAGTTATTCATGGAATTACTCATTCAGAAGTGGATGAAGCCCCTGATCTTAATCGAATTTTAGCGCCACTGCTTGATGCCCTTAAAGGCAAAGTGGTGGTGGTACATTATGCTGCAATAGAACGTCATTTTTTTTATAACGCGCTACTTATGCGTATAAAAGAGGGCATTGAGTTTGCACTAGTTGATACGATGGAAATAGAAAGGCGGGCGCTTAAAGCGCGGCAGGGGTTATTAGGCAGGCTGTTTAATTCAAAGCTAGGATCACTTAGGTTAAGTGATACACGGGAGCGTTATTCATTGCCACTGTATCAAAACCATAATGCGCTTACTGATGCACTAGCCACTGCCGAGCTGCTGCAAGCGCAGCTGAGTTACCACTATAGATCAGACACGCCAGTGAGTGAAATTTGGCTTTAGCTATTGAAGCATTACTGTTAAAAATAGAGCACAAAAAAAGCCGCAATTTGCGGCTTTTTTATTATGGAATGTGTTGTGTTATTTAACTGGGCGAGGCTCAGTTCGTAAACCTAAAATTAAGCTTACACACATCAATAACAATACAATGGTAAATGGCAGACCGGTTGATATAGCCCCCGCTTGCAGTGCTTCAATCGCTTGAGTGCCACCAATCCAAAGTAATGCAGCAGCGATAGCACCCTCAACAGACGCCCAAAAAATACGCTGTGGTACCGGCGCATCAATCTTACCACCTGCTGTGATTGAATCGATTACAAGTGACCCTGAATCAGAAGAAGTAATAAAGAATACCAGTACTAAAACAATAGCAATGAAAGATAAAACGTTCGCCATTGGCATTTCATCAAGCATTTGGAACATCGCCATAGGCACACTTGTTAAACCGTCAGTTCCTAGGGCACCAATTCCATTAACTACTTGGTCAATTGCGATGCCGCCATAAATAGACATCCATAAGATAGTGACTGCTGTAGGAATAAGTAGTACAGCGGTTAAAAACTCACGAATTGTACGACCACGTGAAACACGGGCAATAAACATACCTACAAACGGTGACCACGAAATCCACCAAGCCCAATAAAATACTGTCCATCCATGCATCCATGTTTCATCTTCACGACCATGTGGGTTACTTAACGGAATAATGTTTTCTACATAGCCCATTACCGTGTTTGGTATATTACCCATAGATACAGCAAAACCAACTAAACATACAAATACCAGTAGCACTAAAGCAATAAGCATATTGACGTTACTTAGTAGCTTAACGCCACCATCAATGCCTCGAATAACTGAGACAATGGCTAATAACGTCACCCCTGTAATAACCAGAATTTGTGAACCTACGCCACCTTCAAGGCCAAATACGTGGTTAATACCCGCTGAAGCTTGTTGAGCACCTAATCCTAAAGACGTTGCCAAACCAAATAAGGTCGCAAGCACAGCTAAAATATCGATTATATGCCCCGGCCAGCCCCATGCTTTATCACCTAAAATAGGGTAAAAAATTGAGCGTATAGAAAGCGGTAAGCCTTTATTGTATGTGAAAAACGCTAAAGAAAGCGCGACAACCGCATAAATGGCCCAAGGATGAAGACCCCAGTGGAACATAGTTGCGCCCATTGCAAGCTTTGCTGCTTCTGGGGTGTTGGCAGCCACATTAAGCGGTGTTTCATACCAGCCGGTGTAATAAGCCACCGGTTCAGCAACTCCCCAAAACATTAAGCCAATACCCATACCTGCTGCAAATAACATTGCCAGCCAAGAAATACGAGAGTGAGATGGTTTAGCATCGTCGCCGCCTAAACGGATATTGCCGTAAGGCGAAAAAATTAAAACTAAACAAAAAATAACAAAGAAGTTAGCAGCCCACATAAACAGGCCGTCAAAATTATTAATAATATCGGTTTTAATACCATCTAGCGTCGTTTTAGCAACTTCGGCATCAGATACTAATACGGCAATTAAAAACAGCGCTATTAACCCTGCACTTATTCCGAATACAGGGTTATGTATATCAAACCCCCATTTTTGCACATTATCTTGACCTACGGTGTAGTCCGTATTGTCAATACTGTACTTGTCATGATTCTCGCTCATGCAATACCTCATTGGTTAATGAAACAGGCTGGCTTAATGCCAGTTTTTTATAGTTCACTGTATTCGTCTTATTAGATTCTTTGCCAAAGCTAACAACACGAATAATTAGAAGACTAACTAATTTAATTGCCCATCATACCTTTACTGCTAGGGGAGTTAAATATTAAATACGAAAGAATTAACACTTTGCTAAAATTTTGAGCTGACTTTGTCTTTTTATTGTACATGTCTGGTCGCTAAGAAAATGAAAACTAACGCGTTAGCACTTTATTTTATAGTAGTAAATAGCAATGAATGCAAAAGCTAAGTTAATGAATATTCATATTAATAGGGCGTATAAACAGATAAATCACTTAATTGGATACGCTAAAAGCGTACTCTGATTTTTAAAACTAAGAGTAATTTGTTAAATGGGCTTTTTTATGACTTTTTAATTACATTTTTATAGCTTTGGATTTTTAGCCAAGGGGAGGTTAATAGAATCAGCAATGATAATAGCGATGTTAAAGTAGTTTTTATAAAAAGGTGGCATACTTATTTTGCAGTTTAAACTAATTTGCTTTCTCATTTATTTTGAGTCTTAACAGCTTAACTCACAAAGAGGACAAAGAGACGCTACGCTTTTAGAGAAGTAACAAAGCCACATAATTAAACAAAAATGATGAGGCAGAATGGCTTTTACTTTCTCATTTTCTTCTCATTTTCTTCTCATTCTCTTCTCTCAGTGCAATAAGCATTTTAAGAAAATTACGCACAAAGACACCAAAAAAAGCTGCAGCTTTAACACTGCAGCTTAGGATGGTTAAATTTTCATTTGTACGCTTCGTTATGAACGCCCGCGGCGCGCCCTGATGGGTCGGCATTATTTTGAAATGATGCATCCCATGCGAGTGCTTCTGGGGTTGAACACGCAACTGATTTACCATGTGGTACACACTTAGCCGAGGCATCGCCCGGGAAGTGCGACTCAAAAATACTGCGGTAAAAATACGCTTCTTTAGAGTCTGGCGTGTTAATTGGGTATTTAAATTTGGCATTCGCCAATTCTTGATCCGTTACTTGCTCATTAACAAATTCTTTTAAGGTATCTATCCAGCTGTAGCCAACGCCATCAGAGAATTGCTCTTTTTGACGCCATAACACTTCATCTGGGAGGTAGCCGTCAAAGCCTGCACGTAAAATGTGTTTTTCAATTTTGCCGTCTTTACACATTTTAGCTTCAGGGTTAATGCGCATTGCCACATCAACAAACTCTTTATCTAAAAATGGTACGCGTGCTTCAACACCCCAAGCCGCCATTGATTTATTGGCACGTAAACAGTCAAACATATGGAGCTTTGAAACTTTACGGTTCAGCTCTTCATGAAATTCTTGTGCATTAGGCGCTTTATGAAAATATAAATAACCGCCAAATAATTCATCTGCACCTTCACCTGAGAGCACCATTTTTATACCCATGGCTTTAATTTGACGGGCCATTAAGTACATTGGGGTTGATGCACGAATGGTGGTTACATCGTAAGTTTCAATGTGGTAAATCACTTCTTTAAGTGCATCAATACCTTGTTGAATAGTAAAGATAATAGGGTGGTGAATAGTCCCTATCATATCAGCTACTTTTTGCGCTGCGGCTAAATCGGGGGAGCCTTCTAAACCCACCGAAAAGGAATGCAGTTTAGGCCACCAAGCATCGCTTTCATCGTTATCTTCAATACGTTTTGCAGCAAAGCGCTGGGTAATAGCGGAAATAACCGATGAATCTAAGCCACCCGATAGCAATACGCCATAGGGTACGTCACACATAAGCTGGCGCTTAACCGCCGCTTCCAATGCATCTTTTACATCTTCTGCTTTGGCATCGTTGTTTTTAACAGCGTCGAAGCGTTGCCAATCACGTTTATAGTAAGGGGTTAATTTGCCGTCTTTGCTGTACAGGTAATGCCCCGGCGGAAACTCTTCAATGTGCTTACAAATAGGTGACAGCGCTTTGAGCTCTGACGCTACATAAAAGTTACCGTGCTCATCGTGACCTGTGTACAGTGGAATAATACCAATGTGATCGCGACCAATTAAGTACGCGTCTTGCTCTTCGTCATATAAACAAAAAGCAAAAATACCATTTAAGTCATCTAAAAATGCCGGCCCTTTTTGTTTATACAGGGCTAAAATCACTTCACAATCTGACTGGGTTTGAAAATCAAAGTCGACCTCTAAATTAGCGGCCAGCTCTTTGTGGTTATAAATTTCGCCATTAACCGCTAAAATATGGGTTTTTTCTGGGTTGTAAAGGGGTTGAGCACCGCTTGATACGCCAACAATGGCTAAGCGCTCATGCACTAAAATTGCTTTATCAGATGAATACACACCAGACCAATCAGGCCCACGATGACGTAACAGTTTAGACATTTCGATTGCCTGAGTGCGTAACTGGCTGGGATCCGATTTAATATCGAGTACACCAAAAATTGAACACATAATTTTTCCTCATTCCTATTAAGTGCCTACGATAGCGAGTTTGCTAAAGACTAACCTTGTTTTATCAGAAATAAATAACTAAGTCACACGGCTTTTTTAAATTAATAAGAATAATTTATGCACCAAACAAGTTACTGGTGCACCAACATGGTGAGGTTGATAGTGTGATAGCAACTGATTGTACAATTTTTAATTTAAAACAGGCAGGGATAAGCATTTAATGCTCATGAAAATTTATATTTGCACCAAGTGGGTGCAAATATAATCATTAAGAAAACAGCGTTATCGTATTATGTTAATTAGCCCAATAGTGATTTAAACTCAGTTTAAGCTGAGATAGATGCGCATCGAGTTTACTTTTTGCCGCGGTTGCTTGTTCAAGCGTTACAAACTCAAAAGTAATAGAATCGGCGGTTCTAAACTGAGCAAACTGATGTAAATCCGCCTCTATTACATGGCCTATCAATGGGTAGCCCCCCGTTGTTTGTGCATCATTTAACAGCACAATTGGGTTGCCATCAGGTGGGAGTTGCACGCTTCCCGGTGCTACCGCGAGTGAGTGCAGTGAGAGCGAGTGTTGCATTATTTGGCTGTTATTATGATCTAAGCGTACTCCCATTCGATTACTATTCGGGTTAATAGTAAATGAGGTGGTACAGAAAGCGTTTATACACTCAGGTGTAAGTAGTTCATGATGTGGGCCTTGATGTAGCCGAATAACTTTTCGTTTAGGCGGTGTTAATGCACCTTTATTGCATAGCCAAGGCTGAGTATATGGGGTTATTTTTATAATATCGTCGCTTTGTAATGCTCGGCCATTAAAACCACCAATGGCTGCCCCTAAGTCGGTTGATTTAGAACCCATAACTTCAGGGCATTCAATTCCACCTTTTACGGCAATGTAAGCTCTGGAGCCACCGCGTCCTGTATCAAATTTAAGTGTTTGTTTTGCTTTTACCGGATAACTCCACCCGGGGTAAACGGCTTGAGCGTCAAGTTTAGCGTTTAAGTCGGCTCCATGCAGAGCAATGACGGTATCGCACTCAAATTGCAATTCACATAACCCAACGGTGAGTTCAAGTACGGCATCGTTATCGTGATTATTTACTAAGCGATTGGCAATAATGTGCGCATAGGCGTCTAAGCTACCCGAGCGGCTAACCCCTAAATGACGAAAACCCACACGGCCTAAATCTTGGATTGTAAGCTGTATACCGGGTTTGATTACTTTAATCATTGTTTACTCCTTTTAACAGGCACAAATTCAAGGGTGTCACCGGGTTTAAATAAACAAGGGTTTGAGGCGGTTGCATCAAATAAACAGGCATCAGTATGAGCAATAATATGCCAGCCACCAGGTGAGTTTTCAGGATAAATGCCTGTTTGGTCTGCCCCAATCGCAATCGCGCCTTTAGGAACACTGACTCGTGGGTTATCACGCCTTGGGGTAAACAGTTGAGAATTGAGCCCATGTAAATAAGGAAAACCGGGCACAAAACCTAAAAACAACACATGGTAAATTTCTTTACTGTGTAAATTAATTACCTCATCTATTGTTAGCTTGTGATAATTAGCCACATAGTTTAAATCCTCACCTTGGTAATAGGTGTCTATTTTATGATGCTGACTTTCAAAGGCGTAATCATCAACCTCATCCCATAGTTTTGTTAAGGTGTTTTGCCATTGATGTAAATTACTGGCTGATTTTAAATACAAGGTTAATGAGTTCATCCCGGGGACTAAATCTATAAACTCATTGGTGTTTTTACAATACTGTGACAGCGCCCAGAGTTTTTTTTGCGTCGCAAGTATGTGTTGTTCGCTGTAGTGAGAAACATCAAAAAGCAGACTAGAATTTGTTAATATTTTTATACTTGGCAAAGTGCTCATACAGATAACTTATTAATATTGTTTGTATTTAAGCTATCACAGTCGTTGTGCTATTACGATATTAATAGACAAACTCGGATCGATTAAATTCCCGTCTTCGTAAAGTTTTATTGCGTGTGAAATTTATTCTTGAGTTTACAGGTCTGCTTTAGGGTCTGTTGACCTTTGCGGATTAAAATCGCTCCTAGGCAGAACCCGAAGGGCAGCGCCTGTTTGGCATTGATGCTCCGTTATCGCCTATTTATGGGGAATAACCACACCACATAGGCTCTGCCTTGCCTAAACACCAAACAAACTGCTGCAAATTTAACCTTGAAAGGTCAACAGACCCTAGAGTAACTAAAACTAAGAGGTCATCGTATGTTTAAGCGGGTAATACTATCGGCGTTTGCCATTGTGGGCTTACTAAGTGCAATGAGTGCTATATCGTCAGATGAAATAATCAAACCAACTGATTTAGATGCAACCATGCATGTTGAAAAAATAGTGCTGGGTTCGGGCTGTTTTTGGGGTGCAGAAAAACGCTACGAAGCACTTAATGGTGTGTTAGACGCTGAATCGGGTTACGCCGATGGCCGGGGGTTTAAGCCAACCTATAGAAATATCACTAAGTTATCCCGTCGCTTTGATGAAGATAATTACGCCGAAGTGGTGCAGGTTACCTTTAATAGTAATATTATTTCAGCAAGAGAGTTGTTGCAAAATTACTATGAGAGCCACGATCCAACGCAAAAGAATCGTCAAGGTAATGATGTAGGCACGCAATATCGCTCTATTATTTTAACCACTACCGATCAGCAAGCGAGCATCGCAAAAGCGGTCACGAGTGAGTATCAGCAATTATTAAGTAAAGCCGATTATGGAAAAATAGTGACGCAAATAAAGCCACTTGAGCGCTTTTATTCGGCTGAAGAGTATCATCAAAATTACCTTGAAAAAAATCCAAACGGCTATTGCCCTGATCATTCAACCGGTGTTGTATTTACTCAAAGTGATAAACCGAAGGTAGATAATACTGCATTATTAAATGGCAAACAGATTGTTATTTTAGACTCGCAAAGTTATTGCCCTTACTGCGAAAAGTTTAAAGCGGCCGTTGCCAATGATTATAAAGGCACAATTCCAATGACTTTCCGCCATGCTGATCAGCTTGATGGGTTAACGATTAAATCGGCGACATGGGCTACACCTACCATATTATTTTTAGAAAATGGGGTTGAGGTCTATTCTCGCCAAGGCTACATGAACCCAGAGCAATTTTATAAAGCATTAGGTGCGTTTAAGCTTGGCAACAGTGAAGCTTATAAGGTGGCTTTTAATGCTAAAACCGACAGCCCTTACTGCAAAGAATATGCTATTTTTAAAAACACGCCCGATGGCATCTTTATTGATAAACTAAGCGGTGAGCCATTATTTGATACCCGCGATAGATTTAACTCAGGCACCGGTTGGCTTTCATTTACCCACCCAATAAAAGACAGTGTAACCCAACATGAAGATAATAGCTGGGGAATGCAGCGCATTGAGCTTAAGTCTAAAAGTACCGGTATTCACTTAGGGCATTTATTTCCGGGTGAGGGGCCTAGAGGGCAAGATAGATATTGTATTAATGCGACTGTTTTAGAATTTGTAGCCAGAAAACAGTAAATTTTAAGCAAAAAAAAGCAGCGATGATTAAGTAGATACTTAACGGTCGCTGCATTTCAATTGACAACATCTTCACACACAATAAAGATTCGGGGGGTTGTATTAGTACAAAACTAACTCTGGCTTATTGTTGTTGATGAGAATGAAAATAAAAACAACCCAAGCTCAGTCACCACCGGACTTGAGTTGTTTTTTACACTGACAACATCTTCACACACAATAAAGATTCTTAAGTTTATTGGCGGGTGTAAGGGTAAAAATAAAAACAACTCAAGCTAAGTCACCACCGAACTTGAGCTGTTTTTTACACTGACAACATCTTCACACACAATAAAGATTCTTTTTTACTAGCTCGTTGTTACAAACTAATGAAATCTGATTTTGGTAACACGTTTTATATTTTTTAGCGTGTTGCCGTTTGGTTGAGTTAACTTTAGAGCTTTTACTCAATTTCGACAAGCGATAAAAACAAAACTAATAAGTGAAAAAAACTAACTTATGGGGTTTTAGATTTTTTCAATAAATAAAGCGCTGATAAATAAGCGCTTTTTTTGTTTTTCGGTAGGGGGATTTTAAAAATAAAAGTTGCACACTTTAAAATTAGCTAAAAAGCGCTCAACAAGGAGCGCTTAATTGAATGTGCTATTTAGTTTGCCTAAAGGTGTTAATCACCCATTTTGCAAACAAATCGAGAGGGTGATTAGCGGTACTTGAGCCATGCTGAACTAAATAATATTTGTCTTTTGTTGTTAGTGGTTGCTCAAACAGTTTGTAAAGCCATTGCTCATCCAGCCAGCTTTGGCTTATTGGTAAAGGAATAAGCGCGATGCCCATACCTTGCTGTGCAGCGCGTGCAACGCCAAACATACTATCTATTTGAATAATTTGTGCAGGGGAAAAGTCATCAATACCGACTTTTTCAGCCCATTGATGCCATGCCCAAGGCCGTGCTTTATGCACAATAAGCGGCACTTGATTGAGCGCCTGGCAGTGATCGTTTTGCCACTGATCGAGCAGCTTTTTATTACACGCTGGAATATATTCTAAATTAAATAACTCAGTAGCCAGCCCATCAAGCGGTTTACTTGAAGATAAAATGATTGATAAATCACTTTGGCGAGTCAGCTCTTTGCGCGTTTTAAGGGTGTCCATGTGTAAATTAATATTAGGATGCTCACTCGTCCACTCACTGAGTTTTGGCATTAGCAATTCACTGGCAAAAAACTCGGGCAGGGTAATGGTTAAATTTACATTTTGTTGTAACTGACTAAATTCGGTAATGGTGCTTTCCAGCATATTTATAATGGGGTAAATCGCTTCAAAAAAGTTTTTTCCAGCTGGCGTTAAGCTTATGGAACGGGTTTGCCTTTGAAATAAATCAATGCCCAGCTGCTCTTCTAGCTGCTTTATTTGATGGCTGACCGCCGATGGCGTTAAATACAGCTCTTTGGCGGCATGTTTAAAACTTAAGCTTTTTGCGGCAAAACAAAAAGAGCGAAGGCCGCGAATAGGTGTTTGCATGGTATCCAATATAAAGTTATTTCAATCACCTTATTACAGGCAATTATTAAACCAAAAATAAAAGTTAACTATATCAGTTATTTAATTTTTTTATTAGGGCGAATTCACCTAAGTGGTGCGTTAAATTCTCACTATAGTGCAAAAGCTAAAATAAAGGCAAAAAAAATCCCTCTTGCGAGGGATTTTGGGTAACTCAGCGCCATTGGCACTGGGAATGAGGTCGGTACAGGGTGAAATTGTGAGTAGTTTAAAACACCATCTCAGGAATATCACCGTCAACAAGCAATTTACCTGCCGTTTTACTAATAATTTCATCAACTGATACGCCTGGTGCGCGTTCTAGCAAATGAAATGCGCCGTCTTTAACTTCTAATACGGCTAAATCGGTTACTATTTTTTTAACACAGTTAACGCCCGTCAGCGGTAACGTACAGCTTTCTAATAATTTAGAATCGCCGTGTTTACTGGCATGGGTCATAGTAACAATAATGTTTTTTGCACCAGCAACTAAATCCATTGCTCCGCCCATGCCTTTTATTAATTTTTTAGGGATCATCCATGAGGCTATAGACCCGTTTTGGTCTACCTCAAATGCGCCCAGAACCGTTAAGTCTACATGACCACCCCGTATCATGGCAAAACTATCTGCACTATTAAATATAGCTGCACCGGTAGCTGCCGTCACGGTTTCTTTACCCGCGTTGATCATATCGGCATCTACAGTGTCTTTAGTTGGGTATTCACCCATACCTAATAGGCCATTTTCGGACTGTAGCATAACTTCTATGCCATCGGGTACATAGTTTGCGACGAGTGTCGGAATACCTATGCCTAAATTAACATAGTACCCATCTTGTAGCTCTTGAGCGACGCGCATTGCGACTTGTTCACGTGATAATGCCATTTTAAGTGCTCCTGCTTAATCTCGTGTGGTAACACGTTCAATGCGTTTTTCAAAGTTGCCCTTGATCACGCGATTTACAAAAATGCCAGGGGTATGAATTTGACTTGGCTCTAGCTCACCGGGTTCAACAATCTCTTCCACTTCGGCAACGGTAATTTTACCTGCGGTTGCGGCCATTGGATTAAAGTTCATTGCGGTATGGCGAAATACTAAATTACCGTAACGGTCTGCTTTCCATGCTTTTACAATGGCAAATTCGCCCGTGATTGACTCTTCTAAAATATAAGGGCGACCATTAAATTCTTTTACTTCTTTACCCTCAGCTACTGGCGTACCGTAACCCGTGGCGGTATAAAAAGCAGGAATACCGGCACCACCAGCACGCATTTTTTCTGCTAGAGTACCTTGCGGTGTTAGCTCTACATCAATTTCGCCATTAAGTAGTTGTTGTTCAAAAAGAGCATTTTCGCCCACATAAGAAGCAACCACTTTTTTAATTTGTTTGTCTTGTAATAAAAGCCCTAAACCAAAGTCATCAACGCCGCAATTGTTCGATACGACCGTTAACTCTTTGGTTTGCATTTTTTTAATTTGTGCTATTAATCCCTCGGGAATACCGCATAAACCAAAACCACCAGCGATGATAGTATCGCCGTCTTTTAAACCTTCCATTGCAGCTTCGTAACTCGAAACTACTTTATCAAAACCGGCCATGAGTGACTCCTCATTCTATGCTATTGCAATTATTGTGTGTGTAATGCCACTGAAACTTTACTAACAGGCTGTTTATTAAGCGCATTAGTAATTTGCCAACCTGCTTGTGCAAGCCTTTTTAAATCAATTCCATGTTCAATGCCAAGCCCTTGCAGTAAGTAAACAACATCTTCGGTGGCAACATTTCCTGACGCACCCTTAGCGTAAGGGCAGCCACCAAGGCCAGCAACGGCAGCGTCAACCGTTGAAATACCTAGGCTTAAGGCAGCGTAAATATTTGTGAGCGCCTGTCCATATGTATCATGAAAGTGTACTGCAAGCTTACTTTTATCGATATGCTTGAGCAGCAATGTAAGCAGCTCAGTTACTTTACCTGCGGTGCCGACACCAATAGTATCGCCAAGGCTCACTTCATAGCAGCCAAGTGCTAATAACTTTTGTGCCACGTTTAAAACAACCTGAGGGTCAACGTCTCCCTCATAAGGGCAGCCTAAAACACAGCTTACATAGCCTCGAACGCGTATATTATTCGCTTTAGCAAAAGTTATTACCTCGCTAAAACGATCAATACTTTGCGCTATTGAACAATTTATATTTTTTTGACAAAACGCTTCGCTGGCCGCCGTAAATATAGCAAATTCTTTAATACCAACAGCATGCGCAGCTTGTGCGCCTTTTAAATTTGGCGTTAAGGCACTTAAATTAATCTCTGGAAGATCAAGGGCACTGATCACTTCGCTTGAATCTGCCATTTGTGGCACCCATTTTGGGGATACGAACGCACCAGCTTCTATATCTTTTAATCCCGCGGCGGCGAGGGCATTAATAAGTGTTACTTTATCTTCAGTGCTGACGGTTTTTTCATTTTGTAAACCATCACGTGCACCCACTTCAACAATACGAACTTTATTTGCAAAGGTACTCATTAAGCACCTTCCTGCACAGTCGTATCTTCAACAATGGCTAACAGTGCGCCGTGTGAAACTAGTTCACCTTCACCAAAGCAGTAACTCTGTAATATGCCGTCATGTGGTGCATTAAGTGTATATTCCATTTTCATGGCTTCGATAATAACAACGGCATCACCTTTGGTGATAGTGCTACCTACTTCAATTAAATGTTTTACTACCGTGCCATTGAGTGGCGCAGCGAGCGGCAGCGCGTCATTTTCGTGTGAACTAATATAATGTTTATCAACACATTCAAACTTAGTTTGCAGTGCTTTATTCATTACAGTAATTTCATTGTCAGTTATGCTGACATGCGCACTGTGCTTTTCACCGTTAATAAATACGTTGCACACACCATTATTTAGCGTCCCTTGTAAACTGTATACGCCCGCACTGTGTGTCACATTGTAACCCTGCGCAGTTTTGATAGCGCTTAGCGGTAAAGCTACAAATGGGATTTTAATTGCCTGCGGTGCATTTAAAGTAAACCCACTCAGTTGTTGCCAAGGGCTGGCACTATTGTTTTGTGCTTGGTGCGTGTTTAACGACTCTAAATAGGCAAAAGCGGCAATAAGCTGGCTTGATAGCAATAATGACTCATCAACTGCAGCGAGTGAATCACCTTGCTCAGCAATAAAGTGTGTACTTGGCGCGCCTTGTTTAAAACTTGCGTGGCAAGCTAAGTTATGTAAAAAGCCAATATTGGTACTAAAGCCTGCTAAATGAAATTGCTCAAGCGCCTGTTGCAAACGAGAAAGCGCTTGTTCGCGATTATCATCATGAACAATTAACTTTGCAATCATTGGGTCGTAGTAGGGGCTTATTTCATCACCTTGGGCAATCCCGGTATCTATGCGTACAAATTCACTATTAACGGGGACATGTAGCGCTTCAATGGTGCCTGAGCACGGAATAAAGCCATTTGCAGGGTCTTCGGCGTAAATACGCGCTTCAAAGCTATGGCCTTGCAGTTGAATATCAGATTGCTTTAACGGCAGTGTTTGCCCGCCCGCTATATTAATTTGCCAGTTCACTAAATCAACGCCGGTTACCATTTCGGTCACTGGGTGCTCTACTTGCAGGCGAGTGTTCATTTCCATAAAGAAAAATTCATTACCGCAAAGTAAAAACTCAACAGTACCCGCACCACGGTAATTAATGGCTAATGCACAGCGAACAGCCGCTTCGCCCATTTCTTTACGCAGCGCGTCAGATAAACCTGGAGCAGGGGCTTCTTCAATCACCTTTTGGTGTCGGCGTTGCAACGAACAGTCACGATCACCCAAATAAACACAGTTACCGTGATTATCTGCAAATACTTGTACTTCAACATGGCGAGGTTGATTAACGTAGCGCTCTAATAGCACTAAATCGTTACCAAAACCGGCAATGGCTTCACGTTGGGCGCCTTCAAGTGCAGTTATAAAGTCTTTCGGCTTTTCTACCACTCGCATCCCTTTACCGCCACCGCCAAAGGCCGCTTTGATAAGAACAGGGTAACCAATTTTTTCAGCCTCAGATTGCAAAAAAGCAGGGTCTTGTTTATCACCATAGTAACCAGGTACTAAAGGAACGTTTGCCGCGGCCATTATTTCTTTAGCACGGGTTTTTGAGCCCATTGCTTCAATACTCGTTGCTGGTGGGCCAATAAAAGCAATATTATGGGCTTCACAGGCTTTAGCAAATTCACTGTTTTCTGATAAAAAGCCGTAGCCTGGATGAATGCAATCAGCGCCACTGGCTTTAGCAACCTGCAAAATTTTATCTGCGACTAGGTATGAATCTTTACTTGGCGCAGCACCAATATGGTAGGCTTCGTCGGCCATTTTTACATGTTGCGCGTTTTTATCTGCATCTGAATACACCGCAACCGTGGTTAAGCCCATTTGCTTTGCGGTGCGCATAATACGACAGGCAATTTCGCCACGGTTAGCAATCAGAATTTTTTGTAATTGTACTGTGTTCATAATGCGTCCTAGAGTTGCCATTGGGGAGGGCGTTTATCAAAAAAGGCGCTCAGTCCTTCTTGGCCTTCAGTTGATACACGAATTTTAGCTATACGCTCTGCAGTCAGTGCAATTAGCTCCTCGTTTATCTCTTTATTGGCAACATCGTTAATAAGTGCTTTTGCGGCTTTAACGGCAATAGGGCCGTTATCAATCAAGGTTTGCAGCAAATTATCGAGGGCTGTCTCTAAGTTCCCAGTAATTTGATGCACTAAACCCAGTTGCTTTGCTGTGTGGGCATCAAACACTTCTGCAGTTAAAAAATATCTGCGTGCAGCACGCTCACCAATGGCCTTAATCACATAAGGGCTGATCACGGCAGGTATTAGCCCAAGTTTAACTTCACTTAAACAAAATTGTGCATCGTCTTTACTAAGCGCAATATCACAGCAGGCAATTAAGCCTAATGCCCCACCAAAGGCGGCACCTTGTACCGCACAAATTGTAGGATGCGGGCTCTGTGCTAATACTTCCATAAGTTTAGCCAGTTGCATTGAATCAGCTAGGTTATCGTTATAGTTATTATCTGCCATCGATTTCATCCAGGCTAAGTCGGCACCGGCTGAAAAATGTTTACCTTCGGTTTTGAGTACTAAGGCACGAATATCGAGCGTATTAGCATGTTCAATACATTGAATAAGCTCATGGATAACGTCGCTATTAAATGCATTACGTTTTTCTGGGCGGCTTAAAACGAGTACAGCCACATTAGATTTTGTTATTTGTAGTGTTACTGACATTGTGCGCTCCGGTTACATTCTAAATACGCCAAACTTAGACTCACGCTGTGGTGCATTTTTAGCTGCTGTTAATGCAAGCCCTAACACATTACGTGTATCGACAGGGTCTATAATGCCATCGTCCCATAAGCGGGCACTGGCATAATAAGGATGACCTTGTTGTTCGTATTGACTAATAATTGGCTTTTTAAAATCGCTAACTTCTTGCTCGCTCATGCTTTCGCCTTTACGGGCTAATCCATCTTGTTTAACTTGTGCCATAACACCGGCAGCTTGCTCACCACCCATGACTGAAATACGGGCATTTGGCCACATCCACATCATGGTCGGTTCAAATGCACGGCCACACATTCCATAATTGCCGGCGCCATAAGAGCCACCAATAAGCACGGTGAATTTTGGTACATCAGCACACGACACCGCCATCACCATTTTAGCGCCATGCTTAGCAATGCCTTCGGCTTCGTATTTTTTACCGACCATAAAGCCAGTAATGTTTTGTAAAAATACCAATGGAATATTGCGCTGGGCACACAGCTGAATAAAGTGCGCGCCTTTTTGCGCCGACTCACTAAATAAAATACCGTTGTTAGCCACTATGCCCACAGGGTTGCCATAAATGCTGGCAAAGCCTGTCACCAGTGTTTCGCCAAAGTAACGTTTAAATTCATCAAAAGACGAGTCATCGACAGTGCGGGCTATTACTTCACGCACATCAAATGGCTTTTTAAGATCAGTACCAACAATGCCGTAAAGCTCGTTAATATCGTAACGGGGAGCTTTTACGTCATCTAATAATGGGGCGGTAGGGCGTGTGTAATTAATTCGCTCTATGCATTGGCGTGCAATTGATAATGCATGCGCATCATTTTCAGCATAATGATCGGCCACACCCGATGTTTTACAATGAACATCGGCGCCGCCAAGCTCTTCTGCGGTAACTTCTTCACCGGTTGCCGCTTTTACCAGTGGTGGGCCTGCTAAAAATATAGTGCCTTGCTCTTTTACAATAATACTTTCATCGGCCATAGCAGGAACATACGCACCACCTGCGGTACATAAGCCCATAACCACTGCAATTTGTGGAATGCCTTTACCCGACATACGTGCTTGATTGTAAAAAATACGCCCAAAATGCAGTTTATCTGGAAATACATCGTCTTGCTCTGGCAAATTAGCACCGCCAGAATCAACTAAGTAAATACACGGTAAGTGGCAACGCTCAGCAATATCTTGTGCGCGTAAATGCTTTTTAACAGTAAGCGGGAAATAGGTGCCACCTTTAACTGTCGCGTCATTTGCAATGATCATGCATTCAACGCCTTTTACGCGACCAATACCTGCAACTACACCGGCACAAGGTATCTCTTGTTCATACACACCAAATGCAGCAAATTGCGATATTTCTAAAAAGGGTGAGCCTTCATCTAATAAAGTACTGATACGGTCACGAACAAACAGCTTTCCTCTGCTTTCATGGCGCTCTTTAAGTGCAGCGCCACCACCTAAGCTAATATTGGCAACTTTATCGCGTAAATCATCCACCAGCGCCGACATATTTTTGTGGTTTTGCACAAAACTAGGATCGTGGGGATTAACGCTCGATTTTAAAATCGTCATAAATTAATCCTTAACGGCTTTCAGTAAATAATTCACGGCCAATCAACATGCGGCGTATTTCTGAGGTGCCTGCGCCAATTTCGTATAATTTCGCATCACGCAGTAAACGCCCTGTTGCGTATTCGTTTATGTAGCCATTGCCGCCTAAAATTTGAATTGCATCAAGCGCCATTTTGGTTGCAAGCTCTGCAGCGTATAAAATTGCGCCAGCTGCGTCTTTACGGGTGGTTTCGCCGCGATCACAGGCTTTTGCTACTGTGTACACATAAGAGCGGGCTGCATTCACTTGTGTATACATATCGGCAATTTTGCCTTGAATTAACTGAAATTGACCAATAGGACTGTCAAACTGCTTACGCTCATGAATGTAAGGCACCACAATGTCCATACATGCTTGCATAATTCCTAACGGGCCTGCAGCTAAAACAACTCGCTCGTAATCAAGGCCGCTCATAAGTACCTTAACGCCTTCGTTTAAGTTACCTAAAATGTTTTCTTCGGGTACTTCGCAGTTATCAAATACCAGTTCACAGGTGTTTGATCCGCGCATACCGAGTTTGTCTAGCTTTTGTGCGGTAGAAAACCCCGGGAATGTTTTCTCAACAATAAAGGCGGTAATGCCTTTCGCACCGGCATTTAAATCTGTTTTTGCGTAAATAACCAGAGTATCAGCGTCAGGGCCATTGGTGATCCACATTTTATTGCCGTTTAAAATGTACTTATCGCCTTTTTTCTCGGCTTTAAGTTTCATTGATACAACATCAGAGCCCGCGTTAGGCTCACTCATGGCTAAGGCACCAATGTGTTCACCGCTAATAAGTTTAGGTAAATATTTTTCTTTTTGTGCTTGTGAGCCATTACGGTTTATTTGATTAACACACAGGTTTGAATGCGCACCATAGCTTAAGCCAATAGAGGCACTTGCACGGCTAATTTCTTCCATGGCAATAACGTGCTCTAAATAGCCTAAACCGGCACCACCAAATTCTTCATCAACGGTCATGCCTAAAACGCCCATTTCACCCATTTGCGGCCAAAGTTGATTGGGAAACGCATTATCAAGATCTGTTTTTTCAGCTAGTGGGGCAATTTCTTGACTTGCGAAGCTATTAACATGACTGCGGATCATGTCCGCTGTTTCGCCAAGACCAAAATTCATTTCTTTATATAGTGAAATAGTGCTCATGATTCATTCCTGTGTGTTTGATGACGTTTATAATGTTTTATTCATCTATTTTGCTAAGCGTGTCGCGACAACGACGTTCTGCGGTAACCAACTCCATTAGTACAACTTTAATGTCGTCCATTTGTTGAGATAGGTCGGCCTTTTTTTCGCTAATGAGGTCAAGCATAGTAACTAACTGTTTAGCGCTTGATTTGTCTGCATCATAAAGTTCAAACAAACGACCGGTTTCAGCCAAAGTAAACCCTAAACGTTTACCACGTAGTATTAACTTTAGGCGCACTTTATCGCGCTTTGAGTAAATACGAGTTTGGCCATTGCGCTCTGGTGATATAAGCCCTTGGTCTTCGTAAAAACGAATAGAGCGAGTGGTAATATCAAATTCTTTCGCTAATTCGCTGATACTAAAAGTTTGTTCGTTTTTAGCCGGCTCATTGGCTGAATTTGCAAAGTTTGTTTGATTATCTGATTTCATTGTAATGTTTACCTCATTCGAATATCACCAATATAAGTGAAGTTTACGTAAAGGTAAAGTGCGATCTGGTTGTTATACTTTAGACGTACAAAATAAATGCGGATTTACAGTAGAAGTTGAGTGTTTATAAACGTTACAAGCCATTTATGGAGGTTGTAATACATTTTCAGCAAGCTTGCTTTACAGTTTTTACACTAATTAGAAAGTTGATTTTAGATTTACGTTGGCGTAAACGTAAATTTTATGTATGCTCGTATTTATCAGATTAGTTTAAACATTAAGCTAAACATAATAAAACATGTTTGCGGTAATTGAAAATGGAGCCTTTTTATGTCTTTTGAAAGCGTTGTAATTGTAGCAGCAAAACGCACCCCAATGGGTGGATTTATGGGCGCACTAAGTGATGCGCAGTCTACCGAACTAGGTGCTACAGCTATTGCAGGTGCACTTGCTCAAACGGGTTTAAGCAATGATGCAATTGATGAAGTGATTATGGGCTGTGTATTGCCTGCAGGCTTAGGCCAAGCGCCTGCACGTCAAGCTATGCTTAAAGCGGGGCTTGCACTTAGCACCGGTGCTACCACTATTAATAAAGTATGTGGCTCGGGTTTAAAAGCAGCGATGTTAGCGAATGATTTAATTAAGGCGGGTTCTATTGAATCAGCAATCGCTGGTGGTATGGAAAGCATGACCAATGCGCCTTACTTTATTCCTAAAGCACGTGGCGGCATGCGTATGGGCCATGGTGAAATAAAAGATCATATGATGAGCGATGGCCTTGAGGATGCTTACGACAATAAAGCAATGGGTTGTTTTGCTCAAGACACGGCTGATGAATACGGTATTGGCCGTGAGCAAATGGACGCGTTTGCACTGGGTTCGTTAAGTAAAGCAAACGCAGCCATAGAAAATGGTAGCTTTGACAACGAAATCGCCCCTCATACTATTAAAACCCGTAAAGGCGATGTAACAGTTTCAATTGATGAACAACCTGGTAATGCCCGCCCTGAAAAAATCCCAAGTTTACGTGCAGCATTTAAAAAAGACGGCACCATTACTGCGGCAAACTCATCATCAATTTCAGATGGTGGCGCAGCACTGATTTTAATGAGCGAATCAAAAGCAAAAACAGAGGGTTTAACGCCACTGTGCAAAATTGTTGCTCACAGCACGCATTCTCAAAAACCCAGTGAATTTACCGTAGCGCCTGTTGGTGCAATGAACAGTGTGCTTGAAAAAGCAGGGTGGACAACCGCAGATGTTGACCTATGGGAAATTAACGAAGCGTTTGCCATGGTTACCATGCTAGCTATTAACGAGTTAAAGCTTGATGAGAACAAAGTTAATGTTAACGGTGGCGCCTGTGCATTGGGTCATCCTATTGGTGCCAGCGGTGCGCGTATTTTAGTAACACTGATCCATGCACTTAAAAACCGGGGTCTTAAAAAGGGCGTAGCCTCTTTATGTATTGGTGGCGGTGAAGCCGTTGCCATGGCCGTAGAAGCACTTTAACTAATAATAAAGCCGCAGCAACTATAACAAAAACGCTGCGGTACCCAATTTAATCAATAGGATTTTAATTATGCACCAAGTACCCTTACTCATTAACGGCGAATTTATTCAATCAACTTCAAATGAATTAATTGATGTTGTAAATCCTGCTAATCAAGAAGTGTTAGCGAAAGTACCATGTGCTACAGACGCTGAAATGGACGCGGCTATTGCCTCTGCCAGTGAAACGTTTAAAACGTGGAAAGACGTACCAATTACAGAACGTGCGCGCATTATGATGAAATACGCGGCGCTGTTAAAAGAAAACCATGATGAATTAGCCACTATTATTTGTCATGAGCTAGGTAAAACATTTGAAGATGCCAAAGGTGATGTGTGGCGTGGTATTGAGGTAGTTGAGCAAGCTGCTAATGCACCATCATTAATGATGGGCGAGACGATGGAAAACGTAGCGCGTAAAATCGATACCTATTCATACATGCAACCATTGGGTGTATGTGCAGGTATTACGCCATTTAATTTTCCGGCGATGATCCCACTTTGGATGTTCCCACTGGCAATTGTGTGTGGTAACACCTTTATTTTAAAACCGTCTGAGCAAGACCCACTTACGCCTATGCGCTTAGCTGAGCTATTTATTGAAGCCGGTGCACCTAAAGGTGTGTTACAAGTCGTGCACGGTACTAAAGCACAAGTAGACCGTTTATTAGAAGACAAAGCGGTTCGCGCTATTTCATTTGTAGGTTCATGTGGCGTAGGTGCATACATTTATTCTAAAGGCACACAACATCTAAAACGTGTGCAAGCCTGTGTGGGCGCTAAAAACCACATGGTAATTATGCCTGATGCAAGCAAGTCTCACGTAGTTAATAACTTAGTAGGCGCATCGGTTGGTGCGGCAGGCCAGCGTTGTATGGGTATTTCAGTGGCGGTATTTGTTGGCCAAGCAAAAGACTGGGTTGATGAAATTAAAGCTGGCTTTGAAGGTGTACGCCCAGGTGTATGGGATGATGCAGACGCTGCATATGGTCCGCAAACATCACCAGCTGCAAAAGCGCGTATTTTATCATTGATTGCCGATGGTAAAGCGCAAGGCGCAACCTGTTTAATTGATGGCTCTGATTTTACTGTTGAAGGGTTTGAGCAAGGTAACTGGGTAGGCCCAACGTTATTTACTGATGTAACCAAAGAGATGAACTTGTACAAAGAAGAGATTTTTGGCCCAGTACTGGCGTGTATGTTTGTAGATACGCTTGAAGAAGCCATCGCCCTTATTAACGAAAGCCCTTACGGTAACGGTACCTCATTATTTACATCAAGTGGTGCAGCTGCACGTAAGTTCCAACACGAAATTGAAGTGGGTCAAGTGGGTATTAATGTGCCTATTCCTGTGCCACTGCCATTTTTCTCGTTTACTGGCTGGAAAGGCTCATTTTATGGCGATACGCATACATACGGTAAGCAAGGTATTCGTTTTTATACAGAAACTAAAACTATTACCTCTCGTTGGTTTGAAGATGACATTGCCTCAGGTCCAAACATGAGTATTAATCTTAAATAATATTGCACTGAATAATTAATAAAAAAGAGGGGCACAACACACAGTGTTGTCGCTCCTCACTAATTACTCCCGTTATGGGATGCTCTGACAACAAACAAAACACACTTAAAGAGGTCTACCATGGACTTTAACTTATCTGAAGATCAACAAGCTTTTGCGCAAACGGCGCGCCAATTCGCAGAATCTGAACTAGCACCACACGCTGCCAAGTGGGATCGCGAACATATTTTTCCTAAAGACACAATAAAAGCCGCTGGTGAGCTAGGTTTTTGTGGTTTATACACCCCAGAAGAAGCCGGTGGCTTAGGTTTATCTCGCTTAGATTCAAGCATTATTTTTGAACAGCTGGCGATGGGCTGTACGGCAACAACGGCCATGTTAACTATTCATAATATGGCAACCTGGATGATCGCAAGCTTTGGTACCGATGCAGTAAAAGACAAATACGTTGAGCAATTGGTAATGGGTGAATTACTTGCATCGTACTGTTTAACAGAGCCTGGCTCGGGTTCTGATGCTGCGTCATTAAAAACTAAAGCAGTGCGTGACGGTGATGAGTATGTTATTAACGGCTCAAAAATGTTTATTTCAGGCGCCGGTGAAACCGAAATATTAGTGGTCATGGCGCGTACGGGAGCCGACGGCCCTGGTGGTATTTCGGCTTTTGTTGTACCTGCAGATGCACAAGGCGTTGAATACGGTAAAGCAGAAGAAAAAATGGGGTGGAATGCACAGCCCACACGTTTAATTAGCTTTGAAGATGTGCGTATTCCAGCCGCAAACTTATTAGGCCAAGAAGGTGAAGGCTTTAAATTTGCAATGCAAGGTTTAGACGGCGGCCGTATTAATATTGCCACTTGCTCTATTGGTACAGCACAAGCGGCACTTAATACCGCACGTGAGTATTTAAAAGAGCGTACCCAATTTGGTAAGCCATTGGCTGCGTTTCAAGCGCTACAGTTTAAAATTGCCGATATGAATACCGAGCTTGTAGCAGCACGCCAAATGGTGCGCTTAGCGGCGTTTAAACTCGATACTAACGACAGTGAAAAAACCACTTATTGTGCTATGGCTAAACGCTTTGCAACCGATGTAGGTTTTACTGTTTGTAATGACGCGCTGCAAATTCACGGTGGCTACGGTTACATAAAAGAATACCCGCTTGAGCGCCATGTTAGAGATGTACGTGTTCATCAAATTCTTGAGGGCACTAACGAAATTATGCGTGTGATTATTGCGCGTCGTATTTTAGCCGAATCAGCCAGCGAAGTTTTATAAGGAGATTAGTATGTCAAATCCTAGCATTGAATTAACTATTGAAGGTCATGTTGCTATTTTAACCATGTCGAATCCGCCAGCGAATACCTGGACGAAAGACACCTTAGTGGCGCTTAAAGACACGGTTAACCAATTAAATACCAATAAAAATATTTATGCGTTAGTACTGACTGGTGAAGGCGAGAAGTTTTTTAGCGCCGGTGCCGACCTCAATGTATTTGCCAGTGGCGATAAAGGTGTAGCTGCAGATATGTCACGTGTATTTGGTGAAGCGTTTGAAGCGCTAACTAATTTTAGAGGTGTGTCGGTTGCAGCCATTAATGGCTATGCAATGGGTGGCGGCCTTGAAGTAGCGCTTGCTTGTGATATTCGTATTGCAGAAGAGCAAGCACAAATGGCGTTACCTGAAGCAAAAGTGGGTTTATTACCGTGTGCTGGTGGAACGCAAAACTTAGCATGGCTCGTAGGTGAAGGCTGGGCAAAACGCATGATTTTATGCGGTGAGCGCTTAAAAGCCGATAAAGCCCTGCAAATTGGTTTAGTAGAAGAAGTGGTTGCACAAGGTGAAAGTTTTGCCGCAGCATTAAAACTGGCAAATCAAGTAGCAGAGCAAAGTCCATCGTCGGTTGCTGCATGTAAAACCTTGATTCAAAAAGGGCGTCATCAACCAATGGCGAATACATTGCCACTGGAGCGTGAACTGTTTGTTGGTTTATTTGATACCGAAGATCAGCAAGAGGGCGTGAACGCCTTTTTAGAAAAACGTAAAGCTATTTGGGTGAATGGCTAATGACAGAACTTACTCGTTTAAATTCAGCTGATGCTGCCGTGGTATTTGAAACGGCAACCACAGACAATGGCCGACTCATTGGTTTTGCAACCTTAAATGCGCCTAAATCGTTAAATGCCCTTAATTTTGAAATGATCAGCTTACTCGAGCCGCAACTACAGCAATGGGACAAAGACGATAACATTGCATTAGTGGTTCTTAAAGGCACTGGTGAAAAAGCATTTTGTGCCGGTGGCGATGTAGTGAGCTTACACAAAGCAATGAGTGAGGGAAAACCGAGCTCACTGGTTGAAGAATTTTTTACTCAAGAGTATCAGCTCGATTACCTAATTCACTGTTACAACAAACCCATTTTAGTGTGGGGTAACGGGATTGTAATGGGCGGCGGTTTAGGTTTAATGGCCGGTGCCAGTCATCGCGTAGTGACTGAAACATCACGCATTGCTATGCCAGAGCAAACCATTGGTCTTTACCCTGATGTAGGTGGCAGTTATTTTTTACATAAAATGCCTGCGCATGTTGGTTTGTTTTTAGGGCTGACCTCGGCATCAATAAATTGTGAAGACGCTAAGCTTGTATCGCTTGCCGATCACTTTGTAAATGCCGATAAATACCCAGAGCTTGTTGAAGCGTTACTCAATACTAAATGGGGTAAAACAGCAAGTTTAAACCACGACAAGCTAAGTAACTTGCTTATTGAGTTAGATAACAACTCTAGCCGTATGCCTAAAGGCAATTTAAAAGCCAACTTATCGCTAATTCAAAAGTTAGGCGACTTTGACACCTTACAGCAGCAGGTAGATTACATTTTAAACCTAACCACAGATGACAAATGGCTACAACGTGCACAAAAATCGTTGGCGCATGGTTGCCCTTTAAGTTGTGCCTTAGTAAGTGAGCAGCTCAAACATAGCAAAGGTAAAAACTTAGCTGAGTGTTTTAAAATGGAATTGGGCATGTCGGTTCGTGCCGGTGAAGTGGGCGAGTTTCAAGAAGGTGTACGTGCCTTACTAATCGATAAAGATGGTGCGCCACAGTGGCAGTTTAAATCGTTAGCTGATGTACCAAAAGAAGTAGTAGAGAGCTTTTTTGCAAACCGCTTTGGCGAGCAACATCCGCTAGAGCCGTACTTTTCACAACTAAATTTACAAGGGTAAAGCGATGAGTAAACTTAATATAGGATTTATTGGTTTAGGAAACATGGGCGGCCCAATGGCAGCAAACTTAGTTAAAGCAGGCCACAGTGTGCGCGTGTTTGACTTAAGTGCAGAGGCCGTGAAAGAGCTTGTGAATCATGGGGCTAGTGCGGCGCAAAGCGCCAGTGACTGTGCTCACGAGGCTGATGTGCTAATTAGCATGCTACCGGCAAGCAAACATGTTAAATCACTTTATTTAGGCACAGACGAGCAATCGGGTTTAATTAAAGTACTGAGTAAAAGTACCTTAGTGATTGATTGTTCAACTATAGATGCACAATCAGCACGTGACGTTGGCCATGCCCTAAGTGAGCAAGGTATTGCGTTTGTTGATGCACCGGTATCGGGTGGTGTAGCAGGTGCAACAGCAGGAACGCTTACGTTTATCGTTGGTGGTGAGCAAGCTGCATTCGATAAAGCCAATACTGTATTAGTCGATATGGGTAAAAACATATTCCATGCTGGTGATATTGGTGCTGGGCAAGTTGCCAAAATATGTAACAATATGCTGTTGAGTATTTTAATGGCAGGCACCAGTGAAGCCATTCAAATGGGCATTAATAACGGCCTCGACGCAAAAGTACTCAGCGACATAATGAGCGCAAGTTCGGGTCGTAACTGGACGTTAGAACTTTATAACCCCTGCCCAGGTGTTATGGAAACCGCACCAGCTAGTAACGACTATAAACCCGGCTTTATGGTTGATTTAATGGCTAAAGATTTAGGCCTTGCTATGGAAGCGGCGCAACAAAGTAATTCACTGACGCCAATGGGCTCAATGGCTAAAAATTTATACACTATGATGCAGCACCAAGGTGCAGGCAGTGATGATTTTAGTGCCATTTTTAAATTGTTTTCGAAGTAGGAAAGTATTGTGGAAATAAAAAATAATACCGTAGTTATTACCGGTGGCGCACAAGGCTTAGGTTTTGCAATGGCGCAAAAGTTTGCCTTAATGGGCGCTAATATTGCCTTAATTGATATGGCGCAAGCCCAATTAAATGAAGCAACCGAGCAACTATCTGCATTAGCAGGCGTAACAGGCACTATTAAAGGCTACAGCGCCAATGTAACCGTTGAGAGCGAAGTTGAAGACGTTTTTAATACTATTAACAGTGACTTTGGCCACATTGGGGTATTAATTAATAACGCCGGCATTTTACGCGATGGTATGTTTATAAAAGCCAAAGACGGCAAAGTGGTTAAAAAAATGTCGCTTGAACAATTTCAATCAGTGATTGACGTTAACCTAACAGGTGTATTTTTAGCAGGGCGCGAAGCTGCAAGCCACATGATTGAATCAGGCAAAGGTGGCGTAATTGTAAATATGTCGAGCGTAGCGCGTGCGGGTAATATTGGCCAAACTAACTATGCTGCCTCAAAAGCCGGTGTTGTGGCACTAACCACTACATGGGCTAAAGAGCTTGGCCGTTTTGGTATTCGCGTTGGCGCCATTGCCCCAGGTGTTATTAGCACCGCAATGACCGATGTAATGAAGCCCGAAGCAAAACAACGCATGCTTGCTGTAACGCCCGTAGGGCGCTTAGGTGAAACCGCTGAAATAGCCCATACCGCACAGTATATTATCGAAAACGACTTTTTTACTGGTCGAGTAGTAGAGATAGACGGCGGCATACGTTTATAACTTTGTTAGATCTAGTTTAATTATTGAAAGCACAGCTCTTTGGGCTGTGCTTTTTTGTTTTAAATAATGTCGTTTTTTATTTTTTAAAAAATAGCAATACTTCAACCTGTGAAAGCACGACGGGAAGTTTCTGATTGCGGTTGCTTTTAACAAAATTTAAATCTAATGAAAGCTCATTTTTTATAATATGCTTATATAAAAATAAGCGATTGCGTTTAATGCGGTTGATTGTGTTCTCGCTGCCACTCTTTTAGTGTCTACTAGGGGATTTAGTTTTCATTTTAAATATCGATATCTGTGATTATATACAGTGCTGGTGTTTTTCTTCTTAAGTTAAGAAATGAGGATGTTTTCCTCTTTTTTGCAGATTATTTAAATAACAGCCTGACTTAAAATTTAAAGCTGGCAATGTGTTACAGGTTTTGTTACTAATGTTAAAAAATAATAAAGAGGACTTGCATTGCTCATGAAAAGAGGAAAGTGTCCTTAGATAAAGTGTTACATTGCAATCATAGAATGGAGTTCAAATGTCTCAATGGGATGATAAATTCAAAAATCATGCGATACATGCCACTTTAGATAATTTAGAGGAGCGCTTATCTGATGAAACTCTTAAAACGGATGACTTATCAGTTCTTGAGCATATTGACAGAATTGCTCAACTTAAATTATATGCAGAAACCTGTCTTGAGAATCTAATTCCAGCATTAGTTAATCATGGGCATCTTAATAACACCAATAGTTATATCCAGAGTTTAATCTCTGAACTTAACAATTATATTGCGAATAAAAACGTTGCACACTTAAATAACACCTCATCGCATATTGATAATGCAATGGCTCAACTTATTGCGCTTCCAATGCAGAGCCTTCCTATTTCTAAACAATCGTTTACCAAATCACTGCTTCAATTTAAATCGTTAGCTGAAGAGTCACTATCAGAAATAAAAGAATCAAAAGATAATTTGGATGCATCTATTACCACTATTTCTGAAGATGCTGTTAATCAAAAATCAAATTTAGAGAATTTGGTTTCAGAAATTCAGAGTCATAGCGAAAAGATTGAAACCTCATTAAGCAGCTTCACTGAAAGGTTTGAGAATACAGAAACTGATTTCACAAATAAATTTGATTCAACCGTTAGTGAAATTGAAGAAAAATATGAAAGTTATACTCAAGAGTTCAATTCTCAACTAGATGATAAAATTGAAAGCACGGAAGGTATACTTCAAGAAAAAATAGGCGAACAAAATGAGACATTCTCAGCTCAACTAGAATCACAAAAAACAGATGCACAAAGCGTACTTGACGTACTTGAAGAAAAGAAGGAAGAAGCATCTAATTTACTTCAAATCATTGGGAATATTGGAATCACTGGTAACTACCAGAATATTGCTAATATTGAAAAAGCAGCCGCAGATAAATGGCGTAATATTGCCTTATGGTTAATGATTTCAATGGTCGCTGTTATTGGCTTTACTATATTTATTTCTGCTACAAATGGTTTTGATTGGAAACTTGCGCTATTTAGAATCGGTGCGGCTTTAGCTTTAGCAATTCCAGCAGCATATGCAGCTAAAGAATCGGCAAAACATAGATTGCTGGAGAATCATAATAGACGCTCAGAGCTTGAACTTGCCTCTTTAGATCCATATTTAGAAAAACTACCTGAAGATACAAGAAATAAAGTGAAAGAGGAGCTAACTAAAAAATTCTTCGGCTTAAATAATTCTCAAGAGAAAAAAGTAGAAGAACCAGTTTCAAATGTAGCTATCCTCGATTTATTAAAGACAGCGATTAGTAAGAAGTAGAGCAATGTAACAAGTCGTTTAAAAGGACAAAAACAGTTGGCTTTTGCTCCTTCGTAGCTAATTTTAGCCAACAATTTTTTGCCTCTTAATGAGGCATTAGCCATAAAGCAAAGAAAGGATTAATCATGCCTAATAAGAAAATCGAAGTTACTGAATATAATTATTCTGAGAAACTAGAAACATCCTACTTTAACAGTCCTGCTGAAAACGCTTCCATCAATTGCACTAACCCTGAATGTAATAATCCTAATGTTTTGGTTAAATTTGATGTTGCACAATTTAGTTGCAGCGGTAAAGAAAAAATTGGT
This sequence comes from Pseudoalteromonas issachenkonii, assembly GCF_002310795.1. Classification (NCBI taxonomy): domain Bacteria; kingdom Pseudomonadati; phylum Pseudomonadota; class Gammaproteobacteria; order Alteromonadales; family Pseudoalteromonadaceae; genus Pseudoalteromonas; species Pseudoalteromonas issachenkonii. Next base: position 1,643,212 of record NZ_CP011030.1, read on the forward strand.
AGAAATTGTATGAGGTTATTCCAAGTACAATCAGTTGATTAGTGCGTTTAACCAAAGGGGTTACCCATAAAAACAAACTTGACACCCACTCTTTTTTTAGTTTGGCGAACTAAGTACTAGGCTTTCATCAGTGTGAAAAAAAGCAGGGTGTCTTATGGCAATCGCAAGAAAGCGTCAAGTAAGTTTGGTTGATACAAAGTACTACCACTGTATATCACGTTGCGTACGCCGTGCATTTTATGTGGAGAAGACCATTTTACGGGTCAATCTTACGAGCATCGCAGAGTGTGGGTTGAAGACAAACTGCTTGAGCTAGCGAAGATATTTTGTATTGACGTCTATGCTTATGCTGTTATGAGTAACCAGCAAAATGTTGGAACATTTTACAACAGCGCAGCTGGCCCGGAGGGCGGAAGGCAGGATGCCTGAAGTACACGCATTTAGTGTTGTATGTAGATGATAAGAAAGCTAATAGGTTAAATGACAAAGCGATTGTTATTCGCTGGCACAAGCTGTGCAAAGGCACCGTACTTACGCAAAGGTACATACAAGGTGAAAAGCTAAGCAAAGCCGAACTTATCTTTTTTAATCTAACAGTAAAGGAATACCGAGAGCGCTTATCAAGTATTAGCTGGTTTATGCGGTCGTTAAATGAAGACATTGCGCGCAGAGCTAATAAAGAAGATAACTGCACTGGCAGGTTTTATTCGCTGCCATCCATGGCGCTCACCCTTCGGGCTGCCTAACGGCATTCAAATTTATTCCCTATAAATTTATGGGAAGGTCGCTTTAAATCACAAGCACTCCTTGATGAAGCGGCGCTTGCCGCGTGTATTGCATACGTCGATTTAAACCCTATTAGGGCTAAGATGGCTATCACTCCAGAAGAGTCTCACCATACCAGTGTACAAAAACGCTTAATATACGCAAAAGAAGGCAAGCAGCCAAAACAACTACTTCGCTTTGCAGGTATGCCGCGTCAAATTATGCCAAAAGGGCTGCCGTTTGAGCTCAAGTCGTACCTCGAACTTGTTGAGCTAACAGGACGAATAATGCGAGAAGATAAACGCGGCCATATTGATAACACCCAACTTCCTTTACTGGAAAGACTCAATATATCTCCTGAAAACTGGTTAAAACTCACCACACAATTTAAACGCGTATTTCACGGCGCAGTTGGCCGGCCGACCTCACAAGCAAGTTATTGTGAAAATTTGAATCGAAAACGGCGAGCCAATACAAGTAATTGTGAAAAGCTATTAGCATAAACTTTAAATTACTCAGTAGAAAGGTTGAAACTGCATCATGCAGTTATTTTTATGCGTGGAATTTAGATTTAAGAGTAATAATTGCTTATTTACTGGATGAAACGAAAGTAACGTAGTCGTAAAGCATAAATTATTAACCTATAAAATAAATATAAGAACTTAGCTTTTGCTTGTTAAATTAAAGTGGGTGTCATGTTTGTTGTTTTTTTGGAAGAAGAAAATCGACCAAGGTGAACAGGTTGAGCGCCTCTATGTTCTTCAATATAGGCGACTTCATTGAATTCTTTATGTGTATCAAGACCGATAAAAAGTATGCTATGTTTATTCATGTTAGCCTCTGCTGTTTAGTTATTTGACAAACTAATTATGGCTCTGGCTTTGAATTAAGCTAACCCACGAAAAGCGGAGGCTAACACCGTGTGGGAGTCATTATGTCTATGCATCTAGGTAGATTGAGCAATGGAAGCGAGACCTAACAAATCTGAAGAGTTATTCCTCAGTCTTGGATACAATCGGTTTTACGACTTGTACGATGAGATCATGGAGGATAATTTCTGGGAAAAAGAAAGTTGCTATAGGTTTGGCAAGGTATCGAGTATCTTTGCAGTTTACTCGGAGCTTTTATCCTACGAACCATTCAAGCATGTGCTTGAAGCGATAAAGATACAGCGACCTCCGATGGAATCCGAGATTGGAGGCCCACTGTTTAAGTTCGTACGTAACATACTCGCTCATTTCCCCTTATTTGAAACGTGGGATGAGGTGTGGGCAAGTAAAGAGCTAGTTAATTGGCAGAAAGAAGGCCTGACGATTGACCGCTTCCTTAAGAAGTATGCAGGTCACGGTGAAGTGAAGTATCGCTTTTGGGAAGAAGATAAAAAACGCATGACTTATATGAGCATTCGTTTTCCTGAAGAATACGGTAATAACAAAATACATCTTAAAGATATGATCGAAGAAAAAGACGGGGTGAAATTTTCACTCATTATGATGCGCCAAATACTTAATACACAAGTAGAGTCAGTTGGTGAAAATGTATAACAAACAAAGGCAGTCGGACTCGTTCCTCGCTCGCTGCTTTGGGCGTTAAGCTTCTCGGAGAGTTATGGACAGTATTCAACTACAGAGTAAAACGAAGGCGCTTAAAGGAAGCATTGAGGCGTACTGGTTCGAAAACGAAAATATTGGCTTAGAAAATACGCAGTTTCATCGTATAAGTATTCCTTTAGAGCCTTTTGATTCAGGCTTAGATTACGAAGAACAACCAGTGAAAACCGAAATAATATTGGACTGGTATAAGTTGGGTATCTCATCTCCAGATGACTTAGATGGCCTGAATTTGAAGCACGAGTCATATCCTGATGCAGAAGGTTCAATATATGTTGGTACTGCTCATAATTGGTGTGACGTTAAAAAGTTAGAAATTTTCAAAAATGAAGATGCTAGCTTTTGTGTAGTTGGCGAAATTTATGTCGAATTCGAAAATGAAGGTGTGGGAAAAAACGAGCTATTTAAATTTGAAACTAATGTTGTATTCAGCAAAGCTTAACAAGTGTATGCACACGACAAAAACTGCGTCGCTCCGTTTGTGTATGGGCTTCGCCCATTTTACACAAACATCACTGTGGTCGTCTGCATATTTTAAGCCTGAATATTGTTGAATTGCAGCGGGGGTTAGCTAAGTGAAGTTTAAATTATGCATCTATTAAAGCGTCGACTAACCAGTACCAATTAAATGTTGATTCGACAACAAGCCCTTTTAAGTTGTCTTTATAAGGACTTAAAAAAGATAAAATGACAGACATGTCATTATTTAAACGCTTAACGGTAAGTGTTTCACCTTGTTCATTAATGATAGCAATAACACAATTATTTGAATGCAAGTCAATTCCACCATATAGTTTCATACCAAGCTCCTCGGTTTCAGTTTATGTTTTGGTCAACACAACTGTATCGAAAAACCCGAGGAGCTTTCTATATGATTATCAAATCTTGACTTCAGACATCAAAAGAGCCAATTCTACAAGCATTCGCTACTCTATTAGCTGAACTCGATACTCTTTCAATTGCAGCGGTTTAATACGTTTAAACACGAATGATTTTTTAAAACGGTAACGTAAAGTTGCCGTTTTTTTATGTCTGCTATTTAATTTTAATAGTACATAAGTTTATTTTAAGTTTAATAAAGTACGCTAAATTTCTAGCTAACAAATAAACAATATGATTAAGAAGTAACGCATTTTATGTTTTAGATCAGTAAAGCATGCGTGATTATACGCTAGGCTATTATTGCAAATTTATTACGCATAAAGTGAGCACATTACTCAATGCGTTTCTTCACTAAAAGAGGCCTTATGAATTTTAAAAACACAACAACTCATTACAATACACTCTCTATAGCCTTACACTGGCTTATGTTTATTTTAATAGTCACTGTTTACGGCAGTATAGAGTTACGTGAATTATTTGATAAAGGCACTGAAACCCGTGATGCCTTTAAAATGTGGCATTTTATGTTGGGTTTATCGGTTTTAGCTTTAGTCAGCGTGAGGGTAGTTGCGCGTGTAGTGGGCGGCTCGGTACCAGCCATACACCCTGAGCCTGCAAAGTGGCAAGATAAGTTAGCTAAATTTGTACACCTTGCGCTGTATGTGTTTATGTTTGCTATGCCTATAGCTGGTTGGTTAATTTTGAGTTTAGCAGGTAAACCTGTGCCATTTTTTGGTTTAGAGCTGCCTCCATTGGCAAGTGAAAACAAAGAGCTGGGTAAAACCATTAAAGAAATACACGAAACTGCGGGCGAAGTGGGGTATTACGTAATAGGCTTACATGCGGCGGCTGCATTATTTCATCATTACATTTTGGCTGATAATACCTTTAAACGTATGCTGTTTTCTAAAAAATAAACACATCACTTACAAAAAGGGAGACCATATGTCTCCCTTTTTATATTAATTAATGACTTGTACTCTTAAACCCTATTCTAAACCCGCCCCAATGTTTACCGTTTACATAAATTGGCACCGAGAGGTCATGCAGTATTTCACCGGTATCACGTTTATAGGTTTGTAATAAAAAGCTTTCGGTGTGGCTACCACAGCGAATTCCTGTCGGGTCATTAAAAATACGTTTAGTACGGTTGTTTACTAAATCTTTTTCAAAGTTACCGGTTAGAGCTTGGCTATAGCGTTTGTTATGAGTAGGAAAGTAGCCCTTTGTATCAACGGCTCCTGCAAAAATAATGTCTTTATTTTCCAGTATTGGTTCTTGTATAGCCGGCAATGATTGATCTGTAAGTTTATCGTAATCGGTTGTGTACTTGGTTGGATTGGTATTTTCGATGGGTTTATAGTTTTGCGAAAAAAGTTGTTGCTGGGTTATTTTTCCGCTTTGGATCCAACCCTCAAAACATTCGCCAATTGCTTTACTGGCGTGTTTAGCTGATGTCAGAATTGGTTTAAAGAATGCGTCATACTCTATGTTTTCAAGCTCTCTAAATATTGATTCTGATCCCAGCGATAAAGAAGACGCTTGCTGAGAAATTGTACTGCCTTTTTTAGTAACTTCGCCCAATAAACTACTAATACTAGTGACTGAGCTATTTATTTGTGTGGTTGCATGCTGAAATGCAGAAACAGACTGATGCATACTATCAAGCGCGGTAGATGAGGCACCAATATCTTGGTTAATTGTTAAAAAGGATTGAGTCACGTTTTCAAGCTCTGATTTTACAGAAATACTTTGCTGTGAAACCTGCTTCATATCTTCATTGGTTTTTATACTGTTGGCGTTGATGTCTGTGAGCATGTCAGCAATTTGTTTGGTTGCTTCATTGGTTTTATTTGCAAGGTTGCGCACTTCGTCGGCAACAACCGCAAAACCACGACCTTGCTCACCTGCGCGAGCGGCCTCTATGGCTGCATTTAAGGCAAGTAGGTTGGTTTGCTCTGCAATGTTTTGAATAACTTGGGTAATGCTTTGTATATCACTGGCACTTTTTAATAATAAATCTAATTGCTGGGCCACTTTATCTATAGAGCCTGATAACGAATCAATTTGGCTGGTGGCCGTTTGTAAGCGGCTATCGGCAGAGCTTGAGGCTTGCGCTGTTTGTACCATTGCTTGATTAATAGTGGTCATGCTGTCACTGAGTTCAGTACTATTTTGTGAAAGCTCGTGTGTGGCACGCCCGACAGTTTCACTCTCGTTATAACAAGCGTCTATTTCTTTAGATAAGCTATCAACATAAAATGACACTTCAGCTGCGCCTATGGCATTTTTTGAGGTGGCTTTGGTAATGTTTTGTGCAATTTTGTTATTGAACGACTGCACGGCACCTAGTGACGAATTGTTATTTGCTGATTCAGATTTTGCTGGTTTTATATAAAAAATTGCAGATAACAGCACTATAATTGCTGCAGCAGTGGTGGAGAGCTGTTCAAAATAGAAAAGAAAACAAATGCTTAAATAAAAAATGCTGTAGAGCAGGTAGGTTATTTTCATTCCTTTGACCTCGTTACTAATTGTTCCTTCTATCTTTGACTATAAATCAAACAAAATCAAATAATAAACACACTTTTAAGGATTTATTAATAGTGATGTATTGAGCTCTATAAAACTGTTTTCGTACAAAAAGCGCCAAAGTAGTAAACCTACTTTGGCGCTTTTATTAGTATTAATAAACAATTAGTTAGCTAATAACCATTCGCTTAATAAGCGAACACCAAACCCCGTTCCCCCTGGTGAAAGCTCATCTTTACCTTTTTTCACTAAGGCATTACCTGCGATATCGATATGCACCCAACGGGTATCGCCAGCAAAATGCTCTAAGAAAGTGGCAGCAGTGGTTGCACCTGGGCCACCTGAACCCACATTTGTTAAATCAGCTATGTCAGACTCCAACATATCTTTATACCCTAAAGGTAGGCGCCATAGGTTTTCGTTTACTTGTTTACCGGCTACCGTTAGTTGAGATACTAGCGTATCGTCATCTGAGAACACTGCCGCGTATTCATTGCCTACAGCACGGATTTTTGAACCGGTGAGTGTTGCAACATCAATCATAATTTCTGGTTTGTAGTGCTCACGTGCATACCACATAGCATCACTTAATACTAAGCGTCCTTCGGCGTCGGTATTTAAAATTTCAACACTTAAGCCCTCTGCGGTGCGAACAACATCACCTGGGGCTACAGCGAACTGCGATACCATATTCGCAGCCATGCCCATAACGGCTACTACGTTTTTGTCAGCTTTAGCTAACGCCATTGCTTTAACTGTACCAAGCACTGCAGCAGCACCGGCCATGTCTGACTTCATACGTGCAATAGATGCACCGGTTTTAATGCTGTAACCACCTGAGTCAAACGTAATGCCTTTACCAACAAGGGCAATAGGGGCATCGTCAGACCCTTTATAATGGGCAACCACTAAACGGGCACCTTGCTGGCTACCTCGACCAACAGCTTCTAATGCACCCATACCAAGTTCTTTTATTTCTTTAGGCTCCAATACTTTGATGGTTACGCCCAAAGATGCTAATTCTTTTGCCGCATTAGCAAAGTCAACAGGTGTCATTTCGGTAGCGACTTCAGATGTTAAATCGCGGGCTAAAAAAACACCGGCTTGAATACTTTCTAATTGGGTGTAAAGCTTGCGAGTTTGCTTAGTGTTATCAACATCAAAGGTATAGCTAACTGTTTCAGTGTTTGGTTCTTTTTTATAGTTTTCAAAACGATGATCGCGTAAGTTTGCACCATGGGCAAAGTTAGCAGCAAGTAATGCATTGTCACTTACACCGGCTACATCTTCAAATACAACGCTGGCAGTGCCAACTTTGGCTTTAACTAGTTGAGCGTGAATATTACCGCCTAACTTAGCTGCTTTTGCTTTATCAAGCTCGCTAGTTTTACCAGTACCTACGACTAAAACGCGGCTGTAGTTACTTTTACTTGGCGCAACAAGTTGTGCCACTTTAGCGTAATCGCCGGTAAAATTTTCTATATCAATAACGCGTTGCAATTGGCCATCGAACTGCTTGTCGAGTGCTTTAAATTGGCTGTTGTTTCCATCTTGGCTATAAAATACAACCAGCGTATTTGCATCGTTGTCTACTTTTGTAGAAAAGTTAAAGTCTGCGGCTTGAGCATTCATGCACATACTCAGAGCAAGCGCGATTGAAGAGGCTTTTATAATACGTTTCATTTTTTTAACCTAAGAATAATATAAAGGTGTGTTTTACCCTATTTACGATGCTGTGGTTAAGTAGGATACGGCGAAATAGCAAATAACAGCGATATATGTCTAAATCATGACTAAATATCATGACATAACGGCTTGATAAACATATTGTGATGCTTAAAGGTTTAATTAACACAATGCTCGCGTTACTATCAAATATAAAGGTAACACTGCGCTTTTAACAACTAACCTAGAGAACCCGCATTGAAAGCTAAAGAAATTCGCAATTTTTATATCAACGAAGAGCAGTCGGTTTATTTGCTGTCACACCGTGATGCAAAAAAACATCGTCAGTGGCTTAATATTTGTATTAAACAGCTCACTTTGCTTGGGTATAAAAAGGTAGAAATGATTGGCTCAGGGGCATTTGGGTTTGTATTTGCAGGGGATGATGAACATGGCCTGCCTTGGGTGTTTAAGTTTTCTAGAATTACGCTCGCGCAAAGTGTACGTGATCGCCTTGAAGATGAAGCGTATATGCTTTCGCAAATCAAAAATCCCTTAGTGCCAACATTTTATGGTTTTGAGCGAATAAAAAAACAAGGTATTTTGATGATGGCGCGCGCCATTGGTGAAGACCTTGAAAAAGTATCACTAAAGCAAGGGCGCTTACCGGCCGCCAAAATAATGAGCTTAGCGGTTAAATTAAGAAATGTGTTGCTTGATTTACGTCGTCATAAAAATGGTTTAAGCCCGCAGCCTATTGTACATGGTGATATTAAACCCTCTAACTTGGTGTGGGATGAAAATGAAAAGCAGCTATCCTTGGTTGACTGGGGAAGCTCTGTTTATGCCCAAGTAGATGAACAAGGAAACCCAATTGCCAGTAATTTTATGGATTTAATGTCCGGCGATTTAAGTACCACTAACGCACGAATGGGTGATGTTTATTTTATAGGTGATGCGCAAATGTCGGGTGAAAAGTCGTCCCCTCGTTTTGATGAGCAAGGGGTTGCATCAACGCTATATGCACTTGCCTCAGCGCAGTCTTGCCGATTTGGTGCTCAGGCTATACCGGCCAGTAGTTTAATGTTACCTAAGGAGCTGGCAAACGTTATTGATGGCATGCTTTCAAAAGAACGGTTGGTAAGGGACAAAGCGGGTGACTATTTTATGCGTAACATAGAAACCATGGCAAAAGCGTATTTACCACAACTACCAAAAACAGAAACTAAAGCGGCAATTCCGTTTTGGTTTAGCCAAGACCCCGAACCCGAAACCGTAGTTTATAGCTCTAGAAAACAATTTTTACGCCAAGCCGATCATAAACAACAACTTTTAGATGTTAACGATGCTCAGCTTGATAGGTATTATAAAGAGTTTTTATTTGATACTGGGGATACCGAAAAAGCGTTTTTAGCCTCTATTAGCCGCTTAGCTAAATATCCTGTAGTAGGAGGGCTCAGCTTTCATTGGAAAGATGAATCTTTGTATGTTGAATCGTCACTCATTATGCATGACGAGACCCTCGCAACCGCATTCACCGATGCAGTAAACAACACAGTAATGTTAGCCCAGGCTATTAGCCAAAAAGGCTTATTTAAGTGTTGTTTATTTGATGCCCGTAAAACGATTCAACTAGAGCGCGATGGCACCGGTGCATTTAAATTTAACCAGTTACCTGAGCTTGATTATGAAGTGGTTAATGTAAAAGCCAGCGAGGTAACCCGTCCGCATTCATATTTTGAAGATGGTAAAGACCCCGATGAGCAACTGCAACTACCTAAAAAGGTGATTAAATGTGTATTTGAGCTAAACCAGATACATCATACCGGCTGTATTATTTTTGAAGCGCTGCCAGATAGGATGAAAATTCATCATTACTACAGATTACTTGATGCCAGTAAAGAAGTTGAATTTAAACGTTTACTAAATAAGCTTATGCAATACGCGGTAAATATTACCGACGTGGGGGTGGCTGGTTTTATGAAGTTGCCGTATAAAAATACTCGCGAGTTTAGTTTATGCGAGCAGCAACCCAGCAACTACTACCCTAAAAATCCAAAACAACTACTTAATTAATAAACCGCTCGCTTAAGCTGGTGGCTTAAAAATTGAAAGTAAAAAATAGAAAGTTCAATGGCAAAATCTAAACCACAAATTACATTACAAAGTTTCGGCATATATAGTCACTGGGACAAAGACAGTAAATCACTACCGCAAATTACTCAATTCACTACGCAAGTCAAAGCAGAACTTGATGTAGAATTTGGTCTGATAGTTAATATTAAAAAAGCCAAAGGCGAAAAACTACATTTTTGTATTTACCACCCAGGTATTATAGATACCAATGGCGAAGTGATGCTGCCTTTTGAGGGCACTGTATATGTTAAAGATAACGACTGGTCGTTTTATTTAGGCGATACGGTATGGGAGCCTATAGAAGATAAAATAGGTGACTGGCGTATGACCCTATCTTTAGCGGGGAAAGTCATTGCGGATAAAACATTTAATCTTATCAATGAAAAAACCAAAACTGAAGACGACTTTTGGAAATACCGCGGTTATTAATTACTACAGTTTGCAGTAACGCAAGAGCTAACGTTTATTGTTAACTCTTGCCTAAAAGGTGTATTAGTTACCCCACGGGTTACTTGAATTTGAACGTTGCTTACGGGTACGCGCACGTTGTTTTGCTGCTTTTTTTTCTTGAATACGTTTTGCATCAGAAAAGCTTAACTCGCAAGGCTCACCTGGTTTATCGCCTTCAGGAATAATGCGGTCGCGTGGAGGCAGTTCGTATTGTACGTCATCTGGGCGAGGTAAGTTTTTAAGGCGGTACAAATAGAAATTATCTACTTTTTGTTGTGCCCACTCGGTTTTACGCAAAAATTTAACTGCAGATTTAATGTCTGGATTATTTTTAAAGCAGTTAAGTTGTAAGTAGGCATGCAGAAGTTCCCACCCATATTGCTCAACCAGTTCTTCAACCACTTGCTCTAATTTAACGCCTTGCAGTGGGTTATTACTGAAAAGTTCTTGGTTGCTCATAGGTGTTCTCTCGTTATTAAAAAATCAGCGAACATTATAAATTTAATAACGAGAGTTTAGTAGCAAAAATGCTTAACTTTGACAATTAACCACTACACGACCACGAATTTGGCCTTGCATTAGTTGCTCGGCGCTTTCAATGACTTGATCAAGATTTATTTCAGTTGAAATTTTATCCAAGTAATCGGCATTAACTAATGAAGCTAAACGTTCCCAAGCTTCAACACGATCCGCTTTAGGGCGCATAACGCTATCAATACCCATTAATGAAACCCCACGTAAAATAAAGGGTGCAACCGAGGCCGGTAAGTCCATACCTTGAGCAAGCCCGCAAGCAGTAACAACCCCCCCATATTTAAGTGATGCACAAATATTTGCAAGTGTATGGCTACCCACAGAATCAATAGCTGCAGCAAAGCGTTCTTTTTGCAGAGGTTTACCAGGGTTAGAAAACTCATTTCTATCAATTACATTAGTTGCTCCTAATGATTTTAAATAGTCTGCTTGCTCCATACGACCTGTTGCAGCGGTGACTTGATAACCTAGCTGGCTTAGTAAATAAATAGCAAAACTGCCTACGCCACCATTAGCACCGGTCACTAAAATTTCACCTGACTCGGGAGTAACGCCTTGCTTTTCTAGTGCAATAACACTGAGCATTGCCGTATAACCGGCAGTACCAATTTGCATAGCTTGTTTAGGTGATAAGTTAGCGGGTAGGGGAATTAACCAATCACTGCTCAGTGCCGCTTTTTGAGATAAGCCACCCCAGTGCTTTTCGCCAACACCAAAACCATTTAAAATAACGTGGTCGCCACTTTTAAATTCAGCACTGTCGCTGCTAGTCACTGTACCCACTAAATCAATCCCCGGCACCATAGGAAAGCTACGTACAACAGGGCCTTTACCCGTGATGGCTAAGCCATCTTTATAATTTAAGGTACTGTAAAGCACATCAATTAATACATTTTCGTTTGGCAGATCGTCACTGTTTATGGTGCTTAGGGCTGCAGTGTAGTTGTCGTCTTGCTTATCTATAACAATAGCTTTAATAGAATTGCTCATTAGATTTCCTTTTAGACCGATCGTCTTTAAATTAGTAATAAAAAATGCATTAACTGAGTAATGCGCGTAAAAACATTTCTGTGTATAAAGTAAGTGGCTTACTTGATTGGGTTAGTTTAGCTCGCATTACTGCGCCTTCCCAACCCACCCAAAAATATTCACTCATTTGTTCGGTATTAATGTGTGGATTAATAGTTTGTTGCTGCTGGGCTAAATCTAAACATCGTTTTAATTGTTGTTGCCAAGCGATGTAGCTTTGCATTAAACGGGTTTTAAAGTCGTCACTTAAATGATTAAGCTCTTGATTTAAGTTACCCACCAAGCACCCGCGTTTGTAATCATACTTTTGCATTCCAGCAATTGCGCTTTGTGTGAAATTAACAATGCGCTCGAGTGCGGGGACTTCAGATTGCTCTAGGTAAAATTTAAGTTTATTTATAAAAAAATCGTCGTAGGCATCAACAAGAGCCAAGCCATAGGCTTCTTTACTTTTAAAGTAATGATAAAAGGAGCCTTTAGGTACTTTTGCTTTTTTTAATATGGTGTCGAGCCCGGTGGCACTAAAGCCAAACTCAGTTAAGGTTTCTAAGCCCACACGAATGAGCAGCGCTTTTGTATCGGCACTGTCTCTGGCTATTTTGGGTGGGCGGCCACGCCTAGTTGCAACTGCTGGTGTTTTGTTCATGCTTTATATTAGACCGATCGGTTTTAATTAATCAAGCTTTTATTTGGAATGTTTTTAAAACAGCTCTGACGTTCATTTTTTGATTACAAATTAATTGGGAACTTAAGGGTATATTGTTAGTCACAAATATGACACTTATGTGTTTTGAACCGATGTACCGGAACATTTTAATAAAGTTAAATTGGTTAAAGTTGATCAATAAAATTATTTTTAAATTAATTTATCATTGCATCAGCAGCTTAGTTAAAGTCAAACAAATTAATTGTATTTTGTGTTTGAATTTAACATTTTTGTTGGCTATTTATTAAATGTAGATGAATTTAATGCTACAAAAATATAAATATAAAGGTGAGGATTTTACCGATGAAGAGACAGAAAAGAGATCGTTTAGAAAGAGCTCATTCTCAAGGTTTTAAAGCTGGTTTAGCTGGTCGCTCAAAAGAGCACTGCCCTTATCAACAAGTTGATCCTAAGTCTGAGTGGCTTGGTGGTTGGCGCGAGGCAATAGAAAATCGCAATATGTATAAAACATAAACTCACAACGAATTTAAGCAAAAAAGCCTCTAGTTAGAGGCTTTTTTGTTGCGTGCGTTAAAATTAAAACGCGCTAGTGTCTTGGAATAAGCCCACTTTTAAATCTTTTGCTTCGTATATAACGCGGCCGTCTACTTCAACAGTGCCATCAGCCATGCCCATAAACAACTTACGTTTAATAACGCGTTTCATATCAAGACGGTAAGTTACTTTTTTTGCCGTTGGTAGAATTTGGCCAGTAAATTTCACTTCGCCTACACCTAATGCGCGGCCAAGACCAGGGCCACCAGACCAGCCTAAGAAAAACCCAACCAGTTGCCACATTGCATCTAAGCCCAAACAACCCGGCATTACAGGGTCGCCTTTAAAGTGGCAGTCAAAAAACCATAGGCTAGGGTCAATATCTAGCTCAGCAATAATTTGGCCTTTACCATGCTCACCACCATCATCGGTGATAGAGATGATACGATCCATCATTAACATGTTGTCACTTGGTAAACGACAATTTCCTTCACCAAACATTTCACCTTGACCACAAAGGATCAAATCTTCTTTTGTATAGCTATTTTTAGGTTCCATAACACTTTATCTTTGCTTAGAAATTGCCCTGTACTTTAGCGTACACTTGTACGCTAAACAACTCGGAGCAGTTAAAAAATGGTTTAAATATAGCCAATCAGACAATGCAACTGATTTTAGTATGATTAAACCGCGCAATTACTAACAGAAATCATTATAATTAGGGCTGACTTTTAATCAGTTTAAAGGAAATTTATGACCCTTTTTGTTAACTCACTCACTGTGATTGATTTTTCTTACTTATGCAATAAACGCGGTGCAGTTGGCGAAAGTTGGATTGTTGATTTGACTTTACATGGCAAACTAAATGAAGAGTCTATGGTTTTAGACTTTGGCTTAGTTAAAAAGCAAATAAAAGGCATTATTGATGAGTGTATTGATCACCGTTTAGCTGTTCCAAATAACATAAACGGTAGCATTAATGAATTTGCTGATCATAAAACATTAGATTGTACATTTGGTGAGAATAAGCACATTGCAATGAGTGCGCCTCATCAAGCTTTTTGCCTGATAGATACCGATAAGATAACCATTGAGTCGGTTACAGAGTATTTAGTTGCCACAATACTGCCACAGCTTCCTGATAATATTGAAAAAATTGAACTGGTATTAAAGCCTGAGCACAACCAAAGTTTTTACTACCACTACAGCCATGGCCTTAAAAAGCATGATGGTAATTGCCAGCGCATTATTCATGGACATCGTTCACAAATAGGGATCAGCTTAGGTGGTATCTCTATGCCTCGTTTACAAAAACAGTGGGCTGATAAATGGCAAGATATTTACTTAGCTACCAGCGAAGATCAAATCAGCGCCTCTGAATTAAAGCATATTATCGCCAAAGAGGATGACGTGTGTTTTGCATATACAGCCGCGCAAGGTTATTTTGAAATGGCAATTAGCGAATCGCGTTGCGACATCTTACCCATAGATACCACAGTAGAATGTATTGCTGAGTATATTGCCGGCCAAGTAAAACTGCAGCATCCAGAAAAAGACGTAAAAATTACTGCTTATGAAGGCGTTGGTAAGGGGTCAATTAGTTATGCTTAAATCCTTATTAGTGTCAGCGTTAATTGCATCATTTAGTTTTAGTGCTTTGGCAGTTGAACTAAAAGGGCATTTAACTCAAGGCGGCTTGGTTACAGGGCAATTAAATAACGCAAAATCGGTTAGTTTAAATGGTAAGCCATTAAAGCTATCTGATAATGGCTTATTTGTATTTGGTTTTGGTCGTGATGCAAAACCAAACCACACTTTATCATGGGTTGATAAAAGTGGAAAAAACCACAGCCAAGATTTAGTTATAACCCTTCGCGACTACAACATCGATAAAATAACCGGTGTTGCAAAAAAATATGTATCGCCACCAAAAGCGGTCAGTGAACGTATTAGCCGTGAAGCGGTCGCGGTAAGAAAAGCGCGCGCTGTTGACTCTGACCTAGAGTACTTTTTACAGCCTGTGCTTAGGCCTGCCGAGGGCCGTATTTCAGGTGTTTATGGAAGCCAGCGTTACTTTAATGGTGAACCACGCAGACCACACTTTGGTTTAGACATAGCAAATAAAACAGGCTCTCCTGTGTATGCGCCGATCAGCGGTACCGTGGTATTTGCTGAACCAGATTTATATTACTCAGGTGGTACTTTAATTTTAGATCATGGCCACGGTGTTACCTCGACTTACATTCATCTAAGCAAGCTAGATGTAAAAGTGGGGGATAAAATTACACAAGGTATGAAAGTGGCTGAAATAGGTGCTACGGGCCGTGTAACTGGCCCGCATTTAGATTGGCGATTTAATTGGCAAGGTGAACGCCTTGACCCTGCATTATTGATGCAAGACACATTAGCAAACAAAAAGTAGAGATTATGACTCAAGTAGAGCGCGAAGCAATTATTGCGCAACGTATAAAAGATTCGACCACATCGGTTACAAAAGCGGTATTTCCTGGGCGTACTAATCACCACAATACGCTATTTGGTGGTGATGCATTAGCGTGGATGGATGAGGTTGCTTTTATAGCAGCTACCCGTTTTTGCCGTAAGCCATTAGTGACTATTTCATCTGATAGGGTAGATTTTAAAGAGGCTATTCCGGCAGGTTCATTTGCCGAATTAATCTCAAAAGTGTCGCATGTAGGGAATACCAGCCTAAAGGTAGATGTTGAAATATTCCTAGAAACCATGCACAAAGATAATAAGCATTCTGCTATTACGGGTAGTTTTACCTTTGTTGCCGTGGATGATAACCACAGACCAACACCGGTAGTATGCGATAAAATGCTACATGGCTTTGAGTTATAACGCTAAATAGTAAATTAATATAAGCACCTAGTTTTGGTGCTTATATTAAAACCCATTAAGAACACATCATACATAATTTGTTAGTGCTGCAAACTTAGCATTAATGTTTGTGTTTGGGATAATGAGTAAAAAGGAGGGTGTAAATTTCAAAATAAAAAGGCGTGCACAAAGCACACCTTTTAAAAATTAAAGTACCATGGCGGCTATCCAGCCGAATACCAATAGCGGTAAATTAAAGTGAATGAAGGTTGGTACCACTGAATCCCAAATATGATCGTGCTGACCATCAGCATTAAGGCCGGAAGTTGGCCCTAACGTGGAGTCGGAGGCAGGGGAGCCGGCATCACCTAATGCGCCAGCAGTACCAACAAGTGCAGCGGTTGCCATTACGGAAAAGTTTAGCTCTAAACATAAAGGAACAAATAAGGTGGCAATAATAGGCACCGTTGAAAACGAGCTGCCTATTCCCATCGTTATAAATAAGCCGACTAATAAAATTACAGCCGCAGCCATCGGCTTATTACCATCAAAAATTGCGGCGCTACTGTGAACTAAGCTGGCTACGTGTCCGGTTTCTTTCATGACCGCGGCAAAACCTTGTGCTGAGATCATAATAAAGCCAATCATGGCCATCATTGCCACGCCTTTACTAAATACGTCGCCGTTTTCTTCCCACTTAACCACACCAAATACACTAAATATAACCACGCCAACTAGGCCGCCTAATATCATAGAGCCACTGGCATTTTGAGCAATTAACGACGCAACAACAGCAAATAAACCAACCATCATTACTTTTTTGGGGTTATCAATTTCTGTTTGTTTACTCTCAACGGTAAGGGCGGTATTTGTATATTCTCGGCGTTTTCTATAAGTAATAAACAGCGCAATTAACAACCCCACGAACATGCCAATAGCAGGAATAATCATCGCCAAAGGTACGCTGGTATTGACTATTTCAAGGCCATTATCCACTAGGTTTTTATGTAATATAGAGTATAAATAAATTCCACCAAACCCATAAGGGAGTACCATATACGAGGTGGCTAAACCAAAGGTTAAAATACAAGCAATAGCGCGTCTGTCTAATCGCAATTTGTTAAACACCACTAATAACGGCGGAATTAGAATAGGAATAAACGCAATATGAACAGGGACTAAATTTTGTGATGAAATAGCACAAATCAAAATAATAAACAGGATAAAATAGCTGAGCAGGCTTTCGCTTGAGCCAGTTTGTGCGTTAACTTTTGCCAATAACTTCGCGGCTAAAATACGTGTTAGGCCTGACTTAGAAATTGCCACGGCAAATGCGCCCAACATAGCATAACTTAAAGCAATCTCGGCACCTGACGATAATCCTGAATTAAATGCATCGATGCTTTCTTTCAATCCCATGCCAGCGGTTAATCCGGCAACCAGTGCACTTATCGTCATTGCAACAATCACATTTACACGGACTAAAGTGAGTCCAAGCATTAAAATAACGCCGATAATAACTGCGTTCATAGATTTCTCTGTTTTGTAGATTTAATTAATTTTATCAGATCTTTAGCCTGATTTTTACGTTCTTTAGTAAATGGATGCCTTGCATAGCGCACTTGCTTAAATAACTCACAAAAAGCGGTTATTTGTTGCTCTGCATGGGGCGCTTGATTGCTAATGTGTTCTAAAGTTTGGGTTGGCGTGGCATTTTCAGGATAGCTAATCGCGTGTTTATTAGCCCAACAAATAATTTCATAATACTCATTGACCAGTGGCGGTTGTTTTGTTGAGGCTTTAGGTCTGTTTAAATAAATAAAGTAAGCCGTAAAGCTCAAAATTAAAATAATAATAACCCCAAGTGGCACCAGCCAAATAAACTTATTACCAAATAAGGTAGCAAATAAATCTTGTTGTTTGTCTTTATCAAACCCAAGTACCCAACTAGACCATTGATAATCTAAGTTTTCTAATTCAAGTCTAAGCCAATTAATGGCGGCATAGTTACTTAAACTAACGAGTCCAAAGCTAATATTATTTTTAAATTCGTCATTAAGGGTGGTACTTTGTGACAAGGAGCCGTTTAACCGCTCGGGTGCGACAACCGCTGTGGCATCAAATACTTTCCAACCGGCACCGGTATATACTTCAACCCAGGCATGCGCATCGTATTGACGAATAGTCATGTAATCACTGTTTTTATTTAACTCGCCTCCTAAATAGCCACTGACAACACGCGCAGGAATACCTGCACTTCTAAAAATAAAGGCAGCAGCACTGGCATAATGCCCGCAAAAACCGCGTTTATTATCAAACATAAACTGATCGAGCGTATTTTCGCCGCGCATGGGTGTAGGTGTAAGTGTATAGCTAAATTCATTTTTTGAAAAATAGCTTAAAAGTCGATTAAAAAATTCATCGGCATTGGCGCTATTATTTTTTAATTGTTGCGCTAACTGCTGAGATTTTTGATTATTACTAACAGTTAATTGGCTATAAAACCGCTGTTGGGACTTATTAAGCGATGTACTAGATAACGGTTCACTATTAACTGCATATTGTAAAACCTTGGATTTATATTGTTGTTTTCGTAATAAACCTAAAGTATTGGCAATAACATTGGGGCTTTCACTGCTTGAAAAACCAAGCCCATATAGCCAATCTGAAATAGCAGGCTCAGCTATAACCGTATACTGAGCCTCATTTTCACTCGTGCTTTTTTTAGCGGGTAATATCAACGCTTGCTTTAAAAAGGAGGATGTTTTCCACGCTGCACCATCAAATTCATCATGTACAATAGCGCGCCAATAATAGGGCGTAGGGGGTGGTGTACCATTAAATTTTGCTCTAAATACCAGTTCATCAGAATTTGATAACTTTGCTATATCAAACGGATCGACTTGTTCAGATAATCCTGTTTGTGCCATTTTTGGACCGGGTAGTTGCCAAAATGCCGGAAGTTTAGGTAAAAATAATAAAAGTATTACGGCTAAAGGAAAAGCCAGTAGCATAATTTTAGCACTTTGTTTTGAAGAGAGTTTTAAGCTATGACTAGACTCTAATAACCCTAGCACCGCAAAGTTTAAAATATAGAAGGTGCTTATAACTAAGGTAGTAAAAATGGTTTGGCTAAACAAATATACCGCTGAGAGTGAAAAGAACGTAAGGGTAATGATCAATTGGTAATGCTGTTTTGATTTTGCCTGCAATAATTTAAAAACACACGACAATAACAGCATGGCTACAAACAATACAACGGTATCTTTAAAGCCTATGCTGCTTAGCATAATAATTAATGCAATGGCGGCCAATCCATTAGCAAACCACGCGTTGGGTTTCTGCTTTTGTTTAACTGTTAAATAAATATTCCAGCCACATAACACACTAAGCATTGCAATAAAGGGCAGGGGTAAGTGCTCTGTAAAAAAACTGACTAGCCCTAAATAAATAAACGATAGAGCAAAGTTAATAACGCGATGGTTTTTAATCTCATTCATTATCATTACCGACTTGGCTTAACGCTTGTAAACAACGCTGATGATGCAGCTTGCCTGAATTGGTGGTGATTAATTTATTAGGAAGTTTTAAAGAATAATTAATATCACTTTCAAATGCTTGGCAAACTAAAAAACAGAGTTGCCCTAAACGCTGTTCGGTATCGCCCGTGACTAAGTTAAAATCGAATTGTGCATCCGCTGATTTAAAATCACTAAATTGTTTTACAAGTAATTGCTGTGTTTTTGCATAGTGCTTCCATGATATTCGCTGTAACCCCATTTCTGGCAAATGAGTAATTAAACTTTCAAATTCATCATCACCTTTATGTTTTTCAGTGCCTTCATCGGTATTATTTGCAACTAAGTTTTGGTGTTTTTGATTTGTTGTTTTAATTATTGACGGATAAACATACACTGCTTTATTCGGTTGTATATAACTCCACACACTGACTAAACCAAAGGGGTAATTACTGGCAATTTTTATTGGCTTTAACTTGTAACAGCCTCGCTTGGTGTAAGGTAATGATAATTGGCATTTTATTACTTCATTTTTAACGTGCGTAATGTAACACGCATTTTTTAAATCCTTGGGGTAACTCAATGTAATGGATTGGCAAGGATCATCGGCTTCTATTTGCCAAACTAGCTGTGGTGTCTGAGGCGCAAAACTGTCAATGGCGTATTTAAAGCTGACAGTTAAACCTCTGGCATTACTGTAGCCCAATAACAATGCAAAAATTATAATCACAAACATTAAATAAGCCATAAACAGAATTAAATTATTTTGATAATTAATCCCCATTACAAAATTTAATGATGCAACAACGCTAAAGTAAACGCCAAGCGTGGATGGTAAAACATAAATAGTATTATGTTTTAAGGTGATGCTATTTTTTTTGTGCTTATTTTTTAATAAGGCCGTTAAAATCGCGCTTTTTATATCGTGAATAAAAGTAGGGCGCTTAAATTTATAAATACGCATTTACCTAAACGGGCACTAAAACATGTTTTAAAATGGCCGCTATTTGTGTATCGCCCGCATCACTATGTAAACCTAATCGATGCTGACACACACTTGAAAAAACAGCCTGTACATCTTCGGGTAATACGTAGTCACGGCCTTCAATATAGGCCCACGCTTTGGCCGATTTAGCCAGTGCCATACTGGCTCTTGGGGAAAGCGAAGTCGTTAATGTTTGAGACTCACGAGTATAAGTCACTAACTCAATTATATAATCAACGACTGGCGAACTTAGCGTGATATTTGATATAGCATCTTGAATTTGCTTAAGTTGATGTTGTTCAATTCGCTGCGGTAACTGCGAATAATCACGTTTTTGATTATTTAACAGTAACCGTTTTTCTGCATCTTTAGGTGGAAACCCTAAACTAATTCGCATTAAAAAACGATCTAGTTGTGATTCTGGTAACGGGTATGTACCTGCCTGATATAATGGATTTTGAGTCGCAATTACAAAAAATGGAGTAGGGAGCGGGTACTTGTCTCCATCTACTGTTACTTGATGTTCTTCCATCGCCTCCAATAAAGCACTTTGTGTTTTAGGACCCGCGCGATTTATTTCATCAGCGAGTACCACTTGGCTGAAAATTGGGCCTTTATGAAATGAAAAACTATGTTCATTATTATTAAATATATTGGTGCCAATAATATCAGCGGGCAATAAATCGCTGGTAAATTGTATACGCTGATACGATAACCCCAGTACTGCAGCTAATGCATGCGACAAAGTGGTTTTTCCCATGCCGGGTAAGTCTTCAATTAGTAAATGGCCTTCACTAAATAAACAGGCTAACGCTAATTTTATTTGTTGTTGTTTACCAAATATAACGGTAGATAGGTCATCAATTATTGTCGTAACAATGTGCTGCATAATTTCCTTTAATCTATGAGTTCTAAACGTTTCATTACCGCATCAACTTTTTGCGCGTTAAAGGGCTTAGCTATAAATTCTTTTGCGCCTAGCTCCCAGGTATTTTGCACTGTTTCAAAGCTATTGTGGCCTGAACACATAACAACATGTGCATGAGGGTGTTCGTTGTTAATCGACTCTAAAATTTCAATGCTTTCAGAATCAGGTAAATCAACATCTAAGAATATAACGTTGGGTGATTTTTCAATAAGCAGAGGTTTAGCACAATTAAAATTATCGCACTCAATAATGTCATCAAAACCTAAACCGGCTAATACTTGGCTTAAATCAGCGCGGATCTGTTTAACATCATCAATAATTAAAATTGGTTCGAGTGGGCGTACAAATTCCATATGAATACTTCAATGTTTTTTACGGCTTGTGCTTTAATATTAAGCTAAGCATTAAGGAACCTCAAGGTGATAACTATGAATAACCATAATAGTTGTTTAAAGCTACTTAATGTCCGATACCGTCTAGTATTGGACTTAGTGAGCTTGAAGCTTTTAAAATAGACCGCTGTTTATATATAGGTATATTAATACCTATAATTTATATTATGTTAAATAAGGTGAAAATGTACTTAAGCAAACTAACTATCGGCAATTACATCACTTATAAACATGGTATTTTAGCCCTTTTATTCGCACATTATTTATTTATAGTAATATGCTCTACTTTATTAAATATAAAAACGCTGTAATGACATTTTAATTAATCAAACTATTTAGCTCATCAATTAATTGCTTAAGCTGTTTAGTTTTGTCGTTTAGCTTTTGCTGATACTTTTCAACTTTGTCATGCTTACCTTGGCGCTTAGCTTTTTTAAGATCGGTTTTATATTCTTCAATTTCGCTATTGGTATCATCTATTTTTTGTTGCAACTCTGCTTTTAATCCATCATGAGTACAATATGCGTTTATATTATTGAGTGCTTTATTAAGACCTGCAACTTGGTGTGAATTACCTTGGCGTTTTGCAGTTAATAACTGGTGGTTAACTTCACAGGCTTTTTTTCGCACACCCCGTTAAATCTGCACAATCATCTTTGGCCAATACGACTGTTGAACCGGCAAATAAAAAACTTATTGCAATACCTTTAATAATCGTCATTTTAGAGTTTTTATTATCTCGCATTGGTCATTATTCCTCTTTAATTCATTGTTAGCGGCAAAATACAGATAACAGCCCTTGCAGCTCTTCATTTATAACATGTTGTTTTACAACATCTTGCATAGGAGTATTTGATACTTTGTTATTTAAAATACCCACCATTTTAGCGCTTTCTCCAGCACATAAAGCCTTAACACTGTGTACGCCTAATCTTATTGCTAACATACGATCCGCTGCAGATGGATTACCGCCGCGTTGTAAGTGCCCTAGCTTAGTTACGCGCAAATCTATACTGGGATTAACGGCACTTATTTTCTCACATATATGTTCAACGCCAATTTCATCACCTTCAGATACCACCACAATAAAAGCATGCTCACTGTGATAATCACTAATTTTATCCACTAAATAAGTTATGTCTTCATCACTTTCAGGTATTAATATCGAATCGGCGCCAGAGGTTAAACCGGCATAAGTGCCAATATAACCAGAATCACGTCCCATTACTTCAATAACAAACACCCTATTATGTGATTCTGCAGTATCTCTAATATTATCAATACATTGCATTGATGTGTTTACTGCCGTATCAAACCCTAAGGTGTAATCTGTACCCGCAATATCATTATCAATAGTGCCTGGAATGCCTATATACGGTATGTCAGTAATTTGTGATAACCATAAACACCCTCTAAAGGAGCCATCTCCACCTATCACAATTAAAGCGTCAATATTATTATGTTCAATTGTGGCTAGTGCTTGATTTCTACCGGCATCACCTCTAAATCTTTCACTACGCGCTGTTTTTAACACAGTACCACCTAAGTGCATGGTTTGTTGTAGGTTTTTGAAATCAAGTGTCACTAAATCATTATCAATTAAACCCTCAAACCCTTTTCGAACGCCCGACACTTTTATTCCGTGTTGTTGAGCGGTTTTTACTATGGCAAATAATGCGGTGTTCATCCCAGGCGCATCGCCCCCTGAGGTTAATACGGCAATGTGTTTAATTGGCTGCATCGGTTCACATCCTTCGATAAGCTAAACTTTAATAATTCATAATAGCTGTTTATGAGTAGGCTGTGTAAAGTAAGCGCAGTAAAGTTGATCTACTTAGGGTTTATTTGATTGTTTAATTAGTATGAAGGGAGCAGTTATAACTTGAAAAGTTGGTATGTTGCTTTTAAAACAACATACCGTAATTTTTAATGGAGAGCCGCTGTAAAAGGAATATTTTTACAAATTTCGGCTTCTATTGTTAGTAACTCGTCTAAGCGTTCGTCAACTTCTTGCTTATCAAAGTATTCGTAGGCGAGTTCCACAAATAAATTTTTATGTTTTTCTTCTGATTTAGCAATTGCGACATAAAAATCTTTTTCTTTTCCTTCAGGTAGTGCCTCGGCAACTAAAGAAAAACGTTCATGTCCCCTCGCCTCAATTACCCCACCTACTAATAGTCTGTCCATTAAAAAACCGTCACGACCATGCCTAAAGTGTGCACGAATTTGTTTAATGTATGGATCTTTTTTATCATCACCCAAATTAGTATCGCGTTCAATTAATAGTTTAAGCACTTGTTTAAAATGAATTAACTCTTCAAGAGCTAAGTCAGTCATGGCTTTAACTAATTTACGCTTATCCGGATAATGTGAAAGCATTGACATAGCCATGCCAGATGCTTTTTTCTCAGCAGCAGCGTGGTCTTGTAAGAAGGTTTCGAAGTCAGCTAAAACAACTTCGGTCCATTCAAATGGCGTGTGGTATTTTAATTCAAACATAGGGATACAACTTATAAAATAATGCGTGGATTTTAGCGTATTTAAAAATAAAAATCTTTGGTTGCGATTTAAATTTAACTTTCATAAGGCAAAAACTTATCAATCCGCCCTTTCGCCGTCGACTCAATTTTTAATGGGTGCTTTATATCATTCCATGCAGTGACTTTACCGCCCATGTTCATTTTTTCAAAGCCAGCTAAGCTGCTGGTAATATTTAAAAACTCACATAGCTTATTAAAACTCTCGGGATTTGCTATATCAATGGCTAAAAAATCATTAGGCCGGTCAGCAAAATAAGCATTAGCACTATTAAAATGAGTGTTATAACAATTAGTTAAATATTCATCCTGATTAATATTTTCGAGTGAAAAATCACTAAACGTATTTAAATAACAGCGCTTTAAATGAATATTAAAGCCGCCATCGGCACGCGTTAAATTGGTATGCATACGCAGTAAAAGCTGTTTTATTGAAGGCAACCACGCGCTAAGTTCTCGCTTTAAATATACAAATTTAGAACCTGGGTAATATTTATCTAATGTTTGATAATCGTTAAATACAGGTGTGTCTGCGATAGCCACCGCATTTTCAAAACAAGCGTTAGTGTAAGCAGTATGGGCAGTAGGTATACCAAAATCTAAAAATGCATTACATACGCTAGTCGTCCCAGTGCGTGGTAAACCAATAATAAATATTTTTTGTGTCATGGCGTTTTAAATGTCTTTTTCTGAAAACCAAAGTGATGCATCATTAAGGGGTGTTAATGCGGGTAACTGATTGTTTTTTAATTTAATGATAATTTTATTTTTTATATCTGCATGCTCAATCGCACTGCGATGATAAGCCTTAAACAAACGATCAAACTCACCGTTTTTACGCATAATAGCTAAGCCTTTCTCAACCGCTTGCGCTATTTCGGGCTTTTCTTTACTAAAAAAGAAGTAGATTGCACTTGGGTATTGCAACAATAAGTGTGGCACTATCGTGAGGTTCGCACCGGCTTCATCTTTAAAGGTATTGAGCTCAGTTTCAACCTCTAACACAGAACGAGGAAATACATCACCTCGGCCTTTTATCAACATATTAAATAACGAACTATATTCGATTGATGTCGATACAGTTAAGCCGTTATCCTGCAGTATTTGTGTGTCAGGCCAATCATGCCCTTGAATAAAGTGTATGCTTTTAAAGTCGCTAAGGGTATTGATGTTTAATAAGGTATTCACTTTATCCTGTGTAGTTACCAAAACACGCCACCCATATAACCCCTTAAATATAGGCACTCTAACGGGTAGTAATTGTTGCTCACGCTGTTTAGAGGTCATGGTCCAAGCTACGTTTATTTCATCATTATGAAGAATTTGCTTTAACGATCGGCTCTGTGGCATCGAAATACTTGAGGGTTGTAATGTAAAATTTTCTCCGCTGAATTGCAGAGCTGTTCTTAATAGTACTAACGGGTATAATATTTCATCTTCACCACTGCGCATTGTTTTGGGGTATACAACATGCAAACTAGAAACGGTGTTTTTGCTATTATTTTCTATTGCCCATGCAAATGATGTCAGCGAACTGAAAAAATAAACACATGTAAAAACAATAGCTAACCGCATAATCGTTTATCTACTTAAAAGTAATAACACCGCGCTTACTATCACAATAGCAAAGGTGATCATCATGCTCAATCCACGTGCCTTTAAATTATTGTTAATAATGGCAGAACCATGAACAACACGGCTGATAAATAATAAACCGCCTAGCGCATGCACATAATGACTTGCTAACCCCTGATACTCCAATAAAAAAACTAAAATTAAGCTAATGGGCACGTACTCAATAAAATTACCATGCGCTCGGGTTGAACGTTCAAGCGCGGTATTACTGCCATTACCTAACGAAATCCCTTCGGCTTTACGTATTTTTATAACATTAACACTCAAATAAATATAATAAAGGGCCAATAAGGCCGCATAGCTAGATATGATCACAGTATAGTCCATTTAATTTTTCAGCAATAATAACACATAAGTTAAGCGGTAAATCAGTAGTTTTATCATGAACTATGCTAGAGTAATTTATACATTGGAATAGTAATAAGTAAGGATAATATGTATTTAAGAACAAAAATCACCAATCACTATCGTGAAATAATAAACAGTATTGGCTTTTATCCCTCACTCCTGTCTGTTGCGTTTTTAATTTTTGCTGTACTCACTATGTCTGTTGAGTATTTAGCCCCTATTGAGCAATTTAAATCATTAATCTCATTTGTATTAGTAGACAGTGCAGAAAACGCACGAACCATATTAAGCACCTTAGCTGGCAGTATTATTTCGTTAACCGTATTTAGTTTTTCTATGGTGATGGTGGTTTTAAATGCGGCCAGCGCTAGTTTGTCACCCAGAGTCGTTCCTGGGCTTATTACCCGTAAATCGCATCAAATGGTATTAGGGTTTTATTTAGGCAGTATTATTTATTCTATTATAATGCTCATTAATATTAATAAGTTAGATAACGGAAATACGGCAATACCCTCATTAGGGGTGCTCTTTGCATTAATTTTTGGTTTGATATCTTTGGGCTTGTTCGTTTTTTTTATTCACTCTATTTCAAAAGCAATTCAGGTTGATAACGTATTAAATGGTTTATTTAGACAAACCAAACAAGAGATCCAAGACATCATCAACAAACAAGGCGATAACCCCGTCGATAACTTTCCTGAATTTTCAAATTGGCATTCAATAAAAAGTACTACTGAGGGTTACTACAAAGGGGTTCACACAAATAAGCTGTGTGCTATTTTGGCTGAAGAAAAAATAGAACTTTTTATTACCGTTAAGCAAGGTTACTTTACCGTTAAAGGCTACCCGTTCTTAAAGTGTAATAAAGACATTTGTGAAAACGAAGAGTTAATAGAGAAAATCTTAGACTGCTTTATTTTTTATATAGAAGAATACATTAGCGATCATTACCGTTATGGATTAACCCAAATTTCTGAAATCGCTGTAAAAGCAATGAGCCCTGGGATTAACGATCCGGGCACAGCGGTTAAAGCTATTGATATGCTGAGTATTTTATTGATTGCTCGCCTAAAGATTAATGCGATTAACTACGCGTGTTATCAACCAGAAGAAGCCCCTTTGCTCTATTTTCATGAAACCAGTTTTGATGAATTACTGCACGATAACTTCACTCCTTTGCGTAATTATGCCAAAGCAGATGCCTATGTAATGACCAACGTTATTGAAGCATTTAAAAATATTTTGTTTATTGCCAACGAGGATGTTGAAGCTCGAAACAGTGTGTTTAATTATTTAGGTGCCATTGTTGATGATATTAATCAGCACATTTGTAATGAGTATGACCGACAAGAAATTAGAAATATGCTACAAGCAATAGTGCGAATTAGTGAGTTACAAGGTAAGCAGTTGGTGGCACGTTTTGAGCAGCACCGACCTATTAGCGAGTAAGCTCTGTAGAGCTATTTATTTTGCCGAGGGGCAAAGAGCTATCGCTCCTCGGCAGCGCCTATTTGGCATTGAAAGATCATCAAACCCTAATCTATATAATAAATTGCATAGCTTGACGCGCTAATTGTAATTTCACCCGCATGATAGGCATCAGGGACATAATTACCAGGTGCACTGTCTGCCATCATTACTTTTTCACTGCGCATGTACGGTGTAGATGGCATATCAAGCGGGGTTATAGACGCGCTATATAAGCCTTTTAACTCTACATCAAAGTCGTCACTTAGCTCTTTTGCCGCGACTTTGGCTTGTTTAATTGCCATTTTTTGTGCTTTTTTATGCAGCTCATCGTAGTTGCTAGCTAAAAATTGCGTTTGTCTAATTTCATTAATGCCATTATTAACTAAGCTCTGTAATAATTCAGGGTATTTATTAATTGCAGAGAGTTTAATAGTGAGCGTTCTTGATACTTTAAAGCCAGTAAACTCTTGTTTACCCGTTTCACGGTTATATTGATTATCGCGATAGATTGAGATTTGACCAGCATTAATATCGGCATCAGCAACGCCTATTTTTTTTACTAAACTAATTGCGTTGGCCATAGTGGTGTCGGTTTGTTTTTTTGCGGCAATTAAGTCTTTATCTATTTCAGTAATGCCCACCGTTAATAAAACATGATCCGGCATCGTCGTTAGTGAAGCTTCACCTTTAACATAAATATGCGGCTCTTCTGGGGCGTTGCTTGCATAAGCTGATGTACTGAGTAATGCGGCGGTTAAAATCGAAAGCGTTTTCATAAGTCTATCCTTTTAAATTTGATTGCCTCAGTTAACACCTTATGCGGTTAATTAAAGATGAACAAGTATAAAAAAACAGGCAAAAGCCTGTTTTTTTTAATCTCTACTGTAATTAAATGCTGCAACGCTTGTAGTTACGATATTTTGGTAACCAGTAGTTTTTGTCGATGGCTGCCCACAGCGCATCGTCTGAAATTTCAAGGGCTACGCCCTCTTCAATTGCTTTTTTAGCCACTGCAAACGCAATACGTTTACTAAGCGTTTCAATTTCAGTCAGTGCCGGTAGTAAGCTGCCTTTACCTGTATTAGCTAAAGGTGACGACTCAGCCAACATTTCGCTCGACATTATTAGCATCGCATCGGTAATACGCGTCGCTTTAGCGGCAATAACACCTAAGCCAATACCTGGGAATATGTAACTGTTATTACATTGTGGAATTGGGTAAGTCACACCGTTATAAACAACTGGGTCGAATGGGCTGCCAGTTGCAACAATTGCTTTGCCATCGGTCCATTTAATTACATCTTCTGGGTAGGCTTCTACTTGTTTAGATGGGTTACTTAACGGGAAAATAATTGGCGATTCACATTTAGCATGCATAGCGCGAATGACTTGTTCGGTAAATAAACCAGGTTGGCCAGATACACCAATTAAAATATCTGGTTCAGCACAGTGCATTACATCTAATAATGACGCGTATTCGCCGCTGTAAGTCCAATCTGCTAGGCAGCTAGTTGGTTGTGCAAGCATTTGTTGAAAGTCGCGTAAGCCTTGCATACCATCTGTTAATAAGCCAAAACGGTCAACCATAAAGACTTGGCTACGTGCCTGTGCTTCACTAATACCCTCAGCAACCATAGTGCTAACAATTTGTTCAGCAATACCACAGCCTGCAGAGCCTGCGCCTACAAAAACAACTTTTTGAGTTGATAATTTAGCACCTTTAACACGACATGCTGCTAATAAAGACCCCACAGTGACCGACGCAGTACCTTGAATGTCATCATTAAAGCTACAAATTTCATTACGGTAACGCTTTAATAATGGCATTGCATTAGGCTGAGCAAAATCTTCAAACTGCAGTAACACATTTGGCCAGCGACGTTTAACTGCTTTAATGAATAAGTCTAAAAACTCATCGTATTCGTCTTGTGCAATACGTTTATGGCGAGCACCCATGTACATTGGGTCGTTTAATAATTTTTCGTTATTGGTTCCCACATCGAGCATAACCGGTAACGTATAGGCTGGGCTAATACCGCCACACGCGGTATACAAAGAAAGTTTACCAATTGGAATGCCCATACCGCCAATACCTTGGTCGCCAAGGCCTAAAATACGCTCACCGTCGGTAACAACAATCACTTTTACTTTGCCTTTTGTGGCATTACGTAAAATATCGTCAATGTGAAAGCGATCTTCATAGGAAATAAATAAACCACGGGCACTGCGATAAATATCAGAAAACTTTTCACACGCATCACCTACCGTTGGGGTGTAGATAATAGGCATCATTTCTTCAATATGATCGCGCACTAAGCGGTAATAAAGCGTTTCGTTGTTATCTTGAATGGCGCGTAAATAAATGTGCTTATTTAAGTTGTCGTTAAAACTTGAGTACTGCTGGTAACAACGCTCAACTTGCTCTTCTATTGTTTCGTAACGAGGAGGAAGTAAACCAGCAAGATTAAAGTTTTCACGTTCTTTTTGGCTAAAAGCACTTCCTTTATTCAATAACGGGGTTTCAATTAGGCCTGGGCCAGAATAAGGAATATAAAGATAATTTGGATCGGTATTTGTAGTCATATTTCCAAGCTTTACTGAATCTTAAGTAATGATCTGCCATTATCATTGTTAAAGGCTAAATTGCAATGACATTTAAGCTTGTCAGACCATTGAAAATTTACAAATACAAGCGCTACTTTAGTATAAAGCCACTCATATTTGGTGAATATGTTAGCTGGCTGTTGTGAGTTTATAAAAATTAAAACGAGCATTAGACCAGCGTTTGCTGTGTGCAATGATTACAACAGTGTCAGTTATTTTTAGATTTGCTAATTTTTTACGTTAGTTAACATACTATTTTCAATCAAATAATCATTAACTATTAAGCTGTTACATAAATAACAGCAGGTAATACATTAGCTGCAAACCTGCTGTTGATTATACATGTTTTAGAATTTAAATGAGGCTTTATTATTACTTAAATCCGATAATGCCATCCCTTCCCTGCGAGGATCGGCGGCGCCATACAAACGGTTATTTTTAACTTCTACCGCATGCAGCCCAGAGTTTAAGTCAATCACGCGCACATCATGGCCGCGCTTTTTAAGCTTTGGTACCACCGCTTCAAGTGCAGTGCCTTTTTCAATGCTGGTGTAGTCGTTGCGATTAGTGGTACGCGGTAAATTAATGGCTTGTTGCGCGTTCAAATTCCAATCTAAAACGCCAATAACAACTTGCGCTACATAATCAATAATACGACTACCGCCAGGAGAGCCAACCACTAAACGTAAGCTCCCATCTTGATTAAATACCATCACGGGTGACATTGAGCTGCGCGGACGTTTATGGGCTTCTACTCTGTTAGCCACTAACTTGCCATTTTTACGCGGCGAAAGTGAAAAATCAGTCAGCTGATTATTTAAAATGAAGCCATTAACCATGACCGTCGAACCAAACGCCATTTCTATAGAGCTGGTCATCGAAACAGCATTGCCTTTGCTATCAACAATCGAGACATGTGACGTAGACGGAAGTTCAAAAGAGTCATCATTTGCGTAGCTTAAGTAATCAACTGGATCACCAGGAAATGCTTTTTGATCTTTTTCAGTGATTAATTTTGCGCGGGTGGCGATATAGTCTTTGTTTAATAACTCCTCGGTAGGGACTTGGGTAAAATCAGGATCGCCAATGTATTTATTTCGATCGGCAAACGCAATGCGCGATGCTTGGCTAAAGTAATGAATAGCCTCTGCGCTATTAGCTTTAATATTGGCCATATCTTTATGTTCAAGCAAGCCTAAAATTTGTAGCACCGCTACACCGCCACTACTAGGTGGTGCCATAGAGCACACTTTGTAAACGCGGTATTTAATACATACAGGGGCGCGCTCTTTGCTGGTGTAGTTAGCAAGATCTTGCTCAGATAATTTACCCGGTGCAATTTTTGATTTCTGCACTGCACTTACCATGGCTTTTGCATTATCACCTTTATAAAAAGCGTCAATCCCTTGTGAGGCAATGTCTTTGTATAAATTAGCAAGCGGCTGATTTTTTTTAATACTGCCTACTTTGATCACTTCACCATTGGGAAAAAAATACTCATTTATGACCGGCATACTCATAACACCCGGGTTTAACTGCCTAACGAGTAAACCATGTAATCGTGGAGATACTTCAAACCCTTGTTCAGCTAGCGCAATAGCTGGCTTAAATAACGTTGCCCATGGCAAGTTACCATATTGTTTATGGGCACTGGCAAACGCATGTAAAATACCTGGTACACCCACCGAGCGACCACCTACAACTGCTTCAATCCATTTAACAGCTTTGCCATGTTCATTTAAAAACAGGTTTTCATCGGCATTACTGGGGGCTGTTTCGCGACCATCAAAACTGGTGAGTTTATTGTTAGCTTTGTTGTAATACATCATAAACGTACCACCACCAATGCCTGATGATTGCGGCTCAACTAATGTAAGCACTAATTGGGTGGCAATTGCGGCATCAACGGCGCTTCCGCCTTGGGCTAAAATGGCCTTACCCGCTTGTGAGGCATAAGGATTTGCAGCCGCAACCATGTATTTATCGCCAGGTACTAACTGCTTTTGTACTACCCCTGTGGCGGCTTCTGGTTCACGGGTTTCAATTTGGCTTGCTTGCTGTGCAAATAAAGGAAAAGACAGTGCACTTAAAGAGAGAGCAAATAAAGAGTTGAGCTTAAAATTCATAATTACTGATTAAACTTAAATTGCATGGAAGATAATTGGCATCTTAAAGTTAAACAGGCACAATATGCAAAAATAAATATAAAAAAATGATCATTAAATGCTTAATTTACCCCTTCAGCCGCGTTATGTTTTACCCCCCTTGTGTTTAATTGTATTAAGTACGCTCTTAGCATGGCTTGGTATGAACAATGAGCTTGAGTTTAATCGCCCATTAATTGAACAAGGCCAACTATGGCGCTTATTTACGAGTCAATTTGTACATGCTAACTGGGTACACCTAGGTTTAAATTGTGCTGGTATCGCGCTTATTTGGTTATTGCACGGTGAATATACTACACCTAAGCAATACAGCTTTAATATTGCACTCCTTGCGCTTTGGTGTGGCTTGGGTGTTTATTGGTTTTGTCCAACAATCATTATTTATACAGGGCTGAGTGCGCTATTGCATGGCGTGATCGTGTGGGGGGCCATAAAAGAT
Organism: Pseudoalteromonas issachenkonii; assembly: GCF_002310795.1. Classification (NCBI taxonomy): domain Bacteria; kingdom Pseudomonadati; phylum Pseudomonadota; class Gammaproteobacteria; order Alteromonadales; family Pseudoalteromonadaceae; genus Pseudoalteromonas; species Pseudoalteromonas issachenkonii. Next base: position 1,675,878 of record NZ_CP011030.1, read on the forward strand.
GTCACCGTCGGGCTAAAATCAGGTTATATCTTGTTTATTGGTGTATGGATAAAACTTATTCTTGAGCAAGTTAATGGTCCAAGCGCAGAAATAGGTCAACTCATTCAATCAACGGTGGCCGTTGATGCGCATTTAATTGGTGCAATTGGTGGGGTTATATTAGCTGTGCCGCTGGTTGTAAAACACATCAAAAACGATAATAAACACGGTTAAAAAAACGCCACATAAGTGGCGTTTTTATTTTTAGTCGATTAAAGCGTTTCTTTAAACAGTTTATAAATTCGACGGTATTCATCTAACCAGCTCGAAGGCTGAACAAAACCATGCGGTTCTACTGGGAAGATTGCTGTTTCAAAGTTTTCTTTTTCAAGTTCTATTAAACGCTGTACTAAACGCACTGAATCTTGAAAGAACACATTATCATCAACCATAGGCGCATTTATTAATAAATGCTTTTTAAGCCCTTCTGCATAATAAATAGGTGAACTACGCTCATAGGCAATCGGGTCAACATCAGGGTGATTCAAAATGTTAGCCGTATAACCTGTGTTGTAATGAGCCCAATCAGTCACTGGACGAAGCGCTGCGCCTGATTGAAACAAGTCTGGTGCGGTAAATAACGCCATGAAGGTCATAAACCCACCATAAGAGCCACCGTAAGTCCCTACCGCTTGGGTATTAACATTGGCATTATCCGCCATCCATTTTACGCCATCGGCTAGATCTTGTGTTTCAGGTGTTCCCATTTGGCGATAAATAGCCGTTCGCCAATCACGACCATAGCCTTTAGATGCGCGGTAATCCATATCCATTACTACATAACCTTCATCTGCTAGTAATGAATGGAACATAAATTCACGGAAGTAGCCAGACCACCCCATGTGTGAATTTTGCAAGTACCCTGCACCGTGGTTAAAAATAACCGCTTTGCGGGTTTTGCCTGTTTCACCCTCTTGGTAATCAGCGGGATAATAGACTTTGGCGTATATGGGCTGATCTGTATGACTAGATGGCACAGCAACAATTTTAGGCGCTGTGAGTTTTTTAGCTAAAAACGCATCAGATATCGTATTGGTTAAACGAGTCGCGGTTGTGTTTGCTTTAGCCTCTGCCACATAAAGTTCAGTCGGCATAGTGATTTTAGAATGTCTAAGTAATAACTTAGATTGATCAGGGCTTAAGGTGTAATCCGTCATACCGTTTAAGTCGGTTACTTGCTCACTAACACCTGTTTGTGGATTAACGCGGTATATTTCGTAAAGACCCGGATGCTCAATATTCGCTTTATAATAAATAGCACTATTGTCATCAGTAAGCGTTAAGTCAGACACTTCAAACTGACCTTGTGTTAAAGCCGTAGCCTTGCCATTTAAAGGTTTTTTATAAAGCTGACTGTACCCCGACTCTTCCGATAAATAATACAGCGTGGTTGAATCATTTAACCAACCAAAGTCGTTAAACGCATACGCAATCCACGCATCGTCATGTAAACGGTGTTGAGATACGAGTTTGTTATTTTCAAAATCAACAGTGGCCAACCAACGATCTTTGTTATCCCATGCTTCAAGCATAATCGCCACTTGGCTGCCATCATCGTTCCAGCTGATAGGCGATTGATCCCATCCCCAGTCTGAAATTACATTAATACCACGCGGTTGTTTCTTAGACTTATACGTTTTGCCTTCGCGGGCATAGTTTTCTTTTTTAACCTCAGCGAGTACATCTTCATCAAAACCAGGCAAGGTATTAAACCCTAAAGTAGTTTGGCTTTGATCTGCAAGGTTAATATAAACAATTTCAGAAGTTTGCTCTTTAGCGTCAGCCACACGACGGCGAACTTTTTTAGGCTCTATAGTCGCATCATCAGTGATGTAGTTAGGCATAATATCGCCTTCACCACGCCATGAACTTTTTTCTTGAACAACCACAATTAACGCGTCGCCATTTGGAGAAAGCTGGGCTTCATCAACCGTGTTGCCATCACCTAAATAGTAATGCGTGTTGGCAATTGAGCTATTTTGGGCTTTAACTTGCTCATTTCGCGCATACTTATCTTGTTTGTTTTTATGCTGCAGTGCAATGTAATCAATCAGCTTATATTGCTCTTTGGCAATATAAGTTGTTGGCTCTTTTATACCTTGTGGTTTGTCAGCCAGCTTTAAATTAGCAATTTCACGGGTTAAACCTGTGGTTAAATCTACTTTAAAAAAGATATTACCTTGGCGATACGCTAAATTACCATCGTTTAAAAATTGTGGTTTTGATTCGGTCGCAGAGCTTTGCGTAATTTGCTTAATTACGCCTGACTGTACGTTTTTAATAAATATGTTGCCTTCAAACACATAAGCTTGAAGTGATTTATCGTTAGAAAAAACAGCTTTACTTGAGCCTACGCTGTGAAGCTGATTTAAAGCCACTTGCTCTGCTGTTTGAGCGTTTACAGCTTGAGTGAATATATCTCTTAGCTCACTACCTTGTTGTTTACGCGCGTAAATAACGGTACTTGAGTCAGCACTCCAAAATGCACTTTGCGGCTGGCGTCCAATCCAATCAGGGTGAGCCATCGCTTGTTCAAGCGTAATTTTTGAGACACCCATGTCTGCAGGTGTGTTAACAACACTTGCAACCTTGGTATTTGTTTGAATAGCTGAGTCATTAGAAGTTGTGGCGGTTGCTGTACAGCCCGCTAACATAACACTTGACGCAACAGCCATTGCAACAAGTGTTTTAGAAGATGAAAATTTAAAAATCATAGTGCTTCTTGACGGTTATTATAATTAACCGTATTTAAGCAGAAGCACCTTTATAATTGCAATTATTTAAGATAAACAACGCTGATATCGGGGTGAGTAACCCGTTTATTCAACCGTTAAATCAAGCCATACCATACGGTGGTCACTTGATGCGTTTCTATCTTTGATTAAACGGTACAATTCGCTTTGTTTTTTCGGCCAAAATACGCCACCATCTTTAATGGTTAGTCCATAATTTGAAGGCAGAACGTAATCAACGCGTGCCTGCCAGTTAGCAGTGTAATTTTTAGCATAAGCTTGTGGGTATTGCTCTTTAGCGCCCTCACTGGTTGGAATAAAACCGGCATTAATCATCGGGCTTTTAAGTAACTGATCTGTTGTATTTGTGCGCTTTTTATCGCCCTCAGGGGCGGCATTTAGGTCACCTAAAATCACAAAGCGTGATTTTGCTGCAAGGCCGCCCTTTTTACCGTTATCGTCATACAGGTAACTTTCGTTATTAACGTAATCAGCAATTAATCTAATTTCATCATGATTACGAATGCCGTTTCTGTCTTCATCACCATCAAACACAGGCGGCGTAGGATGCGAGGCTAACATGTGAACTACTTTATCATTTACTTTTACCGGTATATCCCAAAACGATTTAGAGCTTAAACGTAAAGCATTCCATTCTTCTTCGTTATACCAATTTGTATTGGTTTTTGGATCTACCGGCATTTTCACATTCGGTAAATCTTTGTGCTTAAACGTTTGCAGGGTTCTGATGTTGTCAAAATCAATGGGGTAACGAGACAAAAACGCCATTGCGTAGTGGCCTTCAAAAAATCCAAAACCTTGCGCATCACCCATCACACCATTTTTTTTGCCATCGTTGTCTAAATCAAACTCTGTGGCTAAGCCTGTGTTAACTGGTGCAATGTAAACATAAGGATAATCGATAGCCGCTTGATCATTTTGCCCTACATTTAAGTAATGGGTTTTAAAGTATTCTATCCCTTGTGATTTAGGGACGTAGTCAAATTCATTTAAAAGCACCACATCTGGACGAACGCGTTGAATTATTTCAGCAATATTTTTAATTTGCTGGTGGTCAGAGCGCAGCGCGTTAACTAAGGCATCGCTTTTTACTTTTTCATTTTTAGCGGTGTAATTGGTTGCATCCATACTGACATTAAACGTTGCGACCCGTAATGACTCTGCGTGAACATAGCTTGCTGAAACCAGTGACAATAAAAAGCCACCAATAATTTTAATACCGAGATCATGTCTCATTATATGAATCCATCTATAATTAATAATAAAATAACACTGCTAACCACGATCCAAAGAATCACAGCCATTAAAAACGGTTTAATTCCCGCTTGCTTTAGCACCGATAACGACAAACCACTGCCAATTAAAAACAGTGTCATCACTAGTATTTGCTTCGCTGCAATGTTTATCAACTCCCAATAAGATGAAAGCGACGGCACATAGGTATTAATTAATGCGGCTAATAAAAAGCCTACAATAAATAATGGAATACTCGCCTTTTCATCTGAGCGCATAAACACACCCGCAAGCGTAGTGTATGGAATAATCCACATAGCACGAGTAAGCTTCACTGTTGTTGCTATGCTCAGTGCCACTGCACCATAAGTAGCCGATGCACCTACCACGCTACTGGTATCATGAATTGCAAGTGCAGCCCATAATCCAAACTGCTCTTGGGTTAGTTCAAAATAATGCCCAATTGCAGGGAATAATAATAACCCTACACCATTGAGTAAAAATACGATACCCAGCGCCACAGCCACTTCATGATCTTTGGCTTTTATAACCGGTGCCATGGCCGCAATAGCGCTACCACCACAAATAGCGGTTCCAAAGGAAATTAACACGCCTGTGTTACGATTAAGTTTAAACACTTGAGTTAAAATTTCGCCAAGCCCAATTATGGCAGTAATACTGACAATTGTTAACACTAAAGAGCTGCGACCAACCTCAATTACCTGATTAAAATCAACAGCAAACCCCAACCCCACAACCGCCAACTTTAGCATCCATTTACTGGCCTTTTGTGATAACTCAGCAAACGGGTTACCCAAGGTAATCGCAAATAACGCCCCCATAACCAAGGCACTACCAGCGCCAATAAATGGAGTGATGCACAAAGCCAGTAATATTATAAATACAGGTTTATGTAATTTAGCGATAATCATAACGTTAAGCGCGAATGAGTTTATTAGTCAGTTTATGGACAACGGGGGCAACAAATATAACCGTTGGAAAGGCAATACAAAAGGCAAATAACCACGCTTTAAGCCAGATAGATACGATGTTATCGACCATACCAACATTAAATAGAGAAATAACTAACGACATAAAACCTGACATGAAAAGTGCCATAAAAAAGGCAAACACAATAGTACGAAACTTTGGATGGATCATTGAAAAGAACCTTTAGAAGGTAAAGCGATATATTGAAGTTAAGTTCAATTTATCGCTTTGTTTTTTAACTTATAATAGCGATTTGCTGGTAGCTAATACACCGGGGTAATCTTGCTCTGGTAAACACATTGCGAGTTCACCAAGGCGTTCACCTAATTGCTGTAAATTATCAGCAGATACATTAATGTGGCCCATTTTGCGACCAGGTTTTACACTTTTACCGTACCAATGGCTGGTTACATCTGCTGTTTTTAACACATCAGTAGGGATTTGTGCTTGGCCTAATACATTTATCATAGCAGTCGGTTGCTTAAGTTGCGTACTACCTAAAGGTAAGCCGGCAACAGCACGCATATGGTTTTCAAATTGCGAGCAATGAGCACCTTGTTGCGTCCAATGGCCTGAGTTATGAACTCGCGGCGCAATTTCATTAACCAGTAATGTACCTTGCACATCAAAAAACTCAATGGCGAGTACACCCACATAATTAAGCTCATTCGCAATTCGGGTAAATGCCGTGATTGCTTGTTGTTCTAGTTGGCTATTATTGTTTTTACCTGCAACCGAAAGCGTTAACACACCCTCGGTGTGCTCGTTTTCAGTTAATGGATAAATAGCAACATGGCCGTGTTTATCGCGCGCACCAATAATAGAGACTTCACGTTCAAACGGGATCATTTTTTCTGCAATTATGGTGTGCGGAGCGTGCTCAGTGCCTGATGCAATAAAATCAGCCATTTCAGCCCAAATCTGTTCAATTTGATCGTCTGATTTTAAACGCCATTGGCCTTTACCATCGTAACCCGCTTGGCATGTTTTAATGACTAATGGCTTACCAAGCGTTTGAACCGCGAGTTCAAGATGCGCTTTTTCTGTAATTAATTGATATGGCGCGCATGCGACCGCGGTTTTATCTAGGAGTGCTTTTTCAAGCGCACGGTCGCCACCGGTTTTAATGGCTTGTTTGCCCGGATAAAACTTATTGCTATTACAACACTGTGTAAGTACATCATCTGGAATATGTTCAAACTCGGCCGTAATAGCATCAGCGTTTTCTATCGCTTGTTCGAGCGTTGTTGGGTACACTTCGTTTGTAAGCGGATGTACAATCTTTTTGCTGCCTACATCATAAGCAACCACATTTAAATTAAGCGGTGCACCAGCTAAGCTCATCATTCGTGCTAGCTGCCCTGCCCCTAAAATTAAAATATTCATGATCACTCTGCAGGATTTGGGTTAGCTAAAATAGTCTCAGTTTGTTCTTTACGGAACGCTTCGATTTTTGCGAAGATTTCTGGATTTTGACATCCTAAAATTTGTGCCGCTAATAAACCTGCGTTTGCAGCACCGGGCTCACCAATAGCAAGAGTACCTACCGCAACACCTTTTGGCATTTGGCAAATAGATAACAGAGAGTCTACACCGTTTAGCGCTTTAGATTTAACGGGTACGCCTAAAACTGGCAGAGATGTAAACGCCGCCGCCATACCCGGTAAGTGCGCCGCGCCACCTGCGCCTGCAATAATAACTTTAATACCGCGTTCTGCGGCTGAACTTGCGTAATCGGCAAGTAATTGAGGAGTGCGGTGGGCAGAAACCACTTTAGTTTCATACTCAATGCCAAATTTTTCTAGCATAAGGGCGGCGTGTTCCATGGTTGGCCAATCTGATTTAGAACCCATAATAATGCCAACAGTCATAAATACTCCTCAGTAATGTATTTTAAAAATAGCGGACTTATGTCCGGTTTTATGGCGGGTATTATATACTTAAATGCTGCACTAATGCGACCAGCAGGCAATAAAAAAGCCATGTTAAACATGGCTTTTTTTAAACAGCGAAACAATCAGCAATTAAGCTTCTTTACTCGCTAAATATTCTGAGTAGTTACCTCTAAAGTCGATAACTTTTCCGTCTTTAATTTCCCAAATACGGGTGGCAACTGATGATACAAACTGACGGTCGTGTGACACAAACATCAAGGTACCTTCATACGCTTCAAGTGCTAAGTTAAGCGCTTCAATTGATTCCATATCCATGTGGTTGGTTGGCTCATCCATTAATAAGATATTTGGTTTATGCATCATGATTTTACCAAACAGCATACGACCTTGCTCACCACCAGATATTACTTTTACAGATTTTTTGATATCGTTTTGTGAAAACAACATACGACCTAAGAAACTACGAACAACTTGCTCATCGTCGCCCTCTTGTTGCCATTGCTCCATCCACTCAAACAAATTCATGTCTTTTTCAAACTCATCGGCATGATCTTGTGCATAGTAGCCAATGTTTGCATTTTCAGACCATTTAAACTCACCGCTTTTAGGCGCTAAACGTCCTGCTAAAGTGTTTAATAATGTTGTTTTACCCACACCATTTTCACCAATAATAGCAATGCGTTCACCTACTTCAACCAAACCCTCAAGGCCTGAGAATAAAGTTTCTTCAAAACCTTGAGATAAGCTAGTCATTTCTAGTGCGTTACGAAATAACTGCTTTTCTTGTTCAAAACGAATAAAAGGTGTTTGACGTGACGACGCTTTTACTTCGTCTAATTGAATTTTATCAATTCGTTTTGCACGTGAAGTGGCTTGCTTTGCCTTTGATGCGTTGGCAGAAAAACGCGATACAAACTGTTGAAGCTCTGCTATTTGGCTTTTCTTTTTCGCGTTTTCACTTAATAAACGTTCGCGTGCTTGAGTAGCTGCAAACATGTATTCATCGTAGTTACCCGGGTAAATACGTAGTTCACCGTAGTCAATATCGGCCATGTGCGTACATACCGAATTTAAAAAGTGACGGTCATGCGAGATGATGATCATGGTACAGTCACGTTGATTCAATACATCTTCAAGCCACTTAATTGTATAAATGTCCAAGTTATTGGTAGGCTCATCGAGCAGCATGATATCAGGGTCTGAAAACAAAACTTGAGCTAGAAGCACACGAAGTTTAAAACCTGGTGCAATTTCTGACATAGGTCCGTAGTGCTGCTCTGTAGCAATACCCACACCTAATAGTAACTCACCCGCTTTAGATTCAGCCGAGTAACCGTCCATTTCAGCAAATTCAGTTTCAAGAGCGGCTACTTTCATGCCGTCTTCTTCACTCATTTCAGGTAGGCTATATATACGGTCACGTTCTTGTTTGATATCCCACAATTCTTTATGACCCATAATCACGGTATCAATAACAGAATATTCTTCGTAGGCGAATTGATCTTGGTTTAGTTTAGCAACGCGCTCATTTGGATCAGTACTTACGTTACCCGAAGATGGTTCTAATTCACCACTAAGGATTTTCATAAAGGTCGACTTACCGCAACCATTAGCACCAATTAAACCATAACGGTTTGATTCGCCAAATTTAGCTGAGATATTTTCAAATAACGGTTTAGCACCAAATTGCATGGTGATGTTAGCTGTACTAATAATAGCGCTACCCTCCAAGGGAGACTGAAGTATTTAAATTGCGCGCAGTTTAAACCAAATCACCGTTTTTTTCTATGAAAGTTTATAGCACCAAACTCAAAGTAAACGGTGGCTGTTTATTAACTATAAAAGCAATTAAATAGCCAAAGTACTGGGCGAGTAAATGTGCTAAAAAGGTGAGTAAAACTCATTATTGTACTGTTGATGCAGTAAAAAAATGTTTAATAAAAAAACAACTAGCATAAAACCCTTTATAAATTATTTAATCGCGTTTACAGGCGACTTGGTCGCATTTTACTTTTATTAACAATTAATACGGCTATATTAACGTTTTTTATAGTATTAGAGTTTTAGCTCTACCCATGCCGACAAGCGAAACTATGAAAAAAATTCAACACTCCCTCTCCTGCATTTAAGCCTAATGTCTTATTCCAAAATTAATTGGCAGTTTATACGGCTACAAAATAAAAACAGCATTAACTTAACATGAACAAGCTGCGTGTTTTGTGCTAATTGTCATTGATAATTTTTCACTTTTGAGCCTTTTATTGCTTTGCTAGTCTGCACGACTTCGAATTTAGTAATTATAAAAACGTCTTTAATTTAGGCAAGGCACACACAATGAAAAGAAAATTAGTATCGCTAGCAATTGCGGGTATTTTAGCTGCTCCAAGTGTTTCAGCAGTAGAAGTGTTTAAGGATGAAAAAAATACAGTCGCAGTAGGCGGATATATTGATGCGCGAGTGATAAATACTCAAGGTCAAAACGAAATCGTCAATGGTGCCTCACGAATTAATTTTGATTTTAAACGCCAACTAAAAAACGGCTGGGAAGCAATGGCTTTAGTTGAATGGGGTGTCAACCCTGTTGGCAGTAGCGATATTGTATACAACAACCGTTTTGAATCTATTCAAGATGAGTTTTTATATAATCGTTTAGGTTATGCAGGACTTAAACACGATAAATACGGCCAAATTACGATTGGTAAACAATGGGGTGCGTGGTTTGATGTTGTGTATGCTACAAACTACAGCTATGTATGGGATGGTAACGCTGCCGGTGTTTACACTTACAACAAAGACGATGGTGCAGTAAATGGTACTGGTCGTGGTGATAAAACACTGCAATACCGTAATAGCTACAACGACTTTGACTTTAGTGTTCAAACTCAGTTAAAAAACAGCGCTTTTTATACTTGTGATGTAAGTAATATTACAGAATCACAATGCCAAGCAAATTTTGAGTCTGGAGATGCTGCTGCACAACAAGTTGAATTTAACTATACGTTTGGCGGTGCAGTAACCTATAACGTGACTGATAAGCTAAAACTGACCGCGGGTATTAACCGCGGCGAGTTTGAATTAACGTATGGCGACGGAACAACCCGCTCTGTTGACGATTTAATTTATGGTGCAGGTGTTATTTGGGGCAATATTGATGCGCCAGGCTTGTATGTAGCCGCTAATATCAACAAAAACGAAAACCACGATACAGATAACATAGGTCGTTTAATTAAAGATGCGATTGGTATTGAAACATTTGTGTCGTATCGCTTTGATAACGATTTTAGACCATTTATTGCCTATAACTTATTTGATGCAGGTGATGACTACGTAATTCAACCAAACTTTAATGCCGATCCTAACGATGTATTTAAGCGTCAGTTTGCAGTTATTGGTGTGCATTACTTAATTGACCAAGACACACAACTTTATGTAGAAGCACGTAAAGACTTTGGTGATTTTGAAAGTAATAATAAACAGCAGCAAGCGCTAATGGAGCAATCTGAAGATGACGGTATTGCTTTTGGTTTTAGATACGTTCTTTAATATCAGTTGAGCTTTCAAGCTTAAAATCACAAAGCGAAACTTAAAGCCCTGCAAAATAGCAGGGCTTTTTTTCGATTTGTTTAGTTGAAGCTTGAGCTATTTTTTCTTAAATGCTTTTTTTAACGCACGCGTCCCCTCTGTTGGCCCTAGAATAAGCCATAAAAAAGCAACCCCTCCTGGGACTAAAACTGCTTTTAATATTGGCCCTAGCAAATAAGAATAAAAATAAATTAGTGGAATAAAAAGTACATAACCAATAACACGTTTGATAAACTTCATGTAACATCCTTATAAAAATGAGCATGCTCACAATATTAATTGAGCGCGCTCAACTAATCAAATAATGGTTTAGCCCTTTTATTTAACAAACAAGTAAAGCATTGAAATATAATGAGTAAAAAAGAAAAGACACGCGATAAAATTTTAGCTTCAGCATGGGAATTATTTTTGCTGCAAGGTTACGATCACACATCAACAAGAGAAATAGCGGTTGCAGCCAATGTTGCTGTAGGTACAGTGTTTAGTCATTTTGAAAATAAAATTGATTTATTGATGGCCGGTATGCAACAACAAATAGCCGTTATTATTAACCAAGCAAAGCAGTTAGATACGCAGCACTCCCCTCGCTTAAAGTTACGTCATTACGCTCATCCGCTTTATTCTTTTTATTGTGAAAATAGTGAATTTAGTAAGCTATTAATTAGCGACATCATTTGGAGAACGTCTTTTTTTAAAGCGCAGATGGATGAATTTAAACAACTGCTTTTTAGTGAACAACCGAAGTTTGATGAAACAAAAGCAAGCGTAATGATGGACTGTTATTTTATGACCTTAATCGATGGGTTAAACGATCCCTTACCAAATGCTGAAAATATGCTTAGACAGTTAAGTAATAAAATAGCGCTTTTGTAATTAAGTCCTAAACGTATAGACCGGTGCTGATATAAATAAAGCACCGCCCACCTTTTTTGTTATTTAAATTCTTTATTTAACGATCCAGATAGCCAAACTCAATAAGCGTTATAAACCCACCACTCCACTTATGAGTAAATCGATAATTTATATTACGCCATTGCTAAGATTACATTTAAACACAATTTAGTATGATGTGTTCTTACATGTATTACCTTACATCCTCCAGCCATTTACACCATAAAATAATTTATAGCAAAACGGCTTAACTGTACATATATACAGTTAAGCCGTTTTGCTAGTACTACTCTTAATTAAAGTTTAACAATATTATTAATTAATAAATTCATCATAGGCCATTAAAGCCCCCGTAATACTCAATGCTGGATTATCATTATGCTTTGCATCAGGGTTTACTTTACTGCCCCACACTAACCAGTTACTAGTATGGCTGACTAAACTTTGCTCCAAGTTATTATACGCCTCAAGCATTAATTTATGCTCAGCCCCGCCAACAGTAAAATATAATAAGGCGGGTCTATAGTAGCTCTGTGTTTTAACTTGTAAAAAGGTATTAAGATGATTTACTACGGTCATATCGTCATACCAAGCCGCAGGGCTAAATGCAAAGTAACCATTAAATAGCGATGGTTTGGTATGCAGCGTATATAAAGTAAAACTGCCCCCTGCCGAAAATCCCGTTAATATACGGTTTTCAGTTAACCTGTAGTTAGCCTCTAAATAAGTAAGTAGCTCTTGCTCTATAAAAGCTAAAAACAAATCAGCTTTACCAAAAATTTCTGGCGAAGTTTCATGTTTAGGTCGAGGATTTGTATTTACGTCCTTCCTTGCATAAGGTGGTACAAGATCACGATTTCGGGTATCAGTAAAAAACTGATTAGGTATAGCAACTAAAATAGCCTCATTTAATATACTTTCAGGATTTAATGCTTTTAGCGCTTTATCCCAATTAGCTAAATTAAAATTACCATCTGTTTTTATAATAAGTGGATACGCTTTATTTTTATCAAAATCATCGGGGAACCTTATAAATACCTTACGAGACTCATTAAGCACCTTTGAATCTAGGGTTACATCAACAAAATCTGATACATCATTTTTGTAATAACTAAACCCAATTGTTGTAACCCCAAATACACTAACAGCAAGCAACACATTTAAAATAATCGCTTTTTTTATTCTCATGCGTCACCCATTTTAGTTAATTGCTTATGCCAAATACCATTGTTTAATTGCTCGTTTAACACAAACCCAAGCTTAGTCAGTAAATTATAACTACGAACGTTATGTCCGTGAATTTCAGCATATAATTGCTCTATCTTTAATACACTCGGTATCTGGCTCATAAAACCGCGCAGCACTTCTTGCATTAAACCTTGCTGCCAATAAAAAGGATCGAGTTCGAAGCCCAAATAAGCACTTTTGGTTTGTTTACATATTTTATATAAGCCACATGTACCCAGTAGTTTGCCACTCATATTATGTTCAATAGCGAGTCGAATCACTTCACCTTCGTAATATCCGCTTATATCATCTTGAATTAATTGTTTAATATGGTCTTTGTTTAAAGGTGTTTTATAATCGTTAAACTCATAAACGAGTGGATTATTTAAAATTGTTAATAGCGCTGCGCCGTGTTTGTGGGTAATTAAACGTAAGGTAACGCGGGGTAATTTTATAGTTTTAAACATGCCTACGCCAAATAAAGTAAACGCGCTTTAAATAGCACTTTATAGAGCGTCATTATTAACTTACCATACCGTATTCACAAGCATTAATTGAGATAAACTATGAGTGACAATTTTAAAGTAATACAACCAACTACTACTGTTTACTGCCCAAAACGTGGTGAAGGTTGGACCCTTACCGGCATTACTAATATTAACGAGTTTACGTCGGTTATGTTTGATGGTGTACGTTACACCTTACCAGCGAGAGAAATTGTAGAGCAGTTGTTGCCTAACCAATTAGCGCGTGAACAGCAAAATAGCTAAATTAAACAAAATTTATCACTTAACCATATGTACACAGTTTTCTGGTAATGGGCTTAAGTCATGATTTTCTGGGGTATTAGCAGCAACTTTAAAGCCTAGCTTTTTATAAGCCGATACTGCTGCTCGGTTGTATTTATAAATAAACAATGAGCAATCATTAACATTTAAGTTTAATTGCCCATGTTTACATAATGCTTTAATTAGGGTGGCTGCAATTCCCTCCCCCCTTCGTATAGGGTTTACTATTAAACGCGCCAAATGACATTTGTTTTTTTGTTGATAATATTGCCCAAAAGCGAGTAATACGTTTTGTTGTCCAACCAATACAAAAGAAGTCGAGACATCAAGGTTTAAGTTTTCAATAAAAGTCTGCGCCGTAAATGGGTACCTAAAGTAAGGGCCAGCCCATTAAGTTATGTCATGTTGATCATTAAACCAACTCATTAGCTCGATAATATGCGTATTATTAAGTGGTTGTAATGTCATTCGCCTTGTTGATTCCTTCAAAACGCATCATCTTCGCTATACACATTTACGCCAAGCTCGTCTTCATCATCAAACACCACAAACGTAATGGGCTTACAGCATACTTGACAATCTTCTATGTATTGCTCATCAATATCAGCCACATCAATTAATACTTCTATGGTTTCGCCGCAGTAAGGACAACTGATTGACTTTTCAGTTAACTGGTTCATATTTCACCTGATATTTGTATGATTGTGTGATCTCACTTTAGTAAACAACCTTATATATGACAATGCTCGTAAAGTGACTTAATAATTCAAATTTAAACAGCGTTAGCTAAAATATTGTTTAACTTAATTAAATCAACTAAGCCATGTTGGTTCTGATTTAAAAAATAATCGCATTGCCAACGCTGAGTAACTTTAGCAGAGTTACTAAATGCGCCAATCCCTTTTAATGCCCTACTTTCGCTCCAAGGCGGAAATACTCTAAAAGCCGTTTTACCTTTATAGTTTCTACCTGTGACGATGCCTTTTTTAACTAACAATTCAATCGGAAATAAAAAGAAACCTTTTTGTATATTTGCTACTTGGTTATTAATAGTGGTTAATCCATCACTTGAAACAGCTACTAATAAATAGTCAAACTCATTGGCAAATGGAATTGGTTTAAAATTACTCAAATCCGCTGGGCGTTTCCATAGTGCTAAAAAAGCGCCAGGTCTGTCGGGTGTAACTTTAGCTTTTCTGTAAATTATACGTTTTTGGTTTAAAGTAAATGCATAGCCATGGTATTGGGCATTTTGATTATGAGGTATCAACTCATCAGCGTTTGGTAGTTTATACCCTGAGGGAGCAAAGTTGTTTTGTAAAATGATTAATAATTCATCATGCAAATGATCATTCGTCATTAAACTTTTCATATCTCGCATCCGTTTTATATAAAGTGAGTTCAAACCCTTAAGCAACTTTGTAATGAAAGAGTTTTTAAAGTTAGCGGGTCTTACTATACAAGTATTTATACATAACTAAAGGTGAACATTTTTATGAAACACACATTAGCGCTAGTATTGACCTCTATGGGGATTTTGTTTAGCTCATTAACATACGCTAAAACCGAACAAGCTATTTTAGCCGGTGGCTGTTTTTGGTGTATGGAAAGTGACTTTGAAAAACTCGAAGGTGTAACCGATGTGAACTCAGGGTTTACTGGTGGTGAACTTAAAAATCCAACCTACAATGGTAATCACCAAGGCCACTACGAAGCTGTGCTGGTTACCTACAACACTAATGTATTAAGCTATCAAGATATTTTAAACCATTACTGGGTGAATATTGATCCTTTTGACGCAAAAGGTCAGTTTTGTGATAAAGGCCCAAGCTACCGTAGTGCGATTTTTGTTGCTAATGAGCAACAGCGACAATTAGCTAAGCAATCTAAACAAGCAGTAGTTAACGAATTTCCTGAGCAAACGGTAGTAACCCCTATTCTCGATGCTAAAACCTTTTACCCTATAAAGGGCGATGAAAGTTATCACCAAGATTATTACAAAAATAATCCTATTCGTTATAACACCTATCGCTGGCGTTGTGGCCGTGATAGTCGCCTAGAAGACATTTGGGGCGATCGAGTTACCCACTGAGTTAAAAAACCAAAAGGCTGCAAAAAATGCAGCCTTTCTAATATTTAAGCAAAGTAATAGCAGACTAATTATTTATTCTATGCTCAAAGCTGCAAGCCCACTTAAACAATTCATTTTTTAAGACGGTTAAATAGGCTTCCTATCATGACGATTTCTTTTTTATAGGAAACACCTTAAACCAAAATGCCATTTCAAAAACAAAGCCCGCAATAATAAAAATAAATAAGCCAGTAGTGCTACCATAAGAATAACAGGCAATAGCAGCAATAATTAATGCAGCTAAAATCAACCATTTTATAAACACATTCATCTTTAATACCTTCGGTTCTGTTGATTTATCGTGGCAAATTCCATTTAGGTAATCAGATCCTATGCATCATGATTATTCACCCAAAAGTGTGTCTAGCGTAATTACTCGTTTATTGTTTGTCTATTAAAACGTATCGTAAAATGTTACGCATTGTTTCTACTGAGTTTTTATTTTAAAAAACGCGTTATTTGCAGAATCTTTAATTACTAATACCTCAAGTAAGTACACCTTCGCTCACAATAATTTATTAAATATTCTAATACAAAGGTAAATTTCTTGTTGCCACAAAAGGGACTAATGAGTACTTTAATTAAATAATTAGTTTTATAACTTTAACTAATTATTAAGTACTAAATACAATTTCATGTCTTAAATTAATACAGGAGATTTACCTTGCTTGATATCATAGCGCTTTTTATAAAAGTAAATCATTACAAAACATTTAATGAAGCGTCAGTAAAGTTAAATATTCCTTTACCCACTTTACAAAGAAAAATAAAAAAACTTGAAGAAGACTTATCGTTAGCGTTGTTTTATCGTGAAAAAGGAAGTTTGCGATTAACAGAACCTGGAAAGAGTTTTTATAGCCACTGCCTAGCCCATGTAGAAGGTTTACAAACTACGCTGTGCAATTTTAAGAATTTCAGTGAAAATAAAGTGAGTAAAATTAAACTAATAGCGCCGCAAAACTTTATAAAGAGTGTGTACTTCTCAGGCGTTATAAATCAATTCACATTACTTTATCCAAATATTAAAATTCATATGATGCTATCGGATGAACGCCTTGATTTAAAAGCTACCGAGTTTGATTTAGCCATTAGAATTGGAAAACTAGATAGCTCTCAAAATAT
The DNA here is from genome assembly GCF_002310795.1 of Pseudoalteromonas issachenkonii. Lineage (NCBI taxonomy): Bacteria > Pseudomonadati > Pseudomonadota > Gammaproteobacteria > Alteromonadales > Pseudoalteromonadaceae > Pseudoalteromonas > Pseudoalteromonas issachenkonii. The sequence continues at coordinate 1,692,529 of NZ_CP011030.1, forward strand.
ATGTAAAGTTATTAACCAAATGAGTTTTGTTTTAGCTTGTTCATCGAGTTTAATTGAGCAATATGGCATACCAAGTAATTTTGACGATTTAGCTAAACTACCCCACATATCGTGCTCGCCATTCGAAAACTGGTCCTTTAAAACAAATAAAAATGAACAGGTAATTTTTAAACCTCAACCTAACTTTATTTCTAACGATATAGAAATGTGTGCCTTAGCTGCTATTGAAGGAAGAGGTGTATATTATGGCCCTAAATATTGTTTATTACCGCATATAAAAGACGAAAGCTTAGTTGAAGTATTAACTCAGTTCAAACCCATAAAGCGAGATGTAAACCTGATATGGCCTGATAAATTAATTCCAAAAAGCACACGCTATTTAATTGATTTTTTAGAGCACTCTCTCAAAGGAATCAAAATGTAGCTACCGCAGCATTAATAATTTAATTAATTTTTGTAATGTTTAAGCAACTAATATTTTTGAAAAATCAACTTTCATATAACACTCTATAAAAATAAAGCGAGTTCTTTAGAATCAAAATCGGTCCAAAATTAGATTATTTAATTAGGACCTCATTAAAATATAATTTTAAAGGATGTAACTTAATGAAAAAAATATTACCCCTATTGCTGTTGTCGCATACAAGTTTTGTAAGTGCTAATACAACTGCAATTTATCCAGATCAACTTAAAAATGAAAGCTTAGGTGCTGGAGTTTGCTCAGCTGATAATAGACTAATTACAAAGGCTGAAGCGCAAACCTACAGAAATGAACTTACTAACAAAATGGGTAAGTGGCAAATAACGGGATTAGCTAATGGCTGGGTTATTATGGGTTCTGGCTACGCAGGTGAAATAAAACAAGGGACTGCTGCAAATTCTTGGTGCTACCCTAACGATCCTATTAATGAGATCCCTACATTAAGTCCCGTAAAAGTATCGCCAGGCAGTCAAAGCCAAATTGAATGGGACTTAGTGAATCAAAAAGAGGGGTTTATAAAACCCCTTTCATACCTTGCCCATACAATGGGATTTGCGTGGGTTGGTGGAAATCGCTCTAGCTATGTGGGTGATGACATGGAGGTAACCAAAACGGGCTCAGGGTGGAAAATACAAGGTTACAATGGTGGCAGTTGTGATGGTTATCGATGTGATGAAAAGTCAGCTATTACCGTATCTAACCTTCAATATGTGATGGATAACGAGTCATATAAAATAACAGGTGATATTGTTGCTGCCGACAAAGAACTAATAAAAACGTTAACAGTCCCTGCAGTGAATGACACGTCAGCAGCTCAAATGTCAGTGGTTACAATTGAATACGATGCGGCAACCAACTGGTCTAAAACCAATGATTACAGTATTTCTGAGTCTGTTACATTATCTAATACATGGAAGTCTCCCTCTGTTACTGGCGGATCAGACACTTCGTTATCAGTCACAATCGCAGCGGAGCAAGCATGGGGAACAAGTAATGGCGGCTCAGAAGCTGAGCGAGTAGTTGTACAGGCAAGAACCAATGTACCAGCATACACACAGCTTAATGCAAAGGTCGATTTGTTTAAATCATCAATATCGTATCCGTATGCATTCGATGCTGATATTACCTATGATCTATCTATAAATGGCTTTATGCGATGGGGAGGCAATGCTTTATTAACCCACCCAGAAAACAGACCTAACGACACTGCTAATTTTGTAATTGGCCGTTGGGCAGGTCAAGATAAAAGCATTGAGTATCAATGGGAACATCGCTATATACCAGGTGAGAATAAAAAATGGGATTGGCCTTGGATGATACAACAAACAAGCTTATCAACAATGCAATACTATTTAAGTCATGTTTTAAGACCTAAAAAAACAACCCTAACAGGCCACTTTTATGCACAAAGCCAATTTGCGGGCAGTGTTTACTTTGGTGACGAAACCCCAATTGTCACTAACCAAAGAAGTAAGCGAAGTGTTTCATCTAGTGAGTACTCTAGTGCAGAAAAGTTAAAAAAAGAGTTTGAAGATGCGGGTTTTAAAAATGTCGTTGTTAATATTGAAATGATTGATTTATAAACACCTGTGGGCTCTCATAATGAGAGCCCTATTTCATAAATTTAAACAAAAATATTATTACTACTCACCTACTTTACTATTCCCTTTATTAAAATACATATACAGCTGAACCAACCTCGCCTTTAGTTTATTGAGAAATTATGCTTTGATGCATTAATAAAACTATTAATCACATTAGTCTATTAACATACACCAGCACAAAGTGATTATAAAAATAATAAGAGAACAACAATGGCACAAAATACAAACAACAGCGTAGTAATACTCAGTGCGGTTCGTACCGCTATCGGCAGCTTTGGTGGCAGTCTCAAAGATTTTAGCCCAGCTGAGCTTGGCACTTTGTGCGCAAAAGAAGCCCTAAATCGGTCTAAACTTATCCCTAACCAAGTAGGTTCATGTGTGGTAGGCAAAGTTATTCATAACGGCCCTAAAGACGCTTACCTATCCAGAGTCATTGGTCTCGATGCTGGGTTGCCTATAAGCAGCCACGCTGTAACGCTTAATCGCTTATGTGGCTCTGGCCTTGAAGCCATTATTCAAGCGGCACAACAAATTCAATTAGGTGATGTAGATGCAGCCCTTGCTGGCGGAGCTGAAAGCATGAGCAGCTCTGGCTATACCCTCGAAAGTAACCGCTGGGGGCAAAAAGTGGGTAATAGCACTATGGTCGATGAGCTCACCACGACCTTACAAGACCCATGGGATAATAACCCGATGGGAATAACTGCTGAAAACATCGCAGAAAAATATTCAGTTAGCCGTCAGCAGCAAGACGAGTACACAGCAAACAGTCATCATAAAGCCGCAAAAGCGATTGCCTCGGGCCATTTTAAACAGCAAATCCTCCCAATAGAAATCAAGTCGCGAAAAGGGTCGTACCTTTTTGACACCGACGAACACGTTCGCGCCGATACCACAGCCGATAAACTTGCAACTTTAAAGCCCTACTTTAAAAAAGATGGCACCGTTACCGCAGCAAGCTCATCAGGTATAAACGATGGTGCAGCCATGTTGGTACTTATGTCAGAGCAAAAAGCCAATGAGCAAGGCTTAAAACCGCTCGCTCGTTTAGTGGGTTATGCTAGAGCAGGCGTTGATCCTACTTTAATGGGTATCGGCCCTATTCCTGCAGTACAACAGGTATTTGAAAAAACCGGCTTAACCATTGACGACATGGATGTAATTGAATCTAACGAGGCCTTTGCAGCACAAGCACTGTGCGTTGCCAACGAGTTAAACTTTCCTGCGCATAAGGTAAACCCGAATGGCGGCGCCATTGCGTTAGGGCACCCTGTAGGCGCAACAGGTGCAATTTTATCAACTAAATGCTTGTACGAACTAAAACGAATTCAAGGCAAATATGGGTTAATTACAATGTGTATTGGCGGCGGGCAAGGTATTGCAGCCATTTTTGAAGCGCTTTAGTTTTAAATTTGTAACAGACGCTTTGCTTTTAGAGAAAAAACAGGGAGCGAAGCGCTGCTACACCTTATTGCTTAACAACAAAAAGCTTGCCTCAAACGTTGGCAAAACTCTCGTCTACAAAACGTGTTTTAAAGTTAACTTTCTTACGCCTACTAAAACACCACCAAATGAGATTAAAAATAATATTGGTAAAAACAGTAATGTTTCGGTGTTTTCTATATTTATAGCTGGGCTGCCAATAACTGCCAGCGTATTAATTAACAGCAGTATCAAACTTGATTGCAAATAGCCCTTGTAACCAATAGCCCCTGCAAACAACAGCATAATAAATGATCCTGATATTGCAGGCGTAAAAGGTGCGGCGGCGAGTAACATACAAACAAACGAAAATATAACAGCACATCCAATTATTACTTTAAACATAACATCCTCCATGGTGTTTAACAGTTAATCCAATATAGCTTAACGTAAAGCACCTTATCGTGCCTTTATTCCACCAGCTATTTATAGCAGTATTATCAAAAATCGTATTCCATTTAACAGGTTTAACCAAATTACTGTTTTATCGATAACCCCTATATAAAAACTACTTATTTCCAAACTGCCGTTCACAGGGCTTGCCATCTTTATCCCCGTCCATTTTGGTATTGAGGCAATGTTGAATAAAAAATAACGCCTCTGCATAGGAGGTCATTTGGCTACAATGTTGGCGGCCATCACAACGAAATGCTTGCTGTGTTTTATTAAGTGAGCTTGAACCCGCGGGCATAAATGACTCTAAGTTAGCATTAGTCACTACAGGTGTTTGTTTGGTATTTAAAAAACCGGTTTTATAAACACTAAAACCAATACCAAAAATAATACCAAGTGTTATAAGCTTCATTAAAGGTGAGTTCTTACCTGAGGTTTTGCTTATTCTAACTGGCCTTGATGAAGCTTTTATGTGTGGTTGTGCGAGTACGCCCTCAATACGGCAATTTACAGCTTTAGTTTTACCATTAGACTCAGTCGCAACCTCAAAATAGATAATGTCGCCCACTTTAGGTTTACGGCTCATATGTTTGAGCGATGAAATGTGTATAAAGGTATCGTGCAGCAGTGTAGTTGATTTAATAAAGCCAAAGCCTTTCTCGTCATTCCACGATTTTAATAATCCTTTGTTCATCCTTGAATCATCCATTTAATAGCTGTTAATTTTACACCCGTTTTAAAACAGGCTCAAAACCAAGCAAACCTAGCGAGCCCACCAACAAACGTACTTTTCCTTATTAACTAACTCATTTTGCAAAAAAGCGTATTTTTGCTTCTTTTAATGTGTTTAAAAATACAGAAAACGCACAAATTCCGCCCCCCATAAACGCAATTTGAAAGCTTGATAGTGACGAGAAACTAAATTGCTGAGAATACATGTACTGCACTAATAACTGTGCAAAGGTAGCCACACCTAAAATAATTAATAATGGGCACACAACTAGCGTAAACCAAAACCAAATACGTTTAATACCTTTCATAATTGATACCTTCCATTAAAGATCCTTTTCCTTAATTTAACACAAAGATTAATTAGCTAGTGAGTCACCAGCATTTTAAAAGCAGCTTATAAGATTGCTGCATGTATTGATGTCTGAAGTCAAGATTTGACCCCATTTGGTTTTTACTCGGCAACTCCAAAATTAACGCAAACCAAAATCGCCGAGCGTTGAGGGTCTGCTTCAATTGTTTGTTAATGCTCTTTACCCAGGGCCATAATCTGATAATCAGACAAAGAAAAACCCGACTTTTCGTAAGCTCGCTTGGCAACAGCATTGTCTTTATGTACGTATAGCCTCAGCTCTAAACCGCCTTCTCGATACATTTCTGACTCTACACATGTGATCAACTCGCTCATTAAACCTTTGCCTCTATACTCGGGTCTTAGGTACATGCTTTGAATCCACCAATAATAGCCAGCATTCCAATCACTCCATTCTCTTATCGAGGAAACACTACCTATCGGAATATCATTTTCATCAGACATAACCCAATAACTTGCAACATCTCGGTCACAAAGTGCGACTTCTATACCACGCTTTAGAGTTTCGGGTATCTTGACAGCATTCTCAGCTTCACGAGCTTCTTCGGAAGTGAACTCGACTAAAAATGACAAATCTCGTAACTCTGCTTTTCGTATATTCAAACTATTTCCTCTCATAGAGCAATAACGCCACAAATAAACGGCAAAAATTAGTTGGCTAAAATTTGTGAGGTACGAACAAAGCCAACTAGTTTTTGTCCGCACTTTTTAATTTGCTTTGTTATATGCCGATTACCAATTCGCCTGCTTAGTTTTTTTTATAACCTAGCCACATAGTAATTGCTAGCGTTAAACATCCCAACAAAATGAAAATAGCTGTTACATTTGGGGACTCTTGCACAATGCCAAGATTTCCATTTAACCATGCAGGGAAGAATATACTAAATGGGATGTAGGTAACGATAAACAACAGAAACCAAATATATTGGCTAAACACGTTTAACAAACTACGACGATTAACCAGTTTAAGTTTATCTGCTAAATGTTTATGGAACTTTACGATACTCAAGCAGAGCCAAACATAGACCACAAATGAAACTACAAAAATAGCAATATTCACATAACTCTCTTAGGCATATAACGCCCCATTAATGGGCTAAATATTGTTGGCTAAAATAAGCGACGAAGGAGCAAAAGCCAACTGTTTTAAGTCCTTGTTTATTTTCTTGTTATGTTTACTCATCACCGTAGCACTTTATGTCAGATGGATTTGATTTAACGTAGAAACATGGGATAAATGATTCTTTATTTAAATCCGCACCATCTTTAGGTACTTCGAATTGGCGCTTAGCTAATTTAGCTTCCACTTTTTTAACATAGTTAGAAGGTGGCTGAAAATTAATATCGATATTTTTTATTGGGTTAGTTGCTTTTGAAAAGCGTAGATTTGATAATTTACCGTCTTTATCTACTTTAACTGCAAATATAACTCCGTAAATATTTACATTATCTCCACTCGAATTATTGGTACTTTGACAACCGAATAATGACACCAATATCGATAATATAAATAGCTTTTTAAACATACGCCGAATTTCCTTGTAAACATAACGCTTTGCTAAGCGGCAATAAAATAGTTGGCTAAAATTAGCGAGGAACGAGCAAAAGCCAACTGTTTTTTGTCCGTTTAAGCAACTTGTTAAGTTTCGTTTTCAGCATGCCATTTTTTTGCATGTTCTAATTCATTTTTCACCCATTCAGGAGTATATATTTCAAATTGCACATGGTTTGGGTTGCCTAGTGTAAAAGTTGGTTTTACTAATTTGGCTCCCATTTCCCCAGCTACATCAAAAAATGCTTGTGTGACTTTCTCCCAAGCAGATGCTGCTAGTGCAGTGATTTCATCGTCAGGAAATTGCTCCAATTTCCATTCTCGCTGCACACATGTATATTCGCCACCTCCATCTTCTTCGGTATATAAAATACCGAGGAAATCAACATCTTTAGCTGCGTAATTAATATACTTTTTAATCCCTATTTCGCTATCACTGAGCGGGTCAATAGGAAAACCTAAACCCAATTTCATACCTCTACCACGAGTAAATCCAACACCAGCCTTGCTTGCAGGCTTTAACATAGATTTATGTACAATTATGTCACGCTGTTTATAAAGGAAAGATATTAAAGGATCTTTGGATAATTCCGCCTTCTTAGCAGTGACCACTTTTTTAAGCCCTTTATCACCTTGAACTTCCATGGTGACCAATTGCATGATTTCTTTTAATGCTCTCAAAAAAGAGTTTAAAGACCACCTAAATTTATCAGCTTCATGGTAGTTTTCTTCCATTAATCGAATGAACCATGCAGCTTCATCAATTCTATCGAATGAGGATGATAAGGAATTGAATATTTCTTTATTTGGACAACTATCCACGTTCACCTACTTAGAAACTTAACAACTTTGTCTACGACATTTGTCGTTTTATAAACCGACAAATGTCCATATATTACATAGAATTTATCTTAGCCCTCAAATAAACACCTGTAAACAACTAGTTAACTTCGGCTCATACTTCATAAATGCACAAATATACCAAAATGGTAGAGATCAGTAATATTGGACAAAACGCCATAAACTGTATAAATATACAGCACACGTAAATATGCCATTTTCTGCTTACAAAGCACCCAACAATTTAGCAAGGTGGTTTTAATTTTTGCTGCTGTTTATTATGATGAGCGTACACCCTGCCTTTTTAAATCCATTAAGGTTTTTTCAGTCATTTTATTAAGGATTATCTCATGTCTAGCTATAACGAATCTCCAGAGCAAATTGCACAGGCCACTGAGGGCTATGTGATGCAGCAAACCATGTTGCGTATTAAAGATCCAAAACCGTCGCTGGCATTTTATGAAAACGTATTGGGCATGAAACTATTAGGAAAGTACGACTTTCCTGGTATGGAGTTTACTTTGTACTTTTTAGGCTATGAGCAAGATATGCCAAAAGGCGATGATAAACAAAAAACACAGTGGGTGTTTCGCCGCCCTGCGCTGATTGAGCTTACCCATAATTGGGGAACTGAAAACGACGACAGCTTTAGCGGTTATCACAGTGGAAATGAAGAACCAAAAGGGTTTGGCCATATTGGTATAAGCGTACCCGATGTATACTCAGCCTGCGAGCGCTTTGCTAAGTATGATGTGGAGTTTGTAAAACAGCCAGACGGTGGCTCAATGAAAGGCCTTGCCTTTATTAAAGACCCTGATGGTTACTGGATTGAAATACTCTCGCCAGAGGGCATTACTGACATTATTCAATCGCAATAAAAAACATTAAAAATAAAAAAGCCTGCAAATGCAGGCTTTTTGTTACAAGTACTGTGAAAAACTTGAATTTTTTTAACGACGTAGTGCGTCTATACGTGCGTCAAGCGGTGGGTGAGATGAAAACAACTCAGCCATGCCTTTACCACTGGCAATACCAAACGCCATCATTGAGCCTTCTAATTGCGATGGGTGGTTTTGCTTTAATCGCTCAAGGGCTGAACGCATTTTGTCTGCGCCAACCAACTGAGCTGCGCCGTTATCGGCTGCAAATTCACGCTTACGGCTGTAATGGGCAACCACAATGCTTGCCAATACGCCAAATAATACTTGGAATAACATATCGAATAAGAAGTAAGTCCAGCTGCTGCCGCCCTCTTCTTCATCGCTATTGATAAAATTATCTACAATGCCAGCCAACACTTTAGCGGCAAAAATAACAAAGGTATTCACCACACCTTGAATAAGCGTGAGCGTTACCATGTCGCCATTAGCCACATGCGATACCTCGTGCGCCAATACGGCTTCGGCTTGATCTTGGCTCATGTTATGTAATAAACCCGTACTTACCGCCACCAGCGAATTATTTTTACTTGGGCCAGTTGCAAAGGCGTTCATTTCTGGGCTGTCGTAAATTGCTACTTCAGGCATTTTAATACCTGCTTTTTGAGCTTGTGCTGATACAGTTTGGACAAGCCAGTGCTCGGTTTCATTGCGCGGTTGAGTAATTACCTGTGCGCCCGTTGATTTTTTAGCAATCCACTTAGACATAAATAACGAAATAAACGAGCCACCAAAGCCAAATACAGAGGCTATAAGCAATATTCCGCCAAGGCTACGATGGCTCAAACCCAGCGCGCTCATTATTATTGAAAGCACTACACCTAATACCAACATAACTGCTAGGTTAGTTAATAAAAACAAAAATACACGTTTCATACGAGTTCTCCAAAAATAACATTTATTGCTGAGCGATTTACTATGTTTGATCGGCTTTGAGCAATCACTGCGTTATGACACACTATGTCATAACGTCAGCGCTATTCTGTGACAAACTATGTCACAACACAAGGGTTATTTATGGATTTATGGATAATTTTTCAAGCAGGGTTTTATAAATTTGTAATTTAGGGGTTTGCTCTCTGTATGGGCTAATGGCAAGCAGTGGAAATGGTAAACGTGTTATGAGTGAATCTAGGTTTGCTTGGTATTCATCCATAGTGGCATCAACTTGGTTTGCAATCCACCCTACACAATTAACACCCATACTTTGCATGTGTGCAGCAGTGAGTAATGCATGATTTATACAGCCTAGTTTCATCCCTACCACTAATATTACTGGCAGTTGTTCTGCTTTTACCCAGTCGTATAAATACTCGTTATTATTAATTGGTAATGCCCAGCCGCCCGCGCCTTCTGTTAACAGGTAATCTGCGCCTTGTTGCTTAACATGTTGATAAGCCATGCTGAGCTTCTCTACTGTTATGTTTAGTCCCGCTTGCTCTGCAGCAATGTGCGGAGCTATTGGCGGCGCAAATGCAAATGGGTTAATTATGTCGTATTTAGCGCTGACCGTGGCACTTTCCATTAGCATTAGCGCATCGGCGTTTACGAGCTGCTCAAACGCCATTTCACACCCAGAGGCAATCGGCTTAAAACCTATTGCGCGCTTTTTATGTTGCGCGAGTAACTTTAACAGCAAACTGGTTACATGAGTTTTACCGGCGTCGGTATCGGTACCGGTAATAAAAAACTGGTGCATGGCATGGCCTTATTATTTTTACTGGGCTTTTTCTAATGATAACAATACCACATGGTAAGATACATGGGCTTTATTGTTTATAATCGGATAGGCATCACATACTTTTTGCAGCGCTGATTTGGTTAATAAACCACGACGACTTGTTGCATGATTTTGTGTGGTGGCACCAATGGCTTTAATCGATTTTATAGCCGCTAATGCACTGCTGTGTTGATCGGTATAAATGACTTTTTTTGATGCGTTGATCTTAAACCCGGCCTTTTCGACCGATTGGTTTATATTATTATGGCTTGCAAACTGATTAATATGATTATGTGAATCAAGCACTGCAAAGGCGGTTTTGACCTCGTTTAATGACCCTGCAACAACCGTACTAATATAGGCTTGCCCGCCTGGTTTTAATGCTTGGTAAAGCGAGTGCATTAAGGCTTCAAAATTAGCAGACCACTGCAGCGCAAAATTACTAAATAGCACGTCAATACTGTTAGCTTGCAGCGGTAAATTATCCATGTCGGCGCACAGTTTTGGGGTGTTTAAATTACTGCTTTTTAGCATGTTAAAGCTTAAATCTATGGCAACAACTTGGCCAAATAATGCCTTTAAAGCCTGAGTATTAACAAGCGGCCCTGCCCCTAAGTCAACACAGAGCTTTTTAGGGCTTGCAGTAATGAGTTTAAATAAATCATTTGCCGCTTGTTTTTGCACATTGGCATGCTGGCTGTAACTGTTTGCTGCTTTTGAAAAGTTATGCGCTGTGGTTTTTTTTAAAGCCTGAGCAGCTATACACATAGTTGTAGGGCTAAGTGGCTTAGTTTTAATTGCCTGCGGGCTTATCATGAAATAACCTTTTGTAAGCTACCAACGAGTTGTTTTATATCCTCATGGGTGTGGGCTGCACTTAAGGTAATACGCAAACGCGAGGTATTGTGTAAAACAGTTGGCGGGCGAATAGCCGTTAGCCAAATGCCCTGCTGCTTTAGTTGCTCACTGGCTTTTAACGTTTGCTCGGCGCAGCCTAAAACAATCGGTTGAATCGCGGTGTTAGAGTCCATTAGAGCAATGTGCTGCTCTTTAGCTAGGCGTTTAAACAGCGCAATATTAGCGTTTAATTTGGCTCGCCTGTCGTTGGCGTCTCTTATGCTTTTAATACGCGCCAAAGTATGAGCGGCAATAAACGGTGACATAGCGGTTGAGTAGGTATAATCACGATTAAACTGCAGCATGTAATCTATAAAATGCTGCGAACCTAATACGCACGCCCCACTACTAGCAACCGCTTTACCAAAGGTGATCACTAAAATATCGGGCAAGGTATCGGCTGCAATTAAGGCTTCACAACTGCCAAGCCCCGATTTTCCTAAAACACCAAAACCATGGGCGTCGTCTATCATTAACCAGGCGTTATGCTGCTTTGCTAAGGTAAATAGCGCTTTAATTGGCGCAGTATCACCATCCATGGAGAACACACCTTCAGACACAATGAGCTTATTGCGCGCTTTTGATTTTTCTAGCCGTGAGCGTAAATGGTTTATATCGTTATGGTTAAAGCGTACTAACGCGGCGTTAGCGTGTAATGCGCCATCAATTAAACTGGCATGATTGAGTTTATCTTGAAAAATCGCACTGTGTTGCGCTGTCGCTTTATCTTGAAACAAGGCTTTAATCACACTGCTATTTGCGCTAAAGCCCGAATTAAACAACATGCCTGCCTCATAACCCAAAGCACTACATAAAGCTTGCTCAAGCGCTTGCTGTGGTTGTTGATAACCCGTTACTAATGCTGAGCTGTGGCTACCTAGTAATGGCGCGCTGGTTAACTCCACCGGCGAATCGCCAAACCCTAAATAATCGTTACTCGCAAAGTTAAGGTAGGTTTTATCATTAACCGTAATAGTACGCGCCGTTGCGCTTTGTACTACATAGCGTTTACGCAAGAGCTGCTGCGCTTTGCGTTCATCTAAATGGGTGTTTATAAATTCAAATGACATAAATGCTTTAACCTTCAACGCGATACTTTAAACCATTACCATAGTACTGAGCACTTTACGCTTCGTAAAACAATTCTGCGGTTGCTTTATCGGCCACTTGCGATGACAAAGACGCAGCAACGGCTTCATCTGAATAATCGTGGCGTGTTTCTGGGTTCATCCCAAGCTTTTTAATTAATTGCATGTCGGCATCGGCTTCTGGATTTTCTGTTGTTAATAGTTTATCGCCATAAAATATAGAGTTAGCACCGGCAAAAAAGCACATTGATTGCATTTGTTCGTTCATTGCTGTGCGCCCTGCTGATAAACGTACGTAGCTATGGGGCATCATAATACGTGCTGTGGCTATGGTACGAATAAACTCAAACTGGTCTAAGTCATCAACGTTTTCAAGCGGTGTTCCTTTTACCTTTACTAGCATATTAATTGGCACACTTTCGGGCTGCTGGGGTAAATTAGCCAACTGCATTAATAAGCCATAGCGGTCGCTTGCTTGCTCACCCATACCGACAATACCGCCGGAGCAGACTTTCATACCAGCGTCTCGCACATTGCCTATAGTATCAAGGCGGTCTTGAAAGGTACGAGTTGATATAATTTGCTCATAGTATTCAGGTGAAGTGTCGAGGTTGTGGTTATAGTAATCAAGCCCTGCACTGCGCAGTTCATGGGCTTTTTCGTTATTTAACATGCCTAAAGTCATACAGGTTTCAAGGCCAAGGGCTTTTACTTCTTTTACCATTTGCGAAATGTATGGCATGTCTCTGTCTTTTGGATCTGACCATGCAGCCCCCATACAAAAACGAGTGGCGCCTTTTTGTTTTGCTAACCGTGCTTGCTCTACCACTTTTTCTACTTCTATTAAGCGCTCGCGTTCTAAATCAGTTTTGTAATGCCCCGATTGCGGGCAATATTTACAGTCTTCTGGGCAGGCACCGGTTTTAATAGATAACAACGTAGAAATTTGTACTTCGTTTGGATTAAAATTAGCGCGATGCACAGAGGCGGCTTTAAATAATAAATCGTTAAATGGCATTTCAAATAAGGCTTTCACCTCACTGTGGGTCCAATCGTGTCGAACTGTTGCAAGCTCCATAATACTCTCTTTTATTTTTTGCTCTTGGTGTTATTGGCTTAGAATACGTATTGCCGTACCATTGTCAACGAAGCCCACTTAGTTAAAGTTTACATATGATTAATAAACAAACGATAGACCTTGATTTTGATCGTCAGCACATTTGGCACCCCTACACCTCAATGACTCAACCTATTCCGGTTTACCCCGTAACGAATGCAAGTCACAACCTTATTCACTTAGAAACGGGCGAACAACTCATTGACGGTATGGCCTCATGGTGGAGTGCTATTCACGGCTATAACCATCCGGTTTTAAATGAAGCGATGCACGCCCAGATAGATAAAATGAGCCATGTAATGTTTGGTGGCATAACCCACCAACCGGCAGTAGAGCTCTGTAAAAAGCTGGTAGCGATAACGCCAGAGGGATTAACAAAGGTGTTTTTAGCCGACAGTGGCTCAGTAAGTGTTGAAGTAGCCATAAAAATGGCGCTGCAATATTGGTTAAGCCAAGGGGTTACAACAAAACAAAAATTAATGACCCCGTTTAAAGGCTACCATGGCGATACGTTTGCAGCGATGAGTGTGTGCGATCCTATTAATTCTATGCATAGTTTGTACGCTGGTTTTTTGCCTGAGCATATTTTTGTGCCTGCCCCTATTAGCCAATTTAATAGTGCGTTTAATCAAGCTGAGGCCGATGAACTCGAAAGCTATTTTTTAAAGCACCACCAGCAAGTCGCCGCGTTTATTATTGAACCTATTGTGCAAAACGCCGGGGGGATGAATTTTTATCATCGTGAGTATTTAGCCTGTGTGCGTAAGCTCTGCACTCAATATGATGTGCTGCTTATTTGCGATGAAATTGCCACCGGATTTGGCCGCACCGGCAAATTGTTTGCTGTAGAGCATGCCAATATAGAGCCCGATATACTGTGTATAGGTAAAGCGCTGACTGGTGGCGCAATGACCCTTTCAGCAACCATAACTAGCGACAAAATAGCCACAGGAATCAGCGAAGGAGAAGCTGGGGTTTTGATGCACGGACCTACATTTATGGGAAATCCGCTGGCCTGCGCTGTTGCTTGCGCCAGTATTGATTTATTACTAAGCCAAAACTGGCAACACTGTATCAGCGAAATAAATACTCAATTACAGCAGCTGCATAAATGCCAAGCGCTCAGCGCCGTAGCGAATGTACGTACTTTAGGAGCTATTGGCGTAGTAGAGCTTACAGAAGAGGCTGGTAGCATTGATGTCGCTAAAATTCAGGCTTATTTTGTATCTCAAGGAGTATGGATACGCCCCTTTGGTAAGCTAATTTATCTAATGCCACCGTATATAAGTGACAAAAACAGTATTCGCGCTTTATGTGATGCTATTTATAACGCCATAAAAGGTAAACATTACGTATAGATAGGTTAACTATTATTAAGGGTTACGTTAAAATTTATGCAAATAATTAGTTTGCTGCCTATTCGTCCCAAAACATTGGTATTTTTAGCCCTGACCTGTCATTTAGTGTGTTGATCTGAGTGATCTTTAGGGATATGATAATGCCTATCATTTACAATAACATTTATGGACTCACTTGCTATGAAAATATTACTTAAGCCTGCCAATACATTAAGTGCAAGTTTTTTACTCGCCTCTGCGATTTTTGCACAACCTGTATTTGCTAATGGCCCTATTGGTGAGCATGTTAATCACCTTCAAGCTAATTTAAAAACTTACAATGAAGACGTTGAATGGATGATCTCTAAAGTCGATACCATGGTAAGCGATTACGAGAAAAAAGGCGCAAAAGCAGTCAATAGTGATGATTTGGTTGAGTACTGGGAATCAGTTAAATTCCACAGCGCAATAGAAACTAATTACGTGCCTGTCTATGCCTCTATTTGGCAAGGTTTGTATGGCATAAAAATGGCTATCGATAATAAAAAACCAGCGTCAGAAGTACGCAAACAACAACAAGCAATGAATAATGCCCTATGGCAAGGATTAGGCGCAGTTAAACTGGCGGCTAAGTTTCAACAAAAAGGGTTATTAGATAGCGTAAAAGCTACAGCAACTAAAGAAATGACGCAAAGTGCGACTATCGACGAAATTAAACATAAATTAGACCGAGTGGTCGCTAAATACGCAGAACGTTTAAGCGATGAAGCCACCAACATAGTGCACGATACTTACCTACATTTATTTGAAGGTGTTGAAGGTACACTAATTGAACAAGACGCGAAGTTAGTAGAAGTTCTAGAAAAAGACTTTAACGTAACACTTCCACAAGCAATTTCTAATAATAAAAGTGTTGATGAAGTTCGTGATGTGGTTGTTGATATGCAAACCAAACTAAGCCGCGCTCAAACGCTGATTGAAAAAGCAGAAAAAGCACGTAAGGATGTATTTTAAGTGAAACGCAGAACCTTTATTCAAGGCTTAGCTGCGTTAGGGGTAGCGGGTGCTTTACCGCTATCGCTTTCACGCGCTTTTGCCGCTGATATTGCTATTGCAAACCCCGTGTCTGTTGATACATTGCCTAAATTAAAAGGTGCATTGACGCTTTATTTAGGCCGTGGTGAAGGTGGCTTATATGAAAACGTATTACAAGCCATTCAAAAAAAGAACCCTGATCTTGACCTTGCCATTCGTCGCGGCCCTACCGCAGCGCTTGCCAACACCATTGTTGCCGAAGCAAATGCAGGGGTAAAACGTGCCGACTTATTTTGGGCAGTCGACTCTGGGGCAATTGGTTTAGTTACCGATGCCGGCCTTGCCAAGCCCATGCCGAGTGATTTATCAGCGCAATTACAGCCACAATTTAGATACGATGAATGGGCACCTGTTACTGGCCGTATTCGTACTTTGCCTTTTAATACTGAGCGTTTAACCAAAGAGCAAATTCCAACAAGCATTATGGAAATAGCCGACAGTGATTTAAGTATTGGTTGGGCGCCTGCTTATGCTTCTTTTCAATCGTTTATAACTGCTATGCGACTTTTAGAAGGTGATGATAAAACAGCTAAGTGGCTCAAAAAAGTTAAAAAACGTTCTAAAACCTACGCAGGTGAACTCGGTGTGGTAATGGGCGTTGAACGTGGTGAAGTAGACATTGGTTTTGCTAATCATTACTACACGCTGCGCTTAAAATCAGGTAAGCCAGATGCAAAACTTGATTTAGCCTTTACGCAAAATGATGCTGGGTGTTTAGTTAACGCTTCAGGTATTTTATCGTTATCTGAAGACCCACTGGCAATCAACTTTATGCGCTATTTACTTAGCATTGAAGTGCAAAGTTATTTAGCAAGCGAAGCCTATGAAATCCCACTAGTTAATGGCATTACTCAACCCGATGGATTGCCAAAATTAACCAGTATTTCGCCACCTAAAATTGATTTAACCCAGTTGGCTGATTTACGCCCAACTATAGATTTAATGCGCAGCAGCGGCGTTTTATAATGCGAATACCTACATCTTACCCAATGGCGCTGCTTGCAGCGCTAGTGACCCTGACTCCTATTTTTGTTTTAATTACGCTTGCCTCTGACGCAAGCTCTTTTTTTGATAGCCATAATTTAACTATTTTAGGCAATACCCTGTCGTTAATGGGATTAACTGTATTAGGTTCAATTTTAATTGGTGTGCCCTTGGCATTCATTAGCGCCTATGTGCAGTTACCGTTTAAAAAGTTTTGGCTGGTGGTGTTTGCAGCCCCGCTTGCTATTCCCAGTTACATTGGCGCTTTTACGCTTTATGCTGCATTTGGTCCCGGCGGTGAAATAAACAACTTACTTGGTTTTGAAACCCCTTCTATGTATGGGTTAACGGGAGCCGCCATTGTCATGACCTTGTATACTTTTCCGTTTGTTATGATGACTACCCGTTCGTCTTTACTTAGTTTAGATGCCAGTATGGTCAACGCTGCTCGCACACTGGGTATGTCGATGACGCAAAGCGTATTTAAAGTTATTTTACCCCGCGTAATAAATGGCATTGCTGCAGGGTCATTATTGGTTGCGCTGTATACCTTATCTGACTTTGGTACTCCCGCAATGATGCGCTTAGATACGTTTACCCGTGTTATTTATGTGGAATACAATGCTTTTGCCTTAAGCCGTGCGGCTATGTTGTCACTGCAACTGATGGTGATTGTTGGCTTTTTATTAATGATTGAATCACAGATAAAAACCGCCTCAGAGCGTCAAGGTCGTTCGCTTATTTTATTCCCTAAAAAATGGCAACTAGGCGCTATGTTTGCCACCTTTGCGCCTATTTTATTACTCGCTATTGGCCTACCTTTAGCAGTATTTACTTTGTGGTTAGTGCGTGATGGCTTTAGCTCGTTTGATTTTAGTATTGCCTGGCATTCAACTTACGCTTCAGCCATTGCCGCTATTGTTACAGTTATTGTTGCCATTCCGGTTGCCCATGCGGCTTTAAGTGGTAAGGCCGGTAAAGTAATGGAACGCGTTACTTACTTTGGTTTTGGTATTCCGGGTATTGTTATGGGCACAGCGCTTGTGTATGGCGGCTTACAACTACCGTTTTTATATCAAACGCTGGGCTTATTGATTATTGCTTATATGCTACGTTTTTTACCACTTGCGGTAGGTTCTGTGCGTACCAGCACCGAGCATCTTGACCCAAGCTTGGTAAAATCAGCGCGGGTATTAGGCGCAAGCCCGCGCGAAGCCTTTACGCGTATTACTTTACCCCTGACTATCCGTGGTATTATTGCAGGTGGCGCCTTGGTCTTTTTAGAGTCAATGCGCGAATTAGAAGCCACACTTTTATTAGGCCCCACTGGCTTTGAAACGCTATCTACCTACTTATGGCGTGTTTACGAAGCCGGTTATTTTGGCCGTGCCGCTATTCCTGGCTTATTGTTGGTGGTGATTTCTGCGGGTGCTTTAGCTATTATGATGTCTGGCGAAAAACGCAACCAGTTTGAACATTAAGGATTTATAAAAAATGCTATCTGTAAGTCAGTTGTCTATAGATTATGGCAGTAATCGTGTTGTTAGCGATTTAAATTTCACCTTAGGTGAAAGCGAAATATTAATGCTTGTTGGTCCAACAGGTTGCGGAAAAAGTACTATTTTACAAGCGTTAGCGGGGCTTTTACCGATTAGCGAGGGTGAAATTAAAGTGGCTAAATGGACAGCAACACCAAAGCATACTGTGGCGCCTGAAAAACGCAGCGTAGGTATGGTGTTTCAAGACTTTGCGTTGTTTCCTCATTTAACAGTTGAACAAAACGTATGTTTTAAACTAAAAGACAGCAGCCCTGCCGATCACTGGCTAAAACTTCTTGGTTTAGATGCATTTAGGCATAAAAAACCAGCCACACTGTCAGGCGGGCAAAAGCAACGCGTAGCATTAGCGCGTACCCTTGCCCACCAACCTGACTTTGTATTACTTGATGAGCCGTTATCTAACCTTGATGCTGCCTTAAAAGATATGTTGCGTTGGGATATCCGCAACGCATTAAAAGAAGCTGGTGTACCGGCAATTTGGGTAACGCACGATCAAGAAGAAGCGCTTTCGGTGGGCGATCGTGTGGGTGTTTTAAAAGGCGGTGAAATACAACAAATTGACACCCCAGAGCAGTGTTTTAGTACCCCAAACAACCGCTTTGTGGCCCGCTTTTTAGGTGAAGCCAGCTTTATAAAAGGAACCCTAAATAACGGCCAAGCGCTTACCGATATTGGTAATGTACCTGCAAACGGTGTTGATTGTGACACTGGAGAGGTAGAAGTTTTACTCCGTCCAGATGATGTATTATTAGTACAAAGCAGTATTGGTAATAATGGTGAAGTAATTTGGGTACGCTTTGAAGGCGGTAGCCGTTTATGCGCGGTTAAACTTGCATGCGAAACCGTGGTAACTAGCCGAGTAAGCCATGAAGTGGTTGTACACCCAGGTGACAAGGTACATGTTTCGCTCAGTACATCTCACCCATTGGCGGCATTTAAAAGCTAGCGCGTAATAACACGAGTAGTTTTATGAAAAAGCCCTAATTTTGGGCTTTTCTTATAATTACCACTCAAACATGTAGGCCATTTTACTAATGGTTTTAAGCGGTATGTTATGGCTGTTGCGCTTGGCATATAAGTGCTGCATTGATTTGTCTTTTACTTCACCAACAATCACTTCTTTTACTTGATACCCTAAAGCTATCGCTGCTTGCGAATAGGCAATGAATTCCCATTTTTTAATGTTAGTGTTATCAACAATAACCAGTTCAATACCTTGTGCTAACGCGTTAATAAAACGTGCTAGGTTTAGGTTATGATATTGCGATAATTTAAACTTATCGAAATGATATTCACCCTGCTCGTTTACAAAGTAATCATCTGTTGAGCAAATAAAATAATTGCTTTCATCTGCGCCCGATAATTCGTCAGCGAGATTTTGCGCATAATATGACTTACCACTGCCTGGCAGTCCTCGTAAAATAAAAACTTGTTTCATAGCATCCATTTTTTATTAATGGTAAACGTTAATTCGGTTTGATTACTAATAATGCCACAAATTGATGAATTTTCAGAGTAACAAATGGTAATAGTAGCCATTTAACACTAAAAACTGGTTAAAAAAACCGCGCATGACTAAAAACTTTTAAAGAGTTGCCCACAACAGTTTTTTTATTTTACTTTACTAGGTATTATACAAGGTTCAAGTGCAGTGACCTTACATACATAAATGCATGAGTAACGCACAATTAATTTATATAGTTAGGCAACTTATATCATTGGAGTGAAGATGAGCCATTTAGCGATTTCAGAGCTATTAAAAGGCAATGTTGCGGTAGACAGCCAAGTAACCATTAAAGGCTGGATCCGTACACGCCGCGATTCAAAAGCAGGAATATCATTTTTAGCCGTTCATGACGGTTCGTGTTTTGATCCTATTCAAGCGGTAGTTCCTAATTCACAGAATAATTATGATGAAGTTACAAGCTTAACAGCAGGCTGTTCTGTGTCGGTTACCGGTGTATTAGTACAATCAGCAGGACAAGGCCAATCTTTCGAAATTCAAGCTAACTCAGTGACTGTGTTAGGTTGGGTTGAAAATCCAGATACTTACCCAATGTCGGCTAAGCGCCACAGCATTGAGTATTTACGTGAGCACGCTCACCTTCGCCCGCGCACCAACATGATTGGCGCAGTAACGCGTGTACGTAACTGTTTAGCGCAAGCGATTCATCGTTTTTACCATGAGCAAGGTTTTTACTGGATCAGCACACCAATCATCACAGCCAGTGACTGTGAAGGCGCAGGTGAAATGTTTCGCGTATCAACCCTTGATATGCAAAACCTGCCAATGACAGATAAAGGCGAAATTGATTACAGCGAAGACTTTTTTGGTAAAGAAGCATTCCTAACGGTATCTGGCCAGCTAAACGGTGAAACATATGCGTCAGCTATGTCTAAAATTTACACCTTTGGTCCTACGTTCCGTGCAGAGAATTCAAATACATCTCGCCACTTAGCTGAATTTTGGATGGTAGAGCCAGAAGTTGCGTTTGCTGATTTAGAAGATATCGCAAAATTGGCTGAAAACATGCTTAAGTACGTGTTTAAAGCGGTATTAGAAGAACGCCGTGACGACATGGAGTTTTTTGCTCAACGTATCGAAAAAACAGCCATTAGCCGTTTAGAAGAATTTGTTGAAAAAGACTTCGCACAAGTTGATTACACAGACGCTGTAGAAATTCTAAAAGCATGTGGCAAGAAATTTGAGTACGCTGTTGAATGGGGTGTAGATTTACAGTCTGAGCACGAGCGTTACCTAGCAGAAGAACACTTTAAAGCACCGGTTGTTATTAAAAACTACCCGCGCGATATTAAAGCATTTTACATGCGTCAAAACGAAGACGGCAAAACCGTTGCGGCTATGGACGTAGTAGCACCTGGCATTGGTGAGATCATTGGTGGTTCACAACGTGAAGAGCGTCTTGATGTATTAGATGCACGCCTTGACGAAATGGGCTTAAACAAAGAAGACTACAGCTGGTACCGCGACCTGCGTAAATACGGTAGCGTGCCACACTCTGGCTTTGGTTTAGGGTTTGAGCGCTTAGTTGCTTATGTTACCGGTATGGGTAACGTACGTGATGTAATTGCATTCCCTCGTACTAAAGGCAGCGCAACGTACTAAGCCACGCTTTGTAACGTTAAATAAAAAAACCAACCTACGGGTTGGTTTTTTATTGTCTTTATCTAAATCTTTATAAATATCTTGCGTTTATAAAGCATATTTGAAATTAACCAAAAGCCAATAACATGCAATAAAGCAAAGGTGAACGATGCCAATTTAGCACTCATGACTAAGGCTAACTGTTGATACATCCAATCCCCCAAGTTTAGCTCGCCAATATTAATCAGTGAATAGCTCAGTACCCACACACCCGATAACACATAAATAAACAACGGATTCGAGCCATACACAATTAATGGATTAACAAGGCGTTCGGGTTTTACTATGTCGCAAAGCCACACAAAAAAGGCCAGTACAATACAGGCAATCCCTGAGGTGTAAATAACGAAGGTACTGGTCCAAAGCGATTTATTAATTGGCATAATCAGCGAGCCTAATTGCCCTAAAGCGATACCAACAACCCCAATGACCAACAAACGCTTAATACTTGTCCATTGACTGCTAGAGCTGGTAAGTAAACGGGTAACCTCAAAGCCAAATAAAACACTTACTACACTTGGTAAGGTGCTCAAAAGCCCTTCTGGATCAAACGCTAATCCTTTACCTTGCCACAAATGCGATTCACCTAATACCGCTATATCAACCGTTCTAACTAAGTTATTCTCTAGTGTATACGCATTATTAGGACCAACACTTAAAAGCAGTAACCAATATGCAATTAAAATAACAACCGATAAGCTGATCACCCCTCGCCTGTTGAGTAACAATACACAGATAGACGCTAAAATATAGGCAATGCCTATTCGCTGTAATACGCCCAGTATTCTTAAGTTTTCAATGCTCGTGGTAAAGGGATACATATTTAACGCTAAGCCAATAGCAAAAATAATTGCTCCTCGTTTTATCAGCCGTAACACTTGGCTTGCATTAGCTGTGCTGTTGGTTTTTTTAAATGAAAAAAACATCGCAGAGCCAATAATAAACATGAAAAACGGAAAAATTACATCCGTTGGTGTACACCCATGCCAATCGGCATGAAGTAAAGGGGCATACACGTGGGACCACGAACCCGGTGTATTTACCAGTATCATTAATGCGATGGTTAACCCCCGCATAGCATCAAGCGCTTTATACCTTGTCATTTTGGCTCCTATTTAATAATTTGTATGACTACAAATGACAACGCTGTCACTTTGTTATAAAAAAAAGCCAAGCGCAAGTAATTTAGATAAGTGGCGTTATTGAATTAAAAAAGCCGCAGAATCAAGAATGAAACGGCGGCTTTAAATCAGAATATTTAACTTTATATAATGCTGTGGTTATTTAACTTTATAAAGCTTGTTCAAGTTCAGGTAATACATCAAATAAATCAGCAACTAAACCGTAATCAGCCACTTGGAATATTGGCGCATCTGGGTCTTTATTAATGGCCACAATAATTTTTGAGTCTTTCATGCCTGCTAAATGCTGAATGGCACCACTTATACCTACGGCAATATATAAATTAGGCGCAACAATTTTACCTGTTTGACCTACTTGCATGTCGTTAGGGACAAAGCCTGCATCAACCGCTGCACGTGAAGCGCCAATTGCAGCTCCCAGTTTATCGGCAATACCATTAAGAAGTGCAAAGTTTTCACCATTTTGCATGCCTCGACCACCTGAAATAACTACATCAGCTGCAGTGAGCTCTGGGCGTTCAGATTCAGTTTGTTCAACACTAACAAAACTACTTAACTGTGAATCAGAGACCGTATCTAAGGTTGTGACATTAGCTGGTGCTTGTTCGCCTTGTAAATCAAAGCTACTTGCACGCACGGTGATCACTTTTTTACTATCGAGCGATTTAACCGTTGCTATGGCATTTCCCGCATAGATTGGGCGTTTAAACGTGTCTGCGTCAATAACATCAGTAATTTCTGAAATTTGTGCAACATCTAATAATGCGGCAACACGCGGCATAAAGTTTTTACCTGTCGTTGTGGCACTTGCCACGATATGGCTATACTCATCTGCAAGTGATAACACTAGATCTGTCATGCTTTCAGCAAGTTGATGTTCGTACACCGCGTTATCTGCAAGTAATACATTTGTAACACCCTCGATGCTCGCAAGTGACTCACTCATGGCACCTAAGTTTATGCCAGCTAACAATACATCGACATCAAAGCCTAATTTTTTAGCGGCGTTAATGGTTTTTGAGGTTTCTGGTTTTAAGGCACCGTTATCGTGCTCTGCAATTACAAGAGTTTTCATTTAAATCACCTTTGCCTCTGTTTTAAGTTTTTCTACAAGCTGTGCAACGTCTTCAACAATAATGCCGCCGCTGCGTTTTGCTGGTTCTTCTACACGAACGACTTCAATACGCGGTGTTAAATCGACACCTAACGAATCAGCCGCAATAACTTCTAGCGGTTTACGTTTAGCTTTCATAATATTAGGTAGCGACGCATAACGAGGCTCGTTTAAACGTAAATCGGTGGTTACAATCGCTGGTAAATTAAGTGCAACAGTTTGCAAACCGCCATCAACTTCGCGGGTTACATTCACTTTGCCATTTTCAATAACGACTTTTGAAGCAAATGTACCTTGGCCGCGATTAGTTAATGCAGCGAGCATTTGGCCCGTTTGATTATTATCAGAATCGATAGATTGCTTGCCTAAAATAACCAGCTCAGGAGATTCTTGCTCAACCACTTTCGCAAGTAACTTTGCAATATGGAGAGATTCTAGGTTTTGCTCGGTTTCAACATGAATCGCTTTATCAGCGCCAAGGGCAAGTGCTGTGCGTAATTGCTCTTGTGATGCTTTAGCGCCAATAGTCACAACAACCACTTCGCTTGCAGTACCCGCTTCTTTTAAACGAATCGCTTCTTCTACCGCAATTTCACAAAATGGGTTCATTGCCATTTTTACGTTTGTTAAATCAACACCGCTGTTATCAGGTTTAACGCGAGCTTTTACGTTGTAATCAATCACTCTTTTTATTGGTACGAGAACTTTCATAGGGACTCCATAATTATTTAAACCTATAAGCTAACGTATACGTCAACCTATTTATTTTATGAAATCAGACTACTTCCTGTTGACGTAAACGTCAACCTAAAATAACCTTAAACTATTCACAACCTGTAACGTTTAATTTGCATCACAAAATAACAGGTTGCTTAGCTTACTTATTGCCTACAGGGCAAAAGTGAGTCCGTCATAGATAAAGAGGTTATTATGATTGAACGCGAAACCATGGAATTTGATGTTGTTGTTGTAGGGGCAGGCCCTGCTGGGCTTTCAACAGCAATTAAACTCGCGCAGCAAGCACAAGAAAAACAACAAGAGTACATGATTTGTGTGGTTGAAAAAGGCTCTGAAGTGGGCGCGCATGTATTATCGGGTGCTGTTTTTGAAACCAAAGCATTGGATGAGCTACTGCCAAACTGGCAAGAATTGGGCGCGCCTGTTACGACTAAAGTCCAAAGCGATGAAATTTATTGGTTTAATAACGAACAAAAAGCAACCTCTATTCCTCATTTTGCAACCCCAAACACATTTCATAATAACGGTAACTACATTGTTTCTATGGGGAATGTATGTCGTTGGCTTGCTGAGCAAGCAGAAAACTTGGGCGTTGAAATATTTCCAGGCTTTAGTGCTCATTCACTTATTATTGAAGATGATGTTGTTAAAGGCATTATTACCGGTGATATGGGGCTGGATAAAAACGGCGACGAAAAAGACGGTTACATGCCGGGTATGGAGTTACGTGCTAAATACACGGTATTTGCTGAGGGCTGTCGCGGCCATTTAGGTAAGCAACTGATCAATCAGTTTGCTTTAGACGATGAATGCTCGCCACAGCATTACGGTTTAGGCTTTAAAGAAATTTGGCAAGTGGATGAATCTAAACATCAGCTTGGTAAAGTAGTTCACGGAACCGGTTGGCCATTGAGTGGCGATACTGGCGGTGGTGCTTTTATGTATCATAGCGAAAACAACCAAGTGGTGGTTGGTTTAATTGTTGATTTAAATTATTCAAATCCACATTTAAGCCCATTTGATGAGTTTCAGCGCTTAAAACACCACCCGGTATTTAAAAACACCCTTGAAGGGGGTGAGCGTATTGCTTATGGTGCGCGCGCCATTGCCAAAGGCGGTCTACACTCTTTGCCTAAAATGCATTTCCCGGGTGGCTTGTTAGTGGGCTGTGATGCAGGCACGCTTAATTTTGCAAAAATTAAAGGTAATCATACGGCTATGAAGTCAGGCATGATAGCCGCTGAGGTCATTTTTAATGCGCTACAAAACGATTTAGCTAACACTGATTTAACCCAGTACACCGCTGAGTTTAAAAAGTCATGGGCGTATAAAGAGCTGTATCAATCTCGTAACTTTGGCCCTGCAATGCATTCATTAGGTAAATTTGCAGGCGGTGCATACAACACCCTTGATCAAAACATATTTAAGGGTGCCCTACCGTTTAGTTTTAAAGATAACGTACCCGATCACGCCACTTTAAAAGACGCTGATCAAGCTGAAAAGATTGCCTATCCGAAGCCTGATGGCAAACTCAGCTTTGATAAGCTTTCTTCGGTATTTTTATCAAACACTAATCATGAAGAATCGCAGCCGTGTCATTTAAAACTCAAAGATGCATCAATTCCGATTAAGGTAAATTTAGTTAAATTTGATGAACCTGCACAGCGATACTGCCCTGCCGGCGTTTATGAAGTACAAGAAGTCGAAGGCGAGCGAGCCTTTGTGATCAATGCGCAAAACTGTGTGCATTGTAAAACCTGTGATATTAAAGATCCAAGCCAAAATATCACCTGGGTCACTCCTGAAGGTGCTGGCGGTCCTAACTACCCCAATATGTAACAACCTTTCTAAAGAAATTATAAACTTATCCTAAATTGCAGGGGCTTCGGCCCCTTTTTTGCGCTATGCTGTTAAGTAATATGAATAAATGAGAGTGTGTTATGGCGTCGTCGAGTGTAATTTTTCGTTTTTTAGCAGAGCCTACCGATGTAAATTTTGGTGGTAAGGTGCATGGTGGTGTGGTCATGAAGTGGATTGACCAAGCAGGCTATGCCTGTGCTGCAGGTTGGAGCGGTCATTACTGCGTAACCGTATCGGTTGCAGGCGTTAAGTTTAGCCGTCCTATTTTGGTTGGCCAAATTGTTGAAGTGGAAGCCAAAATTGCACACACCGGCAAAACCAGTATGCAAATTTTCATTCAAGTACGCTGTGGCGACCCTAAAACCCAAAACTTAGTTGAAACTAATCATTGTGTAATAAGTTTTGTTGCTATGGATGAGACGGGTTACCCTGTTGCCGTTCCTGAATTCACATCTGTTACTGACGAAGATAAAAAGCTAGAAAATTACGCCATTAAAATGAAACAAATAGCGATAGAAACAGAAAACTTACTTTATCAAGTTTAATTAAGTACCTTTTGCAGGTATGTATAAACTACAACAAGCTGTAAATTCTACAATTTTTATTTTTTACAAATTAACAGTACGCTTAACAGCTGGATGTTTTGCGTACTGAAACCACCAAAAAAGTTCAATAAATACACTTTAAGAGCAAATATTAAACAAAAAAAATATTGGCATGTTCACTGCAATTAGTAAATCGACGTTTGATGAATCTATCGAACATTAGATTTTATTTTTTAAAGGAGCTATACAATGATTAAAACACTTTCTCTTTCTGCACTTGCTTTAGCAACACTGGGTTTTAATTCAGCAGCACAGGCTGATGTTACCGACATGGACTCTCCACGTATTTATACGGGTATTGGTTACGGCCAATATTCATTTCAGTTTGAAGATAGCGAAAACGACACCGATTTCGATGACGACGCGCAAATGTTAAAAGGTTATATCGGTACTCAATTTAATGAACATTTCAGCCTTGAACTTGCTTATCAAAATTTTGATGAAGTGAGTGACATAGACAGTAAAGCAGAAATTGATGGGGTATCACTAGCAGCGCGTTTTGCAGCGCCAATCACTGAAGATTTTTCTGTTTATGCAAAAGGCGGTTGGTTTGAATGGGATGCTGATTTAACTCAAGAACTACCAGTAGGCAGCGTTAGCGTATCACAAGACGGTGGTGACGTATTTTATGGTGCAGGTATTGAATATGCTTTCACAACCAATATGCAAGTGCGTTTAGAGTATGAGCGTTACGAATTAGATGATGATATTGATCCAGAAATGGACGTTGCGTCAGTATCTTTCCAATATATGTTTTAATAACAACTCAATAGTTGCAATGTAAGGGTAAGGCTAGGTTTAGCCTTGCCCTTTTTTATCCCACATTTAAACCAGTCAGTCTAAACTCTCTTTATGCTGATTATATTAAGCTAATGCCACCAATGGTAATTACAGGTAGAATACCCCCCTATTTTATTTGTTAGCGAGCATTATGAGCGATTATCAGATTTCGGCTATTGGCCATATTCAATCACCGTATAAACAAAAGTTTGCCATTCCTAGACAACCTCGATTAGTGCCAGAAGCAAAAGCTAAACTTATTTTTGCTCCAGATTTTAATCGTGAAGAATTTGTTCGTGGTTTAGATGAATTTAGCCACATTTGGCTGTTATTTCGTTTTCATGAAACCGCGGATAAAGGCTATTCAGCAATGGTGCGCCCGCCGCGCCTTGGTGGCAATGAACGTAAAGGCGTTTTTGCCACACGCGCTACATTCAGACCTAACGCTATAGGGATGAGTGCTGTTAAGTTAGAGGGAATTGAATACAAAAATGGGCAGTTAGCGTTATTGCTCGCCGGTATTGATTTACTTGATGGTACACCTATTGTTGATATTAAGCCTTATTTGCCCTATTCAGACGCTTTACCTGATGCAAGCGCTGGATTTGCCGATACGCGTCCAGAAACTCAAATGAGTGTTGAATTTAGTGAGCAAGCTTTGGAATTTATAAATAAACAAAGCCACTATCCTGAGCTACAAGCATTTATCAGCAATGTGCTAAAACAAGATCCTCGCCCAGCGTATAAAAAGCAAAAACAAGGCATGCAAAGTTATGGTATGAATTTGTATGAATACAACATTACCTGGCAAGTGACTGACTCTCATCATCTGGTTACTCATATAGAGCCCAGTTAAACTAACTTTAAAACCCTGCTATGGCTATAAAATGCGATAAAAAATCACTTAGCGCTTTAGTGTCAATGCATCCGCTGGTAAACTGAGCGCCTTAATTAAAAGAACATATTACTCTATTTCGGAAAAAACATGCGTACTAGTCAATATATACTCGCTACACTTAAAGAAACGCCATCAGATGCGGAAATTGTATCGCATCAATTAATGCTTAGAGCCGGAATGATCCGTCGCGTCGCTTCGGGTTTATACACTTGGCTACCCTCTGGTTTACGTGTGCTTAGAAAAGTAGAAAACATTGTACGCGAAGAAATGGATAAAGCAGGCGCAATTGAAATGCTAATGCCAGTAATTCAACCGGCTGACTTATGGGAAGAATCGGGCCGCTGGAGTGAGTTTGGTCCAGAGCTTATGCGCTTTACCGATCGTCACAATCGTGAATTTGCTATGGGTCCTACCCATGAAGAAGTGATCACCGATTTTGTCCGCAAAGAAATTAACAGCTACAAACAACTGCCTATTACTTTGTACCAAGTACAAACTAAAGTACGTGACGAACGTCGTCCGCGCTTTGGTGTTATGCGTGCTCGTGAATTTACTATGAAAGATGCCTACTCATTCCATTTAACCGATGAATGTTTAGATGCAACTTATCAAGTTATGCACAAAGCCTACTGTAATATTTTTGAACGTTTAGGCCTTGATTTCCGCCCTGTTATTGCTGATACCGGCTCTATAGGCGGTAGTGTATCGCATGAGTTTCACGTACTTGCTGAATCTGGCGAAGACGCTATTGCCTTTAGTGATGCTAGTGACTACGCCGCTAATATTGAAAAAGCAGAAGCGCTAGCGCCAACTGAATCGCGCCCTGAAGCAAGCAAAGAGCTAAAAGCATTCCCAACGCCTGATGCTAAAACAATTAATGAGCTGAAAAAACACTATGGTGTAAAACCACATCGCGGTGTTAAAACACTGATTGTTTATGGCGCCCCTGATGAAGACGGAAAACGTGGCTTAGTTGCACTAGTACTGCGTGGCGATCACGAGCTTAATGAACTTAAAGCTGAAAAACACCCACTGGTTGCTGCACCATTAGAAATGGCAACCGAGGCAGATATTGTGGCTGCCATTGGCGCAAAACCGGGTTCTTTAGGCCCTGTTGGCTTAAACATGCCAATTATTGTTGATAGAACAGCGAATGTAATGGCTGATTTTGTAGCTGGTGCCAACAAAGACGATGAGCACTTTAGTGGTATTAACTGGGATCGCGACGTAACAGACTACGAAGTTGCTGATATCCGTAATATTGTTGAGGGCGACCCTAGCCCGTGTGGTCAAGGCACGTTGCAAATTAAGCGCGGTATTGAAGTTGGTCATATTTTCCAACTAGGTACTAAGTACTCAGAAGCAATGAAAGCAGGTGTATTAAGCGAATCGGGTAAAAACCAAACAATGACTATGGGTTGTTATGGTATTGGTGTATCGCGTGTTGTTGCTGCAGCTATTGAGCAAAATAACGACCAATACGGTATTACCTGGCCTAAAGCCATCGCCCCTTTCGATTTAGCAATTGTGCCAATGAATATGCATAAATCGCATCGTATCCCTGATATTGCTAATAATCTATATCAAGGTTTGAAAGATGCAGGTTTAGATGTGCTATTTGATGACCGTAAAGAGCGCCCTGGTGTTATGTTTAACGACATGGAATTACTCGGTGTACCTTACACGCTTGTAATTGGTGAGCGTAACCTTGATGAAAACAAGGTAGAACTTAAAAACCGCCGCACTGGTGAAAAGCTAATGATAGATATTGATAGCGCGATTGAAACAATCAAAAATCAATTTAATGCATAAGCTTAAAATTAATTAAAAAACCGCTGTATGATTTTTTCATACAGCGGTTTTTTATTAATTCCTGTAAGCCAAGCTCGATTTTTTAAGTACTCATTTCAGCACTAAAACCTAATAATAATTAATAAAAAAGGTCGCTCTGCGACCTTTTTTATACTTATGAATTATCTAAACAACACATCTTCACGGTTAAACCATTTCACACAAAATGCCAGGAGTGCCCCAGCGATGAGTGCTGTTGCTAGGAATATCAATCCCACCAGCGTGTAATCAACGGTGCCTTTAACAATTTCTTTAATCGCTAAGGCGACGTTAGTTACTGGAATAAACGCCGTTTTAGAAGTCAGTTCCATGTTAGGCATTATTGAAATAATAATCGGGAAAAACACGACCATGCTTAATGGCGTCATGTAATTTTGCGCTTCTTTAAACGAGCGTGCATAGATTGATATTGCCAGAGCTAATGCAGAAAAGGTTGCTGCTATAGGCAATAATAATACAAAAATCATTAGTAAGTCTGTGATAGCCAATGTACTAAAAGCGGCTTTGATAAATTCAAGATCAGCAAAAGCCAGCGCTAAGGCTATCCAACACCCCATACTAATTACGGTTATCGTGGTTGATGCAATTGACGTGGTGAGTAGAGTAATGAATTTACCCAATACTAGCTCGGTACGAGTAATAGGTGTAAGTAATAAAGTTTCTAAGGTACCTCGTTCTTTTTCACCGGCCCCTAAATCAATAGCCGGATACGTTGCGCCTACCAGTACTAACGGAATAAGTAGATAAGGTAAAAACCCACCCACTTTTTCACCTAGGTTTTCGCGCTTATCGGCAGTGTCTACTTTAACTACATTAACTGGCTTTAAAATAGATTCTTGTGCGCTTTTATCTATACCAAAGCTCAATAATTTACTTTCTTGTAAAGTATCGCTGTACTCTTTAGCAAGCTCTTTGACACGCTCAAATAAGAAGTTAATTGATTTTGAATCATTAAATACAACTTGCCATTCGCTTTGCTTTTGCTCATTTAATGTTTGCACTGCATCACTTGGCAGGTATATTCCCATGTCGATATCGCCGGCGTTTACACCAGCTTTTAGCTCCTCAATACTGTTGAAGGTTTTATCACCTTTATATAACTCAAAGCTTTTGTGATAAAACACTTTATCAGTAAATTCTGGTGCATAGTCGCCATTGATAATCACATAGGTATTTACTTTTTGTTCAGCATCAAGCGCAGCTTGCGAGGATATAAACGCAACCACAGCAAATAACAACGGGAAAACCACAATAGGAAATACCACCACGAACAATAAAGTTTTTTTATCGCGTAGCAGCTCGGTTAATTCCTTTTTAAATACTTCAAACATCATGTTTCTCCGTTAATATGTTCATAAACGCTTGATTTAATTCTTCACTGTTGCCTGCCTGTTTAAATTCAGCAAGCGTGCCATCAAAACAACTAACGCCTTCATTAATTACCGCAACGCGGTCACATAAAAGTGCTACTTCATCTAAATGATGCGTAGAAAAAATAACAGGAGTACCTTGTGCTTTTAAGCCTTTAATAAAGTTGATCACTGTTTGGGTGGTCATAATATCGAGGCCGGTAGTTGGCTCATCGAGAATAACAACGTCTGGGTGATGTACCACAGCACGCGCAATGTTGGCTTTTTGCTTCATGCCGGTTGATAGGTTCTCAGCGCGTTTATCAATAAATTTATGCATATCAAGTAAGGTAAATAACTCTTCACAGCGTGCCTTAATAGCCTGCTTGCTCATGCCGTGTAGCTTTGCAAAATATTCGATATTTTCTTTTACCGTTAAACGGCCATATAAACCAGTCGAGCCGGATAAAAAACCAATACACTTGCGCCCAATGAGTGGCTTTTTAATTATGTCGTTTCCTGCAATAGTAATACTGCCATCATCCGGTTTTAAAGCGGTAGAGATCATTCTTAACGTCGTGGTTTTGCCCGCGCCATTCGGTCCTAATAGCCCTAGTACTTCGCCTTTTGCACAGCTAAAGCTGACATTTTTAACCGAGTGAAAATAATCTTTATCTTCACGGGGGTCTATATCATCTATTTTATTTTTTTTATGATCTTTAGTGAGCTTAAACTTCTTTTTAAGCGCGGTAACTTCTATCATTTTCGTGTCCTTCGTTTCGGTCTAAAATAGTCCGTGTTATCGTAAAATGATGGATTGTTATTCTCATCAAACCAACCAGGAACACCTAATAAAGGTAAAGGTGAAAGCTGTTTGTTATCGGCTAAACAATCATCAGTTTTAATCATCTCATAAAGGCGCTGATCTAGGTACTGGTATTGAGTTACTAAATCTTTACAAAATATTTCATCCGGTACATTTACAAATAAGGCTTTGCCAGTCAGTCCAATATAAGGTTTGGTTAACATTTCATAATTAGCATGGCCAAACATGAAAGGCGCAATGGTTTTACCCCACTGTACTTTGTGCTCTACAAATGCAGTCTTCCATTGATGATCTCTTAACCACTCTTTCCACTGTGATTCGCTGACAGCTAGCACAACCCCACACTCGTCAAACAAGGTCAGTGCGTTACGGTGTTTACTTCGTTGTTTTAATCCATGCAACGCTATTTCATCAACATGACGCTGATTAATAAGGGCTTTTGTTTTTGGAAATAAGCACCAAATAAAACCACCAAACAGATCATGCCAGTTTTGTTGTCGGGTGGGCACGTCCCCTGTTTCAAAAATGACTTGTTCATAATAGCGCTCAGCAAAATCAACCTTGGCATCATCGACAAAACGAATTGGCAGATTATTAGCATTGATGGCGTTTAAATACGGGGTAAAGTACGCAGGCTCAGGCCAGTCTGTTTGCTGATCTATTTTAAACAGCTGACGAAGGTGCTCAAATGCACCTCCATTTATACTCGTTACTTGAAATTGTTCTGGGGGAGTAAAACGCTTCATTGTTACCTTTACTGTACATTTTTATCAGCAACAGTTTACCGCAAAAACTGGTTCTAATTAACAGAAGTTCATATACTAATGCCACTTAGAACAAAAAAAGAGCCAATATGAAACGTTATTTTTCTTTGACCCTAATAACAACGGCAATTTTAGCCGGCTGTGCAACAACAAGTATTACATCTGATGATGTCGCTAAAGGCTACAACAGCATTCAAGCGGATGAAATTGCTAAGCATGTAAAAGTGTTAGCTTCTGATGAATTTGGTGGACGTGCTCCTTCATCTGAAGGTGAAAAGCTTACGCTTGATTACTTAACAAAAGAATTTACTGCTTTAGGCTTTGAGCCGGGTAATGGCGACAGCTTTTTCCAAGAAGTGCCGCTTGTATCGTTAGAAGCAGACTCTGATATGGTGCTTAATATTGGCGGTAAAGACTACCAATACAAAAAAGACATGGTTATGGGTAGTAGCCGTATTAGTGCGCAAGAAGGAATTGAAAACTCGGAGCTTGTATTTGTGGGCTACGGTGTTAACGCACCTGAATATAACTGGAATGATTACGAAGGCCTAGATGTTAAAGGTAAAACCGTTGTTATGCTGGTAAACGATCCGGGTTTTGCAACTAAAGATCCTGCTTTATTCACCGGCGATGCAATGACCTATTACGGGCGTTGGACTTACAAATACGAAGAAGCAAGCCGTCAAGGTGCTGCTGGTGCTATTATTATTCATGAAACTGCTCCAGCGTCTTACCCTTGGTCTGTGGTTGAGAACTCATGGAGTGGCGAGCAATTTGGTTTCGTAAAAGAAAACAATAATATGGACCGTGTTGCTGTTGAAGGTTGGGTTACTGTTGATGTTGCAAAAGAGCTTTTTTCTAAAGCAGGCCTTAATTTTGAAACCGCCAAAGCAAACGCTGCCAAAGGTGCTTACCATGTTGATATGGGCGATTTAACAGCCACTGTGAATGTAAAAAACACCATCAAAAAATCGGTATCTTATAACTTCATTGCCACTCTTCCTGGTAGTAAAACACCCGATGAGCATATTATTTACTCTGCGCATTGGGATCATTTAGGAACGGATAAAAATCGTAAAGGCGATCAAATTTATAATGGTGCACACGATAACGCAACAGGTACAGCCGGTATGATAGAAGTTGCAGAAGCCTTTACCAAACTAGGTAAACGCCCTGACCGTTCAATGACCTTTTTAGCGGTAACCGCTGAAGAGCAAGGTTTATTAGGCTCGAAATATTATGCCGCGAATCCAGTTATTCCAGCTAATAAAACCGTTGCAAATATTAATATGGACAGCTTAAACCTATTAGGTAAAGTAAAAGATATTAGTGTGGTGGGTATTGGTAAATCACAAATGGATGAGCTATTAGCAACTGCGGCCAAAGAGCAAGGCAGAACAGTATCGGGCGACCCTAAACCATCTTCAGGTGGCTACTACCGCTCAGATCACTTTGCCTTTGCTAATATGGGTGTTCCTGCCATGTATGCCGGTGGCGGTACACAAGCGTTTGACGATGAAACTGCAAATTACCGTAAGCGTATGAGCTTAGTACTGCGTGGTTGTTACCATCAACCTTGTGATAGATACCGCGATGAGTGGGATTTATCAGGTGCGGTTCAAGATTTACAATTATTTTATAAAGTAGGTTTTGATATTTCACAACAAACTCAGTGGCCTACGTGGAATGAAAACTCAGAGTTTCAACGTAAAAAGTAACTACTGCGGCAACACTTAAATGATATTGATTATCATTTAATAAAATAGTACAGTGCGATCTCATTCTTTAATTAGGTCGTACTGTATGTTTTTAACATCCCATTTAGGAGTTATTTCGCCAGCTGCAAAACGTGTTTTTCATCAAAATAAACGCCTAATTTTACCTCTGTTAATTTTAGTCTGTTTAGCCCTGCCCGATTTACGCACCATAACAATTACTGCACTCAGTGATGCTTTTTTTCAAGTGAGTGTGTTTGTTGCTGCGACCTTATTTATTTACTACTACGCGATTGATCATTTACCCCAACTAGAGCTTCGTTACCTAAATGCTAAGTCACCGGTATTAGAGGTCAGCTTTGCTGCTTTTTTAGGCATGTTACCAGGCTGTGGTGGCGCGATTATTGTGGTGACTCAATTTACAAAAGGCCAAGCTAGCTTTGGCGCAATTGTGGCTGTATTAACGGCGACTATGGGTGATGCCGCGTTTTTATTATTAGCGACTCGCCCTACCGAGGGTTTAACCATCATGGCAATAGGGTTTGTGGTTGGTTCTGTAACGGGTTTAATCGTCAACACACTTCATAAAACAGGCTACTTATGCCCAACTGATCAAAAGCACACACCACAGATTACCCTTTTACCGACGAAGATAATTACGCTCAGTAAGCCTATTTGGTACATCGCTATTATTCCGGGGTTACTCATTGCCTTTTTACTCGCTTTTAATATTGATTTGAGCCAATTTGGGCAGTACACCACATTCACTGTTACTCATTTTGGCGCATTAATGGCGTTGTTTGTCGTATTTATGTGGGCGTTATCTTCAAAAGGTGAAAGCTATAAAGAAGTAACCTCAGAAGATGATATATGCAGTCCACCTTCAAAACTCACAAAAGTACTGCAAGATACTCATTTTGTAACCGCGTGGGTGGTTGCCTCCTTTATATTATTTGAACTACTGGTAACAGTGTTTGGCCTTGACTTAAAAACATGGTTTTTAAATTATGCTTATATGGCCCCGCTCATAGCGGTATTAATTGGTTTTTTACCTGGCTGTGGCCCGCAAATAATTGTTACCACTTTATATATTCAAGGGGTTATTCCGTTTAGCGCATTAGCGGCCAATGCCATTTCCAACGATGGCGATGCGCTTTTCCCAGCCATTGCCATGACACCTAAAGCGGCTATTATTGCTACAATTTATACCGCCATACCGGCATTAATGGTTGGTTATGGCCTGTATTTTCTGAGCTAAATCAGTCTAGCTTTTATTTATTTAGTTATAAAAAAACCAGCTAGTTGCTGGTTTTTTAATTTATAAATGAATATAAAGACTTAGCGCATAGCCATCATCATTTTAGCTGGCTGCTCTAAGTATTCTTTCCATAAATTATTAAAGCGCGCGATAGTGCCGCCATCAATTACACGGTGATCCCCTGACCAACTTACTTGCATAATTGCACGCGATACCACTTGCCCTTGCTCGTCAAAGCGCGGAAGGTGCTGTAATTTACCTAAGGCAACAATCGCCACTTCTGGCTTATTAATAATTGGTGTAGCTATAGTGCCACCAATCGCACCAATATTAGAAATACTAATAGTACCGCCTTTTAAATCATCTGGTGCTACGCGGCCTTCTCGAGCTGAGTCAGTTAATTGCGTTAAATTATTAGCCACCTCTACAATACTCTTAGTTTGGCAGGCTTTAATATTTGGTACTAATAAGCCCACTTTAGAGTCCACTGCAACCCCAATATTGTGATCATCATAGTAGGTAATTTCACTGCAATCATCATTTACTTTTGAGTTAAGTACCGGGAATTCAGTCATT
This sequence comes from Pseudoalteromonas issachenkonii, assembly GCF_002310795.1. Taxonomy (NCBI): domain Bacteria; kingdom Pseudomonadati; phylum Pseudomonadota; class Gammaproteobacteria; order Alteromonadales; family Pseudoalteromonadaceae; genus Pseudoalteromonas; species Pseudoalteromonas issachenkonii. The sequence continues at coordinate 1,729,360 of NZ_CP011030.1, forward strand.
GCCAAAGATAATGCCTTAATAAAAAACGGCATCATCGTAAGTTTAACGCCCTGTGCTTTATATTGCTCTTTAAGATCAGTTCGAAGTGCAATTAAATCAGTTAGATCAATTTCGTCACTGTAAGTAAAGTGCGGAATCGTTGAAACTGAAGCCACCATTTGTTTTGCCATGGCCGCTTTAATGCCTTTAATTACTTCTGTTCGCGTTCCACCCGCGCTAGTTGCGTGTTCAGTACTACGAGTGTTTTTACTCTGGGTAGTTTGTGGCTTGTTAAGCTCAGAGGTATCCATGCCAGATGGCACTTCATTTTTTATAAACGCTTCAATATCTTGTTTATAAATACGGCCATTTTTACCACTACCTGGTACGCAGGTTAAATCAACGTCAAGCTCACGCGCTTTACGCCTAACCGCCGGTGATGCAACCGCTTTTTCGTTAACTATTGCAGTTTGCGTTTGCTTAGCAGGTGCGTCTGACGTTGCGTTACTTTGTGCTTTTACAACTGCTTGGTTAACATCAACGTCTTCTTTTGCGACTTGCCCTGCAACCGTCATTTGAAATAATGGGCTATGCACCTTCGCAATTTCACCTTTTTGATAATACAGCTTTTGCACTGTACCGGTGTATTTAGCTGGTATTTGTACTAATGCTTTATCGGTCATTACATCACAAACGGCTTGATCTTCTTCTATTTCATCGCCCTCTGCAACTAACCATTCAACAATTTCACACTCAACAATACCTTCACCAATGTCGGGTAAAATAAAGTCTTCTAAGTGTTCACGAGTACTTGTTGGTGAAGAAGCTGTTTGAGTCTCTTCACTAGGCGCTTCACCGGCAACATCCATTGCAAATAACGGCGCATGTACTTTAGCAATATCGCCTTTTTTACAATGCAGCTTAGTGATCACCCCATCGTGTACCGCTGGAATTTGCACTAAGGCTTTATCTGTCATCACATCACAAATAGGCTGATCTTCTTTTACAGTGTCGCCCTCTTGTACCAGCCATTCGACTACTTCGCATTCAACTATGCCTTCACCAATGTCAGGTAATATAAAATCTTTAGCCATGGAAACCCCTAAAAGTTCACTGATTGTTTAATTGCGGCCATTACTTTTAATGCATCTGGAACATATTCTTTTTCGAGCGCCAGCGGGTATGGCGTATCTAGGCCACAAACACGTAAAATAGGCGACTCTAAATGCAGAAAACACTCTTGAGCGATGGTTGCGGCTATTTCTGCGCCAAAACCGTTAGTAATAGGTGCTTCATGACTAACAATAAGACGGCCTGTTTTAGTCACTGATTTAGCAATCGTTTCAACATCCCATGGTAAAATACTGCGAAGGTCAATCACTTCACAGCTAATGCCCTGTTCACTGGCTTGCTTTGCCGCTGCTTCTATAATTTCCATTTGTGCACCCCACGCTAATAAAGTAACGTCAGTACCCTCTTGAACCACTTCAGCTTTACCAAGTTCAATGCTGTAATCTTCCTCAGGCACTTCACCAGTTGAAGCACGGTATAAACGTTTGGGCTCAAAAAATAGCACTGGGTTGTCGTCTTTAATACACGCACGCAGTAAGCCTTTAGCTTGGTACGGGTTACGCGGCACGACAATTTTTAACCCTGGCGTGTGAGCAAAGTACGCTTCTGGCGATTGCGAGTGATACAAACCACCAGCAATACCGCCACCGTAAGGTGTACGAATCGTTAGATTACCCACATTAAACTCATTACCACTACGATAACGAAACTTAGCCGATTCATTCACAATTTGATCAAACGCAGGAAAGATGTAATCAGCAAATTGAATCTCTGCCAATGCAGGTGCACCAAAGGCTGCCAAACCATTTGCAAAGCCTAAAATACCTTGCTCTGTGAGCGGGGTATTGAATACGCGATGCTTACCGTACTTTTCTTGTAACCCTGATGTTGCTCTAAAAACACCGCCAAAATAACCCACGTCTTCACCAAAAATACACGCTTGAGGATGTTCATTCATGGTGATATCTAAAGCAGAATTAATTGCATGTAGCATGTTCATTTTAGCCATTACTTAATTCTCCCTGCTGTTGTTGGGTAGGCGTCTGGATGTGCTTTTATATGCGTTTTAAGTTCATCATATTGACGTTGTAAAGATGGAATTGGCGTATCGTAAACATCTGAAATTAGCTCTCCTAACGCCGGCTTATCAATTACTTCAGCGCGTTTTAGTGCCGCTAAAATATCATCACGAATTGTTTCTTTCGCTTTGATATCTTCTGCGTCATCTAACCAATTTTGTTTTACTAACCATTTTCTAAAGCGCTCAATTGGGCATGTTTTATAGTTTGCTTCTTCATCTTTTGAACGGTAACCGCTTGGATCATCTGATGTTGAATGCGCACCTAAACGATACGCTATCGATTCAATTAATACCGGTTCACCTTGTGTTGCAGCAATTTCGCGGGCTTTTTTAGTAGCCGCGTAAACGGCGAGCGCATCACTGCCATCAACACGAATGGTTTTAATACCATAACCCACACCACGCGATGCAATCCCATCGCCTTTAAATTGCTCATCGGCTGGGGTTGAAATAGCATAACCATTGTTACGTGCAAAAAAGATAACCGGTGCTTTATGTACTGCAGCCATATTTAAGCCTGCATGAAAGTCACCTTCTGAGGCAGCCCCTTCACCAAAATAACAAATAGTAACGTTATCAATAGTACTTGCTAGTTCACCTGTTTTAGCATCAATGTGTTTTACTTTTTGACCATATGCGTAACCCGTAGCCTGTGGAATTTGTGTTCCCAAAGGTGATGAAATGGTCATGTAGTTAAGTGCTTTAGAACCATAATGGATCGGCATTTGACGGCCTTTACCTAAATCTAATTCATTCGAAAACATTTGGTTCATAAATTGATCAAGGGTAAAACCACGATAGTGTAAGGCTGCTTGTTCACGGTATTGCGCCATGATCATGTCATCTTGTTCAAGGGCTGCAGCAGAGGCTGTTACCGCCGCTTCTTCCCCTAAACACTGCATGTAAAAGCTAACACGCCCTTGGCGTTGAGCACCCTGCATACGTTCATCCAATAAACGAATAAAACGCATGGTTTCGTATAATTTAATAGCGGTGTGTTTAGAAATATCAGGTGCAGGAGCACTAGGATGAATGTCGCCGTCCTCAGTTAAAATACTCAGGGTTGGAATATTAAGTGCGTGGCCGTCAATAAACTCAAGCTCATGATTAATATTCAGCGATACGTTATTGGGATTACTCATAACCTACCTTCTTTTGTTGTCGGTATCACAGCGCCCCTTTGGATTATTATTATGGGTGATAGTTGCTGAATAAACTTTGCAACATCTGCACTGTATTTAATTAAAGCTGCCAACACTTTACGTTAACGTAAAGTGTTATTCAACAAAACTGTGACCAAATAAAAGTAAATAATGAGCAAAAAACTGGCAAGTTAACTATACATATAATTAACCACTTATTAATCAGTTGATTAAACTTTAATAACAAGTGGTCTGATGTGTTGATTTAGCTAAAGCGGCTATCCACTTGCATAGGGACTACTGTAAGTAATGCACGTTGCCCAATGGCAACCTGTGCGTTAGGAAAAATAATTGCTTCCCCTTCTACGTCGGCATATATGGCATTATCGCCATCGGTGGCTAAAAGCTCACCCTTTGCAAACCCTGTAAAATTCTCGGCATCGTCAGAAAACGGAAAACTAAAGTTTTGCTCTGTGCGGTTAATAGTTCGATGAACAGAAAACAACTCAAAGTCGCTTGCATTAAATTCTGGGTATTTTACTTCTTTTTGGCTAATTAATGCAGTTAGAGTTTGTTTTGTTTTTGCAAAGCGTGACATGTCGTTTTCACCAAAGGGTTTCACTTGCCCAAGCTCTACAGTAAATGAGTCGGCACCATGCACAAACGACGAATAGTAGCTAAACGTGGTGGCTGGCGACTTCATCATCAATACTGTATTCACACCACAGCTTAATAAGAACTGCAGTTGCGACTTTTTCCAAGGCTTGCCATGTAAGAATGGGTAAACAGCAAATTTTTCGTTTTTAGAACCGCGAATAGCGGTATGTAAATCATAATGACAGCGATACGTACCCTGCTCTGAACGGGCGTAAAAATCGCTAACATATTGCTCAAGTTTATCAGCGCGAACGCGTTCGTCGTTCATCGCTATACCATCAACAGTGTGGTGGCCGTTAAACAAGCGGTTTAAGTTCTCTTCTACAAATCGTTTACCAATATTAATTGACTGAGGATTACCAAAAATAAATAAAACCCGTTGTTGTAATTCAAGTTGCCCACTAATAATGTGTTTAATGAGTTCATCGCAAATTTCAATGGGGGCTGTCTCATTGCCATGAATGGCACTGGATAGCACCACATTTTTTGAGGTAACACAATCAGGCTCAAACTCAATCACACCGGTGTCATGCACGGTTACTTTAGTCTGGTTGTTAAGCGTAAATTGACCTGCCTCTAAATGCCATTCATGGTTTCGCGAAAGCGTTAAAAAATCACCATCTTGTTTTAATTGATTAATATATTCTGCAGTGGCTGACATAACGATAAAAGCCCTTTTTTTTGTAAATTATAGATACAAAAACGGCTGATAAAATCAGCCGTTTTTAGTTGTAATTGCATATTAGCTAATCACTGAATCAACCAGTTTTTTAGCTTCTTTTTCTAATAAGGCTAAGTGCTCTTCGCCTTTAAATGATTCTAAGTAAATTTTATAAATATCTTCCGTACCTGACGGACGCGCCGCAAACCAGCCGCTTTCAGTTACCACTTTTAGCCCACCAATAGCTGCATTATTACCTGGCGCATGAGTTAGCTTTTGTAAAATAGGCTCACCTGCTAAGGTATCTGCTTTTACGTCATCAGCACTGAGTGCTTTTAATCGCGACTTTTGCTCAGGCGTTGCTGGCGCATCTAGGCGTTTATAAAGTGGCGCACCAAACTCTTGCTCTAGTTCTTTATACAGCGCAGACGGGGTTTTACCCGTAACTGCAAGAATTTCAGCGGCGAGTAAGCCCATGATAAAGCCATCTTTATCTGTACACCAAACCGTGCCATCAAAACGTAAGAAAGCCGCTCCAGCACTTTCTTCACCACCAAAGGCCAATTTGCCTTTGTTTAAACCCTCAACAAACCATTTAAAGCCAACGGGTACTTCTTTTACTTTACGCTTGTTGCGCTCCGTCACTTTGTCAATCATTGAGCTAGAAACAAGGGTTTTACCGATTTCAACACTGGCATCCCAATCACGATGCGTTAGTAAATAGTCAATCGCTACGGCTAAAAAGTGATTTGGATTCATTAACCCATCTGGTGTTACTATGCCGTGACGGTCATAATCAGGGTCATTACCAATCGATAAATCAAAATCATCTTTAAGGGCAATTAAATTAGCCATTGAATAAGGTGATGAGCAATCCATACGAATTTTGCCATCTTTATCAAGCGGCATAAATGCAAAACGCGGATCAACACTGTCATTAACGACCGTTAAATCTAAATTATATTTTTGCGCAATCACTGGCCAAAAGTTAATGCCTGAGCCACCTAATGGATCAATACCAATCTTGATGCCTGCTTCGCTAATCGCTTTTAAATTAATAATGTTTTTTAAATCATCAATATAAGGCGTCATTAAATCTTCGTAGCGAATAAAACCAGAACGTGAAGCTTTAGCAAAAGGAAACAGTTCTACTTCAACTAAGTCTTCTAATAATAATTGATTGGCTCTGTCTTCAATCCATTTTGTAACGTCTGTATCTGCAGGACCGCCATTGGGCGGGTTATATTTAAAACCGCCATCTTCTGGTGGATTATGAGATGGAGTCACTACAATGCCATCGGCAAGCTCATTAGGATGATTTTTATTATAACTAACAATAGCATGGCTAATAACTGGCGTTGGAGTAAAGTCACCATTTTCTTGGGTGATCACTTGGACTTCATTAGCAACCAACACTTCAATTGCTGAGTTAAAGGCCGCCTCGCTCAGTGCGTGGGTATCTTTACCTAAAAATAACGGACCAAATATATCGTTCTGTTTTCTGTAATCACAAATAGCTTGGGTAATTGATAATATGTGCGATTCGTTAAATTTTATATCGTAGGCACAGCCTCGATGCCCTGAGGTGCCAAATGCAACACAATGCTCGGGGTTTTGCTCTAAGTCAGGCTCATTTAAATAATACGCAGACACTAACTTTGGTACATTCACTAAAGCCGATTGTGGTGCAGTTTTACCTGCGCCGGAATGAATTGCCATGGTCTTTCCTTAAAGATAATCACGAATTTTTTCAGCTTGCTCGTTGCTGTAGCCTAAACTAAGTGCAACTTCATGCAGCATCATTTTTTTACGCGTGGTATTAGAATTGGTCATCACCCAATATTCACTGTCAGTGATATTTTTTGGGTTCATACTACTACCGCTATTCACTAAGTCTTCTTTACTGGTCGCGAAGTAAACACGATCTCGACCTTTAATATCTAACACCGCAGAGAAGTCTGTTTTGTGCGTTCGGTAAAATGCACTTAATATAAATAAGAAACGACCAACAACACCTTTTTGCATTGCCAGCTCTTCTTTATTTAAAATGTTAAATACGTTTGCATTTTTTTTATTTACCGGCGGTTTTGCCACTTGGGTTGGCTGTTCAACGTCTGCTATAGGTTGTTCTAGTGATGAATTAGACACACTAACGGTTTCATTTTTATGATCAGTGTCTAGTTTAGTGGTGGTAATTTTTTCGCCGTTGAGATTTAATAAACGACGTAAAATAGTGGATGCACTCTCACCAATACTCTGTGTATTGCTTGCAATGTACTGATATAACTCGTCGTCTATGTCGATTTGTTTCATGTTCTTCCTGTCATTACGGGTCACATTTTTCTTTCGATATGATTATACCCAAATCACCTCAAGATGCGAGTTTCAGTTGGAATTAAAAGCGATTTAGGCAAGGCATTGATTGCAAACAATAGTCGTTCTACTGCTAAAACCAATAACGCAGTGTAAATCGCTTTTAAACCAACCCTCTGGGCGTTTCACAGGAACTTACTCTCATCGTTGTTAATTTTTAAAAGGGATCACCATTGTTGCAAACTAACGCCTTGATATTAAGCCCCGGTCAAACGCTGAATTCTGTATCTTGTGATGGTTTGGGTATATACCCAATCCAGTTAGAAATGCGAGTTACAACCCACGCGACTCTAAACATAGTAGTAATTAATAATTACTAAATAATCAGGAAGCTAGGTATTTTTGAGTCCAACATACAAATAATATCTGTATTTTTTGCTTTTTAGGGTAATGCTCGGCAAACTATGCGCAAAATTGAAGGAGGCGTCTATGCAATTAAATTACAAACAAATTGGTCAAGGTCCAAATGTTATTTTGATCCATGGACTGTTTGGCTCTTTAGAAAACCTTAATGTGATTGCAAAGCCATTAAGCGAGCATTTTTGCGTAACCAATGTTGATTTACGTAATCATGGCCTTTCGCCCCACAGCGATGAAATGGATTATACTGAAATGGCTAATGATGTTGTTGAATTAATGACGGCATTAAACATACAAAAAGCGCATCTGGTTGGGCACTCTATGGGCGGCAAAGTGGCGATGCAAATAGCACTGAGCCATACTGATTTAGTCGATAAACTAGTGGTTCTTGATATTGCGCCTGTGAGCTACCCTGCGCGCCATACTCAAATACTTGAGGCTTTAAATGCAGTAAAAAATGCAGATATTAGTGATAGAAAGCAAGCTGATTTAATAATGCAACCGTATATAGAGGAGTTAGGTGTACGTCAGTTTTTATTAAAAAGCTTATATAAAAATGATGATGGGCACTTTGTTTGGCGCTTTAATTTACCTGTGCTCGATGATAAATATTCAACTATTACCGCAAACATTAATGCAAATAATTCTTGTTTGTGCGAAACTCTGTTTATTAAAGGTAATGACTCTGACTACATTTTAACCGAGCATCGCGAAGCGATTAATGCGCTGTTTAAAAACGTCAGTGCAAAAATCATTCATGGTGCGGGTCATTGGTTACATGCCCAAAAACCACAGGCTGTAAACAAAGCAATCAATGATTTTTTAACTGCAGTTTAATGTTATTTTTATGGCGTGTTTTTGATTTATCACACTAAATAATTAAAGATTTATGTGCTATAGTACGCGCCGTTTAATTTAAAGGTTATACGTCGATGGTCAGTCAGTTTATTAACGAATTTGATACCTTAGGGTTGTATTTTGGCTTAGCAGGTATTTTTATTTTTATCGGCTTGGCAATTAAAGACGTACTGAAAAGCGGCAATGTGCCTAAATTTGGTCGTTATATTGTGTGGCTGGTACTCTTTTTAGGTTGCTCTGGCTTTATTGCCAAAGGACTTATTCAGGTATTTTGGCAAGGTGCGGGTGTAGGTTAAGCATGGCCAAGTCAGAAACAGATAGAACAACGCTTGATTTATTTGAATACGAGAAACGTCCAGGAAGACCTAAAACTAATCCCCTTCCTCGGGATATGCAGTTAAAGGTTAATAAACGTAATCAAATAAAAAGAGATAAGGCACGTGGTTTAAAGCGTGTTGAATTTAAAGTTTCGTCACAGCTGTATCAGGCACTGAGTGATATGGCAGATGCACAAAATATTAGCCGCAGTGCGTTGATCGAAACAATTTTACAAGAAAGATTGGCTATTGATAGATAAAAGGTTTAAATCCATGGCAAGTGTAGGCATTTTTTTCGGAAGTGACACAGGTAACACAGAACACGTAGCAAAAATGATCCAAAAAGAATTGGGTAAAAAGCTCGTTGCTGTGCATGACATTGCAAAAAGCTCTAAAGAAGAGATTGCTGAGTTTGATCTGATCTTATTCGGTATTCCAACTTGGTATTATGGTGAAGCGCAATGTGATTGGGATGATTTCTTTCCTGAGCTTGAAGAAGTAAGCTTTGAAGGTAAACTAGTGGCTATTTTTGGCTGTGGCGACCAAGAAGACTATGCAGAATACTTCTTAGATGCTATGGGCATGATCAACAATATCGTAACAGAACGTGGCGCTATTGTTGTAGGCCATTGGCCTACAGACAGTTATGATTTTGAAGCATCAAAAGGCATGGCTGATGACAAGCATTTTGTTGGTTTAGGTATTGATGAAGACCGTCAGCCAGAATTGACTGAGCAGCGCGTTAAGCAATGGTGTGCTCAGGTATATGATGAAATGTGCTTAAGTGAGTTAGCAGATTAATCCCCCCTTTTAATGCTAACTGTTTAAAATATTATCAAACAGTTAGCATTTTCCGCGTTAATATTGATATAGATCAATTGTTCTTTGCACTTCCTGCTAAGGCACGTTATCCTAACTGTTATTGTGACGAGTACATCTTGCAAGATGTCTAGTATAACTAAATAAAATTGAGACAGATTTAATGACTGATCATAACTTGGAACTTAAAAAAGCCGGGCTAAAGGTAACTTTACCGCGTATTAAAATTTTAGAGATTCTTCAATCTCCAGATAACCAACACATAAGCGCTGAAGATGTTTACAAGGTTTTATTAGATCTAGGCGAAGAAATTGGTCTTGCGACTGTTTACCGTGTTTTAAATCAATTTGATGATGCAGGAATTGTAAGCCGTCACCACTTTGAAGGCGGTAAGTCAGTATTTGAACTTTCTGGCAGCACTCACCATGACCACTTAGTGTGTTTAAAATGTGGCAAGGTTGTTGAGTTTGAAGATGATTTAATTGAACGTCGTCAACTTGAAATAGCTGAAGAAAACGGTATTAAGCTGACCAATCACTCTCTTTACCTATATGGCGAATGTGAAGATAAAGACGCGTGTAAAGCGTTTGCGCAAAGCAATAGTTAAAAGCCTATTTAGTTTAATAAAAAAAAACCTGCGATTAAGCAGGTTTTTTTATAACTAAAAAACAGAGCAATATTATTTGTGCTCTATTTTAGCCCACGAATCACGTAAGCCTACCGTTTGGTTAAATACCACGTTTTCTGATTTAGTATCACGTGAGAAATAACCGGTACGCTCAAACTGAAAACCTTGTGCTGGTACAGAATTAGCCAATGAAGGTTCAAGTTTAGCATTAGAAATAACCACTAATGAGTCTGGGTTTAACGTGCTTTCAAAGTCCTCTGCGGCTGCAGGGTTAGGCACACTGAATAAACGGTCATATAAACGTACTTCAGCTGTCACTGACCCAGGCGCAGATACCCAATGAATAACCCCTTTTACTTTACGACCATCGCTTGGATTTTTACCCAATGTTTCAGGATCGTAAGTACAGTAAATAGTTGTAATTTCACCATTGTCGTCTTTTTCAACACGCTCTGCCTTAATCACATAAGCACCACGTAAGCGTACTTCTTTATCAAGCACTAAACGTTTAAACTTATTGTTCGCTTCTTCACGGAAATCTTCGCGTTCGATAAAAATTTCACGCGTGAAAGGCACTTCACGGCGACCCATTTCTTCTTTATTTGGGTGATTAGCCACAGAAAGCGTTTCTACTTTATCGGCTTCATAATTCTCAATCACAATTTTCACTGGATCAAGTACAGCCATTGCACGCGGAGCATTTTCGTTTAAGTCATCACGGATACACGCTTCAAGCATGCCCATTTCAACCATATTTTCCTGCTTAGTAATACCGATACGCTGACAGAATTCACGTACAGATGCCGGTGTATAACCACGACGACGCAGACCCGCAATGGTTGGCATACGCGGATCATCCCACCCTTCTACGTGCTTATTAACCACTAAGTCATTAAGCTTACGCTTTGACATAATTGTGTATTCAAGGTTTAAACGTGAAAACTCAATTTGTTGCGGGTGACATTCAAGGCTGATGTTATCCAATACCCAGTCATATAAACGACGGTTATCTTGGAACTCTAGCGTACATAATGAATGAGTAATGCCTTCAAGTGCATCAGAAATACAATGCGTGAAGTCGTACATTGGGTAAATGCACCACTTATCCGCTGTTTGATGATGATTAGCAAAACGTATACGGTATATAATTGGATCGCGCAGCACCATAAATGAGCTGGCCATATCTATTTTAGCGCGAAGGACACATTCACCTTCTTTAAATTCACCGTTACGCATTTTTTCAAATAATGCGAGGTTTTCTTCAGGTGATGTTTCGCGGTATGGGCTGTTTTTACCAGGCTCTTTTAATGTACCACGGTATTCGCGAGCTTGATCTGCAGTTAAGAAACAAACATACGCTAAGCCTTTATTGATAAGCTCTACCGCATAACCATAAAGCAGATCAAAATAGTTTGACGAATACTTAATCTCACCATCCCAATTAAACCCTAACCACTGTACGTCTTCTTTAATTGAATTAACGTAGTTAATATCTTCTTTTTCTGGGTTTGTATCGTCAAAACGAAGGTTACATAAACCGTTATAGTCTTTGGCGATACCAAAATTTAAGCAAATTGATTTTGCATGGCCAATATGTAAAAAGCCATTAGGTTCAGGTGGAAAACGGGTATGCGTTGTGGCATGTTTTCCACTTGCTAAATCTTCATCAATTCGGGTTCTAATAAAGTTATTTGGGCGATTCTCGATTTCCGCCATAGGATTATAAACCTCTGTATATTGCGTGATAACAAAACTACTGCATTATTACAAAAACCAACCTTAACATACAGTAATAGATGCGGGTTTATGCAGTTATTACCAAAGTTTGTTAGATAAGGGATAGTTTATGAGCAAAATTTGTTTTAGCGCAATATTAAAGTCATTAAAGCGATTTATAGTAAACGAATAACCCCAACTTAAAGGAACGAAGATGGCCTCATTAAATCAACACCGCATATATATTCCAAGTAATGCACGTGCAAATCATTACTTATTAGCCGAAATTACACCTAATGAAGATTTTTATAAAAACTTCAGTAATATTAATGCTTGCTATGAACGAATTGCGCGTCAGTTATTTGCATCATGTGATGAATATGAACTGCATAATGTCCATTTACTCGCAAATGATAAACTCCCAGTGGTGAGATTTCATGATGAGTCTTACCAACTTGAAACCGATAAGCAAATGTTGTTTTTTTATAACCCTCGTTACCATGAAGCGCATAAACTTCATCACACAGAAAATCAGCAAAGTAAAAAAATACGCCTATTGTTTTTAGCTACTGGTGAAGATATACGTGCCCACTCTGCGCAATTTCATACCAATGTACAAAAAGTATTGAGTCATTTACAAGATCAGTTATTCTTAGACCAGCCAAGCTTTAAGCTGCGCGATCATCAACATTTAACCTATGATTTATTCGCTAAAGAAAAAGGTAATAAAGAAAGCTATGGATATAAACTAAGAAGTTTATACCCTCGTTATCAATCCAGACAATGCGCAATACCTAGTAGCCATGCTGAAATGACTTACGTCACCTTCTCTATTCCCGTGTCACGTAATATTAAAACGCAATTTCAAACACAAATTAATAGCCATACTTATAAACCGTTTTATAACCACTTTTTGCAGTTATTTACTCAACTTTGTGAAGATAATAAACTCACCCATGCAGCGATGGTTGCCAATGGGGCAATGCCAATAATTCGTAATAGTGAAGTAGATAGAAATGAGGGAAATGGTGAGTTACAAAAAATTAGTTTTGATATAGAAGATTCAGCGCCGCAATTAAAAGTATTTTTTGATGAAAATAAACTCGTAGAGACGCTACATTTTGTGATTGTTGCCGCCGCACATAACAAACATGAGATTGGCTATGGTCGCTTTATGAACCAAGTAGAGAAAACCGTTCATGCATTCTGTGATGAATTAGCTATTAATAAGCAGCGCCAAGATTTATCTCTGCGATTTTTTCAACATATTAGTTACCCGTTTTAAGATTAAGGGCAATACGCTCTAGCCATACATAACAAAAAGGCTCGCAATTGCGAGCCTTTTTTAAAGAATAACCGCTGATTACCAGCCTGTTTTTTCTTTAAGTGCTTTACCGATATCAGCCAGTGAACGTACAGTTTTTACGCCCGCAGCTTCTAATGCAGCAAATTTCTCATCAGCAGTACCTTTACCGCCTGCGATGATTGCGCCAGCGTGACCCATACGCTTACCTTCTGGTGCAGTAACACCAGCAATGTAAGAAACAACAGGTTTAGTTACGTTAGCTTTGATGTACTCTGCAGCTTCTTCTTCTGCAGTACCACCAATTTCACCAATCATTACGATTGCTTCAGTTTGGTCGTCTTTTTCGAACATTTCTAAAACGTCGATAAAGTTAGTACCTGGGATTGGGTCACCACCAATACCAACACACGTAGACTGACCAAAACCAGCATCTGTAGTTTGCTTAACCGCTTCGTACGTTAAAGTACCAGAGCGAGAAACAATACCTACTTTACCAGGCTTGTGGATGTGACCAGGCATGATACCAATCTTAGTCTCACCAGGAGTGATAACACCTGGACAGTTAGGACCGATCATACGTGTACCTGTTTGATCTAGTTTAACTTTAACGTCAACCATATCAAGTGTAGGAATACCTTCAGTGATACAAACAATTAGCTCGATGCCCGCATCGATTGCTTCTAAGATTGCATCTTTACAAAAAGGTGCTGGTACGTAGATAACTGATGCAGTTGCGCCAGTTGCTTCTACAGCGTCACGTACTGTGTTAAATACTGGAAGACCAAGGTGCGTTTGACCGCCTTTACCTGGGCTTACACCACCAACCATTTGTGTACCGTACTCAAGCGCTTGCTCTGAGTGGAAAGTACCTTGACCACCAGTGAAACCTTGACAGATAACTTTTGTATCTTTATTGATTAATACAGACATTATTTGCCCTCCGCAGCAGCAACAACTTTTTCAGCCGCGTCTGTTAATGATTCAGCAGCGATGATGTTTAGATCAGACTTAGCAAGTACTTCACGACCTAGTTCAGCATTAGTACCTTCTAAACGTACAACTACTGGTACTGTTACACCTACTTCTTTAACTGCGCCAATGATGCCTTCTGCAATCATGTCACAACGAACGATACCGCCGAAGATGTTAACTAAAACAGCTTTAACGTTGTCATCTGAAAGGATAATTTTGAATGCTTCAGATACACGTTCTTTCGTTGCGCCGCCACCAACATCTAGGAAGTTAGCTGGCTTGCCACCGTGTAGGTTTACGATGTCCATAGTACCCATTGCTAGGCCTGCACCGTTAACCATACAACCTACGTTACCATCAAGGGCTACGTAGTTAAGCTCGAAGCTTGCTGCGTGAGCTTCACGCGCATCTTCTTGAGATGGATCGTGCATTTCACGGATTTTAGGTTGACGGTAAAGTGCATTACCATCGATACCGATTTTACCATCTAGACAGTGAAGGTTACCTTCATCTGTGATTACTAACGGGTTGATTTCAAGTAATGCGAAATCGAAATCGTTGAACATATTACCAAGACCCATGAAGATCTTAACAAACTGTTTCATTTGCGTTGGGTTAAGACCCAATTTAAAACCAAGCTCACGTGCTTGGTAAGCTTGAGGACCTACTAATGGATCGATCTCAGCTTTGTGGATAAGTTCTGGTGTTTCTTCAGCAACAGTTTCAATTTCAACGCCGCCTTCAGTAGACGCCATGAACACAACTTTACGAGAAGCACGGTCAACAACAGCACCTAGGTACAGTTCGTTAGCGATGTCAGTACAGCTTTCTACTAAAATTTTAGCAACTGGCTGGCCTTTCTCGTCTGTTTGGTAAGTAACTAGGTTTTTACCTAACCAGTTAGCTGCAAACGCTTTAACTTCGTCGATAGTTTTAACTAGCTTTACACCGCCAGCTTTACCACGTCCACCTGCGTGAACCTGAGTTTTAACAACCCACATATCGCCGCCAATCTTTTCAGCAGCTGCTGCAGCTTCTTCAGGTGTATCGCAAGCGAAACCTTGAGAAACTGGTAAACCATATTCGGCAAAAAGTTGTTTTGCCTGATACTCATGCAAATTCATGATGCTTTATCCAATTTTTTATATTAAAAGAGTTGAATATTTATGCAAATAAACAACTATCCCAAATTGCGTGCCTAGTATAGATCTCATGGCGCTACATGAAAACCCCAGTATGACCATAGGCACAAAAAAAAAGCTGTGATTTTAACTCACAGCTTATATTTCATACTACTTAATTAAACATCCAGCAGTAAACGTGTTGGATCTTCAAGTAACTCTTTAATTGTTACTAAGAAACCAACTGATTCTTTACCATCGATTTGGCGGTGATCGTAAGATAACGCTAAGTACATCATAGGTAAGATTTCAACTTTACCGTTTACAGCCATTGGACGATCTTGGATTTTGTGCATACCCAAAATTGAAGACTGCGGTAAGTTAATAATTGGAGTAGATAGTAACGAACCGAATACACCACCGTTGGTGATAGTGAAGTTACCGCCGGTCATATCGTCAAGCGTTAGCTTACCATCACGACCTTTAAGCGCTAGCTCACGAATCCCCTTTTCGATTTCTGCAACAGATAGCTTGTCACAATCTTTGAGTACAGGTGTTACTAAGCCACGAGGTGTAGAAACAGCAATGCTGATGTCGAAATAGTTGTGGTAAACAATATCATCGCCATCAATTGATGCATTTACATCTGGGAAACGCTTTAACGCTTCAGTCACTGCTTTCACGTAGAAAGACATGAAACCTAAACGGATACCGTGGCGCTTTTCAAATACTTCTTGGTACTGCTTACGAAGATCCATGATTGGCTTCATGTTAACTTCGTTAAATGTAGTTAACATTGCAGTAGAGTTTTTCGCTTCAAGAAGACGATTCGCAATTGTTTTACGTAAACGTGTCATAGGCACACGTTTTTGTGTACGGTCACCCATAGGTGCTGCTGGCGCTGCTTCAGCTTTTGCCGCTGGAGCAGGTGATTTTAAGAATTGATCAACATCTTCTTTAGTCACACGACCATTTTTGCCTGAACCTTTGATTTTTGATGCATCAAGGCCTTTCTCAGCAATTAAACGACGAACTGATGGCGTTAACACATCTGAACCCTCGCTTGAGCTTTCTTCTTTGGCTGCTGGTGCATCCGCTTTAGCGTCAGATTTATCGGGTGCAGCGCCTGCTTTTACTTTACCAATGACTTGCTCACCAAGAACAGTATCGCCTTCGTCATGAATGATTTCACCCATAACGCCGTCTTCTTGGGCAACCACTTCAAGTACAACTTTATCTGTTTCAATATCAACCAAGTTTTGGTCGCGTGTTACCGCGACACCTGGTTGAACATGCCAAGTAGCAATTGTTGCATCTGCAACTGATTCTGGAAGTACAGGTACTTTAATATCCACTTCTTTACCTTCTGATGCTGGTGCTGATTGCGCCGCCGGCGCGTCTTCTGATTTTTCTGATGCTGAGCTATCTTCTTTTGGCTCTTTACTTGGTGATGCTTCTTGCGCATCACCAATTAAACCGATCACTTGGTCACCAAGTACCGTAGCACCTTCTTCTTGTAAAATTTCAGTGATCACACCGTCATTTTGTGCAACCACTTCTAAAACCACTTTGTCTGTTTCAATATCTACTAAGTTTTGGTCACGGCTTACTTTGTCGCCAACACTTACATGCCATGTAGCAACGGAAGCATCTGCAACCGACTCAGGAAGAACAGGAACTTTAATTTCTGTGCTCATTGCTTATCCTTTCTTTTCTATAGTAAGCGCGTCGGCAACGAGCGCTTGTTGTTCTTTAGTATGTACTGACATATATCCACATGCAGGAGATGCTGATGCCTTACGGCCTGCATATTTCAATTTTGCACCTTGTGGAATTGCATCAACAAAGTGATGTTGTGAACAGTACCAAGCGCCTTGGTTTTGCGGCTCTTCCTGACACCACACAAAATCAGTAACGTGTTGGTAACGTTCAATAATTGCTTTCATTTCGTCATGTGGGAACGGGTAAAGCTGCTCAACACGAACAATTGCAATATTGTCTTGCTCAAGTTTACGACGCTCTTGTAATAGTTCGTAGTAAACTTTGCCGCTACAAAATACAACACGTTCTACTTTCTTAGCATCAATCTCATCAATTTCATCAATGATGTTGTGGAATACACCCTCAGAAAGCTCTTCTAGCGATGACGTTGCAAGTGGATGACGTAGCAATGATTTAGGTGTCATTACAATCAGTGGACGACGCAGTGGTCTAACTGATTGACGACGTAACATTGCGTACACTTGCGCCGGTGTTGATGGCACACATACTTGCATGTTGTGATCAGCACAAAGCTGTAAAAAGCGTTCTAGACGAGCCGAGCTGTGCTCTGGACCCTGACCTTCATAGCCATGAGGTAACAAACACGTTAAGCCACATAAGCGACCCCACTTTTGCTCACCTGAACTTAAGAACTGGTCAAATACCACCTGTGCACCATTAGCGAAATCACCAAATTGTGCTTCCCACAATACTAATGAAGTCGGCTCTGCAGTTGCATAACCATATTCAAATGCTAATACCGCTTCTTCAGACAGTACTGAGTCGAACACTTCAAACGTACCTTGATCTTCACTAAGGTTCTGTAATGGTAAATACGTTGCACCATCTTTTTGACTATGAACAACCGCATGACGGTGGAAGAAGGTACCACGGCCTGAATCTTGTCCAGTTAGACGAATATCAGTGCCTTCAGCTGCAATAGTTGCATACGCTAAAGTTTCTGCCATACCCCAATCAAGTGGTTTTTCGCCAGCAGCCATTGCTTTACGATCATCGTATATTTTTTTAACACGAGATTGTGCTTTGTACTCTTCTGGGTAACTTGCAACTATGTTACCAAGTTCTTTAAGCTTTTCTACCGAAACGCTAGCATCGTAATCAACACTCCATTCATGGCCTACATACTTAGCCCAATCTGAAGAGTGTGATGTTTCTGGCTGTATTTCTTCAACAACACAGTTGCCATCGTCTAAACCATTACGGTAATCATCAGCAAGCGCTTTCACTTCATCTTCTGTGAAAGAACCTTCAGAAATCAGCTGATCCGCGTAGATTAAACGAGGTACTGGGTGTTTTTTAATTTTTTGGTACATAATTGGCTGTGTAGCGTTAGGCTCATCAGCTTCGTTATGACCATGGCGACGGTAACAAACAAGGTCAATCACAACGTCACGTTTAAACTGATTTCTAAAATCAAGCGCGAGTTGCGTTACAAAAGCAACCGCTTCAGGATCATCAGAGTTTACGTGGAAAATTGGCGATTGAACCATTTTTGCGATATCAGTACAGTAATCAGTTGAGCGTACATCGTCTTTTTTACTTGTTGTAAAACCAACTTGGTTATTAACAACAATACGGATACTACCGCCACAACTAAATGCATTAGTTTGCGATAAGTTAAACGTTTCTTGAACAACACCCTGACCTGCAATTGCTGAGTCGCCGTGGATAGTGATTGGAAGTGCTTTGCTGCCTGTTTTGTCATTAAGACGATCAAGACGTGCACGCACAGAGCCCATAACCACCGGATTTACGATTTCTAAATGCGACGGGTTAAACGCAAGTGCCATGTGCACGTTGCCACCTTTAGTCGCGAAATCTGATGAATAACCCATGTGGTATTTAACATCACCTGAGCTTAACGTTTCTTTGTGCTTGCCAGCAAACTCATCAAAAAGTTCTGATGGATTTTTGCCTAGCACATTAACAAGAACATTTAAGCGACCACGGTGGGCCATACCAATAACGGCTTCTTTTTGGCCACTTTCACCGGCACGGTGAATAAGCTCTTTTAACATTGGCACTAACGCATCGCCACCTTCAAGTGAGAAACGCTTAGCACCCGGGAACTTAGCCCCTAAATATTTTTCAAGACCATCAGCCGCTGTTAATCCCTTGAGGATTCGTAGCTTTTCATTTTTATCAAATTTTGGCCTAGACTGAACAGACTCTAAACGCTGTTGTAACCAACGCTTTTCTTCTGTTGATGTGATGTGCATATACTCGGCGCCAATAGAACCACAGTAAGTGGTTTTTAGTGCTTGGTATAACTCACCTAAAGGCATAGTATCGCGGCCAACGGCAAACGATCCTACGTTAAATTCGCGGTCAAAGTCAGCATCCGATAAGTCGTGGTACTCTAGCTCTAAATCTCGTACACGTTCTCGTTGCCAAATACCTAGTGGATCTAGGTTTGCATTTTGGTGTCCACGAAAACGGAAAGCATTAATAAGTTGCAGTACTTTAACCTGTTTAAGGTCGCCACCACTGCCCTCTGCTACCACTACTTCTCTATGCTTGTTTTTAGCAAGCGCCGCAAATTGTGAACGAACTTCTGAATGTTTTACTTCAACATCCACACCATCTACTTTTGGTAACTGTTCGAACACTTCTCGCCATTCTTCTGGCACCGAAGTCGCATCGTCTAAATACGCTTCATAAAGCTCTTCAACATAAGCAACGTTACCGCCGTTTAAATGTGAAGATTCTAGCCATGCCTTCATCACACCTTCGTGCATTTATAAGCCCTTTTTTTTAGCGCAGAAATTAATAGTTATATAACAAGATGGCTAATAAATTATTAGCCATCTTTCGTCTACTAGAAATTAAACCGAGCGGTTTAATAACATAGATTTTATTTGTCCAATTGCTTTGGTCGGATTAAGACCCTTAGGACAAACGCTAACACAGTTCATGATACTGTGGCAACGGAACACACTGAATGCATCGTCTAAGTCAGCTAAACGCTCTTCTGTTGCTGTGTCTCGGCTATCAGCTAAGAAACGGTAAGCATGAAGAAGGCCTGCTGGACCTATAAACTTATCTGGATTCCACCAGAAAGAAGGACACGATGTAGAACAACATGCACATAAAATACACTCGTAAAGCCCATCTAATTTATCACGTTCTTCGATAGATTGAAGACGTTCACCTGCAGCAGGCTCATCATTAATTAGATACGGTTTTACTTTTTCGTATTGAGTGTAGAACTGACTCATGTCAATAACAAGGTCACGAACAACAGGAAGTCCAGGTAATGGACGCACTACGATTTTACCTTTGCCATTTTTTTGCAGCGTAGATAAAGGAGTAATACATGCTAAACCGTTCTTACCATTCATGTTTACGCCGTCTGAACCACACACGCCTTCACGGCATGAACGACGAAACGATAGTGTAGGATCTTGCTCTTTTAATAGTAAAAGTGCATCCAATACCATCATGTCTTGGCCTTCCTCAGTTTGCAAAGTGTAATCTTGCATACGAGGTGCGTTATCAACATCCGGATTGTAACGATAAACTGAAAATTGTACTTGTGCCATCGTCTCGCTCCTAGTAGGTACGTGCTTTAGGTGGGAAAGCTTCACGTGTTTTAGGCTCGTAGTTTACTTTACGCTTGCTCATTTCATCCGTTACCGGATTAAATACTGAGTGACATAACCAGTTTTCGTCATCACGATCTGGGAAGTCAAAGCGAGAGTGTGCGCCACGGCTTTCAGTACGGAAGTTTGCAGCTACTGCAGTTGAGTAAGCTGTTTCCATTAAGTTGTCTAGTTCTAAACATTCAATACGCATGGTGTTAAAGTCTGATGATTTGTCATCAAGACGCGCGTGCTGTAAACGTTCACGGATTTCTTTAAGTTCAGTAAGACCTGTAGCCATTGAGTCACCTTCACGGAATACCGAGAAGTTAAGCTGCATACATTGTTGTAGGTCTTTCTTGATTTGAACTGGGTCTTCGCCTTGACCAGCTGTTGAGTTTTCCCAACGGTTAAAGCGCGCAAGAGACGCTTCTAGGTCAGACTCTGAAGCCGCTTTAGAAATTTCAACGTCATTTAGGTATTTACCTAAGAAGTTACCTGCTGCACGGCCAAATACAACTAAGTCAAGTAATGAGTTACCACCTAAGCGGTTAGCACCATGTACAGATACACACGCAATCTCACCAACAGCAAATAAACCTTGTACTACTTTTTCGTTGCCAGCAGCATCGATATTAAGTACTTGACCATTTACGTTTGTTGGCACACCACCCATCATGTAGTGACATGTTGGGATAACTGGAATCGGTTCTTTTGCAGGGTCAACGTGAGCAAATGTTTTAGCAAGATCACATACACCTGGAAGACGTAAGTTAAGCGTTTCTTCGCCTAAGTGGTCAAGTTTCAACTTAAGGTGAGGACCCCAAGGACCATCACAACCACGACCTTCACGAATTTCTGTCATCATTGAACGAGCAACAACGTCACGAGACGCTAAATCTTTAGCATTTGGTGCGTAACGTTCCATGAAGCGTTCGCCATCTTTATTTAAAAGATAACCACCTTCACCACGACAACCTTCAGTTACTAGCGTACCAGCGCCAGCTATACCTGTCGGGTGGAACTGCCACATTTCCATGTCTTGCATAGAAATACCAGCACGTGCAGCCATACCAACACCGTCACCGGTATTAATGTGAGCATTGGTTGTTGATGCGAAAATACGACCTGCACCACCTGTCGCTAACACAACTGCTTTTGATTTGAAGAAGGTGATTTCACCTGTTTCAATTTCAATCGCTGTACAGCCTACTACATCGCCATTATCGTTTTTAACTAAATCAAGTGCATACCATTCTGAGAATACATTGGTTTTGTTTTTAACGTTTTGTTGATAAAGAAGGTGTAATAATGCATGGCCCGTACGGTCAGCTGCTGCTGCAGTACGCGCAGCTTGTTCACCACCAAAGTTTTTCGATTGACCACCGAAAGGACGTTGGTAAACACGGCCATTTTCAAAACGCGAAAATGGTAAGCCCATGTTTTCTAATTCAGTAATAGCTTCTGGGCCAGTTTGACACATGTATTCGATAGCGTCTTGGTCACCGATAAAATCGGAACCTTTAACGGTATCATACATATGCCATTCCCAGTTATCTTCATGCGAGTTACCTAACGCGACTGTAATACCGCCTTGAGCAGATACAGTGTGTGAGCGTGTCGGGAAAACTTTAGAGATTAGCGCACATGTTTTGCCAGATTCAGTAATAGCAAGAGCAGCGCGCATACCTGCACCACCGGCACCAATTACTACGGCGTCAAATTCACGAACAGAATATTTCACTTAAACACCCCATAAAACGATTAAACCCACAGCTACGTAAGCAACAGCCATTAGGTTTAGTACAAAGCCTAAAAAAGCACGCAATTTAGCGTTCTTTACATAGTCGGTAAGAACCTGCCAAAGGCCGATACGGGTATGAACCATAATGCAAACTAGGGTGATTAACGTTGCCCCTTTCATTGCTAGGTTTGAGAATAGGCCTGTCCAGGCTTCATATGTGACTTCTGGCATTGCTAAAAAATAGCCAATAATAAAGATTGCATACGCGCTGATTATTAATGCCGTTGTGCGTAAAGATACAAAATCTTGTACGCCATCACGTTTAAGAGTTGCTTGATTTAAGACCATATCCACACCCCTGCCAATACAGCAAACACAACGCCAAGTGCCATCGCAATTTTAGCGCTAGTATTGCCTGATTCAAGTTCTTCCCAATGCCCCATATCCATAATAATGTGACGGATACCACCGATAAGGTGATAACCCAATACAGAAAGGGTGCCCCAAGCTATAAATTTGGCAATGAATCCGTTAAACAGACTCTTGACGAATTCAAAACCTTCAGCTGAAGAAAGAGACTCTGACCAAGCCCAAATGACAAACGTTAAAGCAAAAAATAATGCAACACCGGTGACGCGGTGAAAAATTGAAGCTTTAGCCGTTGCCGGCATAGATATAGTTGTTAGATCTAGATTTACAGGTCTTTGCTTTTTCACAGTTACTTGCCCATCTTGCCCGCAGTGGGGCTCATCTACTTGTTTTTCTAAAACCCACCAAATGTTTCTGGTGGAACTATCAAAATAAACGTATTGATACTAATAAAGTTCACTTTTTATGAAAATTATTATGTAAAAAAAAGTTTACCCAAATACAAATTGGTTAAAAACCTCCGTTAGTATATATAGCCGGAGACTCTTTTACAATTCTTGTTTACTTTGAGTCGTTTGCGAATTAGCCAATGGTATAATATTCAATCTATACCGAATATTTATTATACATATGTGCATAATACTTATAAAAATTGACTTTATACCCCTCTTTCACGTTAAAATGTAAAGATGTGCTTAGAATAGATTTTAGAATATAAAAATCAGAATAGTTATCTTAATAGGAGATACATAGATGGCAGATAAGAAAGCCACGGTCCATATTGATGGGCTAGATCCAATCGAACTTCCAATTTATCAAGGTACTGCTGGCCAAGATGTAATTGACGTACGTACACTCGGCTCACATGGTCACTTTACTTATGACCCAGGTTTCATGTCGACTGGTTCTTGTGAATCTACCATCACTTACATCGATGGTGGCAAGGGTGTTTTATTACACCGTGGTTACCCAATCGAACAGTTAGCAGAAAGCTCTAACTACGTTGAGTTATGCTACTTACTATTAAATGGTGAGTTACCAACTAAAGAGCAATACGATGATTTCGCTACAAAAATCACTCGTAGCACTATGCTAGATGAAAAAATCGCAAACTTCTTCCAAGGTTTCCGTTTTGACGCTCACCCTATGGCGATGCTATGTGGTGTGGTTGGTGCTTTATCTTCTTTCTACCATGAAGATCTGGATATCACTGATGCAGTTCAACGTAAAACAAGCGCTATTAAATTAGTTGCTAAGTTACCAACAATTGCAGCAATGGCGTACAAAACAAACATCGGTCAACCATTTGTATATCCACGCAATGACTTAAGCTATGCAGAAAACTTCTTACACATGATGTTCTCTGTGCCTGCTGAAGAATACAAAGTAAACCCTGTCACAGCTAAAGCAATGGATAAAATCTTCATGCTTCATGCTGACCATGAGCAAAATGCATCAACGTCTACAGTACGTTTAGCAGGTTCTTCTGGTGCTAACCCTTATGCATGTATTGCTGCGGGTATTGCATCACTTTGGGGCCCTGCTCACGGCGGTGCTAACGAAGCATGTTTAAACATGTTAGAAGAAATTGGCTCAGTTGATCGCATTGACGAATACGTAGCAAAAGCAAAAGATAAAGCGGACCCGTTCCGTCTTATGGGCTTTGGACACCGTGTTTATAAAAACTTCGATCCTCGTGCAACAGTAATGCGTCAAACATGTCATGAAGTGTTAGCAGAGCTAAACATTCAAGATCCATTACTTGATATCGCAATGAAACTAGAGCAAATTGCACTTGAAGACCCGTACTTTGTTGAGAAGAAACTTTACCCTAATGTAGATTTCTACTCAGGTATTATCTTAAAAGCAATCGGCATCCCTACCAGCATGTTCACTGTAATCTTTGCAATGGCACGTACTGTAGGTTGGATCTCACACTGGGACGAGATGCTTTCTCAACCTGGTCATAAGATCAGCCGTCCACGTCAGCTTTACACAGGTGAAACACACCGTGATTATAAAGCAACTGACAAGCGCTAAGCATTAAGTTAGTTTAAAAGGCCGCCTCTGCGGCCTTTTTTATTACCTGCTACTTGAGAATTATCTTAAACAGATTACAATTCCTGCCCACTTGATTAACTTTATGAGCCTATGTCTGTGTCCTCGTTTGATCCTAAAAAAATCCGTAATGACTTTCCTACTCTAAATCAGACAATCAATGGCTACCCTTTGGTTTATTTAGACTCAGCAGCAACAACACAAAAACCACAATGCGTGATTGACGCTACGACACAGTTTTACACCTTACAGAATGCAAATGTTCACCGCGGACGTCATACGCTGAGTGAGCAAGCTACAGCGGCTTATGAGCAAGTACGTCAACGCGTTGCCGATTATTTTCAGGTAACCAGTAACGAAATTGTCTGGACCAAAGGTGCCACTGAAGCGATTAACTTAGTTGCTCATGGCTTAAGAAATACATTAACAGCTGCTGACACTATTTTAATTAGCCCAATCGAACACCACGCTAATATCGTGCCGTGGCAAGAACTGGCAGCGCAAACCGGGGCAACATTAAAAACTTTACCACTTAATGCAGATGCTACGTTTGATATAGCACAGTGTTGTGAAGTGATTAAGCGCACCAACCCTGCACTACTGGCTATTACTCACGCTTCTAATGCGCTAGGCAATATTACTGATTTAGTCCCCTTAATAGCCTCAGCTAAGGCGGTAGGCGCGCTAACCTTAGTCGATGGCGCACAAGGGGCGCTGCATTTAAGACCGAATTTAAAAAAGCTCGATTGTGATTTTTACGTGTTTTCTGCTCATAAAATGGTGGGGCCAACAGGGCTAGGCGGTTTATATGGCCGTTATACAGCCCTTAATGCACTATCGCCTTATCAAACAGGCGGTGAAATGATTGAAAAAGTAACCTTAACGCACAGTACTTATCGTAATGCACCGGCTAAATTTGAAGCAGGAACGCCAAATATAGCCGGTGTTTTAGGTTTTGGCGCTGCACTTGAGTATTTAATGGCGCTTGATCTGCAAACATTACAGCACTATGAACAGCAGTTGTTTATTTATGCAGCGAACGCATTGAGCAAAATAGACGGTATTATTATCTACAGCGACCTCAAATCGAATATTGGCACACTTTGCTTTAATTATAAAAATGAACATCCTTATGATCTGTCAACTTTACTTGACGGCTATGGTATTGCTGTACGAAGTGGTCATCATTGTACCCAACCTTTAATGAGTCATTTAAACCTAAATGGTTCACTGAGAGCGAGTTTTGCTTTTTATAATACGACTAAAGATGTAGACCAATTTATTGCCGCACTCAAAGAATGCATTGCTTTATTAGACTAATTTGGATAAATAATGACACACACATATCAACTCGTAACTAAAAGTATTCAAAGCAGTAGTAGCTGGCAACAAAAGTACCGTGAAATTATGTTACTCGGTAAAACGCTGCCACCTTTAGCCGATATATTAAAAACAGATGATGCGTTAGTGCCAGGCTGTGAGAGTAAAGTATGGATGTTTGTTGAGTTTGACCTAACCGAGAATGCACTGGTTGTAATTGGTGACTCTGATACTCGCATAGTAAAAGGCTTATTGGCGTTAATTTTAGCCCTGTATAACGGTTTAACACCCGAAGAAGTGTTAGCAGTAAATGCTTATGATGAATTTGAAAAGCTTGGCTTAATCAGTCATTTGAGTGCGTCTAGGGGTAATGGAGTAAAAGCCATGGTTGAAACAATACAAACCATGGCCAAACAAAAAGCGCTTTAAGCGCTTTTTAAATACTATTAAACCAAAACACTTTATCTAAGTATTTAGACGCGCACGCTTGTCTAAGTATTTTCGAACCGCTTTAGCGGCAACAAAAAAACCAAAACTACCGGTGATCATCGTCACTGAGCCAAAGCCATTATTACAATCCATGTTCATACTGCCATCAGCATTTTGCTTCGCATGACACACACTGCCGTCACTACCTGGGTAAACAAGCTGTTCAGTGGAATATACACAGTCAATATTAAATTTACGTTTTGGGTTTGAACTGAAATTATATTGTTTACGCAAAATGTAACGCACTTTTGCAAGTAATGGATCTTGAGTGGTTTTTGCCACATCGCCAAAGGTAATTTGACTCGGATCGGTTTGACCACCTGCACCGCCAGTTGTAATTATAGGCATTTTATTACGTTTACAGTGAGCTATTAACGCCGCTTTTTCTTTAACCGCATCAATACAATCTATTACATAATCAAAACCTTGAATATGTTCTTGAATATTATCAAGGCTAATAAAGTCATCAATCACATTCACCACACACTCAGGGTTGATAAGCTTGCAGCGAGTTTTCATCGAATCAACTTTAGCTTCCCCTATTGTGCCTGTTAAGGCATGAATTTGACGATTTACATTAGTTGCACAAATATCATCTAAATCAATTAAGGTGATTTTACCTACGCCGGTACGCGCTAGTGCTTCAGCAGTCCAACTGCCTACACCACCAATACCCACAACACAAAAATGTGCTTGCTGTAACCACTCAAATTGCTGTTGACCATACAGTCGTTTAATACCACCAAAGCGGATATCAGTTACTTGTTCACTCATTTACCAATCCAGTTTCCACGGCGTTTGCCAAGAATTAAAATCTTGATGTTTTATCAATTGCGCATACTCTTCACCAGATTCTGGCAACAGGGTATGTTGTATTTTTTGCCCTTTCCATAAAAAATCCAGCGCAAATGCATGTAAATAGGTACGCTCTGCAGGGCTGCCTGCATAACTCGCATCACCCATTATGGGGGCACCCAAACTCTTTAAAGCAACTCTGAGCTGATGGGTTTTACCCGAATAGGGTTTTAATAGGTAAGCTCTAAAACCACTTTTAAAACTAAATGAATAAAACCGCGTAATTGCGGGATTTATTTGCGAGTTTAATAGTTTAAAAGTACCCCGACGTGACTTCGCCATGTCTCCTTTAACCCAACCTTGCTTTTTTTTAGGCTTAGAATCACTTACAGCTAAATAAAATTTATTAATAGTATGCTCAGTAAACATCTGGGTAAACTTTGCCGCAGCGTCTTTATGCCGCGCTAATATGATCAGCCCTGAAGTCACTTTGTCTAGACGGTGAACCGCAAACAATTTTTCGTTTAGTTGTTGCTCAGCAAGAAACACAAAACCAGGGCTTTCTTCTGAATGAAAATTAAGCCCTGCAGGTTTAGTTATAATATAAAAATCATCGTGCGTGTATTGCACTTTTAACACAGGCGTATCTGCTTTATTCACGCGCTTTACTTTGAATATGCGCAACGACTTTAGCTAAATCCTCTGGTGTATCAACCCCAGCATGAGGGGTAACCACCGCTTGCTCTATTTTAATCGCATAGCCATGGTAAAGCACCCTTAGCTGCTCTAGTGATTCTAAAACTTCTAATGGTGATACCGATAATTGAATATATTGCTTTATAAAGCCAGCGCGATACGCGTAAATACCCACATGGCGTTGAAAAGGCGCTAAATTAAGTGGTTGCTGCTCTGCCATCATGGCACTTCTATCAAATGGAATGCTGGCTCTTGAAAAATATAAGGCATTTTTATTAATATCGCTGACCACTTTAACCGCATTAGGGTTAAAGACCTCATCACGCTCTTCAATGGCAACACTGAGGGTTGCCATTGGCGCGGTTGATTGCGCTAATAATGTAGCCACTTGTGACACGTTATCAGGGGATAATAATGGTTCATCGCCCTGCACATTAACCACGATAGTATCTTCTGATAAATTTAGTAAATCAACGACTTCTGCTAACCGTTCAGTCCCTGATTGATGATCTTCTCGAGTCATCAATACATCATTGGTAAAGTGTTTAGCCGCATCAAATACTTTTTGATGATCGGTGGCAATAACCACTTTACTCGCTCCCGACAAACACGCTTTTTCATAGACATGTTGGATCATTGGCTTGCCACAAATATCAGCAAGTGGTTTACCTGGCAAACGAGTAGAAGCGTAACGCGCAGGAATAACAACTACGAATTCCACTTTTCTACCTCTTCAAGAGACAATTCTCGGGCTTCATTTTCAAGTAATACCGGAATATCATCGCGTACAGGATAAGCAAGCTTTGCAGCTGTACTGATCAGCTCTTGGTTTTCTTTATCAAAGCGCAACTTACCTTTACACACGGGGCAAGCAATAATTTCGAGTAACTTCGTATCAAAGGCCATGATGGATCCCTTTTTCTTTTAATAGTAAATTTAATGTGTTTATTACCGCCGCTGTTGGTTGAGCATCAACAGGCAGGTAATACCAATTAGGTTTTGCAAAATCACGGCATTTAACCGCATCTTTTTCTGTCATTAATACACAGTCATCGCCAAATTGAGCGAAATCATCAGCGCTATAAGCATAATGATCGCGAAAATGATGTGTAGACAGTAATTTAATACCTTGTGCTTGCAGTGAAGCCTCAAAACGACCTGGGTTACCAATAGCACTCACCGCATGCGCAGCCTTTAAAGGCGTCGCTATATCCGTGTTATCGGCAACGCGTTTAATAACCGATGGCTGCAAGCGATAACTAAACTCATCCTCAGAGCCATTTTCAATTACTACGTCTACGCTCTTTAATCGAGAGACGGTTTCGCGCAGTGGCCCTGCGGGCATTAGCAAACCATTACCAAATTTTCTTTCGCTATCAACAATACAACATTCTATGCTGCGTGCCATTTTGTAATGCTGCATGCCATCATCAGAAATGATCACATCAAGCTTAAAGTTTGCGTTGAGCTTTTCTATATTGTGTTGCCTATTAGGGCCAACCACTAATGGGCACTGTAAACGATTAAATAAAAGTACCGGCTCATCCCCAGCCTCTCGTGTAGTCGTTTGTGCAGTAACCAATAACGGGTAATGAGTTGCTTGCCCGCCGTAACCTCGACTAATTAAACCAACAGATAAACCTTTAGCAGTTAAATAATCATAAAGCCACAATACAAACGGCGTTTTACCATTACCGCCAACGCTTATATTACCAACCACAATAACCGGTGTTTTGCTGATAAACGATTTAAAAATGCCGAACTTATAGCAATATCTACGTAGCAAAGAAATACAGCCAAAAATAGCGGACAGTGGTAATAGCAATAACGTAATTAAGCTAAAAGGTTTATACCAGCTTTGCTCTATTTTACTCACCCTTGCTCACCAAACTGCATTTTGCATAACGCAGAATAAGTGCCATCGTTAGCAAGTAAGTCTGTATGGGTACCACTTTCAATAACTTGACCACTGTCTATTACATAAATGCGGTCACTATTTTCAATAGTCGATAACCTATGCGCAATTACAATAGACGTTTTGTCTTTCATTAATGTATCGAGGGCATGTTGAATGAGTTTTTCTGATTCAGTATCCAGCGCCGAGGTCGCTTCATCTAAAATTAAAATTGGTGCATCTTTTAATATTGCGCGAGCAATCGCGATACGTTGACGCTGACCACCTGAAAGCATCACCCCATTCTCACCAACCATAGTGTTAAGTTGTTCCGGTAAATCTTCAACAAACTCCCAGACATGAGCTTGTTTAGCCACAGCATGAAGCTCTTCCATCGATACATCGCGTTGGAGGCCATAACAAATATTATTTGCAATCGTGTCATTAAAAAGTACCACTTGCTGCGATACTAAAGCAAATTGACGACGTAAATCGGTGAGCTTATATTCATTTAAAGCAATACCATCCAGTAATATTTCACTGGGCGCTTCTAAATCATAATAGCGAGGTAGTAAGTTTGATATGGTGGATTTACCCGAGCCTGAGCGACCAACAAGCGCAATGCTCTCGCCCGCTTTAATAGTCATAGACAAATTATTTAATACCGGCTCGTCTTTAGTTGGGTATTTAAAGGTGACATTTTTTACCTCAATATGACCTTTAACTTTGTCAACCGATAAGGTGCCCGTGTCTTTTTCTATTTCTTCATCTAGCACTAAAAATACACTCTGCGCAGCTGAAATACCGCGTTGTAAATCGCTGTTCACATTGGCAAGCTGTTTTAACGGGCGTAGTAACATCATCATCGAAGAAATGAGCACTACAAAATCCCCAGAGCTAATACTGTCTATCATTGAGGGCATAGACACCACCCATAAAATAACGGCCATTGCACTGGCGGCTAAAATTTGAATGATAGAGACACTTAACGCCTTAGTCGCATCCATTTTGATACGTTGCTGGCGATTATGATTATTAATTTTAGAAAATTGATCGATTTCTTGAGTTTGACCACCAAAGCCGTGGATCACTTTGTGACCACTGAGCATTTGCTCTGAGCTGCGGGTAACTTGCCCCATCGCAGACTGAATATTTTTAGATATATGACGAAAACGTTTAGATACCACCGCCACTATAATAGCCACTAATGGAATAATAACTAAAAAGATTAACGATAATTGCCAGCTGGTATAAAACATAACTGCAAGTAAAAACACCACAAAAGCGCCTTCACGAACTACAATAAGCAGTGCTTTGGTAATCGCTTGCTGTACTTGCTCTGTATCAAAGGTAATTTTTGAAATAAGGTCGCCAGTCGAGTTTTTATCATGAAACGATACTGGCAAATGTAATATATGCTCAAATAGTTCTTGGCGAAGCGCACGCACTACCTGCGAACCAACATAGCTTAAACAGTACGATGACATAAAATTAAATACGCCACGCCCGATCACCAACGCAATAACCACAAATGGCGCATAAGTAAGTACCTGACTATTACGCTCATTTAAACCTTCATCGATAAACGGCTTCATCAGTTGGATGAATAATGCATCCATACCTGAATAACCTATCATTCCAATAATTGCGACGATGGCAACCGACTTATAGGCACCAACGTAAGAAACAAGCCGTTTATAAATTTGTGTAGTACTTTGATCCATAACACTCTCTAAAACCACTGACAGCCTCTATTGTATCCTTAGCAACAGCAAAACAAAACGTCAATCTTTGATAAACCAATAACTTTCCTGCGCCCTCGCTGTAGTAAGCTCAAGGTGCTTAGCATAAAAATCAACCCTAACTTGTCCTACATCACCGGTGCTATATTGTTTGGCGTTTATTTTATTGTAACGCTCAACTACCGCTTTACTTGGAAATTGCCACTGACCTTGATAGGCACTTGAATGAATCACAATCGTTGGGTTTACTGCCTTAATAAACTCGTCACTCGAGGAGCTGTCACTGCCGTGGTGTGGGCTTATCAAAACGGTACTTTGTAAATCATCTTTCTTTTTAATTAATTGCGACTCTCGCGTCTTTGATATGTCACCGGTAAGTAGCACACTATAGTTTGCAGCTGAGATTTTAACGATACAGGAATTATCATTACTATTATTAAATTCCTCTTTAGCAAAAGTTTGAATACTCAATCCATTAAAATCGAGTGTTGTTGCTATACAGTCGTTATATACACCATTTGGATGAAAATAATCAAAACTCCATGCATAACCGGCCGCTTTAAAATGCGCAACACCTCCGGCATGATCGTTATCTTGATGACTGACAATCGCGGTACTTACCGTTAGATTATGGGCGTCAATATAGGGTAGTAATACACTAGGCACACGACTAAAGCGATTAAAGTAACTCGGGCCAAAATCATAAATAAACGCATGCTTATCTTTTTTTATCAGTACCATAAGGCCATGGCCTACATCAAATACGTTCAACTGCCAAAGGCTAGATTGCGTAAAGTAATAATTAGAGAGTAGAGTCAAAAGCGGAATACACGCCAGTACGCGAAGCTCAATAAAATAAAGTAAAGGAACTACACTATAAAGCAGCACCACAGTGGTTATACTTACCTGACCAACATTAAGCCAACGTATGTGCTGCGGTATCGCCAGCAACATTTGATAAATATAGGTCAGTGGAAAATCATACAACACAATAAACGCATGCCAGTCGGTTAATAACCCCAGCAACACACTTAAAAATAAAGCAGGCATTAATACAAAAGATAAAATGGGAATAGCGACAAGATTTAAAACTAAACCTGCTAAACTCACGCCATTAAAAAAGTATAATGACAGCGGTAATAAGCCAATAAATAATCCCAGTTGAATAACAAAAAGAGTGCGAATATTGGCTAACAATGAATGACCTCGCAGCGGAAACTGTTTTAAAACCATAAAAATAATACATACCGCTAAAAAGGAAAAATACAGGCCAGGATTAAGCAAACTAAATGGATTAACCGCTAGAATAATAACCAACGCATATAAAATACTTCGCCATCTAAGCGCTTGCTTCGCTAAATAATAAAGCAACAAATAACAACCCAACATAATTAAGGCGCGGGTTGCCGAAATAATGAAATCACTCAAGTAAACATAAATAAAAGCGGCAACAAAGCCAGCAGCGCTATAAAAAATAGCAATATTTAATGATTGATTTAGTTCAGGCTTAATCAACTTAAGAAAACAGCGCACTGCAAAATAACAAAAGCCGAAAACCAAAGAGATATGCAATCCAGAAATAGCCAGTAAATGACTTAACCCAAGACTTTGCATTAATTGTTTATGCTCAAAGGTCATTAACGACTTGTCTCCGGTTAAGAGCACGTAATATAGCCAATTAAGTTCAGCACTACTTACGAGCTTTTTGACATAAGTCCTATAAGCCGCGATATGATTATTTTGTGGGCGGTTGTAAATCGCTAACTGCTTATTTAATACTGTACCTTTAAACGCTATTTTTTGTGTAAAGGCATAGAGTTGACTGTCGAACACAGTAAAATTTTTAATCCCCCTAAAATTTTTTAACCTAACTTGAGCAGTAAAAGCATCACCTGGCTGAATAGGTTGTGTTGAATTAATACTTAATAAGGCATTAGGTGCTCTAAACTGACTATATTCGCTATCTTCCAAACGGGTTATTTTCACTTTTACGTATTGTGGAGGTGTTGAAGAAATAACCTCTTCGACAACAACATTGACTGAATAAGCATATTTTTCGTGCTCATTAGGTAATTCTAATGAATAAAACAAGATAAAATGTGCCGCTACACAGCAAATACCGCAAATAAAGCCTAACAATACAGTTAAAAACGGCTTAAAATACGTGCTCACAATGAGGATTGAAATTGTGATAACTATAAATTCAAGGGTTTGGTAATAAAATACGGTAACAACAACTCCGATAACAAACCCAAGACTCATCCACACAGAAGTAAATGGTTGCTTTAAATGGCTAAAAAAACGATCCAACGGTTTTTACCCGATCCAAATAAAATTAGACATCACAAATCGCTAAGAATATTTGGCCGTCTTTTACATGATGCTAACCTTTGGCATTTAAATAGACGTTCGGCACGAGGTGCTTTTGCTGTTGGGCTTTTTTTTGCTTTCATCCCTGTTCCTTTTCAAATGGTGCTCGCGGCTGCCGCAGCGATAATTTTGAGAGTTAATTTACCCATTTCTGTTGCGCTAGTATGGATCACTAATCCACTGAGTATGCCGCCAATTTTTTACGGCTCCTACCTTGTTGGTACATTAGTACTTAATCAACCAGAACAACACTTTGCGTTCGAAGCCAGTTGGGCATGGTTTATAGAAAGCTTAACGACAATTGGCCCTGCATTCTTAGTCGGTTCTTTGGTATGCGCCTCTATCGCCAGTGTTATTGGCTACTTTGGAATAGATCTAATGTGGCGCCGCTCTGTAAGGCGGGCATGGGGAATGAGAAATAATTAGCCTCTCTTCCTTTAAATGCTTACATTACTATAGACAAAAAAAACCCAACTTAACAAGTTGGGTTTTTTAGTCGTTCTGTTTAACGATTTAAGCTCATTTAAAATCTAAATACACGTCTTAAACCAACAAGTGGTAGTAATAATAAACCAAGCCAAGAAAAGCTCGCAGAACTGCGTTCGTAAAATTCAGCATCTGGGGCTTTACAATTCTCAACTTCACCATTAGGGATAGGCGAAAGTTTTACCGCAACGGCTACACTTTCATATTCAATATTACCATTTACATCGGTAACAACTCCGCCCAATGAATTTCGTTTTTCAACTGTTTTAGTCGCAACACCAAATACTTCGTTGTTTTCATTAATCGATTTAGCTTCTACCATTTTATAGCTGAAACTGGTTTCACCATCACTGTCATAACAAGGCAGCAATTTATTTAGGTTAGTGATCTTGTCATCGCCAATTTTATAAATGAAGGCTTCTGAACGGCGGGTGTTCTCAGATTCACCAATTTCACCTTCACCAACAATGTAACCTTGATTATTAATGTCATTTGCATATGAGCTTGAGCTTATAAAGTAATCTTCAGGAAACACGGTCGTGTTTGTATTTATATCATGGTAAAAAAGTTTATTTCTTAGCGTGCCTTCTATTCGCTTGGTCGCATAACCTACAACAATATCGTTATCGTTGATAGCAAATGCTTTACCACTTTGCCAGTCATCTCTTTGTTCAATAAAATCAACCACTTCACCATCTTTAAAGTAAACTGGCATCGTTAAAATTGTGGAATCTCTATCAAAGTAACGGGTATTAGAAAAACCGGCCGCAACGCCATTTTTATTAACCGCTAATGCATTACTAATAAATGGGTTACTGTCTTCATCTTCTTTTGGTGTCAGCGCTAAACCTAACAATTCTGTTGAGGTTACATTATAGGCACTATCTAATGTCCACTTAACCGCTGTTTTATTAAATAAACCACGTGTGTTACGACTATTAATTGATTCAATACACGTCATTACAGGTTCATCAAGACCATCACAATTATCAGCAATTAAGGTTTGTCTCTCTGTAGGGATACTCACTGATACATTACCAACAACAACGTAACCCGTGTCAGTGGCAACAATATCAGACGCTTTACTCGTCCCACCATGTTCAGTAAATTCTGGAACAAGCGGCACTTCTACACCGCCTTCAGAAATTAAAATACCACGTTCTATAAACTCTCGGGTAAACCAAGTTTCTTCTTCAGTTTCACCATCTGGTGTAAAAGTGATTTTATCAAACGGTGCACTGCCCCAACCTACGGTCGTACCGTCCTGTGCAACAGCATTATAAAAATTGCTGGTCGATCGCGTTAACCCATCATAATCAACCGAAGCCACATCAAACAAAGATTGCTCTGTAATTACACCACTGTTGTAATTTGTAGCAACAATTGAGCTAATTTTTTGATATTCAAAGTTAGCAGATAAGTTTGACAAAAAACGAACCATAAAAGTATGCGCATCAGCATTGGTATAAATAGCGTCGTTGTTTTCGATGTCATCAAGTGTAAACGTAATTTCTTTGTCACTTAGTTCAAATGAATTTACTTCATTAGTATAAGCGTTCTTAATTAAACTATCGGTAAAATCAATATAACTAATATCAATTGGGATATTGTATAAGCCATTAGCAAGCCCAATGACATGTCCGTTTTCACTCACATCGGTAACATAAGTATGTTTTGCGTTTTCAAAGTTACCTAACTCCGTTAACGCATAGGTAGCACTTAATGCCGATGTACTCAGTGTTGCTAAAACACTGGCCGCGAGTAATTTATATTTCATTTTATTCCTTACTACTGATTCTTTAATTCTTCAAGTTCTTCCCAACGCTCAAAAGCGGCTTCAAGGTCAGACTCGAGTTGGGCTAAATGGTTCAATTCCTTAGCTGTTACATCACTGTCTTGCTTGAAAAAGTCTTCGTGACTTACTCGTTCTTGTTGTTTTTCAAGCTCAGCTTCAAGTTGTTCCATTTTATTAGGTAGTTGCTCTAGTTCAAGTTTTAATTTGTAAGAGAGTTTATTTGCTTTGTTATTACTTTTAACGGGTGCCGGCTCTGGTTTTTCAACCTTTTTAACTGGCTGCTGTTGCTGCTTCTTTTCTTGCTCTGCTAAATAGTTGGTATAGGCTTCATAATCGCTGTAGCCGCCAACGATATCTGTTACCTTGCCGTTACCCTCAAAGGCCCATACACTCGAACACGTATTATCAATAAACTCTCGGTCATGGCTAACAATCAGCACAGTACCTTGGTATTGATTGATGATATCTTCTAGTAGCTCTAACGTTTCTATGTCTAAGTCGTTGGTAGGCTCATCAAGTACCAATATATTTGATGGCTTTAAGAACAACTTAGCCAGAAGTAATCTATTTTTTTCACCACCTGAGAGCGCTTTTACGGGGGTGCGAGCACGTGCTGGCGGGAACAAAAAGTCTTGTAAATAACCTAATACATGACGAGAACGCCCGCCCATCATGACCTCTTGCTTACCCTCAGCTACGTTGTCCTGAACGGTCGCTTCTTCATTAAGCTTTTCACGGTACTGATCAAAATACGCAAACTCTAAATTAACACCTTGCTTTATTTCGCCACTGTCTGCTTTTAAATCTCCGAATAGAAGCTTTAATAAGGTCGTTTTACCAATACCATTAGGGCCGACTAATCCAATACGATCACCACGCATAACCAAAGTAGAGAAGTCATCAGCAATGATTTTATCTTTAAATGCATGGTTTAAGTGTTTCGCTTCAAACACTAATTTACCTGAACGATCAGCCGTTTCAATATTGAAATCGGTTTTGCCTACTTGATCAACGCGTTTTTTACGCTCATTACGTAATTGTTTAAGCTCACGAACTCGCCCTTCGTTACGCGTACGACGCGCTTTAACACCTTGGCGGATCCACGCTTCTTCTTCTGCTAAACGCTTATCGAACAATGCATTTTGCGTTTCTTCCACTTTTAAATCATGCGCTTTTTGTTCTAAGTAAGTGGCATAATCACCTGGATAAGAAATTAGTTTACCGCGATCTAAATCTAAAATACGTGTTGCAACGGCGCGAATAAAAGCACGGTCATGCGATATAAATACAATCCCGCCTTTAAACTCTTTTAAAAATTGCTCTAACCACATTACACTTGTCATATCTAAGTGGTTGGTAGGCTCATCGAGTAATAATAAATCAGGCTCGCTCACTAGCGCACGCGCAAGTGCAACTTTACGTAACCAACCACCAGAAAGTGATTCTAGTTTTGCATCGGGGGTTAATTCTAGTTGGGTTAAAACCAGTTGAATACGGCTATCAAAACGCCAGCCATCAGCTGCTTCTAACTTATTTGATAAGCGCTCTAGTTTGTTGAGTAACTGATCAGTACAATCTGTTTGCAATTGTGTACTTACATGATGAAAATCAATCAGTAAGTTAGCAATTTCAGGCATACCTTGGGCAACATAATCAAATACAGTGCCGCTTGCCCCTTTAGGCGGATCTTGTTCTAAACGCGATATTTTTAAACTACCGACTTGGTTTATTTCGCCGTCATCGAGTATTACTTGGCCATCTAAGACTTTTAGAAGCGTTGATTTTCCTGCACCGTTACGCCCTACAATACACACACGTTCGCCGCTTTCTATAACCGCATCGGCATTATCTAATAATGGGTGCGTCCCGTAGGCTAATTGTGCTTTTGAAATTCTAATTAAATCCATAATTAATCTTTACTCTTATTCTGCTTGCGCTAAAAACTGCTGCGCCTGAGGTGCAGTAAACGGCCAAAACAATTGCTGGCCTTGTTGATTTTTTAAAACCGGAATACTGATTTGATACTCTAAAATTAATGAGTCATCGCTCATAATATCAATAAGTTGTAATTCATCAGCTGATGAAAGTAACGGTTTTAACAGTTGCTCAGCTTGCTCACACAAGTGGCAACCGTCTGTGTGATATAAAACCCACTTAGCCATGTTTAATTAACCAGCTATTATGAATTTTTTTATTACGTTTAAAATCGGGAGATAAGGTTTTTTCTGAAATATTTTCCGCTTTTAAGCCTAAGCCCATTAACCCTACTTCGTCCATCACAAAGCCGCGTTTATTGTTAGAAAATATAAGCGTACCCGATGGGCTCAATATTTTTTTAACCCAAGTTAACAGCTTAATGTGATCATTTTGTACATCAAACGCATCTTTCATTCGCTTAGAGTTAGAAAATGTTGGAGGGTCTAAAAAGATCAAGTCGTATTGGCCTTGTGCATGCTCTAACCATTTTAAACAGTCTGCTTGCTCAAACCGATAACGCGTATTGCTAATATCGTTAAGCGCAAAGTTATCTTGCCCCCATTTTAGGTAGGTTTTAGATAAATCAACGGTAGTAATCGCTTTTGCACCGCCTAATGCAGCATGAACCGACGCTGTTCCCGTGTAGGCAAACAGATTTAAAAAGCGCTTATCTTTTGCATTTTCTTGAATGTAACGACGCGCAAGACGGTGATCTAAAAATAGTCCGGTGTCTAAGTAATCAAATAAGTTAACTTTAAACTTAGCACCAAACTCCTCTACCACCATGGTTCTGTTTTGCTTAGCCATCGGGGTATATTGTTCTTCACCTTTTTGCTTTTTACGTACTTTTACCGCAATGTTTTCAGGTGCAATATCCAGTTGTTGCGCTGTTAAGCTAATAACATCTTGCAAGCGTTTTTCTGAGGTTTTTTCATCAATTTCTTTTGGTGCTGCGTATTCAAAAATAACCGCTGAATCACCATAAATATCAACCGCAACGTTATATTCAGGAATATCTGCATCATACACGCGATAGGCGTGTACTTGATTTTGCTTAAGCCAATTTTTTAAGCCTTGCTTATTCTTTTTCAAGCGATTAGCAAAAGCCATTGAGCCTTCAAAGTTTAAAGCCGGTTTATCATCCGTGGTAAGACTCACTTGCTTGTCATCAAGTTGATACAAGTTTAATTCAACATCAAGTGGGCCATTTTTAAATTTATAACGTTTTTGCTTAACCAATTTAAGCAGTTTAAACAAGCTTTCATCCATGCCTAATAAAGCTAGTTTCCAGTGGTTGAAGTGTTTTTTAAAGCCAACACCTAAACTGCGATGTAAGTTAACCAGCTCAGCCATAGAGCCAATTCGCTCACCATAAGGTAAATTAGAAATAACAACACCCGGCAATTTAGCAACCGCAGTCAATTTAGTTGCATCGCTTTGTTTAAACTTAATTACCGTATCAAGTTCTGCGCGCTGCGCATTGGCAATGGCTTTATCAAGGACATTTGCGTCGTAATCATGGCCAATCAACCACAATTTAGGGTCGGTAATATTTGCTAAAAGCTGCTCTTTTAGTTCTTTAAATTTTGCCACTCTAAAGCTAGGTAAACGTTCAAACGCAAAGCCTTCACGAAATAGACCTGGCGCTTCATTACGCGCCATTCCAGCGGCTTCAATTAAAATAGTACCAGCACCACAACAGGGATCAAATAAAGGCTGGTTAACATTTTCAAGCCAGCCACTGCGTTTAATAATTGCTGCAGCTAAATGTTCTTTAATTGGTGCTTTACCTTGACCTTGACGGTAACCACGCTCTGATAAACGCGGGCCTGAATAATCAATATAAAGTGAAACACCATGGCGATTTAAACGTGCAACCACTCGTACATTCGCATCTTGCTTATCAACATTTGGGCGCTGTTCATACAGATCATTAAAATAATCAACAATCGCATCTTTAATCACTAACCCTGAAAACTGGGTATTTTTAAGCGAGTCGTTTGTGCCATTAAAGTCAACAGCAAAGGTTTGCGTAGGCCCAAACCACTCTTGCCAAGGTTGTAAGCGTGCAAATTTATACAAGCTGTCTTTGTCATTTACGCCTTCTTTTTCTTCAATAAGCATAAGTACACGCGTAGCAAAGCGTGTTGATAAACACACCTTTTGCGCTAGCAATGAGTCAGCCTCAAAGCGAACAGAACCCACAGTTTGTTTTGACACCGTAGCGCCAAGCTCTGTAAGTTCATCAACCAATAAATTTTCGATTCCGATAGAAGTAAGTGCGATAAATTGCAAAGTAAAAACCCTTAATAGCTAATTGCGCGGGATTATAACATAGGTTTGCGTACAAATACGCCATAAACACGGTGGGAAAACTAAATTAGATTAAGCGGTTTGACTATCGTACTGTGAGATAATAAGCGGGTGAACACGGTTGTTTAATACGCGGATCACTTCAAACTGTGAGAGTGATAAATTATCGTCAAGCGCAAAGGTTTCGCTTAAATTAATACACACAGAAGCATCAGGGCAATGCTCCACAATTAAAAACTCGCCAGTTTGAGATTCAGAGCTCAAGTTGATAACGGCTTCAGTACTAGGTGTTGTACCCGTGTAAGTTTTAAAAAACCAACTTTTAGCTAAAACGGGCTTTAATTGAAACTTAACCGCGGTGGCATTGAGCGCTATTTGACA
This sequence comes from Pseudoalteromonas issachenkonii, assembly GCF_002310795.1. NCBI lineage: Bacteria > Pseudomonadati > Pseudomonadota > Gammaproteobacteria > Alteromonadales > Pseudoalteromonadaceae > Pseudoalteromonas > Pseudoalteromonas issachenkonii. The sequence goes on from NZ_CP011030.1 coordinate 1,770,213, forward strand.
TAATTGCGCAGGATTCCATAAGTTAAACTGCTCGAGGTAATAATATACCTGCTCATAAAAAGCGGCGTCTTCTAAACTAAAGTAAGGGTTTTTAAAGGTGCAATCTGTTAATTGCCTTAGTTTATAAGGGGTGCATAGTTGCATATCGTCATTTAAATCAAGCAGTAAGCGGTTTTTTTCAGCACACGCTATCCACTGCCATTGCTTTGACGCTTGTAACATTTGCTCCTCCCTACTTAGTACTTAAAAAAATAAAATAAGACAATAAGCTTAGAGTATAGCTGCTTTTGACCATTTTTAAAACGTCTTTTTAGAACATTTATCGAACGATCAAAAGCTTACATAACTGATCCTTATAAGTCGTTAATGATCGACTTGACCAATTGTGGTCCTTTATAAATAAATCCAGTGTAAACTTGAATCAAATCAGCCCCTGCGTTCATCTTCTCTTTAGCCGATTGAACGTCATCAATACCGCCTACACCAATGATAGGTAATTGATTATTAGTTAAACGTTTTAGTTCAGAAACAATATGAGTTGAACGCTCTCTTACCGGAGCACCCGATAACCCCCCTGCTTCATCAGCATACTGCTGACCTTGCACTAGGCTACGCTCAAGGGTGGTATTTGTGGCAATCACACCATCAATTTTATTCGTTAATAATGATTCGCTCACTTGTTCAATTTGAATAGGATCTAAGTCTGGCGCAATTTTAACCAGCACAGGTACATTTTTATTATGCTTGGCAATTAAATCTAACTGTTCATTTTTTAAACTTTGCAATAGGTCATCTAATGCTGCGCCATATTGTAAGTCACGCAATCCTGGTGTGTTAGGTGATGAAATATTGACGGTTATGTAAGATGCATACTCAAACACTTTTCGCATACAGTGAATGTAATCATCTTTGCCTTGTTCATTCGGCGTATCTTTATTTTTACCAATATTAATACCTAAAATGCCATCATACTTTGCTGCTTTTACGTTATTTACTAGATTATCAACGCCTTTATTATTAAAGCCCATGCGATTAATAATTGCATTCGACTGTGGCAATCTAAACATACGAGGCTTATCGTTACCTGCTTGTGGACGCGGTGTTACTGTGCCTACTTCGACAAAACCAAACCCCATTTGGGCGAATGCATCAATACACTCGGCATTTTTATCAAGACCAGCGGCAAGCCCTACGGGATTTTTAAATTCGAGGCCTAAAAAGTTAACAGGCTTATTTGCCACGCTTTGTGACCACGCGGCACTTAACGGTGTATTAGCAAAGCGACGTAAGTTATTAAGAGCAAAATCATGGGCCCACTCCGCATCACGGGTAAACATAAAACGGCGAGCTAAATCGTAAAACATGAATATAATCCTCTTAAAGTTGTAGACAAAAAAATACCTCAGACAAGGCTGAGGTATTATATAACAAAAAACTGTTTAACGATTAATTTTAATCAGTTGCAGTTTATTACTTTGCAGAGGTATCACAGTTGTGGCCTAGTAACATAAGCTCTCTAAGTGCAACTGAGAATTTTGCAAAGTCATGACTTTGCGATGTTTTAAATTCAGTGAGCATTTGTTTCCAGCGCTGTAACAACAGATCTTGGCTATCCATCCACTGTTCAATTTGGCCATCAACATCACTACTATCACCTTCAAAGCTGTTTAACACTACTTCAGATAATGTACGTTGTTGCCAATCTAACTCTTCACGATATGAAGCACGCGCAAGTGCTTGCCAATGGTTTGAAACAGGTTGATTAGTAATTTGGTCTAAGAACCAATGTAGCCCCATTTGCGCACCAAGTTTGAAGTAAGTGTGCGATACCATATCGATTTTACGATTAGAGTTTTGCGCAATTTGTGTCAAGTCCATTACAGAGAACAAGCTTGATAACGATACAATACGCTGAGCAATCTCAACCGGAACACCGCTTTGCGTTAGCTCTTCACGTGCACTTTCTATACGATCGCTTTCTGCTTTAACAATGTATTTATTTAAGTTTTCACTTAAATCGGCAAATGTTGGTGCAAATGCTTCAATTGATTGCTCAATTGTTTGTGCTTTCGTACGGTGACGTAAGAACCAACGAGTTGCACGACGAACAGTACGACGTAACTGGTACAACATTTCTGTTTGTACGTTAGACGGTATCTTGTTATCTAAGTCACTAATTGATAACCAAGTGTCACGCATTTGGAATATTTCACTTGCGATTGAATAACATAATGCAATCTCAGCTTCGTTTGCACCTGTTTCTTCATTCATACGCACCATAAAGTTTAAGCCCATATCGTTAACAATATTATTTGCTAACTTAGTGGCAATGATCTCTTTGCGTAGTGGGTGATTATTCATAGCATCGTTAAACTTCTCACGTAATGGACGTGGGAATGATTTAACCAATAACTGACGATAGTAAGGGTTTTCGGTAATTTCGTCGGTTACTAATGACTCTTTAAGAACCATTTTCGCATAAGAGACCAACACTGAAAGCTCAGGACGTGTTAAATCTCTGCCTGCGGCAGCACGCTCTGCTAACTCCTCATCCGTCGGAATAAACTCAATCGCACGGTCTAACTTGCCCTCTTTTTCAAGCGCATGAATAAAACGAATTTTTTCTTTAAGCGTTGAGGTCCCTTTCGATTGGGTAATCGATAAAGTGTGTGTTTGACGATAACAGTCTTTAAGCACTAATTCAGATACTTCGTCGGTCATTGAGTAAAGTAACTCATCACGTTGCTTACGTGTTAAATCACCTTCGGCAACTAAACCATTAAGTAAGATTTTAATGTTTACTTCGTTATCTGAACACGCAACACCGCCTACGTTATCGATAAAATCAGTATTTACACGGCCACCTTTAGCAGCAAATTCAATACGACCTAACTGGGTTGCCCCTAAGTTACCGCCTTCGCCAAAGACTTTAGCACCAAGGTCTTTACCATTAATGCGCAGTGCATCGTTTGCACGGTCCCCTACATCCGCATCTGTTTCTTTAGAGTGCTTAATGTATGTACCAATACCGCCATTCCACAATAAATCGAACTCCATCATAAGTGAGGCTTTGATCAATTCATTAGGCGTCATGCTGGCTTTTTTAGTGCCCAACATTTTTTTCATTTCTGGGCTTAGCGTAATCGACTTGGCTGCACGAGAGAACACACCACCGCCGCTTGAAATTAACTCTTTGTTGTAATCTTCCCATGATGAACGTGGCAAATTAAATAAACGCTCGCGCTCTGGGTAAGAAGCAGCTGCATCGGGGTTTGGATCCACAAAAATATGTAAGTGGTTAAACGCCACTTGCAAACGAATGTGCTTTGATAACAACATACCATTACCAAATACATCACCGGCCATGTCACCAATGGCAACGGCAGTAAAGTCTGTGGTTTGACAGTTAATATCCATTTCACGGAAATGACGCTTAACAGACTCCCATGCACCACGCGCAGTAATACCCATTTTCTTATGGTCGTAACCTACTGAACCACCTGATGCAAACGCATCACCCAGCCAGAAGTTATATTCGATTGCGATACCGTTCGCGATATCAGAGAAAGTCGCAGTTCCCTTGTCCGCTGCAACCACTAGGTACGCATCGTCTTCATCATGACGAGTAACATCAACAGCAGGTACAACTTCGCCGCGCTCAATATTATCTGTGATATCTAATAAGCCACGAATGAAGATTTTGTAACATTCTTGGCCTTCTTTGATAAACGCTTCGCGCTCACTAGGTAGTTGTTTACATACAAAGCCACCTTTTGAACCAACCGGTACAATTACGGTATTTTTAACCTGCTGCGCTTTTACCAAGCCCAAAACTTCAGTACGGAAGTCTTCACGACGGTCTGACCAACGAAGGCCGCCACGCGCAACTTTACCAAAGCGTAAATGCACACCTTCAACACGCGGCGAGTAAACGAAAATCTCAAACGCAGGAACAGGCAGTGGTACTTCTGGAATTAAACTTGGTTGAATTTTAAGTGAAATGTATGACTTAAACTTACCTTCAGCATCTTTTTGGAAGTAGTTTGTACGCAGCGTTGCAACAATCATATCAACGTATAAACGGATAATACGGTCATCATCAAGATTCGCTACGTTTTCTAACTCTGCATAAATTTCTAAGCCTAGTTTTTCAAGTGTTTTAGCACTTGCAGGACTTTTAACTGAGAATTTTTTAGCAAATAAATTAACGATTTTAGCCGCGATGTGTGGGTAATTAGCAAAGGTGCTTTCGATGTACGTTTGCGAGAAAGTAACCCCAATTTGGCGCATGTATTTAGCGTACGCACGTAAAATTGATGCTTCGCGACCGGTTAACCCACCCATTAACACTAAACGGTTAAAACCATCGTTTTCTAAACGATTTGCCCACACACTGGTTAGTGCGGCACGAAAACGTGCGGAAATTTTATCAAAATCGGCCATCCCTTTGCTATCAATCAGCATTGAGAAGTCCATGATCCAATTAATGCCACCATCACTGGTTTTAACTGAGTAAGGTGTTTCACCTACAACACGTAAACCAAAGTTTTCCAGCATTGGCATCACATCTGATAAGTGAATTGGCTCATCTTTGTGGAATAAGCTTAAACGAACAATATTGCTGCTCGCCTCTTCTTGTGGACGATAAAACAACATCTCAAGTTTGTTGTCATCGTTTAGCATTTCTAGCTTTTCAATATCAACAACAGCGGCACTTGGTAATACTTCTTCTTTGTATGAACGTGCAAAAGCGTTGCAGTATTTACGGTTTAATTCGTTACCACGTGCTTCACCAGCAGATTCGAGTAAGGCTGATTGGAGTTTATCTTCCCAGGTACGAGCGGCTTCAATTAGATTATTTTCTATGTCTTTCACGTTATATTCAATATTGTTATCGGTCACACGAACGGTGTAATGAGTACGCGCCAGTGTTGACTCTGAGAAATAGGTAGTAAATTCGACTTTAACGTCAGAATTAAATGCATTCGCTAAAATAGCCTGCGTTTCGCGGCGCAGCGCCGTGTTATAACGTTCACGTGGTACATACACCATACAAGATAGGAAGCGACCGTATGCATCTTTGCGAACAAATAAACGACACATATCGCGTTCTTGAATTTGTAACACGCCCATAGCAACTTCAAGTAGCTCATGTTCGCGAGCTTGCACTAATTCGTCACGTGGGTAGGTTTCTAAGATGTTTAATACCGCTTTGTATGCATGTGTACCCTTAGCAAAATCACACATATCCATAATGCGATTAATCTTGCTTTTAAGAACCGGGACATCAGCAGCGCTGTTGTTATAAAAGTTAGATGAGAATAAACCTATAAAACGGTCTTCACCAATCACATTACCTTTGTCATCAAAACGCTTAACACCCACATAATCAATATAGGCTGGGCGATGAACTCGAGATAATGAATTGGTTTTTGTTAAAATTAATAAGTTACTACTACGTGCTTCTTGACGAGCCACTTCAGGTAACTCAGAAAGCAAACGTGTATGCTCAGCATCTGAGTTTTTCATTAACCCTAAGCTGGTATCCATTTTACCTTTTAATTGATAATCACCTTGGACTGGCGAAAGCTCATATTGGCGGTAACCCATTAATGTAAAGTTGTCTTTTACTAGCCAATCTAAGAACTCAACGGTTTCATTTATTTCGTTATCATTTTTATCTTTGTGGCTTTTAGGTAAGCTTTTACTAACTGCGATTAGTTTTTCGCGAATAGGCTGCCAATCTTCAACCGCAACCGATACATCAACGAGTACAGATTCAAGTTCTTTTTTGAAAGACTCAATAACAGTAGCATCTGTTTGACGGTCAATTTCTATGAAGAATACTGTTTTTGTTGATGTTGATTCTTGCTCTGCTTTTAAGCTTGATAACCCTGATATTTTATCGTTTTTATCACGTTGAATTTTCAGTGGGCTATGTAGAAGTAAGTGAGAGGCAATGTTTTCTCGTGTCATGGCCATACGCACAGAGTCAACTAAAAATGGCATATCTTTAGCAATGATCTCTACAATGGTATGCGATGACTGCCAGCCATCTTTTGCCACTTCAGGGTTGAAAACGCGAATAACTGCGTCATCTGATGTATTTTTTTCTAGCGAATTCCAAAGGCTAAGTGCAGCACCATATAAGTCACTGTCGTTGCGATTTGCCAAATCCTCTTTAGACATATTGCTGTACAAGGCTTTGGCGAATTTCTCAACGAGTAACACATTATCAGCGCGAACTTTTTTCTGGATAAGCTTACAGACGTTATCTAAAATAACCGAGGCTTGGCCTTCATTTCGTGTCATTGTATGTTCCTTAATCTATCACTGCTAGTTTAGCAGAGTATTTGTACAGCCATTTATTAGCGTGGAGTCAGTTAAATTCTAACCCTTTTGAAACTAATAAACAGCCTTTTCGATGAAAACATTTTAAGCATTTCAGCTATTTGGTCATCTATTCACAAAATATAGATATAAATGGCCATTACTGGCCATTTTGGAGCAAATTTATTCACCTTATTTTTTCTGGTCAGTCCAGAGCAAGCTGCCAATTGCAGGTAAAAGTAACACTGCGCCCAACATATTTACTAAAAACATGAAGGTAAGCAGAATTCCCATATCAACTTGGAACTTCAAATCAGAAAAAATCCACGTACTTACACCAATCGCTAATGTAATACCGGTAAATAACACCGCACTACCACGTTCAACTAATGCATTACGATAAGCAATACTCAATGGTACGTTTTGTTTTAACTGCCCCATCATCGATGACAAAATATAAATACCATAATCAACACCAATACCTACACCCAGAGCAATCACTGGTAACGTTGAAACAGTCAGACCAATCTCAAGCTGTACCATCAGTGCTTGTGCAAGGGTTGATACTATGTACAAGGGTAATACCACCGCAATTGTTGCTTTTACACTCTTAAAACTAAGTAAGCATAAAATAATAACCGCACCGTATACATACAACATCATAGGTATTTGCGCTGCTGAAACAGACTCATTCGTTGCAGCCATAACACCAACTGGCCCTGACGCTAATTTAAAGGCAAGTTTATCTGTGCCCTCTTCATCGGCAAATTGTTTTACTTTTGCAATCACGTTATCAATTGTTTGTGCTTTGTGATCGTCTAAAAATATAATCACCGGCATTACCGAACAATCACCGTTTAATAACCCTGTACTGGTTTCTACACGTGACGTTGATTGCACTAAACTGGCAGAATTGCGCGGCAAACTTTGCCACTTTAAATTGCCCTCGTTGTAACCGGCATTGACCGATTGTGCCACTGAACTCAGGCTCACTGCTGACTGCACGCCCGCTAAGTTTTCAACTTTATATTGAAAACGCGATATACGTTCCATTACATCGTGCTCTGTACAGGCCGCAGGGTATGCTTCCACAATCACTTTTAAAATGTCAGACGAAATGGTGTATTTGTCCGATATTAAAAAGGTATCTTGGTTGTAACGTGCATCTTGGTGCAACGATGGCGCACCTGCGTGTAAATCACCTATACGCATTTTATCTGCTTGCCAATAACCCAATGCAAATAAAACCAAGGTAAAACCTATGATCATTTTTGCTGTTTTAGGGTCAGTTGCTTTAACTAATAAATCGCGCATTGCATCGAGTATATTCGGTTTGTTGGCATCACCCGATTGAATATGGATGCTGTTTTCAAAACGCATATACGATGCCCATACAGGCAATAAAATAAGATTAGTAAATATAATAACAGCCACCCCTAAACTTGCTGTAATAGCCAGTTCACGAATGATGCCGATATCTATAGTTAAAAGTGTTAAAAAGCCAACCGTATCTGATAACAACGCAATCCCACCTGGCACCAGCAAAGCTCTAAAGCTAGATTGACAACACACTGCGGTCGTTTTGCCCTCAGTGACTTTTTTACCAATGGCGTTGATCATCTGCACACCGTGGCTTACACCAATTGCAAAGACTAAAAAGGGAACTAAAATTGACATAGGATCAAGGCCAAAGCCTAAACTAGACAATAAGCCTAACTGCCAAATAACGGCAATAATAGAACACACAATTGGTAAAATAGTGAGTTTCAAGCTGCCACAAAACAGCCATACCATGACGAATGTAAACGCAATCGCGATGGCAAAAAATAAAACAACCCCTTTTGCACCTTCAGCGATATCGCCAGCCATTTTTGCAAAACCGATAATATGAATACTGATATTATCAGTACTTAAAGGTTCACGAATCTCGGTTTCTAATTTTTTTGCAAACGCGAGGGTGTCTAATTTTTCTTGTGTTTGCGGATCAGTCTCTAACAGTTGGGCGGTGACCATGGCACACGAATAATCGCTTGCTATCATACGACCAACTACTTTTGCCTTTTCAATGTTTTCTTTTACAACGCCTAACCCTTGCTTGTCTGCTTTAAAGTTAGCTGGAATGATAGGGCCACCAGCAAAGCCGTCTTCAACGACTTCAACAAAACGAGCACTGGGTGAAAAGATAGAATTTACTAAAGGACGATTTACCCCAGGAATAAAATAAAGCTGATCGTGCACTGCTTTTAATTGAGTAAAAAATTCAGGATTGAAAATATCTCCGCTGTCGTCACATACAGAAATTAAAATACTATTTGCACCACCGAACTGTTTCTCATGTTTAGTGTATACCTTCATGTATTCATGATTGAGCGGGATATTTTTATTAAATGACGCATCAAGCTGAATCTGTGTTGCTTTAAAAACCAACAAACAGGTAATTAGCACAAAACTTATGAGTACTACTGTGCGGTGCCTAAAAATCGCTTTTTCTAAGAAATCTAAAATTGCTTGCATTAAGGGGTCAACTCCTTCACTTTAATGCCATTTTCTGTCGCCATAATAAGTCTATCTTTAACAATTACACCATCAAGTATTGCTTTACCATCGGCCAATTGCTCGTATGACAGCTCATCATCTTTTAGATGAAAAATAACACCGCTATTAGCCAGTAATAGCCATTGTTTATTGTTGTAGTTGATAATGCTATTAATAGTGGCGGTTTTGTCATTTTCTAAATGCTGCCATTGTCCACTGTCGGTTTTATTTACGAAAATATTACCGCGTAGCCCCGCGACGATTTGTTGCGATGAATCAGAAGCAAAACCAAAAAACGAGCCAGGGTAAATTTCATCTATCCGTTGCCAAGTTTGGCCATCGTCATCACTTTTTGCCATTAAGCCCATCTCTCCCACTAGCATTAAACCCGTGCTAGTCGGTTCTATGCGGTTAAAATGTGGCAAAATAGACGAAGTTTCTATTTCATACCCTTCGGGATCGGTTTCTTTTAAATCGTTTAAGTACGCTCTATCTTCACTAGATAACAGTGAATCTAAAAACCGTTTTTGCCAATGTTCGCCGCCATCACTGGTTTGATAAAACATACCGTAGGCGCCCACGGCATAACCATGTAAATCGTCTTTAAAATAAATATCTAAACAGGGTTTATCAAGTAAGGGCTTTGCTTGTTGTAACTGCCAGTTTTCACCACCGTCGGTGGTATTTATAATTGTGGCGTCATGTCCACATGCCCAGCCGTGAGAATCATTAGTAAATTCAACCGCCGTTAGTAATACTTGTGTAGGCACTGATTGTGCTTGTTGCCAATTGTTACCATCAACACTTTTAATTACCGTACCGTGTTTACCCACAGCAATGAGCCCTGCTGAGGTTTGTGTGATATCGGTAAGGAGTGTTTTATCTGCATTAATCGCGCTAATCGCACTTAAAGGTGCGTCTTGTGCAAAACTCGCACCGCTTAGGATCAGGCTGGCATAAACCAAATACTTCATAAATTAAATTCGCCTTGAACTGAGGATTTGTTTGTCTGTTATAAAGAGGAAAACCTGTGCGTTAATAGACAAACGCGATGTGAAAGAAAAAAGGCACCTAGGAAACTAGGTGCCTGCTTTTATACTATCTGCCAGCGCGACGTAAAGCGCTCGATGTGAACTCATTATCATTAAATGACTGAGAAAAATCATACATCTTTTCTTGGTTATCTAAACCAATGGCTAAGTAGCGACGTGAGTTAAGGTCGTGGTAAACCTCAAGCGTACTCCACTGAGTCGGTACTTCGTAGTAGTTAAGGCCATAAGCCATTGCTACACGATACAGTTGGTCGCGATTATCGTAGATATCGGTAACATGTACTTGCCAGCTGTCTTCATCAATGTAGAACACACGTTTTTTATAAATATGGCGCGTGTCATCTTTTAAGTTTGCTTCAACAACCCACACACGGTGTTTTTCATAACGTGTATGCTCTGGGTTGATGTGGCCCGGCTTTAAAATATCATCATAGGTTAGCTTATCACTATGAAGCTTGTAGCTATTGTATGGGATGTAAAGCTCTTGCTTGCCTTTTAGCGTCCAGTTATAACGATTTGGTGAGCCGTTAAACATGTCAAAATCATCGGTAGTACGTAAGCTATCTGCTGCTGTACCCGGAGCATCATACGCTACATTAGGTGCACGACGAACACGACGCTGACCTGAATTATACGTCCACGCTTGACGTGGTGTTAATATTTGATCCATGGTTTCATGTACTAACAATGCCGTACCTGCCAAACGTGCTGGCTCTGTCACTTGCTGTTTAAACTTAAACAAAATATTAGAGTCTTGTAGTTCAGCCGGCGTTGCACTTGGATCAGAATATTTAACTAATAGTTGCTCATCAAAGCCAACATAGTTGTACGACCCCGATGCTGTTGGCGCTGCTTGACCACCAAAGCGCTCAATTGATTGACCACGATAGCGAAGTAAATGGTTCCAAATTGCTTCTAAACCTATTTTAGGAATTGGAAATGGAATACCAATTGCTGTGTTCTTAATCCCGTTACCACCTTCAACTAATTCAGCTGTAGTAGCAAATTTCTTTGTCGCATCGTATACAAACTGTGGGTATGACGCTGAACGACGTGTTTTGTAAATAGGCATTTTAAACGTATCTGGGTACGCTTCAAATAATGCTATTTGCCCTGGGCTTAAATTTTCTTTGTACTTATCAATATTGCTTTTATCTATAGTAAACAATACTTCATCAGTTGCGTAAGGGTCTAAGTGGTGCATACCCGGCTCATAACCTGCTGGTGCAGCAGTAATACCGCCGTTCCAAGCTGGGATTGAACCATCTGCATTAGCTGCTTTTTCTGCCCCAATTGGGCTTAGGTCTTTACCTAGACGCGCAGCTTCTTCTGGACTAATTTTAGCCAGTGCTGTGTGACTTGCAAACAAACTACAAAACGCTGTAGCAATGAGGGTAGGTTTTTTAATCATAATAATGTTACCCCTAGATAGAATATTTTAAGTTAAAAGAAACGTAATCTCGGTCAGAGAAAGTGTTGGTGTCGCCACCACCCCAAAATGAGTTGTAACTTACATCTAAAGACCATGCATTTTGGTAATTAAAGCTCATAGTAGCACCTAGTGACTTACGATCTTCAATGAACAAGAACATTGGATCAGGCGTATTACCATTAACATCATGCGAGAACACAAAACGGGGTGAGAAGTTAATACCATTGTAAATATTAAAGTAATCACCTTTGGCAATTAAGCGATAACCCCAAGACGACGCCGTAGCAAACGATTTTTGCTCAGGACCATTTGATAAAGCCATATGCAATGCAGAATAGTCTGAACTACCTGGGCCTTGCATAATACCGCTTCGACCAGTACCAGAAACATTTAAACGCATTTCATCGTATTCAGGCATATTGTTGATGCGAACACCACCAATTTCACCGACAACTGCCCAGCTATCAGCACCTAATGAAGGGCCGAATAAATGCGTTGCCGTAAACTGTAGCTGTGAAGTATTACGTTCAATGTAACCTTTAGCCAGCTCGCCTGGACCTACAACACTTGCAGCATCACCTTTACTCATTTGCGAAATACCCGCAAATTCAGGGCGTAAGCCGGCAATCGCTAATTGCTCAGGCATAGCTGCATAAAGTAATTCTACGTCATCGATTTGCAGTGGTTCGTCTTCACGGAAAGTGAATTCACCTGCAAACGCGGTTTCACCCAGCGAGGTATTAAAACTCAAACCATATAGTTTAATATCTTCAGGGTATTCGTTTGTCGCTTTAGCAAATGCTTTTAAGTCAGAGACGTTATCAGAGGTAATTTCAGTGGTGGCAATCATGGCTAAATCTTGTTGCAATGATGCTTGCGTGAAATTAGATACGCGGCCCGAAATAAGTGGACGGCGGCTGTGATAATTTACATGGTAAAGTGCCACTTCTGTATCGTTCCACTCTGGCAAAAACATACCTAAGCGCAGACCATATTGACCGCCATCATCAGGCTCTGTTTTTCCATCATAGCCTTTACCTTTAAGGGCAACCTTAGTCGGGTACGCTAAGTACATATTGGCCAGTAATTGTTGTCCAGCTGCACTTGATGGATCAATACCTTGGCTCGAAGCCACTTGGCCATAAGTTGCCATCAGGTTATTCAAGTTATCTGTTAAAAACGCTAAGTCAATATCAGGGTTTGAGGTGAAACCAAGCTGTACATTTTGTTGATAACCGTTTTCAGCCGCAAAATCATTGGTAGAAAAATAAGTCCCTGCTGCAGGTAAACGTGTTTCATGCCATTGATACTGATAAAAGCCCTCTAAGGTCATGTTTTCTGTAAGCCCTAATGAGGCCCACAACATACCAACCGGAATAAACGCTTCTTTTAGTTCAGCACCTGGTGCTTTTAATCGGTCAATATCAACCGGATTTACGTTAATACCATGAGAGATTAATGTACTTTCCCCCCAGTTAACCACTTGTTGACCAACTCGAATAGAAAGCGGGTTTTTGCCTTCATTTAAATCAAAGTTTGCCCACACATACGCATCAAGTAAACGAATGTCAGCACAGCTTTGCTCTTTAGTATCATCATCATCACACGGATCTACACCCTGACCAGATGTTGGATTAACGTAGGCACGATCGCCGTCCATTAATTCAAAATCATAAAAATACATAAAACGAGTAAATAAGCCGTAGTTATCTTTACTTATTGATAGGTCATGCGTGCCTTTTAATAGCTTTGAAAAAGTTTCGCCGCTATCAAAGTTTAAATCGCCTGCATCACCATTATTTGAGTAAGAGCCCGGTTGAGCCCAGACATCTTGAGATGAATAAATTGTATTGATTGCTGGGTTATAACCTGTCCAATCAAATGATGGGTTATTACTTTTACCAATGAGGTTAAAGTCACGGTCTTCTACGCGAATACTTTGCCCATAAGAAAAAGTAGAGTCGAAAGCGATATCAAAACCGCCTACCTCAAATGTTGCAGCCTGTGTCTGTGCTGCTGATAAACCGATAGCCGCAGCTGTTAAGCCGAGTACTATTTTATTTTTAACAAAAAGCGATCTTCTTATCATTTTGGTTCCCCCCTGTCGCGGGTATTTTTTGTGTGATCAAGTTATTGTTTTTAGTGTAATCGTAACGATAGAAGCGAATTAAACAAATTACAAATGGTCGCCTTCAATCAGTTATAAGTTTTTTATTTGTTTAACGTTTACGTATTGGTAAGACGTCATACCAGATAATTTATACACGTAAATTAACAATAGAACAAATCGAAATTAACAAAAAGGCAATATTTGTGTATATCTATATCACAAAAAACAACAGCTAGGCTACTCGTTCGAGACGGATGAACTTGTTTTCATTACTTAAAATAAGTCTAAACCGACCACGAATACCTAAACTAGACATGAAGGGCCGAAGATAATGCGCAGCAAAACGAATTGTTTTGCCGCTATCAGCTGTTACTTGAATTGAGCTATACCGGCCATGGTAATAATCCATGCACTCGTTATAGCTCAAATTTATATAAAAATAATGTTCTATCATGATTTATTGTAAAGCTTTTTCAACCTTTTCAAATAAATCATCGCTTAAACCTTCTAAATTCGAAAGGCGCTCTAATTGCGCTTTCATTGCACTGGCACGGGTTTCATCATAGCGGCGCCATGACATAAACGGCGTTAACATACGTGATGCATTTTGCGGGTTAATCGCATTAAGCTTAATTAATAAATCGCCAAGTAATGTATAACCTTGACCATCTAAGCGATGAAATTGTGCGGTATTAAAGTGCGAAAAACTCCCCACTAATGCACGAACTCGATTCGGATTTGAAAAATCAAAACATGGATGTGTATACAAGGCCTTAATTTTCTCAATGGCATCATCAGCGCTATTCATTGCTTGTAAAGCAAACCATTTATCCATTACTAGCACATCATGGCGCCATTGGCTGTCAAAATGCGCAAGTAATTGATTTGATAATGGGTGCGCAGCTTTAACTACACTGCTCAAAGCGCCAAGCACATTAGTCATATTTGTTGATGCTGCTGCCTGCTCAATTAAGCTTACCGCCTTAGCACTGTCTGTTTTTGCTAAATAGTGCAAGCAAAGTTGTTTTAAAGCGCGAATAGCCACCGCTTTGGCACTCACACTACCATCATCGGTGATTGCCTGATAACAACTTAAAAACTCAGTATGTAGTTGTTTGGCAATTTGTTGTTCGAATAGCTCAATATTGGCAATAATGTCATCAACCGGAATAACGTCAAACTCCGCAGCTAAAGTATCAAAACTAGGCAGTTTTAAGAGTTCAGCAATCAGCGCTAAATCACCCTCTCGTTGCGATATTAGCACCCTAAGTGCATCAATAACGGCATCGCTTAGTGGTGCATTACTAGCTGAAATAACGTTTGCCTTGAGTGCATTAATAAACAATTGTTGTTGTGCATCCCAGCGTGAAAAGTCACTGCGTGCAAAACGCATAATATGTAATAAATCAGCTTCAGTGATCTGTTGATTCAAAATACACGGTGCTGAAAAATCTTCTAGCAATACGGCGGTTGGACTGTGTTCAATATTATCAAAATGAAATGTTTGTTTAGCTTGAGTAACATTTAATACGCTATCAACCTTTTTACCTTGGTATTGCAATGCAATACTTTGGCCTTGCTGATCTAAAAGTTCAATCGCAAAAGGAATATGTAACATCGCATTATCAGGCTGATTCAGGGGCGCAAGTTGCTCTATAGTGAGCGTGAAGATTTGTGCACTTTCATCATACGCTTTGGTAACGTTTAAACGTGGTGTCCCACACTGATTATACCAACGCTTAAATTGTGATAAATCAATTGATGATGCATCACTCATTGCCGCAACAAAATCATCGCAGGTAACCGCTTGGCCATCATGACGCTGAAAATACAGTGTCATGCCTTTTTGAAAATTTTCCTCACCCAACAATGTATGCATCATACGAATAACTTCAGCCCCTTTGTCATACACTGTAACGGTGTAAAAGTTATTCATTTCGATGACTTTTTCTGGGCGTATTGGGTGTGCCATTGGGCCGGCATCTTCGCTAAATTGATGAGTGCGCATCACTTTTACCGCGTCAATTCTATTTAGCGCACGAGAGCCTAAATCACTGCTAAACTCTTGATCTCTAAATACCGTTAAACCTTCTTTTAAAGACAGCTGAAACCAATCACGACAAGTTACACGATTTCCGGTCCAGTTATGAAAGTACTCGTGGCCAACAATAGACTCAATGGTGTGGTAATCTTTATCGGTTGCCGTTTCTTGATTTGCCAGCACACATTTGCTGTTGAAAATGTTTAACCCTTTATTTTCCATTGCTCCCATATTGAAGAAATCAACGGCAACAATCATATAAATATCAAGGTCATACTCTAAATTAAAACGTGACTCATCCCAAGCCATCGCTTTTTTAAGCGACGTCATAGCATGCTCTGTTTTAGGTAAGTTCCCTTTATCGACAAATAACGCTAGGGTGACATCCTTACCACTGCGGGTAGTGTATTTCTCGTGTAAAACATCAAAGTCCCCTGCCACTAGAGCAAACAAATAACTCGGCTTTTTGAACGGATCTTGCCATTTTACAAAATGGCGTCCATCTTGCGTTTCACCACTGTCCACTTGGTTACCATTAGAGAGCAAATGCGGAAATGCCGTATCGGCAATAATAGTGACATCAAAAGTTGAAAGTACATCAGGACGATCCATGTAGTAGGTTATTTTTCTAAACCCTTGCGCTTCACATTGAGTACAATAAGCGCCTCCCGATAAGTACAATCCCTCAAGTGATGTGTTTGTTTGCGGTGAAGTTTGCGTCACTATGCTTAACTGACATTCATCAGGCAGATTATTAATGATTAATTGCTGATTTATAATTTTATAATCTGTGAGCTCTGCACCGTCAATCGATAAAGAGATCAAAGTTAAGTCAATGCCATCTAATACCAGAGGGGCATTTGAATCACCCACGCGTTTAAGCGTTAATAAAGCATTTACTTGAGTCGTTAATGGCTGTAAGTCGAAAGTAAGCTCAGTATGCTCGATTGAAAAATCGGGGGCTTTATAGTCTTTTAAATATTCTGCTTGAGGTTTTTGTAGTTCAGTCATGATCACTCCAAAAAAATAGCCCCTTTTAGTGATAAAAGGAGCTACTTAAATTAAGCCGTTTGCTTAGGCTTGATACGCAGTATCTTAATACCTAAGTAAGCATAAATAACGGCTAAGAAAGGATTTATAAGGTTGAAAAATGCATAAAGTGCATAATCAAACGGATTGATTAATAGGACACTTTGCATATACGCACCACAGGTATTCCATGGTATGAGCGGGCTGGTAATTGTGCCACCATCTTCTAGTGTGCGTGACAAATTAACCGGCTTTAACCCGCGCTTTTTATATTCTTCTTTAAACATACGCCCGGGTACAACAATAGCAATATACTGATCGGCTGCGATAATATTGGTACCAATACAGGTAGCAATAGTTGAAGCAATTAATGAACCGGTACTTTTTGCGATTTTAAGAATACTTTTAACAAATATATCAAGTAGACCCGTTTTTTCCATAATCGCACCAAACATAAGTGCCGTCATGATCAACCATGTGGTTGTTAGCATGCCTGACATGCCACCGCCACTGAGCAAAGAGTCCATTTTTTCATCACCGGTACTAATAGTAAAACCGTCAAAAAAGGTGGTCCAAACCAGTTTAAAGTAACCAACAAACTCACCTTGAGTCATATCTATTTGATTAGCAATTAAATCAGATTGAAATAACAATGCCCATACAGCCCCTATTACAGCACCAATAGAAATAGCCGGAAACGCTGGCATTTTTCTTATTGCTAAAACTAGTAACACGATTAAAGGCACCAACATTTCTAAACCAATATTAAAGTTTTGTTGAAGAATTGATGTTATTTCATCAATTTGACCCGACTCGCCTGCCGCGGTGGCATTGAAGCCCATAAATACAAAAATGATTAATGCAATCACAAAGCTTGGAACAGTTGTCCATAACATATGGTGAATGTGTTCAAATAAATCAGCACCAGCAACAGCCGGTGCTAAATTGGTTGTTTCTGACAATGGGCTAAGCTTGTCGCCAAAGTAAGCGCCTGATATAACTGCACCGGCGGTAACTGTCGGCTCTAGGCCAAGTCCAGAAGCAACGCCAAGTAATGCGACACCTATGGTCGCTGCCGTGGTCCACGAACTACCAATACTCATTGCTACAATGCCACAAATTAAACAACTCGCGGCGTAAAACCAGCTAGGGTTGATAATTTGTAAGCCGTAATAAATTAAGGTCGGAACCGTTCCTGATAATAACCAAGTTCCGATAAGTGCCCCTACCATGAGTAAAATTAAAATAGCGCTAAGAGATAAGGTAATTCCCTCAATCATTGCATCTTCTAATTTTTTCCATGTGTAGCCATTTTTTAAACCAATCAGTGCTGCAGCAAAAGTTGCAAACAGTAATGCAATTTGATTCGGGCCTGATGATGAATCATCGCCAAATAAGTACACGGCGGCACCTAACAAACAAATTAATACAGCAATTGGAATGAGTGCATCAAAAAGTGTGGCACTTTTAAGTGGTTTTTCTTCAATGGGCTTCAAAATATAGACTCCTACACACATTCGATGCATGTTGATTATTTTTATTAGCACGTACGCGCATTTATTGAGCAGTGTTGATCTAGCTCAACTTTTGGTAATCCGCGATTATAACAATTTAGCAAATTATCGATAGTAAAAAAGGCGCCTAAGCGCCTTTTTTTTAACTAGCAAAGCCTTAATTAGCGCTTAGCCATACGACCGTATCTAATATAATCTTGCGTTATTAGTGCCGCTTCTTCAAGGAATGGGTCGAGCTTTTCAATCACCTCTGGTACATCGTCAAGGTTTTCTACTGGCTCTTTACCTAAACGTTTTAAACGCTCGTTAGTACGAGCTAATGCACGTGCCTCATTTTCTTCTTTTTCTTTAATACGTTTTTTCTCAACTAAAGAAATCGTTTTACGATCTTTTTCTTCGTTGTAACGGGTAATATCTTCATATACATAATTAAATTCAGGCTCTGTTTTAATTCGCTCATCATGTTGTTTTTCAAGATGACTGATGACCGGATCTAAACGCCCTATTTGTTTATACTGTGCTTTTACTATGCTATCCCATGGCAATGCATTGTCTTGTTTGCTTTCGCCCCACTCAGCTGGGTCAATGGCAGATGGGAACGTAATATCTGGGATCACACCTTTATGCTGCGTACTGCCGCCATTTATACGGTAAAACTTAGCAATGGTGTATTGCACACTGCCTAGCGGGTTATCGTATAAATCATAAGCGCGTGCGAGGCCTTTATGCTGCTGCACAGTGCCTTTACCAAAGGTTTGTTCACCTATGATAACTGCGCGGCCATAGTCTTGCATTGCCGCTGCAAATATTTCAGATGCAGACGCGCTGTATCTATCAACAAGTACCGTCAGTGGGCCATCGTAATAGGTAATGCCATCACGGTCTTTTTGCTCTTCAATGCGATTATTTAATGTATGAATTTGTACCACTGGGCCTTGATCAAAAAACAAGCCTGACAATTGCGTCGCTTCATATAGCGAACCACCGCCATTTTGACGTAGGTCTATAATAATACCGTCAACTTTTTGCTCTTTTAATTTAGCAAGTTCTACTTTTACATCTTTAGAAAGGTTGTTGTAAAAGCCAGGGATTTCGATTACCCCTATTTTACTAGTCAGATCTGAATAGCTGGCTTCAAATACTTCTGATTTTGCTGCTCGGTCTTCCAGACGAATTTTATCACGGGTTATCTCAACTACCTTTGGCGTACCGTGAGCATCTGCACCCTTTAAATATTGTAAACGTACTTTAGTGCCTTTAGGGCCTTTTATAAGATCAACCACGTCATCTAAACGCCAACCAATAACATCAACAAACTCTTCGCCCTCTTGAGCCACACCAATAATGCGATCATCGGCTTTAATCTGCTCAGATTTGTCTGCAGGGCCTCCTGGAACTAGACTACGAATAACCGTGTAGTCTTCATCAGGCGTTAATACTGCGCCAATCCCCTCAAGCTCTAAGTCCATGTCCATTTTAAATTGTTCAGCACGACGAGGTGACAAGTATGAAGTATGCGCTTCAATACTGCGTGCTAGCGAGTTCATTACAATTTGAAATGCGTCTTCAGATTTTGACTGAACAAGGCGTTTTTCTGCGTTTTTATAGCGCTTAGTCAACACCTCTTTAATGCCTGGCCAATCTTTGCCAGTCATTTTTAAACGCAGTGCATCATATTTTACCCGTTCGCGCCAAATTTCATCAAGCTCAGCTTGGGTAGTTGCCCACGGCGCATCTTCGCGGTCATAAAAATATTCATCTTCTTCGTCAAACGTCATTTCGTTTTCAAGTAGCGACAGTGAAAATTCATAACGTTCAAAACGACGTTTAAGGCTTAAGTTGAAAATATCAAACGTAAACCCTAACTGGCCGCTAAGAAGCGCGTTATCAAAACGGTTACGATATTGCTCAAATGAGTCTACATCGCTTTTTAAAAACACGCTTTTATTAAAATCAAGGGATTCGATGTAACGATCAAATACTTTACTCGAAAGCTCATCGTTAAATCGAACGGGTGTGTAATGTGAACGAGTAAATAGATTAGCCACTCGTTTGCTGGCTGTACCGTGCTGACTTTCTTGTTTTAACAAGGGTAAGTCTTCTAATGTTACCGGCTCTACTGCAGCAAATAACGAACCTGAAAACAGCGCAGCAACTAACGGAATGAGCGTAAACTTTTTACTCATACACAACTCCTTAATTTTTTTCGCAACTTAAATAATGTATAAGCTGTCGGCTTTGGTTTTTACTTGCATACCTGTCACTAGTTCAACGTGAACATCGTCTTTGTTTACTTCAGTGATTACTGCATTAACAAGTGCTTGGCCAAGTTTAACTTTAACCTTGTTATTAACCTTGACCTCGCCTGCAGGTAAAGGTTCAACTTTTCCTGAACGCTTAGGCGCAGCGGCTTTGGCAGGTTTTGCTGCAGCTGATGGATTTTTAGCTGAATGCGCTGGCTTCTTCTTAAAAGATTTTGCATCTGAGTCTTGACGTGGGCGTTGCTGCTTTTTGCGCTTTGCCATTTTAGCACGGCTTTCTTCCAACGCTTTTTGTGCGTGGTCGATATGCTCTTGCTCAACTTTCTCGCCTTGATTTCCGTCAAGATCAATACGGAACTCAGATTTAGTAACCGCTTCAAGATAGCGCCAGTTAGATGTGTATTTTCTAAGTGCTTGGCGTACTTGTGTTTTACTAACTTTTTCAGAGCCTTCAATACGCTCAGCGATATCTTTAAAGATACCTACTTTAAGCGGCTGAATGCCTTCTTTTTGTTTAAAACATTGTGGAAATTCTTGGTATAAGAACTCCAATACTTCATTAATATCTTTTAGCTTGTTTGTGGTTTCCATTTTAGAACCTATTTAATCACATCTTTTCATCAAGGGCAGAATCAACATAGTGGATGCTCCAATCAACTAACTCTTCAAAGTCAGTTTCAATCACAGCCATATCACCACGTAAATGTTCCCAAATACCATTTATAATTTCATCAATTGAATCACAGTCTAAATCATCAGGTAGACGATCCCAGGCCATGTGAATCAAATCATTGAGCGTTTCCGCTACATGTTCTTCTTCACCTTCCCAATCACCTACATCTTGAACGGCGAATAGGTAATCTTGAACATTTAGCAAATCTTTCATTACAGGCTAGCCTCTAAGCATTTTACAAGTGCTTCAAGCCCTGCTTGGTCATCAGTATCAAATCGGCCAATACTTGGGCTATCTATATCAAGTACCGCAAATACACGGCCGTTTTTCATGATAGGTACAACTATCTCAGAATTTGACGCCGCATCACAGGCTATATGACCGTCAAACGCATGCACATCTGAAATTAACTGGGTTTGCTCGGTTGCCGCAGCAGTGCCACATACCCCTTTCCCTACCGGAATACGAATACAAGCTGGATTGCCTTGAAATGGACCAAGTACCAATTCTGTCGGTGAATCCATAAAATAAAAGCCCGCCCAATTCACATCTTCTAAAGAAGTAAATAACAGCGCGCTAATATTTGCCATATTGGCAATTATGTTTGATTCACCGCCTATCAGCGATTCAGTTTGCTTAACTAATGACTGGTAAAAATCGTGCTTTTGCATACCAAACTACTTCTTATTAAACATACAGTAGCTAAAGGTACTCTTTGTCACTAAAAATTGAAACCTTTTGCGGGTAAAAAAAAGGAAATTACATGGTTTTACGACACACTTGATTAAATATTCTGCAATTAGCTTTGTACCGATTTACGCAAGCCAAATAAAAACAGTCCTGCAGCAAATCCCGACATCACACTATTGATTAAAAATATCTCGCCAGTAGTCGCACTAAGCAGATAGCTAAAAATAGCGCCACCCAGTAAGCCAAGAGTTAATACCCCAGAATAATTCACCTTAGAATACTTAAACATAAGTAAGTAGCCTGGCACCACAAACGCAGCCATTGTTAACCCTACTATGTGGGCATTAGCAATGGCCGTCATCAATAGTCCTAAAAAGATAGACACCGCGTCACCACGCATAGTCAATGCGTAATATATTCCTAGCATACTGCCGATAATAACAGGAGATAATAATGAAAGTGCGACGCTTTTAGCAAGTTGATGTTTCATAGTAAGAACCTTAAATACACAAGCATAAATCTTATTTCTTAGCATGCCCTAAGAGCTGTAGCTTATAAATAGAGACTATGGTCGTATTTTTTAACTAAATATACTTGGTTTTGAGGTTAGGTATAGCGAAAATTAGACACAAAAAAGCCCGCTAATAAGCGGGCTTTAATATAATGGTGGAGAGATAGGGATTTGAACCCTAGAGGGGCTATAAACCCCTGCCGGTTTTCAAGACCGGTGCATTCGACCACTCTGCCATCTCTCCGAAAGTGCATAAACTACAAGTAAGAGAGTACTCATAGTTATTTTAATAAGGTGGTGGAGAGATAGGGATTTGAACCCTAGAGGGGCTATAAACCCCTGCCGGTTTTCAAGACCGGTGCATTCGACCACTCTGCCATCTCTCCGCACGGCCTGAATAATAGGGAAACCCATGGGCTTTGTGAAGCTTTTTTTTCAATTATTTGTTCAAGTGATTAAAAAACAACTAATTTGTTTAAACATAAAGCAAAAAGGGCGATTCCTACACGCCGAGTGAACTTTTATTTAAATTTAGTTGTCTATTGATCTACAAAGGTTTGCCCAAACATATAAGAGTTGGTAATCTAATTTTAGTTAAATTACAGGAACTACTTAGTTTCACTTACAGGAGCTCTACAATGGCATTTAATCAATCGTACAATACTGCAAAGCCGGTAATGTCGACCATTGAAACAAACAAAGTGCTTAAAAACACTTATTTTCTACTTGCAATGACACTTGCATTTAGTGCCGTCACCGCCGGCATTTCAATGGCACTGCAATTACCTTATTTCATGGGACTAGTGTTCACTCTGGTTTCGTTTGGCCTTCTTTTTGTTGTAAACAAAAAAGCCGACACAGCATCTGGTGTATTTTGGGTGTTTGCGTTTACAGGATTAATGGGAGCTGGTTTAGGCCCACTCCTTAATCACTATGCACAATTACCTAATGGCCCTATGCTAATTATGCAAGCGCTAGGTTCTACGGCGTTAATCTTCTTTGGTTTATCTGCTTATGCACTTAACACTAAAAAAGATTTCTCGTTTATAGGTGGTTTTTTAACTGTGGGCTTAATTGTGGTTATCGTGGCAAGTATTGTAAATATTTTCCTAGGTAGCTCTTTAATGTTTATGGTACTAAACGCAGCTGTGGTATTAATCATGTCTGGCCTAATTTTGTTCGATACGAGCAGAATCATCAATGGCGGCGAAACGAATTATATCCGCGCAACGGTTTCTTTATACCTGAGCGTTTATAACTTATTTACGTCTTTACTTGCGTTACTTGGCGCAAATAATGACTAATTAAATAGTTCTGTTAAAATAGCCCCTTTATTGGGGCTTTTTTATTGGAATAGTTTTGGCACGCTTTGTACTTTCTTTACATACTCCACCATCGGATCACGATACCACACAGCGAATTGTTAAATTTGCTCACGCCTGTTTAGCACAAGGGCATAGTGTTGATGCAATATTTTTATACCAAGATGGTATCTATCATGCTTCAACGCATTTTGAACTTGCCTCAGATGAGCTCAATTTATCCTCACTTTGGCAGCAGCTAGCCGACAAAAATATTAATTTAATGCTGTGCGTTACCGCAGCTGAAAAGCGTGGCTTAGATATGCAAAATACTGGTGTATTCGCTGTAGCAGGCCTCGCTGAATTTGCTATGTTAGCCAGTGAAGCAGATAAATGGATACAATTTAAATGATTAATGTACTCGTTATTAGTCAATCAAGTCCATTTGATGACATGCATATTCGCGATGCACTCGATATGACGCTTATTTTTGCCGCAGTTGATCAAAATATAAGTTGGTTGTTTAGCGGTCCTGCGGTGTTAGCTCTTAAAAAAAATCAAAGCCCGAATAGTTTGGGACTTAAAGATTTTTTTAAAAATATTAAAACCCTAGAAATATATGATGTTGACAATATCTACGTGTGTGAGAAGTCACTCATTGACTACGGTTTAAGTAAAAATGAGCTACTTATTGAAGTAAAAACCGTTAACTTTAATGCCCAAAAACAGTTAATTCAAAATCAGCAGCACGTGGTAACGCTATGAGCACTTTACATATATTTTCAAAACCGCTGAATTACTACAGTGCAAACAGTCTCGATAATCTGATTATGCTAACAGACTCGGTTTTATTAGTGGGTGATGCCTGTTTTGCTAAAGGGCAATACAGGCAATTTGCCGATTCGCTTTATATTTTAAAGGACGATGCAGCGGCGCGTGGTATCTCTTTAAATTTGAATGATAAAGCGATTAGCTATGATGAGTTCGTTACCCTAAGTTTATCATCTAAACAATCAATTACTTGGTGATTTATGCTTGAATTTAATAATCAAACAATAGACACAGATAAGCAAGGTTACCTGCTAGATCATACTGATTGGTCTAAAGAATTGGCCGATGTTATTGCACAACATGAAAGCATTATATTAACCGAACAGCATTGGGAAGTTGTTAACTTTGTGCGCGCATTTTATCTTGAATACAACACCAGTCCAGCCATTAGAATGTTAGTCAAAGCGATGGCTAAAGCGCTCGGTGAGGATAAAGGTAATAGCATGTACTTGTATAAACTTTTTCCAAAGGGACCGGCCAAACAAGCCACTAAAATTGCGGGCTTACCTAAACCTGCACGGTGTATTTAATGAAACAAAAAGCTAAAAACACGTCATCTTCAACAAGTAAACGCAATACAGGTCGTACATATTCGCGCAGTGCTGTAAAAAAGAGCCCGATAAAAAGAGCAATTAAGCCGCAGATAGCCCAAAGCGATAAAAAAGTT
Source organism: Pseudoalteromonas issachenkonii (assembly GCF_002310795.1). NCBI lineage: Bacteria > Pseudomonadati > Pseudomonadota > Gammaproteobacteria > Alteromonadales > Pseudoalteromonadaceae > Pseudoalteromonas > Pseudoalteromonas issachenkonii. The sequence continues at coordinate 1,795,190 of NZ_CP011030.1, forward strand.
ATTTTATTTAACAAACCTTATGATGTCCTTTGCCAATTCACAGACGAGCAAAATAGACAAACACTGGCTAATTTTATTCCTATTAAAGATGTTTATGCTGCGGGTCGCTTAGACAGAGACAGTGAAGGCTTGTTATTATTGACCAATTGCGGGAAATTACAAAATACCTTAACCGCTCCTGGTAAAAAAACCAACAAAACGTACTGGGTACAAGTTGAGGGGGTGCCTACAGAAGCATCTATTGATGCGCTCAGTCAAGGGGTCGAACTCAAAGATGGATTAACCTTACCTGCACAGGTAAAGTTAATCGATGAACCAGCGCTTTGGCCACGCACTCCCCCAGTGAGAGAACGTAAATCAATTCCAACATCTTGGTTGAGTATCACTATAAACGAGGGGAAGAACCGTCAAGTTCGACGAATGACCGCACACATTGGCCACCCAACGTTACGGTTAATTCGCTATAGTATTGGTAAATACACACTCGATGGAATTGAAACAGGTCAATATAAAATCAGTGGACCACCAACCAACAGTTAATACTTTACGTTAGCCTTTGCTTATCTGGTATTAAAAGCAAAGGTTAAACATGCTGTGTTATTCATGCCTTCCTAAGGCAATACAATTTCTGCCCTGCCTTTTTGCATAATACAGCGCACTATCCGTTGCTTTAAAGAAATCGACATGGTTAGTTTTTTCGCCATGTTTTACCGTATGAACTCCCATACTCACAGAGAGAAAGCCAGTAAAACTATCTTCATGAGCTATCGCTAAATCTTCAATAGATTTTTGTATTTGTTCTGCAATAAAGAGTGCACCTTGATTATCTGTTTGTGGGAGTAAAACAACAAACTCTTCTCCGCCATAGCGCGCTACAAAGTCCTCAGGACGACTGACTGTTTCTGCTAGTTTTTGCGCTACGCTATGTAAACACTTATCCCCGGCAATATGACCATACCTATCATTAAATTTTTTGAAATTATCTATATCAATAATGATCATAGAAAGTTGAGTATTTACTTTTATCAGTTTTTTAAATTCAGCATGTAATTTTTCGTCAAAACGGCGTCTGTTGGCAATTTTAGTCAATGAGTCTAAAAAGGCCATATCGCTGAGTATCTCTTGAGTTTTCAAACGCTCCGTCGCATCGTTAAATACAGCAATAAATTCACTTTCTACACTAATACCTGACACTTGCATTATCACTTTTGAGCCATCTTTACATACAATTTGATAGTCATTAGCAGGAATATCGTCATTATTTTTATTTGCCTGCGCTAAAGACTCACCCCACATCGTTTGAGCAGACTCTCTATAACTAGGCTCAGGATACGCGACCTTCCACCACTGTTTTAAATTAGGGATATCATCAATTGTATAGCCAAATACATCTACAAAGCGTTGATTAAGCTTTAAAATATCGCCGGTTACCATACAAACATTACACACGGGCAAAGGCAAAATAGTAAATAATTTTGCATAATGGCTCAGCTCATGTTTTCGCATTGGATGTTCAGTTGCACTACTAACAAAACGCTGCTGTTCAACGTGTTTCATTTCAAGAGAAACATTCATAGTGGCAACAAAATGCCATTCTAACCACCACTTTTCTAGCTGCTTTAAAATGACTTGTTGAAAGGGATTAATAAAGTCTAAAGAATGTTCAATGAGTCTAAATAGCGCTGAAATAGGGTTGGGTTCTTCAAAGCGGTAAGGACGAGGAACCCTAATGGTTTGATAAAACAGTTGGTAAGCTGATTCTTTAACGTTATGTGGTAATTGTTCTGCTACTAAGCAATCATCGCGTTGTAACTTTGTTGATAACTCAACAACGTAAGATTTTACCTTTTGTGCTTGAGAAGCATAATTCATATATTCATTCCATTGACTATATTATAAATACTTATTTGAGTGTTTATTCAATTTAAACTCATCTAAAGGTATTGCATAATCATTTGGTTGTAAAGGTTTGTTAATGAACAATAATAAATATATTCTTTGATATTCTATAAACAGTACTAACACCTTAAATAAACAACATTTACTCATCATTTATAACTTAAATGAGTGTTTATAATTTAATGGCCTGACATCTTGGACCTGTTGTTCTTTGCAAATTAAAATGTGTTCAAACAAAGGGGCTATAATATCACCGCAAAATGTGTAATCTAATCGACTAAGTAAAAATCGACTAACAAGGAGTAAATCATCCCTAACCAACATAAAAAAAAGCAACAAAATCTATTCAATAGCCCTTCCTCTCTTTAAGCACTTACAAAATACATGCTATAATCGCGGCCTTTCCAAGTTAACAGTAATCTGTATAAGCGAAATTATTCATGAGCGAAAATAGTCACATTAAAGTCATCGTTGGTATGTCCGGCGGTGTTGATTCTTCTGTATCTGCATATTTATTAAAACAACAAGGCTACCAAGTAGAAGGCTTGTTTATGAAGAACTGGGAAGAAGATGACAATGATGAATATTGCGCTGCCGCTGAAGATTTAAAAGATGCCCAAGCTGTCTGTGACAAATTAGGTATTGAACTTCATACCGTTAACTTTGCAGCAGAATACTGGGACAACGTATTCGAATACTTTTTAGCAGAGTACAAAGCTGGTCGCACACCTAACCCAGACATCATGTGTAACAAAGAAATTAAATTTAAAGCCTTTTTAGAATTTGCGGCTCAAGCACTTGGTGCTGACTTTATAGCAACGGGCCACTACGTGCGTCGTGAGCTCAGAGATGATAAATATGTTATGTGCCGTGGCCTAGATGATAATAAAGACCAAAGCTACTTTTTGTACACATTGAGTCATGAACATATCGCGCAAACGCTGTTCCCTGTCGGAGATATTGCCAAGCCAGAAGTGCGCCGTATTGCTGAAGAGCAAGATTTAATTACCCACGATAAAAAAGACAGTACTGGTATTTGTTTTATTGGTGAGCGTAAATTTAAAGATTTCTTACAAAAATTCTTACCTGCCCAACCTGGTGTTATTGAAGACACAGATGGTAACAACGTTGGTGAACATGAAGGTTTAATGTACCACACCTTAGGTCAGCGCAAAGGCTTGTTAATTGGTGGTATGAAAGAAGGCTCAGGCGAACCTTGGTATGTTGTAGACAAAGATGTTGAACGCAATGTATTGATTGTGGGCCAAGGTAAAAATCACCCTCGCCTTTACAGTAATGGCCTAAATGCCAACCAATTACACTGGGTAGATCGTGTCGGTCCTCAAGGTACTACTCGTTGCACCGTAAAAACACGCTACCGTCAAGAAGACCTAAGCTGTACCTTGTTAGTTGGTGAAGATGGTATGGCACGCGTATTATTTGATGAGCCACAAAAAGCGGTAACCCCAGGACAATCTGCCGTATTTTACGCTAATGAAGTGTGTTTAGGTGGTGGTATTATTGACTCGGTGATCAAATAATGAATCAACATCAAGTCATGGCGCTTGCTGCCATGTGCCAAGTGGCTAAGCAAGTTCAGAAGGTTGCCCAATATGGCCGCGCTGATGAACAAGATTTATCGATTTTATTATCAAGTATTGTGCAAACCTCGCCAGCTTCCCCAGAAGATGTTTATCAAGGTGAGCATAACTTACGTGACGGCTATAAAACATTGATGGCACAACTGAGTGCCGGTGCTCAAAAAGATGTAGAAATAGTCAAATATGTAGGTGGTTTAATGCAGTTAGAGCGTGCCCTTAGTGCTAACAGTAAAAGCCTCAATGAATTAGGTAAACGTATTGATGATATTCATCGTCGTTTAGATCATTTTGCTATTACCGATGACAGTGTTGTTGCCGGTTTAGCAGATATATACTCGTCGGTGCTAAGCCCCCTTGGGCACCGAATTCAGGTTTATGGTAAACCCGAGTTATTAAAACAGCAGCTCACGCAAAATAAAATCCGCGCATTACTTTTAGCCGGAATTCGCAGTGCAGTATTATGGCGACAAATGGGCGGCAAACGTCGTCATTTCTTTTTTGCGAAAAGAAAAATTCTCGCCATAGCTAAAACAAAAATTTAATTATCGTTCAAACTAAAATTTAGGAGTTATTATGGAGCTTTCAGCGTTAACGGCTATCTCTCCGGTTGATGGTCGCTACGGCAGCAAAACCACTGAACTACGCAGTATTTTTAGCGAATTTGGATTAATCAAATACCGCGTAACCGTTGAAGTGCGTTGGTTGCAAGCGTTAGCTGCAGCAAGCGAGATTAAAGAAGTCCCCGCTTTTAGCGACGAAGCAAATGCGCTGTTGAATGCAATTGTAGATAACTTCTGTGAAGCTGATGCTCAGCGGGTTAAAGACATCGAACGCACGACAAACCATGATGTTAAAGCCGTAGAGTATTTACTAAAAGAAAAAGTAGCTGATAATGCTGAGCTACACGCAATTAACGAATTTATTCACTTTGCCTGTACTTCTGAAGATATTAATAACCTATCTCATGGTTTAATGTTAACTGAAGCGCGTAACCACGTCGTTTTACCTTATTGTGATGAGTTATTAAGCGCCATTAAAGAAAAAGCAATTGAGTACAAAGCCATTCCAATGATGACTCGTACACATGGACAGCCTGCAACGCCTTCGACTATGGGTAAAGAGTTTGCAAATGTTTACATGCGTTTAAAGCGTCAACGTGACCAAATTGCACAAGTAGAAATGCTAGGTAAAGTAAACGGTGCTGTGGGTAACTACAATGCACATCTAAGTGCGTACCCTGACTACGATTGGCATACCCACGCCGATAAGTTTGTAACTAGCCTAGGTTTAACACTCAACCCGTTTACCACGCAAATTGAACCGCATGATTACATAGCAGAGCTTTTTGATGCAATTGCACGCTTTAATACCATTTTGCTCGATTTTGACCGCGATATGTGGGGCTACATTGCACTTAATCACTTTAAGCAAAAAACCATTGCCGGTGAAATTGGCTCATCAACTATGCCACACAAAGTGAACCCGATTGATTTTGAAAACTCAGAAGGTAATTTAGGCTTAGCCAATGCTATCTTTGGTCATTTAGCACAAAAACTACCTGTGTCTCGCTGGCAACGTGATTTAACTGACTCAACCGTATTACGTAACTTAGGTGTAGGTATGGGTTATGCGGTAATTGCATACCAATCAACCCTTAAAGGTGTAAGCAAACTTGAAGTAAACGAGCAACGTTTGGCAGATGAGCTTGACCAAAACTGGGAGCTGCTCGCTGAACCAATTCAAACCGTTATGCGTAAATACGGTATTGAAAAACCATATGAAAAGCTAAAAGATTTAACCCGTGGTAAACGTGTAAATCAAGAAATTATGGCTGATTTCATCGATGGTTTAGACCTTCCAGAAGCTGCAAAAATTGAAATGAAAAAACTAACGCCGGCTAACTACATTGGTCGCGCTGTTGAGTTTATTGATGATTTAGTTTAATCACTCAAATCTACTAATATAAAGCGAAAGGTACCTGCCTTTCGCTTTTTTCATTTAGGTCTTAACGTTATAGGCATTCTATGTATCAATTAAAAATAAATGAATTATCAGAGCAAGCGTTTTTAAGTCAATATTGGCAAAAAAAACCACTGTTGATCAAAGCTGGTTTTAAAGATTTTCAAGACCCACTTGATGCGAATGAACTCGCAGGCCTTGCTATGGAAGACAGCATAGAATCGCGCATTATTACTAACCACAATCAACAATGGCAATCGCATCAGGGACCATTTGACGATTTTGAAATACTCACTGATCAGCACTCGACACTACTCGTGCAAGCAGTGGATCATTGGCACCCAGAAGCTGCTCAGTTACTTGAACCTTTTCGCTTTATACCTAATTGGCGCATAGATGATTTGATGATCAGCTACTCAACCCCAGGTGGCGGTGTTGGCCCACACCTAGACCAATACGATGTATTTATTATTCAAGGTGAAGGTAAGCGCCATTGGCGGGTAGGATTACCCGACCCAACACTAAAACAATTTGCTCAAAATAAAACATTACTGCAAGTTGAAGCTTTTAGTGCAGTAATTGATTGTATTTTGGAGCCCGGTGATATTTTATATATACCACCCGGTTGTCCTCATGAAGGCTATGCGGTTGAAAATGCACTCAACTATTCAGTCGGTTTTAGAGCACCTAATCAACAAGATTTACTTTCAAGTTTTGCTGATCATATTATCGACACAGAAAGCGGCCAAAAAAGGTATACCGACCATACCCTCGCCCTACGTGATTCCAAAGGTGAGCTAACCCAAAGCGAAGTCGATAAAGTAAAAACGTTAATGCAAGCATTGCTAGAAGACGAGAGTTTATTTAAACACTGGTTAGGTAATACCCTTAGCCAACCTAAGCATGATATGGACTTAGCCCCTGAAGAAGACCCATTTAGTGTCGAACAAATACAACAACTGCTTGAGAACCAAGTAACATTTGAGCGTTTAGGGGGCACACGTGCTATTTATCAATGTATGGATACAGAGTTACTTCTAAGTATCAATGGCGAAAACTACGCTTTACCCTTATCTGATTTAGAAGCGGTAAAACAGCTTACTGATTTTATTGAATTTGATAGCAGCGTGCTTAATGCAACCACACCTAGCCTAGATTTTATCGAAACTTTTACTACACTGGTTAATGAGGGTATTTGGTTTAGCTAGGAGGAGGTCATGGTTTATACCGTTGACAAAGTTGATTGGCAAAGTGAAAAAAGTCAACTGCAACATATAAGGGAGCGAGTGTTTGTATATGAGTTACATATTCCTAAACGTATTGAGTTTGATAACTTAGATGCACTCGCTCAACATATTCTGGTCACCGATAATATGCACTCACCTGTTGCCACAGGTCGATTATGTAATGATGGTTTAATTGGAAGAATCGCCGTATTGCCGCAGCATCGCAACCGCAATGTTTATAAGTCACTGCTTAATTTCATTGTTAAATTAGCAGCGGAGCAAGGTATTGAAGCAATCAGTATTAATTGTATTTTAAACGAAGTAGAACGATTCAAAAATAATGGGTTTATTGTGCAAGGCCACGTCTTTATGGAAGCAGGTATCCCAAGGCAACGTATGCAGTGCCCTATTGCATGCTTTGAAACACGACCATTTACTTTAGTGCATTAACGAAAAAACGAGCCACTTGGCTCGTTTTTTTCTTTATTCTTGTCGGTAATCTTTGAAAAAACGCTGCATTTTCATCATTGCACTCGATAAATCATCTTTATTAGGTAAAAACACCAATCTAAAATGATCAGGCTCTGGCCAGTTAAAGGCGCGCCCATGTACTAACAATATTTTTTCTGCTTTTAACAAATCAAACATCATTTGTTCATCGCTTTTAATATTGAATTTAGCGGTATCCACTTTAGGGAAAGCATAAAGCGCCCCTTTAGGCTTTTTACAACTAATTCCATCAATCGCATTTAAGCCGCGCCAAGCAATATCACGTTGCACATATAAACGCCCACCGGGGTCAATTAAGCTATCAATTGACTGAACGCCACCCAATGCTTGCTGAATTGCATATTGTGCGGGCACATTGGCACAAAGACGCATTGAGGCAAGAATATCTAAGCCTTTAATTAAATCTGTCATTAATGCGGTGCGACCACTTAACACCATCCAGCCCATTCTCAGCCCAGCAGCACGGTATGTTTTAGCTAAGCCATTAAAGGTGATGATAGGGAGATCATCGCATAATGAACCAATAGAAGTATGGGTAACGCCGTCGTATAGAATTTTCTCGTATATTTCATCGCTTAACAGCAAAAGCTTGTGCTCTCGAGCAATATTGATCAACTCTTCAAGTAAAGCGTCACTGTACACAGCCCCAGTTGGGTTGTTGGGATTAATCAGCACTAATGCTTTGGTTTTAGAGGTGATTTTACTCTTAATATCATCAATGTCAGGAAACCAATCTTGCTCTTCATCACACAAGTAATGAACCGGATTACCACCTGCTAATTTTACCGAGGCTGTCCAAAGCGGATAGTCTGGAGCGGGAATTAACACTTCATCATCATTATTCAACAGTGCTTGAGTAACCATTTGGATAAGCTCACTCACACCGTTGCCAATGTAAATATTATCAACGTCTAAATTGTGTAAGCCACGCTGTTGGTAGTGCTGATAAATAGCAACACGCGCAGAATAAAGACCTTTAGAGTCACAGTATCCTTGAGCTGAATATAAATTACGAATGATATCGCGATGCATATCTTCAGGCATATCAAAGCCAAATGCGGCGGGGTTACCTATATTAAGCTTTAATACCTTTTGGCCCTCATCCTCCATTTTTTTAGCTTGCACTAAAACGGGACCTCGGATGTCATAACAGACGCCGTCTAATTTATGACTCTTTTTTATTTCTGACATTGTTACCTCTAAAGAGCAAGTTAGCCATTAGACTAACGCAGTAAAGCCGTGAATTACTAGGAAAATTAAGCGCTTAAAACTGAAAAAAATTCACGTTAACACTCTTTTTTATTACTATTGAAACGCGTTTAGCGCCCAGCTAACCATGCATTTAGTTTTGCTTGTGAACCAGTAACTTGCGCCATTAATCCATCGGCTGCATTAACAGCCTGCTCGTCATTCCCATTATTTAAATTATATTCAATTAAACGAGCAACTTCGGCTAAACTAGCCGCACCAAATTGAGCGGCGTTTGATTTAAGGCTATGAGAGTGGCGAATAGCAGCCTCTTTATCTTGCCCAAGCGCAGCAATTGCTTCGTTCCCCAATCGCTCAAATTCCGCACAACAAAATTCCAACGTATCTGGAAATTGTTCACCTAATAGCGATTCCATACTTTCTAAAGCGGATTCGTCAATATTGATCTCTGTCATATTCATGCCCTTCAATACGGTCCATCGATTTTCTTCTTATCTCTTACTCTATATCTAAGCACAAAAAAAACCAACTTTATTAGTGCAAAAATGTATAATTACGGTAAATGTACCAACGAAATAGTGTATTCAATGGCACGTCCTCTTTGTAAACAGTGTAACTTTTCGCTAAGCACTTGTATTTGCAGCGCAATTACCCGTGTTAATAACCAAACACAGGTTATTATTTTGCAGCACCCCAATGAAGCAAAAGTTAGCAAAAATACGGCGCAGCTATTAGCTTTAGGTTTAACCCACTGTAAAATTATTAGAGGCGAAAATAATCAAGACTTCGCCTGTTTACAGAACCTGCCTATTGAATCGAGCGTATTACTCTACCCAAGCGAGAGCGCCGTAAAATTAGACCGACCGAATAGTAAAGAAAACCTTCAAGAGATTACGCATTTAATTGTGATTGATGGTACATGGAATAAAGCCTTTAAAATTTTGCAATTAACCCCGTTATTACAACAGTTTAAAACGGTAAGCTTTAGCCATATTCCCACCAACCGTTATGCTATTCGTAAAGCCCCTAGAGCAGATAGTTTATCGACACTAGAAGCAGTAGCACATAGTTTATGGCTCATAGAAGCACTAAACCCTGCGCCCTTGTATGGTTTATTAGAGGAATTAATAAAAAAACAAACCCAACACATGCCCGCTCACGTAAAAGCACGTTACTTGTAATGTATGAGCTGAAATAAAATAACCGATGCGTAATACCACATCTCGATTAAAACGCGGATTTTCTCGCCAAGGCCCCGACTATCGTTTTGACGATCAAGTCGATTTTAGTGATATAAGAACCACTTTTGGTTTTCGTTCTATGGTGGTTGGTAAATGGGTTACTAAAGAAGAGCGCTTTATTAGTGCCAACTTAATTTATGATGCGCTGGCTGATTTAGCGCAGATTTTGCATTTACCACCCACTGCCATTGGCCTGCGTGGCAAACTTAATTTCGCTTTTGGTCACGGTGGACAAAAAGGCGTGCAAGCACATTATAATGCGTATGACCAAACCTTAGCACTGGCTAAAAATGCAGGCGGTGGCGCTTTAGCCCATGAATGGTTTCATGCTTTTGATCATCATATTAGTGAGCATTTGTTTAAATCAAAAACCCGCTTTGGTTTCGCTTCTAAGTTATGGTTATCACACTCTCCCGACTTAAGCCATCCACTTAATGATGCACTTAATCAATTTTATAAACAGGTGTTTTTAGAGCAAAGCGGTGAACATGCCAATGAATTTGTAAATAAATGCATTGCGTTTGATAAAGCGCATAATCAGCAGTATATGAGTATGCCAGAGGAGCTTGCTGCTCGGTGTTTTGAAGCCTGTATCAACGAGCATCAAACAATCAAAAACAGTTTCTTAGTCGGCGGTTTGAGTAATAATAACTTAATTTATCCTGAGCTAAAGCATACGTTACACGCCAATGAAGCGCTTAACCATTATTTTCAACTATTAGGTTATGCGCTTCATCAATTAGAAAAATAAGCTATTGTTTAGCTTAGTTATTTATCGTCACTGATACGGCTTGCTACCGCACTATTCTGATCTTTATATTTTGCATCAATGCGGGTGTTATAAGGGCTTTCACACGGACCGGTAAGTGTTTCAAAACTCATTGCGCCAATTTTCATCATAGGTCTGAGCGCAAGCGGCAGCTTACCAGAGTTATAAAACTCTAAAACAATATTACCACTCCAACCAGGATCGATTCTGTGTGCTGTAACATGCACCATTAAACCCAAACGTGCCAGCGATGAACGCCCGTCTAACCAACCAACAATGTCTGCAGGTAGGGTTACTTTTTCATAGGTTATTGCCAACGCAAGCTCGCCAGGATGTAGAAAAAACGCTTCGCCTTCAGCTAATACAATTTCGTCGCTCATGATTGATTCTAACGCTTTATTAAGCTGATCTTTTGGACCACTTAAATCAACATAAGCGGCATTATGGGCATGAAATGTTCTAAACTTATTACCTAAACGAAGATCAGCGGTAACCCCTGAAATCATTTCACTCGTTGGTGCGGGCTCGATAACAATGCGCCCATCGTTTAAGTATTCTTTAATATGTGTATCTGAAAGTCTCATTTTTAATCTTCCGTAATCACAACGTCAATCGCGTTGTGATGTTGTTGATAGTAAAGCGTGCTGGCAATCAATCGTGCGGCCGCGCTGTAAGTTTTGCTAATAGCCGCATCTGTCTCATCGGCAATCAACTTACCTTGCTCAGAGGATTCTCTGATATCAATCGCAAGCGGAATATGCGAAAGCACAGGCACACCATGCTTAAGGGCTAATTTTTGTGCACCGTCTTTACCAAATACATGATTGGCCTCGCCGCAATGCCCACAAATGTAATGGCTCATATTTTCAATCAAACCGAGCACTGGCACATTTACTTTATTAAACATAGCAATACCCTTTTGCGCATCAGCAAGCGCTAAGTCTTGTGGCGTCGTGACAATCACGGTGCCACTGGCTGGCACTTTTTGGCTCATGGTTAATTGAATATCACCGGTACCTGGCGGCATATCTACAATTAAATAATCAAGTTCACCCCAATCGGTTTCATTTAAAAGTTGACTAAGCGCGCCTGAGGCCATTGGGCCGCGCCATACGGTGGCATCATCGCTGGGGACTAAAAAACCGATAGATTGCGCTTTAATACCATTGGCATCAAACGGTTGTAATTGTTTATTGTCTTTTGTAACCGGCTCACTGCCAACTAATCCTAACAACATAGGAATTGACGGACCATAAATGTCGGCATCCAGTATGCCTACTTTTGCGCCTTCATTTTTAAGCGAGCCCGCAAGATTTACAGCCGTAGTAGATTTACCCACCCCACCTTTTCCTGAGGCGACTAAAACAATATGTTTAATGGCTTTAAATTTCGCAGCCTCTTTAAGGTGAACACTAGCCGTTACGTTTACATCAATCTTTAAACGCTCAGTCAAAAATTGAGCCACATGCGGCATTTCAGATTGCGCCGCAAAAGGGAGAATGAGTTTAACCGTAATTGATTTATCAGTGTTTTGAGTGATATCAGCAATGAAATCTTGCTCAATACCCACAGCGAAAGCGGCACTGCGATAGGCCGCTAGAGCAGAAATAATCGGTTGTTTTTGCACCGATTTTGCAGAGAATAGTTTCGACAGTCCAAACATAGCAATAAAATAGCGTTTCTTTGATGAAAAGTGCCACGGAATTATGTAACATTCAGGGCATTAACACCAGTCAATTAGTAAATATCGATAAGCAGTGTGCTCTGTTATCACTTTGCTTATCGATAATGTAATAATTTTCATCTGTTCCTGACTAGGAACGCTTAATTCGGAATGATTATGGCACAGCGAAAGATCCTGATTACTAGCGCATTACCTTATGCCAATGGCCCTACCCATTTAGGGCATTTATTAGAGTATATTCAAACTGATATTTGGTCGCGTTTTCAAAAACTACAAGGCCACGAAGCGTACTATGTGTGCGCCGATGATGCTCATGGCACACCTATTATGCTTAATGCGCAAAAGCAAGGGATCACGCCTGAGGAAATGGTAAAAAACGTTAGCATTGAGCGCCAACGCGACTTTGCTGATTTTAATATCAAATTTGATAATTACCACAGTACCCATAGCCAAGAGAATAAAGAATTTAGTGAGCTTATTTATAATCGCCTTAACGATGCAGGTCATATTAAAAAGCACACTATTTCACAGTTATTCGATCCAGAAAAAGGCATTTTTCTGCCAGATCGCTTTGTTACTGGCACGTGTCCTACATGTAAATCAGAAGATCAGAACGGGGATAGCTGTGATGCCTGTGGCGCAACCTATAGCCCAACCGAGCTAATCAACCCACGCTCTGTTATGTCGGGTGCTGAGCCTATCTTAAAAGATTCTGAGCATTACTTTTTTGATTTACCCGCCTTTGAAGACATGCTTAAAGAGTGGCTACATTCAGGCACAATTCAACAAGAAATGGCCAACAAGTTAGATGAGTGGTTTGCCGATGGTCTCCAGCAATGGGACATTAGCCGTGATGCACCTTATTTTGGTTTTGAAATTCCAAACGCACCAGGTAAATACTTTTACGTATGGCTAGATGCGCCTATTGGTTATATGGCGAGCTTTAAAAACTTATGTGATAAACAGGGCATCGACTTTGATGCATTTTGGCAAGAAGGTTCAGATGCTGAGCTTTATCACTTTATTGGTAAAGACATCATCTATTTCCACAGCCTATTTTGGCCTGCTATGTTAGAAGGCGCTCAATTTAGAAAGCCAACTAATGTATTCGCCCATGGTTTTGTTACGGTCAATGGCGCAAAAATGTCTAAATCAAAAGGCACGTTTATTAAAGCGCGTACTTATTTAGATAACCTAGACCCAGAATTTTTACGTTACTACTACGCAGCTAAACTTAATAGTGGCATTACTGATTTAGATTTAAACCTTGAAGATTTTGCACAACGTGTAAACTCAGACTTAGTGGGTAAAGTAGTGAATATTGCCAGTCGTTGTGCTGGTTTTATTACTAAAAAGTTCGACGGTAAGCTGAGCAATACAGTTATGCAACCTCAATTGCTTGCAGAATTCCAGAACGCATCAGCGACAATCACCGAATATTACGAGAACCGTGAATACAGCCGCGCAATTCGTGAAATCATGGCACTTGCTGATAAAGCAAACCAGTTCATTGATAATGCCGCACCTTGGGTGCTTATTAAAGATGAGTCAAAGCAAGAAGAAGCGCATCAGGTTTGCTCACTAGGACTTAACCTATTTCGCGTGTTGATCACTTACTTAAAACCAGTGCTACCTGGCATGGCAAGTAATGTTGAAGCCTTTTTAAATGATGAATTATCTTGGCAGGGTGCGCAAACAGCGTTAGTAAACCACCCTATCAATAAATTTAAGCCGTTAATGCAACGTGTAGAAATGGATAAAGTGAATAAAATGGTTGAAGAATCAAAAGAAAGCTTAGTTGCTGAAAAAGACAAAATCGATCCTAATAGCCCACTTGCAAAAGAGCCTATTAGCGAAGAGATTGAGTTTGATGACTTTGCAAAGGTAGACCTGCGTGTTGCTAAAATTGCCAAAGCAGAGCACGTAGAAGGCGCTGACAAGCTGCTTAAATTAACCCTTGATTTAGGCGGTGAAACTCGCCAAGTGTTTGCTGGAATTAAATCGGCTTACGCACCAGAAGACATTGAAGGTAAATTAACGGTAATGGTTGCTAACCTCAAACCACGTAAAATGCGTTTTGGAATGTCTGAAGGCATGGTACTTGCGGCAGGCCCTGGTGGTAAAGAAATTTACATTCTTAACCCAGACGACGGCTCTGAGCCGGGTATGCGCGTAATGTAATTATTATCGCTTAAAGCCGCTAATATTTAGCGGCTTTTTTTTCACCTGTTATTTAGCTATTCTAATGAGAATTTTTAACGCCGCTATTCTCTGGTTTACTTCCTGAAAATCATTAAGCATTATTGCGATTTGGTATTACTACAACAACTTTTGCTAAGTGAATCACCAAGCTTTGCGAGCTAATATACACAAACCAGTTTATATAGCGCACTTGAGGGTAAAAGCCTTGCCCCTGATTACCATAAATCCAAAAAGTACCAATAATAGCATCAGCCAATGCAGCAAGAAAAAGCCCTAAGCTCACCCACACTATTGATTTGGGTGCGTTAATCCCACCATAGCCAACAACTAATACCAGACCCATAAGCCCAACAGCCGTTATCACTAAACTATAGACCCCAGTCATAGCTAAAATAGTATCTCCTGCCCCCTCAAGATACATAGAAGAGAGCGACGCACTACTTAGCACCAACACAACAACAAAAAAAAGTGCACTTTTTATAAGCGAGACCCGGCGTTTTATATTAAAAGCTAACACACTGGCTATAAATAAAAGGCTGTAACCAGGTGCAAAAAATAAGATTGAATCCACTAAGTAATCATGTTTTATCAAGGTACTATAGCGATAATAGTGTTGGGGTAAATTAAAATTAATCACATCACCCGCGATACACAACATAATAGCGCCACTGCCTAAAAGAGCAATAAAGCGTAATTGTTGTTCTTTAAAACGTTTAAATACCCAAGCTGACATCGTTACACTATTAAACACAAGTAAGCAGAGGGAACTCAGTGACAACAGCATTAAAACACGTTTATTTTCAGGCGCAAGTAGTCCTATTAACATCACAGCTAAAGCGCACAGCCAAGCTATAAAAGTAATAATTTGATGCGGATGTTTTATAGATAACGGATTAATTGCACTATCCAACCTTTAAAATTAATAACGCTAACTTAGCAAGTTTTTATCGTCCAAGGCTATTTTTTGTTTTGCATGTGCTGTATTTCTTTTTGTGTTTTAAGCCGACATTGCGCTAACTGTTCGAGTCGAATTGCTTTAATAGCGGCTAATGGATCTTGTGCATTAAGTCCACCAGCATCATGGTTATTTTGTTGGTTTATTACTTTATTCTCACCGTGCTTATTGTGCATATCTTTTCTCTTAGAACTGTTTATCGATTTTAGGCGCGGTACCTTAAGTAAAAAAGTACTTTAACGCTAAACGATTTACTTGAAAAACACCTGGCACCCTGTATATTAGAACCTCCTAATGTTTAGAGGTGTATTATGCGCATTATTTTGCTTTTTTCCAGTTTATTTATTTCATCCGCTGCTTTTGCTAGCAATACCGACGATGCACGACAAACCATCAAAGCATTTTCAAGTGATTTAAAACAGGTACTGGTTAGTACTATGAAACAAAGCGGCCCACTAGCGGCAATAAGTGTATGTAATACAGCTGCACCCGCTATCGCTTCACAACACAGCAATAGTCCTTGGCAAATTAGCCGCAGTGCTTTGAAAACTCGTAACTCAGATAATCAACCCGATGCATGGCTCAAAAATGTTTTATTAAACTTTGAACAACGTAAGCTCAATGGCGAGCCGGTAGCAAGCATAGAATATCAAGAGCAAAGACCGGATGGCTGGTATTTTGTAAAAGCGATTCCTACTCAAAAAGCGTGTTTAGCGTGTCATGGCAGTCAGATTGACCCCACAGTTTCTAAAAAAATAGCGACTTTATACCCTAATGATCAGGCAACTGATTTTAAACTGGGTGACATTCGTGGCGCATTTGTTGTTAAAAGGGCCAGTGAAAATCACCAATGATAACTCATTGACGATCAGCTATTAAATTTTACTGCATCGGATGCAATACGCTTTTTACGCCTAACATATAAAGTATGTGGCAGCATAAGTAATTGATTTAATAAAATAGCTAATACCAATGCAAACAACACTGCACTCGCGGTTAAAGGGATACCTAACTTAAAGTTATCAAGTGTATTTTGTAATCTGTCAACGCGCTCAGGGGAGAACATATACAGCATTTTTTGCACTAAATTACCTTGTTCAAAAATAGCCATCCCTTTTTTTAAATCGGCAAATTGCAGTAATGTTTGCTGTTTTTGATTTGCATCGGCTCTGACACTCGGTTCAGTGTTTGCTAAATGGCGGTTTATCATCGCTTGCGTGCTAGAAAAGTTATATTGCTTGGCCGTTTTTGCATAGCCGTCGACTTGCCATTTTGTTGCATGGTATAAGCCCGCTAAATGTTGTTGGTAATGATCACTCAGCTGCGGTAGTTGCAATGAAACAATAAAAGCGCAAGCAAATATTAACTTATCGAACAGGTTAACGATCATAATAATCCCTTGTGCTGCGTTTAATAAAAGTGAATACCGTTAACTATAACAGGTAGTCGCTTTAGTCTAAATACCATGCGCTGCTGCGCTGTTAATCTGCTTGGTGAAATTGACGATGTAGGGCGTGAACCTGCTCAACAAGTGCTGGTACGGGCCCATAAACAGCGACATTAGGAGCAACCGCTTCAATAGGTAACGGGTTAACCGGCGACTTAGTCATTTTGAGCTCGCTAAGCCAGCTAGTTAATTGCGCAGATGAACTGACATACATAATTCGACCTAAACCTACCCATGCGTGTGCTGCGGCGCACATAGGGCAATGTTCCCCGGAGGTATACACAGTAGCCCCAGCGCGTTGCTCAGGGGTCATATTGTTGGCTGCCCAACGAGCAATTTCAAACTCAGGATGACGTGTATGATCGCCACCGGCAACACGGTTACGATCTTCCATACATACATTTCCTTCAGCATCAACAAGCACAGAGCCAAACGGTTCATCTCCTGCTTCTAACGCCTCTTTAGCTAGTACTACGGTGCGTTTTAAGTGCGCTAAATCAGTCTCGTTCATAATCTGTAAACTCCTTTACTATCACTTTTGGGGATATTTAGTAACGTGATCTGTTTTTCTACTGCGCTAACCATAACGCTTTGATCCCTGCTTTTGCAACACGTACATCCTCACTGCCATGAGCACCGCCAACTCCCACAGCCCCCACCACAGTATCGTTTATATAAATAGGCACCCCGCCATCCAATATTAAAATGTTTTCATCTAAATAACGAAGGTCTGCTGGAATAGTGCCCTCTTTTATGCCTTTTGCTATAACTGCGGTTTCTCGCTTTTGCGAATTGGCGGTATAGGCTTTTTTATAACTGGCACGAATAGTATGAACACCGGCACGATGATCACGAAGTACTGCCAGCGTTTGCCCAGATGCATCCACAACGGTTATTGATACAGCTAAATTGTCTTTGTGCGCCGCTGCAGACGCTGCATTGACTATACGCTGTGCCATTTCACCCGTTAATTGTGCCACCATAGCCACATTTTCAAGCTGTTGATTATGAGTATTTATCTGCATTTCAGTTTGTCCAGCAACAGACGCTAATGAAGAAAGTGATGCAATGAGCGCTGTAAAAATAGCCCGTTTTTTCATGGTTTATTTCCTATTGTTAATTAATGACGTTATATCGCTGAACTGGATATAAAAAATTGAAAATAAACAGACCGTGTTTACTCATAAAAGCTTTCACTAGGAGGGTTAATAGCAGGCTTTGCTTTTTATTAAATACCTTTATTGTGATAAGGCAATGACCCACCCTTTTTTAAAATGATCGTAAGCTAGCAACCCGGCGTAACATTTAACCGACAACTAATCAATTTAAAGGAAAGTAACATGTTCAAGAAAATAGCGTCTGTTCTGACTTTTGTATTAGCAAGTTTAACCCTATCTTCAGCAGCTCATGCCGATCATCATGGTATGAAAAAAGATATCGTTGATGTAGCTGCTGCCAATGGTTCTTTTTCAACACTCGTTGCAGCTGTCAAAGCGGCAGGCCTCGTTGATACGTTAAAAGGAGATGGCCCTTTTACTGTATTTGCGCCAACTGATGAAGCATTTGCCAAGCTACCAGCAGGTACCGTTGAAAACCTTCTAAAGAGCGAAAATAAAGACAAGTTAACTGCAATTCTTACCTACCATGTGGTATCAGGTAAAGTAATGGCTGCAGACGTTGTAAAATTAGACAGTGCAACGACCGTGCAAGGCCAGTATGTGAATGTAACCACCAATGATGGCTCTGTTATGATCAACAATGCAAACGTAGTAATGGCAGATGTAAAAGCCATCAACGGCGTGATTCATGTCATTGATACTGTTTTGTTGCCCAAAGAGTAACAATCTAATCTCCACAGCGGAGTAAAATACTAACTCCGCTCACTATTACAAGCACAAAGTATTATTTTCTTTTACTAAATGCCCTCTTTTATACTAGTGATTTTTACACTATATTAAAAGATAATTAAGCGTCTGTTAATATTGAGAAAGTGTTTGTGGAAACAAATAAAAATAATACTACTGTTGAAGATAAACCAACTGAAGATCAAAAGAAGTTTTTCCTCGATTTACTCCCGGGAAAGCTAATTGATATACAATTTAACAATCCCATTCAGGTTCGCTTTAAACTCACTTTAATCGGCTACGACACCGGTAAATATTTAATATTAAAATACCCTGCTCAAGCAGGTAAAAATGATTACAGCGACATTTTAGTTGAAGGTAATGGGGCTATTGTACGGTATATTATTGAAGACGAACGGGGCGAATGTGTTGCTTTTTCAACCAGCATATTAGCGATTTCATTTCGCCCTGAACGATTAATTTATTTAGCTTACCCTAAAAAAATTGAAAGCCGACAATTACGTGAAACTAGCAGGTTGCCTACACACATTCCGGCTAAAATTAGTTTACATAAAGGCGATATTGATGCTGATAATAAAAGCTTATTGCACGGTTTAATTATTGATATTTCTCCGAGTGGTTGTCGCTTTGCTATTCACGTAAGCTCTGGATTTGTTGCACTAAAAAAACGTCAAGTTTTTGTGCATATACTTTCTCCATTAGACAACGAGCCTGTTATTATTACGTCTTACATTAGGAATAACCAAATGAAAGGCAACCGCCTTAGCGTTGGTATAGAGTTTGATGCTTCAGAGCAAGTTAAGCTTAACAAGCTGTTAGAAGCTTACTCGATTGATATTGATTAATGCCTTAAATAATCCTACCTGCAGAAACAGCAATGGCTAACCAATCTTGCTTAGCCATTGTAATAGTTAGTTTTTTATTCTAAACGCTTCAAAAACCGGTCACTTCTTGGCAAGTAGTAATCATCATAATCAAGCGAGACAATCACTCGCTCTGCCCGACCCAGCAACTCATCACGTGGAACTAATCCAATGACCCGCGAATCCGCACTGTTATCGCGGTTATCACCCATAACAAGATAATGATCTGCTGCTATCGGTGTTGCCGGAAACTCTACTAAGCTTGCTGCCGATTTGGTAAGCCGTATGGTATGAGCATGCCCCTTTAAGTGCTCAGTTTTATCTAGCCACCGAATACTCTCGTTTAAAGTGCTATAACTTACTTTCTCGCCATTAATGGTCAATTCGTTATTTTGCAACGAAACTATATCACCTGGTGTGCCAATAACGCGTTTTATTAAACGGTTATCCGCCACTTTAGAATCAAATACAATAATATCGCCGGTTTGTGGTTCTGCCAGTCTTAACAGGGATACATGCGTAAATGGTATTCGTAAATCATACGCCATTTTATCGGTAAGGATTCGGTCGCCTTCTTCAATAGTCGGTTTCATTGAACCTGTTGGTACTTCGTACCAATCGGCGACGGCACTACGAAACACACTCATTAAAATAATAAAAACAATTAAAGAACGGTTATTTTTCCAAAATTTATAAAGTCGCTTCATGTTTTGTCCCTGCTATAGGTTAAGTATTTATTTGACTGTATAAATGCAGAGCCGTTCAAAGGAGTGTGTAACAAAACATGTTTAGGGATAGAGACATGCATAAAACATGTCTCTAAAGATAGTTTACTGCTGGTTTAACTTGTCTTTCGCTTCTTGTACTTTTGCAAAATCTAAACCTAATTCATCCGTTGCTTCTTTAATTAAATGAGGTTGGGTCATTACTACCGCCATCAATTGCTGAAGTTTTTCAGGTGGTATGCCCAGCTCTTGTACTAATGCCATAGCCATCATTGGGTTTTGGGTAAATGCTTCAAATAATGCCGCTACTTTTTCATCGCTGACATTGTGCTCTTTTAATATTGCAATAATTGGATTCATTATTAACCTTAAAATCGAAATAGTTTTTTAAAGTATATGGCCTCATACAGGGATTAACAATATTAATCCCTGTGGCATTACTTGTTTCACTCTACCAACAATACAACTTTACCTGAGTTTTCATTACCCTCTAAGATGGCATGTGCCTCACTAGCTTGTTGCCATGGCATGGTTTTATAAATATTAAAGTCATACTTTTGATTGGCAATATCATCATAAAAGCGCGCTACAAATGCATCTCTTAACGCGCGCTTAAACGCGATACTGCGATTACGTAATGTCGAGGCATGAAACGAAATGCGCTTTTGTAATAAGCGTGCAAAATCGACTTCGGCAAAGCGACTATCTAAAAATGCGAGCATCACAATCTGACAATCCATTGCGGCCACTTTGGCATTTTTATTCAAATAGCGGCCAGAAACCGGATCGACTATGGCGTTTGCACTTAAGTTATGTGCCTTCATATATTCAACAAAATCAGTGGTTTTATAATTAATCACATGGTCAGCACCCAAGCCTTTAGCGTGTTCACATTTTTCATCAGACCCTGCTGTTATTACCACCTGTGCACCGGCACTTTTTGCCATTTGAATAGCCGCTCCGCCTACGCCACTGGCACCGGCATGAATAAGCGCCGTTTGCCCTGATTGTAGTTTTCCTAACTCAAAGAGTGCGCCAAAGGCAGTTAAATACACTTCACTAATAGCAGCACCTTCTGCCATAGAAATATTATCTGGCAATTCCATTAATTGCTGCGCATCTACCGCGACATATTCACTGTAAGCACCTCCAGCACATAGAGTAAAAATACGCTTATCTTGCCATTTAGGGTCTACCTCACTGCCAAGCTCACACACGGTACCTGCACATTCGAGTCCTAGAATAGGGCTATCCCCTTCAGGAGCAGGATACTTACCTTGACGCTGCATACAATCGGCGCGGTTAACGCCAATCGCTGCTACTTTTACCAGTACTTCATTACTGCTAATCTTCGGCTTGTCGGTTTGTTCAAACGCTAACTGCTGATCTTGATGTGAAATGTACTGCATAAATCTCCTCGTATTTTATTCTATTTAATTTTTCGCCATACTTCGGCTTCAACTAACTCGTTATTTACTGTGTCATATGATTAAAGTGTGTAGCGGTTATTAATGTTATTGATGTAACCTCGGGGGGGGGGTTAGCACTGGCAAACACAGAGCCTGACAACAAAGCAAAGCCAACTAATATAAACTTCATAATACTCCTTTTGGTGTTAACAGCGCCTTAAGCACAAAAATTCAGTGCTGATTTAACCAGTGTATTGGCCTTTGTCGACTAACCTTTGTTCAATTTAGGCCGAACTCGTTGGGCAGTGCATGTTCTGCATTTATGCTGCGTTATCAGCAATTGCTGGGGAAGCATTGCCTAAAAACACGACTTCAAATTTAACCTTGAAAGATAAACAAAACTATAAATTATTAAAACGCCAGCTTTGTTTATAAGGATATACATCAGGAAGCTGACCTTGCTCAATACCTTGCTGGGTCATTTGCCAGTACTTTGCCGTAAATAAATCACTATGATAATGATTAAAATGGCTAAAGGCACTGCTACTGGCACTAAAAAATACCTTAAATTGACTAGGAAATATATCATTTTGGTCTATATCAAAATAAGAATGTGAGCTTATTTCCTCTAACGCGTTGTCAGTATTTGGCACTTCTCTAAAATTACAATCAGTAAGAGGGCAAATTTCATCGTAATCATAAAATACCACTCGCCCCCAACGTGTCACGCCAAAGTTTTTCATTAGCATGTCACCGGCAAAAATATTTGCACTGGCAAGCTCTTTAATCGCTTTACCATAATCAACCATCACCTGCTGCAGTGATTTACTGCTACATTGACCGATATATAAATTAAGCGGTGTCATTTTTCGCTCAACATAGACATGTTTGAGTATTAACGCTTTGCCCGAAATAATTAAGCTATCACCAATGTGTTTTTTCATTTGTGTAAGCAATTCATCACTAAAACGACTTAAATCAAAGGCTAGGTATCTAAATTCATGAGTATCAACTAATCGCCCTACTCTATCAGCCTGTTTTACAAAGTTATATTTATCTTTTACCTGCTGTTTTGTCGCCGTTTTTGGTGCACTAAATTTATCTTTTATTACTTTGTACACATAGTCTAGGCCATCAATTGTAAAAACAAGCATCACCATACCTGGTGTACCTGGCGCTAAATGATATTTATATTGCTCGGGGCTACTTTTAGTCGTGTCCACCTTATAGCGATAAAATTCTGTTTTCGCATGTTTAATAAAACCTATCGCATTAAACAATTCAAACCGTTGTTTGTGAGGCATTAACACACTTAAGTAATCTACATACCGTGCAGGTTGGTCGGTATCTACCATAAAGTACGTGCGCGCAAAGCCAAATAACAAGCTCAGCTGATCAGCGCCCATCATTACAGCATCAATTGTAAGCCCGTCAGGGGTATTTAAAATGGCTATTGCAAAGGGCATATTATCGCCATTTTTAGCAATACATCGTCCTATTACATAACACGCTTTATTGCGGTAAAAGTGTGAATTGGCGTACTCAATATAGCCGTCATTTAAACTTATTAGCTCATACACTTGTCTGCATTGTTGCTGCGCCCCTTGGGTTAACGTTGCTTGTAGTTTAGCTAAGTCCTCGTTTAAACTTTTAAATGGCACTCTAAACACTTGTTCATTGACTAAAGTTTTAACTGCGCTATCAAAGCCTTCTTTTAAGGAAATACGACTCACAAGCCCTTCATAAGAACGTGGTTGCCCCCGGTACTTTGCTTTTAAGACAAATAAATGCACCGTACGAATTTTTTTATCATCCCAAATAGCGCCAAAAGTAGAATTAAAAAACGTATGTGCAATTGGCTGGTTTTCATGCTCTTTAACCATTTCGCCATAAATATTTTTTGCACGTTGCCATGTTTGTGGACAGTTTAGTTCATCATAGGCAATCACTTTAACGGCCTCACTCACCTGCTTTACTTGACGCTCATACACTTGCAAGCGCGCTCGCATTGCCGCTTGCACCTCATGATATTGGCGTTGTTCAAAGCGACTTTGTGCCCCTAAGGTAATATTTAAGAACTGTGCAAACATAGCTTCAAAGCCAGCAAATACAGCGCGTGCTAACTTAGTGGCTATGAGTTCTTGTATAGGATTGTGGGTAGACGTTAACGACGTGCTAGGCATAGTATAGGCGCTTCTATTTTTAGCAATTATGCTGATTATTTTTTATTAGAGGTTTACACCTTAGCAAGCACGCTTTAATTTAGATAATTAATACAGCAAATAAATAAAATTGATCATATGAATATAAGAAATGTCGATCTCAACCTACTCGTCTATTTAAATGTATTAATAGATGAAAAAAGTGTGTCTAAAGCGGCCAATAAACTCGCATTAACACAACCGGCTATGAGCAATGCGTTAAAACGCCTAAGAGATTTATTTGACGATCCTTTGCTGGTACGAGCTGCGGGCTCCATGACCCCAACAGCTAAAGCCCTTGCCCTTAAGCCCGAAATTGAAGCGCTGTTAAAAATGGCAGAAGAGATCACGCAGCCCAGTGAGCAATTTAATCCCGCTACTGCCCACGTGACGTTTCGTATTATGGCAAACGATTATTTAGAATCGACGCTAATTGCTCCCTTTATTTGCGAGCAGCTAGCTAAAAATCCGGGCATTGACTTCGATGTACTTAGCCCCAGCGACGTTAACCTACAGGATATGGAAAAAGGCACTATCGATTTGGCAATAAACCGTTTTAATGGTCTGCCGCGCTCTTTTCATCAAGCTACTGTATGGCGAGATAACTACTGTTGTTTAACCCATCCACATAATCCATTTTTAAACGATGCAAACTTAGACCAATACTTAAAAAGTGAACATATTTGGGTTAATCGAGCCGGCTGGGGCCCCGAACCTGCTGTAACCAATAAATCAGGTAAACAAAAATTAGGCTGGGTCGATGAGGCATTATGGCAATTAGAACAAACACGTAAAATAAGAGTCTTTACCCGTCATTACATGATTGCCAGTTTACTGTGTCAATCTGAGCAACTCATTGCAACCCTTCCGCGTCGTCAAGCAAAGCTTTTAACTAGCCATACTAATTTAGTGATTAGCCCTGTGCCATTTCAAATCGTCCCCATAGAAGTAAAAATGATATGGAGCCCGTTATTACACCATACACCAGCGCACCAATGGCTTAGACGCGAGTTGTTGGCGTTTGCAAATACAGTGATTGATAGGTAAAGAATTAAAATATTGATCAAATCAATATCAGTTATTGAAAACAACAATTTCATTAATATTACACTTAGCGCTACAGTGAAGTTAAGCCAACAAACTAAGAGTAATAATTATGCAAACATCAGCAAGCTTCACACAACAAGACGGATTATTCATTGCTGCAAATTTACATCAATTCATTGAACAACAATTGTGTCGTAAAACAACACTTCAAACGCAACACGTTTACCAAGCGTTAGCCACGTTAGTTGATGAGTTTGGGTGTGCATGTCGTAAAACAAAACACCAAGAAAACGACATTCTCGACGTGAATACTTTATTAAATGCATATCAACGTAAAAGTCATCCACATTGTCATGTAGATGCACAAACAACCGCAGCCGTTTTAGATGAATACTGTTGCCAAGTGCCTGCGATTATTGTGGTTGCTTTAATGGATACGCTTAGTGGCACACTCTGTGATGAGCCAAGCGCCCATAAACTTTACCACAGAGCTGCAGAGCTGACAGAGCGTCCATGCGTTCATCGCGAGCAAACAGCTAACGCCTCTGCAGCGTAAAATGCTGCCCTTTAAAAGTGCTCGATAACCTTGTTGGCAAATTGTTTGCAACTTAAGGTTGTCGAGTTATGATTTGATTGAGCTAAATCAAATGTAACCTGTCCACTGGCAAATGTGCTTTCAAGCGCGTTTTCAATTAAACAAGCAGCCTCACTCCATCCCATAAACTTAAGCATTAACACCGCACTCAATAAGCTACTGCTCGGATTTGCCTTATCTTGTCCTGCTATGCGCTCAAATGTACCATGTGTGGGTTCAAAAAACGCAACTTCGGTATTTAAGTTTGCCGCCGGCATAATCCCTACTCCACCGACTTGTGCACTGAGCATATCGGCTAAAAAGTCTCCGTTTTGATTAGTGGTGGCCACCACATCAAATTGAGCAGGATCCATTAAACACTGCTGAAGCATATTATCGGCAATTACTTCTTTAATAACCAGCGGCGGTAAATCACCACGTTGTATTTCAAGCCAGCGCCCGTTTTGATGCTCAATGGCAGCATATTCACGTCTGGCCAGCGCAAATCCCCAGCGCTTAAATGCGCCATCGGTAAACTTAAGTACATTGCCTTTGTGAACTAAAGTGAGTGATTCACTATTATTTTTTAGGGCATAATTAATTGCATAGCGTATTAATCGCTCTGATCCCTCTTTAGAGATATTTTTAATACCTAAACCACATTCTTGGGTAAAACGAAGCCGAGTTACGCCCATTTCTTCACATAAAAAATCGAGCATTTTTTCATTTTCAACACTGCCCGCTTGCCACTCAATTCCTGAGTACACATCTTCACTGCTATCACGTAGCACAGTAATATGCGTGGTAAATGGGTTTTTTAAGGGTGACGGTAATGCACTAAATCCTTTAATGGTTCGCATATTTACATACAAATCCATTTCATGGCGAAGCGCGACATTGAGCGAGCGAAATCCGCCTCCAAGCGGTGTTGTTAAAGGGCCTTTAATCGCGATTTTACAATCTCGTACTGCATTAATCGTTTCTTGAGGGAACCAATCACCGTCATAAAGCTTGGCAGCTTGCTCACCATTGTAAACTTGCATCCAATGAATTTTGCGTCTTGCGCCATAACTATGCTCTATGGCGGCATCCACTACTTTTCGCATCACTGGCATCACATCGAGGCCGACGCCATCACCATCAATATAAGCAATAATAGGGTGTTCGGGTATATGCCACTGTCCTTGTTCATCAATAAGTATATGTTCACCATTTTCTGGCACAGTAATATGTTGATATTGCATTGTTAACACCTAGAAAAACATCCTCTTTTCATTAAAGCATGTTCGTTAATAGGTGTCTGTAATTGCATTTTTATAATTGATATCACCGCAGCGAATAACTGCACGGTATTCACTATTAGTAAAAATAAGGGAACGATTTTTTAATAAAGGTGGCATCAGGCATTTTATTTAACACCCGACCAAATAGAACATTACTGAGTAGAGCATAACTGCAGATTAATTTTAACCACCGGATGATTATAAAATTAACCTGCTAAGTGAGATTATTTATAATAGGCAAATAAGTATTTATTGAAACTATATTGGCTTTGTATAACCGCAATAACAAATCCTGCTTTACCATCTAAAAAGCCACGTCTTAAAAAATAATGGCGGATAAAAGCAAAAAAAGCGGAACTACTTGCCTTCAAGAGTGATGGTTTTTTACCCTTATTTACCATTTGCTCTGCACCTATGTGCGCATAATGATTTCTTTTATTCATATAGCCAAAAATATCTTCATGCTGAAAATGTAATATATTTTCTTTCAACTCAATTGGTTTACAATCAAGCATTACAACAGACTCATGCACTAAGTTTTGGTTATAACCTGTTATTTTTTTATTGTAGATACGCGCAATACGATCAGGATACCAGCCGCTGTGTCGAATAAATTGGCCACAAAAATACGTTAAACGGTTAAGCTTTAAAATATTTTTCTCATTGCATTTTGCCAATGTCGTTATTATTTCTTCCTTTAAACGCTCACTGACAACTTCATCACAGTCAATTGCAAAAATCCAATCGTTAGTTGCTAATGCTTCTGCCCTTCGTCTTTGCTCACCAAACCCTTGCCAGTCATCACGCACAAATACTTTATCTGTGTATTTATTTGCAATAGCACGTGTTTCATCAGTGCTACCTGAATCAAGTACAATGATTTCATCTGCCCACTTTACTGACTCTAAACAACGCTCAATTTTATCCTTTTCATTTTTACATATAATACAAACAGATAGCTTCACAAAATTTCCTTTTTAATAACACTGTATTTTAAAAATTATCTTCCTATTATAAACAGATCATAACAACACAGGAAACAAGGCTTTAAAAAGTATGGTTTTAAGCTTCTAAAATAACGTCAATTGTATTGAGTAAAGCCTCTACTTGATGTCTATCAAGCACGGCGTTAGCGGATTTTAATCGTTTTTCAAACTCAACAGCTTGTTGATACAGTGCTTGGCATTCAAACATCCCTGCCGTTCCCTTAATCATATGTACGCTGCGTGCAAAACCGGTTATATCACCCTGCTTAAATTGCGATTGTAATGTGTGTTTTTGTTTTTTTAATCCTTTAATGTATTCTTGCTTGAGCAGTGCAAACTCATCATCAGGCAGCTTAATATTTTCGCATATATCAATATCAAGATAACTTGCGATTTTACTACTAAAACACCGTCTATCGATGGGTTTGGCAATATGGTCGGTAAAACCTTGTCTTAAATAGCGATCGACTTCATGCTTCATCGTGTTCGCAGTAAGCGCCACAATCGGTGTTGTTACACCCGTGGCTTGCATAATATTAATTGCTTGTTCACCATCCATAATTGGCATTTGAATATCTAATAAAATTAAATCAAATTGTTCATCAAGTGTCGCTTGTGCAGCATCTCGGCCATTTTCTACTGCCACCACAGTTAAACCCATTCGCTCTAAAATCCGCTTAATCAGCTGTCGGTTTTCTGGGTGATCTTCAGCCACGAGTACCCTACCAATCAAATTTCGCTGGTTACTATTTAAAGGGAGCTCTTTGTTTTGTGACTTACAGATATCGTCAAATGCGTTAACCCATTTTGTATGAGCCGTTGTATGCAGTGCCATAGTAAAACAAAACTCACTGCCGCTTCCGAGCACAGAATAAACCGTAATATCGCCATCTAGTTTAGTTGCTAGGCTTTTTGAGATATTTAACCCAAGTCCAGTGCCACCGTATTTGCGAGAAATCGACGAGTCAGCTTGATGAAAGGGAGTAAACAAGTCTTTTTGCTCACTGTCGGTCATACCAATTCCCGTATCTTTCACTTTAATAATTAGTTGTTTTTTATTACAGCTAACCGTTAGCTTTATATAACCTTGGCTGGTAAATTTAAGCGCATTGGTTGCTAAATTTAATAATATTTGTCTCAATCGAGTTGGATCTGAGACTATCCAATCAGGTAGCGGAAATTGATAATCAACTTTAAATTTTAAGCCTTTATCACGGATTTGTTTTCCTAGTAACGATTCGATTTCAGCAATAGTGGCAAACAAGTCCGTTTCAACTAGCTCTATCTCTAGACGGTTAGCCTCAATTTTTGACATATCCAAAATGTCATTAATTAAGCCAAGAACATGACGACTATTTTGCAAAATCACCCGAATGCCATGGTTTCTCTCATGAGGCTGTATATCACCTAAAATAATACCATCAGCATAACCAATGATTGATGTCATTGGGGTGCGAATTTCGTGGCTCATATTGGCTAAAAATCGACTTTTAGCTTCACTTGCATCACGAAGTTCTTCAGCTAATTGTTGTAACTCTTGAGTACGCAACTGTACTTTGTGTTCTAAATTTTTAGTCAATTCAACATTCTCATGGTGTAAAATGCTAAATTTATTTGCCACGGCAAAAGCAAGTAGCACTGCATCGAGTGCGGTACCAATGAGCCCAAGTAAATAGAGATCCATCTTTATAGGTTCAATTAGCCCTAAATTAGTTAAATTGCCGACCATATTAGGAATGGCCATCGCCAAATACGCTAAAATAAAATAGCGAGCGGGCTTAAAGCCACTTAACCAACTTCGTATACCAACAATCATACCCAGGCACAAAGTAGCCCCCGTTACTAAAGTAGCCCATATAAAGCCAAAACCTGGCCAAATGATTGCAAATGGAGTACCTGCGGTAGCAATAATGCCCAAGTAAATTGAAAACCGTGATAATTGAGGAGACGTTTCCTTTAATTTAAGTAAGCTGTTAAAAAATAAGATATTTGTGATGGGAATTAAGGTAAAACCTAGCCAATGAAAATGGGCGTTGTAAAAACCAAAAATTTGATCTGGTATATGAAAAAACTGACTCCAAGCTAATACCCAGCACGCGGTAAACAGGGCGTAATACAAATGGGTTTTATCTCTATCACCCAAGTAAATAAGAAAATTATATAAACCTAATGCAATACCAACCCCAAAGCACAGCAGCATAATCATGTTATCTGATGTTTTTTTCACAAAAAAATCATCATAAGGTGAAAGCACTAATTTAGGTGGGGTATAAAAGTATTCACTTTGAAATTTTGCAATTAATATGTAGGGCCGATTAGGCGTCAGCTCGATTCTATTACCATAATGAAATGCAAACTCATTAGGGTAAATGCCACCCGTTGTATAACGATTTATTGGCTCATCAAAATTCGACATATCATAAATACGCGTCTCAATTTTTGAAAGCAGCGTGTTATAGGGATATAACACAAGTTCATTTAAATCAGTTTTGTTTTCCAGCTTAATCACAAACCAAAAACTACCACCAAAAAACGATGTTCTCGATTGTGGTTGCTTTTTTTCAAGCCACGTTTCTATATCGCTATGGTCTCGGGGAAAAGCGCCATCAGTGACTTGAAATACACTGCCTTGATTAAGCAAATCAGTATCTTGTTGTTTCAAAGTATAAGCAAAAGGCTCAAGTGCATTTGCCACTGCTAAATTGCTAAAGCATATAAATACACAATATATAAATAGCTTTAGAGCTGCCTTTATTGGCATACTTTGCACCTTAAATTAAAACTGATAACTAATATCCAAGCCAAAACGCCGGCCTTCACCCTTAAAATCTTCAAGCATGCCAAGAAAAGAACTTAAATCAAATTTTAAGTGACTGTATTGAGTACCAAAGAGGTTTTTACCCCAAATGGCAACCGCCCAGTTATCGTGTTGATAGTGTATATTGGCGTTAAAAATACTATAGCTGTCTTGCATCGCATAGGGGTTTTGATTCTGATCAAAATAGTAATCGGATTGATAATCAACTAATAATTGAGTAGTTAGTGGGTGATTAGCCACCTCAAAAGTGTATTCAATACCCGCACTGAGATTCCATTTTGAGGTAAACGGCAAACGATTATCAGTTAACGCATTCCCTAGTGGATCAACATATTCTTCAAACTCTGCATGAGGTATATAACCCATAGCAAACTTAACATTCAAATTATCGGTCAGCCAATACTCAAGATCAGCTTCTAAGCCGTAAATAATGGAGTCAGCCACATTTTCTAATAATTGAATTGGCGGGCTCTGCTCAGATGTTGAAGGCTGATTCATAAAGACTTGTTGATCATTATAATCATAATAAAATGCAGCCCAGTTAAATCGAATACCCTGCTGTGGCCACCAGGACTTTGATCCGATTTCATGTGAGTTTAACCGCTCTTTTTGATAGTCAGCGAGTTGGGCCTGTTCAACCGATGATAAAAAGCCACCGTTATAGCCTCCGCTTTTGGCGCCATTAGCAAAACGATAATAGGCGTAAGTTGAATCATCGACTTTAAAGTTCACTCCTAACTGCCCAGAAATGCCATTATCTGACTGCTCTCCTTGAACACGATAAAATGGAACCTTAACCCCTGTTAAATCGTCAGCATCTATAACAACGTTAAGCTGAGATACTGAGTCGTAGTCTAACGATTCATAAGAGTAACGAAGCCCTGCAGTGATCAACCAATCTTGGTTTAATTGATAATCGAATTGCGTAAACGCGGCCATACTCTTTGTGTTTATTTTATTATTATAAAAAAAAGTAGCGGTTAAATCTGTCGCTAAAATTCCCCGATAGTCCCGTAAAATATCATTTACATTATCTTGAACAATAGACTCATCAGCATAATATATTCCCGTCGTTAAAAAATGCTCACCCAACTGAGATTGCAATCGCAATTCTTGCGTCACCAAATCAGTATTTAACCCTAAGTTGCCCTCACATAACTGTGCGGGAGAGCCATCACAATTAAAAGCATGGTCCCGTTTTAATTTGTTATAACTGCTTAAAAAAACAAGCTCATTGTGTGTGTCTAATTGCCAATTAGCATGGGCGCTAATGCCCTTACCATCTGTTTTATGAGGCGAATTATTATTTACGCTGACTGTATAAAAATCATCACTGGCATCATTAAAGCCAAAATTATCAAAACAGCTGGTTGAACCCGCTTGTGCTGGCGAGCATCGCTCTCCTGTTAGTGGATTAGCAACAATTCCAATACTGCCAACCGGCTGTACTATGCCATCCCAATCGGCAATATGCCCTTTTATCAATAGCTGTACCGTGTCAAAATCAGCTAAAAAGGAAACTCGGCCATTCGTTTGTCGCATGCCAGCTTTCGGTGAGTCGGCAAAAATATTGTTAGTGGAATAATCATAATCTTGATGATTAAGCGCTATACGAACGGCAGTGTTTTCACTAATTGCTGAATTAAACATAGCATCAACACTGGTCGCATTGTTATTAGCAATGCCAGTGCTTAAATAACCACTTTGTTCAAACTCAGGGCGTTTAGAGCGGATTAAAATAGCGCCCCCTGTAGAATTGCGACCAAATAAAGTGCCTTGAGGACCACGCAAAATATCAATTTGTTCAATATCAAATAAATTAACAATTTGGTTACTTGCAGAGCCAACAGCAATATCATCAACATACATCGCCACAGGGGATGTATTCGCCGTATTGTAATCAACTAGCCCTACACCACGAATGTTAACCGCTGGCGGTGTGCCTTCCGCTGCGTTTTGACTAATTTTTAGATTAGGAGCAAATACAGACAACTCTGTCGAATCTTTAACGTGTTGTACTTGAAGATCATTACCTTTAATGGTGCTTACAGAAATGCCAACTTCTTCAATTTTTTGCGCTCTTTTTTGCGCATAAACTTCTATGATTTCCATATTACGCACATTCGCACTTTCATCATCTACAAGTACTTTCGCCTGCAGTGGCAGTAAAAAGCCTGGTAAGCATATCAACCCTATTTTCTTATTGAGAAGCTTGCCTTTATTTTTCATTTCTTGTGACCTTTACGCTAGACAAATGTAAACAGCATGTTTAATTATATACTAATCAATCGATAATACGGTTATATGAATAATATTTTAATGTTTGAGGGCTGCAAATGCATCTTCGCCACTAATGTGTTGTGGGTAACCTACCATTGCTCTTGCTGTTTGCATACCAGCCATGACAGCCGCTTCAACACAACCGGCATTAACGCCTGTTTTTATCCAGTCACCGGTAATAAAAAGATTGGTAAATTGTGTTTCATCGGTTGCCAGACGATATTGACTTGAGCCTGCAACTGACAAAACATATCGCTCACTGGGATCCACATTTACCCGCCAGTATTGAGCATTTAATCGTTCATCCCCTGATAACTGAGAGCCATGTAAAACAGACCAATCAAATTGATTATTTTGAAACGCAAGCGGCCATAAAGACTGCATATTATTTTCTAGCATATCTTTGAGGTTAGCTTTTACTTGCGATTTTGCTTGAATAACAAATTGATGTTCACTTTGTGGCGGGTAATAGTCACAAGGAAAAACACTGCAAAAGTAAGCAATGTTTTTAGGAGGACAATCGATAGGCCATTGCTCTTCGTCGATTAAATTCATCATCGCAGCCCATGTATCAATTGGTTCGCTAAAGCCACTGAGAATGGGGCCTTCTTTGCTAGGTGGCCTATATTGCCAACCTAATTGCTCGTCAGTCTTACTAAGCCATAATTGGGCTGCCTGCGTTGCCACCGTTTTGACTTGTTTTGCTTGAGCTGCAAAATTTGTATCCCATACTAATAACGAAGGGCATACATGCTCAAGTGAGGCAACAGATACGCCAAGAATCATCCTGTCAAAGTCATCTTTGTAGCGTAATTTTTTTATTGGCAGTGGCTGCCCAAAATGGTTTTCATATTGAGCAGGCCAGTTAGACCAAAAAGATTCTAAATTAATATTATGCTGTTTTAATAGTGCGGCTTGTTCACTATTAATTTGCGCATAAAGCGGCTCACTTGGCCAACAAGGTAGTTTTTTCACATAAACAAGTGGTTGATATTCAGCATCTGATTTCAAAGTAACTTGTTGCTGTAACTTAATTACCTCAACAAAACGTTCACCCTGCTCATTTAGGCTGGGTTCCAGGTTTTGCAATTGATGGAAATACTCAAACTTAACCCCTCTTTTTTTTAGTAGCTCATACAGTGGAGCAAAAATGACATCGCCCATCCCCGCTTGCATTTTCCACATAACCCCTCCGCGATAACACAGCGCAATACGTAACATAGCTAGTGATGCAACACCGGCTTCAACATTAGGCTTACTGATGTCTCCATCAGCGTAAGCAAATACTAAATCATAAAATCCCCGTATTGGCGCAGAGTTAGCACTGTACTGCTCATTTGCCCCATTTCTTATCAGCCACTGTCTAAAATCAAATTTGTTTATGACCCCAAACCCATCTCGATATACTTTGTCTTTGACCAGGCCAACCAACATTGCAATAGCAAGGTCTGCACAAATATATAATCGTCTAAGCTGCGCATTATTGTCTAATAACTCAATCATTTCGCTATTTAGCCAACGCTTTAGTTTTCTAACTATATACCAAATGACAAGGCCATCTTTTTTCTCTTGTACTTGGGGTTTTAATGTATTGTCAGCGTGAGCAAACTGATTTAATTTACTTATTAATAAGCTGGGAGTAGAGGCTATTTCACTCGAGTATTGTTTTATATCATCAGCAAAGTGTTGCCAAGTTTCCTCTGTATCATCAACCAAGTCCGCTATTTGTTGATGTAAATGGCGTAATAAAGACTGATCACGAGATTTTTTTGTGCTCAAATTTATATTTTTATTGGCTTTTGTTGCGGCTAATTGTAAATCCAGTATCCACTTTTTTAGCCAAGCTAGGGTCATTTTAATAAAGTCCCATGGCGTAATATCCAAACTACCCTCCGCAGGATTTCCAGGTAATAAGGGGAAATCTATTGGCCATGTTTGCCATTGATCATTAATATATTCTTCTAGTGCTATAAAACTATGCGGCTTTAATGCTTGCTGCCATGTAGATAAAGGTGAATCGACTGTGCGTTGTAACTTAGTGTAAACCGTTTCTATTGTTTTAAAGCTATTTACATAAGCACCAAACCATACATGCAAGCCATGCTCTTCAATACGCTGCCCACGAGCCGCATTACGGCCACTTGCGCCTTTACCACCTAAACGCCAACCTTGTTGGTATACAGTAATAGTTCGATGCTGTTGCCAATCACGCTGCTCGGTTAAATACAGTGCAGCAGTCATAGCCGATACACCGCCACCAATTATCACAATTTTTTCTTGGTTCATGGTAAATCCTTCTAAGTAATTTAAATCTTAGTTGCGGCTAACTGGTCAAAATCCATTTGAACATAAAATGGTAAATGCAGCGCTTGACTACCTAACTTCAGACCAAACATATCGGCAAGGGGGAAACTATCTAATTTATTAAGATGTAACGTAAACTCAGGTTTCAGAAATTTAAAGCGATGTATTTTTTTAATCATAGAGGGTGAGTGCATTACGCTTTGGTATACCGCTGAATCACTACTGCCATCGGGAAATTGCTTAAACAATATTTGATCCATTTGTGGATTAACAAACCCACTCAATAGCTGCTTTAATAATGACAAATCAATGCCTAAATGTTTACGAGAAAACAAATTTGCTACTTGCTCGCCAAAATCATCTAGGACAGAGAAAAAGTCATTTTCGTGCCCCTGAGAGTTTATTGTAATTGTAAATAACTCATGCATTTGCAGCTTTGATTCAGGCGAAAAATGATCAAAGCATTCTAAAGATAGTGAAAAATTCGAAAGCTCAGTTACACACTCGGGCATAATGTAATCACATAAATATTTATTATAGCCCCACGTTTCGCGACCATTTATGAGTGCATAAATGTTATTAACGCAGATAAATGCTGGATACCAATATAAGTAGCTTATATCCTCATTTTCAACTTTAGCGACAGGCAACCAAATGATAATATCTGTTTCTTGCATCCAACCATGCTGATCGAAAGGCGGTGTCATTGAGGCTATTTTTTCAATATCTGAAAATGTAATAAGCGCAAACTCGCCAAGTATTTTAAAACGAATATTCCCTTTAACGCCTACGTTTAGCGTTGAATCAATATATCTTTGTGATTTATCTAATTCTACCTCAGCAAAAAAGCCATACATATTCGCATTGTGCATACGACAAGGCGGCTTTGCTATTGGATTAGATAAAAAATGTTGATATGGCGTAGATAGTGAGCTCATTTGACCCCCTCAGTTAAAAACTGAGTATAGTCAGATATATTCGGGTCTGTTGACCTTTGCGAATTAATATTTACGGCTATATGTGAATTCCACTCGATTCAAAGTATTTTAATAAATTGCTTGCAAAGTAAAATGTTGTGAAGTAGTATCGCTGCTTGGCTATAAAAAGCCCTAGCGGTTAACCTCTTTACCCTGATCCAGTAAGTCCCGCAAAACGTATATTCAAAAGCTAAGTTATTGTACGGCGAGAACCCCTATTAATACCTTGATGATTTATTTTTAATATCATCGTAAAAGTGTCATAAAGATCGTCAACACTGTAATGAAGCTAAACACAATTAGATTATTTATCATCTGTAATGTGCTTTAAGAAAAAGCCCAGAATAAATAACAAAAATAAAGTGAGTTTTATTATGTCATACAAATATAACGGATCTATGATCCAAATAGCACATCCAGTGCAATCAA
Source organism: Pseudoalteromonas issachenkonii (assembly GCF_002310795.1). Taxonomy (NCBI): domain Bacteria; kingdom Pseudomonadati; phylum Pseudomonadota; class Gammaproteobacteria; order Alteromonadales; family Pseudoalteromonadaceae; genus Pseudoalteromonas; species Pseudoalteromonas issachenkonii. The sequence continues at coordinate 1,831,653 of NZ_CP011030.1, forward strand.
TTTCGGTTAACAAACATCGTGTAATCTTTAGCGATACACAAGGTTTGAAAAATGCATTGTTTCAAAAAGCAAGTGATGCACGTCAATTTGTAAAGTGGCTCAAAGCCAGCTAATTATTATTGATAAGTTAAACACTTATAAATAAATCTAAATGCCAGCGTGAAGCTGGCATTTTACTTTTTGGTGTATTATTGACTACACTTAAATCCTTGTTTATTTATTCGTTGTAGTGCAAATGCGGTTTTCGTGGTTAATACTGTTAGTCTGTGTATTTTTAAGCACAAAGTGTAATGCCAGAACAATAAAATGGTTAACACATGATTTTGCGCCCTACTACATTATAAGCGGGCCGAACAAATCCCAAGGTCGTGACGAAAGTATTATTTCGCTTTTAGAACAGCAGCTGCCGCATATTACCTTTGAAAGAGTGATCATCCCCTCAGGTAAAGTGATTCAGGAACTCGCAAACCTGCAGTCTAATGCCTGTGCTTTGTCGCTCTATAGGAATAAATACCGCGAAGAGCGTGTTTATTTCACACATCAAAGCTCTACAGCAGGGCTTTCGCCATCAATTGCCATGCATACCAAGCTAAGTAGTGCGCTTGATATTGAAGACGCTAAACCGGTGTCATTAACCAATTTATTAGTTAATAAAAAGCTTACCTTAGGTGTATCTATGAATCGCTCCTATGGCAGTGAAATTGATAAAATAATCAACACCACACCCGGTATAAACCTGGTCATTCGACCAACCCGCGATACCCTCAGTACGTTAACATATATGCTTAACCTTAAAAGAATTGATATTTTATTAGGTTACCCAAGTGAACATTATTATTTAGCAAAAACAATGGGGTTTACTGATAATTTAACCCAGCGGATGCTCACTGAAGCCCCAGAAATAAGTTACGGTTACATTGGCTGTACTAAAAACGAGCAAGGTGCAGAGGATGTTGCTACGCTTAATCAACAACTCAAACTGATTAAGCAGACTGAAAACTATAAACAGATATTAACTCGGTGGTTACCAAGTCATTTAAAACCCAAATTAGAAGCACATTTACAATAATAAAAAGCTAAGCGTATTACTAATTAGCGCTTAGCTTTTTTAAAATAGTCTTACTGGCGAATACCTTCAATAAATAAACCAATATCAACATGGGTAGATGCTGGGCCTAAGTTATAGTCAATACCGTAGTCGGCCAGTTTTAAGCTAGTTTCTCCTTCAAAACCAACACGGTAACCACCCCATGGATCTTTACCTTCACCAATTTTATCTATTTCAAAGGTAATTGTCTTCGTAACACCGTGTAGAGTAAAGTCACCGGTTACAGTGGCTTCTTCACCGTCTTCGTCAAACTTAATCGCTGTACTCTTAAAGCTTGCCTGTGGGTATTTGCTTACGTTTAAAAAGTCACTACCACGTAAGTGTTTATCACGTTCTGCGTGATTTGAATCTAGGCTTGCCGTATCAATATTTACACTAATTTGAGACGCATTTGGATTTTTAGCATCGTAGTTAAATTTACCATCAAAGGTATTAAAACGCCCATGCAGCCAGCTGTAGCCTAAATGTTTAATCTTAAAGTTTACAAAAGCATGCGCACCTTTTGTGTCAATAACATAATCTGCGGCATTCGCAGTGGTCGCTGTCATAAACATCGCTGCTGATAACGCTGAAGTTAAAAATAATTTTTTCATTTTAATCATCCTTTTGTAATCTGATCATTCTAATTAATGTTTTATCTTTATCGATAAAGTGATGTTTTAGCGCACCTAACACGTGCAATACTACAAATCCAATTAATAAGCATGCGCTATAGAAATGGATTTGCCCGGCTATATCAGCCTGAGAATCAAACGCAAAGTCGATAGCTTTTACATAAAAAAAGCCAAATACTTCTATGGGTCGTCCATCAGCCGTCGAAATTAAATACCCTGACACCATAATGATCAGTAAAAACAGATACATTAAAATATGTGCTGTTTGGGCTAATTGATTTAACTGCTTGTTACTGCCAATCGGACTTGGTTTAACACTAAAGTGTCGCCATAACAGCCTAAAAACAAAAACCGCTGCTAAGCTAAGGCCAATGCTTTTGTGTAGGTCTAATGATCCTTTATACCAACTATCATAATAAGTCAGCTCAACCATATATAAACCTAAACCAAACAGACCAAACACGGTCAGCGCCATTAGCCAGTGTAAAAATATAGCCACCACGCCATAGCTGGTTTTTGAGTTTTTAAACATTCCCTACTGCCAATCTCTTATTTAGTAATAACACTACGATATAATGATTAAGTGGTGATTAAAATAGCATATGCAAACACTCATCGTGCGTATACGCACAGTAAAATGTATAAGGTTAATATAATTGCAAATGACGTTGAGAAGGGATTAGCTAGCAGCTGACTCGTTAAGAGACACGTATATTTGGCTATCAGGTTCAACCTGTAAGCAGGCAATCAGGCCCTCTTTTATTAGTTCTAACATAGCGATAAAACTAACAACAACCCCACTGCGTCCCTCTTCAAAGGTAAATAATTGAGTAAACGCAACAGGCGCTTTTGATTGGGATAAGGTATTTAAAATCAAGCTCATGCGCTCACGCGTTGAAAGGGTTTCAGCGCTAATTAAATGATGCTCGAATGTTTTTGCACGCGCCATGACATCGCTTAGCGCTAACAATAAATCTTTGACTGCCAGTTCAGGTAATGGCTGGTTTTTTTCTGCTAGTTCCGGCACGCTTGCCTGCGCTATAAAGATATCGCGGCCAACACGAGGTAGGCTGTCTATATTTTCGGCCGCTTTTTTAAATTGTTCGTACTCTTGTAGACGTTTTATAAGTTCGGCGCGGGGATCGTCTTCTTCTTCTAACTCTTCATGAACAGGCAGTAACAGCCTAGATTTAATTTGGGCCAGCAATGCCGCCATTACTAAATATTCACCCGCGAGTTCTAGCTGGAACTCGCTCATCATTTCTACATATTTTACATACTGCTCAGTAATGCTAAAAATAGACAACTCAAGAACATCTAGCTTATGCTTTTTAATTAGATAAAGCAGCAGATCCAAAGGCCCTTCAAAGGTTTCTAAAATAACTTCAAGCGCATCAGGCGGGATATATAAATCTTCGGGTTTATCAACAACGGCTTTACCATGTAAAAAAGCCAGAGGGAGCTTTTGCTGCACTGGCATATCAGGTGTTGGCGTTGATGATAGCGTCTCAGACTGTTTCATTGTTATTCAAATGGCGTTGTATCACCGCAACCAACACGAAGAATTTGAATATCATCTTCTGATAAATCAATCACTGTGGTCGCTTGCTCAGGTAAATACCCACCATGAATAATTAAATCCACATGTTTATCAAGGCGCTCTAAAATGTCATCGGGATCAGCTTGAGTAAACTCTTCGCCCGGTAAAATAAGTGAGCACGACATTAAGGGCTCACCCAGCTCAGCTAATAAAGCACACGCTATTGGGTGCTCTATAACACGTATGCCTATGGTTTTTTTCTTGTCGTTTAATAACCGCTTAGGCACTTCTTTTGTACCTTTAAAAATAAATGTGTAAGGCCCTGGGGTATTATTTTTAATAAGCCTAAACATTTGGTTATCAACACGCGCATAAGTAGACAGCTCAGATAAATCACGGCATACCAAAGTAAAATTGTGATGTTTTTCAATACCACGAATACGTTCAATGCGCTCTTTAGCTTGCTTATTACCTAAATTACAGCCTATCGCGTATCCTGAATCTGTAGGATACACAACTACGCCGCCTTGTTTAATAATATCAACAGCTTGAGAAATTAATCTAGGCTGTGGATTATCTGGATGTATATGAAATAATTGACTCATAATGCAACTCCTTCGTGCTTTTCCCATGTTTGCCAAACCCCTTGGCAATCTTTAGGTAAGTATAAATTTTTTCCAAGTTCTAAATAGCTAGTCGGAAAATGAAAATCAGAGCCTTGTGAGCAAAGTAGCTCGTATTCTTGGCTCAATAGCCCTAAAAACTGACGTTCACTTGGCGCCTGCTGCGGCTGAGCAACTTCCATTGCATCTCCGCCTACTGATTTAAATTCCACTAACAATTTACGTAGCCACTTGTTCGACATTTTATAGCTACTTGGGTGCGCTAAAACGGCCACCCCACCTGCGGCATGAATCGCCGCAATAGCTGTTTGCATATCACACCAATTACTTGGCACGTAACCGGTTTTACCTCGCCCTAAATACTTTTTAAATACCCCAGGAAAGTTTTTAGCTACACCACGCTCAATTAATGCTCTGGCAAAGTGAGCGCGAGTAATTTGTGCATTTTCGGCCAGCTCGCGAGCTTGTTGGTAAATACCCTCAAAACCATTTTTATTTAGTCGATGGCCAATCTCTATCGCGCGGGTTTCGCGTTTTTGCTGCTGCTCGCTCAGTAATGTATGCAAGGTACTATCGTTGGTATCAATATTTAGTCCAACAATATGAATTTCAAAACTTTCCCACTTGGTTGATATTTCAACCCCGTTAATAAGTTTAAGCGGCAAATTTTCACGTTTGATAAAAGCCCGTGCAGGTTCGATAGCAGCCACCGTATCGTGATCGGTAATAGCAAATACATCAATATTTTTGTCGACTGCTCGCGCTAATAATTCCTCAACGGTTAAATGGCCGTCTGAGTGCGTGGTGTGACTATGTAGGTCGTATTTTATCAAATGAAAACTACTTAAATTTAGGGTTTAACGGTGTTTCACCCAGTATAACAAGTTTTTTAACTAAATTGTTTTAAATAAACACTTGACATAAAAGCAGTTGATACGTTTTACTGTAGCCACTTTTAGACATTAAAGAATTAACAACAATGAAAAATACAATTCACAACATCATTTGGTGGTGGCACTCTTAAAATCAAGGGTGATGAATTGTCGTGTCTAAACAAAAAATTCTAACCCGCTACCATGCGGGTTTTTTTATCACTAAATTTTGCAATATAAGATTAACAGGAATTAAAAACATGAATAACGTAAATACTCTTACACATCATTGGTGGTGGCGCCTGGCATAGCGGGACGGTAATGGTCTATCTATAATTTAGACATCGTTATTCAAACCCCGCACTGCTTAGCATTGCGGGGTTTTATTTTTTTTAGGGGATGAGGTTTGATTTTTAGTCATATAACAACAACACCAGGTGAAGTGACCAGCATAACGCAAGTACGAGACTACATAAGTAGCCCACTTGCATTGTATGCCGCACTTGATAAACCTAACTCACTATTACTTGAATCTGCAGAGATAGATTCTAAAGATAGCGTAAAAAGCTTAATACTCGTTGATTGTGCACTGCGTATTGTCTGCCAAGGCAATCAAGTGAGCGTAACAGCACAATCAAATAATGGTCAGCAGTTACTCAGTTATTTACAAGCTAATGTAAAAAACTGCGCATCACAGTTATCCGATACCACATTAACACTGGAGTATCACCCAGTAGATGACACCATTGACCAAGCCAGTAAGCTGATTGCAGATAACGCTTTTAGTGCATTACGCAGCTGTTTAAATAGCATTAAAAGTACCACCAACAATCCATTCTCGGTGTTTTTAGGCGGCGTATTTGCCTACGACATGGTGGCTAATTTTGAACAACTCACCGATGTACCCGACGGGGAAAACACCTGTCCAGACTATGTTTTTTATTTAGCAGAAACACTGGTTGTTATTGATCATCAAAAACAAACAACGGAATTAATTGGTAACGTATTTAATGGCCCTGATGTACATGCAAACTGCTTTGAAGTAGGCAAACAATTAGAGCGTTTGAATACATTATGCGACCATGCTGCTGACTTTAACGCACCAAGCCAAACTGGCTACTGCCCAGTGAGTGTTGATATTAGTGATGAGCAATACTGCCAGCAAGTAATTAAGCTCAAGCAACACATAGTCGATGGCGATATTTTTCAAGTGGTGCCTTCTCGTACCTTCTCACTACCCTGCCCTGACTCTTTACATGCCTACAGCCAGCTAAAAAAACAAAACCCTAGTCCGTACATGTTTTATATGCGCGATGAAGATTTCTCATTATTTGGCGCATCTCCTGAGTCCGCGCTTAAATACGAAGTTCAATCTCAACAGGTCGAGGTTTATCCGATTGCCGGCACACGCCCTCGCGGCAAATTTGCTAATGGACAAATCAATCCTGATTTAGATAGCCGTATTGAGCTTGAGCTTAGAAACGATCAAAAAGAACGTGCAGAGCATTTAATGCTGGTTGATTTAGCGCGTAATGATGTGGCCCGCATTAGCGTGCCGGGTTCGCGCCATGCCAAAGAGCTATTAAAAGTAGACCGTTACTCACAAGTAATGCACTTAGTGTCGCGCGTGGTGGGGAAATTAAAACCCGAACTAGATGCCCTACATGCTTATCAAGCCTGTATGAACATGGGCACATTAGTGGGCGCGCCAAAGGTAAGAGCTGCAGAGCTTGTGCGCCAAACCGAAGGAAAACGCCGCGGCAGTTATGGCGGCGCAGTTGGCTATTTAACTGGTGATGGTGCAATGGATAGCTGTATTGTTATTCGTGCAGCCTTTGTTAAAAATAATATTGCTTATGTGCAAGCTGGCGCTGGGGTTGTGTTTGATTCAGACCCAATGTCAGAGGCTAACGAAACCCGCGCTAAAGCACAGGCGGTGATCACCGCGATTAAATCGACATATGAGGCTGTATAAAATGAGTGAAGCACACCCTATTAAAATTTACTTTTTAGATAACTTTGACTCATTTAGCTATAACCTTGTTGATGAACTAACAATGCTAGGTGCTGAGTTAGTTGTTTACAGAAATAACATTAGCGCTGAAGTAATATTCAACAAAATGCAGGCAGAGCATAAGCAGGTATTACTGGTTTTATCGCCAGGCCCAGGGGCACCCAGTGATGCGGGTTGCCTAATGGAGTTGATTAGCTTGTGCAAAGGTAAATTCCCGATGCTGGGCATTTGTTTAGGCCAACAAGCACTAACACAAAGTTATGGCGGAGTAATCGGTCATGCTGGTGAAACCGTACATGGTAAATCATCAATTATTGAGTTAGACGATCATCCGGTGTTTAACGGAATGGGAAGCACTATACCAGTGGCGCGTTATCACTCATTAATGGCCACAAAAGTACCTGATAACTTAGCGGTTATTGCAAAGTATCAAGATATTCCAATGGCTATTTATCATCATCAAGACACTGCGCTGGGTTATCAATTCCACCCAGAATCTATTTTAACGCCCAATGGCGCTATGCTGCTACAGCAAAGCGTTGCCTATTTAACGCGTGCCAAATAAAGGGAACATTATGACTACACAATTACAAAACTCGCTTAATGTTCAACAGGCTATTGAGCACGTTATTGCCAAGCAATCATTGAGCTATGCACAAGCAAAAACACTTTTTGATCAAATAATGCAAGGGAATATGAGCGATATTGAGCTCTCTGCACTGTTAATTAGCCTTAAAATGAAAGGTGAAATAAGCGATGAAATCGCCGGTGCTGCGGCCTCAATGCGTGAAAACGCCGTGGCATTTACAACCATTAAAACTCAACTTGCCGATAGCTGTGGTACCGGTGGCGATGGTTCAAACACTATCAATATCAGTACAACCGCGGCAATTGTGGCAGCCGCTGCCGGTGTTAATATGGTAAAACATGGCAATCGCAGTGTATCGAGTAACTCAGGGTCTGCTGATTTACTCAAAGCCTTCGGGATCAATATTGATATGACCCCCACACAAGCGGCTAAATGCCTTGAACATACAAATTTTACCTTTTTATTTGCACCGCACTATCACAGCGGCGTGCGCCATGCGATGAACGTACGAACCACTTTAAAAACCCGTACTATTTTTAATATTCTTGGGCCGCTAGCTAATCCTGCTGCCCCAGATGTTCAATTGCTGGGGGTATACGATGAATCCTTGTGCCTACCTATGGCGCAAACTCTTCATACTCTGGGCACTAAACGCGCTATGATAGTTCACGGCTCTGGCACCGACGAAATCGCCTTGCATGGCCCAACACAGGTTGTTGAGCTGGATAACGGCAAAATCACCCAATACACACTCAACCCTAGTGATTTTGACCTTGCAAACTATTCACTTGAACAATTAGCCGGTGAAGGCCCACAATACAATGCAAACGCCAGCCTTGCCATTTTACAGGGCAAAGGTAGCGAGGCACATAACGCCGCTATTATTGTTAACGTTGCTGCATTGCTGTACTTAACTGGCCAAGCACAATCGTTAAAACAAGGTGCACAAATAACACACTCATTATTACGTTCAGGCAAGGCCATGGACACACTAAATGCAATTATTGAGGTAAGTCATGGCTAATGTATTAGACAAAATTATTGCCGATAAAAAAATAGAACTCATTGAACGCAAAGCAGCACGCCCACTTGAGAGCTTTAAGCATCAAGCTGAACCGACTGAGCGTAGCTTTTATCAAGCGTTAGCAGCACCTGGCACGCAGTTTATTTTAGAGTGCAAAAAAGCATCGCCTTCTAAAGGGTTAATTCGTCAGCCGTTTGATTTAACAGAAATCACCCAAGCGTATAAGCAGTATGCCACTTGTATGAGTGTATTAACTGACGAAAAGTACTTTCAGGGTAGCTTTGATTACCTTGAGTTTGTGCGCAGCCAAGTAGAGCAGCCACTTATTTGTAAAGACTTTTTTATTGATGAATACCAAGTTTACATGGCACGTATTTATGGTGGTGACGCTATTTTACTGATGCTATCAGTGCTTGACGATGAGCAGTATAAAACGCTTCATGCAGTCGCCGATTCGTTAAATATGTCGGTACTAACTGAGGTGAGTAACGAAGAAGAGGTTCATCGTGCACTGGCACTCAATGCACAAATAATTGGGATTAATAATCGTGACTTGCGCGATTTAAGCACCGACTTAGCCACAACCGAGCGACTACGTAAGCTTATTCCTAACGATAAAGTGGTTATTTCAGAGTCAGGTATTTATACCCATCAAGATGTAAAGCGTTTAGCGCCTTTATGTAATGGATTCTTAATTGGCAGCTCATTAATGGCAGAGGCTGATTTATTACAAGCGTGTCGCCGCGTAATCCTAGGCGAAAACAAAGTCTGTGGATTAACCCGTAATCAAGATGCCATTGCGGCTTACGACAACGGTGCCCTTTATGGCGGATTAATTTTTTATCCAAAATCACCGCGCTTTGTCGATTTAGATTGCGCCAAAGAAATCAGCCAAAGTGCCCCTTTAAAATTTGTTGGGGTGTTTGTTAATGCCGCCATAGCAGAGGTTGCTGAGCACGCTAAACAACTAAAACTGTCTGCTGTTCAATTACATGGCCAAGAAGATGAACATTACATTGCATCGTTACGTAATGAACTACCACGTCATTGTGAAATATGGAAAGCACAGGCCATCAAAGATGCTTTGCCTCAACCTATTATAGGAGCCGATCGCCATTTATACGACACCCACAGTGATTCACAGGCTGGCGGCACAGGCAAAACATTTGATTGGTCGGTACTTCGCGATGCCACGACCCCATTTATGCTTGCTGGCGGCTTAAACCCAGACAATATTAGCGATGCACTTTTTCAAGATGCTCTTGGGCTTGATTTAAATTCAGGTGTTGAAGAGTCGCCAGGTAAAAAGTGTGCAAACAAACTACATCATGCTTTTACAAGTATCAGAAATTATTGAGGTTAAAATGCAAAATCCAGCTTATTTTGGCGAGTTTGGCGGTATGTTTGTACCCGAACTGCTTGTCCCTGCGCTTAAGCAGTTAGAAAACGAATTTAATAAAGCACAAAAAGATCCTGAATTTCAGGCAGAGCTAAGTAAATTACTTAACGAGTATGCGGGTCGTCCTACCCCGCTTACTTTAACGCGTAACTTAGTTAAAAACCCAAAAGTAAAACTGTACTTAAAGCGTGAAGATTTACTCCACGGTGGTGCGCACAAAACAAACCAAGTTTTAGGCCAAGCACTGCTTACCAAACGTATGGGTAAAAAAGAAGTGATTGCTGAAACAGGCGCCGGCCAGCACGGCGTTGCAACGGCACTTGCCTGTGCGTTACTTGGACTAAAATGCCGCATTTATATGGGTGCAAAAGATGTTGAACGCCAACAACCAAATGTATTTAGAATGAAGCTAATGGGCGCTGAAGTTATTCCGGTAACCGCAGGCTCGGGTACATTAAAAGATGCGGTTAACGAGGCACTGCGTGATTGGTCTGCCAATTATCAAGAGGCTCATTACCTTTTAGGTACTGCAGCGGGTCCTCACCCATTCCCGACTATTGTACGTGAATATCAAAAAATTATTGGTGAAGAAGCAAAACAACAAGTACTTAAAGCCGAAGGCCGTTTGCCTGATGCGGTTATTGCGTGTGTAGGCGGTGGGTCTAACGCAATTGGTATGTTTACCGATTTTATTGATGAGCCAAGCGTTAAACTCATTGGCGTTGAACCTGCAGGTAAAGGGTTAGACACGCACGAACATGGCGCAACTATCTGTAAAGGAACAAAAGGTATTTTGCACGGTACTTACACTTATATTATGCAAAATACAGATGGCCAAATTGAAGAGTCTTACTCTGTATCGGCGGGACTAGATTACCCCGCAGTTGGCCCTCAACATGCCTTTTTGCACGAAACTGGCCGTGCTCAATATGTCGGTATTACCGACACCAAAGCACTTGATGCCTTTCAAGCATTAGCTAAACACGAAGGGATTATTCCTGCGCTTGAATCAAGTCATGCGCTAGCCTATGCCCTAGATTATGCAGAAGAGCAAACGCAAGACAGTATCATTGTTATTAATTTAAGTGGTCGTGGAGACAAAGACTTAGCCCACGTACACAAGGTATTATCAGAGGAAGGTCAACTATGAGCCACGTAAAAACTGACCGTTACGGACAAATGTTTGCCGCGCTTAAAGAGCAAAACCAGGGTGCTTTTGTACCGTTTGTAACCATTGGCGATCCAGGTAAAGCGCAAAGCATCGAAATTATTAAAAGCTTAATTGATGGCGGCGCTGACGGGCTTGAATTAGGTATTCCGTTTTCCGACCCGATTGCCGATGGCCCTGTCATTCAAAAAGCCAATATTCGTGCCTTAAACGTGCATATTAATACGCAAGACTGCTTTGATATTATTAAAGAGATCCGTGAATATAACGCCGACATTCCAATTGGTTTGTTATTGTATTCAAACTTAATATTTAAACGTGGCTTAGAAAAGTTTTACACCGATGCAAAAGCAGTGGGTGTTGACTCTATTTTAGTGGCTGATGTGCCATTACATGAGTCTAAAATGTTTAGAAAAGCCGCCATGGCCAATGGTATAGACCCGATTTTTATCGCTACACCGAACGCCAGTGACGATACCTTGCGTGAATGTGCATCATACGGCCGTGGCTACACCTACTTGCTTTCTCGTGCTGGGGTAACAGGTACAGACACCAAAGCACAAATGCCAGCAACCCATGTGGTTACGCGCTTACAAGAGTACCACAGTGCACCTGCATTATTAGGCTTTGGTATTTCAACGCCTGAAGATGTAAAAGCGGCACTTAAAGCCGGTGCTGCGGGGGCTATTTCGGGCTCTGCTGTGGTAAAAATTATTGAAGCAAACTTAGATGATTTAGATGCGATGACCTCGCAGCTAAAAACATTTGTAAGCGATATGAAAGCCGCTACTGCACTTTAATAGCAAGCTGTGTTTTATCATTATCAATAAAAAAGGGCATGTAATATGCCCTTTTCTATTTAAAAGCCCACAGCTAATGCGCTTGGTGCTTACCTTCGAGTATTTCTTCAATAAATTTTGCATTAAATGCATCTAAATCTGCAGGGCTGCGGCTAGTGACTAAGCCGTTATCAACACACACTTCTTGATCTACCCAGTGAGCTCCGGCGTTAATTAAATCACTTTTAATACTAGGGAAGGAAGTCACCTTTTTATCTCTGAGCTTATTAATTTCAGCTAATAACCACGGCGCGTGGCAAATAGCGGCCACGGGTTTGTTTTTCTTAGCTCCAAAAAAGCCATCAACAAACGCTTTGGCATCTGTATTTTGACGTAAGCTATCGGGATTAAACAAACCACCCGGCAATAAAAGTGCATCGTAGTCAGCGGCATTGGCATCGGCAGCTAATTTATCAACGGTTACTTTTTCACCCCAATTATCTTTATTCCAACCAGTGATCTGCCCTTCTTTAATAGACACCACCTCTATATCGGCGCCCGCCTCTAGTAATGCGCTTTGCGGCGAAAGTAGCTCGCTTTGTTCAAATCCATCGGTGGCTAAAATGGCAATTTTTTTACCTTGTAAACGGGTGCTGCTATGTAAATTACTCATTAAATACTCCTTATCTTATTTTTTGATACACAGAGAGGTTTGCATATCACATACCAAAAATAACATACTGATAATATTGGCGTTTTATATAAAGAGATGAGAGTGCTATGTAAATTATTTACAGTGGTTGCAGATACTACACAGCCATTTTTTAAAAATAAAAATAGCCTGCAAGGTACATGCTTTGTTTGAATAACAAAACTCCCTTACAAGCACTGACAATTAAAGGCTGTCTTTTAACGCTTTGGCTGGCTTAAATACGGCTTTATTAGCCCCTTCTATTTCTATTGCTTCGCCGGTTTGTGGATTACGACCCGTACGGGCTGGGTAATAACTTAATGCAAAAGTGCCAAAACCAGATATTTGTACCTGATCGCCTTCAGACAATGATTTGGTAATCACCTTTTGTAAGCTGGTTAACGCTAATTGCGCCTCTTTTTTTGTTAACTCGCTCGTGTGTGCCATGGCTGTAACAAGTTCTGCCTTATTCATTTTTTGCTCCTAAATACACGCGCTGGCTTTAGCCAACTAGCGTGGCAATACAATGATGTAAAAATAAAAGCAGGCAGGCTAAGGGTTGCAAGGGGGTAAGTCAACCTTAACCGAGGGCTAAGGGCCTTAGTGAGAGTCATTGGGTTTAAATATAATCAGCTTGGCTGTTTTATAGTCATAAAGATGACTTAATCGCTTGCTAAGGTGAAATAAAAATCAACGTGAGCAAACGTGAACGCTAATCAATACCGCTGGTTTGAATTTACCTTTATTTTTATCATACTGCCTTTAATTGGCTTTAATATTCGCCAGTATTTATCTAACTGGCTTATTCCAGCACTGATCATTTTAATGAGTGTGTGCTGTATGCTGCTACTAAACGACATTCACTTTAAGCGCTTTAGATTAACCAGTATGGGGCAGTTTTCTGCTGTGAAGCGCCGTATGTTTAGCTTTTTCTTTATTGGCGCATTATTTTCAGGGGTGTTTTATAACCTACTCTACCAAGGACACTGGTTTACTTTACCGCGTGAAAACCTCACCGATTGGCTGATGCTATTGCTGCTTTACCCTTTATTGTCGGTGATCCCGCAAGAGTTAATATTTAGAACGTATTTTTTTCATCGCTATAAGCGCATTATGCCCAGTAAATGGTTGCGCATTATTATTAGCGCCAGTGTATTTGCATTGGCACATATTATTTACGCCAATTGGATAGCTGTTAGTTTAGCGTTTGTCGGTGGCTTGCTGTTTGCCTATACCTACGCACAAAGTCGCTCAACTTTTGCCTGTGTTATTGAGCACAGCTTATGGGGCATTTGGATGTTTACCCTAGGGATTGGTGACTACTTAGATTCGGGTGCACTGAATTAACTAACTGCAACAAAAAAGCCGCGATAAGCGCGGCTTTATTAAATTAAGTTTTAATTAAAAACCAAAAATACTGATATTAAAAAACTTGGTCGCAACGGTGTTTACAAAAATAAGCAGTAAAATCGCTGGGATAAATGTTTGTAAAGAAAAGTTAACGTACTTTTCCATAAAGCTATTCGCATAATTAGGCGAACCTTGTCTTAGCTCTTCACTTAAACGAACTTTCTTCCATTTATACATTACAAACAAACACACCATTAAACCATTGAGTGGTAAAATAGTGTCGTAGAACACGTCATATACAATATCAAAAAAGCTCTTGTTACCACTGCCGTAGCTAGTAAAGGTAGTTAGGCTGTCAATCATACCAAACGACATAATACACATAATGGTTAACACACCGGTTGATAAGGTAAGTATTCCTAGCGCTTTTTTACGGCTAATGCCTTTACGGTCACTTAGTGTGGCAGTCGGCACTTCTACAATTGATACCAACGATGTAATTGCAGCAAAAAATACCAGCAAAAAGAAAATAAACGCCACTGCAGAGGCACCAAAGTAGCCAATATCGTGTTGTAACGCTAATAAGATTTTTGGTAAGTACACAAAAATCATTGAAACTGACGAGTCAGATAACTTTGTCGGATCGGTATTTGGGTCAAAGCTAAAAATAGCCGGTAACACCATTAAGCCTGCTACAAAGGCAACTAATGAGTCGGTAATGGCAACCATTTTCGCACTGCCCACAATGTCATCTTTTTTAGAAATGTAAGAGGCATACGTAATTAAAATACCCATACCTAACGACAATGAGAAAAACGCTTGGCTCAATGCGCCATTAAGAACACTGGCATTCATTTTACTAAAATCAGGAATAATATAGTACTTCACACCCGCCATTGCGTTATCAAGGGTGAGTACGTAACCCACTAATATAATAAGCATGACAAATAACGCCGGCATCAAAAATTTAGCCGCTTTTTCTATGCCATCTTTTACGCCACCGACCAATATTAAGTTAACAATCACCACAACCAGTGCCATGTAGCCAAACACCGTGTAGCTGTTAATAAACTCATCAAAGTGCCCAGGGTTTGCCAACTTATCCAAATTACCAAATGCGGTTTGGCTTAAGTAACCAAAAATCCACACCGTGATCACCATGTAAAAAACGGCAATCATAAATGGCGTTAACACGGCTAAAAAGCCAGCAAACTTCCATTTCTTATCGTTATTGGCTAACGCCTTGTATGCACCAAGAGGATCTTTTTGTGCGTGGCGACCCATAGCCATTTCGGCCATCATGACGGGTAAACAAATGAATGCGACGAACAAAGCATAGACGAGCAAAAATGCACCACCGCCATTCTTAGTCGCAGAAACTGGAAAGCCTACTAAGTTACCAATGCCCACAGCAGAACCCGCCGCTGCTAATATAAATCCTAAGCGGGAGCTAAAGTGCTCTCTATTTTCACTCATGTAATAACCTTGTTATTATTTATCTTATCCAAGGGACTCTACCAGTGTTACACAACGCTTTTCAAGCAATTACCGCGTAAAAAAACATTCTTGCTGTAAACATCGCCATAAACACTTTTAATTCACCATTTATCAACGCTATGCTAGTATGCAGTTAATTAAATTTAACAAGTTTTGAGAGTATTTTTATGTTGTATATGATTTATTCAACGGACGTCCAGAACAGCTTAGAGCACAGAAAAGCCGCTCGCCCTGCTCATTTAGCACGTTTACAAACGCTAGAAAACGAAGGTCGACTATTAACAGCCGGCCCCCTTCCAGCGGTTGATAGTGAAGACCCTCAAGATGCTGGCTTTACTGGCTCTTTAGTGATTGCTGAATTTAACTCTTTAGAAGATGCCAGAGAATGGGCCGCAGATGATCCTTATGTTGCGGGTGGCGTATATGAAAACTCAATCGTTAAACCATTCAAAAAAGTGTTCCCTGCTTAACATTAACGTGAGTTCCCCTGTTTAACTGCAACCAGTAATTCAGGGTTTGTTCACTCATTTTTAATTAGACTTTGTCTTATAAAAATTTAAATACCCAATAGAGTAATTAAATTTTAGTGGCTTAGTTTTTTAGGCTAAGCAGGTATGTTCTAGGAGTTTCGTAATGCGTGTATTATTAACACTCAATTTAATTGCTGTTTTTTGTTTGGCTAATGTTGCCCATGCAAATAATACTAACAGCACACCCGATAAAATTGAGATAAGCAAAAAGAAAGCAGTAATACTTGCAAAACAAACCACAGACGGTACAACATTAAAAATTTCAGAAGAAACACAATTTTATACAGTACGAATTTTAAAAGCTGACGGCCACGTCGTCGATTTGAAGATAAACAAAAAAACTGGCGAAGTGAAAAAGGATTAACCAATGCGAATTTTAGTAATAGAAGATGATTTACATTTGGCAGATAATCTGCGCAATGCATTAGAAAAAGAGCGTTACAGTGTTGATTTATGTCACGATGGCGAAGCGGGCCTTTTTCATATAACAGAATACCCTTTAGACATGGCAGTGGTTGATTTAGGCCTGCCTAAAATAGATGGCATAGAGCTTATAAACAAAGCCCGCGCCCAAGGGATCACTATCCCTATTTTAATTTTAACGGCGCGCGATCGCTGGCAAGACAAAGTTGAAGGCCTCGATGCGGGCGCTGACGACTACCTAACTAAGCCATTTCATGTTGAAGAACTCATTGCTCGCTGTAATGCGCTTATTCGTCGAAGTGCAGGTAAAGCAAACCCAGAAATGACAGCCGGCCCTATTAAAATTCATACGCGTTCACAACAAGTGTGGGTAAACGACAAAGAGCTAAGCTTAACCGCATACGAATATAAAGTACTTGAATACTTAATGGTTAACCCGCAAAAAGTAATTTCAAAGTCTGAGTTAACAGAACATATTTATGACCAAGATTTCGATCTTGATTCAAACGTCATTGAAGTGTTTGTATTGCGTTTACGTAAAAAGCTCGACCCTGACGGTGTGCTTAACCCAGTAGAAACACTACGTGGGCGTGGTTACAGGCTTAAAAGCCAGTGGTAGCACCGCAAATTTCGTTAAAAATAAGGCAAGGATTTATCCTTGTCTTTGTTTTATTAGTCGCCTTACCTATTTTGTTTTACTCCATAGGTAAGGCGTATTACGCGTCACTTGTTGATGCCACCGAAAAAAACCTCGAAGCGCACCTGTATTCACTCATCTCCGAGGTTGATTTTACAGAGCGCGGTATTATTATGCCCAGCTCTATCTTAACGCCCGAACTCAATAACCTAAACTCAGACACCTACGCCATGATTTACCGTGACGATGTGCCTATTTGGCATTCTGAGTCGGCGGTTAACGTTAACTTTGTTCCCCAATATATAGAGCCCAAAGCCGGTGCTGCAGACTTTAGACGTGTGGTTTATAACAACACCGCCTATTGGCAGTTAAGCTTAACGGTCATTCTTAATAATATTGACCAATCAGAACAAGCACGATTTATTTTATTAAAACGCAACGATGCCCTACTGCGTTTAATGGACGGGTTTAAACAAACCTTAGTCGATTGGATGTTTATAATGGGCATTGCCATTGCAGGGTTAATGGCTATTGGTTTTATTTGGAGTGCAAGGCCGCTGCAGCGCCTAGATAAAGAAATAAAAGCTATTGAATCAGGCGATATTCAAGAAATTAAAGGCTTATACCCCGTTGAACTACAAACAATAAAAGCTGACCTCAACCTATTGTTAGAGTCGCAGCAACGCCAAAAAGAGCGCTACCGCGCCTCACTCAGCGATTTAGCACATGCACTTAAAACGCCCCTAGCTGTATTAAAATCAAGCCCACTGGCCAATGATGCCGACGCACAAGAACAACTCGACAGAATTAATGTGATGATCGAGCACCAATTAAAACGTGCTGCTACTGGGGCTTCCGATACATGGAAAAAGCAAACCCCCATCAAACCGGTTATCGACTCTATTTTAAGTGCGATGGGTAAGGTTTATCGCGATAAAGACATCATATTTAATTGCAAAGTGAGTGATAAAGATTACTTTTTAGGCGATAAAACCGATTTAATGGAGTTATTAGGTAACTTAATAGATAATGCCTGCAAAGCCTGTCGCTCCCAAGTAAGTATTGACGTTTCACAAGCTAAAACGCTCAGCATTAGTATTTGTGATGACGGCCCGGGTATTCAACCAGATAAACGCGAGTCATTGCTTCAACGCGGTACGCGCCTTGATACTTACGAGAGTGGCCACGGTGTTGGTATGGCGATTGTATCTGACTTGGTAAAGTCGTATCACGGGTTGTTAACTATTTCTCAGTCGCAACGTTTGGGCGGCGCAAAATTTATTCTCGAGTTTAATTACCATGAAAAAAAGTAAGTATATCCTTTGTTTTACTCTAGCTCTGTTATTTGCTTGGGCTGTTCCAAGCGTTGCAGCGCCGCTTGAATGCACACTTGAAAAGAACGCCCTACCCGAACAAATCAAAGCATATACACAATGTTTAGATGCCAAATTAAATAGAGTACAGCAAGAACAAGATAGCTGGATCCAAAAGCGTACCTTTGAACTATCTGCATTAGAAAGCGAAACCGGCAACACCCAAATTTTGTCATTATTTAAGCTAAGCATTAACGCTAAAGACAACTACATTCAAAGAAGTTGCCAATGGCGCTACATGCTAAAACAACCTAATGCACAACAAGCCGTTGTTACCTACAAAGAATGTGAAATAGCCATGACCGAGCAGTTTATTCAGCAGCTTAAAACGGCTCTTTAATTAGCTCATAGGTAAGCGATGTGTGCTGTGGCTTGGTAATTTAGAGTTCAGTTTATTAGTGTTTTAAAAAGTGCAGCCTCAAAGGCTGCATTTTTGTTAGTTTTTATACTTTGTTATGTGATTACTCTGACCATACCGCAAATTCATTTCCATTAGGATCGCTAAAGTGAAATCGTCTACCACCGGGAAATGAAAATGTAGGCTTAATTATTTTGCCTCCAGCTTTTTCAATTTTATTTTGAGTCGCTTCAAGGTCACTACTGTAAAACACAATTAACGGGCTTCCTTTTTTAGTAGAAACAACTAAATCAGACTTAAAGAAACCACCATCAACCCCTTGCGCGGTAAAACTACAATATTCTGGGCCATAATCTACAAATGACCAGCCAAACACCGTACTGAAGAAAGCCTTTGTAGCTGCAATATTTTGTGCAGGAATTTCAATATAGTTAATTTTATTATTTTGAGTCATTGTAGTTTTTACCCTTATTATCACTTATCTTATTTGTGGCTTGTGCTAGCAATAAATAAAGATAGCAGTAATGCTCGACTGTACTTAAACCAGAACAAATCTCAGTGTTATTAGGTATCATATTTTTGATAGGGTTTTAAATATATTTTGGGTAAATGCAGTCCTAAGACTTCATTTTATTTTTTCATTCCAGCTATATTATTATAATAATCGCGTCATCATTTAAATTACGACAACAAAACAGAGATTCATATCAAATCTGTAATATTTACCAATGCCCATTGTGGCAGCCTTTTTGATTACAATACAAAAAATTGCCTGTTGTTTTTTCATCAACTAATGTCCAATTAGCTGTAATTTTGACGTCGTTTTTGACATATGTTATCTCTGCAGAGCAATTTGGGTACTCAGTAAATGTTATACTAGATATATCAGTGCCGCCTAGGCTTCGCCCTTGATAATATTCAGTTCCATCATCACTTCTAGACCAAGATACCTCAGCTTTAGAACCATCCTCGTTAAACAATGTCATATTACCATTCCAGTAATTTGGAAGTTCAGATGAGACAATCAGCTTTATTCTTTTAGCACCAGTTTCAGCATTGGTTACGTATTGTGTCATTGTATATTGGGTATCACTTTTCCATTCAGTTTCCATACTAATAAGCCGCCCTCCATGAATATTCCTTTCATAATTACACTTATTATTAATTGCATATTCCTCATTGCACAACGCTAATTGTAAAACAGGAAAAACCGTTTGCATTGAAGCAGCAATAATGCCGATGGACGTAAACGAATATGGCATAATTTCTTTAACAGGAACGCTCTTCATCTTTTGTCTAAACCCTTCATCATAAGCAGTAAATGAATTCAGACCGACAAAAATGTCTACTCTTTCTTCTCCTCTTTGTAGTCGGCTTTTTTTATCTTTTTCACTCTCAACACTAACACAAGATTTGCTAATATTCTGATTCTGTAGTGATGTTGCATAGCTATTAAATGTAACTAAGATCATGCTAAAGCCTAGCGCTGTTTTAAACTGTTTCATTGTCATTTAATTAATTCCTTTTAAATATTTAATTTTCGTTACGTACTGCACTCTAATTTAATGATGTTATTTAATTCACTGGCAAGGGCAAGCCATAATAATGTACAAAAAATTATAGGTTAAAATGGAACGAAAACAGTCAACTATATTTTGCTTTTTTAACAGCTTGATATACGCTTTTACGCACTACTCAACCTGTGCTTTTTCCCACCATGGTTTGGAAAAATCGACTTTATCCTCTGGAATAACCATTGGGTGTTTTCTCAAATAATACGCCCAGAAAGCTTTTTCATATTTTGGGTTATAAATTTTAAAATTCCCTTGGGCTTGATACTCTTCTAAAAGTTTACGGTAGGCTCCTACAGGTTCATGAGGGTTTCCCTGTTGGAAAATAACTGTGCCTCCATACGTTTCATAAAGATACTTACTAATTTTGTAAGTTTTAACGACGTCTCTATTTGCCCTAAATGAAGCTTCTTTCATCTCAGAAGTTAATGTCTCAGCTGATGGCTTTGAGCTAAAACGATACATGGCTTCAGTAAAACTTCCGACCTCATCAGCTGTTGGTTCTAAATTATGTTCATCAGATAACTTTTGGATAATTCGTTTCCAAATTATTGACGTTAATTTATCTGCTCGCATTTTATCAAGCACATTATCTTCTGATAAACCAGGATAAGAGCGCTTATATCCTTTTAAAAACCTCAAATCTATTTCTAGATCAGTAACATGTATTGTATTCCCTAATATCTGGGCTACTTTTGCTGAGCTATCCTCTTGAGCAAACGCATTCAAAGAAAACGTTAATAAAAAAGAACACACAATAACCATAAACTTATTTTTCATAATCTACTTCCTTGTTTGATAACCGAATGTCGCAAAAATAATTTCAGCTGTCTGCCTTATTTTTTTTGTTAGAGCTGTCCTCAGTTGTACCGGAAAATCCATTCATCGCTTCGAGAATCAATTTCTTCATCGCTTCGGGGCGACCGGAAAATATTTGATAGCCGCCAATAAGTAGAGAAAGTATAACTGCGAGTATCGAGATCCAAAATGACATTTTCGAGTCCCCAAGATACTCCTCAATCAACAGGTTTTTTTGATGCATCTCATCAGCTATGTTGTTTATGTCATTGCTAATACTAGGGTAGCCATCGCCACTTTTGATTCGTATATTTTCAAAGTAATATTTCTGGTTATTAAGAAGCTTATCAAATGGATTAACCTGCTCGTATTCAGAAATCACTCGTTCTAAAAGTGGTAGGGTTTCGCCCTCATCAATTCTAAATGAATTTACTCGAAGATCGGCCAAGACCGATGATAGAGGAATACTGGTGTCATAATAACTTGATTTAGATTTGAAAATCAGCTTTACAGAACTTAATAGAGGCTGCGAAGAAAAAGCCTGGCGAATGGCCCTTAGATCACCGCCGTTCTTAACAATTGTAGTCAAATCAAGCTGCACTTGCTTCTTGTCAATATACTTTTTATCGTCAAGAACCATTAGTGATAGAGCCATCATTAATGAGGTGAGTGGGAGAAATAAAAAAAGCAGTATCAAACGTCGACGACGGTTTTCACGCTCCATTCTCTGCAATACTGCCCGCTGATAATGAAGCTGGCGATTACGTTGCCGAACAAAAAATTCAATTTCATCATTGCTGTGGGACTCTGAGAATTCATCTTTCATGTATCTCGCCTTCCTAGATTAGATCTAGCATTTTACTAATGAGGCATTCACACATACCTATATCAGCGCTACGCTCATTTTTTTCTTTATATAGTTTTAACAAATTAGCTAACACATTGCTATCATTAAGTTTTATTATTTTAAGCAGTGCTAATTTGAACAATAGGCTCGCGTCGCTCATTTTCCTAAATATGAGTGCACACTAAAGCTTACTCACTTAGCCCATAAAACGTTTTGACAAATCTGCAAAAAAACCACAAACTACCTACCAGTAGATTGATTTAGCTAAAGTGATTTTAAAATGCATAAACCTGTGGTTATTATTGGTGGTGGCTTAGCGGGCTTATATGCCGCTTACAGCCTAAAAAAACGAAATATTCCGTTTTTATTATTAGAGGCCAAAGCCAATTTGGGCGGTCGTATTTCGTCTCACTTTTTGGCAGCCAACAACACCATTGGCCACGATTTAGGCCCTACCTGGATATTTCCGCACCAGCCTAATATTCAACAGTTAGTTGCTGCTTTAAACATCCCTGTGTTTGAGCAATACACCCAAGGCGATGTGTTGTATCAAGCATCGCATACTGCCCCTGCTCAGCAAATTGCAGGCGCAGGTGAAATGCAGCTATTTAGAATTCAAAACGGTATGAACGAGCTTATTAATGCGCTTTATCAGCAGCTTGACCCAAACACCCTTAAATTAGAACACGCTGTTAGCGAAGTAAAAAAGCTCTCCGATGGCTGGCATATTAGCGCTAATTACCAAGGGAGTACGCAGTACTTTACTTGCGATCAGTTACTGTTGGCGTTACCCCCTAGAATGATCAGCCAGCATTTAACCCCGCATTTATGGGCTGATAATGTTTTAGCCCAGCGTTTAGCGTCGGTGCCGACGTGGATGGCAGGCCAAGCAAAGTTTGTTGCCACTTTTGAGCACGCTTTTTGGCGAGATAAAAACTTATCGGGGCAATGTTTTAGCCGTGTTGGCCCGTTAGTAGAAATTCATGATGCCTCAGCAAGTGATCATGCTCACCCTGCTCTATTTGGCTTTATTGGTGTGCCTTACTTGCAGCGAAGTCAAGTAACTCGCGAGCAATTAACCCAAGCTTGCCTTGATCAGCTTGGCTATTTTTATGGTGAGCAGGCTTATACTGCCACTCATTGCACATTAAAAGATTGGGCTGAGGATGAATTTGTGGCCAACAAGGATGACCAACTAGGTGTATCGCAGCATCCTGAATTTAATTTTTCAGAGCTTGGCGAGCAGCTTAAACAGTTAAAAGTGCATTTTGTGGGCAGTGAGTTTGCAAAGCAGGAGGCAGGCTATTTAGAGGGGGCTATAAACGCCGTAGATAGCGCCTTAGCTAATTTAATAAATACTTAATAATGTTAAAGGCATGCTTAGGCACGCCTTAGTAAAGCATTAGTTTTCTGATTTAATGACGGTTTCTTCACCTGTACCAAGCATGGTTGCTAACCAACGCCCCTCATCACTGGCTTCTAGCGCTATTTTTACAATCATGGTTAACGGCACCGATAACAACATACCCACAGAGCCTAATAGCCAGCCCCAAAATATTAACGATAAAAACACCACTAACGTAGAAAGCCCTAACCCTTTACCCATGTATTTAGGCTCAACAATATTACCCATTACGGTGTTTATAGTTAAATAACCCGCGCCAACAAGCCCTGCCACTAAGGGGCCTTGAGTAATAAGCGCCAGTAACAGTGCTGGCACAGCCGCTATGATTGAACCAATGTTAGGAATGTAATTAAGCATAAATGCCAATACGCCCCAAAGTACAAAGTAATCAACATCGAGTATCCACAAGTAAAAACCAGCAATTACACCGGTAGCTAAACTTACTAGGGTTTTAATGGCCAAATAAGAGTTAATAGAGTCTAAAAAGCGGTCAATTTGCTTAATTTTGCTGTCGGGGTCGTCTAGTGCTAAATGAATTTTTTTGCCAAGTATCGGCCCTTCAAACAGCATAAAAACAACCGTTAAAATAATTAAAAACATATTGGCCATTACGCTACCTAAACCGGTTAGCATATTGGTGGCAACATCAACCATTTTACCGGGGTCGAACATAGACAAAATTTGTTCTTTATTAATTAAAATATTGTATTGCGACGCCATATCAACCAGCCATACAAATTCTTCTTTTAACTGTGCTTTGTATTCAGGTAACTGCTTTGAAAAGTCATTAACCGACTGCCCCACTAAACCGCCTAAGCTAACACCTAAGCCCATAATAATAAGCACCACAAGCACCACCGCTATGCCTTTTGGAATACGGTAGCGAGCAAAAAAATTAATGAGTGGGCTACAAATAATGGCGATGAATGCTGCCAAAATAAACGGAATAACAATAGCACTTGCGGCTTTAATGCCCGCCAATACAATGACCAACGCTGCAAAAATAATTAAGCTTTTATTTACCCCAGTTAAACTTGCCAATACTCTTATCCTATTGCTGTTATTTGGCTTCAGTGTAAGGCAAAACCCAATAGAATGAAATATTTATGGGTGATCATAATAATGATTAGTACGTATAAATTTGCAAATCGTTGAGCTGGGGAGTATAAATTTTAAACATCCCGCTTTATTTATAATTTTGGAGTTGCAATGCATATATTTTTTACAGGCGCCACGGGCTTAATTGGTAGGCACCTTTGCCCTTTCTTGTTGCACCACCACGACATTACGGTACTAAGTAGAAACCCAACCAAAGCTAAAGTTTTGTTAGGCCACAGAGTAAATGCTGTTAGCAGCTTAGACGATGTAGATTTTAATACGGTCGATATTGTCATTAATTTAGCCGGCGAACCTATCGTTAATAAACGCTGGAGTGATAAACAAAAAGCAAAAATACGCGATAGCCGAATTATTATTACCCAAGCCATAAGTGATGCAATTAGTCAATGTCATACACCGCCACATACGTTTATTTCAGGCAGTGCAATAGGCTATTATGGTCGCCAAGGTAAAACCCAAGTTGATGAAAACAACACAGAACCACACGATGAATTTAGTCACCAACTTTGTAAGGATTGGGAACTCGCTGCATTAAAAGCTGAGTCTGACGATACCCGTGTTTGCTTACTTCGCACAGGTATTGTACTGGCTAAAAAAGGCGGCGCACTTGGAAAAATGTTGCCTGCATTTAAGCTTTGTCTAGGCGGGCCAATTGGCAATGGCGAGCAAGGTATGTCGTGGATCCACATTGATGACATGGTGCAGCTCATTTTATTTTTGATTCGTAATCAAGATATCTCTGGTGCTGTAAATGCCACTGCCCCGCATCCGGTGAGCAATAAACAATTTAGCCAATCATTGGGCAAAGCATTGTCACGCCCTGCCTTTATGCCCATGCCTGCAGCTGTGCTCAATGTTTTAATGGGAGAAATGTCAGATCTACTCACAACCGGCCAATTTGTGGTGCCTAAAAAAGCATTAGAAAATAATTACCGTTTTCACTTTTCTGAAATCGATGCCGCATTAAAAAGTTTAGTTTAACGACTGACCTTAAAGGGTTAAGTTAGTAGCAAGGGAGTATAAAGTTAATACTTTTTACTCCCTTGCTATTTTAGTGTTACTACCTAATAATGAGTTAAGCGTTATTTCTTATTCAGCTAAAAGAGCAACTAAAACATGCTTCATTTACCCACATTAATTAGCCTCTGTTTTATTCTTAACTTGTTTATTGCAGTGTTCTTTTTTTCAGTGTATTCATATAAAAAACAACCTAGCTTTTTATTTTTTGCTACTGCCTGCTGCTCGTTTATAACCGCTATTGCCCTGATTGGTTTGAGAGGAGTGATTGACTATCCACTTTTAACTTACTTTTTTGCTTACCTATTTATTATTTTAACCCCACTCCTGCTTATTTTAGGGTTAATACCACAAAGTACGGTGCTTGCAGTAAAGCTAACGCCTTTATATTATGCCTGTGCTATATGTTGCACATTGCTACTTGCTGTGTATCTCATTGATGCGGGGCAAATTATTACCAGTATTATTACTGCCGTACTATTTAGCTACGCGGCCTATTTAATGATTAAAACCCCCAGTGTTGCTAAAGTACAGCAACGACTACTAATTGCCTGCTTTTCACTACACAGTGTAGTAATGCTGTTGCAAGTTGTACTCCTTGTTTTACCCTACTTTAGCCAAATTAGTCAGGTGAACTTAGCCGCGGGATTACAACTATTATTGGTCTCGCATTTATTTTTAACCACAGCCAGTGCATTAATTCTGCCGTTTATTGCTTTTGCCAATGAAGAATCAAAACTAATAAACTTAGCTAATCACGATCCGCTTACACAATTATTAAACAGGCGAGGCTTTTTCCGCCTGTGTAAAAAAATAACCCACACTGCACCACTTAACAGCAGAGTGTCGTTAATTATGCTCGATATCGATCTTTTTAAACAAGTGAACGACCAATATGGTCATGAAACTGGCGACGAAGCAATAAAATGGATTGCACAACATATTAACGAATTGTTTTTTGAAGCAGGCATTACCGCTCGAATTGGCGGAGAAGAGTTTGCTATTTTCCTTAACCAAAAAAATCTTACTCAAGCAAGGCAGTTAGCCCAAAAGCTATGCAGAAGTATTGATCAATATCCCTTTTATTTTAACGGTAATAGTATTGCATTGTCTGTTAGTGCTGGAGTAAGTAGCGCACTTATTCGCGATTTAAATATGCAAGAGCTGCTATTGCAAGCTGATAAACGCCTTTACCTTGCTAAAGAAACGGGCCGAAATAAAGTTGTTACTCATGATGAAAAAAGCGCGCTCATGAATAGCCACTCTGCCATTATTTAATTTAGCAATAAAAAAAGCGGGGTCAAACCTGACCCCGCTTTATAATCAAACCAATTAATTTTATTACTTACTGATCCAAGGCGTTACTTTAACTACCTCGTTTATATCAGCCAATACTTTGGTGTCGTTTTGCCAGCTGTCTGTTACTTCAAAATAACATACTGATTCTTCGCATGTTATGCGCTCATCATCAAATTGTTTAGGCGCATTAAAAGTAACAACCACCCCTTTTTGCTCAGGCAGTAAAAACCACATTAGTTTGCTAACAAAAAAGCCCGACAAGTCTGTTAAAAGCGCTTCAAGCTCATTATTAATGGTTAATAATGATTGCTTTGAAAAGGTTAGCCCTTCTAGCTCGTTGGCCTCTATTTGAAGCTTTAACTGACAATCATGAACCGGGTTTTTAGGCTGAACCACAATCACCGCTTTGTCAGTATCAAGCTGCTTATCATACGGTAATAACAGTTGCGCTTTGTCAGTGTAATTAAGCGGGTACTCATTTTTTTCAGTTAAAATAGTCCCGCTTTTGATACTACATACTTCGTTAGTACCAATATCGCTAATATAAAAGTTTACGCGGGCGTACTGAAAATCGCCTTTGTTTACTACTTTTAAACGGTCGTAAAAACCGTCATACGACATAACAAACTCTTTAGCATAGGTGTTATTTGCCGCTATTGCTAAAAAGCAGGTCGCTATAGTCGTAACTAATTTTAATACTGGTTTATTCATCAAAGTACGCTCGGTTTTGATTGATCATCGTATTTAGCTCTTCAATATACGCTTCACCACGCTCTGAGTAGGACATCAGCCCAAGGGTTAGCTTAGTCGCCTTAATTGGCTTTTGCTGTGCGCGTAAATCTTCACGTATACTGCGTAATTGTTTATAGGCATTATGCGTATTAATATTTCTAAAATATGACGTTACAGCAGCGCGAACCGATTTAAATGCAGCCACTTCATGCTCGGCTTCATTATTACGTCTTCTTGGCACCATGCCACAGCCTTTTTTGTAGCACCATTGGCCAAAAAAGTTTAAGCCTATTCGGGCAAAGCGTGAGGTACCCCATGCCGACTCATTAGCAGCTTGCATTAGGGCAAGTTCTTTAGGAATAATATCTACACGGCGCAGCGCTTGAGTTAGTGTAAGCGTGTCTAAGGTTTCAGGTAAGCGGTATAATTTAAGTATTTTTTTAATATCGCTCGCTTGTTTTTTACTTAACGGCTCGTCGTGTTCTAGCATCATGCGCGCAATTTCAATGTTTGCACGTTGCTGTAAAATCTTTTTGTTTTCGGCTTCTACATGGGGCTTAATGAAGTTAAAAAACGCATGCTTTTTCTCTTTTACATCGGTGTATTCTGAGAATTTTGGCAACTTAACATTGTGCAATGGTTTTTCTTTCTTCTTTTCTTTTTTAATGTCGTCAGCACGTGTTTGTTCATCTGAAACAAACTCATCAGTTTGTATAAATGGATGAGTAAGTGCCCAAATAACAAGGGCGGCTAACAACAACTGAAAAATAGTTTTTAACATGTATTATCTCAATTAAACTCTAAGTTATGTATGGTGTAGTCACATACATACGAACACTCATTATACCTAAGCCACTTTATAAACGCGAATACCGAACAACTGAATAAAATTCATACGCCTATTGTGAGTTATTTATAATATACTAAGCGTTAAAGTCGTAGATATAGAGATAGGTTGTAACATGGATAAACAGTGGCAAAATAGAATAATTGAACAATATAAGCACCGCCCAAACGATAACCGCTCTCCTTGGCAAATAGACCGCTCTCGAATTATTCATGCTGCAGCATTTAGACGCCTTCAAGCCAAAACTCAAATAATGGGTATTGGTTTAAATGACTTTTATCGCACACGTCTTACCCATTCTTTAGAAGTATCGCAAATAGGCACGGGCATATTACGTCACTTAAAAGCCCTGCACCCTCGTTTTGAACATTTTCCATCAACCGGATTACTCGAAACCTTATGTTTAGCGCACGACATCGGCCATCCGCCCTTTGGGCACGGCGGAGAAATTGCGCTTAACTACATGATGCGTGATCATGGCGGGTTTGAAGGTAACGCACAAACACTACGAATAGTTGCCAAACTAGAGCCTTACAGTAATGGCTATGGCATGAACTTAACAAGGCGCACATTATTAGGGTTTATAAAGTACCCTGGTTTTATCGACCAGCTGTGGTACAACATTCCCAAAGTAGATAAACAACGCGCGTTTATAAAAGCCGACGACTGGCGACCTGCTAAAGGCATTTACAATGACGATGCACCTATATTTAATTGGATCATTGAGCCACTGAGTCAAAACGATAAAGCATTATTAACCAGCCAAAATATTGTAGATTCATACCGAGCTAAAACACGCTATAAATCTCTCGATAGTGCCATTATGGAACTGGCTGATGACATTGCCTATGCCGTACACGATCTTGAAGATGCCATAGCCACCGATGTGTTAAGCCTAGACGATTGGTTAACCCATGCATTGCCGCACTTACAAGCACTCAACTATGATTGGTTAAATACGCTACTTAAATCACTTACAGAGCGATTATTTTCAAAGCACGAACATGAACGCAAAGATGCCATTGGTGAATTAGTAAATACCTTTATTATTCATATTCATTTAGACATACAAAACGATGCCTTTGAATGCCCTATTTTAAAGCACACCGCTAAATTAGATCAGCAATACGAAAACGTATTACAAATACTTAAACATTTTGTATTTCAACGCTTGATACGCGACCCACAAATGCAACAAATAGAATTTAAAGGGCAGAACCTGCTTATTGAACTGTTTACCGCATTTGCCAGCGATCCAATGCGGTTATTACCCGAAACCACGCAAGCACTTTACCTAGAAGCCGAAAAACACCATCAAGGCATGCGAATTATTTGTGACTACTTAAGCGGTATGAGTGACGAATACGCTTATAAAACTTATCAACGGTTGTTCTCTCCCATACAATAAAGTAGTGAGCATAAAAAAAGCCGAGTCACTTAAGTAACTCGGCTTTTCGTTAGCTTATAAAGTCACATTAAAGTGATTTAATGCCCATGTTGTAAAGCGTAAAACCGTACATGTCGGCATAAAGGTCAATAATTTTACTGGTTGGCGTACCCGCACCGTGGCCTGCATTGGTTTCAATACGAATAAGCGTTGGGTTAGTACCCGCTTGCTTCGCTTGAAGCTCTGCTGCAAATTTAAATGAATGCGACGGTACAACGCGGTCATCATGATCGCCTGTAGTGATCATAGTCGCCGGATATTCAACCCCTGCTTTTACATTATGAATTGGCGAGTAGCCTTTTAAGTAATCAAACATTTCTTTACTTTGGTCGCTAGTACCGTAATCGTATGCCCAGCCAGCACCCGCTGTAAAAGTATGATAACGAAGCATATCGAGTACGCCTACCGCAGGTAACGCCACTTGAAATAAGTCAGGTCGCTGGGTCATTACGGCACCGACTAATAACCCGCCGTTTGAACCACCTCGCAGTGCTAGGCGCTTTTTAGAGGTGTATTTTTTATCTTGTAAGTATTGTGCAGCAGCAATAAAGTCGTCAAATACGTTTTGCTTTTGCAATTGCGTACCTGCTTTATGCCACTCTTTACCATACTCACCACCACCACGAATGTTTGCCACTGCGTATACGCCGCCTTGCTCAAGCCAAGCTGCTGTTGTTGAACTAAAGCGAGGTGTTAAGCTTATATTAAAGCCACCATAGCCATATAAAATAGTTGGGTTGCTACCGTCTAATTTAATATCACTTTTGTAAGTAATAATCATCGGTACTTTAGTGCCATCTTTAGAGGTATAAAATACTTGCTCAGAGGTGTAGTTGTCGCTATTAAAATCAATCCCTGACTTACGATATACTTTAGACTCACCACTTTGTACGTCAAAACTGTAAGTCGTGCCAGGGGTTTTATAGTTAGTAAATGAGTAATAAAGCGTAGTTTGCTCTTTTTTACCGCCAAAACCACCCGCCGTACCAACCCCTGGTAAACTAATATCACGGATCAATTCGCCCTGCTTGTTGTACTGCTTCACTTTAGAAATAGCATCAACCATGTAGTTGGCAAAAAATGTATTACCGCCAAGCGTTACATTGAGTACGTTTTCGGTTTCTGGAATAAAGTCTTGCCAGTTTTCAGGTTGCGGGTTGCTTGCATCAACCGTCACTACTTTTTTATTCGGAGCATTTAAGTTAGTAACCAAAAATAGCTTGCTACCTTCGTTATCAATCACACTGGTATCAGAGTCGGTATTACCCACTACGGTAACAAACTCGCTATCTGGCTTAGTTAAATCTTTAATAAATAACTTATTGCCTGAGGTCGATACGCTAGCACTAATAAACAAATAACGGCCATCTTTGGTCGCTTTAGCGCCTACATAACGGTGTTTTTGCTCAGCGGTATCGCCAAATACTAGCGTATCCTCGCTTTGGGCTTGGCCTAATTTATGGTAGTACACTTTATGTTGATCAGTTTTTGCAGAAAGCTCACTGCCTTCTGGTTTGTCGTAGCTTGAATAATAAAAACCATCATTTGCCAACCAACTCACGCCACTAAATTTAACATCAACCAGTGCTTGCTCTACTTGCTCTTTGGTTTCGGTGTCTATAACAATGATTTTACGCCAATCACTGCCACCTTCCGATATTTGGTATGCTAACAATGAGCCATCTTCTGAAAATGATAAGCCCGACATTGAAGTGGTACCATCTTCACTAAAGGTATTAGGATCTAAGAAAATCTCAGCCTCGCCCCCGTCTTTACTGCGGTATAAAACGTACTGATTTTGCAGGCCATCATTTTTGTAAAAATAGGTGTAATAACCTTCGGTGAACGGCGCGCTGATTTTTTCGTAGTTCATTAACTTTTCAAGGCGCTGCTTTAACGTATCTCTGTACGGTATTTGCTGTAAATATGAAAAGGTTAGGTTATTTTGTGTTTTAACCCATTGAGCCGTTTCATCACTCATATCATCTTCTAACCAACGATACGGATCAGCCACATTTTCACCAAAGTAAGTGTCAACCACTGTGCCTTTTTTAGTTTCAGGGTAATCTAGAGAGTTAACTGCTTTCATTGCTGTTTTTACTTCATTTTGAGAGGTGTTTTCTGCAGGTTGTGAACAACCCGCAAGTACGATTACAACCGCACAGGTCAGTGTTTTTTTTAGCATTGTTATTTTATTCCCTTGTTGATAATCACTCTAAGTTATTAACTTTTACTGCTTTTGTCTATTAAGATGCGGTAAACGTCATTTATCGCTGTTAACCTGCGCTTAGTTACGCTTAAATACATTAATGAACAACGTTTAAACACCAATAGGCTAAGTAATGACAGAAACCCAATCCTTTACAAGCTTTAAACGCTTTTACCCTTATTACTTAAAAGAGCATCGTAATCAAACCTGCCGTAGATTGCATTTTATAGGCAGTAGCTTAGTACTGTTACTGGCAGGCTATGCGTTTTTTAGCTCACAACTTATGTTGTTATGGTTATTACCAGTGATTGGTTATGGCTTTGCGTGGGTTGGGCATTTCTTTTTTGAAAAAAACCGCCCTGCTACATTTAAGCACCCGTTATATAGTTTATGGGGCGATTGGGTAATGTTTAAAGATATGCTCACAGGTAAAATTAAATGGTAAATGGCGACTTACGCTACAGGCTACTCAAATACTCCACCTGCCGCTGTAAATAAATTGTAGATTGAATGTAATTCAATTGACCTTGGTTGTAAAAATGGTCTACCTTGACAACAGAAATTTCAATTAGTTCATTAATAATTGAATTACCTGTAGAGCATTGAATGAGGGAAACTAATCATGCAACTAAAACAGCTATTTACAGCAAAAAAAACCATTACACTCAGTGTTGCCGCTGCACTACTTGGCTCGTGGTCGGTAAATGCCGCACAGCAAGAAACACAAGCAGAAGAAAATATTGAACAAATTAGTGTAATTGGCTCTCGCCGACTCGGCCGCACAGTTGAAGACAGCCCAGTTCCGATTGATATCATTAGCGGTGATGCCCTAAAAAGTTCAGGGCAAACTGAAACCAATGCACTACTGAGCACTTTATTACCAAGCTTTAATTTCCCTCAGCCATCAATCACCGATGGCAGCGACCATGTGCGCCCAGCTCAACTGCGTGGCTTAGCACCTGATCACACCTTAGTGTTGGTTAATGGTAAACGTCGCCATAGTAATGCACTGCTTAATTTAAATGGTTCAACCGGTCGTGGATCATCATCGGTTGATTTAAACGCTATTCCAGCCAATGCCATTGAGCGAATAGAAGTATTACGCGATGGTGCCGCTGCGCAATATGGCTCAGACGCCATTGCCGGTGTGATTAATATTGTCCTTAAAAGTAATAGTAGTGGCGGCAGCCTAGGTGCTGTATATGGAGCAAACATCACCGAAATGCAGGGTGTGCCTCAACTAGAATCCGTTTCTGAAGACGCCAATGGCAACTTAGCCTTTAATGAAGGCAGCGACCGCTCGCTTACCGACGGCCAAACGTTAACCTTACAAGGTAATATGGGTTTTGAATTAGGTGATAACGGCTTTTTAAGTATTTCTACTGAATATCGCGACCGTAGCTCAACGAATCGCTCTGATTATGACCAGCGCGAAAATTACGCCCGCCTACCTGATGGCTCTCTTGATCCGCGTGAGTTCACATGGGATCGTTACAATCATAACTTTGGCAATGGCACCGTTGAAGACTTCGCGCTGTTTTATAATGCCGGTTATCAATTAACTAACGATGCAGAGCTCTACTCGTTTGGCTCTTACAGCAAGCGTGAAGGCGAAGGCGGAGGTTTTTATCGTCGCGCACAAGACAGCCGTAACGTAACAGAAATTTATCCTGATGGCTTTTTACCGGTGATCACCTCAGATATTGACGATTTTTCGTTAGCACTTGGCGTAAAAGGTTTTGCTAATGAATGGAATTACGACGCTTCTGCTGTATACGGCCAAGATGCCTTTAACTTTGGTGTTATTGATAGCTTAAACACCTCATATGGACCTAGCAGTCAAACCAGTTTTGATGCCGGTACACTTACCTACGATCAGCTGACTATTAATCTTGATTTTAGCCGCGAGATTGATGCAGACTTTTTAGCTAGCGGAATCAACGTCGCAGTGGGCGCTGAGTATCGTCGTGAAGGCTACGAAATTCAGGCAGGCGAAGAAGCCTCATACGCACAAGGCACTTTTGGCCCTGGTGGCGCAGTAACCGACCCAGTTAATGGCCCATTTGGCTCTGCAGGTTCGCAAGTATTCCCGGGGTTCACACCTGAGTCTGCGGGTGATAACAGCCGCCATAATGTTAGCCTTTACGTTGATTTAGAAGCCTTTATTACAGATAACTGGAATGTTGCCGTCGCAGCGCGTTACGAAGACTACTCTGACTTTGGTGATACGCTTAATGGTAAAATTGCTACCCGTTATACGCTAACAGAAGATTTAGCATTACGCGGCTCTGTATCAACCGGCTTTAGAGCGCCCTCTCTGCAACAGCAATATTTTACTTCAGTGGCCACCGTGTTTGTTGATGGTATTCCAACACAAACAGGGACGTTTGCCCCAAGCAGTGATGTAGCCGTTGCATTGGGATCACCGGGCTTAGATGCAGAAGAAGCCACCAACTACGGGGTAGGTTTTACCTGGTCAACCGACTTTAATTTCAGCTTATCTGTGGATTATTACCAAATATTAATTGATGACCGTATTGTGTTATCAAATAACCTGTCGGGCGCAGGTGTAGCAAGCTTACTTGAGGGCACTGGAGCTAACCAAGGGCGGTTTTTCTTAAACGCGATTGATAGCAAAACCCGTGGTGTTGATGTGGTTGCCTCTTACAACCTAATAACCGATAACTACGGTGATGTAGCGTTTAATTTAGGCTATAACTACGGCAAAAACGAAGTGACTAATATTATTGCCCCACCCGCTGAGCTACAAAGCGTAGGTGTTGAACAAGATAATTTGTTCTCGGGTAATGAACTGCGCCGTTTTGAAGTAAGCACCCCGCGTAATAAATACAACCTAAGCGCTACATGGACACTAAACGAATGGCGTACCACACTTCGCAGCACTCGCTATGGTGAAACACAAGACCCATCAGAAATTCCAGAGCGTAACGAAGTGCTCAAGCCAAAGTGGATCACCGACTTAGATGTTGCCTATGCACTTAATAACAACATTACTCTGAGCTTAGGCGCGAATAATGTGTTTGATGTATACCCAGATCCAACGCGTGATTTAGTGAGCGATGTAACTACCTTCTCACGTTTGTTCTCGTATTCGGGCTTTTCGCCATTTGGTTTTAATGGCCGTTATGTTTATGGCAAAGTTGAAATGAAATTTTAAGCTGCAGCTTATAACAAAAAGCCACACTGTTTAGTGTGGCTTTTTTAATAGATTAGGGTCTGTTGATCTTTCAAGGTTAAATTTGCAGCAGTCTGTTTGGTATTTAGGCAAGGCAGAGCCTATGTGGTGTGGTTATTCCCCATAAATAGGCGATAACGCAGCATCAATGCCAAACAGGCGCTGCCCGAAGGGTTCTGCCTAGGGACGATTTACTCTTTGTTGCTCGGTTTTTACTTAGCCCACTAGGTTACAAACCTCGCGCCGCGATTAAACCGCCCCTAGTTTGAACAAATTTTAATCCGCAAAGGTCAACAGACCCTAGAACCCGATTAGATTTTAGTTAACCAACCGTGTGTATCTTCACTTTTACCCCATTGAATATCGTTCAATGCTTGGCGTAAACGTGCTGTTGTTGGCCCTGGTTCACCATTACCCACTTTGTATTCTTTATCGTTATGGATAAACGTACCTACTGGTGTTAATACTGCTGCAGTGCCTGAAAGTGCTGCCTCTGTACCTGGTTTTGCTGCACGCTCTAAAAGCTCAGTTACGGTAAAGTTACGCTCGCTTACCGTCATTCCTAAATCTTTCGCAATGGTTAAAATACTATTACGAGTAACACCATGTAAAAAGGTGCTGTCGAGTGCTTTAGTAATGATTTCGTTGCCATCAATTAATATAAAGTTGGCCGCGCCGGTTTCTTGCACATCGCCACCTGGGCAAAATAAAATTTGGTCGGCTTTATATTTAGTGCGCGCTGCTGATATTGGGCCAAGCGCGCTAGCATAGTTACCACCGCTTTTAATCATACCCATATGCGGGGCACAGCGCATGCCGTCTTCTTCTAATAAAACACGTAACGCGGTAGCACCACCTGAAAAGTAGTCACCCACTGGCGATAATAACGTATAAAGCAATGAGCTCATTGAAGGTGCAGCCGCTTTGCCAATGGCAGCTTCAGTACCAATGTGGGTTGGGCGAATATACATAGAACCAGGAGGAAGCGGCGTTTCATCGGCGTATTCACGAACAATATCGATGATCATTGTTTTTAGCATCTCGCCATCAACCGCTGGTAAACTTAATAATTCAGAACTTTGCTGCATACGCGCAATATTTGCATCCATTCTAAAAATATTTACCGAACCATCTTCATGGCGAAAGGCTTTTAAACCTTCAAAACATGTACTTGAATAATGAAGAACGTGTGCACCTGCATGCAACTCAAGCTTATCGCAAGGAACAATTGAGCTTTCGCCCCACTGATTGTCAGAAAACTTAGCTTGAATCATCTGCGGCATAAACACAGTACCAAATGCGGCCATTTTTATTCTCTCTTGTGTGGTCTATTTTTCTCCATTGTATGACAACCCGCTACTATTTAACCATAGCAAAACAGGCTGTTTTTAAATTAATTAGACGAATTTTTTGCATGTACTGATGATTATTTAATCAAAAAAGCACTTGCTAACTCTTTAATGCAATAATCAGCTAACAATTTAAGGTTAGCTGATTATTTAATGCATACATTATAGTAGCGGCTATTTTATTAACCTCTATTTAAATGAATAACGAAATATACGTTTTAACACCGAGGTATATTGGTGAAAAAAACCGCCGGTGTTGTATGCAATGCCCTGCTTTTGTAAAGCAGCTTGCACTTGTGGTGCTATTTCTTGGTAGCGTGACGATGGCAAGTCTGGAAATAAATGGTGTTCAATTTGAAAACTTAAATGCCCCGTTAAAATATGAAACCAACGCGCCCCTTTAATGTTTGACGACCCAAGTGCTTGGCGATAATACCACTGACCTTGGCTTTCGTTTTCACAGTCTTGCTCGTAAAAGGTATGCGTTTGCTCGGTAAAATGGCCACAAAAAATAATGGTTGATGTCCATAAATTACGAATTAAGTTTGCTAATAAGTTACCGCTTAGCACCCATAAAAACAGAGGCCCCGCTAAAAGTGGAAACAGCACATAGTCTTTAATTAATTGGCGCGCCCCTTTACTAAAAAAGCGTTTTTTTAACGTGCTATGCGCTACAGCCCCTTCGCGGTTTGGCTTCTTTTTACCTATAAACACACGCTCACCCGCCAGCTCGTGGTACGACACGCCCCACTGAAACAGCACGCTTAAATTTAAATAGGTAATAAACTGCCAAGTATTTTTTAAACGCCATTTAAAGTCATTACTTAATCTTAATAAGCCATAACCAAAATCGCGGTCTTTGCCAATAATATTAGTGTAAGTATGATGCTCAAAATTGTGTACTCGGTTCCAACTTTGGCCGTCGCAGGCTATATCCCACTCGTATGTTTTTGAATTAAGCTGCTTGTCGTTCATCCAATCGTACTGGCCATGCATCACATTATGGCCAATTTCCATGTTATCGAGGATTTTAGCCAAAGCCAGTAATAACACACCCGCCACCCAAAGTAAGGGCTGAATAAAACCAAGCATTAATAAAATGCGCCCACCTATTTCGCACAGTCG
Organism: Pseudoalteromonas issachenkonii; assembly: GCF_002310795.1. Taxonomy (NCBI): domain Bacteria; kingdom Pseudomonadati; phylum Pseudomonadota; class Gammaproteobacteria; order Alteromonadales; family Pseudoalteromonadaceae; genus Pseudoalteromonas; species Pseudoalteromonas issachenkonii. The sequence continues at coordinate 1,869,203 of NZ_CP011030.1, forward strand.
CTGCTTGCGCACAATAGAGCGAATATAATTAGCATCCTTTTGCCCTACTTTGGCAAGCGTCAACATTTTTATGCCATCTAAATCTTCGGCTAATTGTTCATAATTTATGGTTGTCATAACTGTAACTCCAAATCACTGACCGCTTGGCTAACACACAGTTGAATTAACTGCTCGCCGTTATCTGATAACTCACCGGTTTTTAAATTGCGCACCACGCCCGTTTTTTTAATGCACTGGCATTGATGACAAATACCAATCCCACACCCTCGCTGCACAGGTAGTTTTTTTGCCTCAAACTGAGTTAATAACACCTCATTCGCTGCTACGTCGTGGTGATCATTATTAATTTTTACAGTAAATTGACTGTCATCATTTAAGCTTGGCAATGCAAGGCCAAAGGCTTCTTGGTAATAGGTTAAATGATGCTGGTTTGCAAAATGTGCAATTTTTTGCATAAACGCTGCTGGCCCACAGCAGTAAATATCAGGATTGTCACCGATGTTTATATGCGTAGTTAATTGCGGGCTCTTATCGCGAGTGAGTAACAAGTAAGAAAAATGCACATAACGCTCTGCTAATGCGGCAAGTTCTTCAACGCATTGGTGCTCATTAGCTTTTGCAAAATACAGTAATTTAATGGTGTGTTGAGTATTTGCTAATTGCTGGCTAAGCATTGCTAACATAGGTGTAATACCCGAGCCACCAGCAACAAAGGTGCTGGCTTTATGCCAGCTTTTAAATACAAAGTCGCCACTTGGCGCAGAAATATTACACCACGACTGCGCTTTTAATGCGCTTTGCAACTGAGCTGTAAAACGTCCTTGCTCATTGGTTTTAATTAAAACTCGCAGCAATCCGGTTGCTTTGTATTGCGCGGGGCTGCAAGCAAGCGTAAATACACGGGTAAGCAAACGCCCGTTGAGCTCAAGCGTTAAACTAATATGCTGGCCCGCAATGTGGGCGCGCCACTGTTTATTGGGTTTAAGCGTTACACTTAAAAACTGACCACTCAACGCGTGTACATCAATAATTTGCGCACGAAAAAAGCCGGCTCGCCATGCGGGTTTAACGACCTGTATTAAAGGCTCTATGTAAGCGGCAAAGCTTTGATGGTGTAAAAACCATTTTGAAAATTGGTCTAATACCGAAGTTAGCATGGTTATTAATTCTCTACTTAAATCGACTACCCATCACTTTGTGTTAAGCGAATTCACGCAAACACATGTGCTGGGCTTTAAATATTTGAGCCTACACGCGTAAGCTCAACTTTCAGCGCACAAGTGTACGCTCGAATTTTTAAATTTCAACCCTAATAGAGTAATTATTCAATTTTTTTAAAGCGGTCTTTAATTCCTATACCCGTAAAGTTAGTTAAACACCTGAGGGACATAAACAAGCTCATTAAGCTAAAAACCAACATTAAAGCGGTTAAATAGCGTGCAATTTCATTCATCCCAAATACTTAACACTGTGATTAATAGCGTGCTAAGGTAGTTAAAATTTAGTTAATTTTGGAAGCCATTATGAACAAAGTAACAACGCGTAAAAAATTTTCTACACTCGCCACAGCCAGTTGTGCATTGGCATTTTCGGCGCTTACCAGCCTTAGTGCTCATGCAGTTGATTTTAAAGAACTGGATAAATTAGCGCTTAATGTAAAACCGGTCACTGTTGCCCAAGGGGTTTCTATTCCCTGGGCTATTGAGGCTCTACCAAACGGTGATTTATTAATAACCGAGCGCAGTGGCACCTTATATTTATTGCGTAAAAATACCACCAGCTTAACTAAAATTTCTGGGCTACCTAAAATTGATGCCAACGGCCAAGGCGGCCTACTTGATTTAGAGCTGCATCCTGATTTTGCTAATAATCAATGGCTGTATATCACTTACTCAAGCAGTGAAGGTGACGGTGCTGGCAGTAACACCGCACTTATGCGCGCAAAATTAAGTAACGATCACAGCCAATTACGCGAGCCACAACAATTATACAAAGGCGAGCATAATTCTAAAAAAGGCCAGCACTACGGCAGCCGTATTGTGTTTGATAACCAAAACTATGTGTATTTTTCGATTGGCGATCGCGGCTCACGAGATATTAACCCACAAGATTTAAGCCGCGATGGCGGTAAAATTTATCGTTTACACGACGATGGTAAAATTCCAACCGACAACCCATTTGTAAAACAAAAAGACGCAAAATCAGCGATTTGGTCTTACGGGCATCGTAACCCACAAGGCATGTGGTTCGATGGTGAAAATAATGTATTTTGGGCACACGAACACGGCCCTCGTGGCGGCGATGAGCTTAATATGATTAAGCCTAAAACTAACTACGGCTGGCCAGTGGTAAGCTATGGTATTAACTACAGTGGCACCTCGTTTACCGATTTAACCGAAAAATCAGGCATGCAAGCGCCCACATTACAATGGACACCCTCTATTGCTCCTTCAGACATGCTGCTCGTAAAAGGTGACAAGTATCCTGAGCTTAAAGGAAAATTTTTACTCGCTTCAATGAAATACGCGTTTATTAGCGTACTTGAAATAGCAGATGGTAATGTCGTTAAACAAAGTAAATTACTGGAAGGCATTGGTCGTATTCGCAGTCTAGCACAAAGTGATGATGGCACTATTTACTTAGGATTGGACGGCCAAGGCATTATGCGCCTTGACCCACAATAATCTTTTAATAAGCTAATTACAGTAACAGCAAACTTTTTGCGCCTTCACTGCGTATTGTTACTGTAACTAGCTAATAAACAACGAGGGTGTTGATGTTTTCATTTTTAAAGCCAGATCCAATCAAAAAATTACGTAAAGAATACGACGCAAAATTAGAACAAGGCATGCAAGCGCAAAGAAAAGGCGATATTAAAAGCTATGCGATGTTAACTGACGAGGCTGAAAAAATTTGGAATGAAATAGAAGCGCTCGAAGCAAAAAAGGCCAAGTAACATTAAACTAAATAAGTTTAAACCTATCCCCCGCATTAACAGTGCGGGGTTTGTATTTCCCCGACTAAATAACTTCGATAAACATTTACCCAACTAAGTAAAATTAAATACACTTCTTATAAGTTCACTTTGCATTTCCCCCATCACGTTATTACAGCCCTATTGGTGCGACACTCAAAAGCCATTTTATTTCTCGCATAATCAGTTGTTTACATTAAAGTTAATTAGTGGAATTATTAACCAATAATTACTTTCCTCTGTTTGAGGGATATCCACTTTTAGGTCACGGGGTATTTATGGAATTTAAGCAAGCACAAAAAGACATGGATCTCGCCTATTTTGGTGGCGCAACAGGTGTTGTTATTTCTGGGTTAGTTTGGTGTTTTGCTGGTTTAATTGCAGTACTGTATTCAACTAAAGCGAGTATGCTTACCCTGTTTATTGGTGGTATGTTTATACACCCGCTGGCTATGTTGCTATCAAAAGTACTTAAGCGCCCTGGACAACATGACTCCACAAACCCATTAGGCAAACTTGCTTTAGAAAGTACCGTTATTTTATTTGTTGGTTTTTTCCTCGCCTTCTATGTTTCTAAGCTCCATCTGCAATGGTTTTATCCAATAATGCTGTTGGCAATGGGTGTGCGTTATTTAATTTTTAATACTTTATATGGTGCAAAAGTTTATTGGCTTTTAGGTGCTGTGCTTATGCTAGCGGGAGTAGTTTGTATATTATTAAATGCTAACTTCGTCATTGGTGCTTTTGTTGGCGGCATAACAGAAGTTATATTTTCTATTGTGATCTTCAATAAATCAAAAGAGTCAGCAATAAAAGCCTCATAGCGAATTGTTATCTAAAAGGAAAGTTACAGATAAAGATACTCTTAGCTTAACACTATGCATCATTAACTTTAACGTCTCCATTATTTAAAAAATAGAAGTACACTGTCAGCACAAATTTAACTTAAATTTTTGCTAACAGCCCACTAATTCTCAGGCTATTTATATTCTACCTTGGCGGTTAAGCGATTAAATAAACTAGGGAAAAACCGTTTTATAAACGGTGCCCAGCCACTTAACCCTTGGCCAACCACAACTTCGTCTTTTTTATTATAGATTGCGGTGAGCATTTTCGATGCGGCTACATTTACATTCATACCATTTTCTATTGAAGGCTCAGGTTTGTTTTGTGCCTCTCCTTGCCCGTTCAATGAATTATGGGCAATCGCTGTTTTAATTGAGCCAGGGCAAATAGTTAAGCAATGTATATTGTGCTGCGCGACTTCGGCACGTAAGCAATCCATAAAGCCTACTACAGCGTATTTACTGCCTGAATAACCCGTTCTAAACTTAGAGCCCACTTTGCCTGCCACGCTACTAATAGCCACTACAGAACCACTTTTTCGCGCCACCATTGAAGGTAGCACTGCTTTAGTGAGGGCAATTAAACCAAAGTAATTTACTTCCATGAGTTGGCGGTACACTTTAAAGTCATTTTCTAAAAATAAACTACGCTGTGATACGCCACCATTATTTATTAAAATATCAATTGGGCCTAAGCTATCTATTTGCGCTGATACATCCTGCAGTACAGTTTCGGGCTTTGATAGATCAAGGGGAATAACACGATGCCCCTCGCCTTTTAACTCGTCTTTTACTTGGTTGAGTTTATCGATATTTCGCGCTGATAAAATAACCTTCGCACCTTGCTCTGCAAATTGTTTTGCAAGCTCTTCACCAATGCCAGATGATGCACCGGTGATCCACACTGTTTTATTATTATAATCCATGGTTTACCTTATAGTCTTTGACTGATTATGCTTTAGTTGGGCCCGCTATTTCATTAACTTGCTGTTCTAAATTTTTATAAAAACCCATTAAAAATAACAGCTCTGCGGTGACATACAAAGGGCCAATAATTAAACCCACTAAATCATCAACAAAGGCGGGCTTTTTGCCTTCAAAATAATGACCAATAAACTGTAACACCCAGCCAAATACAAACACACCCACACCAATCGTCAGCCAAGATGTAAAGGGCATTGCGGCGATAGGCTGCGCTGCCACTAACAATAAAGTAAAAATGATGCTCATGATTAAACCTAGCGAAAAGCTCAGCATAAAATAGTAAACCACACTGGCAAGGACAAAAAGCTGCGCCCCATCGACATTAAAACTCCCTAGAGGAATTTCAACACGCGCTAGTAAGCACAATGCCGCAAATACAATCAGTGGAATACCAAAAAAGTGAGTTAATACGTTACGCTTTGAACGATGATACAAGCCATACTGGCCAAGTTGTTGTTGTAGAGTTTTCATAGGTTGATCCCGTTGTTATTTTTATAAGCAAAGTTCACCTTATAAAAAAGTGCGCACAATAACAACAAATACCGATGGTTATAAATTAAAAGGCTAACTAATGGCTCTCTAATTGGGTATTGATGTAAACTATTTAAAATAAATGTTTAACTGTTGGCCCTTGTAATATAAGGAAATCATCATGTTATTAAAAGCTCTAGCCATAGGCTTATTACTTGCTTTAGGCGAGATAATTAATGGCAACATTCGGGTGCGAGTTCTGCATCGATTATATGAGCAACGACGCGCTAAAACACTTAGTTTACTCTCAGGCATCGCCATTATTTTTGCTATAACTTGGTTAGCCCTACCATGGGTTGCCCCTACAAGTTACCTAGACTGTTTAAAGTTGGGCTTAGTGTGGCTAATAATAATGCTTAGTTTAGATATTTTTGTTGGCCGGTATTTATTTAAATATAAGTGGCAGAGAATTTTTGATGATTTTAATCTCTTTAAAGGCAATTTGCTTAGTGTAGGTATGTTGTTACTTTTTATAAGCCCAAGCTTGGTTTTTTGGTTGCAGATGAAAGTTATGGTTTAGATCACTGCTCTAAAAGCGCAGCGTCTCTTCGCTCTCTTTGTGTATTAATCACTTAAAAATAATTTAAACTGATAGAAATGAATGAGGATAAAATGAGTAGAAAAGTTTATTTATTTCAGTCACTTACTTTAAAAGCACAGCGTCTCTTCGCCCTCTTTGTAAATTGATCATAAAAAACAGTATGAACTGAGAGAATTGAATGAGAAGAAAATGAGAAGCCATAAAAAATATGCTTTAGATCACTGCTCTAAAAGCGCAGCGTCTCTTTGCCCTCTTTGTGCATAATTCTTAAAATCTATTTAAAATCAGAAGTAAATGAGCTTGCAACGTGTCGTTATCTAAGCTAATGCGCTTACAAGCTTGCCTTTTTCATGCGTAGGTTGCATGGCCATTCGATCAGTGCCTTTTTCGTATTCTTGCTCCAGCATTTTTTGTAACTCTGCAAGCTGCTCTTTAATGGTGTCTATATCAGCACCTTGCTCTTGAAGTTTTTCTGCCAATGCTTCGATTGCTGCTTTTAACTCAGCAATTTTTTCTTTATCAACTCCTAATCGTTGATAGATAAGCGCCTCTTGCGCATTTTCTAAAAAGCTTTTGTCTTGTGGCTTAGCGCTTGCGATTTGCGTTTGTTCGCTATCGCTGGTTTTAGCTGTTGCCGCAGGGCCAGAAGTTGCCGCTACTTCGTCAGCTTTTGCCGGTTTATTTATTGTACTAACATAAGTATTATATTGATTTTTAAAGGTTATTGATGTCATCAGCTCAAATCCATTTTTGCGTTAAAATATCTATCTTTAACTATTTTCACTTAGGTACTTGTATGTGAATAACTACAGCAACTTTAATACCAACTTATATTTGTTATTCGCTTCGCTTTAACTCTTTATTTTAAATTAAGCCCATTTAGCTCATTACGCACCCATTGCTTATCGAGATATTGCTCTAAATTCAGCTGGGCAAATTTTAAAAAGCTGCGCGCAGCATGAGAAATATGCCTGTCTGTGCGCACTACAAAATACCAATGGCTGGCTAAGCAGGTGTCGGTTACATTGAGCACTTTAAAACTGTTATCGCCTTTTGGTAATACATGATGGGAAAGCACCGCAATCCCCATTCCCGAGGAAACAGCAACCCGTATGGCTTCGTTACTGGCCATTTGCACACTATCACTAAGGACTAAACCACGGCTTTGTAATTCGCTTTCAAAAAGCATACGCGTAGCAGAGCCTGGCTCTCTTAATAAAAATCGATATGGCATTAAATCAGCTAATGTTAATGCTTTTACATCGGCAAGTGGATGATCAAGCGGCACAATAAAGACCAAGGGGTTATGTAAAAAACGCGCAGCTTGGGCATGTTCAAGTGATGGTGGGTGGCTAAACACATAAATGTCGTCTTCTCCACGCTCAAAACGCGCTAACACTGCAGAGCGGTTCCCAATTTCCAATGGCAGCTCTACATGGGGATGGGCATTACTGTAAGGCCCGAGTAACTTAGGCAAAATATATTGTGCAGTGTTTACCATGGCAATTTTACAGCGCCCGCGCTCCCCGCCTTTAAGCTCGGCTAAATAGTCTTGGTAATCATCAAAGTGCCCAAACACTTGCTCACAAGTTCTAAATAATTGTAAGCCAGCCTCGGTAACCTGTAATTTTTGCTGTTGCATAACAATTAAAGGCTCATTAACGGTTTCTTGTAAGCGCTTAATTTGCAAAGAAACGGTAGGCTGGGTTAAATGCAATTGCCGAGCTGTTTCGCTAATGGAGCCGGTTTTAACTACACTCATAAAGACTTCGAGTAGCCTAAATGATAGTTGCCTTATGTTCATTACTCACCTCATAGATTTTTATCTATAAGATACTATCATTCATTTTATTATTCACTATACAAAGATAGGCTTACAATAGCGCCGCTTAACAAATTGAGTAACTAATAACAAAAAGGAGAACAGTGTGCCTGATATCGTAGTGATGTTTTTTATTTTAGGATTAGTGGCGGGGATTTTACGTTCTGATTTAGCGATACCTAAAGCCACTTATGACACGCTAAGTCTATTGTTAATGCTCACCATAGGGTTAAAAGGTGGCATGGTGCTGCATGGAAATTTAAGCTGGCAGCTTCTTCCTGAAATGGCCTCGGTTATGTTACTCGGTGGCCTTATTCCCCTCACTCTTTACCCTATTTTAAAATATGTTGTTAGACTCAGTGTGGCTAATAGCGCCAGTATTGCCGCGCATTATGGCTCGGTAAGCGCAGGTACCTTTGCAGTTGCATTGGCTTATGCAGAGTCAGCTAAATTAGAGGTAGGTGCTGAGGTTACACTGTATTTAGTGATGCTCGAATTACCTGCCATTATTGTCGGTTTAATGCTGTATCGTAAACTCGACAAACAACATAGCCAAAGTAATACACTGTCACTCAAAGCGCTTTGGCACGAAACACTTACTAACAAAAGCGTGATTTTGTTAGTTGGCGGTGTGATCATCGGAATGATGTATGGCACACAGCAAGGCAGTCAAGTAACCAGTCTTTTAACCAGTAGTTTTAAAGTAGTACTGGCATTGTTTTTACTTGAAATGGGTTTAGTGGCTGCGCAAACTCTGCGCCCATTTCCTTGGCAGCATTGGAGACTCGCTGCATTTGCTATTATTACTCCGCTATTTTTAGGTGCTATCGGCGTGGCTGTAGGCACACTATTAAAATTAGAATTAGGCTCGGTAGTGATACTCGGTAGCTTAGTGGCTAGTGCGTCTTATATTGCAGCCCCTGCGGCAATTAAAGCAGCCGTTCCCAAGGCTGATATTGGCCTAGCTATGCTCAGCTCTTTAGGGGTAACGTTTCCGTTTAATGTGATTGTTGGTATTGGTTTGTACCATAAGCTTGCGCTTGCCATGCACTAAAATAAACACCAATAAAAGCCCAACATGGGCTTTTATTTTTTAACTATACCCCGCCATTACTACGTTATCACCCTCTTTAAAAAATCAACAAATATAAAACAAAAACGCTAACTTATTTCTACAATCAGATTGCAATTAAGCGATTAGTTTACGTAAAAAAACATTTTAAAAATTATTTTGATTGAGCAATTAAAAAACACTTTACTTGGTATAAAAAGCAGCATAAATTCGCAGCCAAATTAACCTGCTTCAAATAATCGCGCCACTATCACACCTAAATCAGCAATTATTTAAACCCTTTTTATCGGAATAATCTAATGGTGGAACTTGCCGCTAATAGTAAATCAAATAATCCTTTAGCCCCTGTTATTGGTTTATCTTTTTTTGCTATTGCTTCGGGCTTTTTAATGAGCCTGATCCCGTTATCACTGAGTGCTTTTAAGTTAAGTATTGATCTTGCGCCTTGGCTTGCCAGCGTCTTTTATTTTGGTTTACTTATTGGCGCGCTGTGTATTGAGCGTGTGGTAGTAAAAATTGGCCACCGTATGGCATTTATCGCATTTTTAATGTTGCTGATCATCAGTGTTATTGCACAGATCATTTCCCCTACAGCCACAATGTGGTTAATTGCTCGCTTTGTTGCTGGTATTGCTGTTGCGGGAGTATTTGTAGTGGTCGAGTCGTGGTTGTTAATGGCGAATACACCTAAGGCGCGAGCTAAACGCTTAGGTTTATATATGACCTCTTTATATGGTGGCAGCGCTGTGGGGCAATTAGCAATCACACCGCTTGGCACTGAAGGTGCCGTACCGTATTTATTTGTCGTGGCCCTTTTGGCGTTGGCTATTTTAGCTCCATTATTAATTACCACAGGCCAACCTAATGCTCAGCAATTACAAAAGCTGCCACTTAAAGAGTTAAAAACTCTCAGCCGCCCTGCTATTTTAGGCTGTTTAGTATCAGGATTATTACTAGGCCCTATTTACGGGTTATTACCTGTTTATATAGCCGCGCAAACTGATCAAGCCCAATATACCGGCTTACTTATGGCGGTGATTATTTTAGGTGGCATGCTGGTGCAACCTTTAGTGAGTTATTTATCAACCCGTATTATAAAAAGCTTACTTATGGCTATTTTTTGTTTTGTTGGTGCTGCCAGCGTAATGGGAATATTAAACGCACATAGCTTTGGCGGATTAGTTGTAAGTTACTTTGTATTAGGTGCGTGTAGTTTTGCACTTTATCCGATTGCAATTACTTTAGCGTGCGACTCCTTACCTATGGCAAAAATAGTGTCAGCCACTGAAATAATGCTGCTCAGCTACAGTGTCGGCTCTGTATTAGGCCCGTTGTTGGCAACGCATTTTTCTGATGCAAGCCATGGTGTGCTTATTTATTTAGGTGGTTGTTTAATTACCACCTGTATTTATATGCTCATAAAAAGTATGAAAAAAATACCCACAGGTAACACCCCTGTTGCAGGTTAACTAACGCAATAGACCGCTTAAGCTTATTCGTTTGCCACTAAGCGGTTTATACCTGCGCTACCACTTTACTAGCTATGTTTTTTAACTCTTTTAGCTCAATTTGATGCTCGTTTATGAGCTCGTCAACAAAACAGCTGCGGTTGTTGTCATCACTTATGATAAACACCTTGTGTTTAGCACGAGTGAGCGCCACATAAAATAAGCGTCGCTCTTCGCTATGGGCATACAAATCTTTAGCGGGTAACAGAGCTTCTAACATTGCAGGCGATGGCTTAGTGCTCGGAAATCCAAATTGCCCGCCATGCATACCTAATATAACTACGTAATCGGCTTCTTTACCCTTTGAACCATGAAAGGTATCACACTCAATTTGTAATGAAGAAAAGGTGTGCTGCAAGGCGTTAATATCGGCTTTAGTAGGTAACTGAAAGCGATAGCGTGCCAGTAAATACACAACAGCGGGCTTATTTGTGTTGATAGCGCCAAGTACATGGGCAAGTGCCCCATTATTTAGCTCAGCTATTTTTGTATTTTTGCTTGAGACAACATTCGCTGTTTTTAATACGCTAATAGCGGGCTTTGTCACTTGTGATAATGAGTTAATTTGCTTAGCTAACTGGGCAGGGTTTTTCATGATAAAACATGAAGCAACCTCACTAATTTTATTATTAAAACGAAACGTAACATCCAGTATGGTTTGTGTGGTAAAACCAAAATGTGCGGCAAATTCTGTGGTCAGGCGCATATCAGCACCACTAAAACGGTAAATAGCTTGCCAGTCATCGCCTACTACAAACAATGAGCTTCTAGGCTTACTATCGCGCAGCGCTTTAACCAACGCCGCACGCGTAGGCGATATATCTTGAAATTCATCAACCATGATATAACGCCAAGATGATATAAACTTTCCTGTATTAACATAATCGAGGGCTTTGAGGATCATATCGTCAAAGTCTATTTCACCTTGAGTATGTAAATAATGGTTATAGTTGGCTAATAATGGCTTTAATAATTTCCAAGCCTGCTGTATCTGCTTTGAATCGTTCTCAAGCGTTATATTTGCTGTTTTATACACGCTAATTAATTGACTAAATAAAGTCGCTAATTTGGTTAAATAACCGCCAGCTTTTATCTCTTGTAGAAGCGCTATATGATTAGGCTTTGCAGTGCTTAATTCAAACCCACTTTTAACGTCATTAAGATTGTTATTTATATAGTTTACCAATGCTTTAGCATACTGTGGCTTAGCATTAGCAAGCGATTCAAAACACCCTTCAACCCATTTTATTTTAGCTTTTTCGTTTTCAGCAAGTTTAGATATTTTAGGCGTTTTTCTTTCAACCTCATTAATAATTGTTAAACCTAAGCTGTGAAAAGTGGCGGTTTTTATAGCCTGTGTATTCAGCTTAGCTTTAATACGTTCGTCCATTTCACTGGCAGCTTGCTTACCATAGGCGAGTAATAAAATATCATCGTAATTAGCTTGCTCACTGTTAACTAAATAGCCCGCTCGCGCCACCATTACACTGGTTTTACCTGTGCCGGCTCCGGCTAATACGAGGTTATTATCGTCATCGATAATGCATGCCCGTCTTTGCTTTTCAGTAAGTGGGTTTGCTTCAACGTTATCGAAAAAACCAGCATAACGGTGCAACTGGGTCTGTGTGTATTTATGCTGTAAAAAACGAGTTAATGAATCGCTCCACTGACTATATTGTTCGAGCAGTTTTATTTGCGTGCTAACAACTGCCAATGCCTCACTCTTTTTTATCCAAGGTAACCAGCGGTTGTATTGTTGTTTAACGCGCTGTTTTATATCTGCCACATAGGATTGACGCAAAAATTGATGATGTGCAAATTGGTTAATATTTTCTAGAAGCTCATTTAATGGTTCAATATTATTATTGACCCATAGCTGATCCGTCTTAGCTTTAAGTATTCGGTGACTGCCATAAGCCCTCATCCACACTCGATACTGCCCAGACTGTGTTGAAAAACGTAGTGTTTGTCCAAGCACCCCATATTCATAACGAATAGGCGAGGTTAAATCGCACCAATTCAGTGTATCTGTGTGCTTTTTGTTGTTAATGACTAAACCTTGTTGATTAATATCAACAGCGAGGTGTGGGGTAAACAGGCGGCCAAATACGCTGGGGAAAATAGAATTCATTAACAGCAGAATTCCTTTATAAAAATGAACCAATTAACGCTATTTTAAGGTAATACGCGCTGTAAGGATAATAAATCTGGCGGTAAAATTTTCAACGCGTTAAAGTAGGACAAAAAACAACCAATCAATTTATCCATTTCCTTGGCATAACTCCCTATTGTGACTAATATTTACTCTACATACAGTGATTTAACAAGGATTGAAACATGCGAATTAACTCAATTAGAACCAAAGTTATTTTACCTATTGCTTTTTTAGCACTGATCCTTGCAGGTTTACTTGTTTCAATTGCATCAATTACTTACATACAAGACAACGCGATGAAAAGGCAAACCGAAACCTTTTTTGAAGCCGTTACCGTTATTTTAAATGCTGACAGAGACATATACCAAGCACGTATTGCACTGGAAAATCTACTCAGTGCCACAGGCGATAATGAGACCAATAAAGCAGAGTTTTTAGAAAACGCTGAACAAGTCAAAGACCGCTTCAACAAATACTTAACGTACTTAAAAGATGAACAAGCACTATTGTCAAAACATGACTCTTTTTCTCGTTTTGAGCCTTTATACAATCAATGGCTAGACCACAGTAAAACGTTAATGGATTCCAGTCACTCACAAAGTAAAATGCAAAGTGATTTGAATCAAACTGAATCTGAATTTTTACAAATACGAGAAATGATGGATCAAGCAGGTGAAGAGCTTCGCATCCATACCAATAAACAGCAGCAAGATAAAGTCGGCTCAGAATTATTAAGTCGCTATGTAGAAGCAATGGCCGAGGTGCTCAATGCAGATAGAGATATATACCAAGCTCGACTAGCAAAACAAAAAATTGTAAACCAACATGGCGAATTGGCACAAAACCAAAAACTATTTGAAGAAAATGCAGCTCAGGTTATTCGTCGTTTTAATAGTTACCGCAGCTACTTAATTGATGAGCCACAACTGACACAAAAATACGCTAATTTTGATCAACTTTATCAACAGTGGTACGAGAAAGGAAAAGCGTTAGTTTATTCAAGTTCAGCTAATCAAATAGCCTTAATTGATAATAATTTAGCGCAAGCCGATAAAAGCTTTAATGAATTGAGAGGAATACTTGATATAGCGGGCGAAGAAGCACGTACCTATGCCCGAAAAGTAAAACATGAAGTGCAAGCTAGCATTCAACTTTTTGAGAAAATTGTGTTTATTATCATTATTATTGCCTTTATTGTTGCATTAGCTGTGGGTTATTACATCCCTAAAAAGCTCACCGATAATATTAATAATATTACTCTACGAATCAAAGAAATCGCCGCCGGTGATGGTGATTTAACGCAACGCATCAATACTACATCGCATGATGAACTCGGTGAGCTAAGTAACGAGTTTGATAACTTTTTAGCACACCTCCAACAAATAATAAAAAATATTCAGCAGCAATCCATTCAACTAGGTACTGTGACCGGCGATCTTAATAATGTCTCTGATACCGCGATGAACGTGACGCAGCAACTTGCCAATGCGTCTGACTCCATTGTAAGCGCTGGTCATGAAATGGATATGGCAAACCAGCAAATGGCAGAGCTGGCTAAAAATACCGCCCACGAAGCTGATATTTCTAGCGAGCAGGTACAGCAAGGAGTACAAGCCATTGATGTGTCGAGCAAAGCGATTGAAGATTTAATCAACGATATTCAATCGGCTTTATCAAATTCTGTTGAATTAGAAAGCAGCTCAACCGATATTACATCTGTACTTGAGGTCATTAGAAATATTGCCGAACAAACTAACCTATTAGCGTTAAATGCCGCGATTGAGGCTGCCAGAGCTGGCGAGCAAGGCCGTGGCTTTGCTGTTGTTGCTGATGAGGTTAGAACGTTGGCCACCCGCACACAACAAAGCACCGATGAAATAGATACGATGATCCAACGCTTAAATAACAATGTAAAAGCGTCATCAGATTCTATTAAAAACAGTCAAACAAATGCTAACGCCACACTCAGTAATTTTGATGCCGTTATTAGTATTTTTAGCAACCTAACTCACGCTTTTGAAAAAGTGCAGCAAATGTCGGCCGAAACCGCACAAGCAACACAAGAACAATCCCATGTAGCAAACGAGATTAATAGAAATTTGGTATCGTTAAAAGAACAGTCAGCACAAATGAAACAAATCTCTGAGCAAACAACGCTACAATCAAAAAATGTATCAGCGCTTTACAAGCAAATGAAATCGCAGGTAGATAGCTTTAAAGTATAGTGCTGTAAGTTTGTAAAACAATGGCGCAGTGTTTACTGCGCCGTTAAGATAAACCCAATTAAGCCGAATAGCCTAGGCTAATGTATCAATAATAATTATTTCACTCTCGGTTGTTGCAGTTAGCGTGATAAAATCAGCATGAGTGACCTCTGCACCATCCCCCTTGTTCATGGTAATTTCACTGCTTGTGTCACCTACAGTAAATACACCATCAGATGCAAGTACATAAGCTTGATGATCAATACGCTGAGTTATGGTGGTACCTTTTGCAAGTTTTCCACCATAAATGCGTGCCTGTTGATTAATAAATAAGGTATTACCCGCATCTTCTGCATAACCCGACACTAAAAGCGTAAGCTCGTTAGCTACGTCTGTCGGAAATTTTTTACTTTCCCAGCGCGGCGGCACATTTTGTTTATTACTTTGAATCCAAATTTGATAAAAAGTAAGTGGCTCATTGGTACGATTATACTCAGAATGCACAATACCTGTGCCTGCACTCATTACCTGCACTTCACCTTGCTCGGTTATGCCTTTATTACCCATACTATCTTGATGAGTAATGGCACCACTGCGTATGAAACTAATAATTTCCATATTTTTGTGTGGATGCGCTCCAAAACCCATTTCAGGTGCAACCCAATCATCATTAACAACGCGTAATGTACCAAAGCCCATACGTACCGGATTATAGTAATGTGCAAAACTAAAATGATGTTTAGATTTAAGCCAACCGTGATCGGCACTGCCTAAACTATTCTTTGGATAATGATTGATCATGGTCTTTCCTCAAAAAGAATAAACATTAATTAATATGGACGTTCACGGTCGTGTGGAGCATCAAAATGATGCTTTGCACCCAGCGGTACTATTTGTGTTGGATTAATCGTTAAGTGGCTTACATAGTAATGCACCTTTGTGTACTCTAAATCGACTGTTTCTTTAACACCCGGTACTTGGTACAGCTCGTTAACGTAATTGCTAATATGGTGAAACTCGCTTAATTTTTGACGGTTACACTTAAAATGCCCGTGATACACCGCATCAAAGCGAATAAGGGTTGTAAATAAACGCCAATCAGCTTCTGTAATAACATCACCAACGAGATAGCGCTGCTTAGCTAAACGCGCTTCTAGCCAGTCTAAACTATCAAATAGTGCGGTGTAAGCCTCATTGTAAGCTTCTTGTGTAGTAGCAAAACCGGCTTTATATACGCCGTTATTAATGGTGTTATAGACACGGTTATTCACGGCTTCGATTTCTTCACGAAGTGGCTCTGGATAATAATCATCAGTATTGCCAGTGAGCTCATTAAACGCACTATTAAGCATACGAATGATCTCTATTGATTCATTATTTACAATAGTTTGCGTTTTTTTATCCCATAAAATCGGCACAGTAACCCGCCCTTCATAACTAGGATCGGCTTTTAAATATAATTGATAGGCGTAATCTAAGTTATAAAGTGGATCGCCCTGCTCGCCAAATTCCCAGCCGTTTTCCATCATGGGAGCTTCAACAATACTCATAGAAATAATATCTTCGAGCTGCTTTAATTTACGAAAAATAATCGTTCTGTGCGCCCAAGGGCACGCTAGCGATACATATAAATGATAACGCCCCGCCTCAGGGGTAAATTTGCTTTGTGGCGCTGATGAAATAGTATCCCTAAAACGGCTGTCTTGACGTACAAATTTACCGTCGCTTTTTTCGGTGTCGTACCATTTATCGACCCATTCACCGTTAACAAGTAATCCCATGTCCGTCTCCTAAGTATGTAGAATGTGCCAACCTTACGTAGATTGGCAGCTTAAAGTTCAATCAGTTATATGATCAGCTTATTGGTTTAATTTGTTATGAATTTTTCCATCAAGGGATAGCTTTCCAGCTCCTTGAATAAATAAGGCCAAGGTAATTGCCAACAACGATAAACCAAACTCGTAACCGTTGTTGCTCATAAATAAGCCGTTATCTATATGTACGGTAAAAATAGCAACCACCATAGTGATAGCCAGTACAAAACTCGCAGGACGCACCAGCAAACCAACGATGAGTAGTAATCCACCAAAAAATTCAGCGCCACCCGCCATTAATGCCATTAAATAGCCCGGTGCTAAGCCAATCGACTCCATCCATTGCCCTGTGCCTTCCAAGCCATAGCCACCAAACCACGCAAACAGTTTTTGTGCCCCATGAGCACTAAACACTAATCCTGCAATAAGCCTTAATGGTAGTGTTGCAAAAGACTGTTCAGTTTTTGTGATGGCAGCTGTGATATTTTTAATCGTCATAATGTTTACCTGTATTGTTTCTGTTGATTATGCAGCTATTGTATAAGTTGAATTAAAATTAAATAACTCCTATTATTTGCTTTATATGTTCAAATATTTTGAACAGTTAATATTTGGTATGATGATGAATACACCCCCTATTAGCATAGAAGCTTTACTGGTATTAGACGCCATTGAGCATCGTGGCAGTTATGCAGCCGCTGCTGAGCAACTTAATAAAGTGCCATCAGCCCTGTCGTATATTGTTAATAAACTTGAAGAGCAATTAAATGTAACTTTATTTCAGCGCCAAGGTCGGCGAGCAGTTTTAACCCCCGCAGGTAAACATTTACTGAGCGAGGGGCGTAAAGTGCTCAATGCTATAAATAATTTATCGGAGCAAACACAAACCATAGCTAATGGCTGGGAGCCTAGAATACGGATTGCTTGTGACTCAATTATTGACGTAACTAATGTTTTTGCTGCTTTGCAACAATTTTTAATTGAACATAAAAGCATTGAAATTGATGTAAAAGAAGAGGTCATGAGCGGTACATGGGAGGCGTTAATAGAAGACAATGTTGACTTAGTGATTGGTGCACCCGCCCCCGTGCCTGCTCAAAAAGGGATCAGGGCAGTGAAAATAACGGATATTCAAAATGTACTTGTGGTTCACCCAACCCACCCTTTAGCAAAAGAGCAAAAACCCATCAAGCCTAGTGATCTTGGTCAATACACCACAGTGATAGTTCATGACTCTGCAAAACAAAGTATTCCGTGGTCAGCTAATTTAATCGAAGGTAGTCAACGTTTTTATGTAAGCTCCGTAAAACAAAAAATTACCGCTATTTTATCGGGAATCGGGATTGGTTATTTACCAGTAAACCTTATTGCTGAACATATTAAAGCTAAAAAACTTCATGTCGTGGAGCTCATTGAACCACGTCCTATTCAAGACTTATACCTTGCATGGAAAATAACCAACAAAGGTAAAGGATTAAAAAAATTGACTCAACTTTTAATCGACAATAATTTACAGACATGAAATTAGCCAACTACATAAATGCAAAAGCCCATGCTAACTAAATTAGCATGGGCTTTTTTAATCACTAATAGATGTTATAGAGCAAGATCTTGCTTAGCACGTGTTAAATTGTGTGACACCAACTCGTTACCTGATATTTGCTGTGCTTCGTAAAAGTCAGATAACGCTGCGGTTTCGTTTTTAGCCATTAAACGGCCAACACCGCGGTTACTTAAAGCAAATGAGGTCAGCTCACGTACTTTAAAACGTGGGCCTGTACTTTGCTGTAATAATGTAATTGCTTTTGAGCAAATTTCTTCAGCTTGGCTGTAGTTTTTTGATTTTACATTTAATGCGCAACTGTTAAATGCAACTTCGAATTCTTGTGGGGCTGTTGCAGCCTCTTCAATAACCATTAACTTGTAGTCACTTTGATCAGCCATTACAGCAGCTGAGCAAGTTAATAAAGAGCCAAGAGCGATGGTTTTGATAAGTGAGCGTTTCATGATTAGTTTCCTATTTGGTTAGTCGTGCTTGTTGCCGACAACTAAACTTTAGAGTGTTTACTTAATCTCGACAAACGATTAAAAACAAACCAATAAGTGAAAAAAACTAACCTATAGACTTTAGTCTAATTAAACTGAGTATATTTGTTTTAATAAAAGCGACAAATAACCGCTCGTTTAACTAGGCTGCAAACCCGATATGATTATTTACTGATTTAAGTAATCAATAACTTCTTCTTGTAAATCAATGTATTCGTCTTCAGACATATTTAACTTTTTAAGTATAAACGGTTCAAGGCGCTCCCAATCTTTAATTTTTTCATCACGTAAAATACTATTTACTATGCTTTCAGAGAGCTTTAACACACAAAAACAGAGCTGTTGATTAGGATCGGATGTGTCCTCAAGTAAACTTAAATCATGATGGCGTAGAATAAGCTGGCAAATATCTCTTGGTAAATGCCAACTCGATGCTAAGTAATAGCCAATAATGGCATGATTAGCGCCATAAACACGATCTTCAATATCAACTAAACTTTCTTTACTGCTTCTATTTGAACCATGCAGCACATTGACGTAGTCGTCATATTTAATCGCCATCGGAACTATGCCGCAATCATGAAATAAACCGAGCGTGTATAAGTATTCAACTGGAATTTTATTTTTTACTCGCTGCCCAACAATCATGTTTACATTAGCAATTTCAGACGCGTTATCCCAAAAACGCTCTAAACTAATACAACATGTTTTTTGTAAAAACATTTGCTTTAATTTAAGCGCAGGAATAAGTGCTTCTATACCATTCCAACCTAAAAACATGATGGCTTGTTTTATGTCAGCAATGCTTCGCACTAAGCCGTAAGCGGGTGAATTAACAATTTTTAAAATAGCAGACGATATGGCCACATCTTTAGCAACTATATCTGCAGCAGCCATTAAAGACGGCTCATTTTGATGTGCTAATCTATCAAGATCATCTAAAATTTGCGGTTTTGGGGGAATAATAAAGTTTTTGTTTACATCAGATAATACCTGCTCATTAACGACAAACATCGATGTCTAGCCTCCAGCTAAGCTATATGGATTATTTATTTAATTCCATTTGAACTTTTATACTAGAAGTTGATTAGAGATTTATCAATTTGTAGGTGCTGAAATTGGTAGGGTAAAAATAATTTTTAAAACCAAAGCAGCACACGCCCGGTATATAGACGTGTGCTTTGAATACTAGCTTATTAGAAGTAATAGCCAATATTAATGTTGAAGCGGCGTTCAGTTTCGCTGCTATCGCCCGCTAATGAACCACCAACAAACGGCATGTTTTTACCATGAACTAAGTCAAAGTATGTAAATAAACCACCTGCAGCGACCGAGAAACCGGTTACGTTCATCCAGGTATCTTTGCTGTTGTCTGATTTGTCGTAAATAGCGCTGTAGTCATTATAAAACTGTAAGTTTGTTACTGCACCCCATTGCACCGGCACACTGTATGCTACGTTTGCACTCGACATAGTTGCTTCCGCTGCCATGCTATCGTAAAACGAGTAAGCGCCTACAGCAATACGGTTTACGTTATCAATATCGTAGTTGTATTCGCCATGTTGTAATTGCAAGTTCCAAGGGCCCATATTACTGTTTAAGTGAAGCGCCCATGCGTTATAGTCACCTGCGCGGTCAACACCATCATGCAAGCCACCAGCAAGCGCTGACACACCAATTTCAGTTTTACCACCCTCATGCTCTATGTGGTAGCCGTAACGACCTGAGAACGTATTATACTCGCCAATTGGATTGGTCGGCTCAGCATAAACACCATCACCAGCTTCTCTAAAACCAACAATATCGTATGAGTAGCGATCGCTGCGGTTATCTACATAACCATCAACACCACCTAATTCATCATTTTTGAAAAAGCCTAAATCAAGCTGCCAGTTATCGGCAATTTTACGCTTAAATAACACCCCTAAATCGTGGTCGTCTTCAAGGCCTACGTAATAGTTAGTGCTGAAAAAGTAGTTATGTGAATTGTAAGGCCAGTTACCAAAAGGAACCTGAGTAATACCTGCTTGAACTTGCCAATCATCAGCAAAATCGTAAGCAGCATAGGCGTATTTAACAGCTGTCATGTAATCAAAAAAACGAATTTCAGCGTTTAATTTTACATCACCAACGTCGCCTGAGAAATTTAAGCGAAAAATATCAAAGTCAAAATCGCCGCCACGATTTTTATTGTCGTCATCATACGAGGTGTGGCTATAGTTGGTTCGAACAGCACCGCCAATTTTAATTCCCTGAGGCTTGTGTTCATGTTTAGCTACTTTAACTTCAGCTATATCTTCTTTCTGTTCAATGGTGCGCTCGATTGTCTTTTCACTTTTTTGCTCTGCTTTTGCAAGTTGCTTTTGCAGCATTTCCACTTGTTTTTGTAAGCTGCTTAATTGCTGCTTTACTTTATCAAGATCTGTATCTGCATGTGCCGGATGTGAAAAAACAACCATAGCCACTGCCAGTGCTAAAGGTTTCATAGGTGTCATAATTTGTCCTTGCTTGCCTTGTTGATGTTATTAACTCGAACTTGGTCAGCGTGAGCTAAGTACCTGCTTGATTTTACATATTGTTTTACAATGATAACGTATTTTTACAACTCTTCAATTACACTTTATGATTTTGCGCAACACACCAGCAACACACACTACTTTTTAGCAGGGTAAGCATGACAATTAATCATCATTTTAATAAATGAAAGCAGCAGCTTGCAAAATTAAAGCTTAAAAAAATAGTAGGATGATCATGTACCTATTTTTAATGTGTTATTATTTAAAAAGCATATTTAAAACAGCCAGTTTGTTGCTACATATATAAATTAAGGACTCTCCAAAAATGAAAAATAACGATACCTTTAACACAATTGCTACGTTAATTTTTAAGCATCTTTATAATAACTTTCCAAGCCCAAGCCAGTTAGATCCTGAACAATTAATTAGCGATGCCTCAGATCATCAAGGTGAGCAAATAAAAGGAACAATTTCGTTTCTTCTTCATGAGGAATATATATTTTCGACGCCCAGCGCCACTTTTTTGCTAACCGAAAAAGGCTTTAGCCACGCTTTGTGTCCTAAGTTTTAAACTCACCACTTACAAAGCGATACCACAAAAAAAGCCCTAGCAATTAAAGCTAGGGCTTTATAATGATTTTTAACGTTTATTTTTTCTCTTTTTCTAAACGCTTTTTAAGGCTCAATGCCGCGTCGGCCGCCAGTAAGCGCATAAATTCAGAACCATTATTTTGCTCACCCTGCCCTGCACCTATAACAATTTCAGGCACTAAGCGACTGTTACCTAAGCTATTAAATAAAGCCGTTTGAATTTTAACTTCTGCTTTAAGTGTTTCATCAAATACATACTTAGGATCAAGCGCTGCTGATTTTGCGCGTAAACGTGCTTCAGCTAAAACGTCCATACCTAATGCTTCTAAGCGTTGCTGTTTTAAAATTTCTTCTTGCTCTTTTGCAAGCTCCGCTTTAACAGCTACACGTTGCTGGGCAGAAATAATCGCATTCGCTTTTATTCGTTCTGCATCAATTTGCTCTTTAATTTTTAGCTTTTCAGACTCAGCTCTTTGCTTTGCAATCGCTTGTTCGCCTAATGCCACTTCAGTACGTGCTTGTTGCTCTGCTTTTTTAAGGTTTTGTCTTGCCAGCGCTTCATCAGCAGCCGCTTGTTTTTGCGCCTCTAAACGTGCATTTACTTTATTTTCGTAATCAATATCAATAATACTCGCATCAACGACTGTGATCCCATAAGAGCCTAAAATAGGCGCATTACGTAGCGGATTACCTTCAGCATCCTTCTTTATATTAATGGTAACGCGTTGTTGCTTACTTAAATTACTTAAATCATCTGACTTATCACGCTCACCGGTACTAATAATTTGCTCAGTAACAAAAATACCATTCGTAAGTTGATCAGAAAAATCTTGGCTTAATTGACCATTACCACCTGAATAATGTTGCTCCACCGACATCATACGAGCCGACGCTTTTACATTTTCTGTTGTTGCACGCATTAAAAGGTTAGAAATTAGGGTTTCTTGAGAGCCAAATTCTTCATGAATTTTTAATAAACCACGCAAAGCGCCCGACTCACTAGCGGGTACGTTGCCAGGTAATCTAAAGCGGGAAACACCGCGTGCCCCACCGGTCGTGGTATCTAAGAATCGAATAGGAATTAACGGGACAATAGCACTGGCTGTTGCACTGCTATCGCCGGTAAAGTTAATTGAAATAACTTTTTTATAGGCTGATGTCGTACCAAATGCTTTTAAGTAAGGGCCTGCTTGATTTATTACCGTTAAATTACCGGTAAAAGCTGACTGATGAACTAGCCGTTCATCGGCTTCATTCCATGAAATAACCTGCGACGTTAATGTTGCAATCACAGCTAACACCACAACAACGGATGTTAGTAAAATCACATTACGACGGCCAAAACGTGCCATAAATGAGGTATTTTTTGCCTCAGCGACTGCTTGTTGCTCGCTATCCATTTTTAGTACTCTCCATGTTTAGTTTCTTTTTAACAAAATACGTAATTTCTTGTTCGCTTAAATGTGCACAAAAACTACCCGATCGATGCAAATCTATAAAAGTTGCAAGGATCTCTTGTTTGCCTTTAATTGTTTTTTCCTGGTTTTCTTGGGTTTGGTTTTTCTCGCTAAGTTGAGCAATGAGTTCATCAATAATGGTATCTTTATCAAATAACACATTATATTCTTTTGACTTTCTTACTCGGCTCTTATGTATATTGCTGTAAATCACATAAAGCGCCACACACAAAATAATAACAAGCGTACTTAACCCAATAATATAAAAAATCATAACGTCTGCTTATATTAATTGAATAATTAACCCCAACAACAAATGTAACGACTAGGTCACAAATGTTAAGCCGATAATTTTACAGAATAACGACCCAAATAACAGAATTAAAACTTGGCTTGTGTATATTTTTGTAAACTAAAAATTAATCAGTGCGATTAAGTAACCTGACTAGCTGGGTGATCACCATTTCTGGCTCATCATTTTGTGGATAGTGGTAACTTTCACTGGTTAGCACTATCTCACCTTGAGGAAAAGCATTAGCCCAGTTTAAATGCAGTTCTCCCCACATTTCACGCCCTTTATCAGTAAAAAATAACACCGATGGATTTTCATATTTTTTAACTGAGGCAATAACCGTCACGGGAATATCTGCTATTTGTGGATAATCGGGCAAAGGTCGCTTCGACCAAAAGTCTAAATACTGATTCGACATGCCGTTTTTCATATCATCACGTTTTATAGCGGCAATTTCTTTTTCAGCGCGCGGTAAATCAATCTTACGCATAATATCAACATCATGCTCTGAGGCGGGTTCAATTAACATTAACGCTTTAATGTTATCAGGGTAGCTTGCTGCAAATACCCTTGCGATATAAGCACCATAAGAATGCGCCACATAAATCACAGGTTCTTCAATTTTTAACGCTTTAAGCAGTAGTAAAGCCTCAGCAGCATATTCTTCTGAGCTATAGTTTTTCTTTATTTGCGCTGAGCCGCCATTGCCAATTCGAGAATAGCGAATTACTTTTGCATGCTTGATAAGCGCTTTATAAATGGGATCCCAATCACTCAGCCCTGCAGAGCCACCCGCCTCGAGTAAAACAGTGTGTTTACCACTACCCGCTATTTCATATTCAATATCAAAGCCATTTACTTTAACTTGTGCAAGCTCAGCAAACGCAGCGGTAGAGGTGATTAATACCCAAAATAGAGTCGTTTTTATTATTAGTTTCATGTTGTTAAAGCTAATTAGTAGTTAGCTTAAGTTTATAACATTAAGCACTATGTTTATAAATAAATTCTCTATCACATACCCTCAAAAATAAATAATCACGTCAATCACTCTTAAATCCTGTTTTGACTGATAGATTTCCCTATTCAAGCCTATAAACCTCTGTAACCCTATGCCATAATCTAAATAATTCATAAATTTAGTAACTTGGCGGTATATAAACCGTTTCAAGCTAACTTATAGGGTTTTTTAATGGCTTATCAAGAGCAAAACCAAGCAACAATCTACTGGCACGACTATGAAACGTGGGGGGCAAGCCCACAAAAAGATAAGCCGAGCCAATTTGCAGGTGTACGCACCGATCTTGATTTAAATATTATTGGCGAGCCGCTTATTGAGTACTGTAAGCCGCAAGCGGATTATTTACCGCATCCTGAGGCGTGTTTAATTACTGGTATTACCCCACAAGTGGCGATGCAAAAAGGCTTAGTTGAGGCTGAGTTTATTGCTAAAATTCATGCCGAATTTAGCGTGCCCAATACCTGTGTGGCTGGTTATAACAGTATTCGCTTTGATGATGAAGTAAGCCGATATAGCTTTTATCGTAACTTTTACGACCCATATGAGCGTGAATATAAAAACAATAACAGTCGTTGGGATATTATAGATTTAGTGCGTGCCTGCTATGCACTTCGCCCTGAGGGCATTGAGTGGCCATTAAAAGAAGATGGCAGCCCAAGTTTTAAACTTGAGCATTTAACTGTAGCTAATGGTATTGAACATGCCGCTGCGCACGATGCATTAAGTGATGTAACGGCTACCATTGCACTGGCTAAATTAATAAAAGAAAAGCAGCCTAAGCTGTATCAGTTCTTTTTTAGTTTGCGCAATAAAAAAGCCCTTGCTGAATTGGTGGACGTGTTTAACATGACCCCATTAGTGCATACATCGTCGCGTATTCCAGCAACCCAGGGTTGTACCACGTGGGTGGCACCTATGAGCTTTCATCCTCTTAATAAAAACGCAGTTATTTGTTTTGATTTAACCCAAAACCCACAGGTATTACTTGATTTAAATGTAG
This sequence comes from Pseudoalteromonas issachenkonii, assembly GCF_002310795.1. Classification (NCBI taxonomy): domain Bacteria; kingdom Pseudomonadati; phylum Pseudomonadota; class Gammaproteobacteria; order Alteromonadales; family Pseudoalteromonadaceae; genus Pseudoalteromonas; species Pseudoalteromonas issachenkonii. The sequence continues at coordinate 1,894,573 of NZ_CP011030.1, forward strand.
AAGAGCTACGCAAGCGTTTATACACCAAACGTATAGATTTAGCAGAGGGTGATTTACCCGTAGGTTTAAAGCTGGTGCATTTAAACAAGTGCCCTATTTTAGCACCAGCTAAAACACTGCTGCCTGAAAACGCTGCTCGCTTGGGTATTGACCGAGAGCAATGCTTGACTAATTTAGCCATTTTAAAAGCCAATACCGAGCTTCGCGATAAAGTCACTGAGGTATTTAATGAGCAAGGCGATTACAGCGCCACCACGAACGTGGATTACTTATTATATGATGGGTTTACTAGCCATGCTGATAAAGCTAAATTTGCGATTATTCGTGATGCAAAACCTGAAGACTTGGCAAGTTTAAAGCTTGAATTTGAAGATCCTAAATTTAATACTTTGTTGTTTAGATACCGCGCGCGAAACTGGCCACAAACGCTAAACCAACAAGAGCTTGATCAATGGCGTCAATATTGCCAAAGCAAGTTAATGCATGGCGAAGATCAGCCATCAATCAGCGCACAAGATTTTATGATCACCCTTGAAAACCTAGCGCATGAGCATGATGACAGCGAAAAAAATCTTACAATTTTAAAAGCGCTGTATAACTACGCGCAAAGCATGTAATTTGCTTTAGTGTATATAACCCATGAAAAACGCGACCCTTTAGCAAAAAGTGTCGCGTTTTTTGTTACTAGGTAAAAAACCAAAAAACTATCTCAACAAGAGAGGTAAATGAGAAAACATAAAACCAACATTTACTGTTTATGATTATCACTTCCTCTAAAAGCGCAGCGCCTCTTAGCCTCTTTGTGAACAGTTTACTTTTACCAATTACATTACTTTTTATGCAGTGCTTCAATACGCGCTAGTAAACTTGAGGTATCGTATCTGCCGCCGCCAAGAGCCTGTACATCGGCGTAGTATTGATCGACCGTTGCAGTCATTGGCAGCGTTGCACCATTATTTTTAGCTTCATCAAGGGCAATGCCTAAATCTTTACGCATCCAATCTACAGCAAAACCAAACTCGTACTCACCTGCCCACATTGTTTTGTAGCGGTTTTCCATTTGCCACGAACCAGCTGCGCCTTTAGAAATGGTTTCTATTACTTTTTCGCCATCAAGCCCTGCTTGTTTAGCAAAATGTAAGCCCTCAGCTAAGCCTTGTACCACACCAGCAATACAAATTTGATTAACCATTTTACATAATTGTCCAGATCCAACTTCCCCTAATAACTGGCTAAAACGGCTAAACGCCGCCATGATAGGTTGTGCTTTAGCAAATACCGTTTCGTTGCCACCGGCCATAACGGTTAATACCCCGTTTTCAGCACCTGCTTGACCGCCCGATACTGGCGCATCAATAAAGTCGATATGCTGTAAAGCCGCTTTTGCCGCAACTTCACGCGCTACCTCAGCAGAAGTAGTTGTGTGATCGATTAAAATCGTGTTTTTGTCCATACCAGCTAAAACGCCATCATCGCCGTATACCACTGACCGTAAGTCGTCGTCATTGCCAACACACATAAATACCATATCGGCACCACTTGCAGCTTCACGCGGGGTAGGTGCAAAACTGCCGTTAAAATCTTCAACCCATTTTTGTGCTTTAGCTGCTGTGCGGTTATAAACACATACGCTGTGCCCCGCTTTTGCTAGATGCCCTGCCATTGGGTAACCCATTACGCCTAAACCTATAAATGCAATTTTTACTGACATAAAAATGACCTATTTAACTGATAACTTAGAAACATAAGCTCGATTATGTCAATCGGCCGCTAAAAAAGCGAATGAAAGTCTTTTAAAATTTCCCTCATACGGAAATTAGGTAGGTAATCTATGGATAGTATTTATCAATTTAACGCACCACTTTGTAATAACGATGATTTTTCTTTGAGTCAGCTAAAAGGAAAAACGGTTCTTATTGTTAATACCGCCAGTAAATGTCATTTTTCTGCGCAATTATGCGCGCTAGAAAAGCTATATCAACAATACAAAAACGATGGGTTTACTATTTTAGCCTTTCCGTGTAATCAATTTGATAAAAATGAGCCATTAGAGGGAATGGCCATTAAAGACTATTATCAAAAACATTTTTCAATTAATTTTGAGGTGTTTAATAAGGTCATGGTAAATGGCCCAGATACGCATCCACTGTTTAGTTATTTAAAGTCTCATACACGAGGTATTGCACAAAACCGAGCAATAAAATGGAACTTCACTAAGTTTTTAGTTAATGCACAAGGGCAGCTGGTTGCTCGCTATGCACCGCGAACTAAACCGGAGTCATTACATAATGTAATAACAAGCTGCTTAGAATCAGTGCCCGTTATAAAACCGACGACCGCTCGTTTAGGAGTCCGTTCGGCTGTATTAAAATAATCCTTTCGTAATTAAAACAACAAGAGTGAAGCATCTATAGTAAGAATAGTTTATGGTAATAAAATAATTGATTACTTGGAGCTAGTTAATGGATATTGCTTTTTTTAGTGCTCAGAAATATGAGCGACCTTTTTTTGAGCAAAGTTTAAATGGCTTTTCTAACATCACTATTACTTATTTTGAGCAAAGTTTATCGCCGCAGACGGCAATATTAGCTAAAAACTTTGACGCTGTGTGCGTATTTGTCAACGATACAGTAGATAAAGCAGTGATTGAGCAACTTTCCACATTGGGTGTTAGCGCTATTTTATTACGCTGTGCGGGGTTTAATAACGTTGACTTGCCTGTTGCCAAACAGCATAACCTCAGCGTATTACGCGTACCCGCCTACAGCCCTGAGGCAGTAGCGGAGCATTGTGTTGCCCTTATGCTTACCCTCAGTCGTAAAACACACAAAGCTTATAACCGCGTGCGCGAAGACAACTTTGATTTAAATGGCTTACTTGGGTTTAACTTACATAACAAGACCATAGGGATTATAGGCTGCGGTAAAATAGGCTTGGCACTGTGTAACATTTTAAATGGTTTTGGCGCTAACGTTTTAGTGTGCGACCCTTTTGCAAAACCAGGCAATTACACTATTACCGATTTAAATACCCTACTTGCCCAAAGCGATATAATTTCACTGCACTGCCCGCTGAGCGAAGATACGCATCATTTAATCGATGACGCTGCATTTAATAAAATGAAAACCGGGGTCATGCTCATTAATACTTCTCGCGGTGCGCTGGTAAACAGCCAAGCGTGTATTAAAGCACTTAAATCACAAAAACTGGGGTACTTAGGGCTTGATGTGTACGAACAAGAATCAGAACTGTTTTTTAAAAACCACAGTGACGAAATAAATCAAGACGATATATTTTCTCGCTTAGTGAGTTTTAGAAACGTGTTAATAACAGGGCATCAAGGCTTTTTTACTCAAGAAGCTCTAACCGAAATCGCTAATATAACATTACAAAATGCAAACGAGCTTGCTCAAGGGCAAACGCTAACCAATCAAGTATTGTAATATCAAGTCATTTAAACTGTAAAAAGCGAACTTTCGGGTGACTCCCAATAGTTCGCTTTTTAAAACTGCATTTTTAAATTCGCGTTTAAAAGTTTTTAACCAAACGCTACATTTGCAAATACTAAGGTCATAAGTACAGGACACACAAAGCGAATATATTGTGCAAACCAATAGTGCGGCCCACTACTTGCCTTGTTCAGTTTATTACCACGTTGCCATAGCCAGCCTACCGTTATAAAGTAAAACAGCCCCATTAACGGCAATTGGTATTGAGTAAATACCATAATCACTAAACCAAATAACCAATCAAAGTTTAATATAATGGTACTGGCACAAATAAGCACAACAGCACTGACTGCCCATGTTGCTTTGGTTCTATCTACACTGTGGTTTTCAACCAAAAATGCCACAGGGATCTCAGTTGATGAAATAGTTGAGGTAACTGAAGCTATCGACATCAAAACAAAAAATAATAAGCCAACCAATAAACCAATTTCACCCATAGTGCCAAATAGCTCAGGTAATATGGCAAAAATAAGTTGCCCCTCACCAATTAGTTTACCGTTACTAAAGACTTCAACGCCATTGTACTGGGCAACATAAATAGCCGGAATTATTAATAAGCCCGCCAAAAACGCCACGCTGGTATCAAGTAGCGCAACACTTGCGGTTAATTTTGGTAAGTTAGCTCCGGGTTTTAAATATGAGCCGTAAATCATCATACAGCCTACCCCAAGCGACAACGAAAAGAACGCTTGCCCCATTGCGGCAATAATTAAATCCGGGTCGAGTATTTTGCTAAAATCAGGCACTAAATAAGCAGCAAACCCTTCGCTTGCGCCATCTAACGTTGCAATATAAATAATAAGCCCAATAAGGAGAACAAGTAAAAGCGGCATTAAACGGCGTGACCAGGTTTCTATTCCCGACTTCACCCCTTTTAAAATAATACTGGCGGTTAAAATAAGCATAAGCGGCGTAAAAATAAAATTACGTAACATAGAGTCGCTATGTAAAAACTCACTCAAGCTATGCAAGCCAAAAAAGCTACTTATAGGCTCTATAGCGTAGGAAAGCATCCAACCGGCCACAATTGAGTAAAAACTTAACATAACGATGGCACCGGCAAGGCCAATATAGCCTGCTGCGGCTCCCACTTTAGGGGCATGATCTTGCCATGCTTGGCTTAGCGCTTTAACAGGGTTAGCTTGGGCTTTGTAACCTAAATACAGCTCGGTGTACAAAGCAGGTAACGCCAGCAAAAAAATAACGATAAAGTAAACCAGTAAAAATGCGCCGCCACCATGATTAGCAGCCTGCGTAGGAAAACCCCATATATTACCTAAACCTACCGCTGCACCGGCTGCTGCCAATACAAAACCTAGTCGACTTTGAAAACCATCACGCACTTGTGCCATACACCTACAAATCTGTTATTATTTTAACGAATGCGAATTAAACCATATTTAAGAGCGGCTGAGTAATAAAAATGTACTTAGCGCTCACAACAACTAACAACCGCTCACAAACTATCCAGCTTTGGGTAATAAATATGTAATCGGTCGTCATTTATAACGAGCAATGATGAGTGTAACTTACTTTGAAAACCAGCTAAAAGCCACGCCCGCTTTCGCAAATAACAGCCATTGCATTGCGTTGCTTAACGCAACCACCCTCAATGTGGGTGAATTTGATTTACCCCACTATTTAAGCCCTTTTGAGCTCAATGTTATTAATCGGCGTAAAAATCCACAGGCTAAACAAGAATATTTAGCCACACGTTTAGTGCTTAAATACCTAGTAAAAACCGCTTGTTCTTCTTATGCATCATTAAAGCTGTGTGATATTAGTTCTGAATTTAACCCCGATAACAGTAAATTAGAATTACATATTAAAAATACAACAGGCGTGATCAGTTGCTGTATTTCTCATTCTCATGGTTTTGTAGGTGCAGCGTTAAATGTAGCATCAACTCAATTTGGCTTTGATATTGAAAAAATTAGTTTAAAGCGCCCTTTTAATAAACTCGCTAAACACTTTTACCACCCAGCCGAAGTGAGTTTAATAACCAATACAGATAACATAACAACTCAAGCACATCATTTTTTTAGGATTTGGACATTAAAAGAAGCGCTGGCTAAAGCCACCAGCCGCCCCATTGCTCAATTATTAAGCCCTAATGTGTTTAACGAACTTAATAACACTCAGCTTACAGCTTGTAGCAATACCGTGGTTGGAGCACATAACGACATGTTTGATATTAGCGTTGTGGCAAAAAAAAGCACCGACTGGCGGTGCTCAATAATAACTATTAACGATTTACGCAGCGCAATCACTTTCTAGTAATCGACTATGAATCGCTTGAACCACTGCATCAGACTCGCTTTGCTCAACTAAAAAGCACAAGTTATGTTTACTTGCACCATGGCAAATAAGTCTAATATTAAAATCACTTAATACTTTCATTAAATTCATTTCGTGCTGACGCAATACAATTTCAGACCCAATAAGTGCTACTAGGGTTAAATTGTTCTCAACCGATACATGGCAAAATTCAGCGAGTTTATCTAAGCACTCTTGATCTAGCTCTGGGCGTGATGCATTAGGCGCATTATCAAGGGTAATTGCTACACTAATTTCAGAGGTGGTAACCAAATCTACCGAAATATTACACTCACTTAAAATAGTAAATATACGCGCTAAAAAGCCACTGGCTAACAGCATTTCTGGGCTTTTAAGGGTTAATAATATTTGATTTTTACGTTGTGTTACCGCACGAATACCAGGTAGCTGCGATTTTTCACGTTCAATCCACGTACCGCCAAGTTCTGGCTCTGTGCTTGAGCCAACAAACACATTAATATGGCTGCGACTGGCAGGTAAAATAGTTGCCGGATGCAATACTTTAGCGCCAAAGGTCGCCATTTCTGCTGCTTCATCAAAACTTAAACGCGCAATAGGAGTGGCTTTTACACACAAACGAGGATCGGTGCTAAAAATACCTACTACGTCAGTCCAAATATGCACACTTTTAGCGTTAATAGCCTCAGCAAGCAGTGCAGCGCTATAATCTGAGCCGCCTCGACCGAGCGTGGTCGTTAAATTGTTTGCATCGCTACCAATAAACCCTTGGGTCACAATAACGCTATCATCAAGCAGCGGAATTAAATGTGCTTTAGCGGCTTGCGCTGTGGCGGCCACATTTGGTGTTGCTTTACCAAATTGGCTATCGGTTTTAAGCACCTGGCGCACATCAAAACGAGTGGCATTTAAACCCTTTAACCTTAGTACTTGGGTAAATAAGTACGACGATAAACGCTCGCCAAAGCTAAGTAGCTCATCGAACTGCTGCTCAGTATTGAGTGTTTGTGCCGCCAACGTTTGAAATGCATCAAGCGTTTGATTAAACCCAAGGGCTAAATCCTCATCTAACGACAGGTCATTTAAAATAGCCTGCTGAATCGCAAGGACACCATCAATATGCTGTTGGCGTTTAGTGGCTTCAATACCCGCTTTGCAAAGCTCCACTAAATGATTGGTCACTCCGGCACTGGCGCTTACTGCAACAATACGTACATTTTTATCGTTTACGATAATTTCGCTACAACGGCTCATCGCCTCAAAGTTAGCAACGCTGGTGCCACCAAATTTGGCAACAATGTAATCTGATTTTGTGCACTGTGAACTTTGTGGCACTGGTTGGGTAGTCATTTCGTCTCCTTTCGCGGCATCCAAACCGCAATAAAACAAGAAGAACTTGGCAGGAAATAAAGATAAGAAAAATCTACTGCCAGAAGCTCTCCACCTAAATTGGTGACAGTTTTGAGGATTCAGCCCCATAAACCGAAAAACAATGGTAACGACCCATTATTTTCCTCGGCGAGTACTTCCCTCCTTAATGATCGCAGGCTGTCGTTGCCTCACATTAAGTACCTAAGTATCGCACCTCTTCTGAATGTATTATTAACCTGTGGCTAATAAAACAAAACCGCACTAAGAGTGCGGCTTTGAAAGTTATCGTTTAGACGTCTAGCTGTCAAGTCGTTTTACTATAAAATCAAATAAAACTACCCATTAAGTAAGAGCCCGCATAACCAAAGGTGTAACACAGTAATAAATACAGCGATAAGCGAAGGTAACTTGCAAACGTCAGCTCTTTTACCTTACTCATGGCTATAATACCGGCCGCCGAGCCAATGATTAGCATAGAGCCACCTACACCGGTTGCATACGTAAACGACAACCAATGCTGTTGACTCATTACAATGTCGGCTTTTAATAACGCTGCCGTTAGTGGCACGTTATCAACACCTGCAGATAAAATACCCATTAAGTAGTTTGCGTACTCTGGCGCCATTACCGTATACAAATTAGTAAATTGGCTCAGTACCCCAACTTCTTTTAACGCACCAACAAGCAGTAACACACCCACGAAAAACAATAAGGTGTCGTACTCTATGTCGCGTATAAAATCGATCATATCTTTGTTGATGTCTTTTTTGCGCATTAAAAATTGCGCGACTAAAAACATAATAGATAAACCCAATAAAAAAGTAAGCAGAGGCGGTACACTGTATAAAACACTCAATGTAAGCGTAGCAATAACCGTAGTGAAGAAAATAACCGCAATGGTTATGTCGGTTTTTTCAATACGTTTAAATTTAGTTTTTTTAAACTCGAGTTGCTTATTCATGCCAATTGATAACAAAGTAGCCAGTAATAATACACTTAGTAACGCAGGCACAATTAACAGTAATAAATTGCTAATTGTTACTTTACCATCAAGGAAAATCATAAGTGTGGTTACATCACCCGTGATAAGTGATACACCACCGGAGTTTACAGCAAATACAATAAGCGTGGCGTACTTAACTAACTTTTTGGCTTCAAGTTTTAATGACATAATCACTGCCAGTGATATTAGCGTGGCCGTAACGTTGTCTGAAATAGATGAAAATAAAAACGCAAAACACCCCACCAAAAACATCAGCTTTCGCTCACTAATGCTGGTTGGCATAATCCGATTCACAACATTTTCGATAAGTCCTTTAGAGTTTAAATAGGCGACAAAGGTCATTGCGGCCATTAAAAACAGCCATAAAGAAGCAATTTCTAAAATATTGTGGTCTAGGAGGGTTTGAATCGTTTCGGGGCTTTGCCCATTAAGAGGAAAAATAAAGGAGATAATCCAGCAAAGTGTACCAAAAAATAACGTCGTTTTGGCTTTGTTAACGTGGATCACATCCTCAATAACGATAAGCAAGAATGCAATCGCTATCAGCGTCAGGATAATCGAGGAAACCATGATATTAAACAACCTTCGGGGTTAAGTAAAAATTGAAACCATGTAAAAAATATACCCACAAACTCTATGTGCCTATATTCGGCGCGGATACTATCACTAAGCGGGTGTAAAAACTATTATTAAATCGTCGCAAAAACGAATACCATATAAGTTCGAGAAATATAAAATAACGAATACTAGGAAGTTGCAACGCCTTATGATCCCAGCTAAAAAGCTACTTAATACCCTAAATGAACACTGGGGTGTATTAGAGCTATTATTTAAGCGCTTTAAAATGGCCGACTTTAGTATTAAAGATCTTCAAAATGCCATTAAGCAAAAGCAACCCACGTGGAATAATGAGCGTATTTATAAAGAAACCAACCGGTTATTAAATCAAGAAATTATTATTCCGCTGGCTAAATCGTCACAACTGGAAATTAACCGCGCCATTGCCGATTTTGCCACCTTTTTACTGCAAGAAGAACATTTAGGCTTAGCACAAGAAATTAGTGTCTTGGTTGATGATTTGGCCCGTTTAGGTAATCGGCTATCTAATGCCGGTGAAATGGAAGATTTTGATGATTTACGCCGCTTTAGCCGTATTATGGATGATCGGGTGCGTAAAATAATCAAACTGTTTTTACACAACGAAAACGCCATTTTAAATATTGTTGAGCAAGCCAAATCTAATAATGCAGTGCAGTCGCTACAAAAACGCTATAAAGCCGTGATAGAAGCGTTTGATGAGTATATAGAACCCATGCTGGAAATGGTGGATATTAGAGGCGACTTTCATGCCTGTTTTACTTTAATTGAGCAACAAATTAGCACCCAAATAGAACATATTGAACGTTCAGGCAAAGCGTACAACGATAAACGCATGCTTGAGCAATTGCGTACCCGAATTCTAGAAATGCACTTAGTTGGCCGGATAAGCTTACGTAAAAGTGCCGATATGCTTATGCCACTGCGTGAAGAGTTGCGCCGTAATAACCTTGTTACCCGCCAAGTAGCAAAAGTATTAGGGCTAATACGTAAAAATGGGGTAGATAATATGCTCAGCGCCGTGCAGCCACATTTTGTAAGCGATGCGCAAAAGTATTCATTGGGTCAACAGCGCCATATAGTAGCCTACATGGCAAGCCTGGCTGAATTTGAGCATCATGAATATCAGCTACCAGAGCAAAACGATGTGCCTGCGTTTGTCACGCCAAACATTCCTGACTATCACGATGTAAAAGCGCAGTTTGCAAAACGCTTCAAAAAGCAGCGTAAAAAACCACAGCCTCTGCTGCAATTTTTAGACGAAAGCTACCCAGAGCTTGAAGCCGATGAAATGCTGTTTTTGTATCAAAAACTATTGAGCGATACCACCCTACACATTAGCCAAAGCGATAAAAAAGCCCGCGTTAACATTGCAGGCCAGCACTTTTCTTTGTACCCCTTTAATTCAGAGCCTCAGGCTGATAAAGCCGAGCACGAGTAATGACCATGACACAGATAAACTTAAATGAGCTTTCTCACTTACAAGCCATTAATAAAAAATTAGTCGCGGGTTACCACATTTGCGAACAAGACACCCTAATGTGGCAAGAGCTTGACCAACAAATTGAAGCTTACAGCGCCTTATTCACAGCATTAGGCCATGATTTAAAGCACGACAGTCGTGGCTTTTATTATTTTGCTAGCGATGAAAGCACCCCTAATATGGGCAAAATATCGCGCGCGATAGCGCTCACTATTTATATATTAATCGAACACTTTGCCAACACAGGTAAAGACCCAATGCGTGCATTATTTGATGAGCCAAACGATTTAGAGCTAATGCAAACCTTGGTACAACTTAATAAACATTTATTTGATCAGCTAGAAATATTCTCGGGTTCTGATTTACGCAAAGATGTGTATTTACGCATGGTGCGTTTAGGCCTTGCCCGCGAAGTGGAAGGCGGCTTTATGCTACAGGCGCCAATTCATCGCTATATTGATGCCTTAATGGAAGTAAATGAAGAAACCTTTTTAGGAGAGGACGAGGAATGAAAAACTTATACGGACTGAGTAAACTCGCCCTACTTAATACTGCAGGCTATGCAAAGTGTGTGATCCCACTTGATAAAAGTAGCTCGATTTGTGCGCCTAACAACACAGGTAAAAGCTCAGTTATTAATGCACTGCAATTTCCGCTAATTAACGATTTACGCCTTACCGAGTGGGATGGCCACGATTTAGATGAAACCCGTAAGTTTTATTTTTCATCAGATCAATCGTACATTTTATTGCAAGCCGATTTACCCCATGGCTCAGTTGTCATTGGCGTAGCAGGCTTAGGTAAAATTGCCGGTTATGCACACCAATACTTTTGCTATCAAGGCAAACTTGATTTAGCCCAGTACACTCAAGGCAATACCATTATTAAGTTTACCAAGCTGTTTAATCACTTAAAGCAGCAAGGTTACAACCCGATAGAGCTTAAAGCGCAAGAGTTAAACGCCCTACTTACAGGCGGTGCAACGCAATTTGATGGTGAGATCAATTTAAAAATGATCCCCCTTAACAACGTTCAAGACTCTGCAATATACAAAGAAATATTTCGTCGTATTCTTAATTTACATAAATTAGGTGCAAACGACGTTAAGCGCTTTATGTTACGTGTGTTTGAACGCCACATGTCAAATTCAAAGGTCGACTTTTACGAAGTATGGCGCCGCTCGTTTGATAAAGTAAACCGCGCAAAACGTGAATTAAAAGCCCTTGAGTCAATGCAAGAGCCCATAGCCGCTCTTGAATCTATGATCGAAAACCAAACCGTTCTTAAAGGTAAACTGGCCGCTTATGCACCAAAAATTGACCAAGCACTGATTGATTTTGATACGTATCAGGAAGAGCAACTAAGCGAACTCAACATCGCTCTTGAAGATATTGAGCACGAAAAACACGAGTTTGAACAAAAACAAAGCCTATACATTCAACAATCGCGCGATATAGAGCGCAAACAAACCCAAATTGAACAGTGGTTTTTAGATTACAACGCTCTTAAAAGTGAGTTTGAGCTGGTTAATAAAGCCACGCTCAAAACCAGCTTAACGCAATTAAAAAATGACTACGAGTCGTTGTCACACTCAATAACGAGTGCACAAGGTCAAAGCCTGCACACCCTTGATTACCGCATTGGCGAAACACAAAAACAAATTAAAAGCTTAAAGTTACAACTTAAAAACTTAGAATTTAATTTATTCACTCGTATGCGTGAAGACTTATCACTGAAAGAAGTTGAAGAAATATCGCGACTATTAAACCCCGATCTTCTCTCCTTTGCTACCACCAGCAATGGCGATATTACCATTGATGATGACGACGCTTTCGGCGAATTTTTAGCGCAGCTTAGTGAAAACGTAAAAGGCGGCGTACTCACCCTGCCCGGTGCCAGTATTAAACTTAAAAAGCTCTCACCAGTGCAAATGCAAAGCGGCGAAAACAAAGAGCAACTGAGTGCTCAATTAACCGCGCTTGAGCAATCATTAAAAGAGTTTAAACAACAGCGCGAAGTGGCCGCCAATGTTGCAGATAAGCAAAAAGAAAAAGACGCGCTATACGATGAGCTTATGAGTGCTGAAAGTGCACTTAAACGCTTAGAGCAATTTGAAGTGATGCAACAATCGGTTGACGCCCAAGCAATGCTAAAAGAGCAGCTTTTAGCCGAACGCGAACAAGTTGACGACTACCTACAAGATATTCAAAAAAACAGTGGCTCAATTGCTGATAGACGCTCGTTAATCAAATCAAAACAAGCGCAAATTAATCGTCAAACAGAGCGCTTACGCCAAGTTAAAACCGAGCGTATTGACCACACATTAGATTTATACAGTGGTAAAGTAACGCCTTATATGATTGATATAAAAATCGATTTTGATAATTTAAGCGATTTAATTCATCACTTTAATAAGGACTGCCAAGAGCTACGTAATTTCGATATAAATGTACGTAATACCTATATGCATATTTATAATGCCGGTATTACTAAGTTTGATAACGAAAACGATGAGTTTAGTAAATATCAAAAGCTTATTAGCGCGTTTCATAACATTGATAACGAGCGCGATGCAGTTGAGCGCCAAGGTCGCGTTGCCCTCACTGAAGTGGCCGCTACAATTAAAGGCCTGCGCGAAGATTTAGACCGCTTACGCCGTGAAATGAATAGCTTTAATAAAGGCATTAGCCAGCACCGCATCTCAAACCTGCAAGCGTTTAAAATTAATATTATCCCGCGCAAAATGTTGGTAGATAGTATTGATACTATTATCAGTACCTCTAACCAAATTGAACAAGGCGATACCCTGGATTTACTCAGCCATGAGCCGTACAGCGAAAGTGCGGTAAACGACGCAAAAGATCATTTAATTAAACTCGCCTCAGACAAAGCAGGCCTGACCCTCACCGATTTATTTGATATTCGTTTTGAAGTGGTTAACCGCGCGGGCGAAACCGAGCACTTTGAAAAAATAGATTCGGCTGGTTCAAATGGTACGCGTATCACCATTAAGCTGTTATGTGGCATGTTGTTTATTCGTTACTTATTAAGCGATCAGGAACAAAACTTATACCGTATACCTATTTACATAGATGAAGCGGCTGATATCGATCCGCAAAACCAAAAAGCAATTATAGAAACCGCCCTGAGCTTTGGCTTTGTGCCAATATTTGCTTCGGTTAAACCGCAAATAAGTTGTGATTATATTGTGCCAATTCGTTCAGTAAAAGACGGCGCACAAAACTGGGTAGATGAAAAAGATTGGATTGAGGTTGAACATAAAGCCTCTCTACTGGACTAAGAGTTAATTGGCTATTCATCTTAGCCAGTTACACTTATTTTTAGATTTTAAATTACCCTCGCCCATGGTAGTTTAAACAAACGCACTTTATTGGAGCAAACGGTATGAAACATATATTTATTGTCGCAGCACTGGCGCTACTTACCGCCTGTACACAAACGCCCGATTGGGATTACGATAAATCAGCAAACTTTAGTAACTACAAAACGTTTGCTTGGGTAGAAAACGCGAGCCTAACCAAAGACACGAATAACTACCAAATCAGTGGCCTTATGGAAAAACGCGTTCGCAATGCGGTAAACAACCAACTAAGCCAACAGTTAGGTATGCAATTGGTTGACGTAGCGCAAGCTGATGTACTTGTTAATTACCATGCAAGTGTTGATAAAGAGCTAGAAGTAGATACCTTTAACGTAGGCTACGGTGCACGTTGGGGTTACTGGGGCACAGGCTTTAACCACGATGTAAGCGCACGTGAGTATGAAGTAGGCACGTTAGTTATCGATATTATTGATCGTGAGTCAAACCAATTAATTTGGCGTGGTGCTAAAGATGGGCGTTTAAAGAAAAAACAAACACCATCACAACGTGAAGCCGCTATTAAAGAAACGGTTGCCAATATTTTAAGCAACTTCCCGCCTAAAGCGCAGCAATAAATTTTAATTAATATTTAAAAGCCCGCATGTTCGCGGGCTTTTTTATAGCTTAAAAACTGTTTACCTATAATGTAATAAGTTGCGCATTAACAAGGTGATAGCTCAATGCTATAGTAACCATGTTACAGGGATAAAGCTTAATCAATAAGATGTTTAGTAAACCTAGTGTTTAAAGTTGTGAGGTAAATTAAAGGATTAAAATGAAAGAAACATGCCCAAATTGTAAAAGTGATTTTGCAGCTAAAGATATAAAAAATATTAACAAAAATAGTATTTTTATTGAAAAACAATGCCCTTCTTGTCAAACATGGTTTTGTTTGAATAAAACACTAACGATTATAAAAATTATTGGTATTTTTTTATTGTTAATAACCAGCCTATTAAATATCTTCAATATTAAGAGTGAATACAGTCTGGTTTTTTCAAGCATTGGCTTAGTAGGCATACTAATGGCAATCATTATTACTTTTTTTGGCCAAAATGAAGCAATCAAAAAATAAAAAGAAACCAAAAGTAAAATATGTAGATATAAGTAATACGAGAATGCTATTGAATCAAATCGCATTCTCTTTAGTCTTTTGGGCTTTAGGCCTTTTATCTATTTTATTTGCGATAAAGTTTATACATGATGGCTATATTCTGACCCCAACAGATTACCGGGTCGAATCTGACGTTTATTTCTTTTCAGCGTCGCCGTTTACTTATCTATTTTACCTTTTTCTTTATTTAGGAACTGGGATCTACTTTTTAGCTGTGCCCTATCTTTTTAGAGATATGTTCCCACGAAAAAAGAAAAAGCCTAATAAATCTAAAAAAAAGCATAAACGAGGTAACAGCTAATTTTAGCTTTATTAGTTACCAGCCTTTTTTATTTAAATACGCATCAATGAAGTTGTTATTTATACTTGTGTAATAAATCAAGTGGGATATGGCAATAATCATCAGGGTGATTGGTTAAACGGTCTTGATGCTCGGGATCGCTAGGGACATAATTAGTCAATGGCGCTACTTGTACCGCTATTTTTTCAGCATCATCACGCTGGCTAATATAGTCTCTGGCGATGTTTAAATGATTACTGTCTTGGCTAAAAATGGCGGTGCGGTATTTTTCACCTACATCGTCACCTTGTTTATTGATACTGTATGGGTCAATAATCTCAAAAAAATAGCCGATTAATTCATTTAAGGTCACTTCTTGGCTATCAAAGGTTACTTTCACGCATTCAGCATAGCCATCGTATTCACCTTGTGTTGTGTTACTAGTGCCATTGGCACGCCCCGCCTCAGTAGTCACTACTCCAGGTAAATACTTCATAAATTCTTGCACGCCCCATAAGCAACCACCAGCAAAATAAAGTGTGTGCTGATTTAATGAATGACTCGATTGTTGTGTTTGCATAATAAAGTGACCAATGTAAATAATTTATAGGATGCAGAGTTACTATTTTGTAACGCTAGGTTTGATTATCAAATGCAGTTTTTTATCATTAATGTACAATAGCGCCCAAAATCACCCTAGCTTAGTGAGCTTACCTTATCATGTGATAAAAAGTGATAGGTATTTAATTGTTAGCGCCATTGCATAAAATGAGAATAATGACATGAATCGTGCCCCGCACCTTATTATACCGGCTTTACTAGCCAGTATTTCGACTGTTGCTTATGCAGAGCAGAGTAAAGAAACAGCAACCATAGAACAAATAACAATTGAAGCGTCTCCCACTGCCAATACCTTACCCGTTGGTACATTTGATTCACCTATTTCAAATTTAGAGTACGACCCGCGTGTTGACTTGCAATCACGCAATATGGCTGAAGCACAAGCTGATGTAACGATACGCGGGGGTATTTTTGAAAATACCGGCTTTAGAGTCGGCAGTGCAACTCTACTCGACCCGCAGTCTGGTCACTACTTTGCAGAAATTCCTATTGCACCACAAATGCTAACAGGTGCTAGCGTATTAACCGGAGCCGATAACGCACTTTATGGCATGAATAGCTCTGTGGGTACTGTGTCGTTTGCTTGGAAACCAATAACAACCGGTGGCAGTGTCTCTTTGGGCGCAGGCTCAAATGACTTTAACTTACAAACAATTCATGCAGGTGTGAGTTCTCCACTTGAAGCAAACGCTAATTGGCGTATTGGTTTTGAAGGTGAATATTCGCACTCACAAAGCGATGGTTCGATTGATTTTGGCGATCATGACTTTACTCGTACCTCAGGTAGAGTGCAGTTAACCGGGAGCGATTCACAAACTGATTTATTTTACGGCTTACAAGAAAAGTTTTTTGGTTGGCCAAACCTTTATACCCCCTTTGGTGTAAATGAAACCGAAGACTTAGAAACCCAATTATGGATGCTCAACCATAAGCAAGCCTATGCTACCAACAGTGAATTTGAAGTATCGGCTTATTACCGCAAGCATAACGACCATTATATTTATTCAAGAGAGAACCCAAGCGCGTTCCAAGCATTTCATGAAACACAAGTAAAATCATTGGCTATTTCAGGTCGTCATGCGCAAACAAAGTCAGTTGCGGTTAATTACTCGGCGCAATATATAGAAGACAGTATTGACTCCACCACCCTTGAAAATAACTTTACTTCACGTAACTACTTTAAGCTTAGTGTATTGCCTGAATACACAACAGCACTAGCAAGCAACCAGCAACTAACCGTCCGCTTAGGTGCTGCGTTTGATAACACCAGTCGTGATGATTCTGAGCTATCGTTAATTGGGGATGTTAGTTTCAATACCCAAAATAACGATGGCACTGAGCGAACATTGTATTTGTCGTATGCTGAGGCAAACCAAGTAGCAGGCTACACCGCCATTGGTGGCAGCGAGACTGGTGGATTGTTCAGAAGTAACGCTAATCTTGAGCGCGAAACCACTAAAAATTTAGAGCTGGGCTTATTGCTTGAGCAACAAAGCTGGCAGCTTAATTCCGCACTTTTTTATCGTAAAGATAACAACCTAACCGATTGGACATTTAGCTTTGATTCAAGCTCAGCGCGATTTGCACAGCCGGTTGATATTGACACCACAGGCCTTGAGTTTTTAGCCACTAAACAATTTAATAATACAGAAATTGTTGCCAGCTATACCTACTTACATAAAACAGAAACCTATGGCGCTGAAAATGTTGATGCTAGCTTTTATGCCTTAAATTTTCCTGATCATCGTGTAACGCTCGGTGCAATTTGGAACCCGACGGATATGTTAGAGTTTCGAGTAGATAATGAGTGGCGTAAACAGCATAACAATGCGCTGCGCCGTTCAGATGACGAGGCACTATTTACTCAGCTGACGTTAAAAATAACCCCAGCTACACTGCAAAATTTCTTTATTACTTTAGCAGCGGATAATTTGTGGGATGAATCGTTTGAAGAAATCCCAGGCACGCCGGGTCGCGGTGAGCAATATACGCTAAGCGCCACGTATAGCTGGTAACAATTTAGCTCGGCGAGGATGTATCCCACGCTGAGCTTGTTTTTTAAATTGAAATAATACACAGACTAGCAACAAGCTGACTTAAAAATTTCATACCGCAGCTCGCCCTACTTTACGTACTCTAAAAGCCCAGCGCCTCTTCGCCCTCTTTGTACATTTATCATTAAAACCGTATGAACAAAGAGAATTGAATGAGAAGAAAATGAGAAAAAACGACTAACTAAGCCAAATGATTTTGTATCTAAGTCACTTACTCTAAAAGCGCAGCGTTTCTTCGCCCTCTTTGTGCATTTATCATTAAAAACGGTATGAACAAAGAGGATTGAATAAGAAGAAAATGAGAAAAACACGACTCACTAAACCAAGTGACTTTGTGTCTAAGTCACTTACTCTTAAAGCGCAGTGTCTCTTTGCACTCTCTCAGTACTACTTTTAGAAACACAAAGTAAGTGTCTACACTTTTCAGGCGTATAAATTGTAAATATATGTGTATTTAATACAATAAATTAGGTTAATTGCTCTAATTCTGTAATTAACGTCAATGCGTGTTCATTAGTCGTCCCACAAACATCTAAAGTGGCGCTAAAATCACTACACACTTTAGGGCGCGACTCATCACCAAATAGCTTACATAAATTACGCTCATCCAGCTGAATACAACGTTCTCCGGCCTTTTTACCATTTGGCATACCCGGTATTGGCGAGCTAATACTTGGTGCAATACAACATGCTCCACAGCCTAAACGGCACGCCATTGATTGTGTTTTCATTATAACCTCAGTAATAAATTTCAATTATATTGTTGCTGCTTTGCATACAAACAGAGCGATTTGTTCTATTTGTAACTGTATTATGCAATGACTTGTTACATCTTCAAACACACTGTAAACACTTTATTGCGTATCATTAGTTCATCAGCACAATTTATGAAGGAATGCCCTGTGGCGACTAAAAAACAAATAATACTCCCTATCGCGGTCCTTGTTGGTGGCATCGCCCTTGCAGCGGGCTTTTCAGCAATGAAAAAACCACCAGAAGAAAAACCAGAACAAGATACTCGCCCATTGGTTGCAGCACAACCTATTCACCTTGATGCAATCACTCTCGATGTTAAATCGTACGGTATTGTGCAACCTAAAGACCGCACTGAGCTGATTGCTCAGGTAAGTGGCCAAGTTATTTCTGTTGCAGGGCAATTTGTTGAAGGTGCCTTCGTAAAGCAAGGAGATATTTTAGCACGAATTGACCCAAATGATTACGAAGCTGATTTAATTGAAGCTGAGGCTGGGCTCGCCCAAGCAAGTTCAGCGCTTGAGATTGAACGTGCTCAAGCGCATGTTGCTAAAGCTGAATGGGAACGCATTAAAGCAGACTCAAGCGATATTACCGCTTCTGCGCTTTATTTACGTAAACCGCAATTAGCAGAGAAAATGGCGCGTTATCGCTCAGCACAAGCAAGTGTAAAACGTGCTAAACGTAATTTAGAACGCACTTATATTAAAGCCCCCTACGATGCAATTATAAACGCGCGTAGCATTAGTTTGGGTTCTGTTGTAAATCCAGGTAATAGCTTTGGCTCACTCAGCGCCACTTCGGTCGCTGAAGTACGTTTACCGGTTGCCGATAAAGAGCTGCAATATTTAAATAATGGCGGTATTGGTGCAACAGTGTTATTTAGTGCGCAGTTCGCGGGCAAAGAAACCACATGGCAGGCTAAAGTGGTACGCAGTGAAGGGGTGATAGATCAAAAAAGCCGTATGAGCTATTTAGTAGCACAATTACCAACCCCATATGCTAACAAAACTCAACCATTGCGTTTTGGCTCCTATGTTAACGCTAGCATAGAAGGTCGTGCAGTTAATAACGCCATTGTTGTGCCACATCATTTAGTCAAAGAAAATAAAATTGCGATATTAAACGACGATTTAACCCTGTCGTTTAAAACTCTCAATATTATACGTGAACAAAACGGCATGGTGATCGCAGACCAAGGGCTTAATGAAGGTGAACAGCTAATTACTTCTGCCCTTGAATACCCTACCGAGGGAATGGCGGTAAAAATTGAAGACGTTGTAACAACCCCAGACGTTACTCAACTTGCATTGAAACAGGAGTAACTTATGTCTACACGTGAAAAAGGCCTAATTGCATGGTTTGCGCGCAACCCTGTTGCAGCAAATCTATTGATGATATTTATACTTATTGGTGGCATTTTAACGGCGTTTACTATTCGCAAACAAATGTTTCCACAATTTGAAAGTAACTGGATCAGTGTCTCTGCGGTATACCCTGGCGCAGCCCCGCAAGAGGTTGAGGAGGGCATTACCATAAAAGTCGAGGAGAACCTTGAGGGTATAGAGGGAATAAAGCGCCTTATCACCTACTCCAATAGAGGCTCTTCACAAGCATGGATTGAAATAGAAGAGCAGTTTGATCCGCAAGAAGTACTCGATGAAATTAAAGTACAAGTAGATTCAATTAATACGTTTCCTGCGGGTATGGAGCGCCCTATTGTTCGTCGCGATAAGTACGAACAAGAAGTAATGATACTTGCCCTTTACGGTGACATGAGTAACTACCAACTTAAAGAGCTCGGAAACGATATAAAAGACGAGCTTCAGGCACTGCCTAATATTAATTTAGTTAACTTTAATGGTGGCCTTAATTACGAAATTGGTATTGAAGTAAGCCCAGACAAACTGCGTGCTTATGGATTAACGTTTAGAGATATTGCCAGTGCAGTGCAAAGCTTTTCTGCCAATATGTCAGCTGGGCAAATTCGCTCTGAAAATGGCTATATTTCAATGCGCGTTGAGAAACAAGCCTACCGTGGTAGCGAGTTTGCAAAACTACCACTGATCACCCTTGCCGATGGCGCGCAAGTTTATTTAGGTGACGTTGCCACTATAAATGATGGCTTTGAAGAAGGCCTGCAATACTCAAAATACAATGGTAAAAACTCATTGTCGTTTGAAGTAAACGCCTCTAAAGATCAAGATATTACCGATGTTGCTAAAGTACTTAAAACCTATATGGCTGAAAAAGAATCGCAACTGCCTGCAGGTGTTAAGCTCTCTCCTATTGTTGATTTAACTTACTACCTCGAAGGTCGTCTCGATATGATGGTCGACAATATGATTTGGGGTGGCTTATTAGTTATGTTGGTATTAGCGCTGTTTTTACCATTACGTTTAGCTTTTTGGGTAATGATGGGTTTACCTGTGTCATTTTTAGGTGCCTTTTTGTTTATGCCAATTGGCTTTTTAGATGTCACCATTAACTTAGCCTCGTTATTTGCCTTTATACTGGTGCTTGGGATAGTGGTTGATGACGCCATTGTTGTGGGCGAATCTGCTAGTGCTGAAATAGAAAAACACGGCCATACACTCGATAACGTAGTACGCGGCGTAAAGCGCGTTGCAATGCCAGCCACATTTGGCGTACTTACCACTATTGCGGCATTTTTACCGCAAACTCTTGCCACAGGCCCAGGTGCGGCTTTTTCTAAAGCCATTGGTGGGGTGATTATTTTATGTTTAATCTTCTCACTAATTGAATCAAAACTTATTTTGCCGGCACATATTGCGGCAATGAAAGACCGTAAACCAAATCCAAAAAACCCGCTTCACCGTGCACGTAAAGTAATGGATAACGGCCTAAAAAGTTTTGTTGATAACTACTACACCCCGTTTGTTGGTCGCTGCATTCATTATCGCTACACCGTAATTGTCGGTTTTATGTGTTTACTGATTGTCAGTGCGGGAATGTTTGCCGGTGGTTTAGTTAAATTTGTGCCTAATCCTAAAATACCGCACGATTTTCCTCGCATTGATATAGAAATGAACTTAGCGTCTTCTGAGCAAGCAACGCTTGAAACAGCTAAAAAAGTAGAGCAGCTAATACTGAGCGTTGATAACCAGCTCAAAGAGCAATACGGTAAACCGATGATCCGCGATTTATCAGTTAGCTTACGTGGGCGAACGCAAGCAAACATTATGGCTATTTTAGTTGAACCCGACCTGCGCCCTATTGATACCTTTGCACTGAGTGCCTTATGGCGCGAACAAATGCCTAACTTACCGGGTGTTAAAACCCTAACCATTCAAGACAGTATTATGAACGGGGGTCGAGACGATGGCGATGTAAGCTTTAAACTCGAAGGTAAAAATGCACAAGTACTTAAAGAAGTCGCTGGTAAGCTTAAAACCAAGTTACAAAGTATGGAAGGCGTAGGCGATGTTAATGACTCAATGCAAAGCGCTACCGATGAAGTACAGCTAGATTTAAAACCACTTGCTTACAGCATGGGGCTAACCCTTGCCGATGTGGCCTCACAAGTAAGCTTTAGTTATTACGGTCTTGAAGCACAACGTATTCTTCGCGAAGGTGAAGAAATTAAAGTGATGATCCGCTACCCAGAAGATGAGCGTAACTCAATCAGCGATATCGACAGCGTACGTATTATCACCCCCACAGGCGCTGAAGTACCATTAAGTGAAGTTGCTAATATTTCATTAGTTGATGGGGTTAATCGTATTCGCCGTGAAAATTCAAAACGTACAGTAAACGTGTGGGCTGCGGTAAATACTGACCAAGTAGAACCCTTTGCCATTGCACAACAAATTCGTGATGAGTACTTACCTTCATTACTTAAAAACTACCCAGGGGTACAAAGTAATGTGGCTGGTCGTATTCAAGAGGAAATGGATAGCGCTGATGAGCAATTACGTGACTTTGCGCTATCGATGATCATAATTTTTGCATTATTGGCTATTCCTCTGCGCTCTTACTCGCAACCATTAATTATTATGTCGGTCATTCCATTTGGTGTGGTTGGCGCCATGTTTGGCCACATGGTACTAGGTATGACCATGAGCAGCTTATCGATGTTTGGCATTATTGCGGTAGCCGGTGTGGTGGTTAATGACTCACTCGTGATGGTAGATTTTGTAAACAAAGCGCGTGCTGAAGGCGTGGCAATAAAACAAGCGGTAATGCAAGCCGGTGCGCGTCGCTTTAGAGCCATATTACTGACTTCAATTACCACATTTATTGGGGTCATGCCGATTATTATGGAAACCAGCTTACAGGCAAAAATTGTAATACCTATGGCGGTATCGCTCGCTTTTGGTGTGCTGTTTGCAACGGTAATAACGCTTATTCTTATACCGTGTCAGTATGTTGCGCTTGAAGATGCAAAACGCCTGATCCGCAAATGGCGCGGTAAAGATGCCCTAGTCGATGGCCAACCAGCAACGACGAATCACTAAATTAAGTAAAATCCCAACCAAAAAAGCTCGGTATTATTATGCCGAGCTTTTTATTTATAGTTAAAAAATAGCATTCAACTATTTGCCAGTTTGTCTCCCTACTGGTAATTTAACTCTAAACTTTGCTCTTAAAGGATTAACCATGGGCACATTTCAGCTTATCTTATTTATCGTCTTTGCCGTATTGACTACTCTGGGTTACAAAAAGAACAACCGCAATTTAATGCTATTGGGTGCAATAACTATTTCTTTTGCATTTGTAGGATTAGAATTTTTACTTGGGTTTGATGAAGGATTATCAAGGACTAACTATGAATAAAAAAGTAATACATTGGCCAAGTATGTCACTTTATTTAATCGCCTTATTCACGTTTATCGGTGGCATTATTGACTCCACCTATTCGAGCTTCCTCATTGGCTTTGGCTTTTGTTTTATGGGCTTTGCAAGCATTCGCTTAATCCCTGCAAACTTTCTTACTCGTAAACTAACTAGCCCTGTAGCGGAAACTCTCGTTCGCAAAAGAGATATAGCAACACAAATTATCGGATTTTTATTACTCATTACTGGGTTAGCTTTATCTATGTTGTTCAACGTTTAATTGCGTGATTAAAAAGATCCTATGATGAGCATAATAAACTGCTCGTTTTTTACGCTGCTGGGTGCAATAACTATTTCTTTTTCATTTGCCGGGTTAGAATTTTTACTCGGGTTTGATGAAGGATTATCAGGGACTGATTATGGATAAAACTTATAAAGCTATATAAGCTCACATTATTCAAATTCACTTTGACTCAGACTCTATGGGTTCTTAAATATTAAGCAATTAAGGTTTTAGCTTTTTACAAAAAATTGTATATGTAGAAAAAGGAGTTTTGATGCGCTTTATAACACTAATCATGTCTTTTATAGTTCTTTTGAGTGGATGCCAGAACTTTATTGCCAAACAAATAACGAAGCCTGTTAGACCAGTAATTTTTGATAAATCGGTATTGAATAGCAATGTAATGGGCCAGAAAACCCAATACTGTATAAGTAAAAAACAGTGTGTAAACTTTTTATACACCTCACCAACAATACTTTATAAAGGCAAAGAAATTTCAACGGTTACACTCAATTTTGAATTAAAAAATGGCACAACAATTAAAACGTTTGAGGAAACCTTAAATCATACAAATAAACACTCTATTAAAAAAAATAATTTAATCATTTTACTTCCAGGTTATGGTATTGATTATACAATCTATGGAATACAATCACGCTGGCTTGCTCATTTTACAGGAGCCGACGTTGTTGTTGCCCCTTCGCCTAACCAAAATGAACCATTTGACTTTGGTTTAGTAAATGCAAATATTGTGAGTGAATATATAAAGTCGCAAAAATATGAAAATATATCTCTTGTTAGCTATTCAATGGGTGCAGTTGCGAGCAATCACATAATAGGCAAGCTGAATATTAATAAACACATACTTATTGCTCCTATGATTAATTTTAAAACTGCATTAAATACTATAGCTAGGTTAACCCACCCTATTTATAGCACGTTTTTAGGGGATGATTATTTGAACGAAGTGGCTAATAAAATAATTGAAGAAAGTGGAGTTCCGCCTTACAAGCTTAATCTATTCAATATACTTAGTGCACCTAGTTACACTAAAAAAACTTACATCTTTGCAAGTAACGCTGACAAAGTAAGTCCATATAGTGATTTATACACTCTCAATAATAAAAATATAACTATTAACGAGGTAAAAAGTTTAAATCATCCTGAAATGGTTGCTTTAATATCAAAGCAACAAAGAGAGGCTATTCTTTTATTACTTAACGAGTAGTTTTATATCAATTACAATAATTAAAGGAAAACTGCTCGTTTTTTACACCTTTTACGTTATGGTATTTAATAATCATAATAAAATAAGGCACAACTATGACCTCCCCTCAGTCTGAACACATTCCTCAAGAAGCATTTGATTGGTATGACGAATACGCTCATGGTTTAATTGATAGACGCACGTTCATGAAAAAGCTTGGTGGCTTAGCCGCATTGGGCTTTTCGATGACGGTGCTTACAGGTGCATTATTACCTAATTACGCTCAAGCTGAGCAAGTCTCATTTAACGACGATGACATAAAAGCCACTTACCAAGAATTTGATTCGCCTGATGGCCATGGTTCGGGCAAAGGCTATTTAGTGGTTCCAAAAAATACACAAGGCAAGCTACCTGTTGTATTAGTAGTACACGAGAATCGCGGCTTAAATCCGTATGTAAAAGATGTTGCAAGGCGACTGGCTAAAGCCGGCTTTATTGCCTTTGCCCCTGATGCGTTGCACCCACTGGGTGGCTACCCAGGCAACGACGATGAAGGTCGAGCCATGCAGCGCACGATGGATCGCGTTAAAATACAAAATGATTTTGTTGCCGCCGCGCATTTTTTGAAGGCGCATCCAAGTAGTAATGGTAAATTAGGTGCCGTTGGTTTTTGTTTTGGTGGCTATATTGTTAACTATTTAGCTGCCGTAGACAGTAATTTATTGACTGCGGGCGTGCCCTTTTATGGCACACCTGCAAGTGAAAGCTTACACAAAAATATAAAAGCGCCGTTAATGATTCAATTAGGTGAACTTGATAAACGGGTTAACGCTACATGGCCTGAGTATGAGCAAAGCTTAAAAGCTAACAATGTTGATTACACTATGCACATGTACGAAGGCGCGAATCATGGTTTTCATAACGATTCAACTGGCCGCTACGATGAAAAAAATGCCGAACTTGCATGGCAGCGTACATTAGCATTTTTTAATAACCACTTAAGTTAACATTACTAAGCGTGTATTTGTTACTCGTTAATTAATACACGTTTATCAACAATTCCCTCTTTTACTAGCTGATTCAATAAGTGAGCGGTTTTTTCTCTGCACACATCGCGTAGTAGTCGTACAGCGGGAGTAATCGATTGTCTGCTTGGGCAAATAAGCCACAGCTCCCCTTGGGTGTGCTGATAGTTAGGCATCACAGTAACAACGCGTTTATTTAATAAGTCATCAGCAATATCTAACGCCGATTTAACCGCTAAACCTTTATCTGCCACACACCAGCGCCTTACTAAATCGCCATCGTTTGAGGCACGTCTGCCCTGCATTTTTACTTTGTATTTTTTTTGGCCATCGGTAAACTCCCATACATTATTGATAATATCTTGCAGCTGATAAAATAACCCGTGATGCTGCGCTAAATCATCAGGGTGCTCTGGCTCACCATATTTAGCTAAATAGGTAGGTGTAGCACAGAGTAGTCGCGGTACGTTGCAAATTTTAAACCCATATACACTACTATCACTGGGTGAGCCATAACGTAGAGCTATATCAACCGAGTCACGAAAAAAATCGATATTGCTATCGCTAATGTGCGTACGCAAGCTCACACTTGGGTACTTATCCATGATTTCATCAATCCAAGGGATCACTAAGTTGCGCCCTAAATCAGATGAGGTAGCTACCCGTAACTCCCCTTCAATGGCATCATGTTCTCCTTTAAGGTTTTGCCTTGCCGTTTCAAGCACGGCCAGAGCTTGTTCGCATTGGGGAATGTATCGCTCCCCTGCACTAGATAAACGCAAATGCCGAGTGGTTCTAATAAATAATTCACAGCCAAGTGCCAACTCTACACGCTTAATAGCAGCACTGGCCGTTGCTGTGCGCATATCTAACTTGGCTGCTGCTAGCGTAATGCTTCGACACTCAGCTACTTTTAAAATCAGTTTTAAGTCATCAACCTGCATATTATCTATTTTTATTTGATAATGATTCAATAATTATGCTGTTTATTTTAAATAAAGCAAATTGTATTATGCTGTTCATACACTCAATGAACACTATTTATCAGCCCTTTTTTATTATGGAGAGACTATGACTCACCCTATTATTCGCGATCTTGAAAGCCGCCACACCGCTAAACGTTACGACGCGACAAAGCGCATTTCTCAAGACGATTTAGCGGTATTGTATAATGCTATGCGTCTTTCTCCTTCGTCAATTAATTCACAGCCTTGGAAATTTATTGTGATTGAATCTGATGCCGCAAAAGAGCGTATGCACAGTACCTTTGCTAATAAGTTTCAATTTAATCAGCCACACATTAAAGCGGCATCACACATTATTTTATTCGCTCATAATCCGCAATATACTCGTGAAGATTACGGACACGTAATTGATGCCGATATAAAGAATGGCAGAACTCAAAAAGAAAACCGCGAGCAAGCTTTTGGCGCCTTTGCGTTTGTTGATTTAAATACCGATGAACAAGGTAATAATGCCGCGTGGACCAAAGCACAAACCTACATTGCTTTAGGCAATACTATGCATGCAGCAGCACGCTTAGGGATTGATACCACGCCGATGGAAGGCGTTGATGCACAGCTGATTGGTGAGGAGTTTGCAAGCGAATTAGACGGCTACATCTGTGATGTGGCACTTGCGCTGGGTTACCATGATGCAGAAGAAGACTACAATGCTAAGCTGCCAAAATCACGTTTAAGCAAAGAACAAGTAATTCAGGTTTTATAAGTCAAAGCTGCTCACTTTAAATTGTTAGTGAGCAGCTCACTTTATTAGGCTAGTTTTGTGACCACAGACGCACTAATAACTTTGCCTTGATCAACATCTGCGGTAACAGTGCATAAAGCTCCATTGATTAAATTTAAATTAGGAGGGATGTGACCAATATCGGCATCAATGATCACCGGAAATAAACACCCGCCAAAAGCGGCATTTAAGCCTTGGCGATAATCAAACCCTGGATCTTGCCCCTGTAAGGTTACATGGCGGCCAATAATCACCCCGTTTATATCATCAAACATACCGGCTAATTTGAGTGACAATAAAAACCGTGCAACCGTCGCAGGCGTGAGCTCTGCGCTTTCTAAATAAAGCACAATACCTTGCGAGGCATTATGCTTTTTAAACTCATGCAGTGCTAAAAAAGGCGAATCAAGCAACAGCCCAACCGTATCAAGACATCCACCAAATAATCGCCCTGACATTTCGATACTGCGTTTATCGGTGTAATTTAAACATTGCCACTGGGTTGGCGCGCTGTGATCAAATAATACGTTTGGGTTTTGTGCATAATCAGGCTTGCTATGTTGATGGTAAGTCGAGGGGGCTTGCTCAAACTCACTATTAGCCTCATAGCTTAGACTTTCAAAAATTTGTAAACAATACGGATCTTTTTCATCGGGGTGTAACTGAATTAAATTAGCGCTATGCAGTGTTGCCCAATTACATTTTGCTGTCAGTGCACAAGCAATCGTGCTGACATCTGAATAACCCACCAACCATTTAGGTTTGGCATTTTTAATTGCGCCAAAATCAAGTAACGGCAATATTTCCATTGCCAGCTCTCCGCCCATTGGCGGCATAATCGCATCTATTTTATCATCCAATAAAAAGTCCATTAATTGCTTGGCATGCTGCTTAGCAGTAAGTTGAGTTCGCGGCTCGTTTTGACGTAAAAACTCCCCTTCAACAACCTCATAACCTCGATGTTTTAAGCCATTAATGACGATGTCTAACCGTGGGTGATATTTTGATTTGATCCCCGCTGATAAAGAACACACGGCGATTTTAGATCCCACTTTTAAAGGTGCTGGATACAGTATATTTGCCATATTATTTCCTTATTGAAGAATAGGTTACTACCATAACAACATAGCCTACATTTACAAACAATGAATAATAATTGACCGGTATCTAAACCAAATATAAAAACCAAGCATAAAAAAACCAGTGCTTATTGCTAAGCACTGGTTTTTATAAAACGTTAAAGTGAGTTAACTAATTAAATATACTCAACCTCAATGATTTCGTACTCTACATCACCTTTTGGCGTTTTGATAATCACAGCGTCATCCGCTTGTTTACCAATTAAGCCGCGAGCAATTGGTGAATTGACAGAGATTAAATTACTTTTAATATCTGCTTCATCATCGCCAACAATCTGATATTTAACTTCAGCGTCGGTTTCAACATTAACGATGGTTACTGTAGTACCAAAAATCACTTTACCTGTATTAGGCATCTTTGTTACGTCAATCATCTGCATGTTTGAAAGTTTTGCTTCAATTTCTTGAATACGGCCTTCACAAAAACCCTGTTGCTCACGCGCAGCGTGATACTCAGCATTTTCTTTTAAGTCACCGTGTTCACGTGCATCAGCAATATCAGATACAATTTTTGGACGGGTAACAGTTTTTAATTCGTTAAGTTCATCGCGCAATAATTTTGCGCCACGAACTGTCATTGGAATTGATTGCATACTTTTCTCACTTAATCCCAAGGCCGTGGTTACGGCCTTGGCACATTTCCTTAGTTCAATCGCAGGTGTAGTTCTTGAACAGACGTCACTTTACTGCGGTCATCTGCTTGGTTAGCAGTACAGTTAGCAAATGCCGCATTCAATGTCGTAGTATAATTGGTTTTGTGCTGCAATGCACCACGACGTAACACCTTCGAATCTTCAATCGCTTGGCGACCTTCGGTGGTATTAACGATATAGCTATACTCGCCATTTTTGATTCTATCAAGAATGTGCGGACGACCTTCATATACTTTATTTACACGGCGAACCGTAATTCCAGCATCTTCAAGTGCAGCAGCTGTTCCACCTGTTGCATCTAGCTCAAAACCAAGGTCTGTCATGGTTTTAGCTAGTTCTACAATACGTGGCTTATCGCTATTACGTACAGATAGTAACGCGCGACCACCACGTGGTAAAGTGTTGCTTGCACCTAATTGTGCTTTTGCGAACGCTTCGGCGAAAGTATCACCAACACCCATTACTTCACCCGTAGAGCGCATTTCTGGGCCACGGATAGGATCCACACCTTGGAACTTAGCAAATGGCAATACCACTTCTTTTACGCTGTAGTACGGTGGAATCACTTCTTTAGTAATGCCTTGGCTTGCTAAAGATTGACCTGCCATACAACGTGCCGCAACTTTTGCAAGTGCTACACCCGTTGCTTTAGATACAAATGGAACTGTACGTGCTGCACGTGGGTTTACTTCGATTAAATACACTTTGCCATCTTTAACCGCAAACTGTGTATTCATCAAACCAACTACACCAAGCTCAAGGGCCATATCAGTTACTTGCTTACGCATTACATCTTGTACTTCTTGCGTTAGCGAGTGAGCTGGTAATGAACACGCTGAGTCACCAGAGTGAACGCCCGCTTGTTCAATATGCTCCATGATGCCGCCGATGATGACTTGCTCGCCATCACAGATAGCATCAACGTCAACTTCGATTGCGTTATCTAAGAAACGGTCAAGTAACACGGGTGCTTCGTTTGATGCAGATACGGCCTCGGTCATGTAACGACGTAAGTCTTGCTCATCGTATACAATTTCCATCGCACGACCACCTAATACGTACGAAGGACGTACTACCAGTGGGAAACCAATTTCAACTGATTTTAAAATAGCTTCTTCAGTTGAGGTTACGGTGGCATTTTCTGGCTGCAGTAAATCCAAACGCTCAACAAGTTGTTGGAAGCGTTCACGGTCTTCTGCACGGTCAATCGCATCTGGCGAAGTACCAATTACTGGCACGCCGTTCGCTTCAAGCTCACGCGCAAGTTTAAGTGGCGTTTGACCACCGTACTGTACGATAACGCCTTTTGGCTTTTCAACACGTACAATTTCAAGCACGTCTTCAAGGGTAATTGGTTCGAAGTATAAACGGTCTGACGTATCGTAATCGGTAGATACCGTTTCAGGGTTACAGTTAACCATAATAGTTTCGTAACCGTCTTCACGAAGCGCAAGCGCAGCATGAACACAACAGTAGTCAAATTCAATACCTTGGCCGATACGGTTAGGACCACCACCAATCACCATGATTTTATCACGATCAGATGCGTTCGCTTCACACTCTTCATCGTAAGATGAGTACATGTAAGCTGTATCTGAGCTAAATTCGGCAGCGCACGTATCAACGCGTTTGTACACAGGCACAATATTGAGTTGATGACGCTTTTTACGGATTTCAGCTTCTGACACACCGGCAATTTCTGCAATACGCGGATCTGCAAACCCTTTGCGTTTAAGTTTACGCAAGAAGTCTGCATTTAAGCCGGCCATACCGACTTCTGAAATTTTAGCTTCGTCTTTTAAGATATCTTCAATTTGTACTAAGTACCAAGGGTCAATCTTAGTTAATTCAAATACATCTTCAACGCTCATACCATGGCGCATTGCATCGGCAATGTACCAAATACGCTCTGCACCTGGCTCACGTAATTCACGAATGATTTTTTCTTTTGCTTTAGGGTCATCAAGTGCCACAATTGGGTTAAAGCCTGTTGCGCCTACTTCTAAACCACGTAATGCTTTTTGTAATGACTCTTGTTGGTTACGACCAATCGCCATTACTTCGCCCACTGATTTCATTTGCGTCGTTAAACGGTCGTTTGCACCGGCAAATTTTTCAAAGTTAAAGCGAGGAATTTTTGTTACAACGTAATCGATTGAAGGTTCAAACGACGCTGGGGTTTTACCGCCAGTGATATCGTTTTGAAGCTCATCTAACGTGTAGCCTACCGCTAACTTAGCGGCGATTTTAGCAATAGGGAAACCGGTTGCTTTAGAGGCCAATGCAGATGAACGTGATACACGTGGGTTCATTTCAATGATAACCATACGGCCATCAACGGGGTTTACACCAAATTGTACGTTTGAACCGCCGGTTTCAACACCAATTTCACGCAATACGGCCATAGAGGCATTACGCATGATTTGGTATTCTTTGTCGGTTAATGTTTGTGCTGGAGCCACAGTGATTGAGTCACCTGTGTGCACACCCATTGGGTCAAAGTTTTCAATAGAACAGACGATAATACAGTTGTCTTTTTTGTCACGAACAACTTCCATTTCGTATTCTTTCCAACCAATTAACGACTCATCTATTAATAACTCGCTGGTTGGTGAAAGGTCTAAACCGCGCTCACAGATTTCTTCAAACTCTTCCATGTTGTAAGCCACACCGCCGCCGGTGCCGCCCATTGTGAAAGAAGGACGAATAATACACGGTAAGCCGATACGGGTCATGGTATCGCGCGCTTCATCCATTGAATGGGCAATTTCAGCACGTGGACATTCTAGGCCGATGTTACGCATAGCAACATCAAAGCGCTCACGGTTTTCTGCTTTATCGATTGCATCGGCTGTTGCGCCAATAAGCTCAACGCCATGCTTAGCCAATACACCATGCTTGTCTAAATCAAGCGCACAGTTTAATGCTGTTTGGCCACCCATTGTAGGCAGGACAGCATCTGGCTTTTCTTTTTCAATGATTTTTTCTACCACTTCCCAGTGAATTGGTTCGATGTATGTTGCATCGGCCATTTCTGGGTCAGTCATGATAGTTGCTGGGTTTGAGTTAACGAGTATAACTCGATAGCCTTCTTCTCTTAGTGCTTTACACGCTTGAGCACCAGAGTAGTCAAATTCACAAGCTTGACCAATTACAATTGGGCCTGCGCCTAAGATAAGAATGCTTTTTATGTCGGTACGTTTTGGCATTATTACTCCGGTTAAATTAGTGGTTACGCGCTTGCATCAAATCGATGAAGTGGTCAAATAATGGGGCTGCATCGTGCGGACCAGGACTCGCTTCAGGGTGACCTTGGAAGCTAAATGCTGGTTTATCTGTACGGTGAATACCTTGCAATGTGCCGTCAAATAACGATTTATGCGTTGCACGTAGGTTATCTGGTAATGTGGCTTCATCTGCAGCAAAACCATGGTTTTGTGCGGTGATCATTACGACATCGCGCTCAAGATCTTTAACTGGGTGGTTACCACCATGGTGGCCAAACTTCATTTTTACTGTTTTAGCACCTGAGGCAAGCGCTAATAGTTGATGCCCTAAACAAATACCAAAAATTGGCGTATCGGTTTCTAAAAAGGTTTTAATTGCATCAATGGCATAAGTACATGGCTCAGGATCGCCAGGGCCATTTGATAAGAAAATACCATCAGGGTTTAATGCTAGTACGTCAGCGGCAGAGGTTTGTGCGGGTACAACCGTTAGTTTACAACCACGATCTACAAGCATACGTAAAATATTACGTTTAACACCGAAGTCGTAGGCAACAACATGAAACTTTTCATCATCAGCGTGTAAGGTTTTAAACCCTTCGCCTAATGTCCAGCTTGATTCGCGCCACTCAAAATTTTCCTTGGTTGAGACAACTTTTGCTAAATCCATGCCTTTTAAGCCTGGGAAGGCTTGCGCAGCTTCAAGCGCTTTTTTCTCGTCTAGTTCGTCACCGGCAACGATACAGCCATTTTGTGCGCCTTTATCACGCAAAATACGGGTTAGTTTTCTGGTGTCGATGTCCGCAATACCTAAAATATTACGTTCTTTTAAGTAATCATCTAACGATTGCTCGTTACGAAAATTACTCGCTAGCAGTGGCAAATCACGGATCACTAGGCCTTTAGCCCAAATGTGACTCGCTTCTTCGTCTTCGCTGTTGGTACCCGTATTACCGATATGTGGGTACGTCAAAGTTACGATTTGTTCCGCGTACGATGGATCAGTCAAAATTTCTTGATAACCAGTCATAGACGTATTGAATACTACTTCACCGACTGACATGCCGTCAGCGCCGATTGCAGTACCGCGAAACACTGTGCCGTCTTCTAGGACTAACAGAGCGGATTTAGTCAAGTTAAACCTCCTAACAGTAAAAAACGGGAGTAAGCAAATTGCTTAACACCCCGCCAATACTCAGATAATTGGTCAAAACCTGATTTCTGTGAGCTTAAATTGTTTTACGCAGTCTTAAATGATGCCGATGTAAACCACTAAACCTTCATTCATTTTTCTTGCCTAAAACTCTTTTCATTCCCACACAAACCCCGGTTTTGCTAACCATATGAGTATAATTGGAAACACGCATTTAGTAATTTTTGGCAAATTGGCTGCATTCTACATGAAGTTGGCTTTTAGGTCTAACGCTAATTAGTAAATTGCAATAAATAAGTAGTTATAGCAAAAAACCACCTCAAAGCGTTAAAAAAGGAACTTAACTACTTTAAATCTAGCACATCTTGCATGTCATAAAGTCCTGCAGGTTTATTTTTCAACCACTGCGCAGCTCTTATAGCACCTAGCGCGAAGGTCATTCGCGAACTTGCTTTATGGGTTAATTCAAGTCTTTCGCCCATTGTAGCGAAGTAGGCCGTGTGTTCACCTACTATATCACCGCCTCTTAGCACCGAATAACCAATTTCATTTTGTGATTTGGCCTGCTCTATATTGTTGCGATCATAAACGGCAACCTCATCATGATCCCACCCTTTTGCCTGAGCAATCGACTCGCCAATGGCAAGTGCAGTGCCCGATGGCGCATCAATTTTATGACGATGATGTGCTTCAAAAATTTCTATATCTAAATCATCGCCTAGTTTTGTCGCTGCCGTTTGCACTAAGTTAAGCAGTAAATTTACGCCCACGCTATAATTACGCGCAAATACAATCGGAATATGTTTAGCGGCATCCGTTAATAGCGCCATATCGTCATGAGTTAAGCCGGTGGTGCCAATTACCATAGGTGTTTTTTGCTCAACGGCTGTTTTTAAATGATTTCTCATGCCTTCAGGCAAAGTAAAGTCTATAAGCACATCTACATTTTCAACCTGCTGTTCACTGCTAAACTTAATCTCTTTTGCCGCTGCGCTATTAAGCTGATTAACGGACAGGTCTAATAACGGTGACTGACTGCGCACATAGGCCGCCGCTAATTGTGAATTTTTATTGATTGTTGCTGCTTCTACAAGTGCCAGTCCCATACGGCCATTCGCACCAAACACACCTACTCGATTCATCTTTTTACAACCTATGTATTTTTTAGTTAGCTAGATTTTATCTAAAACTCATGTAATAGTCAGGAAAGCTTATAAAAAAGCTTCGATTATTTTAGGGTCTGTTGACCTTTGCGGATTAAAATTTGTTCAAACTAGGAGCGGTTTAATCGTGGCGCGAGGTTTGTAACCTAGTGGGCTAAGTAAAAACCGAGCAACAAAGAGTAAATCGCCCCTAGGCAGAACCCTTCGGGCAGCGCCTGTTTGGCATTGATGATGCGTTATCGCCTATTTATGGGGAACAACCACACCACATAGGCTCTGCCTTGCCTAAATACCAAACAGACTGCTGCAAATTTAACCTTGAAAGATCAACAGACCCTCATAATAATAACAGATAGTCTTTGCATTTAGCCATCTATACATTTAAACTTCTTTTTTTGCGCCGATTTGGTCTTTGGCTTGCGGGCGCTGTTGGATTACTTATCTGGTTAGATAGTAAAACAAACAACTAAATTCAGCTAAAAGAGGGATGCTTTGGCTGTTTAATATATCAATCGACTTCGATTGCTATGAATAATTAACGAGGATTATGATGCAGCCATCATTTGATAAAAATAAAGCAAGATTTTCTTTGCTTCCCCTACTCACCTTTGTTGCTATTTTTTTAGGCTCAGGCTTATATTTACAATCTCAAGGGGTTGATTACGCGTTTTATCAACTCCCAGCACCAGTCGCTATTTTACCCGCGATTGTTTTAGCCTTTATTTTAAATAAAACCAGCATCAACCAAAGCGTAGAAACCTTTATAAAGGGCGTAGGTAATAACAATATTATTACCATGTGTCTTATTTACTTACTAGCGGGTGCTTTTTCGGCGGTTGCTGGTGCTACCGGCGGTGTAGATGCGGTTGTTAATGCCGGACTTTCACTTATTCCCCCTTCGTTACTACTACCTGGTTTGTTTTTAATAGCGGCGGTTATTTCTACTGCTATGGGCACATCAATGGGAACTATTGGTGCTATTGGCCCAATTGCCTATGCAGTATCTATTAAAACAGGAATTGATCCTGCTTTAATGGCCGGTACCATTGTATCTGGTGCTATGTTTGGTGATAACTTATCAATAATTTCTGACACCACGATTGCTGCTACGCGTACGCAAGGCTGTGAAATGAAAGATAAGTTTAAAGAAAACCTTAAAATTGCTGTTCCGGCCGCCATACTCACTATTGCATTGCTATTATTTTTAACGCCTGCAGCACAAGTAGTTGATACCAAAGACTACGATATTTTATTAGTACTTCCTTATGCCTTTATTTTAGTCCTGGCGGTAATGGGCTTTAATGTGTTTGTCGTGCTGTTAAGCGGTATTGTGTTTGCCGCATTAATGGGCTTTACCGGCAGCTATGAAGGTGCAAGCTTCGTAAAAGATATTTACAAAGGCTTTAGTGAAATGCAGGAAATATTTTTACTGTCTATGTTTATTGGTGGCCTCTCTGAGTTTATTCGTATTAATGGCGGCCTCGACTATATCGCTCAAAAAATTCAAGCTATTACTAAAGTCATTGCCAAATGGCACCGTAAAGTAGCCGATCAGTTAGGGATCGCGGCATTAGTTGTCACCAGTAATATGTGTATTGCCAATAATACCGTGTCTATTATTGTGACAGGCCCTATTGCTAAAAAGCTGGCTGATGATGGCGAAATTAGTGGTAAACGCTCTGCCAGTTTATTAGATATTTTTGCCTGTGTAACCCAAGGGTCTTTGCCTTATGGCGCGCAAGCATTATTACTCGGTGCTACATTTAAAATTAGCCCGTGGGATGTTTCAACCTCATCTTACTACTGCTTTATTTTAGCCTTTACTGCTATTGCTGTTATTTGTTTGCGCCGCAATAAAGCATAATCTCCTTTTTTACAGTGTATTAGCTGTGTGCTAATACACTGTTTATCACAATAAATAATTAACAAATTAACCGTGTTTGCTATAATGTGATATTCAGCGTGTCACATAAAATATGGTTATGAAAATTAAAAACTTACTTCCTCTCGTTGCACTAAGTGCGTGTGCCTTAAGTTCAACAGCTACCGCTGCTAATTGGAGCAATACGGCGCTTCATATTAATAACGGCAACCACAAAAACCCATTTACTGAACAAAAATCTAATACCACGGTGTACTCAATTGAGCATGCTTCTGGGCATGATTATGGCGATAACTTTTTCTTTATTGATTACAGTACCGACAGCAACGATGATGGCTTTCAAGATCAAGACTTTTACTTTGAAGGTTACTCTACCCTTAGTTTATCTGCGGTAATGGACGAAAAAGTAGCGTCAGGGGCACTTGTTGATGTTGGCCTAACCATGGGTATTAATGCTGCAGGCGATGCCAAAATAGTTAAATATTTACCAGGCGTAAAATTAAGCTGGGATGTGCCTGGTTTTAATTTCTTTTCAACCCTTATCAGTGCATACATTGATGATAGCGAAGGCGTTGCAAAAGGCGGTGCACCCATTGAAACTAACAGCTGGATGTTTGATGTAGCCTTTGATTACCCGTTCATGATTGGCTCGCAAAAGTTTAACGTAAAAGGACATGCAGAGTACATTGCTGAACGAAAAGATGAGTTTGGTAACGATGTGCGTGCTTGGTTTTTAGCCCAACCTATTATTGTATGGGATATGGGACATGCGCTAGAAATGAAAGAAAACACCTTACTGTTAGGTATGGAGTGGCAGTACTGGCATAACAAACTTGGTACAGATGTTAGCGAATCAGTACCGCAAGTTCATTTAGAGTGGACTTTTTAAATAACAAAGTAAATTAAAAAGTGCGAACCATTTCGCACTTTTTTAAGTTCAAAAATATATGTTTTATCTAATTGTTAACCTATCGGCAATTAACTGAGAAATAGTCGTCCCCGCTCTTTACTTCTAACTCAGGAAAATGTGTTATCAGACGGTTATAGCCTTCTTTAGATCGGATTTTGAGAGAAAATGAAGCTCGAAGATGTTGCGATTCAATGTGAACTCCATTGCGAATAAAAAAGTCTATGAATGCTTTATTTTTCTTATTTTCATAGGTAATTGGATCACCGGAATGAATAGAGAGTTCCGAATAATTTTGGATAAAGAAATAAAGAGGATCCAATTCATTCTTATTATCAAAAGCAACGCCACCCAGCCTAGTGTTTAATATATCGAAGGGTTCAAAAACGCCTTCAGCTGCAAAACTATTCAATAAACTCTGCGCATCTTTTAACTGCTCGAAATTTAATGAATTCAGCCACAATGTTAATCCTTTTAATCCTGCCAACCCTCCTAATAATTCTGAATGACTACTTAACGGTTTTAAACCAGCATTACTTAGTCTAGATATAATTTCTTGCTCATTTAAGCTAGTTGCTTGCAGGTAATCTCGAGCAAAAATAACTGCTAAAATAGATTTTGTTTCAGGTAACAAAACAGGTAAATCTAAGGTTTCTAAATCGAGTTCTTGTAATGAGGTGTTTTGATTACCAATTGCTTGATTAATTATCTTACTCACTGTAGTAATCTGACTATTTATTAACGGAGAGTTATGTAAAGCTTTTTTATTTTTACAGTGCTTAAATTCAGATGAAGATTTGATCTTTGCAATAAAAGGCTGATCTTTAAATGTTTCAATTTCATTGGGTGTTAATTCACGGCTTGTAAGCCAATCCGTCGTTGATTGACACTTTTTGAGGTCCAGTTGTTGTTCGTCAGTTAATACGGATTCTTTTATATTCAGTTGCAATATAGGGTTCGGTTTCTCTATATCATCGATTAAAACGATTTTAATAACGATCCCTTCGTTATTTAATTTCTCAACCCCCTTATTGACCTTTTCGTTACTAAACCAAGGGTGTGTGATTTTTTGATAAAAAACCTGCTTCTCTAATAACCCTAAAAGAGTTAAGAACAATTTATGCTCTGTTGGATTAGTAATTTCATAATCTTCACCACCTATAATAGTGAGAAAATTCAATGCTAATTTATTATCGAAGTTTACATTTGATAACTTTAAATCAGGGTAACGCTGCAAAAGCATAATAGCGGATTGTAGCTGCTGTTTAGTCAACAACAGATTTAAAATTGAATTTAAAGGAGAAAGTTGATTATTGTTTAGTACATCATATGGGATTTCTGAAAAAGTCCGTTCAATTTCGTTAAAAATTTCAACGGCAGAGGTATTTGTTGAGCTGACCTTTTTGTAAATCGTATCTGTGGGCAAGTTTTTCCAAAGTATATCCAAAAGGTCAGTGTAATCAACAACAGTTGGTATATTTAAGTCCGGTGCGTTAACGTAATCGTATTGAGCGATTAATCTTTCACTATTCGGTATTGATTGTAAAATCGGAAGCAACTTTTCAACTGACTTTGCTAATGCCGCTTTATCGTACCAAGTTTTAGCCACTGACCAGTAACTCGAAAACCATATTGCCTCGGCGACCTGCTTTGCTGTATACCCGTTTTTAAATGCTTGTGAAGCTTTTAGCTCAATATCACGTTCATTATTATCTCGTAACTGATACTGCTTATAATTAAGCTCTTTGCATTGCTCCTCATTCGGGATATCAGTAGGAAATGGCTGTTTAACATAAATATTTTTGGCGTTTGTGTTATTCCCGAAATTAACTTTTGGCTTTTTAATATCAACATTGGCTTCTGTTGGTGTAAGCAGGGTTGAATTATGACGCTTACTGGATAATATACTGAAAACTGTAACTAAGCTGATCAAAACAACGCTAATGATTACAACTATTTTTTTCATCCTTGAATTTTCCTATTTAGCCTATTACAAACTACATGTTCTCATTTTCAAGTTAGTTTGATTAAGCTCGCAAACTAATGTTAAACGAGCTTATAAGGTTTTGTTAAAACTTACACTGCGGATTTTTACCTTGTGCTTTAGCTGTTTTTTGCTCGCTAAGCGCTTTACTCATTTGCGATTGTAAATTTGCAATACGGCTCGTTGGTGCTGGGTGAGTTGATAAAAACTCTGGCGTAGCCCCACTGCCCGCTTGGCTCATATTTTGCCAAAGTGTTACAGACTCTTTGGGATTAAACCCTGCTTGCGCCATAAGATCTAAACCAATTGTATCTGCCTCTGACTCATGTGAGCGACTAAAGGGTAAAACCACACCATATTGAGCGCCTAAACCAAGGCCTTGCATAATTTCATTACGGTATTGCACGTTACCCATTTCAAGCGCCGCATTGCCCAGCTGCATACCCGTTTGTAAAATAGAACTTTGTGAGACCCGTTCATTTGAATGCTCAGCAATCACGTGTCCAACTTCATGACCTA
Organism: Pseudoalteromonas issachenkonii; assembly: GCF_002310795.1. Lineage (NCBI taxonomy): Bacteria > Pseudomonadati > Pseudomonadota > Gammaproteobacteria > Alteromonadales > Pseudoalteromonadaceae > Pseudoalteromonas > Pseudoalteromonas issachenkonii. The sequence continues at coordinate 1,934,720 of NZ_CP011030.1, forward strand.
AAACAGTGGCAACCTGATCTTGATTTGTGGCTATTTTTAAGAGCCCCGTATGTACACCAATATAACCGCCAGGCAATGCAAAGGCGTTTGCAGATTCATCTTCAAATACCACCACTTCCCAATTTTGAGATGCATATTCTGTAGGAAGCACGGCCACTACTTTTTCAGCAATGCAATTGACGTAACTGTTTACTTTTGGATCTTTATTTATCGGCTGCGTTTTTTTCATCTCTGCAAAACTGGCAGTACCCATTTGAGTCATTTGTTGATCTGAGTAAAGCGCAATTTGCGTTCGCCCAGTTGGTGATGTTTTACAACCTGCTAATACTGCACTGGCTAGAACTACCAAAACCAATTTTTTCATTGTGTTACCCTAAAAAAGTTTGTTACTAAGTATAGAATAGCAAACGCGGTGTTAGTTTAAAATCTTTGCTTTTTGCAATTAAACAATTAAGTTAGCAGGCAAACTAAGTTTATCCAAGGCTATTGCCCTGCTATAATGCTGGGCCTATATTCGTTGTTTTGAGTTTTTAAATGAGCGCTTCGGCTTCTTCTTTTAATACCCGTATTTTATTGCCTTTATTAGCCAGTATTGTCGCGATCACGCCTTTAGCCATTGATATGTATTTACCGGCGATGCTGGTGATTGCCAATGATCTCAATACCAGCATGCCAAATGTTCAAATATCGTTGAGTATATACTTAGCGGGTTATGCATTGGGCATGTTATTTTTTGGCCCCATAGCCGATCAAATTGGCAGGCGTAAACTGGCACGGATAGGTCTCAGTTTATTTGGCTTAAGTTCACTGGCGTTAGCATTTACCACTGAAGTGCATACTTTTTGGCTGTTAAGAGCTGTACAGGCATTTACAGGCGCGGCCGCTACGGTTGTCGTCCCTGGGATCATTAGGCATATATATCAAAAAAATACTGCTAAAGGTATGTCTTACGTGTCTATGATTATGATGATAGCACCGTTACTTGCCCCCTCTATCGGCTCGGTCATTTTAGGCTTTTCGGTATGGTCGACTATTTTTATTGTTTTAGCGACCTATAGCTTTGTTATTTTACTCTTTGTGCAACGTTACTTAATCGATATTCCAATATTTAAAAATGAGCGAAAAGGATTAGCATTATTCTTCTCAAGTTATAAAGTGGTATTAAGTAATACGCACGCCCGCGCCGATATTTTAAGCTCGATGTTTGTGTCGTTCGGCTTTTTTTGCTTTTTAACGTCCGTCCCTTATATTTACCTCGACCTATTTAAAGTATCAGAACAATTGTTTGGCCTGTTATTCGCTTTTAATGTAATGGCGTTGATGTTTGGTAATTTTTTAAATACTCGCGTAGTGCCACGTATTGGCTCACGCAAAATGCTTTATTATGGCTTAATGTGTGGCTTTATCTCTGGCGCAGCATTACTTAGCTTTAGCGTATTAAACTTGTCACTTTACTTTATTGTTGCGGCTATTGCTCCGTTGATGATGAGCCTAGGTATAATAGCAAGTAACGCAGATTCATTGATTTTGATGAAATTTGAGCAAAATACAGGGACTGCAACGGCGGTTATTGGCACCTTACGTTTTGGTAGTGGCGCATTAGTAGGCCCTATATTAGCGGTAATGCATGCACAAAGTGCAGTTCCATTTTCAAGTTTAATGTTCAGCGCAGTTGTACTCACTATCCTAGTGCAGTTAGTTCATTATTTTAAAGACAAAAAAAATGCCTCATAATGAGGCATTTTTTAATTGTATACTTAATTAAGCATCAGCTGCTTTAGATACCATAACCATTGCAGGACGTAATAAACGACCGTTTAATGTGTAACCTTTTTGCATTACTGCTAACACAGTATTAGGCGTCACATCATTACTTGGCTGAATCGACATTGCTTGATGAAAATCTGGGTTAAACTGCTCACCTTGTGGGTTTACAATTTCAACGCCAAATTTAGCCACTGCATCGTTAAAGCTTTTTACTGTCATATCAATACCTTCTAACAAAGGCTTAAGCGTTTCATTTTCTTTATCAGAGAACTCTATAGCACGCTCTAAGTTGTCTATAACAGGAAGTAATTCGTTAGCAAATTTTTCAAGTGCAAATTTGTGCGCTTTCTCAACATCTTGTGCAGCACGACGACGCATATTGTCAACGTCAGCAGCAGCGCGAACGACGCTATCTTTCTGATCTGCAATAGTTTGTTTTGCCGCTTCTAACTCAGCATATAACATTGCAATTTCTGCTTCAGGGCTTTGCTCTTGCTCGGCGTGTTGTTCTGCTGCTTCTACTGCAGCCTCAACGTCGGCTTCCATTTGCGCCACTTCTTCGTTCAATTCTACTTCTTGCTCTGGGTTTTGTGTCTGCTCAGACATAAAATATACGCTCCAATTCTTTACAACTGCGGTAATTATGGGGATTGAATAAAAAGATTCAAGAGCCCGATGGCTCTAATAATTTAAATTCTTGGATTATTTTCTCTAATTGCGCTGATTTCGGACAAATAACACAAAAACGACTTTGATATTCCTGATTTTGAAAGTACGGCACAGTGATCACAATGAGATCATCACAGGTGCTAAAAGGTAAGTTTTCAGCACTGAGAATAGAGACCCCGTTTTTAAATGCGAGTTTATCTTCCACAAAATTTAAAAATGAAACACCAATATTAAGGCTTTGCTCACAATCTATTTTTTTATAAAGGTAGTTTTCGCCCACCACTATACTGTTATCTGAGCCTAACTTTTGGCTTAACTCACGCGTCCATTGAGTTAAAGAGTCATGACAATTACGCGGCGCTGTACTTGCCATGGCCTGCATTCTATATAACCCTTCAATGAGTGTTTGCTGGCTAAATACAGTGTTAAGCCAAGTTGCAAACTCGTACCGTTGGCCGTCACTGGGATCATCAGGCTTATTAATGCAGATATTATGGCTTTGCCCTGCTCTGTCTAAAAGTAAGATAAGCCAGTTATTAGCGTCAAAGTCTAGCACTTCTACTCTAAATACCTGTTGAGTTCTAACTTGAGGTAGCCCCACACAACAGCATACTTGGTAACGTTGACTCAAGCCATGTGCCAATTCGACTAACTCAGCCTGCTCAGGCTGCCAGTAATTAGCAATAGCATCCAAAGTAAAAAACTCATCAAACCAATAGTCAAAGCCATCATTGGTAGGGACTCGCCCAGCAGATGTATGTGGTGAATACAATAAGCCTATTTTTTCAAGGCGTGCCATCGCGTTGCGAACAGTGGCAGAACACACCGCCATACCTTTTTGTTTTGCAATTTTTGTTGAAGGCACAGGTAAGCCATCACCATTACAGTACAGGCTCATAACAGCGGCAAAAATTTGCTGGTCTCGAGGATTTAGTTTCATGTTATCTACATCTTTACGCATGACTGTTATATCGGGGCTAGGTATTATTATTTCAAGTATAAGAAATTTAATAAATCTAAATTTTACAGTGAATTAATTAAATCAATTAGTCACTATTAAGCTCTGTTATTTTTGCGGATTAAAATTTGTTCAAACTAGGCGCGATTTAATCGCGATGCGAGCTTTATAACCTAGTGGCCTAAGTGAAAACGAATAACAAAAAGTTAATCGCCTCTAGTCAAAACCCTTCAGTCAGTGTCTGTTTCGCATTGAAAGGACAACAGACCCTAAGATCTGTGTTTTCAAACACTTCTGTTTTAGGTTACTCTACCAATACCGAAACTTTCAGTGTATTTATTATGGACTCTCCCTTTAACACTATTGGCTTGATTGGTAAGCCAAATCATCCTAATGCAGCCGCTACGTTACAACGATTACATACGTTTTTATTAGCTTTAGGCTTTGAGGTGATTGTTGAAAAACGCACGGGAGGTCAACTTAGTGATGTACCTGAGGACAAGCTCGTAAAACTCGTTGATTTGGGAGCGCGCGCCGATTTAGCCATTGTGGTTGGTGGTGATGGCAATATGCTTGGCGCTGCAAGAGTACTCGCTCGTTTTGATATTGCGGTAATCGGTGTAAACAGAGGCAATTTAGGCTTTTTAACCGATTTAAATCCAGAAGGATTTGAAGGCAGTTTAGAACAAGTACTCAGTGGCGATTACATTGAAGAAAAACGTTTTTTATTAGAAGTAGAAGTGTACCGTCATAACGAACTTAAAAGCGCTAATTCGGCAGTAAACGAAGCGGTGCTTCATGCTGATAAAGTAGCACACATGATTGAGTTTGAAGCATTTATTAACGATGATTTTGTATTCTCACAACGCTCTGATGGGTTAATTGTATCGACTCCAACAGGTTCAACAGCCTACTCTTTATCGGGCGGCGGCCCTATTTTAACCCCAGAACTCAACGCCATGTCATTGGTTCCTATGTTCCCGCATACTTTATCAAGCCGCCCTTTAGTGGTAGATGCCGATAACGAAGTACGTTTAAAGCTTAGTTTAGAAAATACCGATAGCTTACAGGTAAGTTGCGACAGCCATGTTGTACTTGCCGTATTACCCGGTGATGAGGTCGTGATTCGCAAAGCAGATAGAAAATTACGATTAATTCACCCAAAAAATTACTCTTATTATAATGTGCTTCGTAAGAAGTTAAACTGGGGTAGCCGTTTATACTAAAAACGGTTGAGCTTTTAGGACTGAGAGTTGTTTCATTGAGGGGCGATGTAATCGCAGCAAGAGATAGTTAATCGAGTGGGCAAAGTAAAAAGCGATTAAAACTACTGCGCATGCTCATATCCCTTGCCTCTAAACAGGTAGGTAAGGCTGAGTCTCTTTGAGTGCGCATGTTTGTTTCACCCCAATAGATAAACAATCTCTCAGTTATTGCCAAACATGCAACTTTAGAGCAAAATATCGGGCTAGATTATTAATCATCACCATCAGGAAATTGTAGCAATGACTTATGTAGTATTTCTTGCTTTATTATTGTTAATTACTTTACTTGGCAGTTACTTACTCATTGAAAGTAATCGTAAAAAGACTATTGAAGCAAAGAAAAAGCTGTTTAACGAGCGCGTTGCAAGTACTCAATCACGTTTAAAAATAAAACTTAACGAGTTACTTGATGCAAAAGTCATTAGTGCTAAACACCTTCCTCGAATTCAAGCCGTTGTCAGTAATTTTTTTGTAGTACAGCCACACACTGATGAAAATTTAAACAAGCTAGAGTCGCTATGCGATTTACTTATTAATATACTTAACGAAGAACTAATAAAAACCTATAAAAATAATAACAGCCAAGCTTTTTCCGATACCACTCAATATTTTATAGCAGAGTTACCAGCTCAAGGTATTTTATATAATAAAAACTTTTATCAAGAAGTCCTTCCTACGCTAATTTTAAAGTTAAAAACTGAAGACATAGCGCAACCAGTTGATAGTATTGACCTTAACGATGAAAACCTCCCTATTGATGAAGAAAAAAAAACATTAATTGAGTCCAGCCTTGCTTAAAATATAGAAATTTAATTTGCAAAAAACCAAAACACTGTATAAATTAACAGTTAATTCACTGGATGGATGAACAGTATGTTAATTGGTTTAGAAATTAAAAATTTTGCAATCGTAAGTAATTTAAGCACAGAATGGCATTCGGGTATGACCGCTATCACCGGTGAAACGGGAGCAGGTAAATCAATCGCCATTGATGCACTATCATTGTGTCTTGGAGAGCGAGCAGAAGCGTCTGCTGTGCGCCCAGGTACTGATAAAGCAGAGGTAAGTGCACAATTTGATTTAAGCAATTTACCACTCGCTCATGCTTTTTTAGAAGAGAACATGCTTAATAACGACGACAACGAATGTTTACTTCGTCGAGTTGTTTGTAAAAATGGTCGCAGTAAAAGCTACATTAATGGCAGCCCAGTTACCGCTGCACAACTAAAAGAGCTAGGCCAATATTTAATTTCTATTCATGGTCAACATGCGCACCAGCACCTATTAAAGGCAGAGCATCAGCTACAATTACTCGATGCATATGCAGGCCATCATAATCTTGTTAATGCTGTAAGCCAGCGTTATAAACAATTTGCTGACTTACAAAAAGAATTTAAACAGCTAGAACAACAGCAGCAGCAACAAGCCGCACAAAAGCAACTATTGGAGTATCAAGTCGCAGAGCTTGATGAATTTGCATTGCAGGCAGATGAATTTGAGCAAATAGAAGCCGAACATTATAAACTCAGCAATAGCCAAACTATATTGCAAGTCTGCCAGCGCGAGTTGCAGCATTTATATGAAAATGATGAACAAAATGCGTGTTCCATTTTACAGCACAGCGCCCAACAATTTACTGAACTTGCACAGTATGATGAAAGCTTAGCCAGTGTGGCAACATTATTATCAGAAGCCGCTGTTCAAGTTGAAGAAGCAAGCCGAGAAGTACGTAATTATACTGAACAAGCCGACTTGGATCCTCAGCGATTAACTGAAGTAGAAAACAGACTCAGTGGTGCAATGGACTTAGCCAGAAAACACCATATAAAACCCCAAGAGCTCGTTGGATTTCATCAAACTATTGCACAAGAGCTTGAGTCGATAAGTAATAACAGCTCACGTCTTGAGCAACTTGAAGGTGAAATTGAACATGCCCTTGAGGATTATCAAAACGCCAGTGAACAATTAAGTGCAAGTCGCCACCAGTATGCGAATACATTAAATGGATTGATCAGCGAAAGCATGGCTAATCTATCTATGGAAAATGGCGTATTTGAAATAGCATTGACTGCACAAAACGATCGCGCTCCAAATAGCTTAGGCTTTGATAATGTTTCGTTTTTAGTATCAACAAACCCAGGGCAACCATTGCAACCTTTAGCAAAAGTAGCCTCTGGTGGTGAGCTATCACGCATTAGTTTAGCTATTCAGGTTATTATTGCGCAAAAAGTCACGACCCCTACGCTTATTTTTGATGAAGTGGATGTTGGTATTTCTGGCCCAACAGCTGCTGCTGTTGGTAAACTACTGCGCCAACTAGGTAAGTCTACGCAAGTAATTTGTGTGACCCATTTACCGCAAGTGGCCAGTAGCGCTCATCAGCAGTTTTTTGTTGCCAAAGAAATTGCAGACGGTGAAACATTTACGCATATGCTGGCATTGAATAAAGATGGTCGAGTAAATGAGATTGCTCGATTACTGGGTGGTGATAACATTAGCAAAACAGCTAAAGCAAATGCAAAAGAGCTTATAAAAGCGCATGGATAAAGTGAATCGCTTTATCCATGCGTTACCTTGATACGGTGAGGATACATTAATGCAAACGACGGTCATTTATTTTGGCTTAGCAATTAACTGGCTGCTACTGATTGTCAGTATACTTTTGGCTGTTTTTAGTAAGTTTAAACATACACAATTTAAGCAGAGCTTATATCGCTTTTTAAATGTGGCATTAATTGTACATATTGTTATTGCTGTTATGTTAGTTTTTAGCAGCACAGCTATTAGTGGCTTAATAACACTAAGTTGGTTAGTTATTGGCCTACAGCTTGTTTGTAACGTTATTTGCTATAAAAGTGTGAAACGCCGACAAGCCAGAGTGAAACCGAGCCTAGATCACTTCTCGATGGATTAACTAACAGCGCGTTTAAAAAAGCCCACAATCTATGTATTGCGGGCTTTTTTATTTGTAAAATCTTATAATTGTAAATAGCTAGGTCAAAACCTACGTCCCTTTTTGTAGACCTTAAACACCGACTATGGAACCATAAATATTTACCTTTGTTTGTAAAACTGAGGAAATAAAAAAAGCAAACCCGAAGGTTTGCTTTTGACTCCATTCTAACAAAAGCATTATTTACACTTTTAAATAATCCATAATGCCTTCTGCAGCGTTACGCCCCTCAAATATAGCGGTGACCACTAAGTCTGAACCACGAACAATATCGCCACCAGCAAATATTTTAGGATTAGTGGTTTGATGTGTAAATTCACCTTGCTCGGGTGCATTAATACCACCCCAGTGGTTAATTTCTACGTCGTACTGCTCTAACCAGTCCATTTTATGTGGCTTAAAACCAAATGCCATAATCACTTGTGTGGCTTCAATAATATGCTCTGAACCCGGTACTTCCTCAGCGCGACGGCGGCCGTTTTCATCTGCCTCGCCAAGCTGAGTTTTTACCATTTTAACACCGGCTACAGCACCTTTGTCATCAAGTACAATCCCTTTAGGCTGAACGTTATAAGTAAAAATGACGCCCTCTTCTTTGGCATTTTTTACTTCGCGTTTTGAACCAGGCATGTTCTCTTCATCACGACGATAAGCACACGTTACTTTTAACGCGTTATGACGAATAGAGGTACGCACACAGTCCATTGCTGTATCACCACCACCTAGTACCACTACTTTTTGGTTTGCCATATCAATGCAAGCTTGTTTAGACTCATCGTAACCCATAACACGATTAGTGTTACCAATTAAAAATGGCAGGGCATCATGTACTCCCGGTGCATCTTCGTTCTCAAGCCCCGCTCGCATACTCTGATAAGTCCCCACGCCCAAAAATACAGCGTCATACTCATTAAGTATTTCATCCATGCTAATGTCTTTACCTACTTCGACATTAAGCTTGAATTCAACACCCATTTCGGTAAATATTTCGCGACGTTTTTGCATGACTTCTTTTTCTAATTTAAAAGAAGGAATACCAAAGGTTAACAGCCCACCAATTTCAGGGTGACGGTCAAATACCACAGGCTTTACGCCATTACGCACTAAGATATCTGCACAGCCCAGGCCCGCAGGCCCTGCGCCAATAATGGCAACTTTTTTATCAGTCCATGTCACATAGGACATGTCTGGTTTCCAGCCCATTTTAAACGCGGTGTCGGTGATGTATTTTTCAATATTACCGATTGTTACTGCACCAAACTCTTCATCTAATGTACATGAGCCTTCGCATAAGCGGTCTTGCGGGCATACTCGTCCACACACTTCTGGCAAACTGTTAGTACGGTGCGATAGCTCAGCGGCCTCTAAAATACGCCCTGTACGGATCAGTTTTAACCATTGTGGAATATAATTATGTACTGGACATTTCCACTCACAATAAGGGTTACCACAATCAAGGCAACGATCCGCTTGTGAATTAACCTGATTTTCTGAAAAGGGTTCATAAATTTCTACGAACGATTTTTTACGCGACGAGATTGGTTTTTTACGTGGATCTACACGCTGCACGTCTATAAATTGATATACATTTTCGCTCATACTGCCCCCTTATTGCGCCTGAACACGTAGTTCGGCGCTACTGCGAGCGCGGTGCCCGAGTAAACTTTTTACGTCACTTGATTTAGGTTTTACTAATTTGAACATCGGTAAATAAAGTTCAAAGTTAGCTAAAATAGTTTCTGCTCTGCATGAGCCTGTTAGCTCTAAATGATCAGCAATTAAGCCGCGTAAATGCTCTTGATGTGAACTTAAGTCATCTAAAGTAACCACTTCAACCAACTCTGGGTTAATGCGTTTCTCAAAATCACCTCGTTCATCTAAAATGTAAGCGAAACCACCGGTCATACCTGCACCAAAGTTCACTCCTACATTACCAAGTACACACACAACGCCACCGGTCATGTATTCACAACCGTTATCACCTACACCCTCAACAACGGCTTGCACGCCTGAGTTACGTACAGCAAAACGCTCGCCTGCACATCCTGCTGCAAACAATTTACCGCCGGTTGCACCATATAAACAGGTATTGCCAATAATTGTTGCTTTATGACTTTCAAATGACGAACCCAATGGTGGGCGAATAACTAGCTTACCGCCAGCCATGCCTTTACCAACGTAATCGTTAGCATCGCCAACCAAAGTCATTTCAAGGCCACCGGCATTCCATACACCGAATGACTGACCAGCTGTACCATGTAATTCAATAACTACCGGATCTGCGGCCATGCCTTGATTACCGTATTTATCAGCAATATACCCAGAAAGCATGGCACCTACTGATCTGTCGGTATTACAAATACGACTTACTAATGAAATGCCGCTTGAGTTATCTATTGCCTCTTGTGCCTTGCCTAGTAAGCTCTCATTTAACTCACCTAAATAATGCGAGCTATTTGGTGCACTGCAAAACAGAGTTTCACCTGTTGGGTTATTTGGCTGAGCGATAACCGCTGATAAATCTATTTTTTGCTGCTTCGCTGTTTTGCCTTCAATGGCTTCGAGTAAGTCTAAGCGACCAATTAAATCGGTTAGGTTTGCAACCCCTAAACTTGCCATAATTTCACGCGCTTCTTGAGCAATGAACTTAAAGTAATTCATCGCCATTTCTGGCAGACCATGATAATGCTTTTGACGTAATGTTTCGTCTTGTGTTGCCACACCTGTCGCACAGTTATTTAAGTGACAGATTCGTAAGTATTTACAGCCTAATGCAACCATAGGCCCTGTGCCAAAGCCAAAACTTTCGGCGCCTAAAATGGCCGCTTTGATGATATCAAGGCCGGTTTTTAAACCACCATCTGTTTGCAGGCGAATACGATGGCGAAGGCCATTTTCTACCAATGCTTGCTGTGTTTCAGCAAGTCCCAACTCCCATGGGCTGCCAGCGTATTTAACCGAGGTTAATGGACTTGCACCTGTGCCACCATCATAGCCTGAAATGGTAATTAAGTCGGCATACGCTTTTGCTACACCGGTTGCAATTGTGCCAACACCCGGTTCAGATACCAGTTTTACTGAAATCAATGCATTCGGGTTTACTTGTTTTAAGTCAAAAATAAGCTGGGCTAAATCTTCGATAGAATAAATATCGTGATGCGGCGGAGGTGAAATAAGTGTCACACCCGGTACCGAGTAACGAAGCTTGGCAATATAGGGAGTGACTTTTTCACCCGGTAATTGTCCGCCTTCCCCAGGTTTAGCGCCTTGTGCCACTTTTATTTGAATAACATCAGCGCTACGTAAGTAATGTGGGGTGACACCAAATCGACCCGAAGCTACTTGTTTAATACGTGAATTTTTTTCTGTACCGTAACGCAGCTTATCTTCGCCACCTTCACCAGAATTTGAGCAGCCACCTAAACGATTCATGGCAATTGCGAGTGCTTCATGCGCTTCTGGCGATAATGCACCAATACTCATGGCGGCTGAGTCAAACCGTTTATAAAGCTCAGTGGCAGGCTCTACCTCATCAATACTTATACCCTTTTCTGGCAGTTTTAAAGCCAACATATCACGCAGAGTCGCGACTGGACGTTGATTTACTAGCTTTGCGTATTCGCTGTAATCACTGTACTCGCCGCTACGTACTGCTTTTTGTAACGTTTGAATCACATCAGGGTTGTAAGCATGGTACTCGCCGCCGTGTACGTACTTAAATAAACCACCATGGCTTAATAATTTACGTTTACTAAGCGCCAGTTTATGCAAGCTTTGCTGATCGTCATCAAAGTCGCTAAAACACGCCCCTTTAATACGACTCGCCACGCCTTTAAAACACATCTCAACAATAGCGTCCGATAGACCAACTGCTTCAAACAGCATTGAACAACGATATGAAGCCACGGTACTAATGCCCATTTTAGACATGATTTTGTACAAGCCTTTATTAATTGCTTGACGATAAGCCAGTGTAACTTCACAGTATGACTTATTAATTACCTTGGTATCGCTCATAGCCACAAGTGACTCGTACGCTAAATACGGGTAAATTGCGGTTGCACCAAATCCAAGTAGTACCGCAAATTGATGCGCATCGCGAACGCTGCCAGTTTCAATAATAATATTTGACTCACAGCGTAAGTTATTATCTACCAAGCGTTTTTGTACCGCACCCACCGCCATAGCAGCAGGAATAGGTAATTGATTGTCATCAAAGTTACGATCCGTTAATACCAGCATAATACAGCCAGATGCGGCTTTTGCTTGTGCTTCATCACAGATGCGCTTAACCGCATTCTCAAGGCCTTCTTCTACGGTGTAAGTAATATCAATCTTACAATAGCTGTAATGCGCTTCATCGGCGTTAAGTAGCTGCTGCATATCAGCATACATTAAAATAGGCGTATCAAATTGCAGGCGTTTAGCGTGCCCTGTTGTTTCATTAAATACGTTTTGCTCACTGCCAATACACGTTGCAAGCGACATTACATGGTTTTCACGTAACGGATCAATTGGCGGATTAGTAACCTGAGCAAACTTTTGACGGAAATAATCATAAAGTGAACGGTGCCCTTCGCTCAGTACGGCAAACGGCGTATCGTCACCCATTGAGCCAGTGGCTTCTTGCCCATTTTCACCCATGACACGAATGACGCTGTCTAGCTCTTCGTTAGTATAGCCAAACATCTTTTGGTATTTGACAAGGGTTTCATCATCAAATGAGCGATTGCCCGCATCTTGCTCGGTAAGTGCTTCAAAAGGCGTTAATCGTTTAACGTTTTCTTCTAACCACGACTTATAAGGGTGGCGTGATTTTAAATCTTGGTCAATTTCATCTGAATGCCAAATTTTACCCAATTTAGTATCAATAACGAGGAGTTCGCCCGGGCCTACACGTCCTTTTTCTACCACCTCGTCAGCGGTGTAATCCCATATACCCACTTCAGAGGCTAAAGTAATAAAGCCATCTTGAGTAATAATATAACGCGCAGGGCGCAGGCCATTACGGTCTAGGTTACAGGCTGCAAAACGCCCATCCGACATAACGATGCCTGCAGGGCCATCCCACGGTTCCATATGCATCGAATTAAAATCATAGAATGCACGTAAGTCGTCATCCATAGCACGGTTTTTTTGCCATGCTGGCGGCACTAACATACGCATAGCACGGAATAAATCCATACCACCGGCTAAAAATAGCTCCAGCATATTATCGAGGCTAGATGAGTCAGACCCTGTTTCATTAACAAACGGCGCTGCGCTTTGTAAATCAGGAATAAGCGGCGAAGCAAATTTATAAGAGCGTGCACGGGCCCACTGGCGGTTACCTTCAATAGTATTAATTTCACCATTGTGCGCTAAATAACGAAATGGTTGCGCTAAAGGCCAGCGAGGCTGTGTGTTTGTAGAGAAGCGTTGATGAAAAACACAAATAGCACTGGTCATGCGAATATCAGCAAGATCGAGATAAAAATTTGGCAAGTCAGCAGGCATCATTAAGCCTTTATAGATGGTGACTAGCCCAGATAAGCTCGCAATATAAAATGATTCATCATCCATCAAGCGCTTTTCTGCACGACGACGTGCAACATATAAACGTCGCTCTAAATCTTTAGAACGCCACCCTTCAGGCGCACTAATAAAAATTTGTTCAAACCCAGGCAATTGCTTTAGGGCTATAGGTCCTAACATTGATGGATCGGTAGGGACAACACGCCAACCTAAAATATTAAGCGTTTCTTTTTCTAGTTCTTCGCTTAAAACATCTTTAGCTGCTTGTGCTAATACCGGATCAGCATTGAGGAAAATCATCCCAACGGCGTAATTTTTACCTAAATGCCAATTATTTTCAGCAGCAATAGCACGAAAGAAGCTGTCTGGTTTTTGAAGTAACAAGCCACAACCATCACCCGTTTTACCATCAGCAGATATACCGCCGCGGTGCTGCATGCGATCTAAACCGGTGATCGCCGTACGGATGAGTCGGTGACTCGCTTGGTTATTAACTTGGGCTATTAAGCCAAAGCCACAATTATCTTTTTCTAGTTTTGAGTCATATAACATGGACCCCTCCCCTTGCTGCACTGTTAACGTGGATGAACGGCTCGACGATTTGCTAACAGACGATCAAAATTAGCGTTATTCCTAACCTGAGTCAATATCTTTCTGAATACATATTCATTATATTGAATATATTTCAACTTCATTAAAAATCATAAAACAATGCTAAATATTAACATTTGAGTAGATATTGGATCGAAAACTTTAATGACACCGGTGTTATTTTTAAGAACTTGTAAATAAAACCTCCTCGCAATAGGCAGTTTACGTAAACGTAAAGGAGCCTTAAAATGAATAACTATTCACCAGATATCATTCCATCATTTTTGTTTTATTCGTAATACATCTAAACATGACATTTAATTACATCGACTTCTATTAGCACATAGTTTATTCAATGAATTTGCACGTTAGTCTTATGCTATGCATTAATTAACAACTTTCTTTGCTTTACGTTGAGGTAATCTCACCCCACAGCCAAATCAAAAAAGTGCCCGCAGCGGACACTTTTTATGTCCGCGGACACATAAAAAGAAAGTTTAAAAATAAAAAGTAATTAAATTCAACAAGATAAAAAATGGCACGCTATTCGAATATCGCATAACTATATAAATTTTGAGGGCATTCGAATGTTTACTATTGGCTTATTTTTAATTTCACCAATTATTCTGTTTATTGCCTCGCTAATGATTACTGTGTTTGAAAAACACTAAGCAAAGAGAACAAATAATGATTAAAGACACTAGCGGGCAAGACACGCAAATCTCACGACCTATAAATTTTAAAAAAAACATATGGCTGTTTATATTTACTGTGGGCTTAGTTGCTCTATGTGTATATGCATTATTAAATACTGATCAAGAAGGTACTATCTCGGTTGATAGAGTAAGCCTACAAATAGCCACAGTGGTGCGCCAATCACTAATACGTGATGTTGCAGCCAGCGGTAAAATTGTAGCCGCCAGAGCACCAAAAGTTTACAGCCCTGAACGAGGCTTTGTTTCATTGAAGGTAAATGCTGGTGACTCAGTAAAACTGAATGATGTAATAGCCATGGTTGAGAGCCCCGAGCTCACAAACGAATTAAAGCAGCAACAGTCTGTTTTAGCTCGTCTTGAGGGCGAGCTACAACGTAAACACCTTGAGGCACGCCGCCAATCATTAAGCTTAAATAAAGCGCTTGATCTAGCACAAGTAGAATTAAACGCTGCCGATAGAGAAAATCGCAGAGCGACTTTGTCAATGCAAAAAAATGTGATCAGTCAAATTGATCATGAAAAAGCCATTGATGAGCTTGCCCGTGCAAAACTTTCTTATAAACATGCAGAGCAAGAAGTTGAATTGTCCAAAGATACACTTGCTTTTGAACTACAGGCCGCTAAACGAGATGTCACTCGTCAACAACTGATTGTCGATGATCTACTTCGCAAAGTTAATAACTTAACAATTAAAGCCACTGTGTCAGGGATTGTAGGTAACTTACTAGTTCAACAAAGAGAAGTGGTAACACAAAGCCAACCATTAATGACTTTAGTTGATTTGAGTAATTTTGAAGCAGAACTACAAGTCCCTGAAAGTTATGCAAATGACCTTGGTTTAGGTATGGACGTAGAGATAACAATGGGCGCTAGCAAAGTGATGGGTACCCTTTCTGCCATTTCACCAGAAGTCAATAATAGAGAAGTCACAACACGTGTACGTTTTAACAAAGACATGACGGGCATCAGACAAAACCAACGATTAACCGCACGTATTTTATTAGAAAATCGTGACGATGTTTTACAGGTTAAGCGTGGGGCATTTTTACAACAAGGCGGCACACAGGTTTATAAAATTACCGGTGATACAGCTCAGCTCATTGATATTTCAATTGGTGCAACCAGCATTAATGCGGTTGAGTTAATTTCAGGGGTTCAAGCTGGCGATGAATTGATTATCTCAAGCTATAACAGTTTCAAACACACACACACGTTATTACTTCGCTAACAATCGCGTAGAATCAAATAATAAAAGGAAAAAGCATGTTAAAGATGAATAATATAAGTAAAGTATATCAAACTGAAATGGTGCAAACCCATGCATTACGTGACTTTAATCTGCACGTTGATGAAGGCGAATTTATTGCTGTAACAGGCCCTAGCGGGTCAGGAAAAACGACCTTTTTAAATATCGCTGGAATGTTAGAGCCCTTCTCCGCAGGTGAATACTTACTTGATGGAATTGATGTCGGTAAGTTAAACGATAACCAACGTGCAGATTGTCGAAATCAAAAAATAGGCTTTATCTTCCAAGGGTTTAATTTAATACCTGACTTAAACTTATATGAAAATATTGAAGTACCGCTACGTTATAGGGGTATTAAAGCCGCAGAGCGTAAACGTCGCATTGAAAAATGCTTAGAACAAGTTGGCCTTGCCTCTAGGGCAAAACATTTGCCGCAGCAACTCTCTGGCGGACAGCAACAACGAGTGGCCATAGCACGCGCGCTTGCTGGCGAGCCACGGTTTTTACTTGCCGATGAGCCAACCGGTAATCTCGACAGCCTTATGGCTCGTCAAGTAATGGAGCTGCTTGAACAAATAAATCGTGATGGCGCAACCATTGTCATGGTCACCCATGATGCAGAGCTTGCTCGGCGTGCCCCTCGGAACATTCAAGTTGTCGACGGTCAACTTGCCGATTTCACCTTGTACCAAGGTGCACAAAACCTTAAAAATGTTGCTGGAGCCTAAGCCATGCTATTACATTACCTCGATTTAAGTTGGCGCAGCTTCAAGCGCACGCCTTTAGTGAGCTTTTTAATGGTACTGGCGATTGCCATTGGTATTGGCATCACTATGACCAGTTTAAGCGTTTATCACATGATGTCGGCGGATCCCATTGCGCATAAAAGTAGCCAGCTCTATGCTGTGCAGCTGCAAATAATGGATGATGGCCACACTTGGTGGACGTCTGATAACCTCCCGCAACAACTAACTTATCAAGATGCTGCTAACCTATATAAATCAGAAATAGGTGGCAAGCGTTTAAAAATGGTGCGCAGTGGATTCTCTGTTTACATAGATTCTGACACAGTAAAACCATTTAGCCAAAGTGCAAGACTAACAACCCCAGAATTTTTTAATATGTTTGATCTTGAGTTTCTCTATGGTGAAAAATGGTCTCAGCAGCAAGAAGAAAACGCGGCTCCCGTTGTTGTGATCAGTGAAGAGTTAAATAATAAGCTTTTTGCTGGCGAAAATTCAGTGGGTAAAATTATTTATCTTGATGATGCGAGTTATGAAGTGGTTGGGGTTACTAGAAACTGGCCATTAACCATCAAATACTACGATTTAAATAATGGTTCATTTAATGACCCTGAACAACTTTTTATGCCATTTAGTCTTCTTGAAGCAAAACAGCTTGGTAATTGGGGGAATACCAATGGTTGGAAACATGAGGATGTTAGAAGCTTTAGTGCCAAGTTACAGTCAGAAATGGTGTGGATTCAATTCTGGGTTGAATTAACTAACGAACAACAAAAAAATGATTATGAAAATTATTTATTAGCCTACATGCAAGAGCAACAAAAGCTTGGTCGTTTTAATCGCAAAGAGTTAGCTTACAGTATTCGAGATGTTAACCAGTGGATGGCCTATAACAACGTAGTCAGTGAAGATAACAAAATTTTAGTCGCACTTAGTTTTATGTTTTTGGCTGTATGTTTGGCGAATATTCTCGGCTTATTACTTGCAAAATTTTTACGTCGAGCCCCAGAAGTCGGTGTACGCCGTGCACTTGGAGCCAGTAAGCGACAGATTTTTATGCAACATATTATCGAAGTCGCCATGCTAGGACTATTAGGTGGGCTACTTGGTATTGTCCTTGCCCAGTTTGGCTTATTGGGTGTTCGCCAAAGCTATAGCTACTACGAAAGCTTAGCGACCATGGATTTAACCATGTTATTGAGCGCCCCACTCATTGCAATTAGCACCTGCATAATAGCTGGGCTTTACCCTGCTTGGCTGGTATGTAAAACCAATCCTGCAATTTACCTAAAAAGCCAATAAGGACGAACACTATGATGTTAGAAATTAAACCTATTTTCCATGCACTGTGTCGATCTAAAGTTGGTGCGCTGCTGTTACTTATCCAAATAGCTATTACTACTGCTATTGTCAGTAACGCAGCGTTTATTATTCAAGATAGAATGACTTATCTTAATCAGGATACAGGATACCCCGAAGATGAAATACTTGCTTTTCATGTCATGCACTTTGGCAAAGATGTCAAAAGCCACCAACAATTTGAACTTGATGAAGCGATGTTAAGAGCTTTACCCGCAGTGAAAGACGCCGCCTATATAAACAACATCCCCTTATCGGGAAGTGGTAGCTCTTCTGACTTCAGTATAAATTCAGCCCCTGAGCCTGGGCTTTCTGCAAGAACTGCTTACTTTTTTACAGATGATCATGCAATTAACACGCTTGGGGTTGAACTTATTGCTGGACGCAATTTTAGAGAAGACGAAGTTGTTGTAACTAACGATAATGATCAGCGAGCCAATGTTACCATTGTGACACAGGCATTATTAAATGAGCTATTTCCTGATGAAGATGGATTAGGAAAAACAATATTCCTTGGTGATATTCCAATGAAAGTCATTGGTGTAATTAAGCATGCAAAAGGCCCATGGCTCAAAGACAGCCGCCCAAATAATGTCGCATTAATTCCTTATATAAATCCTAATATCTCGGGGAATTTTTTAGTTCGCACAGCAGCCAATGAGCGGGCAAATATTGCTAAACGAATTGAAGACGAGATGCTAGAAAATTACAACAAACGTGTAATTATTCGAATTCGGGGCCTTGACCAAGATAAAGCCCAATACATGGCTGAAGACACATTGATGATGCGTATGTTAATTGTGCTCATAACCATACTGGTATTGGTAACCGCACTGGGCATTTTTGGTTTGACGCTATTTAATATAAATAAACGTACCAAGCAAATTGGAACCCGTCGTGCTTTAGGCGCTCGTAAATCTGCAATTGTTAATTATTTTTTAGTTGAAAATGCGCTGATTTGCATTGCTGGCTTATTTTTAGGTGCTATTTCAGCACTTTTACTCGGTCAGTTATTAATGCAACATTTTTCAATAGCGGCATTACCATCAAGTTATATTGCTGTCACGGCAATCATGGTGTTTACAATGAGTCTTTTGGCTGTATTTGGCCCAGCTAAACGCGCAGCAAATATTTCGCCGAGTATCGCAACCCGAACCATATAGCACAGCTCCCAACCTATGCTACACTGGCTAAACGCGGTGTAGCATTTTCAATATTTAAATAATAATAAACAGCGATTAAATTAACATGGAAAAAATACTTATCGTTGATGACAATCCTGCAATTTTAGATGCTCTGTCATTATTGCTAGAGATTCACGACTATAAAGTGGTTACTGCAAATAGCCCATTTGAAGCTATTCAAATTGTGCAATACCAGCGTATTGCACTTGTACTTCAAGATATGAACTTTAGTAACGACACAACTTCAGGAGAAGAGGGAAAGTTACTCTTTTATCAACTCAGAGAGCTAAATCCCCATCTGCCCATTATTCTGATCACTGCATGGACCGAGCTTGAAACAGCCGTTGAACTTGTCAAAGCCGGTGCGGCTGATTATTTACCAAAACCATGGGATGATGCCAAGCTTCTTACCTGTGTTAAAAACCTAATTGAACTAGGAAAGACAAAAAAACAAAATCAAACCTTATTGCGCCACCAGCAAGAGCGGGATGCATCTTTAGAAAATGCTAATTTAGTAGGTTTAATTTATCGCAGTACGGCCATGGAGCAATTAGTTAAAATGGCATTACAAGTCGCCAAATCTGATGTCTCAGTATTAATAACAGGCCCAAATGGCAGTGGTAAAGAGCGCATAGCACAAATTATTCAAGCAAACTCACCTCGCCAAAATGCTGCGTTTATTACGGTCAATGCAGGTGCCCTTCCCCATCAACTAATAGAAGCAGAATTATTTGGTGCAGAAGCAGGCGCTTTTACTGGGATCACAAAACAAAGGATTGGTCGATTTGAAGCAGCTGACGGTGGCACATTATTTTTAGATGAAATAGGTAATCTCCCTTTATCAGGGCAAATGAAGCTCCTACGGATTTTACAAACTGGAGAATTCGAGCGCTTAGGTTCAACCCAAACTCGAAAAGTTAATGTCCGTGTAATATCAGCGACCAATGAAAACCTAACAGATGCAATCAGTAAAGGGCTGTTTAGAGAAGACTTATACTACCGCTTAAATGTGATTGAACTTAACCTACCAAGTCTTAGCCAACGACCGGATGACATACTTCCTCTTATTCGTCATTTTTTAGTAGAACGTGAGCTGGATTTACAATGCGAAAACCTACTTTTAGCCCATTCATGGCCCGGTAATGTTCGTGAGCTTGAAAATGCATGTAAACGTGTCAGTGTGCTCAAACCCAGCGGTGAGATAAGCATCGACGACTTTGGTTTAACTCCTGTTACGTCTCAAACACACACTCAAAAAGTAGAGCCTAACAAACAACAAATTGAGGATGCTATGCGTTTACATAAAGGGGTGATTGCCAAAGTAGCACGTGAGTTTGGCCTTAGCAGACAAGCACTGTACCGTCGTCTTGATAAGTTTGAGATTGCCTACTAATGGTTAAATCAGGATACCGCTTCTCTTTAACGTCTAAAGTGATTTTAGTATGCGTATTTTCCTCTGTGATCCCTGTTTTTATCTGTTGTTGGCTGCTGGGTGTTGACGCTATAAAAACAGCACTAAGTGTCATTTTTACAGCCATTCTAAGTAGTTTATTGGCTCATCGACTCAGTGGTAAACTGGTTCAAGGTATTACTTCATTAGAAACTGGCTTATTAAATTTTAAGGATGGGGAACTATCGACTTTACTGGCCTATAACCATAATGATGAATTAGGTCATTTGTGCCAGCTTTATAACCAAACTGCAAAGCAATTAAGACAAGAAAAACAATGGGTTTACCAACGAGAGTTAATGCTTGATAAGGTATTACAAAACGCCCCTCAAGCTGTATTATTGGTTAATGATAATGATTTTATTGTTTATAGTAACCACAGTGCGAGAGATTTTTTTAATGCAAGTACAGCCCTTGAAGGCGAAAAAATCTCAGCATTATTGTCTAAAGCCCCACAGCAAATAATTAATGCCGTTAATAAAGGCGTAGATGGTTTATTTATTCTTGATAAAACAGAACAAGAACCGCAAACATGGCATCTTTCAATGGGTCGCTTATTGCTTAACAACCAACACCATAGGTTGTTTGTTTTTAAACAGTTGACCCGCGAATTGAGCCGCCAAGAAGTTGAAGTTTGGAAAAAGGTTATTAGGATCATTAGCCATGAACTCAATAACTCACTAGGGCCTATGTCATCCATGTTACATAGTGCACAACTGTTAACGCAAAAAGTGGATGAACCTCGTTTAAAGCGCGTTTTCACTACCATTGAAGAGCGAATAAAGCATTTAAACGAGTTCGTTCAAGGCTATGGTAGGTTTGCTAAACTTCCACCACCTAAAATAACAACGGTTGACTGGCATTCATTACTCGATCAATTACAAAGCCAATGGCAATTTAATTTCGACCTTCAAAAAGACATCACTACAAAAGCCGATCAAACCCAAATAGAACAATTGCTGATTAACCTGTTGAAAAATGCACATGAATCAGAGTCGCTAGCAGAGCATATCAGCTTAAAAGTAACACAAGATAGCCTTGGCACTCATATTAATGTGAGCGACAAAGGAAAAGGTATGAGTGAAACAGTTATGGTCAGTGCGCTTATCCCTTTTTATTCTACCAAGGTGGCAGGAAGTGGATTAGGTTTGGCACTGTGTCGAGAAATTGTTGAAGCCCATCATGGGCAAATTAGCCTACACAATCGGGACGTCGGCGGGATCAGTGTTTTTGTAAGTTTACCTTGAGAGTTGTTTAGCTTTAAGGCTGAAAACTCATCCAATTTAGAAATGATACAATCGCGTTCTGAAGTTTATGACCTAGTGAGCTAAGTAAAAACCGCGAAAAGCTGCCTACTCATTCGGTACTGTCATTGTATAAGCAACTTTGAGTAAATACTTTATAGACATAAAAAAAGCTGCAAATCGCAGCTTTTTTTACCTAAACGCTTATTCAGCGTCTGCAGGTTTATGCTTTGCAGCTGTTTCAGTGATCAGTGGTTGTAATTCACCACGTTGAAACATTTCAATGATAATGTCACAGCCACCAATTAACTCGCCTTCAACCCAAAGTTGCGGGAAGGTAGGCCAGTTAGCGTAAGCAGGAAGCTCTGCACGAATGTCTGGATTAAGTAAAATATCCACATATGCAAACGGTTCACCGCACGACATTAATGCTTGTGATGCTTGTGAAGAAAAACCACAATTAGGCAGTTTTGGTGATCCTTTCATGTATAAGATGATTGGGTTTTCAGCAATTTGCTGTTTAATTTTATCGATGGTTTCCATTTACAACCTCAAAATGACGATAGCGAACACATTAGGCCTTGAAAAAGTTTCACTGTGGCCTCAGATATATAGATTAACATAGGCAATTAAAGCCTCAATCTTAAATAGCTTTAGCAAGAGCATTGCTGTTTGCTAAAACTTGAGTAAAATACTCAACAATTATAGTAACACTATATTCCTGTTTGGTATAGATAAGTGCCCTGTTTGCGCAGGCATTACGTATTACTAAATAGACTATCAACCAAAAGAAGATGGAGATAAAAAATGGCATTTGAACTACCGTCACTACCGTATGCAATTGATGCACTTGAGCCACATATTTCACAAGAAACGTTAGAGTTTCACCATGGTAAACACCACAACACTTATGTGACTAAACTTAACGGTTTAATCCCAGGCACTGAGTTTGAAGGTAAATCACTTGAAGAGATCGTATGTTCTTCAGAAGGCGGTGTATTTAACAACGCTGCTCAAATCTGGAACCACACTTTCTACTGGAACAGCCTATCTCCAAATGGCGGTGGCGCTCCAACAGGTGCAATTGCTGATGCAATTAACGCTAAATGGGGCTCATTTGACGCATTTAAAGACGCGTTAAACGACAAAGCAGTAAATAACTTTGGTTCAAGCTGGACTTGGTTAGTTAAACTAGCTGATGGTTCACTAGACATCGTTAATACATCTAACGCTGCAACACCATTAACAGATGCAGGTGTTACACCAATCCTAACCGTGGATTTATGGGAACACGCATACTATATTGATTACCGTAACGTGCGTCCAGATTACCTTAAAGGTTTCTGGTCACTCGTTAACTGGGAATTCGCGAACGCTAACTTCGCATAATTAGTTTTAAACTAATCTTTAAAAAGACGCTTAGGCGTCTTTTTTTATGTCCGCTACTTTATTTGATTAGGGTTATACGTAGGTTGTTTTCTAAAAGTGCATCATGATCATTTTTCATATAAATTTTTAATTTTATTGCACAAAAATTTAAATTCGTGACTAGACTTTAAATAGTGAATACATTTTCCAAGTAGGTTTCGGAGGTCATTATGACTATTTTTGATCACTACCAAGCACGTTATGAATCAACACAAGAAGAAGAGTACAGTGTTGCTGAGTTTCTAGAAATTTGTAAAACCGATAAGTCTGCTTATGCCAGTGCTCCTGAAAGATTACTGATGGCCATTGGCGAGCCTAAAATGGTAGATACCGCTACCGATACCCGTTTAAGTCGCTTATTTTCGAACCGTGTTGTTGCACGTTACCCTGCATTTGCCGATTTTTATGGTATGGAAGACGCCATTGAGCAAATTGTTTCTTATCTAAAACACGCCGCGCAAGGATTAGAAGAGTGTAAACAAGTGCTTTACTTGCTTGGTCCGGTGGGTGGCGGTAAGTCATCGATTGCTGAAAAGCTAAAGTATTTAATGCAACAAGTGCCTATTTATGCAATTAAGGGCTCCCCGGTTAATGACCATCCGCTGTCATTATTTGATCCCGTTGAAGATGCCAGCCTACTCGAAAAAGAATATGGAATTAAGTCTCGTTACCTCAAAACGGTAATGTCGCCATGGGCCGCAAAACGTTTACAAGAATTTAATGGTGATATTAGTCAATTTAGAGTGGTTAAACGTTTCCCATCAATTTTAAATCAAGTTGCGATTGCTAAAACAGAGCCCGGAGATGAAAACAATCAAGATATTTCTGCTCTTGTCGGTAAGGTCGATATTCGCCAACTTGAACACTTTGCACAAAATGATCCTGATGCTTATGCCTATTCAGGCGCATTATGTTTAGCCAACCAAGGCTTAATGGAATTTGTGGAAATGTTTAAAGCCCCCATAAAAGTGTTACATCCGCTTTTAACAGCTACCCAAGAAGGTAACTATAACGGCACAGAAGGCATAAGCGCCCTGCCATTTAACGGCATGATACTCGCCCACTCTAATGAATCAGAATGGCAAACCTTTAAAAACAATAAAAACAACGAAGCCTTTTTAGACCGTGTTTATATTGTTAAGGTTCCTTATTGCTTACGAGTGACCGAAGAAATTAAAATTTACGATAAGCTTATTGAACACAGTGAGCTTTACAACGCCCCCTGTGCGCCAGGTACACTTAAAATTTTAGCCCAATTTACCACTCTTTCGCGCTTAAAAGAGCCGGAAAACTCAAGCATTTACTCTAAGATGCGAGTTTACGATGGTGAAACCCTTAAAGACACCGATCCAAAAGCGAAGTCATATCAAGAGTATCGTGATTATGCTGGTGTTGATGAGGGCATGACCGGTCTTTCAACCCGTTTTGCGTTTAAGATTTTATCGCGAGTATTCAACTTTGACACTACCGAAGTGGCCGCCAACCCTGTGCATTTGTTTTATGTGCTTGAGCAACAAATTGAGCGTGAACAATTTAGTGCCGAGGTTGAAGAACGTTATTTAAGCTTTTTAAAAGGCTATTTAATTCCACAATATGTTGAGTTTATAGGTAAAGAGCTACAAACCGCGTACTTAGAGTCATATTCAGAATATGGCCAAAATATTTTTGACCGCTACGTTATTTATGCTGATTTTTGGATTCAAGATCAAGAATACCGCGACCCTGATACAGGGCAATTATTTGACCGTGATGCACTCAACGCTGAGCTTGAAAAAATAGAAAAGCCTGCAGGTATTTCAAACCCTAAAGATTTTAGAAATGAAATTGTTAACTTTGTACTGCGTGCTCGCGCTCATAACAATGGCAAAAATCCGCTTTGGACAAGTTATGAAAAACTACGCACGGTTATTGAGAAAAAAATGTTCTCAAACACGGAAGACTTACTCCCTGTTATTTCATTTAATGCAAAAACATCAGCTGAAGATCAGCAAAAGCATGAGGACTTTGTTAATCGTATGGTTGAAAAAGGCTACACGCAAAAACAAGTGCGCTTGCTATCTGAGTGGTATTTACGGGTTAGAAAATCGCAATAACCTTCATAATTGCAGTTTTTAGGAGGTCATTATGGCGCATTTTATCGACAGGCGTTTAAATGGCAAAAACAAAAGCACAGTTAACCGCCAGCGTTTTATTAGGCGTTATAAAAAGCAGATCAAAGAAGCGGTGTCTGATGCGATCAATAAACGCAGTGTCACTGATTCAAGCTCTGGAGAGAGTATCTCTATTCCGCAGCGTGATATTAGCGAACCTACTTTTCATCAAGGTAGAGGCGGTAATAGAGAGCAAATACACCCTGGGAACGATCAGTTCTCTACTGGCGACAAAATAGAACGCCCTAAAGGAGGCAAAGGCGGTGGCGCAGGCGAAGGTGAAGCAAGTGACTCTGGCGAAGGCCAAGATGAATTTGTTTTTTCTATCTCTAAAGATGAATACCTTGATTTGTTATTTGAGGATTTAGAACTCCCTAATTTGCAAGAAAATCAGCTTGATAAGCTAGTGCAAATGAAAACCCATCGCGCTGGGTTTTGCAGTGATGGTATGCCCAGTAATATTGATGTAGTGCGCTCATTACAAGGCTCTCTAGCTCGTCGTATTGCGATGACCGCAGGTAAAAAACGCCGCCTTAGCGAGCTTGAGGGGCAACTAGCACTGCTGCTTGAACAACCACACTGTGATAAAGCCGCTGTGGCCTTATTACAAAAAGAAATCGACACACTCAAACAGCAAATAAAAACCGTACCCTTTATCGATAATTACGACTTACGTTTTCGTAACTACGACAAACAACCACACCCAACTAGTAAAGCGGTGATGTTTTGTATTATGGATGTGTCAGGTTCAATGGATCAAGCAACAAAAGACATGGCAAAACGCTTTTACATTTTGCTTTATCAGTTTTTAACTCGCAGCTACAAAGACATCGACGTTGTGTATATTCGCCATCATACCCAAGCCAAAGAAGTTGATGAGCAAGAATTTTTTTATTCACAAGAAACAGGCGGTACCATTGTTTCAAGTGCACTAAAACTGATGAATGAAATAATAGCTGAGCGCTATAATGCTGATGAATGGAATATATACGCAGCACAAGCTTCTGATGGTGATAATTGGGCCGATGACACGCCCCAATGTGGACACATTTTACGTAATAAAATACTTAAAGCTGTTCGCTATTTTGCCTATATAGAAATTACCACACGTGCTCATCAAAGTTTATGGCGCGAGTATCAAAACATTAGTCAAACGAACAGTAATTTTGCCATCCAGCATATCCAAGGTGTTGAAGATATTTACCCTATATTTAGGGAGCTATTTAAAAAAGGTCGTCAACAGCAAGGGGCTGCATAGCCAAAGCGAGGTAGCATTATGAAAGATAATCGAATAAGTGATGGGCCCGATTGGACCTTTGAACTATTGCAACAATACCAAGACGAAATAGCCCGTGTGGCTGAGCACTATAAGCTAGACACCTACCCTAACCAAATTGAAGTGATCACCGCAGAACAAATGATGGATGCCTACTCAAGTGTAGGCATGCCCATTGGCTACACTCACTGGTCGTATGGTAAAAAATTTATTCAAACGGAGCAAAATTATAAACGCGGTCAAATGGGACTTGCGTATGAAATTGTGATTAATTCGAACCCCTGTATTGCTTACCTAATGGAAGAAAACACCCTTCCGATGCAGGCACTGGTTATGGCACATGCTTGCTATGGGCATAACTCATTTTTTAAAGGGAATTATTTATTTAAAACATGGACTGATGCAGGCTCAATTATTGATTATTTATTGTTTGCTAAAAACTATATTAGCCGCTGTGAAGAAAAGTACGGTATTTCCGAAGTAGAAAGCATACTCGACTCATGTCATGCATTAATGAGTTACGGTGTTGATAGGTACAAACGTCCACAACGAATTTCGTTATTTGAAGAGCAAAAGCGTCAGCAAGAACGGGCTGAGTATTTGCAATCACAAGTTAACGAATTATGGCGTACCATTCCTTCTCAACAGCAAGAGTCAAAAAAACACGAACGCCACTTCCCGCAAGAGCCACAGGAAAATATTCTGTACTTTATTGAAAAAAATGCTCCTTTACTTGAGTCATGGCAGCGAGAAATTGTACGCATCGTGCGAAAAATATCGCAGTACTTTTACCCGCAAAAACAAACCCAAGTAATGAATGAAGGTTGGGCCACTTTTTGGCACTACACTATTTTGAACCATTTATATGATGAGGGAAAACTAACCGACTCATTTATGTTGGAGTTTTTACAAAGCCATACTAATGTTGTGTACCAACCTCCATACAATAGCGATTATTACTCAGGTATTAACCCCTATGCACTGGGCTTTAATATGATGGTTGATATACGTCGTATTTGTGAAAACCCAACAGAAGAAGATAAACGCTGGTTCCCTGAGCATGCAGGCAGTGACTGGCTCGAGACATTGCACTTTGCAATGCAAAATTTCAAAGATGAGAGTTTTATTAGCCAATTTTTATCCCCTAAGCTGATTCGGGATTTTAAATTATTCACCATAGTCGACCATGCTAGTAACCCACATTTAGAAATAGGCGCTATTCACGACGATAATGGCTACAAAGCGGTTAGAGAAGCACTTTCTGCACAATATAACCTTAGTAATCATGAGCCTAACATACAAGTTTACGATGTTGACTTACGCGGCGACCGCTCTTTAACCCTACGATATGTACCTCATAATGCCGTTCCACTGGCTAACTCCCATGGGGAGGTATTAAAACACCTTTACAGACTATGGGGCTTTAAGGTAAAACTGGAACAGGAGTCAAATTCTGGTGAGATTTCAACCATTGGTCAATGTCCAATTGATGATTCACGCCATACAACAGAGTAAAAATAATGGACAAAAAAAAGCTTCTTGTACTGATTGATTCGGTTGAATTTGCAAAAACGTCATTGCAGCATGCTAAACAAAAAGCGCTGCAAGGCAATAAACATATTGATATTGTTGCATTTAGCTTTGAAGAAACCGGCAATATTTTATTTTCTCTGTCGCCAGAACAATTGCTTTCACTCCAAGATAAATGCCTTTCATCATTAAGGGCACAGTTGGAGCCACTGATTAGCGCAGAACTGGAGGGTTGCAGTTATACCTTTCAAACCGCATGGCATGAAGCCCCCGAGCAGTGGCTTAACGAAGATATTAATACTGATGATTACGAAATGGTGATAAAAACACGCCATATCGACAGCGACAGCCAATTTAGTGAACTTGATTGGCAACTTATCCGCTTTACGCCCATCGCTTTGTATTTAGCGGCAGATAACAAATGGCGCAAGCATACCAACATACTCGCCGCACTTGATTTAGCCAGCGAAAAAACCGCAAAACATAAGCTTAATCAGTCAATTATTAAATATGGCCTAGCATACGCACAGCGAACAGACTGTGAATTTTATGCCGGCTACACAGTGTATATTTCTCCAATATTAAGAGATTTAGGCTTAGTATTTTCAGAAGAGCAACTAGTCAATGCCTTTGAGAAATTACCTCAATCACAGCAACAACTCATTATTGATAATAACTTACGCGACAAACTTTATATTAAAGCGGGTTTACCTGAGCAGGTGATCCCAAGCTTAGCGGCCAAGCTCAATGCTGATTTAGTGATTATAGGATCTGTTGGGAATGTAGGAATTAAAGCAAAACTCATTGGTAATACTGCAGAAAAAATAATGCGCTTACTTAAAACTGACTTGCTTATTTTACCCCCCAATTAAAAAATGATGCCTAAGCATCATTTTTTATATCAGCGTATACCGACACTTTATTTCGACCTGTTTCTTTTGAATGATAAAGCGCTTTATCGGCAGCTTCAATCCAGCGTTCGTGATCTTTAAACTGATCATCAAAACACGCAATACCCACACTAATGGCCATATGCACCGTGTGCTCATTGTATTTCGCCGGAGAGGTTTCAATTAATTGGCGTAAACGTTCAGCAAATACAATCGCCCCTTGTTTATCGGTATCTAATAAAGTAACAACAAACTCTTCACCGCCGTATCGCCCAGCAATGTCTGTTTCACGCAATGCAGTTTTCAGTAAACTCGCTATATGACGAAGTGCTTCATCTCCAGCACTGTGTCCAAAATCATCATTTACCTTTTTAAAGTGGTCAATATCAAAAATTAATAACGAGCAACAACCTTCGTTTCGCTTCGTTCGTAAAAATTCTTGGTGCAGTAAGTGCTCCCAATGCCCTCTATTGGCAAGCTGGGTTAAACTATCTGTTTGGCTTACTTGTTCTAGTTTTTTATTTAACTCTTCTAGTTCTTTTTTGTTAACCGCAATATCTGTCACATCGTAAATAATAATACAAATATGCTCGACTTCGCCTCGCACATTGGTAAGTGGAATAAACGTGGCATTTTGATACATATAGTCCGCTTTACCGGTAATTGGTCGGTAGTTTTTAAAACGAAAAATATACGGCTGCTGCTCCCAAAT
The DNA here is from genome assembly GCF_002310795.1 of Pseudoalteromonas issachenkonii. NCBI lineage: Bacteria > Pseudomonadati > Pseudomonadota > Gammaproteobacteria > Alteromonadales > Pseudoalteromonadaceae > Pseudoalteromonas > Pseudoalteromonas issachenkonii. The sequence goes on from NZ_CP011030.1 coordinate 1,964,365, forward strand.
AGTAAATGAACGATTCTTTAATACAAACACTGACTCAGATTTACTTCTAAACCATTTTTCATCAATGGCCGGAAATAAATCAAATAAGTCTTTGTCTTTCACAGCGCTCGGTAACAAACCAGAATGATTTTCCATAAAACCATTCCATACATGCACTTTGTATTCTCGATCGAGTACAACAAGACCGACATCAACCGTATTAAACATATCCATTAACCAATGGATTTCATTCAAATCTAAATCAGCTGGCATAAATATTTAATCTTCTAGTAGATAAGCAACTTTGTATTTCAAAGTTTTTAGTGAATCTTCAGTAAAGAGCAACATTAAATCACAACTAATATCATGATTTTCAATACCGTAACTTATTTCTATGGCTAGAGTCCGTTGCCAGCGCGACTTATTCGACTGAACAAGTTCAGAAACGTCCCGATGCTGCCCCAAAACTATTGGATGCCCTTGGCTAAAGGTCATGTCGAGCTGTTTTGACAAGCCGGTTAAAATAGCGCCTATTAAAATGTTACTTACATCCATTAGCAACTCTAACTCAACCTTGTCGTTTAGTTCACCTTCGTAATTCATCAGTGAGGCTATTTCTTTAAAACTAGAGTCATTTAAAAGTAATAATGCCTCGCCAGATACCCCGCCACCTATAAAGCCTTGGCAAATACCCGATGTAGTATCATTGGTATCAACAGAGCTTAACGCCATGTTGAGCTCACTGACTTCTAAAACATTAACATTAGGAATGGGTAACTTAACAAATACATTAAGCAGTCTTGCCAGTAAATCTCCCGCTTGACCCATGGCAACATTAGTCAGCTCTTGATATATATCACGAACATCAGGGTCAACTTGTTCACCTAACGAGTGAGACATGCGTTCACGCAGTGCTCTATCTCTAATACCATGATGTTCAATAATGGCAGCAAGCTTTTCTGGGGAACACGGTTTTTGAATAAAATCTATGGCGCCAAGCTCAAGCACACGTTGATGCGCACTCGGTTGAATATCGCCTGATACCACAACAGTGAGAACGTCGAGTCCTTGCTCTTTCATTGCAGCAAGCACGCCATAACCGTCCATTTCTGGCATATTTAAATCAAGGAAAAGAATTTCAGGCTGGGCTTTAGTTATTTGTTTTATGCAGTCTACACCGTCACATGCAAATTCAACTTTAATATCCCAATCATCGGGTAAAGAGCGAGCTAATTGACGTCTAGCTAGTTTTGAATCATCACAAATTAAAACCGATGTTGACATATTATCTCTCTATTTTAAAACTTGTTGTACGCTGACACCGCAAAAAATAAAGGCACGGATATTATTAATTAATACCTATTTCTTATATATACATAGTAATCAAAGTATTGCTTATTTACAATTTTAGGGAAAAATAAACGCGTCAATTATTCTGCTTGGTAACTCCATCACAGTATAATACACTCACCACTATTACGTTAATTCTTAAAAGGAAAAAATCCATGCGTCGTTCATTAGCCTTTGCATTGAGCCTGTTTTGTTGCACTAGTTTTGCATCAGAGTTACCTGAAAACACCTTAGATGCAGGAAAAGTAACAGCGCAAGGTAAACCTGTTACGTTACTAGGCCAAGGCCTTAAAGTCGGTGCTGATGCGCCAAATTTTAAAGTGGTCGACGACAGCTTTACTGCCATTACATTAGAAAATTACCAAGGGCAAGCTGTATTGATAAGCGTGGTACCAAGCTTAGATACTGGCATTTGTAGCCTGCAAACAAAACATTTTAATGAAAAAGTAGCGCAACAGTTTCCTGGCGTAGCCATGTTAACGATTAGTGCCGACCTACCTTTTGCACAAAAACGTTTTTGCAAAGCAGAAAATATCGATAAAGTTACGACACTTTCTGATTCTGTATGGCGTGATTTTGGCCAAAAGTATGGGTTAATAATTAAAGATATGGGGTTACTTACTCGCGCTGTTTTTATTCTCGATAAAAGCCATAAAGTTATATATAAACAATTAGTTAGTAGCTTATCAACCGAACCTGAATACGATAGCGTTATTGAAAAGCTTAAAACGCTTTAAAGGTCGAATTTCAGATAATAAAAAACCGCTATGAAGCGGTTTTTTTTGATTATGCTCTTAATTTTAGATAAAAATTAACCTAAAAGCTCAGCTAGTTGCTTGCTTACTGCTTCAACCGCTTGAGTACCGTCTAATTTATGGTACTGCGTATTACCAGCTTGCGCTTCTGCTTGGTAGTAGTCAACCAATGGCATTGTTTGCTCATGGTAAATGCCTAAGCGTTTACGAACTGTCTCTTCTGTGTCATCCGCACGGATAATAAGCTCTTCGCCTGTTTCGTTGTCTTTACCTTCCTCTTTTGGTGGATTGTAAACAACATGATAAACACGACCAGAACCAGGATGAACACGACGGCCACCCATACGCTCAACAATCACTTCATCAGCAACATCAAATTCAATAACGTGATCAACGACGACGCCATTGTCTTTCATTGCATCAGCTTGTGGAATGGTACGTGGGAAGCCATCAAGTAAAAAGCCTTTCTCACAATCAGGTTTTGCAATGCGCTCTTTAACAAGGCCAATGATGATGTCATCAGAAATTAACTGACCTGCGTCCATTACTTTTTTTGCTTCAAGGCCAAGTGGTGTGCCCTCTTTAATTGCAGCTCGTAGCATATCACCGGTAGAAATTTGTGGAATACCGTATCTATCCATTAAAAACTGAGCTTGAGTACCTTTACCTGCACCCGGCGCGCCCAAAAGAATAATGCGCATATCATTGTCCCCTAATATGAGAGTTTATTTTAAAGTCTGAATTCTTCCACAAGCGCCGCAGATACTCAAGTAACTTATACTAATTGTCTAGAGTCTGTTGGCCTTTGCGGATTAATATTTGTGCAAACCAGGGGGAGTTTAATCGCGGCGCAAGGTTTGTAACTTAGTAGGCTGAGTAAAAATCGAGCAAAGCTTCTGCGTCCTGCTCACGCCATTTGCCACCATCCATGTAGGCAGACAGACCCCTTCGGTCAGCGTCTATGCAGCAAATTTAACCTTTAAAAATCAATAAACTCTATGCTCCAGCGCATAAAAAAAGGGAACGAACGTTCCCTTTTTACTCAATCATTGATTTTTAATACTTATTTGCTTAAATCAAGCATAAGTTTATTTAAGCGAGTGACAAATCCAGTTGGATCTTTAAGCGTACCGCGCTCAGCTAGTAATGCTTGATCTAGCAATACATGTGACCACTGCGCAAATTTATCTTCGTCTTGCTCATCATTTAAATGCTTAACAATCTGGTGTTCAGGGTTTAGCTCAAACACAGGTTTAGCTTCTGGCACTGCTTGACCTACTGACTCCATCAGCTTTTGCATTTGCGAGCTCATGTCGTTGTCGTCGCTCACCACACAGGCTGGCGAATCGGTTAAACGATGTGTAAAGCGTACTTCTTTAACATCATCACCTAATGCAGTTTTAATACGCTCAATAAGGCCTGCAACTTCTTTTTCAGACTCTTCTTGCGCTTTTTTAGTTTCTTCGTCGTCTAAGTCACCTAAATCTAAATCACCGCGAGTAATTGATTGAAATTGCTTGTCTTCAAATTCAGTTAAGTGGCTCATCATCCACTCATCAACACGGTCACTTAGTAGTAAAACTTCAATGCCTTTTTTGCGGAAAATTTCTAAATGCGGTGAGTTTTTAGCTGCAATAAATGAGTCAGCAACAACATAGTAAATTTTATCTTGGCTGTCTTTCATACGCTCAATGTATTGTTCAAGCGAGACATCTTGAGTGTCTGAATCGGTATGCGTTGAAGCAAAACGTAATAGCTTAGCAATGCTCTCTTTGTTAGCCGCATCTTCCGCAGGGCCTTCTTTCATTACTTGACCAAATTCATTCCAAAACGTTTGGTAATCATCGGCTTTGTTTTTCGCCATACGCTCAAGCATTTTAATAATACGCGACGTACACCCCTTGCGGATAGCTTGGGTCACTTTGTTATCTTGAAGTATTTCACGCGATACGTTTAGTGGTAAATCATTTGAATCTAATAAACCTTTAACGAAACGCAGGTAGCTTGGCATAAACTGCTCAGCATCATCCATAATAAATACACGTTGCACGTATAATTTTAAGCCACTTTGGCGCTCACGGTTCCACAAATCAAACGGCGCTTTTTTAGGAATGTATAACAAGCTGGTGTATTCAGTTTTACCTTCAACTTTGTTATGTCCCCAACTAAGTGGATCTTCCCAGTCATGGCTTACATGCTTGTAAAATTCTTTGTATTCATCTTCAGAGATTTCAGACTTATCACGCGTCCACAATGCCGTAGCACGGTTAATGCTTTCCCACTCACCAGGAACTGCTGGAATTTTCTCGCCGTCTTCGCCTTCAGACTCTGGTACTTCTGCTTTGTACATTTGTACTGGTGTAGAAATATGATCAGAGTATTTAGTCACAATACTACGAAGGCGCCATTCGTCTGCGTACTCTTTTTCTTCTTCACGTAGGTGTAGAATAATGTCTGTACCGCGGCCTTCTTTTTCAATTTCTTGCAGCGTGTATTCACCTTCACCTTTTGATTGCCACTCTACAGCTGTTGTCTCGCCTGCTTTACGGGTACGCACTGTCACTTCATCAGCAACAATAAACGCTGAGTAAAAGCCCACACCAAATTGACCAATAAGTTGTGAATCTTTGCTTTGGTCGCCCGTTAAGTTTTTGAAAAACTCTGCGGTACCCGACTTTGCAATTGTACCTAAAGAGCTGATCACTTCATCACGTGTCATACCAATACCATTATCAGAAATGGTTATCGTATTGGCTTCTTTATCAGCACTAATACGTACACGTAAATCAGCATCACCTTGATATAGGTCGCCGTTTGATAACGCTAAAAAGCGTAATTTATCGGCTGCATCAGATGCGTTTGATACAAGCTCACGTAAAAATATTTCTTTATTAGAATAAAGCGAGTGAATCATTAAGTTTAGTAATTGTTTTACTTCTGTTTGAAAGCCTAATGTTTCTTTTTGTGCTGCAGTCATTTATGTATCTCCAATTTGCAAAGTGTCTGCGTTATGCACTTAATATGGGGGGAGGTGTCAGAACTTCAAGGGAAAAAAGTAAAAAAAGCTGCCAGCAAAAAACAACAATATTATAAAAAACAATATCTGTTCAAAATGGGCTAGCACAGTGTAAATGCATCGGCTTTTGAGTGCTTGGATGATGAAAGTATATATCGCTGGCATGTAACTGCAAACGCGACGCCATCTGCTCACTCTGTTCACTTTTATACAAATCGCAGCCTAAAATAGGATGCCCAATTGCATGACTATGAATACGTAATTGATGCGTTCGACCAGTAACGGGGGTAAATTGCACTAACGTCTTGATTGGTTGTATAAAACGCTTAAGTACTGTGTAGTGTGTTAAGGCCGCTTTGCCTGTGGTGTTACATAATTTAACACGAGGAAAATGGAGTTTGTCTTTAGCAATCGGGTAATTTATTTGTCCGTGGTTATCGCACACTTTTCCTTGCAACATAGCGACATAGCGTTTGCTTATGGTGTGACTTTGAAATTGTTGATTGAGGTTTTTTGCCGACTCACTATTGAGTGCCACCAGCATGATCCCTGAAGTTCCAAAATCTAATCGATGAGGTAACTTTGCTTCTGCAAAGGCGGCTGTTTTACCCTGTTGACCATTGACTAAACGATAATGAACGGAATCCCAATTTAGTGGGTTTTTACCCGACAAACTCAATAAACCGCTAGGTTTATTGATCACTAAAAGCGCCTCATCTTGATAAATAATTTTTATGTGTTCATGGCAAACAGGTGCGATAAAGTCATCAACAATCACATTAGCACTTTGGGTTATTGCAGCCATACCATCCTTAAACTTTTGTTTATATTGCAATTAAAGCCAACAAAAAAGCCTACAGCATGTATGTAGGCTTTTAAAGTAAGTTCAAATAGTTAAGCTTAAAATAAACTATTCATGGCTGACTAAGCGCCTACCGCTAAATGCATGCATAAGCGTCATTCCATCGACTAAATCAAGCTCACCACCAACAGGAATACCATGAGCAATACGCGATGCACCCACATTGTTTTTGTGGCAAAGCTGAGCAATATAATGCGCCGTTGTTTCGCCTTCAACCGAAGGATTTGTGGCTAAAATGACTTCATTAATACCGCCTTGCGCAAGCTTTTGCTCGAGTACATCAAGGCCAATTTCTTTAGGCCCTATGCCATCAATCGGTGATAAATGCCCCATTAATACAAAGTAAAGCCCTTTGTATTGACCTGTTTGCTCAATGGCGAGTACATCCGTTGGCGATTCAACAACACATAAAATACCACTGTCTTGGCGTTTAGTGCTTAAGCAAATATCACACTGCGCCTGCTCGGTAAATGTGCGGCACGATTGGCAATGACCTACAGCACTCATAGCTTTAGTCAAGGCATTACCAAGTTGAGCACCGCCTTTACGGTCGCGCTCTAATAAATGAAATGCAATACGCTGGGCAGACTTCGGACCGATGCCGGGCTGACAACGAAGTGCTTCAATAAGCGATGTTAAACTATCTGAAAGTTGCATAGTTGCTTAGAACGGCATTTTCATACCAGGTGGTAATTGCATACCGCCTGTCACTTTACCCATGCGTTCTTGCGTTTCATCGGCAACACGGCGAACAGCATCGTTACATGCTGCAGCTAATAAATCTTCAATCATGTCTTTGTCGTCTTCCATTAAGCTTTCATCAAGCTCAACACGGCGCACGTTGTGGTTACCAAGCATGGTTACTTTAACTAAACCGGCACCAGCTTCACCAACGACTTCCATTGTTGCGATTTCTTCTTGGGCTTTTTGCATGCGCTCTTGCATTTGCTGCGCTTGCTTCATCATGTTACCCATTCCACCTTTAAACATAATCGTCTCTCTTTCTTTTAATACATTAACTGAAGTATAAATAAGGGCACTGATAGTTAATTACAATGCCTGAATACTGTTTTCGTCAATTTCAGCGCTAAATAGCTGTTGAAATTGTACTATATTTTCATCACTTGTGATCACATCAATCGCTTGCTGATGACGACCTGCATCAATTTTTTGTTGAATTAAATAAGGCGAGTCAATCACCCCACTGGCAAAGTCGATATTTAGCTCAACGTTATGCCCATAAATAGTCGATAACGCCACATTTAACTTTTGGCGCAGCATAGGCGTATCTAAATGCTTTTGCGATTCATCCACTTCAATATGAAAATGATTGTCTTGCTTGGTAAAAATTGAATGCAAGGCAAACTGGCGCATGCGCCCGCCAAGCCCCATTCGCTTAATTAAATAAGCCCATTCATCTTGTTGATGGGCAAATCTAATTTCACTGATGGGGCTTTGAAAATCATCCGGCACCGGAATACTTGGTGCTTGTTCAACAGCAGGAGCTGGTTTTTGCGGATTAATTTGCTCTAATAGCTCAGGTGCAAGATTTTCGGTAATTGTTTGGTGCTTCGCTTTAAAGTCAACTTTATTTGCAGGTTTAGTGCTTACCTGTGGCTTGCTCCCTGACATGGGGAGCGCTGGCTTTTTTGGTAACTCATCACCCGTCTCACTATCCCATGGAGGCGGCTCCTGCGCTACAGCTTGAGGTGTATTGCTAATAGGTTTATCGACTTGCCTCGCAGGGGTCGATTTTGGCACAACAGGTTTTTCGGTTGCTGCGCTTGACAGTTTGCCCGCACCGGAAATATTTCTGTCACGTAAAATACGCGCTATTGCAGACTGTGCACGTGCTTCTTGCTCGCCCATTGTTGGCGCTGAATGCTCAGTGCTACTAGGTACGTTTGATAGCTCAGGATTAAATCCTTGGTCAACCGCGCTACTCATTACATCATCGTATTGCGCTGCAATGGTTTGTTCTACATCGCTGTGCTGCATGTAGGCATCATCTTCGCTTTGACGCTGCGCTTGTTCATCGCTCATTGGCGTTGTATCAGACATGTTTGGCTGACTTTGTGTTGACTCTTGCTCAATGTGAGTCGGGCTATTATCAGAGCGCGAAACCTCAGGCTCAGGAGCCTCTATTGGCTGTGGATTATGTATTGAGGGCTGACTTTCAGTGCTATTGCTCTGCGCTGGTTTATTTTTATTTAAAATATCACGCAATGCATTGGTACGCCCTGTGGCATTTTGCTCTGGCGCGGGTTGCGAGCTAGGTACTGAATGCGTCGTTTGTGAGTGCTCAGGTTGAAATGCTAACAATCGTAGCATAATCATCTCAAACCCTAAGCGTGGCTCAGGCGCCCACTGTAAATCTTTTTTGCCATTCAGTAATAACTGATAATACACTTGAATTTGCTGAGCATGAGTGTGCGCTGCAACATGCTTAATGTAGTCAGCATTATTGCTATCAAGTGCTGCCGCTTCAGGCACTAATTGGCTTAATTGAATAATATGCGTAAGTGCAATTAAGTCATCAAGTAGTGCAATGTAATTAGGATTTCTGCTCGCGACTTGGGCAACTTCAGCCATTAAGGCTGCGCCATCCTGCGCGAGTAATGCAGCGAGTAAACTCTGACTATAATGGGTATCCATTAAACCAAGCATGGCTTGAACAGCTTGATTATTAATATCGCCATTTGTTTGGGCAATAGCCTGATCTGTCAGGCTCAGCGCATCTCGCATACTGCCATCGGCTGCTTTAGCAATAATGCTTAGGGCATCATTATCAAAATTGAGCTGCTCTTGCGTAAGAACATGCTCAAGCTGTTGCTTAATTTCAGCTTGCGACAAGGCATTTAAATTAAACTGTAAGCAGCGCGATAAAATAGTTACCGGTAATTTTTGTGGATCGGTGGTCGCCAGTAAAAACTTTACATGCTCAGGTGGCTCTTCGAGCGTTTTTAATAAGGCATTAAAGCTGTGCTTTGACAACATGTGTACTTCATCAATTAAGTACACTTTATAGCGTCCGCGGGTTGGCGCATATTGAACGTTATCGAGTATTTCGCGAGTATCTTCAACTTTTGTGCGTGAGGCCGCATCTATTTCGAGTAAATCAATGTAGCGCCCTGCTTCTATATCAACACAGCTACTACATTGACCACATGGTGTGGCAGAAATGCCCTCATCACAATTTAAGCTTTTAGCAAAAATACGCGCAATGGTCGTTTTACCAACACCACGGGTTCCAGTGAATAAATAAGCGTGATGCAGTCTATTTTGACTCAGCGCATTAACCAGCGCTTGTTTAACATGAGACTGCCCAACCAATTCATGAAAGGTTTGAGGACGCCATTTTCTCGCTAGAACCTGATAACTCATCGATTATTCGCCTTCGAATTCAACCAATTTTAGGATTTTAATACCCATTTTTTCAACACGCTGCTCCCCACCTAGTTCAGGTAACGATACGACGAATGCTGCATCTGTGGCGTTGCCGCCTAATTTTGCAACCAACTTGGCTGTTGCTTCAATTGTACCACCGGTCGCCAACAAGTCGTCAACTAGCAATACTTTATCACCGGCTACAATCGCATCAGTATGAAGCTCTAATGTATCTTCACCATATTCGAGTTGGTAATCTTGGCGAATAACTTCGCGCGGTAATTTACCAGGTTTGCGAACAGGGATAAAAGGAATTCCCAAGGCATAAGATAGCGGTGCACCAAAAATAAAGCCACGCGATTCTGTGCCAATAATTTTAGTAAAACCTTGATCTTTATAGGCGTTAATAAATGCATCTATGGTTGCTTTAAACGCTTCAGGGTTTGCCATTAGGGTTGTTACATCGCGAAACATAATGCCCGCTTTAGGGTAATCAGCAATTGTAGTAATGCTGTTTTTGATAATTGCTGGTGTTACTTGAGTCATAATTTTAACTGCTCAATGGTTCATATTACAAAGCAGGTGATTATAACCTTAAGTGAGCGTAAATTGCGAGTTTGCGGTAGTTATAAAAATTCAGGAAGGGTAAACAAGATAAAAAAATATAAGGCTGATGAAAACAACAGCCTTATGAAATAAAGCAAAAATTACGTCAAGCTGGTGATCCAACCTAAAATAGCATTTAAACACCCTATTCCAGCAAACACGGCTAAAAATGCAAAAAAGTAAGCCGCATTAAACGGGTCTTTAAACTCTTTATCATCTGACATCGGTACAACCTTTTATTAAGCACAACAAATAAAGGCGTTATAATAGACGATGTGAAATAATCTATAAAGAGCTTAATCTTGATTTTTTGTCACTATAATTTGACGCTGTGCCATAGCCGTTAGGGTACTTAATGCGCCTTGAGTTATTTGCTCAAGGCTAAATTGAGGTGCATTTTCACTGACTTGCTGGCAAACATGCTCAAATGTGCTTCCTGCGTTATTGTCAATAATAGACAAAAGCATGGCGGTCATCGCATTAGTTGCTAAAAATTGTACTTCATCGTCTTTATCTCTGTACACCACAAAATAATGTGGCTGCTCAGAGGGCTGTTGCGGTTGAAACGCTTCGCTAATATGTTGCACAGGGAATTCATAGCTTAAGTTACGTGCCGTTTTAGATAAATATAAAGGGCTATGGGTTAATTGATTCGTTGCCAGTTCGCTCTCATTCAAGTCAGCCTGAGTTACCGATACATCAAGTTCAATCCATTCATAATGCGCCAGCGCTAGCATAAACACAGGGTCGCACTCTTTGGGCACATAACTTGTCATTAAGTACGTTATAAACTCTTCAGCAATATCTAAAAAGTAAGGCGACTGACAATCATGTTCACTAAAAAATTCACGAACACGTAACTGCCATTGTTGCTCAGTATAAAGTGTTTTTAATACCGGAAATGCTGATGAAACAAACCCATTGATGTTATTAAAAAAAAGCTCCCGATAAATAGCCATACGTCTGTCTTCAACATCTGCTGGGCAAGGGTTCGTGTTGGGCTGGCGAATATGAGCCATAAACTCATTTTGAATATCGATAAAACTCATAGTTAATACTCTTTTAAAACCATGCTGTTGTTATTACTAGCTGCATAGGACTGTTTAAGCACTTTGCTCAGTGGATAACAGCTGCAGGTGCTTTGCTTGTAATTGATGAATTATATCCAGCTCTTTGGTTAACACGTTAATAGGTGGAATATTAAAGTCCCGCTCTAACAGCGTCGGAAATACACCATGTGTTTCATAAGCGCTATCAAGCAACTGCCATACGGGATCAATAACATCGGCGCCATGAGTATCTATAATCAAGTCCTCGGCTTCGTTGTAATGCCCTGCAACATGGGCATAAGCAATTCGGTTAGTTGGCAATGCAGCTAAAAAGGCATGTGCATCGTAGCCATGATTAACTGAATTAACATAAATATTATTTACATCTAGTAGTAACTGGCAATCAGCCTGTTCTAAAATAGCGTTTGTAAATTCAAGCTCAGTTAACTGTTGTCCAGGCGCGCCATAATAAGACACATTTTCTAGCGCTAGCGGGCGTTCTAAAATATCTTGTACCTGTTTAACCCGAGAAACAACATGGTTAACCGCCTCCTCAGTGAAAGGGATCGGCATTAAGTCATACATGTGTCCTTTTCCTGAACAATAACTTAAATGCTCGCTGTATACTTTAATATTATGAGTATCAAAAAACGGTTTTAACGACTTTACAAATTCAAGGTCTAGTGGCTCAGGCGAGCCAATAGAAAGTGACAAACCATGGCAAACAAAATAATTAGTATTGGTTAACTGTTTGAACTGCTTTTCAAAGCGTCCACCTAACTTTAACCAGTTTTCTGGGGCCACTTCCATAAACTCAATTTGTTTTGGTACAGCACCGTCTAGCTCATCTAGCATTTCTCTTCGCAAACCTAAACCGACCATGCCAAAGTTAGGCGTTTGAATGTGAGCCATAATAAAACCTCATATTAAATAAAAAGGGCCTAATAGGCCCTATAGCTTAACGTATTTAAAAGAAAAGTTTATTGACCACCGCATTTACCTTCGCCACACTTGCCTTCTTTTTTGGCCTTAGCTTCGCCGCATTTACCTTCGCCGCACTTGCCTTCTTTTTTGGCCTTAGCTTCGCCGCATTTACCTTCGCCGCATTTGCCTTCTTTTTTGGCTTTAGCTTCACCGCATTTGCCTTCGCCGCACTTACCTTCTTTTTTGGCCTTCGCTTCGCCGCATTTACCTTCGCCGCACTTTCCTTCTTTTTTGGTTTTAGCTTCACCGCATTTACCTTCGCCGCACTTGCCTTCACCTGCGTCTAACTGGTAACCAGCAACCATTTGCTGAAATTCAAATGGGTTAGCTTGTACATCTGCACTGGCCATACTTGCACTGCCAACAACCACTGCGCCGAGTGTTAATGCAATTGAATTTTTCTTTATTGTATTCATTTTTTATTACCTTCTAAACTTGTCAGATATCATTATACAAGTAGACCTGCATAAAACTAAAAACTTTCACATTATCTATTTTTTCTAAAATAACTTAGTAAACTAACTATGAACCCTAATAAGCGTTTTATCAATTTATGATTTACAGGTAAACTGGCGCTCTTTTTCAGTAATAAATTAATCACACTATGAAACTTGTTTTAGCACCTATGGAAGGTGTCGTTGACTTTAAAATGCGCCAACTACTCACCGACATAGGTGGCTTTGATCTTTGTGTGACTGAATTTATCCGCGTTGTAGATACTTGCTTGCCTGATAAAGTATTTCACCGTTATTGCCCTGAACTAAAAAATGCAGGGCTAACTCGATGTAGCACGCCGGTTCGAATTCAGTTATTGGGCCAAGTGGCTGACGTCCTAGCTGAAAATGCAGTAAAAGCAGTTGGCTTAGGCTCCCATGGTGTTGACTTAAACTTTGGCTGCCCGGCAAAAACGGTGAATAAAAGCAAAGGGGGCGCTGTTTTACTCAAAGACCCTGAACATATGTATTCAATAATTAAAACTGTAAGGGATGCCGTAGACGCTGAACACGAGGTAAGTGCAAAAATTCGCTTAGGTTTTGATGATGATAGTAATAGCCAAGAGATTGTCGATGCCGTTGTCAGTGCAGGTGCGAGCAGTATTGCCATTCATGCGCGAACTAAACGCGATGGCTATAACCCGCCTGCCTATTGGGAAAAAATCCCTCCTTTAGTTAAAGATAAACAAATTGCGGTGGTCGCCAATGGGGAGATTTGGCAGGTAGAAGATGCCCTTTTATGCCAAAAGCGCAGCGGTTGCACTGACTTAATGATTGGCCGTGGCGCCCTTTCACATCCTGATTTAGCTCGTAAAATTAAAGCTCATATTAATAATGAAGATTATAGTGAGTTAACGTGGGAAAATATTTTACACCATATTATTTACTCATCCATGCACCAAACCGCCAGTAAAGATACCAAGTACTTTGCCTCACGCACAAAACAATGGCTTGGTTATTTAAAACGTCAGTACCCACAAGCAGGACTATTATTTGACGAAATACGTCGTTTAAAAGCCAAAGATGAAGTGGCAGAGGTATTAAAAAAATATGCGAAAGCGCCACAATTTGATACAAATCATAACATCTAAGATAATCTAACTAGATAATAGCAGTATCACTGAGGACTAATTTAAGGGTTATACTGCTAATGCATCATCAGCAACGACTAAACGATGAAATTGAAAGTGTTAAAGCGACTATATTAGGCTTGCTATCACAATCTACACACCCTACACATCAAAATTTGCTTTGTATACTAACCCGTACCTCAAATGAAGAGTGGCTTGATATAGCAGCTCAGCAATTAGGCACCGAGTATAATCCCTTGATTGAGCGTATGAATAAGCTTGAAGCGGCAATAAGCCAAATTGACATTGGCCAGTATGGTTACTGTTGTGACTGTGAGGAAAAAATATCAGCGCAGCGCTTAGAGCAAGACCCTGCAGCGCAGCGATGTGATCAGTGCGCTAGTTAATAGCGCACTAAAGTTTAATTAAGTAGTTGTGGAGCAAAACTAAACGCTTGCCCTGGATAAAAAAGAATATCTTCAACTAATAAAGTCGCTTCCTCTTCACTTATGTTTAATCGTTTAAGTAAATTTAAGCGTGCTTGTGACAATGTCCAAGCGTGATAATGCACCCCTAGATCAGTCTCCATCATAGCCATATAGAGCAGTTCATCGGCTGGTTCTAATTGTGAAGCGTTAGCCCTCAGAGGTAATAGCGTATAACCCGTTAACCAGTCTAAACCCGCTATTTTCGAATCAGTTAAAAGTAATGTGGTAAGCTGTGAGGCATTTGAGGCTTCTACCGTTGTTTGCTGTTTTTGACTCTGCATTGATTTGAATTTGCTATCAATACGACTTAGCCACTCAAGCGGTGAGAGCACAGCATTTGCAAAATAATTTAATTTACTTTGATACCACTGACTGCCATTAGCAAGGCCTGATAAACCAATGCTGCCTCTTGGCTTATAGTGCGCCAAATAATTGTTTAACTCACTCAACGCTGCATTAAGTTCAACCGGTGTGTTAGTGCGATTTATAGCTTGTTGCACGTACTTTTTTAAATAACTATGTTCAACTTTATTTAGCTTTAAATTACTTTGCTCGGCAGCTTCTAGCTGAGATTTTACAAACCTTAACCATTGCTTAATATTTTTATACTGGGCATCATTTTTCGCCATAGTGAGCATATTAGCCAAAACATTTGTTTGTGCAGGCCATGCAAAATAGCGCTCTGGGAATCGCTCAGCAATAACTAAATAATTAACCTGATTGGTTTGCTCTGCTGATAACTGCATTTGCATTAGCTGCTGATAAATAGCGTGGCGACGCTCTAAATAATCATCTGTAAAAGGGAGCTGCTCATTACTGAGCTGTGTAACCTGTGAATTCGGTTGCGCACTTAAAGCAGTATTAAGTGATATTAACGCGCTTTGCGCTTCTTCATAAGATGAAAATATATCTGTAGGCTTAGAGCAAGACGTTAACAGCAAACAAAATAGCAGTGAAATAATAGGCGTTTTTTTCATGTCAATTCCAATAAAAAAAGCCCCAATGGGGCTTTTTAAAAATACTAGAGTACATTAAATACTAAATTTTAACACCGTTGCGAGCGGCTTTATCTTTAATATATGTAGCCCAACCTTTAGCAAACCTACGTGTGCTTGGGTCGTCCATGGCTTTAGTAATAGCAGCATAAGCTTGCTTATACTTACCTTGGTAGTAAAACGCTTCAGCTAAATCTGAATAAATAGTGCCTTTTTTATCAGAGCCAAGCTCTAATGCTTTGTTCAAACGAACAACAGCAGCGCTGAATTTTTCAGATTGTAAAAGTAATGAACCTGCTTTGCGGTAGAGCTCAGCGTCGTCATCAAATTTAGCAGCTTCTTCGTAATACTTAGCAGCTTTCTCTATATCTTTCGAACGATGGTAGTTACTAGCAATCGCGCTAATATTTTGCTTAGTGCGTTTTACTTTCTCTTCTTTAACAGCCTTTTCAAGCGTTACTGCTGCTTTGTAAGGAATTTCGTTTAAAGAATAAAAGTTAGCCAGTACTTTGTATTCAACTTCGTTTTCGAAGTAACCATTCTTGTATGCAACTTCCATAGTTGCTAGACCTTTTTGGTAGTCTTCGGTTTGTAAATAATACTTACCTAAACCTACCCAAGACTTTTTGTCTTCAGGCCATACACGAACAATTTCTTCTGCAACTTTAACCATATCTTGATATTGCTTTTTCTCAAAATAGGCAGCTAATTTAAGTTGATAAGGAGCTTTATTTGGCTCTTCAGCTAACTTAATTGCTTTGTTTGCCGGTTCAAGAACCTGATCAAATTGTTTAAGCTCATAACTTGCTTGCGCAATACGAGTGTAAACTTTCGGGTCCTCTTCACCTGTGAAGTCCATCCAATCAGAATATGCTTGCTTGGCAGCACTGTATTGTTCAGTACCCGCATACATATCGCCCAAGGTTTTTAAGCCTTGAGCCTGATCAGCAAAGTTCAATACATCCGGTGCAATCGCTGCTTTCATATACTTAATTGCAACTTTGTATTGCTCTTTTTGAGCGTACATGCTGCCTAAGTAACGATTAACAGTTGCTTTATCAAAGTCATTAGACGGTTCTAACTCTTTCAATAACGCTATTGCACCATCAACATCATCTTCGTTATACAAATCAAACGCTTTAATTACTTTTTTACCAGTACGTTCGCCCATGATTTTAGTTTTTGCTTTCTTACGCTCTTCAATCTTTGCGTAATCTGGCGCCGCTAAAACAGGTGCAGTTAATGATGCACCTGACACAGACATAAGAATTGCAAGTGCAGTTACTTTAGAAAAATTTCTCATTACTCGCCTCCTTAATTGCCTTGGTTAAGTTTAAAGTCTAGTTGAACTTGTAAACCAACTTGCTTTTGTGGTTTCCCGTCAATGATCTTAGGACGGTATTTCCACTTACGCAATGCACGTTTAGCTTCACGGTCAAAGATACGTTTTGGATCTGCGTCGATAACATCAACGTCAATCACGCCACCTAACTCATCAATTGTGAACGAAAGTTGAACCCAACCTTCTTTACCATCACGTGCTGCTTGTGTTGGATATTTTGGTTCAATACGAACGATAGGTGTCGCATCACCATCTCGTCCAAATGCACCTGGACCACTTAGTCCACCGGCCGTGCTTCCCACATCGATACTTGGCATATTAAATGACAAGCCACCAGTATTTGGGTTGCTATTTTCCGGCTGTGGCGGCTGCGGTTTAGGCGGCTGCTTTGGCGGTGGCGGAGGCGGAGGCGGTACACGCTTCCTCTCCTGCACCTTAGATTCAGGCGGATTCGTCATAATTTCGACTATGATCTGCTCTTTTTGTTCCGTATTACGGTCAGCCCCACCAGAGATGAGGTATGCCATGAAGTAGAACAAGCCGAAAGTAACTGCCCCACCTGCAATCAGTGAAAACAGAAAACGAATCATTACTGATCTCCAGCTATTGAAATTCTCAGGTTATCACCCGTCGCTTTAATCTGGTCCATCACTTTAACCACTGTGCCGTGTTTTGCTTCTTTATCAGCTTGCAAAATTACAACATCAGTAGGTTGTTCTGCTAATAAACTTTCGATTTTTGCTGAAACACGTTCAACATCAACTTGCTGTTTATCAATCCAGATTGCACCGTCACTGCGAATTGCAATAAAAATGTTAGCATTTTTTTGCTTCGTAGCTTGGGCAGCTTTTGGTTTATTGACCTCGATACCAGCCTCTTTAACGAACGATGTAGTTACGATAAAGAAAATAAGCATGATAAATACGATGTCAAGCATTGGCGTCATATCTACCGCTGCTTCTTCTTCTTCACGAAAACGTTGTTTACGTGCCATATTTAATTCTCTCTCTAGTGATGAGGCATACTATCTACAAGCTTGGCTTTCACCATTCTCGCTCTTGCCTCAAGGCGTGAGCTAAAGAATACCCCAGATAGTGCCGCAACCATTCCAGCCATTGTTGGGATTGTTGCCATTGATATGCCTGATGCCATTAAACGTGCATTACCTGTACCTTGGGTTGCCATGGTTTCAAAAACCGCGATCATACCCGTAACAGTACCAAGTAAGCCTATTAAAGGACATATAGCTACTAATGTTTTAATCAACAACATACGCTGATCTAATTTTTCAGACGCTTCAGAAATCCATGCTTCACGGATTCTGTGTGCGTACCAAGACGTAGTGTCTTGGCGGGCATCCCACTTAGCTACAATTTCCTTCGTTAAACGAGGAAACTCAGCAAGTAAGAACCAATAGCGCTCAATCATTAAAACCCACATAAGAAAGAGTGCTATCGCGACCACGTATAAAACCTGGCCGCCTGTGCCAACAAAATCCCTGATAGATTCCCAGATCTCCATCAGGACTAGCATTAGGCTTTCTCCTTCTCCGCGTGAGTCGCGATGATACCCGCGCTTTGCTCATCAAGGATATGTAGTACCGACTTACTACGACCTGCAACAATTGAATGAAGTAGGATAAGTGGTAGTGCTGCAATTAGACCTAGCGCTGTAGTTACAAGTGCTAGAGAGATGTTACCAGCCATGATCTTCGGATCGCCCGTACCGAACAATGTGATTGTTTGGAACGTTAGGATCATACCGATTACCGTACCTAGTAGACCTAGTAATGGTGCGATAGCAGCAAGGATCTTGATGATGTTAATACCCGCTTCGATGCGTGGCGTTTCACGTAGAATCGCTTCATCAAGTTTAAGCTCAAGATTTTCAACATCTTGATTTTTGTTGTCAGAGTACACTTTAAGAATACGACCCAATGGGTTGTTTGTATTCGGTGTAGACAAGTTCTTAAGCTGAGCTTTGATCTTAGAAGTAGTAAGCGCTAAATCAACGAAACGTACTAAGAAGATTAAAAGACCTACAGCAAGCAATACGGTGATGATGTAACCAACTTCAGCACCTTGCTCGTAGTACTCCATAAGAGACTTCTTCTGCGTGTTGATACGTAAGATTGCACCACGTGTAGGATCCACGTATACGCCAGCGTAGTTATCAGCTGAAGTACCTTCTAGATCAGAAATACCTTTTAAGATATAGCTGTCAGGTTGCTTACCTAGAGGCTGTATAGACTTAGTCTCTGGTGAGTAGATTAAGTAGCCATCGTCTGTAACTAAGTTGAAGTTACCGATACGTGTTACTTTTTTCATTGACGGATTACCGTCAAGACCTGCAACTTCAGTTTCAAACGTTGAAACTTTAGCTGACTCAGTCATTTCTGTTTGAAGTGAAATCCAAAGTTCTTCTAACTCACGAACTGTTGGAAGTTCTTTAGCCGCAGCTAATGAACGAAGTACTTCAGCACGACCTGGTTTTTCAGCACTTACTAAAGATGCTTCAATTGAACCAATCGCGTCAGCTGCTGCACGACGAACAACACCAAACATTTCACCTAACGTACCTTGCGCGTTTTGAAGAGCTTGCTCTTTTTCCGCTAAAGTATTTTCGTTTTGTGCATATTCTTTGCTAAGACGATCACCACGTGCTTTTTCAGCAGCTAATTGGCTTTTCGCTTTGTTAAGTAACGCTTGCTTATCAGCACGATCTGATAAGAACTCTTGTTCACGTTGCTTATTGATTTTCCCTTCAGAAATACGCTCTTGCTTTACTTGCTCAAGAATTTTATCTAAAGCATCAGTATTTGCATGTGCATTAAGCGCGGTACCGGCAGAAACAGACAGTACTGCTGCAACAGCAAAACCTTTAAATAGTTTCTTCATTATTGATTACTCCGCGCCAAAAATTGGTAGTTTAACAAGTTCTAGTGTGGCTTGCTTACGCGCCATACGGATCACTTCTTTAACAGGTTTTAGGTATTCTTCACCTAATTCTTTCCACTGTTTAGTGTTGTTATCCCACACCCAAGCGTGTTTTAGATCGAATGATTGCGCTACATAAGTGATACGACCTAAACGACCGATATCAACGTTAATGCTACGACCATCAACATCTAAAGTACCTTGAGAAGCAGTTACAGCTGAACTGTATGCTGTTTCAACAGTGTACGCTTCAAGTACCTGACGGAACTTCTCAGACGTTGTTACAGATGCAGATGCCATGATCTCACGTAATCTTTCAACACGTCCAAGACGAGTTTCAAGGTTAAATGGAACGTCCGCTTTGATGAATTGCTCAAGCGTATCGATCATGCGATACATCAAAGGCACAACGTTTTGTTTAGTGTTATCGATAGTCGCGATTTGACGATCGAACGATGCGATAGACGCATTTTGGTCAGCGACCAAACGTGCTACGTGATCGTTGTACACTTTCATAAGTTCAGTCTCATCAACGATGCTACGGTACTCAGCGATTAGCTCCTGAGTTTGACCATATACATTGTCAATTTTAGTTTGAGACTTAACCGCAGCCTTTTGAATTGTTTGACCTGCTTTTTGCACGTCATTCAAAGGATCTGCAATCACATTGCTGCTTGCAAATGCAAAAGCGCCAACCAACGCAGTTGCTACAAGACTCTTTCTGATTTTAACAGACATAGTTCCCAACCAATTAAGTAATGTTACTTTTATAATTTAATTATCAACCCGCAAGGGGAAGACAACCCTGATATCTTTTAATAGATATCAACTTACCAATAATGCTAAATGCATTAAGTCATGTCAACTTCATGTTTCGCATAACCTATAAATAAATCAGCTTGTTTGTAAGATATTTAAAGGGCTCACACAAAAAAATTAACATTATCGTAACTAACGTGACAAATGCAATTTCAGCAAAGCCAGATATAGTAAGAATACTGATAAACCACCTAGTTAAAGTAAACAAAAATATAACATTTAAAATTAACTTAATCGTGGCTGAAAAAAAATTAAAAATAAGCTTATTTTCTGTCCCGAATATTATTTTTTAGTGGTTTTTGAGACTTTTTAAGCTAAAAATACAGCTAATCGTTATTATTCGCGCATTCGTCGCATAGTAATAAGGACGTGCCGATTATCTAAAAAGCAATACAAAGGAGGGGAAATAGATTACAAAGAATCATTTTTATTAACACCTGTGTTTTTTGTTTCTACTGCTCATTAATATCCTGCCGATTTTTTATATTTTTCCATGGAGAAATATCAATCTTACGCACTTTTATGAACTCAATATAATTAAACTCACATCAAGCAGTAGACTAAATTTAAATCGCAAGGCGATCATTGGCCAACAACGGACTAGCGCATAAAGGTTTACGTTTAATTTAGTATATCGGAGTTAAAAATATGAATAACGAATAACGAATAACAGAAATGAAAGGCAATACAGAGAGATTAAAAATAGAGTTGATAATTATTTAAGAATTATGGTGAAACAGGTTAGTGTTTCACCACGATGAACTTAGGTTCACATAATAAATTATGCTACTTCTACGTTCTCAGCTTCAGGGCCTTTTTGACCTTGCTTGATGCTGAAAGTCACTGCTTGACCTTCGCTAAGAGTGCGAAAACCAGAACCAGTGATTGCGCTGAAATGTACAAACACGTCAGGACCATTTTCTTGTTCAATGAAACCAAAGCCTTTAGCTTCGTTGAAAAATTTTACTTTACCAGTAACCGACATACTAAATTTTCCTGTAAGTCAATAATTAAAATTCAGCCATATAATTATGGCAATATCCTCCCTGAGTCAATGCCCAAAAAACTGGAGGTGATAGTACAGGAAGAAGTAATAACCAAACCGGTAACCTTAAACGCAGCACAATACCGTAATTCAATACGCAAAAACTCAAAGCCAATTAAGATTAACACATTAAAATTTTTTTAGCTCTATTAATTAGGATTTATTTTTGAAGTTTCATTGTTTTACTAACTACGGTGTAACCTTTTAATTTTTATAGAAAATAACAAGCAAAATATTGTATTTTTTATAAACAGATTACAATTGCTTTAAAATAGTTTTTATCAGTATGTTTTTTAGCCACTTAAAATAAAAAACCACCTTGAATTTAAGGTGGTTTAAAGTTTAGTGTTTAAATTTTACTATTTAACTTGCCAGTCGATAACGCTCTCGGCTTTGATTGGTACTACTTCAGAGTCACCTAGCGAGTAGCTTGCCGGCACTGTCCAAGGAGATTTTTCTAAGGTAATAGTGTCGGTGTTACGTGCTAAGCCATAAAAATCTGGACCAAAATGGCTTGCAAAGCCCTCTAACTTATCAAGCGCACCAGCCTCTTCAAAAGCTTCAGCATAAAGTTCAATAGCAGCATGTGCAGTGTAAGCACCTGCACAACCGCATGCAGCTTCTTTTTTATCTTTATAATGTGGCGCTGAATCAGTGCCTAAAAAGAATTTTTTATTGCCACTCGTTGCAGCCGCCATAAGTGCTTGCTGATGAATGTTCCGCTTTAATATAGGTAAACAATAGTAATGTGGGCGAATGCCCCCTGCTAACATATGGTTACGGTTATATAGTAAATGATGCGCAGTAATTGTAGCTGCTACGTTATCAGAGGCACTTTCTACAAACTCGACTGCATCTTTCGTTGTTATGTGCTCAAGAACAATTTTAAGCTCAGGGAAGTCAACGACAACATCGCCTAAAATAGTCTCTAAAAACACTTTTTCACGATCAAATATATCAATAGACGAGTCGGTTACTTCACCGTGGACGAGTAACAGCATGCCAACTTCTTGCATTGCTTTTAACACCGGATAAATATTTTTAACCGATGTTACGCCAGAATCTGAATTTGTGGTTGCACCCGCTGGGTACAATTTAGCTGCAAATATTTTACCCGTTGCTTTTGCCTTTTTTATCTCTTCTGGTGTCGTTTTATCAGTAAGATAAAGTACCATTAGTGGCTCAAACTGCCCTTGAGGTTTCGCTGCCATAATGCGCTCTCGGTACGATAATGCGGTTTCAGTACACGTGGCTGGCGGTACTAGGTTTGGCATAATGATCGCGCGGCCCATATAACGACTGATATCACGTACTGTATCTTTTAGCTGATCCCCGTCGCGTAAATGTACATGCCAATCATCGGGCCTAGTAATCGTTAGAGTTGTCATTTTGCTCGTCATCGTAAAATCCTAATGCTTAAGTTAACTGATCATAGGCATATGGGGTTTTCGAGTAAAGACCTTATTAAAAAATAATCCTTAGATACTACATATAAAGTAAACTTTACACTTCACGCTTCTCATTTATCGTTTTATTTTGTAGAAAGGTTAATATTAGGTTAACGTATGTACCTTTAATAATAATTATAAGGCCTACCTTCGTTGCCTATGTCGAACACTATCGATACTACTAAAGCGCTCGAAACTAAAACAGATCAATTGAGTATAATCAATCAGTTCTCCTCAAGTTTATTGCAACTGAATACATTAGAAGCGCTCTTTAGTTATGTCACCACACAAGTTGTTAATCGACTTGGATTTGTCGACTGCGTGATTTATTTAGCCGATGACAGCCAATCTACGCTAAATCAAGTGGCGTCTATGGGTATTGAAAGCGAACACACTAGTTATCAGTCAGAACGAAAGTTAATCCGCTTTAATGAGGGGATAACGGGCTATGCTGCATCAACTGGGCAAGCTTTAATAATAGGCGATGTAACTAAAGACAGCCGCTACATTGCTGATGAGCGCCCTGCGCAATCAGAGCTGTGTGTGCCTTTAATATATAAAGATAAAGTACTCGGCGTAATTGACTGTGAACACCCAATAAAAAATTACTTTACCAGTTCACATTTAGAAATTTTAACTACCGTTGCCCACTTACTAAGCGCAAAAATAAATCAAGTGAATACCGTCAACAGCTTGCAAGATACCGTTCGGCAACTTAATAATGCGCAAAAATTAGAAAGTAGCCTACTGCAAATAGCTAACTTAACCTATAAAGCACAAAATTTAGATACCTTTTTTAAATCGCTGCATGTGATTATTGATAGCCTTCTTAATGCAAGTAACTTTTTTATTGCTTTGTATGATAAAAAAGAAGATGTTCTAGATTTTGTCTATACCGTTGAAGGCGGTTTACAAACAAACACGCATAAAATTATTTCAAAAGATCAGTTAAAAGAAACAGCCTCTTACTATTTATTAATTAACGAGCGCCCTTTACTGCTTAATAAGGAGCAATACCGACACTATATAGAGCAAGGCCACTTTAAATTGGTCGGTGAACTAGCAGACTCTTGGCTTGGTGTGCCATATAAAGTTAATGAGCGCATGAGTGGCGTTATTGTCGTACAAAGCTATGACAAGCAACATTACTACAACGAACATGATAGCTCGCTGTTGACGTATGTGAGCCGACAAATAAGTATGGTTATAGACAGGCATTTAGCTCGGCAAGAACTCGAGCACAAAGCACTGCATGATGAACTAACAGGGCTTGCCAATCGTTCGTTACTAATAGAAAGAATGAAGCATGCAATTTTACGCTTGAATCGCGCTAAAAAAGGTACTTTTCATGCTCTGCTCTACCTTGATTTTGATCGCTTCAAAAGTATTAATGATTCGTTAGGCCATGAAGTAGGTGACCATTTTTTAATTGCTATTTGTAAATTGATTACTCAAACCGTTCGCAATACTGATACCTTTTCTCGCTTAGGTGGCGATGAGTTTGCTATTTTTATGGAAAATCTCAGTCATCGTGACCAAGTAAACGACGCCCTCGCTCGAATAAAAACCGCCCTGTCAGATCCCATTGATATTGATGGCCATTTACTGCAACCCTCTACCAGTATTGGCGTTGCATTTAGTGATAATGTAAACGATGAAGCATTTGTTTTATTACAGCAATCAGACGCGGCTATGTACGAAGCAAAATCATCAGGGCGTGGCCAAGTTAAGTTTTTTAATAATGTCATGCGTAACAAGTTAAAAACACATGCCGACCTTGAAAATGATTTACAACACGGTATTGAGCATGATGAGTTTGAACTGTATTTTCAGCCTATTTTTAACATTACTAGCAGTGACGTTATGGGGTTTGAAGCTTTAGTACGTTGGCATCACCCACGAAAAGGGTTTGTATCGCCAGGTGACTTTATCCCCATTGCAGAAAAAACGGGGCAGATTATCAATTTAGATTTGCATTTGCTCGACCTTGCAGCACAGCATATCGCTTTATGGCAACAACAAGGGCATCGTTTTTTACGCGTTACGGTTAATGTTTCATCTCGCCACTTCGCAAGTTTAGAGTTTGTAGATCAGCTTCACGCAATCTACAAAAAACATCAACTACCTTTAGGCTCATTATGTCTAGAAATAACCGAATCGGGATTGATTGAAAATTTAGAGTTAGCAACACAAATTATTCAAGGATTATCGCCTTTAAAAGTATTGCTCTGTTTAGATGACTTTGGCACCGGTTACTCTGCCCTTGGTTACTTGCATCAACTGCCTATTCATGTCCTGAAAATTGATAAAAGCTTTATCGATAATTTAAAAACCACGGCCAATCCATTGATTGATGCTATTTTAACCTTAGCCATTTCATTAGATCTTATTGTTATAGCAGAAGGGATAGAAAGCCCTGAACAACTCGCTATTTTGCAAAAAACCCAATGTGATTATGGCCAAGGCTTTTTAAAGTCTAAACCTGTTACAGCAAAAGAAGCTATTTTACTAATACATAGCCCTCTTTAATTAATAAGCCAGGGTTACTGGCTTTTAAAAATCACAGTAATTACTTTTACGCTTTTGCCAACACTAACTCATGCAACGTCACTTTACAGCTTTTTACAATCTGCCTTATAACTGCTTACTTAAGTAAGGGTCTATTTAACCAGTAGAAAACCTTATAATTAGTTTGTGCCACATTGTTCTTAATAAAAATCTTTAACCCCGTTAGCGAATGCTTTAATACATTACATTATTTAAAGGCGTATACGAATTGGTATTAATGTATGCCAATGAGTAGCCCCTAATCATTCAATCCTTGCATTCGCTGCTTTTTTCAATCGTGTATCCTTTACACCTCAGTTGCGTTTACTGAGCTTTTGCCTGCCAAACCCTTCGCCGTAAATTTTAATTCGCATTTTAACCTCGCTATGAAACATCTAAATATTAATGTCGCGCTATAACCTACTTATTTTAGAGAGTTACATGACAATAAAGTTATCTGTTACCAGAACAATAATCATTAATAAAAAACCCAAACAAACATGAGATAAATTCAACAATAAATAAAAAACTAAACACTGTTTGACTCAACAAAGTTAAAAAACTTAATGTTCGCAGTAAAAAACACACTAAAGTGCAATTTTATAGCCATCCAGACGTTGAAACGGTTTTTGTAAAGGCGTAGTATGTAATGAATCTGAGCTATACTCACCATATCCATGAGATTTATTAAAGATGATTGACATTAAACACTTAAAAACAATTGCTACCCTTAAAGAAACGGGTTCTCTCGTCAATACAGCCCGCGAACTATTTTTAACTCAGTCAGCTTTATCACATCAAATCAAAGATTTAGAAAACAAATTAGACTGCCAGTTGTTTGAGCGTAAAACTCAACCAGTCCGATTTACACCTCAAGGTATGTTATTACTTGAATTAGCACACGAAATATTACCTAAATTAGAAGCCACCAAGTGCCGACTCAAAGAAAGCCTAAACCAGCCTATTTCGCAGCTGCGTTTAAGCGTTGAATGTCACGCCTGTTTTCATTGGTTATTGCCTACTATCAAAGAATTTAATAACTTTTGGCCTGATATAAAAATTGATTACGAGCGTGGCTTTAGTTACGACGCTATCCCAGACTTATTAAATGATGAATTAGATCTCGTGCTTACATCAGATATTCGCGACCCTGACAAACTCGAATACGCCCATTTGTTTGACTTTAAGCTGAAACTGATTGTGGCACCAGATCACGACTTAGCGAAAAAAGCCTATGTAACTGCGCTTGATTTGAAAAGCGAAACTATTATTTCTTACCCTATTCCGCGTGAGCGCCAGGATATATTTAAGCATTTCATCCAAAATGCGCGTTTTGACGGCACGCTAAAAACGGTTGATCAAGGTTTACTTATATTTCAATTAGTCAGTGCAGGTATGGGTGTGGCCGCCTTACCCGATTGGTTAGTAACCCCTTATGAAAGCCAAGGGTTAATTAAGTCAATTCCACTGGGCGCGCTTGGTTTAACGCGTCCAATGTACTTAGCGATGAAAAAAGATATGAAAGACAATCCAGTTTATCGTCACTTTTTAAACACCTGTAAATTAAATAACGGTCGATAAATCTTAAACTTATGAGTAACATGCTAATAAATATACTTAATCATGTTGCTCACTATGTTTGAACTAAAAAAAATACTGGGCGGCTTGCTCATGCCGTTACCTTTGTTGGGCTTAGTAAGCCTAATATTACTCATTTTTGCGCTCAAACAACGAAAAGTCGCAATCGCTATATCTTTAATGAGCCTAGCAACCCTGCTTATTGCCAGCACCCCTTTGGTGGCCAACTTACTGATTAAAAATAGCCAACCAACCTCATTAGCATTTAATTATCTTAAACACCCCAATATAGATAAAATTGTAGTACTTGGCTGTGACATAAACCCCAACCCTGCATTGAGTGCTAACAGCCAGTTAGGTAATTGTGCGTTAACTCGTTTGGTGGAAGGAATAAGACTTGCTAACATTTACCCCCATGCGCAACTGATTGTTTCAGGTGGGGGGTATGAAAAAGTCACCAACAGTGCGTTAATGTATAAAACCGCGATTAGTTTAGGTATTAATAAAAATCGTATTGTGCAAAATCCAAACGCAATGGATACCGCCCAAGAGGCAAAACTTTTAGCCTCAAAACTCGTTGATTACAAGGTCGCTTTAGTCACCTCAGTAAGCCATATGCCCAGAGCAAAAAATTTATTTAATGCGCAAGGCATTAACGTTATCCCTGCCGCAACCGACTACCACAACTTTGCCGCTTTCCCTTGGTATAAACAACTCATACCCAATGCAAAAGCATTACTAGTAGTTACCCAGTATACTCATGAAGTTATTGGCAATGCGTGGATAAATGTACGCCGTACAATTAACCCTGAAGCACTTTAATTAAGTTAACGCTTATTACGCTGGGTAAATTCCCCCTAAAAAACCGCAATTATTTGCGTTTTACACAGGGGGTTATGAAAAAATCAAACTGAATATTCGTTTGTTTGACTAAAATAACATCTTTAACTAAAAAATAGCGTTGGCTGTTTTGTTATTCTTGGTGAGCTTTAACCTCAGCTGTTTTATTCCAAAGCCGGTACAGTGTTACTGAAAATACGCAAAGAAATAGCAGACTTAGTGCTGTTAAATTCTCAACACCTAAAGCATCAAAAGTAGCACCGAAAATGTAGCCTCCACCGACTAAAACAATAACCCATAGCAGTGCAGAGCATCCATTTAACACACTAAAACGGCGCCAACTAATTGCTGTAAGCCCTACGGGAAGGGCACCAATCGTGCGTAATCCTTTAGGATAACGATATAAAAAAATGTAGGCTGTGCCATGGCGTTCAGCAAGCTCACTGGCTGTTTTGAATAATCGACCAAGGCGGCCTGGTTTTTCAAGCCATGCCGCGCCATACGCTCTTGCTAAAGCAAAACGTAATTCATCGCCCAAGTAGCCACCCATAAAAGCAGCCAAAGCAACAAAACCAACATCTAGTGCGCCAGTATGTGCAGCATAGCCTGCGAACAAAGGTAGCCATCCACTTTTTAACGCACAATAACCAAAAAGTAACAGATAAACCAACAACCCGTACTGCTCAATTAAAGCTAATACCCCTTCCATTTCACTCCTTTAAAGTAACTACCTTAGTAGCAAGCAAAGTAACATTGTAATTTAAACGAGGTAAGTACAGCGAAAGATCTGTGTTTTTTGCAATATAAGAATGGATGTAATTATGATTTTAAGCGTAGGTTTATATCTATTACGTTTATTAAATTTTTGGGATGCATAAACCAAAAATAATTAACTCACAAAAAGGATAAAAGGGTATGCGGGTATATAAAAAATCAACATACTGACTTACCATAGTTTGCTAAATTAGCTATTTAGAACGCTATATTTTAAATAACCTACCCGAAATACGTTACAAGTAGGTTATTTATAAAATTACTTTTAAGCTAGGTGTTTACACAGGATTGTCTATGTCAATAAATGTCACATCAAAGCCATGTTTATCGGCAAGGTATTCACCCAACGCTTTAATACCGTAGCGCTCGGTAGCGTGATGACCAGCGGCAAAAAAGTCGATATTTTGCTCGCGTGAGCTGTGAATGGTTTGCTCTGATGCCTCACCAGTTAAGTAAGCATCAATACCTTGCTCGGCTGCTAAGTCGATATACCCTTGCCCGCCACCTGTACACAAAGCGATGGTTTCAATTTTATCAGTACGTACTAAACTCGTTAGTGGCTCGCGCTTAAGCACTTGGCTTATTTTTTTGGCAAATTCACTGCCCGTTAGCGGCGTTTTTAAACGCCCTTTCATCGCTACACTGTTGTTAGTTGGCTCAAGGCCTGCTTCAATTTCAATATCGAGCAATTGCGCCAGCTGTGCGTTATTACCCATTTCAGGGTGAATATCTAACGGCAAATGATAGGCAAATAAATTGATGTCGTTAGCTAAAAGCGCAGCCACACGACGTTTTTTCATGCCAGTGATAGGTTGTGACTCGCCTTTCCAAAAATAGCCATGGTGTACCAAAATAGCATCAGCATTATTTTCAATCGCGGCATCAATAAGTGCTTGGCTTGCTGTTACACCCGTTACTATGGTGCGTATCTCATCTTTACCTTCTACCTGAAGCCCGTTTGGACAAAAATCGTTAATGGTTTCTGGCTTTAACAGGGTGTTTAATAATTGATTAAATTCTCTACGTTGCATACTACTTACCTTACTTTGCACTGAATTTTGTACAAATTTTGGCGGTTATGCACTAAAAATGAAAGGAAAATCGCAAAAAATTGAAAAACAGTTCTAAAATAGGTATAAATACCTCTTCTTTATCTGTGTAAACAACGTATAGGGTCTCTGATGAGCAAACTAGACAAAACAGAAGTGTTATCTGCCTTTGAAGCTGCATATGAAGCTGCCAACGGTAAAAAACCTGAAATAACAACTAAACCTGGCTGGTATAGCATTGATGGCGGCAAGAACATGCGCCTAGCTGATGTAGCAGAGCTGACTAAAGAATTAAGCTCTGGTAAGTCTACAAAAAAAGCTGCAGTAAAAGCACCTGCTAAAAAAACTAAAAAAGCTGCTCCTGTAAAAGCACAGAAAAAAGCGCCTTTCACCGTGATCAAACAAAACGAAGAAGGCTACACAGCAGAAGAGCTTTGGATAGTTGAGCTTGCTCGCAAAGATCACGATTGCCGCCTACCTCGCGGTGTTGTTTGATCAGCTGAGTGCTTTGTATAAAAGAAACCGCGTTAAGCGGTTTTTTTATATTTATTATCCATCAAGTATTGAATAATCCACCTCGCAACAAAGCCAGACAAAACTATGAATACAGTTCCTGCCAGTACTGGCATTATTAAAAAATCCCAACTTTGGCCAGACTCAATAATTAAGATAGGGTTTGCGCCGGCAGCAGGGTGAATAGTTTTTGTGATTATCATTAATGTTATAGCAATACCCACAGCCAGCCCAATCATAATCGCACTATCAGCACTATAGTAGCTAAAAGCAACCCCAATCATTGCGGTCAGCATATGCCCCCCTATTACGTTTTTTGGCATAGCTAACGGGCTCTGCGGTACGCCAAAAACAAGTACAGCTGTTGCGCCGAATGGCGCCATTAACCAAATACCGTAATCACCCATATAATTTAGCCACGCCAAAAACCCCAAAACAAAAGTAGAAAAAACACCTGCGATTAATGCCGACTTTATTTGCTCACTATGCATATTACCTCCTCAAAAGTAGACCGACTTGTCTACACCTACAATATAGACAAGTCGGTCTACCTATGTCAAGCTGTGTTTTTACTGCTCAAATTTGGAATATCATGGATAAACAACAACAAATAATCAGTACGGCACTGAGTCTTTTTTATAAAAAGGGTATACACGCTGTTGGTATTAATGAAATTTTAGCTGTATCGGGCATTGCAAAAAAAACCTTATATAAGCACTTTGAAAGCAAAGACGCGCTTATTTGTGCTTGTTTAGTCTCACGTGACATCTGCTTTAACGCTTGGCTTAAAAAAATATGTATACAACCAAGTGCTATGTTAGTCGCACAGGCAATTTTTGCCGGACTGAAAAAGTGGATTAATAATGAGGTTTCAGAGTTAGGGTGTTTTAATGGCTGTTTTTTTATTAATACTGCAGCTGAGTACCCTGTAGAGAACGACCCTATTGCCAAACTTTGCAAACAGCACAAGCAAGCGAACTTTGAGATCATACTATCAGCTCTTTTAGAAACACCTGAATTTGCTCACAATAGAGAAAAAGCAATTGAAGCCACGCAACACTTACTTATTTTAAAGGAAGGTTATATATGTAGAGCGAGGGTGATGCATGATGTAACAGTGACTCCACCTAGTGATAATATTTTAAAAGCGATAGTAGCGGTTAGTTAAATAGGTAATACAGTATAAAAAAAGCGGCTAAATAGCCGCTTATTAACTAAAAAATGGCTGCATTATTCAAAAAATAATGGTTCACGCTGTTTTTTGCCTACTTCGTTCATAGTGGCTGCGTCGAACAAATGGCCGTTGATCATGGTGTAATCAATTTTGTCTGAATCACGAATGTTTTTCAGTGGGTCGCCATCAATAACCATTAAATCTGCCAGTTTACCGACCTCTAATGAACCCACATTTTTATCTAGGCCTAAATATTTTGCCGGATCGAGTGTCGATGCTCTAATTGCTTCCAGTGGCGTCATGCCGCCTTGGGCAAACATCCACATTTCCCAATGCGCACCTAACCCCTCACGTTGACCATGCGCCCCCAAATTAACAAGTACACCTAAATCTTGTAACTCAGCCGCTACGCGAGCATTGTTAAAGTGATTATAGTGATGATCGGGTGCTTTAACTCGGCGCATTGAGCGCGGTAATAATTGGTTTTTAGGCACAAATTTACTTAAACGAGGATGATTCCATACGTCCGTTTTATCATACCAGTAGTTTTCACCCCAAATACCGCCATAGGCAACCACCAATGTAGGTGTGTAGCCTACATCACTTTGTGACCATAGCTGCTTAATATCGTCATAAATATGTTCAACAGGAATTGAATGCTCAATGCCTGTATGGCCATCGACTACCATACTCAAGTTATGTTGTAATAATGACCCCCCTTCAGGGACTACCATCATTTCAAGCATTCGCCCTGCTTCTATAACTTGTTGACGCTGCTCTCTGCGCGGCTGGTTATACGATTTAACACTAAACGCACCCACTTTTTTAAGACGCTCTAAATGAAATTTAGCATCATCTAATGAGTCA
This sequence comes from Pseudoalteromonas issachenkonii, assembly GCF_002310795.1. Classification (NCBI taxonomy): domain Bacteria; kingdom Pseudomonadati; phylum Pseudomonadota; class Gammaproteobacteria; order Alteromonadales; family Pseudoalteromonadaceae; genus Pseudoalteromonas; species Pseudoalteromonas issachenkonii. The sequence continues at coordinate 1,996,332 of NZ_CP011030.1, forward strand.
ATATGCGAGGTATACCCAGGCATATTCGCGCCGTATAAAATAGTACCGGTAGAGAAAATACGCGGACCAACGATCATCCCCGCTTTTTGCATTTCACTCGCGGTAAATATTTCAGTGGTGTCGTTTGATGGGTCGTGAATAGTAGTAACACCCAGCGCAAGACCTGCTAAGTTTTTCCAGTTCTGCTGCGGGATAATTTCATCACTGGCTTGTGAGCCATGAGCATGGGCATCTACAATGCCAGGCATAATTGTTTTACCTGTTACATCAATGACCTTTGCCCCCTTAGGAATGCTCACATCAGCAGCAGTACCAATGGCTTTGATATGTTTGCCATCGGTAACAATAACGCCATTTTCAATGACCTTTTCACCCTCCATGGTAATAATTTTAGCGCCAGTTAATGCAATCATGCCCTGCGGTTCAGCCATTTTTTTACTAAAGCCGATGTTAGTACCGCTTTTTACTTTAACGTCTTTATCATCCGCTTTATTAATCGCAAACATACCCTCTAAACTGGCATGGTAAAGCTCAGGCCCCAGTGTCCAATACAGTTTATTGCTGTTGGCACTCCAGCTAATGTTTTCACCGGCGCGTACAGATAGCTGCTCAATTGGAAATTGACTGTCTTTGGGCCCAATATTTATCGTTTTGCCGCGCTCTACAAATGGAGTAACAAATACTTTAAAGCGCTCAGCAAAAGCTAAATACTCACCATCTGGAGAGACTCTAAATTCAGTGGCGTGCTCTGACTCATACAGTTTACGTACTTTTTTACTTTCAAGCTCTACCACACTTAATGTCGGCTTAGGCCATGGGCTCATAATATAAACACGATCGTTGGCACTGCCAAACTGAGGTTGATAGCCACTTTTAGAAATGAGCTCACTTTTTCCGCCTTTAGCACTAACACTGTATACCCCAGGATGCAGTGACCACTTAGGGTTTAAAATGCTGCCGCCGCTGGCTTTACGATACACCACGGTTTTGCCATCTGGACTAAATGTTGGCTCTACGTATTTTCCCGGCTCTTGTGTAATAGTGTCGCCACGACCACTGCGTGCAGAGACGACACGCACGGTGCCTTGTTCGTTATCATCCCACGTGGTGTAGACAATGTTTTTGCCATCACGAGAATACTGCGGGAATAACTCATAATGATCGGTTTGCTTAGTTAAGCGCTTTATTTTTCCTGATTCTAAGTCGCGCTTGTAAATATAGCCCAATGCTTCAAAAAGTGCAGTTTCACCGTCAGGGCTAATTTGCACATTACGCAGCATTTTTACATCAAACTCATCAGTGTCGATATTTTGAGTAAAACGCACTGCTTTTTGAATTTTTTTCGTGGTGTCTACTTTAAATGCAATATCGCTAACTGATTTATCATCGACATTGAGTTTATGAAGGGTGCCGCCAGCCCAAAATACCAGCTCTTCGTTATCTGGGGTCCACGCAATAGTCGGATATACGCCATGAATCGCCCACGTTTCTTGCATATCGCGCTCTAGCTTGTCGTATAGCTTAGTATGCTCACCACTGGTTAAATCATATAAGTACAGGCTGGTTTGAAAGTCATCACGCTTTATGTACGCTAGTTTTTTACCATCTGGCGACGGCGTCGGTCTTATTGCCCCGCCCATGCCACTTATAATGGTTTCTATGTCGCCTGTTTCACGGTCATAACGCTTAATTTTATAAATACCGGCAACAGAGTCTTTTGAATAATGAAAAGTTTTACCCGGGGTTGCATCGTGAGAAAAATAAACATACCGACCATCCGGTGAAAACATGGGTTCACCTAAATCTTTTTGATCGTTTTCACGTTTAGTCAGTTGTACCCCTTTACCGCCGGCTTTGTGATAAAGCCAAACTTCACCCGCACCTAGCGAGCGACTGGCGGTAAAATGCTTACGTGCAACTAAATAATCGCCATCAGGGCTCCACGCAGGGCTATTGAGTAATCTAAATGTTTCGTCAGTAACGGCGGTTTGGTTTTCGCCGTTAACATCCATTATCCAAATATTGTCACCACCGCCTTGATCTGATGTAAAAGCAATGTGCTTGCCATCTGGGCTAAAGCGCGGCTGCATTTGCCATGCAATGTCTGAGGTTATTTTAGTCGCTTTACCACCACTCATTGGCATGGTGTAAATATCGCCCAGTAAATCAAATACTAAGGTTTCTCCGTCAGGACTTATATCGACATTCATCCATGTGCCTTGCTCTACACTAATAGATGCATCAACAAATTGCCCTTTAGGTGAATCAACTTGCCATTTTTTTTCATCTGTTTGCTCTGCGTGTGCGTGGCCTAATGTCAATGAAACCGATAACGCGAGTGCTGTTTGCAGCATTTTTTTCATGCTTATCTCACTTATTATTGTTGCTGTGTGTTGATCTATTACATGATTGCAACAAAAACGCCAGCAAGTTACCAGCGTAATAGGATGAAGTGCATAAAATTAGTGCCAAACAATAGGATCAAATTGATAAAAATCCACTAGCAAATGGTAAATTTCAGGGTCTTCACGGCGTAAATCGGCGGGTTTCTCTAAGAATGTTTCGGTGATCACCGCAAAAAACTCAGCCTCATTGGTGGCTCCATAGCTATGTATTACATGCGGCATACTATAAGCAACATGGGTTTTTAACTGCGAAAACGCTCGGCTAAACACTCTGCCCCATTGTTGGTATTTTGCCTGTGATGCAAGTAGTGGCGTGCCGGTGGTTTTACCGGTTTCTTGATCAAGTTGATGTGCAAATTCATGAAACACTAAGTTATGCCCATCACTGGGTAAGCGGTTGCCCTCAAGCACATCATGCCAGCTAAGCACCAATGTTCCCCCCGGCCACGATTCACCTTGCCTTACTGTATTATGAAAACTGACAAGGCCTGCGTTATCGCGGCTTGATTGGGGCGCGTAATACGCGCTGGGGTAGAGTAAAATTTCTTTTACGTTTTTATACAAAGGCCAAGGCTTGTTAAGCACCAGCAAGCAGGCATCGGCGGCAATAATGAGTTTCATTGCCTCCGTTAGTTGCAACCCATCGCAGCCAACAAAACGCTTTTCATTTAAAAACCACACAATATGGGATGCTAACTTGGCTCGCTCTGCATCGGTCATTTTGTTGTATATGGGCATAGCACGCAGTAACAACGTGTGTTGTTGCTCATTTAACAATAAATCACTGTATTTACGGTGCCACACGGCATTTTGAATATCAGGCCAGCGCCAAAACATTATAATAAATACAATTAAAACAAAAATTAATAGCCCATTTATCATTGGGTCGTCCTAAATCAAACCATTTAGCTTTAACGCCAAAATACTGCGCCCGTATTATTAAAATAGTAATGGGTGCAGTGAGGCTGTTTTTCAATCACATCACTTCAGTTCGATTTCGGCCATTGTTTTTTGCCTTATACAAAGCTTGGTCAGCCCGTGATAATAATCGGTCATAATCATCAACATCACCAGAGTCAGAAACACCAAAACTCACGGTTACGCTGAGGCCTTCTGCGATATTTGAAAAGTTTTTATTTTCAATACATTTGCGTAACTTCTCGCACATTTCTTGTGCCTGCACTGCACTCGTATCAGGAAACACAAAAGTAAACTCTTCGCCGCCCCAGCGAGCTACCTCTTGCTCACCTTCGCAGTGCGCTTTAAGAATGTTAGCTACTTCACATATAACCTGATCACCTATGAGGTGTGACCAACCATCGTTAATCCGTTTAAAGTGATCAATATCCATAATAGCGATAGCAAGTGATTTATTACATGCTTTAAAGTCTGAAAAGTTATCCGCCAGCCAGCCATCAAATGCGCGGCGATTCGGTAAATCGGTAAGCTGATCGTGTGTGGCTTGATACGCAAAGGCACTGGCTTGCTCTTGCAGTGCTTGCGTTTGCTTCACCACTCGACTCGTTAATTCCTTTTCAACTTGTTTATAACGATATAAGCGGTAGCGATAAGCGCTATATATCACCACCACAAAAAGAAAAAACATAAACAACTTAAAGCTTGTTTTTTGCCAAAAGTGCGATTGAATTTCAAAGTTAACGACTTTGTGATTTTGTTGCCAATCAGTATTTGGATAGGCTGCACGTACAGCAAAAGAATACTTGCCCGCAGGTAAGTTAGTGTATTCAGCAGTCGCTATGTGTTGACGGTTGATCCATTCGTTATTAAAGCCTTCCAATTTTGTTTGAAAGTTTAATCGCTGCGGCATAATAAAGCTCAGTCCCGCGTATTGAAATGACAAGCGCGTCACCCCTGGTGGTAAAATGATAGTTTCACCGTCTATAGGTAACGACGTTGGTTTACCATCAACAGAAAAGCTTTCAACAATCGTTGGCAATGCTATTTGAGTGGCTTCTTTTAAGCGCTCCGGTTTTACTGTACTCACTCCTTTTGCGGTAGCAAACCAAATTGTGCCATCTGAATGAGCGGTTGCAGAGGGGGTTGAACCGCCATTTGCTTGTGCACTGAGCATGCCATCACCCTCATCGTATAATTGAAAGGCGAGCGTACCTCTATTGTTAGATTTTGAATCAAGCAGCTCATTTACCTGCTTATAATTGACTTCAATAATGCCACGGTTACTTGATAGCCAAAGTGAGTCTTTAAACGGCACAATTTGAAAAAGCTTATCAACGGGTAAACCTAATTCACGCCCTAAAATAGTCATCTTTGCGTTTGAATGCTGATAACGAACTAAGCCGCGATCGGTAGCCATCCACGTGTATTTATCGTCAATGTAAAAGCCAAACGCATATTGGGCGGCAAATTCAGCAGGAAACTCAACAGGATTAAACACATCAGTTTGAGTGTCATAAACCACGACCCCATTACCGGTTCCTACCCAAATATTAGCTGAGTTATCTTCACTCAAGGCTAAAATAAACCCACTCGGCAGCTCTTTTTCATTAGTAAATTGGTTTAAGCTACCGTCGGTATTAACGCGTGTCAGCCCCATGGCCGAGCCTATCCATAAGCGATTTTTTGAATCAAAAAGTAAAGATCTTACTTCATTACTACCTAAGCCATTATCACGGTTTAAATAAGGTATGAGTTCGTTATTAACCACTTTTAAAACACCCGAGGTGTATGTGCCTACCCAGACATCACCTTGGTTTTGCTCTAGTAAGCTTAATACTGAATATGGCGAGCCTTGTTTAGTGCCTTTAATATGGCTGACCTGATTATTTTGCAGCCGATCTAACCCCGTGCTTCCGCCTATCCATAAACTGCCATCAGAATGTGACAATACCGTACGCACATAATCGCTAGATAAGCCTCGCTTTTTGCCCCACGATGAAAACGGCGCTTCTCTTAACCTAAATACACCAGCATTGGTGCCTACCCAAATACTATTTTCTCTGTCTTGTAACAAAGAAAGAATACGGTTAGCGGGTAAACCATTTTTAGCATCTAATTGCTCTAAACCATCGCCGCTAAGCCTAAAAACACCTTTATTAATGGTACCAAGCCACAGATCCCCATGATCATCTTCTAACAAACTGGAAATAGATTCCGCGTCGAGTTGTGGGTGAGGCGATTCAAATAGCCCACCATTAAGGATTCGTGCCCCTCTTTCACTTCCTATAATGAGTCGACCTTCACGGGTGATTAATAAGGTATATACGGGAGCATCTGGTAACCCTTGTTGTGGCGTCATCAAAGTGGGTTTGTAGTTGACTATTTTATACAGGCCATCACTGGTCGCCGCCCATATAACCCCCTTGGGGTCTTCAATGATTCGATACGCACTGACATTTTGTATTATTGGGATGTCTTGAGTGCTACTAGCTGAACGATAAAACACACCATCATTCTCAAGCGCTAGCCACAAGTTATCATTTTTACTTTTAAATATATGATTAACCATAGCTTGGGCAGGTGGTTGCGTGTCCCATTGGCGATGTTGATATAAGCTAATACCGCCGCGCGCCCCTGCAATAAGTAAACCGCCATCAGATGTAGGGGTTAGCGCACGTACGCCTGAGTCAGGCAAGTCAGTAATTTCGGAGCGAGTAAATAACTTAAACTCTTGGCCATTGAAGCGGGCAAGTCCTTCCCAAGTACCCACCCATAGATACCCATCTTGTGTTTGTGCAAGGCTATTAATGCTATTGTGAGGAAGACCCGTACGTGTATTCCAAGTTTCAAAAAAATAATCACGTAACGGCAAACGAGTCTGCTGTTGTGCGTCAACAGAAAAAATCACCAACAAAATACATAAAATCACTAAGCGATTCATCAGATATTGCCTTTATAATTATAATTATTAATTTTTATATTTGGGTAAGTTTAGAGTGACAATTTAAGTTAAAAGCACTGCTGGCAAATAATAACATAAAATTTACAACTTTTTCATTAATTATTATTACTTAAATTATCAAATGTATACTGCAATTGCTTTATAAATTTAGCGACATGAAGCCCATCCAACAACGCATGATGAACATCAATAGCAAGCGGCATTTTACCTGTCTCAGTGTTGTATTGGCCAAACACAAATTTAGGAATACCATTACTTTGACCGTGGGTAAATGCATGCGAAAAGCTGCTAAAGTTTAACCAAGGTAATACAGAAACATGAATTAAATCTGCTTGCCCTTCAGTTGCCGCAAACGCATCAGAAAACAGCGGGTTTAACTTTGCTTTATGACTAATCGCTTTTGCTTTATTTGCAAACTCATTTAACGAGTTATGTTGTTTAAAATAACTAAAACGAAACGAATCATCATCGGCAAGCTCAACCACACTCGCGCGCGTGGTGTTTAAATAATAAGGTTTTTGATTAACAATACGCAGCATCATCGGCTCATACTCATGACATGCTTTTAATAAGCAATAAACATAACCATGAAAAAAAGCACGATTAGTTTGTTTACACGCGGTATATAACTTTTTAGCACTGAGCTTTACACACACATTAAAATAAGGCTGAGTGAAGTTTTGAAACAATTCAAAATGTTGTTTGCGCGGCCACTGATCAAAATCAATAGCCCGAAAAGATATATCGGCAGAAGACATAAAGTATACACAGAGCAAAAGTAAAATTTTACCTCGCTTTGCCTATATTCGCATTAATTAAAATGATGCTTTGGGTGTAGTTATACCAAAGTCTTATATAGGCATAAAAAAAGGAGCGATAGTCGCTCCTTTTTTGAACTAAATAAAAACTTAAAGTCCGTTTTCAATAATTTCTTGAGCAAGCTCATCAGCAATTAAATGCGTTGATTTTTGTTCTTTTTCACTGCGGGTAAAGATTTCGCTTAATGTATCGAAAATTTTCTCTACGTGTTTATTAGACGCCTCTTTACTGTAACCTTCAGGCGCTGTTTCGTAATACACGTTAATAATACCGCCTGCATTTATTACATAATCTGGTGCGTATAAAATACCTTTTTCACGTAAAATTTCACCATGGCGTGACTCTGCAAGCTGATTATTTGCACAACCTGCAACAATAGTCGCTTTTAAGCGAGGGATTGTTGTGTCATTGATAGTGGCACCTAACGCACAAGGCGCATATACATCAACATCTAAGTCGTATATTTCATCAATACCAACCGCTGTTGCACCAAAGTCGTTTACTACACGCTCAACTGCAGCTTGGTTAATATCAGTAACAAATAATTCTGCACCGGCTTGTGCTAAATGTTTACATAATCCATAAGCTACTGCACCTAAACCTTGCACCGCAACTTTAATACCAGAAAAGTCTTTAATACCGCGTTGATGGTTAAGCGCTGCTTTCATGCCCAAAAACGTACCATAGGCTGTAAACGGCGAAGGGTTACCACTTTTTCCTTCAAGGCCTAGCACGTAATTTGTTTCTTTGTTCATTAACGCCACATCATCACAGGTAATGTTTACATCTTCTGCTGAGTAGTAGCTACCATTTAGTCGTTCTAACTGGCGACCAAATGCGCGAAATAACTGCTCTGATTTGATTTCTTTGGCATTACCAATAATAACTGACTTACCACCACCAAATGGCAAGCGTGCCACAGCATTTTTATAGGTCATCCCTTTTGATAGACGCAATACATCGTATACTGCATCCTCATCGTTGGCATAATCCCACATTCTACAACCGCCTACAGCTGGGCCTAAGTTTGTGTTATGTACCGCAATAATGGCCTTTAAACCAGACGCTTTGTCTGAACAAAAAACCACTTGTTCATGGTTATCAAATTCAACTTGATTAAATACAACCACTTTAAATACTCCGAAAATAATGGGCCCTTATGGGCAAGCACGCTACAAATTGACGAGACTTTATCACTTCAGATACTGGTTCGCTATACTATGAGTAGATAAACCACATAAACCGCACTCAACTGAAAAACAAAACGACTTATTGCGTTAGAAATGCATAAAAAAATCAATAATAATAATTTTATTAAATATAAAAGCTAAGAACGCCATCACATTTAAAGCTTACGCTTACGTGAACGTCACTCTGAATTTATATGTAAACTTAATCGTACATCTTGAAAAAGAACACTAGCTCATAAAATACAATGGCTTATACAAAAACTGCCTATATAGCACAAACTGGTCTGAGGTGTATAAGTATCTGCAAATTTAAAAATAAAAAAACGAGCACAGGGTGCTCGCTTTTATGATTACTTCGCAAATTTACTTCATCTTGCTGTCTAGTTCTTCAATTTTTGCTTTCCAAATTGCAGGACCTTGGGTGTGGGCATTTGCACCCTCACTGTCAACGGCAACCGTTACTGGCATATCTTCTACTTCAAATTCGTAGATAGCTTCCATACCTAAATCTTCAAACGCAACAACACGTGCTTTTTTAATCGCTTTAGATACTAAGTATGCCGCACCACCTACAGCCATTAAATACACTGACTGATGCTTTTTAATAGATTCAACCGTTGCTGGGCCTCGTTCAGCTTTACCAATCATTCCCACGATGCCTGTTTTTTCTAACATCATGTCGGTAAATTTATCCATACGAGTAGCCGTTGTCGGGCCAGCAGGACCTACTGCTTCATCGCCTACTGCATCCACAGGACCAACGTAGTAAATAAACTTGTTATCAAAATCAACACCTTCAGGTAAACCTTCCCCTGAGTTGATCATATCTTGCAGACGCTTATGAGCAGCATCTCGACCCGTTAAAATAGTACCTGATAGTAAAACGGTTTCACCCATTTTCCATTCTTTAGTGTCTTCTTTAGTCAGGGTATCTAAATTAACACGGCGTGTACCCTCACCGACTTCGAAAGTCACTTCTGGCCAATCTTCTAATTTAGGTGCTTTTAAATTCGCAGGGCCTGAACCATCAAGCGTAAAGTGTACGTGGCGCGTAGCAGCACAATTTGGGATCATAACCACTGGCTTTGAAGCCGCGTGAGTTGGCGCCGTTTTAATTTTAATATCAACAACCGTGGTTAAACCGCCAAGGCCTTGCGCACCAATACCTAACTTATTCGCACGTTCAAAGATTTCTAAACGCAGTTTTTCTTCTGTTGTTTCTGCGCCGCGCTCAATTAGTTCATGAATATCAACCGGATCCATTAATGACTCTTTCGCCATGACCGCTGCTTTTTCTGCCGTGCCACCAATACCTATACCTAGCATGCCTGGTGGACACCAACCCGCCCCCATTGTTGGTAGCGTTTTTTCTACCCACTCGGCCACATCGTCAGATGGGTTTAACATCACCATTTTACTTTTGTTCTCTGAGCCACCACCCTTAGCAGCCACCATTACTTCAACTTTATCGCCAGCAACTAAGTCAATGTGTACCACTGATGGCGTATTATCTTTAGTATTTTTACGTGTTCCCGCAGGGTCGGCAACAATCGATGCGCGCAATGGGTTATCTGGATTTAAGTACGCACGGCGCGTCCCCTCATCAACCATTTGTTGTACTGTTAAATCGGTTTTATCCCAATTAACATCCATACCTACTTTTACAAAACAGGTGATTATCCCGGTATCTTGACACAGCGGGCGCTTACCTTCTGCCGACATACGCGAGTTAATTAAGATTTGTGCAATCGCATCTTTAGCGGCTTTGCTTTGCTCTTTGTTATACGCTTTTTCTAGCGCTTGAACAAAATCAAGAGGATGGTAAAACGAGATGTATTGCAAGGCATCTTCGATGCTATCAATAAAGTCTTGCTGACGAATTGTACTCATAGTGGTTCCTTAAGTTGTTGTTGCGCACGCTGCACGTAAGCTTTATCAAACCCGTGACGGTGGTTCGAACTGTTTTCAACCACAGCGCTCACTAAACGCTGCCAAAAAAATTTGACTTATGATACCCTCCCAGCCCGTTTCGAGCCAGTTCTTAAAGGGGTAGTAAATGCTAAACAATAAAAAAAATTGTGTTGAATTAGCCATATCACAAAATTGTATAGAGGTATTTTCGCATTTTGCTCATTTACCCTACGCTATTTTGCTAGATTCGGGTGATAGCGATCACATTAACAGTCGTTTTGACATGATTGCGATTGAACCTCAAAGCACCCTGGAAGTTAAAAATAATCAAACTGTTTTTAATAACCAGCCAAACATAAAAAGCTGCTTTGAAATAATGAATAATGAACTGGCAAAGTTAGACAGCACTAAAGCCGCCAACAACTTACCTTTTAATGGTGGCTGGCTGGGTTATTTTGGCTATGACTTAGGCCGTACTATAGAGCAACTACCAAGCAGCGCTTTACACGACATAAATTTACCGCAAATGGCGGTTGGACTTTACCTCGATGCACTGATTTACGATAAACAACTGCGCACGTGGTTTTATGTTTCGCAGCCCAATGTAGACCGCCTTTGGCTATATCAGCAATATTTAGCGCAACCACCTAAACATGAAAGCTTTTCGCTTACATCACCGTGGCAGTCAAATATGAGTCAGACTAGCTATAGCGAAAAGTTTGCCGCGATTGAAGAATACCTAAAAAGTGGTGATTGCTATCAAATTAACTTAGCGCAGCGTTTTAGCGCACATTACCAAGGCTCGCCTTGGAGCGCCTATGTTAAATTAACTCAGGCTAATAAAGCGCCTTTTTCTAGTTTTATTAATCATCCTCAGGGCGCTATTTTGTCAATCTCACCCGAGCGTTTTATTGCAGTACACGACAATAAAGTAGAAACAAAACCCATTAAAGGGACTTTACCTCGCAAAGCAGATGCCCTTGAGGATGCAAAACAAGCGACCTTGCTGGCAAATTCGAATAAAGACCGCGCCGAAAATGTCATGATAGTGGACCTGCTGCGAAATGATTTAGGAAAAGTCGCTAAACCGGGCTCGGTTATTGTGCCCTCATTATTTGCTATTGAAAGTTTTCCGGCGGTACATCATTTAGTAAGTACGGTCACCTCAACCCTTGATGAGGGAAAAACAGCGGTTGATCAGCTGGAAGCTGCGTTTCCCGGTGGATCAATTACAGGCGCACCAAAAGTCCGTGCCATGGAAATAATAGAAGAACTAGAGCCACATAGACGTAGCATTTATTGTGGCTCTATTGGTTACATTAGTGGCTGCGGCAATATGGATACCAGTATTACTATTCGAACTTTAGTCACACATCAACAACAAATATATTGTTGGGCTGGGGGTGGTATTGTTGCTGATTCAAAAGTCGAATTGGAATATCAAGAAACTTACGATAAAGTAAATAAAATACTTCCTATATTAAATGAAGGTCGCTTTGAATAGTGAAACCATTTCGGCTCGTTTTCAATTAAACCGCAGTTTAGCCGTGGATCAGCTCAAAGATAATAAAAAAAAGCGCGCAAGCGCAGTAATGCTGCCATTGATTGATATAGATAACGAAGCACATATTTTATTGTGTAAGCGACCAACCTACCTTCATCACCACCCTGGGGAGATTTGTTTACCGGGTGGCAAGTTTGAAATTGATGATGTTAACCTACGCACCACCGCACTGCGTGAATTACATGAAGAGCTTAATATTGCCCCGCAAAATGTCCATGTGTTAGGTCAGTTACCTGAATATTCAACCCTGACCGGATTTACTATACGCCCCTTTGTAGGCTTAATTAAAAAAGAAACAGTGTGGGAAAACGACCACAACGAAGTGCAAGCTAGCTTTTTACTCTCTATAAAAGCGCTGAATAACGCGGCTAACTGGCAACCTTTGCCCTTTGAACGAGGTGGAAAAATCATTACCTTAAATGGCTTTATCACCCCACACGGGCTTTTGTGGGGAGCCACAGCCAGCATTATTAAAAACTTTACAAAACAACTCGCCATACCAGTTTAAATCTTTACTAATAAGGGTTACACACCTGCGTTTCCACGTTATTATAGTCGACCGTTCAAAGAACAGCTTAATGCTGAGAAAACTAAGTAGAGACACACATTATGATCAGTGCATTTGATATGTTTAGCATTGGTATTGGCCCTTCATCGTCACATACCGTTGGCCCAATGCGTGCATCACGCTTATTTGTTAATGACCTAAACGAACAACAACTATTAGCAAATGTGACCGATGTAAAAGTAGAGCTTTACGGCTCGCTTGGCCAAACAGGTGTTGGCCACGGCTCTGGTAAAGCAGTGATACTTGGCTTAGCAGGGTATGATCCTGAAACCATTGATGCCGATTTAGTGGATGACATACTCGCTAAAATTGAAAAAGAACAGGTTATTTACCTGAACCAAACTCACAAAGCTAAATTCCCTAAGCAGGGCGCGATTGTTTTTCATCGCAGAAAGACACTCCCTAAACATTCCAACGCAATGGAAATTATTGCCTATAACAATGGCGAAAAAGTATATAGCAAAGTTTACTACTCTATTGGTGGCGGATTTATTGTTACGGATGAAGAGTTTGAAAAAGAAAAACAAGCCGCTTTAGATATCCGTGAAGAAAACCCAGCCCCGTTCCCGTTTGGCTCGGCTAAAGAATTACTCGAAATGTGTAAAGAGTCGGGTTACAGCGTATCAACGTTAATGATGAAAAACGAAAAAACGTTACGCAGTGAAGAAGCCATTAAAGATGAGCTATTTAATATTTGGCAAGTAATGAAAGCCTGTATTGAGCGAGGTATGCGCACCGAAGGTATTTTACCTGGCGGATTAAAAGTAAAACGCCGTGCGCCAAGCTTATATTTAAAGCTTAATGTAGAAGTCAGTAACGATCCGCTGCGCGCCATGGACTGGGTTGATTTATTCGCATTAGCTGTAAACGAAGAAAATGCAGCCGGAGGACGTGTAGTAACTGCCCCCACAAATGGCGCAGCCGGAATTTTACCTGCAGTATTAATGTATTATCATACTTTTATTAAAGAAGTAGACCGTGATATTGCTACCCGCTACTTATTAACTGCCGCTGCAATAGGCATTTTATATAAAAAGAATGCCTCTATTTCTGGTGCTGAAGTGGGTTGCCAGGGCGAAGTCGGTGTTGCTTGTTCAATGGCCGCAGGCGCACTTACTGAAATTGTTGGTGGTAACGTTGTACACGTAGAAAATGCCGCTGAAATTGGTATGGAACATAACTTAGGGTTAACCTGTGACCCTGTTGGCGGCTTAGTGCAAGTCCCCTGTATTGAACGTAATGCAATGGGCGCTATTAAAGCAATTAATGCGTCGCGCCTTGCTATACGCGGTAGTGGTGAGCAAAAAGTATCGCTGGATAAAGTAATAAAAACCATGCTCGATACGGGTAACGATATGAAAACAAAATACAAAGAAACCGCTCGCGGTGGACTGGCCGTTAATATTATCGAGTGCTAATTAACCTGAACTCTGGTTAAGAGATTTACTAACATATTGAATCAAAATGATATTTATGTTTATTTTCTCTAGCTAGAGATTTTTAGTGAAAACAAGGCGAAATTACGCGTCAATAGCTAGCCTATTGCAAGTAAATTCAACGCAGTTAGCGCTGAAAATAGCTGCTTAAGATGAATTTATTATCCACAGTTCAGGTTAATTACATAGCACAAAAAAAGCCGCTTAGTTGCAAAACTAAGCGGCTTTTCATTGCTGTTTATGGCCGTTACTTTACAGGAAGTTCAATATCAGCAAATAACTTATCAACATCTTCTTGATTTCGCAGTAAACTCGCACGCTCTACTCGCTCTTTAGTTAAATGCGGTGCAAAACGTTCGATAAAGTCATACATGTAGGTGCGTAAAAAGCTGCCCTTTCTAAAACCAATTTTAGTCGTGCTCGCCTCAAATAAATGGCTAGCATCAATGCACACTAAGTCGCTGTCGTTTACCTGATCAATTGCCATAGATGCAACCACACCCACACCTAGCCCTAAACGCACATACGTTTTAATGACATCGGCATCGGTGGCAGTAAATACAATATGTGGCTCTAATCCGTAAGCATTAAATGCTTTGTCGAGCTCCGAACGACCTGTAAAGCCAAATACGTAAGTAATGAGTGGGTATTGGGCTATATCAGCCACTGTTAAATTATCCACTTTTTTCGCAAGGGGATGATCTTTAGCAACCACAATACTACGATTCCAATGGTAGCAAGGCAGCATTACTAAATCTGAATATAAATGAAGCGCTTCTGTGGCAATGGCAAAGTCAGCATCACCGCGAGCGGCTGCATCCGATATTTGCTGTGGTGTACCTTGATGCATATGCAGTGATACCGCAGGATATTTTTGAGTAAAGCCTTTAATTACACTCGGTAACGCATACCGTGCTTGTGTATGCGTGGTAGCAATATTAAGTTTGCCTTGATCGGGCAGCGTATGTTCATTCGCAACCGCTTTAATACCCTCAACTTTTGAGAGTATTTCGCGTGATATGTTAATGATTTCCTCGCCAGCGCCTGTAACATGAGTTAAATGCTTACCACTGCGGCCAAAAATTTGTACACCGAGCTCATCTTCTAACATACGTACTTGCTTAGAAATACCAGGCTGGGAGGTAAATAAACTCTCAGCCGTAGCTGAAACATTTAATTTATGATTTTGAACTTCTACGATATATCTAAGTTGTTGTAATTTCATGGCTATGTAGTTTCGTTATAATTCACATTGACAGATAAAAGCGCACCCTAACTATAGGTAGCTATATAAAAGGCTGATTAATGTTACATAATATAACAATTAATTTGTTGAAATTTCAGGTTAACACAATAAATAAACTTGAGGTAGCAATGATTATCAGCAATCGAAACATAACATATTAAGATTTAAACGCTTTATGGTGACGCTTTTTTCAGTTAATCTGAGCAAAGTTTCCCACCTTTTATATATTTAATGTAAGATTAGATAATAAGGTTAAGAATTTGAGAATTATAACATGATAGTTTCCATTATAATTGTATTAATTGTTGCACTTATAGTCATTGCACTATGGGTTAGTGCTGTTCAGCAACACAAAGAAAAACAAGAAGCTGAACGACGCAAAGAGTTAACAAAACAAAAAGCAATCATTGAAGAAACCGAAGAAGCATTAATGAATAGCGCCAACATTCCACTTTCAGAGGCAACTCAGCGAATATTACAACGACGAATTCATGATGCGCTCAGTCAAATGGTGTCTATTTCAAGCGGAGGTAGTGGACTAAAAAACCGCTTAAAAGAAGCAAAAGAGCGACTACAAAACCCAATTCAAGATGGTTCAGATGGCTTTGTATTACCAGGCAACGACAAACAACTGATATCGCTGATACAAGGCATTAAAAAGTTACGCACTATTATTCGTTCTGAGCATAATAAAGGCAAAGTAGACAGCCAGGTATTTATTGCAGAAGACAAACGCCTTGAAAAGCTACAACTAAGAATCAACATTGAAAGCCAAATAAAGCGTGGGTTATCAGCGCAAACAGCTGGAATGATAGGCTCTGCTAGGCAGTACTTTGAAAAAGCAGCTGCCACACTTAACAGTGTTTCATTTAATGACGATTACATTACGGCAAAACGAGCTGAAGTTGAAGGCTACCTTGAAACGATAAGTAATGAACTCAAGGCATCAAATGCTACATCATTGAAGAAAAAGAACGAACAAGAGCAAGATGATTTAGACGTATTATTTGCACCTAAAAAGAAATGGTAATTCCTTTCTAAATAAAAAAGCCCATGCAGTTGCATGAGCTTTTTTTTGAATAGGATTTTGCCCCACTTTGTGTTTACATATTAGGACATATACACATTCTAACAAGCTGACTGCATTAAGATAAAAATGCGAACTTAACAATAAACAAGGCAGTTAAAATCCAAACACTAATGCTTACCTGATCTTTTTTGCCACACAGCACTTTTACCGCCGTATAAGAAATAAAACCAAGTGCAATACCGTGTGCAATTGAGAAAGTCAGCGGTGTCATTAATAATACAACACTCACCGGAATTGCATCAGTCATGTCGTCCCAATTCACAAACTTTAAGTTTTGTAGCATCAATACAGATACATATAAAATAGCTCCCGCGGTTGCGTATGCAGGCACCATTTGAGCTAAAGGCGCAAAAAACATCATCAGTAAAAAGCAGCAACCCACAACTACAGCGGTCAAACCCGTTCGACCACCAACAGATACACCTGCAACAGACTCAATGTATGACGTGGTTGTTGAAGTACCGAGCATTGCACCTGCAATGGTTGCTGTGCTGTCAGCGCTTAATGCACGACCTAAACGCGGCATATTACCGTTTTTATCTGCTAAACCAGCCTTCTGAGTTACCGCAACTAACGTGCCTGAGGTATCAAACAAATCAACGAATAAAAACGCAAAAATAACACTCAACATCGACAGTTCAAACGCGGCACTAAAGTCCAGTTGCATAAAGGTCGGCATGATAGAAGGTGGCATAGCAATAACACCATGATACTCCACTAACCCCATAGACACAGCAATCGCGGTGACTAGTAAAATACTAATCAGTACGCCACTTTTAAAATCGCGATAAAGCAGTGCAGCAATAACAAAAAAGCTGAAAATAGCCAATAAAGGACCAGGCGAGGTAATATCACCCAACTGCACCAGTGTTGCAGGACTTGATACAATAATACCGGCACTTTTAAGTGCGATGAGAGCTAAAAATGCGCCAATACCCGTTGCTATTGCTTGCTTGAGCACCAGAGGGATTGCATTAATAATCCACTCTCGCACCTTAAATAAGCTTAGAATTAAAAATATACACCCTGACATAAATACCGCACCCAACGCAGCTTGCCAGCTATAACCCATACCTAATACAACACCATAGGTAAAAAATGCATTTAATCCCATACCCGGTGCCAATGCCAGTGGATAATTGGCCCACAAACCCATAATAAAACACCCTATTGCAGCAGCAATACAGGTGGCAACAAAAGCAGCACCTTGGTCCATACCGGCTTCTGCAAGCATAGCTGGGTTTACGAATACGATATAAACCATCGTAATAAATGTAGTCATACCGGCAATACATTCACGGCGAACCGAAGAATCATTTGCACGGATTTTGAATAAGGCTTCGAGCATAATAAACTTGTGGTTGTAAAAAGTGGCGAGATTTTAGCATAAAAATAACTTTTTACAGGACATTTTACCTTGCTATATACTAAACTAGCTAAGTGATTAAAATAACAAACGAAGTAGCATGATCAAAACGACACCAAGTGGCCAAGACTTAGAGCAACAATTAGACAACATTCTTTCTTTTGTAACGCAACCAAGCGATGCAAATCTCCCTGCGAGCTCTAAAAACACCGATCAAGACACATTAAATAAAGCCCTTTATTACCTTAAAAATGAACAAGGCGCCTTAGCCGCAAAATGGATGCGTTTGGCAGCAATGGCAGGAAATTATCGCGCGCAGTTTTATTTAGGGCTGTTTTTTATAAAAGGACAAGGTGTGCCGCAAAGTGTATTTCATGGTGCTGCGTGGCTTAGCTTAGCCGGTAGTCAAGGCTATGAACCTGCCATAGAAGCAATGAGCGATATACGAAAACATATTAGTACCAAACGACTTAAAGATGCTCAATGCTACGCAGCCAGCCTGTATGAACAAATTCACCAGTTACAATTCTCACATTTGATCCCCTCTAGTAGCGAAAAATAATTTCACTGCCCTAAAACTCATTTCATCTGTAAATTAATTAAGCGTTTATAGCCAAAACAAGCACGCTTAATTAATTTAAACTACTGTATACCCCCTGTTCATCTGTATTTATTTGCTCCCAGCCTTAAAATTAATTCTGTGGGCATTAACTTTCAATAAAAATTAAACCATTGTTATATATAGATTATTTATATATTTATAGTAACTGTCGCGTTTTAAGATGAATAACTGTACAAAAAAATAGCAAAAAACACTTGCACCAAACAACTGTATAAACTACTGTATGAATGTACTGTATAAAAACCCAGTGAGTGAGAAGATTATGTTACAGCCAATTACCGTAAGAACAGTTAAAAGCTATCAACAAGATGACCAATCAGATTGTGTTAACGTTGTACAAATTGAAGATGAAATTTCAGCAACGTTTGAGTTATTAAAAGTATTACACCAATACAACAGCCTAAACGCATGGACACTGTTAATAGCACCAGATAACGTACCGAGCAAAGCGCTACTTGATTCATGCTCAATTGATACCAGTAAATTACTGGTTATTCGTCAAAAGCATTTAGTTAATTTAGAGTATGTTTTAAGTTCTGCACTTCACAATGGAAATTTTGCCGCGGTGATCACCTGGACTGACATAATAAATAACCAACAACTGTCGCAGTTATCATTAAACTTGAGCCATACGCGCACTAAGTTGTATTGCTTTAGCAAAAAAAGCGCTCACCCTGAGATTTCACTTACGCAATAAGCTTGATAAACTAGCGTTTTAATACACAGTACATTTATCATGACTTCTAACGCCCTATTATGTTTTTGTGGCAGTCAGCAACCTTATGCTGATTGCTGCGAGCCTTTTCATTTAAAAACCAAACAGCCACACACACCAGAGCAACTTATGCGTGCACGCTACAGTGCTTATGCTGTTAAAAACGCGGTTTTTGTTCGTGAAAGTTATGCAAAAGAAAAACAAGCTGAAAATTCAATTTCAGAAATTAAAGATTTTGCAAATAGTTGCCGTTTTATAAACTTAACCGTATTAGACTCTGGTTATAATGATGAAACAGGATTTGTTACATTTAAAGCTCACTACTTTTATCAAGATTTATATTGCGAGTTGGCAGAAAATTCAAGGTTTATTAAAGAAGATGGACAATGGCGATACCTTGATGGTGAGATTACACCGGTTGCCGATATTAAAGTAAAGCGCAATGATACGTGCCCTTGCGGCAGTAATAAAAAGTATAAAAAGTGTCATAGTGTATAAATAACAGCTACAAAAAATGGGCCACAAGGCCCATTTTCAAAAACTACACTAAACGCAAATTAGCGTTTTACTCGCCATCATCTTCATCGAGGTCTTGACGCTGTGCAGGTCTTGCTAAAATCTCTAAGTAAAAAGAAGTTAAACCTTGCTTTTCAATTTCACTGATGTGATTGTTAATTTCAGCAACGTGAACCACTTGGGCTTCTTCAGCCGTGTTACCAAACTTACAATCAAATGCCCAGTAGTCGGCATCAACAGGTAAAGTTTTATTACGTTCTCTTTTCAAATATTTTTTCACTTCATGCTTTGCAGCATCAACCATACGAGGGTATTTGATTTTCTCATGATTCAGCGTGAATGTTTTCTTCATTACGTTCCTAATTACCTTGGTTTAATGATAATGGCATTTAATGTCATACCATTTGCGCCATTATAGCAATTGCATTTAAATTTTGGATGCTTTTTTTATATTAAATCAGTTATTAAAATAAAGCACCTATAAAACCAATAGTTACTTACTACTATAAACACAGTTTATTACAATCAAATGGCATGTATAAAGCAGCAATTGAACACATATAATTAGGCACTAAACAAATGTAATGGCTGGTGGATAGCTTCATTTTGTAAATCATCATAAAATGCCACCGCATCCATTTGAGGGTTTGATAACTCGGTGTTGGTATTTTGAATTCGTCGACGTACCGCTAATTCACAGTTATCAATGACAGTCAGTGGAATGTGGTTTTTATCATCACGAATATTAAATGGCTCAGGCTTTAAGCACTGAGTTAACTTTATATCACTCATCCCTACAGCGCTTCCCATTTTTGCTAAAAGCTCTGTGTTATTTTTACCAATTAACATATTAAAGGTATCTGGCGCTAATGGCTGCTTTGGACCTGCGCCAAATTGTTTACGCAGAGCATTTTCATCAGCTTGATCATGCTTAGTGTCACTTTTGGGTAGGTGGAATTCACTAAAATCGAGTGCATCGTGAGAGAGCATTGCTAATAAAAGTGCAAACTCGCCTCGGCGGTTTTCGTGCACACTTTCGTTAAGCCTCGTTTTTAACTGGCTCTCCGTGATTAACAAATCACCAATCTGCATAGACTTTAGCCTATTTAACTAATTAATAAGTATTTATCGGCTAAATTTGAATTTTCTTTAGCTTTTTTCTTTACTTAAATAAGAAGTTTGCTATTATCTGCCGCGTTGCATTGGAGGGGTTCCCGAGCGGCCAAAGGGATCAGACTGTAAATCTGACGGCTCAGCCTTCGCTGGTTCGAATCCAGCTCCCTCCACCACTTTTCTTAGGCTAAGTTAAGTGGGGCCAAATGCAATAACAATTAGTGTGGAGGGGTTCCCGAGCGGCCAAAGGGATCAGACTGTAAATCTGACGGCTCAGCCTTCGCTGGTTCGAATCCAGCTCCCTCCACCACTTCTCTTCTCTACCTTATTTCTTTTTATTCAAATACCCACTGTAAACTCATACCATGATTGTTTAACCAGTTACTTGCTTGTTTATAATCTGAATAAAATAATCCCACACGTTGCCAAAATTGAGCGCTGTGATTTAAATATTTTAAATGTGCTAATTCATGAACAATCACGTAGTCAATAACCCATGTCGGTGCACTTGCCAAGTGTAAGTTGAAGGTTAGTTCACGCCTGCGATTACAACTACCCCAGCGACGTTTATACAATTGAATACGAATATTACTCGGTAGCTTTTCACCCATCAGCTGACAATAATCGTTAACTCGCATTTCAATATAGCTTTCTAATTTCTCATGCAAAAACTGCTCTAGCAAACTTTGATACATTTGCGTTTGATGCTTTACACGTGAAGAAATACTCAGTAACAGCGTTTGGCTTTCATTGTGCTGCTGCCATTGAGTGCGTACTGCGTTTTCAAATTGCACATTAACAGCTTCATTAAATAATTTAATACTCTGGGTTTTGAGTGGAAACTGTCGTGTATCGGCTTGAATTTGTTGCTTATGTAACTGAGCATCAATCCAGTCCTGTTTACTTAACAGCCATTCATTAATTTGTGTTTTCGTTACAAAATGGGGCGCATATACCGTAAGCTCACGTTGTGCGACTTTGATAGCCACTGTTTTTCTTCGCTTACTACGCTTTAAAGTGTAATCCAACAATGAATGCTGCCTATTTATAATTAACCACTGGGTTTTATTTTACCTTGTACCATAACGGCTAATCTATAAATAATCCCTACTAAATGCCATTTTAATAACAATGGATTTAGTGCTACTCAATAAATAGTATGGTTTAGAGCTTAAAACACTTACGTTACTTTTGTAATTTATAACTCAATACCTTGTGATTATTATTGTATTTTATATTAGACTGAATTTAAGAGTTATTATGTGAATGATTGATGTTAGCTAATTTTTTTATAAACGAACCAGATCCAAGCCTAATTATTAATGGTGTATACGACCCAAGTTTAGTGACACTATCTATACTCACCGCAATTTTTGCAGCTTATTTTTCTTTGCACGTTATCGATTTAGCAAATAATACACATTTTAAATCTTATCGAAAGTTAGCCAATATAACCGCAGCCTTAGTCCTTGCCGGAGGGGTCTGGAGCATGCACTTTATTGCTATGCTGGCATTTTCTTTGTGCACTACAATTGAATACGATCCCACACTCACTTTTGTGTCGTTTATACCGGCTTTACTGGCATGTACCATTGCTTTTTCTTGTTTGAAAACATATAGCTCTAAGCCTCGTATTATCAATTTAATTCTAAGCTCTCTTTTATTTGGCGCGGGTGTTGGCACCATGCATTACAGCGGTATGGCCGCGATGCAATTAAGTCCTTTACTTCGTTATGATCCAATATGGTTTGGCGCTTCAATTGTTGTTGCAGTGCTGCTGTCTTTTATAAGTCTCTATACACGTTTTCATTTACCAGCACACTTTAAAAAATTAACGCCTGTGCATAATCGTATTATTTGTGCCCTTATTCTTGGCCTTGCCGTGGCTGGTATGCATTATATGGGCATGGCTGCTACGCGATTTATTGCAACAAGCCCGATAATTAACGAGCAAACAAACCAATCACATCTAACCTTTATTGCTATTAGTGTGTCGTTCGCCACGCTTTTATTAACAGCGGTGGTTGTGATCATCAATGGCATGATCCGTTACAGAATGCTGTTGGGGAAAAAATCAGCTGAAGAGTCTCGCCTTGATGCTATTTTATCAACTGCCATTGACGGCATCGTTACTATCAATATTAAAGGCACTATTTTGAGCTTTAATAAAGCCGCAGAAACAATTTTTGGCTGGCAAGATAATGAGGTCATTGGCCAGAATGTAAAAATATTAATGGCTGATGATATTGCTAATCAACACGATGCTTTTTTAAAAAATACAACAAACCATGAGGTAAAACGTGTTATTGGTGTTAATCGCGATGTGTGGGCAAAACATAAAAATGGTCATCAATTTCCAATTCGCTTAGGGATTGGTGAAGTAAAGCAATTACAAACTGAAACATTGTTTGTGGGCTTTATTACCGATTTAACTGAGCAAAGAGCGTTACAACAAAGCTTAATTGAAAAAGAGCGACAATACCGTACCTTAATGAACAATATGCCCGGTGTGGTATTTCGCTGCTTGTTAGATGAACACTGGAGTATGTTGTTTATCAGCCCTAGCGTCTATGAACTAACGGGTTATCGCGCTGAAGAATTTACTGAGCAGCGTATTACCTTTGCCGAGCTTATTGTTAAAGAAGATGAAGCGGCTATTTCTTTAGCGATTGATCAAGCAGTTGCATCGACCAGTCAATACTCAATTGAGTATCGCATTCGCCATCGCAACGGCAATATTATTTGGGTACTTGATCAAGCAAGTATTATCACTAACTCTAAAGATGATACACGCTGGGTTGATGGCGTTTTAGTTGATATAACCAAGCGCCATGAATATGAGCAAAGCTTAAAGCAAGCTAAATACGAGGCTGAAGCAGCCGCGCAAGCTAAACAGTCTTTTATGGCAAATATGAGCCATGAGATACGTACCCCCATGAATGCAATTATTGGCTTTAGTGATATTTTAATGGATAGTCCGCTTAATAAAGAACAACAAAAACAAATTATTACCGTTAATAACGCTGCGCGTTCTTTATTGCATTTACTCAACGATATCCTTGACTCAGCAAAGCTAGAGAAAGGTAAACTCGAAATTCAAAAAGTACATTTTAACTTGCAAGAATTGCTCGATAATATTGTGTCGACATTTTGGCTTGATGCAAAACGCAAAGACTTACAGCTCATTTTAAAAATAGCTGACAATGTAAATCCATTTTATTTTGGTGATGATACGCGTTTACGCCAAGTGCTAACCAATTTAATCGGCAATGCGATAAAGTTTACTGAGCAAGGCCATGTTACTGTTTCGGTTACTCATAAACCCAATCAACCCATTTTATTTGAAGTACAAGATAGTGGTATAGGTATCGAAAAAGGTCGCCTTGAGGCTATTTTTAAACCCTTTGAGCAAGCAGATGGCACCACAACACGCCGATTTGGTGGCACAGGGCTTGGCACAACAATTAGTAAGCAGCTGGTTGAATTAATGGGCGGCAAAATATATGCACAAAGTACCCTTGGTCAAGGTAGCTGTTTTTCCTTTACTGTTGGGCTTGAGCCAGGCGAAAAAAGTCAGGTGCAAGCCATTAGTAGAAACGCATTTAGCTTACCCCCATTAAAAATCTTAGTGGTGGATGATATTGAACAAAATATCGAACTACTCACTATTATGCTTTCCCAAGCAGGCCATCAGGTAAGTAAAGCAAATAATGGTTTTGAGGCCATTGACATGTTTAATCAGCATCGCTTTGATATTATCCTAATGGATATTCATATGCCTAAATGTGATGGGATCAGTGCCACAGCATCAATTCGCTCTTTAGAGCAGCAAAAACAACTAAAGCACACGCCAATAATTGCCTTAACGGCCAGTGTGCTACAGCAAGATAAGCTAACAGCCAAACAAGCGGGTATGAATGGTTTTACAACCAAACCCGTTGACATAAACCAACTCAACCAAGAAATAGCACGGGTGCTTGGGCTTGCTATCAGCCAGTTAGTAACTAACGATCCAATAGATTCAAAACTTCGCATAGATTTTAGTAAAGGCGAAAAAATGTGGGGCAGCAAAGAGAAACATCTCAAAGAGGCTGTACTCTTTTTAGCTCAGCATCAAAATAGTATGCAAACCTTGGCGACCACTAAGCTAAACGATAAGCATCATGCTCATATTTTGCATAATTTAAAAGGTCTTGCCGGTAATTTAGCGCTCAATAATTTATCTTACTTAATTGCGCAAGCTGAAAAACAACGTGATATAACAAGTTATACTCAGTGCATATTAAAATGTCAGCAAGAGTGGCAGCAGCTAGCAGATGAATTATCACACTTACACATTGCTTTTAAAGAGAATGAATTACAAAAAGAAACCGTGTCAGATGCTGAATTTATTCACCAATTAACGCTTTTACTCAGCCAAGCTAAACGAGCAGAGTTGGATGATACGTTATTAAGTTATATTGTAAGAATAACACCCGAACAACACAAAGTTGCTATTTTAAATATTTATGAGCAGTTTAATGACTTTGAATTTGATAATGCACAAACACAGCTCAACGCATTATTAACAACACTCAATAACTAGCTCTTCTGAGGATACCGATGGATCAATCGATAAGTCATGCGCGAATATTAATCGTCGATGATGAACCTGCAAATTTAAAAGTAATGCGCGAGGTCTTAGCGAGTAACTACCGTTTATCGTTTGCTAAATCGGGGGCTGTGGCACTGCAATTAATAGAAAACGATCCGCCAAAACTCATTTTACTTGATGTAATGATGCCAGATATGAATGGCTTTGAAGTGTGCAAAATTTTAAAAGCTAATCCTAAAACCGCACACATTCCGGTCATTTTTGTCACCGCACTCACGCAAGAACAAGATGAATCGGAAGGGTTTTCGCTAGGTGCGGTTGACTATATAACCAAACCTATTAGCCCTGCGATAGTAAAGGCAAGGGTAAAAACTCATCTTTCTTTAGTACAAGCCGAGCAACTAAAACAAGCACATGTAGATTTAGTTGAGCGATTGGGTCGCGCGGCAGAGTATAAAGATACTGATACGGGTGAGCATATTGCACGAATGAGCCAATACAGCAAAGTACTTGCTTTAGCGTTGGGAATGAACGAACAACACGCAGAATTATTACGCCAAGCTGCGCCAATGCACGATGTCGGAAAAATAGGTATTCCTGATTCGATACTGTTAAAACCTGGCAAATTAACCCCCGACGAATTTGCACACATGAAAGAGCATGCCGCTATAGGGGCTAAAATATTGGCCAACTCACCTTCCCCCTTACTGCAACTTGCCCATGTATTGGCTATTGAACATCATGAAAAATGGGATGGCACAGGTTATCCTAATGGATTGAAAGGCGAGGAAATCTCTATTGAGGGGCGGATTGTAGCGATTGCTGATGTATTTGATGCACTTACATCAAAACGTCCTTATAAAGAGCCTTGGAGCATTGAGCAAACACTAGAGCATATGCAACAACAAGCAGGAAAACACTTTGACCCTCAGCTGGTTGATCTTTTTATTAGCAAAATAGACGCTATTTTAGCGATAAAAAAGGCTCATCAAGAACGCGATTAAATCGTCTCTTTTTTGAACAAACATTACTGCGCAAAGTTCAACAGGACCTAGCCTCTTTTGGCATTGTGAGAGCCTAACGCTACAGCTGGAAAATGCTGTTTTATAATGCGGTAGTCATGGGAAGTGATCTCATGGCTATTGCCACTGTTATCTTTAAAATACATAGAAAAAGTCACGCCATGATCAGCCAGTATCGTTTTAATTTCAAGCTGCTCAAAATGTGCTAACCACGCTATAAATTGCTCACCGGTTGCAGCAAAAGCGATTCCTTTACTTCGCCCTGGCGCCTCAAATAAAGCTAAACGTGTCGATCCGTTTTCATCTTCAAGCGTTAAAGGGCCTTTGCCTTCTTCATTCCAAAATGCTAATTCCTCTACTACAGTAAAACCAAGCACCTTTTCATACCAATCAACGGCTTGGGTGAGGCTTTGAACATTTAAATGACAATGATCAATACCGCTCAATTTTGGCCTCACTGTCTTACCCTCCAATTTCAGATTTTAACTGCTCTAAAAAGTCATACATATAATCTGTTCTTCTAAGTGCTTCAGCTTTAGCTGAAGGTGTATTCATACTTTTTGCAATATGCAGCAACTTTATAAAAAAATGATCTAAGGTGTACTGTTTATCATCAGGTTCACGCTCTAAACAAAATGGATCATTAGGATTGTACAAAAGTCGGCTTATTGAGCCCCCCACTTTCATACAACGACTAACACCAATAGCCCCTAAGGCATCCATTCTGTCAGCATCTTGTACAAGATGTGCTTCAACGGTTTTAATAGCAATATTGGCGCTAAAACTATGCGCGGCTATGGCGTGGTGAATATCATCAAATAGCGCTTCATCATAGCCAATAGACGCTAAAAAACTAATCGCTTTATCGGCAGCCATCGTTGAAGCTTTTGCCCTATCGGGATGGTTTTTTGCTACGGCCACACAATCATGTAACCACGCAGCAGGTAAAACAACATTCATATTGGCTTTTTCAGCAGTGCATAATTTAACTGCAACACGTACTACCCGTTCAATATGGGTAATATCATGGGCTACATCGGCATGTACTAAGGATGTTATAAATTCTCTGCATTGCTGATCAAGTTGCTTTAATGAAGGGCTAAGGGCTAAATTGTTCACCGAGCTTCCAAAAATCTATTTAAACGAGGTAATATCCCCTACTTTAACGCGATTTATAAGGCCCTTGCAAAACATTCATTGTATGTTGCGAGTGGCTTGACTAAAATACAGCGCTTATTTATTACTACAGAGAAGCCCTATGTCATCTGCCGTTTACCTGCAAGCTGGTCGCGATAAATCATTAAAAAGAAAACACCCTTGGTTATTTTCTAAAGCCATCAAAAAAATTAAAGGTAAACCTGGATTAGGTGACACGGTAACCATACACGACAGTGAAGGTAAGTTTTTAGCCACCGCGGCTTACAGCCCGCATTCACAAATTCGCGCGCGTGTTTGGAGCTTTGATGAAAAAGAAGTCATAGATCAACATTTTTTCGAGCGTCGCCTACGTCGTGCTTTAGAAGCTCGCAGCCATGCGATTGAAGAAGGTGGACTGACCGGTTTTAGGCTTTGCGCCGCTGAATCAGATTATTTACCGGGTGTTACCATAGATAAATTTGATAACACCTTGGTTTGTCAGTTACTCAGTGCCGGTGCTGAGCGCCACAAAGGTGAAATTGTTGGTGCATTAATGGCTATTTTCCCAGGCTCTAATATTTATGAGCGCTCAGATGTAGATGTGCGCACTAAAGAAGGCTTGGAGCCAATTAAAGGAGTGCTTTGGGGTAATGAACCCACAGCGCCAGTTATCATTGAAGAAAATGGTTTAAAAATTGAAGTTGATATTCTTGAAGGCCATAAAACCGGCTTTTATTTAGATCAACGTGATAGCCGTGCTGCGCTGGAGCGTTTTTCAAAAGATAAAACCGTATTAAATTGCTTTAGTTATACGGGGACGTTTTCTCTTTATGCCCTGCGTGGTGGCTGTAAGCATGTAACCAATGTCGATGTTTCACAACCAGCTCTGGATACAGCAAAGCGCAATGTTGAACATAACAACCTTGATTTAAATAAAGTCGACTTTGTAAAACAAGATGTATTTAAGTTATTGCGCCAATACCGTGAAGACGGCGTGATGTTTGATACGATTGTGATGGATCCGCCTAAATTTGCTGATAATAAAGCGCAGTTAACTGGGGCATGTCGGGGTTACAAAGATATTAATATGATTGCGATGCAAATATTAAAACCAGGCGGCACACTGCTTACTTTCTCATGCTCTGGTTTAATGGAACAAAATTTGTTTCAAAAAGTGGTTGCAGATGCAGCACTTGATGCAGGTAAAGATTTGCTGATCATGGAGCGATTAAATCAAGCAGCTGACCACCCTATTGCGGGCAGCTACCCTGAAGGCTTTTATCTTAAAGGCCTTATTTGTAAGGTTTACTAAACACTAATTTTAGTTAAACTCAATAATTTCTAGCCCTGCGGTTATCGTGCCATCCTCTTCTGTACTGGCACGTATCACCTTTGCAGTGGCTTTTAACGGTGCAATGCTTGGATGGGTTGATGCAATATCAACCGATAAAATTGAGTTAAGCTCTAATAAATCATCGAGCTGCAAGGAGAGCCCTGTTGCACTTAAGTCAAGGCAGGTGCCTGTGTAACTTAGTCCTGCGACGGGCTCAATCGAGGTTAACTTAGCGGGTGTGTTAACCTGCATACGTCTGTAGTTTCGCTTATCTTCAGTAAACATAATTCCCTCTACACAATATTATTAATTTTTTCTCGTAGTACGGCGATAGAAAAAGGTTTTACAACGTAAGCATCACACCCTGAGTCAAAGCCTGCTTGTTGCTCAAGCTCTGACTCAAGTCCTGATATCATCACCACCGGAATGTGTTTTGTCTCTGGCGTATGTTTAAGTATGCGACAGGTATCATAACCATCAAGCCCCGGCATACATACATCAAGCAAAATAATATCAGGCGGATTAGCAATGGCAGATGCTAAACAACTTTTACCAGAATCAGCATAGCTTAAATCAAATGTTGATGCTAACCCTGCTTTGAGTATTTCAAAATTGAAATACTCATCATCAACCACTAACAATTGTCGCGCTTGGTGTTTTAGTAATGAGGACATAGCAATGTCATTTCCTTCTCAAGTTAGTCCCTTAGGGTCTGTTGACCGTTCAAGGTTGAATTTGCAGTAGCCTGTTTGGTATTTAGGCAAGGCAGAGCCTATGTGGTGTGGTTTTTACTTAGCCCACTAGGTTACAAACCTTGCGCCGCGATTAAACCGCCCTTAGTTTGAACAAATTTTAATCCACAAAGGTCAACAGACCCTAGCTTAATAGCGAATAAAGGGATTATTCAATTTCTTTTATCGCATTTAACACACGTTTTGCTGAAATTGGATAAGGTGTACCTAAGGTTTGCGCAAATAAGGATACGCGTAATTCTTGCTGCATCCAAAAAATAGCCTCAACATCGTCAGGCAATGGCATTCCTTTAGGGGTTTTATTCGTCAGTTTTTTATATTCTTGCGCCACTTTTTCAAGCTCTAGCACACATAATCTATCACGATTTGGGTCGACGGGTAGCTTTTCTAGTCGTTTTTGAATCGCTTTTAAGTAACGAATTAAATCGCCGAGCTTATCCGCCCCATGCTGGCTCACAAAACCTTTAAAAATAAGCGATTCTAACTGAGATTTAATATCGCCATGGGCAGTGATCATGGTTAAATCTACTCGCCCTTTCATTTTTTTATGCAGCGCATGAGCAATACTCAGTACTTGCTCTACTTGGGTTGCAATTGCTACTACGGTGTCGCCTAATTCGCCGCGAATATGCTCTTTAACCGCTTCAAATGCATCACTTGTACGAATATCACCATATTTAACTAATAGGCTATCAACACCCGATGCGATACAGTCATCAATTAAATCTGCAATTTTACCAAAAGGATTAAAGTACAACCCTAGCTTAGCCTTGTTAGGTAAATTTTGCTGCAGGTATTTAATGGGTGATGGTACGTTTAATAACACTAAACGACGCAACCCCTGCTGGTGCGCTAATTGCGCTTTAATTTCGTTATCGAATAACTCCACTGCCGCCGTTGATTTTTTATCCACCAGCGCAGGGTACGCTTTAATTTCGTACTGACCTTGCTTTTTCACATAGGATGTTGGTAACTCTCCAAAATCCCACTGTGTTAAATCGGTTTTTTCTATGCCTTTGTCGGCGACTTTAGATAAGGTGTCGGTGACCTTGCCTTGTAGCTGCGCTTTAAGTTTAGCTAAATCGAGTCCACGTGCCAGTAGCTTGTCGTGTTCATCGCGCACTTCAAATTGTAGCCTTAAATGCGGAGCAAGCGCAGTTAAATCCCACGCCTCAGGGTCTACACGGACGCCGGTCATACGTAGTAATCGATTGCTTAGCGAGTCGATTAACGAGCCTTGTAATGGCTCTATAGCCGCTAACACCGCATCGGCATAATTAGGCGCAGGAACAAAGTTACGACGCAATGACTTAGGTAATGACTTAATTAACCCACAAATTAACTCATGACGAAATGCCGGTATATGCCAATCAAAGCCACTTTCTTGCACTTGGTTTAACAGTGCAACGGGTATTTGTACGGCAACGCCATCAACCGCTTGGCCTGGATCAAAGTGATAGGTAAGCGGCAGCATCAAATTATCTTGCTGCCATGTATCTGGGTAGTCAAATTCGGTAATGCTGCTGGCGCCATGTTGCATGAGCTCTTCGCGCGTCATATGCAGGTAGTGTTTGTCTTGTTGTTTTTGTGTTTTATACCACTTAATAAACGCAGCACGATTGTTAATATCGCTGGGTATTTTCTTCTCGTAAAACTCAAACAAGGTTTGCTCATCAACTAAAATATCGCGTCTACGAGACTTGTTCTCGAGCACTTGAATATCTTCAATTAATTCGCGGTTATACGCTAAAAATGCTTCATTTAATCCAAGCTCTTGTTCAACCAGCGCCGAGCGGATAAATAATTCGCGGCTTACTTTAGGATCAATCTTGCTATACACACACCGGCGTTTATTAACGATAAGCAGGCCGTAAAGTGTTTGTTGCTCAAAGGCAATGACTGCACCGGGCTTTTTCTCCCAGTGTGGCTCGGTATAGCTTCGTTTTACCAAATGTTGAGCAAACGGTTCTACCCAGTTCACATCAATTTTGGCATTAATACGGGCATAGAGTTTACTGGTTTCTACCAATTCAGCCGACATCATCCACTTGGGGCTCTTTTTAAACAAGCCAGATCCTGGAAAAATATGAAATTGGCTATTACGTGCGCCTTTATACAGCTGCTTTTCGTCTTTAAAACCGATATGACTGAGCATGCCACTTAACAGTGCTTTGTGAATAAGCTCGCTGTCTGCAACATTCGTGGTGGCTTTCATTTTCATTTCATTGCACACAGTGCTGATTTGATAAACGATGTCTTGCCATTCACGAATGCGCATATACGCTAAAAAATCTTTTTGACATAGCTTTCTAAACTGGCTATTGGTCAGCTCACTTTGCTGCTCTTCGAGGTAATTCCACAAGTTTAAAAAGGCGATAAAGTCAGAGTCTGGATCGTCAAAGCGACCGTGTTTTTCATTCGCTGCCTGGCGTTTTTCTTGTGGTCGTTCTCGTGGGTCTTGAATTGAGAGCGCAGCAACAATAATAATCACCTCACGCAATGCACCCAGCTTATGCGCAGTCAGCACCATTTTTGCTAAACGCGGATCCACTGGCAAACGACTCAGCTCTCGACCAGATTGCGTTAAACTGGTTTTTTGATGACGTTTAGCTTCTTTTACCGCTTCTAACTCTTCAAGCAGTGTTAAACCATCGTTAATGTTGCGGCTATCTGGGGCTTGCACAAAAGGAAATTGCGCCATATCACCCAACCCTAATGCCAGCATTTGTAAAATAACTGACGCTAAGTTAGTACGCAATATTTCAGGATCGGTAAATTCAGGACGTGATAAAAAATCGTCCTCTGAATACAAGCGAATACAAATACCCGCTTCAACACGTCCACAACGCCCCATTCGCTGATTAGCACTGGCTTGCGAAATAGGCTCTATGGGTAAACGTTGAACCTTTGTACGGTAACTGTAACGACTAATACGCGCCGTACCCGGGTCAATAACATAACGAATACCTGGCACCGTTAGCGATGTTTCAGCCACGTTGGTTGAGAGAATAATGTGGCGGCGCGAATGCGGCGCAAAAATACGATTTTGCTCAGCGTTCGATAGCCTTGAATACAAAGGTAATATATCGGTGTGTTTTAAATTGCGCTTACTTAGCGCATCGGCGGTGTCGCGTATTTCTCGCTCACCGTTTAAAAAGATCAGAATATCACCGGGGCCTTCAGCGCAAAGTTCATCGACCGCATCAAAAATCCCCTGTAACTGGTCGCCTTCGGCTTCCATGTCTTCTTTTTGGATATCACTGATGGGGTTATAGCGTACATCCACAGGGAATGTCCGGCCTGATACTTCAATAATTGGCGCATCATCAAAGTGCTTAGAAAAACGTTCTGGATCAATGGTCGCTGAGGTAATAATAACTTTTAAGTCAGGACGTTTAGGAAGTAAATTTTTAAGGTAACCTAAAATAAAATCAATGTTTAAACTGCGCTCATGCGCTTCATCAATAATAATGGTGTCGTATTGATTCAAAAAACGGTCTTGTTGTATTTCAGCTAATAGAATACCGTCGGTCATCAGTTTTATATAACTGTTATTAGAAACCTGATCGCTAAAGCGAATTTTAAAACCCACTTGCTGACCAAGCTCGCATTGCATTTCTTCTGCTATACGATTGGCAACGCTACGTGCAGCTAAACGTCTAGGTTGAGTATGGCCTATATACCCATCAACCCCGCGGCCTAACTCTAAACACATTTTAGGAATTTGTGTGGTTTTACCTGAGCCGGTTTCACCAGCAATGATCACCACTTGATTATTAGCAATGGCTTCTTTAATGGTGTCTTTTTTTTGACTGACCGGTAATTGCTCAGGATAAGTAACGTTAGGTAGCCCAGCTAAACGCTGCTCGCGAAGCGATTGACTGCGACTGATATCAGCCGTAATTTTTTCAAGCGCACTGGTAAGTTTTGCCTCGTCGGTAATTTTTTTTACGCCATGAAGGCGCTTTTTAAAACTGAATTGATCTTTTTTTAAGCACGTTTTTAGCTCGCCAAACAACTGACCTAGGTTTACCACCTGCATACCTTATAAAAATTAGTCAAAGAGTCCCGATTGTAGCAAATTAAATGGCTGGGGTTAATCCTGTAAAGGACATAACAATCAGCGGATTATTATATAAACCTCCAGCCACTAAAGAAAAACGCTTATTCGTCGCTAAAAATACCTACATAAGTCGCTTGCGTATTCGATTTACTCGCACGGTACATGCCTGTGGTGTTAAACGGCAGGCTAATATTGCCTTTTGTATCAACAATAATAACACCACCTGTGCCGCCAATCGGTTTAAGCACCCCATTTATTACTTCATCCCCGGCTTGAGCAATGGTTTTACCTTGATATTTTACTCGTGCGCAAATATCGCTTGCCACATTATAACGAATAAAATATTCGCCATGGCCGGTTGCCGATACTGCACACGAGGCGTTTTCTGCAAAGGTACCCGCGCCAATAACTGGTGCATCACCAATACGGCCAAAACGTTTTGCGGTCATTCCGCCAGTTGACGTACCCGCGGCTAAATTACCTTGTTTATCCAGTGCAACCGCACCCACAGTCCCCATTTTATAATTAGCGGGTAACGCCTTGTGCGCTGCTTGATAATCTTTATTGGTGCTTTTGCTCGCCTCTAGTTTTTCCTTTGCTTTTAATAAAGCTTCATAGCGATGCTTTGTATCAAATATATTATTCTCTACTAAGCTAACTCCTTGCTCTTTAGCAAACTCTTCTGCACCTTGGCCACTTAACATCACATGCACTGATTTTTCCATCACTAAACGGGCAAGTTTAATTGGACTTTCTATATGCTTAATGCCCGAAACCGCTCCAGCTTGGCGGTTACGACCATCCATAATAGAGGCATCTAACTCATGGCTACCATCATAGGTGTATACCGCGCCGCGTCCGGCGTTAAAATAAGGCGATTGCTCTAACACTTCAATGGCTGCTGTGACTGCATCAAGGCTTTCTCCGCCTTGTTCAAGTACCTTATACCCAGTCTCAACAGCTTGAGCTAATTTATCGCGGTAAGCTTGCTCTTGAGCAGGTGTAAATTTACTTTTTTCGATTGTGCCTGCCCCGCCATGAATCGCAATGGCAAACGGCGTGCTCGCACTCAATGCAGATGAGCTCACACTCATTAAACTACCGCAAAGCAGTCCTAGTAATAGTGATTTTTTCATTGTGCGTTCTTTTGTTAGTTAAGATTAAAACTAATGTGAATGGTTACGTGGGGTTTTTCAAGTGAACTGAGTTTAATGGCATAAAAAAAGCGCCCTGAGGCGCTTTTTGAATTCTGTTTAAAAATTACGCTTGTTGCGCTTTTAAACGTGCTAAACGTGCTACTTGGTGAGTAGACGTTAAGAAAGAATAGATAGGTGCTAAATAACCGCGTTTACGAAGCTCTAGAAAGTCTGCATCGCTTAGCTCATTTAGTTTTTTCTCATCGATAAGGTAAATACCGTTGATGTCTTTTTTCTCGCCTTTAATATCAACCGTTAGCGTTTGTGCTACTAGTAATTCTTTATCAGCAAGGAATTTAGTAAACGCATCAGTGACTTGTGAAAACTCAATGAACGATACTAACGCTTCTTTACGACGCTTAAGGTAATCAGTTTCTTCACCGTTTTCGAATAATGCATTACCCTCTTCTTCACCAACTAATGAGCTCGCTTCGTCAATTACAATACCAAATTGATCTTGCTCAGGGTGCTTTACTAAACCTAATGGGTAACGCGTTGTTGCCATAGGTGCAAATGCTGCTGTCCATTTGTCGCCATCAACAAATAAGTTTTCGCCAGGCTCTAGGCCAAACATAGCAACCGCTTGAAAAGTACCTGTTTCGTTATTTTTAACAAAAGACATTGGAAACTCATTGGCGATACGCGCAAACTCGTGTGCTACAACTGGCACTAAGTGTTGAGTTTTCATAAATTCGATATTGATGCCATTTTTAATTTTAGTGTTGGCATGTTTTTCGTTGTGTAAAGGCTGTACTTGTTGCTCCGCCATGTTACTGCTCCGTTATTTATTAATTTGATTTATTACTATTAGTGGCCTAAGGCTAATGGTTTTGGTGACAAAAAGGAAGTGAAAATTTTGTGTCATTTTGTACGTTATTAATTAACAAAAACATTATCGCTGATTATTTAGACAAATATATAAAAAACGTTACTTTTGCCAACGTTCACTGGTCTATTAGCCATTAAATACACTCGCTGATAGCTTTGACAGCGTTGTCAGAGGTGATATATTAATTTTACAGCGAGGTAAGATGTTTACACTTAAATATTCTCATCAAAAATTAGACCTTAAAAATGAAAAATTTAACCATAAATCCACAGTTAAAAATTGAAAAGTTGATGATCCCTGGCACACAGGTATACGCTTACGTTGTTGATGATTTTCTTTTAGATACAAGTAGTGTAATGAATTTTGCCCATAACATAGCTTACTTTAATCCTATGTTTTCAGATAATTCCTTTTATCCGGGGATCCGCGATAATATGCCACAACCGTACTTGAGGTTGCTGCACGCATTTTTTCAAAATGAAATACTGCCTAAAATAGAAAACAAAAACTACCACGAGTCTATTCTTCATAAAAGTTTGCTTTCATTAGTTTCATGTAAACCGGCTAATTTAATTGTCGATCAAAAAGTGCCCCATATCGATTCATGTGATGAAAGAGACTATGCGTTTGTGCATTATTTATCTGGTGAGGAACTCGGTGGCACCAGTATTTATAAATACATACCGCAAAACATTATTGAATTTAAAGAGCAACACAAACCACTATTGGCAGATATAGTTAACGATGTTAAAAATAACCCTGATGAACATCAAGGCTATTTAGCGGGTACCACTAGCTTATTTGAGCAGGTATTTAAAATAGATGCTAAATTTAATCGCCTTGTTATTTACCAAGGTAACTTATTACACAGTGCAAATATTTACTCTGAGCAAAGCTGCTTAGCCGATGCTAAAAAAGGCCGTCTGTCGATAGCCTCTTTTGCAAGTGTAAGATAAGGTTAGATTGACTGAAGCCCATACTGTTTAATTTTATTTAAAAGCGCTCTGTGATCAGGAAGCTTATTTATTAAATAGTGATCAATCTCAGCTCTTTGTTTTAAACGCGCTAAACAGTGTGCCTGTTCTTTATCGGGGCTGTTAGACGCCTTAGTATTGTAATTCATTCCATAAAGTACAAATAAGAAGTTCTCTAGATAAAACACTTCAAACTGACTAAAAAAATCATCTCTGACTGGGGTAAACTCTTTCCACAAATTAAGTTTTTCTTTTAATGACGTGGAAATAGTGTCTTGGTTTTTATTTGCTATCCAAAAAGCTGAATCAGTGCGGTCTGATATACAGTAGTGAAGTTTAATAAAATCAATCACCCGCTCCCATGCATACCCCATAGCATGATTAAAACGCTCTTCTAATTGCTCTAGCTGCGTTGTTGATGATGGGAAGCGCAACGTTAAAAATTTAGCTGAAAAGTCAGTTAATAATATTGACGTTGCCTCTAATGGTTCTAAAAAGCCTTGCGCTAAGCCAAGGGCAATACAATTTTTATGCCAAAACTTTTTCCGGTAACCGACCCGCATTGGTATTTTTCTGTAGGTAAGATCTTGCTTACTGTCACCTAAATAACGGTCAAGTTTTTCATGTGCCTGTTCATCCGTCATATGGTTATCTGAATAAACAAAACCGACTCCACGCCTATTGGTGAGCGCAATATCCCAAATCCAGCCAGCTTGATGAGCGGTGGCAAGTGTATAAGGAGGAATAGCATCATCGGCTTTGGTTGGTACTTGCACCACTAATGCGCTGTTAATTAATAAACTCTCAGATACATCAACAAAAGGAACCTTTAACGCTTTACTCATAAGTAAAGATTCAAAGCCTGAGCAGTCAATATAAAAGTCAAACTCAAGCTCTTCATTGTTATCTGTAATAAGTGCAGCAATAGCGCCGTCATCGCCAAGCTTTACCTGTGTAACATGGGTGTGTATATGCTCTACAGAAAATTTTTCTTTTGCATTACAAGCAAGTAGTTGCGCAAACTTGCCTGCATTAAAATGATACGCGTAAGCCAACTCCCCTTCATATTGAGCATTAGTGATATTTTTAGGTGCTAAGCCTGCCTCACAAATAACATGCTGAGAAGATAAGCCCTGCGCATAACTTTGACTTTTCTCTTTGTTATTTAACCAATAAGAAGTTAAATGCTTGGCATCATAAGGGCTTGGCACATCAAATAAATGATGAAAAAAGTTGCCTTCGCCATGTTTTTTCTTATCCATCCAGTTAATAAACTTTATTGACTGCTTGAACGTTGCATCACATTGCCTAATAAATTCATCTTCACGAATACCAAAGCTTTTTAGGGTATTCCTAATATCGGGGACTGTGCCTTCACCGACACCAATTGGCGGTATATCTGGGGACTCTATTAAAGTAACAGATATACCTTTACGATTGAGCATCTCTTTGCCAATGTGGTTTGCAGCTAACCAACCGGCTGTTCCACCACCTACAATTGCAACTTTTTTTATATCCATAAATCACCAATAAAGTTTAACCTCGTAAAAAAGCCCAGCAATGCTGGGCCTAGGTTATTTTTACTCATTTAGCGTATTAAAAACGCATTGTTACACCAAGCTTGTAACGTGCTTCACCTTCAAAACTCCACACTGGGAAGTCATTCAGTAAATCAGGGTTTGGTAATGAGGTAGATGCATCATTGTTACCCAACTGAACGCTGTCTTCCTCTGTTAGGTTAATCCCTTCGAAAGTAACATCTAAGTAATCAGTTACAGAGTATGTTGCACTGAAATCTAGCTGTCCGTAGTCTTGATGTTCGCGGTTACCGTACCAACCTGGTGCTTCACGAATAATAAACTCTGAACGCCAGTTATATGCTAAACGGGCAGAGAAATCATCATTTTCATAAAAACCAACTACGTTATAGCTGTTTTTAGATGAATCAGAGAATACCCCAACACGGTCTGGGTAATTCTCTGCTGGTGCTTTCGCATCTGAATAGGTGTAGTTAAATGAATAACCAAAGCCGTTATCGAATGAATCTTGAATTTGGAACTCAATACCTTCGATTGAACCACCCGTACCATTTGTTGATGAGCTTACTGTCCAACAGTCATATTGCTGAGCACCACACGGTGGCTCGCCGGCATCTGGGTTAGTCGTATAAACTGGGATGTCGATACCAATTTGTTGGTTTGTTTGTTGTTGGGTAGAAATAAATGAGCTTACTTCTTTAGTGAAGTAAGTGACGCTTAACATAGCATCGTCATCAAAATACCATTCAACACCAATGTCTGCCTGGAACGCTTTAAATGGGCTTAAACCTACATTACCCGTATTTAACACTTCATTTAAAGGACGGTTATCTGTATAACCCGCTAGATTACGCGTTGCAAATAAATCTGCGTAATTAGGGCGAGAGATAACTTGTGCTGCTGAGGTACGTAAGATTAAGTCGTCAGCTAAGTCCATAACCACGTTTAAGCTTGGTAAGAACTCACTGTAATCAGCTTTGTCTGTAGATAACGTCGAGTCGTAAACACCTTCATCACTTAAATCATAGTAATCTGACGAAATATCAGTTGATATGTAACGAACACCTAAATTACCGCGAATACCACCGGTGTCAAAATCAGCCATCGCATATAAAGCAAAATTTTCTTCTTCTATGGTGCCGTATGCTTGTGGACGTGCTGTATAACCTTCTGTCATTGCTAATGAATCAGCAATCATTAGATCCATATCAGGTTCAGGTATTACAAAACCACCACCGGCAGTCACGGTACCTGGGTAGTATTCATTAGCATTACGTACAGGTACTAAATCGGCATTCACATTGGCTGCATTACCATCTTGTACAACTTTGTGATCGGCATATCTTAAGCCCGTTTTAATTGCGGTAATAACACCAAGCTCAACAGGAATTTCAAAGTCTAAATTTAAGTAACTTTCTTCATCTGAATCAGGGTTGTATTCAGGCGCCCAAGTTTGTGGGCTGATGGTATCAGGTAAAATGCTAGCATCGTATGATTGATTAGCTAAATTAAATCTAGTCACGTCGCCAGTCATATCAATAGACCCATTTAAGTCGCTATTGTTATTTGCAAACATACCATAGTTTGCCGTTGTTACATCACTGTCTGCGCTTGTTTTACCTACACGACCTTTAAAGGTGAATAACTCTGAGTCATATTTCCAATCTAAGTCAATAGTATCAGACTTCATGCTTGCTTTACGCGCCCATGTTTGGAAAAAAGCCGTGCCATTGCCGTCGATATTACGCGAAACACAGTTACCTGAGGCGTTCGTTTGTTCACATGAACCATCACCTGGGAATATAATGATTTGCGAGTTAGCATTGTTAGCATCTAGCTCTAAACTTGTATAAGTTAGACCTAAAACTAGCGAGTCTGATGGCTGATATTGCATAGCTACGTTATACGCAGTTCGCTCACGAGCTTGCTGGAAGGTTGTGGGTGCCATACCGCCACTCCAACCACCTGACGATTCAATACCGTTACGTTGATAATCTACTTCTGATAATGAACCCGCAGCTAAGATACCAAATGTTTCACTATCATTTTTCCAGCTGTACAAGCCTGAAAGCTCAGGATCTGTCTCTTCAGATACTGTACCGTAATCAGCTTTAACACTAGCAAATACAGTGTTTGCATCTAAATCTAGCGGTTTACGAGTTTTAACAATTACAGTACCGCCGATACCACCTTCAACTAGGTTAGCTTGAGATGATTTATAAACTTCTAAGCCACCCACTAATTCAGAAGGTAGTAATGAATAATTAAAGCTACGATCGACCGCTTGTTGATCGAACCAGCTAGTTGAGGCAACAGTATGACCGTCAAGTAATGTGCGTGTTAATTGTGCTGATGCACCACGGATAGATACTTGCTGACCCTGTCCAAATTGACGAGATACACTGACACCAGAAATACGACCAAGAGATTCACCTACATCGCCATCAGGAAACTTACCAACGTCTTCAGCTGTTACAACATCAACAACGGCATTTGAAAAACGCTTGCCGTTTAAGTTTTCTTTATTTGAAGCGCGAATACCCGTAACTTGGATTACTTCAACATCTTCTTGAACTTTAGTTTCATCGGCTGCGAATGCAGCACCAGTGAACCCGGCTCCCATTACTAAGCCGATATTTACTGCTAATAAGCTTTTTTTAAAATTTTTAGCTAACACAGGATTCCCCTTGAATCATTTTGTTGGTTTTTGTTTATCATTTTGCCTACCGCCATGACAGCGCTGTCATAGTAGTAACAAACCATACATGCAAAATTACAATTTTGCTACATTTTTCCGCTCTTTTTGTATGAAAAATAGCTAATTCAACATTAAGCAAATGATTTTAAAGAAATTAATTATTGCATGAAAAAGCCGAATTAAATTTGTTTAATTCGTTCACATTTCCAGCATGTACTTGAAGCATTTTTAAATTGATTTTGTTTAAAACAACGTGGTGAGTAGGAATTTTCAAACCGTAAAACATGCTTGTGAGTTAGTGTTTAATAAATTTAACCATTTGATTTTTTGGCTATAAGTAAAATTTATTCAGTATTTACAACCGGTGTAAAAGCCTATTTTATACTGCTAATTGTGGAGGCAATACTCAGCATTTCATCTTTATCTCTGCGCGGCTTTTTTTAATTCAGCAAAGAGTAAAACAGATCAGCAATAAAAAAGGTCAGTAGCAAAAGCGACTGACCTTTCATTAAACCATCAATACAAAGAGGTTTAGCGCACATCTAATTTATATTAAAATTAGGGCGCCCAATACACTTCAATGTTGATCTCAGGGTGATTTAATACCGCACGTAACGGCATGTCATTCACATCGCCCCCCGCTAAAGCTTGTTTATAAACAGCCAGCTTTTCATCGCCACTAATTAACAATTTAACCACTTTAGATTGTGCAATCGCATTTAACGTTAAGCTCATGCGCTCAGTAATACTGCCTGTTACGTCACTTTGTATCGCGTTGATAGCGCACACAAGTTGGCTTGAATCTAGGCCGTTTTTCAGGCCTTGTGCATGTGGGAATAATGACGCGGTGTGGCCATCTGGGCCCATGCCTAAAATAGTCACATCAAAAGGACGTTTTAATGCTTGAAACTGCGCTTCACAGGCATCAACCCCTTGCTCTGCAGTGGCTGCCGTATTTTTCATGCTAATAAAATTAGCCGCTGCACCATGGTTTTGTAACAAAGTACGCTTGATGAATGCTTCATTACTCTTTTCATGACTTGCCTCAACCCAGCGCTCATCAACCATAGCAACATCAATGTTTGCCCAATTTAAATCAAGGGTCGATAAATGTTTATAAGCCGGTTCTGGCGATGAACCGCCTGAAACCATTAATACTGCACGGCCATCACGTTCAATACCATCACGTAAAGCATGCTCTAACGACTGAGATAATTCATCAGTCAGCGCAGCTTTATCGTCAAAAAACTTTTCTACTATTGTTGCCATCACTTATGCCTTATCGCCAGTATTAAACCAAACATGATTATTCTCTGCTAATAATTCATCTGCATCTTCAGGGCCCCAACTACCGGCTCTATAAAGTGCAGGTTTACCTTTTTCTTGCCAACGTTCAATTATTGGATCAATCCACTTCCATGCTTGGCGTACTTCGTCACGATGAATAAATAATGATGGATTATTCGCTGCAGCATCAAGCATTAAACGTTTGTAAGCATCTGAGTGAAAGCCATTACTATATGCTTGCGACAGCTCAATGTTCATCGTTACAGGTTCAAGTTGCATGTCTAAATTATCTAAACGCTTCGACATCAGCGTTAATTGAATACTTTCTTGTGGTTGTAAACGGATCACCAAACGGTTTGGCTCGATATTACCTACGCTGTCCTCATACACGTTATGAGATACTTTTTTATATTCAACCACAATTTCAGCGCAGCGCTTTGCCATACGTTTACCGGTACGCAGGTAAAAAGGCACACCTGCCCAACGCCAATTATCAATGTGCGCACGAATAGCCACGAAGGTTTCAGTTTTACTTGCCCCTTCGTTTAGCTCTTCTAAGTAACCTGGGACTATTTTACCGTTTAAATCACCCGGTACGTATTGCCCACGAATAATATTGTCATCAACATCGCTGCCCTCTAATGGGCGTAATGCTTCTAATACTTTTAACTTTTCATTGCGAATACTATTGGCTTTAAGTTTATGCGGTGACTCCATTGCGACTAAGCAAAGTAGCTGTAACAAGTGGTTTTGCACCATGTCACGCAAGGCACCGGCTTTATCATAAAAACCAGCGCGGCTCTCAAGCCCTACCGTTTCTGATAAGCTAATTTGGATGTTATCAATCGATTTAGCATCCCACATGTTTTCAAATAATGAATTTGAAAAACGCAATGCCATTAAGTTTTGAACGGTTTCTTTACCTAGGTAGTGGTCAATACGGAAGATTTGATCTTCGTCGAAGTACTGTGCAATTTTCGCATTAATAACTTCTGCAGACTCGCCACAATAGCCAATTGGTTTTTCTACAACAACACGTGAATTGGCTGTTATTAATTTTTTAGTGGATAGAATTTCACAACAAGTGCCATACACAGCTGGCGGAAGAGATAAGTAAAACACACGAGATTTATCGCTGTCGTCTTCATCAAGAATTTTTTTCAGTACATCCCAGTTATCATCCGCTTCGGTAACATTACTCACTACAGGCACTAAAAACGCTGAGAACGATTTCCAATCCTTAGCGTTATACTCGCCTTCGCTTAAAAATTCTTGTAATGCTTTGTGTGCGGTATCAATGTATTCATCACATTTACTTTGTTCGCGCACGGTAGGCAAAATACGTGAGCCTTGCGGTAAGTTACCTTCTTGATATGCTCGATACATTGCAGGAAGTAATTTGCGTAACGCAAGATCACCACCGCCCCCAAAAATTATAATATCAAAAGGATTAAGCATAGTTACTCTCTACGTTTATGCTACCTGCCACTACCGTATTGGTAATCAGTTATAGCGGTTTATTATCTGGATAATGCAGGCCTTAGCACAAAGCCTACTAATGTTGTTCGTTATATGCGCCATAAAAAATGGGTCTAGGGACACTGTAATTCCTCTCACAAAAATACAGGCCCTAGGACTCCAGCGCTACCCGTTCAAAGGTATTTGGTTACTTATTGTGTAATAAGTGAATGTGTTACTGCGTACGGTGTTGTTTGTAGTACGCCATCAAGCCCTGTGTTGAGCTGTCGTGCTCATTAACCACGTTATCGTCGGTTAATTCAGCTTCAATTTTAGAGGCTAAACCTTTACCAAGCTCAACGCCCCACTGATCAAACGAACATATTTGTAAAAGAATACCGTGGCAAAAAATCTTATGTTCATACAGTGCAATTAAACGACCCACCGCTTTTGCATCAACCGTGTCTAATAATATAGACGTTGTTGGGCGGTTTCCTTGATGAATTTTATGCTTTAGTAGCATTTCAATTTGCGCAGGCGTTTTGCCTTTGGCTGCTAAATCAGCGGTTATCTGCTGCGCATCTACCCCGTTCATTAATGCTTCGGTTTGTGCAAAAAAGTTCGATAATAAAATATTGTGATGCTTATCAACGTTAACCTGTGGTTTTACAGAGCCAATAAAGTCCGCAGGGACAATTACATTGCCTTGGTGCAAACATTGATAAAACGCATGCTGGCCATTTATTCCCGTCATGCCCCAAATAATAGGCACGGTAGTGTAAGGTACGGTTTGCCCGTCAAAAGTGACGTGTTTACCGTTACTTTCCATTTCACCCTGTTGTAAATATGCAGGCAACATATGCAATGCTTGGTCGTAAGGTAAAATAGCTTGCGAATCAAATCCTAAAAAGCTGGTATTCCATACACTCAACAACGCCATAATTAAAGGAATATTCTGCTCAAGCGGTGCCGACTTAAAGTGCTCGTCAACTTCAAACGCCCCTTCTAAAATAGCTTCAAATGCTTCAAAGCCGGCATAAAGTGCAATAGGTAAACCAATGGCACTCCAAAGTGAAAAACGACCCCCAACCCAATCCCACATGGTAAATACGTTTTCGTCACTAATACCAAATGCCGCGGTTTTTTCTAAATTGGTGCTTACTGCCACAAAATGCTTTGCTATGGCGCTTTTATCTTTGGCGCTATTTAAAAACCAATCAACCGCTGTTTTTGAGTTGGTCATGGTTTCTGAGGTAGTAAAGGTTTTTGACGAAATAACAAATAACGTTGTTTCAGGGTCAACTTTATTCAATACTGACGCAATTTGTACGCCATCAGCATTAGAAACATAATGAACGTTTAACGGCTTATCAACCAC
This sequence comes from Pseudoalteromonas issachenkonii, assembly GCF_002310795.1. Taxonomy (NCBI): domain Bacteria; kingdom Pseudomonadati; phylum Pseudomonadota; class Gammaproteobacteria; order Alteromonadales; family Pseudoalteromonadaceae; genus Pseudoalteromonas; species Pseudoalteromonas issachenkonii. The sequence continues at coordinate 2,041,032 of NZ_CP011030.1, forward strand.
TGCTTTAAGTGCTTCAGTCGCCGTTTGAGGGCCTAGGTTTGACCCCCCTACTCCAATACTCACTACATCTTTCACCGCTTTACCGGTGTAACCTAACCACTGCCCGCTGCGTACTTTTTCAACAAAGGTTTTAATTTTAGCAAGTTCGCTATCGACCGCCTCAGTAATATTTTCACCATCAACAATAAGCGGTGTATGGGCGCGATTTCTAAGTGCGGTATGCAATACGGCACGGTCTTCGGTGATATTTATTTTCTCACCGGCAAACATTTTTTCACGCCACGCTTCAATATCACACTCTTTAGCTAATGAGATTAATTGAGCGAAAACTTTCTCATCAATACGTTGTTTTGAATAATCAAACAATACACCGGGAATGTGAGTAGAAAATTGAGAAAAACGAGAATCGTCTTGTGCAAATAAAGTTTTCAGATGTGTTTGTGCCATCTTTTGTGCACTATTTTCTAGTGCTTGCCAACTTACTAACTCAGAACGGCTCGCCATGTAAACATCCCCTAATTTATTAATCTATTGATTTAAAGCGCTTTATTTAATTTCTTACGACGCAAGACAACCGAATTTTGTAAAAAGCAAAGCTCAATATTATAGCTTAAAAAGTCTAATTTGCGTTATTTTTATAAGCTTTGATGCAGATAATAGCGCAATTTTTTGCTTTTGACACCGGTATCATAAAATTAAAAATTGAATTTAACAACTGATCAGCCCCTCTCTTTAATGAAGATTTTATTAATTTCTAACTGATCCAAATTAAAGTGAGCAAAAAAAAGGCCGACAAATGTCGGCCTTTCCTCTAAAAAAACAATTAACCGGTTAACGCTAAACCACCTGATAAGTTATAAACACTGCTGTAACCAAGCTCAGTCAAATTTGCTGCCGCAATTTTTGAACGGTTACCACTGCGACACACCAAAATATACTGGTTGTTTTTGTCCAATTGGCCTTGCGTAAGTGCATGAGCCATTCGACTTAAAGGAATATTTAAGGTTTTAGCTATGGGTACGTTTAGCAATACGCTTAAATTATTAGCGCCGTGTTCATAAGGTTCTCGGGTATCAATTAAATACGCATTGCCCTTTACCAGTATTTCTTTTGCTTGGTTAAAACTTAATTGCGAAGTTTCTACAGCAGGCTTAGCATTAACATAACCACAGAGCGTATTGGCTTGTGTGTGCTGTTGTAAATCTGCTTGCTGTTTTTGTGCGGCAAATTCAGCGTCATCAATATCACCTTTAATTAAGGTTTGTAATAATGGCGTTTGCTGCTGTTGAACAGCCCAGTTCATTGCAAAGCACTGTTGGTAATCATGCCCTGAACACAGCACACTTTGCGGATTAAGCTCTGCTGCTAACCTCGTCAAGGAATGCGCCATTTGCATTGCATCCCCGCCATCAAGCGCGGTATTTCCAAGCCCCGCAGGTAAAATTAAATCACCACAAAAACAGTACTGAACATCTCCATTATTCGCTTTTAATAAATAACTCACGCTATCTTGGCTATGCCCTGGTGTGGCTAGCTTTTCGAGAACGTTAGTAGTTAATTGCAATGTGTCGCTATTCGTTGGCCAGCCTAATTTATCAACCTCTCCAGCGACTAGGTTTTCTTTAAGTGCGCTGCGCATTAAATCAAGTGCGCAGTAACGTTCTTGATGCTCATGCGTATTTAAAATAGCGGTAATAGTTAAATTTTGCGTAGTTACTATTTTTTCAAAGCGAGGGATCAGTTCAATAATCGGATCGATAATAAATGCATGTTGATCATCTGTTACATACAACCAACTACATGCACCTTGGTGTCTAAATTGGGTAAGCCCTAAAGCACATACTTCTTGCAAAGGAAAACTGCTATCAGAAATCACTAAACAGTTAGCTTGTAATACCGTTTTAAGCGCTCTAATTTGTTCACATGCATCATCTATTTGCGCCATCGTAGCAGCAGGGCCAAATGACAAACGAATAGCGTTTTCACTTTGCCACTGTGAGGCTCCCATCGCATCAAGCACAAAGCTCTGCGTAGCTCCCGTGCTGCATGCAGAGCCACCGCTGACCCTAATACCTGCAGCGTCAAACAAATCAATAACTTCTTTACTAGTTAAATCGTTAACCGCAAAATTAAGCGTTGTGGGCACAGAGCAGGCAAAGTCATGATTAAAGGTAATACTTCCAAAAGTATCAACTAAGGCGCTATGCAGTTTATCCCGGTACAAGTTAAGTACATCTATTGATTTAAAAGTCTCGTCTTGTTTATCTAGCAGCAAACTAAACAGCTTATTGAGCCCAGCTATACCAGGCAGGTTTTCTGTACCAGAGCGCATGCCACTTTCTTGGCCGCCACCGGCTATAAAGGGCGTGTATGGGCTGCCTTGACGAATATACAATAAACCTATGCCTTTAGGTGCATAAAGTTTATGCCCTGAAAAAGGCGCATAATCAATCGTTGTTTCACTTAGGTTGAGCTGTTGTTTGCCAAGCGCTTGTACACAATCAACCATCCAAGTGACTTGGCTATTACGACTACGAATCACCTTTTCTATGGCGCTTAGATCTTGGTAAACACCGGTTTCATTATTAACGGCCATCGTGCAAATCATCAAAGCGTTATCAATATGCTGAGCAATAAAGTCTAAATCTAAAATACCATCACGATTAACCGGAATAGCAATAATGTCAGCGTTAATCTCAAGCACTGTATTCCAATGCTTTAGCGTATTAGGCACCGCTTTATGTTCGGTTGCCCCATACAATAAAACGGGGTTTGGCTTTGTATGGTGTTTTGCATTAATGAGCGTCGATACGATGGCGGTTTGAATCCCCTCAGTGGCACCGGAGGTGAATAAAATATCACCTTGCTGCGCGCCAATGACGGTACGGGCTTTTTGCCTAGTTTGTTCTAATAAGTGCTTGGCTTGAATGCCGGTTATATGAGGACTTGAGGGATTACCAAAACAAATTTGCATAGCATGGCACACCACCTCTGCAATACATGGCAATACAGGTGTGGTCGCATTTGCATCGAGATAAACTTGAGCTTTGGGTTCATCTGGCAATAAAAACTCTGACATTAAAAACGCACCTTATTACTAAAAAATATATCTTATTCCCAATAGTACATAGTTTTGACAGGAATGAATAATAATCTTTCGTAATTAAAGTGCGTTTACTATACCTTTTAGTTACCGAGCTCTTGCGCGAGTTCTTCGTGTTTGGATGACCAGGCATTAATAAGTGCTTTGACTAATGATGCTAATGGAATGGCAAAAAACACTCCCCAAAAACCCCATAGGCCACCAAAAAATAGCACCGCAACAATAATAAATACCGGATTTAAATCAACCGCTTCAGAGAACAATAAAGGCACCAATACGTTGCCATCGAGCGCTTGAATAATGCCGTATATAATTAAAACGGTCCAAAATTGAGTTTCTAAACCAAACTGAAACAGCGCTACTGCGGCCACTGGTATAGTTACTAACGCTGCGCCCACAAATGGAATAAGCACCGAAAAGCCTACGAGAACGCCTAAAAGCGCGGCGTACCGTAAGTCCAGTATGGTAAAAGCAATAAACGACACAGAACCAACAATTAAAATTTCAAATACTTTGCCACGAATATAATTCATTATTTGCTGATTCATTTCATGCCACACTTGTAAAATTAAGCGGCGTTGGCGTGGGATCATTTTAGCAATGCTGGCACTGAGCTCTACTTTATCTTTGAGCATAAAAAACACCAGTAGCGGTACCAAAATAAGGTAAATTAACCATGCTACAGCGTCTTTTAATGAATTAAGCGACGCAGATAATACCACTTGGCCAAAGTCGAGAACTTTGGTTTCAACGGTTACTACAATCGATTGTACTTGCTCTGCGCTAATAAGGCTGGGGTATTTATCAGGCAGATCGAGTAAAAACGATTTACCTTGTTCAACCATATGCGGTGTTTCTTGGACTAAGTTACTGCTTTGCTGCCAAAGCACAGGGCCTATAACCAATATTAAAGTGAGCATAATGCCAATAAATATCAGCATTACTATGCTGGTGGCAGTAAAACGCTTAAGGCCAAACCGTTCTAAGTGAACCACAGGCCAATCTAATAAATAAGCTATGATCAGTGCCACTAACACAGGCACAATTAATGGGCCAAAAAAATACAACATGGCAACCAGTGCCAACAATAAAAAAAGTAAAGTGACTGAATCAGGATCAGAAAACTTTTTTTCATACCATGCTTTTACATATTCAAACACGTAACGGCTCCACTAATAACAACCCCTGTTGTTTATTTAACTTGTAATAATACGCTTTTTTTTGCAAATATCGTTCAATATCATCAGTGTTTTGTTCTTGTGAGATATTAAAGGTAATTGCTTGTTTTAACGATATTGCATCACGCAGCCCTAATTTAAACTGAATAAATTGCTGTGGGCATTTATAAGTGCGTAAATTTAGCTCTAGCATACTCGTTTCGCTACCTATTCACATTAATAATAAGTCCTATAACAGGGCCAATTGAGATTAACCGCAGTTAAATTTAACTTTTTCTTAAAACAACCTCTGCAATGGTTTATCCTTATAACATCGTTAGCTATCAGGATACGTTAATGCCTAATTCGCATAATAAAGCGCAATTGCCTAGCAATCCAACTCTCAAAGAAATTAATTGGTTTAAAAAGCAAATTAATTGGGGGGAGCTGCCGCATTTTTATCATTTAGTGGCTTCATCGGTGAGTGAATGTGAAAGTATTTTAGATCACGGATTTGATAATGCCATTAAGCGTATTATCGACAAACGCAATTGGAATTTAGAAGCGCTGGGAATAGACCCCAACGAACTTTATGAAAAAGAAAGCAATAACAAGCCACGAATTTCACTGCATCAAGTGTTTACCGAGCGTGGTTTTGAATTACAAGCCTTCCCTTTTTCTAATGATACCGCCATCGATAGGTACGCACGACATGATGAATCGATGGAGTTTAGGTTATGGGATCCATTGACTATGAAAACCGTTATTCGCATTAATCAATTACATAAATTTATTGGCTTTTACTTAGACCAAGGTGATGAGGCAGATAAAGCGCTTATATTACATTCTCACAAAGTGGTTCATAAAATTATTGCTTTTTTACAAACTCAATTGAACATTGTTAAGGTTGATGGGGTCACAATAAAGGCGTTTTATCAACTATGTGAAAAGGACAGCCGTTTATACACAGATGATCCTTCAAGTGCTAGTGCCCCTGATAAAAATAAACAAGGAATATAATGCAGCTAAAATCAGCCTTTATCACTTTATGCAGTGCAGCGCTTACGTTTAGCCTACTGATAAGTGAGCCGTTAAAGGCACAAACCAATCTTCAACTGCCCGACTTAGGCACTTCAGCCTTACAAGCATTGCCAATTGAAAAAGAAAAAGCGATTGGTGAAGTGATGATGATGCAGATCAGAGGCTCATCGCCTTTGATTAACGATCCGGTGCTTGATGAATACCTAACAACCTTAGGTAGAAAGTTAGTTGCTAACGCCAATGATGTGCGTTTTGGGTTTTCATTCTTTTGGTTAAATAATCCCGAAATCAATGCATTTGCATTTTATGGCGGCCATGTTGGTGTACACACCGGATTAATAGCCCAAGCCGATAACGAGAGTCAATTTGCATCGGTTCTTGGCCATGAAATTGCACACGTCACACAGCGCCACTTAGCAAGGCGCATTCAGCAGCAACAAGATAATAGCGGGCTTACCATTGCAGGCATGATTGCTGGTATTTTAGCCGCGGTTGTAGCCCCTGATGCCGGTATGGCTATTATTTCAGCCAGCCAAACACAATCAGCTTTCAGTCAGCTGACACATAGCCGTTCTGCCGAGCAAGAAGCAGACAGAATGGGCATGCAAACCCTCAACAACGCAGGGTTTGATGCCAGAGCATCAAGTGAATTTTTAACTAAACTTGCCGCACAAATTCGTTATAAATATAAACCACCGGCGTTTTTACTCACTCACCCTCTTCCTGAAAGTCGTGTGTCAGATGTTCGCCTTCGCGCCGAGCAATACCCTAAACGCCAGGTAAGCTCGAGCCTTGATTTTGACTTAGCAAAAAGCCGAGTCCTGGCGCGTTACGATAACAAACCCGAAAACGCAGAAGCCTTATTTAGAAAGTTAATGCGCGAAAACACCTATAACAACGTAGCATTACAGTACGGCTTAGCTATTAGTTTGCTTGATCAAAAAAAGACGGATGAAGCACAGCCTATACTTGATAAGTTACTAGCAGACGATCCTAAAAACTTATTTTATATTGATACCAAAACAGATTTACTCATTGCACAAAAAAAAGCCGCAGAGGCTGTTAGTTACTTAAGCGAGCTAAATAATTATCGGCCAAATAACCAAGTGATCACCTTAAATTACGCCAACGCGGCACTAGAGGCTGAGCAATATGAGTTAGCTGAAAATATATTAAAGTCGTTTTTACTGGAAAAACCCGATCACAGTTTAGGCAAACAGCTTTTAACTAACGCCTACAAAAAACAAGAAAAATTGGCGGCCTACCATGAAGCCAATGCCGATGTATTATCTCAGTATGGTGCGTATTTAAAAGCGGCCGATGAAATACAAAAAGCGCTTAATTTTGTAGAGCCAAGTGAAAATGTTAAGCAACAGCGCTTAAAAGCGTTACTCACACAGTATCGGTTATTGCAAAAAGAGCTTGCGAGGCTTTAAGTCTTTAGTGAGTTCACCTAAAATAGCCACAATTTATACTTTGGATGTATTTTTATGTCAGTTACTATTTATCATAATCCGCGTTGTTCAAAATCACGCGAAACCCTTAACCTATTACAAAGTAAAAACATTGAACCGAGTGTTGTTGAATACTTAAAAACACCCCTTTCTCATGAGCAAATTAGTACCTTAGTTTCTCAACTGGGGTTTAATTCGGCACGAGATTTGATGCGCACCAAAGAAGAGCAGTACAAAACGCTTAATTTAAAAGATGAAAATAGCGAGTCAGTGCTTATTGATGCCATGGTCAATCACCCAAAACTAATTGAGCGCCCTATTGTAGTAAATAACAATAAAGCCGCCCTAGGTCGCCCGCCTGAAAACGTATTAAGCGTTCTATAATGAGCACAACCATCGTGGTGCTGTATCACTCAAGCCATGGCTCAGTAGAGGCTATGGCGCATGAGATTGCAGAGTCAATAGAGCAACAAGGCGCAACCGCATTACTGCGTACTTTTGTGGCCAAAAACCCGCATGACATTGTGATCAGTAAAGATGATTTAGTTGCCTGCGACGGGCTTGCATTTGGTACGCCGACCCGCTTTGGCATGATGGCCTCACAAGCAAAAACGTTTTGGGAAACCACCAGCGATCTTTGGCTCAAAGGCCAACTTATTGATAAACCTGCCTGTGTGTTTTCATCATCAAGCAGTATGCATGGTGGCAATGAAGCAACCTTACTCAATTTATCATTGCCTTTGTTACACCATGGGATGATGTTGATGGGCGTACCTTACGATGTACCTGAGTTGCTCGGCACCGAAACAGGAGGAACACCTTATGGCGCCTCTCATGTTGCAGGTAGCAATAACAGCTCAACCCTAAGTAAGGATGAAATTAAAATATGTCAAAGCGTAGGAAAACGCCTGACTCAAGTTGCGAGTAAACTTAAATGATTCAAGCAAACGAGCCTGCTAAAAAACCGATTACCATTAAATTTCAGCGCCTAGCCTTATTTGGTTATATTGGTCTGCTTATTTTAATGCCGTTATGGATGTTTGTATTAGCCCCTAGAGACGGCCACAGTAACACCTTTCTTTTCTTAGTGTATGTATTGCCACTATTACTGCCATTAAAAGGCATATTACAAGATAAAACCTACACCTATGCGTGGGCTAATTTTATTGTTATGTTTTACTTTATTCATGGCTTTACATTGCTGTGGGTCGCACAAGATGAGCTTAAATGGGTATTGCTTGAGTTATTATTTGCCTCATCTATGTTTATTGGCTGTACTTATTATGCGCGCCATAGAGGGCAAGAACTTGGGCTTAAAATTCGCAAGCTTAAAGATGAGCTCGCTGAAGAAAAAGCCGCACACGAGCACGATAAAAACAATCCGTAATAAATACCCAACAATGCAAAAACGCGCTAATTAGCGCGTTTTTTTGTAGCAAAACATTAACTTTTAAACTAACTCGCTTAAAGCTGCCAGCCCCACAATACAGGCTAAACCTAGTTGTGCAACAAGACTAAAAACCGACATCATTCTTATTAAAAACAATCCCCATGGGTGTTTTACATGCGGATACAATGAGCAACGCTTTAAGTTCGTTGCAAAGAAAAAACACACCACCGCCGTCATAGTCATAAAAAGAGTAAGCTCACTTTTTATAGTGATGTTTTCATCAAAAAAGAAAAATAACTGTAGCGGTAATAATAAAGCGACAACCGCATGTAACACATGCACCTTTTTAATTCGCTCTAGCTGCCCCTCTGGCGATAACTCTTTAATACCAAAGTCACGCTCAAGGCACTTAACTAAGTTGCTGGCTTTTATACTAACCGCTAATCGGTAACAACTTAACCCCTCGTTATTTCGCGCTCTAAAGTCATACCCTGCTTTGAGCAGTAAAATCATTAACGATTCGTTTTTACTTATCACCGCGTAATGCAGCGCCGTATTACCTTGGCCGTCTACCGCTTTTTTATCTTGGTACTGCAGGAGTGTTTCTACTACATTTACGTAGCCTTTTTCTGCCGCCCACATAAATGCTGTTTTATTATCTTCATCGGTTAAGGTGCCCGTGGCGCCTTGCTCAATAAAGCGCATTGCCATGGTTTGCTTAGCTTTTTTCTTGTTTAAATGCGCAAGTAAGGCATTTTCTAACAACACAATAGAGTCAACATCAGGAGACACCTGAGTTAACAAAGTAAAGTAATCTTTGCCAGCAGCCACTTTTTCGCTGGTCAGCTCTGCTAAGTGATCAATATCAGCAATCGACTGGGGAATATGCGCACTTAAACGCTCTCTAAAATCGACCTCTTTCCAAATAGATAAGGTATCTTCAGCTGAGAGCTTTGCACCTTGCTCTAGCGCATGCTCTATCAGAGTAAAAAAGCGTTTACTAAAAAATAAGCTAATTAAAGAAAGTGGCGTTTCAATGTTATTTTGCGCCGACACACTTGCATACTTTTCAAGTCGCTGACACAGCATTAGCACAATATTTTCTATGCTGTAATCATTGGCAAAATAATGCTCTTTCAGTGCAGCAATATACTCTTGTGCGTTTTCATCATATTCAGAAATATGCTGAAAATAACACTCTTCAAATGGCTCTAAGGGGGTTAACCAGGTTAAATAATAAATTGGGGGTAAAACAGTGGTGCATACACCATTATCTTCTTCAGTAGAGCGACAGGCGGGCCAAGCTTCTAAAGCATCTAAAATGAAGGCACCGTTTTGTTCAACCAGCCCTTTGACCAGTAACGGGTATTCCTTTGGCCAAATTAGTACATTTTCCATTAAAACAACACAACTCCAGTGTAGCTCGGGTGAGTAGTCAGTTATAACAGTATTTAGCTGACACCACGCTTAATCAAAGAAGCCAATATTCTACCACAGCTAGGTAGCCAAGCTAGCGTAAACTCATGCAATATAGGCCAAAATACAAAAGCAGCTAACGACATCTGCCATTAGCTGCTTTTAAGGTTGGAGCTGTTAATTGCAAAAGTACTAGCTTTGCTGAAGTTCTGCTGTGACTTGGTCTAATCCCACATCAGAAATACGTTGAATGATCTCTTTTTGCTTAGCACTGAGTAACGAAATTCCCTCTGCAACAATATCGTATACCTTCCACTGATTGTTATTACCTAAACGCAATTTAAAATGCAAATCAATGGTTGGCTTATTCGGTTCAATAATTTGCGTTTTAACCGTAGCAAATTTAGAGTCGCTTGCAGCAGCGTCTTGCTCAAATATTACATCCTGCCCTGTGTACTTCATAAGCGCACCGGCATATGTTCCTGTTAAGTAATGCTCTACAGCATTAATAAACGCAACACCTTGGTCGCGGTTAATACCTTTAATATGCTTACCTAATAATTTAAACGACACAAACTTAACATCAATATGTGGCATTAAACGCTGCTGAACAATTAACGACATGGCTTCTTTGCTGGCATCGCCTTTCGCATTTACCTGTCCAATATCGTTAAATAATGATTCTGCTACAGTTTGCAATAACTGCTTAGGTGATGGCTGCGTTTGTGCATACAAAGCGCTACTGAAAAAAACAGCAATAACCACTAAAAGCTTTATAAGTTTCATAAAAAATGCATAGTTTAAATAATTAATTTAAGCGTAATTTACGCAAATAACAGGCAATAAAAAAGGCATAAATAAGCAACTTATTAATGCCTAATTGGCACCAATTGAATTAATTAAATAAATTCAATTGGTTAAATAAATCAGTTAACAAGCCATATACAAGCGGCTTTTTGTCCTCATTGAAAACACCAATTCACCGCCCTTATTATCCCTTTACTATTTTGACTTAAACCCAAGTTGGCCGTTATGAAAACCTCATACAACAGACTTTTAGTTCTTGTTTTTACCCTGTTTATATTGGCTACCAAAGCCGCTTATGCATCCTCTAACCATGGTTATGCCGTCGATTTATTAAAAGGAGAAGGCAATGTAACAGGGGCAAAGCTTGCGTATCAATATCACCCTCAAGGAATGCAAAACTTTGTCGGCGATGCTCGTTTTTATTTAGAAACCAGCGTTAACGTGTGGCAATACCGCCATGATCAACAATCGCAATCCAACGTAGTCTTAGCTGTGTCACCGGTAGTGCAATTTCCAGCATTTAGTGTGTACAACACCCCCTTTTATGTAGAGGCAGGTATTGGTTTTTCATTACTTGATGAGCGCTATTTTGCCGATAAAAACCTAAGTACTCACTACCAGTTTGAAGATAGGATAGGCCTAGTGGCGGATTTTGGTGAAACCAATGTAGCGCTGCGAATTATTCACTATTCAAACGCCGGATTTAAAGCGCCCAACCCAGGCATTAACTTTTTAACGTTATCGGTGGCACAACGGTTTTAATTGCTTATTTACAGTCCTAGAGAGGATTGCGGCTTTTATTTAAAGTGGTCATAATTACCGCTTAATAAAAAATAAGAGCATCGCAATGCAAATTTGGCAAATCGTACTCGTTATCGTGATTGTACTGGCTATTGTTATCGGCAATTTAGTACTGCTGCGTTTAAGTGCAAAAAGCGAGTTTAAACCTTCAGCACCAAGCTCATCTGCGCAAAGCAAAGAAACAAAAAAGCCCTGAATAATCAGGGCTTTTTTTCGTTTAAATGATTGTTCTAACCAACTAACCAGTGTGCCATTAAGGCAATAACTGGCAAGGTTACTAAAGTTCTGAGAATAAAAATAACAAATAACTCAAAAATATTAACCGGTATTTTACTACCTAATAAAAGTGCGCCCACTTCAGACATATAAATAAGTTGCGTTACACTCATTGCTGCAATAATAAAACGTGTTACATCGCTTTCAATTGAGCCTGCGGCTAAAATAGACGGAATAAACATATCTGCAAATCCCACCATAATCGTTTGCGCCGCCATTTCGGCTTCAGGTATTTGTAGTAATTCTAAAAATGGAATAAACGGCATACCTAAATATTGAAATATTGGCGTGTACTCAGCAATAATTAAAGCAAATGTACCCACAGCCATTACCACAGGTAATACTGCAAACACCATATCAAATGCGTTGTGTAAGCCCTCTTCAATTGTGCCTTTTAAGCCTGGTGCTTTTTCTGCTTTAGTTAATGCAACATCAAGTGAATGCTTAAATAATGTTTTGCCTTCAGGAACCAATTCAGCGTTTCCATCGGGCTCTTCACCATCAATAAGCACGTCCTTTTTAAAACGCAGTGGCGGTAAACGCGGAACAATTATCGCAGCCACTACACCCGCTAAACACACGGTTAGGTAAAAAGGTGCAAATAAATATTCAAGCTTTACTTGGCCAATAACAACCAAACAAAAGGTAATTGATACAGCAGAGAAAGTGGTACCAATAATCGCAGCTTCACGTTGAGTGTAGTATTTATCTTCATACTGGCGTGCAGTCATCAAAATACCGACACTGCCATCACCTAACCACGAAGCAACACAGTTAACTGCACTGCGCCCTGGTACGCCAAACAATGGACGCATTACTTTAGTAAGTAAGGTACCCACCAGCTCAAGTAAACCAAAATTAAGTAATAACGGCAGTAACAAGCCCGCTAAAATAAACACCGAAAACAACACCGGTAGTAAATCTTTTAATACTAATAAACCGGTATTTTCTGAGGTAATAGCATGCGGCCCAACTTGAAAATAAGTTAAAAGCACAAACGCCATACCAAATAACCGTGTTACTAACCAAATCCAACTCACATTAAACAAATGATTTAATAAGCGAAATTTGGTTAAGCTTTTCGGTTTAAACACACTAAATATCAACGACATAACGCCAGTAATACAAATAATTGTTGCTATTAGCCCTAGTGCTATTTCACTAAATAAGGCTTGAATTGCTTTTGCCATTACCGCAATAGGAATTGTCATTATTTCGCCAGACGGTACTGGCGTCATGAACAAAAAAACACCGATTAAAGAAGGAATTAAAAAAACCAACCATACTTTCAAATCATAACTTTTTTGAACCGGTGCTGGGCGTGATGAATCTAACTGAGACATATTTTCAACCTGTAAAAACCACAAAAAGAGCTAAGTGCTCTTTTTGTGGGAAGTATTTATATTTATTAAATTTTAATACCGCGCTTGATTAACGCCGCTTCTAATGCTTGTTGTAACCCATTCATTGTACCTGGTTCAAGCGTTTCGCCTTTGTCATCCATCCACGTTAGACTGGTGCCACCTTGTTTGGTTTTGCTAACCAAAATTTGGTATTGACCTTCATCAATTGGAAGCTCTGTTGGTACATCGCCCCAAATTGAATCCCACACACTGCTTTCTACTTTCGCATAATCTGCTGTAATTAAACCTGTCTCTTGGTTTACTTCAACAATTGTGAACGACAAACGCTCTAAAAATCCAGAAAAGCGATCGAATACGGTGTCATACGTTTGCTCAGTAACAAGTGCGGCATTGCCTTTGTTATCAAACCCGAGTTCTAACGAGATGATCCCTTGACGCTTACGCATATCAACTTCAAGCTGACGGTAGCGGTAATCAAACTCGCTCACTACTTGGTTAAGCGCACGCACTTCAAGCTGTTGTTTTAATAAATCAGTTAGCGGCTTATCACCTTTAAAATCAATAAGCTCAGCGGTTAAAGACGCTGTGCGTTGGTGTTCTTTTTCTTCAATGGTAAATTTAAAACGCTCTAAATCAACGCTTTCATCATTGCCCCATAACCAGCTTTCTTCAGGCTTTACAATAGCGTACCAATCGGTTACGAGTGTTCCTTGCGTTTTATCTTGCTGTGTTGCGTTAATGTTATTATCAGCAAGCACCGCTTGAATCGAATCCCAAATAAACACATCTAAATCTTCAATGCCGTCATTTTTATCAAAATAAATACGCGCTTGTTTATCTGCTTCCTCAACCCAACTGCCTTTAGCAATGGTTAAAACTTGCGCCGGCGGACGATAGTTTGTTGCCTCCGGATTATTATCATATTGACCCACATCCATTTTATAAACAGGATCTTGAGCGGGTTGAGATAACGATGCAGGCGCTTTAACCGGCTCATGGGCGCGGTAATTACGCTCATTATGAGCATCACTTGTAAATACACTACACCCTGACAAACTTACCAATACACTTACTGCTAGTGCTTTTGGGATCCAATACTGCACAGATAATTCTCCTTAGCATACCCTTAATTGTTTTAACAAATATATGAGTGGGTAATGCCGATTTGGTTCAGTGTAAAATCAATATTAACTTTACATTTATAATTTGCTTGCCTAACTGCATTCAGCCTATGAGATAACAAACGGACTAGGCTACAAATAGACACATTTTTGCTATGGTACTTTCACAAGCTTGTAAAAACAAGAAACACTGCACTATTAACCGCCTAAAATTAACCGCTGCTATAGTTTAACGCGGGTTTTGTGTTAAACTTTGCCGCCGTGCAACGCTACGTGTTTATTTTTTTGTTGCCAAGTCGGTTGTTTTCATCCAAGTAACTTAGGTACTTTAAAACCCATGACTGCATTTTCAAATCATCAAATTGTTTTAACCGCAATTGGCGAGGATAGATCGGGCATCGTCAGTGAACTTACTCAACTCGTAAGCGATTGCCACTGTAATATTATAGATAGCCGTATTGCAATTTTAGGCAACGAATTCACCTTTATTATGCTACTTAGCGGTGATATGTCAGCCATTAGCCGCATAGAGCATACATTACCGACCAAAGGCATGGAGCTTGGACTGCTCACTATGATGAAGCGTACTTCAAGCCATAATCAAAGCGAATTTTGTGCAGGCTATACCTTAGAATATACCGGCATAGACACCCCTGGCACATTAAGTAAAGTAACGCGTTTTTTTGCAGATAATAATATTAATATTTGCTCATTAAAATCAGATACCTACGAAGAGGAAACTGAGCTTAAAATGCGCTGTGAACTTGAATTTAATATTCCCGTTGACGTTGATATTGACCAATTTAAAATTAGTTTTGAAAACCTTTCGCACGTTTTAAACGTAGATTACATCTTTCGACGTATTCGCTAAGGAGTTTAGCATGAACAAAATTACCCCATTACAAAGTGGCGACACAGCACCGGCTTTTAGCTTACAAAACCAAAATGACGAAACCGTCGTGCTCAGCGAGTTATTAAAAGAAAAACAAGTACTGGTATACTTTTATCCTAAGGCGTCAACACCTGGCTGTACCGTACAAGCCGAAAACCTGCGTGACCAACAAGCCGAGCTTGCTAAATTTAACACCCATGTTGTTGGCATAAGCCCAGATCCGATTAAGCGCCTTAAAAACTTTGAAACAAAAAAAGAATTAAACTTTGATCTACTTTCAGATGAAGATCATGCCATTGCTGAGGCATTTGGGGTGTGGGGCTATAAAAAGTTTATGGGCAAAGAGTACGACGGTATCCACCGCCTCACTTTCTTAGTAGGCCAAGACGGTAAAATTAAACACTTGTTTGATAAATTCAAAACCAAAGATCACCACCAAGTGGTATTAGATTATTTAGCAGCTGAATAAAGGCTAAAGGCTAAAGGCTAAAGGCTAAAGGCTAAAGGCTAAAGGCTAAAGGCTAAAGGCTAAAGGCTAAAGGCTAAAGGCTAAAGGCTAAAGGCTAAAAGGCTAAAGGCTAAAGGCTAAAGGCTAAACAAGATAAAAATAAAAGCGTTGCTCAAGAGCAACGCTTTTTTGGTTTTTAAAGCACCAAATCAATTAAGCTATTGTTGCCAATAAAGCGGTTCACCGAAAACATCAGCAAAGTAATCAATAAGCGCCCTAACATTTAAAGGGGCATAGCGTGTGTGTGGATAAATAGCCGCTATTTGCTGAGGCTCTGTTTTAATTGCTGCATCATAATTAGGTAACACCTTTACTAAAGTACCCGCCTTTAAATGCTCACCAATAAGCCAATCAGGAAACAGCACTAAACCCATGCCTTTTAATGCACAAGTTAATAATGTATCAGCGTTATTTGAGGCAAGTAATGGTGCAACAGAGTAATGAGCCCATGATGCATTTTTAGCTTTAAACAGCCAACGATTCGCGCCTGAAGAACCTTTGTAAATTAAGCATTGATGATTTTTAAGTGCAGATGGGTTAGTAATTTTAGGGTTGTTTTTCAAATACGCTGGTGAGGCTGCTAAATGATACACTTGAGTACCAAATACGCGCGCATGTAACGAAGAGTCGGTTAACGCACCGATACGAAATATAACATCGGTGGCATCTCGATGCGGGTCAATAAAGTCATCAGTAAGTGTTAACTCTATTTGTAAGTTTGGGTAGCGAATACTTAACTCAGGCAACCAAGGAGCAATGTGCCTTTGGCCAAAAAATACAGGCGCATTAATTCTAATTAACCCGGTTGGTTCGAGCGTTCTGTCTTGCAGCTCTTTTCTCGCGTCATTCATTTGCTCGGTGATTGTTTGTGCATAATCTAAAAACAACCGACCCGCTTCTGTTGGCACAACAGCACGGGTATTTCGATAAAAAAGCTGCTGCCCTAGTGCATCTTCTAATTGTTGAATAGTGCGTGAAATATTTGACGCAGACACCCCCTCCCGCCTAGCCACCTCTGAAAAACTATGGGTATTAAAAACACCGATAAACGTAACGAGTGTTTTAATGCTCACTGTATTTATGTCATTCATTTGTGCAATTCCTGCAAAAGTCAATTCTGGATTGTAGCGTTTTTCTGGCTTATTAGCTGGGTTAAAATGGTATTAATTACTATTTGGAGGATATAAATGCAATTTCTATTAATATTACTGACCTTTATGGGCGGTATGGGTTTGTCCGTAGAAGCGGGGTTATTAGGGCCTTTGGGTAGTGAAGTGGGTGAACTGTGGGCCACATTTAGTATATTTGCGGTTGGTGCCGCCTTAACATTTTTGCTAATGCTGTTTTTTAGCCCTCGTAATAGTCCTTCATTTTTTAGCCAGCCCCCTTCTTTATTATTAGGTGGCGTGCTTGGCCCTGTTTACGTGGTTATTTTAACAATTGCAACGCCAAACATCGGCATAGCCATGACAATGATCGGCATACTCGCAGGGCAAATTTTCAAAAGCTTAATTATTGACCATTACGGTTTGTTTGGCACCACTGAACGCAAAATCGATGTTAAACGCATTATTGCTTTGGCGTTTATTATTATCTCTCTGGTTTTTATGGCACAAGGATAAACTCACTATGACTATTATTATGATTTTTCTAGCTGTAATTGGTGGCGCAACATTAAGCATTCAAGCAGCCTTAAACGGACGACTAGGCGGTAACGTCGGTGTTTTTAAAAGTGCTTTTTTAACCTTTTCTGTTGGTGCACTAGTAACCGCACTGCTCATATTTTATTTTGAACCAAATCATGCTGTAACCTTAATGGATGTACCAAAATGGCAGCTACTTGGTGCCATGTGTGGCGTACCATACATTGTTATTATGGTGCTTGCGGTGCAAAAAATAGGTGCAGCGTTGGCAACCGTCGCGGTTATTTTTGGTCAACTAACCATGAGTGTATTAATTGATAATTTTGGCTGGCTTGGTAATGAGGCTATTGCATTGTCACCCAGTCGACTAGCGGCGTTAGTGTGTTTAGCCATTGCATTATTTTTTATTTATTCAAGCGGTAAAGTTGAAAACAAAAAATCGTAGTATAAACCTAAAAAACGTTGCTCAAAGGCAACGTTTTTTATTGCTTTAGCACTTTAAACTTTGGCATCGCGGCCGATAACAACATTAATAAACATACTATTATGGATAATAAACCGTGATACAGCTAAATAAACACTCAGCCTTTGACGTTAAAATTACAGCCGAAAAAACAAATATTACACAACAAACAAAAGACACAACAAAAAATCAGGACAACACTGATTATCAATTATCAGACAAAGAACGCAATAAACTCTCAGGAAAAGAGGCTGAGCAAAACGCTGAAAAAACAGCAAATTCAGAAATGCCTGAATATATCGCAAAAATGATAGAGCAACTTAAAGAGCTTAAACAGCAGCTTGAACAACAAAAAGAGCTACTCTCTCAATTAAAAACTCAATCCGATCCGGAAGACGAGGTCATACAAGCACAAATTGAAGCACAGGCAAATATTGTTTCATCAACACAATCTCAAGTAGTCGCGCTGGTACAAATGATTAGCCAAGCCATGAAAGACGCCGGTATTACTGACGCAGGTGCACTTGTTAGTGCCATTGTTTGAATTTTCAGAGCCAAGTATTCAGCGTTATACAAATCTACCTTACAAAGGCGGCTTTATTTTTATCATCGGCTTATTATTTCAATGATAAATATGCCTACCCTAGCGGTTAAAAAACCACGTTGTGCTTGCGTTCTCACTCTTCATCTAACAGTGCTTGCTGATAAATTTTATTAAACTGTTCAGCAGGTAAGTCAGCCGCAAAGTGGTATATAAGCGCTTTATATTCATCGCTTTGAATTAATTTTGAGAGTGTATTATTAAAGTTCTGCATAAATTTTATATTTTCTTCACTGCGCTCACACATTAAATGCCCAACAGTAAACGATGTTTTTAATTTCAAATCAAAGGAGTGAATATCAGCATCTGTTATATCGTGCCAATACGTGGCTACATCACTGGGGTATTCAATAGACGCATCAAACTCTTGCAACTTCGCTAATTGTTGTAATCTAGAGAATATATTAGTGGGAGCTGGTTTTATTTTAGTTTTATCTACCTCTTCAAGTAGAGACATAATGTCTTCGGAGAATATTCTGAATTTTGATAACCCCAACCTTAATCCACTTTGTGACACCAACTCGTCTAAATTTTTTATATGTTTAAATTGAGCCAAGTTATTTGGAGAATAAAGTCGCGGTGCGAGATACAAAGAAAACGGCTTTGATATTAAATAGCGGCTTGCTCGTTCTGGCGTGTTAATTTTATTGGCGAAACAATGACTAATGCCAAATTGCACCTCAACATTGGTATCTGGCGCTTTTACAAACTCAATTCTGTAATCTCGCATTTCAGCCAAAATTAACTTATAAAGCTGCGCGTCGAGTGATTTTCCTTCGGTAACTGAGTTCAGTCGTAGCAAAGACTCATCGTTACTACTCAATACGATTTTTGTTTTATTTGCGTCAAACTCTGCAAAACGCGTATTTTCATAATCTGATTTATATAATGCCTGCAACCTTCCCGATGATTTTAATTTTGGCATTGTTTGGTCAAATCTTCGCGCCAAGGCTTTCCCTTTTTCATTATTCGAAAAGGCTAAATAAATAGGCCTTGCGGGCACAACCTCTACATAATTAAGCTTTGATTTGTACTCTTTGGGAATGTTGTAGTCAAAATCAACGAAAGCATCTATGCGTTTATTGAGTAGCAGTGCCACTGCGTTTTCAATAGTAGAAGCCGGGTAATAATCGTGTGGGTATTCAATAAACTTATCGAAATTGTAGCCATCAAGCCAGCTTAATACTTTGTTGTTTAAATCAGACAGTTTATTAAACTTATGAGCAGAATCTACAAAATACGCATTAATTGGGTAATCGTAGTCTAAATACCAATTAGGATAATAAGCTAAAGGAATATCCTCTTTAGCAACACCAACAACAATATCATATTGTTTTTGTTCAAATAAATTGGTAATTCGTTTGTAAGTACTAAAATCAAACTCGAGCTGTTCATCCGCATAAACTTCTTTTAATAATTCAATATAAACGCCTGTTTCATCCGGATTAGTGTAATCAACCCAGTGAGTCACGCCCACTTTTACAGTAGCAAAAGCCGAGTTTATAAAAACATAAGAAAAAACAAACAACGGTAGTAGGTATTTAACCAAGCGCATTCTCCCAATCACTTAGTTTAATATATGCACCCCCCGTATACTTTGCAAACTTAGGTGTTAGTTTGAGGCTCAAGGCTCAAGGCTCAAGGCTCAAGGCTCAAGGCTCAAGGCTCAAGGCTCAAGGCTCAAGGCCAATACAAAATAAAAACAAAAGCGCTGCTCAATAACAACGCTTTTAAATATTAGCTTTTCTTAAAAATCATAGAAAAGTTAGTGATAGTAATATCTTAGGTAATTTGTTAAAACTTTACAGAAGAAAAGTGAGCGTGGTATGGATATAAACCTGCACGACTCGCGCACTATAAGATTATTAAATCGCTCAATAAGGACAAGTATTGAATAAAGAAGAGTACAAGGAAAGTGGGATCTTATATGCGGTGTTTACTACCGTTTTATTATATTTCTTTTTTAAAATTACTTTAATTTTCTCTATGGGGTTAGATTGGAGTTCAATTTGTCTAAGCTTCCTTTGGGATAATATTGATACTGCAATTACACCTTTTACGGCATTTTTAATAGTGGCAGTTTTAAGCTGTGTCTGGTTTTTTTATTGCGCCATAAAGTACAAACGAAAAGTTGGCAAATCAGCATATTTCCTATTGGCTGTTGGAGCGGTGTTTTATTACTTTTGGTTCAAAGGCTTTTACGGTTTTTGGCAGCTAATGAGCTACGAGAAAAAAGAAATTACATTACAAGAGTTTTATGAAAAAACGGGTGGTACAGAAAGGTTGAAATTTTTGTTTGGTAATAAACTTAACCAAAATGTATTGTGCAAATCGCAATTGAACAAAACAAATTAGAAGTGGGATAAAAACAGATTATTTTGTTCGTTCCCAACAAGTTATTGCCAACTATCTTCTGCCGTTTATTTACGGCGTTAACATGTTATACACTTTTCAAAAAATGGAGTTTGAAAATGAGAAAAGAGTTCGAATTCACAGTTAAGGGCCATAAAATTAAAATTGTTAACTCATGGTTTGGTGGTGCAAAACTATATGTTGATGGCGATTTTCGTGATCAACATTCTACTTTTATTGCTAATGGCAAAACGGCACTTCTTTCAGCTAAACTTGCTGATCTTGGTGTTTTAGAGATTTTCCCCATATCTGCTTTAATATCTGTAGAAATGGATGCATTTTTAATTACGGACGATGAAAGGTTGCAAGTATACAGCTCACATAAGCGTTTAAACTTAACACAGCAGCGATTAGCAAAATAAACACATAGGTAAAATATGAGACTATTAATGGCCCCTTTATTACTCATTATTGCTGGATGCAGTAGTGTTGCGCAAAAAGATGAACAATATTCGCCGTGCTCTGAAGCATGGTTTAACCATGTTGAACAGCAAATTAATACCGGTGACGGTTATGGACATGGGCCAGACATTGGCTCTTTAGAATGGCGCTCTGTGATCATGTTTAAACTCGGTATTAGAGATAAGCCAAACGTACCAGAATTAAATACACCGCAGTGGTGCCAGTTTATTGATGAAAATTATATTTAAAGCCTGCTTGGCTTTATGAGCTGAAATTTGTTGAGTTAGGTTGGGGTTTACTCACCCAACCTAGGTAATATAACTTAACGCCAAGCAGTTTAACGCTTACAGCTAAGCACTTATAACTGCTCTTTCTGTTTAACTAATACCCAAATACTTATGTACTTGAATTGATAAGCGCCAGTTTTTGGCGATACAAGTATCAATGGCTAATTTAGTTGCCGACGTTTTTTGGCTGATTGGCTGTAAATATACCAGTTTTGGGTTAACACCCGTGGCGACAAATAACTCTTCCAGTTCTTCTACGTGCTTTTGCATAGCAACCGGATGTTTAATTTCATCGGCGCGTTGCATAGCACTGCTCAATACTTTGTAACCACCACGCATATTAATTTTTGGCGATACCGTAACCCACGTTTGGGCAGGGGCAAGAATTTCAAAGGTGCCACTGGTTTCTATTTGTGTGCTAAAGCCATGATCATGCAGTAAATTACATACTGGGTTCAAATCATACATGCAAGGTTCGCCACCGGTTATAACAACATGCTTGGCGGTATAGCCACGGGATTTAAATAACTCAAGTACCTGCGCTGCACTGGCCTCGGCCCAATGATCTGAGTCGGCTTTTTTTTCTACCGTGTCATCAAGTGATACTTTATATACGTTATCAACATCCCAAGTTTGCTTTGTGTCGCACCATGAACATCCCACAGGGCAACCTTGCAGGCGTAAAAAAATAGACGGCGTACCAGTAAAACTCGCTTCACCTTGAATGGTTTCAAACACTTCATTAATTTTGTACAAAAGAAATCTCACTTACAACCTGACGGCAAAATTGTTACTATTAGAAATCACAAAGCACGGTGCAAAAATTGTCATTTATGCCTTGGCCGTGTAGTATATCGCGCCCTGATATAAACCTCTATCAAAACTAAAGAGCAAACCACGTATGACGCAAAAAGTAGTTGTTATTTATTCCGGCGGTATGGACTCATTTACTGTATTAAATAAAGCCCTGCAGCAAGGCCATGATGTTTATGCCCTCTCGTTTGATTATGGTCAGCGTCATGTTAAAGAACTTAAAGTCGCCGCCAGCGTATGTGAAAAGCTAAATGTACCGCACAAAATTGTTGATATATCGGCAATTAATCAGCTTATTGGTGGTTCGTCGTTAACGGACGATATTGATGTGCCAGAAGGCCATTACGAAGAAGAAAGCATGAAAAGCACCATTGTGCCTAATCGCAACATGATTTTACTTTCTTTAGCGGTAGGTTATGCGGTGTCGCTTAAAGCAAGCAAAGTATATTACGGTGCGCATTCGGGCGATCATGCTATTTACCCAGATTGCCGCCCTGAGTTTGTTAAAAAGATGGATGATGTGTGTCGTATTGCTAATTACGATGCGGTAGAAATTTTTAGCCCGTATTTAAATAATACTAAAATCGATATTTTAACCGATGGTATTAAAATGGGATTAGACTACAGCCAAACATGGACCTGTTATAACGGTCGTGATAAGGCCTGTGGCAAATGTGGCGCTTGCCAAGAACGTTTAGAAGCCTTTGAGCTGAACAACGTAACCGACCCGCTTGAATACGAGTAAAGTTTAAAATAAGCACACTATAAGGCTACCAAGGGTAGCCTTTTTTAGTATGAAAAAACATTAAAGCCAGCGTTTTACCCGCGATTTGTAATCCTCAAATTGCTCACCAAATAACTGATGTAACGCCCGCTCTTCGGGAATGATTTGAAACAGCGTTAAATAACCAACGTAGCCCACAATACCTAAAAAAGCCCAAATAGAGCTTAGCCACACGCCCCACCCCGCCAGTATAAAAGCAAAGCCTAAATACATAGGGTTACGTGAGAGTTTATATACCCCTGAGGTAACTAAGCTTGTTGCTTGCTCAGGTTTATTTGGTAGTACCGTGGTTTTGGCTAAACGAAAACTGACGACCCCAGCAACACAAAAGAAACAACCTATAGCGACTAATCCTAATGCTAGGTAAGTTATGAAGGCGGTAAAGTCTATTACTGTGTAATGCGCAATCAGTGCCATAACAGCAGCGAAAAATACCACAACGACAACCGGTGGAATTTTATTATTTAACATACCTATTCCTTGTATCGATTAAAAAAAACTGCATGGTTACTATATGGTGGCGGCACAAATAATAACAATGACTTTATAAATACAAATAAAGTTACAATTAATTAGCTTTATCGGCGCTTAATTATGGTTATAATTTAAACTTAAAATAAAATTAAAGGAAGTAATTATGTCTGGCACAACAATGATAGTTCTCATTGTACTTATTTCTGTAGGTTCGGGGGTTATTTACGATATGTATAAAAAGCACCTTGAGTTTAAACATAAAGTTCAAGACAACAATCAAGATGCTCATAAGCAACTAGCAGAAGTAACCGCGCAAGTGACTGAACTCAAACAGCGAGTACAAACACTTGAAGCCATTGTTACCGACTCAAGCTATAGCGTAAAACAAGAAATAAACAAACTATAGCTGTCCCTTAGTTATAAATAATTAGGGTATAAATGTGCATTTTCTGGCTGCTCTATACCATGGGCAGCTAAAAACCCGCCAATGGCTTGTCCACACCCTTGGGGTGCCCTGCCGCTGTCTATTTCAAAGTTTAACTGATTCGCCTCTTGCTTACCCATAGAACATAAACTAACTGAACTTGGTGAACGCATGGCAATGCTTAGCTCCCCGACCTGCTCTGCGTGTACATCTTTACTAAAGCGCGCAAAGCCTTGGTATTTAAAATGCTCACTCACATACTCGTTACTTACAGCAACCAGTGCGGCAATAAAGCTATGTAAAAAGCTGTTGATTGTTGCATCAGGTGCTAAAAATGACAAGGTTTTATTATTAAATTCGCTTAGCTGACAACTATCGCAATGAAGTTTAACCGTATACACCTGCTCGCCGGTGATTATGGCTTGGCAGTTAATTAGCGCAATTTTATTATCCGCAAACACCAGGCGCTCTATCAGGTCGCTCAATGGAATATTTTTAAACGATGTGCTTTTAACAAGCTCAGGGTTTTGCGCCATAACAGGTAAATCATGATGATTATTAAACGGCGTGCTGGTTGCGCCTTGATGCTGCAGCTGAAAAAGCTCTCTTACTTCATGCTCGCGTGCCACTTTCAATGCTAAAAATGCTGTTTGAATAAGCTCTGAGGTTGGCAAATTTTGCTCTACTGGCCAGCGACGACCAAACAGTAACTTTTTTGCTTTGTTCTCAGCACGGTAATTATCTGGACTAAGTACCGCCACTTGCAGATAAATATCACTGTTTTTTTCTGCAGCTAACACACTAAAGTGAGTAGAAAAACTAATGTCGTTAAGCACTTCATTAACGCTGGCTAGCGTATGTTTGTAACGTAAAAAATGCTGGGGAACAATCCAATTATTATTGGCCAGTTGTACTAACGGCGCATACGAAATCGGTTGCTCGTAACTGTGTTGCCACTTTTGCCCATCGCCTAATAATGGCTCAATTTTTATATTTTTATCTGACATATTTAAACCAAATAAATCCGCCTAGTGGCAAGATATTAACTATGAAGCACTTTACGTAGTTAATCACAAAAACCGATCACACTGACAGGAGTATTTAGCATTCAAATACTCGTTGATACTCTGTTATAACTTTTTGATAGTAAAGTCTATCTTTATTGAGCATTCGAGTATAATGGTTAAGCAATTGCTGCTGATATTGATGATGTTGTGGATTGTGTTTATCCCACATTTGAGCACCGGTTTGAGTGAGTGTTTGGCTGGCATTTACACTAACGTGTAATACTTCGTAAAAACGTTTGTTTTCAACAATAATTTGCTCGTTTTCGAGCTTTAAATTACAGGCTTTTAAACCTTCGCGCACTTTGTAAAGATGCTGAATGGGGCAAATAATAAAACTGAGTTGGTGCAAGCTTTGCGGGTTGTTGGCAATAATTTGTTCAATAAGCTTTAAACATAAATCGCCCCCCACACCAGCAATAACCACCACTTGCTTTGCAGCTGTTGGCAATTTAATTTGCGCAACATCTTCGCAGCGCACTTGCCATGAAGGTAAAGATTTACCTTGCTCAAATTGTTGCAGCGACTGTTCGAGCGCTTCCATTAACGTTGGAATAATATCCACAAAATTTATATGTTTTGCTATATCGCGCTCAAGTAACGCCATCCCTAAAAAGCCATGATCGCAGCAACAATCCCAAACAATATCGTAAGGCTCTGTAATTAATGAATTGATGGCGTTTAAACGTTTACTCAGTTTCATTTAACTCACTATGTTTTTGTTTTGTACACCAATGCTTTTAAGCTTTTATCGCTATCAATTTCAATAAAGCGATCAGTCGGTTCTAGGCGTTTAACAAACTCAATAGCACCTTGAGTATGTTCTTGAATAAGTGCTTTAAAGTCGTTTTCTGAAAGCTCTGGGCTATTAGCGCATAACAACAGCTGTGTAGTATCGTTTAAAAGCTCAGGAAGTCTGCGCAGCACTTTTTGGTAGTCTTTTGTTAATATAAAACTGCCTTTTTGAAAGCTGGGTGGATCAACAATAATTAAATCAAACGGTGCGGCTTTTTTTAGCTTACCAAACGACTTTAAAATATCATGCGGTAAAAAACTGACGCCCCTATCAACATTGTTTAATTGATGGTTTTGCTTACCGACTTTTAACACGCCTTTGCTCATATCCATGTTCATCACATGATCGGCACCGCCGTGCATAGCCGCTACCGAAAAACCACAAGTATAAGAAAACAGGTTAAGTACTTTGGCATGTTTACTATTTTGCATGACAAACTCACGGCCTTTTCGCATATCTGGAAAAATACCGGTGTTTTGCTTACTCATTAAATCAACCAAAAAACGCACACCATTTTCGGCTACGCTATGGCGCGCGGGCAATTGCCCGTGAACAAGGGTGTTATGGCTTTGCAGCCCCGCTCGCTGCTGATACACCAATGCAGTAATTAGCTCTGGATGATGTTGTTGTGCCCACTGCCATAACATATCGGTGAGCGTAGTGAGTGTTACCTCATCAATTTCACTGTATGACACCAAAAACAAACTCGGTGGATAAAAGTCTAAGTTAATATGGCTTAGCGCTTCTACGCTGTGGCCGCGACCATGAAATACGCGGCATAATTCGTTATCTGCAAAAGGCGTGTCTGCTAATGCATTAATAAGAGGAGTAAAATCGATTGTCATTTAATTAATCAACTGTTGTTGTAGTTCATGTATTTCGTCGCGTACAGAGGCGGCTTTTTCAAATTCTAAATCACTGGCGTAGGCATGCATTTTGGTTTCAAGCTGCTTAATTTGCGTGGCAATTTCTTTCGCACTAAGAATTTTTTTAGACTCTTTACGAATAAGCTGTAAGTTATCTTGCGGTGAAGCATCTTCACCTACATCCATTACATCGAGTATCTTTTTGATCAGTGCTTTAGGCTCAATACCGTGCTTAACATTATAAGCATGCTGTATATCGCGGCGTCGCTGGGTTTCATCAATGGCTTTGGCCATCGACTTAGTGATTCTATCACCGTATAAAATAGCACGACCATCAAGGTGGCGCGCAGCACGGCCTATGGTTTGAATAAGCGAGCGAGCTGAGCGTAAAAAGCCTTCTTTATCGGCATCTAAAATAGCTACTAATGCCACTTCTGGCATATCTAAACCTTCACGTAGTAAGTTAATGCCTACTAACACATCAAACACACCGGCACGTAAATCACGAATAATTTCAACCCGCTCTACGGTGTCTATGTCAGAGTGCAAGTAGCGTACTTTTACATTGTGCTCACTCAGGTAGTCGGTTAAATCCTCAGCCATGCGTTTAGTCAGTGTTGTAACTAATACACGCTCGCCTTTTTCAACACTTTTATAAATTTCTGAGAGTAAGTCATCAACCTGATCGCCAACCGGACGCACTTCTATTAATGGATCAAGTAAGCCGGTTGGACGAATAACTTGTTCAGCAACCTCGCCATTGCTGCGCTCTAATTCAAAATCACCCGGTGTGGCCGACACATAAATAGTTTGCGGTGCAATGGCTTCAAATTCTTCAAAACGCAGTGGACGGTTATCCATGGCCGAGGGCATTCTAAAACCGTATTCAACGAGGTTTTCTTTACGACTTCTATCGCCTTTATACATAGCGCCAATTTGCGAGACAGTTACGTGCGATTCATCAATAATCATTAATGCATCGTCGGGTAAATAATCAAGTAATGTTGGCGGTGGATCACCAGGTGTACGCCCCGATAAGTAACGGCTGTAGTTTTCAATGCCTGAGCAATAACCAAGCTCGGTCATCATTTCTATGTCGTATTGGGTACGCTGCGCAATACGTTGCTCTTCAACTAATTTATTAGCGCTGAGTAATTGTGCCCTGCGCTCTTTAAGTTCAACTTTTATTTTTTCGATGGCTTCGAGTATTTTTTCTCGTGGCGTTACATAGTGAGTTTTAGGGTAAATAGTTGCACGCACTATATGTTTTTCAACAGCACCAGTGAGGGGGTCAAAAATACTTAGGCGTTCAACTTCATCATCAAACATTTCTACACGTACTGCGTAGGTATCTGATTCAGCGGGGAATATATCCACCACTTCGCCGCGAACACGATATGTACCACGACTAAAATCAATATCGTTTCGCGTATATTGTAGCTCTGCAAGACGGCGCAGCATATCGCGCTGGTCGACTTTTTCGCCCACTTTTAAAAGCAGCATCATTTTCATGTATGAATCAGGATCGCCCAGACCATAAATCGCCGATACCGACGCAACGATTATGGTATCGCGACGCTCTAACAGCGCTTTAGTGGCGCTGAGCCGCATTTGCTCAATGTGTTCATTGATGGATGCATCTTTTTCAATAAAGGTGTCACTGGCTACCACGTAGGCTTCTGGTTGGTAGTAATCGTAGTAAGATACAAAGTACTCAACCGCATTATGCGGGAAAAATTCTTTCATCTCGCCGTATAATTGCGCCGCTAAGGTTTTATTGTGCGCCATAATAATAGTGGGGCGATTTAAATCACTAATGATGTTAGCCATCGTGAAGGTTTTTCCCGTCCCTGTTGCGCCCAATAAGGTTTGATGAGCAAGCCCTGCTTCTAAACCTTCGCACAACTGAGCGATAGCGGTAGGCTGATCCCCAGCGGGTTTAAATTTTGATTCTAACTGAAAATGATCGCTCAATGACTACACTCCTGTAATGCTTGACTGCTTAACGCTTCAATTTCTCTCATAAACCACTTATAGGCTACAAGGGCTGTGAATAAATTACCAATGGCCGCGCCAATAAACAAGCCGATTAAACCTGCCAGTTCATTCCCGATATACGCAAAGGGAACATAAAAAATAAATAACCGAATGACGCTCAAAACTAAGGCGTTCATGGGTTTGTGTAAAGCGTTAAACGAGGAGTTGGATAAAATGATCACTCCTTGCAAGCCATAACTTAATGGGATGGTATAAATAAACAGCTTGATGACATCAACAACGGCTTGCTCCTTACCAAATATTTCACTTATGGCGCCTGAGAACATAATTAATAAAATATAAATAACAAACTGCCATAACATCACAAATTTTAAGGTTCCTAGGTAGGCATCCTTTACGCGAGAAAAATGACTGGCTCCAAAGTTTTGACTAATAAAAGGTGGCAAAGTCATCGATAATGCTAATACCACCAAACTCGCTATTGATTCTATTCGACTCCCTACTCCAAAAGCAGCCACAGCCTCTGGGCCATGATGTGCAACCAATGCCGTCATTACTGCCATAGCAACCGGTGTTAGCATGTTAGCACCAGCTGCGGGTAAGCCTATTTTTAATATTTTACGAATAGCTCCAATAACCGTTTGCGACCCTGCTTTTAAACTCAATAAGCGCTTTTTAGCAATTAATAAGTATAAAATAATTGCCACAGCAACTGCCCATGCTATAACACTGGCGATGGCGGCTCCTTTAATGCCAAACGCAGGAATGGGGCCAAAACCAAAAATAAGTACAGGATCGAGTACTGCATTGATAAGTCCCGCTCCACCCATAATAATACTCGGTGTTTTAGTATCGCCACTGGCACGCAGTACAGAATTACCAATCATCGGGGTAATTAAAAATACACTGCCTAAAAACCAAATACTGATATATTCATGAATGAGCGGTAATACTTGCTCCCCAGCTCCGAGTAAAGTAAAAATAGGATCAATTAATAAATAGCCACACGTAGATAAAACCAACACTAATACCACCGCAATCAACAACGATATACTGGCATCAAAACGCGCTTCTTCAATATTGTTACTGCCTAATGCTTTTGCTATTACCGCTGAGGTACCTATGCCTAAACCAATCGCTAAACTAATAACGGTAAAAGTGACGGGAAATGTAAAGCTTACTGCAGCAAGCGGCTCAGTACCCAATAAGCTAATGAAAAAAGTATCAACTATGTTGAACATCATTAGGGTGATCATCCCAAAGATCATCGGAATGGTCATTTTCTTTAGTGTAGGCAAGATTGGAGCGGTGAGTAAGTCAGGGCGAGTATGTGATTGAGAATGTGCGCGCATAAAATAAATAAGCCTCTTTTACTGAACGGCATATTTTAAAGCATCCGAGCTGTTCAAGCCATGCTTTATTAAATCTAAACAATTAATTAAACATTTAATCTAAAAACTGTTATTTTTATGCCTTTGTAAACAAATTTTGCGCTAACACACTAAAAACCAAATAAAATACATTTATGTAACTTTTGCAACATTTATTTTTTAGGTTTTGTTGATTTATCACACAGCCAGAGACTGTGTTTTATCGTCACGAAAAATTTTATTTATCGATTAAGTGAGTAACTTAGCTGAATCGTAAGTTACTGTTTTTAAATGTATAAAAAAAAAGCTTTTAAATACTTGAAATCGTTGTATCGCCCTACAATGCTGGGGGTGCTGATGTTCTTAAAGTTTCATAAACAGAGTTATCCACAGAAACCGTGGATAACTCAATCAACCCCACGTTTATAAAGGGCTACAACGTGGTGCTAAATTGTCAGATCATTTGGTTTTTTCCGTTACCAATATGCAAACAGCGTCGTATGCCCCTGTTATGTGTATGAAGGTGATTTTTTCTTAGGCTAATATCAGTGGGTAACACACTCAAACAGGTAGCTAACTCATTGATTGTTTTATTTTTGTACAAAGCATTGCTGCTGCAGTCAAAATTTATATTATGTTTTAGCGCTAATTTCAGTTTACGTAAGTAATACGCATTTAGTTCAACCGTTTTAACGTTCCAAAATAAAAAGGAGCCATTTATTTTAAATAAGTTAATTATCGCTTTATAAAAATACAGGAAATAAAACGCGTTTTTGCTATTAAAAGCCGTTTTCTTAAATTTTACTCATCACTTTATTGCCTCAAATTACAAACTTCATGCAAATATTGCCCTGTTTTTATAAAACAATATCACTGCGCTTTACTTAAATAGTGTTACAAAACGCGCAGATTGCACATAAAAACAACGAATAGACCTCTTTTTTGAATTTATGATCTTTTATATGTTGACACTTTGCTATGCGGTCATTAATATTTCGCCCCGTTGAAAGGCAAGACGCTTCCCCCTTAGCTCAGTTGGTTAGAGCGACGGACTGTTAATCCGCAGGTCCCCCGTTCGAGTCGGGGAGGGGGAGCCAAGTTTTTCAGCCATAAACGATTCCCCCTTAGCTCAGTTGGTTAGAGCGACGGACTGTTAATCCGCAGGTCCCCCGTTCGAGTCGGGGAGGGGGAGCCAAGTTTATGTTTATGATGTAGTTCCCCCTTAGCTCAGTTGGTTAGAGCGACGGACTGTTAATCCGCAGGTCCCCCGTTCGAGTCGGGGAGGGGGAGCCAAGTAATAAAAAGTATATTTTAGTTCCCCCTTAGCTCAGTTGGTTAGAGCGACGGACTGTTAATCCGCAGGTCCCCCGTTCGAGTCGGGGAGGGGGAGCCAATTTACTACAATCACATAGACATACCCTCCAATTTGCTCTACCATTCTTCTTTTAAAATAAAAACTTTTTTGCTTAAAAAACTAACCATTTGATAACTATTGATATCGAGCTATAATTAGTTTAATAATCATGAGGTTGTGTCCTCCCCCATTTGACATAAAAAGATTAAATAATGGCAGCTTTCAAAAAACTTATTCTTATACAACTGTTAGCTTGGCTGGTACTTGTGTCCGCTGGTAGTTATTTTATTAGCCAAAATTTTGATAATGCCATCGGCAATGCTCAAAAAAATGCACAAGCGACCGTTGAGCAATACATTAAAAATCTCTCTGCGGCAGATATATCAGCAGAAAATCTTAAAAACACGCTTGCAACTAGTGAAACCTTTTCAAATTTTGTTTTACGTGACTATCAAGGCGTTGAAGTATTTTCGGTTAACAATGCAGTGCAATTACCTTTTATTGCTGAGCTTATTCAATCTAGTAGCAACTCAGTACGTCCTCAGTACGCCACAAATAATAACGCCGATATAAAAATTGAATTTAAATTAAACATTACTCACTTGGGTGAGCAGTTTCAAACCGCGTTTTTTGTTATTTTAATTGTTAGCACCCTACTCGCCCTAATACCTATTATATTGATGAAAACCATTGTTAAGCACATTAACGACAATATATGTACGGACGTTGCTGATGTTATTGATGTATATATCAATCAAAACCAACTAGGTGATGATTTTGCAACTAAAATTGATTCACCTGAGTTAGCTAAGTTGGGGAAAAGTTTAATTCCTAGCTTTAATCGTTTATCGCACTTTTTAAAAAGCAAAAACGACAATATAAAAAATGCAGCCCACGATATTAAACGTGAAGCCTACAAAGACGGCGTTACTGAATTAGGTAATCGCAATATGTTTGTTGATTACTACGAAAAAAATATAGAAAACACCGAAATAAGTACATTTGGCTCTTTAGCACTTGTCCGCTGTAGTGAGTTACAGTCAATTAATCAAAGTCGAGGCTATCAAAAAGGTGATGAGTACATTAAGTCGGTTGCAGATATCATAGTAAATATCAGTGGTACCTATTCCGGCAGTCAAGTTTTTAGAGTAAACAGCTCTGACTTTATAATTATATTGCCGAATACCCCGTTAAAAGAAGCTGAAAAATTTGGTGAAAACTTACAATCTCGCTTTACTCAATATATGCAAAACCAAGAGCTTAGCTCGGTTGCAAACACAGGTATTGTGGGGTACGAAAAAGCCAAACCTTTAGGTGAGTTGCTCTCTATCGTTGATAACGCAATGAGTATGGCGCAATCTAAGCAAGCTAATGCGTGGCATGTGCAGCGCGATACTGATCTTGTTAATAATGTGAGCGCAGGGTTTGGTAACCAAAACTGGCGTAAAGTGATTAACGAAGTGATCGAGTCTAAAAGTGTCCATTTAGTGATCCAAAATATTATGCCATTAGGTAAAAGCATTAAAGCCTATGCTGAAATTCAAGCCCGCTTCAAAACAGAAGAAAATCAAGCTTTGCCTACCGCTTCATTTTTAGCAATGGCTGAAAAGCTCGATATGGCAATAGAAATTGATAAGTTAATTATAGAATCGTCATTAGAAAGAATAAAATCGAGTAATTTATCTGAAAAATACTTTGGCTTAAATATTACCCCTTCAAGTGCGCACAGTGACCAATTTATGATTTGGTTAGAGCGTCGTTTGCTTAAAGATACCCATATTGCTTCTAAGTTAATTTTTGAGGTGAGTGAATTTGGTCTGCAACAAAACATTAAAGCAAGCAAACGTTTTATTGATATGGTGCATCGCGTTGGAGCCAGAATTACTGTTGAACGCTTTGGTGTAGGACTCACATCATTTAAGTTTTTCAGAGATTTAAAACCAGACTTTATTAAAATGGATGCAAGTTATACCCGAGGCTTAGAGGATGATAAAAATAATCAGTATTTTATGCGTTTAATGGTCGACCTTGCACACCGAATTGGCGTCAGTGTTTTTGCTGAGGGCGTTGAAAGCCAAGAAGAAAAACACATTGTAGAAACGTTATGCCTAGATGGTGTTCAAGGTTACTACATTGAAAAGCCCAAAGACATCTAACGCCTCTACTCCAATTAACGTAAAAAAGAGCATGTATGCTCTTTTTTACGTTTTAAAGTGTGCTTTTATGAATTTTCAGCCGTTAAAATGCTGACAGTTTTTTAATTGCAAAGTCCCTTGATTTTAACCCTTTACAATTAGCCCATTATTTAACGTTGTTTATTTAACTGATAATCACTCAACGTGTTGTTAATCACAGTAGAAAAAAGGATAATACACGGGATTTTATTAGCGTGAGGCACACATGACAGAATACGTCTTGTTATTAATTGGAACAGTGTTAGTCAACAACTT
Source organism: Pseudoalteromonas issachenkonii (assembly GCF_002310795.1). Taxonomy (NCBI): domain Bacteria; kingdom Pseudomonadati; phylum Pseudomonadota; class Gammaproteobacteria; order Alteromonadales; family Pseudoalteromonadaceae; genus Pseudoalteromonas; species Pseudoalteromonas issachenkonii. Next base: position 2,074,563 of record NZ_CP011030.1, read on the forward strand.
TGTATTAGTACAATTTTTAGGCCTTTGCCCGTTTATGGGCGTGTCGGGGAAACTTGATACAGCCATAGGTATGTCTTTGGCAACCACCTTTGTGCTAACGCTTGCCTCTGTGACAAGCTATTTAGTAAATGAGTATATTTTATTACCATTGGATATTACCTATCTGAAAACAATGAGCTTTATTTTAGTGATAGCTGTTGTTGTACAATTTACTGAAATGGTTGTCAGAAAAACCAGTCCAACGCTTTACCGGTTACTGGGAATATTTTTACCTTTAATAACCACTAACTGTGCGGTCTTGGGTGTTGCTTTATTAAATATCAAAGAAGATCACACGTTTTTACAATCGGCCGTTTATGGCTTTGGTGCTGCGGTGGGTTTTTCATTAGTATTGGTTTTATTTGCTGCATTGCGCGAACGTTTAGCCGCAGCAGACGTACCAACCCCATTTAAAGGTGCCTCAATCGCAATGATAACGGCAGGTTTAATGTCAATGGCCTTCATGGGTTTTACTGGATTAGTGAAGTTTTAATATGACCTTGTTGTACGCTTTAATAGCGCTGGGTTTGCTGGCGTTAATTTTCGGATTAATTTTAGGGTTTGCAGCAGTACGCTTTCGAGTTGAAGGTAATCCTGTTGTAGAACAAATCGACACTATTTTACCGCAAACACAATGCGGCCAATGTGGTTACCCGGGCTGTCGTCCTTATGCAGAAGCCATTGCCAATGGCGATGAAATAAATAAATGCCCTCCAGGTGGTGAAGCGACCGTTAAAAAGCTAGCTGATTTAATGGGGGTTGAGGCTAAACCCCTCGCTGGCGGCGAACAAGCAGATCCGGTTAAAACAGTGGCGTATATCCGCGAAGATGAATGTATTGGCTGTACTAAATGTATTCAAGCCTGCCCTGTTGATGCCATTGTGGGTGCAACACGTCAAATGCATACCGTTCTAATTGACGAATGCACTGGCTGCGATTTGTGCGTTGAACCTTGTCCGGTCGATTGTATTGACATGCTACCTGTTGCACCAACAAAACAAACCTGGAAATGGCAATTAGACGCTATTCCTGTTACCCAAATAGATTAGAGGTTTGAGTGGAAAAGTTACTTGAACAAATAAAAAAAGGCACCGTTTGGGCATTTCCTGGCGGCGTACATCCTCCTCAGCAGAAATCATTATCTAATAGTGCGCCTATAGCCAGACTCCCTTTGCCTGAAAAACTTGTTCTGCCTTTAAAGCAGCACATTGGCGCTAGTGGTAAATTAATAGTTGAAAAAAACCAGCACGTGTTAAAAGGCCAAGCGTTAACAAAGCCATCAGCTAATTGGTCGGTGCCAATACATGCACCTACATCAGGTACTATTATTGATATTACGCCTATGCCATCAGCGCATCCTTCGGCATTACCTGAATTGAGCATTATTATTGAACCCGATGGCAACGAAACCTGGTGTGAATTATCGCCTTTAGCAAACCCAGCCACTGCATCACACGATGAACTGGTTGATGTTATTCATAATGCGGGGATCTCTGGCATGGGCGGCGCAGGCTTCCCAACCTATGTAAAAGCTGATATTAAACAACCTATTGAATTTTTGATTGTTAATGCGGTTGAGTGTGAACCTTACATCACGGCTGACGATACCTTAATGCGTGAGCACGCCGCTGAAATAGTCAAAGGTATTGAGCTAATGCAGCAGTTACTCAATCCGACGCTGTGTATTATTGGCATTGAAGACAATAAGCCCGAGGCTATCACAGCCATGACAGAAGCGGCGAAGCATAACGAGCATATCTTAATACAAACCGTGCCTACTGTTTACCCTTCTGGCGGTGAAAAACAGCTAATAAAACTGCTCACTAACCGTGAAGTACCAAACGGCGGTATCCCTGCTGATATCGGCATTTTAGTACATAACACCGGCACTTTATTTGCGATTCAGCAAGCTGTATACGAAGGTAAACCTTTAATTGAACGTGTCGTTACCGTTACCGGCAATACTATACATAATCCAGGCAATGTATGGGCGTTATTAGGTACTGAAATTAAGCACTTACTTGATTGCCAAGGTTTTTCACCGGTGCCACAACAACGCGTGGTCATGGGCGGCCCTATGATGGGCTTTACCTTACCCACAGTTCGTATTGGCGTTGTTAAAACAACAAACTGCATACTTGCCCCAGATCATAAAGAATTAGCAGAGCCTGGCCCAGAAAAAGCCTGTATTCGCTGCAGTGCCTGTGCCGATGCCTGCCCTGCCTCGTTATTGCCACAACAATTACAATGGTTTGCTAAATCAAAAGAATACGACAAACTCCAAGAGCATAACTTATTTGACTGTATTGAATGTGGTGCCTGTGCCTATGTATGCCCTAGTGAAATACCACTTGTTCAGTATTACCGCGTTGCAAAAGTTGAAATTAAAGAGCAAATTGCCGAGAAGATAAAATCAGATCGCGCTAAAGAGCGCTTTGATGCACGTAAAGCGCGTTTAGAGCAAGAACAAGCTGAGCGAAAAAATCGCCATAAACGTAAACCTGCCCCTAAATCGACCGAAGAGCAGCAAAAAGTAGCCGATGCCCTTGCCCGCGTTAAAGATAAAACCAGCGATGGTGACAATAAATCAGCTGTAGCAGCGGCAATTGCGCGTGCTAAAGCGAAAAAGCAAGGTGGCGAACTCGAGCCAGATAACAGTGAAGTTGCAAAAGAGCGCGCAGCACGTAAAGAGCAAGCTCGCCTTTATAAAGAGCAAAAAGCACAAAACAATGGTGATGACGAGCCTGTAGATGATAAAAAATCAGCCGTTGCTGCCGCTATTGCCCGTGCTAAAGCCAAAAAAGCAGCACAAGCCAATGAACAAGCGCAAAGTGATGACACAGTAAGTGAATCGCCAGTCGCTGCCGATGATAAAAAAGCCGCGGTAGCTGCTGCTATTGCCCGTGCTAAAGCTAAAAAAGCAGCACAAGCCAATGCACAAACAGCAAGCGATGACACAGAAAGTGAATCGCCAGTCGCTGCCAATGATAAAAAAGCCGCGGTAGCTGCAGCCATTGCCCGTGCTAAAGCCAAAAAAGCAGCACAAGCCAATGAGCAAGCGCAAAGTGATGACACAGTAAGTGAATCACCAGTCGCTGCCGATGATAAAAAAGCCGCCGTGGCTGCTGCTATCGCTCGTGCTAAAGCCAAAAAGGCTGCACAAGCCAATGAGCAAGCGCCAAGTGATGACACAGTAATTGAATCGCCAGCCGCTGCCGATGATAAAAAAGCTGCGGTAGCTGCTGCTATTGCCCGTGCTAAAGCTAAGAAAGCAGCACAAGCTAATGCATTAGCACAACAGAATGAAAACGCTGAGCCACAAGGCAACGATGAATCTTCAGAAAATTCACAGCAAACAGCTCAAGCGAAGAAAAAAGCCGCCGTAGCCGCCGCCATTGCCCGTGCTAAAGCTAAAAAGCAACAAAAAGAAGGAAACGATCAGTCATGAAACTAACCATGGCCAGTTCACCCCACAATCATAGTCACAAGTCTGTGACACGGTTAATGCTAACTGTGATTGCGGCCTGTATTCCTGGTGTTATTGCACAAGTTGTATTTTTTGGCACCGGTGTCCTTATTCAATTATTATTAGCGTTAGTGTGTGTAAGCGCATTTGAAGCAGCCATTATGCTAATGCGTAAGCGCCCTATTTGGCCTTCATTAAGCGATGGCAGCGCATGGCTAACCGGCGTGCTATTAGCGATTAGTGTTCCGCCTTTAGCGCCGTGGTGGGTTATTGTTATAGGGTGTTTGTTTGCCATTGTTATTGTTAAGCAACTTTATGGTGGTTTAGGCTTTAATTTATTTAACCCTGCAATGGCAGCTTATGTACTTTTATTAGTGTCGTTCCCTGTGCAAATGACGGCCTGGTTACCCGTTACAGAGTTACTCAATAAGGGCATTACTTTTAGCCAGCAGCTTAGTCTAATATTTAGTGACTTTACAACGTTAGGATACAGCTTAGATCAGCTCAGAGTGGGTATTGATGGCAGCACGATGGCCACCCCTCTTGATACGTTAAAAACAGATATTGCTCATAGCCTTACCGTCACTGAAAGTATGCAAAAACCGGTATTTAATGAATGGGTTGGCCTAGGTTGGGGTTGGGTTAATTTAGCCTTCTTACTCGGTGGCCTTTATTTATTAAAAACAAAAGTGATTAACTGGCATATACCAATGAGTTTTATTGCCAGTTTAAGCCTATGCGCTGCAATTGGTTATATTGCCTCGCCAGGCACTGAGCCGGGTCTGGTATTTCACTTATTTAGTGGTGCGACTATGCTCGGAGCCTTTTTTATTGCAACCGATCCTGTATCAGCTGCGACCACTAATCGAGGCCGCCTTATTTATGGTGCCGCGATTGGTTTAATTGTGTATTTAATTCGTACATTTGGTGGCTTTCCGGATGCCGTTGCATTTGCCGTATTACTGATCAATATTGCAGTTCCGCTTATTGATTACTACACGCAACCAAGAACCTATGGCCATGGAGCAGTAAAATGATTATTTCTTCAATGGTAAAAAATGGCGCAATATTATGCGGCTTCGCACTCCTTACAACAGGGTTAGTGGCCACCATAAACTCGTTAACGGCCGATAAGATTGCAGAGCAAGAGCAACTGCAATTAACTAATCAGTTACAAGAAGTATTACCGCACAGCAAGTACACTAATGAACTTTCTCAAGATTGTGTGATTATATCAGACCCTTTACTTGGGCCATACGACAACCAAGTAATTTACCGTGCACGTAAAGATGACGAGCCCGTTGCATTAGTCATTCGTCATGTCACTCCTAGCGGCTACAGTGGCGATATAAACTTGCTTAGCGCGGTATATCGCGATGGCAGCGTTGCTGGTGTAAGGGTTACTAAGCATGAAGAAACCCCAGGTTTGGGCGATAAAGTCGAAATTAAAAAATCAGACTGGATCACCTCATTTAATTCAAAAACAGTACAAAGCGAAAGTGACGCGCGTTGGGCCGTTAAAAAAGATGGCGGTCAGTTTGATCAGTTTACTGGCGCAACCATTACGCCTCGCGCTGTAGTTGGCTCAGTTAAAAACGCCGTAGTGTATGCACAAAATAACTTTGATGATCTTTTTGCAGCAGCGAATGCTTGCCCTGAGGTAACACCATGAGTGAATTAAAAACCCTTTACAAAGAAGGCTTATGGGGAAATAACCCCGCCTTAGTACAGTTATTAGGTTTATGCCCTTTACTTGCTGTTACCTCCACAATCACTAATGCGCTAGGTTTAGGCTTAGCAACCTTGTTAGTGTTAGTGGGCTCTAATATTACCGTATCATTTGTGCGCAACTGGGTGCCTAAAGATATCAGAATACCGGTTTTTGTAATGATCATTGCCGGTTTTGTGACGATTGTGCAGCTGTTAATGAACGCCTACACTTTTGGCCTTTATCAATCTCTGGGGATTTTCATTCCGTTGATTGTGACTAACTGCACCATTATTGGTCGTGCTGAAGCATTTGCCTCTAAAAATCCAGTGTATTTATCTGCCTTTGATGGCTTGATGATGGGCTTAGGATTTATGTTGGTGCTGATTGTACTTGGCGCTATGCGAGAGCTGATTGGCCAAGGCACCTTATTCGATGGCGCCGATTTATTACTCGGTCCTTGGGCTTCAGCTTTACGCATCGAAGTATTTAGCTTTGATAGCCAGTTTTTACTGGCCATTTTACCACCAGGCGCATTCTTAGGGCTTGGGCTGCTGATCGCCGCAAAAAACGTCATTGATGCACAAATAAAATCAAAACAAGTAACGCCGCCAGAAGCTGAAAAAGGCCCACGTGCACGTGTTACTAGCTTAACCTAAGGGGAAAACACATTAACTTAATAAAAGCTAATGCGTTTTAAGTGAGATGAATAAAGAAAAACGTTACCAAATACTTACTCGCTTGCGCGATGACAACCCACATCCTGAAACGGAGCTTGAATATTCAAGCCCGTTTGAGTTGCTAGTTGCCGTAACACTCTCAGCACAAGCCACCGATGTAGGGGTAAATAAAGCCACCCGTAAACTCTTTCCGGTTGCTAATACACCGCAAGCTATTTTAGATATTGGCCACGACACACTGCGTGATTACATTAAAACCATCGGTTTGTTTAATTCCAAAGCCGCTAATGTTTACAAAATGTGCCAAATACTGGTTGATCAGCATAACGGTGAAGTGCCTGAGAATCGTGAAGCGCTCGAAGCCCTGCCTGGCGTTGGCCGTAAAACAGCCAATGTGGTACTGAACACCGCTTTTGGCTGGCCGACAATTGCAGTTGATACGCATATATTCCGTGTATCAAACCGTACTAAGCTTGCCATGGGTAAAGACGTGGTAGCCGTTGAACAAAAGCTTGAAAAAGTGATCCCCAAAGAATTTAAAGTAGACGTACATCACTGGCTCATTTTACATGGACGTTATGTTTGTACAGCCCGCAAACCAAAATGCGGCAGTTGTATAATTGAAGACTTGTGTGAGTTTAAAGATAAGACTGAGTAATGTTTAGACTGCTTTGATACGATAACGGACATTAGCATCAATAGTTTTCAGAGATATTTTTAGTATCCATTAAACGTAGAGCTATCATCATCTTGACAGTCAACTAAGCCGCCACATTGATCATATAAACTTTAATTAAAAACACCAGTAGAAACTAAGACTTCACTTTAGAATTCATTACTCTAAGATATATAACCCTAATCATGATGAAATAAGGCAATACGTTTTCTATTATTATGAAAAATCTATTATCCATCCGCTCCTATAACACAAAGCCAGTTCGTCACTCACATCAATTTAATCAGTTGGTTCTACCTTTACGTGGTGTCATAAATATATGTGTTGGTGATTTCAATGGAAAAGTTGCACCAAGTGAATGTGTTGTAGTTAAAGCCAACGAAGAGCACCTGTTCACTGCAAACACTGAAGCTAGGTTTGTAGTCGTAGATATGAAAAATCTTCCGCTAAATATTTCATCTTCACAATGTATTGTTTTTGCAATTAACTCATCTCTTAGAAGTTACTTAACTTTTATCGAAAACCAACTAGAAAACAAAGTTAATGCTCAATTAGAACAGGCGATGTTCGAAATGTTCAGCTTACTGCTGGCAGAGCAAACTTTATTACCAAAGGTAGATAGTCGCATTGGTACAGCAATATCCTTCATAGAGCAAAATATTGCAGAGCAGCTTCAAATTAAATGTTTAGCTGAATCTGCTTTCCTGAGTGAAACACAGTTTAAGAAACTATTTAAAATACAAACAGGTATGACCGTGATGAAGTACGTAACAAAACTTCGAATGGAAAAAGCCCAAGCATTACTTACGCATACAGATTATCCGTTACCAATTATTGGTGAAAAAGTAGGTTATAAAGAACCCTCGGCCTTTAGCCGAAAGTTTTCACAATACTTTGGTCTATCACCAACAAAATTCAAAAAGTAAACTTAGTCGGAATTGTTAACTATTGCGTCTTAATTGTTAAAAACACCCTACATAATTAGCATACTATTTCTATATTGAAGTTATTATAAATAAGTCTCATTGTGGAAAATCATCACGGAAGTTTTAAAGGTGTAATGGCGATTATTGTTGCTAGTTTCTTGTGGGGGACAACTGGTACTGCTGCAAGCTACTCCCCAGATGTAAGCTCTTTGGCTATTGGTGCATTCTCTATGGGGATAGGAGGAGTGTTACTTGTAATCACAGCTCGAAAAAAGCTACTTATAGATTATAAGCTGATGCTCGAACAGCCTAAAATATTTCTCTTAGGTGTCACTTCTGTCGCTATTTACCCATTAGCATTCTATACCTCAATGCGCTTATCAGGTGTTGCCATTGGTACTGTAGTATCTATAGCCACTGCACCTTTTTTTGCTGGAATCCTTGAACGTCTTATTAGCAAAAAGGACATTTCATTGCAATGGATGTTGAGCTTTGTCATTGGTGCTATAGGTATTGCTCTGTTAACTTTAGGTAAAGACCAGAGTAATAATAATGCTTACAGTATCAATCAACAGGGTTTGGGGATTATTTTAGGTTGTATTGCTGGTTTAACTTATGCAGGTTATTCATGGGCGGCAAGGTGTTTAATTGAAAGTGGCGTTCACTCAACATCGTCCATGTCTGGGCTATTCGGTTGTGCTGCACTATTGTTACTTCCTTCATTATGGTTTACGGGTGATAACTTATTTTCAAGTTCATCTAATGCTTTCGTATCTTTATATATGGCAATAATTCCAATGTTTTTAGGATATTTATTATTTGGTTTTGGCTTGAATTATATAGATGCAAGTAAAGCGACATTAATCACCTTAATTGAACCATTAGTTGCAACTGTTTTAGCTATAGTCATTATTGGGGAAAAATTTAAAGTAATAGGTTGGGCAGGCGTAGCTTTAGTATCACTATGCCTATTGATGCAAACAATCAAACCTCAAAAAAACTAAGGTTAGCCGTCAAAACAATGTAGATATATAGCCCTAAATATGCTCCTGAATTTGCTAAGGCTTAATGTCAGCATATGGCTAAAAGCAGTCCATAGGTTTTCCTTTTGCTATCTACCTTAATTATCTTTTGGCTGGCCGACAATTGCTGTAGATACGCGTATATTCCGTGTATCAAACCGTACTAAATTTGCTATGGGTAAGAACGTGGTTGAAGTAGAAAAGAAGCTCGAAAAAGTAGTGCCTAAAGAGTTTAAAGTAGATGTACATCACTGGCTCATTTTACATGGACGTTATACCTGTGTGGCGCGTAAGCCAAAGTGTGGCAGCTGTATAATTGAAGATTTATGTGAGTTTAAAGATAAGACTGAATAGCTCCCACCTGTTAAGATACGAAAGCGGACCTTAGCTTTGGCTTACCCATTGTCATGTTGCGACATCGCTGGCTTAAGTTGTGTCGATTTCCACCCAAAAAAGAACAGATAGGTAGCAAACTGATCTTTTAAATAAATTAACCACAAGATGTGCTTAGTAACTGTCTTCAGTAAATTAATGTTACATCTATATTCTTGAGGGGGTTATGAAGCAACCCCACTCTTGAACGATAAAAAAGCTAAATGTGCTGCCTTACCTGAACTGTAATTATCTAGATGACTCATCTTGTAACCTGCGTACAATAAACCTTCAAAAAAATAAAAACCCCAATCAACACAGAAGTGCTTACTTAATAACCCCTCATCTTTCGCAAGTTTTATCAATTCTCGTATCTCGTTATCTTGCTGTTGTATACGAACTTGAAGCTTTTCACTTTTCTGAAACATCTTCTCGAATTTTTGCAAAAAAGCGAATTCCTCGTATAACGGCAAAGTATTTTCGAATACAAGCCTAATAGCATCCAATGAGTCTTTAGCTTTATTTTCAACGGACATATTTACTTCATCAAAGCGGTCTAAACAATATAACGCAATCTCTTCTTGAAGCGCTTCCTTATGCTTAAATTGGCGGTACACCGTTGCTCTACCAACTTCAGCCCTTTTAGCCACGTCAACTAGCGTTGAGTCCTCATTTTGAATAAACAGTTTTAACCCCGATTGAATAATTTTTTTTCTCGAATTATTTGTTCTTGCATCCATTTTATGAGACAGCCTTGTATCATCTATTAAGTTCCATTATGATACAGCAATGTCTCAAAAGTTAAAAATGAATTCTGTGGAGCAAGAGAGTGAATAGACTAATCGGTATTGACTTTGCAAGAGCGTTAGCGCTCTTTGGTATGGTTATTGTCAACTTTAAGTTAGCCATGAACGCCGATATTGGCACACCACAATTAATAGAGTTTGCGGCTCTATTCGAAGGTCGGGCTTCGGCTTTGTTTGTTATATTAGCGGGTATAGGTATTGCGTTTTTAACTAAAAAATGTGTTACCAGTGAATCACTTGAACACATCAAGCAAGTAAGAACCTCTTTGATAAAAAGGTCTGTTTTACTACTTTTGATTGGCTTGGCTTTTACACCTATTTGGGAAGCCGACATCTTGAAATTCTATGCATTCTATTTTTTGATAGCTGCATTATTATTTACTCTTAGCAGCAAGAAACTGCTCAGTGCATCTATCGGTTTTGTTTTTGCATTTCCATTAATGTGGCTATTCTTTGATTACGAAAAAGGATGGGATTGGCTTGAGCTTAGTTATTCTGGTTTTTGGACAACTGAAGGAGTGATTAGACACCTTTTCTTTAATGGTTATCACCCAGTTTTACCATGGTGTGGTTTCTTGTTATTTGGCATATGGTTGGGTAAACAAGATTTATCCAATGCTAATGTAAGGAAGTCTTTGTTTACATGGTCTTTAAGTATTTTACTTATTGTAGAAGCAAGCTTCTATATGCTGAGAATGTGGGCAGGAGATGACCCGTCTATTGGCATGTCAAAAGATGAAATTGAGTTTTTGTTAACCACGTCAATAATACCGCCGTTGCCACAATATATGTTTTCAGCTGCAAGCTCTGCCGTTCTTGTTTTGCTGGTTTCTCTAAAACTAGCAAGTGTATTTCCTACCAACCGGTTAATTGAGTGGCTAAGCAAAACTGGGCAGTTAACGTTAACTCTGTATGTAGCACATGTCATTATTGGCATGGGAATTCTTGAGGCAACTGGCTTACTCGTTAATCAAACCATAGACTTGTCAATATTTGCGGCATTGGTCTTTTGCATAATTAGCATAATTTTCAGTGTGTTTTGGCTCAAGTATTTTAAACACGGGCCTTTAGAATGGATTTTTAAAAAATGCACTTAGTAGGCCAAAACATTGTTTTAAAAAACTAAAACTATTGAGACTGTTAGCTGTTTAATTAGGGTAAATAATGCTATGTCGATAGTAACAATCAGGAAGTTAATAAAAGCATCCTATAGGTATTACCTTTTGCATCTACTTTTATTATCTTTCGGCTGGCCGACTCAAACCTTGATAAGTTTGCTATGGGTAAGAACGTTGTTGAAGTAGAAAAGAAGCTCGAAAAAGTAGTGCCTAAAGAGTTTAAAGATAAAGCAGAATAGATCCGTAAATAAAAAACGTTCATTTAGCACGATTGTTAATACTAAACCTCAATTATCAGGCTTATAAGAATAAGCTCAATGATTAATTCGTATTCCAGTGTTGCTTTTTTGTTTATTCAAAGTAGGTGTCTAACTTTGGCACCTTTCATTTTTCATACCTTGTAAATCAATTCAAATAAAATCTGTTTATTCGTGATTTGCCGTAATTATTGGAACATTTTCAAAGTATTAATTTCACAAGCGTCAATCCTTTAGTTATGCTGTTGAGCATTATGAAATTTTATTACGAGAATTCCTATGCTACCAATACTTCGTATCTTGTTAATTGAGCAAGATCCAGTCACCTTACAAGAGCTTTCAACGAATCTGTCGAAGACCATTGTCAATTTTGAGCGAGATGATATTCATATCGATATTATTGAGCGTCTTGAGCTAAAACAAGCGTTGGACATTGTAGAGGAAGATGGTGATATTCAGGCTGTAGTGCTTAGCTGGGATTTGCAAAATAAGGTTGGCGAACGCACTTATAGTCGCTTTATCGAGCAGTTAAAAGGGATCCGCCTTGAGCTGCCTGTTTATGTTATTGGCGATGATACGAAGGGGCTTGAAATCGTTAATGAGTCGGAGGAGATTGAGTCTTTCTTTTTTAAAGATGAGGTAATTTCTGATCCTGAAGCAATTTTAGGCTATATGATCAACGATTTCGATGACCGCTCAGAGACCCCATTTTGGACTGCGTACCGCCGCTATGTTGGCGAAGCAAACGATTCTTGGCATACACCGGGTCATAGTGGGGGTTCTAGCTTTAGAAACTCACCTTACATCAAAGATTTTTATCAGTTTTACGGCCGCAATGTATTTGTTGGCGACCTGTCGGTTTCGGTAGACTCGCTAGGTTCATTGTCAGACAGCACTAATACCATTGGTCGCGCTCAAGAATCAGCGGCGGCGACGTTTGAAGTTAAGCACACCTACTTTGTTACAAATGGTTCATCTACCTCAAATAAAATCATTTTGCAGACACTCCTGCGCAAGGGAGATAAAGTAATTGTCGACCGTAATTGCCATAAATCAGTACACTATGGCATCTTGCAATCAGCTAGCTACCCCATTTATTTGGCGAGTATCTTAAATCCAAAATATGGCATTTTCGCGCCACCATCGTTGGCCGACATCAAGTTAGCAATTGAAAACAATACTGATGCTAAATTACTAGTGCTTACCGGTTGTACTTACGATGGCCTGCTTAGCGACCTGAAACAAGTCGTGGATTATGCTCATCAATATGGTATTAAGGTATTTATAGATGAAGCCTGGTTTGCATACTCTTTGTTTCATCCTAGCTTTCGTCATTATTCTGCGATACATGCAGGGGCTGACTACATTACGCATTCGGCGCATAAAGTAGTATCGGCGTTTTCTCAAGCGTCTTATATTCATATTAACGATCCCGATTTTGATGCCGATTTCTTTCGAGAGATTTATAGTATCTACGCTAGTACATCGCCTAAATATCAGCTTATTGCATCGCTTGACGTATGCCAAAAGCAATTAGAGATGGAAGGCTATAAGCTGCTCAATGCGCTGCTAAATCATGTTGAGGAGTTTAAACAACAGATGGCCTCGCTTAAGCAAATTAAAGTATTAGCTAAGCAAGACTTTATGGAAATATTCCCGCATTTTAGTGGTGATAATATGGGTCACGATCCATTAAAGATCCTTATTGATATTAGTGAGCTACCTTACTCATTAAAAGATATTCATAAATATCTACTGGATGAAATTGGGCTAGAGATAGAAAAATACACACACAGCACCATTTTGGTTTTACTGACGCTTGGCGGCACACGCTCAAAAATAATTCGTTTGTACAATGCATTAAAAAAGCTAGATAGCGGTAAAGTAAAACTATCGAAATCGACGCGTAGAGCTCGCTTACCTGAAAATTTACCAGCCATAGACTTGGCGTGTATTCCAAGCGATGCTTTTTATGGCGACCGCGAATCTGTGCCTATTAGCAAAAGTAACAACCGCATTTGTGCAGGTTTAGTTACTCCATACCCACCGGGCATTCCGCTTTTAGTCCCAGGTCAGCATATCACTGATGATCATGTTGAATATTTGCAAGAGTTGGCAAGCCAAGGACTGACGATACAAGGCAATTTCGATGGTGAAATTTATGTTCTTAAGGGTAAGGTTAAGAAGTAACGGTATAGGTTTAATACTATCTCGATAATAATACCAATCTGCTTATATACGGGGTCTATTTAACGTTAAGAAAATTACGCTAGAACTAGGCAAAAATTTTTGTATCTAGTTGTTCTAAATAAAAAATTTTTAACGACGTTATAGTGCAATTTAATTCGTTAAATTGATCAAAGATTTATGCAGGTTGGTATAATTACTGGTGGTAGTGTCGCAAGACATTGCCGCTGTAACGGTATTGATAAGTAAAATACAAAGTGGAATAAATCATTTTTGTAAATGTTAACTAATTATAGTTAAAAAAAAGCAAGCCAGGTGGCTTGCTTTTAGCGTCTTTAAATACACACACTTATAGACTCGATTTAACTATAACCTTTAAAATCTATAGCTTGCGCCAAATGTAATACGGCGGTCTGTAATACCTTGGAAACAAAGTAAAGCACCTTCGTTTACACAAGACTGGCTAACTTCTGACTCAGTTAAGTTAACGGCTTCAATACCGATATTTAGCTGATCGTTCACATCATAACTTATGCTGGCATTAAGCTGCCCTCTGTCTTCTTGTACAACAGGGAAACCCCATGGGAAGCTTGAAGTGCTACCAAAGTCAGTTGAACGGTACCCTTCGCGCCACGTGTAACGCGCTCGAGCAGATAGACCGTATTTCTCATAGTAAAATGTGATGTTATATGCGTTTTCTGACAGATCAATGAGTGATTGCTTAGCACTGATGTCTGCATCCGGGTTACCGGTTGTTAATGCAAAAACAGCATTTGCACGACTCGTTGCGGTGTCAAATGATTCACCACCAGAAAATTCTTGATAGGTGTAGTTAGCAACAACACCAAAACCTGATGCCCAGCCTAGCTCTTTTTCAAAATTTGATAAGTCGTATTGAGCTGCAAGCTCGATGCCTTGCTGTGTTGTTTCGCCAGAATCATTAATAGTAGTTTGTGTTGGTACACATAACCCTACACCAGCATCTGGGCCAAATACGTTTATGTCAGCAATTGGGTTAAATATGCCGCCGCCTTCACATTCTGGACCATTTGTATCGCGAAAGCCTGTGTTTGGGTCTTCAAATGGGTCAACTTGCTGTGTAACGTGCAAATCGCTACGTGTTTTATGAAAGTACCCCACACTTAATAAAGCAGCGGGTGCAAAATACCAATCAGTGGATATATCGAAAGAGGTTACTTCTTCTGGTTCTAAGCCTGAGTTACCTATTGAAACTGCACTATTAGGGCTGGTGCCAAACGTAACGGATGTAGATAGGTCATCAAAATCTGGGCGTCTGATATCTTTTGACCAACCTAGACGAACAATCACATCTTCACTTACATTCGCGGCTAAATTAAATCGTGGTAAAAAGAAATCGTAATCACCTTTTGACGTTACTTGAGTCACCAGTTCGTTGCCACTTCCATCTTGAGTAACAGAGTTACCTAGCGATGTAACTTCAGTCTCTAAATAACGTAAGCCAAAGTTACCGCGAAACATGCCATACTCAAAATTAGCTTGTGCATATAAGGCATGTGTTTCTTCTTCAATATCAAAAAACGCATTTACTTGAGACGTTGGTGAACTTATTGGACCACGATCAGAACCTGTTATTGCATTATTAGCTTCAATCGCTTGGTTAAGTGCTGCTAATACAGCTTGTGGATCAGAGGATGCAAGCTCTGGGTTTATAAGTAAGAAATCACGAATATAAAGTGCTCGCCCATCACCATCATTAAAGTTATCTGGGCCCGCTGTTAATAATTGTGCAAATAAATCACCCGTTGGGCTATCAGCCATATTTCTTAAACCAACGTTAGAGCGAACTTGATCCGACATACTGCTCGTTTTACTGTAGCGGTAACCAAAATCGACTGACGTTATTACATCATCTAAGTAATATGTAAAATCTGTACGAAACGCATCTTCTGTATTTTCTGACTCATCTTGCCCTTGGTTTACGTCACGTAGAACAACATTTGCAGGGTCGAGTAATTGAGCCATTGTTGGTGCGTTTGCCTCCCCCGTTGCAATACCAAATGTAAGTGCATCACCTGTAAGATCATACTCAAAAGGAGTACCGTTTTCATTTGACGAATTAGTAGCGACATTTGGATTTATAAAATTAAGCGTTGTATTAAAGCTTGGTGTAGTTGAATCAGAACGAGAGGTTGAGGCTTCAACACTTGCAAATAATCTATCGCCTTGCCATTCGCCCCCTATTCTAAATATTTTGCTTTTTGTTATGCGTGAATTAGTATCACTAGAAAAACGTAAATTAGGATCGCCACCACCGTCTTCAACCGGAATAACGCCTCTTACGGCCGCTTGTATGCTGCCTAGGTTTTGTCCGTCAAGTGAACCAAAATTAACTGTTTCAAATTCACTCGGTATTGATACATTTCTAAGATCACTTAGGCCAGATGCTTGTACTCTTGAGCTTTCTTGGCGGCGCTCTTGATCGTTAACAACTGCATCAAAAAAGAATTTCATATTATCGTTTGGTGCATATTCAAATGTACCTGCGAAGTTTTTTGTCTCGTATTCGTAATTATCGTAATCTTGAATTAAAAATTGTACTGGTAGAAAATCAAACGATTGTGCACTTGCAGCACCACTATCAGCGGCTACCGAATTATCTCTATCAGCACGAGGACGAAATGCGGTTACGTCTTGCTCACTGTAACTACCACTAAATACAACACCAAACTTACCGCCAGAATCAAGCTCCCAGTTATCACCCCAAGCACCCGATACCCTAGGAGTAACACCATCTGTTGATAAGCTACTATCTTCACCTTGTACTCTAATTGAGCCTAGAGTTTCATTTAACTGTAACGGGCGAATTGTTTTAAGGTTTATTGTTGCGCCCACAGAGCCTTCGATTGTTTTTGCTTCAGGTGACTTAATTACTTCTACACCGGAGATGATTGCAGCTGATACATCTTCAAAACTAATGCCACTTCGCCCAGACCCAGAGCCAACTGTTGATACGCCGTTCACTTCTGTACGATTAGCATTGGTACCACGAATTTGAACGCCCGTACCTACCCCTGCTTCACGGGTAATTTGAATCCCCGTTACATTTTCAAGTACTTCTGCGAGGTTTTGATCTGGTAGCTTACCAATATCGACAGCCTCAATAATCTCAACAAGGCTATCTGCTGAACGCTTTTGTGCAAGCGCATTTGTAAGCGATTGTCGAATGCCTGAAACCTCAATAACCTCAAGATCGTCTGCAGCTTTTTTTGGAGCTTCTTGCGCCTGTGTAGACAAAGACATACCAAGTGCTGTTGCCGATATAACTGCCAGTGTAATTTTAGATAACTTGTGACTCATAGTTTTTTTCCTGTGTGTGTGAAATGCTATGTTTAACCAGCTACTTTATTGTTTTTATTAAAAGCCCTTAATTATTACAAACCCTTAACTTTATATTTACACCCAACCATAAAAAGGTCAACCTTTTGGTAATAAATTTAGATCAAATATTATGCAATATGTTATTACCAAAATAGAAAACTTAACTAACCTATAATTTAAAATCATAAAGTAGATTTTAAGTTCTTGTTATTTATTGATTTTAAATTTAATTAGAAATTGAGCTGTTAATTACAAGGGTTAAAAGAGTTAGTGTTTTAAAAATGAAATAATTTAGGAAGGAGAAACCGATGATGTTGGGCGTGCTGAATAAATGGCATTATTGGTTAACCAATTTAGTTTTGAGTCAAGAAGCGTTTATTAGAAAGCGAGCTGTGTTGAGTACTATTTATTAGCGCTATTGAAAATATAAAATTGAAGAATTTAGGGATCAAAAAAAGGCGGTAAAACCGCCTTTGTAATGTGATTTAATGTTTAACTATTATTACAGCTTGTAGCTTAAACCTAAGAATAAACGTGGGCCGTAGTCATTCACTTCACCTAAGTTTCCTTCAACAAAGAAATCTTGTGATTTAGGTGCGCTGAACAAGTTAATTGCTTCTGCTTTAACTCTAAAGTGCTCATCAATTTTGTATGATGCGCGCATTTCCCATACGCCTACAGAATCAACATAACGAAGTCGAGTACCATTTGTAGTATATGGTTGGAAATACTCACTACGATATTTGTAAATAACGGCAGTATCAAACCCACCAATTTGGTAGTACAGCTGGCTGCTAAATACATGCTTTGAGAAGCCAGGTACTGAAGCCGACTCAACAATACCGTCAGTTAATTGTGTAGTATTACCGTCTACATCAGTAACAAACGTATCGCCGTATAAGCTATCTTGGAACTCAAAGTCAGTGTCTGCATAGTTGTAACCAAATTTCATACCGATGCCATTATCCCAGCGGTAAGAAAATGAAGCTTCAAGACCTAATATTTCACTGTCCTCGTCTGATGTAACAGAGTTAGTAATTGGTAATGAAACTGTTTCACCGGCAACAGTAAAATCTTCAATTACGGTTTGTTGTTGAAAACCGCCATTGAACTGTTTGTAGTATAAGCTTAACGCTAAGATTGAATCTTCGTTAGGGTACCATTCAAACGCAGCGTCGTAGTTCCAAGACATAAGTGGTTGAGTGTCTGGATTACCAGAACCATTTACACCCACTAATAAATCGCTGATTGATGTTGCTGTACCTTCTGTATCTTCTTGGAATGTACGGCTATAACCTAAATTAGATGGATTTGCGCGTGACATACCACGGTATATACCTGCTCGGAATAAAATATCTTCGCTGTAATCAATAACTAGGTTAAAGCTTGGTAAATACTTAGTGTAATCGCCACCACTTTTTATTTTATCCAGTGAACCGTTATCAGACTCAACTAGAGACAGTACACCGGTATCACTTGTTACAACATCAAAGCTATTTCTAAAACCAATCGAAGTTACATCTGTGTCTACAATACGAAGACCAAAGTTACCGCGAATGAATTTGCCAAACATTTCAGTATCGTAGTTAGCCATTAAGTACACTGATGTTGTTTTTTCTGTTACATCAATTGTACCTGCATTTTCATATTCCACTTCTGGGTAAGCAAACACACCATCAGCGTTAGAACCAGCTACAGCTTGTGAGAAACATACGTTGTCGTATGTAGCCCATGATGAACCTGTACCGCTAGCTACAACGTTACCGTCGCTATCAATATTTGTTACGATATCACCATCAGATACACTCGATAAAAAGCCTGATTCAGGGAAATCGATTTGACAACCTTGTAATACGTCAAGCGCTTCAGTACCAGAGTCTAGTGTAAATTCGTTTCTTGAACCGTTACCTTGGCTACCACCATACTGTAGGAAGGTCATTTCAGATGTTCTAATACCACCTTGAATACTTGTAAAAACGTTGCCATCTAGCGCATAGTCAAAATCTAGTCGCGCTGAGATAACTTCGTTTTCACGAACATTTTCACGGTCAAGTCGTGTTCTTAGGCTATCTGTAAAGTTTGAAATATCTGTTACGTCAAAATCTGTCAGTGTGAAATGAGGAATTTCATCGCCCATATCCCAAGAAAAGAAATTGCGACCTGATGTTCTACCACGGTTAGATATTTGAAGTTCTTCACGTTCAGTTTTTGAATACGCTAAATCTAAGTCAACAGTTAATCTATCGGTAACTGTATGTTCTATATTTATGCCGTAACCTTGGTAGTTTTCTTCACGAGAAAATTGCTCACCCGCTGATTCAATACGCTCTTCACCTTCCCAATGTAAAATACCGCCTACATCGTTAGTTACAAGTGTTGGACCGGTTACACCTGGTGTTGCACGTTTTTGTAAAAAGATTAAATCGTGGCGTGCTTCTTGTTGTGTTCTATCTGAAATCTGTGCATCAAAGTTAACATCCCAATCAGCTGACGGTTGGTATTGCAGTGCAAAAAATACTGCATCACGTTCATCAGATGTCTCGTTTTGGCGAAAGCTTCGGCTACTGCCAGTCCAAGCATAAGGAGTCCCATCACTTACTGCTTTACCTGTTTCTGGATCAATTTCTGTATCGTAACCTTGGTTACTACTGCCATTAACTTGGTCTTCACAGTCGCCTGCGCTGCTGCGATAAAAACCTTCATTGGTATTAGTCGGATCGTTTAAACACGCCCACAATGAAGAACCTGATGGGCTAGAACTTCTGTATTCAGCCTCTGGTTGACTAATTTCTTGGCGCTGCACACCAAAAGACACACCAACGGCTTGGCCGTTATCAAATTCAAACTGATCAACATAACTAAACGTGCCACGGTAACCCGCGTCACTTTGCAGCGAGTTATCTACATTACCTTCGTCTGGGTTGTAATTTAATTTAACCTCAGCTGATACACGTTGTTTGCCAAAATCAAGTGGAGTTATAGTTTCAAGTGCAATAACACCTGCAACACCACCTTCAATCATTGACGCATCTTGCGTTTTATATATCGCTACTTTTTTTACAAGTTCAGAAGGGAACTGCGAAAAGTTAACTGAGCGGTCACCACTACCATTAGTCGCTTCACGACCATTAATGTGTGTTGCACTTAAAAATGGACCAAGACCACGGATAGTGATTTCTGTAGCACCACCGTTTTCACGGTGAGATGCAGCACCTGTAATTGATTCTAGTGCTTCACCGATAGACAGTGCTGGTAAATCACCAATATCTTCAGATGACAGGCCATCAACTACCGTTGTTGCTTCACGTTTAATTGCTATTTGATCTTGTATCGTTCTACGTGTACCTGTAACACTAATTATTTCAACGTCTTCTTCAACTTCTGTCGCTTTTCCCTGATCTTCCTGTGCGCTTGCTGTAAATACGCAAGAACTTGCCATACCTGCGATGACCGCTGTTCTTACCCATTTTGCAACTGGGCGCATTGCAAACTGCCCTGTTGTAGAATTATTGTTATCTCGTGACTTCAACGACATTTGAATTCTCCGCTGGTTGTTGTTGTGTGATTTTAGTGTGTTAGCTTGTTATGCTGATGTATATTTTATGTGACCTTTGACATTAATATACTTAAACCCAGCACGATGATCAACCAATTTGACGTTTTAATATTACCATAAGGTATACCAATTTTAACTTAACGGCATTACCAGTAGGTCAGGCAGGTTTTTTACTAGAATATATATAGATCTAAACTAGTCGATAAATGGGTAATGTAGGTTGAGAAAAGTGTGGTGATTATTAATAAATAATAAAAAAGCCCCAAATTTGGGGCTTTTAAAAGTTAACTGATTAATTGGTTACTTAATCGTTTTGTATTTTCCATGTAGATCCAACACCTACTTCAGATGATTGAATATAATGAAGACCTTTAGCACCTGCCTCTGCCTGAAGGCCTGCAGGGTCAGTTTCTAATAACGTACTTGCTGCTGTAACGTACTCAAGCACTTCTTTACCGTTAGTTGCTGGGTCTTGGTCAATTGCACCATCAGTATCGAATGCGCCATTACCATTTAGTTTTCTGATTTCAACCCAGTCACCGCTTGCATCGCCTGATACTCGACTATCCATATAACCAAAGTTGTTACTTAGCACCGAACTATCATGATTAATTAAGTCACAGTCATATTCAAAAGCATGGTCACTATCAAGTGTATTTGGGTAAAATAGGCCTTGAGTTGTAGCACTGCTGCTTATTGTATCTGCGTCTGTTTGATCACCTAAACCGTTTGCAATTAAATTTCCATTAAAGTTTATAACAAACGCATTTTTGGTCAGCCCATAGAGTACCGGCGCATTCGCTGCGGTTAACTCATCACAATCACTTGTTGGTGCTTTAGGGCCTATTTCCGTACTAAATACAATAGGTTGCTGTGAATTCAAAACCGTATTGTTTGTTACATTTAGTGTAAAGTCGCCAGCCGCATCAAGTACAGCTTGGTTACCCGAGTTTGGCACACCGCCGTCAGCTTGCGAAAATGGATTTGCCGTAAATACAATACCGCCCGCTTCTTTATTGCCAGAACGAATACCTGCAATGTAGTTGTTACTCACAGTGTGACCAAGTGGTGTGATTAATATACCCGCTGGGCGATCATCAGAGCTTGCAATATCGGTAGTTCGAATAATAATGTTATCTGTAACACTGTTGAAGCCACCATCTTCTAGTGAAATACCACCATTAGGATTCACGATTGTATTGCCTTTGATGGTTGCACCAGAAGTTTGTACACGCATTAAACGACGACCTGTTACAAAGTTTTCTACGCGGTTATACTGAATAGTAAAGTTTGCGTTATCAGCTGCACCGCTACCCGTTGTGCTACCTGCATTGATTAAATATAAACTTGATTGACCAAAGTTTGGATTATCACTGTCACTAAATAAATTATATTGAATAACGTGATCAGAGCTTGATGATGATATTTTTATCACAGACCCTTTTTCTGCTACATTTCGATTAGAGAATGTATTTCGCTCAACCAACGCACCTTGACCTTTTATCATCAGCCAATGGTATTCAGAGTTATTGAGTGTCGCTTCTTCTCCATCCATCGTGTTTTGCGAAAAAGTAAAGTTATCCCCTTCTGAGTAAATAACAGCACCTTCTTCGGTTTGAATCGCCCCGAGTTCATCGGAGACCAGTTTGTTTAAGTCAGGCCACTTTACCTGACTCGTTTAAATTATCATAGTAGTCTGTTTCATATTGAGCTGGTGAAATATACCCAATTGAAGATAATAAGCGTTGATTATTAAACCAATTGACCCACTCTAACGTTGCGTATTCAACAGCATCAACATTCTTCCACGGGCCATTTCTGCGAATAATCTCTGTTTTAAATAATCCATTTATTGTTTCAGCCAATGCATTGTCATAAGAGTCACCCACACTGCCTACAGACGCTTGAATTCCAGCTTCAGCAAGTCGCTCAGTGTATCGTATAGACAAATATTGGCTGCCTCTGTCGCTGTGGTGAATTAACCCTTCGGGGTTGCCACGATGCCAAATAGCTTGCTCTAACGCATCAAGAATAAGCTCTGTGTGCATTGTCGTTGATACACGCCAACCTACAATGTATCGTGAAAAAACATCTATCACGAAAGCGACATAAACAAACCCACTCCATGTGGCAACATAGGTGATGTCAGCTACCCAAAGTTGATTTGGCTGCTCAGCAGTAAATTGACGATTAACTAAATCAAGTGGCTTATCTTGTTGCTCGTCAGGTATCGTTGTCTTATGTGCTTTACCCCGACGAACACCTTGAATTCCCATAACTCGCATCAATCGTTCGACTGTACAGCGGGCGACTTGATGGTCGTCAAGCTGTAGCTGCTTCCATATTTTTCTTGCACCATAAACTGACATATTATCCTCCCACACTTCGCGAATGAGTATTATCAGCTCAGCATCACGCTTTTTGCGGTTAGACAGTCGCTCAGGCTCTCTTTGTATCTGTTTATGAGAATAATACGTTGATGGTGCAATCGGCAATTCCTTGCAAATTGACTCGACACCGTAATGCTCTCTGCAAGCATCAATAAAATCCACTATTACTTCTGTTTGCGGTCGAGCTCCGCTTGGGCGAAAAAAGCGGCAGCTTGCCTCAGGATATCATTCGTTCGCTTGAGCTCTTTATTCTCGCGCTCTAAGACGGCAAGGCGTTCTTCAGTTGATTGCGTATTAGAAGAGGGTTTAGACGGTTGAGCTTGAGATTTCTTGACCCATGCTCTAAGTGTTTCTGGGGTACATCCCAGTTTATCTGAAATCGATACTAGCGCAGCCCAAAGAGAAGGGTATTCATGCTGTTGTGTGGTAACAAGCCTAATTGCACGTTCACGAAATTCTGATGTATAGCGATTTGATTTTTTCATAGTTCCAGTTTCTCAAGTTATTGAGTCTCTGGCAAACACGGGGCGATTCAGTTTCACAAAATGCACCCGCTTTAGTATCTATATTCTTAAAGGTAAGCCCTGTTAACCCAGCGCCATCTACTCCAGCAGCTACATGCACACATACTTCACCACTAAGTACAGGAGTTTGACCTTCTACAGCGCGAAGCGTTACTGCACTGGTTAATAAAATTGCGTCCATATCAGCATAAACACCCGTGTTTAAGCCAATAACATCACCGTCAGCTAAACCGCCACTTATAGCACCAAGAAGTGCTTCAGGGTTACTAACTAATTGTGTGTAAACCAGTGTATCAAGTGAGTTTGTAACCTCACTCGCAAAGCCATCATTATCTGTATACGTGGCTTTTACTGACATTATTGAGCCAGCGTAATCAGAAGGCGTAAATGTTTTACTATTGCTCCCAGCTATTTCAACGCCATCAGCAGACCAAGTATAAGTAACGTTAGCCTCTTCAACGCCGTTGTTATCAGTTACCTCAGCGGTTAACTCGCCATTTGTTAAATAAGGCACTACACCCATAATGGCTACGCTACCGGCTTCGTCAACCGCAACAGCAGAAACAGCAATTGTTTCCTCTGATGTATTATCCTCGATAAACCCATTATCATCTGTATAAGCAACCTGAACACTTACCTTTTGACCTAAAAGTGATGCATCAACTGTAAAGGTGCTCTCTATTGCGCCATCTATCTCTTGTGCGTCAGCAAGCCATTGATAAGTGATATCTCCTGTCGCCCCATCGGTATCATTAACTTCAGCTGTTAATGTTTGTCCGCTTGTAACAGTTCCACTAAGAGCAATAGAGCCCAAGTTGTTGTCATTGTTGTTTGAGTTTGTGTCACAACCAACGATTGCTGCTGCAATAGCGCATAGCGCAAAATGTTTGAATTTCATGGTGGCTCTATTCTCCAAATTTATAGTTTTAATATTTGGCTATCTATTGTGTGTGTTACCAAATAAATCATGTGTTTATTACCAAATTCATTTAAATTGCAAATAAATTGTTAACCAACTTGGTAATATAACCACAATAAAATAAGTTTTTCCACTATCGCCACCTAATTAAATAACAATAAACAAACACCAAGTTAACCTTGGGCTTTTGTTATTGGTTAAAAATTGAATTCAATTGTGAAAAATAACGTTGAAGATACATAGCGTTATAGTAAAAACTTAGTTTTATATAGGGTTTAGTAAGTAATATTATTTAATATATGTGAAGTATTCTTATTTGAAGACAATAAGAAAAGAAGTGAGTTTGTCTAAAGAGGATGATTTACAAAGAGAATTAAAATTAAGGGTAAAAAAAGGGGCAATTTTCTTACCCCTTTTTTTTGAGTACTGTTTTATAACATGGCGTTATTATAAAACTCTACAGGCTCATTTGAGCCCATAGCAACAGGCACACGCTGGTGCAAGCTAGTGGGCGCAATATCTAAAATTCGCGCTCCTCTAGAGGTTGCTTTACCACCTGCGTTTTCAACTAAAAGTGCTAACGGGTTTGCTTCATAAAGCAGTCTTATTTTTCCGTTATCGTTACCACTGCGTTTATCTTGTGGATACAAAAATAACCCGCCTCGGCATAAAATACGATGAACGTCACCTACCATCGCTGCATTCCAACGCATTGAGCTTTTTTCAAAGCTTTCACAGGTGTATAGCAATTTATCAAAATACACTTGTGTTGGTTCGTCCCAGTAACGGTAGTTAGCCATATTTACGGCAAATTCGCGACTTTGTTCTGGCACACTTAACTGCTTGTTTGTCAGTAAGTAACCGCCATGTGTTGAGTCTAACGTATAACAACGCGTAGGACCGCCAGTACTCATTACAAGTAATGATGAAGGGCCGTATAACACATAGCCTGCACACACTTGATTTACACCGGGCTGACTAAATTGCTCGTCGCTATCAAAAGGAACATCATCACGGGCTAAGTAAATAGTAAATATAGTGCCTATTTGCCCATTAACATCAATATTAGAAGAGCCATCTAACGGGTCAAAAGCAACAATAAACTTACCTTCAGGGTGGCCGCCTACCGCATGATCTTCTTCCTCTGATGCAACAGAACGTACGCTGCTATCATCAAGTAGGATGTCTTTAAGTAGTTGGTTTGCGATTACATCCAACTTTTTTTGAACTTCGCCCTGAACGTTTTCATTCAAAGTTGAGCCTAAAACACCGGCTAATTCACCTTGGCTTACTCGAAAAGCAATTTCTTTACTGGTCGCTAAAATTGTGCGAATAAGTAAAATAAGATCGGTATCTACACCGTCTTCTTTCAATACTGTATTTAATCTTTTCATGCGCTATACCTGTTTACACAATTTAGATCGTCAAAGCATTGCTCTAGCCTTGCAACCATACTTTGCTCTGAATGACGCAACCATACACGAGGGTCATAGTATTTCTTGTTTGGCTTATCATCCCCGTCAGGGTTACCAATTTGCCCTTGTAGGTATGCTTGCTTGTCTTTGTAGTAATCTAAAATACCTGTCCAACACGCCCACTGCGTATCGGTATCAATATTCATCTTCACTACACCATACGTTAAAGACTCTGCAATTTTACTGTACTCAGAACCACTACCACCATGAAAAACAAAGTTAATTGAGTTACTTGGTAGATTAAATTTTTCTGATACGTAAGCTTGTGAATCTTTTAAAATAGTTGGCGTAAGAACAACGTTACCCGGTTTATATACTCCATGAACATTGCCAAAAGAGGCTGCAATTATAAAGTTAGGGCTAATACGACTTAAGCGTTCGTAAGCAAATGCAACATCTTCAGGTTGAGTATATAAAGCAGAACTATCTAAGTGTGAGTTATCAACACCGTCTTCTTCGCCACCCGTGCAACCAAGCTCAATTTCAAGCGTCATACCTATTTTTGCCATACGCGTTAAGTAACGTTCACAAATTTCGATATTTTCTTCTAAAGGCTCTTCTGACAGATCAATCATATGTGAGCTAAACAATGGTTTGCCAGTCAGTTCAAAGTGTCTTTCACCTTCATCAAGCAAACCATCAATCCAAGGTAGTAGCTTTTTAGCTGCGTGATCAGTGTGAAGCATCACTGCTACTTCATAATGTGCTGCCACTGAATGTACATATCTTGCAGCACTTACCGCCCCAAGCACAGCTGATTGTTGCTCTGGTAAAGATAAGCTTTTACCACAAAAAAATTGTGCTCCACCATTAGAAAGCTGAATAATAACGGGCGAGTTTTTCTTTTTAGCAGCTTCTAGCGTCGCATTAATAGATGTTGTGCTAACAACATTTACCGCTGGCAACGCATATTGATTAGTACGTGCATGCTCGTACACAGCACTTACTTCGTCGCCAACGATTACGCCTGGTAGTATTGTTGGGGCTAAATAATTCATTTATGAAATCCTTTCTATTTTAAAGCCTGGATACAAGAATCAGTAATTGCTTGCCAATTTTCTTGTTCAACCCATTCTTTCTTCGCTATCCAAGTACCGCCAACGGCGAATACATTATTTAAAGAAAGATAGTCCATTTTGTTACTTTCGCTAACGCCACCTGTAGGACAAAAGCTGACTGCTCTAAATACTGACGACACAGCTGACACAAAAGGAGCGCCACCGGCAAGCGATGCTGGGAATAATTTTTGCTCTTCAAAGCCATATTCAAGCGCCATTAAAATATCACCGGTGTTTGATACACCAGGAAGTACCGGCACATTACATTTAGCAAGTGCTTCAAGTAACGTAGGAGACACCGCTGGGGTTACAATAAAATCAGAACCCGCTTCAAGTGCTTGCTCCAAAATATCAGTATTGATGACTGTTCCCGCACCTACTTTTAGCTCAGGCACCTGTGCTTTAATAGCTTTTAATGCCTCTATTGATGCCTCTGTTCTTAGCACTACTTCAACTAAAGTAAGCCCAGCATTGGCCATAGCTTTCGCTATTTGAACACCTTGCTCTGGAGTATCTGCTTGAATTATAGGTAGCAGTGTTTGTCCTGCCATAAGTTCAGAAAAGCGAGTCATAACGTTGTTCCTTTATAAAAAGTAATGCGGCCGAGGTATGGCGGCCTTTAATGTTTAATTATTTTGTTATACCAATTGCATTAAATTAATGAGCTATTATAGCGACAAGAAAATAGCTCAATAACAAGGCTAAAATTATGATACATAGTTGCTCTATATAAATAATTTTTAACGTAGTTAGTGAATTATTTAATACGCTAAGGTGATCATGTTTTTAATAAAATTGGTATCAGATCCCAGCTTCAGCCATTGCTAGCTGAAATATATCTTTTGGAGCAATAGCACCTGGTTGCTGTATAACAGTCCCTGCCGCTTTTGCAGCAAGTTGTACAGCACTTGAAATTGATTTGTCAGATAAACGTGCACCTAAGTAAACACCGTTAAAGGCATCGCCTGCGGATGTCGTATCTACAACATTTGTTACCGGTATTATGGTGTGGCTTTGAAGCGTATAGCCCTCTTTTGTCACTACCGATTCAGGGCCATTTTTAACAACAATTTCTTCAATTTGGTAAGGCTTTAAATATTCAACTACTGCTTCTACGCTATGAACGTCATAAAGTGTTGTTAAATCTTCAACGCCTGGTAGGGTAATATCTGCAAACGTAAAGGCTAAATGATACTGCTCTTTTGTTTCCTCTACACTATTCCACAAACGTGCTCTGTAATTAGGATCAAAAACGATTTTAACCCCAGCATCTTTAAGCTGCTTTACAACTTTCCAAAAGTCTTCACGTGCACTTTCTTCAATTATTGCTAATGAAATCCCTGAAAAGAAAAACATATCACCTTGGCTAAGCTGCTCGAGTGCATCAGCATCTAAAAAATCAACAACCTTTTTAGCTGCAGAATCATTGCGCCAATAAATAAAGCTACGCTCACCATGCTCATCAGTTTCTATGTAGTACATACCAGGTACTTTGGTGTCGTGAGCAAATACAAGTTGCGTATTTATTTGTTCACTTTCAAAGCGTTCTAGCATTTTTTTACTTAAATTATCTTGACCTAAAGCCGTAACAACCGAAGTAGTAACCTGCGGGAAGCAACGTTTTAAATACACTGCAGAATTATAAACATCGCCTGCAAATGATTGGTGCAGTGTTGCCGCGCTCATAGCTCTAAGCTCGACCATGCATTCACCGATAAAGTAAATATTTTTCATCTTGGAAGTTACCCTATGTAGTTAACTGCTATGCACTTATACAAAATATGTTGGCATAGCAGTTATTATCTAGATTATTGAGGCTTTTTAAGAGGTTCTATTTTTGGAATTAAAATCCAAACAGCTGCCATTGCTATGATGGCTAAAGAAGCACCAATTACAAATGCTGGTGTGTAGTTACCATCAGCAGTAAGAAAAGGTACTAGCGATGTAAGACCTACAGCACCAAGCTTTGCCGCCATACCAGAAAAACCTGATAATGTACCCACTGCTTTTTTACCTAACAAATCACTTGGTAGTGTTTGCACGTTACCAATTGCAGTTTGAAAACCAAATAAGATAACAGCCATAATTAGTACCGCTGTTGTTGGTCCGCCTGGATTTGCCATTGCAAGTAGCGCTGGTAACATAATTAAACAACCCAGCGTAATAGTAAGCTTACGTGTTTTATCTGTATTCCAACCTGCTTTGAGTCGGTTTTGAGCCAATAAGCCACCAAACCAAGCACCAAACATAGCGCCAACATAAGGTACCCAACCGTATATACCAATAGATTTAACATCCATACCGTATACTTCATTTAGGTAAATAGGGATCCAAAAAACAAATAACCACCAAATTGGGTCAATTGCGGCAGAGGCAATGATTACACCCCAGCTTTGCTTACGAGAAAGTAACTCAGCAGTTGTAGGGTTATATTCCTCTTCGTCTTCACCAGTTACATCACCGTTGTCATCAACACGTCTTTGACCCGTTAAGATATATTCACGTTCTTCGGCAGTCAGCCAAGGATGTGAGCTAGGCGGTGCTTTAACTAAAATTAACCATGGAACTAACCAAAGGAAACCTAATGCACCAACAAAAACAAACACCATTTGCCAGCTAAAGTAGATAGTTAAATAAGCAATTAAAGGAATAGCAATAATGCCACCAATTGCGGCGCCAGAGTTAAAAATACCCTGTGCTAAAGCACGTTCTTTAGTAGGGAACCATTCTGCGTTACCTTTAGCTGCACCAGGCCAGTTACCGGCTTCTGCTACACCTAAGATTGCGCGAAAAATACTAAGACTAAGTACACCTTGTGCAAATGCATGCGCAACGGTTGCAATAGACCAAACACCTATTGATAGTACAAAACCGAAGCGTGTGCCCACCCAGTCAAATATTTTACCAAAGATTGCCTGACCAAATGCATAAGCAAATACAAACACAATAGAAATATTAGCGTATATTTGTTTGCGTTCTAGCGCTGATTCATCAGGAAATAAATCTTCAACAATGTCCGGCCAAAGCACACTAAGTGCTTGGCGGTCAATATAGTTAATAATGGTAGCTAGCGCAATTAGCGCTATAACCCACCAACGTAAGCCTTTAAGTTGCATAATTAATCCTCAAGAAAGTCTTCACGCGCTGGGCTAAAAGTATCAATCAGGATTCCGCCTGTTGGGCAGGTAGCTCCATGATCAGCAAATGGTGGGATTAAGCAGCTATCACCCGGTTTTAAGATTTTAGTTACGCCATCAATGTTAAAGTGAAACTCACCTTCAACAACATACGTTACTTGAGAATGTCTGTGAGCATGGTTATAACCAATAGCCCCTTTCTCAAACCAAATTTTAACAGCCATTAGCTCTTCGTTATAACCTAGCATTTGACGTTTTAGACCATTTCCTAAGTCTTCTATTTCGGTCTCGTTACCAAATGAAAAGTTTGCGCTTTGCTTTTGCATCCTATTTACTCCTGATTATTGTTCATCATATAAACGCCTAATCGGCCATTTAAAGTGAACTCTTTATTTTGATAATTGAATGTGTTTTTAGCTGATGTTTGTGCTTTATTAATTGCCACTAAATATGAGTTGCCTTTAATATCAAGTTCAACAAGTGTTAAATCGCCCTGCTGACTATATTCAAGCTTTGTAACTCGACTAACAGCTTCTAGGGTATATTCTTTACTTGGGTTGTACTCACCATGTGGCTCTAATACAGATATAAACTTATGTTGCTTTTGCCCCTCAACACGACGAATAAAACCATTTTCGTTGCGTAAATTAAAGTGAGGGTCATTTGCGCCTATTTGAGTAAACAAGAAAGACTCATCACCTTTAACCAAGCTCGTTTGCGTATAAAAACGACCATTTTCGTTTAGCCACGTTACTTTAGCTAAACCACTTTGAGGTTGCGCTTGAGCTTTAAGCCATAAATGTTGGTAGCCATTTTTAGTACCTAGCGCAGACAGCTGTGCTGCATTTGCTTTTAACTCAAAGCTGGTATCGATAAGCTGACCTTTATAATGCAAAGGCAGGTCAAGCTGATGCGCTTTATTTGCAACAACATCAAATATATCAAGTGCAACTGTGCTTTGTAGTTCAGGTAAGTTAATAAGTGCAAGCGTACGCTCAAGATCAACGCCTTTATAAGCTGTGCTTATTTCGCCGCTTGAAACCGTGCCGTATTCATTTGTTTCGAAAAAGTTAAGTGCAGGGTAATTACTATTTCCTACTTCAACATTTGCATTAAAATGCGTTGTTTCGTCAACCACTACCGTATTGTGCGCAACAGTGTGTTTAGCGTAAGTTTCGTTTTCAGGTAAATAACGACCGCCGTATTTAGCTTCTACATTTAAAAAACGTGCTGCACCATAATCAGATACAATTTCATTTCCGTGGTCGTAAAACTGCCATGTTAATTTATCAAAATGACCGTGGCCCAAACCTTGTGCAGCAGGTTTAAACAGTAGCGCTTGATCGCCACCTACCTGCGTTCTCATTACAACTAGAGCACCTTGTTTACCGTCATTACCATCACCGAAGGCAACGGATTTAAACGAATAAGGTTTTGCCATGTTGTTATCAAGTGCTTGAGCTACTTTTAGCCCATCACCAGAGAGAATTATTTGGTCTTGTTGCTTAGCAATATCTAAATAACCTGCATCGTTGGTTAAGCCATACGCTGCCGTTACCCCATTTACTAACTCAATGGTATCGATGCCTTTACTTTTTATTGCATCGTTAATTGGGAAGAACAAACCGTTGTAGCTAAGTTGAATCGTCGTATCAATCGCTTTTAATAATATGCCATCGCGATATTCAAAGATTTTTCGTTGTGGTTCGTTGTTTTCAATCGCTTTAGCAAACGTTACAAATGGTAATAGTGCAAAGCGTTGATAGTAAGGACCTTCGTTATAGTAACCTTGTGGTGAAAACAGCATCTCTAGCTGCTTAATAAAGCCACCCTTACCCGACTTTTCTAAATCGTATAATGATTTTTCTACCCACTCAGGTTCGCCTAATACATACCCTGCCATGCCAACACCCGCTGTTGCCCATGTTCCATGGTTATGTACTTTATTAAATGTAGACGGTTGGCCTACAGATGTGAACAACGAAACAGGACGGAGTAAGTCATTCTCGATTGTTTTAATATTATCGGCATTTAACGAGTCATGAATTAGATCATAAGCTTGTATTGTGTACACAAGCCACATTGCTTCATTTAGGCTTTGCCAAAAAAACTTACCTGGATTTTGCGAGTCCATTTTACTTTTTGGATGCAGACCAAGCGTTGGGTATAATTTTGCATACTCAAGCAACATATCACGTACATAGTTAGCGTATTTATCATCTTGGCTTAATTGATAAATAATGCCCGCGTTGTACATAAGTTGATAATTTTTCTTATGGCGCTCATGTGTATAACCACCACCGCCATCTTTTGGAACTGGTACAGTGATAGGCTGTGCAATTTGTTCATCTACTTGCGCTTTTAGCGATTCAAACGCAGTAGCAAACTTTGTGCTACCGTTGCTACTAATTGCTTGGCGCATTTGCTTAACATCATCAGTAGTAATCACTAAGTTTGGGTGCGCTGCATGCGCCCCCAATGATGTAAGTAATGTAATTGCAGCTACAGCAGCTATTTTAAAACGTGTTTGGCATTTTAATAAGTACATAGTATTTACCCTGCCTTATTTAAAATGTTGTTATTTTTTAATACTGCCGTGTGTGGGCCTTTAACTCTTAACTCTTTAACGCTTGGTGCTTTAGTTGCATCAAATGTATTGCCTGAGATTTCAGTTTTAGGCTCGCCTACTGTGTGCTCTACAATAATAGGAGCAGATTTAACAAATTTATTATCTTTGATATTAGTAACTTGAACACCGTGAACATAAATGCTCGCTTGCTCTTTGTTACGCTTACCAAGGCCAACGTTATTAAGCGTGTTATTTGTCATTTCAAAATGAGGGCCAAATGTACTTTCATCAGTGCCACCACGGTAAAGCTTAACTATGCCGCCTTTTACATCATTAAATGTATTATCATTTACAATAACGTATTCCGCGTTATAAACACCTAAGTCTTCAATTTCAGTATTTAGGCGTAAAATGTCACCTGTTACTGTATTAAAGGTATTACCTGTAACAATAATTTCGTCAGCCATTGCACCTTTACCAGTGATAAAGAAATGGAATGAATGATTAATATCTAAAGCATTTAACTCTGAGTTGGTCATTACAAAGCGGTAATTATCAACCATACCCCATTTTTGCGTACGAACAATGCTGTTACCTATTGCATCTGGCGCGTTTTCACCTGAAATTGATAAACCATCTAGTTTTAAGCTGCCGCCATCATGTATTTCAAACAAGGTAGAGCGTTGAAAAGTAAGTTTAGACTTTGCGTTCTGCTTCGCTTTAATTGTCAACGTTTTATCAATTTTAACCAGTTTAGACACATCATACTGGCCAGGCGCTAGTTCTAGAACATCGCCCGACTCTGCATTATCAATAGCATCTAGTAATGCACTTACATCAGCTTTAACAGAATGTGTCTTACCAGAATCAAAATCAACTAAAGCAGGTACTTTTGCATACCAACTAACACCGGTATCTTCTTTTTTAAGTACTTTTAAATCGCGCTTTGCACCTACATTTAAACTTTTAGAGGTTGGGTAAAGTAGACCATTACTTGCTTTTTCAAGCGTGATTTTTTCTTTTTTTACACCGTACGTTAGCTCAGAAAGCACTTTTGTATCTGCAATGTTGTTACTTAATACTAACCCACTTACATCGTCGAATGTTGTAAATGGCTGTTCACCATCTTGGTTTATGATTAAGTTGTTTTTCATTACGCTATTTTTTGGGGCTGCGCTACGCTCAGCATCGCTACCTGCAGCAAGTTGAATATGACGCACATTTATAAATGTGTTGTTTTCAATCGTCGCATTTTCTACTTGGTGATAACGATTAATAGATGAATTTGGTACGCCGTTCATTACAGTAAAACCACTGCCAAAACGATAGCCTGTTAGGCCTTGTAGGTAGTTATTTCTTACAATTTGATCTTTATTGATAACGCGGATACCACCTGTGTGATCAACGCCATTACCAATAAAGATATTTTCTTCTATAAGATTGCCGTTACCATGGCGCAGCGTTAATGTACCGCGCGCTTCATAAAATACGTTATTACGAAGGATGTTTTTACCTGATTTAACCGAAACAATTTCTACTTCACCATTGGTACGTTCAAAGTAATTATTTTCAACCAATGTATGCGAATCAGTTAGTGAGTAATGGCTTGTGCCAATACGCAGGGTTTCACCACCGTTAGAACCAAAAGTAGGACGGTAGCCAAAATAGTTGTTATCTATACGATGATAATTTTCCTGGCTTGCTTTAGTGTTTAAACGAACAGCAACTGTCACACCTTTATTTCGTTTGCCAACTAAATGACTATGATCAAAGCGGTTATGTTGTCCATATAAGGCAACCCAATAATCAGACTCTCGTTTGTCTGGATTACTGTAATTATCGATTACTGTTTGAGTAACTCGTGAATTGTAGGCTAATTCATTTTTATTTTTACGA
This sequence comes from Pseudoalteromonas issachenkonii, assembly GCF_002310795.1. Lineage (NCBI taxonomy): Bacteria > Pseudomonadati > Pseudomonadota > Gammaproteobacteria > Alteromonadales > Pseudoalteromonadaceae > Pseudoalteromonas > Pseudoalteromonas issachenkonii. The sequence goes on from NZ_CP011030.1 coordinate 2,108,704, forward strand.
AATTCTATTACAGCTGAGCTCGGTGTGTAGCCGTCTTTAAATACTAAACCAGAAGCTTCAAGGTATTTACCTGCAAGTCTTAGGTTAGATTGACCTGATAGAATTACTTTTCCGTTAGTTTCAGCGGTTAATATAATAGGAGAGTTTTTTGTACCTTGGCCTTCAAGTAAAATTTCGAAGTCAGACCAAGTACCATTTTTAAGTACTACTTTGTCGCCAGCAACTAGATTAGCTGCGATATCATTAAAAGCTTGTTTATTTTCTATAAAATAATCTTTGGCCGCTACTTGTGTGGATATGCAACCGATGAGAACTAGACTAAGCTTTATTGTATTAATCAAACGCATAGTTAACTCTTTTTCGTTGTGACTGAAAGTAGTGCTTCATCAGAATTAAAAAAAGCTGACATTGCACAAAGACTTTAGTCAATTGGTGTCATGTGTGTTAAAGCGCTTTAAGTTAAAGCTCAAAGCGCTCAATAAGGTCGAGAAGTATTACTTTTCTAACTTTTTGAAGTAATCAAAAATTTCAGGAACGTTACCTTGACCCATACCAGCGTCAAACGCTGCTTGTAGGTTAGCTGATGAACCTTCAGCGATTTTTGATTCAGTACCTAGGTCTTCTACCATTTGTAGGAAGTAGCCTAAATCTTTGTTTGCATTAGCAATCGAGAAACCAAGGTCGCTAACATTATCAACTGCATAGTTTTTACAAAATTGCATAAACGGTGAGTTAGATGGGCCAGTCGACATAATGTCAAAAAGTTGTTGACGGTCTACACCAGCAAGCTCTGCCACTGCAAATGCTTGTGACATAGCACATACTGTCGTCATGCCCATGAAGTTATTGATAAGCTTAGTTGTATGACCTGCACCTAGCTCGCCAAGATGGAAAACGTTTTCACCTTGATCTTCCAGTACTGGTTTAACTTTATTGAATGTATCAATATCGCCTGCAGCCATAATGTTTAAAAGACCGTCTTTAGCATGTGCTGGTGTACGACCTAGTGGCGCGTCGATCATGCCTGCGCCTTTAGCTGCTAAATCAGCACCAATTTTTTTAGTAGATGATGGGATAGAAGTACCAAAATCAACTAATACTGCACCTTCTTTAATACCCGCTAGGATACCGTCTTCTGCGTAAACAATTTTTTCTACAACGGCAGACGTTGTAAGACAAAACATAACAATATCTGAACCTTCAGCTAGCTCTTTTGCAGTGCTTGCTGTTTTTGCGCCTCTAGCAACACATGCTGCAACCGCATCTTTGCTAAGGTCCATAACAATTAGCTCATAGCCTTTGTTTTGTAAATTTTCGGCCATGTTGCCGCCCATTAAGCCTAAGCCGATGAAACCGATGACTGGTTTTGACATGAATAACTCCTAAATATGTGGCGCATACTTTTATAAGAACAAGTAAAATTTACTCTATAAATACGCTGTGTCTTTTGTTTCAATTTGTAGAGTAACTTTAAGCTTGAGTTATTTATAAATTAACCTGTGCAAAACGTAACTCTGATTAATTACCAATACATTGTACTCACTCAAACCAAGCAACTTACCAATTGGTATGCAAAAACTGTATTACCATACGACTTTTTTATCAACCAATAAGTTAACCAAGCAAACGCCACATTTTTAAAAATTACACAAAGATCAATTTAATATCCTATTAAAACAAATGGTTATATATCAACAGCACAATTAAGCAAAGGTTAACTTTTGTTGAACAATCAGTAACTTTTTTTATACTAATAGGTTGACCAATAATTGAGTACTGGTTATTTAAACATCCAAAATTTAATAAAATGATTCATTAATTTGTAATTTATAAAGGTCGAACTCAAACTGTTTTAAGCCCACTCTCATATTAAGGTTGTGATTTATATGTAATGCCTACATATATGGCTAATACATATAACCCCCCTAAAACGCGCTTGATAATAGCGCTTAGTTAAAAATACTCTTAACTTTGAATAAATAACTAAAGGAACTAAAAATGCGTTTATTACATACTATGCTTCGTGTAGCGGATTTGGATAAATCAATTGCTTTTTATACTGAAATATTAGGTATGAAAGAATTACGCAGAGCTGATAACAGTGAATACAGATACACTCTTGCCTTTGTTGGATATGGCGACGAAGCAGATAACACAGTATTAGAGCTAACTTATAACTGGGACGAGGATAGCTACGACCTAGGTAATGGATATGGTCATATTGCTATTGAGTTTGATGATATTTACAAAGCATGTGCAGATATTAAAGCTGCTGGTGGCAATGTAAGCCGTGAACCAGGGCCTGTAAAAGGCGGTACTACTGAAATTGCTTTTGTAAAAGACCCAGATGGCTATGCAATTGAGTTAATTCAGAAAAAAGAAGACATGAGTAAATTTTAAATTACTTAACAACTAATTCAAGTTATAACAATTTGCTTAATGCCAATCTGCTTATATATGGGGTCTATTTAACGTTAAAAAAATTACGCTAGAACTAGGCAAAATTTTTGTATCTAGTTGTTCTAAATAAAAAATTTTTATCGACGTAATAGTGCAATTTAATTCGTTAAATTGATCAAAGATTTATGCTGGTTGGTATAACTATGGAGAGGTTTAATTTTATATATAGTTCAAATGGTTATGCAGATTGGTATTAAATAAAAGGTGCTTTGCAGCACCTTTTTTTAACGCAACTGACTATCTTTACTACCACGCCTATTAAACGATTTAGCGCTGGCACCATTGTCTTCTATTTCAGCTTGGCATGCAACACAGTAGCGAACTCCTGGTAGCGCGAGCCTTCGTGCTTGTGGGATTTTTTCATCGCACTCGTCACATAGCTCAGCACTTGCACCAGATATTAAATTGCTTCTTGCATACTGTACGGCGTCGTTAACACTTGCATCAATTTGATCTTGAATTGCACCGTCTCGTGCCCATCCACTTGCCATAAATCCTCCTAATAAAGTTGGATGTTTAAATTTATGCTACCAAATTGAATCTTTATAAGTACTGAATAATAAAGCTAGGAATGGGGTGTTATTTGAAGGCTTCAACTATAAAACTATATTTTATATCTAAAGAAAGACGCTGTAGTTGCTCCCTGTAATCTACTTTCAAAAAGATCAACACTCTAAAATCAGGCAAAAAAAGCAGCTAAAAAAGCTGCTTTATAATTCCAATTATTTAAATATTAAAGGCTGTAATCAACAACCTTCATGCCTAATTTTTCAAGCTCAGGGCGAAGTGTTTTAGCATCACCCACTACTAAATAAATCATATCTTTAGTGTTTAAGTGTTTTTTAGCTAAGGCGTTAACTTCTTCTTTGCTAATATTGCTAACAATCTCATTTCTTTCTTTTACAAAGCTAGGTTTTAAATCGAACTCTAATATTTGTGCTAAAAAGCCAAGTTTTGCATTAGGCGTTTCGTATTTAAGCGCATCTTTTTGATTGATAGCTTTACGCATAAACATAAGCTCTTCATCCGTGACACCGTTTTGAGCATAGTTATTAAGCTCATTAGTAAACTCTGTAATAGACGCTGCAGTAGAGTCGGCTCTCACCGCTGCAGAAGCTGTAAAGCCGCCAGATGTTTTATCACCCCAAAAACGAGAGCGAGCACCGTAAGTGTAGCCTTTATCTTCTCGTAAATTTAGATTGATACGGCTGTTAAACGTGCCACCAAATGCAAAGTTCATTAAGTTAGCTTTAAAAAACTCACCAGTAATGTCTTCAACCATATCGCGTTTACCAATACGAATTTCTGATTGAGGGGCATCTGGTTTATCTACAAGATAAATGACATTAGTTTCGACTTTAGGTTCGCTGAAATCAACAGTAACTGGGCTCGATTTACCTTGCCAGTTTGCAAGTGTAGCTTTAACCTTTGGCTCAATTGTTGACTCTTTTAAATCAGAAACAATAATGACTTGCGCGCCTTGTGGTTTAAAGTTTGCGTTATAAAAAGCTTTAACGTCATCTAATGTAATAGCCTCAATACTATTAAGCGTTCCAGTACTTGGAAGTGCAGCTATATTGTCGCCATATAGTAATTTGCTGTATGTATTAGATGCTAAATACCCTGCATCCTTCATTGAATGTTGAATATTTTGAATGATTTGCTTTTTATTACGCTCAAAGTCATCGGCATTAAATGCTGGTTTAAATAATTTCTCTTCAACAAGCTTTAGCGTTGCATCTACATTTTTAGTTAAGCTAGAAACATACACATTTGTATGTGTTTTGTCTGAGTAGATACTTACCTGGCTACCCAGTTTTTCAAGCGCGTTACTCATTTGCTCTGTAGTGTAGTTTTGCGTTGACTCGCTCATTAACGATGCAGTCATTGACGATAAACCCACTTTACTAGCTTGCTCATTATACAAGCCACCCGGAACTTTAATGAAAATAGCGGTGGTTGGCGTTTCTGTACTTTGCGTACCTAATATTTTAATACCGTTTTCGGTCTTAGTTTGCCAAAGAGAAGGAACATCAACAGCAGGATTTGCGCCGGCTACAGGGTGAATACTTCGATCAAATGTATCAACAGCTCTTCGTGCTACTAAATCATCAGCTGAAGTTGTAGATGGACCTCCAAAATCATGCGCTTTAGGCGTAAAGTTATCTGGGGCAGCTATAAGTTGAGTTTGACCTTCTGGCACAACACTCATAATAACGGCAGATTTACCTTTGATATATTGATTAAAAACACGCATAACATCAGCTTTTGTAACTTTGTTATAACGTGCAATCTCATCTTTAGCTGAGTTTGGGTTACCTGTAAACGTTTCAGATGCGGCTAGTTGAGAGACTTTTCCTGATACGCTTTGCAGACCAAAAATTGCACCTGACTCTATTTTAGCTTTTACTTTATCTAAATCATCTTGTGTAACGCCACGCTCTTCAAATTCAACAAATGAATCACGAATGATTTTTTCCATATCAGCTAACGTTTTCCCTGCTGTAGGATTTGGTAAAGCATAAAGACTAATTGAACACGCTAACTCTTGGCATGGATGATTTGCACTTGCTTGAACAGCAAGTTGAGTTTTAACTAGGTTTTTGTATAGTAGTGAATTATTACCTCCACCTAATATTTCAGCAAGTATATCAAGAGGTGCTTCATCTTCAGAGCGAGCATAAGTCGTTGGGAAACTCATACTTAATAAAGGTAAGTGAACCTTATCTTCCATTGAAATATATCTATCAGCATCTAGTATTACAGCTGTTTTTTCAACTTTAGGTATTTCAGGACCTTTTGGGATTGGTGCAAAGTATTTAGTAACTAATGGCAGTATTTCATTAGCGTTGATGTCACCACCAATGGTAAGCGTTGCATTATTTGGTCCGTACCATTTTAAAAAGAATGCTTTTAAATCATTTACATTTACGCGATTTAAATCGTCCATAAAACCAATTACAGGCCATGAATATGGATGGCCGTCTGGATACATCGCTTGAGCAACACGTTCACCTAAACGACCATAAGGGCGATTATCAACACGTTGGCCGCGCTCATTTTTTACTGTTTCGCGTTGTACTTCAAATTTTTCTTGGGTTACAGCATCGAGTAAAAAGCCCATTCGGTCAGCTTCTAGCCACAACATCTTTTCTAATTGATTTACAGGTACTGTTTCAAAATAATTTGTTCTATCAGAGTTAGTAGTACCATTTAAAGTACCGCCTGCTTCAGATATTATTTTAAAATGTTCCTCATCAGCAACATTCTCTGATCCTTGAAACATCATATGCTCAAAAAAGTGAGCAAAGCCTGACTTACCCAACTCTTCGCGAGCAGAACCAACGTGGTATGTTACATCAACGTGTACTAAGGGATCTGAATGATCCTCATGCACAATTACAGTTAAACCGTTATCTAGTTTATATTTTTTATACGGTATGTTGATTTCACCTGCATTAGATTTCACTGATTCAATAAGTGTAACGCCAGGAATTGATGTTTCTGTAACAATATTTTTATCAACAGCTTGAGTTGAGCTATTACATGCAGCCAACCCTGATGCAAGTAAAACAGCAAGTGCAATTTTTGTGAGTTTCATTTTTTAGTCCATATTTAAATTAACTCAATGAGTTTAAAGACTAATTAAAAGTACAACAAGGAATAAGGAGCGATTATGGGTTTGGTTTTGTAACAAAGTGTAAATAGATTGATATAAAAATGAAGTATAAAATGAGGGTATTAATTTGTGGTTTTATTCTAATAACACTGCACTTTCCTATCTAAGTAGTAAATGACATATCTAAGAGATTGGTACTCTTGATAACGTCGTGCATAGAGAGTGCGGTGTCACACTACTTTACACAATACTTAAAATAAGTAAGTGGCGTCCCCAAGGGGATTCGAACCCCTGTTACCGCCGTGAAAGGGCGGTGTCCTAGGCCTCTAGACGATGGGGACACATAAATGTGTCACTAGGACAACTGAATTTTTAGACTCGTTTCAGGCGAGCTTTCTTAATAACACTACACTTCCCTATTAAAATAAGTAAGTGGCGTCCCCAAGAGATTAGTACTCTTGATAACGTCGTGCATAGAGAGTGCGGTGTCACACTGCTTTACACAATACTTAAAATAGTAAGTGGCGTCCCCAAGGGGATTCGAACCCCTGTTACCGCCGTGAAAGGGCGGTGTCCTAGGCCTCTAGACGATGGGGACACAGAATATGTGTCACTAGGACAACTGAATGGTTTGACTCGTTTCAGGCGAGCTGCTCAATAACACTTCACTTCCCTATTTAAAACAAGTAAGTGGCGTCCCCAAGGGGATTCGAACCCCTGTTACCGCCGTGAAAGGGCGGTGTCCTAGGCCTCTAGACGATGGGGACACAGAATATGTGTCACTAGGACAACTGAATGGTTTGACTCGTTTCAGGCGAGCTGCTCAATAACACTTCACTTCCCTATTTAAAACAAGTAAGTGGCGTCCCCAAGGGGATTCGAACCCCTGTTACCGCCGTGAAAGGGCGGTGTCCTAGGCCTCTAGACGATGGGGACACAGAATATGTGTCACTAGGACAACTGAATGGTTTGACTCGTTTCAGGCGAGCTGCTCAATAACACTTCACTTCCCTATTTAAAACAAGTAAGTGGCGTCCCCAAGGGGATTCGAACCCCTGTTACCGCCGTGAAAGGGCGGTGTCCTAGGCCTCTAGACGATGGGGACACAGAATATGTGTCACTAGGACAACTGAATGGTTTGACTCGTTTCAGGCGAGCTGCTCAATAACACTTCACTTCCCTATTTAAAACAAGTAAGTGGCGTCCCCAAGGGGATTCGAACCCCTGTTACCGCCGTGAAAGGGCGGTGTCCTAGGCCTCTAGACGATGGGGACACAGAATATGTGTCACTAGGACAACTGAATGGTTTGACTCGTTTCAGGCGAGCTGCTCAATAACACTGCACTTCCCTATTTAAAACAAGTAAGTGGCGTCCCCAAGGGGATTCGAACCCCTGTTACCGCCGTGAAAGGGCGGTGTCCTAGGCCTCTAGACGATGGGGACACAGAATATGTGTCACTAGGACAACTGAATGGTTTGACTCGTTTCAGGCGAGCTGCTCAATAACACTGCACTTCCCTATTTAAAACAAGTAAGTGGCGTCCCCAAGGGGATTCGAACCCCTGTTACCGCCGTGAAAGGGCGGTGTCCTAGGCCTCTAGACGATGGGGACACAGAATATGTGTCACTAGGACAATTGATTAGTTTTACTCACATCCTGAGCTTTAAGGTAATGGCGTATAGTACAAATAAAGACTCGAGCTTTATGTGTTACGCTATTTTCTCGGTAAAACCGCCTTTAACTAAAAAGTTAAGTGGCGTCCCCAAGGGGATTCGAACCCCTGTTACCGCCGTGAAAGGGCGGTGTCCTAGGCCTCTAGACGATGGGGACACAGAAAACTGTTACCCTAGGACAAACACTAAAAATTGGTGGAGCTATGCGGGATCGAACCGCAGACCTCTTCGCTGCCAGCGAAGCGCTCTCCCAGCTGAGCTATAGCCCCAACTTATTCAATACGCTCTGTGATAATCACGTCGTGTATCGCTTAGTGCGGGGCGCATTCTATGCACCCCCCAAAATAAAGTCAACAGTTTTTTATGCGACATTATTTAAATGGTTTAAATTTCAACAAACTGGCTATCATACGTGCTAAAAAACAGATTTTCATACTAATTTAGGTGTCATGTTGCGCTTTACGTTGTTGTACTCGCCACATGTATACGACTGAGTACCCTATTCAACCGATAATATGAGTTTGAATATGATTTAAAGGGTATACATTTATATGCAAATTAGCTTGGTGCTGTTTTACTACTAAAAAAGCGCTGTTCATTGGCATGTTAAACTTTAAATAACTTTTTATTATCCGCTAATTTGTATCACGCAATACAATTATTGAAAGTTAGCCTTTTATTACATAAATATTTTATTTTTATCCGACCACTAATGACATCTATTTAGTCTACGCCGCCGACTTTAAATAAACATTAAGCTTAACAATTGTTCGTTTAATATTAGTTTGTTGATAAAGTGAACACCGTTCGCACTGTATTGTTTATAAAAGCTTCATTCAGCACATTTTTATCATTCAAGTGTTGACACATTTGCAACTCTATCTATAATAGCGCCCCACAACAACGCAGCAATGTGGTGTTGTTTAGATGCGGGTGATTAGCTCAGTTGGGAGAGCATCGCCCTTACAAGGCGAGGGTCACTGGTTCAAGTCCAGTATCACCCACCACATTTTAATGTGTCGTATCTAAGATTCTATATGGGCGTTAGCTCAGTTAGAAAAAAGAGAGCTCACCGTTATTTACAAGTAACGGCAAGGTTCACTGGTTAAAGTCCAGTACTACTAAAATTTAATAGTAGCGTTTGAATTTATATGTGGGTGATTAGCTCAGTTGGGAGAGCATCGCCCTTACAAGGCGAGGGTCACTGGTTCAAGTCCAGTATCACCCACCACATATAAAACCTATTGTTATATTAATAGTGATATGTATTAAAATTGTAATATGGGTCGTTAGCTCAGTTACAAGAAATGAGAGCATCACCGCTATTTACAAGTAACGGCGAAGTTCACTGGTTAAAGTCCAGTACTATTTATTTTAATAGTAGCGTTTTAATTTATATGTGGGTGATTAGCTCAGTTGGGAGAGCATCGCCCTTACAAGGCGAGGGTCACTGGTTCAAGTCCAGTATCACCCACCACATATAAAATCTATTATTATGTTAATAGTGATTTGTATTAAAATTGTAATATGGGTCGTTAGCTCAGTTACAAGAAATGAGAGCATTACCGCTATTTACAAGTAACGGCGAAGTTCACTGGTTAAAGTCCAGTACTATTTATTTTAATAGTAGCGTTTTAATTTATATGTGGGTGATTAGCTCAGTTGGGAGAGCATCGCCCTTACAAGGCGAGGGTCACTGGTTCAAGTCCAGTATCACCCACCACATATAAAATCTATTATTATGTTAATAGTCATGTTTTAAAGTTGTAATATGGGTCGTTAGCTCAGTTGGGAGAGCATCGCCCTTACAAGGCGAGGGTCACTGGTTCAAGTCCAGTACGACCCACCATTCTTTGAATGGTGCATATTACAAGATATCTAAATGGGTGATTAGCTCAGTTAGAAAAAGAGAGCATCACCGCTATTTACAAGTTACGGCGAGGTTCACTGGTTAAAGTCCAGTACTATTTATTTTAATAGTAGCGTTTTAATTTATATGTGGGTGATTAGCTCAGTTGGGAGAGCATCGCCCTTACAAGGCGAGGGTCACTGGTTCAAGTCCAGTACGACCCACCATTCTTTGAATGGTGCATATTACAAGATATCTAAATGGGTGATTAGCTCAGTTAGAAAAAGAGAGCATCACCGCTATTTACAAGTTACGGCGAGGTTCACTGGTTAAAGTCCAGTACTATTTATTTTAATAGTAGCGTTTTAATTTATATGTGGGTGATTAGCTCAGTTGGGAGAGCATCGCCCTTACAAGGCGAGGGTCACTGGTTCAAGTCCAGTACGACCCACCATTCTTTGAATGGTGCATATTACAAGATATCTAAATGGGTGATTAGCTCAGTTAGAAAAAGAGAGCATCACCGCTATTTACAAGTTACGGCGAGGTTCACTGGTTAAAGTCCAGTACTATTTATTTTAATAGTAGCGTTTTAATTTATATGTGGGTGATTAGCTCAGTTGGGAGAGCATCGCCCTTACAAGGCGAGGGTCACTGGTTCAAGTCCAGTACGACCCACCATTTTTTGAATGGTGCATATTACAAAAATCTAAATTCTCCAGTATCACCTTCCATTTTAATATTCATTATCCTTCACTCCTTTAGTTCATGTTCAGTATTAATTGCCATTTAGAAATTCGTTATCAAGCAATTCTTCGGTTTCAAAAAAAATCAGTATTACCAATCACATGCCAAAAACCTATCTTCCGAGTTTTATTATCTCCAAAATCATTTTGTTTAAACTTATTTTATTACGCGTGCTATCCATTTACTTTAAATGGGTTTTTAGCTCTTTTAAGATAAAAATATAAACCTTTAGAATTAATTTGCTTAATAAGCTCTCATCTTCGAAGCGAATCTTTAAATTACCTTGTAAGCGTCTAAACTGTTGATTATAGTCTGTGTTAAATTCAATTACGCTTAAGCCAATGTCTAAAAATATTTTTAATGAAGCAAAAATACTGATTGTAGAGGAGCAGCCACTTGCTCAAAGCTACATGAAACAGTCGCTCGAAAAAATTGGCTTTGGACATATGCGTTTTGCAGATCATGCTCTAGCGGCAAAAGAACAATGCTTACATGAAGAATTTGACTTGGTAATTTGCTCTTTTAATCTAAGCAAACGCCAAGATGGCTACCAGCTTTATGAAGAATTACGCGCTAAAGCATTAATAAAACACTCTACTGGGTTTATTTTTACATCTGCGGAAACTAGCGGAGAGTTAGTTCACAGTGTGTTAGAACTTCAACCCGATGACTTTTTAGTAAAACCTTTCTCTGTACAAGAGCTAAGAGTGCGCATAGAGCGTATTCTCAAACGCAAAAGCGACTTAAAAGCTATATACACTTTAATTGATGACGATAACCAGTCTAAAGCATTAAAAAAAATTAATGCTCAGCTTGATAAAAGTAATAAATACAGCCCTATTCTGCTTAGATTAAAAGGTAATATTTTACTGGCGCTAAAACAAAACCAAGAAGCGAAAGACTTTTTTAAATCAGTTTTGAATATTCAAAAATTTGCATGGGCAAAAGTAGGATTAGTAGAAGCCTTAATTGCTAACAATGAGCATATTTTGGCTCAACGCATGCTCAAAACTATGCTTGAACGTAATGAAACACGACTAGTTGCATTAGACTTATTAGGCCGTTTAGAAATAAAACTAAACCAGTTTGAGTTAGCTCAAGAGTTTTTAAGTCAAGCGGCCCATATTGCTCCACGTAATATAGACCGTCAAAAGTCACTGAACAGCGTATCGCTCATTAATAGAGATTATGAAACCAGCTACTTAACTCAAAAGGATATTGCCACTTTTGCTAAGTACTCTATGCATGATAGCCCAGACATTTATTTAAATGCCGCTCGTGCTGGGATTGATTTTGCACTAACCACAGATCAAACTGACCAAATAAACAGAATCTCCCGTCAAACAAATAAATATATTAATGAGCTAAAAACACAATTCCCAACCAGTAATGCACAAACTCAAATCGATGTGCTCAATGCACGCCTTTATTATTTAAAAGATGAACATAAAAAAGCGAAACAGTTGATTGAACAACTTGATGACAGCGATACTCAAATACGTTCAGTCGATGGTGCCCTAGATAAAGCAAAAGCATTACATGAATTAGGTTTTCATCAGAAGGCGCAAGCGCTATTTAGCCAAATTATTGATCATTGCGAACGCCACCCAAGTAGGAGCGACGCGACGTACTTGCGTTATATACAGCAACAGCAAAGTGAAAGACGTGATATTAAAATGGGGCCGAAGGAACTTAACAATCATGCAGTTAAACAGTTTGAGCGTGGCCAGTTAAATGTTGCTTTAGAGGCATTCAGTCAAGCCTTTAGGGTCATGCCACACAACCCAAGTATTGCGCTTAACTTATTACAGTGTTTAGTGGATAAATCAAAAAAACAGGGGGGCTCTTTCAATAGTCTATTGGCTCAAAAGTGCTTTAAACTATTAAAAAAATCACCCTTAGCAGAAGAGCAATCAGAGCGGTTCGATAAACTACTTCAGATTGCTAAAGAAATGAAACTAGAGATTAGCTAGGGCCTGTTGACATTTGCGGATTAAAATTTGTTCAAGCAAGGGACGATTTAATCGCAGCGTGAGGCTTGTAACCTAGTGGGCTCGATAACTGCTCCTGCGTTATTCTACTGGCTTACATCCATGTAAGAATAAGTAAAAGCCGAGCAAAGCTTCCGCGTCCTGCTCACGCCCCTTACCTACATCCATGTAGGCAACAAAGAGTTAATCGTCCTTTGGCAGAACCCTTTGGGCAGCGCCTGTTTGGAATTGATGCTACGTTATCGCCCATTTATGGGGAATAACCACACCACATAGGCTCTGCCTTGCCTAAATACCAAACAGACTGCTGCAAATTTAACCTTGGAAGGCCAACAGGCCCTAGAGCTTTTTCATTGCCAGTGCGTTTACACAGTAGCGCAAGCCGGAAGGAAGTGGGCCATCAGGGAAAATATGCCCTAAGTGCGCATCACACACATTACAAACAACTTCAACTCGCTCCATGCCATGGCTGTTATCCATTACATACCCTATCGCATCAACCGTTGCAGGTTGTGTAAATGAAGGCCATCCTGTGCCACTATCAAACTTTTCATCCGCATCAAACAGTAGGTTGTCACAACACACACATACGTACTTTCCCGGTTCTAATAGTGTGCAACTAGTTGAACTATTTGGTCGCTCTGTGCCTTTTTTACGGGTCACGTAATATTGCTCTTCGTTTAACAGTTCACGCCATTGCTGTTCTGTTTTAACTACTTTTTGAACCGGTGTCGGATTGCCATGGTTGGCAAAATTAACAATATCGTTCCATTTCAACATAACAACCTCATTGCGTTATAAATTTGCTTCATACTGAGCCAAAAGCATTGGCTGACAGCCTATCATTACGTCCGTGGCTAATACCACGATCAACGCTATTTAAACACTATACGGTGCTTCTCTGTTGCTGTAAGTATACAGCTTATATAAGCGTGTAATTGAGCTTGACTACCAGGAATACTCACGCTTAATTGCCTGTCATTATTACTATGCACTATTAGCTCATCGTCTTTTATCTCTATTGACTCAATATTGCTGATGACTAACCAATGCGGGCCATTCTTTTTATCAAACAACCCGGTTAAACTAAAAACAAACAAATGCTGTGCATCACGCTGAATAAAGTTACGCAGCGGGTTACGCATTTTAAATAACGGCGTTAACCGGTAACAGCACGAACAAAATACCACTATCCACAATAGCAATATCCCTTTAAACCAAATATGTTCGCCTAATGATAAAAAATAGCCAACGCAGATAATAATCAGCCCTATAAAGGCCACTACTTGCGCTATTTTTTTATTAATAGTGTGCATAATCTCTTACTTTTTATCGGTTGCTTTTTCTGTCGGCTCAGGCCAATCACTAAAAAAAACACTTAAATAACGACTTTTTGCCAAATACCACAATACCCACAATACAATCACCATTTGTATGGCTAAAAACAGTGAAAAGCGATAATGACTATGGGCCGCCTGGATACTTAACCACGACAAGTCTATTAGCGCGCAAGCAATAAGCGGCCAACGCATGTATCGCCAAATACGCGCTAACCGTTTCGTAGCTTGATGCGAGTCTCTGGGTCTGCGTAAACAAAACAAAATAGTGGGTACAATTGCCACGGCACCAATTGCTATGGCAATAAAAAAATCATTTTTTGATTTAAAAAACAATGACATTAGATCAAGTTCAGGACGACGGCTCAGCGCGGCAATCACCCAAATAAAATAGGCCCGCAGTAACACTAAAATACTCAAATGAAACGCTATTGGCGTACGATAGCTACCATATTTATCCCAGTATTCAGGTCCATAACGGCTCACAACTGGTTTTTCCTATCGGCAATAGTGCCCAAAATAAAAAATGCAGCTAATAATGTGAGCCCTAACCACTTAGTACCAAAAAACAGTAAGGCTTTAGTTAGCAGTGGGCTTAACCACACCACTAATAAACCAAACCCAAACGCGGTGATCAACACAAAACATGCCACCCTTATAATAAAGTGACGCCTAGCTACCACGCCTTTGGTGAGCTTTAAAATATCATCCGCATAAAGCGACACTAAGCACACCATCAAAAGCAATGATAAATGCGGTAAATAGCCTTGTAGCCACTGGCCTAGGTCAATTAACAAGGTATTAAGTATATTTGTAAAACTAGCCATTATGAGTCTCTAACAAAGTAATTAAATCATCCTCTGTCAGTATTTCTATACCGAGTTCTTGCGCTTTAGTTAGTTTAGAGCCGGCTTTTTCGCCCGCCACTAGCGCATCCGTTTTGGCTGAAACACTGCCAGATACCTTGGCACCTAATTGTTGTAAGCGCGCTTTCGCATCATTGCGATTAAGCGTATTAAGCGTCCCAGTTAGCACATAAGTTAAACCCGCTAGCGGTTGTTCTTGCTCTGATGGCGCTGTTAACTGTGGCCAGTTAATGCCTTGGGCTATTAATTCGTTCACCACGGTTAAATTATGCTCTTCAGTAAAAAAGCCACGCACGTGCTTTGCCACTATTTCACCTACATCGCTTACTTCAATCAGCTGTTCAATGCTGGCATCGATTACGTTTTCAAGCGTTAAAAAATGATTAGCTAAGTTTTGCGCGGTTGCCTCACCGACTTCACGGATACCCAGTGAATATAAAAACTTTGCTAAGGTAGTCGTTTTTGCATCATCAAGTGCGGCAACTAAGTTTTTTGCTGATTTTGGCCCCATTCGTTCAAGTGATTCAAAATGTCCCTGCTTTAAAATAAATAAATCAGCCGGGGTTTTGATCAGCTCTCGGTCAACTAATTGATCAACAATTTTGTCGCCAAAGCCGTCAATATCTAATGCCTTACGCGATGCAAAATGCTTAATCGCTTGTTTACGTTGTGCTTGGCATACTAAGCCACCGGTACAACGTGCAACGGCTTCACCTTCAACCCGTTCAATATGCGAGTCACAAATGGGGCACATAGTTGGAAAGACAATTTCTTTTGCATCGCTTGGGCGTTGCTCAAGTACCACTTGAGTAATTTGCGGGATAACATCCCCTGCGCGGCGAATAATCACGGTGTCGCCCACTTTAACGCCTAAACGAGCTATTTCGTCGGCATTATGCAGCGTTGCATTTGATACCGTAACACCCCCAACAAATACTGGTTCTAGTCTTGCTACGGGTGTAATTGCCCCTGTACGCCCTACTTGAAATTCAACATCTAATAATTGCGTTATTTCTTCTTGCGCCGGAAATTTATAAGCGATTGCCCAACGCGGTGCACGAGCTACAAAGCCTAAGCGCTCTTGTAAGGCTTTTTTATTTACCTTTATTACCACGCCATCTATTTCGTACTTTAGCTCGCTACGACGCGTTAAAATATCATTGTAATAGGCAAGCGCAGCCTTTGGGCCTTCAACTAATTTGGTTTCTGGACACAGCGGTAATCCCCAATCGGTAAGCTTAGCAAGTTGCTGGTAGTGATCTTCAGGTAAGGTGCCATCGGCAACTAATCCGGTGCTGTAGGCATAAAACATCAATGGGCGTTTTGCGGTAATTTTTGAGTCGAGCTGGCGTAAACTTCCTGCCGCCGCATTACGTGGATTAACAAAGACTTTATCGCCACGTTTTTCTGCCTCTGCATTTAATTTTTCAAAGCCCGCGCTATCCATAAATACCTCACCGCGCACTTCAAGTTCACGAGGGTAATCATCACCGCGCAATTTTAATGGCACATTACGGATTGTTTTTACATTTTGAGTAATATTTTCGCCAGTAAAACCATCGCCACGGGTCGCCGCTTGAACCAGTACTCCATCGCGATAAATAATCGATACCGCTAAACCATCCAGTTTAGGCTCACAGCAAAATGTAAGCTCTTCAGTGCTCATTAAGCGCTCTTTAATACGACGATTAAAACCGCTAAATTCATCCTCACCAAAGGCGTTATCAAGCGATAACATAGGCACTTGGTGCGCTACTTGCTCAAACTTGGCAAGCGCCGCTCCTCCAACTTTTTGAGTGGGTGAATCGGCTGTTAAAAACTCAGGGTGCTGGGTTTCTAATTCACTTAGTGTCCGTAACAAGCGGTCATATTCGGCATCAGGTATGCTGGGTGTATCAAGCACATAATAACTATAATTGTGTTGCTCAAGCGTGGTACGAAGATGATTAATTTGCTCACTAATGCTGCTTGTCATGTAGACCTCAAAAAACATAAAAAAAGCCACTTTGACGAGTGAACGCCCAGTGGCTTACAAAATTTAACTTATGCGTATGTTACGCAGAAAATGCGCGAACCTGTTCAACATATTGACGAATACGCTCTACCGTCATTACATTTCGCTCTGCATCTAAAATATCGGCACCAAATTCATCCGCTATTTTTTTAGCGGCGCTGTGCAGCATGTTAAACGCGGCTAAACCGTCGCCATCGCATGGCAGAGTCATAAATAAGCTCACCCCAGCGGTGCTAAATTGTTCCATATTATCAATATCGAACGTGCCTGGGTTATACATATTCACCAGCCTAAATAACACCGGCCCTTGGCCTGCTGGGTCTAGGTGGCGATTAAAAAAGCCTTCTTCTGAATATTTAAAACCTAGCATGTTAACAGCAGGCAGTAATTTACTGCCTTGCATAGTGAGCCCTTCTGGCATTTGAATATGCACAATGACAAAGTCTGCAACGTCTTTAGGGGCATCTTGTTGTGTGTCTGCGGCCTCTTCTGTTACCACTTCAAGGTCATCCTCGATAGGTGTATTTACTGGGCTTTCGTCTATCTGTGGTTCATCAGCGCTGAAGTTTAACTCACTCATTTGTGGCTCTTCTCGTTGCGCTAACGTTGGCTCTTGTGGCTCAGTATGTACAGATGAAGGCTGCTGTTCTTGAACAGGCTCGACTCGCTCATTTGCAGGGAGTTCAGCATTCTCTTTTTTTCTTACTGACCACAAACCGTGTATTAATAAGCCACCAATGACAAATACACTGATCACAATTAAAACCCATCTTAATTCTTCGGCCATCCCCTCACCTTTTATTATTAATATGCCTAACAGCCATCATTTTACCTAAAATAACCAGCAAATGACTATAAAATTATGCATGTGCAAGTTGCACCGCTTGTTCAATATCCACAGCAACCATGCGCGACACGCCGGGCTCTGCCATGGTTACACCCGTTAATCTACCCGCCATTTCCATTGCAATTTTATTATGACTAATATAAATAAACTGCACAGATTGTGACATTTCTTCAACCAAACGGCAAAAACGAACCACATTGGCATCATCTAATGGAGCATCTACCTCGTCCAGCATACAGAATGGAGCTGGATTGAGCCTGAATATAGAAAACACCAATGATAATGCGCTCAGCGCTTTTTCTCCACCACTTAACAAATGAATTGTCGAATTTTTTTTACCTGGTGGCCTTGCCATTATACTAACACCACTTTCGAGTAAATCGTCACTGGTTAATTCTAAGTAAGCACTGCCGCCGCCAAACACTTTGGGGAAAAGCTGGCCAAGATCGTGATTTACCTGATCAAACGTAGACTTAAAGCGCGTTTTTGTTTCACGATCTATTTTATGAATAGCGCCTTCTAAAGCTGTTAATGCTTGGGTTAAATCGTCCAGCTGATTATTTAAATAATCACTTCTTTGCTTCGCTTGTTCAAATTCATCAATGGCTGCAAGGTTAACAGCTCCTAATTGCTCTAGCTGATTACTTACTCCAGCAAGTTGATTTTGCGCCGCATTTAATGACAACTCTGCAGGAAGCTCTGCTAATACCTGTTTTAAATTTTGATTAAGCTCACTAAGTGGCTCTAGTACCGCTTGCGCTTTTATTAGTAAGCTTTGCTCTTCAATACTCAGTTTTTGATGCTGCTCTTGCAATGCCACCAGCTCAGTCTGTGAACTTTTTAAACTCGCTTGTTTGTTTTGTAATTCTTGTTTTGCTTGAGCTAACTGCTGCTGGGTATCCACAAGGGTTTGTTCGCCTTGTTGGTGCTGTACTAATAATTGCTCAATACTCTCTGCAAGCTCTTGCTCAGGAATAAGTAACGCTTCAATCTGCTCTATTATCTCTTGCGCACCCTCTGCAGCAGTTGCAAGCGCCTGTACAGCATGGCTAAGTTTTGTTTGACTGAGCTGCCATTCACTTCGTGCTTTTTGCTCATTAAGGTTTGCCTGATGCGCTAGTGTTTTATATTGTTCAGCATTATTCAAAGCTTGTTTGTAACGCTCATCACTATTTATTCGTGTGCTATCGGCTTGGTTAAGCTCTTCAGCTAAGGCCTGTAACTGCTGTGCAAGCTGTTCATTTTTATCGAGCTCTTCGCTCAATAATTCGCTTAACTGCTGTTGTTGCTCTAGCAGAGGCAGACGCTGTTGTTGTAATTTTGTTAGCTGCTGCAGATGCTGATCAGCTTGCGCTTTAAGCATATCGCCACGCGTTGTTGCTACAGCAAGTTGTTGTGCTAATTGATGAATAGTGTCTTTGCGCTCATTTTGCTGAACAGTTAACAATGCAGCCTGCGTTTTATGTTCTTCAAGCGTGGAGTGTGCGTTCGTCAATGCCTGTTGTTGTTGCTCAAGTAAGGTTTCTTGCTGCTTGAGTTTTTTGTGCATTAATAATAAGGAATTTTCTGCATTTTTATCGCCACTTACATGCCAGTTTCGACCGTGTAATGCCCCTTGCTTATCTATAACCGCAATATAACTATTGTCGTTAAGTGCGCTTATATCGCCGGCTTCATCATAAGCAATATGATTTAATAACTCAGGATACACACCTGTGGTAATAAACGCGGCAATACTGTGCTTAGCTGCAGACTGCGATGCAATTTCCCACGTGCTATTTTCTGCTTTACCTTGTGATATATGAATGTGCTCAAGTGATGACAGCGCCTGCTCGACTAAAAACTCATATCCCGACTGAACAGTTAACTGCTTAAATAAGGTTAAACTTTCATCGCTGCTTTTTTCAAGCCCAAGAGTAGTTTGTAGCCCCGCTATACCGGCTTTTAATTCATTTACTTGCTGAGATAAATGCTGCCAATCTTGCTGTGCATCATCTAGCTGTTGCTGCTGAGTAGTTTGCGCAGTTTGGCCTTTACTGTGAGCCGTTTGCGCTTTCGCTAGCTGCTCAGTCAGGGCTTGTCTGTGCTGTTGTTGCTGAGTTAATAGCTGCTCTATCTCACTGTGTTTTAACTCATCTATTTGCTCATCAAGCTGCGTTAGTTGTTGCTTAACATAACTGCTTTTCTGTTCTGTGTGTTTTACTGCGTTGGTATGCGCTAACTGCTGATTATGCAATTGTTGATAATCTTCTTTTAGCGATTGCCAGTGTGATGTGTCGGCATTTTTAATCTCCAGCAGCCGATTAACCTCATCGCTAAGCTCTATAACCTGCTCGCTACACATTAAGTTATGCTCTACAGCCTGTTGTAAGCTGTCATCTAACTCTTGGCAGAAACTTTGTTGCTGCGTTTTGACTTCTTCACTTTGATTTTTTTGTTGCTCTAACTTGGCTAAATTTTGTTTCAGTGACAGCGTTTGTTGTTGAATGCTAATTTGCTGCTGTTCACTGCGAGTCAATTCTGTATGTGTATGGTGCTGCTGTTGCTGTGCATCATTAAGTTTATCTTGCTGAAATTGTACTTGAGCTTCAAGACTTGCCAGAACATCATCATGGCCTGAATGCGCCGTTTTAAAAAAGCTGATTTGTTCATCCAGTTTTTTTATTTGTGCGCTTTTATCAACTTGTTGCTGATGCAGCTTTTGCCATTTTAATACCGCTATTTGCCCCTTTAAAGTGCGTTCTTGGGTTTTAAATTCGCGATATTTTTTAGCATCAACCGACTGTACTGCAAGTTTATCAAGCTGGTTTTGTAACTCTTGGCGAACATCGAGGAGTCGCTCTAGGTTTTCTCGGGTGCTCTTTATGCGGGTTTGTGTTTCACGGCGGCGCTCTTTGTATTTCGATACGCCTGCCGCTTCTTCTAAAAAAACACGCAGCTCTTGCGGTTTGCTCTCAATTAAACGCGAGATCATGCCTTGTTCTATAATGGCGTAACTACGCGGCCCAAGCCCAGTGCCTAAAAATATATCGGTAATATCACGTTTGCGGCATTTGCTACCATTTAAAAAGTACAGCGATTGGCCATCGCGAGTTACCAAACGCTTAATAGCCACTTGGTTACGATCAGCAAAGGTATTGGGTAATTTACCTTGGGTATTATCAAATATGAGTTCAACAGAAGCTTGTGAGATGGGCTTGCGGTTAGTGGAGCCATTAAAAATAACATCTGTCATGGCATCGCCACGTAAATTTTTAGCTGAGCTTTCACCAAGCACCCATCGCACCGCATCAATCACGTTCGATTTGCCACAGCCATTAGGGCCGACAACACACGTCATTTGATCCGGAAATGGAATTTTAGTGGGCTCTACAAAGGATTTAAAGCCCGCTAATTTTATAGTGCTTAAGCGCATCTGTTTGTTTTACCAATTTTTATTATTTTTGTTAGTTGTTACAATTTAACCTATTTTTAGGCAAAAGGTTAAGCTTGGCGTTTAAAGTTATCTAAAATAATGCCCGTTGCCATTGCCACATTAAGTGATTCAGCGCCACCAAAGGCAGGGATGGTAATTTTATTTGTTACCAGCGCGGCACACTGCTGACGTATACCATGTGACTCGCTGCCCATTAATAACACCCCTTTCCCAGCAAACTGGCAATGATGGACATTCTCGCCCTCTAAAAATGCACCATAAATAGGCACATCCAAAGATGTTAAATAGCTAGGTAAATCAACTTGGCTTACCGATACACGAACAAATGACCCCATAGTGGCACTAATTGTTTTTGGGTTATACGGATCGGCACTGTCGGTGCTGGCAACAATGTGTTTTATGCCGTACCAATCAGCCACGCGAATGATGGTACCTAAATTACCCGGATCAGACACTCCATCTAAGGCCAATATTAAGCTGTTTTCATCGGGTAATGTGGTACTTGGCATATCAACAATGGCAATCGCCGCATTATTACTGACTAAAGTACTTACCTTTGTTAACTGCTCTTCATCTGCTGTAATAAAATGCGTTTGAGGGTATGCGCTTTGGTTATTATCAATAAAGTTTTGCGTTGCAAACACATCGGTTACTTTTAATGGGCTATTTAATAACTCCAGTACATTTTTTTCGCCTTGTACAAGGTATTGATTAAGTTGCTTGCGGTACTTCTTTTGGCCAAGCTGGCGAATTAGTTTAAGTTGGTTTTTTGAAATCATGTCAGCCCCGTTAAATTATCTGCACAGTATACCAGAGGAGACTTAAAGTGCAGCCCTATAAACAGCAAAAGCAATAAAATTAGCCTACTTACAATAAGCTAGCTAATCATAAAGATTGTTTTTATTCTCTAAAAAGGGTAAATTTACAAAAAATTACAAGGACTTTTTTTAAATGGAATCAATACACCCAACTTCATCTGAGTCAAACCAAACACCCTCCTCTATTTTTAGCGGTAAAGTACAATTTAGCGGCAAAAGCGGCGAATTTTTTGGCATATGGAGTGTCAATATACTGCTAAGTATTATTACTTTAGGAATTTATTCTGCATGGGCAAAAGTACGCACCTACCGTTATTTTTACGGTCATACGCGTATCGACGGTCATAGCTTTGACTACCTAGCCACTCCTATACAAATTCTAAAAGGCCGCATTTTAGCGGTAATCGTGTTTTTAATTTACACCATACTAAGCAGCCTCGCACCGGCGATAGGCCTTTTATTTGCTATTGGCTTTTTATTTTTATTGCCGTGGATCATCAACCAAGGTCTGCGTTTTAATATGCGTATGACCCGCCATCGTAATGTACGCTTTGCCTTTTCAGGTAATTACGGCGATGCATTTATTAACTTTGTTTTATTGCCTATTGCAAGTGTATTCACATTACACCTATTACTGCCGTATGTATTAAAGCGAATTGATCAATATATGCATGAAAACATCAGCTATGGAAATAAACCACTTACAGTAAATCTTCAGGGCGAACGCTATTACATCGCAGCACTTATTACCCTAGGAGTTGCAATAGGTGGCTTAGTTATTTTTGGCTTCTTTGCTGGTGCAAGTGCCTTAACTATCGATAACTTAAACACACAAAACTTTAGCCTTTCGACAATTGTAGTGCCGCTATTAATTGCTACGTTGTATGTTGCGTTTTTAACACTGGTAGGCGCTGTTTATCATTCGCTTATTCGAAATCATATTTTTAATAACAGTGAATTTACAGAAGTCGCTACCTTTGATTCGAACTTAAAAGCCATTGACTATGCCATCTTACTATTTACTAATGTATTGGCAATTATATTTACCTTAGGACTGGCCTACCCTTGGGCTAAAGTACGCAGAGCAAAGCTGTTAGCATCGGTTACTGAAGTCACTATTTATAGCGGCGCACTTTCGTTGATTGATGTTGCACAAAATGAGCAGTCATCATTTGCTGAAGAAGCGGCCAATGTGTTTGATATTGATATTTCACTCACCTAATGAGTAATTATCCTATTTTTGGCTGTTATTATTATCCTAATAGCAGCCAACATATTAAAAGCTATGCACACCTTTCCCATGAGCAAATAACACTTGTTGACTCTGAGAATACGACGTTACTTGCATCAACAATAGACAATTGCCAACTTGATAGCCCGTTACCTGGCATGGCGTCAGAGTTAAATTTTGCTGATGGTGGGCGATTTATTCCTCAAGATGTAGAATTTAGGTGGCCATTCGCGCTTAAAGAGCATGGACTCAGTGAACGCTTAGAAAAAAATAAGATTCTTATTGTTGCATCCGTGCTGCTAATTCCCCTATTACTTTGGTTAATTTTATACCGCTTAATACCATCAGTAGCCGTTTATAGCGTTAACTTAGCACCTGCCTCGGCAATTGAAACGATGGGAGAGCAAACGCTCAGTGTAATAGAAAAAGTCGCATTGGAACCTTCTCAACTTTCCACTAATAAGCAATCAGAAATACAGCAACAATGGCGTTTAATGCTTAACTCGCTCAATTTAGACAGTGCAAAGTTTAGGCTATCTTTTTATCAGTCTGATTATTTTTCAGCTAATGCGTTTGCTCTTCCAAATGGTCGGGTTGTAGTAACTGACGAACTTGTTGATCTATTAAAAAATGACCCTGATGCCCTGCGTGCTATTTTACTTCATGAAATTGGTCATGTTCAGCACCATCACAGCATTCGCCTTGCAGCACAAGCTGCAGCGAGCACCGTTGTATTTGCAGTTATTTTTGGTGACTTAGAAGGTATATTAGAAGTCGTGCTTGGCTCTGGCTCATCTTTTTTACAACAAGCGTTTTCGCGAGATATGGAACAAGAAGCCGATGTATATGCGATTAAAAACCTTTTAAAATTAGGCTATTCTAACCACGACTTTGCTGATGCAATTGAAGCACTGGAAAATAATTTACAAGCGCAAGAAGGGAGCTATGATGATACTTGGTTAAAGTATTTATCAACGCACCCAAGTTCTCAAGAGCGAATAGAATATGCGAGGCAATATAAACCACAATGACCCCTGAACTAAATTTGCTCTTATTGGTTATCATTATGATAACCCTAGGCTACGGGTTTATTTATCCGCGCTTTGCAGGTAGCAGCTTTAAAAAAGTATCGGTGCAAGATTTATTTGCAACAGGCATTACGCTATTAATTGCATCTCGCCTTTATTACAACTCGGGCGTGCAATTTAGCTGGTTAATATTTGAAGTTAATTGGTTTTGGTTTACTTTTTTAACTTACGTCATAATCGAAATTCCGGTGTTTTTTATTTATGCTAAAAAGCACAATATGCAGTTTTAATAGTCTTTTATTTTCATACAAAAAAAGCGCCAAATTGGCGCTTTTAAAACTGCATTAACACATATTAATATTTATGCTTAAATGCCCACAAATGCAGTAATTCACTGGCAATCGTTGCTGCAGCAAT
Source organism: Pseudoalteromonas issachenkonii (assembly GCF_002310795.1). Taxonomy (NCBI): domain Bacteria; kingdom Pseudomonadati; phylum Pseudomonadota; class Gammaproteobacteria; order Alteromonadales; family Pseudoalteromonadaceae; genus Pseudoalteromonas; species Pseudoalteromonas issachenkonii. The sequence continues at coordinate 2,133,038 of NZ_CP011030.1, forward strand.
GGCGGTAAGCTCACTTTGGTCATAAGAAGGCGATACTTCAACCACATCCATTCCCACCATATTAACCCCTTTCAGTGCGCGTAAGATTTTAAGCACTTTATCAGAGGTTAAACCACCACACACGGGTGTGCCCGTACCTGGTGCAAAGGCGGGGTCTAAACAATCTATATCAAAGGTTAAGTAAACCGGTAAATCACCCACTCGCTCAATAATCTGAGCTGCAATATCATTCGCATGCAGATCATTGGCTTGCATGGCATCAATCACTGCAAACTCATGCCTGCTTTGATCAAAGTCAGTACGAATGCCTAGCTGAATACTGTGATTAACATCAATTAACCCTTCCATTGGCGCATGATAAAACATGGTGCCGTGATCAAAACGCGAGCCGTTGCTATAGGTATCGGTATGCGCATCGAAGTGAACTAATGCCATTTTGCCATGAATTTTTGCATGTGCGCGCAATAGTGGTAACGTTACGAAATGATCGCCACCCAAGCCTAATAATGTTTTACCTTGGCGAAGTATTTGCTCTGCCGCCATTTCTAATTGCGCGGTAAAATATTCCGGGTCACCTACCGGATAAGTAAAGTCGCCAGCATCCGCCACGGTTAAGCGCTCAAACAATGGAAATGTCCATGGATATTTTGTATCTTCCCATGCTAAATGTACCGATGCTCTGCGAATAGCATCAGGCCCTAAGCGGGCACCAGGGCGCCCTGAAGTGGCTAAATCAAACGGTAGACCCAATACCACTACATCGGCTTCAATCGCGTTAATGTTTTGTACCATAGGACGACGTAAAAACGTCATCCCATTTGAGTACAATGAGTGGTCAACACAACCAAACAAGCTAGACATTGCTTATAACTCTTCTAAATAAGTGTAGCCATCAAGGCCGCTTTGCAACTCGTCTAAAACGCTTTGCTGTTCATCTGCTGCAATTTTTGCGCTGACTAACTGCGCATATGACTGCTGAAAACCTTCAACATCTAAATGCACATAACGCATCATGTCAGCCACAGTATCACCATGATTAATCTCTGTAATGCTAGCAATACCTTGCTCATCCATATTGACAATAGCACTGTGCGTATCACCAAATAAGTTATGCATATCGCCTAAAATCTCTTGATAGGCACCTACTAAGAAAAAACCCATTAAATAAGGTTTATCTGCTGTAAACTCTGGTACTGGCAACGTACTTTCAATACCTTGACCATCAACATAATGCTCTAATGCGCCATCTGAATCACAGGTGATATCTAGTAACACAGCCCGTTTTTGTGGAGCTTGCGTTAAACCACTTAAAGGCAACACCGGAAACACTTGGTCAATACCCCACGCGTCTGGCAATGACTGAAACAATGAGAAATTGACAAAAAACTTATCGGCTAAACGCGCATTCAGATCATCAATAATCGGTCGATGAAAACGATTTTTGTTATCCATTAATTTATTAAGCTCATAACACACACGCAAATTAATTTGCTCGGCCCATGCGCGCTGAGTTAAATCTAATAATCCCATCGCAAATTGGCTATGCGCTTCGGCTAAATCACCTTGGCTGTCGTGAAAAATTTCAATTAATGCACGGTCATCAGTAAGTACATGCAATTGTTGCCATGAAATCCACATATTTTTAAGTAATTGCGGCGCATCATCTGCTGGCGCTTCTATTTCTTCCGGTGTATACGTTTCGGTGCCAATTACATTAGAAATCAGCACCGCGTGGTGCGCCGTTAATGCTCTTCCCGACTCTGAAATAATGGTAGGAAAAGGCTGTTCATACTGCTTACAAATATCACCTATGGTGTACACAATATTATTTGCGTATTCGGCTAAACTATAGTTCATTGAGTTGTGTGATTGACTGCGCGTGCCGTCGTAATCAACCGCTAAACCGCCCCCTACATCAAGGCACTCTATGTGTGCACCCAACTTACGTAATTCACAATAAAAACGAGCAGCTTCACTTACACCTAAGCGTACATCACGAATGTTGGCCATTTGCGACCCTAAGTGAAAATGCACAAGCTGTACTAAATCAAGCTGATCAGTTTCTTTTAAACGGTTTACTACATACAGCACTTGTGAAGCAGACAACCCAAACTTCGATTTTTCACCGCCACTGGCCTGCCATTTACCCTTGCCTTGCGAGGCTAAACGCACACGAATACCAATGCGCGGTTTTACATTCAGCTCTTTAGCTTGGCTAAGCACCATGTCCAGCTCAGACAATTTCTCAAGTACGATATACACTTTATGGCCCAGCTTTTCGCCAATCAGCGCTAAGCGCACATATTCTTTATCTTTGTAGCCATTACACACAATCACCGCACTGGTTTTTTCAGCCAATGCTAATACGGTTAATAACTCTGGCTTGCTGCCTGCTTCTAAACCTAGCTGTTTTTTTTCTACTTGTGCTTGGCTGGCAACAATTTCTTCAACGACTTCGCGTTGTTGATTTACTTTAATTGGATAAACTAATAAATAGTCTTTTGGATACCCATAGCTTTCTATTGCGGTATTAAATGCGCCACATAAGCTATGCACACGATGGTGTAAAATTTGTGGAAAGCGAACGAGTGCTGGCAAACTTAAGCCTTTTTCTTCAAGCTGCTTAGCAATGTCTGTTAGTGCAATGGTTTGCTGTGGGGCATCAGCCTTTGGCGCAACATACACATCACCTTGATCATTAATACCAAAAAAACCTTGGCTCCAATGACGAACGTTGTAGCTCGTACGAGCTTGTTCAAGTGATGTTGTCTCTTTCATTTATCTTTCTCTTTTATTTATGAATGCCAAACCGGCTAGTTGCGCGCATTAAAAGAAAAATAGCGATTCATGTCCAACAAGTATTTCTACTCGTAACGAGTGAGGATTAAAATTGATAAAGAAAAACAGTAAATAGCGTATTATTAGCTGAGCGCAAGCTCCATAAATAGGCTGTTCGGGTTTTCTGTGTATTCACCAAAAGGGGCACATTGTACAAACCCTAAATTCTCGTAAAGATGGATTGATTGTCTTTGCTTTGGCCCTGTTTCTAGCTTTATGATTGGGATTTCTTCTTCGCCAGCATGGTGTAATAATATTTGCATAATACGGCGCGATAAGCCTTTTCCGCGATAACTAGGTTTGACATATAAACGGCGTATCTCACCATAGGGCTGGGTATCAAACTGCATAACAATCGCCCCACAAGCAATAATCCCCTCTTCATTTTTCAAGCCTATTGCATAGACATTGGGTTGGCCCAATTGACTAACAGACAATGACTGTGCTGTCGCTACTGGATATAAAGAATTAATAAGTCTGTCGATATCAGAAAAAACATTAATCACATCGGGATCATCAGGGGTTAAATCTATTAACTGCATAGGTTATCTCTAATTTATTTTCTTATTTGTTAGCAAACTATAACGCATTGTAACAAATGAACAATAACTATGTTTTATGTCATTACTTTTAAAAAATACCGACACAAAATTATTATTGCAAAATAAAAAACAATAGTTTGACCTACATGTACTATGACGGGCGTATAATGCAATCAATTAGAGTGTAAATTAGGAATAAATAATGTGGTTTAGCCCAAAAAAAAGAAAACAGGCGTTTGCAAAACAGCTAGTTAGTACACACGAAGCAGCTGCGATTATCGTTAACAACGACAACACTGTTATTGCAGTGAATGACGAGTTTACATCGCTAAGTAAGACACTTAACCAAACTAATGACACTAATACATTAACTTATTTAAATAAACGTTATAATCCAACAAGCAAAACCATTGCTTGTGGAAATAACTTGTTTTTAACCCAACACATTAGCCCGCTTACATTAAAAGAGCTTGATACATGCTCGCTTCATGTATTTAAACCTGAGCCTGTGAGAGTGTTAGATGAGCAAGCTTGGCAAACACTTCTGAGTTTAGGTGAAGATATCTATGCAGTCTTCGATGATAACTCAAAGCTTGTTGCGAATAATTTAGATACGTCGAACAGTGCCGACGCTGCACTACTGCCCAAAGAAAACACTAAATTGCTAAACGTTTTACAAGATGCTTTAAATAGCGAACACGGTTCACTGTGTTTATCTATAAAAGACAATATTTATTATAATGTTGCCCACACTACTTTTAACTTCAATAATACCTTGTTGTCTGCATTTGTATTATCAAAACAATCACAAGTTGAAGACTATAAGCAATTTGAACTGTTATCTAAGGTGGTCAGCAATACCAGTACTAGTGTACTTATTACCAATAAAGATGGCTTAGTAGAATATGTTAACCCTGGCTTTGAAGTACTTTCAGGTTATACACTTGCAGAAGTAAAAGGCAAAAAACCAGGCAATTTCTTGCAGGGAGAACAAACAGACAAAGAAACCGTTAAGCGGATTTCAAAAAACCTTAAAAACAAACAACCATTTTATGAAGAAATACTAAATTTTGATAAAAATGGTGTGCCATATTGGATTGTTCTGTCGGTAAACCCAACATTTGATGATAATGGCCAGCACACAGGGTTTGTGGGCGTCAGTTCAGATATTCGCGAAATTAAGCGCCAAGTACTTGAACAAATAAACCAAAAAGATGCAATAAGTAGCCACTCGGCTGTGATTGAGTTTAATGAAGATGGCCAGTTCCTATCTGCCAATGAGTATACCAAAAAGCAATTAAACATATCTGAGAGCTCAAACATAGCGAGTGTGTTTGGTAATTTAAGGGATCATTTAGATGCTTCACGTATTCAAATACTCAACCAAGGCAAGCCGACTGAAGTAATGATGTCATTGACGCATCAAAATGAAGACGTAACGCTAGATTGCATTATTTCTTCTATTACCGATTTAAACGGTAAGGTTTCTAAATACGTTGTATTTGGTAGTAATGTCTCTTCTAGAAACAAATTGGTTACTGGAACGCATCAATCAATGTCAACCGTATTAGGGAAAATTCAAACTACGGTCACCACCATCAATGCCGTGGCAGATCAAACTAATTTACTTGCTCTTAATGCGGCCATTGAAGCTGCGAGAGCTGGTGAAGCTGGACGAGGTTTTGCCGTGGTTGCTGACGAAGTACGTAACCTTGCCAAAACATCAAACGAAGCAGCGGCACAAATTGGACTTTTAATAAATGAAACTCAAACGCACGTTGACGAGCTTGCTTCATTTTTAAAATAATTAAATAGTTTGAAAAAACTTAACAAACTTGCTCAATCAACAAATTAAACTGTTTGTTAGTGAATTATTTTAATCCGGTAGAGTCTGTGTGGCCTGAAGAAATGTGGCTGTTTTTTGTTAAAATTTAAGCGATGTATAAAATAGAAAAAGGCGCTAACGAGCGCCTTTTTTATGTGCTATTAGAGCCCTTGCTCATCTGCCATTTTTTTAACTATTTGTGGTGCTGTCCACAGTGACGGTAGTAACACAAAGGAAACTGGCACCGCGGTCACCACAATAAAGGACTGTAGCGCTGAAATTCCGCCCTCGCCAATTGAGATGAGTAATGCAGCCATTACCCCCATCATAACTCCCCAAAACACACGAATTGATGTTTGCGGATGATCGGTACCGGTCATCACCATAGATACCGAGTACGTCATTGAGTCACCGGTTGTTGCCACAAAAATAGTGGTCAGCACTAAAAATAATACCGACACAACAAACCCCATGGGTAACTGCTCAGTAATGGCTAACAATGCCGCTGGTAAATTAAGCCCTGCGAAAGGTTCTGATATAACACCTGGATTATTTAACTCAAAAAATATGCCTGAGCCACCCACAATGGTAAACCAAAAGCAGGTGATCACTGGCGCAACCACAGAGATGAGTAAAATCATTTCACGGATAGTTCGGCCACGCGATATACGCGCAACAAACATCGCCATTAAAGGGCCATAACCTAAAAACCAGCCCCAAAAGAATACGGTCCACCAGTCTAACCATGGTTTATCGGCACGAAACGTAGCCATAGGAATAAAGTTATCTAAGTACAAGCCAAACGATTGGATGTAGCTATCAATAATAAACGCAGTGGGCCCCATCAGTAATATAAACAACATCAGCACTACAGCCAAAACAACATTAAAACGACTTAACAGCTGAATACCTTTAGTAACGCCACTTACCGCTGAAAGTGTGTAAATGCCAATTAAACTAAATAAAATAACTACTTGTGTGGTGTAGGTGTCAGGAATACCAAACAATTTATCTAGGCCAAAACTCACCTGTAAGCCTAAAAAACCAATTGGACCTACAGTGCCAGCAACCACAGCGAGTACACAACATGCATCAACAATTGTACCAAGCGCCCCTTTCATAACACGATCGCCAAATACGGGATAAAGCAAAGTACGAGGTTTAAGCGGTAAGCCTTTTTCGTAATGAAGATGCATATAAACAATGCCCGTTAAGCTGCCTAATATAGCCCAGGCTAAAAATCCCCAGTGCATAAAGCTTTGTGCAAGTGCGTTATAAGCGGCATCGTTAGTGCCTGTTTCACCACCAAATAGCGGTGGCGGAGAAATAAAATGTGCCATTGGCTCTGCTGCGGCCCAAAATACGCCGCCACCAGCAAGCAAAGTACACATAATAATACTTATCCACTTAAAGGTAGAAATTTCAGGGGTTTTTAAGCCACCCAGTACCACTGAGCCAGTGCGGCCGATAGCTAAGAAAATGCCAATCACAAAGGTTAATAAAAGTAGGACTTGCCAAAAGGCGCCAAATATTTTGGTTGAGAAGGCAAAGGCCGTATTTATCCAATCAGACATCAGTTTAATGTCGTAAAGGGCCAGCGCGGCAAATAAAACTAATATACCGCCACTGATTAAAAATACGGGTATATCAACCCCATCAAGAAACTTAACTCGGGAAGAATGTGTTTCACCCGACTTTAAAGTTGCTTTAGTGGTATTCATTTATCGCTCCTAATGGTTCTTTAAAGTTACCGACATAGCGACACACCATGACATCACACTAAACCCTAGTTTCAACAAACGACAAAGCAACTCAAAAGCGAGTTTTAAGTACTTGTCATGTTCACGTTTAGGTAATGTCACAACAAGTAGACTTATTGCCAATTCCTGACTAGTTTAACGCGTTAAAAACGCTAAACCAATGCCTCAGGAATGATTTGTGTAGTAGTTACACAATAATAAAAGATAAATTACATCACGGTATCAAACAAACAAAAAATATACATTTTTGCTTTAGCAAAAGCGCGGTACGTTATTAAACGTTGCTGCGCAGTGGGTACGCAAACAACGCGGCTTATCGATTAGGGCAACTAAACCTGTCGCTCTGTTAGTGATAAATACAGGGTTATTGATGCTGTTTATGCCATGTTAAATAGTTGCTGTACGTTAATGGTTTTGCAAATAAATAACCCTGCACAGCATTCACGCCCATCGACTTTAATATTGTTAGTTGCTCAGCACTTTCGACCCCTTCGGCCACAATGTTAATATTTAAGCTATGACCTAAGCCAATAATAGATTGCACAATACTTTGACCCGATGCGCTATTGAGCACTTTATCAATAAAGCTTTTATCAATTTTTAACTCATCAATAGGAAAAACGCTTAAATGTTTTAAACACGAGTAGCCCGTACCAAAGTCATCAATTGAAAACACAAATCCCTGCGATTTTAATTCTTCCATTTGCTTTACGGTCCCCATCAAGTCACCCGCCAACATTGATTCAGTGATCTCTAATTTAATTCGAGTTGGCGAGACGTCAAACGCTTCAATTGCTTTAAATAGCTCACCTTTTAAAGTGGAAGAATTAAACTGACATTGGCTAATGTTAATTGATACGCTAAAGCTGTCATCGAGTAAGTTATTATCTCGAAGTGTTTCAAGTAAAATACAAATATCTCTTAATACAATATTTTGTAACTTTTGAATTAAGCCAAATTGCTCGGCAATTGGAATAAATGCATTAGGGGGGATAAGTCCTTTGGTTGGATGATTCCATCTTATTAATGCCTCAGCACCCACAAGGGTTCCATCAATTGCTAATTGTGGCTGAAAATAAGCACAAAACTCATCGCACGCGATAGCCCTAACAATGTCAGTTTCAAGCTCAGTTTGATTTTCCAGTAAGGTTTGCAGTGCGGGGTCGTAAAAGCTACTACTATTACCGCCTTTCATTTTAGAGCGATACATAGCGGTATCTGCAAATTTTAAAATATTAGCGGTTATGGCATTGCTCGTGTTAATCAAACAAATACCAATACTACAACTGACCTGAAACGCTAAATCGCCCACTTCAAATTTTTCATAAAAGACACTTTGTACTTTTTTAGCAATCAACTCAGATTCACTATTAGCTTGCATGTGGCTATCACCGACATGCTCGATAAGAATAATAAATTCATCACCACCGACTCGTGCGAGGGTATCTGCCGGGTTCAAAATAGCTGTTAATCGTTGTGATAACTCAACCAGTATTTCATCGCCTGCATTATGACCTAGTGAGTCATTTATGCGTTTAAAATTATCTAAATCTAAAAATAAGAGTGCGCCAGAATGATCAGACTGCTTAATTCGCTCCACATACATACTGAGCCTATCATTGAGCATTCTGCGATTAGGAAGGTTAGTGAGCGGATCGAAAAATGCTAACCGTTGTACTTCTTCTTCGGCAGCTTTGCGATTAGAGATATCTCTGGCCATCCACACCACATGTCTCAGTGACGGGTTAGTAGGCTGGTAACTTTCAAGGGGAGCTGTTCGCCCTTCAAATGTAAGCTGCTTACCTTTTATATTGAGCTGATATTCAAACACTTGAACTTCATTAGTTTGCAACGTTTTGTCAATCACCGCCAGAATAGGATTTGCATCTTCAGGAGGCATAATATCTCTGACATTTTGATTAATAACGTGCTCTTGGCTTAAATATAAACTTTCATTAGCTGTGCCGTAAACATTGGTATACTCCCCCTCTTCACTCAAAATGAGGGTTAAATCAGGAAGCACTTTTGTAAAGGCTTTAAACTTTTCATTACTTTGCTGTAATTCAAAAAGCAACGCGTTTAATCTTAGTGACTCGGTGTGCTTTTCAAGAGCAATACTGGTGAAATCAACAAAAAAATCTATTAATTCTAAATCTTGTGGTGTCGGTGACTTTGCGCTGTCATGATAAATTGCAAAAGTGCCTAATATGTCTGATTTTGTTGAAATAATGGGGGTAGACCAACATGACCTTAAACCATAACTTAACGCCAATGCTCTATAATCATCCCATAATGGCGATGTTGAAATATCTGCGGCAATAATGCGTTTTTTTTCATAGGCTGCAGTACCGCATGAACCGACAGTTGGCCCTATTTTCACACCATTAATTGCTTGGCAATAACCCTGTGCAATATTAGGAGCCGCGCTATGAAATAGCTGCTCTCCTTTGAGCGTTAATATAGAGCACTTTGCAGAAGAGTCTTCAATAAGCTCCTCAATAGATAAACAAATATTTTCCAGTACCTCATCAAGTGGCGCACCGAGTGCTATTTTCGATAATATACTTTGTTGCTGAGAAAGCAGCTTTCTGACTCTCATTATTTCAATCAAATTATATTCCTCAACAATCACTAACGCTAAATGCGTCGCTCTATTTTAGGGCCTGTTTATAATAATTTATTATAGTCTTTTGACTATACATAACATTGAAATCAGCATCTATGCTATTTTCGTCTATTTCACGAGCGTTTGCCATTCAATACAAGGTGGCGATTTGAAATGTACTTATCAACAAATCATTTATTTACATACCATCTGTAAATACCCTTTATTAAATACTTTGTTACTTAAAAGTACTGTTTAAAATCATCAAGCTATTTATAATAGCTAAAACATAAATAATCGATGAGGTTAGTGTGCAAATAACACAAGGTATGGAATATTTTTTTTCAGGGTTTAAGTTAATTAGTCAAAAAGGGCTAAAACGCTTTGTACTTATACCCCTACTTATTAATATTTTATTATTTGGTAGCTCCTTATTCTTTTTATTTGGCTGGCTTAGTGATGGCTTTAATGCCGTAAACGCCATGCTCCCAGAATGGCTAAGTTGGCTCGAATGGTTAATGTGGCCAATTGCTGTGCTGGTGGTGCTGTTTAGTTACAGTATGTTATTTACCGTTATTACTAACTTTATCGCCGCACCTTTTAATGGCTTACTAAGTGAAAAGGTAGAGCTTTACTTAACTGGTCAAAAAATTAACGACGACGGATTAGCTGACTTAGTTAAAGATGTTCCGCGAATGCTGGGCCGGGAATGGACTAAGCTTTGCTACTACCTCCCACGCGCTATCGGCTTTTTTATTTTATTGTGGGTACTACCTGTAATAGGCCAAGTGCTATGGGTGCTTTTTACCTGCTGGATGTATGCGGTGCAATATAAAGATTATGCTTTTGATAATCACAAAATCAGCTTTACACAAATGAAAAATGACTTAAAAAGCAAACAAGGGTTATCTTATGGGTTTGGCTTTGCCGTGATGCTGCTAACCGCTATCCCATTTGTAAATTTAATTGTTATGCCTGTGGCGGTATGTGGTGCCACACGATTATGGGTTGAAAATTACCGACCACAATACCGTAGTTAAAATAAAAAATGGGCCACTTGGCCCATTTTTTATACTCGCTAATAGATTAACTATATAAGCTCTGTGGCACTTTAGTGACATTTAAGTGCACCGTTATTTCTTCACGATCATGGTATAAATGCTTAGCTTGAAGTTCATAGCTTATGCCGTACTTCGCCATTTCTTCTCTGATCATTTTTAAACATTCATACACACTATCAAAGCGTTTTTTCATCGGTAATTTCAGATTAAAAATAAGCTCTTTTGCATAAGCATTTACTGCCCAATCAATCATCAAGTTAGTCACTTTAGTCGGCTTTTCTACCATATCGCAAACCAACCAAGTGATGTTTCTTTTTTCTGGACGGTATTTAAAACCATCTTCTCTAAAATGCTTTACCTGACCCGTTTCCATTAAACTTTCGTTCATTGGGCCGTTATCTATCGCGCTAACAAACATACCACGGCGAACTAACTGATAAGTCCAGCCACCTGGGCATGCACCTAAATCAACGCTGCGCATCCCAGCTTGTACGCGTGACTCACGCTGTTGCTCAGGAATAAACACATTAAATGCCTCATCTAACTTAAGGGTTGAACGGCTTGGGCCATCGCTTGGCATACGTAAACGTAAGATCCCCATAAAAAAAGGAGAGTTGTTATAACTATATGAGTAACCCACATACGCAGTATTATTAGCTAAAAACAGCACATGCATTACTGGGCGATTTGCTTTTGGCTCACGCAATACAGTGTTTTGTTTCTCGAGGGCTTTTTTTAGCGGAGTTGATATTTTTTTACAAAAAGTCAGTAACTCTTTGCCCTCGTTGGTATCGGGTGTTTCGACACGCAGCTCAGAACACAAAGTAAAATCTTTTGCGGCATCTACAATAGCGCCTACTCTATCTTCTACGGGCATATTTTCAATTAGGTTACCGGCAAACCATTGGCGTGCAAACACCATATTTTTAAAATCAACTTTTTTGATTATTTCGTCGCTGTGCTGCGCTTCAAAACATTCATAAATAACATAACCGGTATTTGGTTTTGCTTTTACATACCCAGCAAATCCTTGTTCGGCAGCGTGAAACGTTATTTCAGCAGCGGCATCGTTTTCAAAACCACTACGACAGTAAATCACAACACTAGACATATTAACCCTTAAACTCTTTAAAACTTAAATCGTGCAACTTGCACTAAAATAACTATCCAACCAATAATAAAGCACAGCCCACCCAATGGGGTAATTGGGCCCAGCCACTTCAACCCTGTTAAGGCCAATAAGTATAAGCTGCCACTAAATAACAATGTACCGGCAATAAAAAAACCACCCGCCATACTGAGGTGCATACCCCACTTAATTAAAATAGCCACTGCAATTAACGCCAGCCCATGCACCATTTGATACTCAGCGGCGGTTTTAAAAATACCAATGGAGTACTCTGATAAACGACTTTTCAGACCATGAGCAGCAAATGCGCCCAGTATCACTGAAAGCATGCAAAAAAAGCTGCCTGCTAATAAAAATAGTTTAATCATGTTTATCCTCTTTTAAATTTTCAAGCGTATTCTTTATAAAGCTTGCTGCCTGTATTGCCGCAGCATTCAGGTTTTGTTGCTCAGTCACGCCACTTTTTTTACGCGGTTTTAGTGAGTGGTCACCATCCGTTAACCATACATACTTTGGCTGCTTTGGCATGGCCATTGTGGCAAGCTCTTCGCGGGTGCCAAAGGTATCCCTTTCCCCCTGTAATACTAAAAAAGGACACGGTATGTCTGCAAAATGATCTGTACGCAGTTTTTCTGGCTTGCACGGAGGATGAAACGGATAACCAAACGCAAGCACACCTAAAACAGGATGAGAGGTCGAACAGGCAAGCATCGATGCCATGCGCCCGCCCATTGATTTACCCCCTATAAATAGCGGTAAATTTGCATCAGCTTGAGTCACTATATGTTCAAAATAAGTAAGTAGTTTAGGCGCTCGCTCTGGTGGGCGACGTTTGTTAGTTTGTTTAGCAATTTGCATATATTCAAAATCAAACAAGCCAACGTCAATACCGTACTCACTGAGTTGTTTAGCCATGATTTGCATAAACTCAGAATCACTGCCAGCCCCTGCGCCATGAGCAAATATAAACTGTGCGATTGCCGGTTGCTGACTACTTCTAACCCATTCGATGCTCATCAATATTCTTGCTCCTGCTCAACTAAACTTAACATCCAGTCTTTAAACGATACAATTTTGCCTAACTCATTTTGTGACTCACGGATCACTAAGTAATAGGCATTTTTACTCTCTAAACTGTGATTGAACGGGATCACTAAACGTCCTGCATCAATATCTGGTTTTGCTAGTACGCTGTTACCAATTGCAACACCTTGGCCATGTACCGCAGCTTGTAACACCATAGAAGAATGACTAAATATAGGTCCTTGGTTAACTTGTACATTACGTACGCCGGCGGTTTTCATCCAGGTTTTCCAGTTTTTACGGGTGGTGTCATGTAGCAAGGTATGGTTTGCTAAATCACTGGGTTGGTTAAGCGCTCTGGGGCCATTTAACAGTAACGGGCTACATAACGGCACTAAATACTCAGTGTGCAGTTTATAGGCTTGCACCCCACTCCAATGACCGCGACCATAATAAATTGAGATATCAACATCGTCTGTTAACGAGTTTTCATCCTGATCTTGGGCTTTAATTCGCACATCAATTTCTGGGTGTAATTCGTTAAATAAGCTCAATCGAGGAATGAGCCATTGAATCGCAAAACTGGGGGTTAAACTTACGGTTAACGAACCTTTGGCACCACGGGCTAGTAGCTTTTCAGTTGCATCAATTAGCTGAGTAAAAATCTCTTTAATATCTAAAAAGTAACCTTGGCCTTCTTCGGTTAATAATAACGAGCGATTTTTACGTAAAAACAGCTTTAAGCCTAAATGCTCTTCAAGCGTTTTTATTTGATGACTCACCGCAGCTTGCGTGACATACAACTCTTCTGCGGCTTTAGTAAAGCTTAAATGACGTGCAGCAGCTTCAAAAGCTTTCAGCGCGTTTAATGGAGGAACTCGTCTTGACATGGCAACCAAGCTTAGAATTAGTTTTTCTTATGCGGTGAATTATATACCTATGCTAGGAAAGAGTATATTCAAGCCATAAAAAAAGCGACCTAAGTCGCTTTTAAAAGTGCTAATCAACTTTATAAATCGCTAGCACTGGTATCAAGAGGGGCAAAGCTCTTGATTAAATCATCCACCGCTTTCATTTGCGATAAGTACCCTTCTAACTTGCTCAATGCTAATGCACAGGGGCCATCACATTTTGCTTCATTTGGATTGGGGTGCGCTTCAATAAATAAGCCTGCAATACCCAATGCCATGCCGCTACGAGCAAGTTCGGCAGCTTGAGCACGACGACCATCGGCTGAGTCAGCTCGACCGCCAGGACGCTGCAATGCATGAGTTGCATCAAATATAACGGGAGCCATGGTTTTCATATCATCCATACCTAGCATATCAACCACTAGGTTATTATAGCCAAAGCTTGAACCACGTTCACATAAGGCCACATTATTATTTCCGGCTTCATTAAATTTAGTAATGATATGACGCATTTCATGCGGAGCTAAAAACTGTGGCTTTTTCACATTAATAATCGCGCCTGTTTTAGCCATTGCAACCACCAAGTCTGTTTGACGAGCCAAAAACGCCGGTAGCTGAATAACATCAACAACCTCTGCAACCGGTGCTGCTTGATGAGGTTCATGTACATCGGTGATAAGCGGAATATTAAAGGTATTTTTAATCTCTTCAAATATCTTTAAGCCTTCTTCCATGCCTGGACCACGGTAAGAATTGATGGACGAGCGATTGGCTTTATCAAATGACGCCTTGAATACATAAGGAATATTTAATTTAGTGGTCACTTCAACATAATGCTCGGCAATACGCATCGCTAAGTCGCGTGATTCAAGCACATTCATGCCACCAAATAAAACAAAAGGTTTATTATTTGCCAGTTCTATTTCATTGATATTAATAACTTGGTTATTCATTTTAATTCCTTATGGTGCAACTGCTTGCATCATTAATCCACAAATATACGCCATATATGTACCTACACCATAGCCAAGTACAGCTAATAATACGCCGACCGGTGCCAGTGACGGATGAAACGCAGCAGCCACAACAGGGGCAGACGCTGCGCCACCTACATTGGCCTGTGAGCCAACAGCCATATAAAATAACGGCGCTTTAATTAATTTAGCCACAATGAGCATTAAGCTTGCGTGAGTTAACATCCAAATTGCACCAATAACAAAATACATCGGTGAATCAAAAATCGCCATTACATTCATATGCAGGCCAATCGATGCCACTAAAATATACAAAAAGGCTGACGCCACTTTCGATGAACCAAACGCCTCAATATGGCGTACTTTGGTAAACGATAAGCAAATACCTATCGTCGTTGATATAACAATAAGCCAAAAGAACTTACTGTTTAAACTGTATTCTTTTGCCCACGCATAATTATTGGCAAAGAAGGGCCCTAAAATATCTGCACAAAAGTGCGCTAAACCGGTAATACCAAAGGCAATAGCAATAATCATCATGTAATCATTTAGCGTTGGCATACGCGCATGCTCTGCATGGTATTTTTCAACACGTTGCTTTAAGTCTTCAATCGCGGTGGTATCTGCACCGGCTTTAGCGTCAATCGCTTTATGATTAGCTGCCATTAATAATAATACTGCCATCCATAAATTAGCCACTATCACATCCACGGTGACCATGGCTGAGAAAATATCGCCACCCACTTCAAACATTTCTTTCATAGATGCTTGGTTTGCACCGCCACCAATCCAGCTACCTGCAATGGTTGTCATACCACGCCAAACAGCGTCAGGGCCATGTCCCCCTACCGCTTCTGGATAAACAGCACTCATTATTAAAATAGCTAATGGGCCGCCAATCACAATACCTGCGGTGCCGGTTAAAAACATAATTAATGCTTTAGGACCTAAATTAATAATCGCTTTTAAATCAATACTGATAGTAAGCAAAATTAAACACGCTGGCAGTAAATATCGCGAAGCGACGTAATATACGTTAGATTGAGAACCATCAACAATACCAAAGGTATTTAACAATGACGGCAAAAAATAACACAGCAATAATGCCGGTACATATTTATAAAATGCCACAAGACCTGGGCGTTGACTATTTGAGGTTTTGAAAATAAACCCTAAAATAATCGCCAATAAACCAAGTACAACGGCATCATTGGTAATTAATGCAGTTTGGGGATCAGCCATAACATTTCCTATTTTTTATTCTTAGTGGTGAGTTTTATGATTGTCTTCAAGTTCTTCAATTTGATGTAGAATGATTTCAATAGCAGGATCATCAGGACATTCATCAACAAAAAACTGTAAATCATCTCGTGCCATTTTAGGGCAGCCAAGCTGATTTAGTAAATAACCTCTGTCGCGTCGCTCATAGGGATCATCACCTAACATTTCCATTAATAAATCGACGCAAGTTAATGCATGACCAAATTTATTTTCACTAATGAAAGACCATTTTTGCTGCGCTAAAAATAATTTATACACTTCGTCTTCAAAAATAAGCTCTAAAGGCTCTTGTTCTTGAGGGTTTTCTTCATCAATATTTTCAGGAATGATGTACCAACTTTGTTGGCCACTGCTAGGGTCGACAAGATAACCCTCTTCATCACTCATTGCGACGTGAATGCCCACTTCGCCTTGAGTTATGCTTACACTGGCATCGAGTTTAGCATGCTGTAAAAAGTGGCATAACAAAATAGCTAAGGTTGTCGGTGTGCCACTGCGCATAGACAAGGTGTAGCTGATGCTATTTAACTTATACTCAGGAACTTTCAAGCTTGATGCACTAAATAGCCACTCACTATAAAAGCTATCAAGTAGTTTATCTAGGCGATCGTGTTCGTCCGGCATCTGCTGACAAATAGACTCTATTTGCTGCTCAAACGCAGTGAGTATTTCAAGACTTGGTGTTAAGTCTATTTGAGGGTCCCATTTAGCTTCCGCTTTTATACAACGATATATAGCCGGCGGCAAAAAATCATCGTAAGCATCTTCTATATAAGATTCATCGTGTTCATCAAACCCGAGGGTGGTCATTCATACTACAACATTCTAGAAAACGAGGACGTAGTTTACCTAATTTTAAAGCTAGATACCAATAATCAGAAATGAATTGAAGAGGTAAGCTTTACACCTTTGGTGTGCAAAGCTTAAATAGGCATTGTTAATTATAACAACAGCGGTGCTTTCGCTGTTGCTAAGTAACCAATAGCTAAAATAACAGCGGTGTTAAGTACTAAAAATACGACTTTTGGAACGGTTGTCGTTTGTTTAGCGCTAATAATACCCACAACAATATAAACGATAACTAGAATAATTTTTTCTAATAACCAAAGCTGCTCTAATGGGTTTATTTTAGCCATTGCCATTAAGCCGATGGCTGAGACAATTAATAAAGTGTCTATACTGTGGCTACCAATAAAAACCAATTTATTTTTGGCAAGGCTGCCACTGCCCATGCGAGAAAAAGAACGTACGTAAAATAAAATAATACTCACTAGCGCAATGGCCATGTGTGAGTGTTTTAATGCTAAATAATCCATATGTATTGTTACTTCTGTTTAGTTATGTGTTTTGTCAGGAAAGCGTAAAAGTACCGCTTCGAGGTCTTCAAGTTTATCATTAAATACATCAACAAGTTTAGGATCAAAATGCGTTCCTTTATTTGCGTTGATCTCCGCAACCGCTTCTTCAAGTGTCCACGCACCTTTATAGCAACGTTTATGGCGCAGTGCATCATACACATCAGCCAATGCCACTATTCTGGCAAAAATATCAATACGCTCCCCCTTTAATCCACTAGGGTAACCAGAACCATCCCACTTTTCGTGGTGCTGCTGTGCGATTAATGCCCCTGCGCTGACTATTTTACGCGGTGAATCTTTCAAAATAGCATAGCCTTTTCCAGCATGAGTTTTCATAACTTCCCACTCTTCGCTATTTAACTTGCCAGGCTTATTTAAAATTGCATCCGGAATACCTATTTTACCCACATCATGTAAAGGCGATGCAAAGCGAATTAAATTCGCTTGCTCTTCAGATAACCCGTAGGCTAATGCTAATTCATAGCAAATATAAGCAACCCGTTTTACATGATTACCCGTTTCGCACGAGCGCTGTTCAACGGCTTCACTTAAACGATAAACAAGCTCTTGTTGTGTGGCTTCAACTTCAGTATGTAACTGCACATTTTCAAATGCCAACTGCACATTTTGAGAAAAGATTTCAATTAGGTTTCGTTGTGTATCCGTCAACTTTGACGGCACACCTGATACAAACAACATTGAATTATGGTTAAATTTACTGCTGCAATAAGCAAACAAATAATCATCTCTGTACACAATTGCTTTGTTAGCAAGGGCCTCTTGGCACGCTTGTAATTGATCTTCTGCTAGTACGGTTTCTAGCTCTTCTCCCTCGCGCTTAGCAAAATCGCCGGTACCAGAGCAAACAATCAGTTTTTTATTCATCTCCTCTGACGGATTTTGTGCAACTAAGGTGGTGGCATACATGGCTTCATCAGCAACGTTTAGTAAAGAAGTAAGCTGCTGCATCACGCCTTCAATAAAGTTATCCATTGAATGGGTTGCAAAAATATTGCGCGAAGCGGTGATTATTTTTTCTAGCCCCTCACGCGATTGCTCAATCGAAATAATATCGCGATACGAGCGAAGACTTGCCATCATAACGGTGAATAGTTTTTGTGCGGTAAGTTCTGTTTTAGATTTATAGTCATTAATATCGTAATTTACGATTACTTGGCGCTCGGGTGCTTGGCCTGGCTGCCCGGTTCGTAGAATAATGCGAATATAATTATTTTTAACGGTATCACGAATGTATTTTGCTACTTGCAAACCCGCATCGTCTGTTTCCATAACAACATCGAGTAGGATGATGGCCGCATCAGGATGATCATCAATCAACTTTTTCGCTTCTGCGCCTGAATAAGCACTAATAAACTCCAAGCGTCTATCTTGAAACTTAAAATCACTCAACGCTAAACGCGTAACAGCATGAACCTCGGGTTCATCATCAACAATTAGAACTTTCCATGTTCCTTGCTCTTCACTTACTACTTCAGGTGGTTGTTCATTTGAAAATAAAAAATCTTCCATCACAAAGAGTTCCTTAAAACATATGCAAACAAACAACGGGGCTATTTTTAATAAGTTAAGGCCATTGTCCGAAAGTTACGCGGTCGTTATTACCAAGATCTTTCACTGTGCTTACATTTATAAACGCCATTTGGTTGAATATATGGCGAACAGCTGCACTTTGCTCAAATCCGTGTTCAATTAAAAGATAGCCATTAGAATGTAAATAGTCACGTGATTGTGTAATTATTTGTTTAATATCAGCTAATCCAGCATCATCTGCAACCAATGCAGACAAAGGCTCAAAGCGCACATCACCTTGGTGCAAGTGTTTATCGTTATATTCTATATAGGGAGGGTTGGTTACAATTAGATCAAATTTTTTATTATTTAACGCGCTAAACCAATTGCTTTGTTCAACACACACATTATTTATCGCTAATCGTTTTTGATTACGTTTGGCCAGTGCCACCGCATCATCAATACGATCAACGGCAATAATATCCCATGTAGGCATTTCACTTCCAAGCGCAAGTGCAATTGCTCCAGTGCCTGTGCCCAAATCGAGCACTTTGGCGTCATTTGGTACATTACATGCAAGCGCAAGCTCAACTAAGGTTTCTGTATCAGGGCGAGGAATGAGTGTTGTTGGATTTACTTCAAGCTGTAAACTCCAAAACTCACGATACCCTGTAATGTGCGAAACAGGCTCGCCGTTTAAACGACGCTCACATGCACGCTCAAACGCTTGTGATTGCTCATCCGTTAATTGTTTTTCTGGCCAAGTAAATAAATAACTACGTGACTTTTGTAAAATATTAAGCAGTAGTACTTGAGCATCTAACTTTGCGCTATCACTACTTGATGCTAATAAATTAGCACCGGTAGTAATAGCGTTTTCAACAGTGAGGTTCACGATTAATCGTCGCCCATCGCTGCTAATAAGTCGGCCTGATGCTCTTGCATTAGCGGCTCAACCACAGCGCCTAAATCACCAGCTACCACTTCGTTTAAACGATAAAGCGTTAAGTTAATACGGTGATCGGTAATACGCCCCTGCGGATAGTTGTATGTGCGAATACGCTCAGAACGATCGCCACTGCCCACTAAATTACGACGTTCAGACGCCTCAGCAGCATGACGTTTTTCATCTTCAGCCTGTTGCAAACGCGCTGCCAATACCGACATCGCTTTTGCACGGTTTTTATGTTGAGAACGCTCATCTTGACACTCAACCACAACACCGGTTGGTAAATGAGTAATACGAATGGCAGAGTCGGTTTTATTAACGTGCTGACCACCCGCGCCCGATGCTCTAAAGGTATCAACTTTAATATCGGCGGTATTAATTTCTATGGCTTCGGCTTCTGGCACTTCAGCCATGACAGCAACAGTACAGGCTGAGGTATGTACGCGCCCTTGTGACTCAGTTTCTGGGACGCGCTGTACACGGTGCACGCCTGATTCAAATTTTAATTGCCCATACACACCTTCACCGCTGATGTTAGCAATTACTTCTTTGTAGCCGCCATGTTCACCTTCGTTGGTCGTCACAACTTCTACTTTCCATTTTTTTGTTTCTGCGTAGCGGCTGTACATTCTAAACAAGTCGCCAGCAAAAATAGCGGCCTCGTCGCCCCCTGTTCCGGCGCGAACTTCTAAAAACACGTTGTTATTGTCTTTTGGATCTTTAGGCAACATAAGCACTTGAATGTCGTCCTCTAAAGTCGAAATTTGTGCTTTTGCTTCTTTATATTCTTCTTGTGCCATTTCGCGCATTTCAGGATCTGAATCTTTTAGCATTTCTTCAGCGCTACTCAAGTCTTCCTGTGCTTGCTGGTATGCTAAAAACGTTTTCACCACTTCTTCAAGCTCAGAGTATTCTTTTGAAAGAGTACGGAAGCGGTTTTGATCACTAATGACCGATGGGTCACTTAGTAGCGCTTGAACTTCTTCGTAACGCTCAACTAAGGTTTCTAATTTACGATAAACGGACTCTTTCATTTAACTGTTATTCCTGATCTATACCTAACATTTTTTTCAATTGGTTTAACTGAGCCACTTCACCTTTTTTCGCTGCATCTTGGATGGCACGGGTAGGCGCGTGCATTAAGCGATTGGTTAATTTATTGGCCAGCTCTAAAATTACTTTTTCTGCATCTTTACCTGTATTTAGCTGACTAAGCGCCCTATCTACAAGTTCTGCTTTTGTTGTTTGTACATCATTACGGTAGTGGCGAATTAAATCCACGGAATCAAGCGAGCGCAACCACATAAAAAACTCTTTGGTGCGCTCACTAATAATAATTTGTGCTTGCTCTGCCGCCTGCTCACGAGCAGCCATGTTTTCACTAACAATGGCTTGTAAGTCATCGACCGAGTACAAGTAGGCGTCGTCGAGTTCACCGACTTGGCTTTCAATATCGCGTGGTACAGCTATATCAATAAACAGCATCGGCTTATAGCGGCGTTGTTTCAGTGCTTGCTCAACTACACCTTTACCAATAATGGGCAAAGTGCTGGCGGTGGAGCTAATCACAATATCAGCTTGATGCAAACGTTCAGGCAATTGTGCCAACGCAATAACATCGGCTGATACTTCATCGGCTAAACTGCGCGCTCTTTCTATTGTTCTGTTGGCAACAGTAATTTTTTGCGGCTCATTTTGGTATAAATGTTTTGCTACCAGCTCTATGGTTTCACCGGCACCAATGAGTAACACCTTGGTTTTATCCAGCTTTCCATAAATATGCTTTGCTAAATTAACTGCCGCAAAGGCAACCGATACAGCACTGGCACCAATGTTGGTTTCGGTACGGACTTCTTTTGCCACCGAAAACGTTTTTTGAAACAAACGGTCAAACGTAACGCCCACCGCATCATGGGTTTTGGCACTATTATAGGCTTGTTTTATTTGCCCTAAAATTTGTGGTTCGCCTAACACCAGCGAGTCAAGCCCACAGGCTACACGCATCAAATGATTTATTGCAGCGCTGTCTTCATGACAGTAGATATTTTTACTCAGTTCATGTTCATCTAAACCATGGAAACTGGCCAACCATTGCAACAATGTTTGGGAATTTTGCTGTGCAAGGCTACAATACACCTCAGTGCGATTACAGGTAGAGACAATAACCGCTTCATTAAAGTCGGCATGGCCACTTAATTGTTGTAGCGCCTCTGAAATTTGCTCAGGCGAAAAGGCCACTTTTTCTCGTAATTCTACGGATGCGGTTTTGTGATTAATACCAAGTGCTATTATGGTCATATCTGCCAAATATTGCTGAGCCCTACTACATAGGCGGCAATTTTATCAAAAATCTCAGGAATATGGAAAGTAAGGAACAACATTTGACTCGACAATATTTGATTTTAACACTGCTATTTGTATTTTTAACCGGCTGCGCAAGTAAAAACAATTACAAAACAGAGCTTTACGAAGACTGGAAGTTACGCCTTGGCGAGCAAAAAACTTGGCAAGTAGACGGTAAACTTGCGTTTATTAGCCCAGATGAGCGCCAATCTGCCAACTTAAATTGGCAACAAACACAAAATAGTAATTATTTAGTGTTAACCACGTTTATTGGCACACGGATTTTATCGCTTAAACAAACCGCAGTCAGCGCCGAATTAATCTTTGATGACCAACCGTATTTTGATAGTAACGCCAGTGCACTTTTACAACGTTTAACAGGGTTTACTTTACCGGTTAATAACGCAGGCCCATGGTTAAAAGCTACCATTGACGATCACACCTTGGAAATTGATCAATTAGGGCGTGCTAAAAGCGTGTTATGGTTTGATGATAATGGTAAAAAGTGGCAAATAAGTTATACAAGTTACGTCCAAAAATACGGTTTTTGGTTACCGAATGCTTTAACCTTAACCCATGAAAAGATTAAAATTAAAATCAAACTCTATGACTGGCAGTTTAACTAACTATGTATACTCACTCTGAATTTTCGCTGATTGCCCCAGCTAAGCTTAATTTATTTTTACACATTAATGGCCGCCGTGATGATGGCTACCATGAATTAGAAACTCTGTTTACGTTTTTAAACTATGGTGACGAGCTCCATTTTAAGCTAAGCACGGATACTCATATTAGCATTAGCGGCGACACCAATGGCATTGCGCTAACCGACAATTTGATTTACAAAGCGGCGTTATTATTACAAACCCACTGTAAAGTGGATATGGGTGCAAAAATAAATTTAACTAAACGCTTACCCATGGGGGGAGGTGTTGGAGGCGGTTCATCCGATGCTGCATCAACGCTTTTAGCTCTTAATACGCTTTGGAATACAGCCCTATCTTTAGATGAACTGGCTGATTTAGGCCTGAAACTCGGTGCTGATGTGCCTGTGTTCATTAAAGGTAAAAGTGCCATAGCACATGGCATTGGCGAGCAATTAGAGTACCTAGAACTGCCGCCGAAGTGGTATTGTGTTGTCTTCCCAAATCAACATGTCAGCACAGCACAAATATTTACTCACCCAGATTTAAAACGTGATACACCAAAACTTTCTGGCGACTGGCAACAGCAAATTTTAACCAACGATTGTGAGCCTTTAGTGAAAAAGCTGTGCCCCGAGGTTGAAAAAACCCTGCAGTGGTTGCTAAAATACGCTCCATCAAAGATGACCGGAACAGGTTCATGTTGTTTTGTTGAATTTGCTAGCCAAGTTCAAGCACAAGATGTACTTGCTAACCTCCCCCATACTTGGCAGGGTTTTATCGCATCCAGCGTTAGTACCTCTCCTGCTCATACGGAGTTAGCCGCCATCATTGATAAATGAAGTAACGTACAAGTAATCATAAGTTAACCTACTTTGTTCACTCAATGTAAGTTAGTCCAAAAATTCAGTGCCTGAGGAACCCTACCGTGCCTGACATGAAGCTCTTCGCTGGTAACGCAACACCTGACCTAGCTCAAAAAGTTGCAAAACGTTTATATATTGAATTAGGCGATGCTGTTGTTGGCCGTTTTAGTGACGGTGAGATCAGTGTTCAAATTAATGAAAATGTTCGTGGCTCGGATGTTTTTATCTTGCAATCAACCTGTGCCCCTACTAACGATAACCTGATGGAACTTATCGTTATGGTTGATGCGTTACGCCGTGCATCTGCCGGTCGTATCACTGCTGTTATCCCTTATTTTGGTTATGCTCGTCAAGATCGTCGCGTACGTTCTGCCCGTGTACCAATTACAGCTAAAGTGGTTGCGGATTTCTTATCAAGTGTAGGTGTTGACCGCGTTCTTACGGTTGATTTACACGCTGAGCAAATCCAAGGCTTCTTTGATGTACCAGTGGATAACGTATTTGGTAGCCCTGTACTATTAGAAGATATGAAAAACCGCGACTTTGATGACGTGGTTGTTGTATCACCTGATATTGGTGGCGTGGTGCGTGCCCGTGCAATTGCAAAACTATTAAACGATACCGACTTAGCAATTATCGATAAACGTCGCCCTCAAGCTAACGTTTCTCAAGTAATGCACATTATTGGTGACGTTGAAGGCCGCGATTGTATTATTGTTGATGACATGATTGATACCGGTGGTACATTGTGTAAAGCCGCTGAAGCCCTTAAAGAGCATGGCGCTAAACGTGTATTTGCTTACGCTACTCACCCTATTCTTTCTGGTACAGCTGCAGAAAACTTACGTAACTCTGTGATTGACGAAGTGATTGTAACTGACTCAATTCCACTGTCTGACGAACTAAAAGCGCTTGATATTGTTAAAGTATTAACGCTTGCAGATATGTTAGCAGAGACTATTCGTCGCATTAGCAACGAAGAATCTATCTCGGCAATGTTTGAACACTAAAGTTAAACATTAATGAGTATAAAAGCGCCTTTTGGCGCTTTTTTTGTAAGCGATGTTTATTTTATAAACCCGCAGTGGTATGATAGCGCGCCTTTTGGCTAGGGACCTTGGTCGCAAAGGCCCTAACACTTTTAATTATTGGAGACATCATGTCTAACACAACTTATACTTATGACGCTGAACTTCGCGTAGAAACTGGTACTGGTGCGAGCCGCCGCCTACGTCGCGAAGACAAAGTGCCGGCAATCCTTTATGGAGCTGATAAAGAAGCGGTATCGCTTACTTTTGCTCATAAAGATATGATCAAAGCACAAGAAGACGAAGGCTTTTACACTCACATCCTTACATTAAATGTAGGTGGCGAGAAAGTTGAAGCAATCTTAAAAGATATCCAACGTCACCCTTTCAAGCCTAAGCTTACTCACCTTGATTTCCAACGTGTAGACGCAACTCATAAACTAGTAACTAAGGTTCCTTTACACTTCATCGGTGAAGAGAAAGTAACTAAGTTAGGTGCAACTGTTGTTCACCAGTTAACTGAAGTTGAGATTTCTTGTCTTCCTAAGTCACTTCCAGAATTCATCGAAGTAGACGTATCTGATCTTGTTGCTGGTGATTCAATCCACCTTACAGATCTTGCGTTCCCTAAAGGTGTTCAATCTGTTGAGCTTGGTAAAGGCGAAGGCCACGATCAGTCTATCGTTACTATCAAAGCTAACAAAGCAGCTCCAACTGAAGACGACGCTTCAGACGCTGCAGAATAATATTTAAGGTCTCGCACCTTGAATTCTATTCAAATGCTTGTGGGCCTGGCTAATCCAGGCCCCGAATACGCAAATACACGCCACAACGCAGGTGCTTGGTTCATTCAAGAACTCGCTGCACGCTACAACTGCACGCTAAAACACGACCCTAAATATCACGGCCTTACTGGCAAAGTGATTATTCAAGGCAAAGAATTCAAATTACTGATCCCCACCACTTACATGAACTTAAGTGGCAAAGCGGTGAGTAGTTTAGCCAATTTTTTTAAAATCCCCGTGGAAGACATACTTGTTGCCCATGATGAATTGGATTTAGACCCGGGCGTTGCTAAATTAAAAAAAGGCGGGGGACATGGCGGTCATAATGGCTTAAAAGACATTATTGCAAAAATGGCAAATCAAAAAGACTTTATGCGCTTACGCATAGGTGTAGGTCATCCAGGACATCGCGAAATGGTCACCGGTTGGGTGCTTGGTAAAGCAGCCAAGGACGATCAAGAAAAAATGGATGCCGCAGTTGATGAAGCAGTTCGTTGTATGGAAATACTTGCTAAAGACGGTGTGTTAAAAGCACAAAACAGACTACATTCGTTTAAACCCTAATTTTTGGGTATACGGTCGCACGTATTAAACGAATCTAAACAAGGTATCTTACTATGGGTTTTAAATGTGGCATCGTTGGCTTGCCTAATGTTGGTAAATCAACACTTTTCAATGCATTGACTAAAGCGGGTATTGAAGCCGCTAACTTTCCTTTTTGTACCATTGAACCTAATACAGGTGTGGTACCGGTGCCAGATCCTCGCCTAGACGAACTTGCTAAAATTGTTAACCCACAACGTATTCTTACAACCAGTATGGAATTTGTGGATATTGCAGGTTTAGTTAAAGGTGCATCGAAAGGTGAAGGCCTAGGCAATCAGTTTTTAGCAAATATCCGTGAAACAGATGCGATTGGCCATGTAGTTCGTTGTTTTGAAGATGAAAACGTTATTCACGTAGCGGGTACTATCGACCCTGCTGACGATATTGACGTGATCAACACCGAGCTAGTTCTTGCTGATATGGACAGTGCTGATAAAGCAATGTTCCGTAATGCAAAAAAAGCAAAAGGTGGCGATAAAGACGCTAAAGAGCAAAATGCGGTACTTGAAAAAGTAAAAGTGCATCTTGATGAAGGCTTAACTTTACGTTCTTTAGCGCTAACAAAAGAAGAAAAAGCAGCCATTGCACCTATTAACTTCTTAACTATTAAGCCAACTATGTATATTGCTAACGTGGCTGAAGAAGGATTTGAAAATAACCCATTGCTAGATCGTGTCCGTGAAATAGCGGCTGCTGAAGATGCGGTTGTTGTGCCTGTGTGTGCAGCTATCGAATCTGAGCTATCTGAGCTTGACGAAGAAGACAAATTAGAGTTTATGGCTGACCTTGGTCTTGAAGAGCCAGGACTTAACCTTGTTATTCGTGGTGGCTATGAGCTACTACATTTGCAAACTTACTTTACTGCGGGTGTAAAAGAAGTACGTGCATGGACTATCCCAGTGGGTGCAACAGCGCCACAAGCAGCGGGTAAAATTCATACCGACTTTGAACGTGGCTTTATCCGCGCACAAACAATTGCTTTTGATGACTTTATTGCATTTAAAGGTGAAAGCGGTGCAAAAGAAGCAGGTAAAATGCGCCAAGAAGGGAAAGAGTACATTGTTAAAGATGGCGATGTAATGAACTTCTTGTTCAACGTATAATTAAACATTGCACCACGTTAAGTGGCTCATTGTTTTTTAAAGGCTCGTTTTTACGAGCCTTTTTATTTTTCAGCCGAATAAAAGTAATAATTAGTCTACCCTTACTATAGGCTTAGAATTCTAAGGCAAAGCCAAAATTACAATACAAAGCCCACAAAGAGTGTTAAAAAAGCAACGTTTTAATTAAAAAGTAGCCGGTTAGCCTATTTTTCCTGCAAACAAACCAACTTAAGTGTTTTTTTGCAAAAAAGGTGTTGACGAATTTGGGGCATATCAGCATAATACGCCCCGCACTCAGCGATGAAGTGCTAACAAAAAAGATGGCTAAGTAGCTCAGCTGGTTAGAGCACATCACTCATAATGATGGGGTCACAGGTTCAAATCCCGTCTTAGCCACCATTTATTTTTTGTTGCTCAATGAAGAGTTTAAAATAACTACCATTTCTTTGATTAATTCAAAGTGATAATGCGGGAGTGGCGGAATTGGTAGACGCGCTGGATTTAGGTTCCAGTATCTTAGGATGTGAGAGTTCAAGTCTCTCCTTCCGCACCATATTCTTGATAAGAATTAAAACTATCAATTGTTTATTGTTGGGATATCGCCAAGCGGTAAGGCACCAGGTTTTGATCCTGGCATTCCCAGGTTCAAATCCTGGTATCCCAGCCAACAATGGCTAAGTAGCTCAGCTGGTTAGAGCACATCACTCATAATGATGGGGTCACAGGTTCAAATCCCGTCTTAGCCACCATTTCTTTTATAGAAGTGGCTCTGCAAGAGTTAAATTGCAGCTCAATGAAGAGTTTAAAATAACTACCATTTCTTTGATTAATTCAAAGTGATAATGCGGGAGTGGCGGAATTGGTAGACGCGCTGGATTTAGGTTCCAGTATCTTAGGATGTGAGAGTTCAAGTCTCTCCTTCCGCACCATATTCTTTGATAAGAATTAAAATTATCAGCAATTTCTTAGTTGGGATATCGCCAAGCGGTAAGGCACCAGGTTTTGATCCTGGCATTCCCAGGTTCAAATCCTGGTATCCCAGCCAACTTCTTCTACCAAAGAATGTTGAATTAAGAAATACTCTGTTAGGAGTATAAACATAAATTTGTATGCGGGAGTGGCGGAATTGGTAGACGCGCTGGATTTAGGTTCCAGTATCTTAGGATGTGAGAGTTCAAGTCTCTCCTTCCGCACCATATTCTTTGATAAGAATTAAAATTATCAGCAATTTCTTAGTTGGGATATCGCCAAGCGGTAAGGCACCAGGTTTTGATCCTGGCATTCCCAGGTTCAAATCCTGGTATCCCAGCCAACTTCTTCTACCAAAGAATGTTGTATAAGAATAAGAACTGCGGGAGTGGCGGAATTGGTAGACGCGCTGGATTTAGGTTCCAGTATCTTAGGATGTGAGAGTTCAAGTCTCTCCTTCCGCACCATGTTCTTAATTAGAACTAAAACTCATCCAAATTTAGAGTTGGGATATCGCCAAGCGGTAAGGCACCAGGTTTTGATCCTGGCATTCCCAGGTTCAAATCCTGGTATCCCAGCCAATTTGCACGCTTTTTTGATTGCACCCCCACACTAGCTTCAAAGCCACTAATATTTTTACTTTTATAATCCAATACCACATTTTTTACGATATAAAAAAAGACCCAAGTTTGAGCCTTTTCATCAACTAACTAAGCTCACCACTTATTGCGTATTTTAATACCCAGTTTTTTACCGGCCCTGTATTATTAGCTAACTTTAAAAATGTGCTGCGCGCCCATTTTAATGGGGCTATTTGGTTTGAGAAACCAAAGTAGCAAGCATCCATCATACTCATCATTAATAAATTAGCGTTACGACGACTACGTTCGTACTCTTTAAGCATTAGCGGGCAACCTACATCATCAGCCGTACGCAACACTTCAGCTAAGGCAGCCACATCTTGAAAACCTAAATTAACGCCCTGTCCTGCCAGAGGATTAATGGTGTGCGCCGCATCACCCACTAAAACGAGTCGCCCTTGTGAATAATTATTAGCATGCTGCCTTGCTAGAGGAAATATAGCATGGCTTTGTACTTCAAAATCACCAGCGAGCTTTGGAAACTTTTCAATAATATGAGCTTTTAATGCGCTAGGTTGTAGGGCTTTAAATGCTTTGAGGGTATTTGCATCGTCATACCAAATTAAATTTGCATAAGGTGCTTGCATAGGTAAAAACGCAACAGGCCCTGTAGGTGTAAACTGCTGCCATGTTTTAACTTGTTGTGGTGCATCGAGCTTTATTAGCACGCCCATACAATGCTGCTGATATTGCCACCCAGTTATACCAATATTGGCTTTGCTACGTAATTGTGATTGCCCACCATCGGCTGCAATGACTAAATCAGCAGTATAGCTTTGTTCGTTATAGTGCAAAGTAATGCTATCAGGGTTTTGCTCTATTGCAGTTAAAGCCGATGAAGGATTAATCATTTCAATATTATGCTGCCCAAATTGCTGCCATAAGCTTGCTTGAATTAACTTATTCTCGATTAAATGACCTAAATGCGTGGTATTGATGGCATGGCAATCAAATAATAAATGATCGTTACCACGCTCAAAGGCTTCTAATTGCTCATAGGGAGCGAGTCTATTTTCGCGCAGCAATGGCATAGCACCAAGCTGATCAAGCAGTTTTTCCGAAAAGCGGTTAATAGCTGATACTCGTATATCAACTTCATCACTGCTAAGCACTAGTAATGCATCTATTGGGTGTTTTTCAATAACACGTACGGCTTTGCCTTGTTGCGCTAATTTAATAGCCATAGCGGCACCAACCATGCCGCCGCCTACTACAATTACATTATTTTTAGCCATGTTTTTCATCATTTTACTTCTGACTTAACTCTGCTTTGATTGTATCGTAATTAGTTTGCTCTGTGTGAGCGCTTCGCTTAATTCTCTTATTAAACCCATACTATATCGATTTCAGATCACAAACATGAAATCTATACTTGGTTTTGAGCGTGTATCCAGCTAAAATACGCGTCCTTTAAGTCGAGCAAAATTTAATAATTGCGCCACTTATACCTGTTTCTAGCACATGTTTGTGCCACTATCGAATTGAACACGAGGCTATATTTCAATGAGCAAAAAGCTGCATATTAAAACCTGGGGTTGTCAGATGAACGAATACGACTCTCAGAAAATGGCTGATCTTCTAGATGCGACCAACGGCTATCAGCTAACTGAAGAAGCTGCTGATGCTGATGTTATATTACTTAACACCTGTTCAATTCGTGAAAAAGCGCAAGAAAAAGTATTCCACCAATTAGGTCGTTGGAAGTTATTAAAAGATGACAAACCAGACCTGATTATTGGTGTTGGCGGCTGTGTAGCATCGCAAGAAGGCGATTCAATTCGTCAACGCGCGCCGTTTGTCGATGTTATTTTTGGTCCACAAACTTTGCACCGTTTACCTGAAATGATCAAACAAGTGCAAGGTAACAAAGGGTCATCAGTGGTTGATATTTCATTCCCAGAGATTGAAAAATTTGACCGTCTTCCTGAGCCAAAAGCAGAAGGTCCTTCTGCGTTTGTATCAATTATGGAAGGGTGTTCTAAATACTGTACTTTCTGTGTTGTACCTTACACGCGTGGTGAAGAAGTAAGTCGCCCTGTTGATGACGTGTTATTAGAGGTTGCACAGTTAGCCGAGCAAGGCGTACGTGAAGTTAACTTACTAGGTCAAAACGTAAATGCGTACCGTGGTGATACACACGATGGTGAAATTTGCTATTTCTCAGACCTTATCCGTTTAGTAGCCGCAATTGACGGGATTGACCGTATTCGTTACACCACTTCACACCCCGTTGAGTTTACGCCTGACATTATTGATGCGTATGCCGATGTACCAGAGCTGGTTGATCACTTACACCTTCCAGTACAAAGTGGCTCAGATCGTGTTTTAAACTTAATGAAACGCGGCCATACTGCACTTGAGTACAAATCAACTATTCGTAAGCTACGTAAAATTCGCCCTAACTTAAGTATGTCGTCAGATTTCATCATAGGTTTCCCAGGTGAAAGCAAGGCCGATTTTGAAGCGACCATGAACCTTATCAACGATATTGGTTTTGATATGAGCTTTAGCTTTATTTACAGTGCACGCCCAGGTACGCCAGCGGCCGATTTGCCAGATGACGTAACCGAGCAAGAGAAAAAAGAGCGCCTGTACTTATTACAAAACCGTATTACACAAATGGCACAGCAAATTAGCCGCCAAATGTTTGATACCGAACAACGTATTTTAGTTGAAGGTCCTTCTAAGAAGAACCCAATGGAATTACGTGGCCGAACTGAAAACAACCGTGTAGTTAACTTTGTTGGCCCACACACAGTGATCGGTCAGTTTGTTGATGTACGTATTACCGAGGCACTACCAAACTCTTTACGTGGCGATTTAATTCGTACAGAATCAGAAATGAACTTACGCCGCGAAATTGCCCCTTCTGCTATTTTAACCAAAGCAGCGAGTGAGCAAAAAACCGAGACAGCTAACGAAATTGGCGTTGCTACTTTCGTACCTTAGTTGCAAAAATTCATTGCGCCAGTTAACTCTGGCGCACTGTAATAGGAAGTAATTTTGAGTAATCAGTTAAAAACATTAGAGATTTATTTAGAACCTGCCGACAACAAACGCCTTTCTTCATTATGTGGCCCGTTTGACGAAAACATCAAACAAATTGAACGCCGTCTAGGTGTTGAAATTATTCATCGTGATAACTTTTTTAAAGTAACCGGTAAACTACACAGTAGCGCTGGCGCGGTAGAGATCTTAAAAAACCTTTATATTGATACTCAGCCTGTACGTGGGGAAATTGGCGAAATTGAACCTGACAACGTCCATTTAGCCATCACTGAGTCTAAAGCGCTTGAGCAAGACACCTCAAGTAGCGCCTACGGCAAAGAAATGATGATTAAAACCCGTCGTGGCGTTATTAAACCGCGTAACGATAACCAAGGCTTGTATGTTGCTAATATTTTGCACCACGACATTACCTTTGGTATTGGCCCTGCGGGTACAGGTAAAACCTATCTTGCCGTTGCGGCGGCAGTTGATGCACTAGAGCGCCAAGAAATACGTCGTATATTGCTCACTCGCCCTGCGGTTGAAGCGGGTGAAAAACTTGGCTTTTTACCCGGTGATTTAAGCCAAAAAATAGACCCTTACTTACGCCCACTTTACGATGCCTTATTTGAAATGCTTGGCTTTGAGCGTGTTGAAAAGCTGATTGAAAAAAACATCATCGAAATTGCGCCACTGGCTTATATGCGCGGACGCACACTTAATGATGCGTTTATTATTTTAGATGAAAGCCAAAATACCACCACAGAGCAAATGAAAATGTTCTTAACCCGTATTGGCTTTAATTCTAAAGCGGTGATCACCGGTGACATAACCCAAGTTGATTTACCTCGGGGAGCGCGCTCTGGCCTTCGTCATGCTATTGAAGTGTTAGATGGCGTTGATGAAATTAGCTTTAACTTTTTCAAATCGCATGATGTAGTACGCCACCCAGTGGTAGCACGTATTGTTGAAGCCTATGAGCGCAACGATGAACGTGAGCGCCTTAAGCGATTAGAGAAACAACAAGCTAAAGAAGCGCTTGCCGCTCATGAGCAACCTGCGACTAAAGAGTAATACCGTGAAAACAGAACTTGATTTACAAATAGCGTGTGAGTTTGACAACTTACCCAGCCTTGAGCAGTTTGCAATGTGGGCCGATAAAGTACTTAGCCAATACCGCGATGAATCTGAGCTGACCATTGTCATTAGCGATGAAGCACAGTCGCAACAGCTCAATAATGACTACCGTGGTAAAAATAAGCCTACCAACGTATTATCGTTTGAATTTGAAGCGCCACCGGGTATTGATATCCCACTTGTGGGTGACTTAATTATTTGTCCAGCCATCGTTTTGGCTGAGGCGCAAGAGCAAGAAAAGTCATTTCATGACCACTTTGCCCATATGGTTATTCATGGATGCTTGCATTTACTTGGATTTGACCATATAAAGAGTGAAGATGCGTTAGAGATGGAAAGTATAGAAAAGCAATTACTTGCTGAACTAAACATAGCAGACCCATACCGGGACGATATTTAAATAAACGGAGCAATTAGACGTAATGAGCGACGATAACTCGCAATCTAGCCAGGGTTCTTCTGGCAGGACTTGGCTGGGCCGTATAACCCACATGTTGCAAGGGGAACCCCAGAATAGAGAAGAGCTGGTTGAGGTGATTGCCGATGCCCAAGAGCGGGATGTAATCGATCCTGAAACCAAAGAAATGATTGAAGGTGTGCTTGGTGTGTCTGAGCTTAAAGTGCGAGATATTATGATACCGCGCTCACAAATGGTCACTTTGGAAATTGATAGCCCGCTTGAAGAGCATATACCTATGATGGTTGACTCTACCCACTCTCGTTTTCCGGTTGTGTGTGAAGATAAAGACCATGTAGAAGGGATTTTACTCGCAAAAGACTTATTACCTCTCATTTTAAACAAAGATGAGCATTTACCATCGCTACGTGACTATTTACGTCCAGCTATGGTGGTGCCTGAAAGTAAACGGGTTGATACCCTGCTTAACGAGTTTCGTCAGCAACGCTACCATATGGCGATTGTGATTGATGAATACGGCGGCGTATCTGGTTTGGTCACCATTGAAGATATTCTTGAGATCATTGTTGGCGAAATCGAAGATGAGCACGATGAAGAAGAAGAACAACAAGATATTCGTCAACTAGCTAAACATGTTTACGTTGTGCAGGCACTAACGCCTGTAGATGACTTTAACGAGCATTTTAAATCAGGCTATAGTTCGCAAGACGCCGATACTATTGGTGGTACCGTATTACATGCCTTTGGCCATATGCCGAGTCGTGGCGAAACCATTGATATAGACGGATTTCAGTTTAAAGTAACTAATTCTGATAACCGTCGTATATTACAACTGCAAGTCACCATTCCTAAGGCTGATGATAACGACAGTGAAGAAACTGCTAACTAGCCTCACCCTACTAGCAAAAGATAAAAAAGCATGGCTCGCACTGGTTGCGGGCCTTGTTTTGACTTTTAGCTACGCGCCTTTTGGTATTTGGCCAATTGTATTTTTTAGCTTGGCCGCATTATTTTATTGTATCCCTGCAAACCTCACCGGAAAAAACCACGCTAAAACGGCGGCTAAATATGGCTTTATATTTGGTCTAGGCTGGTTTGGTGCAGGCATTAGCTGGGTGCATGTATCTATTGCCACCTTTGGTGGTATGCCACTTATCGCTTCCATTTCGTTAATGGTATTACTGTGCAGCTACCTTGCATTATTTCCTGCGTTGGCGCTGTGGGCAATCACTCGTTTTTCAAACGGCTCTATAAGTTTTGCAGCGCTACTACTCCCTTGTTTTGCGATTAGTGAGTATTTGCGAGCCAAGCTGTTAACCGGTTTTCCTTGGTTAAGCTTTGGTTATACACAAACCGACAGTCCACTGAATGCCCTTGCTCCTTTTATTGGTGAATTTGGACTCACGCTATTATGTATTGCCATTGGTTTTGCATTGTACAGCTTAACCCAAAAACAATATAAAGTGCCTGCTATTACCGCTGCTGTGGTTGTTTTAGCTTTTGCAGGTGCACATTTTACAAAGGCACCCCATTACTCCAATAAAGACCTTTCTGTGCTGCTTGTACAAGGTAATATAAAACAACACTTGCGCTTTGACCCCAGTGAGTTTTGGACCACCATGAGTAAGTATCAGGATATGACGCGCCGTCACTGGGATGCTGATTTAATTGTGTGGCCTGAAGCCGCAGTCCCTGAAATAGAAGCCCTCGCTAATTCATATTTAGCAGGCTTAGACAGTGCCGCCTCATTTAATAAAACCGCGCTAGTAACGGGTATTGTCGATTACCAACGCGATACAAGAACCATTTTTAATACGCTGATTGTGGTCGGTAACAAAGAGCAAAATGATGAACACGGCCACTACCGTTACTTAGATAGTAACCGCTATCAAAAGCATCAGTTATTGCCTATTGGAGAATTTGTTCCTTTTGAAGACATACTACGCCCCATAGCTCCGTTATTTGATTTGCCTATGTCGTCGTTCTCTCGCGGTGATAAAGTGCAAAATAACTTACGCGCGAATGGCTTTAATCTACTGCCCGCTATTTGCTATGAAATAGTCTTTGCCGATTTAGTGCGGGGTAACTACAAAAGCGACTCTGATTTACTATTTACCGTAAGCAACGATGCCTGGTTTGGTGATTCAATCGGCCCCCACCAGCATATGCAAATTGCCCGCATGCGCGCCCTTGAACTACAGCGCCCATTGGTACGTGTTACCAACAACGGCATAAGCGGTGTATATGACCCCATAAGCCAAACACGCCAAACTATGCCACAGTTTGAAGCTACTACTCTCAAAGCCAATATAAAGCTCATACAAGGGGATAGCGTGTATAGCCAATACGGCAATATGGTTGTGTGGGGAGTAATGGTGTTGTTGGGTATGATTGGATTTGGGGTTAGGTTTAAGAAGTAAATTATAGCTGATAACTATTAGTGGTCAGCTATCAGTAAGAGAAAGGTTGCTCTGGTATCTAACCAATCTTAGCAAATCTATTTTTTAATCCAGCCTATGCTTAAAATATAACGACTGCCCTTTTCTATTTTTGATACTTGGTGTTGCTCTATATCAGGCCTGAACAGCTTAACTCGGTGGTAATTTATAATTGGGTTGTCACAAATAAACTCACCGCCTTCTTCCGCATGTTTTAGCACAATGTTAAGTCTAAAGTGCTTACCAGTTCTCACTTTATCGGTATGCGGTTTTATTTCACTCCCTTGTGGGAATTTAATTAAGTAGGCATCAAACTTAAACGGAGCGAAAATACAGCAGAGTAGCATTTTGTCGTAGCCTGACTTTTGTCGCCCACGCTCCCAACTAAATAACTTATTTGGCATCTATAATTACTCTAAAAAAACTCGAATACATGCTCTAAAACCACTTAATTTTAAGCTTTGTCGAGTGAACTTTACTTGCTTGTGATCTAAATAAATTGCATTTAATGTCAACATAGCTAATTTGGTTAGGCTCTAGAAAGTTGTCTGTGCTTTTGCCTACACAGTTACCGATAAACTTGCCACTTTCGTCAAATGTAGAAGCAATAACGGTTCCCGTATAAATGCTCTCATCAGTAATATTTTTTATTTCAGCCGCTATTCTTACTTGACCATTTTCTTTGTATATTTCAGAAAGAGTAAGTTTATAGTCATTATTAAATTCATCACTGGTTTCTAATGCTTTATTAGAAACCATTGTTTTGAATCCATTGTCAACATCAGCGGCGATCGTCAGGGCGAACACACTAATGCCACCAAGCATTGCTATTACAAACCCAACTCCCCAAAAAAAGCCTTTTATGCTCTGATTAAAATTATTACTGTCCATTTAATTCCCTTTAGTTTTTACCATTGTATTTCGTTAACAAGATAGCCAAAGTAACTTTTTTCACCGACTAAATTTATTTTCTTGTTTTTAAGTGTTTGTAGCTCTTTAGTATCTAAGTACCAACGTATGGAATAGTTTTTCTTGGTTGATAAGTCTAATAAATTTAGCTTAATACATTGATTGCCGTAATCACTACGACATACTCCTATGCTTGTTAATAAATATTCTTTTGACCAAATTTCTCCCAACCTATGCACTGCCATATATTTGATAGGTACTATGCTTAAAGACCATAACGACATATAAATTAAACATGGGTACATTAGAAAAAGAAACCCTTTAACGAGTTTACTTCCTGTAAAAAATTGGCTTTTAACGTCGTTATTGTTTCTGTATTTTTTCAACAGTATATAGATAATTAACACTGTTAAAATTGGTAGTAACTTAAATTCTATAAAAGCGAAGCGCGCATTCGGTATAAATGCAGGATCATAAAATTCATCCCAATCCAAAGAGAGTCCAATTAGCATAGTAAAAACAAACACGAATAGAAGAAATAAAAAACCCCGTCGTACCTCTTTTTTATAAAACTGCATAAATCACCACTGTATTTCAGTAACAACATAGCCAAAGTAACTTTTTTCACCAACTAAGTTCACTTTTGTATTTTTAAGTTTTAAAAGCTTATGCTTATCTAAATACCACCTGATGGTGTGCTGTTTGTTTGTAGATGTATCTTCAAAGAGTAAACGAACGCAATTCGGCTCATAATCGCTATAACAAGCTTCAGACTCAACTAAGGTATATTCTTCAGACCAATAATCGCCTAAATGATAATGCGCCCATAGTTGAATCGGCGCACAAATGACAGCCCAAAGATACGCATACAGCAAAATGGGTATCATAATGATGCTTAAATACTTAAGTATAATCCCCTCTTGATCAAAGTAAGTATTAAACTCTTCTCTCGCATTTGGCGTTTTTATTAAATGAAATAGAAAGGCAAACACTAAAGAAATAGTAATAAAGCTTAAAATCCAATGACTTAAAAAGTCATAAAAACGGTTAGGAATAAACGAAGGGTCGATTGAAGAGTACCACTCATATAGGCCGACAGGCGCGATCATCATAACAATAAATGCTAGGATAATGAGAATCACACGCTTTTTAGTCATATAAATTAATATCCTTATATTTTATGACATCTTTAATTTAGCTGATATTTTAATTAAGGATTACCTTATCCCAGTATTAAAATAATTAAGTGAACAATTATTACATCAAAACGTATTATTGTTAATAATGGTTTTAAGGAATTACTCATGACCACCAAACAACTCTCATCACTTTTCGTTTTTAACTTACTGTTTGCCACAACCGAGGCAAACGCCAATGCTCGCTGGTATGTAGTGAATGATTCGGTGATGGGTGGCATTTCTAATAGTCAGGTTTTGTATGAAAACGACAATTTAGTGTTTACAGGCAATGTATCGCTTGCAAACAATGGCGGGTTTGCTTCTATTCGAACGCTATTGGATGTAAAAAACCAAAACATTACCAAAATAGTGCTGCGTGTTAAGGGCGATGGTCAAACCTACCAATTACGTTTAAGAACTAATGAGTACATGGATGGGGCGGCTTATACACGTTCGTTCAGTACCACGAAGAGTGAGTGGCTTAATATTGAGTTTTTACCTGAGGATTTTCAGCTTACTTATCGCGGCCGCTTACTTGAACAACAGCCTACAATTAGCTTTAAAGAGATAAAGCAGCTTGGCTTTATGATTGCAGGTAAACAGGCGGGGAAATTTAGGCTTGAGGTTGAAAAAATTGAGTTTAAAAACTAACTTTTCTGCGTACATTACAAGGTTAAATAACCTGAACTAATACAGTTAGACTTTGGTTAAATAGTAAAGTCGTCGCCTCGCCTTTTCATTTCGTTGATTACTAGCTCAATAATTTGTTGTTTTATTGCTGCCTGCTGAGACTTTACCTCACTAAGTTGCAGCTCCAATTTATTTATCTCTTCTTGTTGTTGCTCGGTTTTATACTTTTTAGCTCCCATATGCTCAGCATCCATAGTTAAGCGACTATCGTCTTCAGCTGGCCCATATTGGCTATTATCAATGGTTAAACTGCGTTGTACCGTACTCTGCTTAAGCTTATTTACTTGTTCTTGCAATGCAACCACTTGCTGGGTGAAATATTTATATGCCTTTTCTAAATTTTGATATTGCTCAGCAAATGTTGCGTTATCTTCGCTGTATTTTTGAACCTTAGCATCTAAAAACTCTGATAAAACATAGTCAGGTTCTTCCTCTGATTTATCATCAATGCGTTGCTGTTCTGATTCTATTAAAGGCTGGTTGTTGTAATTAGATGCTTGATATTGGATTGAGGCGGTTGAAATCTTCATTATTTTATCCCTAAAATGAATTTGTCACTATTTTAGGTATCGACTGACGATTTAAATTCTTGAGTAGGATTGGCTAATAAGAGCAAATAAAAAAGCCCGACTTGATTAAAGTAGGGCTTAAAGTGTTTTTTACTTTAAAATTACGACTCTATAGCCAGTAATTCCACCTCAAAAATAAGCAATGATGCAGGCGGGATGCTGCCTACTCGCTTTTCACCATAGGCGAGCTGATGCGGTATATAAAACTGAAATTTATCGCCCGGACTCATCAGTTGTAGGCCTTCGGTCCAACCTTTAATAACTTGGTTTAAGCCAAAGCTAATCGGCGTTTTACGCTCCACTGAGCTGTCAAATACAGTGCCGTCGATTAAAGTGCCGTGATAATGCACTTTCACCATACTCGTTGAGCTAGGTGTATTTTCGCTATCCCCTTTATGGATTATTTTATATTGCAAGCCAGACGCGGTTTCTTGAACGCCTTCTACCTTTGCATTGGCAATTAAGTAATCACTTTCAATTTGCGCATTAGCGATTGCTTGCTGCTTGGCTTTTTTACTGTTTTTAAAAATCAAAACGCAAAAAATAGCGATAGCAATCAGTAAAATAATATTGATCATAACTCCCCTTTTTCATCTTCTGAGTCGTCTTTATCGTCGCTGTTATCGCCGTTAACAATATCAGCAATATCTTTTAATCGTGCTAATGCAATGCCATTCACTGAATCTACTGGGTACTGCTCATCAAGCATGTCACCCGCGTCAATATCCATTAGTAAGTTTAGCGCTTGGTCAACTGTTTCAACGGCGAAAATATTAAATTTACCCAGTTCAACCGCATTCAGTATTTCATCATCAAGTACTAAGTTAACTTGGTTTGATTTTGGAATAATAACGCCTTGCTCGCCCGTTAAACCACGCATTTTACATAGCTTAAAGAAGCCTTCTATTTTTTCATTTACGCCACCGATTGCTTGCACATCACCATGCTGATTAATAGAGCCGGTTAGTGCAATAGATTGGCTTATTGGTAAACTGGTGATCGCCGATATTAGCGCACAAAGTTCAGCTAATGAGGCGCTATCACCATCTATGTAGCCATAGCTTTGTTCAATGGCTATATTCGCACTGAGTGTTAAGCTAAAGTGTTGCGCATATTTGTTACCTAAATAACCGGTAAGCAACATTACCCCTTTTGAGTGAATTGCTTTACCCAGCTCAGCTTCGCGTTCCACATCAATAACGCCATCAGCACCCGCATAAACAGTGGCGGTAATGCGTGCAGGTGTACCAAACGAAGTATCACCAATGTGCAGTACCGTTAAACCGTTTACTTTACCTACGGCTTGCCCGTCGGTCGCAATTAAGGTGTGGCCTTCTTTTATATCGCTGAGCATATTTTCACTAATTTGCCCTGTACGGTATTGTTTGCCTTCAATCGCTTCGTCAATATGGCGAGCATCAATCACCGTCAGCTTATCTTGCTTAGCGTAAAAACTAGCCTCAGCCACAAGCTCTAGTACATCAGCAAAACGGGCTGAGAGTTTATTATGGTGCTCAGCTTGGCGATAACTAAACTTAAGCAATCGCACCATTGCTGATTCGTTTAACGTGCACTTTAATGTTTGCTCGCAGTAATCACTGACTTTAGTAATAAACTGATACTGCAGCTTATCGCTGCTTGGTAAGTAATAATCAAAATCGGCAAGTACTCTAAATAACTCGGCAAATTCTTCGTCGTATTCACCGATGGTGTAATAGAGTTCACGTGAGCCGAGTAAAATAATTTTCACATCAAGCGGTATTAACTGCGGGCGAAGCGTAAAGCTACTGCCAACTACACTGTCTTGATAAGGTAAATCATTTTTTATTTGATGCGTTTTTAGCGACAGCTTTAGCCCATCCCACACTTGGGGTTGAGCCATTACTTTTTCAGCATCCATAATTAAATAGCCGCCATTCGCGCGGTGCAATGCACCTGGTTGAATTGATCGATAGCTGGTAATTAACGACCCTTGCGATGTTGCGTATTCAATTTTGCCAAAAATATTACCAAAAGTGGGGTTCGGCTCGTAAACAACCGGTGCCGCATCGCCTTCTTTATATTCGACCAAAATATTAGGCGCAAAAAAGTCGGTAAGCATGCCTTTACGATCAAAGTCTTCTTTGTTTTCTTCGCTTTCGCCTTCATCGTCGAGCCATTCAAGGACGGCATCAATAATTTCTACACGTATATCTTTTAAATAACGCAGTACACCAATATGGCTGGCATATTTATGTTCTAAATCTTTTAATAACGGTTTAGTGGCTTGCTCAGCAGTAGACTTTTTAAGGTTGCGGAGCTTTTCTTTCGACTCGCGTTTCCAGCGCGGTAACTCAATAAGCGCCTCAATGAGGGCATCTTCTAATTTTTCTATACGCTCAAAAAACATCTCGCGTAAGTCATCTTCAAGATCAGAAAACTCATTATCGGTAAGTTGTTTACCATCAATCAGCGGTGCAAAGCCGACTACACCTTTTTCTTCAATTAGTGCCACACTTTGTTCAAGTGCTGCTATTTCTACTGCGGTAATTGCGCCGTCGTAAGCATCGTTAAATTCACGGTCTATCGATTTTTTCTTACGCTGATAGGCTGGGTTATCAAATGCAGCAGGAAAAGTGTCGAGCACTTCATCAATAAATGAGTCAATATCATCGGCTAATTGCTTGCTTTGCCCTGCATGCATAAATAACGCAATAGGCTCACGGTGATCGTCGTAGTTATTAACATATAACCATTCATGCGGTGTAGTGCGCTCTTTAGCATGTTCTTTTAATTTATCTTTTACTAAGGTAAAACGCCCGTGTGCCGCCTCTCCCATCACGTAAACATTGTAACCGGGTAGGTCCATTCCTAAAGAAAAGTCCAATGCACTTTGCGCACGTTGTTGGCCTATAAAGGTAAGTTGCTCTGGGTATGGATTGCTCATGCAGGTGTTTACATGGCTCGATGAAATACTCGGTGCAAGATTTGATACGGGTAGTGGCAGCAATTTTTTCGTCATTCTAACTTCTTTTTTTACCAGCATATTCGCTAGGTTTTGGACGTATTGAGTGGCTATATAAGCCACTCAATATTCATATTTAAGGTTGTAAAGCCTGGCGGCTAAAATAGATGCCATCACACTGTGTACACGGAATAATTTGCGTTGCATGATAAACATCGTAACTATGGTTGCAATTCTTACATACTAATGTGCCCATGGCTATCCATTCACCTGCGTGATAAACACCATTATGCTTAAAATCTTCACTTAATGACTGCCATTCAAGCTGTGTTTTGTCTTCAATATGAGAAAGCTCAAACCACAATGACTCTTTAAGCTCCTGCCATGCAAGCGAATTATAGTAGTTGTTATTTTCTTGTAGATGAGAAATGTCACGCATTAGGTAATTACGATAAAGATAATATTTTTCTTCACCTAAATCTTTAAGTGCCTGCTCGGATTCAATAAATCGCTTTACTGCTGCTTTAACTTCATGCTCTTTTACATCTTTTAACCAATCGGTTAAATCGCTTAGCCATGCTCTGTAATCTGCCATTTTTACTCCTTCAAAATTGTGAGGGGACTGATATTTATACGGCGCTATTAGCTGTTGATAAAAACAACACCATACAGGCTTTGTTTAGGGTCTGTTGACCTTTCAAGGTTAAATTTGCAGCGGTCTGTTTGGTATTTAGGCAAGGCAGAGCCTATGTGGTGTGGTTATTCCCCATAAATAGGCGATAACGCAGCATCAATGCCAAACAGGCGCTGCCCGAAGGGTTCTGCCTAGGGGTGATTTACTCTTTGTTGCTCGGTTTTTACTTAGCCCACTAGGTTACAAACCTCGCGTCGCGATTAAATCGCCCCTAGTTTGAACAAATTGTAATCCACAAAGATCAACAGACCCTAGCTTAAACCTCAAATACTTGCGTGTAAACTTAACTAAAAAGATTAACAAACGCTAAGTTAAAACTGACTCCTAACATAGATAAGTATAGGTTAACCTGCACTGAAAACTAATTTAGCGGCAAATTTGTAAAAAGCGCCGCTTTGGCGCTGTGAATAACGCTTTATTTGGGGTATCCTATCGACAATTTTTTATTAGTATGCAAGAAGTTTGGAAACGTAAATGCAAGAGCAATATAACCCACAAGACATAGAGTCAAAAGTCCAACGCTACTGGGAAGAAAACCAAGTATTTAAAGTCACAGAAGACGAGAGCAAAGAAAAGTACTACTGCCTCTCAATGTTTCCTTACCCAAGTGGTCGACTGCATATGGGTCATGTGCGTAACTACACCATTGGTGACGTGGTTTCTCGCTTTCAGCGCTTGCAAGGCAAAAACGTAATGCAACCTATGGGTTGGGATGCGTTTGGTTTACCTGCAGAAAACGCGGCTATTAAAAATAAAACAGCCCCTGCAAAGTGGACTTACGAAAATATTGATTACATGCGTAACCAGCTTAAGCAATTAGGGTTTGGCTACGACTGGGATCGCGAAATTGCGACATGCCACCCAGAATATTATAAATGGGAACAATGGTTCTTCACTAAGCTTTACGAAAAAGGCCTAGTGTACAAAAAAATGTCAACGGTTAACTGGGATCCTGTGGATCAAACAGTATTAGCTAACGAACAAGTAATTGATGGTCGTGGTTGGCGTTCAGGTGCGGTAGTGGAACAAAAAGAAATTCCACAGTGGTTTATAAAAATTACCGACTATGCTCAAGAGCTATTAGACGACTTAGACAAACTAGAAGATTGGCCTGAGCAAGTTAAAACCATGCAGCGCAACTGGATTGGTCGCTCTGAAGGGTTAGATATCGAGTTTACGCGTACCGACAATAACGAAAAGTTTAGTGTATACACCACTCGTCCAGATACGTTTATGGGCGTGACATACCTAGCCGTTGCCGGTGGCCACCCAATCGCGCAAGAAGCAGCTAAAAACAACGACGCGATCGCGATGTTTGTTGAAGAGTGTAAAAACACTAAAGTTGCCGAAGCGGATATGGCAACCATGGAGAAAAAAGGCATTGCAACAGGCTTTTACGCCACGCATCCATTAACGGGCGAGCAAGTGCCTATTTGGGTTGCAAACTTTGTATTGATGCATTACGGCTCAGGCGCGGTAATGGCAGTACCAGCGCACGACCAACGTGACTTTGAATTTGCAACCGCATACGGCCTCGATATTAAACAAGTTATTGCCCCTGCTGAAGGTTCTGAGCTTGAAGTAAACCTAAGCAAAGAAGCATTCACCGAAAAAGGCGTACTGGTTAACTCAGGTGAATTTGATGGCCTTGATTTTGAAAACGCCTTTAACGCTGTTGCCGACAAACTAGAAGCATTAGGTGTAGGTGAGCGTAAAGTAAACTTCCGTCTTCGCGATTGGGGCGTAAGTCGCCAACGTTACTGGGGCTCTCCAATCCCAATGCTGAGCGATGAAAACGGTAACGAGCTTGCTGCTACTGAAGATATGCTCCCTGTGCGTTTACCAGAAGATGTGGTAATGAATGGTGTTACATCGCCAATTAAAGCCGATCCGAATTGGGCTAAAACAACTGTAAACGGTGTACCCGCTACTCACGAAACAGATACTTTTGACACCTTTATGGAATCATCGTGGTATTACGCTCGCTACTGTAGCCCACGTCATGACGAAGGCATGTTAGACCCTGCAGCCGCTAACTAC
Organism: Pseudoalteromonas issachenkonii; assembly: GCF_002310795.1. Classification (NCBI taxonomy): domain Bacteria; kingdom Pseudomonadati; phylum Pseudomonadota; class Gammaproteobacteria; order Alteromonadales; family Pseudoalteromonadaceae; genus Pseudoalteromonas; species Pseudoalteromonas issachenkonii. The sequence goes on from NZ_CP011030.1 coordinate 2,177,814, forward strand.
TGGTTACCAGTAAACCAATACATCGGTGGTATTGAGCACGCTATATTGCACTTATTATATTCGCGCTTTTTCCACAAATTATTACGTGACTTTGGTTTAGTTAATTCAGATGAACCATTCGACCGCTTACTTTGTCAAGGTATGGTACTTGCTGAAACATTTTATCGTAAAGATGAAAAAGGTGGCGACATTTGGATTTCGCCAAGTGATGTAAACACCGAAACCGACGACAAAGGTCGCGTAACTAAGGCATGGCATAAAGATGATGGTGAACCGGTGTTCTCATCTGGCATGAGCAAAATGTCTAAGTCGAAAAACAACGGTATAGACCCACAAGAAGTTATTGCCCAATACGGTGCAGATACAGTGCGTTTATTTATGATGTTTACAGCACCACCAGAGCAAACACTTGAATGGTCAGATTCAGGCGTTGAAGGCGCACATCGTTTCTTAAAACGTGTCTGGAAATACGCAGTAGACGTTAAAACAGTAGGTTACCAAGCACTTGATAAATCGGCGCTTACTAACCCACAAAAAGTACTACGTCGTGAGCTACACAAAGCAATCGCAAAAGTGAGCGATGATGTAGAACGTCGTCAAACCTTTAACACCGCTATTGCCGCAATTATGGAGCTTTCAAACAAGCTATTAAAAGCGCCATTAAGTGACACACAAGATGTTGCCATTGCTAACGAGGCACTGGAAGCATTAATAATTATGCTGGCACCTATTACACCGCATTTATCGCATCAATTATGGCAAGACCTAGGTAAAGAAGGTGATATTTTAGATGCGGCATGGCCAAAAGTTGACGAATCTGCTCTTGTTGAAGATGAAAAACTAATCATCGTACAAGTAAACGGTAAGCTGCGTGCAAAACTAACAGTGGCAGCTGATGCTACGCAAGAGCAAGTAGAAGCTTTGGCATTTGCCGAGTCTAACGTGACTAAATTTACTGATGGTGCAACGATACGAAAAGTTATTTATGTACCAGGTAAATTACTTAACGTGGTAGCTAACTAATATGGCTGCTTTAAACGCCATTAAAAACGGACTAGCCTTAGTGCTAGTCTGTTTTTTGTTATCGAGCTGTGGCTTTCATCTTAAAAAAGCCTCTAGCCTACCCGATGATTTAAAACAGCTAACGCTTGTGGGGGATGATCAAAAATCTGCTTTATTTAGCTATTTGCAAAGCGAACTGGCTATGAGCGATGTCACTTTAGTGCCTGCAAGTAAACAATCAGCGCAGCTTTATTTATTTAAAGAACAACTAGAGCGTCAAACCTTATCGTTGTTCCAAAATGGACAAGTAGCTGAGTACGAACTGGCATACAGCGTAAGTTATGTAGTAAAACGCCCGAAACAAAAAGCCATCGAAAAACGCTTTGAGTTATACCGTAACTACCAAGACGATCCAGATAATGCACTAGCAAAAGCAAAAGAGCTTGAGCTGCTAATTAGCGAAATTCGCCAACAAGCGAGTCGTCGTATTGTTAGAGAGTTGTCGCAACTATAATGCGTTGTTATGCAAATCAGCTATCGAGTGAATTAAAAAAAGGCTTAAAACCTTTTTATTTGGTTTTTGGCGAAGAGCCTTTTCAAGAAGCGCAATGTGTACAGCTCATTCGCGATACGGCAAAGGCACAAGGATTTGATGAAGTAATTAAATTCACTTTAGCTCAGGGCTTTGATTGGCAAGAAATAATCGCGCAATACCAAAGTATGTCGTTGTTTAGCGCGCGCACTATTATTGAGCTTGATTTAAACCAGCAAAAACCGGGGACACCCGGCGCAAACACCTTTAAAAAAATAGTAGAGCTTGAAAACCCTGATACGATCTTAATCGTAAAAGGCGCTAAGGCCAGTCAAGATGTTCAGCGCGGCGCGTGGTTTAAAGCACTTGATAAGCATGGGTTATTTGTACCCTGTTACCCACTTAGCGGAAATCACTTAAAGCGTTGGTTTGATGAGCAGTGCCAACGTTTGTCACTAAATATTCAAAACGAGGCCAAACTCAGTTTAATTAATGCCACTGAAGGCAACTTACTTGCGTGTTACCAAGAGCTTGAAAAACTAGCATTAATACACGGTGACGCTCTGATCACGCAACAGCTGGTGATGCAAGGACTACTAAACCAAGCTAAGTTTGATATTTTTGATTTAAGTGATGCGCTTTTAAACGGCCACACCGCTCAGGCTATAAAAGTACTTAACAAACTTGCCAGTGATAACACTGAGGTTGTGAGTATCTTATGGGCCATTAATAAAGACCTTAATACATTATTGAGTGTGCAGCAGGGATTATTGCAAGGTGAGTCATTAGCAACCTTATTTAAACAAAAAGCTATTTGGAAAAATCAACAAGCGCCAGTACAAACAGCCATTAACAGGCTAAACATTCATACCCTAGAGAATATTAGCAGTGAACTGGCATTGTTTGATGCAAGTTACAAGCAAGGTGCATTGATTGCCCCTTACCAAGCATTGGCGCATATTTGCATTAAGTTCTGCCAACCGCTCGATATTCCACTTCCCTGCCATAGTAACCGTCAGTAAAGGGAAATACATGATTGCAATTTTTGGTGGTACTTTTGATCCCGTTCATTTGGGACACCTTAATATGGCGCAGCAATGCGTTGCGACCTTTAAATTACACTCACTCTATTTTATGCCCTGTGCAATACCTGCGCACAAAGCGGCACCGGGGATCAGCACCGAGCATCGTATAGCAATGCTTAAAGCCGCAATTACACCTTATGCGCCGTTCAAACTTGATTTACGAGAACTGCAACGCAGCGGCCCGTCGTATTCTTTATTAAGTTTGCAAGAGCTAAGAGCAGAAAACCCCGATACCCCTATTTTATTTTTAATTGGCATGGACTCATTCAACAATTTCGATAAATGGTATCAATGGCAAACAATAACTCGCCTTTGTCATCTGGTGGTGTATCAACGCCCTGGCCAAATTTGTGATACACAGGGTGAACTTAAATGCTATCAACATAACGCTGTTACCACTGATATTGCCTTGCTGCAAAAAACAAATGCCGGACACCTTTACTTTTTAGAGGGGGAACAGCTGGATGCCGCATCCAGCGAGATCCGTCAAGCCCTTAAAAAAAGTACTAAAAAGAGTGAACTATTACCCGACGCCGTGAGTCACTATATTAAGCAGCACCAGCTTTATCAAGAGTGATTGGTATAAACCCCTCAGCGTGTTAAAATAACCGCTATTAAATTTTAAATTGAGACAAAACCTTGGATTCGAAACAACTACTCGCTTTTGCACTAGACAAAATTGACGATATGAAAGCACGTGATGTGATTCAACTTGACGTAACTGGCAGCTCAGACGTAACCGATTACATGATTGTATGTTCAGGCACATCAAGACGTCATGTATTGTCAATTGCTGATAACTTAGCAAAAGAAGCTCGCCACGCTGGTGAAGAGCCATTAGGGTATGAAGGCCAAAGCGATGGTGAATGGGCACTCGTTGATTTAGGTGATGTGATTGTTCACGTTATGCAAGATCAAGCACGTAGCTATTACGATCTAGAAAAGCTTTGGGGCTAATTGCTCCCTATTTTAGACAACGCTTGGAAGTAACGTCGTGAAAATACAAATGATTGCTGTTGGTACAAAAATGCCAGCATGGGTAGAGACAGGTTTTGCAGAGTATCAACGCCGCTTTCCCAAAGATATGGCATTGGAACTCATTGAGATCCCTGCTGGTAAACGTGGAAAAAATGCCGATATAAAGCGTATTTTGCACATTGAAGGTGAAAAAACCTTAGCCGCCATACCTAAAGGCAATCGTATTGTCACACTAGAAGTAACCGGTAAAGCACTGGATACTCATCAACTAGCGAAAAACATGGAAAAGTGGCAACTAGATGGTCGCGATGTCAGTTTATTAATTGGCGGACCTGAAGGCTTAGCCCCAGAGTGTATTGCTGCCTCTGAGCAAAAATGGTCGTTATCAAATTTAACGCTCCCACACCCTTTAGTACGCATTATTGTTGCTGAAAGCCTCTACAGAGGCTGGAGCTTAAATAACAACCATCCTTATCATCGCGAGTAGTTTCTTGCCATGCTAAAACGAAGACCCACCATTCGCGACCACTCAGCAGAAGCTAATTTATTTGCTCGGCGTGCATTCGTGGGTTTTATTTTTATATTAGTCCTTGTAGCAATATTGCTGTCTAACTTGTATAAAATTCAGGTAGATGATCATCAAGATTATCAAACTCGTTCTAATGATAACCGTATAAAAGTTATACCTATAGCCCCCAATCGCGGTTTAATTTACGACCGCAACGGTGTTTTGCTGGCCGAAAATAAGCCCGTTTATAACCTTGAGGTGATCCCCGAAGAAGTTAATGATTTAACCGCCTCTTTGAAGTCTATCAGCAAAATCATTGAAATAACCGAGCAGCAACAAGCTGATTTTCTTGATGATATAAAACATACTCGACGTTTTAAAAGTCAAGTCCTCAAAGCCCGTTTAAATGAAAACGAAGTAGCGATGTTTTCAGTAAACCAACATAAGTTTCCAGGCTTTAGTATTGAGGCACGTCTAGCGAGATATTACCCCTTTGGCGATACTTTAACCCATGCATTAGGCTATGTCGCAAAGCTCAATAGAAAAGAGTTAAACAAGCTTGAACAACAAGATGAAGCCACAAACTACCGAGCCACGCATGATATTGGTAAGCTGGGTATCGAAAAGTACTACGAGCCGTTATTACATGGTCAAGTTGGCTCACAACGAGTTGAAGTTAATAACCGCGGCCGAATTATCCGCACTTTAAGTATGGATCCACCGCAAGCGGGTGACGACTTAGTACTTACTCTCGACATTGGTTTACAACAAATAGCCCAACATGCACTTAAAGATATGCGCGGCGCTATTGTGGTAATGGATGCAAAAGATGGCGGCGTTTTAGCGCTGTATTCAAACCCGAGTTATGATCCCAATTTATTTGTGCACGGTATTAGCAGTAAAGACTACAAAGCCTTACTCAACCCTGATCGTCCACTGATCAATCGCACGACTCAAGGTCGCTACGCACCAGCATCTACTGTTAAACCACACATGGCTATTTTGGCATTAGAAGAAAATATAGTGCAAGAAACCACCAGCATGTGGGATCCGGGCTTTTTTCAAATTCCCAACGTAGAGCATAGATGGCGTGATTGGCGACGTTGGGGCCATGGCCATGTGGATGTTTATAAAGCAATAGAAGAGTCATGCGATACCTACTTTTATGACGCAGCCTATCGAATGGGGATCACAAAAATAAGTAATTTTATGGCTCGCTTTGGCTTTGGTGAATTATCCGGTATTGATATTCATGAAGAAACAACCGCTATTTTACCCTCAAAAGAGTGGAAAGAAGCCCGTTTTAAAGAGTCTTGGTGGCCTGGAGATACTATTTCTGTAGGAATTGGCCAAGGTTATTGGACTGCCACCCCCATTCAAATAGCGAATGCCACTAATATTTTAGTTAACAGAGGGATAAATCACCCTCCGCATTTAGTGCAAGTTGCTAAAAAAGAAGATCAAATTACTCAGCTCAATAATGAAGAAAAACCGCCGGTTGTACTCAATAACGAAGATAACTGGCGCATCGCTATTGATGCCATGCATAACACCGTTAAAAAAACCACCGGAACTGCCCATCGTGCGTTTAAAGGGGCTACTTATGATCCTGCAGGTAAAACCGGTACTGCCCAAGTGGTGAGTATTGCTCAGGGCGAGCGTTACGACGCCGATGCACTCAAAGAGCGCCAACGCGACAACGCCATTTATATAGGTTTTGCCCCGTTTAATAACCCACAAATTGTTGTCTCTATTGTGGTAGAAAATACCGGTGGGGGAAGCTCAGTAGGTGCGCCCATTGCGCGCCAATTAATGGATTACTATTTTGCAGCTAACCCAATCCAACCTTCAGGGGACAAAGCACCATGACGGCTTTACATGATAAGCGCTCTATTTGGCTGCGACTGCATATTGATTTGCCACTTTTTATTGCGTTATTGCTGATGATGGCCGGTAGTATCACCATTGTATACAGCGCCTCAGGGCAAGACGCTGCCATGATGGTTCGCCATATTACGCGAATGGCTGGCGCCATTATAGGTATGTTTGTACTTGCTCAAATTCCACCAGCGACTTTAAAACGTTTAGTTATTCCCATGTATTGCCTAGGATTACTCATGCTGGTTGGGGTACTGCTATTTGGTGTAAGTTCTAAGGGAGCTCAACGCTGGTTAGATTTAGGCATTACTCGCTTTCAACCCTCAGAGCTAATGAAACTAGCGGTTCCGATGATGGTTGCTTGGTATATTGGCCGCCACCATTTGCCGCCGCGTCCGTTACATTTAGTCATTGGCTTTGCCATTGTTATGCTGCCTACCCTACTAATTAAAGAGCAACCTGATTTGGGCACCTCAATTTTGATTGCCAGTTCCGGTGTATTTGTGTTGTTTTTATCAGGCTTGAGCTGGCGTTTAATCGGCTTTTTAAGCTCGGTTGTTGCTTTGGCAGCATGGCCATTTTGGCACTACGGTATGCACGATTATCAAAAGCAAAGAGTACTGACCTTTTTAGACCCTGAGAGCGATCCGCTGGGTTCTGGCTATCATATTATTCAATCAAAAATTGCCATTGGTTCAGGCGGTATCGAAGGAAAAGGCTGGCTGCAAGGCACGCAATCGCAGCTAGAATTTTTACCTGAACGACATACTGACTTTATTTTTTCAGTACTGAGTGAAGAGTTTGGCTTATTTGGTGTGTGTGTTTTACTTAGTTTATATTTATTTATTATTGGCCGTGGACTGTATATTGCGGTTAACGCACAAGATGCGTTTGGTAAACTATTAGCCGGCTCACTCACGCTCACATTTTTTGTTTATATTTTTGTAAATATTGGCATGGTATCGGGTTTGCTGCCTGTTGTAGGTGTACCGTTACCATTAATTAGTTATGGCGGTACCTCAATGGTGACCCTGATGGCTGCATTTGGCATTATTATGTCGATTGCCACAGATAAAAGGATGCTCTTAAAATAATGCGCCTTTACAAACAGCTTATAATTATTATTCTCGTTAGCCTCTTTTTAAGTGCATGCAGCAGTTCAAATAGTCGTTACAGCATGCGCCATGATGCGGCGCCGCTTCGTGCACCGACCGAATTAGAAATGCAAGATGCCATTGTTACTCAAGTTATTAAAAGTGCGAGTACTACGCGCCCCTACGAAGTGCTTGGCAAACGTTATACCCCGATGCTCGATGAAACCGGCTATTCAGAAACGGGCATTGCTTCGTGGTATGGCCGTAAATTTCATGGGTATCACACCTCTAATGGCGAAATTTACGACATGTTCGCGATGACCGCAGCCCATAAAACGTTGCCTTTACCTAGTTTTGTGCGGGTAACAAATACGGCTAATGGCAAATCAATTATTGTTCGTGTTAATGACCGTGGCCCCTTTCATGATAATAGAATTATTGACCTTTCTTATGCCGCTGCATACAAACTTGGATACCATAAGTATGGTACAGCAGAGGTTAAGCTAGAAGCCATTACTCTAGCCGATACCCATGCACGAAAAACCTACGTTCAAGTTGCCGCGGGCAGTACCTTAGCCAACATAGAAGCGTTAGCAAGTACACTGCGAGAACAGTATAAGTTACCGACAAATATCGTTGAAAAAGACGCTATTTATAGATTGCACTTAGGGCCAATAAAAGATGCCCAACATGCGCAACAAGTACTAGAAACATTAAAACAAAATCAATTTCAAAACGCGTTCTTGCTTTACACTCAGTAAGCCCTTTAGAATGGGAATACGCATATTTTTAACTTTAACCATTAATGAGTATGATGAAATCTATTAAACATAAAATTCTTACTGGTGTTTGCGGCTTAGTCTGTTCTGCCGCCGTATTTTCAGCCACCGCCCAAATTATTCCAGCGCCTCCTCAAGTTAATGCAAAAGGTTACTTTTTGGTGGACTTCACCACAGGTAAAGTCATTGCACAAGGCGAGGCTGATACCAAACTCGCACCGGCCAGCTTAACTAAAATGATGACCAGTTATGTAATTGGTACCGAAATTAATGCTGGTAATATTGCGCCTACCGATATGGTTACTGTTAGTGAAAAAGCGTGGGCAAAAAACTTCCCTGAATCATCAAAAATGTTTATTGAAGTCGGTAAACAAGTTAGTGTCGATGATCTTAACCATGGCATTATTATTCAATCAGGAAATGATGCATGTGTTGCTATGGCAGAGCATATTGCTGGTAGCGAAAGCGCGTTTGCAGATTTAATGAATGCTCACGCCGAAAAAATAGGCATGACTAATACGCATTTTGTTAATAGCCATGGCCTTGATACTGATGCGCATTATACAACGCCACGCGACATGGCAACATTAGGGGCTGCACTTATCAGAGATGTGCCTGATGAATACGCTCTATATAAACAAAAGTCTTTTACCTTCAATGGCATAAAGCAATATAACCGCAACTCGTTGTTGTGGGATGAAAGTCTAGATGTAGATGGTATTAAAACGGGTCACACATCTGATGCCGGTTACAGCTTAGTCACCTCTGCAACAAAAAACGACATGCGTTTAATTGCCGTTGTAATGGGCACCTCAAGTGAGCGCGCGCGTAAAGTAGAAAGTAAAAAACTACTAAACTACGGTTTTCGCTTTTTTGAAACAATTACCCCGTATAAAGCCGGCGACAGCTTTGCTGAGCAACGTGTTTGGATGGGCAATAAAGAGAATGTTTCTTTAGGAATTTTAGAAGATACACCTATTACTATTCCTCGTGGTCAGCATAAAAACCTTAAAGCAAACTTTGAGCTAGACGATACCCTTGAGGCACCTTTAGCTAAAGGCACAAAAGTAGGTACTTTATTTTTACAGCTTGAAGGCGAAGATATTGCACAATATCCGCTAGTTACACTTGAAGAAATACAAGAAGGTAGCTTCTTTAGTAAAATATATGACTACTTACGCTTACAGATTATGTAATTGCGAGTAAAGTAATATGAACGCCTCCACTGTGAGGCGTTTTTTTTTGCTTGAAAAGTGCTAGAATGCGCCCCATATATACCAATCGTATTGAATGACTATCATTGGCCTGGGTCAACAATAGCATCATTTCAAGATTGCCATTAGCCTGTCAGTTTTAAGCTTCGCGTTTTAGCAAAGCCAACACTTTTTGTTTGAGGAGTTCCCGTCGTGGTTGAACCTGTTAAAGACACTAAATTTGATGAGTACTTAGAGTACCCTTGCCCATTTACATTTAAAATTATGGGTCTAGCTAATGTAAACTTAACTGATCAAATTTTAGCTAAATTACAACCTATTGCTCCAGGTGATTATGCGCCAAAAGTAAAACCAAGCAGTAAAGGTAATTACGAGTCTGTAACGCTAGTAGCTACTGTAACAAGCGGCAAACACATTGAAGAAATTTACAACGTGATCAGCAACATCGATGACGTACGCCATATGCTTTAATCCATAGTTGAGATTTGTTGTGAGCGAAAACACCCTAATCGTACGCCAACTGGGTCGTCAGCGTTACATGCCGATTTGGCAAAAAATGCAAGAGTTTACCGACACCCGTGATGAAAATACCCCAGATGAAATTTGGCTGGTAGAGCACGAAAGTGTATTTACCCAAGGCCAAGCCGGTAAAGATGAGCACTTGCTCGCCCCAGGTGACATTGAAGTGATTAAAGTGGATCGTGGCGGACAAGTAACTTACCACGGCCCAGGTCAGCAAATGATGTATGTATTATTTAACTTACGTCGTTTAAAGATTGGCGTACGAGAGCTAGTAACATGGCTTGAGGAATGTATTATTGAATCCCTTGCTGAGTACGGTATTGATGCATACGCAAAAGCCGATGCACCCGGTGTTTACGTGAACGACAGCAAAATTGCCTCTTTAGGCCTAAGAGTTCGTCGTGGCTGCTCATTTCATGGTTTAGCATTAAATGTTAACATGGACCTAAGTCCATTTTTACGCATTAACCCTTGTGGTTATGCGGGCATGAATATGGTGCAAACTAAAGAATTAAATGGCCCTCAAAACCTTGAAGCTGCAGGTCAAGGGCTGGTAAAACACATGATCAAAAAGCTTAATGCAACACAGGTTAAGCATACTGAAGGGTTTGAAAACGAATGAATAAACCAGTCAAAATGGAACCAGGTGTAAAACTACGCGACGCAGAAAAAATGGCGTTGATCCCCGTTAAAGTTTTACCAACAGAAAAAACCGAAATGCTCCGTAAGCCAGAGTGGCTTAAAATCCGCTTACCCAAGTCAACCGAGCGGATTGACGGCATAAAACAAGCAATGCGTAAGCATGGCCTTCACTCTGTATGTGAAGAAGCCTCGTGCCCCAACTTATCAGAATGTTTTAACCACGGTACGGCGACCTTTATGATTTTAGGGGCTATTTGTACACGTCGTTGCCCATTCTGTGATGTTGCACATGGCCGTCCATTAAAGCCCGATGCAGCAGAGCCTGAAAAGCTTGCACTGACCATTAAAGACATGAAGCTAAGCTACGTAGTGATCACTTCGGTAGACCGTGATGATTTACGTGACGGTGGCGCTCAGCACTTTGCCGATTGTATCCGTGAAATTCGCAAGCACAATCCAGAAATCACCATTGAGATATTAGTCCCTGATTTTCGTGGTCGTATGGACAGAGCGTTGGAAATATTAATTGAAACGCCGCCAGATGTATTTAACCACAACCTAGAAACAGCACCACGTTTGTACAAATTGGCGCGTCCAGGTGCTGATTACAAGTGGTCACTTGAATTATTACGCCGCTTTAAAGAAGCACACCCTGAGGTTAAAACTAAATCGGGGTTAATGGTTGGCCTTGGTGAAGAAATTAGCGAAATTGAAGAAGTACTGCGTGATTTACGTGAGCATAACGTTGATATGCTAACCGTAGGCCAATACCTACAACCCTCTAAGCATCACTTACCAGTAAAACGCTACGTGCCGCCTGCTGAGTTTGATGCACTAAAAGAGTATGCTGATGAAATTGGCTTTACACACGCGGCTTCTGGCCCGTTTGTACGCTCAAGCTATCACGCCGATCAACAAGCAGCGGGTAAAGAAGTAAAATAAGCCTTGCTGAACAACCGGCTGGTAAATAAGCCTGCTGATTAACAAAAAGCTGCCAACGAGCAGCTTTTTTTGTTTATGGGCGTTATTTTCAGCAAATGTAAAATAAAGTTAGGCTAAAGCGGGGTTACTTGAGATAATTACCGCTGATACCCTTAATTAGGTTCATTATGAAACTATTAGTTCGCAACTTATCTCGTGCTACCACTGAGCATGAACTTCGTACTTTATTTACAGCGCACGGTAAAGTGACCACCTGTAACTTAGTACTCGATAAAGAAACTGGCCAATCAAAAGGTTTTGCTTTTGTAGAAATGCCAAACGACATTGAAGTTAAAGGCGCTATTAAAGCCCTTAATCAAACAACCGTTGATAAAAGCAAAATCCGCGTAAAACTAGCCGATGCTTAATAACGATTGAGGGGTTGGAAGTTTATACGTATTTTCAGCGTTTAACCTCGCTTTATATTGCTCAAAGCTTAGCTTTAACACTTTGAGCAATATAACCAATTGTGCTTATATCTGAGTTAACATCGCCTTTAATACCTGCTGCTTACTTACTATATCCCTGTACAACGCAAATTGATTTTTTGCGCGATCTAAATTGTGTCTCTCATGTTTAACACTAAAGTAATTATCGCCGTCTATATAGTCGGTTAAAAAGCGTAAGCCAATCATAAAAGGCATCACTTTAGCACCTAACCAAAAGCTTTGTTTTTCCGCGGCCGTTAATACTGACTTTAATGGTTCAACGTAACCTTTAACAATCGCTGCAAAAATGTCTTCACGAACACCTACTTTTTCAAGCGCTGTTGAATCTTCTTGCTCTGCAGAGCAGAATGTTCTGACCATATCGCCAAAGTCATTAAGCCAATAACCTGGCATACAGGTGTCTAAATCAATCACCGCTTTTGCATCATTTGAATCTGAACAAAATAGCATGTTGTTTATTTTAGTATCGTTATGACACACGCGAATAGGGACTTTTCCAGCTAATGCATTGAGCTCATCAATGAGTGAGAACTGCGACAAGCAAAAATCAACCTCCTCCTGACAATGAGCTACACGTTTATGAGGATCGGCGTTAATAACTTGCTTAAAAACCTCTGCACGCATGGCTAAATTATGAAAGTTAGGGATAACTGCATGTAATTTGTTAGCGTCAAAATCCTCTAATGCTGCAGCAAATTGGCCAAATGCATTAGCCGCGGTTTGCGCTTGGCTAACAGTATTAACCACATCTTCGCTGTAACTGCCACCAATAAACTCAAGGGCTCGCCAAGTATCGTTATTATTATTTACTAAATAGTCATGCTGAGTTGTTGCTACATGCCGCACAATTGCTAAGTTGAACTCACCGACTTGCTGCTTTTTGCTTAAGTGTCGTTCTATTAATCTTGCATTATCAACAAGTAACTGTGGTTTTGGGAATACCACCGTATTGAGCTTTTGTACAACCAATGACCGCTTAGGTGTGCTCAATAACATGGTAGTATTGATATGCCCACTACCAATGGGTTTTATACTCGCATGCTTATCGTCAAGGCCAAAACTCTCAGATAAGTAAACTTCTATAGGAATTGAATTCATTTTCTACTTCACTCTTTTCGCCCAAGGCGACAATAATTTATATCAATTGCATTAAATTAGTGAACGATTACAGCGACAAGGAAATAACGCGATAGCAAGGCGAAAATTATGATACATAGTTGTTCTATATAAATAATTTTTAACGCAGGAAGCGGGTTATTTAATACGCTAGATTGATCATATTTTTAATAAAATTGGTATTAACACCTTTACGCTTGACGCAATGCGCACAAAGTAGCCGCAATGCTTGTCAGTTCTGATTTATAGGTAACACCAAACCAAGGCTCTTTTGCAGTGTATACAAATACAGGCTGTGCTTTTACATTAATCGCTTGCTGGATTTGATCAGGTAAGTAATACTCTTGCTGAGTATTAGCGTTATATTGCTGTAAAAACGTCTCAAAACCTTGTTGCAAATAATCAAAAAAGCACGGCGTGATCCCCCAAAAACTCATAGATCCTAGCGCATCTCGGCTAATTTTTTCACGCAAGCCCTGCGGATTATTTCCAACAATATGTGCAGATTCTTTTTGAATATTTAAATATTCCGTCACTGCAACAAGCTTTCCATCAGCAATGCTACATACCCCGCGATTAACCCCACCGTGCTCAGAGAGGGTATTGATAATCGGGTACCCCACCATTGCCCATTCGGGGCTATTTTTAAAATGCTCACTAAGCAATAAAAATGAAGACGCACCATAATAGTCATCTGCGGTAATAACAATTGCAGGGTTGTTAATATATGCTTTGGCACACAGTAACGCATGCCCTGTGCCCCATGGTTTTATACGTTGCTGTGATAGTGCTTTGTATGTATCAGGAACAAGCGCGTTATGTTGCTCTACTAATACCACGTCAAGGGCTTTAGGTAAGCGAGGTAAAATAGTGTGTTCTATCTCACTGCGAACGGCTTGATTGATGATCAGTACAACCTGTGTCACACCGGCGCGATACGCATCAGTAATGCTTAACTCCATAATCGTGCAATTTAGCCCAGGGATTGCTGCTATTTGTTTATTGCCACCAAAGCGACTACCTAAGCCACCCGCAAGCACAACCAAACTCAGTTTATGTTTTTTCATTTAGAGTCTGCGCATTTATGAGGGTAATTTACCAAGCCAAGCTTGCAACCAAGGCTCAGTTACCGGCCATGGCTCAAAGTCTTCACAGGCATCGATTTCTAGTCGGTTACCAACAGGTTTAGCTTGTAAATCACGTAGTAGCTCATCAAAGCTGCGCCCGGCCCCACAAAACGTATCACCGTAACTTCTATCACCCATGGCAACAATACCAAAAGGCTTGTCTGTTAGCATTGGAAAAGTACTATTTAATTGATGATAAAGATCCGCTAAATTATCAGGAATATCGCCTTGCCCAGTGGTCGAGGTAACAATTAAAATATGCGAAGCATTTTTTATATCATCTAAAGTAGGCTGCTCGAAGACACTAACCTGATGACCAGCTTGCTCTAGCGTGTCGCTAACTTGCTCACTTAATCGCTCTGCACCGCCATACACGCTGCCAACAAAAATACTAATATGTGCCATTTAATAATCCTCTTCTTGTTCTGGCCACCCCAGCTGTTTGCAAATGTTTAACATTGCATCACCCAGCGGCGCTTTAATTGTTATGGGTTCATTATTATAAGGGTGCACAAAGCTAAGCTCTGATGCAAACAACATTAGACGGCGAAGCGAAAAATGCTCCCTAAAAAACTGATTATGCTGGTTATCGCCATGATTTACATCACCAATAATAGGTAAAGACAAGTGCTTTAAATGCCGGCGTATTTGATGTTTGCGACCCGTTTTAGGAAAACACTCTACCAAAGAATAACGAACCGTTGGGTATTTTCCTATTGGGATAGGCAGCGCAGCTTGATGCAAACAATTAAATTGGGTTTGTGCTTCTTGCGCGGCTTTGTCTTGATCAGCAAACTTATCGGCTATTTTGTCGAGTTCTTCTTTTAACGGTTTATCTAAAAAAACAGATTCAGGCGCAAACCCGCGTACCAACGCTAAATAACGTTTTGTTATTGTGCCCTCAATAAATAATTGATTCATATCACGCGCCGCCTCTGAGCTTAATGCAAACAGTAATACACCCGAAGTAGGCCTATCAAGACGGTGAACAGGAAACACATGTTGCCCTATTTGATCGCGCAGCATTTGCATTGCAAATTGAGTTTCATGTTTATCTAAAAATGAGCGATGAACAAGTAGCCCAGAGGGTTTATCTATTGCTACATAATTTTCATCTTGATAAAGAATCGACAGTTCGCCGTATTCAATAGGCTCTAGGCGCTCACTCATTAGGCTCTCCTAAATATGAATCTAATTGGGTCAGTAAAGCGATAATGTCTTCGCTGCCTGATTTATCAGTGAGTGTCATTTGCGCCATCGGGGCGACTGCAAAATTGCGCGGTAACGGCTGCTTGTTGTCAATTAGCCGCTGTAACTTTTCAATAAATACAAACTGCAACCATTGTTCAAATGCCAGTGTATCGTGACAAAACGGTACGCTAGAATCTAATAAATCGGGATTCAGTGGCTCAACCTGCCACAGTTGATGCTTTTTAAGTAGCGCCGCTAATTGCTGTAAATATATGTGGGTTTGCTGGTACATAATCACCCTTTGGTCTGTGTATTATGCAATTATACCCTGTTCCCACAACAGTCGCTATGGCGTATAATTAAGGTAATTTTGTAGTAAAAACAGTTGGAAATCCATGAGTGAACATATAGCTACGTTAGGCCAGCTTTTAGATGGTGCAGGCACTCAATGGCGTGCTTTTGATATTGGCAGGCACATTACCAAGCTTGATAAACAACAATTTTTAGCCGTTGAACAAGCGCAAATTCCTTACCCTTACCCGTTAGCAGGTCATGCATGGTTAGCGATTCAGTTTTGGGATAGCAAAGCCAGTAAAGAACCCTATGTGTGGTTCTTAAAATTCCCACTTGATGAGCAAAGTAAGTTAGTAAGCGCGAGCCGTGATCACTTTGCAGATATGGTTATTCAGGCACTAGGAACAGAAATTACCGGCGAGCAAGCCGATGGCACACTCGATAACAACCCTTATGTATTTACTCCGAACGCGAATAAATTAGCGGCGTTCAATGCACAAGTTAAAGTGTTGCTAAAGCAACCAGCGTCGCAATACTACGAGCACGCCCAACTCTACTTTAGTGGCCAAATTGGCTTTGATAATTGGCAAAATGTCGCGTTACAAGGCATTGCCGATTTTGCTTATCGTCTTCATAGTGCTGATAACTTAAAGCACTTACAAGCAGCGTGGCCTAAATTACCAGTTGAAGTATTACAGCCATTAAGTGCAATGCTTGAACACATCGAAATACCGCCCTCGTTAAGTGAGTTATTGTTAAGTTATGGGCAAACCGCCCTTAGTAATAATGATGTTGTTGCGGCCTCTGCCGCGCTGCGTGCAATATCATCAGGGCAAGCAGTAGGGCTTAGCGCACAACTTGTTGACTGCGCGCTTAACTCACCTTTAGGGCAGGATTCTGATATTTTGTTGACCATTGCTGGTCGCTGCTTCAAACAGTTAGAACAGCCACAGCGTTTACATGTGTTTATGGATAACTGTGCGCATCATGAGAAAATAGCTGAATTATTTCCTAGCGTTTTTGCAGATTTAGTTGCAATTGCGACTATTCGCCCTCACTTATTAGCTTTATTACGTGAAGAAAACAGAAGCGAGACATTAGCTCGCGCAATTGGAAGGTTATTCTCTTAAATGGCTAGTTTATGGACGTTCATACTTATTGGTGCTGTAATTTATTTTTTTTGGCTAAATCGTAAAATAGCCGAAGCAGCGAACGTTCATGCCAAACGCCAAAGCGAGCAATTGCAAGTGCAACTTATGAGTGTAGCTTGTAACAAGCGTCGATTTGGCATTTTAAAAAGTGGTAAACCGGGCATGAAAAGCGAATTTATTTTTGAGTTTTCAAGTGACGGTGAAAACGCCTACCAAGGGGTATTAATCATGGAAGATGAAAAACTAAAAAGTGTGGTTGTGCCACCACATAGAATATAATTTCTTAGCACAAAAAACTAAGGCGTAACCTCAGTTACGCCCCAATTGCAAACATCCTGTAAGGTATCCTTTACCTATTCCCTGTTTATCATCCTCTGAACGAGCAAACTACCGTGTTTACTCTCCATTGCATCCTGCAATATCCACTTGCCGCCTTGGCTATCCTGCGTAAACTAACGCTCCTGCAATTTCCTATCGCATCATCCTTGGTGTCCTTTAAATAGCTCCCAGCTATTTTAGTACTCCGTGTACTTCCTGTTTAATCCCTGCATCCGTGTTAACTTGTCCTTTGTGCTTCCTGCTAGTAACTACTTAGTTGCCTGATTCCTTATCCGTGGCAGTAGCTCAATCATTGGGCTATGTCGTCTTGACAAAGTAAAGTTTAAAGCAAACGGCTTAGTATGATAGTGAGGAAAACAAAAAAAATTACGGTCATAAAATTGAAAAATAAAAATAACTATAAATAACAATAACTTGATGTTTTTAAGAAGATAAAATACGGAGTTAAACTGACAAGGCGCACGTTAATGTAAGATATATCTCACGTAAGTGCGCCTTATTTGGAACATTGGCTTACATAATGGTATCTGTCATTCGAAATAAGATTCTCAGTCACTTGATAACTAGGCTCTATATAGCACTTATTTAAAATTTAGCTTTGGTAGGATATTTCGGTAAGTTTCTCTGATACGGCTAATGTCATTTACTACATGCATGTTACCCGTCATTGTTGCCAAATGAACAGCTGATAACATTACTAATCCATTTGAATTAACTAGTATTTGTTCCAACAACTGTAACGGATAGCCTTCACCATGTCGTTTCATCGCATGAATTCCACCGTGTACGTAAGAGCTTGAAGCTTTCCAAGTAACATCTCTAAACTCAGTCAGCATTCGAGTAGCTTCAGCTGGTGCATTGCCATCAATCTGCTTAATCATTTCGACATGCGATGGTAGGCCATTATCAGCATTAGCCGTATCTATAGATAAGTCTTGCATAATCCGATCAACTTTTTTCTCAGAAGCTCCCCAGAGTAGCCATACAGATCTTGTCAAAGCATCAAATTGAAGCCGTAACAACGATATTGCTGAAGTGCAGTTACCAATCTTCATTAAGTTTTGTAGAGAGTGAGCATGTTCAATTGCAATATCACACATCACCCAACTGCCCGTCCACCTTTTAATACTCTGGTTTGGGCCAAGAGAAATTATCGGGTTTAGTTCATCAAGAAGAGCAGCTGAACCAATAAGCAACTTTTCCATAAATGTGTTACTGCCCAATTTTTTCTAGAAATACACTTCTAAGATCCTGTGCTGATTCACTATAGTGAGCTTCTCTATGGTGATTTGGGCACAAAGCAATAACGTTTCTAGGGTGATCTACACCACCTTCAGATAGAGGGGTGATATGATGGCTTTCTAGGTAAAGAGAACCAACTTTGGTTTTGAAACCTCTTACGCCGCAATACTCACAATGACCATCAGCACGAACCAACGCTTGCTCTCTAACGACCTTACTTCTAGAATAACTTGTAGTGGTTGACTCTTGCTTTTCGGGTTGAATGGGTTCTAGTTCTCGAAATGAAAACTGGTCAATAAAGGCAGGGACTAATTTCCCTCGCTGAATTAGACAGTCGCCATTATCTCCATACTTTTTTATATACCAATTAATGGGATCTAGGAATCTCCTATCAGCATTAGATTTGGCACCAGGCTTTTTAAGCTTTGGGTTTTCATCACACATGATAACCCTTATTGGAGCATTTAATCTTGCAGCATTTTGCAATGAAAAGTCCATATTAAAAGCGCGGCGTTTCTGTATCCCTTTGAGCTCTTGGGCTTCACTTCTTAAATTAAGTTGCTGAACTACACTACCATCAATAATCTCACAATTATCAAACCAAAGGTTTAATACAAAAATATTATTTTTTCGTTCTTCAAATGACCACTCATAACAATATTTAGGGTTCATTGAAGCTTTTTCTGCACCACCTTTGAAATTTGCCCAATCAGAAACATCGATACCAGCTTCTTCAATCAGCTCAATAATTTTCCTATGTGATGTTGGCCTTAACTCTTCTAGATCAATTTCTGACAAAACTCTAATTCCCTTTATCTTTATGACAAAAAAAGAAAAGATACATAAGAAAGTAACAGAGTATTGCCAACTCTGTTAAGTGGAGATTTGAACTTAAAAAAAGAGACTAATCCGTTACGGGAGCTAAGCGGCTCCTGTGCTTTCAAATATATCTTAACAACTATTATTAATCAGCGGCAAAATGTATGCCGCTAATATTTGGCTAAAAAAGTTAACCACATTGAAGCTGTGGTTGCTTGTGAGTGGTATGAGAGTTTTCTTTTGAAGCAGATTTATACTTGGTTAGCTGTATGTTTTTCTTCCATGTAGGCCAACTATCAACGACTTGTTTTGCTCTTGTAATGTTTTTCTCTGTGCTAGTCATTTTTATTTTCCTTCGCTGATTCTTTAATTTCATCAAGCTGCTCTATTAACATAACCTCTGCATCTAAATAAGACAAGGGAGTCATAGGAACTCGTAGCTCTGAGTCTCTCCGGTTCCATTCTTTTAACAGACCGTTTTCTTTGCGTTTCAACTTCCTACCACTACTTAAATTCATTGAAAATAAATCAACAAACCTTCTTGGCCCTATGCCAACAAATGGTTCAAACATCACTTTTTCTGACTCACCTGGGCTGCCTTCAGCATTGATAGAGTCATTGTGAAGTATAGTCGCAAAGCTCTTTGGATACGGTTCTATATATAAAACTCTTTTCACACCAGAAGCTACAATGTGTTTAGCACAATTATGACAAGGGTAAGTTGTGGTATATAAATTAGCATCTCTAGTCGAAATCCCATTTCTTGCTGAGGATAAAAGTGCTTCCATCTCAGCATGAACAGCTCGCCCATACTCGGTAATATCTAATAGCCCCGTATCTTTAAGCTTCTTTTTGCCTTCTTTTAATAACTCCTCGTCAGTTGTTTCTTCAGGGTTACTAAACTTTTTCATAATGTTTAATATGATTTTATTTTTTTGCTCTTCGTTTGAGTCTTTACCTAATTCATAGTCTCTATTATCTTCACCATCAACAGGCCAATATAAGCCACCTCCTGATTTGGGCACATCATTAGCACCTGTAGCTAAAATATCTGACTCTTGATTAGTTAAAACAGCTCCCACTTGTCTAGATAAATCGGCAGAGCGAAGAGATGCAGCATATGCCATAAACATCGCATATTCATCAGCAGTCGGTGGGACTACGGGTTTGGAATATAATAAGTCGAGCGTTCTGCCTATTTGGGTCGATAATGAATGTGCGTCATCTGATGTCACAAATGCATCAGCTATTTGGAATACATCTCTTGTACTTTGTCCAAATGAATCGGATTCTTTATCGTCCCTTTCAATTAACCTTTCCAGCTCTTCTTCAGGAACTCCTTTTTCATCTTTCAAGTAGCGCTTCCTGCTTTCTATACTAGAAGATATGCCTAAAAGGATAAAGCCTGGGCCGTAGACTTGCCTCAACGTTTCAACTTCATCAGGATGCTTAAGTGATCTAATAATATGAACGTGTCTTGGCAATGGTTCAGGTGTTTCACCCAAGCGCTTTTTATTAATTTCATTTATTGCTAATAGCGCAAATAAATCCCCACGTTCACTTGCTTGTCTTAGGGAGTTACCCGTATTCATGGCAGTGTCTAGACGGCTTTGCTCAGTGTAAGGGCCTGTCGCAATACCTTGAAATTCCTTTGCAACTTGAGAAAGGTGAATATAGTTAACTTCGTATCTGAATTGATTGAAATATGAAACGAAGCGGTTATGTACATCATCTAAGTTAACACCAACGGGAGCAACTAACCCGATGACTATTTCACAGTCGTTTGAAAAGTTCTCAATTTGCATCTTATATCCTTATTATTGTAATGCGGCCAATACTTGGCGAAAGCTATCTAAGCCTGCTTCCATGTTTTCAATTATCTCACCTGCTGGTTCTCCCGGTTCAGGCAGGTTTTCTAAGTCAGTTAGCGATTTATCTTTTAGCCAGAAAATATCTAAGCTAGTTTTATCGCGTGCTATTTGTTCTGCGTTTTGATTTACCAACTTTACTCTCCCTAGTTTTGTTCAAAGCTTAGCTTTATTAATTGCTTTGCTATATCCAGCTCTTCAATATTTCGGACGATAACCTCTAGATCACCAGTTCCCCAATGCCCTTTACCTCTAACATCACTGACGATACCATTTTTAAGCTCTACCGATTCAGGATTTAAGTTTAAATAAATTCTCAATGAAGGGTCTTGTAAAGGTGCCCATACTTGAACGCTCGCGAAATTTTTGATTTTCTTCAGTGCTGTGTAGAACTTTAGTTCCTTGCGTTGCACGTCGTCACCGAGTGATAAGCCAAATTCACAAATATGCTCATAAAGCTTTAAAAGGTGTTCACTAGCGGCAGCGATTCGATTCTGATGGTAATCCTTCCGTTCTTTTTTTGAAGTTTCTTGAACTGTCTTTTCCTGTAGTGCGGCAGCTGCGGGGTTAGAAAAGTAACGGTTAGATGAGTGGCTGTTTACCAACTCTAATAAAAACAAATCTTCTCCGAAATATTTGTATCTCATCAGCTCAATGTTTTTATCAATTTGTTTTATCGCGTGCTCATCATACTTGGTGAAGTCAGTAGCGATACAAATTAAACGTGCACCTTCCCATTCAAGATTGTCAGCAGCTTCACTGCTGAGCTTGTCCATTACGAG
Organism: Pseudoalteromonas issachenkonii; assembly: GCF_002310795.1. Classification (NCBI taxonomy): domain Bacteria; kingdom Pseudomonadati; phylum Pseudomonadota; class Gammaproteobacteria; order Alteromonadales; family Pseudoalteromonadaceae; genus Pseudoalteromonas; species Pseudoalteromonas issachenkonii. The sequence continues at coordinate 2,199,407 of NZ_CP011030.1, forward strand.
TAACTTAAATTCAGCCTTATGATCAATAAGCCAATCATAATAAAACAGTCCTTGATTAATTACATTTTCATTGGTGTGCCGTTTGTATTCTATGATAACTGGACAGCCATTTTCATCTACACCAAGTGAATCAATTCTGCCACCGTTTGAGGTAGTAAATTCTGAAGCAAGGAACTTTACATTCAGGAAGGTTTCCATTTGTGACTCAACGAGCTGCTGCAAGTCTTTTTCAAGCTTAGCTTGTGCTCGCACTAGCTCTAGTGCAGTTCCTTTTGCTTGGTCTAGTTTGAATAACTTTATATCGCTCATTTGCGTCCTGCATAAAAACTTACAGAAATTAGAGTCTTAATATAAATAAAATGGATATAAAATTCACTAATAAATTACTATTCATTTGATCTTGCTTTAAAAAACTGCCAAGTTTTTAACACACAGGTTAACGTGTAACCTCAATATTTAGATTTTGAAAAAATTGCGCCACTTGATTCCTGTTCCGAAACTCAGGTTTAATCGATTATTGCCTACGAAGTTGATTCACAACTAACTAGGAGAACATTATGACTTCAAAAGTAAATGCAAAGCCATCAACACCAATAACACCACAAGCGGCACAACGAATTCAAAGCGCTACAGCTAGAGCAAATGGCGGCAGTGTGCCTAAAGGCAGTTTTGCGGCACGAGCAACTAGTAGCGCCGCAAAAAATAGTAAATAATGGCGAGGGGCATTGCCCCTCTTTCAAAAGGAATTTTTTAGGGTTTAAATTAATGACGACTATCAATGAGTCTTATCCAAACATTGGGTATGTTTTAAATCGTCTGGCTGATATTGCCGACACCAAGTCATTGGCTACTAAAGGAAAGAGCCGTTTTCGCAAGGAAGAAGACTTAGCATCTAGAAAGTCTATAGATCCAACACTGATTGGAGAGTCAGTGCGACACTTATTTTATGAACCAATCTCCAAAGTTGTTACAGATAGTTTCGCACAGTTTTTCTCCGACAGTATTTGGATGGGGTTAAATAACTACGTCGAGATCATTAAGCGTGCGCCAATGGAAGGAGTAGCACAAGAAAAAGTTGCTTATATGCTAAATAAGCACCTAGTAGTTGAAACACTTGCCAATATCATTTGGAAAGTAGGCGTTAATCAAATGCCAACCAATACAGTGCCTAGCTTTTATTGTGATAATTACCCTATCAAAGCCCTAATCGCTTTTTATGAAAGCCAACAAACACTTCCTGAAAACGATATAAAGCGATTCTTTGAAGGCACTGACAGGACAGTTCGAAAATGGCGAAGTGGTGAAGAACTTCCTAATATAGGTAACCTAACTCTGCTGGCTCAGTGGACATCGTTATCAAATTCAGATGCAATTGATGAAGATAAGGAAACCTTGTTTTTGACAAGGTTCATAGATTCATTTCATAGAAAAACACACCATCAATTTGTAAACGATTTAAAAGATGCTGTCGTTTGGCGGTTGCAGCATAATCAAGAGCCTACATTAGATTTTGGACAAGTATTTCATCAGTTTTATATCAATGAGATAAGCTCAGCGAATCTATATAAACTATCTGCTGAAGGTAATAAGCTACACAAGTTGTTAAGACGCTCTTCAACTAAACCTCTGGGCAGCCTTGTTGATTATTCAGCACGCTTAGCTTCCTTACAAAAATCTATTGAAGAGCATAACCTGAATGATGAGTTGCAATATCATCAAGACTGGCTCAAGGGACGATTACTGTTACTAAGTGGTGAAATAGAAAAAGCACTTGAACACTATGTTAGTGCTGTAGAGTCCTCACTGTATAAATCAGGTGAAAACATTCGTAATTTATTAAAAGAAGCGCTAGCCGTTGCCGCAATCCAAAGCAAGCCTCACAAACCAACCTTAAAGAAACTAAAAAGCCGAGCATTAACGTTTTGTCCCAAAATCATAGAACCTCACCTTAGAGCGTTGCCAGTAAAGATTGGCAATGAAGATATTGAAGACTGGAAATTATGGTTTGTAATGCGCTTTCCAAAATCGGGGTGGTTTGATGAAGGAAAGTCATTACTTATGCAGCGGATGGAAGAACTTGAGCTTAAGGAAATAGCAGAAAAATGTGGATGAAACGTTTTTAACTAGCGTCGCAATATGTGGTAGCAAAAACTTCGCTAAACGTCTGAGGTTGGTGAAACTAAAACCCGCAAAGAGCGATTAATTCCCCTTACAGGGTCTCTAAATATTGTTGAGGTCATCATAAAAGGAGAAGCAATTGAAAGACACTCAACAAAACCGATTTGGCGTAAGTTATGGGCTGCACGTGATCAGTCACTGGCTCACCGAGTTAGGTCGCGTATTTATCTTTGCGACAACCGCAGCAATTATACTGTCATTTGTTAATCAAGAAGGGCTATCAACCTTCCGTATAATATTGGCACTAGTATTTGGTGGCGCAATGATGTTAGTTGGCATAGCATTGGAGCATTGGCTATTTAAACAGAAGTTTGAATCGCTAAACCTATAACGTGCACATTAAAATATTAAGCACTGCCCATGCAGTGCTTATTTTTTTGATTCTTTAAACTCTTTGCGAAAATCACCTGGCAGCATGTGCTCCTGTATCAGTATGTTTTCTCGTATAAAGCTAATTTTTTCAGTTTCAGTAAGCCTAGCTTTAAAAGAATGCTCTAGCAAAAAGAGTGGCATCAGTTCATGGCGTTTAAGCTTTTTATAAGCGGCTCTTCCTACATCAACTCTTTGAATAAAGGCTTCAAGGGCGTATTCGACAATCATTTCTTTTGAAACGCGATATTGTTTGCACCACCCACCCAAGTCATCAACTAAACTCTGCGGCATTCTAATTGAGTAGGGCTGGTTCACTCCCTCTTGGTCTAAAGTTTTCTTTTTCTGCTTAAACCATGCGGCAACCATTGGTGAGTTTGGCCTTAGCTGGTAATAGTTACGTTTAAAGAAATCAAGTTCGTGTTGCACTAAAAAGCCCCCCCAATCAGCATGTTTAATACACAATATATTGGCTATTTCTGTGTATTTGTCTGAAGTTTTTCTATTTATTTTAAATTTTCTTGAAGATTCTGACATATCGATACCAGCACTTACGTCAATTGACGTAAAAAGTTGTTATAACTATTTATTTTGAAATAGTTTTCAAACAAACGTGAAAAAACGGCACTATTTCGTAAAGCGAAGTAGGTAAGCCGTAAAAAAAGCATTTAAAACGACAAAAGAGTACCATTTAAAAAATCTTTTTAAAACATAACTAATTTTTACCCCTCTTTATTATCAATTAGTTACATAAATTTGCTGTATAAAAACAAGACTACATTCGAGTGTTTACTATACAGCTTTACAAGTAGTTCATACCTTTTTTAAAGTGCTGAAAAAGAGAGAGGTTTGATGACTATTTCATCCATTTATCAACTTGATATTTATACAAGCCCAACTTTTAATTATAGCTAAGATTGACTTTTAGCCAAAAAATCTTGGGCATTTTCAACTAAATTTTTTTGAGGCGAACATGAAGGGTAAAAAAAAATTCAACAAACACCGTTCAAAACACACCATTAACTTTTACAGTGCTAAAAATGGTTGTCATATCTGGTGTGAGTCGTTTCTCGAACGCAAATACGGGATAACGCTCGAATTTGAAGAGTCTATCCATCAATATGCTTCCCAACCAGAATCATTTAGTGTGTATGGAAGACGTTATACTCCTGACTTTTTGGTGGAATATAAATCCGGTCATGCCGAATATGTAGAAATCAAACACACCCACTATATGAATGATGAATTCTTTGAGCGCCACTTCCTCTGGAAACGAGTCATTTATATGTTAACAGGGCTTGAACTGGTGCTGAGGAGTGAGCTTGATGTTGACAGCATTGAGGTAGAAAACTACGAACTACTCATGGGCTACAAGACTCTTGACGTCAATCATTTACAGCCCGTTATCTGTAACTTACCAAAAAGAACAAAACTGTCTCGACTTGAAAAGTTAGTATCTAATTTGCCTGGTGGCTCACGAGCGCACGCTTGGTCACTCGTCGCACAACAACACTTTTATTTTGACACGTCAAAGCCTTTTAACGCAGAAACAACATTGATGAGGAAGAAGTAATGTATCAGCCACCTGTGGTCGGTGACACCTTCATCGATATTGAACAGCGTAAATTTAATCTAGCATATTATGATGAGCTGCAAGCATTACTAAACCCTGACTCGATGTTAGGTTCGGAAATTGGCTTGCACTTAACTCAAGATGACTTTCGCTCGAAAATAGACAGCGGTGAATTACGACCAGCATACGCCATAACACACGAAAATAACGAGCTGACAGCATCACAAAAAAAAGAACTGAAAAAGCGAGAGCCTTACATTACCGAGTTAGCAACATTGGTGCATGATGGCTATAAACCTACCGTTGACGAGACCATCGATAAGCTCAAACAGGTTGTTCATGACAAGTACCACATCGGCACCGAAAAACACGGCAATAGCACTATTGCACGTTGGTGGAAACAATATCGAGAAGCAGAATTTAATCTCAAAAAGTCAATTGCTCCGAGAAAAAGCCAACCCAAGCGAACCAATACGGCCACGGAAAACTTCCTCAACCGATTTTTTACTGACACCTGGGTAAAAGGCAACATTGAAAACATAGCGAGAGGCTACTCAAGTTATTCTAAAGCAGCTTTAAAAGCTCAGACGCAAAATGACGCTATTGAACAGGTTAGCGAACGAACGTTTAGCAGACGCATTGAAGGACTTAATGCATTTAATATCATTTTAAACTCTGGAAACTACAGCGAAGTTAAAAAAGCACTACGTACATTATCCAAGAAAATAAAAACCACTCATGTGCTTGAGCGAGTAGAAATGGACCGGATGTCACTTAACTTGGCTCTTATTGACGAAGAAGGTAAACCAACGGGCAACGTCAGCATCTATATTGCCATTGACTGCCACTCACGCTACCCGCTGAGTGTTACATTCGAGCTGGGCACCTCTGAGGGTACGGAAGGGGTTGTTCGATCATTTAAGCGTATTTTTGAGTCAACCAGTGACCAGCTAAACGCGTGTGGTATTCCTTTTAAAATTATTGTGGATAATGGCAGTGGCTATAAAGCTGAGCAGTTCAAACAAATAACCCAACGCTTAGGGTGTGAGTTAATCAAAGCTCCATCGAATGAACCTTGGCGAAAACCTTTTGTTGAGTCTTTCAACAATACGTTGCGGGAAGAATTCTTTAAAGGAGGCGAATTTAAATTACCTGATGGAACAATAACCATAGGTCTTCCAGGTTATAAAGACAAACGCACCCACAAAACAAGTAAGCCGTCGTCTGAAGAAACCATTAAAAAAGCCGCTTCCTTGCCTGTCGAGGAGTTTGCCTCGCTACTGCATGATTACCTCGTTCACTATGTAAACTCAAAGCACTCAAGCCTCAACAACAAAACACCACAACAAGTATGGAACGAGTCAGTTGCTCTAAAGCCTCTCATTCCTGTCAATAAAGAACTGCTCAGTGCTGCTTGCCATTATATAGAGCACAACCCTTCATTAAGCCAGCGAGGTACAGTTCAGGTCAACAAACAGGTTTTTGCGGATGACCGTATAAAGCAATGCTATCTAGATGCAAAAACTCTCGATAAAAACCAAGATATGACGGTTACTGTGAAATCTGACCCAGATGATGGCCGTTGGGTAACAGTCATCGCAGACTTCCCATGTTAGGACCACCCTAAAGTATTCGATTTTGTAGAAAACCGAAAGCTATCTGGAAGTGAATTGGAGTACCCACTGTCATTTGAAGAACTTAACACAACATCAGGGACGCCTGAACGGCGAGATATATTCAGTCGTAAAATTACAAAGTTAGTTAAGCAAAAGACAAGATCACTTGGCAGTGGCAAGCCAGTTGCTACTGCAAAAGAAAACTTATCTAAGGGACTATCTACGGCAGAGCGCATTGAGCGAAGTAACCAGAGTTATGCGTACAAACCTATCAAAAAGTCGAAGAAGTCCATAGAGGATAATACACCCTCAGATAAAGGAAATATTAAACGAAAAGTAAGCCCTAATCGCAACGAAGCTCAGCTTGGTTTATGGCAGGACTAGCCAATGTTTAGCCATCCAAGTCTGAGCAAGTGCCTTGAACTAATAGACCAAGTTCATCAGCAAAGTTTTGGTAAAAATTATGGATTACTTTTAACAGGTCTAAGTGGTGTTGGTAAAACGTGTTTAGCCAAGACATATCTAGCACGTTTTCCAACTTTATGTACTCCCGAAGTAACCTACTATCCGGTCATTTATGTAAAGTTAACGGAGACTAAAACAGCTACTGATTTTCTTATACAGGTCGTTAAAGCTCTCACTTCAGTCATAGGTAAAAATGCCAATAAAGCTCATATCGTTCAAGACAGGCTTGCCGTTTTACTTGCCGCGCATCGCGTTCAACTGATCATTATCGATGAAGTACAGGAATGTTTGACGGATATCGACGGAATCACTAGTCAGCGAATGGCTAAGCAAATAGCTGCGCTACTAGATAACAACCCAAAAGTTTCACTTATTTTAATGGGAACGCCAGTCGCCAGCCGATTGTTGAAGCTTAAATATGGCAAATCAACGCACAGATTAAAAGGTGAGGAGCAACTAAGCCGCCGTTTCCTATCTGAACAAAAGCTTTACATAATCCCTTCTCGCTGCGAGTGCTGGCTTTTGTGCTGTAATTACTTTGCCACCGAATTTCGATTTCCGCCATTTACTCTAGACGACAAACCTATACTTAATCGTTTGCATGTCGCAACCGACGGCAGAATTGGGCTGTTAACGAAGCTTTTTGCTATAGCTTCAACCAGTGAGCGTAAGAATCTGTTGGCTAAGCTTGAAGATGCTTACCTGTTGGGAGTTAATTCATCTGCTTACAATCCTTTTGACACACTTGCCCTAACTGATAATGACATCGTTGGGATTTTAGATTCGAGGGAATTTGATTAATGTTATCGGTAATGCCTAAACGAATCGCTGATGAAAGTCTAGCAAGCTACCTATTACGCTTGAGCCTTCGAAATGGGTTCACCTCACCGCTCGAATGGCTTGATAAACCAATGTGGAGTGCGGTTACAAAAAATACAATTAGCATTAAACAACGACAGCTATTAAGTGAACTCGTACCCTGTGCTATGAGCACTAGCGACTTAAGCTTAGCACCAAAGCACTCCATACTATTTCTAGATTGTCACACTGATATGCCTCGTATTTGTCCCTATTGTGTAAAGGGCAAAGGATATCTAAAAGAAAAGTGGCGAAACATTGGTAATTTATCATGTGAGCTGCACGGTTGTGTGCTCTGCGATAGCTGTCAAGAATGTGATGAACAACTCATTTGGTCACCTTTATTATTACAAGGTACTTGTACCAACGAGTTGTGTTTGTGCCCAATAAAAAGCTATCCGATATCTAGCCAAATAAACGAATTATTCATAGATGAAATCTGCGATTGCTTGCTAGCTAGCTTGTTTATTCAAAATCCTTACACAACTGTTTTACCCATTTACCATCACCCATCGGTAAGCGACTTTAACACTGCATTAGAGCAGGGCTTCAACTTCCTCAGTGGCAAAGAAGTATATGACCAATTTATAGAGCGATTAGGTGACGCCATTAGCCCTTTTTCTCAACTTCCAGAAAAATTTCAATTCTTTCCGTTAACACTACTAATACGACACCTCAATGCAGCATGGCCTATAAATAATTGCTACGTTAGCTTTCTCCAAACACCACAAGTATCCTCCAGCTCAAATCGACATATAGAATCATTTATCGTTACTTTTGATAGTGCGATTAAACTTCTTGGCATTACAAAAAAACAGATATTTCACACTTTTCCTGAACTCTCTGCTAAAAAAGTTATACCGCAAAATCAGCAAATAGATATTGCGGCAATAATTAATCGAACTACTATTTCTGTGGCCGATATGTAACTCCAAAGAGTGCCTTTTAGAATTTCAGGTGATCATCAGCATCAATGAGAAAAGCACAATTAGACAGGTCATTTATTGGGCACCCATAATAATGGAAAAAAGCACTATTAGTGACAATTTCCGACACTATAGTGTAAAAAAGCACTATTATGACTTACGTGTATTGTTGAAAAGTTGTTTGAACTGGATAAGGAAACTGCAATCTTCATGATACTGGTTTGATTTCTCTATATTTTTTCAAGATAACAAGTTGATGTGTGATTTATTTTAAATATCAGTATTTTAGGTATTTCCTTGTGAAGTCGAATGGGTTAATTAATTCAACTTGAAGGTAACCATTCTTCCGGTAGGCTGAAACCCGCCTTGGATCCTCTATTTCTATGCACGCCCCCACTATTTTTACTCTAGCTCCAGTATAGTTTGCTCATCTAGCTCATATTTGTTACTAATACAGAGGCAATGAAGTTGAACGTACAATTACGTTTGACGTTATTGCGTAGTAAACGAACCCTAACCAGTACACTGGTAGGATTACATACAGGGACTATTTTATGAGATTTTTGCAAACAATTCTTACCCGCAGCGGCAGCCAATTTTTCACTGCTCACGTACGACTAAGTAAGCTACTAGATGCCACTGACTGAGATTCTCAATCCGAAAGTCAATTACCAATAATCACAATTCTAAACACCTAGCCTTGTACAGATAGAGCAGCTTTAAAAAGTAATTCACCTTTAACTCGGTTAAATGTGAGCTGCTTAAAGTGCTCAAAGCCTTGTGATTTAAAAAATTGCGTATGTTCGTCACGAGTCACAAATACCGCTATACCAGAGGACTCAGGATTGTCATGTAATAAACCATCTAAGCCTTTAAGTAATTGGCGGCCAAACCCTTGACCATGAAAATGTGGGTCAACGGCTATAAACGCTAAAAAGTAGTAATTGCCTTGCGGCTTTAGTGCATCACGAATAGTTTTTTCTTTTTCAATTAATTGATTCGTTTGCAAATAACCGGCACTTAACATCAACTTTAATCGCCAATGCCAATAACGCTCTGCTTGAAGTTGGCTACTTGACTCAAATACACAAGCAACTGCTTTTAACTTATCGTTACGGTAAAGGCCAATTAAAGGCTGTTTTTCTTGCCAAAAGCTACTGAGCTCTTCGCGAATAAGCGCACGGAGTTTTTTTTCATAGTCCAGAGGGCTTTTTTCGTTATACCCTAGCAGAGTTTGTAAAATAGGGTCATTTTGGTAGGCCTGATATATAAGGCTTGCAGCGGTACTGATATCTTCTGGTGCAATATGTTGCACGCTAAACGTGTCTGTGGATTCTGCTGTGGCTGTCATTTTATTTCCTTTATATTTTATACCCTTTGTCATTACGCCGCGTAACTTGTTTGGGATTAATTTTGAACTACAACGATGACCAAATGCTCATATAACTATATACCTAAGTGGGACAAATAAGCGAATTTACATTTTAGTTAGTACGCTCATCCACTGCATTGAGTCAGATCATGCTTTAGCGACTTACTACTGAGTAAATAAAGCGTAAATTCAGTAAGGGTTAAACTGGCTAGATATATCATTTCCCCCTAGAGTTAATAAGTATTAAGTATTAATTCATTAAGGAGCACGATTATGGATACGACTAAGCACGACATAAATACATTGTTCGCACAATTAGGGTTACCTAATACAGAAGCAGAAATAGATGCATTTATTGCATCGCATGCCATTTCGGATACCACATTATTGCAAGATGCTCCCTTTTGGGATGAAGCCCAACAACACTTTATTGCTGAATCGCTGGCGGTTGATGGCGATTGGAGTGAGGTAATTGACGAACTCGACTCTCGCCTTCGTCAAAATAATTAAATCGCACATTTTAATGTGTCTGAGCCACTTTATTGTTACCATACCTGCTCGCAACTTCCATGTTGCGAGCTTACTTTATTAAAGAGTTATAAATCGAATGAATGCTGCTGTATTTGAAGCTATTAAAGTCCTTCTTGATGAAGGCAAAGTCCCCACTGTTGCACTAACTAAAAGCCGTTTAGTAAAACCACTTCCTATGCCGGTTATTATTGCGGCAGTGAGTCAATATAAAAATAATCCCGATTCAATTTATAATTTAATGAAAACACCCGAGCAAGCAAGTAACTCAGATCCTAAAAACACTCAGTTAGATAGAATTGAGCAAAAACTTGATCGATTACTTGCTTTGCTAGAGCAAAAATAATTTGAGACTATAAATGTTTGTTGTTGATTTAACATTTGATTGCTACCAAGACACAACCCTAGAGCAAGCCGAGCAGGCAATAAACCGCTTAGTGAATGCATTACGCTTTAATGGCCAAATCATTGGAGAGGAATTTCCAACGGTTTTAAAAGATGGCTATTTTATTACTCGTGTAATGTGCCCGACCGAAGACGCCATGCACCCACTTAATAACAGTGCGTTTGTTAAACACAGTGTTGAAAAGCTTCATGGCGCTGGTTTGCTTGCTCCCAAAGTAAAGGTCATCGGCCAAGATATTCACTCCAATGGTGCCGATGGCTGTAAAGAGCCATCAAGCTATATTTTATATACCACCTATGTGCATACATGTAGCCCACTGTATTGTGGCGATGACTTTTTACCCGTGCCGCTATTTAATATTCCTGCGATTGCTAATGGTGACTATAAAACACTAATTAAATGGCAAGAAGATTGGCAAGCGTGCGATCAAATTCAAATTAATGGTGCAACACGCTGTGAATTTCCAGCGCTTGAAGAAATAGCCAGCACCCAAAGTGATTTATACCGCCGTGGTAAAGATATAACTAAACGGATTAGTTTTTTAACTAAAAAGCCTGTTTACTATTATTTATACCGTGTAGGGGGGGTTGATAAAGCCTCTGAACTTGAGCGTAAATGCCCGAGTTGCCATGGTGAATGGAAATTACCCGAGCCTTGGTTTGGCTTGTTTGATTTTAGGTGTGAACCGTGTGGTATAGTCTCTAATATTTCGTGGGATTTTCAATAAATCCCACACTTAAGGTGCTATGTCTAAAAACATCACACCTTAAAACTACCTTATAATTATACTGTCAACGACGCTATAAATTCACTGAGGTTTTTGGCAAGTACTTGATGTGGCTTTTTACCTACATACTCTAGGCACACCTCACCTGTTTCTACTAATACGGTAACAAGCAAATCGTCTTGGTCGGTTAACCCAATAAACACACTTGGCGCTTGTTTGAGTTTACGTTTCATTAAAACATGGCCGGTGATATTTTGTTGCATTAGGTCAAAATCATCTTCATTCCATGCTTGTAATAATTCCACTTGATGTCCGTCAATATTGGCTACAACACTGCCAGCAAACATATGGCCATAAAATTGACTCAACGCCTCTGGAAACTCAAGCTCCAATGCGTTAGCGAGATCGATTAATGAACCTGTAGGCTCTCTAACTATCGCTTGCCACTGGATCATGCCATGTTCATCTGCGCTACCTATTTCACATGGGCTTGGCCATTGCTCATCGTGGACGATTAATGGGCGCTTTTGTGTATTAGTAATCGTTTGTTCGCTAAATTTTTCGTGAAGTTGAGCTAATTGCATTGCAACAGACATACTGTGAAACTCATTTAATTTATATATAATGCATCCATTGTAACTATTTAAGAGCAAACATGACAGATTACAGCAATTCTCCCGATCTTAAAGGCAGCGTACTTGGTCAATCTACTGAGTATGTCGATCAATACACGCCCAGCTTGCTTTTTCCTATTGCTCGCAAGCTTAATCGCGATTCATTAAGTATTGATGAAACTGCGCTGCCGTTTAAAGGCCAAGACATATGGACAGGTTACGAACTGTCTTGGTTAAATACTAAAGGTAAGCCTCAAGTTGCGGTGGCATTGTTTACTTTCGAATGTCAAAGTAGTCATATTATTGAATCAAAGTCGTTTAAGCTTTATTTAAACAGCTTTAATCAAAGCCGTTTTGGGAGTATTGAAATTGTTAAACAACATTTAATTGACGACTTATCCAATGCGGTAAACAGCCCTGTAAAGGTAACCTTATACAGCGCTGATGACTACAATTGTATTCCTTGCACACCGCTGCCAGGTGAGTGTATTGATGAGTTAGATATTGAGATAGATAACTACCATATTGATGCCCATTCACTTAAATCACAAAGCAATAAAATAGTCACCGAAACTTTGCATAGCCACTTGCTTAAGTCTAACTGTTTAATTACTTCACAACCGGATTGGGCGAGTATTATTATTCGCTATACCGGTGAGCAAGTTTGTCGTGAGTCATTATTACGCTATTTAATTTCATTTAGAACTCACAATGAGTTTCATGAGCAATGTGTGGAACGTATTTACAGCGACTTAACCACTCAACTCCATATTAAAGAACTTGAAGTATACGCTCGTTATACGCGCCGTGGTGGGCTTGATATAAACCCATATCGCTCAACACATTATAACGAAACCCCATTTTCGGTAAAAATAAACCGTCAATAAGTGTCGCGTTACCTTAACAAAAAAGGAGCCTGAGGCTCCTTTTTTAGTCATTAAGTTGCTTAGTTGGCACCGCCATGCCACACACATCAATATAATTATGGCTGTACGCAAACCATTCCTCGCTGCGGTTACCCCGAGCAATAATTAATTGTTTGAATGAATCAGAGTCTGTTTTCATTACTTTAAATTGGCTGCTATCGTCTGCTACATCCGCTAATACTTGTAGATCAGTAATGGGGTTAAACTCGGTATTTTCAGTTGGCGTTCGCGCTAGCTGATGAAAATGTGCCATGCCTTTAAGCACCCGACCAAACACGGTAATATTTTTGTCTAAATAACGCGGCCCTTGACCTATGGTGACAAAAAACTCACTGCTGGCACTGTTTATATTGTTATCGCGCGCCATTGCAAATATGCCATGACAATGGACTTGCCACGTTTGTGTATGCGCTTGGTTTTGTGCAACCGCAAAGCCACCTAAAAACCCCGTTACGGGTGCATAACCATCACTGCCCATCTCGGTTATTAAAAGTGGCTCAGTGGTGGTTAAATAAAATTCCGCTGGCACCGTGTTATCTTTAGTTTTGGCTAACTTTTTACCCGTACTATCGCCACCTTGAGCTACAAACCCTTCAACAAAACGGTAAATGTGAGTACCTTGATAAAAGCCTTGTCTTGCCAGTTTTTTAATATTCGCAGTGTGTTTAGGCGCAAGTTTGGGGTTAAGCTCAATATATGCGGCGCCTGTGGGCAAGGTTAACTTTAGAATATTCTCTGATTCGACCCATCGCCATTCATCATCTTTAGCCGCCGCAATAATCTCACTGCTTGTTAGTTTTTTAGCCGATGAGGCTGGTGATTGAGTACTGTACTGGGCACACCCACCTAACAAGGCCGACACTAAAAGGGTCACTACACACTTTTTCATACCTTTCCTTTTTTATTGTTATCTATTAGTCCCAATCAAACTTATACAGTATGTCTACGTTTTGGTATAAGCCACTGGTTATTTCTATGTATAGTTTAGAGAGTAACTGGTAGCGCACAGCCACTTCACTGAGTGAGTCGAACACCCCGACACTATACTTAACCTGTAAGCTTGGGGCTATATAACCCGATATCTCTACTTTTGTTTGTTCACCACTGCCTTTAGAGCTTAAACTTACATCAGATAAGCCAAAGGTTTCGCCCACCTTAGAAACCACTCCCTCACTGCGACTCACACCTTGCGAAAGTAATAACTGAGTTAACATAGCATCTGTAGAGCTGTCGCCCTCTCCTAATGGTTGCCCATTGAGTAAATAGGCTAAGGCTTGGGCTTGATCCATCGCAGGCTCAGAAAATACTTTTAACGTAGGCTGCTCAACACTGCCCGTTAAAGTCACTCCTGCAATCACACCATCAGCGGTATTATCTGGGTTACGAATCGCTTTAATATTGAGATACGGTTTGTCGATTGCGCCACTAAAACCTACTTGCCCTGTTCTAATTATCAAGTCTTGCCCGAAGGCTAAATAAGTCCCTTCTATTAAATTAAGCTCTCCGGTTGCAATAATTGGCGTACCTTGGCTCATTTTAAGCGCTAAATCACCAGCTACTTTAGACTTGAGTCCAAACGATTCGACTTTTACATCATTTTTTACTGTTACTTTTAAGTCTATATCGTAATCAAAAGGGACTTTTTTAGCCGCTTGTGTTTTTTGATCAATAACTATTTCATCATCGCTTACTTGCACTGCGCCCTCGGGCAACTCTTCAATTTCTATACGCCCATAAGGTACAACCACTTCACCAACAAGGTTAAGCGCGTTATCTGCTATGCCGATTTTTAGATCGGGTGATACTTTAAATATCACGCCCTGCTGTGCTCTAACAAAAAACTCATTGCCAACAACTGCAACATTAACCGCGGGTTGCTCACCTTGCCAATCAACATCACCGGTAAGTTTAACTTGCCCGCCTTGAGGATCACTTAAGTTACCTTTAATCGTTGCCGTGGTTTTATTAAATAAAATATGTATATTAGAGTCTTTAAGTGCAACGGGTAATTGCTCTCCCTCTAAATTAATGTCTGCTATCTTAAGCTCACCATCTAACTGAGGATCTTTGAGCGTTCCTGCTAATGTAACCTGTCCGCTGATTGCCCCTTTAAGTTGCTCAAGCGTATCTAAAAATGGCTGAATGTCTGAGAGTAAAATTTTATCTATATTAACGTTACCAGAGAGTGTTTGTGTGTTTTGAATGTCGTCAATATTTATATCGGTAGCTATTTTACCTAGCACACTGGATGCCAAGTTAGCTTCAATTTTACCAACCTGCGAATCTGAAAAAGCACGAATACTGAGTGTTTCTATTGGGAGTTTAAATCGATCCTCTTCTGAGGTTAGCACTGCATTTAATCCATTAGAATTTACATTGGCTCTGAGTGTTTTAAGTGCACCTGACTGCCAATTAGCAGCAAAATCACCTGTTAAGTCTCCGCGTGTGCGAATATTATCTGGTAATAAGTGCTTAAGCTCTGCAAGTGAGAGGTTAGCAAGCTTTGCATTAAACTGCCCTAGCGCTTTTGTTTGCGACAAGGTATCTATACACAACTTACTTTGAGCTGATTGCCAACAATGAGCGCTCACATCAAAATCCCCGTTTTGTGTATTCACCATAACGGATATTTTTTTAGTATTATTAAAACTCAGCTTTTTATCACTAAGGGTTATGTCACTTAGCTCACCATTCCAAATGGCATTTTTCATTTTGCCATTAAGCTCAAGTTCCACCGCGCCTTTTTCGGCATCAATCGACGCGCTAAGTTGATGATCTGTTTTATCACCACTGGCAGCTATGTTTATATTATTAATCTGCTGCCCAGCGACCAGTGCAGATGCAACATTAACACTGAGATCAGTTTGCCAATCAGCAGCCGTATCTAGTTGAGATTTTATAGCGAGTTTATTAATGTTTATCTCATTAAAAATAAAACGCTCTAGCATGACGGCTAAGTTAACCGAAGGGGTTAATCTGTTGCCGCGTACTTTTAAGTCCGCTTTACCGTTAGCAATAAAAGGAAGGTTAGCCTGCTCATCACTATTAAGCGTGATATCACCGTCAACTTGCCATGTATCATCTACCTGCCCATTCAAAGTTAACTTGTTAGCACCACTACTTAAATAAAAACTATCGATATCGGCTTTTAATTGATTATCTAACTTAAAGTTTGCAGCAAACTCTAAGGGAACGTTGTTCAATAAGCCGGCTAGCTTAGTATTGTTCATTCTTAGCTGCCAGGTATCGACTTGGGCGTTAAATACGCCTTTAAACGTCCCTGAAACATCACTGGTTAGGGCATCGGTTAAGTATTGCGCTTTTAAATTTGATAAAACGCCGGTAAAGTCCGCTTTAATTCCCTGTTGCCAATCAAGCTGTGCTTGAATATTCGCAGCGCTATCGTTAGCTTTTAAAGCAAGCGTTTCAAGCGTTGCCTTGTTTAGTGTGCCTTTTAGCTGAGCATTTAAATCTACACTTGGATAAGCATCTAGCTGAGTATTACCCGTTAAACTTAATTCATAGTCGTTAGCATTACCTTGGGCACTTAAATTGATGTTTTTAACCTTTAGCTCATTACTTTGTGTATTAATAAGCCATTGATTAATTTTGCCATTAACACTAAAGGGATAATTTTTCTGTTTGAGGTTGGCTGTTGCTCTCAAATTTAAAGGAAATAATCCTGTGGTATCAAGCGCAATGTTAAGCTTGGCTAGATCACCATTTATATCAAGAGTAGCTCCATGTTCATTCCCTTTTAAGCTAATGTTGCCGTTAATTGTCATTGCCCCTTCCAGTGTTGCATCAAGCTGAGTTTTTAACTGCCACTGCTGATAACCTGCCGATAGTGACTGTACCTTAATAGTGGCATCTTCTACGCTCATTTGCAGGGCAATATCATCAATTGAATAGTGTTGCTCGCCCTGATTTATTGTCACGTTGGTGATATTGAACTGCTCAACATTGATGTTAAGTGGCGAGATAAAATCGATATTGGGTAAAGCTGGTAATTCCTTAATAGCCGTTGTTGTTTGTTGATTAGCCGCTGCTTGTTGAGCTGCGGTTTGCTCTTTTAATACCACATTAATACGAGGAATGGTTAAGCGTTTAATTGTAACATCAGACCCTTCAGCCTTTGCCGACAATTGCAGAGTGATAAGTGTTACATTTACACTTGAATGATTTAAAATAAATTCATCAATAGCTAGATTTTTTAATGCAATATTAAAGGGTAAGGTTATTTTTTCTAATGCTTCGGTTGGCGTATCGTCTTTATTCTCAGCGCTTTTTGGCAAGGTTAATTTAATCGACTTAGCGCTTAAATTATCAATACAAATACCATCACATTGCCACCAAAATAAATCTATCTTTAGTTGCTGTGCATTAACGCTTAAGCCATTTTGGTCAAACTGTAAGTTAAACGCGTCATTGTATAAAAATCGGCCATTTTTTATTTCAATGGTTAATCCATCAACCAATTTATTCGCTGTATAAGCAAGCAATTGATTACCAGGGGCGGTAAACAAAACGCAAAACAGTGTAACTAACAGCGTTGCTAAAACGGCGCTAATTATCGCCGTTACTTTTTTAAATACTGACATTAAATTTCAGGCCCTATGGTAATACTTAAACGGGTACTTTTACTTTCTTTTGTGAGCCCCCACGCGTGATCAACTCTTATCGGACCAACCGGTGTTAAATAACGAAAACCAAATCCTGCACCTACTTCAAATTGTTCTGAAAAATCATTAGTTGCGGTCCCCCCATCAACAAACAGCGCAGCTCGCCAATTTTTAGCAAATTGGTAGTTGTATTCAACGGTACTCGCTAATAAATATTTACCACCAATACGCTCACCCTGCTCGTTTTGCGGAGAAATCGACTGATAAGCAAAACCCCTGACACTTTGATCGCCACCGGCATAAAATCGCAAAGAAAATGGCACGTTATTTATATCATTAACAATCATTGCGCCCACGTTTGCTTTTAAAAAGATCAGATGGCGGTCAAGGTAAGTACGTAACCAAGCATGCTGTAATTGAACTCTAACCAAATTGGTACTTGAGAGTACGCTATCGAGTCCAAACTCAGCTGAAATAGACCACTGCTCCCCCCAATAAGGTGTGGTGCCACCCTTTGATTGTTTACGCGCATAACTGATCCCAGGCATTAACATTTCAGTTGTTTTTTCTTCGTCATCCCCTATGCGGTAGGTTTCTTGCTCGCGCCTTAAAAAAGCCGTTCGTACCCATTTATGCTCAGTTAACCATTGGCGCTGTAACTGACCTGTTAGTATTTCACTGTAAGTTTGATTGGTTAATTCATCTTCCAACTTATAACCGACAGAAAAGCGCCATAAATCATCGTTCGGATCATTCACCGGCACGGTGTAAGCCATGGAAATATCTTGCTGTTTTTGAGAAACATTTAAATTGCTTTCAAGATAGTGCCCGTTATCGGTGATCCATGGTTTACTCCATTTAAAACGTACTTTCGGCCCTAAATCTGTACTAAAGCCACCACCAATTTCATAACTATTTTCTGGTTTATGTAACACATCCACTTTTATAGGAACTTGCTTGTTTTTTCTCGCTGTAATATCGGCGTAAACACGCACGCTCTTAAAATAAGGGGTACTTGATAAATCAAGATTATAATCGGCAATATAGGATGCTTTGTACGACTGACCCATTTTAAATGGCGCCAAAGAGCGGATATATTTTTCGGCTGGAGTATTTCTGGCAATTAAAATATCACCAAATTGATAACGAACTCCGCTATCAATAGTAAAAGTAATGGTTGCGCTGTGTTTTTTTAGTGATACTTCAAATTTTCTAACAGGCCATTTTGCATCGAAATATCCATACTCTAGCAACACTGACTCTATTTTTTTATGCGCGCTGCTATAAACCCCATGATTTAAAATATCACCTTGTTTTAAATTAAGATCTTCAATCGTTTTTTGAACGAACGGATCCTGTTTTGCTTCACCATTAATAGTTATATTAAGTGACTCAATACGTGTGGCTGGGCCTCGCTCTATATTTACAACAAGTTCGCGCTCGTCTTTATCAAAATCAATATTTACTACTGGACTGTAATAACCTAAGGCTTTGATACTGTTCTCAACTTGCGTTTTTGCATACCGACGAAGTGTACGGGTTGGTTTTTCACCAACAAGTTGTTTTAAATAAAGTGCAACGTTATTTTCTAAGTCGCCACTGATCCCTTTAATTTCATAATCTTCAATTATATTTTCAGAAGCAATAGAAGACAGGCTTACTAACAAGCAAAAAAAACAAAAAAACTTTAAAAGCTGATTGAACAAGTAAATATCCTTACTGTGGTATCCATAAAATAAACCGCTAGACAGAGATATACTACCATAGCCACAATGAGCCTAACATTAACTTAATCGCAATTAACACTCAAAGATGCAGTCAAAATTTAGTACGCGTTAACGGTTTATTTTGGTTACAATAGCTATAACGAGTACAAAATAAAATTAATGAGTTTTTTAATGCAATTCCCTGATGATGACAATGGCCAGCTACTTGCTGAAATTTCCGCCGCTGGTGTAGATTTAAGTAAAATGCAACAAATTGATTTTTACATTTTATTTGAACAACAGGTTGATGCCGAAAAATTTGCAACTGAGATTGTAAACGATGCATTAGTGCAAACTGCTGATGTTGAAAAATGCAAAGATACCGGCGTTTGGGAAGTAATTGCCCATGTACAAATGGTGCCTGAACATGCTCTGTTAGGCCAAGCAGAACAATACATTGAAAGCATAGCGAACAGCTTTAATGGCTATGGTGATGGTTGGGGATTAGACGCAGAAGAGGCATAATCCCTAATTTAAATGATGAATGATATCCAGCTTAGTCTATCGACTTAGCTGGTTTGCTTTTCTGAAGCTGCCTTTATAATCAAAAAGTTTATCTGCTACTTTCCAGCCATATTTTTTACTTTTTCGCGCAATCACAAAATCCGGTGGTATTAAATCAAACTGCGCTTTTATAACTTGCTCTGCACTGACAAATTCAATCGGGGATTGGCCCTGACTTATACGCTTACCAAACTGCTGATTAAAGTAATACCGAACACCTTTGTTTGATAAATCAAAAATTTCATCACAACTGGCTCCGTCTTCATCAAAATAAGTAATTTTTAACAATTGCTCTTTAAGTTTTACCACACTCAAGCCGCTACAACGTAGGACTAATGCATCTTTAAGGTTTAACGCATTGCGCAACTTATCATCAGGGTCGGCCATCACAGCATCACAATCATGGCATTTTCGAGCAGCAATATCATTTTGTGCGCCGCACTGCTCACACTCTTTAAAACGAAAACGATAATCGCATTGATCGCTTAAACCGTTATCATCTTCTAGCAAACCTTTACAACGCCTGCCGAAGTGCTCGATTACTTTGCCATCAGCATCTGTTTTTCCCCAAAATATATTGGCAAAGCCACACCCAGGACACAGTACTTGCACGGGTTCATTATCGCTATCGCCTTTTTTATCTCCCACCTCTGGGTAGAATAAATCAAAGCCATTGCCCGCATAGTCAATCACTAAACAATCATCTTTACCCTCAGCCAACCTCAAGCCTCTACCGACAATTTGCTGGTATAAACTTACCGACTCTGTGGGCCGTAAAATAGCAATAAAATCAACATGAGGGGCATCAAAACCCGTCGTCAGTACTGATATATTTACTAAATATTTTAACTGTTTAGCTTTAAACTGCTTTATTATTTTATCGCGTTCGCTATTTGGCGTATCCCCCGTGATCAGCGCACTGTGATCCTCTGGTAGATAAGTCATTATCTCTTGTGCATGCATAACCGTAGCTGCAAAAATCATCACGCCGTAACGATTTTCACTGTATTGTATAACCTGTTGTAAAATTGTTTGAGTTGCACGGGTCGATTTTTTTAACAGCGCATTCATATCCTCATTGCTATATTGCCCAAATGCATTGCTAGTTAAAGATGAAAAGTCATAATGGCTAATCGCAGCATCAACCTCTTTAGGGGGAGTTAAATAGTTATGCTTGATCATATAGCGCAAAGGTAATTCAAAAATACAGTGTTTGAATGGACTCTCTTTATTGCCTCTTACAAACCCATGGTAATGATGCTGATAAATCCAGCCTAACCCTAGTCGGTAAGGCGTCGCGGTTAAACCTAATACTTTTAATTCAGGGTTGTGAGATTTAAGTGCATTAATAACCTTACCGTATTGGCTTTTCTTTTCGCCATTCACTCTGTGGCACTCATCAATAATAAGTAGTGAGTAGTGCTCATTAAGTTTGTCTAAATTACGCGATAACGACTGCACACTCGCAAAAGTGACCTGATGGGTTAACGACTTCTCTTTTAATCCGGCTGAAAATATACTTGCCTCAAGACCAAAGCTTTTATACTTTTGAGCATTTTGCTCAACTAATTCTTTTACGTGCGCCAACACCAATATTTTTTGTTTAGCGATACGCGCAAGTTCAGCAATCACTAAACTTTTACCCGCACCTGTAGGCAGCACAATGACAGCAGGATCATTGGTTTTTCTAAAGTGTAAAACGGTGCGTTCAACCGCCTCGCTCTGGTAGGGTCTAAGGGTGTAGGTCATCAAAGGTAAGAATTCTTAATCTAATTAATGGTTATGTTTTAGGAAGACAGCTTTATTTCACATTTGTTTAAATAATTTATATTCATAAACTAATATTCAAACTGTTTATAAATTTAGAGAACTATATTATGTATAAATATAAAAAAATACCCTTAATCAAAATGATTAAGGGTATTTAATTACATACTTAACTTATCTGCAATTCTAAGAAACTCGATTAGTATAAAAATATTATATTAATAGGTAATAGCTTTAAAATTTGTAAGTAGCTTGTAGGTAGGCAAATCGACCAATATTATCGTAAATCGCTGAGCCTGCACCTGTGCCAGTCGTACTTCCTGGTAAGCCACGATTGAATAAGTTATCAACACCTAACTTAAAGCCAACACCACTGTCAAAGTTATAAGCGACTGAAGCATCAGTTATAAAATATGAACCGTAACGCATTTCATTTGACGGGTTAGGGTTTGCTTCTATTTGTGTAGGATTGTATAACTCAACACCGTTAATAAAGCGTGTGCTAAAATCTACAACCAGGTTTTCATAAGTATAATCAACAGAAATACTACCCTGCCATGTTTCATTACCTAATACACCTTCATAGTCTGTGTAATTTTCAGGCTCAGCTGAGAAAGGATAATCCTTTGCTTCAATCAAATAAGTACCAATAAAGCTAGTACCAAAACTACCACCTAGAGCATCAAAATCATAACCCACCTCAAAATCTACACCAGAATTAAGACTGCGTGCGATATTAAGTGCAAAACCTTTTAATAAGGTAATTTCACTTGTATTTGGATCACGAGTTATAAGACCACAGAATTGATTGTCAATACCAGTTGGTGAATCTACACAACGGTCTATGATAGTTTGAAACCCAATACCACTAATTGTGTCATCAATATCAATTTCCCAGTAATCGGCTGTTACACTAAAGCCTTCTAACCATTCTGGCTGGTAAACAATACCTGCCGTAATTGATCTAGATTCTTCTGGCTGTAGGTCTGGATTACCACCAACTAAAGTCTCAAGCGTTGCGCTATCATAACTTGAGTCAAAATCAGCAGGTACACCAAGCGCTGCACAGTTAGCTGCACGAATAGCTCGGCCTGCATCACTCAACTGATCAAGCTCAGATACTTTACATTTATCATCTACATTGGCAAATGACTGACTTTGTCCAGAAAAGAGTTCATCAATGTTTGGCGCACGCATCGCTTCAGATACTGTAAAACGAGCACGTAATTCAGGCGTAATAGTCCAATCTAAGCCTAATTTCCAGCTTGTAGCATCACCTATAGTTGAATAATCAGCATAACGTACAGCTGTGTCAAACACTAAAGTATCGATTAAGAATACATCTTCAATTAATGGTACTGATAGTTCAAAAAACGCTTCTGTTACATCATAACCACCATCCGTTTCACCAAGTGCATTAAAGAATGTAGCCCCTGTTTTAGCAAAAGCATCTTCAATCGTCACACTTGTTTCATCACGGTACTCAACACCACCAGCAAAACCAACCATACCCGCTGGTAGTTCATAAATTGCCGAATTACTAAATGTTGCATTGAATACAGTTTGCTTGATTTCTGATGTACCAATTGATGTTGTTGTCACATAGTCAATTGCTTCTTGGCTAATTGCGCCGTCACCCATTATATTTGCTGCAACACAACCATCTGCACGAGCAGTTTCACTACGACAAACGATATTGCCACTGTCATCAAACACAGCATCAATAGCGTTAGCATAATTAGCCAAAATAACATTTGCGCCATTAATACGTTCTATCTCTGACTTACCATGAACTAAAGAGATATCCATAGACCAATCATCAGTAATATAGCCTTGGATACCTGCTACAAACCGAGTTGTTTCACGAGTATTTTCTTCTAAACGGCGACCAACATCGTTGTACATTTTGTTTACACCGATCATTGATAGCCCTTCTTCATCCATCAATGCTGCAGTGTCAGCTGATAAAAATGCATTATCTCGCTGTATCATATTTGCGCCACTAAAGAAGCGGAAGAAAGGTTGGCCTATATTTTCACCTTCTGTTTTAGAATATTTAGCTTGAAAATATGCGTTTAATTCATCTGTTACGTCATAATTCGTTTTAAAGTTAAAATTAACGCGATCAAACTTAGGTTGTATTTCTGAATATTGGCGTAAGTTAATGAAATCACAACCAGCGCTTCCACAGAATTGGCCATCATCAATAGCACCTGTATAAACATCGTTTAATGAGCTATCACCATTAAATTTACCTAAAATACCACCTGTATTTGGATTCCAAACAGTTCCTTGATTTGAAATTAAATAATAACCAGCATTAGGGACTACTATTCTATCCGGATAAGCTTCGCTATCAATTTGACCTTCTGGGCGAGATTGACCTGTCACAACATCATATGGCATGGATGCATACGATGTTGCAGTCCAAGGGTTGTCTAAAGCATTCAATGAGTTTTGTGTATTATATTCTACAGAGAATGCAGCATTACCACGCCCTTCAGCAAAATCTTTACCGTAAGAAAAAGTATATTTTTCATTTTGATAAGAACTATTATCTGCAAAACCTTTCGTTGCAGATACATTAAAACCAGTAATATCTTTCTTTAATATGAAGTTAACTACACCCGTTACCGCATCGGCACCATATACCGCAGACGCACCACCAGTAATAATCTCAACTTTTTCAATCCAAGAGCTTGGAATGGTATTCGTATCAACAGAAGATGTTCCTGGGGCACTAGAAACATGACGTTTACCGTCAACTAGTACTAATGTACGTTCACTGCCCATACCACGTAAATCTAATAAACTGATACCAGCAGTACCGATAAAACGGCCTGAGTTTGCAAGTGAATAGGTAGTTGCTAAGGCTGGTAGTTTGTTTAGTACTTCACCGATATTCAAAGCACCAGTGCTAACTAAGTCTTCGCCCGTAATTACGGTTACCGGCGATGGTGAAATAGCGCCTTCACGTAATATACGTGAACCTGTTACTTCAATGCGTTCTACTTTTTCTGCATTTTCTTCTTCTGCAGCAAATGAACTTGCTGAGAAAGCAGCTGTAGAAGCTGCACCAAAAGCTATCGCTAAACGAACAGCTTTTGAAACTTTATTGTTCAACATTAAATTCTCCCTAAGGTGTTATTATATTTTTTATTTAACTAAACAGGCAAATATCAGCATTAAAACCTGTCTGTTATTTAACATCTTAAGCTTAATTTATGCACAAGGTCAACAACCCATTTACACATAAATTACAAGAACAAAGTTTTTAACTTTATTTTTTTACATTATCACCAAGTTCTTTCAAAAGTTAAATAAACGATTTAAATTAAAAGTATACTTTTAAAACAATTAATTATTTAATATCAAAAGCTTGGGCTAATTATAAAGTTTAAATACTAAATAACTTAAGTAATTATTTTGTATGAGGTAGTTATCACAATACTTGCTTTATTTAGAGCAAATAATAATTTTTTCATCTATCAATTTCTTAGAATTACATGGCTCCTCGTCTAAATAGAATTTTACTGATTACCTATTACTCATATTAATAAAGATGTTAATTAGTCTTAATAAAACTAACTTGGCGTCGCTTAAATAATATTATTTTAAGTTAAACCAGCCAGTAATTGAGTATCTTGCAGCACGAGCAAATGGAGTTACATAAGAAACAGAATGTGGTAATTGCACATCAAAAAGGGATAAAACATTACTTTTGGGCATAAACGTCTCTGTCAGCTTTCCATCCATTTCATAAAAATGTAACAAACCACCCCAGTCTGGGTGCCACTGTGGTGTAAAACCAAAAACAAAAGCGATTGCTCTTTGCTTTGTAGGGAGTACATCATTATGTCGTGTCAAAAAATTCCCTGGTACATAGCGTGTTAATTGCACACTTGCACTTTTTAAACCCTTTACACCTGTAACATCACTAATCAATTTTAAAACTTCTTGGCCATTAAGATAATTAAATAGATCCTTTAGTAACTCATCTTTTTCATTCTGAGTTATTTCATATCGCCCATAAAAAAAGCCAACCCCTTTACTCGCATTTTCATAAATAGTCTGCTGAAGCGCTCTCATTTTATTGGGAGACATATTTTTTAATTCATCATCTGATGATTGAATGTATTGGCCATTTAAAGAATATGCATTCAAATAAGGAATATTGTGTTTTAATTTTTCTGTAATTTTAGAAAAACCATCAAACTCTAAAACACTATCAACCATAATTCTCTTATTTTTAGAGTATTCCCTATGTAAATTAACTACATCAATATTTTTATTTAGTTGAATCATAAATATTCCAAAAATAAAAAAGCCACTAAAAAGTGGCTTTTAAATAAAGTTTAAGTTTCTAAGTTATTAGAACTTAATTGTAGCTCGTACATATACAAAGCGATCCATATTAACGTCGTACTCTGTAACAGAGAAGTTGTTAGTTGAGATTGCAAAGTCATTGTTAGTGTATTCACGAGAAGGTTCTTTCGCGAATAAGTTCTCAATACCTACACTAATTTTAGTGTTGTAAGCGTCTAGCGCATAACCTACAGATACATCATGTACAAAGTAAGAACCAATGTAATCAGCCATACCTGGGTAATTTTCTGCGCCGTAAGCTATGTCATAGTAGTTTTGCATACGGTCAACATAACGTGTTTGCCAATGCGCATCAAAGTCACCTTGAGACCAATCTAGAGCAAATGTGCCTTTATATTCAGGATAACCAGCATCACCATACTGCACGCCTACTTGATCTTCGCCATCGAACTCGTTAGTCATTACATAAGACAAATCAAGAGATGTTCTGAAGCTACCGTACTCAGTATCAAACTTGTATGCAGTATAAAAATCTATACCTTCAACATTGTAGGTACCTGAGTTTTGTAGGAAGTTACGTAAATCAACGATATTACCGTTAGCATCACGGTCAATGTAATCACAAGAAGATGCATTACTTCCTGAAGTACACTCGTTCAATATACGATTAGAACCGTAACGACCAATTGAGTTTTCAACTTCGATATCGTAGTAATCGATTGTGAATTCTAAACCATCAACATAGCTTGGGTTATAAACAATACCAAACGTTTTAGATTCTGATTCTTCTGGTTGTAAATCTGGAGAAGAAACGCGAGTTTCACGAATCTGTGTATTAGCTTGCGTGTAACCATTTGGTACGCCAGCACAACCAGGTAGGCTTGGAACAACACCTTCTACAGAGTTACACGGGTCTGTTAATGTAGGGTATGCATCTGCATTACCTGCATATAAGTCAGAGATTGAAGGAGCTCGGTAACCTTCAGCCCAAGTACCACGAAGAAGTAAATCATCCATTGGACGGTATTCAACACCAACTTTAGCTGTAGAGTTGCTACCATATGCACTGTGGTCAGAGAATCTAATTGCTGGTGCAATAGTTAAACCATCAAATACTGGAATTGAAAGCTCTACATAAGCTTCATCTAAACGGAAGCCACCTGAAGTTGCATCACGTTGGTTACCTGAAGTTTCACCACTTTGAGTTAGTGGATCAGGCGTATCGTAACCTGACTCTTCACGACGTTCAAAGCCAACGGCCATACCTACAACACCTGCAGGTAACTCAAATGCATCACCAGCAAAGTTTACTGTGTAATCTTTAAGTTCTAAACCTTCACGAGAAACACTGTCAAATGTTACAAAATCAACCATATCTTGTGTAATTGAGCCAGCACCACCAAATAGGTTAAGTGGTACACAAGAAGTAGATGCATTACAGTTGTCACCTAATGCTTGGTTTATACGAGTAAGGTTAAGTAGACCTGTTGTTAAAACGTCTTGGCTATTCTTACCATAAATGTAAGAAGCATCCCAAACCCAAGATGTATCACCAATACCGCCCTCTAAACCAACCATTGCACGGTAAGTAGTATCATTTTGTCTGTAAATACGGTTACCAGCTTCTACAAAACGACGTTGACCAGCAAATGGGATATAACCTTCTACACCTGAGCGAGAAGCATCACCATACAGTGTTTCACCAAATGGGTTGTAGATATTATTTTCGTGGATGTCTACTCGGCTAGCTGCTGCACCAAAAGATGCACCAATTGTTAATGGCATCGCTGCAAGTAGCTGTGAAGATTTACGGTTAGTCATCATGAAATCTGAAACGAAACGAACGTCATCACTTAAGTCATAAAAAGCTTGAACATAAAAACTGTTACGCTCTTGTGGCGTTGCAAGGTAGTTTTCAGGCGCGTAGTTGTAAACATCACCAGCTCGGTCACGGAATGAATCTAAACCTACAGCTGAACCTGCACCATTAGGAACTAAATCAAAACCAGCGTTTGACTTACCAGCGTTGTTTTCAGTGTAACCTTGAGCAAGTAAGCTATCTCGAAGATCAGGGCTGATTGCACTTGAAGTAAGACGTAAACGGCCTTTTTCAGTTGTAGAGCTGTTACCCATAGAAGAAATATCGCGATCACCTGCCCAAATTTCTTGTTGAGTTACATGGCTAGCATTAAACATTAAGCCACCGCGGTCTGAAGTAGTACCAACAGTGATGTCTGCAGAATACTGGCGACCATCGTTGTACTTTAAGTTTTCACCACCGTATACAGAAACCTCAACACCTTCAAAATCTTTACGAGTGATGATATTTACAACACCAGCAATAGCATCAGAACCGTAGATTGCAGAAGCGCCGTCTTTAACAACTTCAACACGTTCAATCGCTGACGATGGGATTGTGTTTAAATCAACTGTAGAACCTAAAGATGAAACCCAGCGCTTACCATTTACTAATACAAGAAGACGTTGTGCGCCTAAGTTACGTAAATCCATGTTTGTTGCGCCAGTACCACCGTTATTAAAGGCAGTATTAAGTGCAGCACCCGCAGCTGGAATTTGTTGAAGAATGTCACCGATGCTTAATTGACCACTAACATTTAAATCATCACGGCTAAGAACTAAAACCGGGCTAGCACTTTCTAAATCAGTACGCTTGATGCGTGAACCTGTAACCTGAATACGTTCAACTTTTTCTGCGCCTTCTTCTGCAGCAAATGAACTTGCTGAGAAAGCAGCAGTAGAAGCTGCACCAAAAGCGATCGCTAAGCGAACTGCTTTTGAAACTTTGTTATTTAACATTTGATTCTCCCTAGAATACTATTTGTTTTTGTATTTTTTTGATCACACCTTGTTAATTAATTTGTGATCACGCTTCAGATGATAATACTTCAAACACAAGGCGGTCAACATTAAATTAACTTTAAAAGCACTTTGCATGACTTTTCATTATCATTTTTGGCGGTATTTTATTAGTTTTTTAAATTAATTTATGGATACGATTTAGAAACAAACTTGATAATTAGAAACAACATCATGGTAAACAATTGATTTTTATGAGTTTTAATAAATGATTTTTTAAATTACGCTTTGTATTCTTTTTAGATAAAATTGTAACCAAGGCCACAATTGTTAATTTACCTTTAAATTTTTTATTCACCTTTGAAGTTTATAGGCGAATAATTAACTATAAAAGACTTTTTAAGCTCATAGTTAAGCTAAAACAACGAGGCTTGTGTAGATTCAGATGCTGTGTTTAATGCGCTTAATATCATTTGCGCAACAGGGTCGAGCTGTCTTTGAATGTACAGTGGGTAGTTCAGAGTGTTTTTACCGCTATAAAGCTCAGCGCCGGTTACTGCGTAAACATATTCAATCACTTGCCCGCGTTTTATTTCAAACTCAGGATGATTCGCTTTGTATTTTTTAACAGCTTGAACATGAGGAGGAATATTTTTGATGTAATCGTTAAGGTGCTGCCCTAACCGCTTTCTATATACTAATTTACGGTCGAACTCACCATTATAAAGTTTTTGAGTGTAGCTATTTATAATATCGTGCAGTTGCTGTATTTCGAAGTTGTCAGTAAATAACGTCTCAAATAATTGTGTTTGAAACTCTTGTGCAAACTCAGTCCAGTCACTACGTACCGTTTCCATACCTTTAAATACCAGTTTTTTTTCATTATTTTTGGTTACTTGCCCTACATATCGCTTTTTAGAGCCTGTTTTTTTACCTCGTATAGTTGGCATAAAAAACGGACTGTAATGAGTTTCAAATTCAATTTCTAAATAACTATGTAAATCATAGCGTTGTTTTAAATCAGCTTGCCACATGGTATTAATATGATGAACAAGTTGGCAGCCAATTTCGTTGCATTGCTCAGGGCTTTTATCTTCACAAAGTTTTACAAACGTAGAGTCGGTATCACCATATATCACCTCAAAGCCTTGCGCTTCTATCCATTTACGGGTTGTTTGCATTATCTCATGGCCACGTAACGTGATAGAACTCGATAAGCGCGGGTCGTAAAACCGACAACCCTTAGAGCCGAGTACGCCATATAAACTATTCATAATAATTTTAATCGCTTGTGAGAGCATAGGTTGATTAGTGTCTTTTGCCTCTTGGCGAGTTTGTGTCAGGTGTGCAATTAATTTGGGTAGATGGTGCTGCGTTCTTGAGAATAACGCCTGATTAAACCCTTCAACCGCTTGCTCTGGTGCATTTAACCCTGCGATTAAACCTAGTGGGTCAATACAAAACGTACGCATAATTGAAGGGTATAAGCTTTTAAAATCCAATACCAAAACGTTTTTATACAGCCCTGGAGTCGACTCCATCACATAGCCACCGGGGCTCTCAAATGAGAGCCCATGATCGCCTAAATTGGGTGCAACATAACCACTGCGATGCAATAACGGTAAATATAAGTTTGTAAATGCGGCAACCGAGCCCCCCATGCGTTCCAGTTCGAGCCCTGTTATTTGGGTTCTGACAATGGCAAATTCAAATAGCTTTAATTTTTCGAAAATTTGATTAACCAAAATACAATCTTGACGATTATAAGCCGCTAGAGAAAACTTATCTTCGTTAAATTGACGAACAATTTCAGTTAGTCGGTTGTCGGTTTTTATTAATTTAGATTCGTTAAGCACACGCTCTGCAACATTGGCTAATGAAAAGCTGTCAAATCGGTAAGTGGCATTTTTTAATGTATCAATGCCATCAATGACGCACCGCCCTGGGAGCGTTAATCGGGTGTAATGACCCTTATTAATATATAAAGGTTGATTATCTCGACCAAAGTTTAGAGTAAGCCCTAACGCCTCAGCGCGTTCTTGCAATAAACTAAAATCAAAATCAATAACATTCCAACCAACAATAACATCGGGGTCATTATTTATAATGTACTGCTGCAGCTTGGTGAGTAGGTTAATTTCGTCATAGCACCAGTCTATTTCAAATGTCGAGTCGCTCTGCAGCTGTTGCTCACCTATCATCAATACACAATCTAAACCATTTCCCACCAGTGCAACACTAAATAACACCCCATCGCCATTACATTCTATATCCAAAGAAACAGACGTAAGCGTTGGCGTGTAATCTTTGTTTGCTTTTAACTTTGCGTCACTAATTTCAATAAAGCCATTTTTAGTTGTGGCGTTACCCGTTACCCACACACCTCCTTTAATAAAGCGCTCCATTAAAAAGCGGTCACTGTGGCGTACATCGGCTTCGTAAATAGGCATTGCTTGCTCTAAAAGAGCGCGTGCAGTATATAAACTTTTTATATCGTTAAAGTAACAGGCAACACATTCGTTGCCACTAAAATGACACAACTCAACCTTATTAAACTGCGCTTTTATATTTGCCTGTGCGAGTAAAGTATTTGCAGTATGTTGCGCTGACAATGGGATGAAAAACACTGCCTGCTGGTTTTCAATAATAACTTTAAGTGGGCCATGTTCAGAGCTTAGCCAATAGCACAAAGTAATACCTTGCGTATTTTTAGCGCTGTATTGTTGCCTTGATAAAATAAAGCCCTGATAGATTGCTTGTGTCAATGTTCGATCCCACTTAATATATACACTGTAATTATATACATATTTTAGGTTAATCATCACATGCTATCGAGCTCACTAAAAAAAACAATTAGACAAGTACACCAGCATGTTGCAAATAACCTAACCGATTACCGCCCTCGCAGTAGTCAAAACTATTTAGTTGCTGAAATCGCCAAAACATTAGCCGGTGAATACCATAAAAAACAACGTATTTGTGTTATTGAAGCAGGCACAGGCACCGGAAAGTCATTAGCTTACTGCCTAGGCGCTCTGCCACTGGCATTAGCACAAAAAAAGAAACTGGTTATTTCTACGGCTACTGTGGCTTTGCAAGAGCAGTTAATCGCTAAAGAACTGCCGTTTTTTAAAAAGCACTCAGGACTCGATTTTAAATTTGATTTAGTCAAAGGTCGCCAACGTTATATCTGTGCGCACAAACTTCATAATGCACTAAACAGCGATAGCCAAACTCAAATGGAGTTTATGCCTACCCTTACATCGCCATTAAGCGATATGGAAACTAAGTGCTTAAAACAACTTTACGATGCCTATATCAATAAAAAATGGCAAGGTGATAGAGACAGCTGGGCCGATACCATTCCTGATAGAGTATGGGGGCTCATTGCTTGTGATAAGCATGCCTGCCAACGTCAGATGAAAGCACACCAAACATGTCCTTTTCAACTCGCCCGCCAGCAGTTAATGCAAATGGATGTATTGGTTATAAACCATTCGTTACTGTTAGCCGATTTAGACTTAGGGGGCGGAAAAATTTTACCCGAGCCCGACAACACCATTTATGTAATCGATGAAGCGCACCACCTTACACATATTACCCGCGACTTTTCATCTGCTGCAGCTACGATAAAAGGCACGATAGATTGGCTCGACAAACTTACTAAATTCAGTGGCAAAATGGCCAAAGTGTTAGTGGGTCAAAAAGGCATTGGGCAAAACTTTAAGTTATGCGATAGCGTTAACGATGCCAACAAAGATTTAAAAGTGGTGCGCGATATACTCGACAACGCCGATTTTGAATATTCAAAAGACGATACCTATCGCTTTGAACATGGTGAAATTCCTAAATCGTTACACGCAAAAGCAAAAGACATTAGCGAAGCCACGCTTGATGCATTACGGTGTTTAAATAAGATGCACGATACCCTCACCCAAGATGTAAGCGACGGTGATATTAAACCTTATGTTGCCGACCCCATTCTGGCTGAAAGTGGGCAATACATAAACCGGTTAGAACAACTTAATAAATTATGGTTTAGTTACGCTACTAAAGGCGAAGGCACACCGCATGCGCGATGGATAAAACGACTTGAATATAAAAGCCATCATGATCACTTGCTTAGCGACTGCCCTATTGAAGTCGGTTACTATTTAAAAGATAAGCTATGGAACGAATGTGCTGGAGCCGTGTTATGTTCAGCTACCTTGAGCGCACTCGGTTCATTTGATCATTTTGCCTATGAAAGCGGCCTTGCCAAAGAAAAAGGGGTGAAATTTATTAAAGTCCCCTCTCCGTTTGACTACCCAAAACAAGCCACTTTACGCATTCCGGCCTCAAGTATAGAGCCAACAGATAAAGAGTTTAGCGATCATATTGCTAAAACATTACCCGAGTATCTAAACACTAAAAAAGCCAACTTAGTGTTATTTGCCTCTTACTGGCAAATGGACCATGTAAGTAAGTTTCTTAGAACAAAAGGATTTAACTTATTAGTACAAGGTGAAATGTCACGAGAAGCTTTACTCAAATTACATACTAAAAATATTGATGAAGGCAAAGGCAGTATTTTATTTGGTACCCAAAGTCTTTCTGAAGGGCTTGATTTACCTGGGAAATATTTAGAAAACCTGATTATTACCAAAATTCCGTTTGCGGTGCCCACCTCGCCAATAGAAGAAGCACAAGCGGAGTTTGTGCAAAGTAAAGGGGGGAATCCGTTTTTATCGATAACCGTCCCAGACGCAGCAAAGAAATTGGTACAAAGCTGTGGTAGACTGCTGCGCAAAGAAAGTGATGCAGGCACAATAACTATTTTAGATAGACGCCTAGTCACCAAACGATATGGCAAAGCCATGCTTGACACCTTACCACCTTTTAAAAGACAAATAGATTACTGATGTTTGAACTTGCACTCGACCCAACAACTTGGGCTATTTTATGTGGCGTTGCACTTTTAGCTGGCTTTATTGATGCTATTGCTGGCGGCGGTGGATTACTCACTGTACCAGCACTGTTAACGGCAGGATTACCTCCTCATTTAACGCTTGGCACTAATAAATTGGCCGCCAGTTTTGGCTCGTTAACGGCCAGTATCACCTATTATAAAAAACAATTATTTAACCCACGATTTTGGTTTGCTTCTATTATGGCTACCGCCATAGGTGCTTTGTTAGGCACACTTATTGTTGATCATTTAAGTATCGAGTTTTTAAATAAGCTCTTACCCATTATTATTATTTTAGTGGCTTGCTACAGCTTGTTTGGTAATTTAAGTACCACACAAAGTGATTATCTGCCTAAATTAACCCGCACAATAAAAGTAAAACAGTGGCTACAAGGATTAAGCCTAGGTTTTTTTGATGGTTTAGCTGGGCCTGGAACGGGAACTTTTTGGACTGCCTCAAACGGTATGCTTTATAAAATGAGTTTGCTACTCAATTGTGGTTTGGCGCGTTCAATGAATTTTGTTTCTAACTTCATCTCTCTGATCACCTTTGTTGCACTTGGCCATGTTAACTTTTTACTGGGAATTACAATGGGCTTCTTTATCATGCTTGGTGCATGGTTTGGCGCACATTCAGCTATTCGTTTTGGCAGTAAATTTATTCGCCCAGTATTTAATACTATGGTTATACTTTTAGCGTTAAAACTAATTTACGAGGCATACTTTTAATATGCAATCTGCTGCTTTAGACAAACTACGTCAACAAGTTGCTACGCTTAAGCAACAAGCTGAGCAATTTGATAAAGCAAAATTATTTGCTAAAAATCGTTATATGCAGGCACAGCCAAGCTTATTTGACAGAGCCGTATTTAGCACCAAAAGCATGAACTTGGTTGATTACGTAGTAGAAATAGAAGATGAAATAGCCAGCCTACCACCGAGCGACCACCGCCATGCCTACACTTACGCACTTGAGCGCATTGCCAGCCAAGTACAAGCGGTATTTAATGTAATTAAATCGACCCCTATTTGGGTGAAAGAAAATAAAAGTCATTATAAGCCTCGTGCTAAACAGCCTGTTTATAAACAAGCGGTGCAAAAAATCATGCAATCATCCCACGAATTATATGATGAACTTAAACAAAACCATGAATTTGAGCGCCGCCTGGTATTAATGATTGAAGAGCGTAAATTGCAAATGGAAAAAGCATCACCAGCGCAGGCACAAAAGCTTAACCAGGAAATTTTAACCACTCATGCGCGACTCGGGCGTTGTAGAAAAGCAATTTCTGCCACCGAAGACAAAATTCAACAAGTAGAAAAACAACAGCTACGCTAATGCAGCTTTTTTATCACCATCTGTACTCGCAATTAGAGTTACCTGAACGCCATCGCTTTCCAATTAAAAAGTATCAGCAGCTCAAGCATGAAGTTGAATTTTTAGGCTACACCCAGTTTATATCGCCTTCGCCAGCAACAACAGCGCAATTAAAATTGTGTCATAGCTCAGAGTACATCGCTGATTTTTTAAATGGCTCGTTAACTGACCAAGCAGTTAAAAAAATGGGATTTCCGCACTCACCTGAACTAGTCGAGCGAACCCTTTATTCTGTTGGTGCCAGTATTCAAGCAGCTGAGAATGCACTGCAAACCGGCTTAGCGGCTAATTTAAGTGGCGGCTACCACCATGCTTACAGCAATTACGGCAGTGGCTTTTGTATTTTTAATGGTTTAGCCATTGCGGCAGCGCATCTTATTGCAACGGAGCAAGCCGACACCGTATTAATATTTGATTGTGACGTACACCAAGGTGATGGTACCGCGCAAATAACCCAACAGCACGAGCATATAATTAGCTGCTCAATTCACTGTGAACAAAACTTTCCTCGGCAAAAACAGCACTCAAACTATGACTTTGGCTTACCTGCAAACACCACAGATGCAGAGTATTTAACAACACTAGAGCAAGCTCTTGAGTTATGTGTTCGCCTCCACCAGCCCGATATTATTTTATATAATGCGGGCGCCGATATTTATACCAAAGACGAACTTGGCTTATTTGATGTTTCTTTAGCTGGCGTATACGCGCGTGACTTTACCGTTCTTAACTTTTGTAAGCAGCGAAACATCCCGCTTATGTGCGCTTTAGGTGGCGGTTATCAACGTAACAGCAACAATTTAGTTAGTGTCCATAAGCAACTATTTAAAGCGGCTCTCGATTTATAACAATCCTTGGTATAGACTCATTACAGACAATAAAAAAGAGTGACAGGAATATGCGATTAGATGACGACATACACAATTTTTACGAAAAACTCGTTTTAGAAGAAATAGAAAAACGTAAACTTAATGAACGTTACAACGACGATATAATGGCTGACTTTTGCTGTACCGTACTCAATCAATTACCACCCCGTTATATTAGATACGATGTAGATATGGCGTTTTATTTAACTCAAACAGATCGTTTAGATATGCAGCAACGCGTTGAACTTGCCATTAATTTTGCGATTGATCAAATAGCTAAAAAGAAAGAGCTCCATGAGTAACCCGTTAGAAGACGCTCCCACACACGTGAAACTGGCTGTTGATTTAATTATGATTTTAGAGCAACACGATGTAGAGCCAGAAGAAGTATTAAAAGCGCTCGATATCGTAAAAAGTGACTTTGAAAAGAAGCTAGTTAGTAACTAGCTTTACTCTATTGTTTGTATTTCATGAACAGTGACAACACCATCGTGTTTATTACAATCAATTTTAATTTCGCCGAATGTGCGCCTAGGTGATGTTGACCTACGGCAGGTCATGTTTTGAGCTTTAACACCAAATTGTTCAATATAAACGGCAACAATTGCATCTATTTCTTGCTTTTCGTGTGTTGTCGCAGCGGCATAAAAAGTATCATATTGTTGTGACCAATTTTCAACGCCTGCTTCTGCAGCAACACCCAACCACCCCATACCAAGCTTAGTTGATTGCTCTAAATATTGTCCTTTTAAAAACATAAACGCTAGGGTGTATTGTGCACTTTTATAACCCAATGCAGCAGGTTCTTCTAAATAGTTAAAAGCCTCTTCAAACTCCCCTTTTCTGTATGCCTTAACACCATTATATTCTTTTTTCTTCATAGTATTATCGCTGTAAAGACTTATTGGTGACGAATTACAGCCAGTTATTAAAGCCATCAATACCAGCAAAGTGGCACTCAATTGTCGATGATTCATTATTATCCTTAATTTATTATTGTTTTTGCCCAGAAACATAACCACTTTTAAAACACCCGCCCCAAAAGTTGTTAACATAAATTTAATATTATCATGGGATTGCAAAGCTTACAGCGATTATTTTTATAAGCGTAGTTTTAATCAGCCATTAAAAATAGATAAACCTAATGTTTTAATACCCTGTATTTATACACAAGGCACTTTACTACTTTAAGCAAAATACATTTAACTGACGTAAATCTATCACTGACTGTCCGTTTGCTGAACCAGTAATAATAACTGCGCGGCCGCTTTGGCATCGTCTAATGCACGGTGATGGTTGGTTAAGTCTAAATTAAAGTGTGCAGATAAATTTCCCAGCGAATACGACTTTAATCCCTTAAATGCTTTACGTGATTCAACAACGGTACATAGTTTTGGCATTTTAAAGTTGATTCCCAGCCCCTCAAGCTCTTTTTTAATAAAACCATAATCAAAATTAACATTGTGAGCGACAAAAATACTACCCGAAAGCTTATCTAATAAAGTCGAAGCAATGTCGCTAAATATAGGCGCATCACTTACCATGGCGTCGTTAATACCAGTTAGTTTGGTAATAAAACGCGGGATGGGACGCTCTGGGTTTATCAATGTGGTCCATGTATCAACTATTTCGCCCTGCTTTACTTTAACAATACCAATTTCGGTAATGCGGTTACCGCCTTTTAGGCCTCCTGTAGTTTCAATATCTACCACACTATAAATACGGTTAGGGTCTACATACCACTTCACCGCTGCAATATTAACTTTAAATCCACTATTTTTTAAATTATCGATGCTCACTAGCTGGTTTCTTTTAAGCTTGTCTCCGGGCGCTTTTACCTCTTCAAAATGAACTGCGCTGTTATCAACAATCATTAAATCGGGGTAACCATCTTTTAATTGTCGGTAGTTTTTTGCCATGTTTTTTAAATGGCTTAATAGCGCATTTATCGGGCTGTTTAAAATAAGCATCTCTAATGGCTTTAATACATCTTTGTGCCATCTAAATAAGCCATTTGGTTGCTCATAATACTTCGCTGCATGGTTACACACTAAACTCAGCAATTTCTGGGCACTATTACACGCAGCTAGCCGCGCTTCTATTTGTGAGGATTGATTTAAATAAAAGGTGTCTGTTTTTAAGGCTTGCGGGTAAATATCAAATTCATTACAAGGCGGTGTCGGGGTTTCAATAAAGAGTTCTTGCCAAAAAACCAGCGCAAATAAGCTTTGCCACAAAGTATTTTCAGTATAAAAAACCTGTTTGCCTTGACGAGTGTAGTGATCACTTACACCTAACTCAACATCGCCACGGTAAAGTTCATCAACTTCTATAATACAGCGTGTACTGGCTAACATTTCACTAAGCCGTGAGCGTGTTTGCTTGTTAAATTTGCGCATTAAAAAGTCATCCGCAAAGTACAGTAACTCATCGGTGAGCGGATTTTCTATAATTTTCTCAAGTTGCGCCTTTACCCATTCTTTATTACCTAAACGGTATTGCTCTCTTATTTGAATTTCTAGTGCGTGCGCATCATCCTCGCAGGCATTAAGTACATCAAACGCTAATACAGGGTTAGTTGTTTTTAGTTGCTTATAAAGTATGACCAATAACTTATTCTTTAGCTCTCGAGCTACAGCCCCTACTGCTAATTCATTTATTAACTGTTTTGCTAACGTCTCATTTTCATTGTCATCTTTCGCGTTTTTAACGGCTAACCGAAAACGGTTTAACACATAGTTAGATTGCGCTTCCTCAATTGAGTCAAAGCGAGACAAACTTTCATGATGTCCTTGCCTAACAGGGGTTACCCCTAAATCTCTTAGTACAAACCGGTTTTGATGATTCACATCACCGGCACTGAGCCTGCCAATATACAAAAACTCAAAATACTGGTAACACTCATCTCTATTATTGATCACGTACTGATTATACAAATGCGAAAGACGCTCTGGCTTAGATTCAAAAAATGAAATAGCGACTTCAACTAAACAACTTTTAGCAGCACTTTTTTTAAATAGTGGTGGCAGCTCTTGTTGAGCTAACAACTCAATTAAGGCCGGCTTTGTTAGATGGCTAAGCAGTTGCTTAGCGTCTGCTTGTGAGGGGTCACAGATTAACCCAGCTGTTTTTAAATTAAAAAGTGCCTGATAAGGCGAAATAATCTCTTCATAATTTAATGACTGAGTTTGCACTAAATAAGGTTTACGAGAATAAATACGTGCTAGCATGCATTGGCTTTGCTCGTCGAGGGTGTTTATTTTATTAATAAATGTAATGTGCTTTTGCTCAAGTAAATGCATACATTTATCACTCACAAAGCCTATTAGCTCTTTAAAATGTGCCAAATAATATTTTGCTGGTAACTCTTTTCTCATAAAAACCGCCAATACTGTATATAAAAACAGTATAATTATTTGAGCGCTTTTAGCAACCCAATTAGGAGTTAATAGCCTTTTAGAATTTAAATTGATTCAATCTCGGGCGCTTTAATTTCAGCGAGGTTTGTTACCTAATAAACTAAGTTAAAACCGAGCACCCTTTTTATACCCTGGCCCTTATCTTCACCTGTGTAGATAGCAGAACCCTTCAAGCAGTGCGTGTTTAACATTAACGAAGCGTTAGTACCTATTTACGGGCATTCACATGGCAAAAGATCTATTTTGCTTAAAAACCAAACACACTGCTGAAACTTCAATCTCAAAAGATAAACAGACCCTCGCGCAACTCAATTAATTTATTTATGCATACGTATTACTATTGAAATATCTTTTTTAGCGTGATTACTCTGTGCTAAGGTTGCCCGCAAATTATTAGTGGTACTTTAACTTCATTACACATAATAAAAATTAGGATTGAACAACATGACAACACAGCATGCAACTAAAGGTGAGCAAAGCGCACAGACAAAGTGCTCACTTTTATACGTTATTTTTATATCGGCTGTTGCCGCCATTGGTGGCTTTTTATTTGGTTTTGATTCAGGCGTTATAAATGGCACTGTATCGGCATTAGGTAATACATTTAACTCAAGCAGTGTAGCAACAGGGTTTAATGTTGCCTCTGTTTTACTTGGTTGTGCGCTGGGTGCTTTAGCTGCTGGCCCATTAGCTGACAAATTTGGCCGTCGCGCTATTATGATTGTCACTGCACTTATATTTGCTATCAGTGCATTTGGCTCTGGTATTGCTGATAGCTCAGCTGAGTTTATTTTTTACCGCTTATTTGGTGGATTAGGTATCGGTGCGGCATCTGTTTTAGCGCCGGCTTATATTGCCGAAGTAGCACCTGCCAGCTTACGCGGCCGTTTAGCAACACTGCAGCAGCTTGCTATTGTGCTGGGTCTGTTTGCTGCCTTTTTAAGTAACTACCTAATTGCTAATGCCGCAGGCGGTGCCGAGGGTATTTTACTGTTAGACTTAGCTGCATGGCGCTGGATGTTTTGGGCTGAACTGGTTCCTGCAGGCTTATTTTTAATTGGGGTCTTGTTTATTCCTGAGTCACCGCGTTACTTAGTCGCACAAGGCAAGCTTAAACACGCTAAAACTGTATTTAATAAAATTTCAAACGATGATGCTGATGCGCAAATCAATGACGTTAAGCAGTCTCTGAAAAGCGATAAAAAACCAAGTATTCGCGATTTATTTATCGATGGCAGTAAAAAGGTACACCCTATTGTTTGGGTGGGTGTGGCCTTGTCAGTGTTTCAACAATTTGTTGGTATTAACGTGGTATTTTATTACGGTTCAGAGCTTTGGCAAGCCGCTGGTTTTGATGAATCACAATCACTGTTTATAAACGTGCTTGCGGGTACCACTAATATTTTGTCTACTTTTATTGCTATTGCTTTAGTTGATAAAGTGGGACGTAAGCCATTGTTACTGGTAGGTAGTATAGGTATGTTTATTAGTTTAAGTGCACTTACCTACACCTTTGGCAGTGCAGGCCTTGATGAAGCGGGCAAGTTAGCACTTAGCGAAAATATGGGTACCTTTGCTTTAATAATGGCTAACCTGTTTGTGGTATTTTTTGGTTTAAGCTGGGGCCCAATTGTGTGGGTACTGCTTGGTGAAATGTTTAATAACCGCATTCGCGGCGCCGCGCTTGCAGTTGCTGCTAGTGCGCAGTGGATAGCTAACTTTGCTATTACTATGACCTTCCCTATCATGCTAGGTAGTATTGGTTTAGCAGGCGCC
Source organism: Pseudoalteromonas issachenkonii (assembly GCF_002310795.1). Taxonomy (NCBI): domain Bacteria; kingdom Pseudomonadati; phylum Pseudomonadota; class Gammaproteobacteria; order Alteromonadales; family Pseudoalteromonadaceae; genus Pseudoalteromonas; species Pseudoalteromonas issachenkonii. The sequence continues at coordinate 2,240,157 of NZ_CP011030.1, forward strand.
TATGGCTTTTATACCCTCTCGGCGTTTATTAGTGTGTTTTTTGTAGTTAAATACATTAAAGAGACACGCGGTATGAAATTAGAGTCAATGTAATTACTTAGCTGGAGTAAAATAGCGCTTAATAATGCTGTTTTACTCCAGTGTATTTAACCCTCCTTTGTAAGCCCTTTCATTTACCTGTTCCTCATCCACAAACAATATGCTTTTTTAGTATATATAATCTTTTAAAGTTCTTTTTTGGAATATAAAAAGTTAGCTATTGTTCGCCAACTTTCTCTACTTAGTCTCAATTTAAATGAAAAAACAGTTACTCTCAGGCCTTATTTTCACCTCTGCGTTAAGCACATTTAATGTATTTGCAACGAATGGCTATTTTACTCATGGCTACGGTATGACTCACAAAGGCATGGCAGGTGCTGGTGTAGCGTTATCAGAAGAGTTAATGTCGGGTGCAAATAACCCGGCTACTTTTTCAGCTAATGGTACGCAAATGTCGGTAGGCATAGAATTATTTGCTCCTGAGCGTAACTACACCGCTGCAAAGGTCGATGAATACTTTCCCAATGCACTGTATTTGGACGCAACAACCAAAAAAAGTGATAACAGCTTATTTGCAATTCCCGAATTTGCTATTGACCATCAATTAAATGAGCGCATTAATATTGGCCTATTAGTTTACGGTAACGGCGGAATGAACACAGAATATGTGGCTGCTTCTGCCCCTCAAGGCACATTTTATGGCGGCACCACTGGTGTTGACTTAAAACAGTTATTTGTCAGTCCAACCATAAGCTATCAATTAAATGAACAAATATGCCTAGGTGTTTCTGCTATTTATGTAGTGCAACAATTTGAAGCACAAGGTTTGGCAAATTTTGCCGCCTTTTCGCAAAAGCCAGAGGCGCTGTCTAATAATGGCGTTGATACCAGCACAGGCATTGGAATGCAACTTGGGATCAGCCACATTATTAACTCGTCATTTAGCTGGGGCGCCAGTTACCGTTCATCAGTGTCTATGGATGAATTTTACCGTTACAGCGGCCTGTTTGCAGAGCAAGGCGGGTTTGATTTACCAAGCTCTATTCAGCTCGGTACCGCTTGGCAGTTTTTACCATCGCACCAAGTGGTGTTTGATTGGCAAAAAATAAATTACAGTGAAGTAAAAAGTATCGCCAACCCTATTACTAATTTAATGTCAGCGCCACTAGGGGCTGAAGCCGGAGCAGGCTTTGGTTGGCACGATATGAGTATTTATAAACTGGGTTATCAATGGCAACGCACTGAGCAACAAAAAATTAGGTTTGGTGCTTCTTATACTGAGCAACCCATTCCATCATCTGACATTTTATTTAATATTTTAGCGCCCGGTGTGCAAGAATGGCATTTTACAGCAGGCATTAGTCATGCGCTTAGTGACGCGGTGCAATTTAACGCAATGGCTTTTTATTCACCCTCTAAAAATGTAACAGGTGCAAACTACTTAGCGCCTAATCAACAACTATCAATTTCAATGGAACAATCAGGATTGGGTGTATCCCTTGCTTGGAGGATTTAAACGATGACAACCGAATTCACACCACTAACTGGGGCTATTGGCGGTGGTTTAATTGGTCTAGCCTGCGCGTTATTACTGGTTTTATTTGGTAAAGTAGCGGGAATTTCAGGGCTTATAAAATCAATTTTTAATCCACTGGCAGCAGCTTCTCGTTGGAAACTGTGTTTTGTGATGGGGTTATTACTAGCAGGTGTATTTATACAATTATTTGCCCCTGAGCTGTTAGTAGGCGAATTAAGCTTATCGCCTTGGATGATTATTATTGCAGGGCTTTTGGTCGGTGCGGGGACCACGTTAGCGAATGGCTGCACCAGTGGTCACGGCGTATGTGGTATGTCTCGCTTTTCGGCCCGTTCATGGGTATCAACCTGTACGTTTATGGCAATCGCCATTATCACCGCTAATTTAGTAGGGTAAATCATGCACGCAATTATTACACTTATTTTAGGGTTTGTATTTGGTTTGGGACTAATTATTAGTGGCATGACCAACCCAGATAAAGTGCTTAACTTTCTCACTTTTAATCAGCAATGGGACGGTAGCTTAATTATTGTTATGGCTGTTGCAATGACCATTATGATGGGCGCATGGTTTTGGCTCACTAAAAAAGGCACGCCGGTGTTTAACGACAAACTAAGCCTTAGCGATTTAAAAAAGGTCGATACGCGGTTAATTACTGGCTCTATTTTATTTGGTTTAGGTTGGGGCTTAAGCGGCGTGTGCCCGGGCCCCGGGCTTGTACAACTGGTATCACTTAAAACAGAGTTTTGGTTATTTTTTGCTTCCGTACTTGGCGGTATGTGGCTGACCAAAAAAGTATAATATGAATTGCCGAGCACGCCTCGGCCACTTAGCATACTAACCCTGAACTATGCTTTGTGCTCTTCAGCTGCTGCTCAGCTGAGTATATTACCAATCACTGTATATAAATCATCGCTATTAATGGGTTTGGCTATAAAGTCATCCATACCAACAATTAAACAGCGCTGCTTATCTTCCTCATAAGCATTTGCAGTGATCGCCACTATAGGTACTCGTAAGCCGGTTTTAATTTCAGTGGTTCTAATCGCGCGAGTGCATTCATAGCCATCCATGTTCGGCATTTGGCAATCCATTAAAATCAAATCAAACGACTGACTCTTCAATACTTCAAGCGCCTTTAAGCCATCTTCAGCCATTGTTAAACTCGCTTTAGTAGGCTCAAGCATTTTTGCAATCACCTGTCGGTTAATCGCATTATCTTCTACCAACAGTATGCGTTTATCCAAAAGGTTTGGCTGCGAAGCTGTTTTTTTAGGTAACTTTGAGGGAGCGTCTGCTGATTCTGGCGCACTAATACTAAAGGTGAACGTACTACCTTTACCCTCTTCACTGTGTAAATGAATTTCACCGTCCATCATTTTTATTAGCTTTTGAGAAATAGCCAGCCCCAACCCTGTTCCGCCATACTTACGTGCAACGCCCACATCAGCTTGAGTAAACTCACTAAATAATAATGATTGCTGTGCCTTTGCAATACCAATACCACTATCTTCAACGCTAACCTGAAGTTTATTATCGTTATAATCGAACGATAATCGCACAAAGCCATGCTCTGTAAATTTATACGCATTAGAGAGTAAATTAATAATCACCTGATTTAAGCGTAATTCATCAACACTAATGTACAGTGGTAAATTTGTGGTTTGAATTATGCTAAATTCCACCTCTTTAGTACTAACAATCGGCGTAAATAAAGAGCGTATATTTTCGATAAATGGAGCTAGCTGCGTGGGTCTACTATTTAGCTCCATGGCATTTGCTTCAATTTTAGAAAAATCTAAAATATCGTTAAGAATATCAAGCAAGTTTTTGGCGCTTTTTTGCTGCGTGAGCAACAACTCTTTTTGTTCATTACTTAAAGACTGATCTCGAAGCAAAACCTCTCCCATACCTAATATGCCATTCATAGGTGTGCGAAGTTCGTGACTCATATTAGCTAAAAATTGTGACTTAGCGATATTTGCTTCATTAGCGAGTTTAACGGCTTGTGTTAGCTCAGTTGTTTGTTCTGCTACTTTATCTGCGAGTTGCTGATTAAATTGGCTAAGTTGTTTATTAAGGTCTTCATTTTTTACATTAGAGGCTTGCAAACTTTTGATTGAATGCAGAAGTGCATTGCCCAACATTTCAAATTGTTGCTGTAATTGCAGTACTTCGTACCAACTAGAATCGGTATTAAATACGTGTTTTTTAGTTTTACTAAAGCTGTTGATTAAATTAGTTAACTCTATGATGGGTTTAACCAGCAAATGGGTGAATTTATAAATAAATAATACCACCAGTGCAATGGAAAATAGCCCCAGCAACATAGTGGGTAACCAAGCAGCCACTACCACCAAGCTTAAATATTTACGATTATAGAGCGATATAATCTGCCACCCTGTGGTGTCGTCAACATACTGATTTGTATGGTACACCTCGTTATCGTTTGAGCGAAAAAGCTGATTACCACTAAAACGTTGGATACTAAGATCCTGCTGCTTAAAATCAGTCAGCACCGTAAACTGACTTAACGAGCTAAATACTACTTTTTTATCGGCATCAAGAACAAGTAAATCCCCTTTATACTCAAATAAATTGGGAATAAACCGCTCTAACTGATCTAGCTTGAGCGACCCCTCAACTACACCATAAAACTCATCATTTTTATAAATGGGAGCCGAAAGCGCAACAATAGGTTGATCGCCTAATCCTCTGCCTTGAAAAACGCCACTGCTGTAGCCTAAGGGGAACTGCTGAGCCTGAGCGAAATAAGGACGATCATTAACATAACGCTGACTCTGACTTAAACCACTGAGCAATTCACTGGGTATACTTTTCTCAACATAACCTTCGGAGCTCGCATACAGACTAGTTGCAAAACCAGGGTATAAAGCCATTAGCCGCTCAAGCTGCTGCTGTATTGGTGCTCCGGCACTCATTGCATCACTGGTTATTACCATTGCATTTTTATGAAACAACAAATAGTCACTAAGCTGGGCACTGATCGAGCGTGATTTTTCTTTAAGTTGCGTATTTACTTCGTATTCTAAGCGCGAGTAATGCTGATTAACCAAAAAGACACTGGTGATCAAAACCACCAAAACAATAATGATACTGACAACATAACTTAATATACGGGCCAAAGGCTGCCCTTGATAAGCCCGGCTTGCGTGGGGAACAAACACACTCACTAAGTCGACCAAAGCTAACGCTATCATGGCATTGATAAAGTATTTTGAGGCAGCCACAACAAGCGTGAGCCAAGGCAGGCCTATAACAAAGTGACCCAAAGCCCACACCAGTGGTAAGCCGACTAAAAACCAAAACACTGCGCCTAAAGGAAGTATTGGCTTAGAACGCTTTAAGCAAAAGGTATAAAGCCAAAACAGCTCAAGCACATAAACAATACTGGTCCAGCTATGCCCCCAGCGATAAAATAAAAAACCAGTGACAATAGTTAAACTAAGGAGGGAATAACGAAGCCCAGCAAACACTAAACTGAGTATTACAAACGTCTGACCAAATAAAAATTCAGAGCTATCAAAAAAATACAGAGGTAAAAGGTTAGCGCATCCCCCTAAAAGCCCTAATAATATAGCAAGCGCCCACTTATTCCTCTGAGACGTCATATTAACCCTTAATAGCTTATTTAACACCTGCGGCGTAAAGTATAATCACGAGTTTTAATTATTGCTCACTCATTAGCTATTGTCTATAAAGGTAAAAATTTAGCTAAATGGGTATGATCCAGAATTAGTGTACGAATAATATAAATAAGAAATATTGAAAAATGGAATTTTAATACACCCAATGTTGTTTGAAGTATAAGTTGACATAACCACATTCGATTTCATTGAACTACAACGGCACAAGTGAAGTGTAAGTTGGCATAATGTTGAAGCTTATAATGGCATAAAGTTACCAAATACAGGCTTTATGAAGCCAACCAAATAAAAATACTGCCAAGTTTAGTTGACTTATAACGTGTTGAAATTACTAACAGCCTTTTACTATGAAAAATGATTACTATAGACAAAGGCTGTTATCAAAAAATAACTAAACCCCAAAGTAATTCGTATACAAATATGCGTAACCATATCTATTTTTGTTACCGACCATATATGGAGTAATAATTTTATTAGCGATCAAAATTTGCTTAAACTCATTTATAGTCGTAGAGCTAACAGTGCTATCAGAAATATGGCGCTGTCTAATATCTTGTAGCAACTTTTCAAATAAACCTTCATCTAACTTAGCTTTTTTATACTGTGGATGAACTCGATTATTCGATAAATCTTGGCAGAAGTATTTGACCAATTCATTTCCCTGTTCACCCCAAAGATCTATCAGGTAATTCACAACTGCCTGCTTTCTTACATGCTTACTTGTGCAATAAGCTAACCCTAAGATTGCACCTTTTCGATAACCACGATCAAAATCCTGCTGCTCCTGCTCCTCAATTGCGTACTTGATCAAATCTAAAAAAGGTCTGAGATTCACTGTACTATCAGCACTTTGAATATTTCTATACAAGTCATCATAAGCACTGCTATTTTTACCATTTTTTTTCTGCTTTGATTCACCAAAGAATGCGTTAATTACAGGCTGAATTAAATAAGTATCTAAAGGCAATTGATTTCGAGCACCTTTTTTATTTAGGCGCTTCGTTACTTCATTAACTAAAACTGGTTTTAATTTTTCGCGTAGATATGTAGTAAATTCCTCGGGGGAATAAGTAAAAACAATCTTTAAAAAGTAAGAGTATATTTCATTCTTAGACCACTCTAAGCCAATTATTTTTGGCTTAAAGGAACTTTTATTTGTAAGGTTGCCAAGCCTCTCATATAAATCCCTCCTCAAAAAAAGTTTTGGAAATATGCTTTCCCAAGGAAACTTATTACATAATTTAACTAATGGCGAAACAATGTCATCCCAAAGATATGGTTTTACAATATTGTCTAGGCGGTCAAATGTTAAAATTAACCTTTTATCCTTTCCTCTAAGCTGACTATTGAAAAGTTCTAATTCTTTTTCAATCAATTGAAAAGATTCATTTAAAGTAACAATTTCTACAATTCTATCAATTACATTTATGTCGGAAAGGTTAACTATCAGTTCTTTGTTTTTAGTCGAAAAGTCTGCTCTGGTACAAATTGCATTCCAAATATAGAAGATCCAAAATTTCTTAATAAAGAGTTCGTTTTTGACCAGTTCTTCCGTTAAGCCTAAGATTTCAAAACTATCATTCTCATAATTAGTAATATTTAATACATTATAATTAAGATGCTTTTTCTGAGATTTTTCGATTAAAAGTTCAAAAATACTCTCAACTTGTAAAGCTTTATATAATGCTGTCTTGCCTGTTCCTTTGTCACCTAACAAAATAGTTTTTTCAGGTATAAAAAAATCTTCCATACAAGGTCTTATATAAAAGCTATTTCGCAAATAATCCTCAGTGTAGTCAATGTTTTCTGCGTACAAATCAGGAAGGTGTTTCTTTACCTCAAAAAGTACATTATCACTTATACTTGTATTGATTTGGCTTCTGCTTGATGATTCTTTTACTTCCTCTTCATTAACATTTACAAATAATTCTTTTTTATCTTCTGACTGAGCAGCTTCAGCTAATTCATCCGCACTAGATGGAATTAATGAATGAATATATTCAAATAGCATTTGGTATCTAGGTGAACCATTCTCTCCATTAATAAAATCATTTAAATCATCAATATCTTCATAAGGGGTACCTATAAGTTCCAGAATAAGCTGTCGGTCAAGATAAAATGTAGATATATTATCACTCTTATTAACTGCAATATAAGTGTTGAAATTGTTGAATCTCTTAGAAGGGCCACTACTAAGTATTGACAAAACATAGCACTGATTTACATCAATATTAGAAAGTAGGCTTGTTACATATTCCGCACCAGGAGTGTTTTGAATATCATCACCTAAAAACGTAATTATTGAACTCGAAATATTTACAAGAGCCCCAAAAATATTATTGAATCCTGTTCTTGAATCAACCAAAATAACATCAGGGTTATAAGCATCATTTATATCTGAGACTAATTCCTTTAATCTTTCAATTAGAATATTACTTTGAAGATCTAATCGTGCAATGCCTTCAATATAACTTAATAAATCGTCACTATCCCCAAGTAAATTTCCAGCTGGCATCAAGTGAATATTTCCTATTCCTGAGTAACTCTTTTCTACTTCATAGACATAATCATCAAGAGTAACTTCTGAATCGAATAAACAGTCATTAAGATACTCAACAACCCCTGATTTTTTAGAACCTGATTGAGAGGTATTAAAGAAATTAATCAACCCTGGCGCTTCAAAATCACAATCGATTACAAAAACTTTTTTACCCATCCGCGAAAGATATGTTGCAGTTAATGCAAGTGAGGTTGTTCTTCCAACCCCTCCTTTGTAGCTATAAAACGTAATAACATTACTCTTATTAATTTGATTTGAGCTTTTATCTAAAAGAGCAGACAAAGACCGCCTCAGACCGTAATCAACTTTACTTCCTGAAAATTCATATGAATAATCGACTTCACTATCTTCAGTAGAAAAAAACTCAAATGTAATGGAGTCATTTAGTAAGCTTTCTTTGATTAGCTGTTGATCTTCAATATATTCTTCATATTGAGATAACTCAGCCTCAAAATCAACTATTGACTCAATAGAGTCGCTTGCAACTAATACTTTAACAGTTTGATTAATAGATAACTTTACTTTATATTTTTCTATTATTTTCTTGTCTTGAAGGTGGATTAAAAAAGCTTCTATCGTTTTTATGAATTTGAATGACTTTAACATTATTAACCTATAGCCTTTCCACTGTTTTAAGCACTTCACGTGCACAGTCTAAAAATGTGAATAAGTGTTTATTTTCTAACATCGAATATGACAATGGCTTTGAATCATTGTACAAATATCTTACAGGGGCATCCCAAGAATTATATAACTTAACAACTTCAGGTGGGACAGAGTTTCTATCATCAACCAATTTTATACCTGCATGTCTGACAATTAGGTGTTCAGAATAACGATCGAATCTATGTTTTTTGATGTCATTGGCAAAGTCTATGCCTGGGACATTAAGCTCATTAATTGGAGTTTTAAGATCATGATTTACTAATTTATATATCCCATATTTAATTGAGCATTCGAAAATATAGCCCGTTAAATAATATAAATTTAACCTAAAGTGTTTATTATTAACTTTATCTGGGGCTTTTACTAAATCCAAACCCAAGATAGTTGTTTTTAGAGCTTCGCATGTCGCATAGTGCTTTCTAGCTGCGTTAAGGTATTCTGAATAAACCATGAAATATATCTATTTATTATTTTTACAATATTACAACATATAATTCCTGCACTTAACCAATATGGTGTAACCCCCCCAACATCTTACATGAAAAATTTGAGTTTAATACGTAATTATGTCAGAAATTGTACGAGTAATAGAAAATCAAAGTGAATTTTTGACCATGTTTGGACGAATAAAAACCTTAATAAAATCCAAGTTTTATATCAAATAACGAATAAAAAGACCCCAGCGTTTGCTGGGGTCTTTTTATTTAGCCTCTGCCTTTTCGGCAGTTATAAAGTCACAAGTTGTGGTTGTTTACTTCCTGGCCTAATTTCAGCTGCCTATTCGGCAGAAGATACACGTGTAGGAACTACTCGACTATTTTCTAAATTTTCAGCTGCCTACTCGGCAGTTCACTATTAAAAGTAGTTTAAATTTCTATAAATACCAAACTGTTAAACGAATTTAAATTATTTACCCTTATTTTAATCAACCAGATAACCCATTGAAAATTAAGAAGAGTGTTGTATAACTATTAAAAAAGGGTATTCAAAGAGGGAACCGTGCCTTGAAATGTTTGATTTGTAGCAAAGCCATAATTGTTAAACTGATTATTTATGGGTTCAGTTTTTTCAATTTTTTGTATATGCAGAATATAACTTTGGCCGTTACCTTTGCTTGATACAGGTATTGAATGAAAGTGGCCTATGTCCTTTGCCTCAAATTTATATTTAGGGTTGTAGACCTCGCCTCTAGCTTCAGCTCGCTTTTTAGCGCGTTTTAATCGTCTTTGCTTTTCGCCAACAAATGCTTTGGCTACCGATTGGTTGCGAACAAACATTACATCACTTTGGTTTGTTGGTACTTCGAGTATTTTTGATAAATCAAATAATTTATCATGAGCCATCATCTCAAAATAGCTTTGCTGAGATAGGTTGGTTAATTGCTTTTTATCTGTTGATACGAACGCTATTTGATTACCTATGGTTTGCTCGTTCCATTTAGGAAAACACACACCTATATTACTAATTTCGCGTGAACTCATAAACCCATGCAAAATACCAATACAACGCCCAGCAAGAAGGCTTACATCACAATTCTTGGGTAAATAAGTAATGGTAAAATAATAGCGCTTCAACCTTTACTCCTTTGAAACAAGCCACCTTTAATCAGCACTGCCGCAATAAAGTGAACTGCGTCTGATTGTTCACTTTGCCCTAAACCATGCTTTTCCATGTGCTTAATATGCATGGCAATGCGCGGGAGTAATGAATAAAAGTCTGAATGGCTCTTAGGTGTTCTGTGTGCAACTAATATTTGCTTATCTGCGCCATACTCGTGAGTGCGTAAAGGTTTGTAACCTCCCTCGTACCAATCATCAATAGTTTGAATCGCAGCCCCTACTTTTTGCGAGTTTAAACTTGCTGCTTTTTTATCGCCCACTTGAGTGTATGCAAGTTGTTTAGATGACATGCCTTGTTCAACATTATCTACAAACTTTTGACTAGGGTGAACTTCTTGGCTAAATGCATTTTTAATTTTTGCTGTTATATCTAAATAACAATAATTTTGAGGGTTGCTGAGCCCTTCTTGAATAGCTTCTGACAACGTTAATAATGCCGTTTGATTATTTTGCCAATTGCCTTGCCATTTTAGTTTTTGTACACCTTCAACAATAATTGGAGCTGCGTGCTCAGTAAGGATTTCAATATCAACATTTGGTGATTGGCGGTTACGCCAAAGCCAGTTGCCCATCAGTATATTTTTAGCATAGCGAGTTGCAACGTCATTAAAACCATTGTGTTTTTTGTAGGTTTCAAAAAAACGTTTTAACCAATAGATAACTTTAGGGTCATCACAAACATGTGGCTCATTGCTATTGGCCTCAACCCTGAGTGAAAAACGACAAAATAGCTCATTTACTGTTGGAGGCACGTAGCACACATCAATTGTTTGAGGGTTTCCAAAAGCAAGATCTTGTGGCGCTAAATTTTTAGCTTCACCTTGCTTTTGATACGCATCGCCAAATCCTGATTTTTGCCCAACTAATTTATTTTGTTCTATTTGTAGCGGTTCAAAATCAGACTCTGGTGTTTTATAAAAAAACACTGCTTTGCTGGGTGAAAGCGAACGCGAGTAACTTAAGTGCCGAGGTAATTGCATTATTCATACTCAAACTTAGACTTTTTCATAAGCATAGACTCTTTTTGAACATCCATAACCCAAAATGCGTCATGAAAGAACCGCTTAGCCCCTGCATACTTAACTGACGTATTGCTAACACACTCTAACAACCCAATTACGGGCTCAGCGTAACAATGATATTCATGTAATGCTGCATCTCGCTTTACGGGTTCTTCAAGCGCAGCAAAGCCAATTGCAGCGGGTCTTAGATTAAAGTTACCGTTAAGGACATCAATCAATTGTTCAAAACTTTTGACTACTTTTTTTGAAGGGTACAACCAACTGCCATTTAACGATTTTGCCTTTATATTTTTAAACAGCTCACTCGGTGTAGTATGTACATGACACCAGTTTATATTTTGATATAACGAAGGTGGATGCATGGTCCCGCCTGCATACGTAGATGGTAGTGCGGGCTTTATAAGCTGACTATTTAACTTATTAAGTATCTCTTCATTTGGTACGAAAAACCTAAATACTAAATCGAGTGTTATGTCACATTTAGGTTTATCGATAATTCCTGATCTTATTACATGACTACGGCCAGCAACTTGTTTTAACTTACTTGGCTCAGGTAATGGTTTACCTTTATGTAGTTGATAGTTTTCAATGTAAATAGCACTGCCAATACACTTAATTGAAGGGTCTATAAAGTTTTTTAGCTTACGCTCAAAGTTATGAGCAAGCCCATTTAAAGCAGTAAGTGAGGGCATGCCTTGAATATATGGGTTAGCCATTGCCTCGGCATCAAACACTCGCATATCTTGGCAATGTACATACACTATTTGCTCATCATTTAATGTTTCCTTTTCAGTTGCACAATGAGTAAACACATAGTTTAACTGCGATTTAAACAGCCCCATTAAATTAGGGTGATACGCAAAGCGTTTGAGCTTACTTAAATTACCAAGGCTCTCATTTAGTACGTTACTAAATTGGCTAATGCAGTTAGTAATACTCTGATCTAAGTAATGCTTTGCCCACTCAGGGTAAGCTTGCTCATGAGCGTTATTTTTAGCTTCCAGAATGTTATCCAGCCACAACTGCAAGCTAACACGTACTTGCCTAATCGCCGCGACTCGCGCTAATCGCTTTTGCCTTAACGTATTAAACTGTTTAATACCAACCAATACCAAAAGCGCCTGTTGAAATTGACTACTTAATAGCGCACGAATTTTAAATGCTTTCTCAATATCATTATTGGCTACTTTAGAGCGGTTAATAGCCTTTGAATATGTTTTAGGGAAGTAGCGCAACACTCTAATATTACCACCTACTGAGCTTGCTAAATCGCCAACATTGGCTGGTCTTGAGTGCTCAACAAAACCAAAATTTAACTTACGATCTGTTCTTAATTGCTGAATTTTAGCTAGCATTGCGTGACTTACTACAGGCGTAACCGCAAGGTAGCTTTGCTGAAATGGCATTTGTAGTTGTGGTGAAAAAGAGCTTACTTCTAATGGGAGTTCTGCCACTGGCAACTGCTGTTTTATTTTACCCGCGATGTCTAAAACCGTCTTTTTAGTAAACCCGTATGCTCTTATTAAATTAATCCAAACAGGCTCTTCAGTTATTAGTAACTTTGCTAAACAAGTCACTTCGCCCTGCCAACTAAATGAGGTTAAAAATAACTTTGCATGATTAATTTCAGCACTGTTGTGCGACCAGCCAAAACTTAAAGGTAATGACCGGCTACAAATACCCGCAATATCTTCACTTATAACGTCACTAATTAAACGTTGATGGCTTACGCGTATATCAGGATATTTTAAATTATGAGTATGAAACCATTTTACTTCGTTAATGCACTTACTCAGTAACACTTCATCGCGTAATACACTTTGAGCGGTTCTTGTACTTGTTAAATCATCAATTTCACTTCGCTTATAAACTAGGTTAATGAGCACAGTCAGCGCTTGTTCCTCAAAACCATCTACCGCAACATGAGGCATGTATGGAGCAAACAACTTTCTAATGGCTGTGGTTTTTTCTTTCAATAATTCAATTGCAAATGCATCTTGTAAGTTCATAAGTTACCACGGCGCTATAAATTGTTTTTTTGTTTGAGTCTTTTCAGCTGCAAATGCTTGCTGTAGTTCAATTACTTGGCGTAAATAAAAAACATGGCTATCAGCTCTGAGCTGTTCGTGCTTTTTTTGTGAGTAAGCACAGTTTAAAAAGCCTTCTTGGTGAAGCCTGTAAACTTGCTCTGTGGTGGTGTTTAATAATACTGCGGTGTCAAAAGTACAAAGCAGTAAGTCAGCAATATTTGGATGTTTAGCTTTAGGATTACTATCAACTAATTCGACAAAGTAATTAATAATCTCATCAAGAACTTTGTTTTTACGGTTACTTGTTGCAGCTATTTGACCATCACGGATCACACTGCCATACACAGAGTTAAACTTAGTTTTATTAAAAGGGTTAAGTTGTTTGAGCCGCGCATTTTTTGTGAGTAAATCTAATTCAGCGGTAAAGCCATCAGGCCAAGTACTAAAGTAATCAACAAAAGCGCAGTTAAAGTCAGCATCGCTTACATCAAGTTGCTTAACCTTCGCAAACCAGGATATTAACCCGACTATTTTATGGCTGTTATTACTTGCAAGCGCAAATGCAATTTTAAAGTCTGCATAGTTTAACTGTTCACTACTGGTTGGTTTATAACCACAAACACACTCTAAAAACGCCTCAGAAGCTCTATAATCAATTAAGTTATGACATTTACCACAATGTATGGCTAATTGTGTTTTATGCTTATGGCACGCTTTATAGGGCTTTAAATGCCAGTGAAAAGGAATATATGAAGATTCAGACAAGCATTCAATGCAAACAGGTATGTTATCAGTATGAAGTAGCTCAAGGGGAATTGTTAGATCATTACGGCTTACTGCTGCAAGGTTGCCAAATTTAAAATTACTGCGCCGCCATGCAAGCGCAAGAATATCACCAGCGTTAACATCAGCTAATTGGGCTACTAACTTAAGCGCTCTTATTCTAAAGCTGCTCGCTTGCCTAGCATGATAAACATCAACTTTACTCAGCTCTAACGGCAACGCACCTTCAAGCTCATGATCTTGCTCCGCAAGCCATTGCCATAAAATATCAGCAAGCTCACTATAGTCATAGTATGAGTTATCCCTTGCAAGCCTTAGCATATAGCTTTCAAGCGCCTCTTCAGGATAAGGTTTTGTTTGAACTAAAAAATGCATCGCCAACCTAAACTAAGAAAATCTTAGTTTAGGTTTAGGCTAAATAAATTAGATAGTCAAAAATAATTATCGTTAAATCATTCGTACTTCACAAAAGTACAATATCTGATACTGTAGAGAGCGTTACGGCATTTCTAATGGATGTATTAATAGCCAGTAACATAATAAAAAACTCAAATTTAAAAATACAAAGCTAACTTATAAGGAGATTCTTATGGCTTGTAATTGCTGTGGCAAAGCTTTAAATAGCGGCATGGTTCAAAAGAAAGATTCATCAACCGGTCAAAAGTTTAAATCATGCCCTCATTGTTCAGACGCTAATAGTTCTGAACATATATTCCATCCATATCCGGCTTCTTTTGGAATTACTCCTGCTCGCAAAACGGCCCGCAACCCTGATGGGTATCAAAGCTATTGCATTGATTGTCGACGATTAAAAAAGGGCGTTGCTTCGAAAGCTTTTCACAATGGCCGCTTGTGCAGCACACTTTAACTAAAGAGATTTAATGCAAGTATTTAAAGATGATGCGGTAAATTGGTTATCAACACTTTCAACCGAAAGTGTTGATCTTTTAATTACTGACCCACCCTACGAATCATTAGAAAAACATCGGAAAATAGGAACAACCACTCGCCTAAAAGTAAGTAAATCGTCAAGTAATCAATGGTTCGACATATTTCCAAATAATCGCTTTGAAGATCTACTAATAGAAATATACAGAGTGCTGAAAAAAGGTTCGCATTTTTATCTATTCTGCGATCAGGAAACCATGTTTTATATTAAGCCAATAGCTGAAAACGTAGGTTTCAAGTTTTGGAAGCCAATAATTTGGGATAAAGTGACTATTGGAATGGGCTATCATTACAGAGCTAGACACGAATATATTCTTTTTTTCGAGAAAGGTAAGCGCAAGTTAAATGATCTAAGCGTTCCAGATATCCTCACATGTAAAAGAGTATACAGGGGCTACCCTACTGAAAAGCCAGTTAAGTTAATTGAAACACTCATCTCGCAAAGCAGTAATGAAAATGAACTCGTCGTCGACCCTTTTTTTGGCTCAGGAGCTACTTTAGTAGCAGCCAATAACTTAAATCGACAAGCTGTCGGATGTGATATTTCAGAATCTGCTCATCAACATTTCTTTGATAGAAAAAGTATATGATAAGTAATACTTCAAAATGCTTATCCACATAACACGATTAAACACGGTGCTGTCATTTGATTATTAATAAAAACTGGGATTTACAAAATGCTTTTGATGCAATTAATGCTGTTTATTATCCAGGAGGACTCCAGAGTGGGCCACAAAGAAATAGAAAGATTGAAAGCTGGGGGCAGCTTGTTGGAAAAGAACAGGCTATTGCTCAATTAGACTCACTGCTTCAAGAGCATGGTACATTAAGTAAGCTTTCCAAAGCCATTCGAATGAGTCCTAGGTCAATAAACCAACTTCGAATATTTTTTGAATCACTACCAGATCAATTTGAGCTAACAACACAATCAGAAAACTACCAATTTGTTGAAGGAAAAAAGTGCCTACTTGAAGAAGATTTAACGCATGAGTTTAAAGAAGTTAAAGGGTTAAGCCCTACAAATTCCATTCAGAACCAAGTAGATGAATATATAATTGCTTTTTTAAATAGTTCCGGTGGCAGCATATTTTGGGGCATATGTGACGATGGTGTTGTTAAATGCCTTAAATTAAACACTAATCAAAAGGATGAAATAAATAAAGTAATCAATGCAAAAATCAATGTCATTCAACCATCCATTGATCCCACTAAGATTAGAATTATTTTTCATTTGGTTTTAGGAGTTGAATCTGGATTTGTATTAGAAGTAAAAGTTCCAAAATCTAATAATCCTAAGCTCTTTTTTAACTCTTCAGGTAAAACTTGGGTTAGAGTGAATGGTTGTAAACAAAAGCTTCAAGGTCTAGCGTTGCAAGATTACATAATTGAACGCATGCAACCAAGCCTTTGATTTTATTTTTTTGATAAAACTATACCTAAGATGCTCTTTTGATCTTCTAGACTTAACTTCCCAAGTTCACATATCAATTTAGCCAAGACATCTTCTTCACAATAAAAATAAGCTACCGGTACATCAAGCTCTTTAGCAATGCGTTTCATGGTTAAAAAATCAGGGGCATGTTTGCCTTTTTCGTACTGGTTCATGCGAGCACTAGCCGTGTTTGGCTCCATTCCTAGTGCCATACCTAGCTGTTGCTGAGTAAGGCCAGCTGCTTTTCTTGCAGATTTTAGGCGTGAAGGTGTTGGAGTTTCCATGTGAACCTTAGCTATAAATTATATCCTGCTAAGATTCTCTTAGTATCTAACCTATAAGTGTACTAAGGATATTTTAGTTTTTAAATATACACTTAATTAGTAATGTCTTAAACTATAAATATTTATGAGTTAAGAGGGATTTTATGCTTGTTTTTGCTAGCGATACTTCTGGTAAGATTGTTTCAATAAATAATGTCAAAAATGGTAAAGCATGCAATTGCTTTTGTATCGCATGTAATGCCTTTTAATTGCATGCAATGGCGGAAAAATAAAAGCACACTCATTTGCTTATACTACAAAAGAAGAGTCTAAAACATGCCATTATTTTACACCATATTAAGTGATTGATTACACTCGTTAAGCTCTATTACTCATAACTATGCAACTCTAATGAGACGACTGAAAATGCCAGTCTGGGCTGCTAACTTCCTATTTTAAACTAGTAGTCATGAAATACTAATGGACGTTTAACTAAGCCATATTTATACAACAACTCCCTGTAAAGTAGGAAATCGATAGGAATTAGTGGGTATAGTTGTGCCATATTAATTACCAAATGTTAAATCTACAACATTCCAACCATTCATAATAGCAATCGCTCGCTTAGCCTCAGGAAATCTAGATTCATCAATAGCAATGCCAATTAGGTGTTTTGGCCTCGTCATTGCTACATACAGCTGTTTCATAAATTTAGGCTTCCTAACCCCTGTTGGCGTTGTATTATTAACACCGATAATATAATCCAACACCTGATGTACATCATACTCGTAGAATTGTGTTTCTAGCAGTAAAGTCGCTGAGTGCGTTTCCCCCTTAACGGAGTGAATCGTATCAACCTCAATATAGATATCACGATCATTTATTTTTTCAACATACATATTAGCCGACACAACTTCATCATCAGTTATAGCTCTTGGTGCCACATACGAAATAAAGTCGGTAAGCACTGTATACTTATCCAACAAACCAAGAGCTGTTAATAAGTCCTTAATATTATCTCCCCATGCATTACTATCGTTAAGAACAGAATTTTGAATCTTAATTATAATTTGATTAATTTCATTACGCTTTGGACTGTCCTTTAACATACTTTTTAGCTGAGATATAGGTACATGTTCGTAACCTGCAATAGGTAATAACCTACGAATTCCTTCCAAAACTATTCTATAACCATCTGCATTGCATGCAGCAATATTCTGAGCCCTTCTAAAGTATTCGATCATTCTTTCTGGTTTGAAGTTTTTACTGGAGTTACGTTTTTCAAAATTTGAAAAGTAGTGTTTAACCGTAAGACCTTCCGGCTTAGTCTTACCAACCCCACCAACGGCCTTAATTGGATGTCTCTCATCTAACGGAAGGTTATTAGCGCACAATTGTGCAAAGGCTGAAAGTACTTTAGATCTGCTCTGCTCATCAACGATGTAGATCGTATGTGGCTGAGCGTTATAGACTAAGTGAGTAGAACTCAATGCTACCTTATTTGTACTCAACCGACTAGCTAGGGCTGCGACGCTTGGGTTAAATCTATGGCTGGTATTTATAACCTGCAGCTGCAAATCATTATAGCTATTGCTATTTTCTTCTTCGCCACCAGAAAATATCGCCTGATCAGCATCACCTAATCGTTGAAGCGCGCCGCCTCTATAACAAAATAACTTATTAATTATTTCATCTTGCACTAGGGATGTATCTTGCATCTCATCTACAAGTGCCAAAGGAAACCTTGATTGAATAGCTTTTATTACATTTGGATTAATATCCAAGTACGCCTTTGCATACTCAAACATCTCTCTATAAAAGAATAAACCCTCGCTCAACATCGCTTCCTTTATTGCATACAGGTTTTTAAAACTATCCGATGTAGAGGGCTTTGTGAAGCCAGGAATGATTTTTTTAAACTCACCATCAACATATCTAATTTGCAAGTTAGATATACTAGCTTTGGGCTTTCCTTCCAAATACCTTCTTGCCTTCCAAGAAAGTTTACTATCAATATAATCAAAGCAAGCGTCATCATCAATACGCTTAATTACTATGCTCTTTGACCTACAGAAAGGTAATGCTAGGAATCGATTAACAAACTCTTGAATCGTTCCTATGAAGTGAGGATAAGATAAGAGTTTACATCCATATTCATTACGCTCCAATCGACTAATAATTTCATTTTTAGCTACATTGGTATGGCTAAGTACACATATGCCACTTGTACTCTGCTTCCAACTCTTTGCTAGCAGTATTAATTTCACAGCAATAAGAGTTGTTTTACCGCTACCTGGGCAAGCTTGAACATCGACAAATTCTTTTATGGCTTGTCGACGTTTATGATCAAAAATAAGCCCCGTCTCAACTTGAAAATCCTCGATATCGTTATCGGTTATAGAAGGTATCATTCTGCACCTTCCGCTTCGATTAACTGAGCAGGCTGCTCCTCTTCTGCCTCTATAATAATCAGTTCAGTTACATATTCAATGGCGCTAACAATATACGCAGGCAGTTTATTTTTAAGCCCTGTTGGGTCCTTTTGATAGGTCTTGCTTAATATTTCAGCTAATTTGTATGTGACCTCAGTTTTTCCAGACGATTTTTTTTCAACCATGCCGTATATTTGAATAGCTTTTTCTTCAGGATCATCACTAAGATTTTCAAAGCCAACTTCACTATCATTCACAGAGCAATACATTTCTTTAGCTAAACCTGATTTGGCTAGGCAATATTCAAAAGTCCATTCCTCAGAGATAAATGTTTTTACATTTTCTCCATCCTGCTCACACTTATTTGCTTTTCGTGTTGCTAGATCATCTGGCTTATCATCATAGTGGCTAATCCATCGATTCAAATTCCCTTTCTTCCCTTCGGCTAGGTTAGGTTCTTTTTTCAATTTAAAGCCGTAGTCATTCTCTTGCTTCTTTTCTGCCTTATCTGGCCAAATATCAAGATCAGTTACACAAGCTACTTTAATAGGGAATGGTTGCTCATCAGCCACTTTCTTACGATAGATCTTTGCATACCGTTTATAAGCTAGGTTGCCAACATTCACGATAGACACGCCATAATCTTCAAGAGGACGCCCTAATAATTTGGCAATAGTTGGCAGCAATATATTTTCACCATCACCTTCAACCAACAGAACGCTCTTAGCGAAAAACATATTTGCTTTGCTAACATCAAGAAATTTTTCCAAAAACGGGTAATCATCATTACTCAGCAGGGTCGCCCCTCGCCTTAATGGAAATGACTGCCCCTTATTCATCAGTATTATATTTTCAAGTGACACTTTTGAAGCGAGGTTAGGGCTATGCGTTGATAAGATGCACTGTAAGCCTTCTTGCTCTTCTGCTAGGTATTGGATGAACTTCATTTGTAACTGCGGGTGAAGGTGTGCTTCAGGCTCTTCGATTAACAAAAGTGGAAAGCCTTCACCTGACTGTGTTAAAAGCATTAGTTCGGCGGCCATAAACAATAAATTGCTGTACCCTAACCCATGAGACATACCTGTATCATTCAGTCCAAGAGTAAGCCGCTCCACAATTGCTTTAAATGCTGAATTCTTCTCCGCTACACTCATATCTTCGACATTCTTACTGCCAAGCATGTCAATCACAGGAGCAAATAGCGTGTCTTTGAACGTTATTTTTTCTAGGAGTTTTTCGACACTATTTTTGGAAGTCGAAATCGAGGCATCAGCTTTGATCATTTGGTTAGCCTTTACAACCAAAGTGATTAATCGTTCTATATCCTGCTCGTTACCACCAATGCTGCTCTTACTGCCTAGTAGTTGTGACAATCGAGACATTCTTCCTGCAGAAAGTTCATTTTCAGCATCCCTTAATGGCTTAAGGTAAGTAGTAGAAAGATATAATCGCGTATCACGATCTAAAATTGGCCCTTCATCATCAGCGCCTGCACGGATATCAGTTCGTATACCTTGTGAATTATTCGTCTGGGTTTCATTTATGGAAGCAGTTAATGTTATATGCAACACAGTTTGAACATTACCATCTTCATCTTGTTCAAACGTCAGATATTCAGCAAATGCCCCACCATCATGAGCATTCAGTTCACAAAATTTCAATCTTATTTTTAGCTTTGTCGATCCCGACCTGAAATCTGAATACTTAATCCTCACCCATTCAGCTGAGTTAGTATCTAAGACCAATCTTACAGCATCTATTAAGCTCGTTTTGCCAGCATCGTTTTCACCAACTAGTAGGTTCAATCCTTTGTTTAAAGTAACATGAGTTGATACAAAGCCTCTAAAATTCTCGGCCGTTATACTCGATAAATACATACACTATCCTTGTTCAATTGCTAGACTCAGTAATAAATGAGATCAATTAAATTAATTAACACATCCTAGTTGAATGACTTCTTTCTCTAAATGGCGTGCTCAATAACAATGCTTTAGCTAGCCTAACTTGTTCTTAAGGTCTTATATTCAAATATATGTACTAGCTTGATTTAATATACTGTGTCACATTTATAATTGAAACATATTGTAAAAAATAACTTTTAAGTGAAGAGCTATCCTGTCAAGTCAAAAAGGTAGTGTTCAATATAAACAAGGCTAAACCCTTACTGGAAAAAGTAATGCCAAAGGTGATGAGTGCACCTATTAAAAAATCCCAATCAGTCAGCTATGTTAATGCTCCACCTGCATGAAAAGTCATCACTTAGTGACAATTTCAACTCAGTTTTTGGCTGTATTAAAGTGTAGTTTTTACATATTTTCCAGTCTATTGCTAACACATTAAGCATATCTAGTATAACAGTGTGCGCCACTAAGAAATTCAGCACTTTAAATGCTTAGATATTGTTGAATTGAAACTAGACTCATTGAAGTTTAAACTTTGTATTATCTATTTCCTTAGCAACTGACTAATAGGCATCCGGTCAGTAAACTTGGTCGCTATAAACGGATCTTCATCTAGGGCGCTTTCAGGTTTGTATAGTGAATAGCGCTCAACTTCAGTTGCTGTAATTTCTGAAACGGGCAAGGTAAATAGGTTTGGTACATCAGGAAAGAGAACATCAAATGCTTTGACTAGATGCTTGGTTGTGAGGGTTTTCGCGTTATCCATTAGTGCATAAAGTACGGCATCATCTAAAAAGTATTTAAGCGTTCTAAAACAGCCTTTTGATAGTGAGAACAAAGCAAATACTATTGCTTGTTCACTTAGGTTTGGCTTTTCGATAAATGGCATACGGTTGGCTAGGCCAATTATTAACTGCACAAAGTGCTTTGGGTTTTCTGACAACTTAAAATAAGGCAGCTGCCGCCTTACTAATAAACGCGATGACCACTGTGGTTCGTCTGCTATTTTTTCTGCCCACGGCATACCTACCAATACAATTGATACACCCGCTTCGTCGTTAATGTATTTTAATCGGTTGGCAATCTCGCGGCGCTTTTTACCTTGGTTATGCTCAATTAGCTCTTGAAACTCATCAATAATTATAAGCTCTGTGCCACACGTTTTTAGGCATTTTATTAATGATGTGGTTAAGCGAGTACCGTTTATTCGTAGCTTACGCTCTGTGCTGCCTACTTGCCCTAAGTCTTTAAGAAGCTCGGCTAAAGTAGATTCTAGTGTCGGATTGCTAGGTATGCGGCTGACTAATACAGGGTGATTCATCACTCCATTAATAAATTGCGGTAAGTGACGTTCTTTATACTGTTTTATTATTGCTGTTTTACCTGTGCCTGTATCGCCATTTAACAGCATGCAAGGCTTTTCCCCCGCTAACCCTTTACCAAGTCTTAATCTGTCGAAGTCGTTAAATACCGTGCTTATTATTGGGTATTCAATAAATACATCGCGAAATTCATTAAGCTTTTCTTTTTGTTTGTCGGTCAGCATAATTAAAATCCATCTAAGTCTGAAATAAAGTCATCCCAGCTATCTGTTGGTTGCTCTTTAGGTGTAACCTTTTTGTGTTCTACTGGCTCGCTCTGAGCTATTGATTTCTGCGAGTCGCTACTAACATTTTGATGCTTAGCTAATGCTTTACCGCCTTTTACTTTTGAGTGTTTTGCCGCATTTTTTAACTCTTCAAACTCGTTTTGAATTTTATTATGAATAAACATACGCGCTTTTGCTAAGCCTACATTATCGATAGAGCCCGAAATAAAATCGCGATGAATACGTATATTTATTTTATGCTGATTCAAACTCAAACCTTGGGTATAGTCTTGATCTTTACATGGCACTTTTATGTAGTGCTCTAGCTTATCGAGGTACACATATATATAAGAGATATCATCGGGGTTTAATTTAATTAAAACTTCTTGAGATACTTTATGGCTAAATTGCTTCCTGTAGTTGGCTAATTCAGTACTGTCATAGCTTGAATTTTCTAACTGTATACCACCTTTTCGAAGTACCCGATGATATGAAATACTGAGCACAACATCTAATTGTTGAAGATCGTCATTACTCAGCATTGTTGGTGGTAACGTATTAAAGCCTTGATCCCATAATTGGCTAGGTATGTATTTAAAGCGGCTGTCGGCATCTTGATGGTAAACGTCTACTACCCATTTATGAAATAGCTGAATAAAGGTTGTAAAGCGCATAATTGCATCTTTTTTAGGGTTATATTCATGTTTTTGCAAAATGTTAGAAAAGGTTTTACCTGGGATCGGGTCAAGTAACTCAGTGTTAATTGTGCCGAACATACGTTCTACAAAGGGTTTTAACCAGGGCTTTGCGACAGGATTATATTGAGTATTAATGCCTATTTCTTCGCAAGCAAGTTCAAGGCTGTTACTCCAAAATTCAGCGCCATTATCAACAACAAGTGTTTCAATTTTACCTGCACACTTCCACTCATTAATCGTATCGGGATATAGTTTTACCACTTCACTTTTAGGTTTCATTGCATTTAGCATTGCTCGCCTTACTGCATCATAGCTAGGCTCGCTGAAGCTGAAGTAATAGCCAACAATACAATGGCTATACACATCGACTAACATGGTGAGTGTTGGCCGACCAAGCGGGATATGTAGCTCATCATCTAATAAAATAAGATCAAGCGGTGTATGGTCAATTTCAACTTTTTCGAGTACTCGAGTAGGCCGTGTATGCCCTTCTACTTTATTAAAAGCAATATCAGCAAGGCGCTTACCATAACGAGCGATCATTACTTCGTATTGTGGTAAGTTATCTATTCTGTTTTTAAACGCTTTGTATGTTAAAGGCTTTAAAACACTGCCCACAACACTGTCGTTCTCAATAATAACTAAATCTGCATAATACTTATAAGCAGAAGCCACTGATGGCTTTTCTTTTACTAAGTAACGCTCAAGTGCTTTTTCGAAAAACTTATCGGTGGCTGTATCGCGCTCCCTGTTACCCTTTTTTTGATGGCTTGGTATTAGCGCCATGATATTTTTATCTGCATTGGTATAAGCGCTATACCATCGTGCTGCTGTTCTCCAGCTAGGCTTTTTTTCTCCCTCAACTTCGGGCATTACTTTCAATAAAGGCTCAAGGTTTTTTTGTGTCCAACCACCTTGAATATTAGCCTCAAGCCATTGAATATATTTAAGCTTAGCAAATGTTGTATTTTTAATTTTTTCAGGAAGGGCTTGTAAATCTTTGGCGTAATTTTGAGGTAGTTTGGTCTCTACTTTTGGTAATGGCTGGTTAAACTCATCATCAAACAAACCGTCATTAAACATTGTTAGACCAAATTGCTGTTTCTATTGATATTTCATTTGTAGTTAAGTCGGCAAATAACTGCCCTAGTGATAATAAGCGTAGCACCGTAGCAAGTAGCTCACCGGCAGTTACTTTTAAAAAGCTAACTAACTGACCCACTTTAATAGAGCCGCATTGCTTAACAAGTGCTAACACCGATGCTTGCAGCTCTGTTAAAGACTGAAACCCAGAGTAGCGATGCAAAAGCTTTAAGTTGTTGAGTGTTGGATATACACGGATTTGTTTATCAGTAACCAATATTAAGTCGCGTCCATCTTGCTTAGCGATGGCTTGCTTTTCAATAAAACGTGCACGAAAGTCTTCGTCGGCAATTTTGCTTTGCGGTTTTACTTCTATAAATTTTTGCGTGCCGTCTGTGTGGGTAAGTAAAAAGTCAGGTGTGTAACGGCAAGTACGGTTATCAAACTCATATTCGTAACCTAGTGGTTGTGCCTCAAATGCGGCTATTAATGGTGAAAATTCAAAATGGAAACAGGCATCAAACTCTAAAGAGGATTCGACTAAACAGGTAGATTTATTTTTTTGACTAGCAAATTTATGGAGGTTTTTTACACGGGAGTGTTTTAGTTTTCTTCTGTACATGTGAGTCAACCATCTAACCATTTGGTTAAATACTAGACTATGCCACCTTATACTTCCAATTTATGCCATCTTTTAGTACAAATATGTCAACTTATACTTCAAACAACACCCAAATGAGGAATTTGGGTGGCAGTCTTACCAGCCACATCTCGGCACACACGTCACAAACTGTGGCTGCTCCCTTCCGGGCCTGACCAGGTTCGCCTGCTAGTGTTGCGAGAGGACCAATAAGACTACCATTGAGGGCCTTGGTTGGCGCGATTGAGATTATCGCTACTTTTACTCTGTTATTCAAGGGATAATCAAAAAAGAAAGTGCGATTGCATACTTCATATACAATCGCAGGGTATTTAGTTATTAAAGCGGTTATTAATTACTCTCTAACTGCGCTTTTATATTACGTAGCGCTGCTTTTACCTTTTTCATGTTCTCTGGGCCCATGCGTAAAAGTTGTTTTTGTGCAGCGGGTAATTGCTCCCACTCAGAAAACGCATACTGATAAGTAACCGAGTCACGCAATAAAGGTAAGCTGCCTTTTGGCTCTGGAGTATCAAGTAGCAAGTCAATGGCATCTTCAAGTGTTTGTGTAAACTCATCATCGCCATAGCCAATTTCAGTGTATGCACTGTTGATTAGCGGTTTATATTCTTCATATAAACGAACAGCTTGTGCGGCACTCATACTTGTTAGTACTTTTACATATGGGGTGTAGCGTTCATAGCTATTAGGATCAATGGTTAAAATATCGCCTTCGTTTACGCTAAAACCTTCTTCTAACTTTACAACTGGGGTATGTTTCTTAGCCACCTTACCTTTTGCTAAGTTATCGATAAACACCACACCACGACGAATAACATCATCGTTCAACACTAGGCTCATTGCCGCATCGCCTAAGTATTCATCTAATTTTGCAACCACGACAGGATCACTGTCATTTAATGTTGGTAAAGGCACAACCTCAGACTCTGGCTCAACGTCTGGGCGCTGTGTTGGCACTGCCAACTCTTCAGGTTTTTCTGGCTTAACCGATGGCGCCCCCACCACTGGGTCGTTTTCAGGTTTTAGCTCCATAACGGGTTGCTCTTTTATGGGTTCTTCAACCTGCATAACTGTTTCTGGGGCTTCGCTTGGTTTTAATAATACAAACGCGGCGGCAATAATAATGATTAATAAAATAACCCCTGCGAAGATAAGGTTGTTATTCGGTGGACGTTTTTGAACATCTGATTCTGATGGTTTATCTGACATACGAACTCCATAAATATAAAAATGCGATACCGTTTAGAGTACTCTAAACAGATTTAATTCCTAACTTACACTAATATTCATTAATAAGTAGGGTCTGTTGACCTTTCCGGATTAAAATTTGTTCAGCCCCCTTGGGTAGAGGATGTTTAATTTTTAAGCTACGTTATCGCCTATTTATGGGAAGTAACCACAATACATAGGCTCAGCCTTGCCTAAAAAACAAACACACTACTAAAAATTCAACCTCGAAAGATAAATAGACTCTAACATATCCTTTGATTCTTCTAGCTTAAAGACTTACAGTGAATAAATAAAGTAAAGACAGCGAACAGTTTAAATACCTAACATGAAAATTAAGCAAGTCGATCCTAGTAAACCTAAAATTGCCTTATTACTAACAGGTGGTGGTGCCCGAGCGGCTTATCAAGTGGGTGTTTTGAAAGCGTTAGCGCAAAGTATGCCCAGAACCGCCCCGCTCCCCTTTAGAGTGATAAATGGCACCTCTGCCGGTGCAATTAATTCTGCGGCCTTAGCATGTTACGCCTCATGTATGCATTTAGCGGTAAGAAAACTAGAAACAGTTTGGAAAAACTTTTCAACTTCGATGGTATATAAAAGCGACTTTTTAAGTGTGTTTGGTCATATTACCCGTAATATTTTAACCAGTTTCCAGTCAGAGCATATAAACCATCCACCAGCAAGCTTGTTAAATAACCGACCACTTAGAAAACTGTTAAACGATATACTAGATTTACATCGTATTGAGCGTAATTTACACCGTGACTATTTAGAGGCGCTGTCTATTACTGCATCCAGTTATACTACTGGCGATTCTGTTGCTTTTTTTCAGTCAAATACGCAGCATTCTTGGCAACGAGCCAAGCGCGAAGGACGCGCTACTCGTATCAATGTTGAACACCTAATGGCCTCAAGTGCCATTCCTATGGTGTTTCCAAGTGTGAATATTTATAACCATTACTTTGGCGATGGCTCAATACATCAGCTTTCACCTTTAAGCCCCTCTATTCACTTAGGGGCAAATAAAATATTTATTATTGGGGTTGATCAACCCAAAGAGCCACATCCTCCAGGGTACTCTGCACATTTCCCGGGGCTTTCGGCCGTGGCAGGGCATTTACTCGACAGTGTATTTACCGACACCATGCAATCTGATTTAGAGCGCTTGGACAGAATAAACCGCACACTCGGTTTACTGCCCAATAAGCATAAGCATCAAGAATTGAAACAAATAGATAGCTTTATTATTAATCCATCGCAAAACTTCAATGCCATTGCCGCGCAGTATTACGATGATATGCCTTGGGCGATAAAAGTTTTATTACGTATGATCGGGGTAAAAAAGCGCTCTCAGTCGAGTTTGACCAGCTATTTGTTATTTGAAAAACGCTACACCCAGCATTTAATTCAAATCGGATACGACGATGGTATGAAACAACTCCCTGAAATCAGAAAGTTCTTAGAGCTAGAGTAAGTTTTTTTGCTTGATGGGCTACTCTATACCATCAAGTAAATAATGCTCAACACGTTCTACACGCCGTGGTTTACCTTGCAGCACTAGAATATCATTAGCATACAATATTGTGTGTTCTTGTGGTGTGTCTATTTCTTCGCCCTCGCGGCGAAGCGCCTTAATTAGCACTTTTCTTTTTGCTAAATTGAGTTCGCTAATTGCTTTATTAACCGCAAATGCTTTATCTGGTAAGGCTATTGCATGTAAATACTCTAAACGCTCTGGCAAGTTGGTATCGCTGTCAATATTTTCGCCTGCAAAAAAGCTGTGCAATAATTTATAACGGTTTCGTCGCTCACTACTAACACGGCGAATAATACGGCTCATTGGCACACCAGACATTGACAACACATGCGACACCAACATTAAGCTAGCTTCAAGCGCCTCAGGCACAACCTCAGTAACCCCTAGCACTTTTAAGCGCTCTAACTGACTATCATCACGGGTTCTTATGAGTATTTTAACCTTAGGTGCAACCTGTTTAATGGCATTAATGACTATTTGAGTTTGTTGAAATTCGGTAAAAGTAATAATGACTAGTCGCGCTCGCTCTACCCCCGCACACTTTAAAATATCTTTTTGCTCAACATGACCAAATATTAAAGGCTCGCCCGCCGCTTTTCCTTCCTGTACTAAAATGGGGTCGCTCTCTATTGCCACATAATCAATTGCCTCTGGGGATAAAAAGCGGGCAATAGTTTGTCCTACTCGAGAAAAACCGCATATCACCACATGGTTATGATAAAGCGTGCTACTTTGAAGCTCTTCTTCAAAGGCAAACTTTGCGCGCTCTAACATGCCTAGTCGTTTTAAAATAAAAGGGGTTTTATCAATTAAATAGGGCGTAAGCGCCATAGAAATTACGCCCATGGCAATTAAAAATGATACTTGCTCAACGCTCAGCAAGTTATGCTGTGCAGCGAGTGCAATTAACACAAAGCCAAACTCACCCATTTGCCACAACATTATAGCGCACGCTAACGCATCTTGTTTTCGCTCTCCCATTAATAAAGAAGATAACATCACTACGGCAATTTTTAAGATTAAGATGCCCATCAAGGCAACAATAATAATACCCGCATGATCAACAACAAAACCAATGTCTAACTGCATCCCCACGGTTACAAAAAATAACCCCATGAGAATATCGCGAAACGGGCGAATATCGGCCTCTAATTGATGACGATAGTGGCTCTCCCCTAGCATCATGCCTGCTAAAAAAGCCCCTAATGCCATCGATAAACCAAAAGAGTATGTGAGTAACCCTGCAAACAAAGACACCAATAACGTGGTTAATACAAACAGCTCATCGCTTCGTGCTAGTGCCACTTCTTTAAACACCTTGGGCAAAACCCACTTGCCAATAGCCCATAGCAATACACACACAAACGCGCCTTTAGTCAGCGCAAACAGTAATGCCCAACCAATACTATTGGGATCACTGCTGGCAAATAAAGGCAAAATAATGAGTAACGGCACAACCGCAATGTCTTGAAATAGTAAAACACCGATTGCCAATTGCCCTCGGCGTTTATTTAAATCACCACTCTCTTTTAATAATTTAGCAACCACTGCCGTAGAGGAGAGCATAATAATAATGCCGATGGTAAAACTAGTTAATAAACTAAAATTTAATAAATAAAGGATTAAAATAAGCAAGATACTGCTGACTATGACTTGCAATGAGCCTAAGCCAAATACGATATTTCGCATTGCCATTAAGCGCGATACAGAAAACTCCAGCCCTAAACTAAATAACAAAAACACAATACCCAGCTCAGCAATAAAGTCCATTTCATGGCTTTGTGCCATCCAACCAACGCCATGGCCACCAGCTAGTAAACCTACCGCTAAATAAGCTAATACAGGGGGAAGCCCT
Source organism: Pseudoalteromonas issachenkonii (assembly GCF_002310795.1). Classification (NCBI taxonomy): domain Bacteria; kingdom Pseudomonadati; phylum Pseudomonadota; class Gammaproteobacteria; order Alteromonadales; family Pseudoalteromonadaceae; genus Pseudoalteromonas; species Pseudoalteromonas issachenkonii. The sequence continues at coordinate 2,269,706 of NZ_CP011030.1, forward strand.
ATTCGCTTAAATAGCCATACAAATAGAACCGCAGCAACTAAAAGTCCAAAAACCTGAGCATTAATATTTTGCAATGCAATCCTTATAAGCAATCAATGGAATGTAACTTAACTATAGCAACCGTATAAGTTTCAGCCAGAATGTAAATATGGCATATAACCTGCTTAGTTATAAAAAGTAATACTATAGGGGGAAGAAATAGTGGAAAACGTTCATATTTTGACACAACGTATCTCTGGTCGCGGCGAATTTTTGCCGTTCTCAGCAGAGCAATATAATAGCAATACACCGACAGCACTGCATGAGCTAGCAGCTAAACTGCAAACGAGCTTAGTTTTAGAAGATATTTTAGGAACGTTTGCAAATTTTGCAAAACAACTGCTTAATTTTTCTGGTGTGCATTTTAAAGCAACAAGTATTGATGTAAAAACACCCAATAGTGATGTTGAAAATCCAGCGTACTCGTTTGATTTAAAAGTTGAAAATGAGTACTTAGGCACATTAACTTATTATACAAAGTATCCGCTTAGTGCGGCTATTGAGAAAAAGCTACAACACTTTCATAGTGTACTAATTTATCCATTGCGTAATGCGCTTATGTATAACCGTGTATTAAGGTTAGCCACAAAAGATTCATTAACCGGATTAAACAACCGTAGTCAATTTAATGACATGTTGCTACAAAAGCTTGAAAATCATCGACGTAACGGTCATTCGTTTAGTTTAATGCTGCTTGATTTAGATAATTTTAAGCAAGTAAATGACAACTATGGTCATAAAATTGGCGATGACGTTTTAATCGAGTTTGCTGCGGTTTTATCTAGTAGTATTAGGGGGACTGATTCGGTATTTCGCTTTGGTGGCGATGAGTTTTCAATATTAATCGAAGACCCGGCTTTTACCACCAATAAAGTGGTGGCTGAACGTATTATGCGTTTAGTCAGAAACTCACCGATTATGTCTAAATACAACGTCACAGCCAGTATTGGTTTTACGCTGACTAATAGCGACGATTGCCAGAACGAGATATTTTCTCGCGCAGATAAAGGCTTATATAAAGCAAAAGCATCTGGGCGAAACTGCGCAAAAGCCTATTAAGTAATAAAAACATTATTTTTAAAAAGCTTAGCCTCCCCCGCTGGGCTTTTTTACGCTACTTTTTTAATATAAAGTACTTATAAATTAGCAGCATGGCACAAAAACCAAAAAAGAAGCCACTGAGTAAATTAAGTAATGCGGCAATTGTCGCAAGCGGTGTAAAAAGCACTAACAGTAAGGGCATACTCACCCCTAGAATGAAAAATACGCCCCCCTTACCTAACCAATAGGCAAGTAAAATGGCGGCACATACCATACCGCCCAACACAGCGTAGCCTAATGTAATTATATTAAGGGTTAAAAATACATTCGCTAAAACCGCAATCAATAGCGTAATTAATATGCCAGTAGGTGCCTTATTTATAAGCGACAGCCCAACATGAGGTTGTTGACTCATGATTTATACTCCCAAATAAAACCAGTATCATCTTTGTGATTATCACTAATAAAATAGCCAACCACTTGAACTAGCTCATCATTGTAAAAAATTAATGGAATATCAGCACGTAGCCAAGGCGCTACTTTTGCATCTTTAAACCAATGTTTAAGGCTATTACTGCCTGGTTTTTTGAGTGGTTTAATACGCGCACTATTACAGTTAAAACGAACACTGACTTGTTCATCAGGTTTAGGGGCGCGTATACCTATTCCCTGCAGGCATTGTAGTATTTGTCCGTCATTCAGCACTAGTTCGCGACTTGTTACGCGTTCAATATTAACGGCTAAAGGCGTCGGCTGCACAAAATAAAGATAACCTTGATGGCGGCGTATTTGTCCATCGCTTAGCTCAATTTTTATTTGCGCATCAGCTTGTGCATGAATAGCCTGACTCATTATTTGCATTAACTGTTTTTGCGAAGGCATGGTATGGGTAAATAAAGCCAGCCATGCACGCAGAAGATTCGCAATGCGAATAGCGCTGTAATGAGCCATGTTTTGTATATTAAGCGCCTGATGTTGGTTAATACACTGTGCGAGATCTTGCTGGGTATATTCATCAAGCAGTGCTTGTTGCTGTTGTAATAATTCTATACTACGGGCTGTACACTGCTCAAACCCAGTAAAACGCTCTGCCAACTTGGGCACGATTTGTTGACGCAAAAAATTACGATCAAAGCATTCATTGGAGTTTGATTCATCAGTAATATGGCTAATATTAAATTGCTGCGCAAACGCTTCTATGTCGCTGCGTTTTACCCCAAGTAATGGCCTATAGCACTCACGGCCACTTTCAAGCACGCGAGTTTGCTGCATAGCGCCGAGCCCTTTTAAGCCTGAGCCGCGCTTTAAACGAAGTAAAAATGTCTCTACTTGGTCATTTAAATGCTGGCCTAACAAAATAACACTATCACTTGGGCTGTGTTCATCAAGCGCTTGATAACGCGCTTCGCGAGCCTGCGCTTCAATACTGGTGCGCGATTTCGGCTCAATAATGACGTTTACCGCCTTAAAATCAATTGAAAGCTGCTCACAGCGTGCTTGGCAAAATTGCTGCCAGTGATGGGCGTTATCACTTAAGCCATGATTGACATAAATTGCACTTAAATTTAAATGTGGGCACTGCTCTTTTAACGCATGCATTACCTGCAACAGCACCACCGAGTCTACCCCTCCAGATAAGGCTACTGTAAATGTGAATTGCCCATTTTCTAAGTAGTGATTAAGGGCTTTTTTTACCTGCAGATAAATAGGTGTTTTGTGCATTAATATACCCAATGAGTAAATTGCTAATAACCCGAACAATAAAGGCTCTACGTTACGGTATTTTAAAACAAAAAAAGCCGCATAGGCGGCTTTTTTCTATATTTAGCTACATTTAGCTACATTTAGCTATTTTTAACAATAACCAAACGACATTAAACGCTTGTAACGTTGGTCAAGCATCTCTTCAAGCGATAACGCTTGTAGGTCTGCTAAATCGCGCTTAAGGCGTACTTTTAAGTTACGTGCCATCGCATCATAATTACGGTGCGCGCCGCCTAGAGGCTCTTCAACTAAATTATTAATTAAATCTAGCTCTTTAACACGCTCTGCTGTTACACCCATTGCCTCTGCAGCCAATGGTGCTTTATCAGCACTTTTCCATAAAATAGAGGCACAACCCTCTGGTGAAATAACCGAGTAAGTGCTGTATTGCAACATGTTTACTCTGTCGCCCACACCAATGGCTAATGCACCACCTGAACCACCTTCACCAATAACAGTACAAATTGTTGGTACTTTAAGTGCGGCCATTACTTTTAGGTTACGTGCAATTGCTTCAGACTGACCACGCTCTTCAGCGCCAACACCAGGGTATGCACCTGGGGTGTCGATAAAGGTCATGATTGGCATTTTAAAACGCTCTGCCATTTCCATTAAGCGCAATGCTTTACGGTAACCTTCAGGTTTTGGCATGCCAAAATTACGTTTGATTTTTTCAGCAGTACCACGGCCTTTTTGCTGACCGATCACCATTACTGGCTCACCATCTAAGCGGGCTACGCCGCCTAAAATGGCAGGGTCGTTAGCAAACGTGCGATCACCCGCAAATTCGTCAAATTCCGTAAAAATACGCTCGATGTAATCTCGAGTATAAGGACGCAACGGATGACGTGCTAACTGTGATACTTGCCAAGCGCCTAGTTCAGAGAAAATTTTCTCCTTCATTTGTGCGCTCTTTTCTTTAAGTTTGCTGACTTCCTCTTCTAATCCAAGGTCTAATTCGCCAGCGCGGCTTACATTTTGTAATTCTTCAATTTTTGCTTCTAATTCTGCAATTGGAAGCTCAAAATCAAGATAATTGAGGCTCATGCTCTAAACTACCTAATTAGTTAAATTCTAGTTCTACATTTTGCGCTGCCATCAGCGATAACTTATGAATTAAGTCGTCACTTGGCGTAACACACCATTCGATCCCTAGGGTTAATTGCACCAACGCATCGGGGCGTTGATAATATACCTTGATCGGACACGTTCCCATTTTGTATGGTTCGAGTACTTTTTGTAATTTATCGAAGAAACCAGCCTCGATCTGCACCATATTCAGCGTCATCTTAATCGCTTTTATACGCTTTTCACGCGCCTGAGCAATGGTGTTTATTTCTCTGGCGGTCATTGTAATACCACCAGAGAAGTTATCAAAGCTGACCTGTCCGGATATCACCAAAATATTGTTGATTTGCAACATATCTTGGTACATTTCAAACTGTTCTGGAAACAAGCGTACATCAATTCGGGCGCTTTTGTCATCTAAAGTTATCAGCCCCCAACGATTTCCTTTTTTATTAATTAAGGTTCTCGCTGCAATCACTAAACCTGCTCCGGTTGAGAGCACATCACGATTAGTTGGTTGTAAGTCGATGAGTCGACCACTAGTATAATGCCCAAGCTCTCGTCGATACTGGTTTATAGGATGTCCGGTTAAATAAAGGCCTAGGGTGTCTTTTTCGCCATCAAGCCACTGATTATCCGTAAGCGGTGTCGCTTTTATAAACGCTTGCTCTACTTCATCAGGCTCTGTAGCAAGTAAACCAAATAAATCACTTTGCCCTAATAATTCAGCTTTGTTGTGCTGATCGGCTGCGCGCATCGCATCTTTTAAGCTGGCTAATAGTGTTGCTCGCCCAGGTTGAGTTTTTTCAGGCCCTAGTTGGTCTAATGCGCCTGCATAAATTAATTTCTCGGTAACGCGTTTATTTAAGCGTTTTAAATCAACACGCGCACAAAAATCAAATAGGTCTTTAAATGGGCCGCCTTTTGCTCGCGCCTCTAATATGGCATCAACCGGCGCTTCACCCACACCTTTAATTGCCCCTATGCCATAGACAATTTCACCTTGAAGGTTAACAGTAAACTTGTATTCACCCGCGTTTACATCGGGCGGTAACAAGGTGAGTTTCATGTTTTCACATTCATCCACCAGCGTTACTATTTTGTCGGTGTTATCCATATCAGCCGACATTACCGCCGCCATAAACTCGGCCGGATAATGCGTTTTCATCCACAGCGTTTGATACGATACTAATGCATAAGCTGCTGAGTGAGATTTGTTAAAACCGTAACCCGCAAACTTTTCAACCAAGTCAAATATTTTTATTGCCAGTTCGCCGTCAATACCGTTGTTACGTGCGCCTTCTTCAAAGGTTGAGCGCTGTTTTGCCATTTCTTCAGGCTTTTTCTTACCCATAGCACGACGTAACATGTCGGCGCCGCCCAGTGTATAACCGGCCAGTACCTGCGCTATTTGCATAACTTGTTCTTGATACAAAATAATGCCGTATGTCGGCTCAAGAATCGGCTTTAAACTTTCGTGTTGGTATTGCGCATCGGGATATGAGATTTCTTCTCTGCCGAGTTTTCGGTCGATGAAGTTATCTACCATGCCTGATTGCAGTGGACCTGGGCGGAATAAGGCCACTAGGGCTATCATATCTTCAAAGCAATCGGGCTTTAATCGGCGAACTAGGTCTTTCATGCCGCGTGATTCTAGCTGGAATACCGCGGTGGTTTCAGCGCGCAGCAGTAACTCTATACTTTTTTTATCATCCAATGGAATGGTGTTGATATCGACCGGCTGTTTGCCTTCACGCTTTAAGCGCTCATTGGTCATATCCAGCGCCCACTGTAATATGGTGAGCGTCCGTAAGCCTAAAAAGTCAAACTTAACTAAACCCGCGGTTTCTACATCGTTTTTATCAAACTGAGTAACTGGAAACTTGCCTTCGTCATCGCAATAGAGCGCCGCAAAATCGGTAATGGTGGTCGGCGATATTACAACCCCCCCTGCGTGTTTACCGGCATTACGGGTACAACCCTCAAGAATACGACACATGTCGATTAAGTCTTTAACTTCTTCATCGCCGTCGTAGGCTTCTTGCAAACGGGGTTCTACGTCAAATGCTTTAGCCAGTGTCATCCCAGGGTCGCCCGGAATAAGCTTAGAAATACGATCGACAAACCCATACGGATGACCAAGTACCCGGCCTACATCGCGTATTACCGCTTTTGCTGCCATAGTACCAAAGGTAATAATTTGCGATACCGCGTCACGGCCATACAAGGCCGATACATGATCAATTACTTCATCACGCCTATCCATGCAAAAGTCGACGTCAAAGTCGGGCATAGAAACACGTTCAGGGTTTAAGAATCGCTCGAAGAGTAAATCGAACTCTAGTGGATCAAGGTCGGTAATTTTAAGGGCATAAGCCACTAATGAACCCGCACCTGAACCACGCCCTGGGCCTACTGGAATATTGTTATCTTTACTCCACTGAATAAACTCCATTACGATCAAGAAGTAACCAGGGAATCCCATTTGGTTAATTACATCAAGTTCTATTTTTAAACGTTCATCGTATTCGCCACGTTTTTCTTGACGTTCTTGCTCGTCAGGAAATAAAAACTGTAATCGTTCTTCAAGGCCGTCTTGTGACACTTTAACCAAAAACTCATCAATTTTTAGTGAGCCCGTCGGGTAATCTGGTAGGAAATACTCACCTAATTGCACGGTTACATTACAGCGCTTTGCAATTTCTACGGTATTTTGTAGCGCTTCTGGAATATCACTAAATAGCTCTGCCATTTGTTCTGGCGTTTTTAGGTATTGCTCTTGTGAAAAACGCTTTGGTCGGCGTTTATCATCTAGAGTGTAACCATCAAAAATAGCCACACGAATTTCATGGGCTTCAAAGTTTTCAGGTTTTAAAAATACCACTTCATTGGTGGCCACTACTGGCAATTGCTCATTTGTTGCAAGCTCCACCGCCATGTGCAAATAATTTTCTTCTTGAGCACGGTTGGTACGAATAAGCTCTATATAATAATGATCGCTAAAATGCTGTTTATAAAAACTGACCACCGACTCAACAATAGCGGGGTTACCTTTTATTAAGGCTTTTCCTAAATCGCCATCTTTGGCGCCCGAGAGTATGATAAGCCCCTCTTTTAAATCAACTAACCACTCACGGTCAATGACAGGGCGATGAAAAACATGGCCACGTTGATAGGCTTTAGAGATCAATAAAGTAATATTTTTATAGCCAATGTTATCTTTGGCTAATAATGTTAATCGGCTTGGTTCGTCGGGGAATTCTGGGCTACGTACCCAAAAATCCGCACCAACAATCGGCTTAATACCCGCATTATGCGCTGCGCCATAAAAACGCACCAGACCACAAAAGTTCATTTGATCGGTAATTGCCAACGCTGGCATTTCAAGCTCTTGTGCTTTAGCGACGATTGGTTTGGTTTTTGCCAAACCATCAACCATTGAAAAGTCTGAGTGAACTCTTAGATGAACAAATTCAGGAGCCGCCATAATTACTCCTTACCCGAAAGCGCAAGCACACGCTGCACAGGTTTAAAGCTCTTGCGATACTCATCTATCGCACCGTATTGTTCAAGCGCTGCAAAATGTGCCTTAGTTGGATACCCCTTATGCCCTGCAAACCCATATTGTGGGTAGCGTGCATCAAGTTCAATCATTTCATCATCCCGGGCAACTTTTGCTAAAATAGACGCGGCTGATATTTCAGCAACTAGGCTATCGCCTTTTACCACCGCTTGTGCGGGCATGGCTAATTTAGGAAGGCGGTTTCCATCTACAAACACAAATTCAGGCACTGTGCTAAGCGCTTCCACCGCGCGGCTCATAGCAAGCATAGTGGCTTGTAATATATTTAACTCATCTATTTCACTGGGGCTACAACGGCCAATGGCGTAACACAGTGCTTTTTCTTTTATTTCGATGGCTAATAATTGGCGCTTTTTATCGGTTAATTTTTTAGAGTCGGCAAGGCCAGCAATCGGTTTAGCGGGATTTAAAATAACAGCGGCTGTAACCACATCACCCACCAGCGGTCCACGACCAACTTCATCCACACCGGCTATTAAGGTTACATTGGGTCGTTCAATTTGCATCTATTAACTCCGCCACTGCATTTGCAGCTTGTTTACTTGCATCTAATCTAATTTTTTCATGTATGGCTAAAAAGCGTGCTTTTAATTCTTTATTATCGCTATTGAGCATAGGGGTAAGTGCTGCTGTTAAGTTAGCGACATTACACTCACTTTGTAAAAACTCTGGTACTAACTCTTCATCTGCCAATAAATTGGGTAGCGAAAAATATTTAATATTAAAGGTAAATAAGGTTTTAAAAATCCAGTAACTCATGGGTTTAATTTTATAACCAACCACCATTGGCTTTTTATATAACATGCCCTCAAGCGTTGCTGTACCTGATGCAAGCAATATAGCATCGGCGGCTTGCATGGCTAAATTTGATTGCCCATCCAGTAAGTTAACATTAAGTGAGGGCGCTGTGGCATTTAAAATAGCAATAAACTGCGCTTTGCGCTTTTCGTTCACCAGTGGCACCACGACTTTTAATGCAGGGTTCTGCGCTTGTAACTGCGTCGCTGTTTTTATGTAAGTTTCGCTTAACAAGCCCACTTCTGAGCCCCGGCTCCCGGGCAATAACGCTAACACCTTATCATCAGCACTTAAGCCTAGTTGGCTGCGGGCTTGGCTATCGTCGTGCTTAAGTGCAATGTCGTCAGCTAATGTATGGCCTACAAAAGTACACGGTACTTGGTGTTTGTCGTAAAATTCTTTTTCAAAAGGCAATAAAGCCAATACTAAGTTAGTTGCTGCACTTATAGTGTGAATACGTTTTTCACGCCACGCCCACACTGAAGGGCTTACGTATTGCACGGTTTTGATGCCTGCATCTTTTAACGGTTTTTCTACACGTAAATTAAAGTCCGGCGCATCAATACCAATAAATACATCAGGAGGGTTATTAACAAAGTGCTGCACGAGTTGTTTGCGGATTTTTAGCAAGCGCGGTAAACGGCCTAGGACTTCAACCAAGCCCATAACCGACAACTCATCCATATCAAACAGCGTTTTGCAGCCTTGAGCTTGCATTTTAGGGCCTGCAATACCTTCAAAAGTGGCATCAGGAAAGTGTATTTTAAGCGCTTTTATGAGCCCTTCACCTAAAATATCGCCCGACAGTTCACCTGCCACAATACCAATTCGTAGTTGTTTTTTATCTTTTTTCATTTGCTATTTTTTCACAAGTAAACCCGGCATTCATACCGATTAGTTTACCGTGTTTTAAGGCTAGGTTAAACGCTTAAAACACACCACTTTTTTCTAACTTACTCTTAATTGATGATTGCGTATTTTATAGACTGATGTAATGTCATAGTATATTAAAGTTTTCTAATATACATATTGACAAAAATTGTACAAACGCTAATAATGATGCAAACTTTCAGAAATTACTGAAAGTTTATTAAAACATTAACAATTGCTTTGTGCTGTCACTGCATCACAACCAAAGGAGCCAAAAATGATAGATGAAACCTTTGTGGATCTATCGCGATTACAGTTTGCTGTCACCGCTCTATTTCATTTTTTATTTGTGCCGTTAACAATCGGTATGACCTGGATTTTAGTTATCATGGAATCGGTTTATGTTATGACCGGTCGCGAAATTTATCGTGATATGACTAAGTTTTGGGGCAAGTTATTTGGTATTAACTTTGCTATTGGCGTGGCGACGGGCCTCACCATGGAATTTGAGTTTGGTACTAACTGGTCGTATTACTCGCATTATGTGGGTGATGTATTTGGTGCGCCACTGGCCATTGAAGGCTTAATGGCCTTCTTTTTAGAATCAACCTTTGTGGGAATGTTCTTTTTAGGTTGGGATAGGCTCTCTAAACGCCAGCATTTAGGGGTCACATTTTTAATGGCGCTGGGCACAAATATGTCTGCGCTGTGGATTTTAGTCGCTAATGCGTGGATGCAAAATCCAGTAGGGGCTGAGTTTAACTATCAAACCATGCGCATGGAAATGACTAGTTTTGCAGAGCTGGTATTTAACCCTGTAGCGCAAGTTAAATTTATTCATACTGTGTCTGCAGGTTATGTTGCTGCATCTATGTTTGTGCTTGGGATTAGTAGCTGGTACATATTAAAAGGACGTGATTTGGCATTTGCTAAACGGTCGTTCTCGGTGGCGTCTGGCTTTGGTTTAGCCTCTATTTTATGTGTTATTTTACTCGGTGATGAATCTGGCTACGAAGTCGGTGAAGTACAAAAAGTAAAACTCGCGACCATAGAAGCTGAATGGCATACAGAAGAAGCTCCAGCTGCCTTTACTGCAATAGGTTTCCCTGACTCAGAAGAGCAAGTCACTCATGCTGCAGTAAAAATTCCCTACGCATTAGGGATTATTGCAACACGCTCACTTGATGAGCAAGTGATTGGTATTTCTGATCTTGAGAAAAAACACGAAAAGCGTATTCGCAATGGCATGATTGCTTATGAATACCTAGAAAAACTTCGCGCAGGTGACGATACCCCTGCAAATATCGAAAAGTTTGATAACGTGAAAGATGATTTAGGCTATGGCTTATTACTAAAACGTTACACTCCTAATGTGGTAGATGCCAGCGAGGCACAAATACAACAAGCCGTTAAAGACTCCTTCCCTAAAGTGGGCCCAATGTTTTGGTCATTTAGGATTATGGTTGGCTGTGGCGTAATTATGCTTGGCGTATTCATCCTTTCTTTTTATTACAACGCCCATCGTATTATTGAACAAAAACGTTGGTTGTTGTGGGCGGCGGTATTGAGCATTCCTCTGCCTTGGATTGCTATTGAATTTGGTTGGATTGTGGCTGAATATGGCCGCCAGCCATGGGCTATTTCTGAAGTATTACCGACCTTTTTAGCAACGTCATCGCTGACGGTAAATGATATTTTAATTAGCTTAACTGGTTTTATTGTTTTCTATACTGGATTGGCGATTGTTGAAGCATGGTTAATGATTAAATTTATTAAGCAAGGCCCAAGCTCTTTGCATACCGGTAAGTACCATTTTGAATTACCTGATCACAGCACAGCTGCTAAAGGAGAACTATCATGATTTTTGATTATGAAACATTAAAAATGCTCTGGTGGTTAATTATTGGTGTGCTGTTAATTGGTTTTGCCATCACCGATGGTATGGACATGGGCGTTGCTATGTTACTGCGCTTTGTGGGCAAAACAGACAGTGAACGGCGTACCGTTATTAATACCATTGGTGCCCACTGGGATGGTAACCAAGTATGGTTTATTACTGCAGGCGGTGCCTTGTTTGCAGCGTGGCCTATGGTTTATGCGGCAGCGTTTTCTGGTTTTTACTTTGCCATGATGCTGGTGTTATTTGCATTATTTTTTAGGCCTCTTGGCTTTGATTATCGCTCTAAAGTTGACTCTAAACGCTGGCGTAATAACTGGGACTGGGGCTTGTTTGCCGGTAGTGCCATACCTGCGCTGGTATTTGGTGTCGCGTTTGGTAACTTGTTTTTGGGTGTACCGTTTAATATCGATAATTTATTAAGAGTCAGTTACCAAGGTTCGTTTTTTGCTTTACTTAATCCATTTGCGCTCATTGCCGGTTTAGTTAGTATTACCATGTTAATTGCACACGCGGGAATGTGGCTACAACTGCGCACTGCAGATCAGGTTGCTGAGCGCTCAGGACAATACGGTCGCTACTCATTACTTGCCTTTATAGTGTTATTTGCGGCGGCTGGTGTGTGGGTTGCCAACCTAACGGGCTATCAAATTGTTTCTATGGGTGATACTCAAGGCCATGCAGATCCACTGGCAAAAGTAGTCACAACCGCCCAAGGCGCATGGCTTAATAACTACAGCGAACGCCCATGGACAATGACCTTCCCTATTTTGGCATTTGCAATGGCACTGTGTGCACTGCTGTTTTCTAAAGTAAATAAACCCGCTTTAGGCTTACTGGCAACCAGTGTGATGTTAATTGGAGTGATTATGACCGCGGGCGTTTCGTTATTCCCATTTATCATGCCCTCAAGTAACAACCCTGATATTAGCTTAACCATTTGGGATGCGGTATCAAGCCACAGAACACTCAATGTTATGTTTATTGCTGTGGTTATATTTGTGCCACTCATTTTAGCCTACACCACGTGGTGTTATGTAAAAATGTGGCGCAGAGTGACGGTTGATGAAATTGAAAACAACCCTCACGGCAGCTATTAAGGAGACTAAATTATGTGGTATTTCGCGTGGATTTTAGGTGTATTACTTGCCTGTACCTTAGGCGTAATAAATGTAATGTGGTATGAGTTTCATCAAAATAAAAACAGCATTGCTGATGATGAACAAGCCACCCATGATTTATTAAACGAGCATAATACAACTCATAATGACGACTAACCCCCGACCTAATCGCGCGCAGCAACAGTCTCTGCGCGCTTTTTTAAAGCAGCAAAGTAAGCCGGCAGCAATGTGGTTAAAGCTAAGCATTGCCCTAGGTACAGTTAATGCGATTTTAATGATTGCAGGCGCTTATTTACTTGCACAAACCATTCATGATGTGATGTTTGAAGGGCGTAATTTAGCCCAAGTAACCCACTTTTTATGGCCTTTAGCGGGTATTATTTTACTGCGCGCCATTTTTTTAGCGTTAAGTGAGCGCTTAAGCGCATTTGCAGCGCTTAAAATCAAATCGGCTATTCGCCAAACTTTACTCGATAAACTCACGCTACTTGGGCCAAGTTATATAGAGCAACACGGCCAAGGCGCTACGCTCAACACGCTGCACAATGGTGTAGAAGCACTGCATGACTACTATGCAAAGTACTTACCAGGGGTTGCCTATAGTGCGCTTATTCCTCTGGCAATATTGGTGGTTATATTTCCGACCGATTATAAAGCGGGACTGATATTTTTATTAACCGCACCACTTATTCCGTTTTTTATGATTCTAGTTGGTCATAAGGCAGAAGCGCTTAACCAAAAGCGCTGGCAACAACTGGCGGTATTAGGCAACTACTTTTTTGACCGCATACAAGGGCTTACCCAACTAAAATTATTTAATGCTACGCGCAAAGAGCTAAAGCAAATAGCCCAAATTTCAGATGATTTTAGGCATGCAACGCTAAGCGTGTTAAAAATTGCTTTTTTATCTTCTTTTGCACTGGAGTTTTTAGCCACAATTAGTGTGGCACTGGTAGCGGTTATTATTGGTTTTAGATTATTTTTTGGCACGCTCGATTTTGCAACCGGCTTTGTAGTATTGCTGCTAGCGCCTGAATTTTACTTACCGCTTCGCCAATTAGGCAGCCATTATCATGCGCGCTTACAAGGAATTAGTGCTGCTGCAGATATGCTAATCATTTTAAATGCACCACTGCCATCAAAAAATAATAACCACACAGCTCATATAAACATGGAGGGTAACAGCACTATCAGCGTCCATGATCTCAATTTTAGTTACCCTAATAGCAATGAGGGAATTAATAATATTAATTTAACCCTGCCAAGCACAGGACTAGTAGCCATTGTGGGAGCGAGCGGCTCAGGTAAGAGCACCCTACTTGATTGCATGCTTGGTTTTCACCCAGAAGTAATACAACACATATCCATTGACCAACAACCATTGACGACAGCCGATATAAGCCAATTACAACAAAACATTGCCTGGATCCCACAAAAGCCAACCTTATTTTACGACACCATTGGCGCTAATATAAAGCTAGGTAACCCAGGCGTTTCAAATGCAGCACTTGAGCAGGCGGCGCAGCAAGCTGGTGCGCTGGAATTTATTAACGACTTACCTGATGGGTTTAACACATTAATAGGTGAACAAGGCGAAGGGCTCTCTGGAGGACAAAAGCAGCGTATTGCTTTAGCTCGTGCATTTTTAAAAAACGCTCCTATTTTAATGCTTGATGAGCCAACCGCTCATTTAGACAGTCAAACTGAACAGCTCATTCAAAACGCTATTGCTGAATATGCAAAAGAACACTTAGTGATCACCATAGCGCACCGCTTAAATACAGTAAGAAATGCCAAACAACTTATCGTTATGGAAAACGGTGCCATCGCTCAGCAAGGCGACTTTATAACGCTCAGCCAGCAAGCTGGCGAATTTGCAAAGCTGCTGCAAACAGCGCAACATGGAGCGACTAATGACTAACTTTATTCGTTTACTTAAATTGTGCCGCCCTCATTATAAAGCGATGCTTTTAGGGACGTTTCTAGCGTCACTCACGGTGCTAGCTAATGTAGGCTTACTCGCTATTTCCGGCTGGTTTTTAGCTTCAATGGCTGCCGCAGGAATTGCAGGCGTCCATATGAACTACTTTACCCCGGCTGGCACCATTCGTTTTTTGGCGATTGTGCGCACCGCTTCACGTTACGCTGAACGCTTAGTTACTCACAACGCCACATTTTTATTGTTAAGTGAAATACGAGTAAATATGTTCGCCACACTCAGTAAACTTAATAACCTTGATTTAGCTATGAGCCGCAGTGCCGATTTAGTTAACCGCTTACAAAATGATGTAGACGCACTAGATAAGTTTTATTTAAATGTGTTGCTACCGATGTTGGTAGCCTTACTCACTGTGCCTATTATTATACTGTTTATGTCTGCTTACAGCCCAAGTGTAGCCTTAATTTGCTTTACGGGTATCGTTGTTATTGGGGTGGTTATACCCGCTATATTGAGCAGACAATTAGATAAAAACAGCCACCAAGAAACATTACTCAGCGCCCAATTAAGAGCTGAGCTATCTGATACCTTATCGGGTCTTAGAGAACTAAATATTTACCAAGCTCGAAACCAACAACTCACTAAGTGTGATCAGTTAAGTAAGCAGTATAACCAGCAATTATTTATTCGTCATAAGGCTCTTGGCAATGCTGATGGTTTGAGCTTACTTATAGTGCAACTGGCTATGCTCGCCAGCATTGTCACTATTGTGCCGCTGGTGTTTAGCGCCGAGATGGTAAATGTTGAATTGGCGATGTTGAGTTTGTTTGTACTGGCCAGTTTTGAAAGCGTATTGTTACTACCCAACGCGTTTATTGAACTACCTAATGTATTAAAAGCAGCTGAGCGACTATTTACCCTTGAAGATAAAGTACTAAAGAAAAACGAGGTTCCGTCACAAGTAATTGATTCAAAAAATAAAAAATGGACACTTTCGCTAGATAAAATTAGCTACCACTATGGCCAAAAGCAGGCATTAAATAATGTGAGTTTTGAGCTACCTGCAAAGCATAAAGTGGCGATTGTTGGTAGAAGCGGCAGTGGTAAAACAACCTTAGTGAATTTACTAAGCGGTTTATGGCCTCTGCAACAAGGTGCAATTAGCTTACAAAACGAAAACGAAACAATAAACCTGCATAATTTAAATAATGAAAGCCGTGCAAAAACATTAAATATTTTAGCCCAGCAGCATCATATTTTTGATGGTACATTAAGCGATAATCTTGCCTATGCGGCACCTGATGCAACACCGCAACAAATGACAGCGGCGTTAAAACAAGCCGAGCTGGGTAACTGGTTTAGCGCGCTAAAAGAAGGCTTAAATACTCGTTTAGGCACAGGGGGACGCAGTGTCTCTCAAGGCCAGTCAAGACGCATTGCCTTGGCACAAGCGCTGCTGCAACAACCCGCCATTGTAGTGCTCGATGAACCCACTGAAGGGCTCGATAATATTTCTAAACAAGCCGTTATGAACAGTATTTTACAGCTAAAAGAGCATGCTAGTGTATTAACAATTACTCATGATCCAGCGTTGTTATCGCAAATGGATAGTGTCATCTGGTTAGACAGTGGACAAATCATCGCTCAAGGTTCACATCAACAATTGCTCAATGAACACCCTGACTATGCGGCGTTAACGACCCGCTTTTAGTCCTTAGCAGTATTACTTTTATCAATAACGGTGACCGTTACATCAATAACGGTGACCGTTACATCAATAACGCCGACTTTAAGGTCGGCTATTTTTTTAAACATCGCCTTAGATAAATCAATAATTCGCCCCCGAATATAAGGCCCCCTGTCATTAATTCTGACCACTACAGACTTATTATTAGCAATATTGGTAACTTTCACTTTTGTACCAAATGGGAGTCTTAGGTGCGCAGCAGTTGCCGCCTGTTGGCTAAAACGTTCGCCATTAGCCGTGGTTCTGCCATGATATTTGTCTGCATAGAATGATGCTTTACCTCGCTCTGACATATCACTTTGTTGATTAATTATTTGCCTTGGCGCAGTACTACAAGCAGTTAACATAACCAATAGCATTGAAAGCAATACTAACTTTATCCGTTTCATTATTAATACTTTATAGGAAAATGTGTAGGGAGTGTAATAAGGTAAGCCTGAGTAGAGACTGAATTTAATAAACATAGCAACATGCACTTCATGGCTGAGTTATTAATCAAATATCAGCTAATAAAAAACCACCTTGATTACTCAAAGGTGGTTTTTTTATAAATTAAAATGCTCTTTATTAACGCACGATACCGCGCTCTGAGCTTTTAACAAAATCAATCATCAGCTGCACAGCAGGGTATTTTTCAGCGTCTTCTGAAAGCGATTCTATCGCTTCATCAACGCCTAGGCTCTTGCGATAAAACGCTTTGTACGCGCGGCGTACTGCCATTATCTCATCGCTTTCAAAACCACGGCGTTTCATACCTTCGGTATTGATTGCTGCAGGGCCTGCTGGCATCCCAATGGTGGTAACAAAAGGAGGTACGTCTTTATTTACACCAGAATACATACCAACAAATGCATGAGCACCAATTTTACAAAATTGATGCACACCTGAGTTACCCGCTAAAATAACCCAATCACCAACATGAACGTGACCCGCTACACTGGCATTATTTGCAAAAATAACGTTATCGCCAATCACCGCATCGTGTGCAACGTGTGTGTAAGCCATAAATAAGTTATTGCTACCTATTTTGGTAACACCTTCATCTTGGATTGTACCGCGATGAATAGTCGCACATTCACGAATAACATTATTGTCGCCAATAATTAAGCTTGTTGGTTCGTTGTTATATTTTTTGTCTTGGCAGGCTTCGCCCACAGAAGCAAACTGAAAAATATGGTTACCAGAGCCAATAGTAGCAGGCCCTTTAACAACAACGTGAGACTCAATAATACAGTCATCACCAATAACAACATCATTACCGATGTAACTGTATGGTCCAACTGACACATTGTTACCAAGTTTTGCACCCGGTTCGATTATTGCCGTAGCATGGATCACAATTAAAACTCTCTTCTAGCACACATGATTTCGGCGCTACACACTGTTTTGCCGTCAACTTTAGCTTCAGCCGCAAATTTCCATATGTTACGACGCTCTTTTAAAAACTTAACATGAAGATGCATGGTATCACCTGGCACAACCGGCTGCTTAAAACGAGCATTGTCTACGGCTGCAAATAGGTAAAGTTCGTTTTCACTACGATTTTCAACCGTTTTAAACCCTAATAGACCCGTTGCTTGTGCCATTGACTCTAATATTAGCACACCAGGAAAAATCGGCTGGTTTGGGAAATGGCCGGTGAAAATGGGTTCATTAATCGATACGTTTTTAATTGCATGTAACGATTCACCAGGGGTGAAATCTATAACGCGATCAATCAGTAGCATCGGGTAACGGTGCGGTAATAAACTTAAAATTTCTTGAATATCAAGGCTATTTAATTCGTTTGCCAAAATAGCATCCTTATTAGTGTTCAACGTTCATGACTTATTCAATGCTTCAAGCGCTTTTAGACGTGACTTCATGTCTGAAAGGTTACGCAAATGAGCAATTGACTTTCGCCATTCTTTGTTAGTCGTATGAGGCATACCGGATGAGTAAATACCCGGTTCGGTGATTGATTTAGTCACCATACTCATACCAGTAATTATAACACCATCACATACAGACATGTGACCGTTAATTGCGGTCATGCCGCCAATCTGGCAATTTTTACCTATGCTGACACTGCCTGCAAGTACAGTACAACCGGCAATAGCCGTGCCTGACTGAACTTCAACGTTGTGTGCTATTTGACACTGATTATCAATAATAACGTTACTGTGAATAATAGTATCATCGAGTGCACCACGATCTATGGTGGTGCTTGCACCAATTTCGACTTTATCGCCAATGATCACTGAGCCTAGTTGTGGAATTTTAAGCCACTGACCACGTTCATTCGCATAACCAAAACCGTCGCTGCCAATAACAGTATTCGCTTGAAATAAACAGTCTGCGCCAATCTCAACATCATGATAAACGCTCACACTTGACCATAGTTTGGTGCCTGAGCCTATTTTAACACGTTCACCAATAAAACTGTTCGGACCAATTTGTACGTTATCGCCAATCACAGCGTCAGCTTCAATTACAACATTCGCGCCTATGGCTGCGCTTTTACTGACTTGCGCACTGGCATGTATAACCGCACTTGGGTGTATACCACTAATGGCACTACGTGGCGTGGTATCCATTAACTGAGCGAGTTTGGCGTAATTCACATACGGATTGGCGACGATGATTTTGTTGCCTGAAAAATAAGGCGCATCCTCAGGACTCAGTATCACAGCACTGGCATGTGTTGTTTCAAGCTGAGAGCGATATTTCTTGTTCGCTAAAAATGCAATATGCCCAGTCTGGGCATTTGCAAGTGTTGCTATCTTTTTAATTTCTAAAGCGCCATCACCTTGTAGCTCGGCGCCTAGAAGTTCCGCAATTTGCGAAAGCGTATAATTTTGCATAGATTAATTATTTCTTACTTACAGCTTGTACAACTTTTTCAGAAAGATCAGTTACTTCTTTAGGGTTAAAGTAAATTGTTGTGTCTTTTACTTTAACTTCGTCGAAGTCGCCTTTTTTAGCAATCTCTTGGATTGTTTCAATGATTAGAGTCTGAACTTTAGCCAACTCTTGATTTTGGCGTGATTTAATTTCTTGCTCTAGAGGACGACCTTTTTCAGCAAGATTTTTTTGCATACCTTGAATTTTATCACGTAATGCGTCTTTTTGGTCTTGACTCATTGTAGTGCTTTCACGCTTAAACTTTTCAGCTTCAAAGCGAATGTCACCTTGTAACTTTTCAAGCTCTTGACGACGCTCTGCAAACTCAGTTTGCAGAGACTGTTCAATTTTAGCCATTTGTGGAAGCTGCTTGTAGATTTCTTGCATATCTACAATACCCACTTTATGAGCAAAAGCGTTAACTGATGTACCCATCATAAGTGTAGCTAAAACGGCAACTGCTGTTGATTTGAATAATTTTTTCACAATAAACTCCTTTAGAAAGTGTTACTAATATTAAAACTGATGGTCTTGGTATCGTCATCTTCTTCTTTTTGCAACGGATACGCAAAGCTGATCAGCATCGGACCCATAGGTGAGATCCACTGTAATGATAAACCGGTTGCAACCCTAAAGCGCATTGGGTCTGAGTAGTCATCTAATTTTGCACGCTCATCAATCCCTAAGTTTTGATAGCGATCAACACTGAATTCGGTATCCCATACGTTGGCAGCGTCAACAAAGAAACTCGTTCGCACTGAACTAGTATTTTCTTCATCTAAGAATGGAGTAGGTACAATAAGCTCCATACCTGCCACTGCTTTAGCATTACCACCAATACGACCTTGTGGTATTAGCACGTCAAACTCTGACGCCCCACCAATGTTGCCTGTGGTTGTGCCATCACCTGATGGCGTACCTGGTATTGATTGCGGTATACGCGAAACAGCACGCGGTAAAATGGTATTTCTATCAAAGCCACGTAATTCCATTTCAGTGATACGGAAGTATTCTTGGAACGGTAAAGTTTGATCATAGCCATTGGTAGAGCCATAACCATTACCATAACCTAATGCAGCACGCGTTGAGAAAACCCAACGATGATCGTTAGAAATCGGCCAGTAAAAACGCGAGTCATAATTTAATTTAAAGTACTGTAAATCAGAGTTTGGCGTTGTGGCTGTTAAGTTTAATGTTTGTCGTGAACCTGCCGTTGGGAATAAACCACGGTTAACTGTAACTCGTGACCAACCAACACTTAGCTCGTACTTTGTAAATTCAAAGCCCGCATCTGGATTTTCTGGATCTAAGAAGGTTTCACGTAGTACACGTGTTTGCTCATATTCAGCAATATCTGACAATTGTTCTTCTATCCAACGTGCGCCAAAATTAATACGGTTAATGGCATCAATTGGGAAACCAATGTTTGTCCCTAACCCATAACTTTTTGACTTATAGTCAATCAAGCTAAACTGACTGGCATCGTAGTTACTGTAAAAAATACTGCTGCCCTGCGATACGCCATCCGGCGTAAAGTAAGGGTCGGTATACGATACACTGACACGCTCAGAGCCGCGTGAAGTATTAATATTAAAGCCAATTTGGTTACCTGTGCCTAAAAAGTTAGACTCGGTTACACCAATATTAAACTGCAGACCTAAGTATGAGCCATAGGCAAGACCCGCATTAAAGCTGCCCGCTGATTGCTCTTTAACAGTAAAGTCAACGTCCACTTGGTCATCAACACCTGGAACTGGCACTACATTAAAATCAACGGTTTCCATATAAGGTAAACGTTGAATTTGTAGTTTAGAACGCTCTAGGTTTTGGTTAGATAACCATGCACCTTCAAGCTGTGTCATTTCACGGCGCAGTACTTCATCAGCCGTGTTTTGGTTACCACCTACAATAATTCGACGAACATACACACGCTTGCCTGGGTCAACCGACAGAGTCAATTGTACTTCTTGGTTCTCGTCATCAATTTCTGGAATCGTACGTACTTCAGCATTGGCGTAACCAAAACGCGCCAAGTAGCTTTTGATAAATTCTTCTGATGAGGTAACCACTGATCCGTTATAAAGCTCGCCTGTGCGCAGTGGAATAACACTTTTTATTAATTCTTCACGACCAAGTAAATCACCGATGAAATCAAAGCCTTTCACTTTGTATTTAACGCCTTCGGTAATATTTGCCGTTACATAAACAGACTCACGTTCAGGGCTAACTGATACTTGAGTTGAGTCAATATTAAAGCGTAAATAGCCACGGTCTAAATAAAAGCTGCGAATTTTTTCTAAATCGCCTTCAATGGTTTGTTTTTGATAGCGGTCGCTACCCATAAACTGCCACCATGGTAAGTCTTGCTGCGACTCAACTAGTTGCAATAACTCTTCGTTTGAGAAAAGCTCATTACCCACTAAGTTAATTTGACGAATGGAGGCTGCATCGCCCTCGTCAAACTCAAGTCTTAATTTAACCCGATTACGTGGTAATTTAGTGACACTGATATCCACTTTTGCATTGTATTTACCAATACTGTGAAAAAATTCAATCAGGCCTTTTTCGATATTATCGATTACCGTTTTATCAAGCGGCTCGCCTTGGCGAATATCTTGTTGATCGAGTGACTGATTTAACTGCTCATCTTTTATGTCTTTATTGCCTTCAAATTCAATAAAGCTAATGGTTGGACGCTCAGTTACTTTAAAAATAACGTTATTACCATCACGTAACGCTTTTATATTGTCAAAGTGACCAGAGCGATAAAGTGACTTAATTGTTTTTGAAATTGTATATTCATCAACATTGTCGCCCACGTTAATAGGAATATGCGTTAATGCAGCACCAAGTGCGACACGTTGCAATCCCTCAACTTTTAAATCTTCAACAATAAAGGAGTTTTGGCCTAGGGCTGCAAAGCTTGCACCCAATAAACTTGAAACTACCAAATGTTTTTTTATAGCCATTTTATTATCTTTATCCTTTACAACTGTATTACCGCTTAGCATCGAAAATTAAATATTTAAGAGCTTTACAATCGTGTTCTAATTTGTCGTTACCACGCTTACATAACTACAAGCGCGATACATCATTGAACAAAGCGAAACATGTTAGAAAAATGAGTAGCAAGGCTCCCACTTTAAAACCAAACTCTTGTGTCTTTTCAGAGACTGGCTTTTTACGAAAAAGTTCAATTATGTAATACATTAAGTGCCCACCATCAAGCACTGGCAGAGGAAGTAAATTAAATACTCCCAAGTTAACGCTTATCAAAGCTAAAAAGCTTAAAAATGCGACTAATCCATAACTAACACTGGTGCCGGCGCCTACGGCTATGCCGACGGGTCCACTTAGGTTTTTAACCGACACTTGGCCTGTTATTAAGTTACCTATCATGTCAAAACTCAGCGTAATTAAACGCCATGTTTCTTTTGTGCCCAGCACAATACTATCTAGTGGCCCATAATGTCTAGTCTCTACAAAATCATCAGGCCACTGCTCTACAACGGGAGCAACACCCAAAAAGCCTTGCTCTATGCCATTACTGACGACCCGGCTCTTTGGAGTAACTGTTATTGTTTTTATACTATCTTGTCTTTTTACACTAAATTGTAAGGATTTGTTAGCCGATTGAGTAATAAGATTAACTAATTGCTGCCAACTGCTCATTGTTTCACCATTCACAGCTAAAATAACGTCGTTAACCTGTAAATTAGCCTGTTCAGCAGCTGAGTTTTTAGTAATAGCAGCAATAACCAAGGTTGCCTGAGGACGAAACGGTACAATACCTAACGAACTGAGCGGCGGTACATCTTGTTGATCAAGCTTCCAACCATCTAGGTTAAGCGTTTGCACTGTTTGCTGATAATTTTCGTTGCGTAAGGTTACGGCAACGCTTTTATCACCTAAATGAGACATCAAAGAAAAGGTCGCATCTTGCCAATTACTTATGTCGTCATCACCAATTTTAATAATTTGCTGGGTTGGCATAATACCGGCTTGTTCAGCTCGACTGCCTTCAACAACACTACCCACAACTGGTTTTATGGTTTGCACACCTACCATGTACATCACCGCTAAAGCAAAAATAGCGAACAAAAAGTTCGCCATCGGCCCTGCTGCCACAATGGCTATGCGGGCTTGAACTGATTTAGCATTAAACGATAAATGACGTTGATTGGCAGGCACTTCATCAACACGCTCGTCGAGCATTTTCACGTATCCGCCCAGCGGGATTGCCGCAATAACGTACTCAGTATTATATTTATCGTGCCATTTTAGTAAGGGTTTACCAAAACCAATTGAAAAGCGCAGTACCTTTACACCCGCTTTACGCGCAACCCAAAAATGACCATATTCATGAACGGTCACTAGAATGCCTAGTGCGAGTATAAACGAACCTAAATTCCAAAAAAAATCGAACATATCAATGCACCACTTTTGTTATAAACTGCGCAGCGCTGATGCGAGCTAAACGGTCACACTCTAAAATTTCATCGAGTGTTTTCGCATCAGTAAATTGTGCGGCGTCTAGCGTTTGCGCATTCACTTTATAAATATCCGTAAACCCAATCTGCCCCTGTAAAAACGCATTAACTGCAATCTCATTAGCCGCATTAACGGTGGTGGTGGCTCCTTGGCCTGCATCACAGGCTGCAATTGCAAGCTTTAAATTGGGGTAACGTGAGAAATCAGGTTTGGTAAACGAAAAATCACAAATATCAGAAAAATTTAACGGCTTGACACCCGCATCAATGCGCTCTGGATACGCAAGTGCATGCGCTATCGGGGTGCGCATATCAGGGTTACCCATTTGCGCTAAAATAGAGCCATCTTGGTATTGCACCATCGAATGAATAATACTTTGAGGATGAATCACCACATCAATATCGTTTGCATCACAGTTAAATAACCATTTTGCCTCAATAAACTCTAAGCCTTTGTTCATCATCGTAGCTGAGTCTACTGATATTTTTTGCCCCATAGACCAATTAGGATGAGCAACAGCTTCACTGACGCTAACGGTGTTAAGGGTATTGATATCGCGATTTAAAAACGGGCCACCTGAGCCAGTTAATAAAATTTTGCTAACCCCATGTTGCCCAAGCTTTGCTTGCCCTTGGGTATTTTGTAAAGCACTAGGTAAACACTGAAAAATAGCATTATGCTCGCTGTCGATGGGTAATAAAGTTGCTTTATGCTTTTTAACTTTATCGATGAATAACTGACCCGACATCACCAGTGACTCTTTGTTGGCAAGCAGCACTTTTTTACCCGCTTCAACAGCGCTCAAGGTAGGTAGTAATCCGGCTGCACCGACAATCGCTGACATAACCGTATCAACATCAACATGAGCACAGAGCTCACTCATGGCTTTCTCGCCATGCATTACTTGCGTTTTACTCTCATGCTTTAAAAGCGCAGAAAGCTGCTTAGCCGCCGATTCAGATGCCATTACAGCATAACGAGGCTGGTGAGCTATACACAGTTCAGCCATTTTTTTTGCATTTTGTCCTGCGGTCAATGCAAAAACTTTAAATTGCTGTTGGTTTCTTGCAACAACATCTAACGTGCTAAGACCTATCGACCCCGTCGCACCCAAAATAACCAGTTGTTGCACAGCACTCATAAGCTAAGCGTCCAAGCAAAGCAAATAACAAACATCGGTGCTGCCGCAGTTAAACTATCAATACGGTCTAAAATACCACCGTGTCCTGGTAAGCAACTGCCGCTATCTTTAAGTCCCGCTTCGCGCTTAAACATACTCTCAAGTAAATCACCTACCGCAGAAAACAAGGCAATAAACGCTGTCATAACTGCATAAATAGGCCATACAGAGGTATCAACGTTAGTGTAATAACAAAAAGCCAGTACAAATAACACCGCAGCAACCACGCCACCTGCGAGGCCTTCTATGGTTTTATTTGGACTAACTTTAGGCATTAACTTATGTTTACCAAAACTTTTACCTGTAAAGTAAGCGCCTATATCGGCACTCCATACAATGCCTAATACAACTAAAATGAGCATAGAGCCATAGTGAGTAGATTCCGTATATTGCGCACTACGCAGTGTGTTAAGTGCAAGCCATAGCGGTACTAAGGTCAACAAACCAGCAATGCCGCGCATCACAAGCCCTTCGTTCCACCCTTTCGCCATAGCAGGGTAACGCCACACTAAGTAACTGGCTACCAACCACCAAGAAAACGACAAGGTAAATAAGTAATTAGCATCGCCTACAAGTTGACCATCTTGCCATAGAGTCTCTATAGGCCAATGCAAATTGAGTAACCCTAGTAATACTGCCACTAATAACACGAAGGCGCCACGTTTTAGCTTATCGCATAGTCCCATAAAGGCAGACCATTCCCACGCGCCCATTAATACAATAGCACCCGCAAAATAACTAAATAACGTTAGTGGGGTGTAAAAAACCAAAGCCAGTGCTAATGGCGCTAGCACTAGTGAGGTTAAAATACGTTGTTTTAACAAAATGATGACCCTTAATCTATTTTAGGTTTGAGCGAGTAATTGTTTTATTTGTTCGCCCGTGCAACCAAAACGTCGCTCTCTGGCAACGTAACATGCAATGGCCTCTGCAAAAGCAGCTTCATTAAAATCAGGCCAAAGTGTATTTGTGAAATAAAGTTCAGCGTAGGCTGCCTGCCAAAGTAAAAAGTTACTAATTCTGACATCGCCACCGGTACGGATCAATAAATCAGGCTGAGCTTGATCTGCCATACTCATATGCTGTGCAATATGTTCTTCTGTAATATCTGCTGGGTCAATTTCTCCATTCGCTACTTGTAAAGCAACTTGCTTAGCAGCGTGAGTCATATCCCAGCGACCACCGTAATTTGCCGCAACATTTAAGTGCAGCCCGGTATTGTTCGCTGTTAGTTCTTGAGCTGTATGTACTTTAGCGCGCAAGCTTTCAGAGAATCGAGATAAATCTCCAATGATGGTTAGTTTTACGTTATTTTTATGCAGCTTTTTAACTTCTTTACTCAGTACAAATAAAAAAAGCTCCATAAGTGTATTTACTTCGTCTTCAGGGCGGCGCCAGTTTTCACTACTAAAAGCAAATAAGGTTAACGATTGTATTCCTAATTTAGTACAAAACTGCACGGATTGACGAACTGCATCCACGCCTTTTTTATGCCCATATACACGAGGTCTATTTCTAGCTTGTGCCCAACGCCCGTTCCCATCCATGATGATGGCAACATGTTTAGGTAAACATTGCTGTGAAATTGTATCAGCGTCTAGAACCATAAATTTTGTGTATTCCATAAAAAAACGCCGCCTAGTATACCCCAGACGGCGTTTCAAAACTAATAATTTTAACCTGTACCCGTGATAATAAATCTACATAAAGCAAATAATTATACAGCTAACAACCTTGTATTTACTGATAATCGAGCCAATAGCAAAGAGTAAACACAATCTGTTACCCTTTAAAATCACACAATTAAAGTTAAGTGCGAAGGCATATAAACAACGACTTAGTTACTTTAGTAAAGCTGTTAATCCGAGCCTAGATTAGCAATTAGATTTCCATCAACTCAGCTTCTTTCGCTGTTAGTTGCGTATCCATTTCTTTGATAAACTTATCAGTGATTTTTTGGATAGCATCTTCAGCTTGACGCGCTTCATCTTCAGAGATGTCTTTATCTTTTAATAAGTTTTTAATATCGCCATTTGCATCACGACGAATGTTACGAATAGCAACACGACCGCCTTCTACTTCACCACGTACGATTTTAATTAAATCTTTACGACGTTCTTCAGTCAATGGAGGAAGTGGTACACGGATCACTGTGCCTGCAGACATTGGATTTAAACCAAGGTCAGATGCCATAATCGCTTTTTCAACAGCTTGCGCTAATGACTTATCAAATACACCAATAGCCAATGTACGTGAGTCTTCAATTGTTACATTTGCAACTTGGTTTAACGGTGTTGGTGCGCCGTAGTACGACACCATGATGCCGTCTAAAATTGCAGGATGAGCACGGCCAGTACGAATTTTAGATAATTGACTACCAAGTGCTGCTACACTTTTTTGCATGCGCGCTTGCGCATCTTTTTGAATATCGTTAATCACGGTTTAATCCTAATCTAGTTACTAACTTCATCTGAGGCTTGTGAAGAAATAAGGGTTCCTTCTTCTTCACCCATTATTACGCGTTTTAATGCGCCTGATTTATTCATATTAAATACGCTCAATGGCATATTATGGTCGCGAGCTAATGTAAATGCCGCTAAATCCATTACTTTTAGTTCTTTATCAATAATTTCATTGTAGCTTAAGTGACGGTAAAGTGTCGCATCTGGGTTTTTAACCGGATCATCGCTAAATACACCATCTACTTTGGTTGCTTTAATTACTGTGTCAGCTTCAATTTCAATGCCACGTAAACACGCTGCAGAGTCAGTTGTAAAGAACGGGTTACCCGTACCGGCTGCAAAAATAACAACACGACCTGTTTTTAATAAGCTAATGGCTTCTGCCCAGTTATACGCATCACATACGCCATTTAAAGGAATGGCTGACATTAAACGACAATTTACAAATGCACGGTGCAACGCATCACGCATAGCAAGACCATTCATGACGGTTGCAAGCATACCCATGTGGTCGCCAACAACGCGGTTCATACCCGCTTCGGCTAGTGAGCCTCCACGTAAAAAGTTACCGCCACCAATAACTAAACCCACTTCTACGTCGAGTTCTACGAGCTCTTTAATTTCTTGTGCCATACGATCTAAAACTTTAGGGTCGATGCCGAAGCCTTCGTCTCCCATTAAAGCTTCACCACTTAATTTGAGAAGAACACGTCTAAAAATAGGTTTGCGATTGATAGTCATAGTTTTGGGGCCAACTTTTATTGAATTATGGATAAAAAATAACCGCGCTTATGTTAAACATAAAAGCGCGGTTATTTTAAAGAATTTCTAAGCGTGACGCAAAAGCAAATAGTACTTTAATTGCATCTATTTTCCTTTGGCATCACAAATAGCTAATCTTACTTAGCTTTAGCAGCTGCAATTTGAGCAGCAACTTCAGCAGCAAAATCTTCTTCTTTCTTCTCGATACCTGCACCAACTTCCATACGTACAAAGCCAGTAACTGTTGCGTTTTTCTCTTTAAGAATTTCGCCAACAGACTTTTTAGGTTCCATGATGAAAGCTTGACCAGTAAGAGAAACCTCACCAGTGAATTTTTTCATACGACCAACAACCATCTTCTCAGCGATTTCAGCAGGCTTGCCTTCATTCATCGCGATGTCGATTTGTACTTGCTTTTCTTTTTCAACAACATCAGCAGGTACGTCATCTGGTGTTAAGTAGTCTGGGTTTGAAGCAGCAACGTGCATTGCAACGTGCTTAAGTGTTTCTTCATCAGCAACACCTGCAACAACAACACCAATACGCTCGCCGTGACGGTACTCAACTAGTTGCTCACCAGTGATGTACTGAAGACGACGTACATTGATGTTTTCACCAATTTTAGTTACTAGCTCAACACGATCTTCTTCAAACTTAGCTTGTAAGTCTTCGATAGATGAAGTGTCAGCGATAGCAGCATCTGCAACTTTATTAGCAAATGCTAAGAAGCTTGCATCTTTAGCTACGAAGTCAGTTTGACAGTTAACTTCTACAAGTACTGCAACACCCGCGTTTTGCTTGATGATGATAGTACCTTCAGCAGCGATGTTACCTGCTTTTTTAGCAGCCTTTGCAGCACCGCTCTTACGCATGTTTTCAATCGCTAACTCGATGTCACCATCAGTCTCAGTTAACGCTTTTTTACAATCCATCATGCCAGCGCCAGTACGCTCGCGTAATTCTTTAACTAGGGCAGTAGTTACAGCCATTAGTAAATCCTCAAATCTGAAATCAGGTTTAGATAAGCGGGTTACCCGCTCCACAAGAATAGCAAGTCTTCACCTTTAAAAGATGAAGACTTGATGACAGCTAATTACTCAGCTTCTACGAAGTCATCTTTTTCAGCTTGAGCAACGATGTTACTCTCACGGCCTTCAGTGATCGCAGCTGCAACAGCACTAGTGTAAAGGTTGATTGCACGGATAGCATCATCGTTACCAGGTACGATGTAATCAACACCGTCTGGGTTAGAGTTAGTATCAACGATTGCAACAACTGGGATACCTAGGTTGTTAGCTTCACGGATAGCAATGTGCTCGTGGTCAGCATCGATTACAAAGATAGCGTCTGGAAGGCCACCCATGTTTTTAATACCACCAAGGCTTTTTTCAAGCTTGTCCATTTCACGAGTAAGCATTAACGCTTCTTTCTTAGTTAACTTCTCGAAAGTACCGTCTTGGCTTTGAGCTTCAAGGTCTTTAAGACGCTTGATTGATTGACGAACTGTTTTCCAGTTAGTCAACATGCCGCCTAACCAACGGTGGTTAACGAAGAATTGATCGCTTTGTAAAGCAGCTTCTTTTACTGCTTCGCTTGCTGCGCGCTTTGTACCAACGAAAAGAACTTTACCTTTGTTTGCAGCAGCACCAGATAAAAACTTAAGTGCAGTGTTGAACATTGGTACAGTTTGCTCAAGGTTGATGATATGTACACGGTTACGTGCGCCGAAGATGAAAGGTTTCATCTTAGGGTTCCAGTAACGTGCTTGGTGACCAAAGTGAACACCAGCTTGAAGCATATCGCGCATTGAAACGTTTGCCATTTTGTAAATCCTCTAAGTTGTTTAGGGTTAGGCCTCCACATATCCCATAGCACCAACACCGCAGTTAAATGAAACTGAAATGCACCCAAGTGTATGTGACGATACGTGTGTGTGTTAAAATAAAATTGTGTTTGCCTTAAATACAAAAAATCATTTAAGAATTTATTTGTAAAAAGACGGCGCGCTTTATACCATATTAAAATTAAATACTCAACGTCTCGTGCAAAAATTGTGCGACGATAATCATCTAAAAACGCAACTTTGGAGCCTCAATGAGCGCTGTGATTAAGACCCCTGAAGAAATCGAGAAAATGCGTGTAGCCGGCCGTTTGGCTGCTGATGTGCTAGAAATGATCGAACCACATGTGGTACCAGGTATCACCACCGATGAGCTAAATACAATTTGTCATGATTATATTGTTAATGTGCAAGATGCCGTTCCTGCTCCTCTTAATTATCATGGTTTTCCAAAATCAATTTGTACCTCGGTAAATCATGTAATTTGTCACGGAATTCCGAACGACAAAGCATTAAAAGACGGTGACAGTGTCAATATTGACATTACTGTTATTAAAGATGGTTACCATGGTGATACTTCAAAAATGTTCCATGTTGGCACACCTAACATTCAAGGCAAACGCCTTGCAGAAGTGACTCAAGAAAGTCTTTACCTTGCCATTAAAATGGTAAAACCGGGTGTTCGCCTTGGTGATATTGGTGCAGCTATTCAAAAATATGCAGAGAGCTTTAATTACTCTATCGTACGTGAATACTGCGGGCACGGTATTGGCAGTGAATTTCATGAAGAACCACAGGTAATGCACTACGGAAAACCAGGTACAGGCGAAACATTAAAAGCCGGTATGTGTTTAACAATCGAGCCCATGGTCAATGCAGGCAAACGCCAATGTAAATTACTAAAAGACGACTGGACTGTGGTAACAAAAGACCGTAGTTTATCAGCTCAGTGGGAACATACCTTACTGGTAACTGAAAATGGTGTTGAAATTTTAACACTACGATCAGATGATACTATCGATAGAATCATCGAGCACTAATAGTAGTGTGTGCTTAATCATAGTAATAACAGGCTTTAGCCTGCGTACAGATTAAGTGGTTTGCTGCAAAGGGAAATAACATGATTTATTCCCTTTGCAGCAAACACAGTATAAAAATAACTTAATCCAAGACTTATAATGCAGTCCATATATAGGAGCCAGCCTAAGTGGCATTACCTAACAAAGTAAAAAAGTTGCTCAATGATGCTCAGCAACTTAGCGAATACCGCGATTGCTCCGCCTATTTTTATAAATGGTTGCATAATGAATTCTCAAAACAACCCGTTGGTAATCTAATAAACGCCCGTGCAGAATTTATAGACCGGTTACTGATTAAACTCTTTCATGTTTTCGATTTAGCCCACGAGCCAGATCTCGCTTTAATTGCTGTAGGAGGTTATGGTCGCGGTGAACTTCATCCCTACTCCGACATTGACTTTTTACTGCTTGTTACCCAGCAACCCAATGACGATATTTGCGAAAAAATTGGCCAGTTTGTCACTATGCTATGGGATCTTAATTTAGAAATAGGTCACAGTGTACGCACCATTGAACAAGCCATAGAGCAAAAACGTGAAGATGTTACCTTTGCCACCAGCCTACTAGAAAGCCGATTAATTTTCGGCAACCATATTGAATTCGAAAAGCTCAAAAGTCACCTCATCGAAAGGCCTGTATGGGGCTCTGGAGAGTTCTTTGTTGCAAAAGTACAAGAGCAAAATTTACGCCATAAAAAATGTCATGGTACGGCTTATAATCTAGAGCCTAATATAAAAGAAAATCCAGGCGGGCTGCGCGATTTACAAACCATTATTTGGGTTGCAAAAAAACACTTTAGAGCCGAAACCCTGCAAGAGCTGATAAATCACGGCTACCTAACTCACGAAGAATACCAAGAACTGTTAGAGTGCCTTGAAAATTTATGGAATATTCGCTTTGCTTTGCATTTAGCCGCGGGTCGCTCAGAAAACCGTTTATTGTTTGATCACCAGCCGCAAGCGGCTGAAATTTTGGGTTTTGGTAGTGATGGAAAAGCCTCTGTTGAGCGCATGATGAAACGCTTGTTCAGAATAATGAGCCGGGTGCGTGAACTTAATCAAATGCTACTTTCGTACTTTGAGCAAAGTATTTCGCCAGACAGCAGCCAAGCCACCGTTGAAGAGCTTGACCGCAATTTTGAACGCGTGGGCCATCAAATTCGGGTAAAAAGTCCGTCAGTATTTTTTAGGCGTGACCAACTTTTTGTATTATTTGAGCACATTGCTGATCACCCAGAAATTACCCATATATACCCAAGTACCATTCGAACTATCCGCCAAGTACGTCGTCGCTTATTAGGTGACTTACAAGATTATGCCGCGTGCCGCGAAGCTTTTTTACGCATTATAAAGCACCCTAACGGCATGGGCCGTGCGTTTACGCTGATGCATAAGCACGGCATGATTGCGGCTTACCTTCCGCAGTGGCGCAATATTTTTGGCCAAATGCAGTTTGATTTGTTTCATGCCTATACCGTAGATGAACATACCCATAAATTAATTAATAATATTTACCAATACTTCGATAAAACCAGCATTAGTGACTTTCCAATTTGCAGTGAAATAGTTACGCGCATGGATAAACCCGAATTACTGTATTTGGCTGGTATTTTTCATGATATTGCTAAGGGGCGTGGTGGCGATCACTCAGAGCTGGGCGCTGTTGATGCCATAGCGTTTTCAAAGCTGCATGGCTTTGCCTCTTCAGATGGTAAGCTCATAGCGTGGTTGGTAAGCAACCACTTACTTATGTCGGTAACTGCGCAACGTAAAGATATTAACGACCCCGATGTAATAAAAGATTTTGCATCGCGAGTAAAAACCGAACGCCAACTCGATTACCTCTATTGTTTAACCGTGGCTGATATTCGAGCCACCAATGACAACCTATGGAATGACTGGAAAAACACGCTGCTGCGCGAGCTTTATTTGCACACACAGCGCGCCTTGCGCCTCGGGCTTGAAAACCCAATGGATCAACGCGACCAAATTCGTGATAAAAAGCACCAAGCTAAGCAACGCCTGCTTAATTTGCATTATCACGAGGAGCAAATTGACTTAATTTGGAGCCGTTTTAAAGCAAATTACTTTACCGCTTTTAGTGAGCAACAAATTTCTTGGCATACTGAGCACTTACTCAAGTGCACTGATTTAAGCCAGCCCAGTGTTATCGTTTCTAATAAAGCGATGCATGGCGGTACCCAAGTGTTTGCTTATAGCCCCTATTCAGGTGCTCTCTTTGCTCGACTGGTAAGTGTTATTGGCTCTAAAAAAGCGCAAATTCAGCACGCCCAAGTACTGACCACCAAAGATGGCTACGTACTGTTCAACTTTGTTATTTTAGAAGTTAACGGCGATCCGATTGCCAGTAGCCGCGCACAATCGATTAAACGCGGATTAGAGCAAGCGCTTCATGATCCACGTAAAAAAATACGCTTTAAAAAGAGCCGATCACAGCGTTTTAAAGACTTTAATATTAAACCTAAAATTGTACTGCGCCCGCACCCTCGTAAGGATCGTAGCTTAATAGAAATTCAAGCGGTTGATATACCTGGACTATTAACTAAAATAGCCGAGGTTTTTCAAGCTTACTTACTCCACATACATGCCGCACGTATTACCACGGTAGGCGAACGTGCAGAAGATTTCTTTGTGGTATCAAATAACGAATATCAAGCGCTGACTGATGAAGAGCAAGCAAAAATTCATCAGGCATTACGTAAAAAACTCAACGCCGAAATTGAATAAGAGGACACTATGTCAGATTTAAAAACCATGATTGAAAATGCGTGGGATAACCGCGACAGCATTAGCCCTGCTACAGTATCAAGCGATGTTAAACAAGCGATTATAGATGCGCTTGAGCTATTAGATAGCGGCGCTGCTCGCGTTGCAGAGAAAATTTCAGGCGAATGGGTTGTTCACCAGTGGCTTAAAAAAGCAGTACTACTTTCATTTAGAATTCGTGAAAATCAGCCAATGAACGACGGCGTAAACCAATTTTACGATAAAGTACCGCTTAAATTTAGCGACTACACGCCGGAGCAATTTCAGCAAGGCGGCATGCGTGTCGTACCCAACGCCGTTGCTCGTAAAGGCAGCTTTGTAGGTAAAAATGTCGTATTAATGCCATCGTACGTAAACATAGGTGCATTTGTTGACGATGGCACCATGGTTGATACATGGGCGACAGTGGGCTCATGTGCTCAAATTGGCAAGAACGTACACTTATCTGGCGGCGTAGGCATAGGCGGCGTTTTAGAGCCGTTACAAGCGAATCCTACCATCATTGAAGACAACTGTTTTATTGGCGCACGTTCAGAAATTGTTGAAGGCGTAATTGTTGAAGAAGGCGCCGTTATTTCAATGGGGGTTTACATTAGCCAAAGTACCCGTATTTACGACCGTGAAACCGGTGAAATTCACTATGGCCGTGTGCCTGCCGGCGCTGTTGTGGTTCCAGGTGCACTGCCTTCAAAAGATGGCAGCCATAGCTTGTATGCGGCTATTATTGTGAAAAAAGTAGATAAACAAACTCGCGAAAAAGTGGGCATTAATGCCCTACTGCGCTCGATTGATGAGTAATACGGTGCTTGGGTTGAGTGAAACGAAACCCAACGATACTTTTAAAGTTAAGTACGTTAGCTAAACTTTAATTGAATCTTTAAAAGCCTTAAACCCTTCTGGGTTTAAGGCTTTTTTGTTTTTTAGCTATAGCAGATAGCCACATCGTTGAGTATGCTCATCGCAATTGCGTTGCTTTGTTAGATGCCTACAACTATAGTGAATTAACGCATAGTTCGATTGTCGAGGTTAAGTTGTTGCGGCTTTTTGTAATAAGTTGGTTGATATTATTATGTTCAAAACACGTCTTTGCTAATGACTTCAATACCTTTGAAAAAAAATTAGACGAAGCCGAAGATTATCTTACTGTTAATCCAGCTCAATCTATTACTATTTTAGAAAACCTCACAGGGTTACAACTCATGCCACCAGAATTATTTATCCGCTGGCACCTTATCTATGCCCGTACAGCAGTACCTACAAGTCACTATGACGAGCTTTATACATCGATTGACGCAATATTTCAGCATCATCAAACTGATTATTTCAAACAAAAACTGACCACCATTATGAGTGCCTTGGGAATATGGCTTCGCCATGCAGAATATTTAGACGATGCCCAGTACTCATTTAAATGTGCTTACAAATATGCGCAAAACGATCGTCAACGCTTAACGCTCACCAACAGTATGGCATTGGTTGCTCGCTCGCAAGATGACTTTGCAAAAGCGCGTGCCTTGTACCTTGATAGCCATAAAATCACCACACAATTACAGCTTCCCAATGTAACTGCACTGATAGAGAGTAACTTAGGTTATTTAGCCCTAGATGAGGGCAATATACCCGAAGCTGAGCGCTATTTTAGAAGTGCATTAAGTAATAACCAAAACATTGATAAACGCGCGGGGCAAATCTCAACCGGGCTTAATTTATTAATGGTTTTTTTGATTCAAGAGCAGCAAATTAATTTTGAGCGACTCTATAGCCCAACGGCCACATTAACCCATGCCTTTCCCAACGAAGCGAAACAAGCATTACTTTTTTGGCTTGAAATAGGCTACAAAAATTTGACTGGGGGTTTTATAAGCCAAAAAGACAAACAACAGTTACAAACTGCGTATGAGCAATTAGAAAGCGATAAAATGAAACAACTGGTCGCGCGCTATTTAGCCAACAAGCTAGATGTAGCTGTAACCTTACCCGCCCCTATTGTCGCTAAGGACTTTACCAGCCCTTGGTTTGAGCTGGTAAAGCAATGTGATTGGAAACGCTAAGACTCGATTTAGTCCTTAGCCTATATAAAGCTATACCCCTCTAAAATAAATACTTTAATACTCTCACATCAACTTTCTCTTACTTTCTTTTTTAAAACCAAGCTGCTGTAAATATTAACTTTAATTTAAAAAAATGACATTTTTAAGCTGCAAAATTAGCCAACCCTAGTGAATTTATAATAAGGTAGTCAGGCATACTTGAAAGTTAGCAATTAATATTAAGGATTAATATGACAAAAACTGCTTTACGCTCAACCATTTTGCTACCTGTATTTTTGCCCGCAGTATTTATTATTCTACTTTTGGTGATTGGTACAAGTAGTAACCCTGAACTCGCTGGTCAGGCATTTAGTGTTGCCCTTGCGTGGATAACAGAAACCTTTGGCTGGTTTTATATGTTGTCTGTCGCTATTTTCTTGGTATTTATTGTCTCGGTCGCGGCTTCTAGTTGGGGGAATATAAAATTAGGCCCTGATCATGCAGAGCCACAATACAGCTTTGGTGAATGGTTTGCCATGCTCTTTTCTGCCGGTTATGGCGTGGCACTGCTTTATTTTGGTGTTGCTGAACCTGTGCTGCATTACGCATCCCCGCCATCGGGGGCGGCTGAAACCGTTGATGCCGCCAAGCAGGCAATGCAAATTGCCTTTTTCCATTGGGGATTTCATATTTGGGCTATCTATGGAATTGTTGGTTTAGTGCTTGCTTATTTTGCATTTCGCCATGGCTTACCACTGTCTATTCGCTCTGCCTTGTATCCACTTATTGGCGATAAAATTTATGGCCCAATCGGCCATACTGTGGATGTATTTGCCATATTAGGTACTTTATTTGGTATTGCCACTACACTAGGGCTTTCGGTGACTCAAATAAATGCTGGCCTACATTACTTATGGCCAAACATCCCTATTAATACCACAGTGCAAATTACGGCCATTGCCGTAATTACTGCAGCAGCAACACTCTCAGTGGTGGCCGGTATGGATAAAGGGGTCAAGCGATTATCAATTGTGAATATGACCTTAGCGGTTTCACTAATGGCTTTTGTGTTTTTCATTGGCCCGACTATCCATATTTTAGAATCATTTTTACAAAATACCGGCAGCTACCTAAGCGGTATTGTTGAGCGTACTTTTAATTTACAAGCTTATAGTCGCAGTGATTGGATTGGTAACTGGACTTTATTTATATTTGGCTGGACGATTGCGTGGGCACCGTTTGTGGGTATGTTCATCGCAAAAATTAGCCGTGGTAGAACCATCCGACAATTTGTTGTTGGGGTAATGTTAGTTCCCACTATTTTTACCTTTTTATGGTTTTCAGTCTTTGGTGATACGGCACTTAACTTAATTATGAATGAGGGGTTTGATACGCTTATTGGCGATGTACAAGCAAATCATGCCGTCGCATTATTTCAATTATTTGAAGTGTTACCACTGTCATTTTTCATTTCACTGCTCACTGTCATTTTGATCATAACTTTTTTTGTTACATCATCTGATTCAGGCTCTTTAGTCATTGATTCACTCGCCTCTGGAGGAAGCATTAATACGCCGGCTTGGCAACGCGTGTTTTGGGCGGTACTTGAAGGTGCTGTGGCGGCTGTTTTATTAGTGGCAGGCGGACTAAGTGCGCTGCAAACCATGACCATAGCCAGTGCCTTACCCTTTGCTATTATTATGCTAATTGCCACGGCGGGGCTTTGGCGAGCTCTAAAAATTGAAGCCCATCGAGACACCAGCTTGCAAGCACATACACTTAATAGCCGCAACATTAACTTGTCTCACTGGAAGCGTCGTTTAGCGGCTATGGTCAATTACCCTAATAAAGAAAAAGTACATACTTTTATTGGTAGCGTGGTAGTTGAGGCAATGAAAGCCGTACAAGCAGAATTGAAATCTAGACAATGGCATGCAGTGGTAGAATTTGATACGGATTTAGGCCGCGCTCATTTAACGGTACTGCGCCATGAACATGTGGATTTTGTTTATGATATTCGCCTTACCGAGCATCCTATGCCAAGCTTTGCTTACTCAGAGCTAAAGCCTGATAACAATAATGCTGAAAAGTATTATAAGGCCGACGTGTTTTTACGTCGTGGTGGTCTGTCATACGATGTTTATGGCTACACTGAAGATGATATTGTGAAAGATATTCTCGACCAATTTGAAAACTACTTACACTTTCTAGGTAATAGCCCAGGCGAACTTCCTTGGGATATGGCCGAACATGATGACATGTTAAATACCGATAAAGCTTAACGGATACAGCCAGTATTGGTAAAAACGGTAATTAAAAATAAAAAAGGCACTGTAAAGTGCCTTTTTATTTACTCAAATATAATTACAGCGCGTTAAATACATCGTCTGTTTTAGCGGCACAAATAAAATCGTTTTTATGCAAACCTTTAATTGAATGGCTCCACCAAGTAACAGTTACTTTACCCCATTCGGTTAATAGACCAGGGTGATGGCCTTCGTCTTCAGCCATATCGCCAACTTTATTAGTAAATGCAATGGCCTGCTTAAAGTTTTTAAACTTATAAACGCGCTCTAATTGCATAATACCGTCGCGTACTTCCGGCACCCAATCAGGGATTTTTTTAATTAATTCAGCCAATTCTGCATCTGATACTTTTGGAGCATCTGCATGACAGGCTTCACATTTTTGTTCACTTAATGAAGACATTTTAAATCCTTAATTCTAGTGTTACTTTTATTAAAAAACTAACTAGCTAATTTTTCTTTTGGGGGAAATTTCGGCTCGTGTAAACCAAGCGCCTTAGCTTGCTCAACTAAAGTCATTATATCCATTTGCGATATTTCAAACAGATCATGAATCGAATTAATGGTGTAGTACAGCGGCTGCATAATATCAATACGGTATGGCGTGCGCAGCACATCTAGCACATTCATTGGATTAATTTCTGGTGTATCAGAGTACACGTATTGGGTTTCTCCTGGGCTTGATAAAATACCGCCCCCGTAAATACGTAATCCTTTTTCGGTTTGCATCAAACCAAATTCGACCGTAAACCAATACATGCGCGCTAAATAAACGCGGTCTTTTTTCTCTGCCGCGTAACCTAGTTGCCCGTATTTATGCGTAAATTCAGCAAAGTCAAGATTTGTTAGCATGGCACAGTGGCCGAATATTTCATGAAAAATATCGGGCTCTTGTAAATAATCAAATTCTTCACGGCTACGAATAAACGTAGCAACAGGAAACTGCTTGTTGGCCAGTAGTCTAAAAAACTCATCAAAGTCGATAAGTGCAGGTACAGGTGCTACTTGCCAACCTGTTGTTGCCAATAGCACTTCGTTTAGCTCACTTAGCTGTGGAATACGATCATGCGGTAGATTAATTTTTTTTAACCCTTCCATGTACTCGTCACAGGCTTTGCCTTCAATGCACGCAAGTTGGCGTGCTACAAGCTCAGACCAAATTTTATTTTCTTCATCGCTCCAATGTATAACGCCATTTTTATCTGGTGTTTTAGAGGTGTAATTACTTGCTTTAGCCATAAATACCTTCTTTGGGTTTAAACCCTAAATCGGTGTCAAAATAATAGCCACATGCTCGGCTATTCGATGTAGCCATACTATGCAAAAGTGAACAAAAGTTTAATAGCTTGACTCAGATCAATACTTTCGCAGAACGCGCAGATCGTAAATTTATAATTACACCAAAGCAAAGATAAAAACACACCCTATATTTAACAGGCCTTACAGATCGAAATCTCTGTAAATAATAAATTACACCTTACGATATTTTAGTAAATGCTTGGTTGAGATCGTTAATAATATCATTAACATCTTCAAGCCCAACAGATAAGCGAATTAAACCATCACTAATTCCGGCTGCTAATCTTTCTTCGGGTGTGTAAGGCGAATGGGTCATCGATGCAGGGTGTTGAATAAGTGTTTCGGCATCGCCTAAGCTAACCGCTAAAGTACATAGCTTCATGCTATCAATAAACTGCTCACCGTCGGTTAAGCTCCCTTTAATTTCAAAGGCAATAACACCGCCAGCCGCTTTCATTTGCTTACCAATAAACCGATGACCTGGGTGCGACTTCAGTCCAGGATAGTACACTTTACTCACTTGAGGGTGAGCCTCTAAATATTCAGCAATTGTTTGCGCACTTTGGCAATGGCGTTCAATGCGAATAGCTAAAGTTTTTA
This sequence comes from Pseudoalteromonas issachenkonii, assembly GCF_002310795.1. Classification (NCBI taxonomy): domain Bacteria; kingdom Pseudomonadati; phylum Pseudomonadota; class Gammaproteobacteria; order Alteromonadales; family Pseudoalteromonadaceae; genus Pseudoalteromonas; species Pseudoalteromonas issachenkonii. Next base: position 2,309,291 of record NZ_CP011030.1, read on the forward strand.
AGCCGCGATTTATTAACCACGCATCGTGTGGACTAATCGTCGCGCCTATATCTTTTAACACCGTCATTTTAATCTGTGTAATATGCTCAAGTGAACCACACACAATACCCGCAACAACATCGCCGTGACCATTTAAATACTTGGTCGCGCTATGCATTATAATATCGATACCGTACTTTTTTGGTGACTGCAGCAGCGGGGTTAAAAACGTATTGTCGACCACACTCAGTAAATTATGCTGTTTAGCAACATCGCCAATAAGTGCTAAATCAATCACTGCCATGGTTGGATTGATTGGTGTTTCTACAAATATCATTTTTGAGTTAGGCTTAATGGCAGCGCGCAGTTCACTCTCATTGGTCATATCAACAAAGGTGACTTCAATTCCCCATCGCGGCAACATATGCGAAAAAAAAGCAAAGGTGCAGCCATACAGAGCGCTTGATGCAATTAAATGATCGCCTTGCGATAGGAAGCTTAGTACCGAAGCGGATACCGCACCCATACCTGTTGCCGTGGCGGCAGCGGCCTCACAGCCTTCTAATTGCGCCACTTTTTGTTCAAGTTCAGTGGTGGTTGGGTTACCTAAACGCGTGTAAATATAACCGGGCTCTTCACCTGCAAAGCGGGCAGCACCTTGAGCGGCATTTTCAAAATGAAACGTAGACGTTTGATACAAAGGTGAGGTTAATGCGCCATGGGGGTCGTTTGCTTTTTGTGGGCCATGGATACATTGGGTGTTTTGATGATGCTTGCTCATTGTGTGTTCTCGTTTTTATTATGTGTGTCAATAGCATAAATAAAACGCACCGCACTTAAAATCACAAGCATGCCGGATGCTCAGATGGCTATTTGTGCAAACTTTACCCAAAAAGCTGTACACAAATATTGCCAACTATTTACTCTCGGCTCTCTTAGTGCGACTCATAATTTTACTCGCAATCCCTTGAACAGTTCCTTTTAACAAGCTGCGTTTATTTTCAAGACGCGGTAAGGGTCGGCTTAATTCCATGGCTTTATAGCCTATACGAGCTGTAAATATACCCGCACTGACGCCTTGCGCGGCTCGCCCTGAAAGTTTGCCTAATAGCTCAGCACTAAGTGCCGTGGCCGCTAAATCAGATACAAGCTCTGCACTGCCTACAAACATGACTTGTTTTAACAGCATTCGATAGAGTTTAATTCGACTGGCGTAACCAAAACCAATGCCATAAATTTTACCTATTTGTTCAATTAATTTTGTACCGCGCCATAGCACAGCTATCATATCCACCAGCGCAAGAGGGCTTAATGCGACTAATAAGGCTGACTCTGTTGCAAAGCGGTTTATAAGCTTTTTAGCTTGGGTGTCTTGCGTTACCAGTAGGCTATTAGCGTAAAGTGTCATTATTTCTTTATCACTATGGTGCGTAGCAACTTGGTTTTTAAAGTTTTCAAAATTGTCTAACTGCTGGTGCTTGTTCAATTTTTCAAGCCAAGGGAGTGCACCACCCACTTGCTCACTGTTTAATAGCCTATCGGCTTCATGGCGATGCAGCTGATTACGCTTTAAACTGCGCAACATCCGATACTCTCGCCATAACAATCTTGTTATTAATAGCAGAGCGCTTACCACGGCGGTTAAATAAACACTGCCCAAAATAAGCGATTGCTGATAAGCAAGCACAATAGAAAACCCAAACTCTAGCAGTACTAAAATAATAAAGCTGAGCGCAAACAAGCCTTTGAGCGTTTGCCATTTTGACTTTTTATACACCGGCTCTAAATCAACTTCAGGCTCAAGCGCATCATCCTCAAGCTCAGAGGTGTAATCACTTTGTCCGTGTTCAATAATTTTAGCAGGTGTTAACGCAGGCTCGTGTTGCTCAATACTTTGTGCACTAATACGACGCCCTGCTTGAAACTGTTGCGTTGACTCACTCATGTTAATTTATCTCCTAGCAAGTACTGCATCACATGATCTAATCGAATATGTTTAAGTTGCTTGTCGGGGCTTGGCATCGGCGAAAATGACAAAAATTCAAACCCTTGCGCTGGCCACTCACTTTTATTAAGCATTCTACTTGGCGGCTCTGGTGGTAAATAAGTCAGCCACTCATGCTCATTTAAAGGTTTACCGTAAACGCAATCAAGGGTTTGACCTTTATCAACCACTTGGCGAGGTTGGGTTGCGGTAATTGATGACATAGCCATAGTTTCAATTTGTACACCATCAAACTTTAAATGATTACTTTGCTCTTTAACCAGCGAGTCTAGTAACAAGGCTAACGCTTTATGATGCTTAGCACTGATGTGATCTGACTTATTAGCCGCAAACAATATTTTATCAATATTCGGTTTGAATAAACGTTTAAAAAAGCCAGACTCCCCATAATTAAAATGTGCCAACAATTGATTAATAACACGGCTTTGCTCATGCAACGTTTCATGGCCTTCATTTAATGCACTGAGTACATCAACCAACACAATTTGGCGGTCAAAGTGACGAAAATGCTCATTATAAAATGGCTTAACGACTTCTTTCACGTAAGCATTAAAACGTTTAATTAAATGCGCTAAATTAGAACCCGCCACCACATCGTCTTTCATTTTTTCAGGGTTTATTGGAAAAAATAACAATAACGGCGCACCTTGCAAGTCGCCTGGCATTAACATTCGTCCGGGTTGTAGCATCGCAAGTTTGGTGTCTTTTTTTAGCCCTACCAGCATGCGTTGATAAAGTTGTGCAATGTTAGCAAGCTCACTTTCATCCACAGGGGCATGTAAATCAAGTTGCTCTACGGCGTGTAAAAAATCGCCTGAGGTAGCGCTGCGAGGAGACTGATTTAATAATGGGTATTGCTGTTCACACCACGCAGTATAGCTTTGTTCAAGCATAGGTAAATCGAGCAGCCATTCGCCTGGATAGTCAATAATATCTAGGTATAACGTTGATTGCGGTGAAAAATGACCTCGCAGACCCGCATTACTTTGGTATTTAATCGCCAAGCGCAGGGTATTTATTCGCTCTGTAGACGCCGGCCAAGCAGGGTCGCCTTCCATTGGCAGTAAAGCATTTATTGCACGGTTATAGTCAAAGGTGGGCACGTTTAATGCCTCTTGAGGCACAATTTTAGTGGCAATATGACGATGCTCGCGCATCACATCAAAAAAAGGTAAGTTGTTGTCATTCGCCTGAGAGGTTAAGTGCTTAACTAACGCACTGATAAACGCGGTTTTACCACTGCCGCTCAACCCCGTTACGGCAAGCTTAACATGTTGGTCTAAACTACGGTGCAGGGCTTTTTGTGCTTTGCCTTTAAAGGTTTTAAAGGTCTTTTTTGCAAATGATTGGCTCATAAAGTGTTTTGCACCCTATCTGCCGTAATTGTTCACGTTACAAACAAGGTGCCTATCAATCCTTTAAAGTTTATTAATTTCACGACTGACCGTAAATTCGCTTGAGGTAACGTAACGTTCCATCTCTTGTAAGCGAACATCAACACGCGTTAAACGCTCTTTTAAGTCTTGTAATGCACGACGAGGTGGCTCGCCCTTTTGCCATACTTTAAACTTAACTTCTAGTGGGTCATCACTGTAAGTTGAATGCGTTTTATGTGTTGCAGCAGGTTTTTTATCTAAAATAAACCATGCTGCAATGTACGCTACCACAAATAATGGGCCACCGGTTAGTAGTACCGCACTAACAAATATAATGCGAACTAACCATAACTCCATATTAAAGTAGTCACTTAAACCGGCACATACGCCAGCTATTTTGCCGCGTTGTGGGTCTCTGAATAATTCGCGTTTAGTGTTCATACTTTTTGTCTCCACTGAGGTGACTCTTGATCAAGCAACGCTTCTAATGTTTCTACTCTATCAGCCATTTTTTCAGCTTTTTGTGCAAGCTCCAATAATTGGCGGTGCTCATGCTCACTTAACCCTTGGCTTACTTGCTTTTTGCTACGGTAGTGTAAAATTAACCACAGTGGCGCAACAAAAATCATAAATAAGATAAAGGGGGCAACTAGTATCTCTGGATCAAACATAATCCTCTCCTGACAATCCGTATTCTATGTTGATGTCAGGGGCACGTGGCCCCTGATATTATCGTTTTATTTATTTGCGAGTTTCTTTTTAAGTTCAGCTAACTCGTCATCAATCTTTTCATTCTTTTGTAAGTCTGCAATTTCATCAGCTAACGTTTGTTTACCTAAATCATAAGACTCTATTTGAGATTCTAGCCCATCAATTTTGGTTTCGTAACGTTCAAAGCGATTAAGTGCATCCTCTACTTTAGAACTATCAAGCGCTTTTTTAACTTCAAGGCGCGACTCAGCCGAGCGTTGACGTAAAATAATCGCTTTTTGACGTGCCTTAGCATCTGCTAGCTTTTCTTGTAGCGTAGTTACCTCTTGTTGTAGCTTCTCAATATGAGACTCTACATGGTCAAGTTCACTTTCTACCGCAGCAACTGCGTCGGCTGATTTTTGCTTTTCAAGTAATGCTGAGCGTGCTAAATCGTCACGATCTTTGCTCAGTGCCAATTCGGCTTTGTCTTGCCAATCGTTTACTTGGGCTTTTAGTGTATCTACGCGACGTACTAATTCTTTTTTCTCAGCGAGTGTTTTTGCTGATGTAGAGCGAACCTCTACCAGTGTATCTTCCATCTCTTGGATAATAAGACGAACCATTTTTTCAGGGTCTTCTGCTTTATCTAAAATGGCATTGATATTAGAATTAACAATGTCTGCAAAACGTGAAAAAATTCCCATAACATATACCTCTATTATTTAATCTAAATGTGTCTGCTTTTATTAGTATCAATATGCTTGCCAACTTTTTTAATTTTAAAATAGCAATAAATTTCAAACAGTTAAATCCAAATTACAAATTGCTTTTGTTATCAATCATAATGAAATACACTAACTGTTAGTAAAAATGACTAAGAGTTAGGAAATATGAGTCAATATCGCCAACAGGATAATTTGCTCGGCCAATCAGACAGCTTTTTATCGGTTCTTGATCAGGTATCGCAGCTAGCAAACCTAGATAAACCCGTACTTATTATTGGTGAACGTGGTACCGGTAAAGAGCTTATTGCAGCACGTTTACACTTTTTATCCAAGCGCTGGGATCAAAGTTACGTCAAACTCAACTGTGCGGCATTAAACGAAAATCTACTCGAAAGTGAATTATTTGGCCATGAAAGTGGTGCATTTACCGGCGCAAGTAAACGCCATGAAGGCCGATTTGAGCGGGCTAATAGCGGCACCTTATTTCTAGATGAGTTGGCAAATACTTCTGCCCTAGTGCAAGAAAAGCTATTAAGGGTAATCGAGTATGGTGAGTTTGAGCGTGTTGGCGGCAAACAAACGGTTAAAGTAGATACGCGCTTAGTCTGTGCGACCAATGAAGACTTACCGCATTTAGCGCAGCAAGGTGAATTTAGAAGCGATTTACTCGATAGGCTCGCATTTGATGTGATCACTCTACCGCCACTGCGCGAACGCCAAGACGATATTATGTTACTGGCTGAGCAATTTGCAATGAATATGGCACGCGACTTAGAGTGGGAGTTATTTAGTGGCTTTACTCGCAATGCACAAGAAAGTTTACTCAGTTATGAGTGGCCGGGTAATGTCCGTGAGCTTAAAAATGTAGTGGAGCGAAGTCTGTATCGCCACGGCAATGAACACATCCCTGTGCATAAAATTATTTTAGACCCATTCGAAAGCCGCTTTAGACCTAAAGCACGTATTAAACATACACAAGCCCCTGTTGCTGTGCAAAATGAAGTTGTTAACACCCAGCCCATAGAAGCGCCTGTAACACCGAGTTTGAGTAACGCAGAACCTGAGTTTCCTTGTGACTTAAAAACACTCTCTAATGAATTTGAGATCACATTAATAAAAAAAGCATTAGAACATAGCCAATTTAATCAAAAGAAGACTGCAGAAGTACTTGGTTTAACGTATCATCAATTACGTGGTTATTTGAAAAAATACAATTTGCTGGAATAGTAGAGGTTGTGCGGGTGCATAAATTATTACTTGCTTTATTATCATTGAGTTTAGTAGGTTGCATTGATAGTAAAGAAGAAATCTTAGAAGAAAAAAACCAAGGCCTCGTTTATTGCGCTGAGGCAAATCCTGTGTCGTTCAATCCACAAGTCACAACCACAGGATCAACCATCGATATTATTGCTAACCAGTTGTACGACCGGTTAATTAGTATTGACCCTGTGACCGCTGAATTTAAAAGCGAACTAGCCACCGACTGGAAAATTAGCAAAGACGGTAAGTCTGTCACTTTTACTCTGCGCAAAGGGGTTAAATTTCATACCACCGCGTATTTTACTCCAACACGCGAATTTAACGCTGATGATGTCATTTTCACTTTCAGTCGTTTATTTGATGTATACAACCCCTATCACTTTGTCGGTGATGCGAATTACCCCTACTTTCAAAGTGTGGGTATTGACCAACTTATTCGTAAAATTGTCAGGGTGTCTGATCACCAAGTTCGGTTTGAATTATTTAACGCAGAAAGCAGTTTTTTAGCGAATATGGCGACCGATTTCGCCGTGGTGCTCTCTAAAGAATATGCCATGGCGCTCAAAGCCAACAACCAAGAAAACCTATTTGATCAATATCCAGTTGGCACCGGTCCTTATATTTACAAAGAATACCGACGAGACCATTTAGTACGCTTTTATAAAAACGCTGACTATTGGAAACACGAGGTGGCACTTGAGCAGTTGGTGTACGACATTACCCCTAATGGCACAACGCGTATTGCTAAAATTCTTACCAAAGAGTGTGACGTAACTGCGCATCCTAGCAGTGCACAGTTAAGTATTTTAGCTCAGCGAGATGATATTAACGTTGAAAGGGAAACCAACTTAAACATAGGTTATTGGGCATTTAATACCGAACGCCCTCCGTTTGATAACTTAAAAGTACGCCAAGCCTTAGTGCATGCCATTGATATAGAAAAAATAATGCAGGCAGTTTACTACGGTAATGGACTTCGTGCGCGGTCAATATTACCACCCACGTCGTGGGCGTTTGAACCACAAAAGAACATGCCAATTTTCGACCCACAACTGGCAAAAAAACTATTAACTGAAGCCGGTTATGAAAAAGGGTTTGATATGAGCATTTGGGCTATGCCTGTCAGCCGTATTTATAACCCCAATGCACGAAAAATGGCAGAGCTGATGCAAAGCGATTTACGCAAAATTGGCGTTAACGTTAATATTGTCGAGTATGAGTGGAACACCTTTATTCAACGCATAGGCGAGCACCGTCACGACAGTGTATTATTAGGTTGGGCAGCAGATACGCCTGATCCTGATAACTTTTTTAGCCCGTTACTTAGCTGCACCGCGACCTTCAGTGGCAAAAACCCAGCGAACTGGTGTAATCCTGAATTTGATTTACTGTTAACTAAAGCTCTCGATACGACCGATTTAAATTTACGTAAACAATATTACGACGCTGCACAAAGTATGATCATCGAACAATTACCCTTATACCCAATAGCCCACGGCATGCGTTTTCAGGCAAGTAGTGCTGATGTTGAGGGGATCACACTCGGGCCATTTGGCGCTATTTCATTGGCTAACGCGAGGAAGAAGTAATGTTATTCGATTATATTTTACGCCGCCTCGGATTGTTATTTTTCATGGTGTTATTACTGAGTATTTTTACTTTTTCGCTGAGCTACTTATTCCCTGGCGATCCACTGAGTAACTTAAGTGGCATACCAGACACTAATTTTACTCAAAATGCACAGCTAGAAGAAAAGTACCTGTTTAACAGTAACTACTTCATGCAGTTCATTGCCTTTGTTGGGCGAATAGTACAAGGCGATTGGGGCGTGTCGTTTGCCTCAGGAGATAGTGTTTTTGCTCACGTGGTTGATTTAATTCCAGCGACCTTAGAGCTGAGTATTTATGCGTTAGTCATCTCGGTTGTAGTAGGCGTGCCTGTCGGGATTTTAGCATCGGCTTATCATAAACAATGGCCTGATAAATTAATTAGCTCAACAGCTATGGTTGGTTATTCTATGCCTATTTTTTGGCTCGCGTTATTACTAATTATGGTTTTTTCGCTCAAACTTGGTTGGTTTCCTATGTCGGGGCGAGTGAGCTTATTGTATGAAATACCTGCCAGTACGGGGTTTATCTTACTGGATATTTTACTTGCTGATTTTCCCTACAATGGCATGGCAATGCTTGATGCACTGCATCACCTAACGTTACCTACCATTGTACTGGCTATGTATCCGACTACTGTATTGGTGCGCTTTACTCGCGAATCAATGTTAAAAGTAATGGATCAAAACTTTATCAAAACAGCTCGCGCCAAAGGCCTTAACCGTGGACAGCTTATTATTCATCACGCCCTGAGAAATGCATTACTGCCAGTCATAAAGCAAATAGGTTTGCAATTTAGCACCTTGATCACCCTTGCTATGATCACCGAGGTTATTTTTTCATGGCCGGGGATTGGCCGTTGGTTAATCGACAGTATTTATCAACGTGACTACCCTGCCATACAAGGGGGGTTAATGGCCGTTTCTTTTTTTATTATTATTGCCACAATTATAGCTGAACTAACATACACCCTACTCGATCCTCTGTCTCGGAACCAAGCGCATGGCAAAGTTTAATTTATTTTCAGAAGATTCAAATAAATCGCCATTAGCGAGACTATGGCGAAAATTTAAAAATAACCATCCTGCTTTGGTGGGTTTATGGGTGTTTATTGCCTTTAGTATATTAGCTGCAACAGCGCCGTTTCTTGCGCCCTATGGAGTAAATCAACAGCACAGTAATGCACTACTGCTGCCACCTTCATGGAATGAAATGGGCGATGTGCGGTTTATTTTAGGCACCGATGACTTAGGCCGAGATGTGCTTTCACGCTTGATGAATGGTGCGACTTATACTTTTGGTTTGTCGGTCGTGGCTGCCCTAATTACCACCATAATTGGTGTGTTAGTCGGTACATTTGCTGGTATAAGCAAAGGCATACGCTCTAGCTTTTTGAACCATTTACTTGATGTAACCTTATCTATCCCCTCATTATTATTGGCCATTATTATTATTGCCATACTCGGCCCAGGATTAATGAATACCGTTTGGGCAATTATTTTAGCGCTGTTACCACAGTTTATTCATTCCATTAGAAACCTAATCGTTGATGAGCTGGGTAAAGATTATGTCACAGCGTACCGGCTCGATGGGGCCTCTAAGTGGCATATTTTATCGCGCGGTATTTTTCCTAATGTGTATGAGTATATTGTGGTTATTTTTACTATGGCCCTCTCCACAGCTATTTTAGATATTGCTGCGCTAGGGTTTTTAAAACTTGGCGCACAGCCGCCGACCACTGAATGGGGTGCTATTTTGGCCGAAAACTTAGGGCTTATTTATTTAGCGCCATGGACGGTGGCTCTTCCGGGTGTACTGCTATTTTTAGCCGTTCTTTCAACAAACTTGGTGGGCGATGGACTTCGCAAAGTTTTACAAGCGCGTAAGGCCGATTAAATGCATTTACTAGATATTCGAAACTTAACCATAGAGCTGCAAACGTCTGAAACCGCTATTCGTGCTGTTGACCGAGTAAGTTTTAGTTTAAAAGAAGGTGAAGTACACGCCTTAGTGGGAGAATCCGGCTCAGGAAAAAGCTTAATTGCAAAAGCCATTGTAGGCGTACTTAACGAACGCTGGGTTATAACCGCCGATAGAATGCATTGGCGCGGTGTTGATTTAATGCGCCTCACACCAGAGCAGCGCCGTAAAACCGTCAGCCAAGACATTGCAATGATTTACCAAGATCCAAGTCGCTGCCTTGACCCTACTGCAAAAATATTTAACCAAATCGCTGAAACACTGCCTGAAGTGGCCGCCAAAGGGTTTTTCTTAAAACGCAACCGAGAGCGTAAAGATCGTGTAAAAGCACTGATACACAAAGTGGGCATTAAAAATCATGAAGCCGTGCTTGATAGCTACCCTCATGAACTCTCTGAAGGCGTTTGTCAAAAAGTCATGATAGCCATGGCCATTGCGCGTACACCTAAATTGCTCATTGCTGATGAGCCAACAACCGCACTAGAAAGTACCACTCGTGCGCAGGTATTTCGATTATTAAAAAGTTTGAATCAGCTAAAGAATATGTCTATTTTGATGATTTCCCATGAGCTAGAAGAAATAGTAAATTGGTCACATGGTATTCATGTTTTGTATTGCGGACAAATGGTTGAAGCCGGTCCAACGCACCGTATTTTTAGCCAACCGCGTCATCCTTATACGCAGGCTTTATTAAAAAGCTTACCTGATTATGAGCACGGCTTAGCCCATAAAGAACCTTTTTATGCATTAAAAGGCACTATACCTACACTACAACATTTACCGATTGGTTGTCGTTTAGGACCGCGTTGCCCGCAAGCACAAAAAGAGTGTGTGGTTGCCCCTAAACTCTCTAAACACCACGGCCATAGTTACGCGTGTCACTTTCCATTGATCAAGGAAGTAAAATAATGCAACCCTTGTTAAAAGTTCAAGCCTTGTCAAAAGCCTTTAACATGCGTGCAGGTTTATTTAGCCGTAAAAAATTTGATGTACTAAAAAACATCTCATTTAGTATTGGTAAAGGTGAAACGATTGCCATTATTGGTGAAACCGGCTCAGGAAAAAGCACCCTCGCTAAATTGTTAGTTGGCGCATACAGTGCAGACAGCGGACAAATATTATTAGAAAATAACACCATTGAAAACAACGGCCAGCGCGATGCTCAGTGCCGTTATATCCGAATGATTTTTCAAGACTCCGCCACCTCGTTAAACCCAGCACTAACCATTGCAGAAATGCTCGACGATTGCCTAAAATTTAATACCGATTTTGATAAAGATCAGCGCAGTGAAAAAATTGGCAGTACTTTACTTAAGGTCGGTTTGCTGGTTGATCACCAACAATACTATCCGCATATGTTTAGTATTGGGCAATTACAGCGTATAGCGCTCGCTCGCGCACTTATTTTAGATCCCAAGGTCGTTGTACTCGATGAGGCACTTTCGTCGCTTGACCCCTCTGTGAGGGCGCAAATAGTTAACTTATTACTTAAATTACAGCTCGAAACCGGTTTAACCTATATTTTGATCACCCATCACTTAAGTTTAGTGCGTCATATTAGCGACCAATTAGTCGTTCTCAATAAAGGTGAAATTGTTGAATACGGTCCCACTGAAGCTATTTTTCAAAGCCCACAGTCAAAGGTTACTCAACGCTTATTAAGCTGTTAATACAAAAACAAAAAAGGCGCCAATTGGCGCCTTTTATAGTTTAGCTATTATTTATTCCGCAGGTTGCGCTGCTTTTGGTACATTAAGTTCCGCTTGTTGCTTAAGCGACTCAATGAATACCGTATAGTTTTTCTGTGCTTGGGCCATCGTGATATTTTGCTTCATTTGTGGCTCAATGCTGTCACTCACTGGTGCATCCGTGACTGAGTTAAGCGCAACAATAGCAGCATCACCATTGTTTAAGTTAACTACATCATAAACTGCGCCATCTCGTGGGTGCGCCATTTTAAATACTTGGGTAACAATAGCAGGCGAAACAGCAAAGCTTTCACGAGTAAGTTGCGACTCTTGACGAACGCTTAGTGACTGCTCAGCAGCAACATCGTTTAAGCTCTTACCGTCTTTGATTTGTGCAAATAAGGTACGTGCTTTTTCTTTAGCAAGATCCGACGCTTTTTCGTTTACTAAGCGTGTTTTAATTTGCTCGCTTACTTCGCTCAATGCTTTAGTTGCAGCCGGTTGATGCTCGTTAACACGAACCACAATCACGTGCTCATTACCTAGTTCGATTACTTCTGAGTTTACTTTATCTTCTAGTAATTCAACTGATGATAATGCGGTTATAACCGCAGGATTATTAAGCGGCTCAGGAAGCGCACTCAGTGCTAATAGCGGTGTAGATTGTACTTCAACACCCGCCACTTCAGCAGCATCGTCTAAGCGGTCAGAAATCTCAAATGCTAACGCACCCATTTCTGTTTGCTTCTCGTAAAACGCATCCACTTTTTCAGCTTGTTCAAGTTCAGCACGTAAATCGGCTTTCACGGCATCGTAAGGTTTAACTTGCTGCGATTGAATGTCTGTAAGTTTAATGATGTGATAACCAAATTCAGAGGCTACTACATCAGAGTAATCACCTTTGTTTTGCAGTGCAAAAGCAGCATCTTCAAATGCAGGCTCCATGACATCACGTTCAATCCACTCTAGGTCACCACCCATTTCGGCGCTAACAATATCATCTGACGACGATTCAGCTAATTGTGCAAAATCAGCACCCGCATTAAGCTGTGCTAATAAAGACTCAGCTTTCGCTTTTGCCGCATCGTCATCTTCACTGTTATCAATTAAGATATGTGATACACGACGTTTTTCAGGCTCAACATATTGCGCTTTACTCTGCTCATAATATGCTTTTACGTCGTCTTCACTTACCGATGCAACATCGATATCATCTGCATCTAACTCAATGTAATTAACTGAAATAAGCTCTGGCGATAAAAATTGCCCTGCATTTAATTCGTAATAATCAGCCACTTCTTGATCAGTAACGTCAACATCAGCCTGCATTGCTTGTTTATCAATGACTAAATAATCAATGCTGCGAGTTTGTTGTTGCAGTGCAATGGCTGATTTAAGCTCGTTTTGCAATGCAAAGTCAGTTCCTGCAACCGCTGACACTAACTGGCTACGTGTCATATCATCACGAAGGTACTCTCGAAATGAATCAGGTTGGAAGTTCATTTGACGAATCACTTGTAAGTAACGGTCGTTATTAAACTGATCGCCAATTTTAAAATAAGGAAGCTCTAAAATTGTTTGACGAATACTTTCATCACTCACACGCAGACCCAGCTCAGTCGCTAACTGGCTTTGTAATTCTTGTTGTACTAAACGGTCAATCACGCCTTGACGTATTTGAGCCATATAAGTTGGATCGGCTGCTATTTGGGTAAAATATTCACCAAATTGTTGTTCTAAGCGGCTACGTTCATTTTGAAACGCACGGCTAAATTCTGTTTGGCTAATTTTAATTCCATTTACTTCAGCAACGGGTTGTTCTGTGGTTTGACCTAAGTAACTACCGATCCCAGCTAAGGCAAAAGATAAAATCACCGCGCCTAAAATGACTTTGGCTACCGGCCCTTGCGAACCTTCTCTGATTTTCTCAAGCATTTGTTTATCTCTTTTCTGACCAAGGTCTTTTCTACCTTGTCATATGTAAAAAAAGCGTATCTTACCAGATACGCTTTTTCACTTGAAGTAACTGGCGGTGAAGTAACTTAATTCATCGATTAGAATAATTAAGCGTATTGTTCACTCGCCATAACTAATTTGTTTACACAGTGATTAGTTTACTGCGTCTTTAAGCGCTTTACCGGCTTTAAAAGCTGGGATGTTAGCAGCAGCAATTTGAATCGTTTCACCAGTTTGTGGGTTACGACCTGCACGAGCAGCACGCTCACGTACAGAGAAAGTACCAAAACCAACAAGTGCAACTGAGTCGCCATCTTTTAGCGCGCCAGATACAGATTCGATGAATGAATCTAGTGCACGACCTGCAGCCGCTTTAGAAATGTCAGCATCAGCTGCGATTTGATCGATTAATTGAGATTTATTCACAATATCATCCTCTTTCATTGTTGTTATCAAGAGCGATTGTTTTTTTAAACTAACATCACTGTTTTGAAATTTTTGAGCATTTATTTAAAGCTCATATGATTATATTTTTCTTAAGCCTAGGCCCTGCAAGGGCTAGGCTTGAAAACCAGTGCTTAACTTATCATACCGTTTAGATTTGAAAAGCCCCTAAAAGCACTTTTTTTGGCTTTTTTACTGCTTTTTCGGTGTTTCGACTGAAAAACTATCAACTGGATGCACTAAAGCAAGCTTTAATACCTCATCAATCCATGTAACTGGGTGAATATCAAGACCCGCCAATACATTGTCAGGTATCTCTTTTAAGTCACGTTCGTTAATTTTTGGAATGATGACCGTTTTAATCCCACCACGGTGAGCCGCTAATAATTTCTCTTTTAAACCACCAATAGGCAATACTTCACCACGTAAGGTAATTTCACCTGTCATGGCTACATCAGAGCGCACCGCATTACCGGTTAAGCTTGAAACCAAACACGTTACCATTGCAATACCGGCACTTGGGCCATCTTTAGGTGTTGCACCCTCAGGTACGTGTACGTGAATATCGCGCTTTTCATAAAAGTCGCTATTAATACGCAGCTCATCAGCACGATTACGCACAACGGTCATTGCCGCTTGAATCGACTCTTGCATTACATCGCCTAACGAGCCTGTATAGGTCAGCTTACCTTTACCTGGTACTGCAGCACATTCAATCGTGAGTAAGTCACCGCCTACTTCTGTCCATGCAAGGCCTGTAACTTGGCCAATACGGTCGCCATCTTCTGCTTTACCGTAATCAAAGCGCTGCACACCTAAGTATTCTTCAAGGTTATCTGCATCAATTGTCACTGTTTTAGTGTCTTTTTCGATTAAGATATTTTTAACCGCTTTACGACATAGCTTAGATACTTCACGCTCTAAATTACGCACGCCCGCTTCACGGGTGTAATAACGGATAATACCAATGATGGCACTGTCGGCAATTTCAACTTCTTTAGCTTTTAAACCATTACGCTTAATTTGCTTAGGAATTAAGTGCTCTTTAGCAATATTTAGCTTTTCGTCTTCGGTGTAACCCGATAATCGAATCACTTCCATGCGGTCTAATAAAGGACCTGGAATATTAAAGCTATTTGAGGTTGCAACAAACATCACATCAGATAAGTCGTAATCAACTTCTAAGTAATGGTCCGCAAAATGACTGTTTTGCTCAGGATCCAATACTTCTAACAATGCTGATGCAGGGTCACCGCGCATATCCGCTGACATTTTGTCAATTTCATCTAACAAGAATAATGGGTTTTTAACGCCTACTTTAGTCATGTTTTGAATTAACTTACCAGGCATAGAACCAATGTAAGTACGACGATGCCCACGAATCTCAGCCTCATCGCGTACGCCACCCAGTGCCATACGAACGTATTTACGACCCGTTGAACGCGCAATAGACTGTCCAAGTGATGTTTTACCTACACCTGGCGGTCCAACTAAACATAAGATTGGCCCTTTAAGTTTATTTGTGCGCTGTTGTACTGCGAGGTACTCAATAATGCGTTCTTTGACTTTATCAAGGCCGTGGTGATCGCTATCTAATATTTTTTGCGCGCCGGCTAAGTCTTTTTTCACCTTAGAGCGTTTTTTCCACGGTACGTTAATTAACGTATCTATGTATGAGCGAACAACACTGGCTTCTGCCGACATTGGCGACATCATCTTAAGCTTATTTAATTCAGCTGTGGCTTTTTCTTTCGCTTCTGATGGCATGCCAGACTCTTCAATGCGCTTTTTCAACGCTTCAAATTCATCCGGTACGTCATCAATTTCACCCAACTCTTTTTGAATCGCTTTCATTTGCTCATTGAGGTAATACTCACGCTGCGATTTTTCCATTTGCTTTTTAACGCGGGTGCGAATTTTCTTCTCAACTTGCAATAAGTCTATTTCACCTTCCATCAGCGCCATTAAGTACTCTAAACGTTCTGTAACGCTAGATATTTCAAGTACTTTTTGTTTTTCAGGCACTTTCAATGGCATATGTGCTGCCATAGTGTCAGCAAGACGCGCAGGCTCATCAATACCGGATACCGAGGTCATGACTTCAGGTGGAATTTTTTTATTTAATTTTACATAGCCTTCAAACTGGCTCAATGCACTACGAATAAAGATATCTTGTTCTTGTTCGTTCACTGAATCCGATTCAATAAACTGTGCATTGGCAACGAAGAAGTCTTCGTTATCAACAAACTCTTCGATATTCGCACGTTGTGTGCCTTCAACTAATACTTTTACTGTACCATCGGGTAGCTTTAATAATTGAAGTACAGTCGCAATTGTCCCAACACGATAAATATCGTCTTTCTCAGGCTCATCTACAGTTGCATCTTTTTGTGCAACTAAGAAAATTTGTTTGTCTTTATCCATTGCCGCTTCAAGGCATTTTATTGATTTTTCACGGCCTACAAAAAGCGGGATCACCATGTGTGGATACACCACCACATCGCGCAGTGCTAGCACAGGGATTTCGACTCGATCGTTTCTCTCAAGCGTCATTGTATTTTCTCTTTGCACTTCATTTATTTAAAGATTACTCAAGTATATGGGGATAACCTAATTAAAGTTCAACAATTTTTGTTAACTCGATTAAATTAATTATAAAAAAAGGAGCCATTGGCTCCCTTTTTTTATGATTCGCTCAGAATTTAATCTGCCGCAGCATGTTCTTGATTACTGCTGTCATAAATTAAGATAGGATCAGACTCGCCTTTAATAACGGTTTCATCAACAACCACTTTGCTAACGTTATCAATTGAAGGCAGCTCATACATAGTATCAAGCAATACACCTTCTACGATTGAACGTAAGCCACGCGCACCGGTTTTACGTTCCATTGCTTTATGAGCAATAGCACGCAGTGCATCATCACGAAACTCAAGCTCAACATCTTCCATACCAAACAATACTGAAAACTGTTTAGTAATGGCGTTTTTAGGCTCACTTAGAATTTGTACCAGCGCGGCTTCATCAAGTTCAGTCAATGTTGCAACCACAGGTAAACGACCAATAAACTCTGGAATTAAACCATATTTTACTAAATCTTCTGGCTCAACATCTTTAAATGTTTCACTCAGAGAACGGCTCGCCGCCGACTCTTTAACGTCAACACCAAAACCAATACCGGTGTTTTTATGGCTACGCTGCTCAATAACTTTATCAAGACCAGCAAATGCACCACCACAAATAAACAGTATTTTAGAGGTGTCTACTTGCAGGAACTCTTGCTGTGGATGTTTACGTCCACCTTGTGGAGGAACAGAAGCCACTGTACCTTCAATCAGTTTAAGTAAGGCTTGTTGTACACCTTCACCTGATACATCACGTGTGATTGATGGGTTATCTGATTTACGAGAAATTTTGTCAATTTCATCAATGTAAACAATACCACGTTGTGCTTTTTCTACGTCGTAGTCACATTTTTGTAAAAGCTTTTGAATAATGTTTTCAACATCTTCACCTACATAACCGGCTTCGGTTAGTGTGGTGGCATCGGCCATAGTAAACGGCACATCAAGTAAACGAGCTAACGTTTCAGCCAATAATGTTTTACCACTCCCGGTTGGGCCAATTAATAAAATATTACTTTTACCTAGTTCAACGTCTTGTTTAGTTGATTGATTGCGTAAACGCTTGTAGTGATTGTAAACCGCTACAGACAATACTTTCTTCGCATGGTCTTGACCAATAACGTAGTCGTCTAAGTGGTTACGAATTTCTTTTGGCACAGGTAATTTGTCAGCGGCATCATGCTTAGGCGCGATGTCTTTAATTTCTTCCCTGATAATATCATTACACAGCTCTACACATTCATCACAAACGTATACTGAAGGTCCTGCAATTAACTTTCGAACTTCATGCTGGCTTTTGCCACAAAAAGAGCAGTATAACAATTTATTACTTTTGTCGCCGTCTGTAGGAGTGTCAGACATTCAGCTACCTCATTTTATTACGTTGGCCACCAAAGTCTTGGTGGCTATTTTAATACGCTTTAACTATACCAAAATTTAGTGTTTTTCGCATAGTAACTCTCATTAGCAAGCATCACTGCTTGCAGGCATACTTACTTGCTACCGCGATTAGTAAATACTGAGTCAACAATACCGTAATCTACAGCTTGGCTTGCACTCATAAAATTGTCACGGTCTGTATCGCGTGAAACAACGTCAAGCGGTTGGCCAGTATGCTCAGCCATTAAGCGATTTAACTTGTCTTTAATAGACAGGATTTCTTTTGCGTGTATTTCAAAGTCAGACGCTTGACCTTGGAATCCACCTAACGGTTGGTGAATCATCACGCGTGAATTTGGTAAACAAAAACGTTTACCCTTCGCGCCACCAGACAGTAAAAATGCGCCCATGCTAGCCGCTTGGCCTACACAGATTGTGCTTACGTCTGGTTTAATGAAGTTCATTGTATCGTAAATAGCCATTCCCGCAGTGACAGAGCCACCCGGTGAATTGATATATAAGAAAATATCTTTTTCTGGGTTCTCTGATTCTAAAAATAGCATTTGCGCTAAGATCAGGTTTGCCATGTTGTCTTCAACTTGGCCCGTTAAAAAGATAATACGCTCTTTTAATAGTCTCGAATAAATATCAAACGAGCGCTCGCCTTTAGCTGTTTGCTCAACAACCATAGGGACTAATGCGTTTAGGGGATCTGTCATACCAGTGTTCATACTTATTTAATTCCTTATGCGCTTATACTTATTCTAAGAAAAGCATAATGATCATTTTTAGCTAATTAAGAACCACAAACTAAAATGGCCCGGGCACACTGCATAAACAGAGTAACACGAGCCATTTAATCGTTAGCGAGCGCTTAAGTCAATGACTTATTATGCACCTTGCTGTGGATTCATGATGTCATCAAATGCTTTTTCAACATCAGTCACAGTTGCTTTAGCTAAAATAGCTTCAACAGCTTGCTCTTCCATTGCTACATTACGCATTTGCTGCATTAGTTGATCATTTGCTTTGTAGTATTCTACTACTTCAGTTGGATCTTCGTATGCAGAAGCTACAGTAGCAATCAATGCTTCAACTTTAGCGTCATCAACTTTGATGTCATTCGCTTTAATCACTTCACCTAATAATAGGCCAGTTTTAACACGTGTTACAGCTTGTTCGTGGAACAATTCAGCTGGAAGCTCTGGCATGTTTTGACCATTGCCACCAAAACGTTGAGCAGCTTGCTGACGTAATGCGTCAACTTCTTGGTCGATTAATGCTTTAGGCACTTCAACTTCGTTTTGCTCTAAAAGACCTTTGATTGCTTGGTCTTTAACGTTAGCTTTAACCGCTTGGTCTAGCTCACGCGTCATGTTCTTTTTAACTTCTTCTTTAAGCGCGTCTACGCCGCCTTCGGTAACACCGAATTTAGTTGCAAACTCATCGCTTAATTCAGGTAATTCTTGCGCTTCCACTTTTTTCACTGTGATAGTGAATTGAGCCGCCTTACCTTTTAAGTTTTCAGCATGGTAATCTTCAGGGAAAGTTACATCAGCAACCACTTCTTCGCCTGCTTTTTTACCAACGATGTTATCTTCAAAACCTGGGATCATACGACCTTGGCCAAGTTCTAATGGGAAGTCTTCGGCTTTGCCGCCTTCAAATTCTTCGCCGTCGATAGTACCAACGAAATCAACCGTTACACGGTCGTTTGCGCCAGCCGCTGCATCAACATCAGCCCAAGAAGCGTGTTGCTTACGAAGTGTTTCTAGCATGTTAGCTAAATCTTCGTCAGTAACTTCTACCGCAGGTTTTTCAACAGCAATTTTCTCTAAACCTTGAACTTCAACTTCAGGGTAAACTTCAAATGTTGCTGAGAATTCTAAATCTTTACCTGCTTCAAGTGCTTTAGGAGCAAATGTAGGTGCGCCTGCAGGGTTAATTTTTTCAGCAACAATTGCTTCAATGTAATTACGTTGCATTACTTCGCCAGCAACTTCTTGACGAACAGCTGGTCCGAAACGCTTGTTGATTACTGATACTGGAACTTTACCAGCACGGAAACCGTCGATACGCTGCGTTTTTGACAGTTGTTGTAAGCGTTTTTTTACTTCGGTCTCAACGTTCTCTGCAGGAACGGTGATGGTCAGACGGCGCTCAAGGCCTTGAGTCGTCTCAACAGAAACTTGCATGATTTACCTCAATATTCAATTTTGGCGACTGTTCGCCTTCCTTACAAACAAAGTAATCTATAGGCGTCTTGATAAAATTCAAGCTTTGGGGCTTAAAAAAATCCGTCGCTACCAGGAGATACCATTGCTGCTCTGCCCTTAGGGCACTATATTATTAAACAAATAGACGCGGCATTATAACCTAATATTTATGATAGTCGAGTGTAGGGGGCAATTATTTGGGGTAGATCAGGGTAGATAACGACTAAGCGAATAAAAAACAGGCTAATTAAGTGAAAATACGATAATAAAGAAAAAATTAAGGGTGTTGTGTAATAAAAGTAGAATTTAGATGTGTTTTACTTAGGGGAAAATGGTCGGCGATGCAGGATTTGAACCTGCGACCCCTTGGACCCAAACCAAGTGCGCTACCAAACTGCGCTAATCGCCGATATAACTTTTCTTGAATACTTAAATATTGGATTTAAGACCACTTATAAGAAAGTGGTCGGCGATGCAGGATTTGAACCTGCGACCCCTTGGACCCAAACCAAGTGCGCTACCAAACTGCGCTAATCGCCGATATTCTTTTTGTAAATTGGGGTGACTGATGGGGCTCGAACCCACGACAACCGGAATCACAATCCGGGGCTCTACCAACTGAGCTACAATCACCACGGCATTACAGTGTTTTCAAAATGGCGCACCCAGAAGGATTCGAACCTTCGACCGACGCCTTAGAAGGGCGTTGCTCTATCCAGCTGAGCTATGGGCGCATCGAAAACTTCATAGTTCACTAGTAAGTTAAATTGTTATGAATAAACATAAAAATGGTCGGCGATGCAGGATTTGAACCTGCGACCCCTTGGACCCAAACCAAGTGCGCTACCAAACTGCGCTAATCGCCGATACTTACTATTGTCTGCGAGTGACCTCGTTGACAACGGGGTGCATAATAGTGATTTGACTGGGTTAGGTCAAACGTTTTTTTAAGAAAACAAATCAATTGCTCATTTTTAGTTCATAATGGTCAAATATTACGATACAGGGATAAAATTTAAACTCTTTTTTATAATTCGAGCGCTTATACTTTAAAAGCAACTTGGCGCTTAACCGCTTTTCTGCGAAAATAGCTGCCATATTAAAAAATGAGTAAGATAAAGGTGTTTTCTTTATCGGCATTTTAACCCCTATATATGCATTCGTTTTTTAAATGTATCGGTATCAAGTTAATTAACCTAATTAAAGGTCACCCATGACGGCAAACATCATTGATGGTAAAGCAGTAGCAAAACAAGTACGTAGCGCAGTGGCTGAACGAGTTTCAGAACGTGTTGCACAAAACCTTAGAGCCCCAGGATTAGCTGTAGTACTTGTTGGACAAGATCCAGCAAGCCAAGTTTACGTTGGTTCAAAACGTAAAGCCTGTGAAGAGGTTGGTTTTATTTCTAAGTCATTCGACTTACCAGCAGACACCACAGAGCAAGCGCTATTAGCATTAATTGATGAGTTGAATGTTGATGGTGAAATTGATGGTATTTTAGTGCAGCTCCCTTTACCAGAAGGCTTAGATGCAGAAAAAATTCTTGAGCGTATTACTCCACACAAAGACGTTGATGGTTTTCATCCTTATAATATTGGCCGATTAGCACAGCGTATGCCCGCTCTTCGTCCATGTACACCTAAGGGTATTATTACTTTACTAGATTCAACCGGCGTACGTTACAAAGGCATGCATGCTGTGGTTGTTGGTGCCTCTAATATTGTGGGTCGACCTATGTCACTTGAGCTGTTACTCGCCGGATGTACCACCACTGTTTGTCATAAGTTTACCCAAGATTTAGAAACGCATGTACGCCGTGCAGATTTACTGGTTGTAGCAGTGGGTAAACCTGAATTTATTCCGGGTGATTGGATAAAAGACGGCGCCATTGTTATTGATGTAGGTATTAACCGTTTAGACAACGGTAAATTAGTGGGTGATGTAGAGTACGCCGTTGCAGAACAAAAAGCGGACTTTATTACCCCTGTACCAGGCGGTGTGGGTCCGATGACGGTTGCTAGCTTAATTGAAAATACGCTAGAAGCGTGTGAAAAGTATCACAGCTAATAAACAAAAAATAAAGTAATGAAGAGCCCGCTTAATTGCGGGCTTTTTGTATCATCATTCTTCGTTTTATTAATGCCAAGCCTTGTGGCAATACCGAAAACACGATCATTAATAACATAATCGCGTACTGCCAACTTTCATATTGTTCGTTAATCAATAACCCTGCACATAAAATGCCGGCAATTGGGTTAGCTATAGTGCCAAAAGTAAATTCAACCACTGTCATTCGCCCTAATAACCAAACATACAAAATATAGGCTAAAGCAGTGTTAGGCACCACCAGCCAAAATAGCGCCAGCCATTGGGTTGTATTTATTGATGCAGTTAAAAATTGATACTGCTGGGGAGCAAAATAAAAAGCCTGTATTGCAGCAGCAATCGCTAGCAAACTGCCACCAATGATTAATTGCCACGTTAATACTGTCCACCAGTGTACTTTAGCGGTCACTTTTTTTACCAGCGTACTGCCTATAACAATAGTCAATAGCGCCCCTATCAGTGCCACTACTCCCAATAAATTAAGTGCAATATGTTGTGGGTCAAATAAGCGCCATGCTAAAACCACTAAAGCAAGGGCACAAAATCCTTGCACTAGCGCTGGCTGTTGTCGTTTAACAAGCCAGGCATACAATAATGCCACTACCGGTACAGACACCATACCGACACCTGCAATCGCAGCAGGTAAATTAATCGCCATTACAAAAATAAAACTAAAAAACAACGCAATATTGATTGCGCCTATTAGAAAAATGCCTGGCCACTGTTTAGCCGTTGGCCAAGAAGGTTTAAATAACAACAATAATAAACCAGCAGGGAGTGCACGTATGGCTCCTAGCAAAATTGGCGGCCACTCTGGGGTTGCGTATTTAGTTACCGCATAAGTCGTTCCCCATAAAAAAGCTGGGATCATGGCAAGTAAAATATTCATTAATTTTCCATTTTTAAATTGATGAATGCGAGTTTAAAACCTCAACTATAATTGAGGTCAACAATATCAATTTTATTAAAAGCATAATCAATCTAATGCAATTGATATAACCAAAAAAGGGTTACCCTATGGCAACCCTTTTTTTGTGTTCAGCGCGTTATGGCTAAATCCGCAAAGCTCAACAAACCCTAAGCTTTACGCCACGTTGTTTTTCCCGCTGAATCTTCAAGTACTACACCTAACGCATTTAGAGCATCGCGAGCTTCATCTGCTGCAGCCCAATTTTTACTGGCACGTGCGTCATTACGTTTTACAATCAGTGCCTCAATTTCAGCCACTTCATCGTCGTTTTGACCGCCTTGTAAAAATGCCTCTGGTGCTTGTTGAGCAATACCAAGTATTTCACCTAAGCTACGTAGAATAAAGGCTAAATGTCCTGCTTTTTCGCTATCACTGTCTTTTACACGATTTAGCTCTTTAGCAACTTCAAACACAACCGGTAATGCTTCTGGCGAATTAAAGTCATCATTCATGGCTTTTCTAAACTTAGCCACATACTCATTACCCTCAAGCTCACATTCAACTGGCTCAACGCCACGTAATGCGGTGTAAATACGCTCAAGAGACGAACGTGCTTGGTCTAAGTTTTCTTGAGAGTAATTGAGCTGACTGCGGTAATGACCTGATATTAAAAAGTAACGAACCGACTCTGCGTCATATTGTTTTAATACCTCACGAACGGTAAAAAAGTTATCTAACGATTTAGACATCTTCTCTTTGTTCACTTGTACCATACCGGTGTGGATCCAAGTATTTACATACTGGCCATTATTTGCACAACATGATTGCGCGATTTCGTTTTCGTGGTGCGGGAACTGTAGGTCTGAACCACCACCATGAATATCAAAATGCTCACCTAAATGCTTAGAGCTCATTGCTGAACATTCTATGTGCCAACCAGGGCGACCCTCACCCCAAGGTGATGACCACGACGGCTCCCCTGCTTTGGCTTTTTTCCATAAAACAAAATCAAGAGGATCGTCTTTATCTTGAGCTACTTCAACACGCGAACCTGATTGCAACATGGTTAAATCTTGTTGCGAAAGAGCTCCGTATTGCTCAAAGGTAGAAACATCAAATAAAACGTCGCCATCGGCTGCAACATAAGCGTGGCCTTTGGCAATCAAACGCTCAACCATAGCAATAATTTCATCCATGTGGCCGGTTACGGTTGGCTCTAGATCAGGACGTAGCATATTTAAACTGTCAAAGTCTTCATGCATGGCTTTAGTCATACGCACGGTTAAGTCATTAATCGCCTCACCGTTTTCATTTGCGCGCTTGATAATTTTATCATCAACATCGGTAATATTACGTACATACTTTAAATCGTAACCTAAGTGGCGAAGGTAGCGAACAATTACATCAAAACCCACAAATGTGCGTGCATGGCCAATGTGACAGTAATCATAAATGGTGATACCACACACATACATGTCGATTTTTCCATCGACCATAGGTTTAAACTCTTCTTTTTGGCGTGTCAGTGTGTTGTATATTTGTACCATTTAGTTGCTTTCCTTCACGATTAACAGAAAAGCTATGTTACCACTTGCTAAGCATGGGCTCTAGCGGTTTATCAAAGCTCTTTGTTAATCTGGGTCAACTACGATAAAATAGCGTCAATATTCAAACCAGCTATAGGAAATCTCATGGTTGTTCTACACACAAATTTTGGTGATATCACCATTAAAATGCACGAAAGCGAAGCTCCAAATACAGTAAAAAACTTTTTAGAGTATGCAAACTCAGGTTTTTATAACGGCACTATTTTTCATCGTGTAATTGATGGTTTTATGGTTCAAGGCGGTGGTTTTGCACCGGGTATGGAACAAAAAGAAGTAAACGACCCAATTGAAAATGAAGCGAACAACGGCCTATCTAACAAAGTAGGTACATTAGCAATGGCACGCACGCCTGATCCACACTCAGCTACAGCGCAATTTTTCATTAACGTAAATAACAACGACTTTTTAAACCACAGCAGTGAAACATCACAGGGCTGGGGTTACTGTGTGTTTGCTGAAGTAGTAGAAGGCATGGACGTAGTAAATAAAATCAAAGGTGTTGCTACAGGTAGCAATGGCTTCCACCAAGATGTACCACTTGAAGATGTGGTAATTGAAAGTGTAACTGTCAGCTAAGACCGCATTATTCTTCAAAGAATACATAAAGCGGGTATTCACCCGCTTTTATCTAAATGGAATCACCATGACTCGCCAAACCTACTTTATCGCCGATTTACATTTGAGTGAAAATCGCCCTGATATTACAGCGGCATTTTTTAAATTTTTACACGCCCATATTACTCCTCAAAAAGTAGACGCCCTATATATTTTAGGTGATTTTTTTGAAGTGTGGGTTGGTGACGATTATGTTAGCGAACTCTCAGCGGCAGTGGCAGAACAGCTAAAAGCGGTTAATAATTTAGGTATTCCTATTTATTTTGTACACGGTAATCGCGACTTTATCATGCGAGAACAGTACGCCGATATGGCAGGAATGACCTTACTGAATGAGCAAACAGTGATCGACCTCTACGGCACTCCTACTGTCATTTTGCACGGTGATGAAATGTGTACCCAGGATGTTGAGTACCAAAAGTTTCGTCGAAAGAGCCGTGGTTGGTGGTGGCCTAAACTTATGCTTGCTATGCCATTGTGGTATCGTAAAAAAATAGCGCGTGATGCACGTGAAAAAAGTAAACTTAGCCAAGCAGACAAACCTATAGAAATACTGGATGTGGTGCAAAGCGCAGTACTCGAAACCTTCGCCAAACATAACGTGGCTAATATGATCCACGGCCATACTCACCGCCCTGATGTACATACCTATGAAGTTAATAACCAAACGCTTACTCGCACAGTATTGGGCGATTGGTATACTCAAGGTTCGTATTTAGTGATTACCCCTGATTCTCAAGAGTTAGTTTCGACCCCCTTGTAGGGTTTTTAGCCTTTATTGACTAATCGTAATGAGACTTTGCTTTTAAGTCAGGTAAAGTAATAATAAATTGCGTTTTAAAATAGGTATCGCTTTGTGGTTCTGAATGAAGTTTGATGTCCCCTTTTAAAATCTGGGTTACCCATTGATAAACCATATATAAACCTAAACCCGTGTTACCTTTACCTCTAGCTGAAGTATAAAAGGGTTCAAATATATCTGCCTTTATCTCACCATCAACACCTTTGCCATTATCTGACACGCTCAGCCTCACCCTATTATTAGTCGCTTGTTCGACTTTTATTTCTATTACCCCCTCCTGCTTTTCATCAAAAGCATGGTTTAGCGCATTAACCACTAAGTTTTCGACCACCTGAGAAATAATACCTGGCAAGCTAATTACCTGTTTATTAAGTAAAAAAATAGTTTTCACTTTTATTGGCGAGTTTTTTAACCTGGAGTTTAATGACAATAATAGCTCTTCAATAATTTTTTCAATATCACATGCTATAAATTCATCATTATGGCGATCAATCGCCATTTTTTTAAAACTTTTTACTAATACGGCGGTTTTATTTAAATTAATTTTAGCCAGCGCTAGGTTCTCTCCAATACTTGTTGTAGTACTTTCTAACGTTGATTTAGTCAGCCCCTGTTTCATCGCTTCATTTAATTTATTCAATGCCATATCTGCATTTGAAACAGAAATAACGGCTCCACCGATAGGCGTATTCATTTCATGAGCAACACCTGCCACGAGCAACCCTAATGAGGATAGTTTTTGCGCTTCAATTAACCCTTCTTGCAGTTGCTGCTGCTGCTTAATTGTGGCATCAAGCTCACGGTTAACGATATCTAGTTCTATCTTTTCAATATGTAATTTATGTGTCAGGGCTAATAGCTGATTTTGAAACTTATACTCACGATAAATAAAACCAAAGCTAATTAAACATAGTAATCCACTGCAAATTAACGCTAACCGTAAGGCCGCATTTCGTACAGTTATTAACAATTCATTGGGGCTACTTATAAGAATAATTAATTCTTTGTCAGCATTGCTAATTCTACCTTTGTTCTCGCGCAACGAAAAAATAGAAAAACGGCGGTAGGTATAAAGACTATGGTTAAAAAAGTGCGAACCATATTCTACATTGCCATCAATAATTTGCTGCCAAAGCTCTGGTTTTTTTAAAGCGAGTGTTTGCTCATTTTTACCATACATAAACCCCCACTCTAATTCAGCATCAGTATTTAATAACCAAAAGCCATCGTGGTTTAAAATGCTAATTAAAGTGCTCTCTTGGTTGTAACTTTTAATCTGATCAAACAAATAATCTAAGTTAAAGTTTACCACTAGCAAACCATCTAATAGGTAATTTTCTTTATCCGTACGATAGGTTACACGGATTGTTGGTTGATGAGGAATTACAATTTGGTTGCGTTCGATATTTAAATCTATTTCTGTGGCAAAAATGTCAGGCGCACTGACCTGCATCCCTTTTTGAAAGTAGTAACGAGTTTGCTTATTTTGCAACTCATCAGGCGATACAATTTCGCCAATACCATTGGCTGCGTTAATGCGGTATTGCTCTTGGCCTTGTGTATCTAGCCAGCGAATTTGCGCGATATTAGTAGAGATAGCAGCAAAATTTAAAAAATAGTTATTTATTTCATCTCTTCTTTGCTTTGATTGTAAAGGCTTGTTTGGTGTGTCGCTTTTTAAAATCGGCCCTTGGGCCAGGATACGCGTAAGCTTTTTAATACTACTGAGCTCTTTAGAAAAATCTCCACTGATAAGGACTAACTTTTCATCTTGCTTAGCTTTTATGGTGTTTATTTTTTCTTGATATGTTTGTTCGTATATAAGCCAGCCAATAAATAAAGTAATAAATAAACTAAACAAAGACTTTATCAGCACACTTTTTTTTGAGCCGACCGGCAAGCTGTTAAGGCTATTCATTCTTACTCACTTCAAACTGTTTTAGCCACACAATTAAATCTTTTAAAAATAATGGTTTAGAAAAGTAGTATCCTTGAGCAGTTTCGCACCCCTGCTGATGTAACCACTGAGCCTCAAATTCATTCTCAACACCTTCAGCAATTACCGAAAAGTTAAACTGATTCGCTAAAGATAATATCATCTTAATCATGTACTGATTGTTGTCATTAAATTCAAGATCACTAACAAAGTAGCGATCTATTTTTATCGACGTAGACGGTATTTCATTGATGTGAGCTAACGACGAGTAACCAGTGCCAAAGTCATCAATGCTGACTTTCATACCTAAGGCGATAAACCGTTCAAGTGCTTCTTTAATTAAGTTATAGTTACTTATGGCTTGCGTTTCTGTCACCTCTAGCTCAAGCATAGAAGGCAGAATGTTGTACTCTTCAATTTTAGTTTTTATTTGCTCAAAGTAACTAGGTTCAACTAAATCATAAGAGGATGCATTAAATGCAACGGGTAAGTTGCAGCCTTGCTCTTTAAGTTGATTAATAGTCTCTAGTATTTTTTCGAAAATCACATGGTCTAGTTCATTAATTAATCCGGCTGTTTCAGCTAACTCTATAAATTCATCAGGGCGTACAAAGCTGCCATCAGCTCTTTGCCACCTAGCGAGCGCTTCAAAACCTGCTGGTTTCAAGGTTGATAAGCTGATTTTGGGTTGTAACGCCACCTGTAAACTTTTATTACCTATAGCCGTTCTGAGCTCAGCCATCAGTTCATAACGACGAGTAATTTGATCTGTTTTTTCCTCGGTATGCTGAATATACTTAGTTTGGTTTAGCTGCGAAGAGTTCAGGCTCGACTCTGCAAGGCTGATTACTTTTTCAGGTGTTAAGTTTAAAGCTACATTTAATTTTAATTCTAAAATACGGACATCAATGTATTGCTTAACTTGTTCAATTTCGAATTTTTGTTTATTTTGAAAGTAACTAACTGCATTTGAGATATCAAAGTCAACGCTCACTAACATGCCAAACGCTTTGTTACTAATCAATGCTATGCGGGGGTCATACCTAGTAAAGCTATCAACAATACTCTGGTAAACTAACTTCATTAATTTATTACAAAATTCATGACCAAAGGTGAATGCTTTTTCGTCAAACTGATAAATATCAAAAATGACCAATCGCGTTTTTAGCCGCTCCTGCGCATTCATGTTCTTTATTTCACGGGTTAGCCAGTTACGGTTTTGCAAGTTAAGTGACACATCGGTATAAGCAAGCTCGGTTAAGCGATTTAATAACGAAATATTAGCAAATCCTGTGCTCACATTTTCACTAAATACTTTAAGTAAATATTCGTTTTGCTCACTAATTGGGTTGTCTGATTTGACGATAGTTATGTAATCAGCGCCCTGCTGATCTGGCGTTTCGAAAAAAAACACACTGTGGTGCTTTGAAAAAATATGACGACGCTCTCTAATCGCTTGTTTAAAGTCTTGCAGCATTTCTGCAGGCAGATTAGGTCCCACAGGTTGCCCTTTAATGCCACTAAAGCAACCATGGGTTGAGAGTATTAAACATTCAGAGCTAGGGTCTGAATTACTCGAACAAAAAATACCACCACCTTCGGTTATTTTTAAAATGTTGCTAATTTCTTTAAGCACAGCATAAGAGAAAGAGGCCATATCGTGCTTACCGTTAATACTTCTAGATGCATCAAGCACCAACTGTAAACCTTGCTTGGCTGACCTAATTTGTGAGATATACTCCCAAGTGCGCATGTTGCTATTAACAATTGATTGCAGCTTCTCGGCAGATAGGTCTGATTTATTCCAGTATTCATCGATATCGAGCATTTTCATGATATCGCTCTCTGGTGCAAAACCAGGTTGCCCTGTTAAGAGCACAATACGCATTTCTGCGTTACCGATGACCTCTCGAATAGTATTCACTAAACGCAGACCTGAGTCATCCTCCTCCATCACCACATCTATAAAAATAAGTGCAATATCAGGGTGCATGCTCAACGCCAAAGCCGCCTCTGGTACCGAATTTGCTGTTAACAACTCGTATTTATAACCATCTTTGGCTTTTAGCTCTTTTAAGCTGTTAACTAACGCGTTTTGATAATCAAGATCATCCTCAACGGTTAATATTTTCCAAGTTTTCAGATCTGTATCTGCTTGTTCTTCTTCAGCTGCAAATACAAATAATCCCTCTTTATCTTGCATACATTCTCACCCAATAATAAATAAGGTATGGCCCTTTTATTAAAATGAATTACAAAGCAATATAGACCGTTGATAACTCAAAATTCGACTTGCTTAAATATTAGGAGAGAGTTTTGGAAGTGTCTAATTTAAAAATAATTTTGATACTAAAGTATGTGCTACAACAACATAACCCATTTGTAGCACTCAAGTATACTAAGCACTTTTACTTAACGGTGTTCCACTGTGAAACTTAAAGTCTTCGTCATCAGATAAAATTAACTGTGCTTCTATTTCAGCAAATTCTTTTACCCGCTCGGTAATATCAAAATCAGCAATGTCTTGAGCAAGGGTTAAATAATCTTGGTAATGACGTGCCTCAGAGCGCAGCAATGAAATATAAAAATCACCTAATCGTTTATCTACATGGGGTGCAAGCTTGGCAAAGCGTTCACACGAGCGAGCTTCTATGTAAGCACCTACAATAAGCTTATCAACTAAGGCATTAGGCTCAAACGTTTTAACATTGCGTAGCATGCCTTTGGCATAACGACATGGCGTTATACTTTTATATTCAACACCGTATTCATCCATAATTTCGAGCACTTGATAGAAATGATGCAGCTCTTCTTTTATCAGCATTACCATTTTATCAATTAAATCTTGGCCATAAGGCGAGTTAGATTTAGGGATAATGGATTTAGTGAGTTTATTTTTAGCCGCTAAATCACGCCAATTTCCCTCACGTTTATAAATAAGCGTTTCAAACGGTTTAAGCCATTCAAGCAGTGCATCACTGCTCTCTTTATCTACCGCATACTTACGAATTAAAAACATGGCACTTTGCGCCGCTTTTAATTCACATATTAAGTGATCAATTAATATGATGGGTAAGTTTTCTTTTTTGATTGCTTGTTCAACCCACTCATCGGGAGTACTGCATAATAAAAAATTGTTAATTGGCTCTAAAAGCTGGCTATGTGGCACGCTGACTACTCATTGCTAAAAATTGCGATTATGGCATTTTAACATGAAATATTACTCTGAATAAAATAAACACTCGTCCTTATTGCAAGCATGTGGATAACTTGACTTTGTATACTTACTCAACCATAACTAAATGGACTGTATAAAAACAAACCAATTATAACCAAACAGTAATATATCCTTTTATGGAGAGCACGCAATGATACTAAATCACCTATGGGGTTTATACGCCCATCCACTCGAAGAATGGCAAACAATTGATAACCGTCACGAAAGCTTAACCTATAGCTTATCGCACATTTTGCTTATCGCTTTATTTCCCTCTGCAATGGGGTACTACTCATCGGTTTACTTAGGCTGGAGTATAGGTACAGGTAATCCAGTATTTTTAACCCATGAAAGCGCACTGATGATTGGCGCAGCCATGTATGTCGCTTTAATTGGCGGTGTATTTGCACTGGCCTATTTAGCCCATTGGATGGCGGTTACTTTTGGTGCTAAACCGACTTTTACCCAAACAATTGAGCTGGCAGCTTATACCGCTACACCGGTGTTTATGTCGGCATTGGCCGCTTTTTGGCCTGAGCTGTGGTTTGTGGTGTGTGTTGGATTAGTTGCACTCGCCTACTCAGTTTATTTACTGTACACCGGCGTGCCAATTTTGATGCACATTCCGCAAGAGCGCGGCTTTATTTATGCAAGCTCTGTTGTTACCTGTGGATTAATTTTACTGGTTATTATATTAGCACTTACCGCTATGCTATGGACCAACGGTATTATCAGCCCCATGTTTACTTAAATATTCCTTTTCTATAGACGCAAAAAAGGAGCTGTTAAGCTCCTTTTTTTATTAGCCTTAAAATACTATCAGGCTAACATTACATTATTAATCAGATTCGTTTTCATCTTGATTATGTATTTCTAAACCAGATGACATTGCGTTTTCACGGATGCTTTTAGCTGAATCGTTGCGCAGCTTATCTATACGGTTTAAGTAATCTTGATCAATGTCGCCAGTAATGTATTGTCCGTCAAACACTGATGTTTCAAACTTAGTGATCTCTGGGTTTTCTTGGCTAACGGCAGCAATTAAATCGCTTAACGATTGAAAGATTAAACCATCAGAGCTAATGCTTTGGTTAATATCTTCTACTTCACGGCCGTGTGCAATAAGTTCTGCCGCAGATGGCATATCTATACCGTATACATTTGGAAAGCGTATTTCAGGTGCTGCTGATGCAAAGTAAACATTTTTAGCGCCTGACTCGCGTGCCATCTCTACAATTTGTGCCGAGGTGGTACCACGTACAATTGAGTCATCAACAAGTAGGACATTTTTACCTTTAAACTCACGGTCTATCGCATTAAGTTTTTGGCGAACTGATTTTTTACGAAGCTCTTGGCCAGGCATAATAAACGTACGACCAATATAACGATTTTTAACAAAGCCTTGGCGATACGGTAAGTCAAGCACGCGTGCCATTTCTAATGCAATATCACACGAGGTTTCAGGAATAGGAATAACCACATCAATGTCTTTGTCCGCCCATTCACGCGCTACTTTTTCACCTAACTTAGTCCCCATATTTACACGCGCTGCATACACTGACATGCGGTCAATGGTTGAATCCGGTCGTGCAAAATAAACAAATTCAAAAATACACGGTGAGTAAGACACTTTATCTGCACAGCTTAAAGAGTGAAACTCTCCATTTTCAGTGACATAAATAGCTTCGCCTGGGGCAACGTCACGAACAAATTCAAAACCGTCAGGCTTTAATGCTACGCTTTCTGAGGCAAACATGTATTCAGTGCCGTTTGCTGATTCACGTTTACCAAACACCAATGGACGAATACCGTTTGGATCGCGAAACGCCACAATACCATGACCAATAATCATGGCGATAGTGGCATAACCGCCACTTACTTTATTGTTAACTTCAGTAACCGCGGTGAAAATATCTTCAGGGTCTAATTTTAGTTTGTCTGATTTACTTAGCTCATGCGCCATGATGTTAAGTAAAATTTCAGAATCAGAGGTCGTATTAACATGGCGACGTGCCTCTGAAAATAACTGCTCTTTTAACGACTCGGCATTGGTTAAGTTACCATTATGCGCAAGCGCTATACCAAATGGAGAGTTTACATAAAACGGCTGAGCCTCTGACGAACTTGAAGAACCCGCTGTTGGGTAACGCACATGGCCAATGCCAATATTGCCTTGCAAACGTTTCATATGACGAGTGTGAAATACATCTTTCACTAGGCCATTTGCTTTGCGCAAGCTAAATGTATTGTTCTCAATAGTTATGATACCCGCAGCATCTTGGCCACGGTGTTGCAAAACGGTTAAGCCATCATAAATCGCCTGATTAACTGGCGATGTTCCGACTATTCCAACGATACCACACATGTAATTTATCCTCGCCGATTAACGGTTTACTGAATTTAAAAAGCTCGAGTTGTTTTCTAGGTACGAAAAGAACCATTCAACTACAAAGCCAAATTCTGGAATCAAAATAGAGTTGCCCCACCAATGCGTACTTGGCGCACCAGTAAAAGCATCAAGAAAGAAGAGTAACGCGCTCACGACCAACACGCCTCGAAGAGCACCAAACACCACACCAAAAACACGGTCTGTGCCGGATAATCCGGTTCGCTGTACAAGCTCACCTAAAATATAGTTTAGTAAACCGCCTAACAATAGCGTCGCAAAGAATAATATGGCAATGGCCGCCGCATTTCTTAAAAGGGGTTCAGAAATGGATGTTAGGAAGGAAGCTAAATATTGATAAAATAAGCTGGAGATGATGAAAGCCCCTGCCCATACCGCTAATGACATAGCTTCTTTAACAAAGCCGCGTATTAAACCGATGATGGTAGAGAGTGCAATAATGCCAAGAATGGCGTAATCAACCCAGATCATAAGAACCAATTAGTCGCTAATTTTGGGCGCATTCTATACCTAAACCTCCTTGTGATGCAAGTTTAAGCGTGAGATTACAGGTGAGTAAACACGCACCATTTTTAGATTAAAAATAGCGCAGTCTCACCGTTATAAAAACAACAAACATTTTGTTTATAGCGCATCTATTTTGCTATTTTTGTGTGGGCATTGATAAGTAAAGGTAGCGAGCTAAAAATGCGATAAAGGTCTATTTAAACGTATAAAATAAGACAAGGTAAGTGTGTAATATCTCGCGATAAACACACTTCCTTTTATTGAATTTATTTGGTCACTTCAAATTGGGTGACTTTACCGTTGAGTTTGGTTAACTCTTTAAGTGCAGGAAGTTGAGATTGCAGTTCTTGTTTATTCAGTGATGGTCCGACAAAAACTTTCGTTAACGTCCCATTTGGCGTTTTAACTGGTTTAGTAAAAGTTTTAAACCCTTTAGCCTTGAGCTTAGCTTGCAGCGCTTTTACATTGGCTGCATGTGAAAAACTACCTAACTGAATAACATACGCCATGCTAGTTAAGTTTTCGTTAGCTGGGCGCGTAGGTTCTTGAATTGCAGCCGTACTGCTTTGGTTTGTATCAGGTATTACCGCTTCAACCATTGCAGGCTGGTCGGTAATGTCTGTTTGAGCAGCACTGTTTTGCTGTTCAAATGCGGCATCATCAGGCTGAATATCTTCAACTTCATCCTCTTTTAAAGGCTGTGCATTTGCCACTTTTTGATCGATTGATTCTTGCAAATCAATGGTCTTGAACTCAGAGCGTTCTGGAATCGCTTTAAAGCCTTCTTTGTAGTGCACTTTTTCACCATCGAGTATATTGGGAATAAACACAATTGCTGCGATCACCACAATACTTGTTCCGACTAAGCGATTAATAAAACCTGAGTTCACCGACATCCTCTCTATTTTTTAAAGTAATGAATAGCGCCAGCCACGGTAAAAAATGAACCAAATACAATTAATAGTGTGTTACTTGACTGGTTTGGCAAGATAGCATCCAATGCTGCCTCTACGCTATTATAACCCTGTTTAAAATTACTATTAGGAATGCTTAGAAGTGCCTGATTTAAATTAGCAGCGCTATCGCCGCGTGGGCCCTCTAAGCTCGCAAACGACCATTCATCTACTACATCACTAACTTCTTTAAGCACACCGGCCTTATCTTTATCAGCAAGCATAGCGGCTAATGCATGAATTTTAAAGCCTTTATCTTTATAGCTTGCTAATTTAGTCGCTAAATAGCGAGCTGATTCAGGGTTATGTGCTACATCGGTATACACTAATGGCTCTGCACTTAGTTGTTGAAAACGTCCCTCAACGACTAAGCTCGCTAAACACTGAGTAATCACCTCATCGCTCGGTAATAAGTTTAATACCGATAGAGCGGTTAATGCCGTGGCTACATTTTGACATGGGATTGCTGGTTTAGGTAACTCAAGATTATGCTCTTTAAATTGCCAACTAAAACTCTGCGCGTGCTCTTTAAAAATAAAGTCGCTGCCAGATAACACCATATTAGCGTTAATTTCTTTACCATAATCGGTCATTGTATGTGGAATATTTAAGTCCCCAATAATTGCAGGAGTACTCTCTCGAAAAATACCCGCTTTGTCATAAGCAACTAATTCACGCGTGTCACCTAAGTATTCTTTATGATCTAAGTCGATGGTGGTGATGATGCTGGCATAGGGGGTAACAATATTGGTCGCGTCAAAACGCCCGCCTAAACCTACCTCTAACAGCACGTAATCAACCTCTAAACGCTTGAATATTGCTAACGCGCCTAAGGTGCCATATTCAAAATATGTCAGTGGGGTGTCACCACGACCTTGTTCTAATAAATTAAACGCATCGACATGGTATTGATCGTCAAGCTCTGCGCCATCAACGCGTACGCGCTCATTGTAACGAATTAAATGCGGAGAAGCATACGTACCAACACGATAACCTTGGGCTAATAACAGTGACTCTAAACAACGTGCTGTTGTGCCTTTGCCATTGGTGCCTGCAATAAGAATGATTTTACTTGAGGAGGTTAAAAGCCCAATGTTGTTAGCAACACGAGCAACGCGTTCTAAACCCATTTCTATATTAGCAGGGTGAACACTCTCTAAATAACAAAGCCAATCATCAAGGCTTGATGATTGGCTAGGAATTGTTTTTGTCATAGCATGTAATCAGTAAAGCTGAAATTTACGCTACTCTATGCTCTTGTTCCGTAGAAGGCAAGTTCATAAATTTTGCTAAGATACGTGCTAGCGTATCGCGCATTTCTCGACGGTCTATAATCATGTCGATTGCGCCATGTTCTAACAAGAATTCACTGCGTTGGAAACCCTCTGGTAGCGTTTCGCGAACAGTTTGTTCAATAACACGCGGACCGGCAAAACCAATCAAAGCTTTAGGCTCTGCAACATTAATATCACCAAGCATTGCCAATGATGCTGATACACCACCCATTGTTGGATCTGTCATTACAGAAATAAACGGTAGGCCTTTTTCAGTCATTTTAGCCAGTGCCGCACTGGTTTTAGCCATTTGCATAAGTGACATAAGGGCTTCTTGCATACGAGCACCGCCCGATGCAGAAAAACAAATCAGCGGCATATTATGCTCTAAACATTGGTCAACCGCGTCAACAAAACGAGCACCCACTACCGATGCCATTGAGCCACCCATAAATGAGAATTCAAATGCAACAGCAGCAACCGGAATGCCTTTTAGGTTCCCTTTCATTGCGACAAGCGCGTCTTTTTCACCGCTTGACTTTTGAGCTGCATTGATACGATCTGAGTATTTTTTTGAGTCTCTAAATTTAAGCACATCTTTAGGTTCGTGTTGGGCACCTAACTCGTGACGATCGCCTTCATCTAAAAACTGTTCAAGACGTTTACGACCACTAACACGCATATGATGATCGCATTTAGGGCATACGTTCAGTGATTTTTCTAATTCTGCTTTATATAAAATTGAATCACATGACGTACATTTAGCCCATACACCTTCTGGAATTTCTTTACGACCTGAAGATTTAGTCGTTTTTGGTAAGATTTTTTCTAGCCAACTCATTTGCAACTCTCTTAATGCTGTTCTGTGTCGCGAGTCTACATGTTAACCATGCAAACAAATTTTTCCAATTAAAACATGAATTACGCTGTCACGGTATAAAAAACTGGTCTTAGTAGTTAGCAATACGAATAACAGCGTATAAATTTAGCCTCAAAATATACACATCTCGTTACTTATCAAATATCACTGTCGGCTAAAAACAATGGTCCTAGCGGCGTTCTAGGGATATTAAAATGATCTGGATAATCAACATCCACTAAATATAAACCTGCTGCTTTTGCTGTAGCGCTCGCTTTAGCTCGCTCTTTAACATCTAGCAGCTCTTTTAACCAAATTGGTTCATGTTTATGTAAGCCAATATCCATTAAACAACCCGTAATATTACGTACCATATGGTGTAAAAACGCATTGGCTTTAATATCAATAATGACATAAGCACCTTGGCGCTGTACCGATAAATGATGAATCGTTCGCGTTGCCGTATTAGCTTGGCAGTGCAGCGCTCTAAACGAGGTAAAGTCATGCTCACCTAGTAAATATTGACACGCCTGCTGCATTTTCACTTCATCTAGTGGGTGATGAAAATGTGTAACACCTTCATTTAATACCGCACCACGAAACGCATAATTGTAAATAACATAACGATAACGACGAGCAGTTGCACTAAAGCGGGCATGAAAGTCTTCCGCCACAGGTTGTGCAAAACGAATAGCAATATCTTTGGGTAATAAGGTGTTCATACCTAATGTAAAGGCCACCATTTCACGCTCAGCATGTGTATCAAAATGCACTACTTGTCCAGTGCCATGTACACCGGCATCGGTACGCCCTGCACATACAATTTCAACTGGATGATTACAAATGCGCGACAACGCTTTTTCTACTTCTTGTTGTACACTATTTACGTGTGATTGACGCTGCCAACCACTGTAACGTGCGCCATTGTATTCTACTCCAAGTGCTACTCGCATAATTACTGCTTTACCTACTGTGCTAATCGACGCTGCATTTTATGCTATATGGCGTCCCAATAAAAGCAGCGAACTAAGGTTCCTAACTATGCAATACAAAAAACCCGCTATTAGCATCACTAATAACGGGTTTTCATATCAACCATACCTTACAGGAGCTTGGTTATTAATTTTTAAGTTTAGCCTTTAAGCTTTGCGCTTCTTCTTGCACATCATCCGGGCCATTATTAATGATCTCATCCAGGATTTTAACTGCTGAGTCTGCATCATCAATCTCAATATAGGCATGTGCAAGATCAAGCTTAGCTGAGTACCCCCCGCTTTGGGTATCAACATCCATAGGGTTATCACCAGCCAGAAGTGAATCATACTCACCTAAACCAACATCCATATCGACGTCTGTGTAAGGTTCGTGATCTAAATCAGCTTCATCGCTTTGCTCTAACAATGCATCAATATCAACAAAGTCATCCTGCGCTAATGGCTCAGTAACCTCAGGTTGCTCAATAGGCTCTTGCAACGAGGATGCGCTTTCGTCAGCTAAGTCTTCACTTAGTAAGCTATTAAAATCAACATCAAACTCACTGCTGTCACTCAAATCAACATTTTCAGGTTCTGCCAGTTCATTGAGCAAGGCATCAAAATCAGTTTGTGTTAAATCAGCCATGAACTCATCGTCAAGCTCATCATCTGAAATCATGTCTGATTCTGGCGATACTGGGCTTTGCGTTAAATCAGCTTCACGGTCAGCGTTCGTTTGCTCGTCAGTAAACTCTGATGATTCAGCTAAAGCATCAAGTTGTTCATCATCAAACTCATCGTCTGTCCTAACGCTTTGCTCATCTGTAATTTGTTCAGTCAGCTTTTCAGGCTCTGAAAACTCATTGTCTAGTAATAATTCATCATCAAAATCGTCTTCTAAGCTATCGAGATCATTACCTGCGGATAGTGCATTAGCGAGATCTTGCTCTGCTTGACTTGGTGACATACCCGTTGCATCACCGTCTAAATTATCACCTTGTAGCTCTTCTGGTGTTAGTGATTGATGCTCTTCATCAGATAAAGGCAACTCATCATCAAGCTCTAGCTCAGGATATTCTTCAAGCTCTTCACTCGGTGTAACTATTTCTGGCTCGTATAGCTCATCGTCATCTGTCGATAAATCATTGTTTTGGATATCACCAGCAAGCGGATCATCACCTAAATCAATTTCATCTTCATCAAGCTCATCGTTTAAATCGTCGAGTGACCAATCAGGAACGTGTTCATCTGCATCGCTTGTTTGCTCAAGTTCACTTAAAAGATCATCAACGCTTTTAAAGTTTTCACCGTCGTACTCGTCAAGCGCATCTTCTGGGTCGAGTAAGGTTGAAGACGTATCGGTAAAGTCATCTTCTGATTCAACGTCAAACTCAGGATCTTGTTCAAGCTCTGGTTCTACTTCAAGCTCAGGGTCAGTTTCAAGTTCTGGTTCTGCTTCAAGCTCAGGCTCTGGTTCTGCTTCAAGCTCAGGCTCTGCTTCAAGCTCAGGCTCTGCTTCAAGTTCAGGCTCTGCTTCAAGTTCTGGCTCTACTTCGAGTTCAGGCTCTACTTCAAGTTCAGGCTCTTCTTCAAGCTCAGGCTCAACTTCAAGCTCTGGTTCTACTTCAAGTTCAGGCTCTGCTTCAAGCTCAGGTTCTACTTCAAGTTCAGGCTCAACTTCAAGTTCTGGCTCTGCTTCAAGTTCTGTCTCAGCTTCAATTTCTGGCTCAGCTTCTACTTCAAGTTCAGATTCTGCTTTAAGTTCATCATCTACACCATCAACTGACCAATCTGGTGTTTCTACATAGTCGTCGGTAGGTTGTTCTAACTCACTTAACAGATCATCAATACTTTCAAGGTTTTCATCGTTAAATTCATCTAAGGCATCCTCTTGATCGAGTAATGTAGAAGATGTATCGGTGAAATCACCTTCAGATCCAACGTCAAACTCAGGCTCTGCTTCAAGCTCTGGTTCTACTTCAAGTTCAGGCTCTGCTTCAAGTTCAGGTTCTACTTCAAGTTCAGGTTCTTCTTCAAGCTCCGGCTCAGCTGCAACTTCTGGCTCAGCTTCAAGTTCTGGTTCTACTTCAAGCTCAGGCTCTACTTCAAGCTCAGGCTCTACTTCAAGCTCTGGTTCTACTTCAAGTTCAGGCTCTGCTTCAAGCTCTGGTTCTACTTCAAGTTCAGGCTCTGCTTCAAGCTCAGGCTCTGCTTCAAGTTCAGGCTCTGCTTCAAGCTCCGGCTCAGCTTCAACGCCTGGCTCTGGCTCTACTTCTGGCTCAGCAAAAGATGAAGCGATAGATTCTACATCTTCACTATTTAACTCTTCTTGCGCGTCAGCTAAATCTTCAATTGAGTCCGCCAATGCATGATCTATTTCAGAATCATGAACATCACTTTCAGGTTGCTCCGCATCCAGTACATCGTCAATATCTACTTCGTCTTCATCAACTAGGCTGTCGATATCTGGCTCTTCACTTTGAGACTCAGTAGCCGATTGTTCTGCATCAAGTAAATCGTCAATATTAACTTCGTCATCTTCATCGACTAAGCTGTCAATATCCGCGTCTTCACTCTCTGCAGCAGCGGGTTGCTCTGCATCAAGCAAGTCATCAATGTCAATCTCGTCATCTTCTTCAACTAAGCTGTCAATATCCGCGTCTTCACTCTCTGCAGCAGCGGGTTGCTCTGAATCGAGTAAATCGTCAATATCAAATTCGTCATCTTCATCAACTAAGCTGTCAATATCGGTTTCTTCACTCTGTGCAGTAGCGGGTTGCTCTGCATCGAGTAAATCGTCAATATCAAATTCGTCATCTTCATCAACTAAGCTGTCAATATCGGTTTCTTCACTCTGTGCAGTAGCGGGTTGCTCTGCATCGAGTAAATCGTCAATATCAAATTCGTCATCGTCTGCTGATGTGTCAGTTGCCTGCTCATTATTTTCATCGAGTAAATCATCAATGTCGAAGTCTTCGCCCTCTTCGGCGAGCTCTTCACTGAGTGCAGCCATATCATCATTCGATTCACCTTGGGGTTCATCTGGTAATGAATCGTCATCTTCTTCATCAAACAGGCTATCTAAATCATCCGCACTTAAAATATCATCCGATTCGTCAAGATTAATTGTATCGCCCATGTCATCTTCATCAGGGCTATCAAAATCTTGTTGCATGAAAACATCAAGTTCATCGCCCTCAGTATTTTCATCTTCAAAAACAACATCATCATTAAGTAAGCTTTCTAACTCATCTTGATCTAATAAACTGTCATCATCGAGATCATCATTAAACTCCACATCATCATCAAGTAATACGTCATCCATGTTCTCATCTAACTGCACACTTAAATCATCAAGTGGATCGGGAGCAGGCGCTTCGTCAAGCGTGGGTTCTGGCATTTCATCTAGAGGGTCAGTATAAGCAGGCGCTTGTGGTATAAATTCATCATCGTTACTCTCAGGCTCTTGGTTATTACCACGCTTACGCAGCCACATAACTACAGCAAAAATAATCAACAACGCTGGAATGGTCATTAATAAAATGAGTACCAAAGGGTTCGAGAGTAATGCAGCAAAGCTAAATTCATTCTCTTGCTCTGTATCTTTTAATTTTTGCTGTGCAATGATCTCGTTTTGCTTAACGATTAATTCTTTTAACTGTTGTTGAATTTCACTATCTTGGCCTAGTTGTAAACGAACGTTTTCTAACTCGTTTGAAATACCTGTCAGCTGTTTTTTAAGGTTGTTGTTTTCAACTAAAATCTCTTCTACGTTACTAACCGAACTTTTAAACTGCTGCTGAAGCTCAACTAATTTATTACCTTGATCTGTTTTAATCGCTTTTAATTCTTGTTGTAATTCTTTTTTGGCTTCATCAACGTCTGCTTTGCGGGCTTGGGTTACTTGTGTTTGTGCTGAATTGATCTCTGCTTGAGTGAGTGTGCCATTTTTCTTTTTTTCCCACAGTTCATCGTCTTGCTCAGAACGTTGCTTAGCTAATTGCGGGTTTACTCGTCTAATTTCTGCCAAAGTAGGTATTTTTAAATACGAACCACTTTGCATGTGATTTAAGTTTTGTTCTAAAAATGAGTTGGGGTTTTTGTTATACAAGGCCTGCATAACTTGATAAATGCTGACTGAGTTATCTGGGCGAACTTTAACGGCAATACGCCAAAGTGTATCGGTTGGTTTTATTGGCCCAATAGAGCGACCCTGCGCGCCGTAATCTGCGCCTTTAGGCCCTCTTAATTGGGTACTGTCTTGAGAGTAAACAGTCGTTACCATCAGTGCAGACGCTAATATAATAAGTGAAACGAAACCGCGCATGCTGATCCTTTAATGTTTAAATGTTAACGCAGCGCTTTAAAATTGGCGCTTAAACATTGATTATTCTTGCCGTTGTTAGCCACGTGGCCAACGCACATTTTTATTACAATCTATTTTTATTGCAAGCTCTATTCCAGTTACAAACTATAAACCAGTTAAGCCATAATATCCATCGCAACGCATTGAAAATAAATACCTTAAACATCATGATAAAAATGTTTTTATGTTGTTTATCAAGATGTTTACACTCTCTCAGTTAATAAGTGGCAAAAAAATGGCGGTTAAAGCATAAAAAAACGGCAAACCACTGTGGCTTGCCGTTTATTGAAATTATCACTATTTTCAGACTAATTACATATAATTAGCAATCAGTTCTTCTGCTATTTGTACACTATTGGTTGCAGCCCCTTTACGGGTATTATCACTTACTACCCACATATTTAATCCATGTGGGTGTGAAATATCAGCACGTAAACGGCCGATATAAACAGTATCATTACCACTGG
The DNA here is from genome assembly GCF_002310795.1 of Pseudoalteromonas issachenkonii. NCBI lineage: Bacteria > Pseudomonadati > Pseudomonadota > Gammaproteobacteria > Alteromonadales > Pseudoalteromonadaceae > Pseudoalteromonas > Pseudoalteromonas issachenkonii. The sequence goes on from NZ_CP011030.1 coordinate 2,352,225, forward strand.
CATCCGACACAGCCGTTGGGTAATCGCCAGCATCATCAATTAGCTCAACACCTGGCGCATCACTCAATAGTTGCTTTACATGCTCAAAATCATAAGGCATACGCGTTTCAATATTAATTGACTCAGAATGACCAAAAAATACAGGGACGCGAACACAAGTCGGGTTTACCGCAATGGTTGTATCGCCTAAAATTTTATGCGTTTCGTTTACCATTTTCATTTCTTCGCGCGTATAGCCGTTATCTTCAAAGCTATCGATTTGCGGTATTACATTAAACGCAATTTGCTTAGGAAATATTTCGTTTTCCATTGGGCGTGCATTCATTAAATTTGCAGTTTGTTTAGCCAGTTCATCAACTGCCTCTTTACCCGCTCCCGACACCGCTTGGTAAGTTGAAACGTTAATACGATCAATGCCGTATACATCATAAATAGGCTTAAGCGCAAGCATCATTTGAATGGTTGAACAATTAGGGTTGGCAATAATATTACGATTTCTAAAATCGGCTAAGCTCGATGCATTTACTTCTGGCACAATGAGCGGCACTTCAAAGTCATTTCTAAAGTGCGATGTGTTATCAATAACGATACAGCCAGCGTCTGCGGCAATAGGGGCATATTTTTCAGATACACTGCCACCAGCAGAAAATAAACCGATATGCGCTTGGCTAAAGTCAAAGCCTTCAACATCACGTACTTCTATGGTCTCACCACGAAACTTTATATCTTCGCCAGCACTGCGGCTGCTTGCTAATAAAAACAGCTGATCGACCGGAAATTTACGATCTTCCAAAGTTTCAATGATTTGACGACCTACAAGGCCTGTAGCGCCGAGTACGGCAACGTTATATTTTTGCGACATATTTCATCCTCTGTAAGCACGATTAAAACAACCGTGCTAATTAAATTAGTTTGCTGTAGTAAAACCAAGCTGTGCAAGTGCAGCAAGCTCGGTGCTATCACCTTCAACCACCACGGTGCTAAACTCACGTCGGGTTGGATAATTTTTTCGTAAACTGTCAAAGCCTTCATCGGCCAAGTGACGCAGTAAAATGCCATCATCACGGCGTACGTCATAAACTAAGTGCACTAAACGGGCTATATCTGTTTCGCTAAAACTACTTCCTAGGGCGACTTTTTTAATTGCAGGAGGCGGTAAAAAATCATCAAGTGATTTTATTGCGTTAACCCCTTTTAGCTCACACAAGCTTTGATACAACATTTGTGTACCCCGAGCTTTGCCCTCAAGAGTATGTCCGGCAATGTGCACACTGGCATAGCGAACATGCTCAAGTAACTCGGTTAAAATGTTAGGTTCGTTTTCCCACACATCCAACACTAAATCGAGCTCAGCGCCGGCTTCCATCACCTCAAGTAATGCTTGATTATCAATCACATCACCTCGGCTGGCGTTAATTAAAGTAAGTCCAGGTTTAAGCGTAGTTAAGCGCTTTTTATCAAGCATGTGCAGTGTTTTATGCGTACCTGTTTTTACTAACGGCACATGAAACGTGACTATATCTGACTGCGCTAATAGCTCATCAAGCTCAACGTGCTCGGTTAATAGCCCTTGCTCATGCTTTATTGGGTCGCACAATAGTAAATTAACGTTAAGTGCTTTTAGCTTGTGCGCGAGGCAACTACCAATATTACCCACACCCACAATACCAATTGTTTTCCCGCTTAATGGGCTGGCGTTTTCTTGACTTAATGCAAATAAACTACTGATCACATATTCAGCAACCGCAATCGCATTGCAGCCAGGCGCACTGGTAAAATCAATATTTTTTGCGTTGAGCAAATCGGTATCAATATGATCCACACCAATAGTGGCTGTACCTACAAAGCTTAGCTTATTAGCCTGTGCTAATAATTCACTATTGACCTGCGTGACTGAACGAGTGAGTAATACATCAACATCAATGAGTTGTTCTGGAGTTAATTGCCTGCCATCAAATCGTTCAACCTCACCCATATCTTTAAAGAATTGCTCAACTAAAGGCATATTTTGATCGGCAAGAATTTTCATTGTGAATCCGTTTGGCAAAATGAGACCCTATTGTAACGAACAACCGCCTATTTGCACAAACGAAAAAGCCGAGCATTTTGCTCGGCTTTAAAATAGTTAAAGGTTAACTTAGCCTTTGTATTTGCTCATTACTAATGTGGCATTGGTGCCGCCAAAACCAAAACTGTTAGACATAACCGTATTTAGTTCAACGTCTTTGGCTTCAGTTACAATGTTCAAGCCCGCTGCTTGCTCATCAAGCTCATCAATATTGATAGATGGCGCAACAAAACCATGCTCAAGCATTAGCAATGAAAAGATGGCTTCGTGTACACCTGCCGCACCCAGTGCATGGCCTGTCATTGCTTTAGTTGCGCTGATCATTGGCGAGTTACCACCAAATACTTCTTGAATAGCGCCCAGCTCTTTCACATCGCCTACGGGTGTTGACGTACCATGGGTATTCAAGTAATCAATGCTATCAACGTTTTGCATTGCTTGGCGCATACAACGTACTGCGCCCTCACCCGATGGTGCAACCATGTCGTAACCATCTGAGGTTGCGCCGTAACCGGTAATTTCAGCATAAATGTGCGCGCCACGTGCAAGTGCGTGTTCTAGCTCTTCAACAACCACAATACCGCCACCGGCTGAAATCACAAAACCATCACGGTTAGCATCGTATGTACGTGATGCTTTTTCAGGTGTGTCGTTATATTTAGTCGAAAGCGCGCCCATAGCGTCAAATTCCATCGCTAGCGTCCAGTGAAGTTCTTCACCCCCACCTGCAAAAATAACGTCTTGCTTGCCTAGTTGAATCTGCTCAACGGCATGGCCAATACAATGCGCAGAGGTTGCACACGCAGAGCTAATTGAATAGTTAACGCCTTTAATTTTAAATGGCGTTGCTAAACATGCAGAGGTGGTACTTGCCATAGTACGTGGCACCATGTAAGGGCCAACGCGCTTAACGCCTTTTTCGCGAAGGATATCGGCCGCTTCTACTTGCCATTTTGATGAACCGCCGCCAGAACCCACTAATAAACCAGTGCGCTCGTTTGATACTTGTTCGTCGCTAAGGCCCGCATCTTCAATCGCTTGTGCCATTGAGATATAAGAATAAGCCGCTGCATCACCCATAAAGCGCATTGCTTTGCGGTCAACATGCTCTTTAACATCAATATCAATTTTACCTGATACATTGCTGCGCAATTTGTAATCAGCAAATTCTTGGTTAAAAGCAATACCGCTTTTACCCGCTCTTAGTGACTCTAATACTTCTTCTTTATTATTGCCGATGCTTGATACAACACCGATGCCTGTTATTACGGCTCTTCTCATGGGTAATTCCCTTAGCTTAATACTTAATTGTGTTCTATTTTACGCGAATTTAATCACCTAAGTGGTCAGCTTTCTAGCGTACACTTGTACTCTGAACCTACAGCTTATAAATAACGCCAGACTATTTCAAAGAAAACACGTAAAATAATTAAAAAATTATCTATAAAATTGAATTGGTCATGATAAAAAACGCCCACATACACTTTAATGATTTAGGGACACCGGTTGCTAATGACTTTGATGATGTTTATTTTTCTAATGACGACGGCCTCGCTGAGTCTCATTATGTGTTTTATCAACAAAACAGTATAGAGTCACGGTTACAAAATCATGACCGTGAGCACTTTGTTATAGCCGAAACCGGTTTTGGTACAGGGCTTAATTTTTTAAATGCATGGCAGCAGTTTTATGACCACCTGCAATGCCCACAAGTTCAAAGTCAACAGTCTAATAACGTGCAACGACTGCATTTTATTTCTTTTGAAAAATATCCACTTAGCGTAAATGATTTAAAACAAGCCTTGCAAGCTTGGCCTAGTTTAAGTCATTTAAGCGCCCAACTCGTCTCCCACTACCCGATTAATTTAACCGGTTGTCATCGCCTTGAATTTGCCAATGGCCTTGTGGTGCTCGACCTCTACTTTGGTGATGTGCTGGAATGTATTAATAGCATGAGCTACCCACAAAGTGGACTGGTTGACGCATGGTTTTTAGATGGTTTTGCACCGAGTAAAAACCCCGACATGTGGCAGCAAAGTGTATTTAATGCCATGGTCGATATTTCTAGAAGCAATGCCACATTAGCCACGTTTACCGCTGCGGGCTTTGTGCGCAGAGGACTAAACGAGGCAGGCTTTAGCATGCAAAAAGCCAAAGGCTTTGGCCGAAAACGAGAGATGCTAGTTGGCACACTCGCTCAGGCTAATTCAAAACAATCGGCCCCCGCCTATTTTGAGCATCACTTCTCTCCCCTTACCAATGTGGCTGTTATTGGCGGTGGTATAGCCAGCAGTTGTATTCTTTATGGCCTCGCGAAACGCGGTATACCAAGCCACTTATTTTGCCAAGATAAACAACCGGCCATGGGGGCATCTCACAATGTACAAGGGGCGATATATCCGCATTTACAAGCAAAAAATTCGCCACACAGTGAACTATTTGCCCATAGTTTTTTATACGCAAAGCGGCTTTACAATCAATTACTCAACAATGGCTTTTTGTTTGATCACCAGTGGTGTGGTGTGCTGCAACATGCAGTAAAACAGCCATTGGCAGAGCGTCATCAAAATCTCGCTGATAAACAACTGTGGCCAGAACAGCTTATGCGAAATGTGACTGCTGATGAGGGTGATGCTATTGCTGGGGTTAAAACTGGTTACTCAGGGGTGTTTTTTGAACAAGGCGGCTGGGTCAATCCCCCCCAGTTAGTCAGTGCTATGTTAGATGCCACACAGCAATTAAATGAGTTTGAGAGCCTATTTAATTGCCACATTGAGCAACTTAACAAACAACCCGATGGCTGGTACTTAACCACGCAAAAACAAACATTTGGCCCCTTTAGCGATGTGATTATTTGCGCCGGTGAACACAGCGATGCATTTGCGCAAACTAAAACGCTCCCTATTGTTGGCGTACGCGGACAGGTGTCACATGTTCAAGCAAGCACACAATCACGTAAGCTAAAAACCGTGTTGTGTCACAAGGGGTATTTCACCCCCGCTTATTTAGATCACCATTGTATGGGCGCCACCTTTGAAAAAAACAGTAAAAGCCGTGAAGTGACCGAGCAAGATAATCAAACCAACCGCGAGCAACTGCTGAGCTTTTATAACAACACTGAATTTGCCACCAGCTTAGGCGATATTAGCTCTGCTAAAGCCGCTGTTCGCTGTAGTTTTATTGATCACTTACCTATGGCCGGTGAATGGGTGGAGCAAACTGACTATACACATGCATTTGCTAATTTACGTTTGGGTAAGCGCTATCAATACCAAGCATTAAAAAAACCACAACAGGGCCTGCATATTTTTACCGGCTTTGGCGCGCGAGCATTATGCAGTGCACCGCTATCTGCCGAGCACCTAATTAGTAGTTTAAACAATGAACCTCGCCCATTAAGCGAACGCGTAAGCCAAGCTATTCACCCAGGCCGCTTTATTGTTCGTGACCTTATTCGCAATAAAATTTAAAGGTAATAATACCTACAAAGCCCTTTACTGTAATTACCAAGAACGCAGTGTACTTATTGGCTTATACCACCGTAGCTTTGTAACCGAAGTAAGTATAATGATCGAGTAAAAAGTTCTAAAAAACGCCTAAAAAAATAGCTAATTTTAATACTCAGTTAAGTAATAACTTTTCACTAATATGTTTTTTTTAAATAAGCTCGTTTAAATCCCATTTACTCTTTAAAAATAATTTCCTACCCCAAGGTCTGTTTGTACGAACAATCTTTACACTATATTGAGAAGGAATTAATTATGAGTAAGACTTTAATTATTGGCGCAAGTGGTCAAATTGGTAAAATGGCTACCAAACTACTTTTAGAAAATGAGCAAAATGTTGTTGCACTTGTAAGAGACAAAAGCAAACTGTGTGATTTAGATAGCCCATTTTTAAGTATTGTTGAACAGGATTTAGAAGGTGACTTTTCAAGTGCCATTAATGGCTGCGACCAAGTTATCTTTGCAGCAGGTTCAGGTGGAAGTACAGGCACAGATAAAACCGTACTTATTGATTTGTGGGCAGCGACAAAAGCAGCAACTTATTCTAAAGAGCACGGTGTAAAACACTTTATTATGGTCAGCTCTATTGGCGCAGACGATCCTGATGCGATAGATAGTGACTTAAAGCCTTATCTTGTAGCAAAACATATGGCCGATGAGCATTTAATTCACAGTGGACTCAATTATACAATTGTCCGCCCAGGAACATTAACTGACGAAAGTGCCTCTTTGGAAGTAACAACAGAGCGCCCTAGCGATCAGTCAAAGGCTAAAATTAGCCGCGAAAATGTAGCCAACGCATTGCTTCACGTTGCTACAAACTCATTTAATAGCAATCGTATTTTTGAGTTATTTGATGGCGATAAACCAATAAAAGCCGCTATTAAGTAAGCATTACACTCACCCCTTGCCATGCAAGCTGCATGGCAAGCAGAGTTAAAATCACTTTAAAAACAACCCTAAAACGCGCCACAGAGAGCCGCTTAAGTAAACGAATCCCTAACCAGGTGCCAATGGCTCCGCTTAAAATCATCGCCAGTGTTAACGGCAACCATTGCCAAAAACTAAAACCAAGCCCCGCATAAACGACGGCTTTTAAGCTATGCTGCAAGGTCATAATACTTGAAAAAGTCGCGGTAAATTTAAGCTTATCGTAATGATTAATGTGTAAATAACTCGCCACCAGAGGCCCACTTGCTCCCACAAAAGTAGAAATAAATGCCGTAATTACACCCGCTATTAAACGCCCTAATCGTGAGTCTTTATTAAATTCAGGGGTTGTTCCCCACAGTAAATAAATCACAAATAAAGCCACAAACAGCTTCATGCTATCAAGGTTAATATCGCTTACTACTTGGATTGATAGCCCAGCACCAATTAACCCACCCAGAGTAAAATACAACAACATCGACTTATCAAGATGGGCAATACTTAACAACAACCGATTGGCATTAGAGCCCAACTGCACTAAACCATGAACCGGCACCACCACCGCCATAGGCATAACCGACGCCATTACCACCAACAGCATTAACCCGCCGCCCGCACCAAAAGCCGCCGATACAAACGAAGTAACCCCCGCCAGTAAAACCAGTAAAAGCGAAATTAAAGGGGAAATGTGTTCAGCTGTAAAAATATCCATATCAAAGCTCGCAGTTAATCATTGGCTCATGATACAAAAAATAGGTAAGTAAGCGACTAGTCTATTAGTTGTAGGGTCAGCGGTCAGCGGTCAGCGGTCAGCGGTCAGCGGTCAGCGCAAGATAAATCAAACTACAATAAATTCAATCATTTTAGCCATAAAAAAACCCGCGACTTGATTGCTCAAGTTGCGGGTTTTTTAGGGTTTTTAAACAAACGAATTTAAAAACCGTTATTGGTGGAGCTGGGGGGATTTGAACCCCCGTCCGAAAAGCCTCGACCGTCGGTACTACATGTTTAGTATTGTCATTTAATTAACCTTTAAATCCCGGACAAACACGGTAAATAAAGGCGAGGCCGCTTAGTTTTAACGCTTCAACCCCGGCCAGGGTTTCCGTCGCGATCAGGTGTTAGGGTGACACTCCAAAATCCAGTCCACAAGAATACATGGAAGGAGCGCTAGCCAGCCTAAGCTGCTAGAGAGTAGTTATCGTCGTTTGCGATTACTTTAAATTGCGGCTTTTTTACGAGGCAAACCGCACCTCGACATGCACCTTGGGCTTCTTGAATTCCGTCGAATCCTAATCAGCCCCTGAATAAGGTTACTCATTCAGAGCGTGCAAGCAGTATAACTGAGTAACCCATCAATACTCAACACCTTAGGCGTTTTATTTTATTGGTTGGTTAATCCTGCATCAAACACACTTTTAAATGTAAAATATTGGATAATTAAGAAACAATTACTTAACAAGTATGATGCTTTATGCTCAAATGTAGGGCTAGACCTTGGTCTAATACAATATAAAAAATAATAACAGGCATATTACCTAGAGGATTTATAAATGTCGGTTTTTTCTTTTGATGAGCAAACGGGGCATATCTCTTTGCTCTCCCACCCTAATGTCTCAGGTTTAGCCTCAACAGCAACACAGCTTATTGAATTAATTAGTCAGTCAGAATATTGCGAGTGTGACATTATTGCTGGCAATATTGGTAAGTTGTTTGCTCAAAATAACGACGAAGAGACCCCCTCTTTGGTGGTTGCTCAAGCCATTGATGCAAAGCTAACCATTAACATTGATGAAAAAAATATGCTTGTTGAAGCTACCCTTATTACTGCTAAGGGCGGTAAATTACTTAACATGGAACAAGCAATTGACGTGTTAGCTCAGGCAGGGATTGTAAAGGGTATTAGCTCTCATGCATTAGAACAGTTATTGGCACAACAATTAGAACAACCCTCAGGAAGCACGCATTGCGCTGAAGTCGCTTTTGGTCGCGCGCCTAAAGTGGGTAACGATGCCAAATTTGTGCGTCTTTGCTGCACAGCGCAAGACCGCGTACTTAGCCCGCAAGCTAAGGGCGGTGGTAAAGTCGATATGAGAAACCTAGGTGATATTATTACTGTAAAACCTGGGTGTGAACTAATGCGGCGTATTCCAGCAACATCGGGAGTTGATGGCTTTACTGTGTTTGGAGATGTGCTAACTGCAATCCCTGGCAAAGAGCATAAATTACAACCTTTTGACGGTACTAAAATTGCGCCCGATAACCCCAACTTACTAATTGCCGACTGTACTGGTGTACCGGTTGCCCTTCCCCGTGGTATGCGTGTTGATGATGTTTTATGTTTTCATAATATTGACCCAAGTACCGGCCATGTTGAATTTGATGGCAGTATTATAGTCAGTGGTGATATAAAAGATGGCATGCGCGTGACTGCTACCGGCGATATTACTGTTTTAGGTTTTGTTGAATCAGCGCAGTTAAAAAGTAATAGCGCCATCACAATAGTAAAGGGGGCAATTGGCAGAAAACGAGAAGCCGATGAGCCATTCACCTGTTCTATTTTTGCTAAACGAACCGTTGCACTTGGTTACTCTCAATACTGTGACATAAAAACGGAGCAAAACTTATTAATAGAGCGTCAATCATTACATTGTGACTTGAGTGCTGGAAATTTAATTAGGGTTGGCAGCGCAAAAGATCCTAAAGGGAAAATTATTGGTGGCCATATTCTAGACGCAATGCGCATTGAAACAGGTGAATTGGGCGCACCAGCAGGAACTAAAACCCGTGTTTGCATCGCACAGCGATGGTATGTGCTAAAACAAAAACAAGCGCAAATCACTGACTTTGAAAAAGTTTTAATCAGTAAGTCAATTGAACTACAGCAAGCGCGCCAGCGAATTAATAAACAAGTTGCAAGCGCACAGCGTCAGCAGTTTTTGAATAAAATAACAACGAATGAAGAACACATAGCAAACCGAAGCGCCAGTATCAGTCAGCAAAAGCAGTTGCTAAGAAAGAAAATGGCGCAGCTTTTAGCGCTCAGTCGTTTAAAAGTTAATGAGCTTATGCACCCCGGGGTGGAGCTTAAAATTGCACGAGAATCAATTAGCTTTTCGCGTAATTATCCACCACATTTAATCACTCACAGTGAAGGTAAAATAACGCAATCGTTTTAATAACGCATATTAAGACTGGCTCAGCCCACACAGTGAACACTCATTAATATGAGCTGAGTTTATGCTAATCTTGGTTGCTTACTTCGTCTTCGTTTTGTTGTGTTTCATCTATAGCAAGTGGCCAACCACCTAGTTGCTGCCAACGATTGACAATTAAACAATATAATTCAGCGGTGCGTTCTGTATCGTATAACGCAGAGTGTGCTTGTTTGTTATCAAACTCTATTCCTGCCGCGCGGCACGCTTTAGCCAATACTGTTTGCCCTAATGCCAAGCCTGCAAGTGATGTGGTATCAAAACTAACAAACGGATGAAATGGTGTGCGCTTAATGTTATTACGCTCAATAGCCGCATTTAAAAAGCCATGATCAAAAGCAGCATTATGAGCAACCACCACAGAGCGCTGGCACCCTGCGGCTTTTTGCGCTTTGCGCACTACTTTACAAATTTCTTTAATCGCCTCTTCTTCAGGGACTGCCCCTCGCAGTGCTGAAAAAGGCTCAATACCATTAAACTCAATGGCGGCTTGTTCAATGTTTGCGCCCTCAAACGGTTGCACATGAAAATGAACAGTATGATCTATGCTAAGCAATCCCTCGTCATCCATTTTTAAAACGGATGCTGCAATTTCAAGTAGTGCGTCGGTTTCTTTGTTAAAACCGGCGGTTTCAACATCAATAACCACTGGAAAAAAGCCACGAAAGCGTTGTGCGAAAAGTGTTTGCTCAGTATTTGCCATAGTATTCTTGGTTTATAGGGATTAGCTGTCTATTATGTCAAAATTGGGCCCCTGTCGGCTAGGGGATTTATTGATTAATTGCAGTTAAACTATAGGCATGTTACTTGCTTAGTAATTAGGGTCTGTTGACCGTTGCGGATTAAAATTTGTTCAAGCTAGGGGCGGTTTAATCGCGGCGCGAGGTTTGTAACCTAGTGGGCTAAGTAAAAACCGAGCAACAAAGAGTAAATCGCCCCTAGGCAGAACCCTTCGGGCAGCGCCTGTTTGGCATTGATGCTTTGTTATCGCCTATTTATGGGGAATAACCACACCACATAGGCGCTGCCTTGCCTAAATACCAAACAGGCTGCTGCAAATTTAACCTTGAAAGGTCAACAGACCCTAGCGTTTGCGCTGAATTATTTGCTGTTGCGTAATATTTTACGGTTTTTGTCACTTTTTTGGCAGAGCTAGATAACTGGAGAATTCTCGATGAAGTGTAAGTTGTTATTTATTAGCCTAGGCATTAGTAGTGTGCTGTATAGTTTGAATACAACTGCGGCAATGCGCCAGTACACGGCTAACCAAGATAATTCAAACTGGAACTTGGTTAAAACAACTCGCTTGCAATGCCAATTAAATCATGAAGTTCCCTACTATGGTGAAGCTGTTTTTAAAGCATCAGCAAGTAAAAACAAAGATCTCACTTTTAATTTAGACATGGTGGTACGCCCAGAAAATTACGCGATTGCCGGTTTAAAAGCGGTACCACCTAGCTGGCGAGCAGGTCGCCCTGCCCGTGATATTGCTGATATGAAATTACTTAAAAAGTTTGATGGTGAACTAGGTAATAAAACAGCGTGGGAAATGCTAACTGAGCTTGAAAAAGGCAACCAACCTACCTTTTACTATCAAGATTGGCAAAATAGTGCCGACAAAATTGCCGTGGGAATGTCTAATATCAACTTTAAACAAGCTTATTGGGCGTTTTTACAATGCCGAGACGAATTGCTGCCATACAATTTTGAAGATATTTCGTTCACTATAATGAACTACGAATCGAATAGCAGTAAATTAACCAAATCATCGCAGCAGCGCCTTGATAAAATTGCTGAGTATTTAAAAAACGACCCGAGTATAGAATCAATTAGTATTGCATCGTACACCGATAGTTATGGCGGTCGTTGGAATAACCTCGATTTATCAAGAAAGCGTGCTAAGGAGATTAAAGATTACATGGTTGGCTTAGGCGTTGATGAAGCTAAAGTGGTTACTGAAGGCTTTGGTGAAAAACGCTTTGTAGATACTAATGACAATATTTTAGGCCGTGATAAAAACCGCCGCTTAGTGATTCAAATCGCTAAAATGTAAATTGTCGTATTCCTTTTCGACCGACGGTGTAATGGATAACGCTTTCGGTCAATACATACCATTTTTGTGATGCCTATTTTATACATAGCAAACAATCTCCCTTTTAATTATTAACATTTAGCTTTTTATTTTTTCATTTATATTAATAAGTTAAATTTCCTTTTTTTGATGATTTTGGCTTTTTTAATACAGTTGTAAATAGAAGATTACATTTTATTTTGTCTCTTTTATGACAAAACTATTTAAGTTTTACACAACTAGTTATATCTTGCGTGTCTCTCACGTTTGATCAGGATCATTAAGTGCTTAAAAATAAAACAATAGGTAGCATGTTAATTGTTGCAGGAACCACCATAGGTGCAGGTATGCTTGCCCTGCCTATCGCCTCTGCAGGGCTTGGATTTAATACCGCGATGGTATTAATTATCGGTTGTTGGTTACTTATGACCTACACCGCTTTACTTATGTTGGAACTACATCAATACGCCCCTCGCGACGCCACCTTAAATACCTTGGCTAAGCTTTGGCTAGGTAAGCGCGGTCAGTATGTGGCTAACTTTTCAATGATATTTTTATTTTATGCGTTATGCGCGGCCTACATAGCAGGTGGCGGAGCCCAGCTACAAGAACGTATAAACACTGGTTTTAACTTAAGTATTGCCCCACAGTTAGGCTCCGTTATTTTAGCGGTGGTGATTGCAGGTGTTGTCACTTTAGGCACCAGCAAGGTAGATAAGCTTAATAGAGTGCTGTTTAGTATAAAAATAGTGGTATTGGGTAGCTTATTTTATATGCTTACGCCTTATGTGCATGGCCAGCACTTACTTGAAATGCCGGTTGAGCAAGGGCTCATATTATCGGCCATTCCTGTGGTATTTACCTCTTTTGGTTTTCATGGCTCTATCCCTTCTATTGTTAAATATGTCGGACTTGACATAAAAACCTTGCGCAAAGTTATGATTGCAGGCGCCTCTTTACCGCTGGTTATTTATATTTTTTGGCAAGTATTAAGCCAAGGTATAATGAGCCAAGCCCAACTTCTCGAAAGTGAAGGCTTAAGCGGGTTTGTAGCCAGTGTGGCAAATATTGCTAACAACACGAGCGTTTCTACAGCCGTTAAGCTTTTTGCTGATTTAGCGCTGGCAACGTCATTTTTAGGAGTGAGCTTAGGGTTGTTTGACTTTTTTGCCGACACATTCAAAAAAGCAGATACGGGCGCAGATAGAATAAAAACCGCATTTATTACCTTTATTCCTCCTCTTGGGTTTGCCTTATTTTATCCGCAAGGGTTTATTATGGCATTAGGCTATGCCGCCATTGCATTGGTGATATTGGCTGTATTTTTGCCGGTGAGTATGGTGTACAAACAGCGTCAAGGCGTTGAAAAAAGCGGTTATAAAGTACGAAGCGGTAATATTGGTTTAGCCATAGCCGCTTTGTGTGGCATTTCAATTATTAGTGCGCAATGCCTGCAAATGGCAGGGCTAATACCTGCAATAGGTTAATACCCAATAATAAGTAATACTCTATTGGCAATCCCCCCAAACAAGAGTTTGGGGGGATTGCCATGCAAACGCTAACGTTAAAACACGATTGCTTTTCCTCTACCGCTTTGCTCTGACGCCGCATCTAATTTGCCATTATGATTAATAATCACATGCATATCACCAAAGTGGCGTTCGTCCACTGTGTAACCCATTTTTATCAGCTGTTGTTTTACTGATGGCTCCAAGCCGGCATGTGCTCTGATAACATTTTTTGGCCATAACTGATGATGAAAACGCGGGCTATTTACCACATCATCGGCGCTCATATTAAATTCAATCGCGTTGAGTATCGATTGATACACCGAGCTAATAATAGTAGTGCCACCTGGCGACCCTGTTACCATTTTCACCTGATTATTACTGAGTAAAATAGTGGGGGTCATAGAGCTGAGCATACGTTTATGCGGCTGAATTTCATTTGCTTTGCCGCCAATGGCACCAAATACATTCATAACCCCGGGTTTAGCGCTAAAGTCATCCATTTCATCGTTTAAAATAAAGCCTGCGCCTTCTACCACCACACCACTACCAAAGCCTAAATTAATGGTGGTGGTATTAGCTACAGCGTTACCCATGTTATCGACAATGGAAAAGTGAGTGGTTTGCTCGCTTTCTTTTAAACCGGGTTTAATGTTTTCGGTGGTTGAAATAGCCTTTAAATCTATACTGCTACTACGGTTTTTAAGATAATTTTCTGCAAGTAGTTTTGCTGTAGGTACTTGGTAAAAATCAGGATCGCCTAAGTACTCTGCTCTATCGGCAAATACTCGCTTACCTATTTCAGCCAATAAATGCACATACCCTACTGAATTATGTTGTTGTGCAGGCGTTGGTTTTTTAAGCTCATACATTTTCAGCCATTGCAATATAGCAATGCCGCCTGAACTTGGTGGCGGTGAAGTAAGCACTTGGTAGCCATTCCAGTTCGCTTTTATAGGAGTCCGCGATTTAGCACGATAACGTTTTAAGTCATCTTGGTTAATGATCCCGCCATGTTGGTGCATAAATTTTGCAATAATTGCGGCAGTTTCACCTTGATAAAAGCCATCTTGACCGTCATCGCGAATGCGTTTGAGTGTGGCAGCTAGCTCTGGTTGTTTAAAAAGCGCACCTGCCGTAGCTGTAGCAAAATAACTGGCAAAATTTACTTTAATGTTTTTATTATTTAGATGCGCTATATAGTCCTCAATCAGCTGAGCCAACTTTTCAGGCACAACAAAGCCCTGCTCTGCTAATGTTACCGCAGGTTGCACTAACGCTTTCCACGGTAACGTACCATGCTTTTTATGGGCTAACCACATTCCTGCGACACTGCCAGGCACGCCACTAGCGTGTATGCCGTAAATAGATTTATTTTCAATTACTTGCCCCTGCTCATCTAAATACATATCACGATGCGCGGCACTGGGCGCGGTTTCGCGGTAATCTATAAAATCACCTTTTCCATCTTTATGGATAAGCATAAACCCACCGCCACCAATATTACCCGCTTCGGGGAGCGTAACGGCTAATACAAACTGAGCAGCAATAGCTGCATCAACCGCGTTGCCGCCTTGCTCTAACACGGCTTTTGCAGCGTGGGCACTAAATGTGTCGGGCATCGCCACCGCACTTTGTTTAGCCGCTACATTAAAAAAGCCTACTTGTATTATTAAGACACTGCTAATAATTAGCTTGCGTGGTGAAAAAAGTGTTCCCATCCCATATCCTTAGGTTATTTTTATACATTGATGGCAAACATTAATGCACAGTAACAAACACTAGGTCAATATTTATACGCCACATTTAAAGAGCTTAGGATTGTTGTTAGATTATCCACATGACTTTGAATAAAGTACGGCTGTTAAATTTGAGCCATCCTCTGTATGAATATAATAATGTTTAAGCTGCATACCGAGTTTTTTCATAACATTAATTGAGCCAACATTTGAGGTCAGTGCTGTAGCGCTAATTGCCTTTACTTGGCGTTGTTTTTCAAGCTCTGAACAAATAGCGCCTGCCGCTTCGATAGCATACCCTTTGCCCCAACTCACTTGCTTAAACCGCCAGCCCACTTCAATATCACTAAAATCAGGCGTATCTGAAAAAAAGCCCATCGGCCGAACAAGCACCCATCCTATAAAGGTATTGCTTTCACGCAAGGTTACTTGCCATAACCCCCACCCTTGTTGCTCGTTACGATAAGCAAGCATTCTAGGAATACTGACTGTTTTTATCTCTTCAAGCGAAGTGGGTTTACCTTGTGTTAAATACTGCATAACGGCTGGGTCTTGATCGAGCTCGTATAATTGCGGCCAATCATGTTCGTCCATTAGTTTAAAACTTAATCGTGTTGTTACAGCTATGTTCATTTTCATTGTTGTATAGTTACCCCTGAAATATAATTTTCTCTAAAGGAGATAGTAAATGAAGAAATTAGCAGGTTTAGCTTTATTAGGCACTTTAATTACGTTAACTGGCTGTGAAGATGCCAACGAAGTAAAACAAGATGCAAAAGAAACAAGCGCTCAAGTGAAAGAAAAGCTTGATGAAACTTGGAATGAAGTAAAGGAAAAAACCAATGAGCTTAAAAATGATGAATCATTAAACGAGCTACTTGAAGAAAGTAAAGAAATGGGCTTAGACATGTACGACGACGGCAAAGAAGTAGCTGTTGATGCATGGATTAAAAGCAAAGAAGCGGCTGGCGAGCTGACTGAAAAAACCAAGCAAAAAGCACGTGAAATTGCCGCAGAAATTGAGCAGGCACGTAAAGAACATAAAGAAGGTTAATTATTTTTAACCATAAAAAAAAGGTAAGCTATGGCTTACCTTTTTTGTTTTACTTTTAAAGTAAAATATAAATTATAGTTCAAAGTCTTTTTTGAATTTTAAACCAAACTCACTACGATCATTACTGCGCATAACGCCAACAAAGCCAGTTTGCTGTAGACGTCCTACATCGTAAACTTCGTTTAATACGTTTTCGCCATATAACGTCACTTCCATATCACCGTATGGGTTAGTGTAAGAAATATTAAAGCCAACGAGCTCACGCGAATCAATCGTTTCACTCTTATTGAAAACTGATTGACCTTGCATTTCACTGCGGTATGAGTAATTTGCATTCAATGCAACTGTGCCACCATTACTTAAATCTACAAAGTAAGAAGGCGCAACCATCACTGTCCAACGCGGAGTCAATGCTGGTGAATCACCTTTACCAATACCTTGTACGCCCTCGGCGACTTCGGTAATCTCTGAGTCTAAATAACCTACCGCACTGCGAATAGTAAAGTCATCAGTTATTGCAATTGTGGTTTCAAGTTCAATACCTTGCGCTTTAGACTGACCTGCATTCTCAACGATAGTGACAAAGCCACCACCCGCAGTTGGATCTGAGAATGGTAGTGCTAAGTCAGTGTAGTCGGTAACAAACATCGCAAGCATCATAGACACATTTTCATGTACTTGGCCTTTTAAACCAATTTCGTAGTTAACTGCTTTGGTTTCATCAAACGATACAAACTGATCTGGACCACCAAATGGGCGCGGCGGGAAACCACCTGTTTGATAGCCTTTTTGTACTTGGCCGTACACATTCATATTATTGCTAAGCTGATATGAAGCATTAATATCCCATGTCACTGCATTAAAGTCTGCACTAATGTATTTACGCTCTGAAAAGCTTGGGAAAATCGCATTCGCGTCTTTTTTATCTTCTGAGTAACGAAGACCACCGCCAATTGTTAAATCATCCGTTAAATCGTAACTACCATTAATGTAAGCTGCGTATGAGTTTGTTTCTTGATTGATTTCAAAAAATCCAAAGCCACCAAATGACGGAGTAACTCCATCATTTAACAGACCATTTGGCGTGTTAAACGGGCTAAATACAAAATCTTCTGAGCGAGTAAAACCATCTTCATTAAAGAAGTATAGACCCGATACAAAGTCCATTTTATCAAACGTTGCGTTTAACTGAACTTCAAAAGAGTATTGATCTGCACCGCCTACTTCTGGGAACTCAGATAAGTTAAGTGGTGATGCATCATCATCTAAGCCACCTTCATACTCAGAGGTGCGGTAGCTTGAAATAAACTTAGTTGTATACGTGTTATTAATTGCCCAATCAGCGGTAAATGACGTACCCCAACCTGAATATGAGGTTGATTCAATACCGGCAACTGTTGTGCCTAAATCATCTGGATTCGATGGAATTAAGTCTTCAGTTAATAATGGGAAATCGCCATTGAATACATCATTTGAATCTAATGAATCTGTTAGTTCAATAGTATAAGGTGATTGACCTGATTCATTATCAACCCCATCTAATGAGAAAGTAAACGCTAAGTCGCTGGTGGCTTCGTATTTAAGCGCGATACGACCACTAAACTCTTGCTCTTCACCAATTTCTTTTTCAGGGTTAGCTAAATTTACCGCCGTACCTACACCGTCACGTTGTTTGTATGACGCACTGGCTGACATGCTTAAGTCATTGGTTAGTGCATTATTAAAGTAAATATCGCCAGCAATACGCCCACGGCTGCCCACTTTAGCAGTTGTCGTTAAAATACCTTCATCACCAGGCTGCTTAGTAATTACGTTTACTGCACCACCTAATGTATTACGGCCATAAAGCGTGCCTTGTGGTCCACGTAGAACTTCAACTCGCTCAACATTAGGAAGCGATAAGTTAGACCCCATTTGGCGACCTAGGTAAACGCCATCTAGGTAAACACCTACACCGGGATCGGTTGTTATAATGTGATCTTGTAAACCAATGCCGCGAATAAATACAGAAGCATGTGCCGCGTTACCAACACCATAACGAGTAATGTTTAAGTTAGGAACGTATTTGCCAATGTCTTCTAAGTTACCCATATTGGCTTTATCAATAAGGTTAGCGCCTATTGATGTAATTGCAGTTGGAGATTCGAACAGGCTCTCGGTACGTTTACGTGCTGTAACTTCAATTTTTTCAAACGCGTCTTGTTTGGCAGTGGTTTTAGCTTCTTGTGCATTTACGGAAGTTGTTAGGGCTGCAATAACCGCTAAACTTAACTGTGAGAGTGTGCGTAATTTCAAGGTTTTCTCCAAAGGGTATTAATTTAATTATGCATTATATGTTATGTAAACATAAACTGTAGGCATAAAAAAAGATGCTTAGATGCATCTTTCCTCTGGGAGTGTATTGTATTACATAAAAGTTACAAAATGTATATTTAACTTTAGTTTATACAAAAAAATTAATTTTCAGTTTTTAATCTGAACTAATTATCTCAATAATGACGCAACTTTGGTTTTAAATTAAGACTTTAACATTAGCCAGCAGCCATATTGTGCATAAATCGCACACATAATTTATTGTGAAAAATACATTAAAGCTACATGAGATTATGACAATATCCAAAGACCCTTTATATTTAAGTCTACAGTAAAACCATTTTTAGGTGAAAAGCATGACAAAAAAACAGACCTCACAATCAGCTAACATGCTTTTTAACAACAACCACTATAATCCATTATTTTTTACTACATTGAATAACGACATATTGTTGGTATGCTACTCAGCCCTAAATTCTCTTACTAATTACGAACTTTTAAACCAATTTATTCATACAAATAATTACCAAGGGCTCGTTATTTTTAATATCCCTAAAAATACCGATGCGGCTTCACTCAAAGAATGGCCAAATTTAAAAGGTCTTTTTTATCAAGATACTAGTGAAGAGTTGTTCAATAGAGGGTTAGATGCAATTAAACAAGGTGAATTGTGGTTTCCACGAACCATTAGTGACATTTGGATGCGCCAAATGCTCGATACAGAGCAAAAAAACGCTTTGCAAACAACTAACCTAACCGATAAAGAAATTAAAGTACTCAATCTACTCTTTAGCGGACTTCATTCCAGTGCTATTGCTGATAGTTTATTTATAAGTGAAGCGACGGTGAGAGTGCACTTACATAAAATTTATAAAAAAATAGCGGTCAAAAATAAACAGCAAGCAATTCGTTGGTGCCAAGATAACCTAAAAAATATAAATTCACGTTTATAACTAAAAAAATAATTACTACTTAATACGTACTGCAGTAAATATTATCTCATCATAAATAATTTAAAAAATTCAGCTAGTTACATTACCTTAAAATATAAAAGCCTTAATTTTCAATCACAGTCATGTGTTCCTGTTGCAAAAAGGTAGTGAAAAGTACTTAATTTATTAATTTTAATTAGAAAAAAGTTAATACTCGTCTTATACTGCAGCGGGATACACATGAAATTAAATAGGATACACAATGAAAAAACTATCTGTAGCAGTAGCAATTTGTTGCGCACTTGCCACAAGCAACGCGAGTGCTGAAGTTCGTATTAATGGGTTTGCTTCTATTGTCGGTGGTAAGTCGCTCGATAGTGATCAAACTTTATATGGATATGATGATGATATTTCATTCAAAAATGAAAGCGTATTTGCTCTTCAGCTAACTGCTGATTTGCAAGAGAAGCTATCCGCTACAGCCCAAATAGTGGCTCGCGGCGAAAATGATTTTGATGCCGATTTTGAATGGGCATACTTAACTTATGAGATATCTGACGAATTACAGATCAGTGCTGGTAAAATGCGTGCACCGTTTTATCGTTACTCTGACTTTTTAGATGTTGGCTATACCTACCGCTGGGTGCGCCCACCTCAGTCTGTATATAACTTACCTTTTTCAACCTATGAAGGCCTAAGCTTATTACATACAACTCAGCTTGGTGATTGGGACTCTACTCTACAGGTTATTTACGGCAGCTTCGACGATAATATTGCCGTAGTATCTGTAAATGGTGATACCGAGCTTAATGATATTGCAGGGTTAAACTGGACATTAAGTTACGATTGGTTCAGTGCTCGCGCTGCTTACTTTGTTGCCGAAACGAGTATTGAGATTGAAAATGATACGGCCGAAGGTATGGCCCTTAACGGCTTAGAACAAGCCCTTCGTAACTCAGGTTTTGTTGACCAAGCAAACAGTATTGCTATTGACGAAGACGATGGTGCATTTTTAGCGCTTGGCTTTTCAATTGATTACAACAATATCTTGTTTGACGCTGAATACACACAGTTTGAAGTAGATAACAGTGCGCTCGCTAAGCAAACTCAATATTACACATCCTTAGGCTACCGTATGGATGAATGGCTTGTTCATTTAACCTATGAAAATAACGATGATGAGCATGACAGTAATCGTTATAATGCAATCCCAACTGTGCCGCAATTAAATGCTGGCCTTAACCAAGTTTTGGAAGGCTCTAAAGCAAAAAGTAATGTGTACACTATTGGTGCTCGTTATGATTTCCACCCAATGGCTGCCTTAAAAGTAGACTTTAGCCGCTTAAAAGATGACATAACAAATACTGAAACCGACGTAGTGGCCGTTGGCGTTGATTTAGTATTTTAATTGGAGCGAACCATGAAAAAATTAATTTTAGCCAGCATGCTAACATTATGTAGCTCAGCAGTTTTTGCTGAAGTTGCAGTCATCATTAACCCTGCGAATGCTAATGCAGTAAGCCAAGACGATATTAAAAAAATATACCTTGGCAAGAGCAAATCGTTTGCCGATGGCACCAAAGTGAACCCTGTTAATCAAAATGGCACTGCAGTCGCTGATGAATTTAACGACAAACTTGTTGGTAAATCGGGTAGTCAATTAAATGCCTATTGGTCAAAGCTCGTATTTACCGGTAAAGGCACACCGCCGGGTAAACTTGATAATGACCAAGCTGTGATTGATTTTGTCGCTGCTAATGCAGATGCAATTGGCTATATCGATAGTGCCAAAGTAAGTGATAAAGTTAAAGTAGTGGGTAAGTATTAATCTGCTAAATTAAAATAAAAGCCCGCAATAAATACTTTATTGCGGGCTTTTTTATCCCTTAACGTTTTACAAAATCATAAAACGTTAAAGTAATGTGCTTTAGCAACTACTCAATTTTAAACTTAGCAGTTGCATCTAATAAGTTATCTGAAAGGTAATGTAAGTTTTTAGCCACATCTCTTACTGCTTTTAGTGAGCTCATAGTATCTTCAAATGAAACATGCATATTAGATACGTTGTCTACAACCATTGCAGCAACAGAGGTTTGCTCTTCTGTTGCAGCTGCAATTTGCGAGTTCATGCCATTAATTTCTAGTATTTGCTCTGCAATTTTTTCAATCGAAACACCGGTTTGCTCTGCTGCACTAGCATTATCGGTTGCCATATCTCTTGCAGAGGTCATCGCGCTTACAGATTCATTAGCTGCCACACTTAATGTACTTAACAATTCACGTATTTCATTAGTTGACTGCGCCGTACGAGAGGCAAGCTCACGGACTTCATCTGCAACCACGGCAAAGCCTCGGCCATGTTCACCCGCGCGTGCAGCTTCTATTGCGGCATTTAGGGCTAATAAGTTTGTTTGCTCAGCAATGGATGTAATTACATTTAATATTTGCGATACATTTTTAGTGTCATCAGCTAACTTATTAATGGTGCTGGCCGCTATATTAATTTCATCACTTAGCGTTCGCGACGCATTTACAGACATTTTTACTTGTATTCGGCTTTGATCTACTTCTTTTTCTGCGGTTTGCACGGCATTAGATGCGCTTGCAGCTGATTGTGAAATATCACCCACGCTTTGCTTCATTTCTTCCATCGACTGTTTAACAACATCTGCATCGGTGGTTTGTTTGGTGGTCGCTCTCTCCGCTCGCTCCATCCCTTGTACAAGACGGGTTGAATTTTCCATTAACGGTTCACATACCGCGATGACTTCTAAAACGGTTTCTCTAAGCAGGCTAATAAAAGCATTAAAGTTTATAGATACCTGTCCTATTTCATCCTCTGAGTTAACAGCAAGCTTGGTACTTAACGACCCTTTACCACTTGCCAAAAGGCTTAAATTATTAGCGGCATCACTGGCTGATGAACCGATATTACGCGCTATCCAAATAGCCATAAGTAATAACAGTGCTAATGAAACTACCGCAACAACCAGCATTAAGTTAAGTGCGTCATCTGAGCGTGCTTTTGTATTAGCAACAAGCTGGAAAAAGCGATCATCTGCTTTTTGCTGTGCGCTTTTAAAGCTGGTTAATACGGCTTCATATAGGCTTGTTTTAAGCTGAGCTTGTTGTTGAATTTTACTGAAATCTGCCGTGCCATTAACCATACCATTGGCAATAGTTGCAGATATTTTTTCGTAATTAGCTAGTCGTGTTTTTGTATCATTATCAATATAAGAGGTATTAATTGCCTCAATCGCACCAAGATTAGTAACCAACTGCGCATAGGTTTCACTCGCCTTTGTTACTAAGTCTTGCTCACCAAAGGTTACAGCCTGGGTGTATAATTCATCTAATTTTTCTAAAATACTTACGTTAGCCAAGGTTAATTTGGCTACTTTATAAGACGATTTCTCCATTTCATTGAGTGATATGCGATTTTCGTTCATGGCAAAGTAGTTAACCAAAACGATTACTAAGAATGCGATGATCGCTATAGATGTAATTGCATGTATTTTTTTAGTAATGCTGAGGTTTTTAAAAGAGAAACCTGAAGCCATATTCATTTACTCCGTTTAATTATCTATAGTTATTATCGGCTTAAGATGCATAAATGTTAACTTTATTTTTAACTTTAGACGCTTTTTATACATAAAGTTAAATATACCGTAATATTCTTTTGTAAACACTAACAATTGAAATATAGAGTGTTCTACTCAATGATCAACATTAATCCTAAAAGAGTTGTTTAATATTTTAAATTTTAGGCACAAAAAAACCAGTAACATTGCTGTTACTGGTTTTTGTATTTGGTGCGGATGGGGGGACTTGAACCCCCACGCCCGAAAGCACTACCCCCTCAAGGTAGCGTGTCTACCAATTCCACCACATCCGCATTTTTTAAGCTATTGCTTAGTGTTAAGTCCGCATGTTTATTTGAGGCAAATAAACAACTTAACGATTTATAACTAAATTAATTTGGTACGTCAGAGCTTTGCTCTTTAGTTGATGTGACTGGCACATCTTCTTCAACTGGAGTCACTGTTTCAACAGCTGGAGCCGCTTCTAGGTTTTCCC
This sequence comes from Pseudoalteromonas issachenkonii, assembly GCF_002310795.1. Classification (NCBI taxonomy): domain Bacteria; kingdom Pseudomonadati; phylum Pseudomonadota; class Gammaproteobacteria; order Alteromonadales; family Pseudoalteromonadaceae; genus Pseudoalteromonas; species Pseudoalteromonas issachenkonii. The sequence continues at coordinate 2,375,638 of NZ_CP011030.1, forward strand.
ATTCGTCAGTCTTTTTAATTTGACCGGCAGTTAGGTTACCTAACACAATACTAAGCACAAAAAAGATTGTAGCTAATACCGTTGTCGTTTTCGTCATGAAATTCCCAGCCCCAGAAGAACCGAAAACTGTAGACGATGCGCCGGCACCAAATGATGACCCCATGTCCGCACCTTTACCTTGTTGGATCAAAACCATACCAACAAGCGCTAAAGCTACAATTAAATACACTACTAATAAAATTTCGTACATCTTATACGGTCCCTTTTGCACTATTGCAGATAGCAGTAAATGATTCTGCTTTTAAACTTGCGCCTCCAATTAGGCCGCCGTCTATATCTGTTTGCGCAAATAATAATTCGCTATTTTTTTCATTAACGCTACCACCATATAAGATGGTTAGCCCTTGTGCTAAATCGCTATCTAGTGCAGCAATTTTGTCACGGATAAATTTGTGAACACTTTGTGCCTGTTCAGGCGATGCAGTCTTACCTGTGCCTATAGCCCAAACGGGCTCATATGCTATCACAGATTCTTTTAGTGCTGCTACACCTAATTTATTAATTACTGCGTCAATCTGCGCAGCAACTACTTGTTCTGTTTGACCGCTTTCTTGCTCTGTTTCACTTTCGCCAACACATAAAATAGGCGTTAGACCTACTTGTTGCGCGCGAGCAAATTTTGCAGCAACGGTATCATTGCTTTCTTTGTATATGCTGCGTCGTTCAGAGTGACCAACCAGTACATATTTCGCACCTAGCTGCTTAATTAGCTCTGCATCTACTTCTCCAGTAAACGCACCTGGGGTATTTTCAGACACTGTTTGCGTGCCTGTTGTTACACCACTTGCAATCATTGCTGGGACTAGAGGAAACGGAGGAAATAAAACAATGTTTACTTCAGAAGATTTAACATCGTTAATAGCATCAGACAGTTGTTGAACGAGTTCTAATGAACCATTCATTTTCCAGTTGCCTGCGACCATCGCTTTGCGTGCTGCCATTTTTCCACTCCACATTAGAAAGCGGGCGAGATATTAACTCGACTCGCCCAAAGTTACAAGAGGTTATTGTTATCAATCAGTTTGTTTGCTCATAGATTCAACAACCGCTGCTATTTTCTGTGCACTATCTATTACTATTTTTTCTTGCTCAGCTTCAACCATTACTCGTACTACAGGCTCAGTGCCTGATTTACGCAGTAATACGCGCCCTTTATCTGCTAAGCTTTGCTCTACTTCAGCAACTGCAGCGAGCACTTCGGGTGCTTGGGTCGGATCAGTACCGGCAGTGTAACGTACGTTAATCATTTTCATTGGGTACTTAGTAAAACCGGCTCCTAAGTCTTGAAGTGTACGATTTTGTGCTACCATAGCAGCAAGCACTTGTAAGCTTGAGATGATGCCATCACCCGTGCTGATTAAATCTAGATTCAACACATGCCCTGAGCTTTCACCGCCAATTTTCCAGCCTTTTTGCTGCAGCAGTTCCATCACATAACGATCACCGACTTTACTGCGAGCAAAAGCAATGTTTTTTGCTTTTAACGCATTTTCAAGTCCCATATTCGACATAACCGTGCCAACAACACCACCGCCTAAATTGTCATCTTGTGCAGCTTGGCAAGCAATAATATAAACCAAATCATCACCGTCGAATACGCGGCCATTATGATCAACCATCATCACACGGTCGCCGTCGCCATCATAGGCGATACCAACATCCGCTTTATGCTCTAGTACTTTACGCTTTAATGTATCAACATGGGTTGCGCCACATTCATGGTTAATGTTTACGCCATTTGGCTCACATGCATGAGTGATCACCTCTGCACCAAGCTCTCGCATTACAGAAGGAGCAATATGGTATGTAGCACCATTAGCACAATCTAAAACAATTTTAATTCCTTCCAGGGACAATCCTTGTGGAAACTGGCTTTTACAAAATTCAATATAACGGCCATCAGCGCTAGATAAACGTGTTGCTTTACCTAACTTGTCAGAAGCAACACAGGTCATAGGCTCGTCAAGCATCGCTTCAATTTGTAGCTCTACCTCATCATCTAACTTTAAACCTTGGCCATTGAAAAACTTAATGCCGTTATCATAATAAGGATTATGTGATGCGCTGATCACTATCCCCGCTTCAGCGCGAAACGTTTGCGCTAAATAAGCAACTGCAGGCGTTGGCATCGGCCCTAAAAGAATAACATCAATACCTGCTGCAATTAATCCAGCCTCTAGGGCAGTCTCAAGCATGTAACCTGAAATACGAGTGTCTTTACCTATAATGACTTTTTTAGTGCCATGAAGTGAGAGTACACGCCCTGCGGCCCAACCCAATTTCATCGCAAACTCTGGGTTAATAGGACCTTGACCTACTAAACCACGCACACCGTCCGTGCCAAAATATTTTCTTTCTTTCATTTAAAGTACTCCTTGTTTGCAGGCTTGATATACGCCAAGCACATCTGCGGTTTCTTTTACATCATGCACACGAATAATGTGTGCACCGTTTTGTGCGGCGATCAGTGCTCCAGCTAAACTGCCTGCCAATCTATCGTCTGTGTCTCTATTTAATAAATTACCAATCATTGACTTACGCGATAATCCCGCGAGCAAAGGAAGTCCCAATTTTGCATAATCGTTAAATTGAGCCAATATTTGATAATTATGCTTTAGTGTTTTTCCAAAACCAAAACCAGGATCTAAAATTAACTGGCTTTGATTAATGCCAGCAGCTTCGCATGCGGCTATTCGCTGGCTAAAAAAATCGTTTATCTCACCTGCTAGGTCATTATAGTGAGGAGCGTGTTGCATACTACGAGGTTGCCCTTGCATATGCATTAAGCACACTGCTACCTCAGGAAACTGTGCAACCACATCGATTGCGCCGGGCTCTTGCAATGCCCGTACATCGTTGACAATATCAGCACCGGCTTCAATCGCTTGGCGCATCACCTCAGCTTTACTGGTATCGATTGAAATAACGCAGTCACTTTGCTCACGAATAGCTTTAATAATAGGAATAACACGCTTTAGCTCATCTTCAAGGCTAACATCAGGTGCGCCTGGGCGTGTTGACTCACCACCGATATCTAAAATGGTCGCACCATCATCAAGTAATTGCATCGCATGACTCAGCGCGGCAGTTGTATTTAAGAACTGACCGCCATCAGAAAATGAATCAGGGGTAACATTCACGATCCCCATAATCACAGGCTCTGCAAAATCAAGCGTTCGGCCACGCGCAAGGTTAATTTTATTATTCATCGCTAACCTTAATATGTGATAATTTTAGTTATTTACATCGAACTGATACAAAAAAGCCCCGAACTTCGGGGCTTTTGGATATGTTATTTTAACGATTATTCAGCTTTATCATCAAGGTTTGTTTCATCTTTTTTAGATTCATCAGCTGGTTTTTGTACTTCATCAACTGGTTTGTCTTTAGAAACATCTTCTTTTTCTGGTTTAGCTTCATGACGGTCATGCGCATCACGTGGTTCACGTACAGGCTGACGAGCCATTAAATCATCAATTTGCTTCGCATCAATGGTTTCATACTTCATTAATGCATCTTTCATTGCATGCAGAATATCAATGTTTTCTTTCAATATTGATTCTGCACGTTGATAGTTGCGGTCTGAGAATAAACGTACTTCTGCATCAATTACTTTCGCCGTCTCATCAGACATGCTCATAGAGCGACCACCGCCGCCACCCATGTACATCTCACTTTGATCTTCAGCATAAAGTAATGGACCTAATTTTTCGCTTAAGCCCCACTGAGTCACCATCTTGCGCGCGATATCAGTGGCACGTTCAATGTCGTTGCTTGCACCCGTGGTTACTTTGTCTTCACCATAAATGATTGCCTCAGCAATACGACCACCGTAAAGGCTTGAAATCATTGATTCTAAAAGCTCTTTAGAGTGACTAACACGATCTTGTTCTGGTAAATACATAGTCACACCTAGCGCTCGGCCACGTGGGATAATAGATACTTTATAAACCGGGTCGTGCTCTGGCACCATACGACCTACAATTGCGTGGCCAGCTTCATGGTAAGCCGTCATTTCTTTCTCTTGCTCACTCATAACCATGGTCTTGCGCTCAGCGCCCATCATAATTTTATCTTTCGCAGCGTCGAATTCAGCCATACTAACAACACGTTTATTGCCACGTGCAGCATACAAAGCAGCTTCATTTACAAGGTTAGCGAGATCAGCACCCGAGAATCCTGGTGTACCACGTGCAATCACGGCCGCTTCAACGTTATCGCCTAATGGCACTTTACGCATATGTACTTTGAGAATTTGTTCACGACCACGAATATCAGGTAAACCGACCACTACTTGACGGTCAAAACGACCAGGACGAAGCAACGCAGGGTCTAGTACGTCAGGGCGGTTTGTCGCAGCAATAACGATAATACCTTCATTACCTTCAAAGCCATCCATTTCAACAAGCATTTGGTTTAGAGTTTGCTCACGTTCATCATGGCCGCCCCCCATACCAGCGCCACGTTTACGCCCTACCGCATCAATTTCATCGATAAAGATAATACAAGGAGCTGCTTTTTTAGCTTGTTCGAACATGTCACGTACACGTGATGCACCTACACCTACAAACATTTCAACAAAGTCAGAACCCGAAATAGTAAAGAACGGTACTTTTGCTTCACCAGCAACAGCCTTAGCAAGTAATGTTTTACCTGTACCTGGAGGACCGACCATAAGTACGCCTTTAGGAATACTACCGCCTAATTTTTGAAACTTAGAAGGGTCACGTAAAAAGTCCACCAGCTCGGTTACATCGTCTTTGGCTTCATCACAACCAGCTACATCAGCAAAGGTCGTTTTGACTTGATCTTCACTCATTAAGCGGGCTTTACTTTTACCAAATGACATGGCGCCTTTTCCACCGCCACCTTGCATCTGACGCATGAAGAAAATCCACACACCAATAAGCAGGATCATAGGGAACCAAGAAATAAAAATGCTTGCTAAAAACGATTGTTCTTCAGGTTTAACACCTTTAACGTTCACATCGCTTTTTAACAAATCATTTAAAATGTCTTTGTCATAAATAGGCATAATGGTTTGAAAACGCTCGCCACTATTTTTTATGCCAGTAATTGTGCCACTACCACTTTCAATGGACACTTCTTGTATAGAGCCGCTACGGGCGTCTTTTACAAATTGACTGTAACTTGTTTGACGATCAACTTGATCGCCGCCATTAAAGCTCTGAAATACTGACATAAGCACTACTGCAATAACCAGCCAGAGTATTAGATTTTTCGCCATATCGCTCAAGGGGTTAACCTCTTGTATCCAATTAATTTAAATTCAACTAAACGCCAAGCAACTGTACTACAGTTTGTATCCAGTCGCTACTATATATACTTCCCGAGAACGGGGACGCGAGGCATCCGGTTTACGTATCTTCACTGCTTTAAAACTATTACGTACATCTTGCAAATATTGATCAAAGCCTTCACCTTGGAATACTTTAACAATAAACGCGCCATTTTTCTTTAAAACTTGGTTGCACATATCAAGTGCAAGCTCAACCAAGTACATGCTGCCTGCCTGATCAACCGAGTTATTGCCACTCATGTTAGGTGCCATATCAGACAATACCACATCTACATTTTTACCATCAATGCGTTTTAACAATGCATCAAGTACCGCTTCTTCACGAAAATCGCCTTGTAAAAAGTCAACGCCCGCTAAAGAGTCCATAGGTAAAATATCACACGCAACCACTTGGCCTTTGTCACCCACTTTTTCAGCTAAGTATTGTGACCAACTCCCTGGGGCTGCGCCTAAATCAACAACGGTCATCGCTGGGCGCAATAACTTATCTTTGTTTTGGATTTCGTCTAATTTGAAAACAGCTCGAGAGCGCCAGCCTTTTTTTTGCGCTTCTTGAACATATTTATCATCAAAATGTTCTTTAAGCCAACGTTGTGAACTGGCTGACTGTTTTTTATTTGTCATAAATTAACACGCAACTAATTAGTAATATTCTCTAGATGGCGTTAGAATACCCTTAATTCAAGCCATATTCAGCAAAATTTGTAATATCATGACATTATCAAACAAACAAAAGCAGTTTTTAAAAGGTCAGGCGCATAGCCTTAAGCCTGTAGTTTTACTAGGTTCTAACGGTTTAACCGAAGGCGTAGTAGTTGAAATCCAAAGCGCACTAGAAATTCACGAATTAATTAAAGTGAAGGTGCCAACAGACGATCGTGAAACCAAAAAGCTTATTTTTGATGCTATTGTTCGCGAAACAGGGGCTACTAAATTACAGACTATCGGTCATACGATTGTGCTTTATCGTCAAAGCCCTGAGAAAAAAATTCAATTACCTCGTGGCTAATAAGGCCATTTAAAGGTAAAACAAAAAAACCAGCCATTGCTGGTTTTTTTATGCCTGCTTAAAAACCCATTGTCAGCGTTTTAACTTCATAACTATTATTTTCTAGTTTACTCACTAAATAATAATGCCCGTACTGACTCTCATCCATACTTTCAATAGCTTGGTTACTCAATAATGAAGCCAACTGCGGTGTGGTATTACTATGCCCTATTACTACCACAACGCCATTTTGTGCTAATAATTGTTTTTTCAATGTCATTAGATCAGCAGCATCATAGGTAATAACTTTAATATTATAATACGCGGCTAATGGCGCTGCCGTGTTTAGGGTACGGTTATAGTTACTGCTGAATAACGTTATGTTTGGATAGGTGTTAACTAACGAAACCAAGTGCTCTGCACGCGCTTGGCCTTGGGCAGTTAGAAATGGATTTTCCCCTGTTTGTTTTTCGCTATGTCGAAACAAGTAAACCTGTTCAGGGGCAGAAAAGGCGGGTTGGCAAATAAGTAATAATGCTATTAACAATGTTTTTATGTGGGCGTTCATTATTGCTTCTCTCGTTTATATGCTAATAGGCGATTTATAAACTCAGTAGTAAGCTCATTAATGAGTCCAGTTTCTGCATTTAAAATCAAACTAAAGCCTACATTTAAGTGCGGAAAAACCACTAAGTCACTGCGGTAGCCTTGCACCCAACCACTGTGGTAATAAAGCGTTTCATCATCATAATCATACACACGCCAGCCTAGCCCATAGTAGGCTTCGTTCATGTGCTCTCGCCATACTCGTCTGTAGCGTTCTTTTTTAGTATGTGTATAAGGACGCGTTTGCGTGGCCAATGCATCTAAGGATAATACCGATGGATATTGCCCTAATTGCGCATTTAACCAAATAGCCATATCTGACGCACTGGCGTTTACCCCAGCCGCCGGAGCGACTTTATAATAATTCTTTTTCAAACGGGCACTGTACCAACGCTTTTTCCCACGCACATGAGGATGTGCGTAGTTACTATCTTGCACCATGGCATCGTAGCCTAAGCTTGCATCGTTCATTTTTAGAGGGATAAAAAATGCGTCATTGAGCCACTGAGTATAAGTTTTGTTGGTGCTTTTTAAAATCACGTCATCAATTAAACTAAACATGACATTTTGATAGCCATAACAGTCACCGGGTTCGCATATGGGTTTTACACTTAATAGCTTTTCTACAATATCGCTATACCCCATTCGCGATTCGATTAAATTATCGTATGCATTCGGTACTAGCCCACTAGAATGGCTTAAAATATGAAAAACCTTTAAATCATCTTTGTAGTCGGTTTGTTTAAATTCAGGAATGTAATGACTAACAGGAAAATACAAATTAAGTTGTTCTTCATTTGCAAGTTTTGCCGCTAACGACCCTGCAAACGTTTTAGATACTGAGGCCAAACGAAACCGAGTGTGTGGATTAATTTTTTGCCCACTGCGCACTTTGGTATGCCCCATAGTATGTATATAGTCACGCGCTTGTGCGTTGACGATGGAAAGCGCTCCGCCCGGAATCTTTTTTACTTTTAGTTTTTTTTCTACGTAGCGTCCATAATTTTTAACAAAAGCTTCCCAGTCAGGATCTGTGCTTGCGCTTGCCTGTAAATGCGTCCCTAAAATACATAAAGCAAAAAAATAAAAGGGTAAGGAGTTAAAATACTTCATTCTTAGCTAATTTTTCTTTTTTAGTCATAATCAGCCTCTATAATATCATGAACTTTTGCTCGGACTAACGTACAATATGTTCGATTAATGGCTTTTGAGTGGATGTAAAATATTTATGCGTTTTTTAGTTGTATCACTTTTTATTGTATTAGCTTCAGGTTGTGCCGTAGTTAAGCAGCCTGCAGAACCTTTAGCAATGCCTGCAAAACCTTTGCTTAAGAGTCAAACTTACCAACTTAAATATGAAACCGAGCATGCTTCACCGAAAGTAAAATCGGTGCAATTACCTGCACATAACATTAAAAAAAATCAGACTGTCAGAGTGATCGTAGACCGTGCAAGTGTCACTGACACATTAGTATCTCAAATTAGCCAAGCACTTAACGATAAACAACTAAAAGTTACCACAACCGATAACAGTGATTACACGTTAGCTATTCATCAAGTTGACCTTGAGTTTATAGATGATGCAAAGTACATCCTAGCGCAGCCAGAAAAACCTTATTCATTGTTTTCAAAAGTAGCACAGCAATTCCCTTCTCAACAATGCGCAAATATACTGGCACAAGTTAGTATGCGCCTTACACACAAAGCATCGGGAGATGTAGTGTGGTTTGCCAAATCATCAATAGATAGTGCTAGCTTTCACCGTGAGCCCCTAATCTATAGCTTTACTGAAGAAAAAAAGATCACTAACGAGTTAGAAGTTGTTGCGTTTATTCATAAACATAATACCGAACAGGCTCGGCTTAAGCGTGCTGAACTTAAAAATGAAGTAACGGCCCCTGCTTATAAAACCATTACTAAACTGAGTCGTTTAACTAAATTAAATGGGCCATGTACACGTACTGAGATCAGCGCATTAACTCCCATGATGCAATTTTATTTAAGCAGTATACTTATCGATAAAATTAAGGTTCAGTAGTTGCAGGACGACCGCTACATTTTTTTACAGATTTAGCCAAGAGTTTGACAATATACTACCCTTTTAAGCAAACTCTAATTTAGGTTCCAAGGATGAAGCATTTCCCACAAAGACATTTTTTCCGTTGTGCAGCCTTATTGTTTGCGCTCATTTTTAGTGGCCAGAGCACAGCAAGCAATCGTTACTATGCCGATAACACATTGGAACCCACTACAGGGTTTGCCTGGGACTGGAGTGCAGGAGCTGGTTATTACATAGAAGATTCTTATTTGGTGGGCATGAATTCTTATGATGTTGGCGCCGAGTTAGATTTAAGCCTTGCGGTTTCTTACGATAATTTTTACCTTGATTTTGATCATAATCAACTCAGCGGTGGACTTGTTTTAGGCTATAGCTTAATTAACAAATACGATTGGGGCCTTGATTTATTAGGCACTAATTCGCAAGCCGGGTTTGACGAACAAGGCTTAGGTATTTATAACGATGGCATTATTGAGCCACTGCGCGGTATCAAAAAACGTAACTATGATTTTGATACCGGCCTTCGATTAACACGTCGATTTGAAAACTCACAAATTTCCCTTGAATACTTACATGATATATCTGGTGCTCATAATGGCTGGGTGGCAAACGTATTTTTTAGTCATATTCAGCCTTGGCGTAATTGGGAGTTTCGCTCTGGTATTGGCCTAAGTGCCTACTCTGAAGATTTTACAAACTATTATTTTGGTATTGATAGCGATGAAGCAAACGCAACTCGCCCTATTTATCAAACCAATGCCAGTACCAGTATTATGTTTGAATTTCATGCTGAATATCCCATTAACCAAGATTGGGTCTTTTTAGCAGGCTGGTTAACGACGTGGTTTTCAAAAGAAATTGATGACAGCCCAATTATTTCCCAAGGATATCAACACAAAGCCAAGGTAGGCGTGCGTTATGTACTTTAGATTTTTTTACTGTTTATTGTTTAGTTATTCAGGCTCTTTGCTGGCAGCCCCAGTGCAAATACCCGCTCAATTGAGTGCAGTACCTGATACCTGTGTGGCCTTACGTGAAGGACGTCACTGTTACGCCGATGTTGTTTTGTCATGGCAGCAAGTAGAAGTGGGGAATTATTGTCTACGCGATGCCACCTCAAAGTACATTATGCAGTGCTGGCTTAAACAGCGACAAGGTTCGTTTAATTATGCCTTTGACTCAACGCAAAGTATTTCGTTTGAACTATTTGACAGTAATACATCACAAGTCATTGCCGTCACAGAAGTAAAATTACAATGGGTGTATCAAAATAGGCAAAAAAAGCGGCGTTGGCGGTTATTTTAGTCACACACTATAAACATTATGATAGCTAAACATCATTTAGGTATGCGAAGAAAGCTTATGGATAATTACGGTACTATTTTACTGGTTGAAGATGATATTTCTCTTGCACAATGGGTCACTGAGTATTTAACAGAGCAAGGCTATGTTGTACACGTATGTCATCGAGGTGATGAGGTAATAAGCCAAGTAAAACGTTTAAGCCCACAACTTATTTTACTCGACATTATGCTGCCAGGGCTTGATGGTATTAGTGTATGTCGTGAGCTACGTAGCTTTTATCATGCCCCAATTATAATGCTTACTGCCCGCGATGAAGAAATGGATGAAGTCATTGGGCTAGAAGTCGGTGCTACCGATTATATAATAAAACCAGTACGCCCTCGCGCATTGCTTGCACGCATTAAATCTGCCTTGCGCTACAGTAGCGACACGCCTAAAACCGATGATCAAGCAAATATGATCAATATCGGTCAATTAAGTATTAATACCGAGTCACGCAACGTTACCCTTAACCAACAGGATGTGAACATTTCAAGCGCAGAGTATTTATTACTGCATTACTTAGCCAGTAATGCTGGACAAGTTGTTTCCCGCGATGCGGTGTTTAAAGCAACCAAAGGCAGGGAATATGATGGCTTAGATAGAAGCGTTGATGTGCTTATTTCTGCCTTGCGTAAAAAGTTTAATGATGACCCACAAAAACCAGAAAAAATTAAAACCATTTGGGGACGTGGTTATTTGTTTGTGACTACAGCGTGGTAAGTTTTAATGCCTGAGTGCTTAAAATAATTAGCGCGATAGTAATAAAAGTCACTTCAATACACCCAGCCTATTATGGAATAGCATCAATGAAAAAGTTTTATATTTCACTACTAGGCAGTGCGCTGCTTTCAATTATTGTTTTAGGTTGGCTTATTGATGCATTTAGCCAACAAGCGCATGCGCCTTTGGATGAGTTTAGCGTTCAAAGCCAGATTATTGTCGGGTTAAGTAAACAGCTCACGGCGCTTAAACCCGATGCTCGCCCGCAACAAGTAACAAAGCTCGCCGCTGACTTTGACCTTATACTTAACTACAAATTAAATCAGTCGCTGGCACTGCCCTTAGCGCTATTAGATAAAATGCAAACCCAAGGCGGATTAATACTCGAAGACGAGCAAGGCTTTTATATGCTCTACACAAATGATGAGTTAAGTCCTTATCATTTAACCATGCGTTTAGATAAACCCTATGAGGCCACACAACGAAACGATATTATTTTAACGCTATTATTTTACACTGGCTTATGTGTTTTTATGGGTTTTATTATTACCCCTTTAGCAAAGCGCCTTACGGTGTTAAACGAAGCAGCAAAGCAATTTGCATCTGGTAATGTTAAAGCGCGTATTACCCCCTCTCGATTTACCTATATAAAAGATGTGGAACTGACCTTTAACCGTATGGCGAGTCAAATTGAAAAGCTAGTTGCTGAAAACAAGCTAATGGCCTCCAGCTTATCGCATGATATTAGAACTCCAATTGCTTGCTTACGCTTTGGTGTCGACGCCGCTCTTGATAGTCATGACGAGAGTAAAATAAAGCATTATTTAACTCGCATGGAAACCGACTTAGACCATATGGAGTCAATGCTAAAAAGCTATTTAACGTTTGCTACTTTAGAGCAAAATGCGAATAAGCTTACTTACTCATCAGCAAACCTTAAACAATACCTAAGTGATATTGTATTGCAACTTGAGCCTAGAATAACCTCTCGCTCGCTTAATATTTCTTTAGAATGTGATGATCATACCGTTTATGCTGACTTACATTGGCTGGCAAGAGCAATCACCAACTTAATTAATAATGCCTGCGACTTTGCAAATCACAGCATTCAAGTAACCGCTTCAGTACAAGAACGTTTTCTGGTGGTGAACATCGCCGACGACGGACCAGGCATTGCTCAAGAAAATAATCATAAAGTATTTAGCCCATTTTTTCGTGAACGCAGCCACCGTAATCGCAGTGATAATAGTTATGGCTTGGGGTTAGCAATCGTCGCCAAAGTTGCCGATTGGCATCATGGCACCGTAAAAGTGAGTAAAAGTGAACGGCTCTCAGGCGCCTGTTTCACATTAACCATCGCTCAGTTTGAACATTAATCAACAATGCAAAGATGCTCAATACAGCTGATAAACGAAATATAATTAAAAAAATTGTGCTATTTATAATCAAAATACGCACGTGTTATTTATACAGCTAAATAAAACGCAATAATTGTGCAACAGAGACAAATAAGCACTTTTTATTTAATTACAATTCCAGTAGATTGTCACGGCGTCGAAAAAATAGAGAAGCAGAATAATATGAGTGCAGTAAGAGGTGAGTTTAGCTCCCGCTTTGGTTTTATAATGGCTGCGGCAGGATCAGCTGTTGGCTTGGGTAATATTTGGGGTTTTCCGACTCAAACAGCAAGTAATGGGGGCGCTGCATTTTTAGTCGCGTATTTAGTACTGGCTTTCTTTTTAGCCTACCCCGCTTTAATGGCAGAACTGATGATAGGTCGCCATGGGCAAGCTAATGCGGTCTCTTCATTAACTAAATTAACCACGCGACCATGGCAAAAGCAATTTGCCTTTGCTGTCGGTTTTGGTGGTATTTTATGTGCTGGATTTATTTTAAGTTTTTATGCCATTGTTGCCGGTTGGATGTTAAGTGCCACTTTAGAACCGGTAACCACATTGGTCGGCGCTGATGCCGCCTCTTTATGGTTAAGTGAGCAATCGCTTACTCGTAATATTCTTTTCACTGTTTTATTTATTATTTTAACTGTTGCTATTATCAGCCGCGGTGTAGAAAACGGCATCGAAAAATGGTCTAAACGCTTAATGCCCGCTCTGCTCGGTATCTTGTTTGCCCTAATTGCCTACGTGATGACTCAAGAAGGCGCTGTTGAGGGGTTAAAAGCTTACTTAGTCCCTGACTTTTCTTCTATTTTTGACCCTACATTGTTAGTGAGTGCCTTAGGCCAAGCTTTCTTTTCATTGTCACTGGGCACCAGTGTGATGATTATATATGGCTCATATATCAGTAAAAAAGAAAACCTTGTGTCCCTTGGCGCGTATGTAACCTTAATTGATGTGTTTATAGCGTTTGTAGCGGGTTTATTGATCATCCCTGCTATGTACGTGGCACAAGCGCAAGGTGTTGAAATATTCTCTGCAACTACAGGTAAACTTCTCTCTGAAGATACTCTCGTATTTCAGGTATTGCCTGCCTTATTTGATGGCATGGGTGGTGTAGGTTTATTTGTTGGCTTTGCTTTTTTTGCATTGATGAGTATTGCCGCACTAACTTCATCTATTTCCATGTTAGAAGCGCCAGTGTCGTACACGGTAGAGCGCTTTGCGATGAAACGTGTTCAAGCAACGTGGTTAATAGGCGCTTTAATTGCCATAGTGAGCATTACCATTGTGTGTAACCTAGGCACTTTATTTGGCTTAGTGATCACCCTAACAACCAAAGTTGCACAACCTTTATTAGGGCTTATGTGCTGTATATTTGTAGGTTGGATCTGGTACAGATCGTCACTACTTAAAGCGATTCAACAAGGTAACCCTGAGGTGCATAATACGTTATTTTGGAAGATATGGCCTTGGTATACTAAGTTTGTATGCCCTATTGCCATTAGCTTAGTATTTTTACATTCCCTACTAAGCTAGTTAAAAGATGCATAAAAAAGGCCCACATCAGTGGGCCTTTTTAGTGGAGCAATATTACTGCTTTAAAATCATATCCTGATGGGGTATGCCATCTTCTATATATTCATCACCAACACATTCAAAACCGAATGAGCGATAAAAATTCAGTAGGTAGGTTTGTGCGCCAATATAAATATCGCGAGTCGGCCATTGCGCCTTACAGCATGCTATTGCTTCATTGACTAACTGTTTGCCTAATCCAGAACTTCGCTGTGATTGAGCAACCAATACACGCCCTATCGCACTGTACTGAGCATCTTTTTCATAACAACGGGCATAGGCATGCACCGATAGCCCATCAAGTAAATAGACATGACGTGTAGAGTCTGCGATATCGTGATCATCAAGTTCGGGGTAAGGACATGCTTGTTCTACAACGAATACATCGACACGTTCACGCATGATTGAAAATAGGGTTTGGGAGTCGAGCGCAGAGAATGGCTCACATTTAAACGCCATTTAAACACCTTTTTTATTGCTGGGGCTGCTTAAAGCCCCTATCACTTTGTTAAGCAAATAACCGTTCTAGCTGATCACATAACTGCGATAAATTAACATGGTCATGCTCTATGGTTAAATCAACATAGCCATCACTTCTAAATGCTCTGTCTAATTCAATCAATACATGGGTTTTATGTGCTTCAGGAATAAACGACAACTCTATTTCTTTTATGCCAAACAAACTGCGGCTATTAGGCTGATACTCAAGCTCTTGATAACACCCCGACACAGATTGAAAAGTAGGAGCACGTAAATGGCCTTGCTCTACATCGGCTTTAACTAAACTAAAACCAAGCTTTTCCATCGCTTGCATGCATGTTTTAACCGCCTCATTAGGATAAATGTGTAAATGGTCTTTATCTGTTGGATCAAGCGCAAGGTCAATATCAAGGCCTGTTTCTAACCATACATAAGATTGGTTATAACCTGCATTAATTTCGGTTATAGGCGTTTCTGAGTGTAAACGGGCTTCAAACGGAATAGTTCTTACCTCACCGGGCTCAATAATACCAATATCGGTAATGCGCCACTGGTCAATCACATGATTAGTGAAATAATCACCGTCTTCACTCGCCACTTTTACACGGGTAACTAACATTAAGTCTAAACCGGTAATTTCTTGGCTCACATCACCTGCAGTAATTACAATTTGCGCGTTAAATAATTGCCCCGGCTGAAGATGCTCGGTCTCTAAAATAGTATCTACTTTGGCGGCACCAATGCCTACCGATGCTAAAATCTTTTTAAACATATTTTCTCCTTAAGCTAAGCAACTCTAATGTTTGCTTACGCTTAAACTCCTTCGTTATGGCATCTTAACCACATTTAAAAGCTCTTGTCAGCGAAAAACTGCTATTTACATGCTGTTTACCATAAAACTAGCCATATATGTGCATTTTTTATACATTGAAGCTACTTTACCTCTGCATAAACTGACAGTAGCAATCATTTGATAAATACTCACTATCACGTAACTAACTGCGTTAAATAAGTAGATTAATTGTCAATAAGCATTGTTTTTCGCTACACTACAGTGCCTAAAAAAGTGGTATTAATAACTATGGAACTAATTTATTTTGCTACCGCCTTCGTCTGCGGTTTTGGTATATACCAGCTAAAATTGCCGCCACTTATCGGCTTTCTTATGGCTGGATTTATTCTTAATTTAGCGGGTTATAAAAGCACGGAACTGCTGGAAACAATTGCATCTTTAGGGGTTACACTGCTACTTTTTAGTATTGGCCTCAAGCTTAAAATTTCAAATTTAATAAAACCTCAAGTCTGGGCTCCGGCCACCTTACATATTATTCTAAGCAGCGCTTTATTTAGTGGCTTTATGCTACTACTGGGTGTTTTTGCACTGCCATTATTCGTCGATTTAAGTTGGCAAAGTGCGCTGTTAGTTGGTTTTGCTCTGAGCTTTTCAAGCACCGTATTTGCGGTAAAAGTTCTTGAAGAGCGCGGTGAAATGGCAAGCCTGCACGGTAAAATAGCCATTGGTATTTTAGTTATGCAGGATATATTTGCGGTTATATTTTTAGCGGTCAGTACCGGTAAGTTGCCGAATATTTGGGCCTTAGGGTTAATTATTGCCTTACCTTTATTTCGCCCTGTTATGTACTGGGTGTTAAACCGCTCTAAACATGGTGAGTTACTGCCGCTATTTGGGTTTTTCTTTGCCTTAGTAGCAGGTTATAACGCCTTTGAATTTGCAGGTCTCAAAGGTGATTTAGGTGCTTTGATTGTAGGTATGATGTTCGCACCACACAAAAAAGCCGGTGAATTGTCTAAGTCATTGCTTAGCCTAAAAGATATATTGCTAGTTGGCTTTTTCCTAAGCATTGGTTTAAGTGCAGAGCTTACTGCCCACTCCTTAGTCGTCGCTTTAGTGCTGGTATTAATTATTCCAATTAAAACCCTGCTTTATTACATACTAACCAACCTATTTAAACTTCGTGCGCGTACCTCTTTGTTAACAGCATTTAGCCTAGCTAACTTTAGCGAATTTGGTTTGATTGTGTGTGCAGTTGCCGCATCTACCGGCATGGTTACCTCTGAGTGGCTTGCTGTTATTGCGATTGCGGTGTCGATCACCTTTGTAATTGCTTCTCCTTTAAATAAACGCTCTAACGAGCTATACGTTAAAATTGAACGCTTTTTATTAAAGTTTGAAAGCAAAACCCGCTTAGCTGAAGAGCTCCCAGTAAACTTAAATGACACAAAAATTGTTATTTTTGGCATGGGTAGAATTGGCACAGGTGCCTATGAAACAATAAACGCAACTCATCCGGATGTTGTTGCAGGTATTGATATTAAGCCTGAGGTAGTTGATAAGCATGTAAAGCGAGGTCGCCGAGTATTAATTGCCGATGCCACCGATCCTGATTTTTGGCAACGTGTTAACCACTCCCACGTTGAAATGGTAATGCTAGCTATGCCTAAGCACATGCAAAATATTTTTGCCTTAGAGCAATTACAAGCATCGGGTTATAAAGGACAAGTAACGGCGATTGCCAACTACCCCGATCAGCAAAAAGAATTAGAAGAAATGGGAATAGACTCTACTTACAACTTTTACTTAGAAGCAGGTAGCGGTTTTGCAGAGCATGTAAAGCAAACCCTGTTTCCTTAATAGGGTTTAGATGCAAATAGATTGCATTTACATTCCTTTACATCTGCGTATTTTATTGGTTTAAAAATAAGGTAAAATGTCTGTGTTGGTTTAGTAAAGCTAATACCTAAGTGTGTATTTAAATAAAATATACACAACTGGACCCCTTGCTTTTAATTAACCAATAAGATTCTCAAATTAGAGGGCCTACTCCCTCTATCAATAGGCTGTTACTTGCCCGTTACAGCCTATTTTATTTCTTTATTATCCCTTACACTTAACACCTCTACTCATAAAAGATGTCAATAATGGATCCTCAACAACTTAAAGTCGCCATTAATACCATTATGCCGTTTGGTAAATATGCGGGACGCCCCTTACTTTTGCTGCCTGAGCCTTATTTAGTGTGGTTTAAACAGCAAGGCTTTCCTAAAAGCAAGCTCGGCTCTCAACTTGCAATGATGTACGAAGTGAAGCTTAATGGTTTAGAGCAAATGTTGATGCCATTACTAGAAAAAAATAGTAAATAAATAGAACTTTTCTATAAGTGGCCTGTCTATCTATTTGCTACTTGTTGATTTTTTGGTTTTAAACCGCAAAAAAGCGCCTTTAAGGCGCTTTTTTATTGTTTGGGATTTACTAGTCTAAGCTAATAATAAACTTAACCCCACCCAGTGTAGAGTCTTCAATCGTGCACTGCCCTTTATGCCATGACACAATTTTACTCACTATCGCCAACCCTAACCCAAACCCACCGGTTTTTTTATCACGACTTTTATCTAAGCGCGTAAACGGCTTAAATACTTTTTCGCGCTCAGAGAAGGCAATACCAGGGCCATCATCTTCAACCACTAGCAGTAACTTTTCATCGGCAGTACTTAAACTAATATGTACACTTTTCGAGGCATGTTTAAGTGCATTACTGATTAAGTTTTGCAGCACCCGCGACATAAAATGACTATCGCATAAGTAAATAAATTGAGTGGGGAGCGTTGTTGTTAGTTTAATACGGGTATCAAAGTTTACTTTTTCAATATTAGTTTTAATTAATGCAACGATATCGCAAGGGGCTAATTGTAGACTAGGTTGCTGTGTATCTAAACGGGCGTATTCCAACATTTCAGATACCAAGGACTCCAGTTCATGAATATCCATTTGCATGTCAGATAAATACTGCTGTGCTTTGGTATCGTGAGTTTTATCCTCGAGTATTGCAATAGCAAACTTCAACCGCGCTAATGGCGTTCTAAATTCATGAGATACAGAAGAGGTGAGCTCTTGCTGAGCACTCAGTAAAAACTCAATACGTTGCTGCATTACTTGCAATGTATCGGTGATGGGTAAGAAGAATGACTTTGAGCCATGGCTTAATTGAAAGTCTTGCGAGCCACCCACTGCCTCGCATGCATGACTCAGCTTTGCAAAGTCTCGCCACAACAAAAAGCTCCACAAACCTATTGGTAAACTTATAATAAACAACACCAGTAAATACGGTAACACAGTCCCTGAGCTGCTGTGTTTAACACCTACAGGGCCTACTTGTAGCAATTGTGAATTATTTAGCGTTACATACCAAACGATACGCTGCTGTTTATCATATAAATAAAGGTAATGGTTTTGAAATAGTTGTGCTTGCTGTTCAGGTGGGAGCACTAGATCTTGCTGGGCAATGACTTGGCTATCAAAATTATGTTTAAGCTGCTCAAGCCCATCTGGGGTTTGTGAAAGCAGCCATAAAGACTGCCCGAATTCGTCATCTAACAATACACTTTGCTGAGATTCATCATAGGGCCAAAACTGCTCTATGACACCACTAACAATAAACAAAGAGGCAATAATATACACGTAAAGGCTTATAAATAGCTTTCCCATTAACCTAGCCTAACACCTTGCATTTATTACATATCCCACGCATCTGATACAAATAAATAGCCTTGCCCCCATACCGTTTTAATACGGTATGGTTTATCACTATTATCACCGAGCTTTTTACGAATGCGTGATACACGAACATCCACCGTGCGGTCTAACCCGTCGTACTCACGCCCTATCATATGTTGATGGACATGCTCTCGACTGAGCACTTCACCAGCATTTGAAGCCAATAACCACAGCAATTCAAATTCATGAGAAGTCAGGACAATTTCAACACCGCTTAGCTTTACAATGCGGCTGGTTTTATCTATTGATAAGTCACCAAATTGAAGTTCTTCAATCGCTTTAACACTTGGCTGTCCACGGCGAAGCAATGCACTAATTCGAGCAAGAAGTACACGCGGCTCTGCTGGTTTTATAACGTAGTCGTCAGCCCCGAGTTCTAAGCCTATGACTTGATCGAAGTCTTCACCCTTTGCTGTCAGCATTAAGATAGGGAGAGTGTATTTGTCACGTACTTGTCGACATACGCTAAAGCCATCTTTTCCTGGCAACATTACATCTAAAATGATCAAGTCGACGTGGTTTTCACTAAGATAAGGGAACACTTCGTCACCGCGTTCTAAAACGTCAACTTCTAAGCCATTATGCTCAAGATAGTCTTTGGTTAATTGTTGCAACCCTAAATCATCTTCAACAAGTAATATCTTTGGCATTTACTGCTCCTAAATTAAAAAAAGCTCCAAGGTGAGCGTAGCCGATGTTTTTTCTTAGCGTATGCGGTTTGCACTTCTATTTGCACACTCGCTAACGATACACCTGTATGGGGATTAATCAGGGAGTATATGGTCTCCACCTGAACACGCGCTTTATAACTAAGTTGGCCTTTTTTGACACCTTGCCAGCATTGTAATTGTGTATCTTGTTGGTATAAACATACATCGCTAGCGGCTGACAGTTGCCACTTAAATTTTAACTCAAGATCACAAAATTCTTGTTGTTCGGAAACCACACAGACTTTGGGTGATACGTTAAGTGAAGAGGCTTTTGCAACGCTAGCGTTGCTAAAAAATGAAGCTGCAAGCACAACCAACATAAAACACTTCATATTAAAATGTATGTTCGAATCCTATAAAGGCGGTCATTGAATAGTCATGTTCAAAAAGCGGGCTGCTATCCATTGCTGAATAATCATAATAGGCTAAATGAAAACGAAGCGCGTTGACTCCATCTACAGGCCAACGGGCGTCGATTTTAGCATAAGGTTGCCAACTACTACCAACTTCTATTTCACCGTAAATAGATTCAGCGCTATTTAAACCATAAAAATAGTTATTTAGTTGGGCTGATTTGTAATTAACGCCTAACGTCGACTTTAACGTTAATTGCTTAAACTCATGATGATATTGCCATTGCAACGATCCCCTATAGCCATTATAAACGCTGTTTACATCATGCAATAATTGCGCAGAAAATACTTGCTGCTGCTTTACAAAAAAATAGCTGATACCGGCATCAAGTGCGACTCGTCTTTTTTGTATATTATTTATGTTTACTTCACGCGGTGAATCAGTGTGTAGCGATTCTAATATCTCGTTCTCAGCGGTTGTTTTAAAGGGGAAAATATTTTGTGGATGCCAATCAATAAAAAAGCGTGACTCAGGGTTAATTTCTGACACAAAACTAACGTTATGTTGTTTGCTTTGTAAAAAAGAATAACCAAGACGGCCATTATCAAAAAACCAATTTTGACCATAATAAGCCACTTGCGGAATAACAACTAAGGGGATGTTATCTGCACCATACAGAGGATTTGTGATCACCCCAGCACCAACACTCACACTAAGATTAAGCTCATCAGTGGATATATGTTGCTGCTTCTGAGCAATCGCATTAGTGCTTAATAGCACTAATAACAGGCATGTGTTTATTCTCAGATGGAACCGCATGAAGTTAATCGCTAGTTTATAAAGTGGCTTTGACCCTATAGTAGCAAGTAGTATGAACACAAGCTCTAGAGGGTTACAATCATTAACAAATTTGATACAAACAGAACACGTTTACATATCGGCCGCTATTTCGACCCGATTACGACCATGGGTTTTAGCTAAATAAAGTGCTCTATCTGCCTTTTCAACTAATAAACAGCTTTTACTAAAAGGCTCCATTAAAGCAATGCCGAAACTGGCTGAAATATTACGTTTATTATTACTGTCTTCTTTTTTACGAATCGTCAATTTGGCAATGCTCAAACGAAGCTGATTACAAAATGCCATCGCATCATTAATGCTTTCAAAGTAACCCGTAATACAAAATTCTTCACCACCAAAACGATAAGCTCTGTATTGCTCTTGTACACTATTTTGCACTTTTTGAGCGACTAGCTTGAGTACCTCATCGCCTTTTTGATGGCCAAAATCGTCATTAAAACGTTTAAAATGATCAATATCGAACATAATCAACACCGCTAATTTACCGTGTTCATTTTGTGAAGAGGCGTTCAAACAAAACTCAACAATGTCTGTATCAAACTTACCGCGATTAAATAATCCGGTTAAGGAATCTTTATCAACCGCTTCTTGGGTCACGCTAAGCGCTTCTTTTAAATCTTTAATTTCGTTGTACGCTTGCGCTAATTTGGTTTGGAATCCACGGGCGTAATCTTGCATCGCAATTGATTCGTCAGTTAGGCGCTCAACGCAAGAAAGGATCTCATTAAATGAGTTAATACTAGAGAGCGTTTTTAATTCATTTTGTGAATCAACTAACGAGGTAGTAAAGCTTTTCGAATATTGAATGGAGTCACTAAGATCAAACTGCATTTGCTCTACGGTGCCATGAAACCTTTCAGACATTTGTTGAAAAAATGCAAGCTCTTCGTCATTAATATGCTTATTAAAAATTTCTTGGGCGGTTTGAGCTGAACACGTATTGTGCAAAGAGATGACTTTATCAAGCTCTGTGTTTAGTTGTGGGTTGTCGCCCTGTACATAACAGTACCAAATAGCATAATTTATTGGCGTTACAGGCATTTTGTATTTAACCATCAACGGAATGGCTTTTTTTAAACACTGGGCAGAATGAGCAAGTGAAACCGTATTATCCATAATTAAAACTCTTAGACATCACAACAAGGATGTTAATAAACACATAAATATTAGCGATCTATATTAACAGTTTTTTATCATCCAACAAACCTATATTATGTTTTCCCCCATATTTTGTGCAATATTCCAAAGCGCACTAATAGCAGGGTCGTTTAGTTCTTTATGTAATACCGCCAAACCAATTTTAAACCCCTGTGGTGGCTCGCCTTTATACTCTAAAACCTGAACCTTATCGTTTAGCGGACTATTATCGAGTACAATTTTTGGGATCATGGCCACGCCTAACCCTAAACTCACCATAGATACCATAGCTTCATGCCCTGCCACTTGCGCGTAAATTTTTCCTTGCACATTATTTTTTCGCCACCACTGCTCCAACCTTTGCCGTGAAAATCCTTGTTCAGCAACAATAAATTCAAGCTCAGACCAATCAATAGTTTCGCTACTAGTGGCTAATTTTTCTGTGATCGGACATTGAATAGTGGGCGCAATTAATACCAATGGCGAGTAGCCAATATCTACAAATGCAATTTGTGCAGGTAATTTACTGGGTCTGGCTGCAATGGCCATAGATTCATGTCCATCTAACACTCGGTTAATAGCCAAGGCGGGATCGCCCGTATTTAAGGTAATTTCAATATGCTGATGCTGAGCTCTCAGTTGCTCTAAAATATGATGCAAAAAACTGTAAGACGCGGTAACGGAGCAATAAAGGCTCACATTGCCATAAATATGTTGTTGCGGTTCGTTTAAATTAGCCTTAAAGCGCTGCCAATTATTAAGCGTAGCACTGGCATACTCCTTAAATGCAACGCCTTCGCGGGTAAGCTTTACACTGCGATTATCTCGCTGGAATAACATCACCCCTACTTCATCTTCTAACTGCTTAATATTACGACTTAAAGTGGGCGCACTTACATGACATAACTCACTGGCACGAGAGAAATGAAGCGTTTTTGCCAACGCCAAAAAGTAATTTAAATGCTTATGATCCATAACAACACCAGTATTTCATATTATGAAACACTTTAATTCAAATATATCATTTTACGCAAGAAAAGATTTTCCATATTGTTATTCCAAGCAAAGCAAAAGCAATGCATCTAACAAACTGAATTAATAGGAAACTTATCATGGCAAATTATTTTAATAGCTTACCTTTACGCGAACAATTAGCGCAATTGGCACAATGTGAATTTATGGGCGCAGACGAATTTAACGACGGTGTTGCTGCACTTAAAGGTAAAAAATTGGTAATTGTAGGCTGTGGCGCACAGGGCCTAAATCAAGGCTTAAACTTACGTGATTCTGGTTTAGATGTAGCCTATACACTGCGTGATTCAGCCATTGCTGAGCGTCGTCAGTCATTCTTAAATGCATCTGACAATGGTTTTAAAGTGGGTACATATGAAGAGTTAATCCCAACAGCCGATGTAGTACTTAACTTAACACCTGATAAACAACATACTGCAGTTGTTAATGCCATCATGCCATTAATGAAACACGGCTCAACCCTTGCCTATTCACATGGCTTTAATATTGTTGAAGAAGGCATGCAAGTTCGTGAAGACATTACCGTTATTATGGTTGCACCAAAATGCCCGGGGTCAGAAGTACGTGAAGAGTATAAACGCGGCTTTGGCGTACCTACATTAATTGCGGTTCACCCAGAGAATGATCCTCAGGGCCATGGCTTGGCACAAGCAAAAGCCTATGCAGCAGGTACAGGTGGTCATCGCGCGGGGGTACTTAAATCATCATTTATCGCTGAAGTGAAATCTGATCTGATGGGCGAGCAAACCATTTTATGTGGCATGCTACAAACTGGCTCTATTTTATGTTTTGACAAAATGATTGAAAAAGGAATTGATGCCGGTTACGCCTCAAAACTTATTCAATATGGCTGGGAAGTGATCACAGAAGCACTTAAATATGGCGGTGTAACAAACATGCTTGACCGCTTATCAAACCCTGCAAAGGTTAAAGCGTTTGAGCTAAGTGAAGAGCTTAAAGTGATTATGCGTCCTCTTTATAACAAACACCAAGATGACATTATCGATGGCACATTTTCACGTGTAATGATGGAAGACTGGGCAAATGATGACGCTAACTTACTAAAATGGCGTGCTGAAACTGCAGAAACTCATTTTGAAAAAACCCCTGCAGGCGATGTAGAAATTGCTGAGCAAGAATTTTTTGACCACGGTATTTTAATGGTGGCAATGGTAAAAGCGGGTGTAGAACTGGCATTTGAAACCATGACAGCGGCCGGTATTATTGCAGAATCTGCCTATTATGAGTCACTGCATGAAACGCCGCTGATAGCCAATACTATTGCACGCAAAAAGTTATTTGAAATGAACCGCACTATTTCAGATACCGCTGAGTACGGCTGCTATTTATATAACCATGCCTGTTTGCCGCTTCTACAAGAATTTATGCAAGGTATTGATACTGATGTTATTGGTAAAGGCTTAAATGAGCAAAGTAATCAAGTTGATAACCAAACTTTAATTCAAATAAATACGGCTCTACGTGAGCACCCTGTTGAGAAAGTAGGCGCAAAATTACGCGGCTACATGTCTGCAATGAAAAAAATAGTTTAACCCAAGGGTCCTAGAACTTTCACTTGTTAGAAACCAAGCCCACTTGCATTTTGCTGTGGGCTTTTTTAAGTGCAAATTAATCATCAATAGCTGAAAATAAATAATGTGCTAAAATAATTCCCCTCATTGCCTCAGTTGTAAATATAAGCACTATCATGACGATACAAAATCTCTCTATTACTCAAAAAATAACAGCCCTTGGAAGCATTATTGCTATTTGTGTTGCTGTATTAATTGGTTTGACGTCTTTGCATAACTCAAAGAATATTATTGAGCAACGCATGATCGAATCTGAACTGCCAAGTAAATTGCAAACAATCAGTAATCATATTGGTGGGGAGATCAATGAACTTCTTGGTGCAGCACAGCAGCTTTCGGCAAATACCTTTATTTTAGATTGGGCAAATGCTGGCAACAACAACGACACGCTATTACTTAAAGAGCTCAATCGTTTGGTTGATCAATACGATCTTGCCACGGCTTCGTGGGCGAATAAAAACACTGCACAATATTGGAATCAAGATGGCTTTTTACGTGTTTTAAAAAATGATGCCGCAGATGGCTGGTTTTTTGCTTTTACACAATCAAAGCAACCTTACTCAATTAGTATTTATCAAGAGTCTGAAAACGATGTAAAAATGTTTGTTAACCACCAACAACCTAATGGTTTAGGCTTGGCAGGCTTAGCAAAAAGCATTACAGATATGCAAAAGCTGCTACAACAATTTAAAATTGAGCAATCAGGGTTTGTGTTTATTGCCGATAAAAACGGATTAATTCAGTTACATAAAGATGCAGACAAAGTCGCTAAGGTTAATATAGATAGTATTTACAGCGCTAATATTCATAACAAATTACTTAGTAAAAACGGCTTCGCTTTAGAGGAAGTAAATATCAACGGGCAAGCCACACTCATTGCAGCCACACCGATTAAAAACACTGACTTATTTGTCTTAGCTCAAGTCCCAAAAAGCGAAGTATTTTCTAGTGTAAATACCCTAAAGTGGCAAATATTCACTTTCACTATCATCACTGCGCTAATCGCAAGCGTGATCAGTTACTTATTAGCTCGCTCTTTAGCTTCACCGTTATCAACAATGGCTGAGCTATTTTCGCGCTTAGGCCGTGGCGATGCAAATTTAGCCTATCGCTTACCAACATCTCCCCAACCTGAGCTAAATAATTTAACCACCGGCTTTAATCAATTTATTGAAAAAATAGAAACCGCTATTGTGCAAGTGGCTAATGAGAGCCACGGTATTCGCCACAGCTCAGATCATGTATTTTCGCAAGCCAAGCAAAACTCTTTAGCGCTTGATAAGCAAAAAGAGCAAACTATTTCAGTTGCAGCAGCCATTAATGAAATGGGCGCTACAGTGCAAGAAATAGCGCAAAGTGCTGCCAATGCAGCTAAGTTAACCAACGATAGCCGCGATAACACCAAGCAAAGCCATCAACAAGTGTTACAAAGCCAAACGACAATCTCAGCCCTTGCCAGCGACATTGACGGCATAACCGAGCAAGTTGCTTTACTTTCTAAAAAGACTATTGATATCGCTAGTATTGTGGATTCAATTAGAGGTATATCTGAACAAACCAACTTACTGGCTCTCAATGCAGCCATTGAATCTGCTCGTGCTGGTGAACATGGACGAGGCTTTGCTGTAGTTGCTGATGAAGTAAGAGCGCTTGCAAATCGTACCTCACAATCGACCACTGAAATTCAATCAATGATTGAAGAGCTCACTCATATTTCAGATGACGTTGTCAGCGATATCGGTCAATCAAAAGATAAAGCACAACAAAGCGTAAGCGCAATGCAAAACTCGGTTGAGTTACTTAATACCATTACTGAAACAGCCAATGAAATTAACGATATGGCGACCTTAATTGCCACCGCCACCGAACAGCAAAGTAGCGTTGTGAATGATGTAGGTCGTAGTATTGAGCAAATAAGTGAGATCAGTGATAAATCAATGAGTGAACAAATCAATACAGAACAAGCAATTCGTGATTTAGCCACCAGCGCACAAACACTTGATGCACTCGTTGCTACGTTTAATCAGCAACGTTAAATAGAGTGCTACATTAAAAAATAACCTCTGTACAAAATAACCACTATACTTAAGTGTGTTTTTTGTACAGAGGTGTGTATGAATGCTCTCCAAGGTAAACATTATTTACTGATTGTGTGTCTGCTGGCTCTGTGTGCTTGTAGCACCACAGATAACGCCAATATAAGCGTGCCAATCCCCACTATTACTCCTCCCATGCAATTACAACAGCAGCTGGTAGAGTCTGAGCAACAAATATTTCAACTCGACGATAGCCTCAAACAGCAATTAAATGCTTACGTGCAATCGAGTAAATCAGTTGATGAAATAGCGTATAGCCTACTTAGTTTTTTACTCACAAATGGCGATAGCGCTTTATCTTATCAATCCACCACGACACAAACCGCATCTCAGAGCTATCAAAACTTAAACGCCAATTGCTTGTCACTATCAATTTTAGCATATAGTTTAGCTGAGCATTTAGGGCTTAAAGCTCGCTTTCAAAAAGTACACATTCCGGAGTATTGGTCTCTAAATCAGGGATTTAATTTACTCACGGGGCACATCAACCTTGCCATAGACAATAAAACGAAACTCAAAGACAGCTCACTTGTTTATCAGCGTAATAAGCGTTTAATCATTGATTTTGATCCCAATAGCCGACAAGCCCGTTTTGCAACCTCATTGCTTTCAAAAAAAAGAGTGACCGCCATGTTTTATAATAATAAAGGGGGTGAGGCACTGGTAAATAAACACTATGATTTAGCGTTTAGCTATTTCAAAGCAGCAATCAATACGGACGCTTCATTTAGTGCTAGCTGGGGCAATTTAGGGGTACTCTTTAAACAATTAGATGGTTTAAAGCAAGCGGAGCAAATGTATCGCTATGCTATTGCCTTAAATACTGATAATAATACTGCACAAGGTAACTTAGCATTATTATACACACTCACAGATAGAGTGGCCGAAGGCGAAAAGCTATTGGCTGAGCTTGACAAAAAACGCCAAGAAAATCCTTACTATCATATCTCGCTTGGTAACAGTGAGTATGTAAATGGTAATTTTAAAGGCGCAATTAGCCACTATAAAAAAGCGAACGCTATGTCACCAACCTTACATGAAAGCCACTTTGGACTGGCGCGAAGTTACTTTGAGTTAAATAATATAGCTAGGGCGGAATTTCATTTGCGTAAAGCCAGAAAAAAAGCAGACTTTACACATGACAAACAACGCTATGATAATAAACTCATCGCATTAAAATCACTTATCGTTAAGGCGAATCATTATTAAATTATTTAGCTTAACCTGCATTGTATTTTTTATAAGTTGGAGTGGACTCTCAAAGCCGATTGAGCCGCAGTTATTCACTGATTTAACAACGCTAACCAGCTCTAAATTAGCAGGCAGAAAAACGAATAGTCACTCGGCTTTACTCACCAGAGAATATTTAAAAGCACGCTTTAAAGAGCATCAACTGACGGTTATAGAACAACCTTTTACTTATCCATCAGGGCTGTTTTCTAAGGCGCAAGGCGTAAATATTGTTGCGACCAAAACAGCAAAAAATTTGCCTGTTATTGTTATTACAGCGCATTACGACCATTTAGGCCTAAAAGCCGGAAAATTACACCCTGGCGCTAACGATAATGCCTCGGGTGTTGCCGCATTACTATACTTATCGAACGCTTTAAAGGTGCAATCATCCTATGGTTTTGTGTTTGTTGCAACAGACGCTGAAGAAAACGGTTTACACGGCAGTGAGCACTTTGCCAAAACAATGCGCCAGTTCCCTGTTGCTTTAAATATTAACTTAGATATGTTGGCAATTAAAAAATCGCATAAGCGGTTATACGCGCTAACAAGTCGTTCGTTAAAAAACCAACTCACTCCACTATTTAGCCAAATAAAAAATACGAGTGTCGAATTAAAGCCCGTTTACTCATCACGAAAAATGAGTCGACTCACCAACACGAAACAAATAGACTGGCACAGAGCCAGCGACCATTATTCATTCGCTAAACAGAAAATTCCGTATGTGTACTTTTCGATGGGCGCCGATAACTATCATCACACAGCAAAAGATACGCTCGAAAATATTAATACTGCTCTTTATCAAGAAGCAGTATTGCTAATTGAGGCATTTATTAATCAGCTTTTGACAAACCCTGAGGTATTCAGTCCCCCTTTAAAAGCAGCAACGTAAGCCTCTTTTTTTGCCCGTGGAAGTTTTTTAATCGCATATTCTAATTTACTTGCGTCGCTTTTAGTCCCAACTTGTTGCTGATGAATGAGCACCAGCGGTCCTTTCCCTTTGAGGTTTTTTGCCCCTTTACCCGCTTGGTGCGTTGCTAAACGACGCGCTACATCAACTGTAATACCGGTATACCAATGACCAAGCCGTGTTTGCACAATATACAGTGACCAAACAGCCGGTTTACTTTTACTATTGCACAACTCATCGTTTAAACTTTTTTGATTATTAATGGTCAAAACCTCGCCTTAACGCGCTAAACAAAAACAATTACTCAAAAGGGTTTTACCTTGAGTGACTAATCGGTATCATGTAGATTATAAAAAATAAGGATCACAACTAACAATGCAGTCGTTAAAAACTTTTTCTCTTTGGCTTATCGTCGCTTTAACGCTTAGTTCAGCCGCAGGTTGTTCTAGCTGGGTGTACAGAATCAACATCCCTCAAGGTAACTTTTTAGAACAATCAGACGTTGATAAGCTTCGCGTTAATATGACTCGCGAGCAAGTAATTTATGTACTAGGCAGACCGATTGCCGAAGACGCCTTCGATAAAAATACTTGGCGTTACGTTTACAGCTTTAATAAAGGGCGCGCTAATGAACAATATAAATCATTAGTATTAAACTTTGAAAATGAAAAGTTGGTAACGGTCTCTGGTGACTATGAGCAACCAGAAAACTTTACAACCCCTTTAGAGCAATAAGCCATTTGGGTTTAATTGAAAAAGGTGAGCATGGCTCACCTTTTTTGTATCTAACGATCTAACGGTCGGCCACCGGTTACTTTATTTGCGCGGCCCTCTTCTTTGGCTTTTTCGGCGCGCTTTCTGCGGGCATCTTTAGGGTCGGCAATTAATGGGCGGTAAATTTCAACTCTATCGCCGTCTTTAAGCTCATGATTAAGCTTTACCGTTCTGTTCCATACACCTAAAGTTAAAGCGGTTGCATCAATCTCAGGGCACTTCTTAATAATACCTGACTGGATCACTGCTTGCTCTGCGGTGGTACCTTGGAATACCTCTATATTTAGCGTGGTTGCTTTCGTTGGCAACGCAAACACAATTTCAATATTGATCATGCACGCTCTCCATATACCGCTTTTGCACGTTGAGTAAAGGCACTCACCATATTTTTAGCCACATCATTAAAAATTTTACCAAACGCAAGTTCTATTAACTTACTAGAAAATTCAAAGTCTAGCTGTAAATGTACTTTGCACGCATGTGCATCTAATTGCTGAAAATGCCAACGACCTTGTAAGGTTTTAAAAGGCCCATCGACCAAGCGAAGCATCACTGTTTGCTCATCAATTAGCGTATTTTCAGTGGTAAACCATTTTTTTATACCGGCTTTAGATATTTCTAAACTGGCGGTCATGTTATTATCATGCTGCTTAATAATTTTTGAGTCTGAACAATTAGGTAAAAACTGCGAATAAGCTTCTACATCATTGACTAGATCAAACATCTCTTTAGTGCTGTACATAACCAGCGCACTTTTTTCTATTTGTGGCATACTCACTCCCAACTGTGTGCAGGAATTTTAGCAAGCTTTGTGCGTTTCCCCAAACTTTCATCGCGCTTAAATGAATCCTTCGCTTTTGCATGTATAATTTAAAAAAATCGATGTAAAACATCTCGTATAACGTATATTATAGGGCACTATGGCTAAGAAAAATTCATCAAAATCGACAAGTAATACCATCGCGCTAAATAAAAAAGCGCGACACGAGTATTTTTTACACGACAAGTTTGAAGCAGGTATTGAACTCCAAGGCTGGGAAGTAAAAAGTATCCGAGCAGGTAAAGTAAATATCTCTGAAACTTATATTCATCTTAAAAACGGTGAAGCGTTTTTATTAGGCAGCACAATCCAGCCTTTAAATAGTGCATCAACCCATGTTATTTGCGACCCGCTGCGTTATCGTAAATTATTGCTCAGCAGACGTGAACTTGACCGTTTGGTAGGTGCAACCGAGCGTGATGGTTATTCATTAATTGCCACAGCTATGTATTGGAAAAAATGCTGGGTAAAGCTTGAATTCCATTTAGCGAAAGGTAAGAAAATGCATGACAAACGTGAAGACGGTAAAAATAAAGATTGGTCCCGTGAAAAAGAACGCTTAATGAAACATAAAGTTTAAATGAAAAAGCCTAACATCATGTTAGGCTTTTTTTTGCTAAATTTTTAGGAAAATACAAATTATTACAAATTAAAGTCGCTCGGCGTTTTGTTTATCAATAATAACTAAATCACGTTACAGCGCCAAATAGCGAGCATCCTATCGTTTACCTTTATTGAGAAAATCAGTACATATTAGTGCAGATAACAAAATCATCTTTGTGGCCAATTGATAACAGTTAAGTTACATGGTATTAATAATTCGACTTGTAAAACAAGTAAATTATAACATATCAACAAGGACTTAAGGATGAAGCAATCAATTGCATTTACACCGAGCTTAATCATCGGTGCTACTATCGCATTGTCAGCAGGTTTTAGTACAACGACTTATGCTGCACAGCAAACTGCAGAAAAAGTAGAACGTATTCAAGTAACAGGCTCTCGTATCAAACGTTCGGACATCGAAGGCCCGTCTCCAGTACAATCCATTAATAAAGAAGACATCGAAAACATGGGTTATGACAACCTACAACAGCTTCTTGAAAGAATGCCTGTTGCAGGTAATGGTACTTTTTCAACCCGTGGTAATAACCAAGACTCAACCGCAAATGGCTCAGCTGCCGTCAGCCTTCGAGGCTTAGGCGCCGATGCTACCTTGGTACTTATTAATGGTCGTCGTGTTGCAATCAGCGCATTTGCTGAAGGGATCACCAACTCATTCGTTGATATCAACAGTATTCCTGTTTCAGCAATCGAACGTATTGATATTTTAAAAGATGGCGCCTCAGCAATCTATGGCTCTGATGCTGTAGCGGGTGTTGTAAACGTTATCTTGAAAAAAGATATTGACGGTATTGAAGTAAACTTAGGTTACGGCGGCACAGATGGCCCTAACTATGAAGAAACTACAGCCAGTATTGTTTGGGGTACTACTAGTGCAAAAAGTAGCGCATCCGTTATTATTGATTACTTTAAAAACACCTCTTTATCATCAGATGAAATGGGGCGTTTAGGTACTGCTAATCAATCTCCATATGGCGGTGAAGATTTCCGTTCATCACGTGGCTTCCCTGGCTACTTCTATGTTGATGGCGTTAAAACAATAGACCCTGCGTGTCCTGCAGAAAATGCAACATCAAGTGGCAGTTGTTTATTTGACTATGGTCCATTTGGCTATATTGCACCGGCATCAGAACGTGTAGGTGCTATTTCACAATTTGAATACCGCTTTGATAATGGCATAACGGGCTTCTTAGAAATGGCCGTTCAGCATAACAGCTCAATTGCAGCAGGTGCCCCAACGCCACTTGATGAAGATGCGGGCTTAACAGTACCAGGTAGTCACCCTAATAACCCATTCGGCCAAGATATTGAAATAGGTCGTTACAGAACCGTAGATGCGGGTGCGCGCCAATGGGATATCGAATCAGACACATTACGTTTTGTTGCTGGTTTAAAAGGTGAAATAAACGATTGGAGCTGGGAAACAGCGGTACAAAAAGGACGTAGTAAGTCATTACAAACTGGGGATCGCTCACAAGGTTGGGTACGCACCGACTTCTTACAACAAGAAATTGATGCCGGTAACTACAACCCATTTGGCGGCACTTACAACGATCCGGCCGTAATTGATAGAATTACTACGAGTTTGGTTCGTCAAGGCGAGTCTCATATGACGTCGTTCGATGCTAACATTTCAGGTGAAGCATTTAGCTTTGGTGATGATGTTGTCATGATGGCGGCCGGTATTGAATACCGCGAAGAGGACGTAACGGATACGCCAGATGATCAATTCCAACGAGGATTAATCTTTGGTACCGAGTCTGTGTCAGCTGCAGCAGAGCGTGACCAATACGCTGCCTATGTAGAGTTTTCAATTCCACTTGCTGAGAACTTAGAGCTACAACTTGCTGGTCGTTACGATGATTACAGTGACTTTGGTACCACAACCAATCCTAAAGTCGCTTTACGCTGGGCACCTACTGATGAAATCACAGTGCGTGGTTCTTGGGCACAAGGCTTTAGAGCACCGTCACTTGCACAAGTAGGTTTAGGGCCATCTCAAGAGAGCCAGTTCTTTATCGATAATTACCGTTGTGACGCAACAGGTAAAGATTGTGATGCACTAGATTACAACATTGAATTTGCTGGTAATCCTGACTTAGAGGCTGAAGAGTCTGAATCTTGGAACGTCGGCTTTATTTGGGCACCTACAACTGACTTTGGTTTGAGTGTAGATGTATGGAGTATCACCCAAGACAATAAAATTGATGAGCAAGAGTTTGGTCCAATTTACAACTCAGAGTGTAATAACCAAAACAGTACCGTATGTGTTCGCTTACCTCCTTCAGGTACGGACAGTTTAGGGACTATTCAAAAGATTTTCAGTACTTTTGAAAACGTGTCATCACAAGAAGTTTCGGGCGTTGATATTTCAGCAAACTACAATCACTCACTGGATGATTTAGGCTTACTAAAATTCAATTTAGAATGGGCTTACCAAGATAAATTTGAAAAAGACGGCCGCGATTATACCGGCGAATATGGCTACCCAGAGCATCGCTGGATTTTCTCAACTAACTGGGAAATTGGTCAGTTCAACACAAACATGAACATTAGTTATGTAGGTGAGTTTGAAGATACGCCAGATATCGACTTCGATGGTAACTTAGACTTCGATAGTAATACATCGCGTACTGTTGATTCACAAGTACTGGTAGATTTACAAACATCATACCGTATTACTGAGTCAGCAAAGGTATCGCTAGGTGTGAACAACTTATTTGATGAAGAGCCACCGTTTGCAATTGGTGACGGTGATTCAGATCTGTATGGTTACGCATCGGGTGTACACAACCCTCGTGGTCGTTACATTTACACTAAAGTTAGCTTTTCGTTTTAATTTAAAATAATAAAAAACCGCCATTTTGGCGGTTTTTTTTCTTAAACTAAAGGGCTAAATTATAGCTCGCCTTCGTTTTCAGATAAGAATTTAGCAACGCCTTCAGGGCTTGCGTCCATTCCTTTTTTACCTTCAGTCCAACCAGCAGGACATACTTCACCGTGCTCGCTGTGGAATGCTAGTGCATCAACCATACGGATCATTTCGTCGATGTTACGACCCAGTGGTAAATCGTTCACTACTTGGTGACGTACGTTACCTTCTTCATCGATTAGGAAAGAACCACGAAATGCAACGCCCGCTTCTGGGTGCTCAACGTCGTATGCTTTACAGATTTCGTGTTTAACGTCTGCAACTAGTGCGTATTGAACTTTACCAATACCGCCGTCTGCTACAGCCGTGTTACGCCATGCGTTGTGTGAGAATTGTGAATCGATAGAAACACCAATTACTTCTACGCCACGTTTTTGGAATTCTGCATAACGCTTATCAAAAGCAATAAGCTCAGAAGGACATACAAATGTGAAATCTAGTGGGTAGAAAAAGATTACTGCTTTTTTACCTTTGATTTTTTCGTGAAGGTTATAGCTATCTACAATCTCACCGTTACCTAGAACAGCTGCAGCGGTAAAGTCTGGTGCCTGACGGCCTACTAATACACCCATTTTATTCTCCAAATATTTTGAGTTTATTGTCAATTGCTTACGCAATACTGATTACTAATATGGGCACTAATTTTAAAATTACAATAGCAACCATATTTAATTAAACATTATTCTATGGCTATCAAAAATAAATTAACAATCGTATTTATAGATAGCACCGTTCTAAAATAGCGAACGCTTGATAAATGGACTGATTTTTAATCATAAAAAAACCTGCTTTAAGCAGGTTCTTTTTACTAATCCATAATATCGCTAGGCATATCACCGCGAATATGTTGCCATATTTCACCGGTTTGATGACCATATTTACGCATCATGAATATTGCACCATCGTGCTCTTTATTCTCAGCAAGCTTAGTTAAGTCTTTATAAAACTGGCGTGCAAGCTCGCGAGTGCGAGGATCTGAAAAGTAATGGCAGCCAATCTTAGAATAAAAACCTTTAAAGCCATTAAGGATGAGCACATAAATGCGATTGTTACCGGCAACAGCTAATTCATGATGAACTTTATAATCATAATCTGCAAACGCTTGCGCGCTGTCTTCTAATTCATCACTTTGTGATAAAATTTCGATAACACGCTCTGGTGCAAGCTTTATAGCTGCACGGGTATAAATTGCGCTGATATTAGTACGTGCTGAGAGTAACTGATCGGTTAGCTCTGGCATTTTATCTTCATCTAAACGTGCCAGTGTTTCAAGGATATTTAATCCTGAGGTTTCCCAAAAGTTATTAACGCGAGTAGGTTTACCATGTTGTATTGTTAACCAACCGTCCCTAGCTAATCGCTGTAATACTTCTCGTAATGTGGTTCTAGTAACACCAATTAACTCTGAGAGTTCACGCTCAGCAGGCAGAATTGAACCTGGAGGAAAATCACCATTCCAGATTGACTCTACTATGTATTCCTCAGCAAATCCTGCTGGGCTTTTCGCTTTAAAAATTCTCATTCAATTCCTACTCGAATTAATTCACATCACATCGCTACATACGATTAACTGACTGATTGTACCAGACAAGCCACAACTAACAAGTAAAGTAAGTTAAATTACCTAGGTATGTGATTAAAAAGGCAACTTTACTTGTATGATTCGCTAGTTTTACCGATAGGTTTTAAACACAATATGAATGCCAACCTATTATTCATACCAGACACTTTGACTATTATTATTTAGTTGTTTACACCCTCTATAAGCTGGACTAAGTTAATGACATTAACCAGACTATTAAACGCCTCCCTAGGGAAAAATCATGCAACAGAGTGTCCCATCTGCAATATTTATAAATTTTTTAGGTAAAGCACCTCAATGGTATAAATACACCATTATTGCATTTTTAATAATTAACCCGCTGCTGTTTCAATTAAACCCTTATTTGTCTGGCTGGGTACTGGTTATTGAGTTTATTTTTACACTGGCCATGGCGCTCAAGTGTTACCCACTGCAACCTGGTGGTCTACTTGCCATTGAGGCACTATTAATTGGTATGACATCAACCACGCAAGTTGAACATGAAATAGCACAAAACCTAGATGTGCTTTTATTACTTATTTTTATGGTTGCCGGTATTTATTTCATGAAAGATCTGCTGCTGTATATTTTTACCAAGTTAGTGGTTTCAGTAAGAAGTAAAACCGTTTTATCGCTTGCGTTTGCAATAGCTGCTGCGTTTTTATCAGCTTTTTTAGATGCCCTAACTGTAATGGCGGTTGTTATTGCGGTGGCCATGGGCTTTTATAGTATTTATCACAAGGTGGCTTCAGGAAAAGATTTTATTAGTGAGCACGATATTAACGATGATAACCAAGTAAAAGAGGTAAACCGTCAAGATCTTGAAGAGTTTCGTGCTTTTTTACGTAATTTACTCATGCATGCCTCGATTGGAACCGCACTTGGCGGCGTGTGTACTATGGTTGGTGAACCACAAAACTTAATTATTGCAGAGCGAGCAAGTTGGCTATTTGGAGAGTTCTTTTTAAGAATGCTGCCCGTTTCTTTACCCGTGCTTTTTGCGGGCTTATTAACAACCTTTTTATTAGAAAAAACAAAAACCTTTGGTTATGGGGCAAAACTGCCAGAAACAATTCATGCTATTTTAAAAAACCATGCACAAACACTTGATAAAAAACGTACCAAACGCGATAGAGTTAACCTCACAATTCAAGCACTTATCGCTATCTGGTTAATTACTGGCTTAGCGTTACATTTAGCAACCGTGGGCTTAATTGGATTATCGGTAATTATTTTAGCCACGTCGTCGGCCGGCATAATAGAAGAGCACCAACTCGGTAAAGCCTTTGAAGAGGCCCTCCCCTTCACTGCACTACTTTGTGTATTTTTTAGTGTAGTTGCAGTAATCATCGATCAACAACTCTTTACTCCTGTGATTACTTGGGTACTAACATTTGAAGGGCACTTACAATTGGTGATGTTTTTTATCGCTAATGGATTGCTTTCAATGGTCAGTGATAATGTATTTGTCGGCACTGTATATATAAATGAAGTTGCTGCAGCTCTAAAAGCAGGTCAAATAACTCGAGACCAATTTGATTTACTTGCAGTGGCGATAAACACCGGCACAAACTTACCCAGCGTGGCCACCCCTAATGGTCAAGCTGCTTTCTTATTCTTACTGACATCAACACTAGCTCCCGTGTTACGCCTATCTTACGGTCGAATGGTGTATATGGCTTTACCTTACACTTTTGTGCTTACCTTTGTTGGGTTAAGCTCGACTTATTTTGGCTTGAGTGAAATAACCAGTTTGTTTTATGACTGGGGGATAATACAACACCACATCCCTGTAGCGAATTCTGGGCATTAAGAGCTTACCCAACTTTGAGGAGCTAGGAAATTTCATAGCTCCTCACTTTTCCCTTTTACTTGCTCCGCTGTTTATCCTACGTCATAATCTAAGCCCTTATTTAAATACGGATTTGTTATGAACTGGCTTGCTAATCTAAGTACTCAACGTACACCTTGGTTATTATTCAGTGGGATTGTTTTTCTGCTTGAAGTCATCGCGCTCTTTTTTCAATACAACATGGGGTTAGCACCGTGCATTATGTGTATTTACCAACGCACCGCGGTATTAGGCTTACTTTTTGCCGGTATTATTGGCGCCAGTAAACCAAACAACCTCGTAGTCCGTATTGTCGCTTATACAGTGTGGGGAGTTTCAAGTGTATGGGGGTTACTAATAGCTCGTGAACACATTGAAATGCAAACAACCACTGACCCCTTTGCATTTAGCTGTGAGTTTGAGCCGAATTTTCCAGAGTTTATGCCATTACATCATTGGATACCGCAATTTTTTGAGGCAACCGGTGATTGCGGAAACATAGATTGGCAATTTGCAGGCTTAAGTATGCCAGCATGGATGGAAGTTATTTTTGTATTGTTTACCGCCACACTTTTTGCGTTAGTGGCCAGTCGATTAATCTCTAAAAAGTCACTTTAATATGTTTACTTTTTTTTCAAGCCACGTTGACGAACTTAAACACTTAAAAGTTCGTCAAAGACAAACCGTTATTGCGATCTCGTTAAGTATGCTCTCTCCTAGTGACAGAGTGTTAATGCGTATTGTAAAGCTTATGCTGCTAAGCCCATTTTTTTTAATATTTACCCTTTTTGAAGGATGGCTACTCGTGCCCTTTTTGATTGTGGCTGGTTTAAGCTACCCACTACTAACCGCCCCCGTAGATATTAACTTTGCTAAAAAGCACCTTGGTGCTGCCTTAAAACAGTTTGATCAGGGCGCATAGCGCCCCTTTTAGTTAAAACGTCACCTTTCCATCAAGTTTGGCTAGCATTTTTTTACCCACCCCTTTTACTTTAGCTAGATCTTCAAGTGATGCGAAATCACCATTTGCTTCTCTATAATCGATAATTGCCTGTGCTTTTTTCTTGCCAACACCTGGTAACTTAATTAACTGTTTTAAATCAGCAGTATTAATATTAACCACGGCTGATTGCATCTGCTCTGATAGCATATCGCTTTGCGCAAAGGTGGTACCCATAGGTAATAAATATAAAGCAGCGGCTAATGAGATGATTTTAATTAATTTCATACTATTTCCTTTTGTGTTCTTACATGAACATTCGTTGATTATTTACACCCAGCACTTTTACATAACGTTGTGGTTACTAAGTACTAACGGTAACAATCACTCCTTGCGACTCCTTTACTGCAACGCGTTATAAAGTGACTTAATAAATAAAGTAGAGTTACTCTTTATTGTCAACCAAGCTGCAGATAAACTAAGGCTAAAGCTTGCAAAACCACGCGCAAGCTTGTACTGTATATAAAAACAGTAATCTAATGATTTAAAATAATCATATTGCCACGTAAGTAAGCAGGAGAAATCATGGCTGTTGTTGTTAAATATGTTGTAGAACGAAACGGAGTCGAGCGCATGACGTTTACTACTAAAAAAGAAGCTGATGCCTATGACAAAATGCTCGATATTGCCGAGTCACTAGAACTCATGCTTGAAAAAGTAGATGTGCCGCTAAGTGAACAACAGGTTGAGTCGCTCGCGCTGGAGATTGCAAAAAGTAAAGACGACTTTATGGCCGTACTTAAAGGTGGTAAAGAAGTACCCACTAAAGCTAAAAAAACAAAGTCAGATAACGTTGCGGATATAAAAGATAAAGCAGCGAGTTAGTACTTTCAAAAGCTCAATAGTAATTATTAAAAAACTGAATTCGGTATTCGAATTCAGTTTTTTTATGCCTTTAAATAATAATAGCTAAAGGCAAGTAATCGGTGATTAAACGAGATGAATGGTCTTTTCTAAAGGTCAGCCAATAAAAAAATGCCAACCAGTTAAACTGATTGGCATTTATAAAAACCAACACTTTACGTTAGCTAATCAGTTACAATGACGATTCAACTTCATCAAACAGATCAGTAATTTCTTTTTTCGGTTCAGCTGTCACAAGGCTTCCT
Source organism: Pseudoalteromonas issachenkonii (assembly GCF_002310795.1). NCBI lineage: Bacteria > Pseudomonadati > Pseudomonadota > Gammaproteobacteria > Alteromonadales > Pseudoalteromonadaceae > Pseudoalteromonas > Pseudoalteromonas issachenkonii. Next base: position 2,415,360 of record NZ_CP011030.1, read on the forward strand.
ACCACAATAGCAATACTCGCTAAAATGAAGCCTGGGACGATTTCATAAATTACACTGCTTAAGCTCTCACCATTAATGGTAATAGGCGCATAAATCCATACAAGCACTGTTAAAGCACCAACAACCATACCGCTAATAGCCCCTTTTAAGTTCATACGTTTCCAGTAAAGGCTAAACAAGACAAGTGGACCAAATGCAGCACCAAAACCAGCCCATGCGTTGCTAACTAAATCAAGTATTGAACTATTACGGTCATACGCTAGGTAAATAGCAAATAACGCAACCAGTATTACGCTAATACGCCCTACTAACACCAGCTCAGTTTGCGAGGCATCGCGGTTTAAGTAAATCTTGTAGAAGTCTTCAGTAAGCGAGCTTGAACACACCAATAATTGCGATGAAATCGTACTCATAATCGCAGCTAAAATAGCAGCCAGTAGGAAACCAGCAATTAATGGGTGGAAAATAAGTTCAGCTAATACTAAGAAAATGGTCTCTTTATCGGCAATAGGCATTTGGTTTTCAATCATAAAGGCAGCACCAAATAAACCGGTAAATACCGCACCAATCGCAGATAGTGTCATCCAAGACATACCAATACGACGCATAGTTGGCATTTCTTTCACTGAGCGAATAGACATAAAGCGAACAATAATATGTGGCTGACCAAAGTAGCCTAAGCCCCAAGCCATCGCAGAAATAATAGCAATGGTAGAACCACCAGCAAACCAATCAAGCATATTCAATGAATGGATTTCACTGGCTTTAGGTGAACTTAACAACTGCTGGTAATTTGCATTTGCTAAAGTATCCATAAATGGCTGATCTAGCATCATATAAGTAGCGATAGGTACTGCAAGCAAGGAGATAAACATAATACAACCTTGCACGAAGTCTGTTAGGCTAACCGCTAAAAAGCCACCAAATAAGGTGTAAACAACAACCACACCCGTGGTGATGTATAAACCCATTTCGTAACTCATCTGAAATGAATTTTCAAATAACTTACCACCGGCGACTACGCCTGATGAAGTATACAAAGTAAAGAACACAATAATAACAATTGCAGAGATCACACGGAGGATATTCTTGTTATCATCAAAACGATTTGCAAAATAATCAGGGATGGTAATAGAGTCATTTGCTTTTTCAGTATAAACACGCAGTCTTGGGGCGACTAAGAAATAGTTTGCCCATGCGCCTAACACTAAGCCAATAGCAATCCAAACCTTGCTAAGCCCAAACAAGTACATTGCGCCAGGTAGGCCCATAAGTAACCAACCACTCATGTCTGATGCACCCGCTGATAAGGCAGCAACACTGGGGGCTAAATTACGACCACCTAGCATATACCCTGATATATCGCTGGTAGATTGCTTATATGCGTATAGTCCTATTCCCAGCATTACAATAAAATATAATGCCAGTGAAATAATCATTCCTGTTTCCAAATTTGCCTCCACTTAAATAAGTAATAACAGGCTTTTAATCCAAATAATGACTCTTGAAATCTTATAATTAAGACAGTATTGGAATAAAAGCTTTCTACTGAACTATAACACGGTAATTGCTAATAACTCCAACCCGCTCATTTAAGTAGATAAAAAACCATCGGTTAGCTCACTTTTGCAACAAATAAAATGAAAAACAATAAAATTAGATTAAGAAATACCAAACCAACCATAGTATTTTATTAATAATGTTCATTTTACCGATGCTATTTTGAATGTTTTCCAATATATTATTACAATGTTAATCAATTTCTACTCTTTCGGAATCCTATATGTATTTTTACGCTGCTCGGCAACCTATTTTAGATCGCAATAAAGAACTAATTGGCTATGAGCTTTTATTTCGTGATGGAGTTGATAACGTATTTCCAAATATTGACGGCGATGAAGCCACGTCTCGACTGATTGAAGGCAGTCAATTTAACTTTGGCTTAGAAGATTTAACTGATAATAAACCCGCTTATATTAACTTTACCTTAGACACCTTGTTAAAAGGCTACCCAACCCTTTTAAACAAAGATGGGGTGGTAATTGAAATACTCGAAACCGTCCAGCCAGGTAAACGCTTATTGGCAATTGTTAAAGACCTAAAAGAAAAAGGCTATACGCTAGCGCTAGATGACTATGCACATCAACCTGTATGGCGGCACTTTTATCCGTTTATCGATATTATTAAAGTCGACTTTTTAACTTGTGATATTGAAAACGTTAAAACGATCATAGAGGATTTAAAACCTTATCCACACATAAAATTACTTGCTGAAAAGGTTGAAACTTACGCGCTTTACAATCAAGCTTTTGAACTAGGTTTTGAATACTTTCAAGGCTTTTTCTTTTCAAAACCAGAAATGGTGCAAAGCAAGGCGTTACCGCCATCGGGCATGGCATTGGCTGAGCTACTCTATGAAACATCCAGCGTAGAAATGGATCTTAAAAAAATCACCGATGTATTTGAGCGTGATGTCAACTTATCGTATAAGCTGCTACGCTACTCAAATTCGGCAGCATTTGCTCGCCGCTCTGAAATAAACACAATAAAACAAGCGCTTATTGTATTGGGCGCGGCTGAAATAAAAAAACTACTCTCTTTATTATTTGCCGCACAAGTCTCTGCAGACAAACCTCTGGAGCTTATTAGGTTGTCGCTAACACGCGCGCGTTTTTGTGAGCTTTTAGCAATTTCACATGGCAAACTTAGAGATACAGGAATAGCATTTTTAACCGGCATGATGTCGCTTATGGATGCCATACTAGATGAAGAGATGGACAGTGTAATGCTTAAGCTACCGCTTTCAAATGAGATAAAAGCGGCACTGTTAAACAATGAAGGGCTGCTTGCTGAGTATTTAAACTTAGTAACTCTCTATGAGCAGGGTAACTGGCAAGCTGCTAACGATAAAGCCCAACAGCTTAACTTAGGTGATGATGTGCCTGATGCTTACCACGAAGCACTTAATTGGGTTAGTGAACAAATGCAGATAATGATTGATAATTAAAGCGCTCATTAGCAATTAATAACTAAAAATAAAACGCCAGCATTTGCTGGCGTTTTTATTTTTATTAAAGGCTTTCTAAGAAATCTTCGTCAAAATCTTCAGGCTCTTCTTTTATTGGCGGATTGCCATCGTAGAGTTCATATAACTGACGCTGAAAGTAAATGTCTTTAACAAACAGGTATGGGTCTAATGAATCATTTAATAAACCCTCTTGAGCCATTAAAGACGCCCTTGCCTCAACCGCCTTTAACGCAAACACTAAAATTGTTTGTGGTGTTGTCAGTGCAATTTCAGGTAAAACCACATTATCAACAACATCACCGGTTAAGTTACGTGCAGTTGATGGCCCCATTGCCGGGATCATTAAATAGGCACCATCGCCTACTCCCCACACACCTAAGGTTTGGCCAAAATCTTCATCAGTTACTTCAAGCCCTAACGAACTTGCAACGTCAAATAAGCCAAACACTCCCACCGTAGAATTCACTAAAAAGCGCGCAAAATTAATTCCGGCACTGCTTGGCTTTCCTTGCAGACCCGCATTAATAATATCAACCGGTGCGGTAATATTATCGGTGAAATGCACAATACTTCGACGCACAGGCTGTGGGGTTACTGTTATATAACCCACTGCCGCAGGCCTTAAAATATAAGCATCAAGTACGTCCATATTAAAGTCATAAATAGGTCTGTTTACACTTTGTATGGGATCGCGCTCATCATATTTACTCTCAGGCACTTGAGCACAACCCGATAACGTGAGTAAACATAATAAAAGTAAGCCTTGTTTTAACATCTCAAATCCTTAAGGTATTAATGTATCAATGTTCAGTTGCACTTGGCGCACCTCTTTAGAAGCAAGCACTTGAGAATGCCCTTCAAGCTCCCCAGTGCTTGGCATAACTGAATCATCATTAGAGATACGCGCAGAAATGATAATTTCACTCGCACTCGATAAGTTTAGCCCTGCCATCATGGCATTAGCATCGCTCAGCTCAACCGTAATTGGAAAGCTATAGTCTGTTAGTTTGACCACGGCTAAAGGCATCGGTGATCCCTTAGCCGCTTTAGCAAACACAAACAAAATACCGTTATTGGGCTGTTTGTCTGCAAGTTGGCTATCGATATCAACGGTAACTTGAATACTTTGAGCCGCTAACTGATCGCCACTGGTTGCCACGTTTTGCTGAGCAATTTGTAGATCGATTTCGCTAATACGTTGGTTGATCATAGCATAGCGCGTATCAGACTCATCCATACTTGCAAGTAGCACCTCAAACGCTGCCTTTGCCTGTAGCCAGTCTTTTCTCTCAAAGGCGATTAGTGCAAGTAACGAAATCGCATCAAGGTTATTTGGTTGAGCTTGCAGTACTTTAGAAAGCATACCCGCTGCACGAGTCATGTTTTCTTCACTGCCCTCAAGTAATAGCACCTGAGAGTAGCTAACAAGCGCTTGCATATTATCAGGGTTTATTTTTAATGTTTTATCGAATGACTGTTTCGCCATATCAAATTCATTTAGCATTAAAGCAACACGCCCTAACAACATCCAAGCAACTTCATCATCACCGCTTTGGCTTAACTTAGTACGCAGTGCTAGGGCAAACGCTTGTAACTCATTTTTAGTTAATGGCTCGCCCTTTTGCATTACGGCGCGCTGACCATAATCGGCCAAGTTATCCATTGCATCATGCCAAGCTGCAATTTGTTGCTGGCTGCCTGTCATTGCATAGAAAATACCTGCTAATGCAATTAAAAACGCCGCCCCTGTTAAAGCAAATATACGATTGTCACCACGACTATTTAGTGACTTCTCTGGCGATAATTCATTAAGTAAGCGGCGTTTTAATTCAATAATAGCTTCGCTGTGATTTTGCGAGTCTATACGTTGATTATCTAAATCTGCCTGTAATTCAACTAAACGCTGTTCATAAATGCTGATAAGCTGTGCATTGGCGTTATGAGTAATGGTTACTACGCGCTCTTTTTTTAAAAAAGGCACAATAATAAACAGCAATGCAATGAGTGTGAGTAAAGCAAAAGACGCCCACATTAAAATCATTTAACTTTGCTCCTGATGTTTATTTTGTTTAATCAGCTTATTGAGCATCACTTCATCAGCGTCACTCCAGGTTTGTTTTACCGACGCTTTACGTTGGCGAATCACAATAAAGCCAAACCCAATTATTACGATGAGTACCGGAAGTACCCACAGTATTAACGTGGCAGGTGTTACCGGTGGATCGTAATGAACAAAATAGCCATATCGATCAATCATGTAATCAATAACTTCATCTTTGGTTTTGCCATCTTTTACCAACGCCAGCACTCGCTCGCGCAAGTCTTTTGCGACAACGGCATCAGAGTCAGCAATATTCTGATTTTGACACTTCGGGCAACGTAATTCTTTTGTTAGCTCTTCAAAGCGAACAGCTTGCTCGTTGCTATCAAATTGATAACGGTCTTGCTGAGCAAACGCAGCTACACTAACAAACAAGCTAAGGGTTAATAAAAACAATCTCATGGCTGCAGCTCCTGCATAATAGGCGCAAACTTAGCACGCCAAACTCGAGGGTTTATATCACCAGTGTGATGTAACAAAATGGTGCCATTTTTATCTACTAAAAATGTCTCTGGTGCACCGGACACCCCTAAATCTAAAGACAATGAACGTTCTAAATCTAAAATATTAAATTGATAAGGGTCGCCCGCACGTGAAAGCATATTACTCACATCATCACGCAGCGCTTGCATATCAAATGGGCCATCAAAATCGGCGTCGTAACTTTGTACATAATACAAGCCGATAATTTTAACCCCTTGCTCGCGTAGCTTAGTTAAATAGCCAAGCTCAGCTAAACACGTCGGACACCATGTGCCCCATACGTTTAGTAAATACACGTCACCCTTTAGCTGCTCATCAGTCCAACGTTTATCGTCTTGCATTAAATCAGGTAAATTAAACGCAGGCACCGTTTGACCAATTCGCCCTGTTTGTATTTCCCGCGGGTTGGCAAACAACCCTTGGTATAAAAACACACAAATAAAGATAAAAATTAATAAAGGGGCAATTGCGATAAGTTTACGGTTCATACTGCCCCCTCTATTTCATCTTTTCGCGGTGAGGCGCGATAGCGCTTATCGAATAAAATCACAAAACCAGCGAGTGAGATCAGAATACCGCCAATCCACATCCAACGTACAAACGGCTTATGGTAAATGCGTAATGACCATGCCCCTTCACTTAGTTGCTCACCAAGCGCAAGATATAAATCACGAGTGAATCCGGCATCAATAGCGGCTTCGGTCATAAATTGCATACCAATATCGTAACGACGCTTTTCTGCATATAAACGCGTTACAGTGTCATTCCCTTTTAATACCGTCACGACACCAGCATGACCACTGTAGTTTGCACCACGAATGGTCTTCACACCTTCAAAGCGGTATTGATACTGGTTAAGCTGCACGATATCGCCTTGCTTCATCGATACATCACGCTCAACTGAATACGCCGAGGTGAGTGTAATGCCCGCTATAACAAAGGCTAAACCAACATGCCCCAGCACCATTGCCCAATAGCTTAAACCTAAACGCTTTATACCGAGCTTAAGCGAGCCATGAACCGCTGCTTTGGTATATAAATCAATAAAAGTGGCAATAAATATCCATACACCTAGCGTGGTTGCTAAAAGTGTTAATGGAGTCACTACCTCATAGCTACTAAATAACCACGCACAGGTAATGATAATACTGGCTAGTGCGCCTACAAATATTTTATTTTGTAAAAAGGCCCACTTATTTTGCTTCCAACGCAGGAAAGGTCCAATGCCCATTAAAATAGCAAATGGCACCAGTAAAATAGCAAACATTTTATTAAAGAAAGGTTCGCCAATTGAAATACTGCCTAGCCCCATTTCCTTGTGCACCATAGGTAATAATGTACCTAACAGTACAATTAACGTAGCAACTACTAAGAAAATATTGTTTAACCAAAGTGCCACTTCACGCGATACAAATTTATAACGCCCTTCACTTTTAACTTGTGAGACACGCAAGCCATATAACGCTAAACCGCCACCAACAACTACGGCCAAAAAGCCAAGAATAAATAAGCCACGATCAGGGTCTGTTGCAAAGGCATGCACCGAAACAATAATTCCTGAGCGAACGATAAAGGTGCCTAGTAAACTTAATGAAAACGCCGCAATAGCCAGTAACACTGTCCATGATTTAAATACGCCACGTTTTTCAGTCACACTTAAAGAGTGCAGTAACGCGGTTGCGACTAACCATGGCATGAGTGATGCGTTTTCAACAGGATCCCAAAACCACCAGCCGCCCCAGCCTAGCTCTGAATAGGCCCACCAACTACCTATGGTGATACCTAAGGTTAAAAAGCCCCATGCCGTCATTGTCCATGGGCGTGACCATTTTGCCCAGGTGTTATCAAGCTTGCCGGTTAACAACGCGGCAATAGCAAAGGCAAAAGCAACAGAAAGACCGACATACCCCATATAAAGTAATGGAGGGTGAATGATCATCCCTGGGTCTTGTAATAATGGATTTAAATCGCGTCCCTCAACAGGGAAATAGGGCAGTAAACGTTCAAACGGACTTGAAAGTAGCAAGGTGTACATCATAAATCCGACACCTAAAAAGCCAAGCACACCTAATACGCGAGCACGAAGTACCCAAGGCAGTGACTTTGAACGCACAGCAACAACGGCGGTCCAACCGGCCTGCATTAATAACCACAGTAAAATAGCGCCTTCATGGCCACCCCATGTTGAGGTTATTTTATAATACCAAGGCAAGGTGCTACTTGAGTGATACGCTACATAAGATACGGTAAAATCATCAGTTAAGCTGGCATAAATAAGCGCAGCAAAAGACAAAGCAACAAATGCAAACTGACCAATAGCAAGTGATGGCGCAGCGCGCATCAAACGAAGGTTTCCTGTGTGTGCACCCCAAAGTGGGAAAATACACAACAGAATACTCAGTACCATGGCCAATGTTAGGGAAAAATAACCAAGTTCTGGGATCATATTAGCTCCCACTATCTAAATTGTATTTTGGTTTCTCGTGCTTAATTCCTTTTACTGCCTCGGCAACCTCGGCTGGCATATATTCTTCATCATGTTTAGCCAGTACTTCAAACGCTTCAATGACGTTAGGTTCAACTAGCACACCTTGTGCAACAATTCCTTGCCCTTCACGAAATAGATCAGGCAAAATTCCTTGATAACGCACCGTGACCAATGGGCCAGTATCAATCAACTTAAAGCTTACCTGTAAGCTTTGCTCATTTCTTTGTACTGTACCAGGGACAACCATACCGCCAATGCGGAGCTTTTGTCCTATATGAGGCTTTTCTTTATTCGGGCCTTTACCATCAATTAATTCACTGGGGGTGTAAAACAAATTAATGTTTTCTTGTAAGGCGTACAACACTAAACCAATTGATCCACCAATACCAAAGAGTACGGCAATAATAACCAAAAGGCGTTTTTTACGTCTAGGGTTCACGAGGTTTGCTCCTGCTTAGAATTTTTAATTCGAGTTTCACGCGCAATTTGCTGCTCTACCGACGCTAAAATTTGTTTTTTGTCGCGTAACGAGCTAAATAAAATGCCTAATAAAATTAATGCGCATGTACCAAAAGAAAGCCATACATAAAAGCCATAGCCTCCCATTGCAATAAAATCTGAAAACGAGTCAAACTGCATAATTACCCCTTAGTTAACAACTGTCGCACCCATGGGCGGTGCTTTTCACGGTGTAAAATTTCATTTTTAAAACGAATTAAAGTCACAGTACCAACAAACGCGGCAAAGGCTAAAATATTAATCATTAACGGCCAAAACATACTTGGATCTACCGCGTCGCGGTTAAACTTAGTGATGCTTGCCCCTTGATGCAGGGTATTCCACCATTCCACCGAAAAGTGAATGATAGGCAAGTTAATAACCCCAACAATAGCTAAAATAGACGCGGCGCGACCGGCTGATTTTTTATCTTCAAAGGCATGGTACAAAGACAACACCCCTAGATATAAAAATAACAAAATGAGCTCAGAGGTCAGTCGTGCATCCCATACCCACCAAGCACCCCACATAGGTTTACCCCACGCAGCACCGGTGATTAAGGCTATTGCGGTCATGCAGGCACCTACGGGTGCTATTGCAATAACCGCAAGCTCTGCATTGCGTAATTGCCATACCAACGCAACAATGGCAGCAATCGCCATTGATGAATAGGCGCCCATAGATAAAATAGCGGAGGGCACGTGAATAAAAATAATACGGTAACTGTCTTTTTGTTGGTAATCGGCAGGAGCAAAACCTAATCCCCATACCCAACCGACAATCATACTAATAACCGTTACTACTGCAAAATATGGCAGTAGAGTATTGCATAATTGATATGCTCGCTCTGCTTTCGCATACGGATGTAACCACTTCCACATATTAACTTACACTCACTTTTAATGCTGATGATATGGCAATTGGCGCACTGATAGTCGCAACGACTAACATCGCACCAAGGATTGCAAGCTGACCACTGTAATCCAGCGACATAGTGCTGGTATCAATAGCGGAAGTTGCAAAAATTAAAACCGGAATATACAAAGGCAAAACGAGCAGACTCATTAAAATGCCGCCTTTTTGTAATCCCACAGTCAAGCCCGCCCCTATTGCGCCTATGAAGCTTAATAAAGGCGTACCCAATAATAGCGTTAATAACGTAGCCATTAGGGCCGTCGTATCTAAATTTAGTAGTAAAGCAAATAAAGGGGTCATTAGCACTAACGGGAGGCCGGTGATCACCCAGTGTGCGGCTACTTTGCCCAGTACCGTTAATGATAATGGGTATGACGAAGCAATGAGCTGCTCCAAAGAGCCGTCGTGGTAATCATCTCTAAACAGTTTATCAAGGCCAAGCATGGTCGATAATAAAGCCGCAACCCAAATAATGCCCGGTGCCATTCTTGATAACAAGCCTGGCTCAGGCCCTATGGCTAATGGAAACAGTGAGATAACAATTAAAAAAAACAAGATAGGATTAACTATTTCAGCGCGCTGACGAAAAGCGAGCTTAACGTCTTTGCTAAATACCGCGACAAATAACTGCCAATATGAATGCTGTCGTGTCATTAGTGGCGGTACTCCAAAGTCAACGTTTGTAAGTCACTAAAGTGGGTGGTTAAATCTTGGTGTGTTGTTAACAAAATAGCGCCCCCCTTTGATAAGTGCTCAGTAAAACGTTGCTGTAAAAAGGCAACCCCGCTTTTATCTAGCGCCGTGAAAGGTTCATCTAAAATCCATAACTTCGCTTCAGATAACCATAATCGAACGAGTGCCACCCGCCGCTGTTGACCCGCAGATAACATTCTTACAGGCACATCTTCCAGCCCCACTAAACCTAACTTACTTAATAAAGGGTATAAGTCAGGAGTATCAACATAACCATTAATAGCCAACCAATGTGCTACATTTTCAAGTGCACTAAGTTGTACGTTAACACCGGTTTTATGGCCTATAAATAATAAGTCTCTGGCATATTCGTCATAATATTTTTTGATAGATTGATTTAGGTATAAAATATCACCTTCATCCGGCAGCGAAAAACCAGCAATAATGCGCAATAATGATGTTTTACCAGCCCCATTAGGGCCGGCTAACTGCATGATTTGACCGCTTTTAAGGCTAAAATTAAGTTCATCAAACAAACAACGCTCTTGCTTGATACAAGTAACGGACTTAATGTGTAACAAGATGACGATTCTCTCTGCCAAAAATTAGCCGTAAGTCTACCATAATGATAGGGTAATACGAATATTGCTTTAGAATCGATTTACTTAAAATAAAGAAAACTTGATATAAAATAATGAATACACCAACGCACATCACATTGTCTAACCCACAGGTTAGTAATCAAACAACTGATTCAGGTAAGGCTGCGTTAGCAACACTGCCACCTGAAATGCTGGCGGCAAAAAATATTCAGTTTTCTAAAGATTCAGTCACGCTTGATGTGTTTATGAATAAGCATTGGCAAACGATTCGCCTTGGGACAACTGAGACATTCACAAACGTTGAAAAAATAGCAAGCGCTAACATACAGTTAAGTGCAGATGGTAAAAGCTTAACCATCATCCCTAACAATACAACTTTAACAATTAAACAACCGGCTCAGTTGCAACGATTTTTAAATTTTATAAACACCCAAAGTGATATTCAAAACAGTCCACTATCACTTCAGGTGGTATTACAACCCACACCAAAGTTGGTCATTGAAAAATTTAATGCCAGTATTGCTATTAATAAACACGTTGCACAATTACTCGCAGATGAGCCTTTAATAAAGGGGATGATTGAAACGGATAGCAAAGGTACACGACTTAATATTATTAACCGTTTTGCTGATATAGTGCATTCACAGCCAATAAACCAAGCCAAACTAACACAGTTGCTTGCCAGTAATTTAACCCCTGCTCAGCTTCATGCTATGCCTAAGTTTGCGGTATTAAGCCCAAACTCTTTTAAAGACTCATTAACTATTAACCTAAGTCATCGACAATTAAGTGAACTACCTACCATCCCGACTAAGGTAAACATTACTCACCAAGCAGATAAATTACTGATCAAAACCGCTTATCATAATATGACTGTGAGCCTTAAAAACTCATTTAGTAAGCCGTTTAATGAGATGCTCTCTTTGCAACAGTCGCAAGGCCTAATTGATCCCTCGCCAAGTAAACAGCATCCGCTCAGCACGATAAACAGTCCCATACAATCATGGTTAAAAAGCAGTTTTGCTGATTTTAAAACACGTATTTTAGATGCGGTAAAGTACTTTGAAAGCAAGCCATTTACGACCTCGGTAAGCTCATCTCAAAAACCAGAATTTACTGGCAATGATCAGCAAAAATGGCTCACCTCAATGCAAAAAATTGACATCACACAATTAAAAAACGTGTCAAATTTAGCGCCGCCCCTAATGCAATTTACCCAGCAAATAAAATCAAGCGTTTCTATGTGGCAACAACAACCGTTAGTAGCACACACTTTATCTCCTTTAGTGAGTCCTTTTTCATCCCCACCAACTAACGCAGTTACATTTGGTCAGAGCTTACAGCCTTTAGAAAAACTCTTATTAGCGACGGTTATAAAACACAGTCCAATCACCTCAATAGAAAAAAAAGATGCGACCAACCAAATAATAAGCAGCCAACTTAATACCATTACAAGCAAACTGACTGATCAAGGAACCGATTTAAACCGTTTAGTTAATCAGGCTTTTAATCGCATGTTGTCAGATACTAATTTACACCCAGCAACCATACAGCGCGAAATACTCAGCACCATAAAGCCCACACAACTTCAAAACGACATTTTACAGAGCTCGTTTAATAGAGGTGTTGAACAGCTTTCATTAAGCATTTTAGCCGCGCCTATCATTAACCAAAATCCAAGTGCAGTGAGTATTAATAATCAAACGGGTTTAGAAGCTTTACTGCAGGTTTTATTACCGACGTTTAAAGTGGGTAATAGCGCCAATAAATTGTTGGAACAATTACAGCAACCACAAGTACAAGCATTAGCAGGTGAATTAACCCAAATTAAGAACGCATTAAGCCAAGTACAAACGCCCGCTATTAGTCAACAACCTGACACAAACGCCTTAGTGCAATTTTTATTACCGATGAAGCTGCCTGCTGAAGCGGCGCAAACAGAAATAACTTTAGGGCAGTATAAAAAGCACAGTAGCGGTAAACTAGCGGATAAAAATGTCTGGTTTGTTAGGCTCAACTTTGATTATGCCGAGCTGGGTAAGCTACAAATAATCGCAGAACTCATGGATAAAGCTTTAGATTGTCAGTTGTTAGCCTCAACCCAAGCGGTGAGCGCTTTAGCTCATCCACATCTTGATAATTTACGCTCAAAACTGGCAAAACAAGGCTTACAAGTGGGTGAACTTAAACTAAAACGAGCGGATGATAACCATCAAGCATTTTACCAATCGCATGCCATTATTAATATTAAAGTTTAGCCATGACTGAGTCATCAAAAAGCAATTCAGCAATTGGACTACTCTACGAGGCGGGACATTCACCCATTGTAAGTGCTAAAGGGTTTGGTGAACTGGCGGATGAAATTATTGCCCTAGCCAAAGAAAAAGGAATTTTAATCCATCAAGATGAAGCACTTGCAAATACACTATCGAAACTAGACCTCGCAGAAGAGATCCCCAAAGAGTTGTACTTTGTTATTGCTGAGCTCATTGCGTTTTCATACGTGGTTAGAGGAAAGTTTCCGCCTGGTTGGCAAGACTTTCAGGGAAAGCTAAATATAAAAGCATAACGCAGTGTTATAAAAGCAAAAAAGGCGCTAAGCGCCTTTTTGTTTGTGTAATGAAAACAACAGTTCAGCCTCGGCGCGGGGTAATTCACATTCGCGAATAACCTCATCTAAATCAGCACCTAACTCAACCATTTTTACTGCACGAGAGTATATTTTAGCATCGGGGTCATCGTATTTTTGAGCTGCTTGTTGCTGTATCAGCTCTTGGTTTTGTTGTTCTACCTCAAGCACACGCTTACCAATACTCAGTAAACCGGTTCGCAACTCAGACACTTCGCTACGTAAAATATTAATCTGCTCTGATGAATCTTTAAACTGCTGTAATTGCGCGCCAAGCTCACTCGCATAGCGCTTTTTAAACATCACAATTAAAAGCAGCGAGAATAGTCCAAAAACTAAACCCGCAATAGCAATACCAAGTAATAACATAGTTTTATGTAGAGAAGCTTATATATCGCTTAACTCATCCCATTCGTCATCACTAAGTAGTTTATTTAAATCAACCAGAATAAGTAACTCATTGTCGCGGTTACATACACCTTGAATAAATTTAGCACTTTCCTCTGTACCTACATTTGGCGCACTGTCAATTTCAGAGCTACGTAGGTAAACAACCTCAGAAACGCTATCGGCTAAAATGCCAATCACTTGCTCTTCTGCTTCAATAATTAAAATACGTGAATTATCCGTCGCTTCAATATCAGGTAAACCAAAACGAGAGCGAGTATCAATAACGGTAACAACATTACCACGTAAGTTAATAATACCAATCACATACGAAGGCGCACCTGGTACAGGAGCAATCTCGGTGTAACGCAGTATTTCTTGCACTTGCATTACATTTACGCCATAAGTTTCATCTTCTAGCTTGAACGTAACCCACTGCAAAATCTCATCATTATTATCTGCATTTTTTTTAGCTGACAGTAATTTATCTTCACTCATGCTCTTACCTCGTAATGGTCATTACTTGTGACGGCTATCTAAGCCTTTCTCTAATAGTGCGTTTAAATTATTAACATCTATTAAAGCACACATTTTTTCTTTAATTACTCCAGCAAGCCATGGGCGCTTACTGTTATTTGTACGCCATTTTACATCTTCTTTACTCAATGTAATGTTATTTATTAGTTTTTCTGCTAATAAACCCCATTGGCTATCACCTAAAGTGATGAGATATTGATAATTTAAAGATGCCTCTAACTGCTCATCGTACTTTTCAGGCATAACCCAGCGAGCGGTATCAACAACATTGAGTTTTTCTTCTCGGTTGATCATAACCCCTTTAAACCACTTAGGCTTGCCAAATAAATGATTTACTTCTCCAAGCTCATGAATGCCACCTAAGGCTTTTAGCGGCACCGCTAAAGTAAGCCCTGCCACTTCAAAAAACAGCGCTTGAAACTCACCATCAAAGTAGTCAGCTTCACCACCTACAACCACCTCTTGCTCAGGCACGACGTGTTGCTCTTGGTGGGTGTCAATTTCTACATTCGATACTTGCTTATTAAGCTTTTCAACTTCAACAACAGGCTCAACTATTACTGGTTGTTCTTTTTGCTCTTCATACGTTACCTGCTCAAGCAGTTTAGCAACAGGCTCAAGGTCTTTTGTTGGTTCGTCATCAGATAATAACGCCCCTAAGTACTGAGTGACTACTTTTTCATTAGCAAATAATTGCTTACTCATTTATTAACCTTGTTTTATTAAATATTTAAGTAATGCTTTATAAGCATAGACTCCACGCGCATTTGGGCAAAAATCTACCGGTACTTTTTGCGCTAAACTTGCATCTCTAAATTTAGTATCAACAGGAATAACGCCTGGCCATACTTTTTCTTTATACGTTTCTTGTAATGTTTTATAGGCCTCAAGCGATGCTTTGGTTCGTTTATCATACATAGTTGGAATTATAGTATATTCATAGCTTTTCGCTTGAGAGGTTTGCATTAACTCCATAGTACGCATCATTCTATCGAGCCCTTTAAGCGCCAAGAACTCAGTTTGCACCGGCACTAACACTCTTTCACAGGCGGCAAGCGCATTGACCATCAGCACACCTAAAACAGGTGGGCAATCTAAAATTGCATAATCGTAATACTCGCTAATTTTAGCCAGTGTTTTTTTTAAAATCAGGCCCATTCCCGTTTTATTACCCATGCTACGGTCAAGTGTCGCGATCGCCATAGTTGCAGGTAAAATATCAAGGTTTTCAATTGTTGAGGGGCATAATGCTTGCAGTATTTCTTCACTTTTCATACTCGAGCCGCGAGTAAAAATATCGTAAACACTGACCTCTAAATCTTCTGAATCAATACCAAAGTAATAGGTTAGTGAAGCATGAGGATCTGTATCAATCAATAACACGCGCTTGCCTTGAAGCGCAAGGATCCCTGCAAGGCTAACCGCTGTAGTGGTTTTGCCTACTCCCCCTTTTTGATTGGCTACTGTCCAAACTTTCACATTACATCCTAATTACTGTTCGTTGCGCGTGGTAACACGGATGCCACCATGCGGTAAACGGATTATTTTTATTGTATCGTCTTGGGCAGGTAGCTCAATTTCTGGCTGACTTTGCTCTGATACTGAAATTGATGATTTCGTTTGTTCATCAGAGGGCTCTGGTGCTAAACCATATTTAGAAAGTGCAATCACGACTTTACGGTTTTCAGCACGCCCAGCTTCGGTATCATTATCGGCAAAGGGCGAGTATTGACCATATCCCTCAATGGCCATGCGCGCGGATTCAATGCCCAAACGCTCTAGTTCAACTAATATTGAGGTTGCACGCGCCACTGATAACTCCCAATTAGAACGAAATATTTCATTTCGTATGGTTTCGTTATCTGTATACCCGCGTACTCTTATATAGTTATCGACTGATGCGATGATTGCTTCAATTTTTTTTACAATCTCTTTGGCCTTGTTATGTGCAACAGCACTACCACTGGCAAACAACAATCCGGAATTGAGCTCAATAACCAACCAGTCTTGGCTTAGTTCTAAGCTAGCCTCGCCACTGCGTATCTCATCAATCAGCGACGATTGTAATTTAGCCAATAAACTATCCAGCGGCTTACCTAAGTGGCGTTGACTAATATTGCTATTGTCACTTTGACCATCGAGTAACATTGGGCCTTGCTCTTGCTCTTGAATACTTTCGCCATAGAGTATTTCAGCCTCAGGGGTCACCCTTTCAAGCAATAAAGCATCACCATTTACCCCGTTACCCTGCTGAGAATATTGTTTTGCAGACTTATCAAAAACATGCTCAAGAGAATCAGATAAAACCTTGATGTTGTCTTCTTTGTTTATCGCAATTGCATACAATACAACAAAAAATGCAAACATTATGGTCATATAATCCGCATAAGAAACTAACCAACGCTCAGTATGTTGGCTCTTTAATTGGTGATGACGTAAGCGACGGCGTAACATAGGCGCTAATGGGCCTGTAAAATTGGACGTTCAACGCGGTAGGCTTCAAGCTTTAGTTCAATATTAATAGGGCTCTCACCTTGGCTAATAGCAATTACACCTTCCGCTAACATTTCGTGATAAAGCATCTTTTGTTCAACCCGTTGCTTTAGCTTATTGGCCATAGGTAAAAATAATAAATTAGCCAAACCAACACCATATATAGTTGCAATGAACGCGGTGGCAATACCCGTTCCTAACTGCTCAGGATCGTTAATAAATGACATGGCTTGAATAAGCCCAAGTACCGCACCTAAAATACCAATAGTTGGGCTATACCCACCCATTGCTTCATATACCCGGCTAGCCTCAAGTAATCGTTCTCGCTCAAGTAATAAGTCAATCTCGAGAGTATCGCGTAGTTTTTGCTCTGAACAGCCATCAACTAATAAACTCAGTCCTTTGGCAGCATAGGGATCTGAATGCGCAAGTGCTTCGTTTTCTAATGCTAAATAGCCTTCTTGACGGGCTTTATGCGACCAGCGTTTTACTTGCTCAATAGCATCTTCAATATCATGGTCGTCGGTAATAAAAACCCAATGAGTAATACTAAGCATTTTTTTAAATGTATTGGCTGATGTTTGTAGCATCACCGCACCTAATGTACCGCCTAATACAATAATTAGTGCAGGCCCATTAAACAGCGCAGATACCACACCTCCCTCTAAAGAATAACCGATTGCAATAGCACCTAATGCAACCAGTAATCCTAAAACAGAAAGCTTATCCACAGCCAACCTCTCTTTTTAAACGTGCAGCCACATCATGAAGGCTAATGCTTTCGCTCGCTAAACCTGCACTGGCTATCGCCTGAGGCATACCATAGACAACACAGCTTTTTTCATCCTGAGCCCAAATTGTAGCGCCAGTTTGCTTAAGCATGCGAGCACCATCACGACCATCTGCACCCATGCCTGTCAAAATAATGGCAAGCACATCACCTTGATACGCTTTGGCCGCACTGGCAAAGGTAATATCAACACTTGGTTTATAGTTTACTCGTTCATTTTTATCTTCAAACACACGAAGGGTTCTATTAGAGCCACGTCCTTCTACCATCATTTGCTGGCCACCTGGCGCTAAATAAGCGCACCCAGGTTGTAATCTATCGCCTTGCTGCGCTTCTTTTACTTTAATCTTACACAAGCCATCTAAGCGAGTAGCAAAGGCCGGGGTAAATGCAGCAGGCATATGCTGTATGAGTAAAATAGGGTGTGGAAAATTAGCAGGTAATTGCGTCAAAATAGTTTGCAGTGCAACTGGCCCACCTGTGGATGTACCAATAGCAACTAACTGATACTGCTTACCACTGGCACGCGCTGAGGCACTGCTGTTATTAGGTGCAGGACTCGCATTATTAAAGCTACGATCAGGTTGAACTATCGGCTTTTTAGCAAGGTTAGAAAAGCGTTCAGAACTGTTTGACGCTGGTTTACTAATACTTGGAGATGGGGCCGTTCTCGTAATTCTTCCAATACGCTGGCGGCCTATTTCCTTAACCTTATTTTGCAATAACTTAATTGCATCATCGTTATTGCGAGCAATATCTTCAAACTTTTTAGGTAAAAAGTCCATCGCCCCAGCATCAAGCGCATCCAAAGTGGCAGATGCCCCTGCTCGTGTTAACGATGAAAACATTAAAATAGGTGTTGGATTACTCGCCATGATCTCTTTCACAGCACTAATACCATCCAGCACCGGCATTTCAACATCCATGGTGATAACATCAGGACGTAACTGAGCTGTTTTTTCGACGGCCTCTCGGCCATTTACAGCAAAGCCTATTACCTCAATGCCGCTGTCTTGTTCAAGAATTTCACTCACTCTGCGGCGAAAAAAGCTTGAATCATCAACTACTAAAACTTTAACAGCCATTTCGCTCTCTTATTCAATGAATGGGTAGGCATAAAGTTTATACCTACTTTTTATTATCCAGCGTAATGCTTTAGCATACTCGGTACATCTAATATCAGTGCAATTCCACCATCAGAGGTAATAGTCGCACCCGCCATACCCGGCGTACCTTGCAATAATGCATCTAGAGGCTTGATCACCACTTCTTCTTGACCTATTAGTGAATCAACAACGAACCCTACTTTTTGAGTCCCTATTTGCACAATAACGACATGCCCTTGTGCTTTTCGCTGACCTCTATCAGCGCCTTTTATAAGCCAATGTTCAAGGTAGAATAATGGAATCGACTTTTTACGAACAATAATCGTTAGCTGGCCATCAACCACATTAGTTTTTGTTAAATCTAAGTGGAATATTTCACTTACACCCGCTAGCGGCAAGGCAAAGGTTTGCTCTCCCACCACCACCATTAAGGTAGGTAATATCGCAAGTGTTAGTGGAACTTTGATTTCTAAAGTAGTCCCTACGCCCATTTCTGATTTTATGTTAACCGAGCCATTGAGCTGAGTGATTTTTGTTTTAACCACATCCATACCAACACCACGGCCAGAAATATCTGAGATTTCTTCTTTGGTTGAAAATCCAGGTGCAAAAATAAGGTTATAAGCTTCAGTATCAGAAAGACGACTCGCTTGGTCGTGATCAAGCACCCCTTTACTAATCGCAATCTTTTTAAGCTTTTCAGCATCCATACCGGCACCATCATCTTGGATGGTAAGTAGAATATGATCACCCTGTTGCGAAGCTGATAAAGTCACCGTACCTGTTCTAGGTTTACCCGATGCTTCACGAATATCGGGCATTTCAATACCATGGTCGACCGAGTTGCGAACCAAATGCACCAATGGATCGGCCAATGCTTCCACTAAATTTTTATCTAAATCGGTGTCTTCACCGACAAGTAATAAATTAATATCTTTTTTAAGTGTTCGTGCTAAGTCACGTACAACACGAGGAAAACGGCCAAATACTTTTTTAATTGGCTGCATTCGTGTTTGCATTACTGCACCTTGGATATCAGCAGTCACAACATCTAAGTTGGAAATAGCTTTACCCATAGCCTCGCTATCAGAATTAGTCGCCAAACTCACTAAGCGATTTCGCACAAGTACTAACTCGCCCACCATGTTCATTATTTGGTCTAGGCGTTTGGTATCAACACGTACTGTTGTTTCTGCCGGTGGAGGCGCTGCTTTTTTAGGCGGCGCAGCTTTAGCTGCTTGTGCCGCAGGAGCAGGCTTAGCTGGCTCTGGTTTAGGCTGTGGCTTAGCTGCAGCAACTGGTTCTGGCTTTTTAGCTGCCACTGGTTCTGGTTTACTTACAGGAGCCGGTGTTTCTATCGACTTAGGTGCACCTTTACCATGAAGTTCATCAAGTAACGCTTCAAACTCGTCGTCACTTATTTCATCATCGCCCGAGCTTTGCTCGTTACTTGGTGGAGCCACAGGGGCTGATGGTGTTTGTTGTGGTGTACTTGCGGTTGCTTGGCTCACTTCGCCAAAGCTGCCTACACCATGAAGTTCATCCAATAAGCTGTCAAACTCATCGTCAGTTATATCACCACTGACATCATTGTCACTTGATGATGATTGTTTTTCTTGTGGGGCTTGCCCTTTTCCATGAAGTTCATCAAGTAGGCTTTCGAATTCGTCTTCGGTTATTTCATCAATCTGAGACTCAGTACTGCTGCTATCTGGGCCGCTAAATAATTCATCAAAAGCAAACGGGTCTTCTTCAGCATCGTTGCTCGGTTGCTCTGCAACTGGTTCGGGCTCTACCGATGGGGTTTCGACAGGAGCTATATCTTCAACCACAGAATCGCCGGCAAGCTCTTCTGCTGTCGGTGGCTGTCCAAGTTTGTGAAGTACTGCAAGTAATTCTGGATCAGCAGGCTCTGGCTGGTCACGATTTTTAATCGTGGCAAACATTTCATTAATGGTATCCAGTGCTTGTAAAATCACATCCATTAATTCAGAGTTAACTGTTCTTACACCTTGGCGCAGTAAATCAAACACATTTTCAGCACCATGACATGCATCAACAAGCTCTGTCATAGCCAAAAAGCCAGCGCCACCCTTTACAGTGTGGAAACCGCGAAATATTGCGTTTAGTAGCTCAGTATCATCTGGGTTGTTTTCCAGTTCTACTAACTGTTCAGATAAAAGCTCAAGGATTTCTCCGGCCTCTACTAAAAAGTCTTGTAAAATATCTTCATCGACTTCAAAGCTCATGCAGTACTCTCCTATTAGAAGCCCAAACTTGATAATAGATCATCAACTTCATCTTGATCAGATACAACATCATTACGCGTTTCTTTATCAATAATAGGCCCTTCGGGACCTGCTAGTGTTTGTGCAACAATGGGATCTTCTATTTTTTCTGGTTGTTCAGTTGGTTCAACCTCACCACCTTGCGCTGCAAATGCAGTCAACAGGTGAATTAAACTTTCTTCAACTTCACGGACAAGTTCAATAACACGGCGAATAACCTGACCCGTTAAATCTTGATAGTCTTGAGCCATCAGCACATTAGTCATCAGCATTTGTAACTCATCGGTTTTGTGATGAGAACTGCTCATAAACTTATCAATACTATGACAAAGTGATTTAAACTCGCCAAGCTCTATTTCGCGGTTCATTAAACGATCCCACGTTGGCTTGATATCAGCTATTTCGTCAGCGATTTCTTGTGCTAATGGTAAGCTTGCTTCAACCGCATCCATTGTCTTATTGGCTGCGTTTTCTGTCATTTCCATGACATAGTTAAGGCGTTTTTTTGCGTCAGGGATGGCATCAGTGGTAATGTCTGTTAAACGCGTGTCTAACTCGAAACTTTTTAAAGCTTCGTGCAGTTGACGCGTCAACTTACCCACCTCAGCAAATAACTGTGATTGCTCTTGTGAAGCTGTTTCTAAAATTAACTGATTCGCTTTATCTTGCTCACCATTTTCTAAAAAAACAACTAACTGGCGAGCTTGTTCTAAAGTAATCTGAGGCGCAGCAGGTGCTGACATAAGCCTCTCCCTCTCATTAACCTAAGCGTTCGAACACTTTTTCTAATTTAGTTTTCAATGTACCTGCAGTAAATGGTTTAACAATATAACCATTAACACCTGCTTGGGCCGCAGCAATTATTTGTTCTTTTTTAGCTTCTGCTGTAACCATTAAAACAGGAATATGCTTTAATTTTTCATCAGCTCGAATTGCCCTCAAAAGATCAATACCTTGCATGCCTGGCATATTCCAATCTGTTACAACAAAATCAAACGCTTGATTTTGCAACATAGGCAAAGCAGTTGACCCGTCATCTGCTTCTTGAACATTGGTAAAACCTAAATCGCGCAACAGGTTTTTAATAATACGTCTCATTGTTGAGAAATCATCAACAACAAGAATTTTAATGTTTTTATCCAAAACATCCTCCAGTGAGGCCTGAACCTTTATTTACTTACTTCTAGTTTATCCAGTCATTGATTTTTGCTTTAAGCTTAATCATCGCCTGACCATGTATCTGACTTACACGCGATTCACTTACATCGAGTATATGCCCAATTTCTTTTAAATTCATCTCATCGTTATAGTACAAAGAAAGCACCATTGCATCTTTTTCCGGTAACGACTTTATTGCACTGAGTAAAGACTCATTAAACCGTTCATTTTTAACATTATTGAACGGTTTGTCTAGTGCTAAATCTTGGCCATGAGGTGTAATCACATCGTCATCTATACCAAGGTCTTCAATACCTAACACTTTACTTACATTTACATCGTTTAAAATATGATGGTACTCATTTAGCGAAATTTCAAGTTTTTCAGCAACTTCACTATCTTTAGGTTCACGGTTTAAACTGTTCTCAAGCGCAACAATAGTCTCTGCAACCAAACGGCTTTTTCTGTGAACTGAACGTGGAACCCAATCGCCTCGGCGCATTTCGTCTATCATCGCACCACGAATACGAATACCGGCAAAGGTTTCAAAGCTTGCGCCTTTGCTCGCATCAAAGTTTTTTGAAGCTTCAATTAAACCAATCATACCCGATTGAATTAAATCATCTAGCTGCACACTGGCCGGTAAACGAGCAATTAAATGGCACGCCACTTTTTTGACTAATGAGGCATGCTTTTCAACAATCATATTTAAATTTTGTGTTGACTGATATCCCATAGCTCTATTCACCGGTATTGTCATTGTTAGTTACTAACTAGTTTCTCAATGAAAAACTCTAAATGACCCGAGGCTTGACTAGGTGTTGGCCACTTAGCAATTTTTGTAGCCAGTGTTTTAAAAGCAATTGCAGCAGGCGACCCAGGAAAAACCTCAACAATTACTTTTTGGCGGCGCGTTGATTTGCGCATATTTTCATCATATGGAACCGTTGCAACCAACTCCATTGATATATCTAAAAATCGGTCGGTAACCTTTGAAAGTTTTGCAAACAATTCCTGCCCTTCGCGTAAACTACGCACCATATTGGCAACAATTTTAAATTTATAAACGCCGTGCTCACGGCTAAGTACTTTAATTAAAGCATAGGCATCGGTAATTGATGTAGGCTCATCACATACCACCACAACCACATCTTGCGCTGCGCGAGAAAAACTCAGCACCATATCGGAAATACCCGCAGCGGTATCAACAATTAAAATATCAAAGTCGGTGTTAAGTTCACTAAATGCACGAATAAGTCCAGCGAGCTCTGAGGGTGATAACTCAACCATACTTTGCGAACCCGATGTTGCAGGCACTATTTTTATGCCTGCGGGACCTTCGACTAAAATATCATCAAGTTCACATTCGCCCGATAAAACATGAGATAAATTACGCTCAACGCGCAGTCCAAGCATCACATCACAATTCGCTAATCCTAAATCAGCATCTAGTACAAGCACACGTTTGCCTTGTTGGCCTAACGCGATTGCCGTGTTAAGGGATACGTTCGTTTTACCCACTCCACCTTTGCCGCCGGTGACAGCGATAACTTTTACGCCGTTATTATTATTCTTGCTCATTTTGCGAAGGCCGCTTGCTTGATCTAAAACTGTGTTAATCATACATCTCTACTGTGCTCGACGCCACTGATTGGTGTCGTGATTGTTGTGCTTTTATTCTTTTTAAATACAATTGCTCAGCTTTTTTTACTAGTTTTTCGGCATTTGCCACTCTAATATCTTCTGGTACTCGCTGACCGTTAGTAAGATACCCTATTGGGAGACGATTTTGAATCGCAATACTAATAATCTCACCTAAACTCAATGACTCATCAAGTTTAGTAAAAATACATCCGCTTAGCTGTACTTTTTTAAAGTGCCTTACTGTTTCTTGTAATACATTAATTTGCGCCGTCGCACTTAATACTAAATAACTACGTATATCAACACGCTGATTACGCATCAAGGTGTTTAACTGCTCAGTTAAGCGTAAATCACGTTGACTCATTCCCGCTGTATCAATTAAGACTAGACGTTTATTTCGTAAATGGTATAAAACTTCTGCTAATTCATTTGCATCTTTAACTTGTTTAACGCCACAACCTATAATACGACCATACGTTGCTAGCTGCTCATAAGCACCAATACGGTAGGTATCGGTAGTAATAAGCGCTACTTTATCGGCACCGTATTTTTGTGCACCCAATGCTGCCAGTTTTGCAACTGTGGTGGTTTTACCCACGCCTGTAGGCCCGACTAACGCAAAAACACCGCCTTGGCGAAGTATTTCGTTGTTCGTGGTTTGCATTTGATCTTCAACCATGTTCAATAAAGCTTTCCAGCCTTGTTGGCGAGACACATCGTCTGGTACAAAACATGCCATTTGCTCAGCAACATTTTTCTCTATCCCCATACCGACTAAGCGGTCAATCATACATGCACGGGTCGGGTCGCGACGTGCCATATCTTGCTGCATTAAACCTGATACTTGGTGCTCTAATAGTTGACGAATTGCGTTCATTTCTTCACGCATTGTGCTGATGTCACTGGATTCTTTATGCATTGTTTGCTGACGCGGTGCGCTGGGTGAATCTAAATCGTCAAAGCCACTGTCTAAATCGTCAAAACCTAAGCTATCGGCTTGGGTGCGAGGACGCACTGGCGCGCTTTGTTCACGTTCAAACATATTTTTAGGTCGTGATTGCACAGGCTCTTGTTCTTGATAGTGGCCAGAAGTGTCAATGCCAGAGTGTGAAAACATTGAAGCAAGCTCTGCTGAACGAGGACGTGGAGACTGACGCTCTAGTAAGGCTTGTAAGCTATCTGCAACCTTTGCTTGTGGCTTAGGTTGAGCGCGTTGCGGTTCTGGTTTAACAAAATTATGTGAACTTTGCTCAGTATGTGCAAATGAAGCTCTTGCAGCGGGTTGGCTTTGAGGCTGCTCTGGCGGTTTTGTCGCTGCTTTGTCGTAATCAACTGCAGCAACAATTTCAACGCCATTAGCTAGTTTTTTATTTGACATAATAACCGCATCAACACCCAACTCTTCTTTTACTTCTTTTAGTGCAGTGCGCATGTCTTTAGCAAAAAAACGTTTAATTTTCATAATTCAAACCCCTTTAAAATCTTATTGTTGGCCTACAGAGCTGACAATCTTGATCTGTCTTTCATCTGGTATCTCTTGATAAGACATCACTCGCAATCCTGGAATGGTGTATTTAACAAATCGAGATAACACAGTGCGTAACATTCCTGACGTTAGCAATATTGAAGGTTCACCGGCCATTTCTTGATTTTGATGCGCTTCATTCAATGATGTTTGAAGTCTATCAGCAAGCCCTGGTTCTATTCCGGCACCTTCATCACCTGCATTTTGAAGTGACTGATGCAACATCTGTTCCAACTCAGGCGCCAAGGTTATGACAGGGATTTCAGAAGACATACCAACGGCATCTTGAACGATTAATCTACGCAGTGATATTCGCACTGCAGCCGTTAATACATCTGGGTCTTGGCTGCGAGGGCCATACTCAACAAGGGTTTGAACAATTGAGCGCATATCTCGTATTGCCACCCCTTCGTTTAATAAATTTTGTAGTACTTTCACGATGGTGGTCAGCGGTAATACCTCAGGTACAAGTCCTTCAACTAAGCGAGGGTGACTCTTACCTAACATATCTAATAAGTTTTGTACTTCTTCATGTCCGAGTAATAAAGCGGCGCTATTGGTGAGTAACTGGCTAATATGGGTTGCCACCACGGTAGCCGAATCAACCACCGTGTAACCTAAAGACTGTGCTTCATCTTTTTGATCAGGTTTTATCCAAACTGCATCTAAACCAAACGCAGGATCTTTAGTTTCAATTCCTTTTAACGGGCCAAATACTTGGCCTGGGTTAATCGCTAATTCATCACCATGTTTAAGCTCACCCTCACCACTTGATACACCCATCATGGTTATGCGGTATGCATTTGGGTCGAGTTCTAGATTATCGCGTATATGCACCGGCGGCACTAAAAAGCCTAGCTCTTGAGATAGTTTTTTACGCACTCCTTTAATACGGTTTAACAGCTCGCCACCTTGTGATTGGTCAACGAGAGGAATGAGTCGGTAACCGACTTCTAAACCAATAACATCAACTTGTTGAACATCATCCCAACCCAGTTCTTTTTGCTCTTGTTTAGCCGCAATTCCGGTACCTGAGGCCGCATTTTCGGCTTCTTCTGCTTCTGCAGCGGCTAATTTCAGTTTATTTTGTTGAGTATAGTATGCAAGGTAACCTAAAAGCGCCCCTAAGCTTAAAAATGCAAGGTGTGGCATACCTGGGACTAAGCCCATAGTAATAAGGATACCTGAGGCAATAAATAACGACTTTTCGTTACCTAATTGCTTCTTAAACTGATCGCCCATGTTGTGCGATTCATTTTGACGGGTTACAACAATTGCAGTACCAATTGAAAGTAGTAATGAAGGTAATTGCGCGACTAAGCCATCACCAATGGTCAATAGTGTGTACACTTCCATAGCGCGTGAAAAACTTAAATCATGTTGGATCATGCCAACAAATAAGCCACCCACAATATTGATCACTAAAATGACTATGCCAGCAATAGCATCACCTTTTACAAATTTACTAGCTCCATCCATAGAACCATAAAAGTCAGCTTCACGGGTTACTTCCTCACGACGTTCTCTGGCTTGCTCGGCACTGATAAAACCGGCATTCATATCTGCATCTATGGCCATTTGCTTACCTGGCATAGCATCTAGAGTAAAACGCGCTGATACCTCTGAAATACGACCAGCACCTTTGGTGATTACCACAAAGTTAATGATGATCAGAATTAAAAACACCACCAAGCCCACGGCGTAGTTACCACCGATTACCACTGAACCAAATGCTTCAATGACTTTACCAGCAGCATCCCCACCGTTATGACCCTCAAGCAGTACCACCCGGGTACTGGCCACATTGAGTGCTAAGCGCATTATGGTTGCAATTAACAGCACCGCTGGGAACATACCAAACTCAAGCGGCTTCATGGTGTATACAGTGACCAGCAATACAACTAACGCAAGCGCGATATTAAACGAAAATAATATATCAAGCAGGAATGGAGGCAGCGGTAAAATAACCATGCCCAGCGCAGCCAACACCAAAAGCGGTGTACCAACGCCCTTCGCATATTCTTTTTTATCTTTATTAAGTTGTTGTAATACCGCTTTAAATTCCATAACTCTACAATTTCAAAAAATTGACACTACGCTGAAATTGCAATAACTATTCCAAGTTAGTTGGTTAGCAGTTAATACTTAAATTCATCGGGGATAGGCAGCTTTTTATTAAGGGCAACAGGGCGTTTTCCACGACCTTTTTTAAACCGTTTAAGCTGAAACACATAAGCAAGCACTTGAGCAACCGCAGTAAAGAGCTGATCGGGGATTTGCTCACCCACTTCTGCAGTATGATAAAGCGCTCGGGTTAAAGTTGGAGACTCAACAATAGGCACTTCATTACCCAATGCAATTTTACGAATTTGCATGGCGAGCTCATCCACACCTTTGGCTAATACAATAGGCGCGCCTGCTCGCTCTGTATCGTATTTTAAAGCTACGGAATAGTGAGTAGGGTTGGTAACAATAACATCGGCGTCTGGCACATCCTGCATCATTCTCTTTTGCGACATTTGACGTTGGGTTTGCCTTATGCGCGCTTTAATCTGCGGATCACCTTCTGAGTTTTTATATTCGTCTTTTACCTCTTGCATAGTCATTTTAAGCTGTTTGTTATGACTATAGCTTTGAAATGGGGCGTCAATAGCAGCAATAATAATTAAGGTGCAAGACATGCCTAAAAACATCCACGCTAAAATTTCCAAAGCATGAACAATATTGCCAGGCGCACTTTCTATACTTAAATGTAAGATTTCATCAAAAAACGTATTAATTAAAAAAATAGCAAATGCGGCCACCAAGCCAAACTTTAATAATGACTTAAGCAATTCTATAGCCGCTTGTGGACCAAACATGCGGGTAAAGCCTTTCATTGGCGACATTTTACTGGCTTTGGGCGCAGCTGCTTGCCAACTAAAATTAAAGCCGCCAAGCATGGTATTACCGATAAATGCAGCCAATACAATAATGAGTACAAACATCGACATAGGAAATAACAGTACGTCGGCCACCTCTCCCCATACGGCAAACATTTTGGTGGTGTCGTAGGTTTCATTGCGGTTAAGACTCAGCATTCTTCCCATAATGCGGTACAAGCCTTTGCCAATTTCAGGCCCATACATTAATAAGGAAATAGCAGAAAAAATAAGCACAAACATGGTACCTAACTCTTTAGAACGCGCTATTTGGCCTTTCTTTTTAGCATCATCAACTTTTTTGGGGGTGGGTTCTTCGGTTTTTTCTTGTCCGGAATCTTCAGCCATTACGCTCTCCTAAGGGGAACAACCAACTAGAGTACACATCAGCTCAACCATTTTTAGCCATTGGAACTCAAACTGAGTGACAAAGTTACCGAGCGTTGCCCAAATAATAACGAGCCCTGCCACTAAGGTAAACGGGAAGCCTATCGAGAAAATATTTAACTGCGGTGCAGCACGGGTCATAATACCAAATGCCATATTAATAACCAGCATGGCGGTTAATGGTGCTAATGACAGCACTAATGCAGTGGTAAACATCCAACCACCCCATGTCACTATGTCCCAGTAATGATCAACCGCCCACCAATTGCCATCAATCGGGAGTACTTCAAAACTGTGCACCACCATTTGAATCATCATTAAATGACCATTAAACACAAAAAATAATAAGGTAGCTAATATTAGATAAAATTGCCCCACTGCAGGCACACTCATCCCATTAGAGGGGTCAACAACAGATGCAAAACCTAAACCGGTTTGCATAGCAAGAATTTGACCGGCTAACACAAACGTATTGAGTAATAGTGTGGACGCAAAACCAATTGCGACACCAATCAACATTTGTTGGAGTACCACTAAAATCATTTCAAAAGAAAATAGATTAGTAAATGTAGCAGCAGGAAGAACAGGAACAACTAAGAAGGTGACCACTACAGCCAAGCCCATTTTTATTCGAGCAGGTACGTTTTTTGCGCCAATACCCGCCATGATCATGATCATAGAGCTGATGCGCACTAAGGGCAGTAAAAAATCACTTAACCATTGAATGACAACGGAAAATGGAAATTCCATTGTTAACCTGCAATTTCGGGGATAAGCAGCACTAAGCGATTAAAAAAGTCCATTAGCTCTTGAGTAAACCAATGTCCTCCCACAATCAGGGCACTGATGGTGATTAATAAACGCGGTAAAAAACTCAGTGTTTGTTCGTTAATTGAGGTTGCTGCCTGAAACACAGCCACAACCAACCCAATAATTAAGCCAGGTACCACAATGGCAGACACCAGCTTAATCACTAAAAATAGGGCTCCACTTAAAATATCAACAAATACTTCAGGTTCCATGGACGACTCCTAGTGTGGTTGGTTCAATGAAGAGTGCACAACTACGTGCCCAAGCCAAAGCTTTTAGCGAGTGTACCCATCACCAAGCTCCACCCATCAACCAATACAAACAACATAATTTTAAACGGTAGCGACACAATCATGGGCGATAACATCATCATACCCATGGCCATCAATACCGATGCAACCACCAAATCGACAATCAAAAAGGGAATAAAAAACATAAAACCAATAATAAAAGCGGTTTGTAGCTCACTGGTCACAAACGCAGGAATAAGCACAACCATTGGCGTTGCTTCAGGCGAGTCAAGCTGATCGTAACCTGCTATTTTAGCAAAGGTTTCTAAATCTTTTATACGTACCTGTGAGAGCATAAACGCTTTCATTGGCTCTTTGGCTAAATCAAGTGCTTCAAGTGACGTTACTTGTTCACTTAAATACGGTTCGATAGCTCGCTCATTTATTTGCTCATAAATTGGCGCCATAATAAAAATACTTAAAAACAGCGACATACCTAGTAATACTTGGTTCGAAGGCGTTTGCTGCAAACCAATGGCTTGGCGCAAAATAGCTAAAACAACAATAATTCGAGTGAAAGAGGTCATCATGATAATGGCGGCTGGAATAAAGCTCATAGCCGTCATGATCGCCAACACTTGTAGCGTCACTGAGTAGTCTTGGGTGCCATCGGCATTAGTGGTGATCGTCAGCGCGTCAATCCCCTCGGCATTGACCCCTGGGACGAACACCATGGCAAATAGGAAAAGCAGCCATTTAGTCATAATATTAGTTCTTTTTATTTTGATTAAGTTGCGGATTCAACATTTTGCCAAACCGCTTCGCTAATTCTGGTAACTCTTTTTCTGTTAGGGGGGTTTCTAACTTGTGTAGATAATTAATACTGTGTGGAGTAACCCCTAATAGGTGCTGTGCATTATCTATTTCAACCACCATTAAGCGCTCGCGTGATCCCAACGGAAGACTGCGGATCACTTTAAACTCATCGTTATTGGTTAAATTTGGATTGAGCTTTTTTACAAAAAAAGCCAACACTAAAATTAACACCACAACCATACCCAAAGATAACACCATGGATACGATATCTGTGGTCGGTGTTGCAGCATCGGTTGCTGCAAACACCGAATTGCTTAAACTGGCTAGTGCTATCATCGTAACTTTTTGATCCGTTCAACCTGGCTAATTACATCCGTTAAACGAATACCGAACTTATCGTTCACCACAACCACTTCGCCATGCGCAATCAAAGTACCATTAACTAAAACATCAAGCGGTTCGCCGGCAACCCTGTCAAGCTCAACGACCGAACCTTGGTTAAGTTGTAATAAATTACGAATATTAATTTTAGAACGCCCTACTTCCATAGAAATAGTAACGGGAATATCTAAAATAGTATCGAGTTTACGTTTTTCTTCACCGCTGAGTTCATGCTTTGAATCATCAAGCTCATCAAGCTCAGTTACTTTGACCTCAGGACTATCGTCAGTGCCTTCAGCTTCAGCAAGTGCTGCTGCCCATTCGTCCATTGTATCTTGATCATCGCTCATACTTTTAACCTTTTAATCAATTACCAGTCTAAGTCTACACCGTTTGAAAGGTGTAAATCATCTTCTAGTTCTGCTAATTCTGCATCTGAATCAATTTTTTTGCCGCCTTTAGTAAAGACATGCAGCTCAGATTTAACTGAATCAGGGCGTTTAATTTTTTCACTAATTTGTAGCGCAACGTTATCGCGTGAACGACCCATTTTAGCTCTAAATGTAGGGAGTTCTTCCACAAATACGGTAATATGCTCAGGCATTTCAACTGGAATTATATCCCCAGCTTTGAGCTCCATTATTTGTTTTAAGCTTAAATCAACTTCAAGTAGCTGGGTCGATAAATCGACTTCTACGTCCATTATTTCGTCACGAAGCGCCTTACTCCAACGTAAATCGGTATCTTCAGTATCAGACTGAACACCCGCATCCAATAGCTCTCTGATAGGTTCGAGCATTGAATAAGGTAGCGCAATATGAAAGTCTCCCCCGCCACCATCCAGCTCAATATGAAAAGAGCTGATAACCACTACTTCGGTTGGGCTAACAATATTAGCCATCGCAGGGTTTACCTCAGAATCGAGGTACTCGAACGACACATCCATCACCGGTGCCCATGCTTCTTTGTAATCTTCAAAGATTATTTTCAGCAGCATTTGTACGATTCGGCGTTCTGTTGGGGTAAATTCACGTCCTTCAATTTTGGCATGATAACGGCCATCGCCACCAAAGAAGTTGTCTACCAGTATAAATACTAAGCGTGCTTCCATGGTAATAAGGCCGGTGCCTTTTAGTGGGCGAAAACGCACCATATTCAAACTCGTTGGTACAAACAAGGTATGTATGTACTCACCGAACTTGATCATTTGCACGCCGTTAATTGACACCTCAGCGGTGCGGCGCATCATGTTAAATAAGCTAATTCGCATGTGACGGGCAAATCGCTCGTTAACAATTTCAAGTGTCGGCATGCGACCACGCACGATGCGATCTTGCGAAGAAAAGTCGTACTGTAGTGTACTTCCCTCACCATCTTCACCGTCGTGTATATCTTCCTCTTCGACTTCATCGACACCATGTAATAGTGCATCAATTTCGTCTTGGGATAATAAATCGCTCACACTGGCCCCTTATTGCATCACAAAGCCGGTAAATAGTACCCGCTCAATTACTTTATTCCCTTCAACATCCATCATAGCGGCCTGTACTTTATCAAGTGCAGTAAAACGCAGTGTTTCTTTGCCTACACTGGTGCTAAGTTCATCAGCCGTTGTCATGGAAAATACACTCAGAAGTGTGCCTTCAATCAGTGGAATGTGTTTTTTAGCCGTTTCTTCATTACCATCGCCGCGCACTAATAATTGCACTTTAATCTGTACAATTCTATCGCGACTAGCCCCTGGCACATTAAAAATAAACGGTCTAGGCATCGCAACATATAAAGCACTGCCAACCGTTGCCGAAGAACTTGTTGGCGCAGCAGCTACCTCACCATTGGCAGCATCATCTGCAAGGGTTTCTACTGGCTCATCACCACCTGATAATAAAAAGTACCCTGCCACAGCGCCAACAATAAGTAATACAGCGGCAATAATTATTATGAGTTTGCTTTTACTTTTACTTACTTCTTCTATTTCTAAATTAGTATCTTCAGCCATTGTATTTCCTTTATTTGCAAAGGTATTTGCTTGTTTTAACTATTATAATAGCAGGACTTAGGCATAGTAATCTATTGATGATGACGTTTGTTGTCCAGAACCCTGTATTTGCTTATCTGGTTGCTCACTATTTGTCTCATCTGTAGAGCGATTATTGGCCATTTGCCCTTGTGAATCACCTTCTTGTTGCTGTGCTTGCTCACCTGAGGAATCACCGTAAGAAATACTGCTTTCACCTAGTTCTAAACCTTGCTGCATCAGCATTTCTCTAAGCCTAGGTAAAGACTGCTCCAGCGCTTCTTTGGCTTGCTGGTTTTGCACTACAAAGTTGATTTGTGCTTGCTCAGCATCACTTCTAATACGAATTTGCATGCTGCCCATTTCTGGCGGATCTAGGCGAATTTCAGCTTCTTTATTATTAATA
This sequence comes from Pseudoalteromonas issachenkonii, assembly GCF_002310795.1. Lineage (NCBI taxonomy): Bacteria > Pseudomonadati > Pseudomonadota > Gammaproteobacteria > Alteromonadales > Pseudoalteromonadaceae > Pseudoalteromonas > Pseudoalteromonas issachenkonii. Next base: position 2,448,693 of record NZ_CP011030.1, read on the forward strand.
CTTAACATTGAGCTAACCCGCTCTTGTAGCATTTTTGCCGCATCACTTTTAATAATGTTTAAAGCCTGTAACGTGGCAGGATCAATGCTTACTTGTTTCGCTTGTGCTGTACTTTGTAACTGTCCTGCTTGCAAGCTTTGCGCTTCAATAATAGCTTGTTCGTACCCTAAAGTATCGTATTTAGCGAGACTACTAAGCGACTGTTTGTCAAATATATTAATGATCTGAGAGAAAATTTGTGCTGCACGCGGTGGCATTTGTTCAGCATTAGTGCCGCGCATGCTCTCTTTTTGTAATGCGTCTAACTGTTTGGCAAGCTCTTCAGGGTTATCAGCTACCGATTTTGAACTCTCTAATTTTAGCTCAGGTTTTACATTGGCTGATTCAGTACCAGCCTGTGCTTTTGGCGCTATTGCTCCCGCCAAAGCATTATTTGAAAATAGTGGCTTATCTTTGGCGCTAAACAAGCTGTCCGCGTTAATCGCGGTCTCTAAATCACTGATTACTCCTTTTAGCGAGGTAAGTTCTTTCGTTGATAAAGATTCATTTTTAACGTAACCCTGCAACTGATTGAGTAAGGCCTGTTTTTCTGAGGTAGTTAACGTACTTATTTGTGCATTAATGGTCTGCTGAGGTGTTTGAGGCTTCTCACTTTCACTCACATACTTACTGAGTAATTGCTTTAAATCCGCTAGGTTATCTTTATTAATTGGCTTGCTCATCGCATTAAGCTCAGTGGCTAATTCACCTTGCTGAGCAGGTGTTAAATTTGCCAATAATTTATCTGCTTTAATGGCATTATCATCTTTTGATAACAGCGCCAAAATTGATGAGTCTAATGATGATTTTACGGTTGTGGTATTAGTCGGCTTATCGGCCACCTTATCTGTTGCTAATTGACTTGAAACAACATCGCCTTTTTGACTCGCATTAACAGCTGCTAGCGCTTTTGTGTCAAGCAGTGTCGGCTCACCTTCGCCTTTTCCTGCTAAATTAGCACCTTGTACATTTTGTGTTTGTGGAATGATTTCATCATCCACAACGGCATCACTTGGCATAGTAATAATAGGTGCCAGCTTATCTTCAGGCTTAGCGTTTATTTTAACAGCGTCTTTGTCTATTAACTGCGCACCACCATGGGGGTTATTTTTTACTGAGGTATCGATGACTTGTGCCGCATTAATTTGCGCCAGCATATCTTCACCGCTCAAAGGCTTTTCTTCGCTACTTTGCTCTTTTAGATCGGATTGTTCATCTGCTGATTGTTTGTTTGGCGCTTTAGCTTGCGTACTGTGTGTTTCAGAAGCTTGGTTAGCAAGGGCTAATTGATCAAAAAAGCCAGCATCATTACTGCTATCTAGCTTTGTTTTATCACTGTCTTTTTTAACTAAGTATGAGTCTTGCTCAGATACCGCTAACATTGAAATATCATTTATCGCCATAAATCACCTAATAAAAGCGGCAACAGCCCACCGCACAATCCTAAAAATCATTGCTCTTGTAGAATCTAAGCAATTAGCATGCCTACCTTATAGTGCTTTATGCCTTTGATAAAACTGATTAGAGGAAAATTCATCGAGCATTTTTTGCTCACTTTTAGCGGCCAACATATCCGCTTTTATCTGTTGTTTTTCAATTAACTTAGCAACCGCTTTCGCTTTTACTTGTTGCTTTAACCACAAGGTTTTACGCTGGCTAACCACCTGCTTTGCAGTGTTAACAGTGCTTGCTTGTTGACGTATCGCTTCTTCAATCTTAGCAATGAATGCATGATACTGACTAAATCCGGCACTTGATAAACCCGACTGCCCCTTAATATGAAGTTGCTGCGTGTATTCAAGTCGAAAGTCATTTAAGCCCTGCAGCTTTTGCTGATTTACTTGCAAATTTTGATTAGCTTGCAAGTAGCTCATGCGTAACGTTTCTTCTTTTTCGTTTTCAAGCCTGAGCAACAAATGCAGTTTATTTTTTGCCATTATGCTTGTCCTAATAATTGCGCTAGCCCTTGAAGGCCATCATCATAGCTAATCACATCACGCATCCCTTGTTGTAAAAATGCGTTCACTCTTGGCATCATGTTTATTGCCTGATCGAGCATTTGATCACTGCCTTTTTGATAAGCGCCCAAGGTGATCATGTCTTTGTTCTGTTGATACATTGAATACACTTGCTTAAGCACCCGAGCTTGTTGCATGTGCGACTCAGACACCACTTGAGGCATAACTCGAGAAATCGATTTTTCTATGTCAATGGCAGGATAATGGCCGCTGTCGGCTAAATCACGCGATAAAACAATATGTCCGTCAAGTATGGCACGTGCAGCATCAGCAATCGGGTCTTGCATGTCATCGCCTTCACTCAGTACGGTAAAAAAGGCAGTAATAGAGCCTTGTCCTTCCCCGCCGTTACCCGCTCTTTCCACCAGCGCAGGTAATTTAGCAAATACTGAAGGTGGGTAGCCTTTTGTTGCAGGGGGCTCACCCACAGCCAGCGCGATTTCACGCTGTGCCATAGCATAACGCGTCACCGAGTCGAGTAATAACAATACGTTTAAACCTTGATCTCGAAAATACTCTGCAATGGTTACCGCACTTTCGCAGCCTTTTAATCGCATTAATGGTGAGGCATCAGCGGGGGCTGCAACAACAACTGAACGTTTACGCCCTTCAACACCCAGTATTTCTTCAATAAATTCTTTTACTTCTCGACCACGCTCACCGACTAAACCTACTACAATCACATCGGCTTCACTGCCTCGGGTCATCATGCCTAATAATACTGATTTACCCACACCAGAGCCTGCAAATAAGCCCATGCGCTGGCCTTGGCCGACAGTAATCACCGAGTTAATAGCACGTACCCCCACATCCATAGGCTTACTAATGGGGCGTCTTGCAAGAGGGTTTATTGCATTTTGAGCAAATTTGAGTGTATGTTCTGCATTAATTTTACCTAAGCCATCTAAAGGTCTGCCTAAGCCGTCTACCACTCGACCAAGTAAGCTCATGCCAACAGGCAAACCTGTGTCATTAACTTGGGGGATAACTCGCGCACCAGGAAGTACGCCTGAAATGTGGTCGTTAGGCATTAAATACAAAGTTTGATCGTTAAATCCAACAATTTCAGCGTCAACAAAGCCGTTCATTGTTTCAATTTTACATTGGCTGCCTACCGGAGCGCGCAAACCTTTGGCTTCCAGTGTTAAACCAACCACACGCGTTAAAACTCCCGCGACTGCAGGCGCTGGAATTTTAATATGCCGTTGGTATTGAGATAAGCGTTCGCTTAATGAAGTATCGCTCACAGACATAACACGCCAATAAAAAAGTTAGATACCACTGTTATGCAAAAAGCTATCCAACGTTTCTTTGACACGGGTTTTCAAGGTCATATCTAAAGATGATAACGTTGTTTTAACTTCACAACCGCCCCGCTCTAGAGTGGGTTCTGCAATTAATTGCCAATGATTATCTTCAATAGCTTGTTCCCCATAACTGGCTTTTATCAGCGATAAGTCATCTGGATGAAGATGAATTCGAACTTTTTCTTGTTCTGCATTAAGTGCATCAATGCTTTTTTTCAAAGTATGTAAAATAATATCAGGTGATGTTTTTACTTCTTGATAAATAATCGCTTCACTGAGCATAGTGGCTAGCTGTACCAGCTGTTTTTCTGCTTGTTCGTCCACTTTTTTAAGCGGGTCGCTTAAACTATCTAGTAAGCCACGCAGGCTGGTCAACTGCTCATCAATTAATGGTTTAACGTCTTCTTGGCCTTGTGTTTTACCCAGCTCTACACCTTCTTTGTAACCCGCCTCTTTACCCTCGGTTACGCCTTTGTCAAAGCCATCTATATAGCCTTGTTCGTGCCCTTGTTTAAGGCCTTCTTCGTAGGCATCTTGGCGAATACGCTCCAGCTCTACCATAGTTAATGAAGGCAGCTCTGGTTCTTCCGGTTCTTCTACTTGTTCTTTTGCTATTTCTTTACGGTATAGCTCGGCTAAGGGTGTGCCATAAGCCGTAGAGCGATTGCGAAAGCTTCGCTCATCGGGAGCAACATCAGGAATTGGCCAATTTTTTAATAACTCATCAGCTTCATCTGCATGTAATGGGCGACCTTTAGAGTGACTCATAGGTTATAAGAACTCCTCACCACCGCCACCACCAAGCATAATTTCACCTGAATCAGAAAGGCGACGTGCTGTTGATAAAATTTCTTTTTGCGCCGCTTCTACTTCACTAATGCGCACAGGAGCCATAGCCTCTAAATCATCAGCGAGCATTTCAGCAGCACGTTTTGACATGTTACCCAAAATTTTCTCTTTAAGGGCATCGTCGGTCCCTTTAATGGCTTTCATTAATACATCTTGCGGCACTTCACGCAGGATTGCTTGAATGCCTCTGTCGTCTACATCCATTAAGTTTTCGAAGACAAACATTAAGTCTTGAATTTGTTGCGACATTTCTTCGTCATGCTCACGGATTGAATCCATTAACTGCCCTTCAACATTGGTATCGAGGTAGTTCATGATATCTGCCGCAGCTTTTAAGCCACCCATTTTCGCAGCTTGTGCACCCGCTTGACCGGCAAATTGTTTTTCCATAATTTCATTCAATTCTTGCAATGCTGCCGGTTGTACTTCTTCTAAATTAGCAATACGCATGGTTAAATCGAGGCGCACTTTTTCAGGAAATTGCGCTAAAATTTCAGCCGACTGTTCAGGCTCTAGGTAAGAGAGAACAATTGTTTGAATTTGCGGATGCTCATTACGAATAATGTTAGCCACCTGTTTAGAATCCATCCATTTTAATGAATCAAGGCCTTTAGCGCCTGAGCCCATCACTATTTGGTCTATCAAGCTGGCGGCTTTATCTTCACCTAATGCGGCTGTAAGTGCTTTTTTGATGAAGTCTTCAGATTGAAAACCAATCGTACTAAAGCTTTGAATTTGTTCAATAAACAAATTATGAACCGCGCTAATTTTAGCTTGCGACAAATCATCGATTGCCGCCATAGCCATACCGACCTTTTGCACTTGTTTTGGCTCTAAGTGCTTGAGGATTTGCGCTGCATCTTCTTCAGTTAAGCTCAGCAATAATATTGCGGCTTTATCTACACCATCAAGTTTATCAACATCAAACGCTTGAGGTAGTTGTTTTTGTTCTTGATCAGTCATCTTCTGTTAACCACGCTTTCACTACTTGTGATGATAGTTCTGGTTCATTGGCTACAAGGGCACGAACCGCTTTGAGTAAGTCTTCGTCGCCGTGTAGGTCTGGTAAGCGTAGTGTACCATCGCTTGAGAAGCCAACAGAAGCAGAATCAAAGTCATTATTTAGCATATCTAATGTGCTGTCACCAAGATCAACACCTGAACTAAGAGAATCTTCATCGTATTCTTCAAGTGTATTATCTGGGTAAATTAAGCGCTTAAGCATAGGTTTAACGACAGCTAAAATCAGTACAATAATAACCAGTGCACCTAATACTAAGCGCATCATTTTCATAAACCAATCTTGTTCCCATAAAGGCAACTCAAAATCAAGCGCTGAGTCTTCACGAACAAATGGTACGGTCACTACTTCAAGTGCATCGCCACGTTGCATATCAAAGCCTACGCCACCTTGTAACAAGCGACGAATATTTGACAGGGCTTCAACCGAGCGTGGCGTCATAGTTGTTTCACCATTTTCACCCACCGTAGGCAGGTAATCAACCGCAACAGAGACGCTTATTCTGCGGATCACTCCAGTTTGCTGACGCTTATGTGAAATAGTGGTATCGAGTTCATAGTTACGAGTGGCTTCTTTGTGAGTTCTACTCGGTGAGGTTGCAGTGCCTGCACCGCCCGCCATCGCATCTTCAGGAATAGTTGAGTTAACTGGTGGCTGATTAGTAAGCGCGCCTGGAATACCAACCGCTAGGCCACCAATATTATTTTCTTCAAAGGTCGTTTCACTTCTTACCGCAGGTAAATCTGGGTTGTAACGTTTTTGTGTTTCTTCTACCGCACTAAAGTCCATACTTAAATCTACTTGTGCGGTGTAATTACCTAATCCAACCACGGGAATCAAAATACTGTCGATTTTTTCTAGGTATTCTTGCTCACGTTTACGTTCTATATCGTATTCTTTACGCGAGCGTGCAGCTAAAGAGGTTTGCGAGCCTGAATTTAATAAACGACCATTTTGATCGGTCACAGTAACGCGCGAAGGCTCAAGCCCTTGTACCGCTGAAGCTATCATATCAACAACCGAGTCAACTTCTTCGCCATCTAGAGAGCGACCGCGTTTAAGAGTAAGTACAACAGTTGCAGAGGGTTTTTTCTCTCTACGGGCAAACACATTTTCTTTGGGAATCGCTAACAATACTTTGGCGCGAGTAACATTATTTAGCTCTTCTATAGTACGGGCAAGTTGTTGCTCACGACCATGTTTAAGGCGCTCACGCTCTAAACGTTGGCTTACCCCAAACCCCATGTCTTGCATAATAATGTCGCTACCTGATGTAGGCCCTTGATCTAAACCTTCACGGGTCATCAATAACTTGATATTTTGATATTCAGTTTCATCCACCGAGACCACATTGCCATCAAGTTGGTAGTCAATTTTTTGTGCATCTAAAAAGTCGAGTGTTTCTATTAACTCTTCAGTTTGCATTTTACCTAAAGGGCGCATATCTGGCTGACGAGCCCAAATAATAACGAAAATAGCAATGGCTAAACAAATAGCTAATGCAACAATCAGGGTAATTTGACGTAAAACATCAACACCGCCAAGGGCACTGAAATAGCCTGATTTTTGCTCTTGTTGATCTTCGTTTTCACTTTGCTCCATCATGCCATCAGCAAGTGCCAGATCTGTAGATTGATTAGATTGCGCCACAATAATTCTCCACTACCTAGTTAAACAGGCATGTTCATAATTTCTTTATAAGACTCAACAAGCTTATTACGAACCTGTACCGTAGCTTCAAATGCCACAGAAGACTTTTGCGAAGCAATCATAGCCTCGGCAAGTGATACGCTTCTGTCGCCATTCTCTACCGCTTTTACTTTTTGCCCTGTGTCTTGCTGAAGTTCATGCACTGTATTAAGGGCATTACTCAACATGTCACCAAACTGTGCTGTAGAGGTTGATTGCACTTGCGTTGGCAAGTTATTAACTTGATTACTACGTGTGGCCTCCGCAGCCATTGATTGCATTTCTTGAAATAAAGCACTGTTTTGAATTTTCATAATTGTCTCTGATAATGCAGTAAACTCTTAAAGAGAATGAAGCACAAAACATGCCAAAAATTAAAACCAATTAAAACAACGCTTTAAGTAAAATAATTAAGCAGTCAGAGTTTTGACAGCCCTAAATTCAAGTGATTGAACTTAGGGCTTATGGGGGTTATGCTGGGAGGGAAATACCTAAATCACGCATTTGTGCTAATTTGTAGCGTAAAGTACGCGGGCTAATACCTAAGGTTTCGGCGACCTCTTTACGTTTTCCTTGGCAGCGTGCCAAGGTTTCTAAAATAATACGATGTTCTTTATCTTTAAGCTCATCTTTGTAACTACCAGTATCGACGGCTAACAAATCATTTTTTTGCTCATCTGCAGGCGCTGCTTTTTCATCATAATAAGCGTTACTGAGACTACTTTTTACAGGCTCAATGTCAGCTTTAGTTTCTGCCACAAAATGCGTTGGGGCTAGATTTTCGATAAAAATAGCATGCTCATCAATACTATTTCCACTGCGTAAAATTAATGCTCGCTGGATAACGTTATCTAGTTCGCGTACGTTACCGGGCCAGCTATGGCTAAGCAGTTTTTGCTCTGCACTGCTATCTAAATACGCCATTGGCTCTTTGCTTTTACTTAAGTGACGTTCAATCAAATGTTTAGCCAACACAATAATGTCCCCTGGGCGCTCACACAGTGGTCGCCATAGCAGTGGGAAAACATTGAGTCGATAGTATAAATCTTCGCGGAACTGGTTTTCAGCAACCGCTTCTTTTAACTCTCGGTTACTTGTGGCAAGCACACGTACATCCAGTGCAATGGTTTTACGACCACCTAAACGCTCAACTTCACGCTCTTGTAGTACACGTAACAGCTTGGCTTGCAGGCCTAAATCCATTTCGGTGATTTCATCAAGTAAAATAGTACCGCCCTGTGCTTGTTCAAACTTACCAGGGCAAGCTTGAATAGCACCGGTAAACGCGCCTTTCTCATAACCAAATAAAGTGGCTTCGAGCATATTTTCAGGAATAGCAGCACAGTTAATCGCAACAAACGGTTCATTACAGCGTTTTGATTTGTCATGAATATAACGCGCCAGTACTTCTTTACCAGAGCCACTTGGCCCAAGCACCATCACACTGGCATCTGAACGAGCAACTTTATTAGCAAGTTCGAGTAATTGAATACTACTAGGGTCGGCGACAATGGGCCCGTCTGTTTCTTTTTCTTTTTCTGGTAAGTAACGACTCACCATATTCAATAGCACTTCTGGTGCAAATGGCTTAGCCATATAATCAATCGCGCCTAAACGCATAGCCTCTACAGCATCATCAATAGTGGCGTAGGCCGTCATCATTAGTACGGGTAAATCAGGGTAATTTAATTTAATACTACGTAACAAATCCAAGCCGCTCATTGCGCCCATTTGTACATCACTGACCACCAATGAAAATACTTCTTTTTTTAGTAGCACCATGGCTTGCTCGGCACTATTGGCCGCCATACAGGCTATACCTGACATTTCAAGCGTATCAATTAATGCTTCACGAAGTCCGGCGTCATCTTCTACAACTAAAATAGTGTTACTCATTGTGACTCCCCTAATTTAGATGTGACACTAATAGGTAGCAACATACTAAAAATTGCTCCCCCTTGTGGGTTGTTGTTTGCTTCAACACGTCCCTGGTGTGCACTGGCCACTGAACTTACAACGGCAAGTCCTAAACCAGTACCTTGGCTTTTGGTGGTATAAAAGGGTTCAAATATTTTTTCAGTTTGTGCTAAATCAAGCCCAGGGCCATTATCACTAACACTAATGCGGACATAATCAGGGTCTTGCATATCACGCAAAGCACTAAGATGTACTTGTGCACCACTGCCAATAACTTGAATACTATTATGAATTAGGTTTTGAATTGCGCTTGCCAATGCTGTTTTGTTACCCATAATTTCAATATCAGGCTCAGGTAAGCTCACATTTAATTCGCTATCATTGAGCGCTACCATAGCATCGGCACCGGCTTTAACTTCACTTAGTAGCTGTTGCATCGACACTTGCTCAACAACTTGTTGATCACCACTTTTAGCAAATAACAGCATGTCGTTTACTTGGGTTTCTAAATCTTTTAAACGTGACATTAATTTAGTATGAAAACTGCCGCGAGACGCTTCGGGTAAGCGTTTTGAGCCTAAATTTGCGGCATACAACATAGCCGCTGATAACGGTGTGCGTACTTGATGAGCCAAAGACGCAACCATTTTACCTAAGGCACTTAAACGCTGCATATGCGCGACTCGCTTTTGTAAGCGTCGGGTTTCGGTTAAATCGGTCATTAGTATAAGTTGCCCAGGCTCAGGCGCGAGTGCAGTAATATCGAGCTTTATTAAGCGTCCATCTTTTAACGACACTTCATGACCATCATCTTGATGAGGACGAAATGAGCGCTGAATAACGCTAAACCACTTCTCTCCTTCTAATGGCTCGCCGAGCATATCGATAGCTATTTGGTTTGCCTTAGCGATCATTCCTTTACCATCAAGTACAATCACGCCCGCAGGCATGGTATCAACCAGATGAGAGAGCCAACTTGCTTGTTGACGCAAATCACTCAACTCACCAACATACTCCTCTTGCAGTAAACATGGGTTATACTGATTAGCAGAAATAAACTGAGGTTTTAGCACACTTGCAAGGGCCATAATCAACTCTCTAAAATAATGTAGATACACTGGCTAATGCACAATATGTACCAAAGTTATTTCATAATAATATCAATAATTTAAACAGTTAAAATACGTGCCGTAAAAATGACGCGCTAAGGAATAAGCATGAAAGAAGAAGCTCAGTATCGCTGTCCATGGTTAGATACTTCAAAACCAGACTACGTGGATTATCATGACCATGAATGGGGCGTACCTGTGTATGACGATCACCTACTTTTTGAGTTTTTAACGTTAGAATCGGCACAAGCAGGGTTAAGTTGGTACACCATATTAAAAAAGCGCGCTAATTATAAAAACGCCTTTGCAAACTTTGATGTAAATAAAGTAGCGGCCTTTACTGAGCAGGACCTAGAAACATTAATGCAAAATGAGGGAATTGTTCGCAACCGCTTAAAAATAGCCGCAACAATTAATAATGCAAAGTGCTTCATTGCTATTCAAAAAGAGTTTGGCAGCTTTAGTGATTACCAGTGGCGGTTTGTTGGTAATAAACCTCAGGTAAACGATTTAGAGACGCTTGCGGATTACCCTGCAGTTACTGAAGCATCAACGTTATTTGCAAAAGATTTAAAAAAGCGCGGTTTTAAGTTTTTAGGCCCAACCACAGTGTATGCCTACATGCAGGCCTGTGGAATGGTTAACGATCATAGTAATAATTGCTTTAGAAAAGAAGAAGTTAAAAAGCTAGGCTAGGTGGGGGTTACGGGTTACGAGACGCGGGGTAAACCCGCTGACAAGTATAGCGCCGAGTTTGCATTAAACGCGGTGTTTATTTTTTCTAACCTAACACCTAGCGCCTAGTACCTAGCACATGCACTTAGCTCTCAATCTCTAGAAAGGTTATATTTTTTCATTTTTTCGACCAGTGTGGTTCGTCTTACGCCAAGCACTTCAGCAGCACGGGCAACAACGTAATCAAAGCGCTCTAATGCCTGGGTGATTAAGTTAATTTCAAGCTCAGCTAAGTACTCTTTGAGCTCAATACCTTCATCGGGCAATAAACCAGGTGCGGCCTGAACAAAATCATCTTCTAGATCTATTTCATCTTCGCTAAATCCGCCACTAAAAATATCATTAAAGGCATCACGCTCCATCAGCTCTTCTGGGTACTGTGGCTCATAGGCTTCAACTTCAATGTAGCGGTATTTATTGGGTAAATCAGGAACATCAACCACCTTGTCTGGGAACATAATAACCATACGCTCAACTAAGTTAGCGAGCTCACGAATATTACCCGGCCAAGAATGTTCTTTTAAACTATCAATAGCACGCTCTGTAAACTTAGCCGTAGTACCGCTTTGTTCATTTACACGGCGCATAAGCTCTTTAAGTAGTAATGGTATGTCTTCTGCGCGTTGAGCAAGAGATGGGCTCTCAATAGGAAAAACATTTAAACGATAGTATAAATCCTCTCTAAATGAGCCTTTTTCTATCATGCTTTCAAGGTCACGGTGGGTTGCAGCAATCACACGCACATCAGCTTGGATCGCTTTGGTACCACCAACGCGCTCATAGCTACGCTCTTGAAGCACTCGCAGTAACTTAACTTGCATTTGCAGTGGCATATCCCCTATTTCATCTAAAAATAGCGTGCCACCTTGCGCTAACTCAAAACGGCCTTTTCGTGCTGAAATAGCCCCAGTAAACGCGCCTTTTTCATGACCAAATAGTTCACTTTCTAGTAGCTCTGCAGGAATTGCCCCACAGTTTACTGGTACAAATGGGCCTTTGTTACGCTTAGAAAGCAAATGTACGTTACGGGCAACTACTTCTTTACCTGTGCCCGATTCACCTAAAATAAGTACGTTAGCATCGGTTTTAGCAACCTGCGTAATTAAAAAGCGTAAATCTTTTACCGCTTTGGTTTCACCAACAAGACCATCAAAGGTGCTTTTCTCTTTATTATTTTTATGTTCATGCGGCAACATGCGCTGATATTGCTGACAGTCGTGTAACAGCTGTGTGGTTATTTCATGAGTAAATGGCTCACATATCAACCCCACAACATTAGCCAAACTCAACAAAGGTTTAAGCGTTTCACCAATGAGTAAAAAAGGAAATGTTGGGTATCGTTTAATTAAACTTTCGTGATCTAAAGACTGCAAAGCACCTAACACCACAATACATTCTTTGTTTTGATAGTGGCTGCATGCCTGTTCAAAGTCAGCTTCTGTTTGCAACTGTACAGCCTCACCAATAAAAGTAAGCGATGCGTATAATCCAATAGAGCGATTGTTATTATTATCTAAAATTAAGATCATCTTTAGCGAGCCATTTATTTCACTAATTTGTTTTATTAATCAAATTGTAAGCCAGTTGGGTTTGGATGCAAGCAATAGCGGCGATTTTTTGACATTAACGCCAAAAAACAGACACTGGCCGCACAAAGTTAATACTTTATAGCTATTAATTGCCTGGGTAGTTTTAGTGATATACATACTTAGGATGAATTAAACGACATATAATGCGATTTTCAATGATACGATTCCACACAGAAGAAACACATAAAAACTGCTATTATTACTTAAAGGTGTGACTGTTTTTGCCGATAAAGTAATAGTCAAACTTATGTTGGAACTAAACTTGCTTAGAGTTCTGAACATGTTATTAAAATTTGAGGAATTACCTATGGCTCATGCATCAATCAATAAATACCGTCAAATAACAGTTAGCAGTGTTAAAGAAATGACGCCTTACGACCAAGTTAAACTCGTGTTTGTGAATATTGTTGGCAAGCTCTCTGCTGCAAAAGGATTTATTGAACGTAAAGAGTTAGAAAAAAAAGGCAACGCAATCTCTGATTGTATTGTGCTACTTGGTGCGTTGCAGCAGGTATTAAATTTTGAACACAATAATGAAGTATCAACTAACTTAGACTCTTTGTATGACTACTGCCAGCGCTGCTTATTAACTGCAAACCTTGAAAACAATATAGATAAAATCGATGAAGTAATTACCTTGATTAAAGAGATTAAATCAGGTTGGGAAGCAATTCCATTCGAGCAAAGAGAACCACAACTATAATGGCTTTAAAGCAAATAACGAGTTCACAAGTTACAGATAGTGAAACTCGCAAATATTGTAATGAGCTAGTGAGTTTGATTAATGACTCAGAGGATTGGGATATTGAGCAAGCGCTGAGTATTCATAATAAGCTTGATACATATATAAGTGAATCACTTACAAGAGAAAAAGCTTTTTACTCTGCGACTGAACTTGAGTTTTTAATTAACCTAATAGAACAGCTATCTGCTAAAATGGATGCTCAAAAACAACTATTAGCGGTTAAAATAGTTGGTAATCAAAAAAATAAAAAAGCTGTAAATAAGTATAAATCTAACTTTTAAAATAGATTTGGCAATATTAGGCTGGTTAGCTGTGGAGAGAATCTCATGTTTGATGGAAAGGTAGTTTTAATAACAGGTGGAACAGGGTCGTTCGGTAAAAAGTATGTAAAAACACTATTAGAGCGGTACAGTCCAAAAAAAATTATTATCTTTTCTCGTGACGAGTTAAAACAGTTTGAGATGCAGCAAGATTTTGATCAGCCTTGCATGCGCTACTTTATTGGTGATGTTCGAGATAAAGAACGACTAAATCGCGCAATGCGTGGCGTTGATTATGTCATCCATGCTGCAGCCCTTAAGCAGGTACCTGCCGCAGAGTACAACCCAATGGAATGCATCAAAACTAATATTAATGGGGCAGAAAACGTCATTAATGCAGCACTTGATAACAATGTTGAAAAAGTCATTGCCCTCTCGACAGATAAAGCAGCTAACCCTATTAATTTGTATGGTGCCACTAAATTAGCCTCGGATAAATTATTTGTAGCGGCAAACAATATTGCAGGCGGCCATAAAACGACTTTTTCAGTAGTGCGTTATGGGAATGTAGTATGTTCGCGAGGGTCAGTTGTGCCTATTTTCCAAAAATTCATTAATGAAGGCCGTGATCACATCCCTATCACTCATGACGAAATGACTCGTTTTTGGATAAGCCTTCAACAAGGTGTTGATTTTGTTTTAACAAATTTCGCGCGCATGTTGGGCGGTGAAATTTTCGTACCTAAAATCCCATCAATTCGAATTGCTGATTTAGCAAAAGCAATGGCTCCTGAATTACCTATTAAAATTATTGGTATTCGCCCAGGAGAGAAACTTCATGAAGTTATGTGCCCTGCCGATCTGTGTTTTGAAACCTATGAATATAACGATCATTTTGTAATTGCACCAGGCATCAAATTTAGCAGTCGTAGTAATGACTTTACAGTTAATGCACTTAATGAAAAGGGAAAAAAAGTTCAGCAAGGCTTTGAATATAACTCTTTGAACAACCCACATTACATGACGATTGAAGAAATTGAAGCCTTCAATATTGAAGCCTTAATTTAAAAGTAATGACTCCATGATCCCATACGGCAAACAAGCTATCTCTCAACAAGACATCGACGCAGTAGTTGATGTCTTAAAATCTGATTGGTTAACGCAAGGCCCAAAAGTACCCGCTTTTGAGCAAGCCATCGCAAATTATTGTGGCAGCACCTATGCATGTGCAACAAACAGTGCCACATCAGCATTGCACGTTGCATGTTTAGCGTTAAATGTGGGGAAAGATGACATCGTGTGGACCTCCCCTATTTCGTTCGTTGCTTCCGCAAATTGTGCACTGTACTGTGGTGCTCAAATAGACTTTGTGGATATTGATGTAGCAACAGGGAATATGTGCACTGATGAGTTAGAAAAAAAACTTATTATTGCTAAAGAAAATAATCGTTTACCAAAGGTAGTCATCCCAGTTCACCTGGCAGGTCAATCATGTGATATGCAGGCTATATATCAACTTGCAGTTGAATATGGCTTTAAGATTATTGAAGATGCTTCACATTCTATTGGTGCAAAATATTTAGGTAAGCCTGTGGGCAGCTGTGAGTTTTCAGATATTTGCGTATTTAGCTTTCATCCAGTCAAAATAATCACCTCAGCTGAAGGTGGAATGGCGGTAACAAACAACAAACGACTTGCTAATAAAATGGTGCGTTTACGTAGTCACGGGATTACATCCGATCAGAGTGAAATGACAGAGCCAAGTCATGGCCCTTGGTACTATCAGCAAGTTGAACTCGGCTTTAATTATAGAATGACTGAGTTACAAGCTGCACTAGGCCTTAGCCAGCTCTCAAAGCTTGATGAATTTGTTGCAAAACGCAACCAGCTAGCTAAAGTATATACTAGCAAGCTAAAAGATATGTCTATCAATCATTTAACTCAATCACACCAAAGCTATTCTAGTTACCATCTATATATTTTAACCTTGTCTGGTGATGCAATTGTAAAACATGATTCTCTTATCTGTAGTTTAAGAGAGCAAGGCATAACGAGTCATTTGCATTACATTCCAATTCATATACAACCTTATTACAAAGAGCTTGGCTTTAAGGCAAATGACTTTCCAAATGCAATGAGATACTACAGCTGCGCTCTCACCATACCTTTGCATCCTGGATTAACTAATTCAGAACAAAACTTCATAATAGAAACATTAGCTAAACAACTATGAAAATCGCTTTAGGAACCGCCCAATTTGGTTTGAATTATGGTATTAGTAACACCCTTGGGCAGGTAAAAAAAAATGAGATCAAACGAATACTTAGTGCTGCGCTAGACGCTGGCATTACAGTGGTTGATACGGCATCAGCTTATGGAATTAGCGAGAGTAATATTGGCCAATCGGGTTTAAGCCAAGCTTTATCTATCGTTACTAAAGTATCAAGTGAAAATATTCACGCGCAGGTAGAAAAAAGCTTAAAAAATCTGAACTGTGACTCAATTGATGCAGTGTTATTTCATAATTGTGAGTTGCTTTTAAGCAGCTCAGGGGAAGACTATTTTTCGCAGCTAGAGCAGTTAAAAACCAAAGGCATAGTTAAGCGAATAGGTGTTTCTGTTTATAATCCTAAAGAACTTGAATTACTTAGTGAAAGGTTTAATTTAGATCTGATTCAAGCTCCTGTTAATTGGTTAGATCAACGTTTTATACAACCTGAAATTATCGATAAGCTAATAGAAAAAAATATAAAGCTTCACGCTCGCTCGATATTTTTACAAGGGCTTTTATTAGAGCCAATGATTCAAAATAACGCTTATTTTTCACAGTTTAATAATGAGTTTTCTCAGTATAATCGTGTTATTAATGAATTAGGCTGCAATCGGCTAACTTTCGCATTAGCAATTATTGCGCAAAAAGCCCCTCATATCGAAAATGCAATTATAGGATGTTGCTCACAAGAACAGTTAACACAATTAATAGACAGCTACTGCGCCGCAAAAAAGCTTACACTCCCCTCGGATGACGTTTTAGCCTCTTTAGCTTCAAGTAATTTAGCATTAATCAATCCATCGCAATGGCTTGGTTAATTAAGCGCTAGGATTAAAAATATGATAAATGCTTTCATGCAAGCTAGGACAGGATCAACACGCTTACCTAATAAAGTTTTAAAGAACCTCCAAGGTTTACCTATGTTTATTCAACAAGCTAAGCGTGTACAACGAGCAAAATTAGTAGACAACCTAGTTATTGTCACAAGTACTGATGAAAGTGACGACATTATTGAACAGTTATGCAATGAGAATAATTTATTATGCTTTAGAGGAAGTTTAAGCAATGTTCTCAGCCGGTACTTTCATGCTGAACTCAATTACCCTTGTGATGCTATCGTTAGAATAACAGCTGACTGCCCAGTGATTGACCCTGAGCTCATGGACTATGTCATTAATAGTCATTTAAAAAACAAAAATGATTATACTTCAAACTGCTTAGTAGCCACATACCCTGATGGTCTCGATATTGAAGTGATCAGTAAAAAGGCCTTACATAACGCTTATAAATATGCAGAAAAGCCTTCTGAGCTAGAACACGTAACACCTTATATAACAAGTCACCCTGATAAGTATAAGTTACAGAATATCCAAAGTGAGCAAGACCTCTCTGCCTATAGATGGACTGTTGACGAACCCAATGACTTTGAGTTGATTTCATCAATATATGAAAATTTATATGTAAAAAAGCCTAATTTTAATTATCAAGATATACTGGAATTGTTATCGCATAAACCAGAGCTGAACTTATTAAACTCCCAAATTGCTCGAAATGAGGGAATGGTTAAATCATTAAAACAAGATAAAGAAGAAGGCTATGAATAATTACACTAATTCAGCGGAGTGGCTACATAGAGCTGAAAAAACCATTCCTCTAGGTTCCCAAACTTTTAGTAAGAGTAGAATTGCGTTCCCACAAAATGCAGCACCTTTATTTATTGAACGAGGTTTAGGTTCTAAAGTGTGGGATGCAGATAATAATGAGTATATTGACTTTGTGAATGGCTTACTTTCTGTTTCTTTAGGCTACTGTGATGCTGATGTAAATCAAGCTGTGATAGACCAGCTTAGCTCAGGGATCACTTTCTCCCTTCCTCATAGATTAGAAATGGAAGTCGCCGAAGAACTCACAAAGCTAATACCTTGCGCTGAAATGGTGCGTTTTGGTAAAAATGGCAGTGACGCAACATCTGCTGCTATTCGACTAGCAAGAGCTTATACAAAAAGAGAGCATGTTGCAGTCTGTGGTTATCATGGTTGGCAAGATTGGTATATTGGCTCAACAACCAGAAATTTAGGTGTTCCCGAGTGTGTTAGAGCGCTTACCCATACGTTTACATACAATGACCTTAGCTCATTAGAAAGGCTCTTTACTGAATACCCTGAACAGCTTGCTGCTGTAATTATGGAGCCAATGAATATAGCCTTTCCAGAAGCTGGATTTCTTGAAGGAGTACAAGCACTTTGTAAAAAACATGGCTCTGTACTAATTTTTGACGAAACAATTACCGGTTTTCGGTTTGATCTACATGGTGCTCAAGGCTTATTTAATATTACACCTGACCTAGCAACCTTTGGCAAAGGCATGGCAAACGGATTCCCTATTTCAGCTATTGTTGGAAAGAAAGAAATAATGTCATTGATGGAAGATATTTTCTTCTCCGGCACCTTTGCGGGCGAAACCATGTCTTTAGTTGCTACAAAAACAACATTAAAAAAAATGCAGCAAGAAAGAGTACTGACACATATTCACACTTTAGGTGAAAAATTAATTTGTGAGCTTAATAAATTAATAGACAAACACGATGTAAAAGATTGGCTGAGCACTGCAGGTCATCCGTCATGGTCTTTTATTATTATTAAAGACACTCAAAAATATTCCTCATTAGAGCTAAAATCTTTATTTATTCAAGAGATGTGCACTAGAGGTATTTTAATTGGTGGTAGTCATAACCTTAGCTTTGCCCATACACATGATGATATAGAGAAATTACTTAATGCATACGATGAAGTTATTTTTATTTTAAAAAATACAATAAAAACGCAAAATTTGTATGATATTTTTAAAGGTAAACTATTAGAGCCCGTTTTTAAGGTGAGATAATGCAATTAGCCATAAGAACAGATGCCAACGAATTAATCGGTGCCGGCCATTTGATGCGCTGTTTAGAGTTAGCAAACACTTTAGCCGAAAAAAATATAAAAATTAGATTCATTGTAAAAGAGTCTGCTTTAGCGAAATCTTTACTAAAGAGCCAGTTAGTTAGTTATTTAAAATTATCTACAGCAAATAATGGACTTGAAGAAACCAACCAAATACTTGAAAAATACAATATCAAAAGTATTTTAATTGACCATTATGAAATAGATATTCAATGGGAGCAACAATTAATAGCTGATTATATAGTTATAATCGATGATCTAGCTGATAGAGCACATCTCTGTAATTTACTAATTGATACGGCATCAGAGTCTAGGCTAAGCGCTTATAAAAAGCTTGTGCCTAAGCAATGCAAACTTCTACTGGGTCCTAAATATGGAATTATCAGAGATGAATTCATTCGAAAATTAAACGATGAGCACTTAGCCTATGACATATTTATATGTTTTGGCGCCTCAGATCCTCAAAACAATAGCTTTGCTTCGTTATATGAACTTGATGTAAGGCAATACAAGGGTAAAATTTGTTTAACTACAGGTTTGGGTTATGCACACGGAAAAACGCTAAAAAGCCTCATTGAAAATACAAATTTAAACATAACTTGGCATCAAGCACCTCCAAACTTAGCTGACTTAATGTATCAATCAAAAGTAATCATTACAGCTCCTGGTTCAATGCTCTTCGAAGCTGCATCAATGGGAAAATCCATTATAATGATAAAAACAGCAGAAAATCAAAATGGTAACATTGAGTTATTTGAATTAAGTGAAGCAGCTATTTTATCAACCGTCTCCAACATATATAGCTGTATTCAAATAATTGAAGATAAAAGTAAAATATTAGCATTAAAAGCAAAAGCTATTAGTGATGGCAAAGGAAAATATAGAATTGCTCATTGTATCCATCAAAATTCATCGTTGATATAAGTGAAAATTGACTCTCTTACATATTTAAATGAGAACTATATAAATGCAACAAAACCCTAATCTCATATCTAAAGTACAACTAAAAAAAGCCACTTATTCCGATAAAAAAAATGTCTTTGAGTGGCAAACAAGTAGTGGTGTTCGTAAATACTTTAAGCAAACTGCAATTCCAACATGGCCAGAGCATTGCAAATGGTTCGAAGATACACTAAAAAGAGCCGATAGGACCCTATATATAATTAATCATGATGGAAATGATATTGGCACTCTTCGTTTAGATGAAATTGAATTAAATAAATATGAAGTTTCGATTCTGATCTCGCCCCAAGCTCAGGGAAAAGGTATTGGAGTTGCAGCTTTGAATAATATAACCGAACTAAAGAAACATGGAACGATTATTGCTGAGATTAGACCTGATAATTTAGCATCTATCACTGCTTTTACAAAAGCAGGTTTTACAGCTTTAACACCATCTTTATATAGTTTAAGAATAGAGAGCTGAAGAGCTCTCGAATTAAAAATAGCTATAGGCTTTATTATGAGAATTTTAATGAGTGCTGCGGCATCTGCTGCAGCTATATCTATTATTAAGCACTTGCAAACCTTAGGTCACAAAGTGATAGGTATTGACGCAAATGAGAATAGCAAAAGTATTGCAATGCACTTCTGTGATGACTTCTACTTATCGCCTTTATGCAGTAGCTCTGAGTTTATTCCATTTATCAACCAACTTGATGATAAGTTTGACTTATATATTCCATTTATTGATGAAGAACTTATTATTCTTTCTCAAAGTTCAGACTTATCAAAAAGTATCTCAAAGAAGATATTAATTAATAGCAAGTCAACAATAAGCATCTGTACAAGTAAGGTTAATTTTCAACTATTCTGCGAAGAAAATAACTTGCCCGTAGCCCCAACATCAACATCTGCCCCCGCGATATTTAAGCCAGAGTATGGTAGAGGTGGGAAGGGAATTTATATTATTGAAGACGATGAATTATTTCCTTTTTTTAAAAATAAAAAAGGCGTAATACAAACCTTATTAAAGGGCACAGAATATACCGTCGACGTGCTTGTAGATTCCGAGGGTGATTGGGTTTTTGGGTTAGCGAGAAAGCGCCTTGAAGCAGTTGGGGTGTCGAGAGTCGGTGAAATAAATCAACACCCTTTAGTGCTTACATTAGCTAAAAAATGTGTTGAAAAGATTCGCTTTAATGGCCCCATAAATATACAAATAATGTTAGATGAAGATAGAGAGAACGCACATATCATTGAAATCAATCCTAGACTTTCAGGTAGTTTAATTTTTTCAATAAACTCAGGGTTCGACATTATCGATTTGAGCATAAAAAGCTGGTTGTCGCTGCCATATCAAATACCACTAGAAGAAAATATTTCTGATAACCGTTTAATAAGATATTGGCAAGAACATATATGCTGATAAAAAAATTGGCGCATCAGTTAAGCAAATATGATGATATTATTTTCGATCTAGACAATACACTATTTGATCAAAGTGATTATGACATTGGAGCGTTTAAAGAGATTGAAAAAATACTTTCCGAAATAACCCAACTTCCCCTCAAAGGCCTAGCTATATTCCTCCATACTCATAAGCTAAAAATGGGAGTACTTTATCCGTACCTATTTAATGATGCGATAGCAGCCTATGAATTACCAAACCATTACCTAAGCATAATGCTAAATACCTACTATAAACATGATGGAAAGTACATAAGCAAAAAAGCAAGCTTAATCCCAACTTTGTTTGAGATACTTGATGAAAAAAGGTTATTTGTCGTTACCAATGGCCAAAAAAATGTTCAGCAAACTAAAATAGATAGGCTGCAGTTAAATAATTATGTTTGCGATATAGTGTTATGCGATCCTAAATCACCTGAGCGTTTAAAACCAAACAGATATGCTTTTGATTTATTAAATAAACGCCATAAACTTAATTCTGTTGTAATGGTTGGAGATACAACAGAAACAGACGGACTTTTCGCAAAAAATGCTAAAATTCCTTTTATTCATTTTAGTTACAAAGATTATCTACATGAAAATACTAAATAAAGAAATTTCAGCAAACAGTAAGCCATTCATTATTGCCGAAATGTCTAACAACCACTTAAGAAATAAAGAGCTTGCTTTAAAAATGATTGAAGTCGCATCTGAGTGCGGCGTTGATGCAATAAAAATACAGACATATACAGCTGACTCTCTAACTATTGACTGCGATAGGGATGACTTCATTATCAAAAGTCCGCCTTGGAAAGGTCAAAGCTATTATAAATTATATGAAGAAATCTCAATGCCTTTAGATTGGACAGAGTCACTTTTTCAAAAAGCAAAAGAGCATAATATTATTTTATTTAGCTCTCCATTTGATGAAGTTTCAGTCTCGATATTAGAAAAATTTGACTGCCCTCTTTACAAAGTTGCCTCCTTTGAGGTGCAAGATTTTAAATTATTAAAAGCGATAGCAAAGACTGGAAAACCTGTAATTTTATCAAGCGGTATATCTAGCTTTGAAGAAATAAAAGAAAGTGTTGAGTATTTGAAAAAATATGGCAGTAGCCAAATAGCCGTTTTGCACTGTACAAGTTCATACCCAGCATCGTTTGAGCAGATGAATTTAAATGCTCTTAACGAATTAAAAAGGCTAAACATAATTACTGGCTTATCTGATCACAGTCTTTCAAATATCCCAGCGATTACATCTATTGCTATGGGTGGAAGGATAATAGAAAAGCATTTTATTCTAGATCGTAAACTAGGCGGACCTGATGCAACATTTTCAATAGAGCCAGATGAATTAAAGTCTTTAGTAATTTCATGCCACAACACATGGAAGGCATTGGGTAGCGCCGAAATACTGGCTAAAGGTTCTAGATTAGGTAAAGAACATGGGCGTTCAATCTACGTTGTAAAGGATGTTAAGGAAGGGGATACTGTAAACTCAGAAAACATTAGAGTAATACGCCCAGGTTTTGGCTTACCCCCTAATAATTATGATTTAGTTATCGGACAAAAATTTACATCTGACATCATCCGAGGAACAGCGCTATCAAATAAACATTTAACAATGGAAACTAATAAGTGAAAAAAAATATTTTTGCTATTGTCGCTCATGCTGATGATGAAGCGATTGGATGTGGTGGTACTTTATTAAAACATCAAAAACAAGGTGATCATATATCCATTGTATATATGACAAATGGCGTTTCAGCACGAAAAAACAGCTCTGATACGGATTATGAACAGCGCCTTAGGATGACAAAAAAAGCGGGAGAGTATTTGTCTGCTAAGCAATACTTTTTTAATTTTCCTGATAATAAAATGGACACAGTTGCGATCCTTGATGTAGTCCAAGCAATAGAGTCTGTCACTAAAAAAGAACTACCAGATATTATTTATACACACCATTATGGCGACTTAAATATAGATCATCGTATTGTACATCAAGCAGTCATGACTGCATTTAGACCTATTCCCTTAGTAAAAACCCCAACAATATATTCATTTGAAGTTAACTCAAGTACAGAGTGGAATACGCCAATCAATGCATTTGCATTTTCACCAACGTTTTTTGTCGATATCTCAGAACATATAGCAGAAAAGAAAAAGCTACTCTTAATATATGAAGATGAAATGCGCAAGCCTCCCCACTCTCGTTCTATTGATGCAATTGAGGCATTGGCAAAAGTAAGAGGTAATACCGTCGGTGTTGATTATGCAGAAGCTTTTATGCTCAAAAGAAAAGTTAGTTAAGAAGGAGTAGCTATGAATTGCCCTGTTTGTAATTATAAAAAAAACACTTTATTACTTAAGTTAAATAACTTTCCAATTTACCAACATCCAATGGATGATACGTCAAATATACCTTTGCCACATGTTATTGATATTGAATACTCAATCTGTAGGCAGTGCGCACATGCTTTTCAATTAAACTACAATAAAGATATTCTAGAAGCTATATATAAGCATCATTACTATACACCGTCACCTGAAAATATAGGTGCCTCATTTAGGTATGATTTCATAAAGTTTATTAGTGAAAACAATATCATTGATAAAAAAACGCTAAATGTTCTAGAAATAGGCTGTTCAAGTGGAGAAGTACTAGCAGAACTAAAGACAATTTATTCTAATGTGGACTACCATGGCATTGAGCCAAATGAAGAAACTGCGATAGCAGCTGAAAAAAAAGAGTTGATAGTAGAAAAGGTTTTTTTCACTGAAAAAATTGCCTCTAGCCTATGTTTTAAATCTGACCTTATTTATTCTCGCCATGTAATTGAACACATTTTTGATTTTAAAGATTTTTTCAAAGCCATATCAAAGGTAAGTCATTCAACTTCTACACTCATTTTAGAAACACCTAGTTTAGACTGGTCTATCACACAGCCTTCAACACAAGCTTTTCATGTTGAACATATACATGTTTTCTCAGAGCGTTCATTAGTAACCCTTGCAAATCAATTTGGTTGGTTTAAAGATAAAAGTATTGTAACTGCATCCGGTAATTTAATTATTTCATTCACAAATAAAGAGAAAAAATCTTTACTGCCTTTAGCACCATCGGATAATGGCAAACTAAAACAAAAGATAGATAAAGATATTCAAGCATTACAAAGCTACTGTAAAGATGAAGAGTTTATCTTCTGGGGTGCAGGTTCTGGAGCTGTAACTTTATTGGCTTTAACAGGGTTAAAGCCTCTGTATATTATCGATGGAAATCCAAATAAAACTGGGAAACGCTTTTGTGGTCTCAATTATACGATTAAGTATTCAATCGATACTATTAATGCTCTCATTAATAAAGATTTAGACAAAAAGCTAACAGTCATTATCTCATCTTCATTTCATGATGAAATAAAGCATGAGCTGACCTCATTAGGTTGGCGAGGAAATATCTACGCTCCTTATGCCTTAAAATAAATGCATTAATTAGGCGATCGATAAATTCACATTTTAGGAAACCCATGAACCAATTAACGATAAAAAGTCACAATATCCAAGGTATCTTTATTAGAAGTATTCAGTTGGAGGACGTTACAACTAAATACGTAAGTTGGTTAAATGACTCAAAAGTGAACCAGTATTTAGAAACACGCTTTCATAAGCAGGATATAGATTCTGTTAAAAATTATATATCCTTACAGCTAAATAACCCTCTCGAGCAACTTTTTACAATAAGAACAAGTGAAAATGAACATATTGGCAATATAAAAATAGGAAGTATCAATACAATTCATAATGTTGCCCAGGTTAGCCTCTTTATAGGGGATAAAAAGTTCTGGGGAAAAGGCTACGCTAGCCAAGCAATAAGACTAGTAAGCCAGTACTCTTTTCAAAAATTGAGATTAAGAAAGCTCACTGCAAGTGCTTATACCTCTAATATTGGTAGTATCAAAGCATTTTTAAAGGCTGGGTATGAAAATGAGTGTATTTTAAAGGAGCATTATATTTTAGATGGTAAGCCATCTGATGTCGTGTTCATGTCTTTATTCAAAAAACCACAAGATGACTTTATTGAGTTAGTCGTTACTAATAAATAACGACTAACTTTGATTAGACTTTGGCCGGTTTATTATAGTTTTCAATAAACTCTAAATAGATACCTTTTACATGTTCATGAAACGCGTCAACACATGCATTTATAAATCCAGTACGCATTTCTAAGTCATTGTAATAATAGCTACTTGTCATAATATAAGCTTGAAAATATCTAAAAGTTCCCTGAATCAGCCAATAAACTACAACATCGTCTGCGGTGCTATTACGTAATGTAAGTAATATTTTATTTTGTAAATTAAACGCATCAGCAAGCTGCTCACGTGTTTCAAAATATTGAGAAGTTATAGACAACAGCTGCTCAAGAACATCTTTTGTTCTCGTTTTGATAGCTTCCATTTTATGATTAACATTACCAGCAGACAATTGCTCTAAAGAAGTAGCTTTGTAAAGTAGCGCTGTGATCTTATCTTCCTTATTAACAATCGGTTTTATATTACCAATATCTTTAATAA
This sequence comes from Pseudoalteromonas issachenkonii, assembly GCF_002310795.1. Classification (NCBI taxonomy): domain Bacteria; kingdom Pseudomonadati; phylum Pseudomonadota; class Gammaproteobacteria; order Alteromonadales; family Pseudoalteromonadaceae; genus Pseudoalteromonas; species Pseudoalteromonas issachenkonii. The sequence goes on from NZ_CP011030.1 coordinate 2,474,144, forward strand.
GTTTAGGTTCAGTATACCTAATGAAAGCACCATTGGCGGTATTAAATACTTTAACATTTAGGTTTTCTTGAAGTAGTAATTCTAAGTTACCTTTTGATGAGTCAAATATCGGGGTTGTGAATACTTCTTCAGTAAAATTACCTTTAACAACAAATGCACCTTCAATACCTTTTTCAACTACTTTTTTATGCTTAAAGTCATTATCGAAATATATACTATGTTTTGAATGATGGTGCTCTTTAGAGACAAATCCTAAGTCAGTACCAACTAAATATACTTTCTTAAACCCTAATTCAATTGCTGTAGCAAGCGCTGTATTTGATACTGTAGGATTACTGTAATCAGGGTAAGTAAACTGCTTCTTTGTATCCAAAGCACGAATAAGACGACCGCCTGCATCATTTATTTTTGATAACAAATGCGCATTTTTAAAACGCTTTAAAATATTATCGTAAACAGTATTTAACGCAATTATATTTATTTGATTTAACTTTGTATTTAAATCAGATGTGCGATCAATTGACTCAATCCAGTCTAATAGTGCCGCAGTACGTTCCATTTCAATATGGATATCAGGTTTAATATTATTGCTAAGCAAAGCTCTCAATGCAGTACCACAAGAAATTATGATGATGTTGTCTTGGTTATTTTTTAAAAACTCAATTGCATCATCAAGAGAAGGACCATTAGCGACTATAAATACGGGGTAATCATTTAATGAATTTTTAACTAGTTCAGGCTTTTTTAACACTGGAAACTTAGCATTTAAATTGGCTAATGTGTGCGACACGCCAATTATTTCATCTTCAAAAAACCCCCAGCCTGCAGCCCAACGATGGCCAATACCTTTTATACGCTCAATTGTTTTTTCAATCAATGAGCTATCATAATGCTTAAAAAATAGTATTTGACTGATATTAAAGTGACCCTGATTAAACAAAAATTTGGAAATTTCGTTAATCACGCCATCTTCATTGCCGCCTACACGTATTGAAAACTGTCCGCCATTAGCTGTGCATTTATCAAAAAGTGGTTTTAATTCTATACAATGTAGTAACGCATAAAAAGCGTCTTTACTTGGCTCAAATAAAAACACATTTAGTACATCTTTTTTACTGAGTAGCTCTTCTATCTGATACCCTAAGCCACCGCCTAAAAAGCAGATAAAGTCGAGACGATTCTCTGCAGCAGGGTTGTGAATTTTATTATCTGTCTCTGACGAACGAACGTTATAAATTGATTTCAAAAGCGCGGCATGTTCAAAAACAATATTTTCGTCATCTTGATGACCTAGTTGATATTTGAAGTAAAGCGGATTCTCTAAAAACTGAACAACTTGTTGTTTTGCAAACTCCCTAGGATTAACTTGATAGACAAACTCATTATTATTAAATAAGTTTGCATTATTTGCTTCATCTATAGCTACGCCCGTATCACTTGGTGTGTAGTCTTTAAATGACTCATATATAACTGGCATTTGCTCTTGCAATAGAGCTAGGTTTGCAAGCAAGGTTGCTTGCAACATCATTTTTGTTAATTCTTGTTGATTAGCGTCCAAATTTCACTCCGCTTAACTTGATTTTTTAACCACCCCAGGTAGGTTAGCTAATTGTTGTTGTAAATAGCTGCCTGTTGAATTTAAATTGGCGACTAATAAATCCATTGCATTATATTGACTGTATAACCGTTCTTCGTATTTCGCCATACGAATATTAAATTTCTCTACATCAGTTTCTAGTTTAGAAAGCTGTGATTCACGACCTTCTATACGTGAACTAATAATACCATCAGAAGCCGTATAACCTTTAATGACTGTGTCTAACTGGCCAACAAAACCATCACCGTCATTTTCTCCGATAAAAAAGGTTTGTAAGGCTTGAGGATCCTTTTCTATCGCAGCTTTTAATGCATCGGAATCAATACTTAATTTACCTGAACGCTCCGTTCTAATACCAAAATTAGCTAAAAAATCGGTATTACCATTTCCCGTGCTAAATTCTGAGGTTAACAATGAGCGCACCTGGTTTACAGACCCTCTTAATAATGAGTCACCAGCAAGCGCCCCTACGCCCTCTTCAGCACTTGAGCGTCCTAATTGCTTAGATAAATCAATAAAAGCATTAAATTTGTCTACAAATGAGTTCAAACCAGCTGTAATATTTTTATTATTTTCTGTTATTACGGCTTTACTTAAATCATCGTCAGTTCCATGCATTTTTTTGGCATTAATGGTGACGCCCTCAATGACATCTTTAAATTCATTTGTACTGCTCGTCGCAACAAGCGTACCATCTATCGTAATTGAGGCATCCGTCGCTGCAGTTACTTCGTTTAGGTTTTCAGCGTAAGTTGCTGATGCTGTATCACTGTCATACGCAAGACGAGATAAACCCAAGGCGTCTGTATTGTTGCCATCAGAGACATCATCAACTACAATTTTTATTGCGTTTTCGGCGCCGGTTTCTTTACTTGATAATACTAACCGCTGCCCCGTGTCATCGGTAATAATAGTGGCATTCACGGAGTCATTGTCAGTTGAGTCATTAATCGCGTCACGTATATCAGCAAGTGTTGCGGTGTCTGACACATTAATACCAAAACTGTTAGCGCCAGAACTTATAGATAGCTTACCTTCACCCACCGCTTCATCGCCAGCTATAGCATTTGATGTTAGCTTATGGTTTTCGGCCAAACTATTAACTTTAATTGAGTAATTATTGGTTTGTGCATCTTTTTCAGAGCTAAAAGAAACAAATTCATCACTACCACTTATTGTTCTTTTTTGATATTCATCAACTGATGATAGTGACTCCAAAGAACCATTCAGCTCTTCTAAAGACGCTTTTAGTGTGCCTACAGCAGATATATCAGTCGTGAAATTAGCTTGCTGTTTTGTTACTCGCGCTTGATAAGGGGATTTTTCAGCATTGACTAAAGCACTTACAATTTCGTTTACTTGAAGTCCGGAGCCTATGCCCGTAAATGAAATAGCCATAATAATTACCCTCTTAAATTACTGAAAAATTAAACTTTAAAATCAACCAATACACCGGTGGCTTCAGCCAATTTAGCAACTATACCTAATACTTCCTCTGACGGATATTGCTTTACCAAATCACCACTTTCTTTGTCGATAACCTTGATTACATTGCGGCCAGAATCTTCATCTACTTTAAACTGAAGACTGCGGTTCATTTCACCCATAAAGTCCTGCAATTGCTGTACCACCTTCTCTAGCTTTTCAGGTGACAACTCAGTTTTAGAGACTTCATTATTACTTGCAGCAGTAGGGGTGGTTGTATTCTTCTGTTCATCAATATTTTGCTTAACTTGAGATGGGGCTTGATAACTTGAGGTAACCTCACCTTTTTGCGCTGAGCTGATATTTAAATTTAAATTTTGCGTTTCCATAATTCGCTCCTACTATAAAGCGATATAAAGCTTTATACCTATACAAGAAAGGAAGGGTTGCCCCTTCCTTAGTAGTTAAAGTATAGAGCTTATTGTTAAATTAACCTAATAAGCTAAGTGCTGCCTGTGGTAACTGGTTAGACTGAGCTAAGATTGTTGTACCAGCCTGTTGCATAATCTGGTTTTTAGTCAGTTTAGCCGTTTCTGCAGCGTAATCGGTATCTTCGATACGGCTTTTAGAAGCCGATACGTTTTCTGATACGTTTGCAAGGTTTGCTATGGTAAAGCCAAAACGATTTTGTACCGCACCTAAATCAGCTCGTTGCGCATCGATTTGAGCAAGTGCCGCATCAATTGTATTAATTGCATTTTGTGCACCTGCAGAAGTAGCACCTGAGATGTCAATAGTCTCAACTGAAGTTAACGCACTTGAACCACCTGTTGAATCTATTGTAGATGCATCTGAACCAAATATCTCATCTACTTTTGTTCCTGATATACCTATTTTATCAGCTGAGCTTAGGTTTAGTTCTGCTGAAACACTAAGCGAACCTGCTGTACTAGCCACAGCTTGAGCGCCAATAGTAAAACCACTTGTATCGCCAGCACCAGTTACATCAATACCATCTATATCTGTAGCTGTGAATGATATAGAGCCGGCTGCCTCATCATAAACAGCATCATAGCCATCTTCTTGCATATCTTTAGCTAGGCGAGCCATGTCTCCGCCAAATGTACCCAAGTCATATTTATCAACCGCAGTGCCACCCTTTTTAATCTCAATTGTAGACGAGCTACTTGCATCAATACCAGCGATTGTAGTTGTTAATTTAGCTTGAGCATTTACACCTGCCCCTGAAGAATTAATAGTATCAGCAATTGCTGCAGCACCAGAGCTTGCTGCAACTTCAATATCAACACCGTTGATATTAACTGTTTGTGCTGAAGTAGCTACATTGGCACTTAAAGCAACCGTTTGAACATCACCAAGAGCAGAAACAGTCGATGTTGCACCACCTTTAATTTCATTTGCACCGATAGCATCAGCTGATACATCACGAAGACTTACGTTAATTGTTTCATTTGCATTAGAACCTACTTGGAATTGCTTAGTACCAAATGAGCCATCTAGTAAGCTAGTACCACCAAATTTAGTTGTTTCTGCGATACGCGTTAATTCTTGTTGCAATGCGCCTACTTCTTTTTGAAGGGCCGCACGTGCATCAGCATCGTTTGAACCATTCGCTGATTGCAGCGCTAGGTCACGCATACGTTGTAGAATGTTTGATGATTCTGTCATCGCACCCTCAGCGGTTTGCGACATTGAGATACCGTCATTAGCATTACGCTGAGCAACACCTAGACCGTTAATTTGTGAAGATAGACGGTTAGCAATTTGTAGACCAGCCGCATCATCTTTCGCGCTGTTAATTTTCATACCAGATGAAAGACGTTGCATTGATGTGCCTAATGCATCGCTAGATTTTGATAAGTTTCTTTGTGCATTTATTGATGCAACGTTAGTATTTACTGATAAAGCCATGTTATAACTCCTGATTACTTTCGTAATGTAACTAATTGATTTTAACCAAGAGCCATCACAATAAAAATCTGTTCAAGCTCCGTTCTAATTAAGTTAACGGCCGTTATAAAATTACCTTTAGCTTTTTTTTAAAAAAAACAGTAAAAAACTTTAGTTAATTGAAATACAAACAAAAAAGCCAAGTATAAATACTTGGCTTTTTAATTTTAATTATTAACCACCTAACAAGCTTAATGCAGCCTGCGGTAACTGGTTTGCTTGTGACAAAATAGTAGTACCTGCTTGTTGCATGATTTGGTTTTTAGTCAGGGTTGCTGTTTCAAGCGCGTAATCTGTGTCTTGAATACGGCTACGCGAAGCTGACACGTTTTCAGATACGTTTGCAAGGTTGGCAATAGTAAAGCCAAAACGGTTTTGTACCGCACCTAAGTCAGCTCGCTGTGCATCAATTTGCGCCAGTGCAGCGTCAATCGCTTTTATAGCATTTTGAGCACCTTCCGAAGTCGAACCAGAAATATCCACACTTTCAATACTTGTTAGCGAACTAGTACCACCTGTTGACTGTATTGCTGCCGTACCTGTACCAAATAACTGATTTGCAGTTGTACCTGAAATACCAATTTTATTTGCTGATGATAAGTTTAACTCTGCAGAAACACTAAAAGAGTTAGCTACTGTTGTTACTGCAGTACCACCTATTGTAAAGCCACTTACATCAGTTCCAGTGATATCGATACCATCAACATCTGTTGCTTTGAATGCAATTTCTTTTGTTGCAGGGTCGTAAATAGCATCATAACCAGCTTGCTGCATATCGCTAGTTAAACGCTCCATATCACCACCGTAGGTACCTAAATCAAATGACTTTTCTACAGCGCCATTCTTTTTAATTTCAATAACACCCGTACTTGATGAGGTAATACCTGCAAAACTCGTATCAATTTTGGCCTCTGCAACCACGCCTGCACCCGACTTATTAATTGTATCTGCAATTACAGCCGCACCGGACCCACCGGCAATAACAATATCTGTACCATTAATGTTAACTGTATCAGCACTGGTGCCATGGTTGGTCGCTAAGTTAACCGTTTGTACATCGCCAAGCCTAGTATTTGCATCTGCGGCGTTGCCTGGCCCTTTAATTTCATGCGCACCAATTGAATCTGCTGCTACATTACGTAAGCTTACATTAATGGTTTCATTCGCGTTTGCGCCCACTTGGAATTGTTTTGTACCAAAGGTACCATCAAGTAAGCTGGTGCCACCAAATTTGGTGGTGTCTGCAATTCGAGTAAGCTCTTGTTGCAGTGCACTGACTTCTTTTTGCAGGGATGCACGGTCAACCGCACTGTTTGAACCATTCGCTGATTGCAGTGATAAGTCACGCATACGTTGTAAGATGTTTGCAGACTCTTGCATCGCACCCTCAGCGGTTTGCGCCATTGAAATACCGTCATTGGCATTACGCTGAGCAACTGTTAGGCCATTAACCTGAGAAGTTAGTCGGTTGGCAATTTGTAAACCTGCAGCATCGTCTTTTGCGCTATTAATACGCAAACCAGATGATAGTCTCTGCATTGAGGTTTCAAGTGCCATGCTAGATTTAGATAGATTGCGTTGCCCATTAAGTGATGCAACATTTGTATTTACGCTTAAAGCCATTTTACCATCTCCTAGTTTCAATCAGAATGTGGTTCAAAATATTTAAGCAAAAACCACACTTTCTATAACTAGCTAAATGCATTAGTTGTGCCAACTAGTAAAAAAAGATTAACCTTATGTTTTAAAACAACTAAATAACACTTATTGCGGCTTTAAATTAGAAGTTAGCGATTTTTTGACAGAAGATAAAAAGGGGGTGACAGTTTTTTGCCGCTTCGTTAAGGCAAGTTATTACCTACTTTTCTCGTAAAGTAATAACCTGCCTTGGATAGTATTTATAAATAATCGAATAATGAAAGTTTAGCCAAGCGACCAAAAGTCGCTTGTGAAGCCTGTAAACCAGACTCATGTTTAGTAAGATCGCTGATGGCTTCAGCGGCATCAATCTCAATCAGGCTGGATCTATTTTCTTGATTATTAATATCCAGTGCACTGTTTGAATCGGTCACACGCTCAACCACATTCATCCGTCCACCTAAACCAGCTTGTGTAAATACAATCTGTTCACTAGCATTTTTAAGCTGAATTAAACCATCCGATAATGCTTGGTTAATTTGCGCTTCATCAAGTTGTTCGTCATTTAGGCTAATGATCAAATCTTCTAGTGTATTCAATACATTTTCTTTGCTTGGTTTCTCAAGGGTAAAATCAAGCTGCCCCGGTGCTACACCTTCAAGTTGAATTTCCATACCGGCAAATTCAATCGGCTCATCAGTTACTTCACCAGTCACAGGTGGTACAAGAGGATTACCATCACGTAATATCTCATACTGATCAGGCGATGAAGGGGTCGCACCAGGGATCACATTAACGTTATAGGTATTGATCGTTGGAGAAATAAGCGGATCTGGGTCTGAGTTATAATTATCTTTATGAAAACGATCAAACTCACCTTGATTTTGAACATAAACAGTTCCAGCGGTAATACCGCCTGATGGCGCTCCACCATTCGATACCACATCAAGACGTGCATCAACTCGTTCAAATACATTAAAGCCATTATCGCTTGATTTGATCTCAACGCCTTTTGCAATGGTTACTTCGTGCTGGCCTTGATCGCCTTGGTATTCGTATTTGCCATTAGTGCTATTAAATGTATAAGTTTGAATATCGTCTTGATAGCCAGAGAAAAGGTATTTCCCCCCTTCAGATTGACTATTCATTAAGTTAAGCAGCGATTTTTGCAATTCTTTTAGTTCACTGGCAACCGAAGCCAAATCACCTTTATCTAACGAACCATTGCCCGCTCGTATAGTTAACATTTGCGCTTCTAAAATAGTGTCGTTCATACCTTGTAATAAACTTTCTTCGGTTTCTAAACGCCCTTTTAGCTGGTTAATATTCTTCGTCAGCTGCTCATTAGTTTCTATTTTATTGGTGTACAACATACCCTGCGAAATAGCAGCAGGGTTTTCTGAGGTACTCAAATATTTTTGACCTGTCGTAACGCGCTCCTGCGCACCAGCTACATTTTGTTGATTCTCAAGTATTTTATTAATGTTATTTTGATACATTAAATTATTTGATAAACGCATAATTACCTCGCCGCACTCAGTAAAGTGTCAAAAATAGAACGTGCTGCAGACAGTACTTGAGCCGATGCAGCATAAGATTGCTGAAAACGCAGCAAATTAGCTGCCTCTTCATCTAAATTTACGCCGGATAACGATTCATACCAGGCTTCTGATTGCTGTGCTAAAGCATCAAATGCCGCCCCGTTGGTTTTTGCTTGACTGGTTACTACACCAACATCGGTTACTAATCCAGCATAGGCCTGGTTCAAGGTTTTATGATTATCGGCTGAGGCACTTGCTACCACATTTTGACGTACTAAATCGCTATTTTGTAAGTCAGCGAGTTTTTGACCATTACGGTTATCATCAAAACCGCCTTCATTAAATTCTAAATTAAAGGTATCTCCTGTAGCCGGTACCCCTTCAATATTAAAGTCAAAACCATAGCCATCATAAGGAGGCCCCGCTTGCGCCAAAATATTGTTAGCAGGCGGTGTAACCGTAAACGTGGTTGTACCATTACCATCAGTAAGTTGATATTCGTTAGCATTAGCAGTTTTAACAATGTTAATAGGACCATTTGCTAAGCCTAAAGGGTTTGTAAAACTGCCGGTAGTTACATCGCTCACATCACCCGGTGAAATAGTCCCAGTGCCTGTATTATCAAGCCCGTCTGCTGTTCTAATTGGAGAGGCCAATGCAATGTCTTCTCCTCGACCTGTTGTCAGCGATATATTGCCAGCCGCGCCACTATTAAGTTTTATCTGAAATTGATCACCGGCATTACCGGCTCCGGTTACGTTTAGCTCTAAACCAAACGACTCCCCGCTGGTGATTGCCGCAGAGTCAATAATGCCACTCGGTGGAATAACAGCTAACGATGCACTGCCTAAAGGCTCGCCTTTATTATCTATTGGCTGAATACTTACTTCGTTAGGGTTCCCCGTATAGGTGATCACAAAATCACTCGCTGGTAGTTCACTGCCTTTACCAGCTTCAACGGTTGCTGACATATTAGCTGTTCCGGTATTTGCTTGATAAACAAAAGCACTGACCGTTGGGATATCAAAAATATCGCCTCCAAGCTCACCGTTTGCATCCATTCCTAAACGGTTTTGCTGATTAAACGAATCAGCAAGCGCAATGCCCATCTGACCTATTTGATTTTGTGCAGGCACCAAAATATCGTCTCTAAATGCCAATAAGCCACCAATTTTACCTTTGAGTTTAGTGGGATCTATTTCTAGTGGAACGGCTTGGCCACCATTTACATCTAAGCGTAACTCTTTAAAATTGGCATCGGGATCGCCACTAATCGAAAACAAGTTAAATGAACCATTTTGCATAACAACCGCTTCACCTGTGCCCATAAATACTTGTTTTTCACCATTAGGGCCATCGAGTGTTTCTATATCAATTAGTTTTGATAAATCACGTATTGCTTTATCACGCTCGTTGTAAGCTGAGCTAGCATCTGCTTCGTTTTTAGTGCCATGAACACCCGCAATTTCTTGATTTAACGAACTAATACTTTCGATTAACGTATTCGCCTCTTCAGAAAATATTTCTAATTGCTCATTAACCACTGCTTTTTGCTCTGAAACAATACCTGCAAGCCGGTCCATTTGATCAATCAGATTTTGCGCATCACTCATCACCAATGAACGAGCAACCGTAGATGAAGGTTGGTTAAGTGCTTCTTGCACGTTGTTAAACATCGAGTTGATACTAGTTGATAAGCTGTTTGATTTTTCTGAAAAAATTTGATCAACCCGACTCGCCTCGCTAACAAATTGATCAAAAAAGCTTTTATTTGAGGTATCTCGGTTTAATTGCTTTTGTGCAAACTCATTTAATAACCGGTACGTTTGACCGCGGCCCACCTGATTATCAATCATGGTAGTAAATTCAGTGCGCTCTCGTACATACCCTTCAGTATTAACGTTTGCGATGTTTTTACTTGTCGTTTGCAATAACTCAGAGTTTGCTCTTATTCCTGAATTAGCAATATTTAATAAATTAAACGACATGTTACTCTACTCCTTGGCGGATAACGCTTGTGGCGATATTCTTTAACTCGTTACTGTTAAGCACTCTTTTTATTTTGTCTGCATAGTTAGGGTCGGTTGCATAACCGGCTTGCTGTAAAGAGTCTAAAAATTTGTGCGGCTTTGCTGTATTGTTTAATGCATCTTGATAGCGAGGGTTCTGTGTTAAAAAATCCACAAAATCATTCACGCTATCTTTTATTGAGTCATACGCTCTAAAGCTTGCTTGCTTTTTAACTGCAGCGCCTTGCTCAAACTCTAAAGTGACCTTACTGGCTTTTTCGCCCTGCCAACTTTTATCTGACTTTATATTGAATAAATTATTTGAGCTATTGCCATCACCTTTACTGATAATATGTTTACCCCAACCAGTCTCTAATGCTGCTTGCGCAACCATAACCGCCGGATTTAAACCAATTTTCTTAGCCGCTGTTTTTGCGTGTTCCCATACGGTGCTTACAAATTCCTCAGCATTTTCAAATGTGCCAGACGCTATGTTTTGTTCGCTTTTTTCAGTTGAATCAACGAGCGGCACTTTTTCAGTGACCTTTTGGTTTTCTTGATGAGGTAAGGTGCTACCCGCACGTTGGTCACTAAAGAAATCAGACGTTGTACGAAGAACAGAGCCTGGCATAAAGTTTTTTCCATCTGGCGATAGTTGCTGCACAATTAAATCTGCAAGTCCCAAAGAGCCATTTGATGAAAGCTCTGTAGCCATCTGTTGGTCGTGCATTTCTTCAAAAAACTTCACGCCACTTGCATTAAATGGGCTTTCTTTGTCTTCAAAAGCCTCATTGGCTTTACGCATACTTTTCAGTAGCATTTGGGTGAAGATAGCTTCAAATTGTGCCGCCGCTTTTTTTAACGCCGCTTTAGATGCATCGGTTGATGCATCACCGCTGTTTAAAGCATCTCGACGCAAAGAGTCTAAGTTGCCTAAATCAAAAAAGTTTTGCTTATCTAGATGATTTGTTTCCATCAGCTTTTTGACACAATAATTAATAATACCTAGTTAAATGCAATAATTGAGCCAAAAGAAGAGTAGCGATGAAAGGTTAAGGATGAAAGGTTAAGGGTTAAAGACCCTAGGGCTTAGGGTCTAGAATCTTATAAAACTAAATTACAACAAGCTGACCGTTAATTGCACCGGCTTCTTTAAGTGCTTCAAGAATCGCCATTAAATCGCCAGGGGCAGCGCCAACTTCATTAATAGCACGAACTAAATCATCAAGGCTTACACCTGGGTCAAATACAAAAGCACGTGAATCATCTTGATTAACGTCAATAATACTTTGTTGGGTAACCACTGTTTCCCCCTCTGCTAGAGGATTTGGCTGCGCCACATTTTGTTGCTCAGCAATGGTCACAGTAAGGCCACCATGTGTAATTGCCGCAGGTTGTAATTTTACATTTTTTCCAATAACTATAGTGCCGGTACGTGAGTTAACAATTATTTTTGCCGAAGTATCCGCAGGCTTAAACTCTAAGTTTTCAAGAGTTGATAAATACGATACGCGCTGTGAGGCATCTCGTGGCGCAACAACCCGAATAGAGGCGGCATCGAGTGCTTGTGCGCTATTTGGGCCGATTAAATCATTTATGGTTTTCTCTAAACGTTTTGCGGTTGTAAAGTCCGGACGGTTTAAATTAAAGGTAATATAATCGTTTTGCATAAATGGGCTTTTAACGGCACGTTCAACCGTGGCACCGTTTGGCACACGCCCTACGGTTGGCGTATTAATAACGACTCGGCTGCCATCTAGGCCTTCAGCACCTAAGCCACCAACAATTAAGCTCCCTTGTGCAATAGCGTATACATTACCATCAACCCCTTTTAAAAATGTTTGTAATAATGTGCCACCGCGCAGGCTGCCAGCACTGCCAATCGATGACACAGTAATATCTATAGTTTGCCCTGGCTTTCTAAATGGAGGGAGTTCTGCATGAACCGCGACTGCTGCAACATTTTTAATTTTTGGCTTTAAGCTCGCAGGTAGTGTAATACCAAAACTATTAAGCATGCCTTTAAAACTTTGCTCGGTAAAACGGCTTTGCTCTCCGGTACCCGGTAAACCAACAACCAATCCATAGCCCACTAATTGGTTTGAGCGCACCCCTTCGACCATAGACACATCTTTAATTCGCTCAGCACTGGCAGTAAATTGCCAGCCTAGTAGCACCATAAAACAAAAAACTTTAAAACCATTCATGTTGAATGTCCTCTAAAAGGGAAACAATGAGCTACTAAAGAAACGCGTTAACCAACCCGGGCTTTGTGCCTCTTGAGTTTGACCCTTACCTGAATACTGAATACGCGCATTCGCAATACGATTAGACTCAACGGTATTATCAGCATTAACATCTTGTGGACGCACTAACCCCTCTAAGCGAATAAATTCTTCACCGGTATTTAGCGTTAGCCATTTTTCACCGCGAATCACTAAATTACCATTTGGTAATACTCGCATCACGTTAACCGAAATATCGCCAACTAGGCTGTTTGATTGATTTGATTTTGAGTCACCTTTAAACGACGCATCACTACCAACCCCAAATTGAATACTATCGCCACCAATATTAACCGGTAAACCACCTAAACCAATAACAGGATCGAGGCTAGCATCTGTTTGTTTATCTGTTTCTGTTTTAGCCGCTTTTGTGGCTTGGGTTGACTCTTGCAATTTAACCGTAATGATATCGCCTGTTCTAAGTGCTTTCTTATCGGCATATAAGTCATTCGATAACTGAGTACTGAATAAAGAGCCAGTTGCTACCACTGGCTCCATATTAGGCTCAGGATACATAGGTGCATAGTAGGGATCGTCCTGCACTACTTCATTATTTTGTGTAGATACACAACCGCTTAACAGTAAAGTCCCTACTGCAAATAACATGATATTACGCATACAATCCCCCAAGACTATAATTGTTGATTGATGTAGCTCATCATTTCATCAACCGCTGAAATTACCTTTGAGTTCATTTCGTAAACTCGCTGAGTTTCAATCAAATTAACCAACTCTTCGGTCACATTTACATTTGATGTTTCAAGTGAACCTTGAATAATTGTACCTAAGCCCTCAACCCCCGGGTTACCTTGAACAGGTGCACCACTTACTGCAGTTTCGGTATAAAGGTTTTGCCCTATAGGCTCAAGGCCCGACGGATTGATAAAATCACTAATAGTAATTTGACCAATAACCACGTTTTCGGCTTGACCTTTAATTCGAACTGACACTTCACCATCTTGAGATACGGTGATTGACTGTGCATCATCAGGCACATTCATTTCAGGCTGAACAACGTAACCGGCACCCGAAGTTACAACTCGCCCCTCACCGTCGGTGGTAAACTGGCCGTTACGCGAATAGGCAATATTGCCATCAGGCTGTAAAACCTCAAAAAATCCAGGACCAGAAATCATCCAATCTAATGAATTTTCAGTGGTGAGCATGTTACCTTGGGAAAAGTTTTTCTGATTAGCGACCACTTTCGTACCCGCGCCCAGCATTAAGCCTGACGGCATTTCGGTGTCTTGCGATGAGCGACCGCCTGGTTGATTAATATTTTGGTAGAGTAAGTCTTCAAAAATAGCGCGGCTTTTTTTGTAACCCACTGTACTGGCATTCGCTAAGTTATTTGATATAACCGATATATCTGTTTGTTGAGCGTCAAGCCCTGTTTTACTTATCCATAATGCTGGATTCATAATAATATCCTCACGTTATAGTTAAACGATGCGCATCAGCTGTTCTTGACGTTCGTCAATCTCTTCAGCTGTTTTCATCAGTTTTACTTGTAATTCAAATTGGCGTTGATGACTGATCATATCGACCATTTCATGCACAGGATTTACATTCGATTTTTCTAATGTGCCACCTAATACTTGTACATTGGCTGATGTTTCGACTATTTGGCCTGGTTTAGCTCTAAATAAGCCATCGTTACCCTTCTCGAGTGTAGCGTTGTTTGCATCAACTACTTTTAGCCGATCAACTTCTTCTAAAAAGTTAGCCGGTGCACCTTGAGGGCGAACTTGAATAGTGCCATCTTTGCTAAATTCAATTTTTTCAATCGGTACAGGTAATATGACTGGCCCACCTTCGCCAATAACTTGACGACCGTCGCTGGTAGTCAACATTCCTTCAGCCGTTATATTTAACGAACCCACTTTTGTATAGGCTTCATTACCAGAGGCATCCTGAACACTCAGCCATGCGTTATCACTCATAGCAATATCAAGGCTGCGACCTGTTTCAACAACACCGCCCGATGTCATGTTTGATCCTGGGCGCTCCTGCATAGCAAAAACACGAGTCGGCAAACCTTCACCGAAAGCCTGCATTGACCGTGCTTGCGCAAAATCAGATTTAAACCCAGTGGTATTCGCATTTGCCAAATTATTGGCTTTAAGAGCAAGCCCTTGCATGCTTTGTTTAGCGCCAGATGCCGCTATGTAGACCATTTTATCCATAACATCGACTCATTAAGAAATCTATGTATGAGTAAATGCAATATAAGTGCCAAATTAAATTTAAGTGTGAATAAGATTTTAGGAGAGGAATAAAAAAGGCTGCACTAAGCAGCCTTAGTAAATCAAAATATGATTATCTGATCTGAAGGATGTTCTGTTGAATAGTTGAGTTAACCTCAAGCGCACGAGAGTTTGCTTGGAAGTTACGCTGCGCACTAATCAAATCAACCAGCTCATTGGTTAAGTTTACGTTAGACTGCTCAAGAGCTGACGAATTAATGTTGCCTAGTGTGCCTGAACCTGGCTCACCCGCAATTGGTTCCCCCGAGGTCAAACTTTTTTTCCATGAAGTGTCACCTACTTGCTGCAAACCTTGTGAGTTTGAAAAGCGCACCATGGCAACTTGACCTAAGTAAGTTGAATCACCATTACTGTAAGATGCAACAACTTTTCCATCTGTACCAATATCAATACCCGCTAAGCGACCTACTGTCGCACCATCTTGCTCTAGTGCTTTCACCTCAAAGCGACTCGCATATTGAGTAGGCGTTCTATTTGCAGTACCGGCCTCATCGCGCCAATTAATCGCAATATCATCAAATTGGGCGCCATTAGATAAAATACCCGATAAATTAGCTCCGGTTAAATTAACATCAGTAAAGGTTGGACCAACATTTGGAGCACCATTAGTCGTTGCAGGCAAACCGCTAGCATCAAACCCAAAGGTACTTAGCGGGCTTGGTGTTGCTGTCGCGGCACCAGTTGCATCAAAGGGAGTTTTATCAAGCGTACCATGTACTTGCCATTCATTAGGCGCTGTTTTTACAAAAAAGAATTGTAGAACATGTGGCTCACCAAGTGAGTCATACATTGTGGTCGATGTCGAAGAGTTATAAGTAGTACTGTCTGTTGCATCAAAAGGGACAGCTATTACATCTTCTCGAGAATCGACGTTAAATGATGTATAAACGTTTGAAGTAGAGCGCGGAGAGCCCGAAGAATCTGGTATTTGTAAAGCAGATGAAGTACTAAGACTTACAGAGGTCGTATCACCACTAACTTCATCAACTGGGAAGCTTTGTAAAAAATTACCTTTAGCATCTACAACAAAGTTATCTTTATTAAGCTTAAATGCACCCGCACGCGTGTAGGTAAAGTCTTGTGCGCCTAAGTCTTGACTGGTAGCAAAATACCCCTCACCTGTGATCGCTAAATCCAGTGAATTATTAGTAAACTGCAGCGAGCCCTGATGAAACTGCTGGGCAACCATAGTGGTTTGTACACCATCACCATTTTTCGTTTTACCGGCGCTAAATACTGATGATGCGTACACATCAGCAAATTCAGCGCGAGACTCTTTAAAGCCCGTGGTATTTACGTTGGCAATATTATTGGCGGTAACATCTAAATCTTTTTGTGCGGCAGCAAGGCCTGTTAATGCAATATTGAAGCTCATAATTAACCTCTAACCTAAAAAATATTTAGCCTATTGGCTAAAAAATACATAAAATCTATTACGCGATTTCTGCGACATCAGTCAGCCTAACCGCACCTTCTTTGGTATTAATAATAATGCCGCTTGAGCCATTAATATTAACACTCTCAATATTTTTGAATGAGGCAATTGGTAAGCTAGAGAATTCGCCATCCGTACTGCCTTCAGCTTTAACATTGTATTCACCAGGAGGAAGTCGTTCACCCGCTTCGTTTTTACCATCCCATGCAAAGCGAACCGCACCTGCAGGCTGCGTGCCTAAATCAATAGTTTTAACTAATTGCCCTGATGCATCTTCAATACGAAGCGTTAAATTGTCTACCGGCTTTTCAGCAACAATCGCTCCCTTTACCTCACCCGACTCATTAAGCTCAAGTGTGTCAGACTCCAGCAGCGCTTGCTTACCAACCAGTGTTGATGCTTGCAATGCTGAATTTGATGTCATCGACGCAGCTAAAGACTCAAAGTTAGAGTTTAAATTTGAGATCCCTTCAGCCATAGTAAAGTTTGTCATTTGTGCAATCATCTGATCGTTATCAGCTGGTTTGCTGGGATCTTGATATGACAACTGCTGTGTTAACAACGAAAAGAAATCTTCTTGGGTTAACGCATCACTCTCTTCTTTTTTTGGCACTTGCTTATCTTGCCAACGTAAAGAGTCCATGTAGGATGAAGAAGTACTAATATCGTTACTCATGAGCTACCCTCAGTTACCGCTGACCTAACAGCAGTGTTTTACTTAACATTTGCTTAGCTGCATCAGCAACTTGAACATTTGTCTGATAAGAGCGAGAAGCAGAAATCATATTTGCCATCTCCTCAACAACATTCACGTTGGGTTTGTAAATATATCCATTTTCATCCGCACTCGGGTGATTTGGGTTATATTCGATTTGTAGTGGTTTATTACTTTCAACCACTCCTAACACTTTTACACCAACGGCAGAGCCCTGTGGGTTGCTTGCTGACGCTGACGCTTTTGTTAGCTCCGCAGCAAATACAGGTTGTCGCGCTCGGTACGTCTCATTTTGTGAAGAGCTAATTGTATTGGCATTAGAGATATTACTTGCCGTGGTATTTAATCGCACGTTTTGCGCGCTCATACCAGAACCAGCAATATCAAACACATTATATAAACTCATAATTAGGCTCCTTGACTACCGAGGGCTTTTTTCAGGCCTTTAAATTTACCATTAAGAAACTGGACACTGGCCTGATACTCCATAGCATTCTGTGTATACAAGTTCCGTTCCACTTGTATATCAACAGAGTTGCCATCACCTGTATCTGTTTGATTTGGCGTACGAAATAGTTCATTACTACCTACACTACGGGTACCACCGGCAATGTGTTTTTCATTGGTTCTTACCATGGTATTGCCGCTTAGTTGGTTGGACTTTGCCGTTTTTAATGCTGAGGCAAAGTCGATATCTTTTGCTTTATAGCCGGGCGTATCAGCATTTGCGATATTAGTAGCGAGCATTTCTGCTCTTTGCGAACGGATCAACATCGCATGCGGATGCACGCCTAATGCTTTATCAAAACTGATAGCCATAACTACCTCCAAAAAATTGACTCAGTACCGATAAAGCAATAAATGAGCCAGCAGTGAAAATAGTGATGATAAAAACAAAAAACGACGCAATAGGCGTCGTTTAGAGGAGGGATAATATATTAATGAAGGTCATTTCTTTTGATAAATGATACCAGGGTTACAACGCACCATATCAAAGTCAGTACTTAAACCAGACATAGACTCCGACGCACCTAAAAATAAATACCCCTTAGGGTTAAGTGCTTGAGAGAATTGTGCAATTATTTTGGCTTTCACCTCAGGTGAAAAGTAAATTAAAACATTACGGCAAAATATAATATCGAACTTACCCATTAAAGCGTACGAATCGAGCAAATTTAAATGCCTAAAGCTCACTTGCTTTTTCAATGAATCAACCACTTGTGCCATACCATTGCCGCTGTCTTTAAAAAACTTTTTACGACGTTCAGCAGAGAGTCCGCGAGCCAATGCCAATGCATCATATTCAGCATGTTTACACATATCAAGCATGGTATTTGATATATCTGTACCAATTATTTGTGCACCCATTTTTAAAACACCAGGGCTGCTGGATTGAAACTCAGCAACCGACATCGCTATTGAGTAGGGTTCTTGTCCTGATGAGCTCGCCGCAGACCATATTTTTAATGGCCTATTTAACGTTTTAAACTCAGGGAATAATCTGGTTTTAAGTAACTCAAACGGATACTGATCTCTAAACCACAATGTCTCATTGGTTGTCATGGCATCAACAACGGCTGCGCGCAACTGGCGCTCATGCACACCGAGAGTTTTACTTACCAATTCAGACAACGATTCAACATTAAATCGAGACATTAATGGTGCCAAACGGCTCTTTACCAAATACTGCTTATTTTCACCTAAAACAATACCGCACTGTTGTTCTAAAAATAAGCGAAATTGATCGTATTCGTTTTGCTGCAAATCTTTATTAGTCAAATCAATAACACCTATGTTTATTAATCACGATGAACCCATTTATTAACGGCTGTTGCAAGCTCGTCTGGGTTAAATTTTGCAATAAAATCATCTGCTCCTACTTTTTCAATCATCGCTTGATTGAAAACACCACTCAATGATGTGTGTAAAATCACATGTAGTGGCGCAAGTTTAGGATTAGCTTTGATTTCTGCAGTCAGCGTGTAACCATCCATTTCTGGCATTTCTACATCAGAAATGAGTAGCCCTACTCGCTCTGTAATATCATTTACGCAATCGAGCTCTGCAATTTCTTTTAATCTTATTAAAGCTTCTTTACCATTTTTAGCCAACTCAGTTGTTACACCTAATGGTTCCAATGCTCGTTTTACTTGATTTCGCGCAACAGCCGAATCATCAGCAATAAATACTATTCTCTCGCCTAAATCTTTTTGTATATTACCTTGCGAGGCAACATCATCGCTCACGGTAGTATTAACTGGGCAGATTTCGTTTAAGATTTTTTCTACGTCGAGTATCTCAACGAGCTCATTTTCAATTTCAGTGACAGCTGTTAAATAAGAATAACGACCCGCTCCTGACGGCGGTGGCATTATTTTTTCCCAATTCATGTTAACTATACGTTCAACACCACCTACTAAGAATCCTTGCACTGTACGGTTATACTCAGCAATTATTATAAAGCCATCTTCTATGCTTTTTATTGGGCGCCCACCTACAGCCATAGATAAGTCAATTACCGAAATAGTTTGCCCACGAATATGTGCTACGCCACGGATATAAGTGTTAGATTTCGGCATGCTAGTCAATGGAGGGCATTGAAGAACTTCTCTTACCTTGAACACATTAATACCAAAGCGCTGACGCCCATTAAGCTTAAATAACAATAATTCCAAGCGGTTTTGCCCAACCAACTGTGTACGTTGGTTTACTGAGTCTAAAATACCTGCCATTTAAATCTCCTAAGAAAACAAATATAAGGAACGATAATTGCTTTCAATTAATAAAGCGTCATAACACAACGGGGGCGTCTAAATTCTGACGCAAAATATTTATACCCTGTTTGCAACCATAAGCATAGTCGAAACATTATGAGTTTGTTAAAAAAAACCAGAAGATACAGTGTTTTTTATTTTCTTGCTAGCCTCTGCTTCGCTTTGCCACTAAAGGCACAAGTATTTAGTAAAGAGTTATTGCAAGAAATGGCTGTATCTTATGTTGCTCAAAAAGCAGTGACTACAAATGATAACAAAATACAGTTTAGCGCATTACCGCTAGATAGCCGCATTCCCGATCGCCAATGTAATTCTGAGCCTGAGCTAATAACGCCAAGTGAGCCTCCCTTTAATCGCCAAGTCACTATTCAAATAAAATGTAACGATAGTAACAACTGGGCACAGTACGTTCATGTCAGAATCACTGAATCAGCACCTGTTGTAGTTGCAACTACCAATTTAGCACGAGGTGAAGTGATTACTCCATCTCATTTAAGTATTGATATGCGCCCTGCACACTTTATCAGAGCGCAGTACCTTGAAGATCCAACGGCTCTTATTGGTAGTCGTAGCAAACGCAACATCCGTGAAGGAATGCCCGTTTTACTTAATCAAATATGTATGGTGTGCAAAGGTGATTCTGTTACAATTTATGCTAATATCAAAGGGTTAAGAGTGAAAACGACGGGTATTGCATTAGAGGATGGCACCTTGGGCGAGCAAGTAAGAGTAGAAAACAAAAAGACAGGTAAAGTTTTAAATGCGCGTGTAGATGGTGTAGAGTCTGTGCAAGTAAATATTTAATATAAATTTATGCTAAAGTATCTTTAATAAATGCCGATATAAAGGCATCAGTTGGGCAATATACGGATTTTTATTATGGTCGGTCAAGTAAATAAATCAAATCAACAACCGAGTGTTTTAACAAACACTCAACAGCAAAAAGTTGATTTAAAAAGAGATAATGCAAATACACAGGCGGCACAAACGCCTTCACCTAAAGCTGCCAGCGATTCGGTGAGCTTAACACCGCAAGCTAAGCAATTAAAATCGTTACAAGAGAAAGCGCAGCAGTCTTCTGGTTTTGATAGCAACAAAGTTGCTGAGCTTAAAAAAGCGATTACTGAAGGTAATTATCAAATCGACAGTGAGAAGCTTGCCAAAAATCTAGCAGACTTTGAGTTTAACGTTTATGGCTGATCACAATAGTTTAATTACAATTAAACTAAATGAGCAAATTACTTGCTTAACAAAACTGAGCGAGTTACTCACTCAGGAGCTTACAGCGATTGCATCTCGAAGAGGTGAAGGTTTAAAAGAAATTGCCCAACAAAAAATGTCTTTTTTAACCAGTATAAGCACCCTTGATAAAGAACTCAGCAAACTGATTGCCAGTAATGATCAGCAAACAGATGAAAACGCTGACTTAATAAAGCTAACTAGAGAAAAGCTTGAGCAGTGTCAAAAACAAAATGAAGTTAACGCTCACGCAGCGCATCAAGCGCAGTTAAGTGTAAAGCAATTAAAGGGTATTTTAATTGGCGCACCTTCGTCTATGACCTACGATCAAGCCGGTAGCGTAGTTAATACTGACAACAGTATTGTGCGTAACCTAAAAGCCTAAAGAATACTCATAAAAAACGCCTAAACGATTATTCGTTTAGGCGTTTTTTATGAGTAATAACTTGTCGCTTAGTAATAAGTAACTTTTTTCACTTCCCGTGGTTTTATCTCACCGATGTACAAGTCGTGTACGCGCTTCATATTAAGCTCAAGCTCAGTAATATACATATCATTAACGGCATAAGTTTTTATAATTTGCGCGCCTTTTATAATACCTTGCACTTTACTCTGTAAATAATCATCTTGGGCAACAGAGCCTGCGACGGTTGTGCCTGCGGTAATTTTTTGCCCGTACACTTGTTCCGTTAGTTCGCGGTATGCTTCTAGCTTAGAGGCTTTAATTGCCATAAGCTGTTTTTGAGTGTCATTACTTCCCGACTGCAAACTAATGGGCGCGTACCCTATTGCTTTTAATACAGGGTAATTATTTGGCTCAACATATTTATATTCAACGTGCTTATCAAATATATTGCTACAACCGCTTAACGTTAAGCAGCCTAATGTGATCATTAATGGCATTACTCGCATCATACAGGGCCTTTAAAAACTAATTAAACTCAGTTATGCACGTTTAATGCCAGTGATACATATATTCTGTAACAACAAATAATAGTGGTACATTACTTGCTGAGACTCATTAACGCTAACGTTTAATTGGAGTAAGAGTATGAAGTCGTTTTTAAAAGCAGTATTGGCAGGATTAAGCACCACTGCTGTATTAACGTTTTCACCTTTTACCCACGCTCAGTGGTATGAGTCTACAGGCCATGCGGTTATTCAAAATAGCGACATTCCCGGTGCAAAGGCCGCTGCAATAAAAGATGCGATTACCCAAGCCCTTGTATTCTCTGGTGCGCGGGTGAGCTCGGTGCAAACGCTTGTTGATGGTGTTTTAACCCAAGATCAGCTAAAAATAAGTAGCCAAGGCGAAATTCAAAAAATAGAGCTTGTCAGTGAAAACCGCAGTAGTGATGAGTTTGCAATTACCTTACGCTTAGATATCTTTGCGCAAACAGAGCAATGTCCACAAAGTAACTTTAATAAGTTTATAGCCGTCACGCAAAGCCAATTAACAAATCGTGAACAAGCGAGAATGGGTCAAATATTTGACATTAACAAAGCAGTCAGTAAAAACATTTATACCTCGTTGCAAAAATCAAAAATGAGTGCAATACCCGTTGCCTATTTCAACAAAGCTATAAAGGTTGATACCTACTTTAATCAACAGCATGACTATTCAAACAGTCAGTTAGAAGAAATTTCATCACGTAGCAACGCGCAATATGTGCTGTTAAGTCAAATAACCAGTTTATCTACCAGCGATAAACTCAATAGCGACTATGCGTTTTGGCAAGATGAAAGCTATCAGCGCCACTACCAAATAGAGTTTAGCTTATTTAATGGCACCACTTATGAGCCTTTATGGCAAAATAGCTATCAAAGCCAAGCAATTTGGCCATTTGAAAAAACAGCTATTATTGATGTAAATAGTAATCGGTTTTGGCAATCACCTTTTGGCCAAAGCATTAGTGATATAAACCAAACCTTAAGTTACGACCTACAAGCTGCCATGGCCTGTCTACCTACTCAAGGTAAAATAATGCATATGGAAAACAATAAATTAGTGATTAATTTAGGTAAGGCTCATGGCTTAGAAAAAGGCCAACAACTGAGTATTGCCCATCATAATTATTTAACCGACGCACAAGGCAACACTATGCCGCATACCATCACTACACTTAACCGTATACGAATTGAACAGCTTTATCAGCACAGCGCTATTGCCGTTAGTATTAATGATCAGCCTTTGCCGGGCGTACAAATTAATGACATTGTAGAAATTGCCGAGCAATAGCCGCATGTAAAATGCTAAAGCGCCTCGCTTAGTTTAGCCCTTAAATTAGAGTGGGCGCTTAACCACTGAGCCAATTGCTCAACCCCAGATAAGTGCGGGTAATGCTTTCTACATGCAAATACAATATTACGTTGTTGATTAGGAAAAATAGGCAAATAATGAATACCCACTCGTGGTATTGCTGCAAGTTTTGGCACAAATGTAATTCCATCATCCATCGCCACCAGCGCTAATAAAGTCTCAAGGCTATTTCCTTGATACTGGCTGGAAACATCGACCCCTGCCGAAAAACAAAACTGCTGGGCTTGATCTTTAAAGCAATGGCCATCACTTAACATTAGTAGGTTGCAACCTTGCAGGTCTTGCAGTGCCACTTTTTTATGCTTACACAATGCGTTATCGCTTGATACGGCAACTAAAAAGTCTTCTTTATATAAATCAATGGTATGGTAACTTTTAAGTTCAGGTACATCCGCTAAAATTGCAAAGTCGACTTCACCACTTTCTAGCGCAGCTAAAATAGTGGTTGTTTGCATTTCAGTAAACGAAAACTGGCTATTTATAAACGCTGCTTTCATTGATGTTAGTAGCGTAGGTAATAAATAAGGCGCAATCGTTGGAATAATACCAATGGTAAGCTTACCCTGCAGTGGTTCATTAGATGTTGCTGCCAGCTCTTTTAATATTTGTGTTTGCTCTAAAACGACAGCTATTTGTGTCAATAAACGTTCACCTTTGGCAGTTAAGGTAACGTGCTTGGTAGAGCGATCAAAAATAATAACACCCAATTCTTGCTCAAGCTTTTTAATTTGCCCGCTTAAAGTAGGCTGGCTTACAAAACAGGCATCGGCCGCTTTACGAAAATGCTTATAGTGGGCAACCGCTTTGACATACTCTAAATCTTTTAAGTTCATATTCACACTCAACCTGATAGCTTACATCTATCAGTTTAATACAAACAAACGATTGGAACTATATTTAAATACTCGCCATAATGGCTATCAACAAATCAAGAGGAACTAAAAAACATGTTAAACAATATTGAAGGTCAAACAATCCCAAACGTAACATTCGCAACGCGTCAAAACGACGAATGGAAATCAGTGACTACAGACGACATTTTTAAAGGTAAAACGGTTGTTGTATTTTCACTACCAGGTGCATTTACACCTACGTGTTCATCAACGCACTTACCACGCTATAACGAACTAGCTGGCGTACTTAAGCAAAATGGCGTTGATGACATTGTTTGTGTATCAGTAAACGATACGTTTGTAATGAACGCATGGGCTGAACATCAAGAAGCGCAAAACATTACCTTACTACCAGATGGTAACGGTGAATTTACGGACGGCATGGGCATGTTAGTTGATAAAAACGATTTAGGTTTTGGCAAGCGCAGCTGGAGATACTCTATGCTGGTTAAAGATGGCGTAGTAGAGAAAATGTTTATTGAGCCAGATTTACCAGGCGACCCATTTGAAGTATCAGACGCTGACACTATGCTTGATTACATTAACCCAACTCAAGTAAAACCAGAAGCAGTTACTCTATTTACTAAACCAGGCTGTCCTTTCTGTAAAAAAGCAAAAGAGCTACTTACAGCTAAAGGCTTTGCATTTGAAGAAATCGTAATGGGCGCTGGCGCATCACTTACCAGCCTTAAAGCGGTATCGGGCCGTGAAACAGTACCACAAGTATTTATTGGCGGTAAGCACATTGGTGGCTCAGACGACCTAGAAAAATACTTTGCTTAATTAAGTAAATAAAACAGGGGCCGCAACGCCCCTGTTTACTAAAGGAAAAACACTATGAAAGAATTGCAAACCGACGTTGTTGTTATAGGTGCAGGTACCGCTGGTTTAAGTGCCTATCGTAATGCTAAACAATTTACTCAAAACGTACTTATGATTGAATCTGGCCCATACGGTACAACCTGCGCACGTGTTGGTTGCATGCCAAGTAAATTATTGATTGCCGCAGCAGAAGCCGCCCATTCAATAGTAATGGCCCCTGCCTTTGGTGTTCACAGCTCAAAACCGGTTATTGACGGTAAAGCCGTTATGGCACGAGTAAAAAGTGAACGCGATCGCTTTGCAGGATTCGTAGTAGAAGCGGTAGATGAAATACCTAGCGAAGATAAAATTCGTGGCTATGCACAATTTTTAGACGCCAACCGCGTACAAATAGACGACCACACCATTATTACTGCCAAACGCTTTGTAATTGCAACGGGTTCACGCCCTTCTTACCCAGGCGTATTTAATAACTTTGGCGACCGACTGATTATAAATGACGATGTATTCGACTGGGATGATTTACCAGAATCAGTGGCCGTATTTGGCCCTGGCGTTATAGGCCTTGAAATTGGCCAAGCGTTACACAGATTGGGTGTAAAGGTAAAACTATTTGGCGTAGGTGGTGCCATAGGCCCATTAACCGATCCCGTGGTTAAAGATTACGCTAACACTGTATTTGCAGAAGAGTTTTATGTTGATACCGACTCAAACGTATCAGACATGAAAAAAGTAGGTAATAAAGCAGAGCTAACCTATACCGACAAGCAAGGTGTTAAACATACTGAGCAGTTTGACTATGTACTGGCTGCAACTGGGCGAGTACCAAACACCGATAAGCTAGGGTTAGAAAACACCGGCATAGAGCTTGATGAACGTGGCGTACCAACGGCCGATGCCCATACTATGCAATGTGGCGACTCACACATATTTATAGCCGGTGATGCCAGTAACATGATCCCACTGCTTCACGAAGCATCTGATCAAGGAACAATTGCCGGACAAAACGCAGGCCGTTATCCAAGTGTGCGCGCAGGCTTACGCCGCGCTAAAATAGCTGCCGTTTTCAGCGACCCACAAATTGCCATGGTTGGTGAAAGCTTTAAAGAAATTAGCCAACGTTTAGGAAGTTGTGATTGCTTTGAGATAGGCGAAGTTAGCTTTGAAAACCAAGGTCGCAGCCGCGTTATGCTAAAAAACAAAGGGCACATGCGCGTATATGCCGAGCACGGTACCGGCTTATTTTTAGGTGCTGAATTTATTGGCCCACAAGCAGAGCACATAGCA
Source organism: Pseudoalteromonas issachenkonii (assembly GCF_002310795.1). Classification (NCBI taxonomy): domain Bacteria; kingdom Pseudomonadati; phylum Pseudomonadota; class Gammaproteobacteria; order Alteromonadales; family Pseudoalteromonadaceae; genus Pseudoalteromonas; species Pseudoalteromonas issachenkonii. The sequence goes on from NZ_CP011030.1 coordinate 2,500,362, forward strand.
CACTTACTTGCATGGGCTGTACAAAACAAAATGACTGTACCGCAAATGCTAGATATGCCTTTTTATCACCCTGTTATTGAAGAAGGTCTACGCACTGCACTGCGTGATTTAAACGCTAAATTAAAATTTGGCCCAGACATTCTTAACCATTGTATGGAATGTGGCCCAGGCGCATAACACATCACTAATACACACTTGCTACTCAAAGCCAAAACCATTGTTTTGGCTTTTTTTATGTTAAAAACTGGTATATAAAATGGAGTTTAAACTGCTACACTCAGATTAATAAACAAACAAAAATGGACCGAAAATGAGCAATAATAAATATAGACTTGTCACTCGAAGCGATTTTGACGGCCTAGTGTGTGCCGTATTACTTAAAGATTTAGACTTAATCGACGATATTTTATTTGTGCATCCAAAAGACATGCAAGACGGTAAAATAGCCATTACCAGCAACGACATTACCACTAACCTCCCCTATGTTGCCGGTTGTCATATTGCATTTGATCATCACTTGAGTGAAACCGTTCGTAACGCAAGCGATATAAAAAACCACATTATTGACCCAGATGCGCCCTCTGCAGCACGCGTTGTATACGACTATTATGGCGGTGCAGAGAAATTCCCTAATATTTCAACTGACATGATGGAAGCCGTTGATAAAGGGGATTCTGCACAATTTTCAAAAGACGAAATTTTAAACCCAACAGACTGGGTACTGATGAACTTTATTATGGATGCGCGCACAGGACTTGGTCGTTTTCGTGAATTCAAAATTTCTAATTACCAGTTAATGATGAAGCTAATTGACGCCTGTAAAGATCACAGCATAGAACAAATACTAGCAATGGAAGATGTTGCCGAGCGTGTTGCTTTATATCAGGAGCACAACGCACAAGCTAAAGAGCAAATAGACCGCTGCTCATCAGTACACGACAACTTAGTGGTACTCAATTTAACCGAAGAAGAAACCATTTACGCCACTAACCGCTTTGTTATTTACGCCATGTTCCCCGAGTGTAATATTTCAATTCATAAAATGTGGGGGCTTAAAAAGCAAAACGTGGTGTACGCCATTGGTAAATCAATCACCAACCGCAGCTCAAATACTAATGTTGGCGAGTTATGCCTTAAATACGGCGGCGGCGGCCATTTAAATGCCGGCACTTGCCAAGTAGAAACCAGCAAAGCCGAAGAAGTATTGAGTGAGCTGATTGCTACAATTACCAGTGATGGCTGATTTATAGCCTCGGGGTTCGGGGTTCGGGGTTCGGGGTTCGGGGTTCGGGGTTCGGGGTTCGCAAAGTATTTTATAGAGCGAGCTAATTATAGCTCGCTTTTTTATTATGCAGAATTTAATGGAGGGCTTCTTTGAGCGATCACCGAACATTGAGGTGAGTCTTCATTTACTTAGTAAGAAAGAAAAAAACTTTCCTCTTTTTTATACGCTCAGATAAGCTACAAGAATAATAATAGAAGCTCATAAAATATGGACGTTTTCGCGCTAGAATAGGGCAAGTGTCCTCTGATAAAGTTGTTATTTGAATAGGAGCTTTCAATGGACGAGGTAGTCAAAAATCGCTTCGAAGAATATCCCGAAAAAGTTCGGCTATGACTTGAGGAGTTACGAACTTTAATCCTCAAGCTTGCATCCAATTTGGAGCTAGGTGAAGTCGAAGAGTCACTGAAATGGGGTGAGCATAGTTATAGTGTAAAAACAGGCAGTCCAATTAGAACTGATTGGAAGTTGGAATCGCCAAACCAATACTACTTGTTCTTCAACTGCCAAACTAAGTTAATCGATACATTTAGAGAGCTGCACAATGACACACTCGAATTTCAATGTAATAGAGCAATCGTATTAAGTTTATCTAGTTCGTTGCCTGAGGCGGAAATCAAGAACTGCTTAGAGCTAGCTTTAACCTATCAGCAGCGAAAGCATTTGCCACTTTTAGGCGCGTAATAGGTCGTCACATATAAGACACTAAACTAGCTCCTTTTGGTCACTACCCGTTAGCTTAGCGTTACTAATGTTCAACCGATAGTCGTTATAGAGTGGTTTAACTTACAGTGTAAAGCAGTTGTTTCTGGTAGATTCATCATTTTTGTCGGATGGCGTGGCTCCGCCACTTATCCGACCTACGTCAAAATGTAGGTTGGTTAAGCCGAAGGCGCCACCCAATAGGCTTTCAAATTCACTTTTCATCCGCACATGGCACATAGCTGACATTGCTACAAATATACTACATAGAGTTGGGATAGGAATAGAGAGAAAAAATAACCCATTGATTTAATTGGTAGCCCCTGCAGGAATCGAACCTGCAACTGCCCCTTAGGAGGGGGCCGTTATATCCATTTAACTAAGAGGCCACGCTGGGTGCTAAGTACTAGGTGTTTGGAAATTATAACGGCATCTGGTTTTTTATATCAAGCATCAAATTAAGTTAATTGCTTGATAAATATATATCTTCTTTATTTAATACGTAAAGCGGTATAAATGTTCGGCTACTGGCTGCTAAGCGTTTGCTTTGAATATCAATAACGCGTGCGTTTATTTCTACCCCGTCCTCTCTATAAATAAGGGTGCCTGACAATACATGGCTGGCTATACTGGTACCAGCAAGTTTGCGAGTGTTTCGTGTAAAGGCAAAGTCGCCTTGCTTATTTACGGTAATTAAATTGGCTGTTTTAAAATCAACGGCGCTGTAACCAAACTTTTGTAGCTGATGTATAAAGGTTTCTGATAACTGATTACCTAACTGGCTTGCTGTAGTTAAACTTGCGTCTAAATCAACGAACGACGTAACTGCAATCGCTGCATCTTGCGGGGCAACTTGCATAGTGTCGGTTAAATCAAGTGCCATTTGCTCTACGTAGTTAACTAAACTTTTGTGGTGCTTGTTTGGGTTAAATTGCGTTGTATCAGCATATTGCTCTTGCTCGTCATTGCGCTGCATTTGCGCCATGATTTGGTTAAAATCAAGGTTACTTACCACCGTTTGTTCAGGCTCAGCCTTAGCGGGTTCGGCCATGCTAGATTCACCAAGTAAATTACAGCCTGAAAGTAATATTAATAATGCACTTATGCTAATTATAGCTGAGCGCTTAGCTAAGTTAGCCATGATAAACCTCACTTACTCGCTTGTTTTAGCATGATGCCATCAGCACTGTTACTGCTATTTAACGCGTCGATCACTGATTGCGGAATAAAGCCCTGTGCAGAGCCTACAACCGCTTTACTCGCTAAACCAACAATACGTGCGTTTACTAGTATGCCACCTTGGTGGTTTACTAGCGTGCCGGCTAATACGTAACTAAAATTTTGTTCTTGGTTAAGCTCTAAGTAGTCGCGACTAAAAACAAAATCGCCGCCAGGTGTTACACGCATATAATCGGTGGTTTTAAAATCGATTACCGGTACACCAAAATTATGCAGCTCATGCATAAAGCTCTCTGCTATTTGATTACCCACTAAGTCAGCATTGTTGTAGTCACGGTCTAAAAAAACAAAGCTTGATACCGCTAATGGCGTTTTAGTATTTACGTACTGTAAATTTTCAGCCATGTCTTGCATGATGCCACGCACATAATGATTAATATTTTTACGTGTTGGCGTGTTAACTTGTTTGTTTTTATTCATCACTGCTGTTTTATTTTGATACAGCGAGTCGCTTTGTGTAGGTGCGGCTACAGGGCGTTGCTCAAAAAACATAGGCGCATCGTCGGTAATTTGTGTGTCACTATGGTTTGTCATTTGTGAACAACCAAAGCCTAGTGGCAAACATAAAGTTAATAGTAGGCGTTTCATGTGTGCTCCTAATTAATATTCACTGCGGTAAATATAGTCACCGCGCTGCTGTATTTTTTCATTGCTCCACATCACATTGATGGGAATTTCAGTACTGCCGGCAGATACAACTTGGTTGGTTTGCATATTTACCATTCGTGCATTAACAATATAAGCATGCTCTTGGCGAGTTAAAGTACCGGTGATGACAAAGTCAATAATCTGACGCTGCTTTAAGTTGCCAGTATTGCGGCTAAGTACTGAGTCTGCACTCGCTGATAAGTTAAGTTGGTTTTCAAGCCGATATTCAACCGTGTTATAACCTAATTGGGTGAATTGGGTTATTAAGCTTTCCTGAATCTGCTGGCTAAGCCCTGCCCCCTGTCCTTGAGCAACGTGAGAATCTAGGGCATCTGCTAAATAAAAGCTACTGACCGCAATTGAAGCAGTGCTTTTAAAAGGCTCTTTAATATGGCTAAGCTGGGCACTTAAGCTACTTACGTACTGGTTCACCGTATAAGGTGCCATAACCGCTTTAGGCGCATCAGTGCTTATACTCGGCTTTGGCTGAGGTGTTAAACTACAGCCCGCTAAATTTAATAATAGTAAGGGTAACAAAAGGCGCATAGTTGCCATCCTCTAAAAACATAATAACAACAAAGCAATTATTATGCCGAATACCCTTGTCACATATTTATTTTAAAGGCTGCTGGGTGTAATGACTCACAATGCAGTTGATTTGGCGCTGTTTAAGTTTATCGCAATCAGCAGCCGCATTCGCTTGTTCCTGATAAGCCCCAAGCTTTAAACGGTAGTAGGTCATGCCACTCACGTTGATAGTTTCTACATTCGCCACAAACTCCCCCTCAAATAACGAAGATGCGCTGGCTTTTATTTGATTTAAACTTTGGCTAAGTCGGTCTTTGTCGGTAACGGCTGCAACTTGGAGGGCAAACAGCGCTTTAACGGCTTGTTTTTCATCAGCTGCTGCATTCGTTGCCACTTGAGCTTTTTGTGCTACTTTTGGTGATACCGTTTCAGCTGAAGCTTTAGCTGTTGGTACTACAGGCGTATTTGTTGATGCGGTGTCTTGATTTGCCACCGCATTTAATTGGCTTATTAATAGCTTTAAGTCTTGTTCAATCACTAGTAGACGCTCAACACCTGCTTTGGCTGCTTGCCACTGCTGAGACGATGCTTTTAGCTGCGCTAACTCCTCGTCAGAAAGGCTTGCACTGGCTTGTTTAGGCTTAGGCGATTCCACTGCTGTTTTGGGACTGCTGCATCCAGATATAAAAAGAGCACCAATACAGGCGATGAGTATTGAATAGCGTTTATATAAATTAGCATGTTGCATGGTTAAACCTTATTGTTATTAGTGGCTAATAAGTTGCGCTTGGACTTGGCAGTTCAAGCCCTTCACTTTTAATTCTGCGCATACTTGTTCAAGCTCTCCTTGGGCAGACTCGGCATAAGCGACGGCTAAAATATACCGTTTTTGTTTATCGTCTTTAATATAAAAAGCATCACGCTTTGATTGCTCATTTAGATGGCGCTTAATTAATTGATAATACGCTTTCATAATCGGCAATGATGAAAACCCACCCGCATTAGCAATATACGCTGGCGTTTGTGTTTTTTCTTTAAGCTCAAAGTCAACGCCCATTACCACTTCACCTTGTGCTGGTAATTTAACCACCACCTGTTGCGTATCTTTTAAGGATTTACGTTGCTTAAACTCATCATCTATAACCGCTTTATATTCGCCAGGGCGTAAATCGGTAAACAAATAATAGCCATCATAGGCAGCTTGCGTTTGCGCCACTTGCTTACCTTGTTTGTCGAGTAATTTTACGGTAGCAAAAGGCTGTACTTCACTGCTGCCTTGCTCATCTTGTTTGTAAACAGTTCCCTCCAATTCACTACTGTGATTAAGCGGTATTTCCATATATTCAACAAAACCGGCACGCGGTGTAATTGAAAAGCCATCGTTGGCGGCAACTAAAAAAGGCTCGCTAATACTAGCAGGATCAATCACTATGTCGGTTGTTCTATTCGCCGGCATACCTTTAAGTATCGCTAAGCCATTTTCGTTAGTTACAGCTCGGCGATAATTTTGAACTCCTTTTACCTTAACGCCTTCAATTCCCTTTTCCCCATCATCTTGAATATTGTTATTATTTGAATCAAGAAAAACTCGAACCATTAAAGTCCCTGAATTTACGAGGCTTCTTTTACTTAAAAAGTACTCGTCAGTGTTCGTATCAAAACCGATACTAAAGCGACTAAATAAACCTAGTCGCCAATTATCATCGTCATCGTAGCTCATTGTGCTATTTAAGCTAAAACTATCGCTTTGCCAATTTAGACCCAACTCCATAGAAACTAAATCGTTTATACGAGAGTTTCTTAGTGTGAATTCAGATTGCAAATTCTGAGATAAATTACGGCTTAATTCTGCTTGGTAACCCAGTATAGTCGAACCAGAGTCTGCGCTGTAGTCAACACTAAAACGAGTGTATGTTTTACCAAATCGATGTTGAAGACGCATACTGCCAAGTGTTGTTGCATCATCTAAAGAATCAAATTTTCGCCAAATTAAATTGTTACTAACAACGGTACCACCTAAATTATACGATAAGGTATTATCAACACTTAAATATGAGTCACTAAATTCTCTGTTGTTATAGGCGAGCGTATTTTGATAGCTCAAGCTTCCAAATGATTCATCAAATAACTTTCCTGCCGTGTATAGTTGATAACTTTCAGTTTTCGCTGTATCTGTATCACCAACTATTTTTTCATTGTTTTGAGACAGGCTTAAACGTACCGATTGACCAACTAATTCACCTCTAGCTGCGACCTCTAGCTTATCTTCATCGTTATTATTTTTTTCATAATCTAGATTAAGTAATACCTTATCAAATATACTCAGGTTTGAACCAAAGGCATAATTGTTAACATTATCACCCGAATTGCTATTTAATATTGATGTACCAGCATAAACCGATAAATAATCAGTTAATCCCGTTTCATAACGACCCGCTAGCTGCCAACCTTTGCCTTGTGTCGAATAAAGTGACTGATTGAATAACTGCTCACCTTGCTCAGTAATTGACAACTCATAAAACGATTCATCTGCTGACAAACTATTACCATCTATAAAATATTGCTCTGTTTTTCGCTCTACTTGTCCTTGTGGACCATAAAAAATCAGCTCAAAATTATTAGCGCCAAATAATAAATCAATGTCTTCAAATAGATAGCGCCCATCAGCTAAGCTAAACTGCTGCGCTAGCAGTACATCATTTCTATATAACTCAACATCCCACCCTGGTTGAATGGCACCCGTTAAGTTAATTTGATTACTATTAACCTGTTTAAAAAGTGGTTTGTTATCAACTTTTACTCCTCTGGCGTAACTACCATTAAATCGTTTACCGACTTGAGTTGCTAATACATCTCCAAGTTGAACCGTTGTCGCATTTAAAGGACCTAATAGGCGTGCATCTTTACTTTGACGGCTAAATGATAATCTTGAATCAGATAGTAAATCTTGTTTTCGTCCTGCAAAAAAATACTGAGTATTAAAATAGGCCAAGTCATTTGATCCTAATACAGAGTACCCTATCGCTGAATCCGTATTACTCTTAGTTGCACTAAGCTGCACATCAGCAAGAGGCGATGAAATTGCGCTGTATGGACTGGCCTTCCAAGGTAAGATTGCTTGACGTGACTCTCTATTAGTTACAGTTTCTCGCTGCTCTCTTTCGCGTTTTAATTCTATAGGCAATTTGGTAGGGGAGCTTACATTTAGCTCAAGTGCTGAATATTCAATATCAATATCTAACGAAAACCACTGCGCTAACAAGTTACTATCAACAAACATATCGCCGTTCTCAGCATAAGCTTGTTGGCTGTTAAATGAATATCTAACGCCGTTAATTTGTACTGTATTTGTATTTAGGTCTAGATAAAACTGATTATCTTCACGAATAAACCAGCCTTGAGCAATAAGGTCATCGCTATTTATATCGATAGCAAAATCCAGGCTTTCTGAAAAACTTAATAAATCTATTAATACACCGGTTTTACTTTTCACCCCGAGCATTTCACCCAGGTAATTTTTTTTCACGAACGATGAAAAAAATAATAACTCCCCTTCGGGGATGCCCTCACCTTGCTGCACATTAAGCTCGGGCTCTGTTCTTTCATTTGCAGCTTGACCAGTGTTGTATTGCTGCCATTTTTTATCTATTTTTTTTATGCTAGCAAGAATGGCCTGAGTGTCAGGCTCTGCTGCTAATAATGGATCAATTGATAAAAAAATGATCAACAACCACTTTGAGCGCTTAAAGTAATACATCGCCTATTTCAAGTTACCGATAATTGCATTATTAATTGGCGCAACCTTTTCACTAAAAATAGTATCGCGATATTCTTTAAGCCCTGTATAAATTACGCGAATTTGACCATTTTTCGGGATATTTTGATCTGCAAAAATTGGTATCGTCGCCGTTGTTGTTTTTAGCTCAGGGTAAATACTAAAATCGTTTAACATAGCGATCTTTTTCTCTGTATCCGTTCCTTTTTGCTTAAAGAAAACTTCTAACTTGCCAAAAGAGCTAAAGCCCCCCTCTCGCTTAATTTCAATCTCAAGCGCTTTTTTTTCTGGGCTATGTATAAGCTGTAAATTGCTAATATTAACATTAGGTTTTTCAGCGCCTTTTCGCAAAATAACAGGGATAGTGTAACTTAATAGTAATTTCAAATTAATACCAAGTCTTTGTTGCTGACTTTGAACTTCATTAGGGAGTGCTTTAAATGCTAAGTGAGAACGGTATTCCTGTTCTATTAAACCTTTTGGCTTTCGAATAGCAAGCTTAACAATCTGCCTTTCTCCTGGTGCTAATCTAACTTGCGATGGGCTGATCCTAACCATATTTTTAAGTGAAGATGAACTTTCTTGATCAGCCGCTAAATTAGCATACCCACCGCCAGCTAGTGCAACTTTGTCTTGCCACTCCAACCTATAAGTTTTTGCTTCATTAGAGTTATTAACAACAATAACTTTAGCAACACGTTGACGCTCATCAAAATTGATTCTTGTTGGCGAGATAAGTAAGTTTGCATAAGAATGGAAGCTAGTTAAGATAAAGCTTACTAAGATAAAAAAAGTTTTTATTATTGTCATTTAATCAACATCTCTAGTTGTCTAATAATTTAGCGTCACTTCAATTGTAGTATCAAAGATACCATCTTTATAAGTATTTCCGTCACCCGAGGTACTTAATTGCCCCCCTACTCTCAATAAAGCAGTTCCTGTGGTATCGGTTGTAATGGTCGTATTATAAATGAGTTGATTTAAAATCAGTGGCGCGCCACCAAAAATGTTATTTAGGGGCTGATCACTTACAAAGTCACTCACGTTTACCTGGATACGTGCAGGGTATCCTTCAAGCAACAATTCGGCTGCATGGCCTTTTTCAAGTAAATATATCTTATTGGTTAAGGTATTTGTGTTACTGGGCAACAAGGTCATAGAGCTAACACTTTGATTATCAATGATAACAATTTTACCAAAATTCAATTGCTCAAGCGGTGTAACTTGTGCGTATAAATCCGTAGTTAAGAAAGCTGCTAGTATGAGTAAAAATAATTTCATAAAGTAGCCTGCTTTATACAATAAAGCAGGCTTTGCCCATTAGTAATTTAATTCTAATGTAAACGTGCCACTGTATGATCCATCGATATAATCACTAGTTGCAGCAACCCCTGTTGTGGTTAATGTTGCACCAAAATTAAAAGTTGCTTCACCATTTGAATCAACCTGAATGGTCGTTGTAGCTGCGCTATTAGGCGTAGCACCGGTTAACACATAATACGTTGGAGTGCCCAAAGTAAATGCAGCAGTGCCCGCAGGTGCTGTATCAGGCGCAATCGCAGTTTCAGTCGGATTTGTAATGGTCAATGTACCAAAAGGAGAAACACCAGAAACAGAAAAAGAAGCTGGTGTACCTGCTACTAAAATTGCAATTTCAGCTGCGGTTGCATCTGTAGAAGCCGTTGTAGGAGCAGTAGCAGGGTTTGCGGCTAATACTAGTGTTGCAGTCTCCGTCCCCGTTAAATCACCTGAAGCCCTGATTGTACCAAAATCTAGTGGTGCATCATTCGTAAAGGTGAATGCGTTTTGAACTGTAACACCCGCTTGAAAAGAAGCAGTTTCTGCAGCCGCACCGAAAGAAAGAACAGTCATTGATGCAGCAAACGCTGCTTTAGTAAATATTTTGTTCATAGTTTTCCCTTAGATATAAGTTGTTAACCTTTTGTTCAGGTTAATTTAAGTATCGGCCAAAATCACTAAAAAGTTAGAAAATATTTACTTTATTTTGATTTATAATAACAGGATGCAAAAATAAGCGAAAAAAACCTTAAACATCCTCTGAAAATGCCGCTAACGTACATTTATTACCCATCTTATAAAAAAACAAACACAACTGCGCCGCCTGTTGTTGATTTTTTAGCGGGCCTGCTACAACACTATAAAAGGTACTTGATTCTTTTTGTTGCTCATTAATGCGGTATTGCAAAATACTGTTTAATTGAGGGTATTGCTCTTTTAGTCGCTCCACTTGCCTTTTGGCTCCGTTAGAAATTAAATAACGTCCAATTTGCACACCGTACATTGCTTTGTTTGTACTGGTAGTGTTATCAGCTAAAGCGGTTTCTGATGAGGGTTGTAACGATTGCTTAGAGCCATACTCAACACGTTTAACTTTCTCTTTCATCGGCTCTGGTACGGTATCAATATCTGTTTGTGCAGAAAGCGCTTGAATCAATAACGATAAGTCTTCTTCCATGGTGCTTAAGCGCGCTATTTGCTCTTTGTTGTTATCCCATTGCTCTAGGTAAGGTTTTATATCTTTTTCACGCACAAGCTTATCGCTTTGTGAATCTGAAGGCATTAGCTGGTTGCTGCAACCAGCTAATGCAAATGGTATTAATAATGTTATTAAATAAAGTTTCACTTTAGGCACCCATTACAAAAGACTAGCTATCTAAAGCTATTATGCAATAAAAGCGCCAAGTAATATTGTTTTATAACCTGATTGGTCCGTCAGTGTAGTTACTCACAAAACAGTCAACTTTATAAAATTTAAATACCTCGCAATCATCCTCTGCACTTTTAAAGTTAAAATACTCACCTAATTTTAGTCGATAATAGATTTTGTTATTAACCTTTGCTTTTTCAATATTTGTCGTGATTTTGTCCTTAAACAAAGGCGCTGCTTTTTTGTTAATTTGCTTCCATTCTTTAGCAACACTCTCTTGTGAATCGAGTGACGCAACCTGCAATGCAAATACTTTTTTGTTGGTATCAACCATTGCCACTTTTGTTAGCTTCGATGTTTGAGGGAATACTTTTTTCTTCACAATTGAGTTCGTTGCTTTCACAGGCAAACTAACAGCGTGCTTACTGTAGCTTTTTGGAGGGGCTGTAATCATTTTTGTAGGCACGCTAGCATAGCGACTACTGTGTCGCTGATTGTATGGAGCGTCCCCTTTAGAGGATTTTGCGTAGCGATTACTATACCTTTGCCTTGGTCGTTCAACTTTATCTGAGGTGCTTGCGTAATTATTACCATACTTAAGATTTGGCGGCGCCTTTGTGTTTATTACTGAGCGAGCATAACGATTGCTAACAGCCTGATTAGATTGCGCTATTGCTTTACTGTTAATAATATCTAGGTGATCAACTAAATATGTGAGCTCACGTTCTAACTTTAATAGCCGCTCTATGCCAGAGCGTGCTTGCTGCCATTGCAAGGCGGCATCTTTTAGTTGAGCAAGCTCAAGTGCAGTGATAGTTACATATTCAGGTGAATCATTAACTTGTTCATTTAATGATGTTTTATCAGGCGATATCGTACAACCAGTACTTAATAACAACAGTAATACGACTAATAGATATCGGTGATACTTTTTGCTGTATTCACACATCGATTGTTTCTCTTTCAATAGTTTAGACCGCTCAATTAAGTCAATTTTCAATTGAATCAACAAAGCACGTTAACAACAAAACAACTTGGGTTAACATAAAGATTACAACACAATGTTAAATATGTCTGTATAAGTGCAAAAATAGTGATAATTTAAAATATTAAAAAAACTATTTTACAATCAAAAAAAGCGCCATATAGGCGCTTCTAATAATGATAAGTTTATTTAAATTAACGTTTTAATAAACGTTTTAAGCTCACCGGCGAATTCATCACGACGAAGAGCAAATTCAATGGTTGCTTTTAAATAACCAATTTTACTGCCACAATCATGGCTTCGGCCTTTCATTGCGTAGGCATCTACTTTTTCATCTTGCATAAGCATGGCTATTGCATCTGTTAGCTGAATTTCATCACCAGCACCTTGAGGGGTTTTAGCCAGTAATGACCAAATATTTTTACTCAACACGTAACGACCAACCACAGCAAGGTTTGAAGGTGCCTCGTCAACGGGTGGTTTTTCTACCATGCTTTGAATGGGTGAGCTTTCACCTTGGTTTAACTCAACATCACCTAAATCCACAACACCAAATTTATCTACGTCATCTTTAGGGACTGGCTCTACCATAATTTGACTGTGTTTAGTTTGCTCAAAGCGAGTAATCATTTCAGCTAAGTTGTCTTTTGTTAGGTCACTTTCTACATCATCAATAATAACGTCGGGTAAAATAACCACAAAAGGTTCATTGCCAATAATAGGGGCGGCACAGTTAATAGCATGGCCTAGGCCTTTTGCTTCACCTTGACGTACATGAATAATGGTCACATCTTTAGGGCAAATAGACTGTATTTCGGCAAGTAATTGCCGCTTTACACGTTTCTCTAATGTTGCCTCTAGTTCAAAGCTGGTATCAAAATGGTTTTCAATCGAGTTTTTACTCGAATGCGTTACTAGCACTATCTCTTTAATACCAGCGGCAACCGCTTCGCTAACAACGTATTGAATGAGTGGACGGTCTACAACGGGCAGCATTTCTTTTGGAATTGCTTTAGTTGCCGGTAACATACGTGTTCCAAGGCCGGCTACGGGGATCACTGCTTTCATTATGCTCTCCTTATTTTTTAAACTGAAAATGGGTATTGAATAGCCTCGTGGCATTGATAACCAACCACCTCAAAATCATCACGTGTTACCCATGTTTCTATATCTTCGAGCGACTTAATCTCTGGGTTAATTTTTAATTGAGGAGAAGCAAATGGCTCGCGCTTTAATTGCACGTCTCGCATTAAATCTAGCTGATTTTCGTAAATGTGGGCATTGGTGATTTTATGATATGCCTTACCTGCTTTGTGGCCAGTAATTTGTGCAACCAGTGCCAATAAAACAAAACATTGAATTTGATTAAAGTTTAGCCCTAACGGTACATCACAACTTCGTTGGTACGAAGTTAAATACAGGGTATCGCCTAGTAATGAAAAGGTATGCGTATGCATGCATGGGCGCAAGCAGCCAAGCTCAAACTCACCTGGGTTGTAAAAGGTAATAATTTCGCCGCGATCATCAATGCCATTTTTTAAATTATTGATGACCTTTGCAAGTTGATCCAGTGTTGAACCATCAGGGCGTTGCCAGCCTCGTCCTTGCACGCCATAAACGCGCCCCATATCATCCTCACCTTTACGATTAGGATTATTGAGCCAGGCACTATTTTCATTGGCGTTAGCATCCCAGGTTTTACAACCTATATTGCGAAACTGCTCAGCACTGTCATAGCCTCTTAAATAACCTAATAATTCAGCAATAGCCGCTTTGTAATAGCTTTTTCGCGTAGTGATCATTGGGAACTGATTATTAGCCACATCGTATTCTAAATCAGCGTTTATAACCGTTAAACAACGTGTACCGGTACGCTTGTTTTCAATCCATTGTCCTTGGTCAACAATGCGCTGACATAATTCTAAATATTGTTTCATCTAACTTCTTCTTTTAAGCTTTTGCCGCTGTTTTTGATAGTGGTTGTTTATAGGCCCAAATAAGTAAGCCTAACCCGCCAATTATCATTGGTAACGATAGAATTTGCCCCATAGAAATGAAATCAGCAAATAGCCCCAATTGCGCATCTGGTTGGCGAAAATATTCAATACAAAATCTAAATACGCCGTAACCCAGTAAAAACAAACCCGACACACTTCCCGCAGGACGTGGACGCTTAATAAACCACAATAATATGACAAACAATACAAGCCCTTCAAAAAAAGCTTCGTAAAGTTGTGAAGGGTGGCGTGCAAGCGGGCCTCCGGTTGGAAACACCATTGCCCACGGAACATCAGTGGTACGCCCCCATAATTCGCCGTTAATAAAGTTACCTATACGCCCAGCCAGTAAACCAACAGGCACTAAAGGTGCTACAAAATCACCGACTTGTAATAACGATTTTTTACGCTTGTAAGCAAAAATAGCAATTGCAGTGATCACCCCCAGTGTTCCACCATGAAACGACATGCCACCTTGGTCTATTCTAAACAAATATAAGGGGTTTTCGATAAAATAGCTAAATTGATAAAACAGAACATAACCAATACGCCCACCTAATATAACGCCCAGCATGCCGTAAAAGAGTAAATCGCTGACTTCGTCTTTAGTCCAACCTGAACCGGACTTATTAGCTTGACGATTAGCAAACCACATCGCAAACGCAAAACCAATTAAGTACATTAATCCATACCAACGAACGCTAAGTGGCCCAATAGAAAAAATTATTGGATCAATTTGAGGAAACTCCAGTGCCATAAAAATAAACCTTTAGCTAAAAACCATTTTAATAGCGATGATAACAAGTAACATCGCGAAAACTTTCTTAATTGTATTCACAGGTAAGTAATGCGTTGCTTTGGCGCCTATTGGCGCTATAAACCATGAGGTAACAACAATCCCTAACAATGCAGGTAAATAAACAAATCCCATAAAACCATGCGCTAAGTCAGTTACTTGCCAACCGGCGCTGACATAACCAATAGAGCCAAAAAAGGCAATTACAATACCACATGCAGCAGCGCAACCAATTGCCTTTTTAATATCAACCGAAAAATAGTGCAACATAGGCACAAGTAGTGCGCCACCGCCAATCCCAATCAACCCAGATAGTGCCCCCATTATCGCACTAATACTTCCTAGCACGGGGCCTGCAGGCATCGGGTGACCTACGCTCACTTTATTACGGGCAGAAAGCACCATTCTCATAGCAATAAAAACCACACTCACCGCAAACACGGTTCGTAACATTTTCTCAGGTATAAAGCTGGCAGCAAAGCCGCTAATCAAGGCGCCAATGGCCACACCCGACATTACCCAAGGGGCAATTTTCCAAGGCACATTATCATTTTTATGATGAGCTAACGCTGAAGAAGTCGAGGTAAATAAAATAGAGGCTAAAGATGTCGCAATAGCGATAACCAATACATGATCGGCAGCGGCCACATTAAAACCCAGTAACAAGCTCGTTAGCACCGGCACAATGATTAAACCACCGCCTATGCCTAGAAGTCCTGCTAAAAAACCAACAATGCAACCTAATAACGCACAACTTGCAACTAGAAGTCCTAGTTCATACATAGTTATCTCTAATACATTTAAGAATATGTATATTTTAATTGATTATATAAACAATAACAGCTCTATCATTTAGGTGTATAAAATAAATTACCTAGCTGATGCTCTATCATAAAATTACGGGTTAAACGCAACACTTGTTTAGCATTGGGCTGTGCTAAACACTCGCTCAGTAATTGTTCCATGTCACTAACATTTAAGCGCCTAAGCACCCATTTCACTTTATTTAACGACGATAAGTTCATACTTAAACGTCTATAGCCCATGGCAATGAGTAATATTGCTCCCTCGGGATCGCCGCCAAGCTCACCACATAAACTAAAGGGCAATTCATAGTGCTCACATTCGCTGGCAATATTATTTAATACACGTAACACAGCTGGATGATAAGGATTGAATAAATCGGCCACACGGGCATTTGCTCTATCTACCGCTAATAAATACTGAGTTAAATCGTTACTACCCACTGAGCAAAAATCGACTTTTCTAGACCACTCTGGCAGCATAAATACACTTGAAGGTACCTCAAGCATAATGCCAATATCTGGCTTTACTATTAATTGCTCAGGAAATGTTTCGCTTAACTCATAATAGGCTTGGTTATACAATGCCAGCGACTCTTCAACTTCATCAGTGCCACTGATCATAGGCAGCATTATTTTTAAATTACCTAAGCCAATATTCGCTTTGAGCATGGCTTTGAGCTGATCTAAAAAAAGCTCAGGATGATCTAGGCTAATTCTAATACCACGCCATCCTAAAAACGGGTTTTCTTCGGTAATATTAAAATAATCTAAAACTTTGTCGCCACCAATATCTAACGTTCGCATAACTACGGGGTTAGGATAATAGCTACTGAGTACTTCGCGATACCATTTTTCTTGTTCTTGTTGCGATGGAAACTGCCCTTTTTGCATAAACCACGCTTCGGTTCTGTAAAGACCAACACCATCACAAATATGGGCACTATTTTGTTGCGTATTAAGTTCAAGCCCTGCGTTGAGCAATAAACTAATATGCTCCCCGTCCAAGGTAATTGCAGGCAGTGATTGCTCTTCTAAAAAACGATTGTTGAGTAAGTTATCTTGATGTTGTAACTCGGTATACTCATCAATAAGCATTTGCGAAGGCGAAATATATAAACGCCCAGCAAAAGCATCTAAAATCATTTCTTTGTTATCAAACTGCAATAACGGTAAATCTTCAATACCCCAAATTGCAGGCACCCCCATTGCTCGCGTTAAAATAGAGGCATGGCTATTAGCTGAACCATTAATGCTTACCACACCTGCTAAACGCTCATTTGGCACTTCGGCTAACATCGCAGGAGTTAATGTGTGAGCGATGAGGATTGTGTTTTCAGGGTAGTCTTTTATTGCATGCTCAGTGTTCACTAAGTGATGAAGCACCCGTAAGCCAATGTCTTTAACATCAACCGCACGCTCTTTAATATAAGGGTCTTGCATTTCATTAAACTGTGCAACTAAACGTTCAATCACAATTTTTAATGCACTTTTTGCACACCAACCTTCTTGTAATTGTGCCTCTACATTATGACCTAAGCTTTTAGCATCCAATAATTGCTGATACACATCAAACACCGCCAACGCTTCTTGCGGTATGGTATCGCTTAATGTCATCGATAAGGTGCTAAATTCCTTGCGCGTTGCAGCAACCGCTTGCGTGAATAAACGGCGTTGTTCATTCACATCACTATTTTTAGTAAGCTCTATGGACTTAAAATTAAGTTTAGGAATAACAACAAAGGCTTTACCAATACTAATGCCTGGCGCACTAGACACCCCTTTTAAAACCGATGTTTGATGAGACGACTCATCTTGGCGCAATACTTCTTTTATTTCGGCATGCGCAAGCTGTGAAGCTAACTGCGCTGAGAGTGTAATTAAAAACGACTCTTCATCTTGAGAAAATACTCGAGCCATTTTCTGTTGCACAACAATAACGCCTAATACCTTTTTTTGATGAACAACAGGCACAGACAAAAAAGCGTTGTAGCCTTCTTCGTTCACTTCTGGGGAGAGTTTAAAGCGAGGATGCGATTTAGCAAACGCAATGTTAATCGCCTCTTCGCGCTGAGCAACTAGCCCAACAAGTCCTTCAGTAAAGCCAATTCTAAATTTACCCACCGCATCGGGGTTTAACCCTTCGCTGGCCATTAGTACAAAGTTATCTTGACTGTAATCGGCAAAATAAATGGAGCAGCACTGGGTATTCATGGCATCTTTTACCATTTTCACAAAGCACACTAACGCATCGTCTAAATTCGCTTGTTGCGAAACAGACTCAGCTATCGATCTGAGTGTTGCCAGCATACACTGCTCCTTTTTATGTAAAACTACCTTTTGCTTCGCCAATTGTCTTTTTGTTGCTCTCGCTTATTGAAGGGCATAGCAAAAGGAGCAAACTCTTTCATAACACGTCGATAAACATCCCGTTTAAACGATACTACCTGCCTTACTGGATACCAATAACTCACCCACCGCCAATCATCAAATTCAGGATGGTGCGTTTTTAGTAAATTTACATCTTCATCTTTACAGCGTAACTTCAGTAAAAACCATTTTTGTTTTTGCCCAATACACACCGGACTTGAGTCGCGGCGGATTAATCGTTTGGGTAATTTATAGCGTAACCAATGTTTTGAGCTTGCAACTATTTCTACATCTTCTGGTCGCAAACCTACTTCTTCGTGTAATTCACGGTACATAGTTTGTTCTGGTGTTTCACCATCATCAACACCGCCTTGGGGAAATTGCCAAGAATGTTGACCATAGCGTCTGGCCCAAAACACTTGCCCCTGATTATTGCAAATTACAATTCCGACATTGGCACGAAAACCTTCGGCATCAATCACCTTAGTGCCTCATTTGTAAGTCGATTTTTTATGATTGTTCCACATTAGCTGCAATACGGCAAATACTATTACGTACAAGCCCCGTTAACGTCCTCGGTTAAGGCAAATTAATAGCGAAATCCATTGCATGTGAATAACAAACAACACTGCCATGTATAAATACATAAAAACCACACTGTTTGTGCTGGTTACTCACAGCTTGTGCATAACTTTTGTAAAACACGCTCATTTAGCAAACAAATCCACAATACAAGATCTAAAAGGTGATGTTCTCCACAGAATCTGTGGATAAACATGTTTATACATCTGTATTTATCCTTACAACATTTATAGACCTTAATTAAAACTGAACACTAAAAACAAAAAAAACAATGCAGTTCAGTTACTTAGTTAAGCTTGGCGTTTTAAAACAGTGCATAAAATTGCACCACACACAGCACGAACAAAATTCAACCAACCGCTAAAGATATCCACTAACACACTAATTTGCTATCATGGCGTTGGTATTTATTCAACTAAAATAAACAGTATGCAACCTTTAAAACCTCATTCAATCAATCAATTAATGCAACGTGTCGATGCTATTGCAGGACTCACACTAGGACAACTTGCACAGCAGTACCACTTTAAAACGCCAGATGATTTATTGCGTGAAAAAGGCTGGACAGGTCAACTGATTGAGTATGTATTAGGCGCAAGTGCTGGGTCAAAACCGCTACCCGACTTTGAGGATTTAGGCATAGAACTTAAAACATTGCCTATTTCATATAAAGGTAAACCGCTAGAAACTACCTTTGTGTCGGTCACCCCGTTAATGAATGTAACTGGCATGACGTGGCACACAAGTAGTGTACGTAAAAAGTTGAATCATGTTTTATGGTTACCTATTTTAAGTGAGCGCGATATTGCTCCGTTTGATAGAACCATAGGCAGTGGCTTTTTGTGGCAACCCTCCCCTGCGCAAGATGCGCAATTACAGCGAGACTGGGAAGAGCAAATGGAGCTTATAGCGCTTGGTCGGGTAGATGAAATATCAGGGCATTTAGGCGACGCCATGCAAATACGGCCAAAAGCCGCTAATAGCAAAGTAGTTACCGATGCCATAGGCCCCAACGGGCAAATTATACAAACCCTGCCCCGTGGCTTTTATTTGAAAACCAGTTTTACAAAAGAGATATTAAAACAGCAGTTTCAGTTGTAATTATTTGTCGGTATTAATTTTTGCACCAAATAGATTCGCGTAACCAAAAAGGTTTTTCTCGCATCCAAAGGGTACAAATCCACTTTTCACCTAATAATACGGGTTTTCCACTATGTACTGAGTTTTTATCTACCTGATTACCAATCATATTATTAAATTTAATTACTTGTCCTTGCTTGGCTTTAACACTTACATTCCAGTCTTTAAAGGCGGTTTCTCCACCTTCAAATCCGTCATTTAAATTTATAATACGTGTTCGCCGTCTTTGACCAAAAAAATTAAGTTCTTTTTTAGCATTTTCATTTGAAGGTGTAATAAAATCATAGTGCCATTTGTATTGCTGACCTTGAGTATAACGATAAATAATCATAGGCTCAGCATATGCTAAGTCAGCATAGTCGTCTGAACATATGATGCGCTGTAATATAGCTATTAAAATATTATCGACTGGTAATTGTGTTATAAGCTGCTCATTGTCTCTGATGTCTATAACTTTTTGTCTTGTAGAGTTTTCAGCATACACCCCAGCTAAATTTAAATTATTATTAGCAAGCTTTATAATCTCCTGCGCTAATTCATTCGTTAGTTGCGTTTCTAATGTTGTCACAGGTAATGATTGTTCAGAGGATTGAATATTCAATGGCATAATTAAGCTACTCCACAACCCTATTAAATCGGTTTCAATACCCTGCTGTATAGTCTTAGGAAGGCCCGATATATGTTTTTCAAAGTTAATTGTTACTTGCGGATCAGCAGTTCGGATTGGCCAAAAGTGAGATAAAACCTTAAGAGCTTCAATTTTATGATACTTAGCTAAGCATAAAACAATGGCTAGCTCCTGAGAAGAAGTTGATGATGAAACCGCATGACATAACCAATAGTGAACAAATTCAGGAGCTGTTAGCGCAAAAGACACTATTTCTTGTTTTGGAGGAAGCGTGCCATGATATTTGGCATTTATGAGGTGAGTAACATAGTTATTTTTCATAATCATTTTATTGTTATTTTTAATACGCTCCTAAAGTAACAATAAATTTACAAACAATAAACCACCCACCTGTTATATTTGCATTTATGATTAAAAATCCCCGCATAAGCGAGGATTTTTATAATTTTAAACAAATTAAAGAATTACTGGCCTTTAACTTCTTTTAAACCATTGTACGGTGCTTTAGCGCCTAATTGCTCTTCAATACGAAGCAATTGGTTGTACTTAGCAACACGGTCTGAACGGCTTAATGAACCTGTTTTGATCTGGCCTGCAGCTGTACCAACCGCTAAATCAGCAATGGTTGCATCTTCAGTTTCACCAGAGCGATGAGAAATAACGACTGTAAAACCAGCATCTTTCGCCATTTTAATTGCCGCTAACGTTTCTGTTAGTGAACCAATTTGGTTAAATTTAATTAAGATTGAGTTAGCAATACCATTGTCGATACCACGTTTTAAAATCTTAGTATTGGTTACGAATAAGTCATCACCCACTAATTGGACTTTATCGCCCATTAGTTTAGTTTGATGAGCAAAGCCATCCCAATCAGACTCATCTAAGCCATCTTCAATTGATACAATTGGGTATTGCTCAGTTAAGTCTTTTAAGAAGTAGTTAAACTCTTCAGAGGTAAACTTTTTACCTTCACCTTTAAGGTCGTAGATATTTGCTTCTTTGTCATAAAACTCAGAGGCAGCACAATCAAGTGCAAGGGTAATATCTTTACCAAGCTCATAACCGGCATTTGCAACAGCCACTTTAATTGCTGCAAGTGCTGCTTCGTTTGATGCAAGGTTTGGTGCAAAACCGCCTTCGTCACCAACAGCTGTTGAATGACCATCTGCTTTAAGCACTTTTGCAAGGCTGTGAAATACTTCAGCACCCATACGCAATGCTTCACGGAAATTAGCAGCACCAACTGGCTGAACCATAAATTCTTGAATATCTACTGAGTTATCAGCGTGCTCACCGCCGTTGATGATGTTCATCATTGGTAGTGGCATAGAGTAAACACCTGGCGTGCCATTTAAGTCAGCAATGTGCTCGTATAGCTCTACTTTTTTAGATTGTGCAGCCGCTTTTGCGTTAGCAAGTGAAACCGCTAAAATAGCATTAGCACCTAGTTTTTCTTTATTTTCAGTACCATCTAAATCAAGCATTACTTGGTCTACATCACTTTGAGCAAGTGCATTTTGACCTTTTAAAGCCGCTGCAATTTCATTATTAATGAAACCTACCGCTTTTAATACGCCTTTACCTAAATAACGAGTTTTATCACCATCACGTAATTCTAATGCTTCGCGAGTTCCTGTAGATGCACCTGATGGTGCAGCAGCACGGCCCCATGAACCATCAGCTAAATATACCTCAGCTTCTACAGTTGGGTTACCACGCGAGTCCATAATTTCACGACCGATTACTTTTACGATTTCTGACATCTTGATTCCTCTATATTCCCAAAATGGTGAGTACGGCTAACCTAGGCCAGCCTTAGAAACAAAAAAGGCCGCGCAATATGCACAGCCTTTTTTAAATTACGAAGACGCTTTTTGGTAGGTATGAGCCGCAGCTACAAACCCTTCAAATAGCGGATGACCATCGCGTGGCGTTGAAGTGAATTCCGGGTGGAATTGCGCTGCAATAAACCAAGGGTGATCTTTATTTTCAATAATCTCTACTAGCTTTTTATCTTCAGATAAACCAGTAAAGCTTAAACCTGCTTGTTCAAGCTGTGCAACGAAGTTGTTATTAACTTCGTAACGGTGACGGTGACGTTCAACAATTTCGTCGCTGCCATACACTTCGTGTACTTTAGAGCCAGGCGTTAAATGGCATTTTTGTGCGCCTAAACGCATTGTGCCACCTAAATCAGACTTTTCATCACGTACTTCTACGTTACCCTCAGCGTCTAGCCACTCAGTGATTAAACCAACCACTGGAGCCTCTGAGTTTGCATTAAATTCCGTTGAGTTTGCATCAACTAAACCGGCAACATTTCGTGCGTATTCAATTAGCGCAACCTGCATACCTAAACAAATACCTAAGTAAGGCACTTTGTTTTCACGAGCATATTTAGCCGCTAAAATCTTACCTTCAACACCACGACCACCAAAACCACCTGGCACTAAAATAGCATCTAAGCGAGAAAGAATATCCGTTCCTTTAGTTTCTAAGTCTTGTGAATCAACGTATTGAATATTAATAGTTAAACGATTTTTTAGTCCCGCATGTTTTAATGCTTCGTTTACTGATTTGTATGCATCCGGTAATTCAATGTATTTACCAACCATACCAATTGTCACTTCACCCGTTGGGTTAGACTCTTGATACAATACTTGTTCCCACTCAGCTAAATCAGCCTCAGGCGCGTCTAAATGGAAACGACGACATACAAAGTTGTCTAACTCTTGCGACTTTAATAACGCAGGGATTTTATAAATACTGTCTACATCAGGCAGTGAAATAACGGCTTTTTCTTCAACGTTTGTGAACAATGCAATTTTTGCACGCTCGTTATTTGGCAGCTTACGGTCTGAGCGACAAATAAGAATATCTGGTTGAATACCTACCGAGCGTAACTCTTTAACTGAGTGCTGAGTTGGTTTTGTTTTCACTTCACCGGCAGGGCCTAAGAATGGCACTAAGGTTAAGTGAATAAAAAGTGCGCGTTCACGACCAATTTCTGTACCCATTTGACGAATTGCTTCGATAAATGGTTGTGACTCAATATCACCTACCGTACCACCAATTTCAACGATTGCTATATCATGGCCTTCAGCGCCATCATAAACACGTTGCTTAATGTCATTGGTAATATGAGGAATAACCTGAATAGTTGCGCCAAGATATTCACCACGTCTTTCACGACGTAGTACATCTTCATATACGCGCCCTTGCGTAAAGTTATTACGGCTGGTCATTTTGGTGCGAATAAAGCGTTCGTAGTGACCTAAATCAAGGTCCGTTTCTGCGCCGTCTTCGGTAACGTATACTTCACCGTGTTGAATTGGGCTCATTGTGCCTGGGTCAACGTTGATGTAAGGATCCAGCTTTAAAATGGTAACATCTAAGCCACGGGCCTCTAAAATAGCGGCCAACGATGCTGCTGCAATACCTTTACCCAACGAAGAAACAACTCCGCCAGTAACGAAGATAAATTTTGTACTCATGCGAACCCTAGAATATCAGGAATTAAAAGGAATATAATACCCAAACAAGTGATTTTGGAATATAAACAAGACGGGGCGAAATTGTACCAAAACATAGCTAAGCAATCCAGCTAAAATTGGTAAATCTGTGCACAAAAAACAAACATTTTTTATGTCCCTATTTATTTAGTTTTTTTATCGCATCCCATGCTGCATCCATTTCCTCTAAAGACGCAGAATCAATACATTTACCCTGTGCAATTAAGTAGTTTTGTACCTTCTCAAACCGTGCAGAAAACTTATCGTTGGCACTGCGAAGCAGTTGTTCGGGGTCGCGTTTAACATGGCGCGCTACATTAACGGTAGCAAACAGCAAATCACCTAGCTCTTCTGCTGTATGATCTGAGTCTGGGTCATGAGCTAAGGCTTCTTTCACTTCTTCAACCTCTTCACTCACTTTATCAATAGCACCGTGATAAGTTGGCCAATCAAACCCTAACGCAGCGACCCGTTGCTGAATTTTTTTAGCTTTTGTTAAGCTAGGTAAACTGTTTGGTATATCTTGCCAAAGCGCTGAGCTTTGATCTTGAGGTTTAGCCGCACGCTCTTGTGCTTTTATTGCTTGCCACTGCGCGGCTAATTCGGCATCAGTTGTGGGGGTGTCTTGCGATGAAAATACATGCGGATGACGGCGTATCAGCTTCTCATTTAATTGAGCCACTATATCATTAAAATCAAATAATTGCTGCTCTTGCGCTAGTTGCGCATAAAACACGATTTGAAATAACAGATCACCTAGTTCACCTTTAAGTTCATTTAAATCGTCGCGCTCAATACAATCAGCCACTTCATAGGCTTCTTCAAGAGTATGCGGCACGATTGACGCAAACGTTTGCTTGAGATCCCAAGGGCATCCGCCCTCAGGGTTTCTCAGTGTTTGCATTATTTCCAGCAGTTGGCTTATAGCCTCATTATTAGCCTGATTACTGCCCTCGTTTTGCACTGTGCACCCCTTCTATCTGGTGTAACTTAGAAAGCACTTTATTTGTGCCTTGTAAGTCATGCACTTCTATTTGCATCACAAAAATAGCCGTTTGAGTGCTATCAACCGTGTTGACATTCATATTGAGCACATTGACTTTTTCATTCGCCAAAGCAGAACTAATATCACGAATTAAACCAGACCGATCGCTGGCTTCAATACGAATAGTTAACGCGTAGGAGCTGCTAATATCATCTGACCAACTTACTGAAATAACGCGCTCTGGGTGCTTGTTTTTTAAATTACTAAACGAGTCACAATCCTCACGATGCACGGCAATGCCACGGCCTTGGGTAATATACCCAATAATTTCATCCCCAGGTACAGGGCGGCAACAGCGAGCAACATGACTCATTAAACTGCCTACTCCATCAACCACAATACCGTTTTTATCGCCAGTCACTTTACTGGGCGATTTAAAGCGAATAACCGGCTCGTGCTCCGTTCTATCGGTAATAAAGTTAAGCATTTGGTTAAGGCGAATATCGCCTGCACCAATGGCGACCATTAAGTCATCAAGCTCTCTAAAGTTAAAGCGCTTTATCGCTGGGTCTAAATCTTTGTAAGTTAACTCTAACTTTTGTAATTCGTTATCAAGGATTTCTTTACCCGCACTTAAATTTTTATCGCGGTCGAGCTGTTTAAACCAATGGTGGATTTTGGCTCTAGCGCGAGACGATTTAATATAACCCAGCGACGGGTTCAACCAATCACGGCTTGGATTTGGCTGCTTTTGGGTCAGTATTTCAACCTGATCGCCGGTACTTAATTGATGAGTAAACGGCACTATTTTGCCAAATATTTTTGCACCAATACACCGATGCCCTACATTGGAGTGAATGTAGTAAGCAAAATCAAGAGGTGTTGCTCCTAGTGGTAAGTCAAAAATGTCTCCACGTGGAGTAAACACATAGACCCGGTCTTCAACCACTTGATTTTTAAGCTCTTGCGCTAAATCGCTGCCATCAACCACTTCTTCTTGCCATTGCAGTAACTTACGCAACCAGCTAATTTTTTGCTCATAGCCTGAACCACGCCCTGGTAACGCACCTTCTTTGTACATCCAATGTGCGGCAACGCCCAGCTCTGCATCTTGATGCATGTCGTGCGTTCGTATTTGAATTTCAACAGTTTTACCTTCGGGGCCAAATACTACGGTATGAATAGACTGGTAGCCGTTTTGTTTTGGGGTTGCAACGTAATCGTCAAATTCTTTATTTAAATGGCGCCAATTAGTGTGCACTATGCCTAGGGCACCGTAGCAATCTTGCAGGCGCTCGACCACAATTCGCATCGCGCGTATGTCAAACAGCTGATCAAACTCGTAGTTCTTTTTCGCCATTTTTTTATAAATGCTGTAGATATGTTTTGGCCTGCCGTATACCTCGGCTTTAATACCCGCTTCATGTAGGCGCTGTTTTACTTGCTCAACCATATCAGCCATATACGCTTCACGGGCAAGGCGCTTATCATCAAGTTGTTTAGCTATATTTTTATAAATATCTGGGTGTAAATAGCGAAAGGCTAAATCCTCTAGCTCCCACTTTAATTGGCCAATACCAAGGCGATTAGCAAGCGGTGCAAATATATCCGCAGTCTCTTTGGCTGCAATCACTCGCTCTTCTTCAGCGGCATCTTTTACGTTGCGTA
The DNA here is from genome assembly GCF_002310795.1 of Pseudoalteromonas issachenkonii. Classification (NCBI taxonomy): domain Bacteria; kingdom Pseudomonadati; phylum Pseudomonadota; class Gammaproteobacteria; order Alteromonadales; family Pseudoalteromonadaceae; genus Pseudoalteromonas; species Pseudoalteromonas issachenkonii. The sequence goes on from NZ_CP011030.1 coordinate 2,526,670, forward strand.
AATGGCACACCTGTTCGGCTAATTTAATCACCACGGCACGCACATCTTCCACCATAGCAAGCAACATACGGCGAATATTATCGACCTGCACGGTACCATTGCCTTGATGAGCTAACGTACTTATGGTGGCCATTTGCGACACACCCGTTAATAACACCGCAACATGATTTCCTAAATGCTCTTCGACAGCGTCAATGCTCACTACATCATTTAGATAATAAGGGGTTAAATAGGCGGTGGCTAACGAGTCAGCATCTAAATTTAGCTCAACCAAAATCTCCACCATCTCTATGGCGGTATTTTGGCGTTCGCTGTTATCACAAGTTTGGCAAAGTTGCTGCGCTTTATTGAGTAAGCTAATTTTTTCCTGAGACAAATCAAGAGATTCTACGCGTGAAAAAAAATCACCCGCTTTGTCATGTTGATGAGATTGACGTGTCGCTACCATAATGCGCTTTACCTCCGTTGAAATAACGCCATAGTTTCGATATGCCCCGTATGAGGGAACATATTCATTAGCCCTATTTTATTAAGTTCAAAGCCGGCTTGCGAAATAATAGCGCTGTCACGGGCTAAAGTAACAGGGTCGCAAGAGACATATAAAATCGCTTTAAACTGCGTTAATGGAAGCTGCTCTAAAACTGCCATAGCACCAGTGCGAGAGGGGTCGAGTACTAAAATATCTAACTCTTTATTAAACCACGGCGCTTTTTTAATACTCGTGGTTAAATCAAAACAATGAAATTGAGTATTTGTAATAGAGTTAGTGTGCGCATTTTGCGTCGCTAATGCAACCGCCGAAGTAACGCCTTCAATTCCTGTTACTGTTTTAGCCTGCTTTGCTAACACTAAAGAGAAGTTACCAATACCACAAAATAAATCCAGTACATTTTCATCACCTTGTAATGCTAACCAGCTCGCCGCTTGAATTAACATTGCCTGATTTAAACTCGCATTGACCTGAATAAAGTTATTTAGTCCAAATTCAAATTTTATATCTAACTGATCAAGCTTATAAAATGGCATCGCTAAATGGGCATGATCAATCATATCGCTATCACTTTGCCACACTAATTGCCAATGATGCGCCGAGACACTTTGCTCAACAAACGCTTTATCTGTGGGCGAAATGGCTTTTGTATGACGAATAACAATAAAGTGTTGCTCATCTGCAGCGCATAACTGCAAATGACTTATACTGTGCAGCGCCTTATTATGATTAATTATGTTATCAAATACGTTAAATACCTCTGCAAATACGTCACTTAATACTGGGCACTGATTAATGCTAACAATACTTTTAGAGCCACGTGCTCTATAGCCTACCCGCATTTTTTTTGCTGCTTTGTCGAACATTACGGCAATGCGGGCACTACGTCGGTAATGCGTTGCTTGGCTTAGCAGCGGAGCTTGCCAGTTCAAATCAGTTAATTTTGCAAACTTGGCAAATAATTGATTTACCGCCGCTTGCTTTTCAATGACTTGTTGTGTGGCATCTAAATGCTGTAACTGGCAACCACCGCATTGACTGTAATGTTCACAAATGGGTGTAGTGCGATATTCACTGGCTTTGAGTATTTTAAGCGTGTCAGCTTGGCTGTAACGTGCTTTATCATCAACTAACTTGGCTTTTACTCGCTCACCAGGTAATGCCCCACTGACAAAACACACTTTATTATTGTACTTAGCAATACCACGTCCGTGGTGATCCATTGCCGTTATATCAAGTTCAAGTGATTGCTGTTGAAGTGGTTTTTTCTTTGCTTTAAATATTTGTGCCATTAGGCATTACCTTAAAAGGTTGATGAATCACGTCTCTACCTAGATACTTTGAGAATAACTATGAGTATGTATATACTCACATTCAATAAAAATGATAATAATGCTCAGATTATGACCAAACTAGGCTTGCGCGATTCTGTTTTAACACTCACCCTGATCCCCACAGTGATCATCGGGCTATTACTAGGTGGTTATTTTACAATAAATCGTTACATTGAGCTTGATGAAATTTTATATCAACAAGGCACAACGATTGCTGAACCTCTGGCTATTGCACTTGAACAGCCTTTACTGGAAAAAAATAAAAAACTGCTTAATCGCATCATTCGCTATACACACAACAAACACTCCCCTTCGATTAAATCGATTGCCATCTTTAATGATAACAACCAACTTATTATAACCAGTAATTATCATCGCTCATTCGACACTTTAATTGAGCAAACGCAATTAAATGGCTTTAAAGCCACCTATGTTCAGCAAAGTGAAGACTTAGTAACCTTTTTCACCCCTATCATTAACCATACAACCCCCAATAGCGACTGGAATACTTCTGAGTTCCAAACCTCATTGGGCACCGTTGTGATTCAGCTTAACCGCGACAAAGCTGTTATTGGCCAACAACGTGCATTATTGGTCAGCGGTATTATTATTATTCTCGCCTTAGTATTAGCCGCTATTTTAGCGCTAAGACTTAGTCGGATGTTTATGACCCCGCTTAATAAGTTAGTACTTGCTACCGACAGATTGATTGAAGGTAAAAGACAAACCGGATTAACTGAACCCATGAATGGCGAGTTTGAGTTATTACGTGAGGGGCTCAATACCATCTCGCATTCTATGGTGATGCAAAAAGATGAAATGCAAAAAAATATTGATCAGGCAACCAGCGATTACCGCGAAACGCTTGAACAATACGAAACACAAAATATCCAGCTCACCATGGCTAAAAAAGAAGCGCAGGATGCTAACCGCGTTAAATCTGACTTTTTAGCTAAAATGAGTCATGAGTTACGCACCCCACTTAACGGGGTTATTGGATTTACCCGTCAGCTTTATAAAACGCCTCTGAATAAAAACCAAAAAGATTACCTTGATACCATAGAGCTTTCGGCTAACAGCTTAATGACTATTATTAGTGACATATTAGATTTCTCCAAGTTAGAAGCAGGAGCCATGGAGCTTGAGTCTATTCAGTTTCAACTGCGCGATAGCGTAAACGAAGTAATGACATTACTAGCACCTAGCGCACACGACAAACAACTTGAGCTTTCTATTTATATTAATCCTCAGGTGCCTGACCACTTAACCGGCGACCCCACACGGTTTAAACAAGTGCTGATTAACTTATTAAGTAACGCTATAAAATTTACTGAAAAAGGCGCGATAAAAGTTGATATTAGCCATCGTTTGCTTGATGAAGAGCGCACCTCTGTCTTGGTGTCAGTCGCAGATACTGGGGTAGGTATTCCAGCAGATAAACAAGACGCGCTATTCACCGCCTTTGGTCAAGCCGACTCCAGTATTACCCGCAAATTTGGCGGTACCGGCTTAGGGCTTATTATTACTAAACATATCGTTGAAGCAATGAGCGGCCGTATTACCTTAAATTCAGCCCCTGGTAGCGGAACTTGTTTTACCTTTAATGGTGTATTTAGATTACCAAATCATGTATTTATCAACGATTTGCCTACCCAGTCATTAATTGGTAAACGTGTTCTTTATTTAGAGCCGCATAAGCATACCCATCATGCTGTTGCCTCATTATTACAAGAGTGGAAAGTTAGTGTCACTCCTTGCTATAACGAAACCGAATTTTTAGAGTGCATAAAAAATTCAGAGATCAATTTTGATATTTGTCTTATTGGTCACATGGCATCAGTTGACGATATGCAGCGTTTAAAAAGCTATGTAAAAGCGGTTAGAGAATCAACCGATTATTTATATTTAATGCTCAATACCGTATCGCACAACATGCGCGAAGCCTTCATCGGCAGCGGCGCTGACGCCTGTTTGAGTAAACCTCTTAATCACCGAAAGCTATGTGAGCTGTTAGCAGCACCTTATCGACTCGACCACCCGGCACATAATATAGAACAGCATGAACAAACCCTGCTGCCACTAAAAGTGTTAGTGGTGGATGATAATGACGCTAATTTAAAATTAATTTACACCCTACTCAACGAGCAAGTTGAATTAATTGATACCGCGCATAATGGGTCACAAGCGTATAGTTTAAGCAAAAGCCATAAATATGATGTGATTTTTATGGATATTCAAATGCCTATAATGGATGGTATTACAGCCTGTAAACTCATTAAAGAGTCATCTTTGAATGAAGATACTCCTATTATTGCCGTAACTGCGCATGCACTTAATAGTGAAAAAGAACAGTTATTGAAAGATGGTTTTGAAGGTTATTTAACTAAGCCTATCGATGAAGATATGCTAAACCAGATTATTTGCGATCATAGCCCGCAATTACCAGTGAGTCGTGATAAGTCAAAAAGCACATTTGAACATAGCCCTGCTCCTTTTGATAGCACTCGCCTTGACTGGACGCTGGCATTGCAACGTGCAGGCGGTAAAGCAGAATTAGCCAATGAAATGCTTAATATGTTACTGCTAAGCGTGCCCGAAACCCTAAACTTACTAAATCAAGCAATAACCAGCGAAGATTGCCCTCAAGTACTTAGCGTTATCCATAAATTTCATGGCGCATGCTGCTATACAGGTGTACCAAAATTAAAAACATTGGCTGAAACGATCGAAACATCACTTAAAAATGAATGTACGCTTGAGAATATTGAGCCCGAGTTATTTGAGTTGCAAGACGAGCTTGAAAACTTACTTGTTGATGCCAACATTGATATCACTAATAAATAAGCTCGTCTTTAATATCGTTAATTATAACTCTACGCGCGAGCTTCAAGCATTAAGCGTTTCATATCACGAACCGCTTTATCTAAACCGTCAATGGCTGCGCGGGCAATAATAGCGTGGCCAATGTTTAGCTCATAAATCTCTGGCATCGCCGCAATTGGTTTTACATTGTGATAATGCAGACCATGGCCAGCATTAACAATTAAACCAATACTGGCTGCATATTTCACCCCTTGGCGAATGTGCTCAAGCTCTTTGGCAGTGTCTTCATCGTTGGTGGCATCTGCGTAAGCCCCAGTGTGAATTTCAACATAAGGTGCACCACACGCTTTTGCTGCATCTAACTGCGCTTTATCAGCATCAATAAACAGCGATACTTTAATTCCAGCTTGCGTTAATGTTTTAGTTGCAGCGGCTATTTTATCGATATTGCCTGCCACATCTAAGCCCCCTTCAGTGGTAAGCTCTTCACGTTTTTCAGGCACTAAGCATACATATTCAGGTTTAACCTCAAGTGCAATAGCAATCATTTCATCGGTTACTGCGGTTTCAAGGTTCATACGTGTTTGAATGGTTTTAGCCATTACATACACATCGCGGTCTTGAATGTGTCTGCGGTCTTCGCGTAAATGAATAGTAATGCCATCAGCACCGGCATGCTCTGCAACACTGGCTGCATGGGCAGGATCAGGATAAGAAGTGCCTCGTGCTTGGCGAAGCGTTGCAATATGATCTACGTTCACGCCTAGAAGAATATCTTTCATTTTTGTACCTGTGAAATTTGTTTATTGAGAGGCCGTAAATAATTCACGACTTTTTAATGGCTTGTTGCCCAACAATGGTTTTAATAAATAACGACTTAATTGCTTTGCCATATATAACACATCCGCTTGGCTAAAGTCATGATTTGCTATAGCATTGAGTTGTGAACCAGTAAACCCAGAACGCGAGTCGTGTTGCACCGCAAAGCCCACTTCTGCAAAGTAGCTATACGTTTGCGTGTCATCAATTGGCTCACCATCCGCATCAAAACTAAAATCAACCCCATAACCTAGTAGCTCTAGCAATTGAAACTCATAAGAGCGAAGCACTGCTTGCATGTCAGTCCCGCTATTAAGGTTTTCTAGGTGAGTTTTATAAAGTTGAAAAACCTGATCAATGGGTTCATTAATCGGCACAATTCGGTTGGTTAATTCATTTAAATAAAAGCCACAGTAAAGCTTATCACCGGTTAAAAATAACGGATTACCATGAAGCTCAAATTTATTGATGTACTTTAAATCGTATTTGCCATTGTAATGGACGAGTAAGGCTTGAAATGGTTGGAGTTGGGCTTTGTATTTAGTGGCCTGGCGGCCACTAACTCGTGCGAGCATTCTAAGCTGGCCAACGCCTTCTACTAGCATATCGAGCATTACTTGCGAGTCGCTATATGGACGCCGATGTAATAAATAAGCTTTATAGAAATCGCTGTCCATAAATTATGCTGCGTATAAAATGTTAATCTTCACCGTAACCTAAGCTTCTTAAGGCACGCTCATCGTCAGCCCAGCCCGATTTAACTTTAACCCACAGTTCTAAAAACACTTTATTTTCAAGCATTTCCTCTAAGTCTTTACGCGCTTCACGGCCGATTACTTTTAGCTTTTCGCCTTTGTTACCAATTACCATGCGCTTTTGCGTTTCACGCTCAACTAGTATCAGGCCATTAATATGCCAAATACCGTTTTCTTGCCATTTAAACTGCTCTATTTCCACAGTCACTGAATACGGTAACTCTTCACCCATAAAGCGCATTAGCTTTTCACGGATAACTTCAGCCGCCATAAAGCGCATTGAGCGGTCAGTTACGTAGTCATCAGGAAAATAAAATTCGCACGGTGGTAAGCGCTTAGTCACTTCTTCTTTGATCAGGTTAATGTTTTTACCCTGAGTCGCAGATACAGGCATAATACCGACAAAATCAAACTTATCGCCTAAAAACTTCATATGTGGAAGTACAAGGTCGCGATCTTTCACTTGGTCAATTTTGTTAATAACTAACAATACCGGCTTGCCACTTTGGCTTACTTTGTTAAGTACCATGTCGTCATCGGCATTCCAATGAGTGCCTTCAACCACAAAAATGATCAGCTCAACATCACCAATTGAGCTAGACGCTGCACGGTTCATTAAACGGTTAATAGCACGCTTTTCTTCAACGTGCAGGCCTGGGGTATCGACGTACACCGCTTGGTGCTTACCCTCAGTATGAATACCCATAATACGGTGGCGCGTGGTTTGTGGCTTACGTGAGGTAATACTGACTTTTTGCTCAATAATTTCATTAAGAAGTGTTGATTTACCCACATTAGGACGGCCAACAATCGCAACCATGCCACAAAATGTGTCTATTTCGCCTTCATGAGGCTGTATTAAGGTATCAAGATTCATTTTTAAGTATCTTCAATGCTTTTTCGGCCGCTTTTTGTTCGGCTTTACGCCGTGAGCTGCCAACAGAAATAATGCTATCCATTCCATCAACGATACATTCAACCGTGAATGTTTGATTGTGTGCCTGACCTTTAGTATCAACTACGGTGTAGCCTGGTAATGATAGCTTACGAGCTTGCAAATACTCTTGCAGCAGGGTCTTAGGATCTTTTTGGTTAAGCCCTGGTGAAATAGCATCTAAACGTGATTCATACCACGCTAAAATAAGCTCGCCGCAGCGATCTATGTCTGAATCTAAAAATACAGCGCCAATAATAGCTTCAACTGCATCCGCTAGGGTTGACTCGCGTCTAAAACCACCACTTTTTAGCTCGCCAGGACCTAAGCGTAGGTAATCACCAAGCTCAAATTCAAGGCCAAATTCAGCTAACGTCTGGCCGCGAACTAAAGTCGAACGCATGCGGCTTAAATCGCCTTCGCGTGCTTTAGGAAATTTAGCGTACAGTGCATTGGCAATGACAAAGCTCAAAATTGAGTCGCCCAAAAATTCGAGTCGCTCGTTATGTTGACCTTTGTGGCTGCGATGCGTCATTGCTTGCTCAAGTAACCCTTGATCAGCAAATGTGTAGCCAATTCTTTTGTATAACTCTGTTACATTTTTTTTCATTGTTACTGAATATTACCTAGGCGTTCAAAACGAACACCAGTTGGAACCCATCCTGGTAAAATGTCATCTGGGCCATTATCAAATTCAAAACTCATCCATATAAAGACAGCTTTACCCACCAAGTTTTCTTTTGGTACAAAGCCCCAAAAGCGACTATCTTGGCTGTTATCGCGATTATCACCCATCATAAAGTAATGATCAGCTGGAACCACCCATTCATCCGCAGGTGTGCCCAATTGCTGGTAGTAACGCCCCTTACGTTCAGGCGATTTTGGGTTGATTAAAATGTCATGGTTAGTCGTGGTTAAATCTTCATTTAAACGCGCTAAATCCATTGGGCCTTGCTTAAATTCATTATCATTAATTAATTTAAAATCAATTTTATTGAATTCATTACAAAGAAGTGCGCCCTTTTGAACTTCGCCTTCTTCGCATTTTGGTTGAATATATAAACGCTTATCACGATAAACAATTTTATCGCCAGGTAAACCTATAGCACGTTTAATATAGTCCACTCTCTCATCTAACGGGTATTTAAAAACAACAATATCGCCACGCTCTGGTTCGCTTACATCCACTAATTGGCTGCGCCATACTGGGTCTTTAATCCCATAAGAATACTTTTGCACTAAAATAAAATCACCCACTAATAAGGTGGGCATCATTGAACCCGATGGGATCTGAAACGGCTCAAAAATAAATGATCTAAAAATAGTGATAGCAGCAATCATCGGAAAAATCGACTTTGCTGTTTCAGTAATCATTGGCTCAGGCGCAATCAATGCTGCGGTTTCTTCATCAAGTTGACCACCGGCAGAAGTTTGAGCAATTGCTAAACGTTCCTGCCTTTTAGGGGCAAACATTAAGTGATCTATTAACCATATTAGACCTGAGCCTAAAGTTAACAACACCAATAAAACTGAAAAGTAGCCAGCCATTTATTATCCTTTATTTTTATTTACCAACTTTCAAAATGGCTAAGAACGCTTCTTGAGGCACTTCAACGTTACCAAGTTGCTTCATTCGCTTTTTACCATCTTTTTGTTTTTGAAGTAATTTCTTCTTACGGCTCACGTCACCACCGTAACATTTAGCGATTACGTTTTTACGTAGTTGCTTAACAGTTGTTCGGGCGATTACATGTTGACCAATTGCTGCCTGAATCGCAATATCAAACATTTGACGTGGTATAAGTTCTTTTAACGCATCAGCAAGCTGTCGACCACGTGATTGTGCGCTGTCGCGGTGAACAATGATAGCCAATGCATCCACACGCTCGCCATTGATAAGTATATCTACACGTACCATGTCTGAAGTTTGGAAATGCTTAAAGTTATAATCAAGCGAGGCAAAACCACGGCTTGTTGATTTTAGCTTATCAAAGAAGTCCATTACCACTTCAGCCATTGGCAGTTCATACGTTACTGCAACCTGCTTACCGTGATAACTCATTTTAGTTTGCATACCGCGCTTATCAACACATAAGGTGATTACGCTGCCTAAGTACTCTTGTGGAACTAAAATATTAGCTTCTACAACCGGCTCACGTATCTCTAAAATATCGTTAACTGGCGGAAGATCAGACGGGTTATCAATTTGCGTCGTGCCCTCTTTAGTTACCACCTCGTAAATAACCGTTGGTGCCGTGGTGATTAAATCAATGTCGTATTCACGCTCTAAACGCTCTTGGATAATTTCCATGTGTAACATGCCCAAGAATCCACAACGGAAACCAAACCCTAACGCAGTTGAATTTTCTGGTTCAAAGAATAACGAGGCATCGTTTAAGCTAAGTTTGTTAAGGGCATCGCGGAATGACTCGTAATCATCAGAGGCTATTGGGAACATACCCGCATAAACTTGCGGCTTAATTTTTTGAAAACCAGGTAAGCGTAGTGGTGCCGCATTTTTTTGATGAGTAATGGTATCACCCACCGGTGCACCATGTATTTCTTTGATACCAGCAATAACAAAGCCTACTTCACCAGTGCGTAAAACACCGGTGTTAGTTTGTTTAGGCGTAAAAATCCCTACATGATCTGCGGTATGTACGTTCTCGTTTGACATGATTTTAATTTTGTCGCCCGCGCGAAGTTCGCCATGTTTGATACGCACTAGCGATACAACGCCTTGGTACGGGTCAAACCAAGAATCGATAATTAGCGCTTGTAATGGCGCGTCTTTATCACCAACTGGTGGCGGTACATCTTTAACGATCATTTCAAGTACTTCAGCAATACCTACACCTGTTTTGGCGCTACATTGCACGGCATCAAGGGCATCAATACCAATAATGTCTTCAATTTCTTCGGCTACACGTAATGGATCAGCTTGCGGTAAATCAATTTTATTAAGTACCGGTATAACTTCTAAGTCCATTTCAATGGCGGTGTAACAGTTTGCTAATGTTTGCGCTTCTACGCCTTGACCAGCATCAACAACGAGCAGTGCCCCTTCACAAGCCGCTAACGAACGCGATACTTCATAGGTAAAGTCAACGTGCCCAGGGGTGTCGATAAAGTTAAGCTGGTAAGTTTCACCATCATTCGCTTTATAATTTAAGGTTACACTTTGTGCCTTGATGGTAATGCCACGTTCACGTTCAATATCCATTGAATCCAGAACTTGCTTCTGCATTTCACGGTCGGTTAAACCACCACAAACTTGGATCAAACGGTCAGAAAGGGTCGATTTACCATGGTCAATGTGGGCGATGATCGAAAAATTACGGATATGCTTCATAAACTGGATTCTAAACTTCTATTTTAAAGGACTAAGGTCATATGCCTAAATAACTTGAAAATACTTGCTGTGTATTTTCAAGTTACTGTGGCATAAAAACGCAATTTTACATTTAATTGGCGTCAATCACCATCTATTTGAGTTAAAGGGAGGCTAATTGGATGAATTTTTATCACTTTTATCTCATGTCTTAATGATTTCACCCATGTTTTAGCAATTAAAAAGCCGGTGATCCCACCCAATATCGCGGCTAAAATTTGCCAGCCTTCGGCTAACAATATCAATTCACTGGCTATTAAAGCGAATATTAAACTCAAAAACAAAGGCAGCATGTAAACTGCAAAGGCATGCTTTACAACATGGCTATCATCCAATGACAAAGTTACTTTTTGGCCTATTTCTAACTGTGTTTCAAATTTATAAGGTAATGTTTTTTTGGCGGTACCAAATAACTTACTAAACACTTGTGAGCCACAACGTCCATTACAGCCTTCACAGGCCTGTTTTTGTTGGGCTTCTAAATGCGCAACGTGGCCACTAAGGGCCACGACGGTTAACGTTTGTTCAATCATAGTTTAGTTACTTTATAATGCCCGCGATACAGACTCAGCAATGGCTTTGGCACTCATGGTTGGAATGTTTCCCACCACAGAGACATCAAAATTTCCGCCGTTGTGTACATAAATCGTAGTTGCCCCTGAGGTGAGGGCACCGCTTAAACGCTTACCCGGTAGTGGTCGTTGTACAAACACCGATACTTCAACAAACCCATCAGAAAATAAATAATAATCTGTTAATTCATTATTTAAGTCGAGCTTATGCCTGTCTGACTTAAGTAATTCAAACCCCTCAGGTAACCAGCCAATAGTCCAGTTCATGGCATTCGCTTTAGTTTGTTCGTCAATTGAATTGGCAGGTAATGGGGTTGGAAAGTTACGATTAAGCACTTCTAATAATAAGTTTGCCGGTTGCTCAGTCACGCTAATATGAGTGAGCTGTAATTGCTCAAGCGCTTCACCTTGATGATTAACATACGCCGCTTTTAATAATAACGACGACTCAGTATCAATCCATATCCAATAGTTGTATTTGTCTTCGTTTTTAGATTCAATTCGAACTAATTGCGCGGGACGCCCAGCAATACGGCCTTTACCACCAAGCACAAAATCATAATGCGCACTTAAGCGGTTAATATCTTTAAAAAGCACTTCAGGAATAGGGCCGGCAATTGAGTCGGTTGTTAATGAATACGGCTCTGATTGTGGCTCAAAATAGGTAACTTGGTTGTCAATGCGGATCATTTCAAGGCCAGCACCGTTGAGTAAACTCAAATGCTCAAGCTCAACGTCCCCCTGTTTAGCATGCACCCAACGGTAGGGCTCCATACTTTTGCCTTTAACAACAACAAAAGAGGCATCAAAATTACGTGTATGAACTGCACTGGCCATTTCAAGCAGTAAATCTTTAGCGGGGTTTGTGTCATTGGCGAAAGCATTAAAACTTAACACCAACGACATAACAAAAGTTATTACTTTCATCTAATTAGTTTTTTTCCTCTTGTGACGTTTCATCTGTTTTCGCAGTTTTCAACGAATGAGCCACACGTGCTTGACGCTGGTGTTCAAGTACTAGAGCGCCAATACGTTGCTGTTGAAGCTCTCGTAAGCCTTTCTCTGCGTTCTCTAGCGCCGGTGCTGATGAATAACTCACTGGCGATGCCATGCCGGTTAACGGCGTGGTTTGTAATAAAGGAATTTCGTTTTGCACAGCATCTTCACCTTGCGGCAAGGTGTTCACGCCAACAATAGTAAACATTGCCACGCTAGCTGCAATTGCTAACTGCGCAACCGGCTTGCGCCAATTAAACGCCACGATTTTATTATCGGCTTCAGTATTTACCGGCTTTGCCACACTTTCAGACTGGCTAAAGTCTGCATAAACCGGCTCACTATCAAGTGCTAACGAAATGCGATCGCTAATATCAAAATCCATATTTTTGTTGTTTTCTTTAGCTCGCATTGCATCACCGATTAACGCGTAACGGCCAAATGTAGCTACATCAGCAGATGCAATCTCGGCATCATTTAATGCTTGCTCACCGTCAAGTAATGCTGATAACGATTCGTTATCTAAGCGGTTAACGTGTGCTTTTGTCATACTAAGACTCGCCTATTAATGGGTTTAATTTGTTATCAATTGCTTCACGGGCACGAAAAATACGCGAACGCACCGTCCCGACTGGGCAATCCATCACCATGGCTATTTCTTCATAGCTCATCCCCTCAATTTCTCTAAGGGTAATCGCGGTTTTTAGATCTTCAGGCAAACTATCAATCGTATTAAAAATAACAGCGCGTACTTCTTCGCTTAATAGTAAATTTTCAGGTGATGCGTTTGAACGCATTGAATCAGCACCCTCATAAAACTCGGCATCGTCAGCATCTATATCATTTGCTGGCGGTTTACGCCCTTGAGCCACTAAGTAATTTTTAGCACAATTAACGGCGATACGGTAAAGCCAAGTATAAAAAGCACTGTCACCACGAAAATTAGGAAGGGCACGATACGCTTTAATAAACGCCTCTTGTGCTACATCAGCAATGTCACCCTGATTTGATACATAACGTGAGATCAAACCGGCAATCTTGTTCTGATACTTCTTAACTAATAGGTTAAAGGCGTTTTTATCTCCCTGCTGAACCCTTTCCACTAACGCTAAATCTAATTCCTGCTCGCTCATTCGAGCCGGTACTCCTCTGATTGATTCTTGCTTATTATTCATAGTGTCGCCATTGTTCACACCTACTCTGACCCTTAGATGAATAAAAAGTTCTGCTGCATATTGTTTTTTTATAAAATAGCTAAAAAATTACGTATTTATACGCTAAAACCACTTAGTAGTAGTTCAACAAATATGGTACAACTATAAGTATTAAAAATAAATATTGCTCTATCTGAGCATTGTAACCGCAAAGTACCTCACAGATGAACCAAAATAAACATCACATTACCGATGTCGCTATTATTGGTAGCGGCGCAGCAGGCTTATCACTTGCTTTATCTTTGGCTAATTACTGTAACGTTACCGTAATTAGTAAAGGTGAATTAACCGAAGGTTCTACTCTTTATGCCCAAGGCGGAATTGCCGCTGTTTTTGATAAAAAAAATGACAGTATAGAGTCTCACGTTGAAGATACCTTAGACGCCGGTGGCGGTTTATGCGACAGAGAGGCGGTTCATTACACTGCCAGCAATGCTCATGACTGCCTGCAATGGCTGATTGACCAAGGCGTGCCTTTTGATATGGAGTTTGATAGCAAAGGTAAAGAGCGCTTTCATTTAACTCGTGAAGGTGGGCATAGCCACCGACGCATTTTGCATGCAGCCGATGCTACAGGTAAAGCTGTGCAAACAACCTTGATTAGCCAAGTTCAAGCGCACAGCAATATCACCTTGTTAGAGCATTACAACGCAATTGATTTAATTACCGATAAAAGTATTGGCAAAACGGGTTCACATGTTCATGGCATGTATGTGTGGAATAAAAAAGCCAAAAAAGTAGAAACAATTGGCGCAAAATTTGTTGCCCTAGCAACGGGTGGCGCAAGTAAAGTATACCTTTATACCTCTAACCCTGATGTTTCTAGCGGTGATGGTATTGCCATGGCATGGCGTGCAGGGTGTCGCGTTGCTAATATGGAATTTAATCAATTTCATCCAACCAGTCTTTATCACCCTGAGTTGCAAAACTTTTTAATTACCGAAGCAATGCGTGGTGAGGGAGCCTATTTAAAACGCCCAGATGGCACGCGATTCATGAAAGAGTTTGATGAGCGAGAAGAACTCGCCCCGCGCGACATAGTCGCGCGCGCTATCGATTTTGAAATGAAGCGCCTTGGTGCAAATTGCTTATATTTAGATATTAGCCACAAAGACAAAGATTTTATTATTGAACACTTCCCAACGATTTACGCCAAATGTTTAAGCGTAGGGCTTGATATCACCAAGGAGGCAATTCCTGTTGTCCCTGCTGCGCATTATACCTGTGGCGGCGTTATGACCGACTTTAATGGCAAAACCGACTTAGCTAATTTATACGCTGTAGGTGAAGTGGCTTACACTGGGCTGCACGGTGCTAACCGTATGGCAAGTAACTCATTATTAGAGTGCATTGTATTTGCCCATGCAGCAGCAAAAGACATTTTGAGTAAAATAGAGACCGCTCCTGCACTGGTTGAGTTACCTAGTTGGGATGAAAGCCGCGTATCTAACTCAGATGAAGAAATCGTGATCACCCATAACTGGCATGAGCTGCGATTATTTATGTGGGATTATGTTGGGATTGTGCGCTCAACCAAACGACTTGAACGCGCGCTTCATCGTGTTGAACTATTACAGCAAGAAATCCACGATTACTACGCGAACTTTAGAGTGAGTAATAACTTACTTGAGTTACGTAACTTAGTTCAAGTAGCCGAGCTTATAATTAGAAGTGCTATGGAACGTAAAGAAAGTCGCGGACTGCACTTTACCATTGACTACCCAGAGCAAAACGAAAATCCAACGCCAACTATTTTGACTCCAAAGCGCAATTAATTGCCGCAAGTGTTGCCCGTTTTAAACGCGCATAGCTTTGCTCATCAACACTATTGGCTGAGATAATCAGCCAATAGTTTTCACTAAAGCCATTAATATACAACCACACACTGCGACCAAGTAATCGGCTTTGCTTACCAATAACCCCTTGAATTAGCAGCTTTTCATTCTCAAAACGAAATTGATTTGGCTCTAATAATATAACGCCCTGCTCTGGCTGAGCAGCCACGATTTTTCGCCAAACGATAATGCCAGCAACGATATTAAGCGCAATGCAAAAAAGAGTTGCCAAAATAGAAGTGGTAAATAAGCATAATATTAAAGTTAGCACACAAAAAAAGACCACAATCTGTTTGTGGTCTGTCTGATTATTTGTGACGGTAAACCTATACACGAACTCGGTCTAAAATTAGCTCAACCATACTGTTTAGCTCAACGTCTTTACATTTTTCATGGCCCATAAACCAAGCAAATAAATCTGGGTCTTCTTGTGTTAATAAGCGCTGAAAAGTCGCCTGCTGTTTAGCATCTAACGAATCATAAGCTTCTTCAACAAACGGCATAAACAAAACATCTAGTTCTAACATGCCACGGCGGCAAGCCCAACGGATACGTGCTTTACTATGTATTTCAACCATTTTAAACCTCATATTTAATTAATTCGAGTTTAACAAATGCACGTTAATTTAACAGCACTAAATTATAAAAAAACAACGCTTGTTGGTGGCTGTACCATCGGCTTTAACTACGTTATTATGTGGTTTCATTTGTTATTGCAAAGAAGGTGTTTATGTCTCTGGTTTATGCATGTCCTTTATCACATCAGGTTATTAGCCTCTCAGGCACAGATAAATTATCTTACCTACACGGACAAATCACTCAAGATCTCAATAAAATCAACAACAACAACTTTTTGTGGACAGGTCACTGTAGCGCAAAAGGTAAGCTGTGGGGTGTATTTAAGCTATTTTCTTACCAGCAAAACTATTATTTAACCGGATCAAGTGCTGAAGTAGAACGCTCACTGGCTGAGTTAAAAAAATACGCTGTATTTGCAAAAGTTGAAATTAATAAAGCCCCAGAGCGATTAATTGGTTTATTAGGTGATGACCTAACTGATTTGCTTACGCAACTTGATATTCACTTTAGTGACGATGCCACAGCATGCGACTTTGCTAACGGCAAAGCCCTTAAACTTGCGCCAAACCGCGTTTTACTTATGGTTGATAGCCAATTTTGCTTACCTGATGAAGTATCTACCCTCGACAACGACGCTATGTGGCAACAGGCCTCACTGCTAGCTGGTGAGCCTCAGTTAAGCGTTGATGCAATTGATGAGTATGTGCCGCAAATGGTTAACCTTCAAGCCATCAATGGCATCAGTTTTAAAAAGGGTTGCTACACCGGCCAAGAAACCGTCGCACGTATGAAATACTTAGGTAAAAATAAACGTGCCATGTATATCGTTACAGGGCAAAGTGAAGGATTGCTCGATGCACCCGATATCGAAACCCAGTTAGGTGAAAACTGGCGCCGCGCGGGCAAACTTATTGCGCAAAGCTTTAATGAAAAAACACACACTTTAACTGGCTTAGTTGTGTTGCCAAACGATACTGACACCGCTCAGGTTCTTCGTGCAAAACATACCCCTTCGGTAGAGCTAAACATTCTGCCTCTACCTTACTCTCTTGAAGATGAATAATAGGAATGACTATGATCGTTGCAGCAAATAAAGTGGTAAAAATGCATTACTCTGTACTAGATAATGACGGCAATACCATTGATAACTCATTTGGCGGTGAGCCATTAATTTTTATCGTTGGTACGGGTTACCTGATCTCAGGACTTGAAAACGCGCTGCAAGGCAAACAAGCTGGCGATACACTAAGTGTAAAAGTTGAACCTGAAGAAGGTTACGGTGAACGTCATGATCACCTAATGCAAGCCGTGCCAAAATCAATGTTTGAAGGCATGGACATTGAAGTGGGCATGCAATTTCGTGCAACCACCGATGACGGCGACCAGTCAGTCATGATCATCGATATTCAAGACGAAGAAGTGATTGTTGATGGTAACAACCCACTCGCTGGTATTACGCTCAATTTTGATGTAGAGATTTTAGAAGTACGCGATGCAACGGCTGAAGAGCTTGAGCATGGCCATGTACATGGTGAAGGCGGTTGTGGTCACGACCACTAAACCCTAATCCAGTAATAAAAAAAGCGCCTCAGGCGCTTTTTTTATAGCATATTATTATGCGTACGTAATTTAACTTGAGGCTCTGCTGCTGGTGCTTCGCCAGGGGTTATTTTATCTTCAAGCGCAGCAACTAATCCGGCTTGGTCATTAGTGCCTAAGCGGTATTGGCTGCCATCTTTAAGCGTTAATTGCACGGCACTAAAGCCTGATACTGAATAAATCCAACCATCATGCGTAATGCGAATACCAATACCGTGACGGTATGAGTTTTGTACTGCTTTTACGTCAACTATGTCCTCTAGTGCTAATTTTTGACCCGCAACGCCTGGACCAAATGCCCAGCTAATATGGGCTTCATCAACTTTAATGGTTAAACCATGAAATAAAAAACCCACCAGCAATAAAATACCTGCAAATACCATTAACGGCACATCGGCACCCATTAAATTCCATGCAAGTGCAACAAACCCACCTATCCATGCCAATACTACAAATATAAATACCGCATACTGCTTATGCTGATACATAACACTCTCAATTAAAAAGTTAAAAAATTAAAAACTGTATACTAACGTTGCGCTGAGCTCTGAATCATATTTAAGCTTATCTTCTTCAGGCTTAGAGTTATAACGGTACATATAAGCAAACTTGAGCGATACAGCCCCAACCACTTGGCTAATTAAGGCGGTTTCTGACTTTAACCGTGAGTTAAGCCCAGATAAAGACTGCTCTATACTAATGTCTTGATTAAATCGGGTGCGCTTAGATACTAATCGCTCCCATTGCATGGCAATACGTAACAAGTAACCCATTTTGTCTTTATCATCTTCGCTTATTGTTGACTCATCATCAGCAACGGAGCGATATAAACCAGGGCCAATATCTATATCTACTTTGTTTTTAACCCCTTGATAAATACGTGCACCATAGCCGGTTGCCACCGTACTTTTAAAATCCAGACCGCTAAATTCATCCTCTTCATAATCGCCATAAATAAAGAAAGACGAATTTTTAACACCAACTTTATAGTTACCCTGCGCAGAAACAAACACGCGATTAGCCGTAACATCCGACTGGCCCGTTTCTTCATTTTCGTCACGTTTGTATAAGGAATCTATTTTGAATTGATTACGCCAGTTTTCAAAATCTTGGTAAAGATTACCTTTGAGTTTAAAACTGGTTGAGTTGGTATTACCTTTACTTAAAATAAAACCAAACTCGGTATCACCATAAAGTACTTCGCCTTTGTGTAGCTCATGAATTTCTTCATCAGAGAGCTCCCCATATTGATGAAAATCTTCAAAGGGATCCACTGCCCAGCTGTAGGAGCTAAATAATAAAAGCAGTAATACAACGTACTTTCGCAAAATACATTCTCTTGCAAATGGTAATAATGAAAAGGGGCCGAAAAAGTTATTCACTTTCTTTCCATAAAATATGGCAAAAAGGCGCGTCTTTATCACGGCTAATTAAAATTTTCGCAAATAAGACGTCTTCGTTATCAAACTCAAGGCCCACTAATACTTGAATAAAATGCTCAGGCTCTATTTCTAGTGCAACAAAATCTTGCCACTGTTCATCGGGCTCATCTTCTTCAATAAAGCCAAGTTCTTCACGATGCAGGTTAAATTCTTCAACATCTTTATCACTCAGGTTGTTGGGAGCCAGCTCCAAAAAAATATCATAAGCTTGATGGGTTGCTTCTTCTACCGTAAATAAACGTGGACCTGACATGAGTGGTTAACCTCTGAGCTTTTAAGTTGGCGCCATAATATCAAAAGTTGTTAGTGTTTTGATAAAAAAAACACGTTAAATACTGACTTTTTTACTTTTACCTAATACTTATAGATATTAATGGATTGGTTAGCATTAGGGTCTGTTGACTTTTAAAGATTAAATTTGCCTTGAAAGATAACAGACCGCAATTGCATTAAAAAATTCACTTTGTTTTTTATTCATCTTCACCCACTTTACTTAGCACAAATAAAAACATAAGCTCAAGTAACAGGTCAGAGGAGTGCGAGATGATAAAACTAGAAAAAAAACAGGGCATTGCCACCGTCACATTAAATCGAGTAGAAAAACAAAATGCCTTAAGCTTTACTATGTTTGTTGAGCTTAACAAGGCTATTAAAAATATTAAAAAAGATGCCAGTATTCGTGCGGTTGTATTAACCGGTGAAGGCGAACACTTTTGTGCAGGGCTTGATATTAACGCGGTTATGGCCTCGCCAATAAATATTATAAAACTCCTATTTAAATGGCTTCCTGGTAATCAAAATTTAGCGCAAAAAGTAGTACTTGGTTGGCAATCATTGAGTGTGCCTGTTATTGCAAAAATAAACGGAAATTGCCTTGGGGGTGGATTGCAAATAGCACTGGGTGCCGATTACCGGATTGTTCACCACGATGCCAAACTCGCCATTATGGAAGCGCGCTGGGGGTTATGCCCAGATATGGGCGCTAATGTTATGCTTTCAGGCTTAGTAAAACGCGACCAAGCGCTTTGGTTAGCAAGTCACGCAAATCCAATAAACGCACAACATGCTTTTGAACTAGGTTTAGTAACCAAAACAACCGACGATACAGATAAAGCAACTAAAGAGATGCTTGATACACTGCTAGCGCGCTCACCTGACACATTAGCCGCAATAAAGCGTGTAACTCAACAAAGCTATAAAGCCCCTGCTCGAAAAATACTCGCTAAAGAAACATGGAGCCAAATTCGCTTACTGATCAACCCTAATACTAAAAAAGCCATTGCTAAAGCTAAAGGGAAAGCTGATATTGAGTTTACAAACGCCAAGCGCTGGTAACATTGATGGTAATACTAAGGCACAATGCATAAAACAGCGTTATTTGTTAAAGTTAGGCTCTTCTATTCTAGTGAGCCAAATTAATGAAATACCTACTAAGTAGCGCAATTATTTTATTGTGCTTGGCAACAAGCAAATTCATTATGCATCTTCTTGATGCAAGTTTTCCTGCTCCTCTACTCGCCATGGTTTTGCTGCTAACGTTACTGTTATTGGGCATAGTTAAAGAACATCAACTCGCTCCCTGCGCATCACCTATTTTGAATGTAATGCCTATTTTCTTTATTCCTGCAGGCGTCGGTTTTATAGAACATTTAGGGCTAATTAAATCACATTGGCCTTTCTTAACTGCGGTCATCTTATTAGTCCCACTCAGTAGTTTAATTTTAGTGGCAAGCCTAGTGGGCTATTTTAAAGGCAGAGCTAATAATGACTAACTTAACCACCAGCATAACCCCCAGCCTATGGTGGTTAACCGTGCCATTTATTATTATTCTCTTTATTGCACTAAGAGCGGTTAATCTTAAAATAAACCAGAGTATTTTAAAGTCATTAACCAACCCTGTTTTTTTAAGCATTGGCATTATTGCCCTACTGTTAGTCAACCTTAAATTACCCTATTCACAATTTGCCTCACATAGTCAGTTACTAAGTTGGCTATTAGAGCCGGCCATAGTTGCTTTAGCCTTGCCGCTTTATCAGCAATTTATGCACGTACGTAAAAACTTACTATTAATTGTCGCTACTTGCAGTATAGGTATTGTTAACGCCACACTAGTGGCTTTTGTATTAAGTATTTTATTTGCTGTGCCCTCACAATTGAGCGCCTCTGTTGCGGCACTCAGTGTAACAACCCCTATCACACTGCTGGTTACTGACTCATTAGGAGGAATTAGCTCACTTGCCGCTGCCATGGTTATTTTTATTGGTTTATTGGGGGCTTTGTTTGGCTTTATGTTACTCAAATTAGTTAAGATTTATAACTTTGAGGCACAAGGAATTGCAATCGGTACCGCGTGCCATGCAATTGGTACGGCGGCAGCTATTGCCGAACACCCAAAAATAGGCGCATTTTCATCAGTGGCTATGGCACTCAGTGCATTATTAACCGCAGTGATAGTACCACTATTATATCCAATTTTAGTTAACACTTTGTTATAGTAAGCAGATAACAGTATCGCTAAAAATAGAGCCCAGCATGATCAGTTCCGAAATTCAGCAATTTGAAAAGTACTACGCCCTGCTTACCGAGTATTTAGTTACCTACAGTATGCAAATAGTGGGCGCTATTTTTATTCTACTCGTTGGCCTGTGGGTCGCTAAAAAGCTCGCCGAAGTTGTCGCAAACTTAATGACCCGCCACAACATTGATATCACCCTGACTAATTTTGTCAGTAATGTTGTAAAAGTACTGCTGATCATTATGGTGATCATTATTGCGCTTGGTAAAATTGGCATTAGTGTGACCCCATTTGTAGCTGCAATAGGTGCCGCCTCATTAGGCGCAGGCTTAGCGTTACAAGGTATGCTTTCTAATTATGGCGCGGGGCTTGCCATTATTGCTACGCGGCCATTTGTGGTTGGCGATACCATAGAAGTAAAAGGCGTTAGTGGCCAAGTAAAAGTAATTGAGCTGGGGCACACCATATTAATTAATGAAGAAAAAGTAGAAATAACCATTCCTAACAAACATATTGTTGGCGAAATTCTGCATAACTCATTTAATTATTCACTGGTAAAAGGTGAAATAGACATAGCCTACAGTGCCTGTAGTGATACTGCGATAAGCCTTATTGAAAACGTATTAGTCAATCATGAACTCGTAGCTAAACACCCTAATGCACAAATTGGTATAGAACGTTTTGCTGATAGCGGCGTCACCATTAGTTATCGTTATTGGGTGCCCACCACTAAAATTATTGAAACTAAACTCGCTATAAATGGCGGTGTGTATAAAGCGATTAACGATGCCAATATTGAAATTCCGTTTCCACAACGCATTGTTACGCTTAATAAAAGCGACCTAAAATAAATAAAAACCTTAATATGATTTTAAATCATATTAAATTAATTAAGCGTGCTTACAAATAAAATAATAACGAGTCCTTATGCATCAATCACCTTTTTATTTAGGCGACTGGCAGGTAACGCCTGCCAGCAATTGTATACAATGTGCTGAAAAAGTAACGCAATTAGAACCTAAAGCAATGGATGTATTATTATATCTGTGCTTACAAAAAGGCGATATGGTCACCAGTGACGAGTTACTCAATCAGTGCTGGCAAAACATTGAAGTAGGCGATAACCCACTGCATAAAACCATCACACAACTGCGAAAAGCATTGGGTGATAAGGCAAGCTCCCCGCTATACATAGAAACCATTCGTAAACGCGGCTACCGTATTATTGCAAAACTTGAGTTTCCATTTGCAGAAGATACATCAAGCCCTGTAAACACGTGGCAAGGCGGTTCTCCTTTTTTAGGCTTAAGTGCGTATAACCCAACCGATACTCATTTATTTTTTGGTCGTAACCAAGCCATCACCACCTTACTCGAAAACGTATCAAACCAAGTAAAATCTGGCCGTGCTTTTTGCTTAATACTTGGCCCAAGTGGTACGGGTAAATCGTCGTTAGTCAATGCGGGTATTTTACCAAAGCTACTTGATGAGCGTGGTTATGATGGTATTGGCGTTGTTTCATACACTCAGCTCGACTTTGCAGATGTGCATCAAACTAGGCTCTATTTAGATTTAGCCTCTGCCATGCTTGATTGGGATATAAACCAACACCCCGTATTTGAAGGATTAAGCTCGCAAACACTGGCGCAGCAATTAGAGCACACAATTGACGAAGCGATAAACACGTTACAAACTGCAATCAGTAAGGCAAATACAAAGCTAAACACACCGCAGTTTTTTTTGTTTATAGACCGCTTAGAGGTGCTGCTTTCATCGCCACTATTTAGTCCCAACACCCGAAGTCATTTTTTATCGATTATTGAACGTTTAGCCACCTCTAAAGCGGTGATCGTATTTAGTGCGTGTCGTAACGACTTTTACCCTTTAGTGGTAGAGCAACCCAGCCTTATGGCCGCAAAAGCGAATGGCGCCCATTATGATTTAACCCCGCCCAACCGCCAGGAACTACAACAAATTATTCGCTTGCCGGCATTAACCGCTAATTTAACGTTCTCACACGACCCGCAAACCAAAACTCCGCTGGATGAAATACTGTGTGCAGATACCGCCAACAACCCTGATGCCCTACCCATGTTGCAATACACACTGCAAGAGCTGTATTTACAGCGCAGTGAAAATAATGAGTTATTGCACAGCGTGTATGAAAAACTCGGCGGTATTGAAGGCGCCATTGGTAAAAAGGCAGAAGATGTTTTTATTGGGCTGAGCGCAAAACAACAACAACAACTAAAAAGCGTATTATCGCAGTTAGTGACGCTAAACCCAGATGGTAAAACCATTACTAGCCGTGCGGCCCGCTTACAAGCATTAACCAACACCAGCCAAAAAGAGCTTGTACAAGCCATGGTCGACAGCCGCTTATTTGTATCGCACTTACAAAACCAAGAAGCCTGCTTTAGCCTTGCCCACGAGGCATTATTACGCCAATGGCCACGTGCTAAACAGTGGATAAACGATCATAAAGATGCCCTTGCTATTAAAAGCCGTTTGCACCACCACACGCAGCAGTGGCTTAATGAACATAAAAGTAGCGCTTACCTATTAGCACCGGGTAAACCATTGCAAGAAGCGCTCACGTTATTAAACGACAATATATTCAAACTAGACAATGACGAACGCGCGCTTATAACCAGCTCTCTTAAACACAGTAAAACAAAAACAACCATAAAACGCGGCACGATTGCACTGCTTTGCTTACTTACCTGTGTTGCCCTATTCATGAGCTTCACTAGTTTTCAAGCGCAGCAACTTGCACAGCAAAAGCGCCAAGAGGCCGAAAGCCTACTTGGCTTTATGGTCGGTGACTTTGCCGATAAACTGCGCAGCGTTAAGCGTATGGACTTACTTGATGGCATTAGTAATAAAGCACTTGAGTATTTTACCAATCAAGTCGAGGAGCCAAGCTCACTATTTAACTTTAGCAGTCAACAAGCCGAGTTTAAAAGTCGTTTTCAGTACGCACAAACCCTCGAAGCCATGGGCGAAGTGGCCTATTCGCGCGGTAAAACCATTGAGGCCTTCACTGCCTTTGAAAACGCCCGCATTCGCCTTGAAGCACTATTAAAAATACAACCAGATAATTTAGAGCTATTAACGCTTGCCGGTGCCAATGCCTTTTGGCTCGGTCAGCTTCATTATGATAAAAGTGATTACGCTGCCACTGAGCCATTATTTAAAAAGTACCATACTTATAGCGAAACAATGTATTCATTAGCACCCAATGACTTTAACTCCATTATGGAGTTGTCGTATTCACATAATTCATTGGGGTCTTTGTATTTAAAGCAATTTAACTACACTGGCGCGAAACAACGCTTTACAGAGTCGCTCGCCCTTAAAAATGAAGCCCTTGAGCTTAAACCCAATAACAAAAATTTATTGCGCGATAAAGCAGACACCATTAGTTGGCTTGCAAAAACTGAAGAAAGGCTTGGTAACTTTAATGCCGCATTAACCATGTATGAAAATGCATCTAATGAGTTAAAAAGTTTATTAATTGAATATCCAGATGATGCCAGTTTATCAAGCAGTTTAGCTTATACTTATATTCAACAAAGCTACCTTTTGAGCTACCTGCCAAATAAACAACCAGCCTACAAAAAAGCACAGCAAGCCACAAAAACAGTTAATACCGCACGATTGCAAGATCCAAAAAGTAAAGACATTCAACATTCTTATTATCGTTTTTTAGCCCACCAGCTAATGCTTTCACCTAATAAAAACATTGATAACCGAGTTAAGGATATTATTAACTTTTTGAAAGTGCAGGACTTTAAAAATAACTTTGCAATTAATACTCAATTGATCCTTATACAGTACTTTATTGATAGACAGTCACCACTTAAAGCATATGAGTTTTTAACAGCCCTTGAAAATGATACAAGCTACCAACAGTACATAGCTAATAAAGCAAAGAGTGGTGATAATGTAGACTTTACGAATATAAATTTACTTAAAGCTAAATTAGCTGAAAATACCGTACAGCGAGAGCAATTTTGCTTAAATGCGCTTAAAGCCATTGCTGAAACAGTAAAAATAAACCAAAGCGTTCACGTAACGCACCCGCTGTTACAGGCATACACCTGCTTAAATAGAGCAAACGAAATCCCCAAAATAAAAGCAAGTCTAGTTAAATTAGGCATTACTCACTTTAAACTATAACCACGAATACAAAAGGAAATAATATGGATAATACCCAAGAGCAAATTCACTTTACTGTAAATATTGAATTAGACAGTAACGACAACGCCAATTTTACATACTTTAAAGATAACAAAGAAGTCTCTGGCGGTGGCGTTGTCAGAACTGAAACCGCAGGTATTTATAGCTTAAATGAAGCAACACTTGCTAAAGGTTTTTTATTCACCGGAGCCACTATCACTGATAAAGAAGGTGGCTGTGCTGGTGATTTTAAATCAGAAATCAATGATGATGGCCAATCAATCACCATCACAGACACAGATGAAAATAATGGCACTGTGTGTTTAATATTTAATGTTGAGTGCAATGGTAAAGCCTATGAAAGCGCCGACCCACAAATTGAAAATAAAGACAAAAATTAATCAACAACGCTTAATATTTAATTTTTGTTTTCCAAATTGCACAGGCCTTTAACGCCTGTGCATAATAAAAAATACTATTAATCAAAAACTTAAAAACAGAAGATTACCGAAAGGTTTAATTGCACTTTTTTATGTAAATTTGTAGACATCAAAAACGTCTGTACCATGCTAAGGCTAAAACGTGTCTAAACAAATTAATAAAAAAGAGACAGCGGCGGTTAAAAACGATAAAGCATTGCCCCTCAATAGCGCTTTATTATCCCCTTTTTCGCATACTCAATTTGGCGCTTTAATTGAATTATTTAACGGCACCGCCGAAGGCATTTTTGTACTTAATGAGCTCGGTGGTTTTGAGTTTGCAAACCCAAAAGCAGCGCAGCTATTAGGTTACTCTCAGCAATCTCTGATAGGCGAAAATTTACTGTCGTTTTTACACGGTGCAGACCTTGATAAATATAAACAGACCTTATTAAATTGGATTGGCATTAAGGACACCCCTCTTAGCATTGGCCCAAATGAAGTTACTATAAACAAAGCCAATGGCGATGTGATTGAAGCAGACTTATCAATATCAAGCATGCCAAAAAGTATTGCATCGGCGCAAAAATTATACGTTTGCATACTTCATGATCTCAGTACGCATAAAGCAATGTATAACCGTTTAAAAATACAGGCCTCAACCGATCACTTAACTGGGCTCGCTAATCGATTAGCTTTAGATGAGTCACTAAAAAAATACTGGCAAGAAAGTATTCAAAGCCAACAACCTCTAACCAGCATATTGATTGATGTAGATCACTTTAAAAAATTCAACGACACCTATGGGCATATTAAAGGTGATAAATGCTTACAAAAAATTGCAAAAATGCTTTTGCATTGTATCCCGTCAAGAGAGTGTTTGGCAGCGAGATATGGCGGTGAGGAGTTTGCTATTATTTTACCGCGTTGCGATATAAAAAGTGCAACGATTGTTGCCAAGCATGTACAACAACAAATTAATGCGATGACATTTACAGATATAGGCCTGCCACCAGAGGTTAAAGTTAGTGTGAGCCAAGGGATTGCCTGTGAGCACAATAGTCAATACCGTACCTACGAGGCGCTGTTGTACGCCGCAGACACGGCTTTGTACCGCGCAAAAACCGAAGGTAGAAATAAAATAAGTACTGTTGTTTAAAGTTTAAAGTTTAAATTAAAGGCCATTCCATGGCGCTATATCTACTCTAAAAGCCACTAAATTGAGTTACTTTACTGGCGTTTAGATTAATTTTAAATGCTGTAGATAAGAGATTAATCTTTATATAAAAATTACAGTAATAACAAACTACCTAACCCTAAAAAGGTCACAAAGCCGACAATATCAGTGACTGTGGTTAAAATCACTGAACCCGACAACGCAGGGTCAATTTTCATTTTATCTAAAATAGAGGGGATCACTACGCCCGCCAACGATGCAGCCACTAAATTCAGCAGTATTGCCACGGTAATGGTTATACTGAGCATAATATCGTTAAACCATACAAAGGTTAGCAAACCAATCACTAATGCCCACACCAAGCCATTTACCGCCCCTACTCGCAGCTCTTTTTTAAGTAATGCGTTTCGGTTTGAGTCAGTAACCTGACCCAGAGCCAGTCCTCGTACAATAACCGTTAAGGTTTGGCTACCGGCAATACCGCCCATTGACGCCACTACAGGCATTAATACCGCAAGTGCAACCACTTGCTCTATAGTTGCGCCAAACAAACCGATAAACCACGAGGCTAAAAATGCGGTTGCTAAGTTTATACCTAACCAAATACCACGGTTTTTAGCACTTTTACGAACACTGGCAAATAAGTCTTCGTCTTCTCGTAAACCACCAGCCTTTGCTGCCGCTTCGTCGGCTATTTCTTGACGTAATTCATAAGCTGATGCAATAGTTAAACGCCCTATTAATTTGTTATCGACATTAACCACGGGCATGGCCATTTTCTCGCTATGAATAACCACTTCAGCGGCTTCATATAAATCATGGTCTGCGTGCAATGAGGTAAAATCATGATTAGCTAACGTCATTAAACTCTCGTTATCATGCGCTTTTATCAGATCATTAACCGCAACTTCACCGATTAAGCTACCTTTACGGCTCACCAAATAAATAACTTCGCTGTATTGCGGTAAGCCTTTGTGTAGCAGCTTTTTAGCGCCACCCGCAGTGAGTTTGTCTGACACCTTTAAAAAATCAAACCCAATCCAGTGACCTAATTGCTCTGGCGTATATTGCTGAGCCAGTTCGTATTGCTTAGTTTGTGCTTCATCGAGTTGTTTTTTAGCGTAATCAATAAAACGTTGTGGAATAACTTCTTCTAACTCAAGTAGCTCTTCAACATTTACTTCGTCTAATAATTTAAATCCGGCACTGTCATCTAGTGTTTGTAGTAACCATAAACAGCTATCTTCACTTAAATTAACAAAAATTTCGTGCTGCGTGTCTTCATCTAATAAATGCCAAATTTCAAGACGCTGCTCTTTAGGGATCGCCTCAAACAATAAAGATAAGTGCTCAGTTGATAAAGTTTGCTGAGCATCTATAAGTAATTTATTTTTGCGCTCAGTGGTATCACACTGCAATAAGTCATTTATGAGTTGTGGTAACTGATCAACCGGATACTCTATCATTTAAAAACCCTAAAATAGTCGTTTCACTATAAATTTACTGTAATAAGTAAGTACTTATTAATGAGATTAGCTAGGATCTGTTTATCTTTCGAGGTTGAACATGTTTCAATCCAAAAAGGTCAACAGACCCTTATAGTGTACATTAGTCGCTAATAAAAATATTAAAAAATCGCTGTGCTGTTAAATATTTATGGTTGTAGCAGGCAATAAACTATCGCGCTTTAGCTAAAAATAAAGCAAAAAAAAGCCGTAACTAAATAAGTCACGGCTTCCAAAAGCAATTAATAGCTAAGTGTTATTTATATTTTAAACTGACCGACTAAATCACCTAAGTTTTGACCTCGTCCCGCTAAGTGCTGACTTACCGAAGAGGTCGTTTTACTCGATTGCGTTAATTCATTCACAATTTCTTGAATTGCATACACGTTACGGTTTATCTCTTCTGTAACGCTACTTTGCTCAGTAGCTGCGGTGGCAATTTGTGTACTCATATCGTTAATTGTTGTTACCGATGTAGTAACCGCACCTAAACTTTCAGATATAGCGCGTGAAGACTCTACAGAGCGGTTACAGCTTTGTTGACTCGCTTGCATGGCTCCTACAGCCGCAGTAACTAAGTTATGTAATTCGCTAAGCATTTCATTAATTTCTAATGTGCTATCTTGAGTGCGGCTTGCTAAGCTTCTTACTTCATCAGCTACAACGGCAAAACCACGACCTTGCTCACCCGCTCGTGCAGCCTCAATAGCGGCGTTTAATGCCAGTAAGTTCGTTTGCTCAGCAATACCCCCAATAACACTCAACACGCTATTAATCTTTTTAGACTGTTCACTTAACGAGTTTACTTGCTCAGCGGCTTGGTTAATTTCACCCATTAAATTTGAAACTTCACTGAGTGAAACATCCACACAATCTTGGGCATTGGCCACTTCTTTTGTTGCTGCCTGCGTTGATACCGCAACTTGTGTAGTGTTTTGCGCCACTTCATGCGAGGTTGCTGACATTTCAGTAATAGCGGTGACTACTAATTCAGTTTCATGATTATGTTTTAATAATTTATCTTCAATTAATAAAGTTTGCGTATTGATATCTGATGAGGCCGTTTTAACATCGCTCGTCACATCGACCACACCGGAAATAATACTATGCAGCTTACTAACAAACAGATTAAACGATTCACCTAATTGACCAATTTCATCATGGGTGTCAATCACTAATCTTCTGGTTAAATCACCTTCACCTTTGGCTATGTCATCTAAACTTTGTACCATTCGATGTATTGGTTTAACCATATTACTCGCTGCATATAAAGCACCCACTGCTGCTAAACCAAGTAGCAGAAGTGATATTAAAAATAAGGTGGTCATTTTTTCAGTTAAATGCTCAGCCATGGTTGCTTGGTATTTAACTAGTTCAGCCTCAATGTCATCCATATAAGTACCCGTACCAATCATCCAGTTAGTACCTGGGATCATGGCTGCATACCCTATTTTTTCAATCAAACCCGTCGTGTTAGGTTTTTGAAAGTGATAGGTAAAAGACCCACCCCCTTTACGAGCTTGCTCTAGTAAACCAACCACTATTTTTTTACCGTTTGGGTCGGTCATGTCTATTTTATTTTGCCCTTCAATTGCATCGCCTAACAATGCATGAAAAACACTCACGCCATCGGTATCGTAAATAAAATAATAGCCATCTTCGCCAAATTTTAAATCCCTTAGCGCATTTTTTGCGTCTTGTTCATTACCTTGTGCTAATTGGTATTGCACTATTTGAGAACCAATTTCAATTTCTGTTTTTAGCAGCGTTTGTTTATCTGCTATTAGTTTGGTTTTGAATTCATTAAAGTATTGCTGCTGATTTTGCTTCTCTAAATAATATGAACCCGCCATAAAACTGATTAGCAATACAATTAATGGTAAAACAGCCAACAGTAGCAATTTGTTTTTTAAGCTTAAATTACCCATTATTTCTCCAATTAACATTACAAGCCATCAAGCTCTTTTTATTTTGTAGCCCGTTAGCTAAAAAATTTCATTGTTTGCATTACTATACAACGCATACCTGTATACAAATTAAGCACAAACGAGATCGTTTAGCAATTTAATACACTCTTGCAATAGTAAAACACACTAAAAAACACTTTATAACTAGACGATAGTATATAAGCAGTAATAAAGAACCAAAACCAATTTAGCCTTTCAAATAGCCAGTACACAGCTTGTTAAACTTCCTTAAAGCTAAATTAACCTGACTAACGCTATTTTAGCTTTAATGAAATTAAATATTGGGCATCACACAAAGGTCTTGCTTTCTGAGTTAAAACGCAAATAATGAAGCAACTAACTACTGGGTAAGAATGAGGAAAATGAGTTACATACTAACCACCCAATGCGCCGATGATATTGGCTTAATCGCCAAAATTACCGGACTGTGTCACCGACATAACTTAAACATTATTCGTAATAACGAGTTTGTAGATAAAGATGCACAGCGCTTTTTTATGCGCACTGAACTCACTGGCGAACCCCACACTGAGTTTTTAGCACAGCTGCGCGAAGTATTACCCGCAGGTGCAAAAGTGGCGCTACACGGTGAAGAAAAAACCAAAGTTGTTTTATTAGCCACAAAAGAAGCCCACTGTTTAGGCGGCATGTTGTTAAAGCAATTTGAACAAACCCTAAACATAGAGATACTTGCCGTGATTGCCAATTATCCTACATTAGAGCCTTTGGTTAAGGGATTTGATATTCCTTTTCATGTGGTTTCTCATGAAGGACTTACGCGCAGTGAGCACGACGAAAAAGTCGGTGACTTAATTGCCAGCTATAACCCTGACATTATTGGGTTAGCTAAATACATGCGTATTTTAAGCCCTGAGTTTGTTGGTCGATTTGAGGGTAAAATCATCAATATTCATCACTCATTTTTACCGGCTTTTATTGGTGCTAAACCGTATCATCAGGCGTTTGAGCGCGGTGTAAAAATTATTGGTGCCACGGCTCACTTTGTAAATAATGAGCTAGATGAAGGCCCTATTATTTTACAAGACGTATCGAGTGTAACCCATGCTAATACGGCTGAAATGATGGCTAAAATGGGTAAAGACGTGGAAAAAACAGTGTTTTGTAAAGCATTGCAACTAGCATCAGAACATAAGCTATTTATTAATGGCAATAAAACCGTCGTATTTTCATAATTTTTACTTTTTAAATAAAAATGCCAGCTAATAAGCTGGCATTTTTTATCAGTAAATATTAAACCTTACTTAGTTAGGGTGTGTAATACGTTGGTGCCCCAGGGCCTACTGGCATACCTAAAACAAATACCCATAAGTAAAACAGCACCACCCAACCAACAAAGAAAATAATACTATATGGCAACATAGTCGCTACCAAAGTACCAATTCCCATGTCTTTTTTGTATTTAGTGGCAACCGCGAGGATCAAGCCAAAGTAACTCATCATCGGGGTAATTAAGTTAGTTACCGAATCACCAATACGATAAGCTGCTTGAATTGTCTCGGGGGCATAACCTATAAGCATCAGCATAGGAACAAAAATAGGGGCTGTTACTGCCCACTGCGCTGACGATGAGCCTAGCGTTAAGTTCACTAAAGCACACATTAAAATAAACAACACAAATACTTCCGGCCCCGTTAGGCTAAGTGCCTGTAATAATGCAGCGCCATTAATGGCTAAAATAGTACCTAAGTTAGTCCACTTAAAAAATGCCACAAACTGCGCAGCAAAAAATACTAATACAATGTACATTCCCATAGAGCTCATACTTTTGCTCATGGCGTTAATCACGTCTTTATCATTTTTCATGGTGCCAACAACGCGGCCATACACAAAACCTGGAATACCAAAGGTGACAAAAATAAAAACCACAATCCCTTTTAAAAACGGCGAGTGAGCAACTAGGCCTGTTTCTGGGTTACGTAAAATACCGTCTGCGGGTACAACCGTCCACGCGAGTAGTAATGAAACAACAAGTAATGAGAATCCAGCCCATTTTAAGCCCGACTTTTCTTTGTCAGTTAAACCGGCAATGTTGTTTTGAGCTAAATCTTCACTGGCTTCGTCTGGGTTATATTTGCCTAATCGCGGCTCTACAATTTTCTCAGTAACTAGCGTGCCTAATATGGCAATTAAAAATACCGATATCATCATGAAATACCAGTTTGCTTCTGCGCCTACTTGGTAAGTTGGGTCAATCATTTGTGCAGCTGGTGTGGTAATACCGGCTAGTAACGGATCGATAGTACCCAATAATAAATTAGCACTGTAACCGCCAGATACCCCAGCAAATGCTGCAGCAAGACCGGCAAGCGGATGACGACCTAAGCTATGAAATATCATTGCCGCTAGCGGAATCAATACCACATAGCCAAGCTCAGAAGCTGTATTGGATAATATAGCGGCAAACACCACCATAAAGGTCACTAAGCGTTTTGATGCCCCCATTACCATGCCACGCATAGCGGCAGACAATAGCCCTGAATGCTCAGCTACACTCACACCTAATAGCGCAACTAATACCGTCCCTAATGGCGCAAAGCTAGTAAAGTTAGTCACCAGCCCAGTTACAATACGCTGTAAGCCTTCTGCACTGAGTAAGCTTACTACTTCAATAACACCATCTGGATCGCGCCCAGCAGAGCCCTCAGGCCGTGGATCGATAGCACTGAGTCCAAACCAATCGGCAACGCCACTAAATAAAATAATGGTAATACAAAACAATGCAAATAACGTAATTGGGTGGGGAAGCATGTTCCCTAAAAATTCTACAGTGGCTAAAAATCGATTAAACCAGCCGTTCTTTGCGACCTGATTTTCATCTTGGGATGTGTTTGGTGAGTCTATTGAGTCTGACATACCATGCTCTCTTAATTACAAAATGCCCGTAACCTAGCATTATTTACCCAGCAGGTCATGTAATAAAGATGAATGACTTGTTATGTCATAGTAACTGAATGGTTTCGCGTGCTTGAGTTGCAAAAAAGAGGCTCTCGCCTCTAATTTAACCTGTTTAAACTTGCTCTATGGGTTCTAGTTGTAATTTTGCGGCAATTAAAACAGCTTGAGTTCGGTTATAAACACCGAGTTTTCTAAATATGGCAGTTATGTGTGCTTTGACGGTGGCTTCTGAAATATGCAGTTCGTAAGCTATTTGTTTATTAAGTAAGCCTTCGTGCAAATATTGCAATACACGGTATTGCTGTGGAGTAAGTGATGCAACTTGTGCGGCAATTTCCCTATCTTCGCCTTCTATTTCAGCTACCTTACTTTTTAGTTCAGTTGGCAGCCAAGTGTCGCCTTCAAGTATTTGGTTTATTGCATTAGCAATATCATCCGATGAAGATGATTTGGGAATAAACCCCATAGCGCCATAACCCATTACCTTAGAAACAATATTTACATCTTCACTACCCGAAACCACCGCAATCGGTAAGCTCGGATAATCTTCACGAATACGGATTAATCCGTATAAGTCACCGTTACCTGGCATGTGTAAATCTAGTAGTAATATATCAAGATCTTCTTGTTCGCTTAACACTTTCAATGTGCTATCAAAATCGGCCGATTCAAAAACCTCTAAACCTGCAAATTTTGCGCTCAAAGCGCCCTTTAATGCTTCGCGAAATAACGGATGATCGTCCGCTATTAAAAACTGACTCATTGTTCACTCCCAAAAATTCGGCTGCTATCCGATAGACAACAGCCGATATACTACGTTTAGAATCAACTTCTAATCAAGCTTTTAACGCGAAATTAACGATTTAATCGATTTTCTACTAGCTCATCAACGACTGACGGATCGGCGAGTGTCGACGTATCACCAAGCTGTTGATACTCATTTGCAGCAATTTTACGTAAAATACGACGCATAATTTTGCCTGAGCGAGTTTTTGGTAACCCTGGCGACCATTGGATCATATCGGGTGATGCAATAGGGCTAAGCTCTTTACGTACCCAATTACGGATCTCTTTTGTTAGCTCATCACTCACTGTTACACCCTCGTTAGGTGTAATGTAAACATATATGCCTTGGCCTTTAATATCGTGCGGGTAACCGACAACTGCAGCTTCAGCCACAGCTTCATGAGCGACTAAAGCACTTTCAATTTCAGCAGTACCTAAACGATGCCCAGATACATTAAGCACATCATCCACACGCCCTGTGATCCAGTAATCTCCGTCTTCATCACGACGACAACCGTCACCGGTGAAGTAAACACCCGGGTAGGCACTAAAATAAGTTTGCTCAAAGCGCTCGTGATCGCCATACACAGTTCGTGCTTGCGAAGGCCAGCTATCTAAAATAACTAGGTTTCCTTCAACAGCGCCCTCTAATGTATTACCCTCAGCATCAAATAACGCCGGTGCAATACCAAAAAATGGACGAGTTGCAGAGCCTGGTTTCATATCAGTTGCACCTGGAAGCGGCGCAATCATAATGCCGCCAGTTTCAGTTTGCCACCAGGTATCAACGATTGGGCAGTTAGATTTACCAATTTTTTCGTAGTACCACGTCCACGCTTCGGGGTTAATTGGCTCACCTACTGAACCTAAAATACGCAGGCTATCTCGGTTTGAACTGGCAATTGGCTCATCACCTTTGGCCATAAGCGCTCGAATAGCAGTAGGTGCGGTGTATAAAATAGTAACGTTATGTTTATCAACAACTTCACCCATACGCCCTGCTGTTGGGTAAGTTGGCACACCTTCGAATACAACTTGCGTACACCCATTAACAAGCGGGCCATAAGCAATATAACTGTGACCTGTGATCCAGCCCACATCGGCACTACACCAAAAAATATCATCTTCTTTTAAGTCAAAAACATATTCATGAGTCATTGATGAATACACTAAATAACCACCAGTGGTATGTACCACACCTTTAGGCTGACCCGTAGAACCTGAGGTATATAAAATAAACAATGGGTCTTCAGCGTTCATGCGCTCAGGCTCACACTCGGGTGCTTCATCAGCAACTAAGTCATGCCACCAAATATCATGGCTATGCCAATCAACATCGCCAGAGGTTAGTTTATGAACAACTACATGCTCAACGGTAGTTACCGAATCTTGTAACACCGCTTCATCAACATTGGCTTTAAGCGGTACACAGTTACCCGCACGTCGACCTTCATCTGATGTGATCACCACCTTAGCGCCTGAATCATTAATACGATCTGCAATAGCCGATGGTGAAAAGCCACCGAATATAACAGAATGAATCGCACCTATACGGGCACAAGCTTGCATTGCATAAATAGCTTGTGGGCTCATTGGCATATAAATGGCAACACGGTCACCTTTTTTTACACCCAATTTTTTTAAGCCATTGGCAAATTTAGCGACTTCGTCATGTAATTGTTGGTAGGTAATATTTTCACTTTGCGAAGGATCATCGCCTTCCCAAATAAGCGCTACTTTATCTGCTTTTGTTTTTAAGTGGCGGTCGATACAGTTGTAAGATGCATTAAGGTAGCCATCTTCATACCATTTGATATTAATATGGCCTTTATCAAATGAAGTGTTTTTTACTTTTGAATAAGGAGTAAACCAGTCAAGACGCTTACCGTGCTCAGCCCAAAACCCTTCAGGGTCTTCTACAGACTGTTTATACATCGTATTATATTTTTCATTATCGACGAGCGCTGCGTTTTTAATATGCGCAGGAACTGGGTAGATACTTTGTGACATATTAGTCTCCAATTTATATTACTTGCCTTAGGCTTTTCATCAAGGATTACTCAGCGGTGCACTATTAAATATTAGACATTAGTTGTATCTAGGTTCAAACAGCTATTATCTTATCTATAATCCCCTTAGTTACACTTGATATACATAAAAATACACATTATTTAAGCAAAGAATATGAACAACTCATATTTATTAAACCTTAGTCTAATAGACTAATAGTTGATTGAGTAAATTGTGTACATATACAACAGTAGCTTAAATACTTAAAAGTATTGACTGTTTATTAACAATCCTTATTTACTTATAAATTAAATTAAAACTATGTAAATTCAATTTGTTAGTACTATATAAGTAACACACGTTAGAAAAAACATACAACAAGTAGCCTATAAAAGGACGCAACAATGAAACTTACTCCAATTAAAACACTGGCAGCTACAGCTGTACTTTGTGCACTTTCTAGCACAGCTTATGCCGCAACAGCTGCAAAAATAGGTGATACCGAATTCACCTACGGTGGATACATTAAACTCGACGCAATGTGGAGTGACTACTCAGCAGGTGCGCCTGCAGGCACCAGTGTTGGCCGTGACTTTTATGTACCAAGTACATTAACCGTTGGCAGCGATAATAACTCAGATGCTGTATTTGATATGCACGCACGTGAATCTCGCTTTAACTTTGGTACGTCTACACTTTTAGATAATGGCAAAACGGTTAAAACTAAAATTGAGTTAGACTTTTTAGCTTCTGCTCCTGGCGGTAACGAGCGTGTGTCCAATTCATATTCTCCGCGTATTCGCCATGCCTTTATTTCTTATGATGGCTGGTTATTTGGTCAAACATGGTCAAACTTTCAAAACGTCGGTGCATTACCAGAAGCGCTTGATTTTGTTGGCCCAGCTGAAGGCACCGTCTTTGTTCGTCAATCTCAAATTAAATACACTACGGGCGCATGGTCTTTCTCTTTAGAAAACCCAGAAAGTACAATTACAACACCTGGTGGTGGCATGGCAGTGACAGATGATGCCTCATTACCTGATTTTACTGCACGCTATACCCACAATGCTGACTGGGGTAACTTTGTAGTTGCTGCACTCGCTCGTCAATTAACTTATAAAGTAGGCGGTGTTGATGCCGATGAAACTTCTTTTGGTGTCAGTGCATCAGGTATGGTTAAACTAGGTGAAGACAACCTTAAATTTATGCTTACTCAAGGTAAAGGGTTAGGCCGTTATGTTGGTCTAAACGTAGCACGTGGTGCGGTACTCAACGGTGATGATTTAGATGCCATTGATTCAACATCAGGTTTTATTGCTTATCAACATAAGTGGAACAGCCAATGGCGCTCTACATTGCTATATTCGTTTTTCTCAGCAGATAACAATACAGACTTACTTTCATTCTCAGGTGATCCGACAGAATCAAGCCAAAGCTACAGCGCAAATATTCTGTACTCACCGGTTAAACGCTTAACCTTTGGTGCTGAATTAAAACATGCAGAACGTGAGCTTGAAAGTGGCGTAGATGGCGATATGGATCGCTTACAGTTCTCTGTTAAATATGCATTTTAATTTCTTTACTGATTAAAGTACTGATTTACTTCCTGAGCGGCTTCGGCCGCTTTTTTGGTTTTTAACTAGCGCTCAGGTTAACTACAACCACACGCTTTATTTAAAAAATATCAAAGATGTGTAAAATACCGACTTAACGCAATTGCAAATCACTCTCATTTAGATTAAATTACACCCACATTTTATCTTATGGGAAACAAGATGCTGTACAAACATAAAAACTCTGCATTTAAACTGAGTCTACTTACTTCACTGGTTTTATCTGGGCATGCTATTGCTAACGACACGCAAGACGACCTACCTTTAGAAAAAATTGCCGTTTATGGGCAACATCATAAAAATTATATTACCGAAGAAGCACAGTCAGCGACTAAGCTAGGTTTAACAATTAAAGAAACTCCACAGTCAATTTCTGTTGTCTCACGCGCGTTGATGGATGACTTTTCACTTGATGATATTAATGCGGTATTAGAAAGCACCCCAGGCGTAACAGTGGAACAAATAGAAACCGATCGTACTTACTTTAAAGCCCGTGGTTTTGAAATAACTAACTTTTTAATTGATGGTTTAGGCACGCCGCAAAGCTCAGGTTCAATTCAAGGTACACTTGATACGGCAATTTACGATCGCGTTGAAATAGTGCGTGGTGCCAACGGCATGATGACCGGTGCAGGTAACCCATCGGCTACTGTTAATATGGTGCTAAAAAAACCAACCTACACAACGCAAGCTCATGCATCCGCTTCTTATGGTTCGTGGAATAATAAACGTGTAGATATTGATGTTTCCACACCGATTAACGACGAACACGCTGTTCGTGCTGTATTTACTAAGCAAGATAAAGAGTCATACCTAGACCGTTACGAAACCGATAAAACCGTTGCCTACCTTGCCTATGAGGGTAAGCTGACTGACGATACACTACTGAGCATTAACTACGTAAACGAACAAAAAGATGCCGACAGTCCTTTATGGGGCGCGTTACCACTTTATTACACTGATGGCTCAGCAACTAACTATGATGACTCAACTAGCACAGCTGCAGATTGGTCGTATTGGGATAATAGCGCTGAACGTGTTTATGTAACACTTGAGCAAAACTTATCAGCGACTTGGGTCGCTAAAGCGCGTTATGCCCACATAAAAAATGAACAAAATTCAGAGTTGTTTTATGTGTATGGCACACCAGATAAAGGAACTGGTTTAGGTTTAACGGGATATGCGAGTCGTTATGATTACAAAGACACCCAAGATTTGTTTGATTTATATGCCAGCGGTAAGTTTGAGCTATTTTCTTTAGAGCACGACTTATCATTCGGCATTAGCCAAGCAAACATGGACTTTAATGACCAATCACTTTATGACTACAGCACAGGAAATGGTTTCCCTGCGATGCCTGATTTAGCGACTTGGGA
The DNA here is from genome assembly GCF_002310795.1 of Pseudoalteromonas issachenkonii. Taxonomy (NCBI): domain Bacteria; kingdom Pseudomonadati; phylum Pseudomonadota; class Gammaproteobacteria; order Alteromonadales; family Pseudoalteromonadaceae; genus Pseudoalteromonas; species Pseudoalteromonas issachenkonii. The sequence continues at coordinate 2,565,920 of NZ_CP011030.1, forward strand.
TGGGATAGCACCAGAAGCAACACTGGTTGATAAACCTAACGGCAGTGATGTACAAAATACACAAAGATCGGCCTATGTTTCAACTCGTATAAAACTAGCAGAGCCATTAAGCATTTTGGCTGGCGTACGCTATACCGACTGGGAAACTAAAGGTACTGCTTATAGTGTAGTGCAAACCCGCGATGACTCAGAGGTTATTCCTTACATTGGTACTGTGTACGATTTTACCGAGTCATTATCAGCTTACGCTAGCTACACAGAAACGTTTGTGCCGCAAAAAGAATTAGACATTAACGCTGAACAACTGGCTCCTGTTATTGGTAAAAGTGCTGAAGTTGGTTTAAAAGCACAACTTTTAGATGAGCAAGTATTTGTAACACTGGCCTATTTTGATGCTAAGCAAGATGGACTTGCTGTTGCACTTCCGGGCTCCCTTCCAAGCGATACGCGTTATTACGCTGCAGATGGTATTAACAGTGATGGTTTCGAAATTGAATTAAGCGGTCGCTTAACTGATGATTTAAGTGCCAGCATCAGCTTTAGTAATTTAAGTATTGATGGTGATGAACTCGTTAAAGATTACACCCCAGAAAACCAATTAAAAATGGCAGCCACTTATCAAGTGCCATTTATTGATGGTTTAACCTTAGGTGCTAATTACCGCTGGCAAGATTCTATTAGCCGTGTGCAAGTAAAAGATCCAGCAGGCAACGCATTGGCAACTACAAAACAAGATGCTTATGGCTTATTAGATTTAATGGCCACCTACGAAATTACTCAAAACGTCGGTGTTACCTTTAATGTTAATAACAGTACTGATGAAAAGTACATAAACAGCCTTTATTGGGAGCAAGGTTACTACGGGGCACCGCGTAACTACTCATTGTCAGTTAACTGGCAGCTATAAAGCTAACTAGGCTTTAAGTCACTTTATAGCAAACAATAAAAAAGCGCTAACCTAATGGTTAGCGCTTTTTTTAAGCTCGGGTCAAATCAAGCTTTTAAAACAAATGGGCTTAAAGGTCGCCTTCATCACCTAATACGTCTTCGCCATCTTCTGGCTCAACCGTTGCTTTTAGCAATAGCATTTCACGTAATTTACCTTCTATTTCATCTGCAATTTCAGGGTTTTCTTTAAGGAACTTAATTGAGTTAGACTTACCTTGGCCAACTTTGTTGCCATTATAACTGTACCAAGCACCTGCTTTTTCAACAATTTTATGCTTAACACCTAAATCAATCAGCTCCCCCTGCTTAGAAATACCTTCACCATACATAATGATAAATTCAGCTTGTTTAAACGGCGGTGCCACTTTGTTCTTCACAACTTTAACACGCGTTTCATTACCAACAACCTCGTCGCCTTCTTTTACCGAACCAATACGACGAATATCAATACGTACAGAGGCGTAAAATTTCAGGGCATTACCACCAGTTGTTGTTTCAGGGTTACCAAACATTACACCAATTTTCATACGGATTTGGTTAATGAAAATACATAGCGTGTTTGAACGCTTAATGTTACCTGTAAGCTTACGTAATGCTTGTGACATTAAACGTGCTTGTAAGCCCATGTGTGAATCACCCATGTCGCCTTCAATCTCAGCTTTTGGTGTTAATGCAGCAACCGAATCGACAATCACTACATCAACCGCGCTTGAGCGCACTAACATGTCACAAATTTCCAGTGCTTGTTCACCCGTATCTGGTTGAGATACAAGTAACTCATCAATATTAACGCCTAGCTTTTGTGCGTAAACCGGATCAAGAGCATGCTCAGCATCAACAAAGGCACAGGTTTTACCTTCTTTTTGAGCTTGCGCGATAACTTGTAATGTTAGCGTTGTTTTACCTGATGACTCTGGGCCATATACTTCAACAATACGCCCCATTGGTAAGCCGCCTATGCCTAAAGCAATATCAATACCTAGCGAGCCTGTTGATACAGCGTCAATGTTTAACGCCTTGTTATCACCCAATTTCATAATTGAGCCTTTACCAAATTGACGTTCAATTTGTGATAAAGCTGCGTCCAATGCCTTTTGTTTGTTATCGTTCATTTTACTCTCCAAATCCAGCTAATGCAGACAAGTATACTGTATGAAATCACAGTATCAAGCTAATTTTATTATTTTATCTTCTCTATTATAGTTTTTAAAGAAAATACAATAGCTTGCAGCCTAACTTGCGCCCTATCTCCATCAAATACTTGCTCAAACGCCCAGTGTTTACCGTTAATTTGTAGGCCAAACCACACAAGCCCTACCGGTTTGCCCTCAGTGGCACCACCGGGACCTGCAATTCCTGAAATAGCAATGCCAATATCAGCATTAGCCGCCTTACATGCGCCTGCTGCCATCTCAATGACTGTTTGTTCGCTCACCGCGCCAAATTCCTCTAAGGTATCACGCTTCACATTGAGTAATTCATGCTTGGCGTTATTGCTATAAGTGACAAATGCACGGTCAATATATGCTGAGCTGCCTGGGGTATCGGTAAGCGAATAACTCACTCCACCACCAGTACATGATTCAGCGGTAGTGATCCATAAGCGTTTATCCGTTAAAATAGCGCCTAATTGCGCAGCAAGTGTCTTAATCTCTTGATGTAATTCCATATTCAGCCTTTGGGTAAATACATGTCGTTTGATCTTTATGCACAGCACACTATAAAACAACAAACCCCTATGATGCAGCAGTATCTAAAAATAAAATCAGAGCATCGCGATATTTTATTGTTTTATCGGATGGGGGATTTTTACGAACTTTTTTTTGACGACGCAAAACGCGCCGCGCAATTGCTTGATATTTCACAAACACATCGTGGCAAAGCCAGCGGCGATCCTATTCCTATGGCGGGCGTGCCTTATCATGCAGTAGAAAACTATTTAGCCCGCTTAGTACAAATGGGCGAGTCGGTGGCTATTTGTGAACAAGTGGGCGACCCAGCCACCAGCAAAGGTCCTGTTGAGCGCAAGGTAGTCCGTATTGTCACCCCGGGTACTATTTCTGACGAAGCCTTACTGCAAGAACGCCAAGACAACCTTTTAACCAGTGTTTGGCAAAATAAAAAAGGCCAATACGGTGTTGCGTATCTTGATATCAACTCTGGGCGCTTCAACATTGTTGAAGTTAGTACCGATGAAGCATTTAGCTCAACGCTACAACGCTTAGCGCCTGCTGAATTACTATATAGTGAACACTTTGAAAACACTCATTTAATTGAACATATTAAGGGAGCGCGTCGTCGCCCTGATTGGGAGTTTGACCTTGATACCGCGCAACACTTACTGTGCGAGCAGTTTGGCACCAAAGATTTAGTCGGTTTTGGGGTCGACAAAGCACATAGCGCCCTGGTGGCAGCAGGCTGTTTAATGCAGTACGTAAAAGATACCCAACGCATTGCATTACCGCACATTCGTGCAATTACCCTTGAGCATAATGAACACGCAGTAATTTTGGATGCGCCAACTCGCAAAAACCTTGAACTTACCGTTAATCTATCAGGTGGCTTTGAAAATACCCTTGCTCAAGTGCTTGATAAAACCGCCACAGCGATGGGCTCGCGATTACTTAAGCGTCGTATTCATACCCCTATTCGTAATAAAGACGAGTTAAACTCTCGTCTAAATGCCATTAGTGCTATTTTAGATGTGCAATTATGCAGTGAGCTGCATGACGCGCTCAAAGAGATTGGTGATATAGAACGTGTAATTGCTCGCTTGGCATTACACACGGCTCGCCCACGTGATTTAACAAGGCTTCGTAGTGCGCTTCAAGCATTAGCACCGCTGCATAGCTTATTAAACGATGCCACAGATGCGCGTATTTCTCATATTATAGCCCACTCTAAAGAGCTTCCTGAGCTTCAAGCATTACTTGAACGTGCAGTGATTGATAACCCACCGGTGTTAATTCGTGATGGCGGTGTTATTGCGCCAGGGTATAACAGCGAACTTGATGAGTGGCGTAATTTAAGCCAAGGTGCCACCGATGTGCTTGAACAGCTAGAGCAGCGCGAACGTGAACGTACAGGTATTAGTACACTTAAGATTGGTTATAACCGTGTGCATGGCTTTTTTATTGAAGTGAGCCGCGCCAACTCGCACTTAGTGCCTGCAGATTACATTCGTCGTCAAACATTAAAAAATAACGAGCGCTATATAATCCCAGAACTAAAAGAACACGAAGACAAAGTTCTCGGCAGTCAATCAAAAGCGTTGGCCCTTGAAAAACAATTATACGAACAGTTATTTGAGTTTATTGCTCCGCATATTGAGCAACTACAAATAATGGCCTCGGTCATTGCCGATTTAGATGTACTGAACAATTTAGCAGAGCGTGCCCAAACACTTAATTATGCCAAACCTGAGCTTTGCGATAACGATAATATCAGCATTAAACAAGGCCGCCACCCTGTGGTAGAGCAGGTAATGAAAGACCCGTTTATTGCCAACCCTGTGGAACTCAATAACCAGCGTAAAATGTTGATTATTACCGGCCCTAACATGGGCGGTAAATCAACCTACATGCGCCAAACTGCCCTTATTGTGCTTATGGCACATATTGGCTGTTACGTTCCTGCCGATAGCGCTAAAATTGGTAATATAGATAGAATATTTACCCGTATTGGCGCCAGTGACGACTTAGCATCTGGGCGTTCAACCTTCATGGTTGAAATGACCGAAACCGCGGCAATTTTAAATAATGCCACTGCACAATCATTGGTATTAATGGATGAAATAGGCCGAGGAACCAGTACTTACGATGGTTTATCGCTGGCGTACGCCACGGCTGATCACCTCGCTTCAAAAATCGCGGCTAAAACTTTGTTCGCAACCCATTACTTTGAACTCACTGAGCTTGCAGAACAAACGCCTGGGCTGGTTAATGTGCACCTAGATGCCATTGAACACAACGATACCATTGCCTTTATGCACACGGTATTAGATGGTGCCGCAAGTAAAAGTTTTGGTTTGCAAGTAGCGGCACTGGCCGGGGTGCCTAAAGCAGTTATTGCCCAAGCTAAACAAAAGCTAAGCTTGCTTGAAAACCATCAAAGTGTCACCACAGTCACTACAGAGCAACAGGTTTTACCGTTTGATAGTGAACCGCAAATAATTCAGCCTAGTGAGCTTGAGCAACAAATGAGCGCAATAGACCCTGATAACCTATCACCGCGTCAGGCGCATGAACTGCTTTATAAATTAAAAGCACTGCTTTATACGTAAACAGCCCGGCTTAAAAAAGCCGGGCGATATTCATTTTTCTGTGTGTTTAGATTAAGCGAACTGTTCAAATAAGCTTTTGGTACTTAAGCCTTCTTGTTGCAAAATATCTTTTAACCGACGTAGCGCCTCAACCTGTATTTGGCGAACTCGCTCACGGGTTAAGCCTATTTCACGGCCAACATCTTCAAGGGTTGAGGGTTCATAGCCTAGTAAACCAAACCGACGTGCCAGTACTTCGCGTTGCTTAGGGTTTAACTCACCTAACCAGTCAATAATATGCGTATTCATATCGTTGTTTTGTACTTCACCTTCAGGGCCTACATTTTTTTCATCGGCTATCACATCTAATAATGCACTGTCATTCTCGCTACCAATGGGCATATCTACAGAGGCTATTTTTTCATTTAGGCGTAGCATTTTAGTAACGTCTTCGACCGGTCTATCTAAGCTTTCTGCAATTTCTTCTGCGGTAGGCTCATGATCAAGCTTTTGCGTTAGCTCACGTGCTGTACGTAAATAAACGTTAAGCTCTTTAACAACATGAATAGGCAAACGAATAGTACGCGTTTGATTCATTATCGCCCGCTCAATGGTTTGACGTATCCACCATGTAGCATAAGTAGAAAATCGAAAACCACGTTCAGGATCAAACTTTTCAACCGCTCTAATGAGTCCTAAGTTACCTTCTTCAATTAAATCGAGTAGAGCAAGCCCACGATTGTTATACCTGCGCGCAATTTTCACAACCAAGCGTAAGTTACTTTCAATCATGCGTTTACGGGAAGCTTCACAGCCTTTAAGCGATTTTCGTGCAAAAAAGACTTCTTCTTCGGCACTTAATAGAGGGGAAAAACCAATTTCGCCTAGGTATAACTGAGTGGCGTCGAGGTTTTTAGTGACTTCTTCTTTAACAAATACGTCTTCATCTTCCACGTCATCAAGTAGTTGCGTTGGATCTTCAACTTTTGAATCGTCAAACTTATCATCAGTGGGGGTTTTCTCAGCTTTTGCTACATCAGCCATAAGACTTCTCCTGAGCAAGCTATCAATAACTTTATGATTAAGGTCTGTAGTCGTTTTATTAGCTTTTGCTGTATTAGCCATGAGCCTTCTCCAGAACAATCAATCAACACCTTTAGTTCAGGGTAGGTATTTAGCAGGGTTAACAGCTTTTCCTCGATAACGAATTTCAAAACGAAGTGCCGTTACTGAAGACTCTGAATTACCAATTTCTGCTATTTTTTGTCCCGCCTTCACTGTTTGCTTTTCTTTAACAAGTAACTTTGAGTTATGTGCATAAGCACTTAGGTAATCATCATTATGTTTCAATATAATTAAATTACCGTAACCTCTTAGTGCACTACCCGCATAGACTACCGTTCCTTGAGCAGCGGCGAATACTGCCGACCCCTTTTTATTAGCAATCTGTAGGCCTTTATAACCATTTTCCTTGTTAGAAAAGCGTTGGATTATTTTACCTTTAGCAGGCCAAAACCAACTCAACTTTCTGTTTGCAGAACCTTGAGACTTGCTAATTTTTTGGTTAGCTTGTTTTTGAACATACCTTCGTTTTTTCGGCTTATCAAGCTCTTTCTTTGATTTTTTGTTACTTTTTTGTAAATTAGATGACTTTTTAGCTGGGTGTTTTTGATTCGTTTTTGCTGTAACTCTTGGCTTGCTTGGTTCTAAAAGAGAAACAACCTGACCAGGAACAATAATGTAAGGTGATGCAATTGAATTGTTTTTTGCAAGCTCCCTGAAATCTTTTCCGGCACTAAAAGCAATCGAGTAAAGTGTATCGCCTTTTTGTACTGTGTATTTTCCGCCGTTAATATTAATCCGTGAGGGATAGTCATTAATATTATTATTTAAACTGCTTACCGGTGCGGGAACATGGCGAGACGAGCATGCACAGAGAAAAACACTAATAAATAAAGCAACATAACAGCGTATTTGTTTATTCAATGCGTTTTGCCCTCTGCGTTAATAACATTAATATATAGTACTTAACGTAATAAAATGTACGCAACAACAATTAAAGCAACCACAGCCCAGCCAAGCACTTCAATATATTGACGTAATTTTTGCTCCATTTTAACTCCGCCCCATTTCATTAAAGCAGATACTAAAAAGAAACGCGCCCCTCGTCCAACCGCCGATGCAACAATAAAGGGTAAAAACGCCATTTGTAATACCCCTGCACCAATAGTAAATACCTTATAAGGAATAGGCGAAAACCCGGCTAAAAATACCACCCATACGCCATAGTCTTTAAACCATGCAAGTGCCGTATTAAATTTATCTTGCCATTGCATTTGCGCAATAAAAGGCTCTACAACAGGTTCAAATAACCAAAACCCTAGTAGATAACCTAGCACGCCGCCAAGCACAGAAGCTACGGTAGCAAAGCTTGCAAATCGCCATGCTTTACTCGGTTGTGCCAGCGACATAGGCGCTAACATTACATCGGGTGGCACCGGAAAAAAAACCGATTCGGCAAAGCTCATCCCTGCTAAATAACGTTCTGCATGGCGATGCTTAGCCCAAACTAAGGCCATATCATATAACTTGGTAAACAACTTCAAAATGAATTCCTATTCAATATCGCCAGGGACCAAAGGTACAAATCTTACTGGCGCAATTACATGCTCTGTAAAGCTATCGCCTTGGCGAATAACCATGGTTAATTTTTGTTCTGCCTCACCAATGGGGGCGAGTAATACGCCTCCATCTGCAAGTTGTGCGAGTAGTTCTGGAGGGATAATCGTTGCCGCAGCGGTCACAATAATGCCATTAAATGGCGCTTGCGATTGCCATCCTTGCCAACCGTCACCGTGTTTCATAGTGACATTATATAAATCGAGCTGATGTAATCGACGCTTTGCTTGCCATTGCAAAGCTTTTATACGCTCAACCGAATACACCTTATCAAAGGTTTTAGCCAGTACCGCGGTTTGATAGCCGGATCCGGTACCAATTTCTAACACTTTACTTTTCACGCCGGCTAAACGCATCAATTCGGTCATACGGGCAACAATGTAAGGCTGAGAAATAGTTTGTCCTTGCCCTATCGGTAGCGCCGTATTTTGATACGCTTTGTGCTTTAGTACATCATCAATAAAAATATGCCGAGGAATTTGCGAAATCGCCTTTAAAACCTCCTTATCTTCTACGCCCTCTCGTTGTAATAGGTCTGAAAGCGCTTGTGCACTGCGGGTATAATTAGCCAGCACGATTAATCTCCAACTCGGCTAACCACTCTCCCACAGCTTTGATACTGTCTTTAGCGGTCATATCAACGCTCAATGGGGTGACTGATGCATAGCCATTATTTACAGCATAAAAATCGGTGCCTTCACCGGCATCGCTTTCTGTACCCAAAGAACCATACCAAAAAATATCGCGTCCCCAAGGATCGCTTTGCTTGGTCATGGTTTCTGCTTTGTGTCGCGCGCCTAAGCGAGTTACCTGAACCCCTTTTAGCTCACTTAAAGGAATATCTGGCACATTAATATTGATGATCTGATCTTTAGGCAGCGGATGCGAAGCAAGCCCTTTAATAATATTGACCGTAACGGCTGCTGCCGTTTCAAAGTGTTCACCATGATGAGAGCACAAAGACACCGCAATTGCTGGTAAGCCCAGATGACGACCTTCAGTCGCCGCAGCAACCGTACCAGAGTAAAGTGTATCGTCACCTAAATTGCCGCCGTGGTTAATACCGGCTACCACTAAATCGGGCTTTTCATCCATTAATTGATTCACACCTAAATGCACACAATCCGTTGGCGTGCCATTAACCGACATAAAGCCATTGTCGAGTGTCGTTGCACGCAAAGGATTCATTAACGTCAGTGAATTACTTGCGCCACTGCAATTTCTATCTGGCGCAACCAGCGTTACCTCAGCAATTTGTGTTAATGCTTGGTATAAAACAGCAATACCTTTGGCATTAACACCATCATCATTACTTAATAGAATCTTCATCTGCGTTATCCTTTTCTTTTCGCTCGCGAGGACTGGCGTCAGTATAATCAACCAGTTCGCGCAGTAAAGCCGTTGCAAAGCAGCCTTTGGGTAAACCAAAGCTGAGTTTTAATGTGCGTTCATCAAGTGTTTCTACACTTAGATCTTGAGGGATTAAACGCAGCATTCTGCGCTCGTTTTTAAGCCCTAAATCCCCTAAGCCATCACACCATGCTTGATACGGTGCCAACCATGTTTTTTCTTGTTCGGTAAGGCCTTTTTCACTTTTGCCAACCATGGGCGCCGACATCATAATGTCGCCTGAGGCAAGACGTGCAATATTTTCATCACTTATCGCATCTTCAAAAAATGCATTGCTACCACTTAGCATAAATACTTCGCGATGCATGGTTTTAGCAAGGCCATGCTCAGCCACGCGTAAACTAACAATTTGATTAAACACATGTGAACGCGCAGCAGAAATAATAATGCCTCGCAGCTTTTTATCGCGTATGCGCTCACCGGCAAACATTTTTTCAGCCATGACTAAGTTATGCCCATCACGGCCAAAACGCTGCTCACCAAAGTAGTTAGGCACACCTGCGCGTACTGCGTTTATACGGCATAAAATATCAAGCGGCTCGGTTACATTGCGCAAGGTAATAGTAAATCTATTTCCTTTATGGCAACCAGTGCGTAATTTTCGCTCATGGCGCTGCTGCGAAACCACAAACACGCTTTCGCTGTTGAGCTCAGTAAAATCAATATGTTTTTTAATCGGTACTTTTACGCTAAACCACTGCGAGCATACTCCATGGCGGTCTTTCATACCGGCATAGCTTACATCACGTGGCGATACACCCGCTTTTTGTGCAATCAGCTTGGCAACATATTGGGTGTTTTCACCCTTTTTAACCACTTGCAAACACACGTGTTCACCACTGCCGGTAAACTCTATACCGAGCTCCTCATCAACCATAAAGTCTTCTGCGGTGGTTTTAAAGTCGGCTTTGGAAAGCGGCGCGCCATATAAATAATTTAATTCGCTCATGCGTTTTGTTTGCTCATAATGACCACGGCATGGCTTGAAATGCCTTCTTTTCGCCCCTCAAACCCGAGTTTTTCAGTGGTTGTGGCTTTAACATTTATCTGTGAAAGCTCAGCATTTAAATCACTGGCAAGATTGGTTCGCATTGCTTGAATGTGTGGCAGCATTTTTGGTGCTTGTGCCACAATAGTGATATCCGCATTGCCTAATACATAGCCCTGTTGCTTGGCTAGGTTTACTACATGGCGAAGTAAAATACGGCTATCGATATTTTCATACTCACTGGCTGTATCTGGAAAGTGCTTACCAATATCGCCCAGCGCTAATGAGCCTAAAATCGCGTCACACAACGCATGAATAGCTACATCTCCATCTGAGTGTGCTAAAAAGCCTTGCGGGTAATCAATTTTTTCGCCGCAGATGGTTAAAGGCCCTTGGCCTCCAAATTTATGCACGTCAAAACCATGGCCTATTCGTATCATGTTGCACTCTCATTATTTTGTTTTTGCAGTAAAAAGCCTGCTAAATCTAAATCTTCTGGGGTGGTAATTTTAATATTATCACTGCGCCCCGCCACCAGCTTTACCGGCTTATTTGCCCACTCCATTGCACTGGCTTCATCAGTAATGGTTGCACCGCTGTTAAGCGCACTTTGCAATGCCGTTTTAAGCTCGTCGTATTTAAACAGTTGCGGGGTAAGCGCTTGCCATAAATCATCACGAGGCACAGTTTGCTGCGCATGGCTTTGCCCTCGTTTTATAGTGTCTTTTACTTTGCTGGCTAAAATGCCGCCTTCATCAGCCTGCATGCATTGTGCGATTAAGCGCTCTATATCAGCAATATCGACTAAAGGTCTTGCAGCGTCGTGCACCAAAACCCAAGCAGGTGGGTTGGCAGCTAAAAACAATAAACTGTTTAACACTGAATCTGCGCGCTCTTTACCGCCAATAGCACGCACAATGCGAGGGTCAGATAGCGTAAGGTCGTTAAAGTAGGGGTCGGTTTCGCTCAATGCCACCACTATAGAGTTTAACTGCGGTAACTGCGATAACTTAGCGAGCGTGTGCTCTAAAATGGTTTTCCCTGCTAAGGAAATATATTGCTTTGGTGTTGTATGTTGCATTCTGCTGCCAACACCTGCGGCAGGAACAATAGCAGCAATGGTTTGTTTATTTGTCATGGTGTTGAGCCGGTAAAACACGAATAAAGGTTTCGTCCGGTTTAATCATTCCTAATTCGTTGCGGGCACGCTCTTCAATACCTTCAAGGCCGAGCTTTAAATCTTCTATATCCGCTTTTAATACTTTATTACGCTTGATCAGCTTTTCGTTTGTTTGTTGGTGCGATGCCACCGCATTTTTTAAACGGGTGTAGTCTTGCACACCATTATGGCCAAACCAAAGTCTATACTGAATAAAAAGTGCTAAGCACAACAAGCCAAATTGAAAAAATCGCATTAAACACTCCTTATTTTAATTTTTAATTATCTACTTATGCTAGCGGCCGCTTAACATTGCGCCAATTAATATTGGCAGCTAGTAACATTTCCCGTAATGACAAAACCCGTGGCGTGCTACGCTTTGAAAACTGCCACTGGTGGCCACAACACGCCGCTGTAAGGCTCGTTTTACTAGGTTTAAGCAATTGCGCACTTTGTTGCTCAAGTCCTTGGCCTAAAAAATCAAACCAGCCAAGTTCATTACAATGCAGTTGCGTATCAGCTACTTGATCAATGCTATCTATTCTAACCCGAATTTGACCGTGACTTTTTAATAATACAGGAATTATTAGCCCTACTTTGGCATACGCTTGATAAAAAAGTTCATTCGCTGAAGGATTAGCCTCTGGCGGTGTTAATTTTTGTTTTTCAAGCCAGCCTCCATTTTGCGCATCAAGCGTAAAAGGCAATGGTGCATTAGCTATACGTGTTGCGGCACGTTCAATGTAATAAGGCAGGCTTTTTAATTGCCTGCGTAAACGATCACCATTAGGTTCAGCCACTAAGCGCTGCACCTCACGCTGATAAAAGGCATTACATAATTGTGCATAAAGCACTTTTTGTGCATCAGTTTGCCACATTTCAACTTGTTGGTTTGTGTCAAACTGCTTATTTTTACTGACCAATCGCTGTACTCAAAAACACCTTAATAGATGTTTTATAACACAGTAATGCACAGTTTTTAAGCACCGATTGTTAGGGCTTTTCGCCTAATTTCGCAATGCCTGATTCTAAAAATTGCACAACAGTATTACGTTTTTTTCCAATTAATAAACTGCCATCGGCTAAAAACATAAAGTTTTGCCAGTTGCGTTTAAACACATCAAAGCTCGTTTCAATAATATTATCGCGCGCCATACAAAAATAAACGGTGGTGTTAGCCTGCCAGTCTAGGTGGTTTAAAATAGCGTCAGGAAATTGGGGAGCTTCGCTTTCCCATGCGTCTTCCCAATTTACTTCTTGGCTAAAGTTTTGCTCTTGCGCGCACCAATCGGTTTTATCAAAAAAGTCAGGATGATCATGTTCACGACTCACCATGGTTGTCCATAGCACTGCAGCACGCTCGCTGGTCATCGGTTTAATATTAGCTGCATCAATATCTGAAACCGGAATATCTTTGTGGCGAAATACCCAGGCTTTTTTGTAATCATCAAGAGAAATATAATTCATAGTATTGGCGTATTCTTTGGCATAATAAAAAGCGAAGGCAAATTATACAAGATAACAGACTATGACTACAGCACTAAAACTGGGTTTATATCAACACTACAAAGGCCCACAATATAAAGTTATGCATGTGGCAACTCACAGCGAAACCAACGAGCAATTGGTTATTTACCAAGCCTTATACGGTGAATACGGCATATGGGCACGCCCACTAAGTATGTTTACTGAAACCATTGAAAAAGACGGTAAAACGATTGCGCGTTTTGCCTACCTTGGTGAAGCCGATTAACTATGGCATTATAACGCATAATAATTACTGCTCAGACCAGATAAAGGATAACCCGTGCAATTTAATTCTACTGATAATTACATCGCAAGCTCAGCATTAAAACAGGCCGTAAACGCCGCTATTATGCTGCAAAAGCCGCTTTTAATTAAAGGCGAGCCGGGCACAGGTAAAACCATGTTGGCTGAAGAGCTGGCAAAAAGTTTAGATACCGAGTTGATTCAGTGGCATATAAAATCAACCACTAAAGCGCAGCAAGGTTTGTACGAGTACGATGCAGTATCGCGTTTACGCGACAGCCAGCTAGGTGATGAGCGCGTTCACAATATTAGTAACTACATAGTTAAAGGTAAGCTGTGGCAAGCCTTCATGTACGCTGAACTAAACGGAAAACGCCCAGTACTGCTTATTGACGAAATAGACAAAGCCGATATTGAGTTTCCAAACGATTTACTGCTCGAACTCGATAAAATGGAATTTCATGTATACGAAACCGGTGAGCGCATTGTGGCTAAAGAGCGCCCTATTGTGATCATCACATCAAACAATGAAAAAGAGCTGCCTGATGCGTTTTTACGCCGCTGCTTTTTCCATTATATTGATTTTCCAAATAGCGACGAAATGCAGCAAATTATTGATGTGCACTACCCGCATGTTAAACAAGATTTAGTTCGCCAAGCGCTAGAAGTATTTTTTAACTTACGCGAAGCCAATGGCCTTAAAAAGAAGCCATCCACCAGCGAGTTACTGGATTGGTTAAAACTATTAATGGCTGAAGATATAGATGCCAAAACGCTGCATGACAAAGCGCAAAAAGGCGGCTTAATGCCGATGTTCGGCGCACTACTTAAAAACGAGCAAGACATAAGCCTAATCGAAAAGCTCGCGTTTATGAGCCGTCGCTAATATGTTGGTACAGTTTTTTTTCACGCTACGCAAATACCGCTTACCCGTGAGTCTGCGCGAACTGCTCGATTTAATCAACGCTTTAAAACAAGGCGTTATATTTGCTGATGTGGACGCGTTTTATCATTTAGCGCGCACCATAATGGTAAAAGACGAAACCCATTTTGACCGTTTCGATAAAGCTTTTAGCGATTACTTTAGCGGTATTGCCGACTTAGACCTGCTCGAGAGCTTAAAACAGCAGCACAACTTACCTGAAGATTGGTTGCGTAAAGAGTTTGAAAAGCACCTAAGCGATGAAGAAAAAGCCCAACTAAAAGCCATGGGCGGGCTCGACGAGCTAATGAAAACTCTTAAAGAGCGTTTAGAAGAACAGCAAAAACGCCACGCTGGCGGCAATAAGTGGGTAGGTACCGGCGGCACCTCGCCTTTTGGGGCATACGGCTATAACCCTGAAGGTGTGCGTATTGGTCAAGATGGCAACCGCAATCGCCAAGCAGTAAAAGTGTGGGATAAGCGCGAATACCGTAACCTCGATTCCGACCGCGAAATTGGCTCACGCACCATAAAACTGGCCCTTAAAAAGCTACGCAAATTTGCCCGCACTGGCGCAAGCGACACCCTTGATTTAAACGAGACTATTCGCGCGACCGCCAAGCAAGGCGGCATGCTCGATGTAAAAATGGCACCCGAGCGCCACAATGCAGTAAAAGTACTGATGCTGTTTGATATTGGCGGTTCAATGGATGACTACATTCATACCTGTGAAGAACTATTTAGCGCCGCCCACAGCGAATTTAAACATTTAGAGTTTTACTACTTTCATAACTGTTTATACGAACACGTGTGGCAAGATAACCAACGCCGCCACTCAAACGTTATTGACACCATGACGCTGATCAACAAGTTTACCAGCGACTACAAAGTTATATTTGTCGGTGATGCCACTATGGGCCCATATGAAATTGCCTACCCTGGCGGCTCAGTAGAACATTGGAATGAAGAACCGGGCAGTGCGTGGTTGGCACGAATCACTAATCACTTTGATAAAGTCGCGTGGCTCAACCCACAACCGGTTGAACACTGGCCGTATTATCAATCAATTGATTTTATAAAGCAGCTAATGAACAACCGCATGTACCCGCTGAGTTTAGATGGAATAAGTAGCGCGATAAAAGAGCTGAGTTAAATATTAATTTACGACAGCTCAGCGCTAGCAGCAGAGCTTCGGGCGTGAACCCATAACTTTGTTGGGTAGCGCCTTCGGCTTAACCAACCTACCTTTTGACGTAAGTCGAATAAGTGGCGAAGCCACGCCATCCGACAAAAAATATGAATTTACCATAAACAGTCCGACGCACCGTGTTGCATCACGGCTTAATCACTAAATTAAAATGTAATAAATATACCACTCGTGCAAAATAGCTTTTAAACTGTTTTTCTCACTTTCTCACGAACGTTATATCCGAGTAATTAATTGAATCTCTGTGCTTTTCTTTCAAATGTTCATAAACTTCAAACCAATTAAGAGATAAATCAATACTTTTGTGTTGATGCTCTACCTTACATATATAATTTTTAAAACCGGCTTTGGTAGCATAGTTTTTACACATTGTTCTGAGTGAGGTTTGAGCCTCGCTAACAGCTATCTTTGTTAGCTTACGGTTTAACATATGCATTTTGGAAATAGCGTATACAAAGCCGTCAATAATGTCTGTAAGATCAAGCTTAATATCTTTGTGTAACATTTTTTCAGGCACCCCTGCTTCTTCTAAATCTTTGTAATTATAAAAGATACCGAAATGAGCTGTCTGGTTTAGAGTATCTGGAGCATATCTTACACTTGTTGTGAAGCATCGGACTGGTAATGAACTATGCTGACTATGACCACGAAGTTTACAGCCAACCACATAATTTAGATTCGCATTATAAATTTCACTGCGATGCTCTAAGACTTGCTGTTTTATACTATCATCATTTGTTAATTCGAACGAAAAACAGCGATTCTTTTTCTCATTATAATGCCAGTCTAGATATAGCTTACTTAAATTAAATAAATTAAAAGCCAAACGGTTCAATGAGCTACGGACTTCGTAATTGAAGATATAGTCTGCAAACGGGAATGATACTGACCTCAATTCCCAATAATTAACTTTGTTCTTGTAATCCCAGTAAGCTTCAATGATTTGGTCGTAAATAGTTTCTATATCAAGAGCTTTGGCCAAAAGACTTCTGTAATCTAGAGCTTCTGTAATTTCACATTCAGAAACTTCAAAATCTTTGTTTTTTAATTCATCTGTACAATATATGATTAAATTTTTCATAAACTCTCAAAAACTCTAACAAAACTGTAGAATAATTTTATAGTCACAAGGATGTTCATAAAGTGGCACTCCCCCATTAACGGGCAATAAATAGTTGTTTTAATTTGCCGAGTAGAAGCATCTGGCTATGAAATTACTTAAATAACTTGTTATTAGTTTGGAATATATTGCGAAAACCTGCGCTTCAAGCTGTCAGGCCATTTGCTGTGGTCACCTCCCCAAATACTTCTAGCTTCTGTGTACCCAAGTTCTAACTCTATTTTTTTACCTTTAACTAGGTTGTCCCTATAGAGTTGATAATACAAAATCGCTTTACTAGAAAACTTAGATTTATCATCCTCTTTATTTTCGCGCTTAGCACAAAGCTCTAATTTGTTATAAATTTTATGAATACTTACACTTATAAATGCATATTGAATTTCTTTACATTTATGCGAAAAATTTCGCTCATTAATATTTCTTATTAAAGGTATTAAAATCTCTTCAAAATATTGTTCTAATTCATTATAACGACCCGCTTTTTGATAATAGGGAATAACCTTAATGATTTCAGCATCTGAAACTTCGTTGCTTTTATATAGTTCACTAAGCAGCTGAATCGCATAATCATACTTTTTTGATTTAGCTAACGAAGTAGCATGTTTCACTAGTTGATAATTTTCCATTTATACTCCATTGCTAAACACACCTAATACCTCAACTTTAGGCTACAACACTTCTTAAAAATATAAATCACAGCTCTTTAATAAAATTTATCGCTCGCTGCAGCCTATCGCGGTCTACAACAGTCGGTATTTATGCAGAGGTTGTTTGATTTGTACCTTTCACCTCGAACCTCGAACCTCGAACCTCGAACCTCGAAAATAAAATCACATCAACTTCCAAACCACAAACGCTACAGCAAAACCAACCAAGTACACTAAACCTAACCACGTTAAGCTACGCAAAAGTAGACTGTGTTTAATCGCGGGCTCTGAGCGCACTAGGCTGAAGTTAAGCCATGCAAAAACCGGTGTGGTTACAAAAGCAAGTGTCATTGCAAAGGTAAGCATAGGGCCAAGGGCTGATTTAAAAAATAAAATAACCGCCATACCGGCCAATGCTTGCAGTATAAGCCACGTATTTAAGCTGTGTTTAGATTGCTTAAAACCAAGTAATTTGTGTGATTCGTTAAGTGTGCGGGCGTAACCGTCAAGTACGGTGAGTGTGGTGCCAAACATACACAAAAACGCGATGGCTGATACCAAAGGCCTTGCCCACTCGCCTATTGTTGATGCGTACATATCAATCAGCTGTTTAGCAAACGCTACACCACCGAGCTCTATATTACTGTTTTGCCCATATTGCACTAACGCACCTAAACTAAAAAATACCAGCGCAAGCCCGGCGGTTAACCAATAACCTAGATTAAAATCGAATAAGCCTTGGTTTTTAGTCACACTTTGCTGAGCTTGTTTTTCTTTAAGCCACAACGAGCTCAGTGCTGATATTTCAATAGGCGCTGGCATCCAGCCCATTAAGGCAACCATAAAGCCTAACATGGCAAGTTCATATGGTGAGGGGCCAACGTAGTTTACAGGCGCTACTGGGCCGTTATTTATAGCAATAACCAATGCAGTGATGGTTGCTATAGTAAGTAGCCCCATAATAGCTTTTGCTACGTTATCGAGCGCTTTAAAATGCCCCAGTAATAATATAATTAAACACATGGCCAATATTACCCAACACAATAAGGTAACAGGAATGCTAATAGGTAATGCGTAGTGTAATAAGCTCGCCGTAAGCAGCAATACGCCCGCGGTATTTACCACAGCGGCGATAATATTCAGGGCAATAAAACTGTAAAAATAGCCAGGCCCTTGGTTTTTATACCCTTCTACTAAACTATTTTTGGTGGCGAGTGTGTATTCCATACCAAAACGAAAAAACGGGTACTTTAAAACGTTAACAACCACAATAAGCCAAAATAGCTGCCAGCCAAATAATGCGCCTGCTTGAGTAGAGGCCACCAAGTGTGAGCCACCAATGGCAGCGGTTGCCATTAAAATACCTGGGCCGAGCGCCCCTAACCGAGACTTCCATGTGTTTTGTGTGTACTGCATTAACTTCTCAAATTTGGTGTGTTATGTGCTTTTATTATTAATTTTTATCATTAATAAACCGTATGAATGCATAACTTACCTAATTTGCAGGCAATAAAAAAGAGCCCTTAGGCTCTTTTTAAAATAACACGCTGTTAGTTATTAATTTAAATCCATCTCTTGGATGATTTCATGTGCTATTTCTGGTGTGGTACTTACAGGCTTTTCATGTAAATTTGCTTTTATTTGCCCTTTACGATGCTTTAATGCGGCATCGAGTTTTTTAGCTGCGCTGGAAATAGCAGGATACATAACTTCGTTTTCCCCTTTTACCGATATACGCGCACCTTCATAATTTGTGCTAATTTCTGCTTGGAACTTATGATGCTCTTTTGAAAGAATAATATCTAGAGATATCAATGATGGAAAATGGCTCGCGACTTTTGAGAACTTTTCGTTAATGTGTTCTTTAATAGAATCAGTAACGTCAACATGGTGACCAGAAAGATTAATTTTCATAGGGTATCCTTTTATTTGTTACCTCATAGTTAGTATTGGGGGCTAAACGAATTAACACAAGAGAAAAAATGAAAATTACGCAATTATTTATTACCCCACCTGATTTAGATCATTCATTTAGCATTAAGTATGCAAAAAGCCGCTTTGTAGCGGCCTTTAAAGGTGTTGATAATTTAATCAACCAATAAATTAATCGGTGTATGAACAACAATAATCTGCAAAATCACTTACTTTTACATGAAAGCTCACATTAGCATCAACGTTAAATGACTCGCCCGCGTTAAATGTTTGCCACTGTGTTTCACCAGGTAATAGTACATCCCACTGCCCTGCTAACAACTCCATGCACTCTTTTTGGTTAGTATTAAACTCAAATTCACCGGGTTGCATAAAACCCAAGGTTTTCGCTTCACCATTTCCTAAAAGCACAGTTCGGCTTGATACTTTGCCATCGAAATACACATTGGCTTTTTTTACCACACTAACGTTATCGAACTTTGGCATGTTAACTCCTGTTGTTAATTTATAATTTTGTTACCCCCACAGTGCCTGATACATAAAAACCTTGCAAGTTAAGTGCTGTGAAAATTACTCATCTAAAATCCAAAAGGTTAAAAAAGAACGACTTTATAGAGAGATATGCTTCGAGCAACGGGCTACGAGTTTCGAACAGTACTTTTAGTGATTTATGGACAAAGAGAACTAAAAGACGCTGCGCTTTAGAGAAGTGATAAAAGTACAGCTCATAAAAAAGCCCGCCCTATTTTACGCAGGGCGGGCTTTTAAATGTTAAAGCAGTTGCTTAAAACAATGCGTTTGCTTTGTTAACTACATTTTCTACCGTAAAGCCGAAGAACTCAAATAGCTCGTTTGCCGGTGCCGACTCACCAAAGGTGGTCATACCAACTACGGCGCCATTTAGGCCTACATACTTGTACCAGTAATCAGCAATACCCGCTTCAATCGCTACGCGACGTGAAACGCTTGCTGGTAATACGCTTTCTTTGTACTCAGGCGATTGGTCTTCAAACGCATCAGTACATGGCATAGATACAACACGTACCTTTTTACCCTGCCCACGTAGCTCTTTCGCAGAGTCTTGCGCTAGCTGTACTTCAGAACCCGTTGCAATCAAAATAAGCTCTGGATTGCCGTCACAACTTAAGATGTAACCACCCTTTTTAACGTCGCTTAATTGCTGGGCATCACGAGCTTGCTGCTCTAAGCCTTGGCGAGTAAAGATTAATGATGTAGGACCGTCTTTACGTTCAATAGCTTGTTGCCATGCAATTGCTGACTCAACTTGGTCACATGGGCGCCAGTTGTATAGGTTAGGCGTTAAACGCATGCTCGCAATTTGCTCTACTGGTTGGTGAGTTGGACCATCTTCACCTAAACCAATTGAATCATGCGTGTATACAAAAATGCTTGGTTGCTTCATTAATGCAGCCATACGTACCGCGTTGCGTGCGTATTCCATAAACATTAAGAACGTTGCACCGTAAGGAATAAAGCCTTTATGCAGTGCAATACCGTTCATAATGGCCGACATACCAAACTCACGTACACCGTAGTAAATGTAGTTACCACTTGCATCATCAGCAGTTAAGCCTTTAGAGCCATCCCAAATTGTTAAGTTTGAACCCGCTAAATCGGCAGAACCACCCATAAATTCAGGTAGTAACGGGCCAAACGCATTTAATGCATTTTGCGACGCTTTACGTGATGCTGGGTTTGCTGGGTTTGCTTGCAGCTCTTCAATGTACGCTTGTGATTTTTCAGCCCAGTCAGCTGGTAATTCTGAATGTGTACGGCGTTTGTATTCTGCTGCTAGCTCTGGGTATGCTTTTTCATATGCGGCAAATTTTTCGTCCCAGCTTGCTTCAAGCTGTTGGCCTTTTTCTTTGTTATCCCACTGTGCA
Organism: Pseudoalteromonas issachenkonii; assembly: GCF_002310795.1. Classification (NCBI taxonomy): domain Bacteria; kingdom Pseudomonadati; phylum Pseudomonadota; class Gammaproteobacteria; order Alteromonadales; family Pseudoalteromonadaceae; genus Pseudoalteromonas; species Pseudoalteromonas issachenkonii. The sequence goes on from NZ_CP011030.1 coordinate 2,586,867, forward strand.
TAAATATCTTCAGGGATTTCAAATGCATCGCCCGTCCAACCTAGAAACTCGCGAGACGCTTTAATTTCGTCATCACCAAGCGGTGCACCGTGACAATCGTGGCTACCTGATTTATTAGGTGAGCCGTAACCAATAATAGTTTTACAACAAATTAGTGTTGGCTTATCAGTCACGCTTTTAGCTTCTGCAATTGCTGCACTTACTGCATCGCTATCATGGCCATCAACGTCACTAATTACATGCCAGCCGTATGCTTTAAAACGTGCTGGGGTATCATCACTAAACCAACCTTCAACTTCACCGTCGATTGAAATGCCGTTGTCATCCCAAAATGCCACTAATTTGCCTAGGCCTAATGTACCGGCTAGTGAGCATGCTTCATGAGAAATACCTTCCATTAAACAACCATCACCCATAAACGCATACGTGTGGTGATCAACAATGTCGTGGCCTTCACGGTTAAACTGCGCTGCTAATGCTTTTTCAGCAATAGCCATACCTACCGCATTTGTGATCCCTTGACCTAATGGGCCCGTAGTGGTCTCAATTCCTGGCGCGTATCCATATTCTGGATGGCCTGGTGTTTTAGAATGCATTTGGCGGAAGTTTTTAATTTCGTCCAGTGGCAAGTCATAACCACTTAAATGCAGTAGAGAATAAATTAGCATTGAACCGTGACCATTTGAGAGTATAAATCGATCTCGGTCAGCCCACTCTGGATTTGTTGGGTTATGTTTTAGATAATCGCGCCATAATACTTCTGCGATATCAGCCATGCCCATAGGGGCTCCAGGGTGACCAGATTTGGCCTTTTGTACTGCGTCCATTGACAAGACGCGAATAGCATTTGCAAGTTCTTTGCGAGATGGCATGAATTCTCCTACCTTTATATGTATTTGCGCGGGTATTTATTTATCCCCATTCTTACTTATTGTGGGGGCTGTGTGCAATTAAAAACCCATAAAAATAGGGCATTATGAATATTTTTTAAGAACCATTTACTATTAGATATTTTATTTAGACGTCTAGGCGTAAAAAAACTATGCAAGTTCATTTGTTTTAGATAAAATACGCGCCTTAATTTTTTAGCGCTAATACCGACGTTTGTGAAGCGCAATATTTGTGAGCATAATTACAATGGCAAAACATTTATTTACTTCTGAATCTGTTTCTGAAGGTCATCCGGATAAAATCGCCGATCAAATTTCTGATGCGGTACTTGATGCTATCCTAGAGCAAGACTCTCATGCCCGTGTAGCGTGTGAAACTTACGTTAAAACCGGTATGGTTATGGTTGGTGGTGAAATCACGACTAGCGCATGGGTTGATATCGAAGAAATTACACGTAAAACAGTACGTGAAATTGGTTACACACATTCAGACATGGGCTTTGATGCCGATTCGTGTGCAATTTTAAACACTATTGGTAAACAGTCTCCTGACATTAACCAAGGTGTTGACCGTACAAGCCCTGAAGAGCAAGGCGCTGGCGACCAAGGCCTAATGTTTGGTTACGCATGTAACGAAACTGAAGTATTAATGCCTGCTCCAATTACTTATTCTCACCGTTTAGTACAACGCCAAGCACAAGTACGTAAAAGCGGCGAGCTTAACTGGTTGCGTCCAGATGCAAAATCACAGGTTACGTTTGCATACGAAAATGGCAAGCCAGTAGGCATTGATGCCGTTGTACTTTCTACTCAGCACAGCGAAGATGTATCGCAAAGTGATTTAGTAGAAGCGGTAATGGAAACGATTATTAAGCCAGTACTTCCTGCTGAGCTGATTACTAGTGCCACTAAATTCTTTATTAACCCAACTGGTCGTTTTGTAATTGGTGGACCAATGGGTGACTGTGGTTTAACTGGTCGTAAAATCATTGTAGATACTTACGGTGGCATGGCTCGTCACGGTGGTGGTGCTTTCTCTGGTAAAGATCCATCAAAAGTTGACCGCTCAGCGGCTTATGCTGCACGTTATGTTGCTAAAAACATTGTTGCTGCTGGCCTTGCTGACAAGTGTGAACTTCAAGTGTCTTATGCTATTGGTGTTGCAGAGCCAACATCTATCAGTGTTGAAACATTTGGCACAGGTAAATTAGAAGAAGCGCGTTTAATCGAACTTATTCGTGAACACTTTGACTTACGCCCTTACGGCCTAATTCAAATGCTTGATCTTGAGCGCCCTATTTATCTACCAACAGCGGCTTACGGCCACTTTGGCCGTGATGAATTCCCATGGGAACGCACAGATAAAGCCGACGCACTTCGCGCAGCAGCTGGCCTGTAAGCCACCTAGCTAATATTAAAACGGCCCTTTTTAGGGCCGTTTTGCTATGTGTATTAAGTTAGTCATAAAACAGTCTCGAACTGTTTAACATTTTAGGTATATACTCTGCTTATACAATAAAGCGTGTTAGGGATAAAAAATGGCCGACAATTTTCGTGTTATATTTGTAGGACTTGCAGAAGGCGCAGACAGCCAAGCAGTGACCAATGCACTGACAGAAAAACTAAAAACCTCACCTGAAAAGGTGGCGGCATTTTTTAATGGCAAGCCGCTGTTTGCTCCTAGCAACAAAGAAAAAGCCCTTAAGCAAGCTAAGTTACTTTCAACGCTGGGGATCAAAAGCAAACTTCAGCAAACAGCCCCTACACAAGCTACTTCTCAAAAAGCGCACGACAGCCAGCGAGATCAGCGCTTATTTGATGCCCTAGATTACATTACTAGTAGCTTAATTCGTCTTGAAGAGAAACTTGAGGATCTTGAGCAACGTCTCCCCGAGGTTGAGTTATCACTGCCTGATGAAAATGACGAACCATGGGAAGATGACGATTTAATGCTAGATGAGCCACTCTCTACAACACCCAAAAAACGCAGTAACCTTGTTTTATATTCACTGATTGCCACAGTTGTAATATTACTTATTGTGCTTGCTGTGTATTTAATGTTCCCGAACTTATTCTCTTTTTAATTATGGTTTAGTTATTTAATGAGCAATAATCGCGCACAAATAAGACTCGATATTCGTAAAGCACGGAATAATCTATCAAAAAACCAGCAAGAAATAGCGGCCCACTCGCTTAAATTGAATTTTATTCAATATATAAAAAGCCAAAAAACAGCTAAAAAAAAACATATCGCCATTTATTTAAGCAATGATGGCGAATTAGATACATCATTGTTAATTAAAGAATTATGGCTCAAAAAACAGCATGTTTACTTACCTATAATTCACCCTTTCAACGGGGCTAATTTACTATTTCAACGATATGAAAAAAACTCACCCATGAGAGCAAACCGCTATGGTATCTTGGAGCCTAAGCTGAACTGCTCTCAAATATGCCCATTGCCAGCGCTTGATTATCTACTTATGCCACTTGTTGCATTTGATAAATTTGGTAATCGCCTTGGAATGGGGGGTGGGTTTTACGATAGAACCTTGGCACGTTTACACGAAGAAAACTGGCAGCAACCACAACTTATTGGCCTAGCACACGAATGCCAACAAGTGGATAAGCTCCCAATTGAATCGTGGGATGTGCCTCTTAAAACTATTATTACACCCAATAAAACCTACTGTTGGTAACAATTAATCTTGTAAACTAACAGTCTATTTTTGACATAAATGAGCACATAGCAATGACACAAGATGAATTAAAAAAAGCAGCTGCATGGGCTGCACTGGAGTTTGTAAAAGAAAACACCATAGTGGGTGTTGGTACAGGCTCAACCGTTAATCATTTTATTGATGCTTTAGGCACAGTAAAAGACACCATCGTTGGTGCAGTATCTAGTTCAGAAGCGTCTACAGCACGTTTAAAAGAACTTGGTATAGAAGTATTTGAGCTAAATGATGTTGATGCTCTGGATGTATACGTTGATGGCGCAGATGAAATTAACGCTCTAAACGAAATGATTAAAGGCGGTGGTGCAGCGCTCACCCGTGAAAAAATAGTAGCGGCAGTGGCTAAACAGTTTGTGTGTATTGTTGATGACACCAAACTAGTCGATACCTTAGGGGATTTCCCGCTGCCAGTTGAAGTTATTCCGATGGCGCGCAGCTATGTTGCCCGCGAATTATTAAAACTTGGCGGTGACCCTGTGTATCGCCAAGGTGTTGTAACCGATAACGGCAACGTTATTTTAGATGTACATAATTTAAAAATTACCCATGCTAAACAGCTTGAAACACAAATAAATCAAATTGTTGGCGTAGTCACCAACGGCCTATTTGCAGAGCGCGGTGCTGATAAAGTGATTATCGGCACAAAAAATGGGCCACAAATTAAATAGGATATGGTTATGAGTAAGGTATCGTTAGCAAAAGACAAAATTAAAATTCTCTTGCTTGAAGGTGTTCATCAAAGCGCTGTTGAAACGCTAAAACGTAACGGTTATAGCAATATCGACTACGTTAAAACATCGCTACCTGAGGACGAGCTTATTGAGCGCATTAAAGATGTGCACTTTGTCGGGCTGCGTTCTCGTACTCATATTAATGAATCGGTATTAAATGCAGCTGAAAAACTAGTTGCTATCGGTTGTTTTTGTATTGGTACCAACCAAGTAGATTTAAATGCAGCACGTGAACGCGGTATTGCAGTATTTAATGCCCCGTTTTCAAATACTCGCTCTGTAGCTGAGCTTGTACTAGGTGAAATACTGCTTTTATTACGTGGTATTCCACAGCGAAATGCCGCTGCGCACCGTGGTGGCTGGTTAAAAACAGCCAATGGCTCGTTTGAAGCGCGCGGTAAAACCTTAGGTATTATTGGCTACGGTCACATTGGTACTCAGTTGGGCATTATGGCTGAAAATATTGGTATGAACGTGGAGTATTACGACATTGAAGACAAACTGTCTTTAGGTAATGCGACACAAGTACATAACTTAACGCAGCTATTGCAACGCGCTGATATTATTAGCTTGCACGTACCTGAAACACCGCAAACTAAAAACCTGATTGGCACGGCTGAATTGGCGGTAATGAAGCAAGGCTCTATTTTAATTAACGCTTCACGTGGTACTGTCGTTGATATTGACGCCCTAGCAGAAGCGCTAACAGAGAAAAAACTCAGCGGCGCAGCAATTGACGTATTCCCAGTTGAACCTAAATCTAACGATGAAGAATTTATCTCGCCACTGCGTGAATTCGACAACGTTATTTTAACGCCGCATATAGGTGGTTCTACTCAAGAAGCACAAGAAAACATTGGTATTGAAGTAGCGGGTAAACTCGCTAAGTACTCAGATAACGGCTCAACTATTACTGCGGTTAACTTCCCTGAAGTATCATTGCCAGAGCTTGCTAATCGCAGCCGCTTGTTACACGTGCATCACAACCGCCCTGGCGTGCTAACGCAAATTAACCAAGCGTTTGCTCAGCACGGTATTAACATTGCCGCACAGTACTTACAAACCGATGAAGCAATTGGTTACGTGGTTATTGATGTAGACACCGATCACTCAGAAGTCGCACTTAAAGAGCTCAGTGCAGTTGAAGGTACAATTAGAGCGCGTATTCTTCACTAACTATCAGCTAAAATAATAAAAGCCGTACTTGAATAATCAAGTACGGCTTTTTTGTTTTAAATTGAATCCTGACGGCTTATAACTTACCGCTGTTATTTGCCTTTAACTTCTAAATTTATAAACTTAACCAGCTCTTCGGGTTGTCCTGCTAACATCATTAGTTGCTGATTCACTTCCATCATAGTTTTACCTTCAGGCAGTTTTGCAGACACACTAAACGAATTTAGTCCTTTAGCAAAATCAGTTAACGCCTTGGCTATTTCTTCGGTCACAGGTGCTTGTTGAAGCTGTTGATCAAGCATTGTTTGCATTTGCTCTAACGTCATACCTTGCTTTGCCAGCTCGCTTTCTAATAAGCCTTTAAGATCACCTTGGTTATTAACAACTAAGCTAACATTACGTGGCTCTAGCTTACTCATTGCTTGCATAATCATTGTTTGCTGCTGTAACTCTTGCTCATAAGTAAGTGGCGTACTGCCTGCAGCTTGTTGAGCCTTACTGATTTCAAGTGAAGCGTCCATAAGCGCTTTAGAATTAGCCAGCCCCATGTCCATATCAATACTAGCAATATCATTAGCTTGCAGCTTAACAACAATATCACTGTTACCTGACTGCTCATCGTAATCTAATGAAGAGTGTAAATCATAACTGGCTGAGGCAAGTTGTGTATTTGTATCTGCAGGCAGTGTATCGACAAAGCTTTTATCAAATTGGAAGTTCTTTAGTGTAAAAGCGGTATGTGGCGATATTTTATCGGTTTCGTAGCCTGTCACTTCAACATGCTCAACCGTGGCAATTTTATCGCCCTCAGGGCTAGTCACTTCAATATTACTAATGGCAACACTGTTTGAAATAACACTCGCCGATAGCTCTGCGTAGTTAAAACTAGCACCTGTTTGTTCGCTGACCAAGGCCAACTGTTTATCAACCTCAGCACGTACCTCTTGTGTTGCAACATAGTTTGCATAGCTTACGCCACCCACACCTGCAGCAATAATCGCGGCTGCAATCACTAATTTTTTCATGTCATTTCCTTATTAAACTCTTTATATAAGTGGCTTTAAGCAAGACTAACATTGAGAACATGCATCGTTAAGCACTTTTTGTTTGCTAGTTAATTAAACTCAGTAGCTCGTGCACTGTTTTAACTGGCGTTATTTTAGCACCCAGCCCTTCCATCGATTTATGGTAGTTACGAAATGGGATAAATATTTCAGTAAACCCATGTTGCGCCGCTTCTTTAACACGGGGTACACCACTGTCGATTGGACGCACATCACCGTTTAAACTTAGCTCCCCCATAATACAGGTGGTTCGAGGTACAACAAACTCGTTCAAACTACTTAAAAGTGCAGTAACAAGCGCTAAATCAATACAGGTTTCTGATTCATCAATTTTTAGGCCGCCCACAATATTAAAAAACGTATCGTGAAATATTTTAGTTTTAGTGTGTTTACGTAAAATACCGGTGAGCATTTTAATCCGGTTCATATTTAAACCAACACATACTCGCTGTGGAAATTCTGCTTCTGTTTCAGTGGTTAAACATTGAATTTCGAGTAGTAAATTACGATTACCTTTACGAATACAGGTAATCGTCGACCCCGGTGATTCAGTGGTTGAACCGGATAAGAAAATTTCGCTGGGGTTATCCACACTGAGCATACCGCGTTCACACATTTTAAAAATGCCCACAGTATCTATATCACCAAAGCGGTTTTTATTAGCACGCAGCGTACGCACTTGACCATCGTTGGTATCAATATGTAACAGTGCATCAACAATATGCACTAATGTTTGCGGGCCAGCTATTTCATTATTTTTATTTACGTGAGCAATAATGAACATAGTGACATCGTTTTGCTTACAATATTGGGTTAGCGCTTGAGCGGCACTTTTTACTTGCGAGGGTGAGCCAGGGCTACCATTAGCGGTGTCGGTGACCACGGCTTGAATAGAGTCGATAACGGCAAACTTAATTTTGTTTTTATCCAGCTCTTCAATAATGGTTTCAACACTGGTTTCAGAAAGTAAATAGAGCTCATCTTCGTTATAGTTAAGTTTTAAACGGTTTACTCGGTTTTTAAACTGCGACAAAGACTCCTCAGCAGTACAATAAAGCGATGGCATGCGCTGAGACATTCTTGCCACTAAATCCGATAGTAGCGTGGTTTTACCCGCCCCCGGATCGCCAGAAATAATATTAACCGAGCCGGTGGTTACACCGCCGCTTAGTACACGGTCAAGTTCGCCAATTTCAGTAAGCTGTTTTTCTGCCTCTGAGGTTGCTACTTCATTAATTTTTTTAGAGCCACCGCCAATACCACCGGCGTAGCCACCGACACTTGCACGAGCTGCTACTTTTTTGCTTTGCCCTGCAGAAGGTTTAAACTCTGCTAATGTGTTCCACGCACCGCAGCGACACTGACCTTGCCAGCGTTGATAGTTCATGCCACATTCTGTACAAACAAACTCTACTTTTGCCGCTTTAGCCATTTAAAACCTTACCTACTATTCTTTATTTTGAAATATTGACTGTTAAGCGCTTATTTTGCCATTGCTGGCTTTACCTTAGCAACAACGCCTTGTGGAATAGCGCATTTAGTATCACACTCACACTATACTGGTGCCGTTTTACTGAACCTGCTTTAGGGCATGCTTCTTGCTTTAAAAAGCTAATAAAAACATGCCAATTAATTGGCTCATAACGAATAACAATAAACACAAAGTATAGTTACGCATAATATCGTGGTCGCATTTAACTACTTTTCGATATTAGATTTATTTAATTCTCTAATAAATGATTGCAACAGTATACCTACTTTTAAATTAGACGGTGATGATTTATAAATGGCTGAAGACGTATTGCTCAAGCATGAAGCGCTTGTAAATGAATTAAAACAGTATTTGGGAAATGCTAAGTTTGATCTCATTTTCAAGTCAAAAACCGCCGAGTTAAGCAAACCCGAGCAGTTTTTAATAAAAATGGAAATGTCGCGTTTATCTCAGCCGATAGACCGCTTTATTGATCTGCGTGGCTCAGTAACCGGCCAAGTAAAACCATATGAGCATAACGGTAAACAACACTTTATGGATGACACCGCCATTGAAGTATTCGAAGCATCAATAAAACAACATAAAGGCTACACCCTTGCCGTGTACGAAGCGGTGATGAATACCGAAAATAATTATCGTGTTTTACAGCAAAAATCAACGACCACCCCAGCTAAAATAATTGAACCATTACCCGAACTACCCACCGATGTAATTAAGTTTGCGGCTTATGAAAGTCGTAGCGAAGAGCGAATGAATTACTCAATTAAAATTACTATTGAGTACGATGAGCAAACAAAAATTGAAGCAAGTACTTCTGATATTTCACTCAGTGGCTGTAAAATTAAGTTGGCATCCCGCTATAACTTAAAAAAAGGTCAGCTTATTGTTATGCACTTAGTTGGCCTTGAACAAGATTTTGAGCTTGGGTTAAAAAATGGGATTGAATACGAAGTGGTTGCGATAGAAAACACCTCGGATGAATTTAATCATATTCGCTTAAAACGCACATTTAAAGAAAACAACACCGCGTTTGACCATTTTTTAGAAAGCTTTATCCATGGCAATAAACGCCGCTACAAAGTGAACTTAGATAACACCCTCGATGCAGTTATTTCTAAAGGATACGAGCAATATTACATTCCTAGGGTCAATTCGCTATACGTTTTTATAAGTCAAAAAAACGGTGTTTATTATCCAAGCTTAAGTTTAACTACAGAAAACAGCCTATTTATTCAGCGTTACTTTACCGATGAGCGCAAAGTATCTTGCCTATACAGTGTGTTAAACCATAAGCGTATTCGTAACTTGGCACTAAAACCTGTTGCTGTAAAAGAGGAATATTTATATACCTTTACCCATGTCTCTGCAGGAAAAATTTACTACTATTCAGCCACTCGTTCAGAGCTTGAGCAACATGCACAATTAAAAGCGTTATTTTTTGGTTTTGGTAGCCGAAGAGACAGTTGGCGCTGCTTTAAATTACAATTGATGCCAAGCCATACTGAAGATGCTTATATTCCTTTATCTTTACCTAACTCTTTGGGTAAGGATATTGAGAAACTTAATAAACCGCCTTCACCACGTGTTGAAGGCGCCATAAAAGACGTAAAATATTTAATGCTACTTACTCAAGTAGGTAATAAGCATGAACAACAGCATTATCAACAGTATGAATTTGATAAAGCCTTGGCCAATAAATTGAAATTGTTTGGCCACAGTAAGCATGCATCACCGCCGGAGCTAAATACCGTGCCGTTAGAGTACGTGAACCTTCGTTCTAATAAGCGTTACCTTTATAAAACCAGCGTCGTTATTAACACCCGTGACTCAGTACTGCATGGCCATACTCGGGACTTTTCAGTCTTTGGTTTACAGCTAGAGTGTAATCAAGAAGTAAACTTTAAAAAAGGCGATATCGTGTCGCTGTCATTCCCCGATTTACAAAAAATCACCAAAAGTTATTCATTAAGTCTTATTCAATATGAAGTGATGGCGGTAAGTAAATCGTTAACCACGATTAATTTAAAAGCACATGTAGAGAAAAAATTGCCTCATACTGGGGTCGATTTTTTTACTCTTTTAATTGACAGCAATAAACAAAAATTAAAAATAGCAGAGGAGTCACCTAAAGTACCTGGGCTTTCTACAGCACTTAGAAATATGGTAACCAAAACACTTTGCCAGTTCCCAATATACTTACATAAATCAATGGCTCACTTTGAAATTGGCGCCATGGGATTTGGTTTATATCCAAGCCCTCTGCATGTTATTTTACAAAATTTTGCACTGCTAAATACTAAAACAGACTTATCAAATATTATTACTAAAGCGCACATTGCTGATGTGATCACCCCGAATATTAAAGAGCGATCTCGCCAAGACTCGCCATTAGAATTTAGTTTGGTGATTAACTTCGATCCTAAAAAAGAAAATATAGCCGATGCAATTACCAGTCAGTGTATTTTAGGCACCGACTGCAGCGAGTTTAAACAGCAAATAAGTAAAGGGCTGAAGTCTGAGCTGGTTTTTATAATGCGTTTATATATTTCACGTACTGGTCGACTCGATACTGACTACTTAGCAAATGAGCTAAAATACGTTAGCCAATACGCAATTCACAAGGCTAAAGACTTAGAGGATGCCTTGTGGTCAGTATCGGGAGTTGGCGATATTATTGATGTAAGTGACGAAGCCCTTGTACATTTATCGCTCAACCAACAACAGGTTGAGCAAATGTCTAGGCGAAAACTAATTTGGTTAAACCGTTTACGTTAACCCTATGATGGATTTAGCGGAACCGCCAACATATACAGCAATTGTAATAACGAGCCTTGGCAAATAGCCGCTTGGGCTTGTTCAACTACTTTAGGTTTGCCATGCACAGCAACGCCTAATCCTGCTTGAGCCATCATTTTTAAATCATTTGCGCCATCACCAATGGCAACTGTTTGCGTTTTTTCAAGGCCTAGTTTTTGTTGAAGCGATTCTAAAATAACCGCTTTTTGCTCAGCATCAACAATGCCTCCTAACACCTTACCGGTCAGTTTGTCGTCTTTAAATTCCAGCACATTGGCATGGACTTCATCTAAATTAATTAACTCTTGTACACGCTCTGCAAACGGCACAAATCCGCCTGATGCAATGGCTAAATACCATTGGTGGTGCTTTAAAATTTGGCACAACGCTTTAATACCTGGCATTAAAGGCAGTGCACTTTTAAGATCATCAATTAAGCACTTTTCAATGCCTTCAAGCTTGGCAACGCGTTGGTTTAAACTCTCACTAAAATCAAGCTTGCCTGCCATTGCCTGCGCGGTCACGCTGGCAACCTCGTCATATACATTAGCCAAACGTGCAATTTCATCAATACACTCAATAGTAATGGCTGTTGAATCCATATCCATTACCAATAACCCCGGTTTTTGTAAGTCAGGAGGAGTGGTAACTTGCACTAACTGACACGTCAAGGTATTTGCAAAAGTTTGAAGTTCAAGTGGGTTTATTGCCTGCTCTGTATTTTCTATATAAAAACATAATGCCGGAGATAACCCTAAATCTGGCTGGTATTGGCACATTGCTGTCACATTTTGCTGATGAGTGGCAAAAAATTCAATCATGCTATTGATATGCGCCATACTAAAATCGCCTGCAAATGCGATACTAAAAAGCCCTCGCTCTCTGCTTGGAATTGTATTTAAAGGTGCAAATACGCCCTTTTGATAGCTGAACCATTTATTTAGGGTAAGTTGTGATAATGGTTGCTCAGCGCTGTGCTGTGCCATGTTCGCATCCGACATGGGATCTCCGTTTATATTTCCTGACATTTAGCGCATTGATGATAAGGATATAAGATACAAAATTCGCCATCAGGGTGGATTTAAGGTTATAGTGTAGTTGTAACATCAAATCAAAATGCTGTCAGCAGCATATACGGTGACTATGAAAAATAACCATCTTAAAAATCCACTTACAGCCTCGCAAAAAAAGCGTTTAGTCCGTTTGCTATTGGCCGCTGGCTGCTTTGTATTATTAAGCTGGGTGGGTATAAATAGTAGCTTTCAAAGTCATCAACTGCTTTACGATAATGCCAATAGCGCAGCTAAATCTCTCACTCAGTTTATGGCACTGAATGCTAAAAATCCGCTGATAGAAAAAAACAAGCAGCAACTGACCACCTTATGCAACAATATCAGTAAAGATGAATTTGTACTCTCGGCCACTATTTATGACAAACAAGGTGTGGTACTTGCGAGCAGCGATAATTGGCAATCGCATCATGTATATGGCTTATTACCTGACTCATCACCGGGTATTAGTAAGTTAAAAACGCCTTTTGTTGAGCAAGTTATTTCAGACAACAACCGCCCGATTGGCTTTGTATCTATTACCTATTTAACCCGTGCTGCGGTATCGGCTAGCCATAATCATTTTCATGATTTAGGTCGCCAGGTGCTACTTATGTTAGTGATTGCCTGTATTTTTACTTGGCAATTAGGCCGAGGATTAAAGCGCTGGCAAGTAAATCGTTATATACAAAAAACGTCTGAGCATGAATCATAAAGCTGCTCAGCTAATTGAAATTTATCGCTATTTGGTTTTAAACCATAAAGCGCATCAAATACGTTATGAATATGCAGTGGGGTATTTACCTCCCCTTGATAGCCACTTAGCGGCATTGAAGGTGAGTCTGTCTCAAGCACTAACTGCTGCGGCTCAAGCTTTGCTATAACCGCACGTGTTTTAGCTGCACGCTCGTAAGTTATAACCCCACCGACTCCAAGTTTAAAACCCTGCTTTATATAATAGTGCGCTTGTTGAATTGAGCCTGAAAAAGCATGGATCACACCGCCGTTTTTTGGCCTACAACGCTTAAACGACTGCGCAATTAAATCATGGCTTTGCCTGTGATGAACAATTAGCGGTAAATCAAGCTCATTAGCAAGCGCTATTTGCTGCTCAAACAAAAAGGTTTGTTTTTCAAGATTGGAAATACTGCGATCGAGCCCGCACTCACCAATAGCCACCAGCTGTGTTTTATTTGCTTTAGCAAAATTAAATAATGACTCTAAATGTGATTGTTGGTGTTGCTCTAAAAAATAAGGATGTAGCCCTGCCGCTATGCTGACTTGTGGGTAGGTTGCTTTAAACTCTAGTAGCTTTTGAGATTGCGCCAAGCTAATACCTGGCACAATAAATTGGCTAACGCCCTTTGCTACACAGGCATTAATAAGTGATTCGCGGTTTGCATCAAACTCACTAAAATCAAGATGGCAATGCGAGTCTATAAACTTCAAAAAACTAGCCCACTACGGATTTAAGCGCGTTATTTGCCAGCTATTATCGGCCTGACGCTGATACATAAAGCGATCATGTAGACGATGAGCTCCGCCTTGCCAAAACTCGATTTTTTGCGGCACAACACAGTATCCGCCCCAAAAATCAGGGAGTGGAATTTCACCTTTGGCAAACTTATTTTTCATGTTAGCAAAGGTTTCCATTAACACTTTACGTGATGATACAGGGCGGCTTTGCTTTGAAGCCCATGCTGCTAATTGACTTTCTTTTGGACGTGATAGGAAGTACTTAGCCACGGCAGACGTTGGAAGCGGCTGCGCCTCACCATACACAATCACTTGGCGCTCCATGTGGTGCCATGGAAAGTGCAAGGAAATTTTATTATTGCCTTTAAGCTCTTGTGCTTTTCGTGAACCGGTATTAGTAAAAAACACAAAACCGTTATCATCTAAATGCTTTAGCAGCACAATACGCTGTGAAGGCTGACCAGTGTCATCAACCGTAGCGACCACCATTGCTGTAGGGTCGGGCAAATTACTGGCAACAGCATGCTCAAGCCAGGTTTCAAACTGCTTAAACGGATCATCAAGCAAGTTGTCTTCACTGAGTGCATCTTGCAGGTATTCACGACGAATATCTTCGAGTTTCATATCAAATCCTTCTAAAGAGCTATCAGCTATCAGCTATCAGCTATCAGCTATCAGCTATCAGCTATCAGCTATCAGCTATCAGCTATCAGCTATCAGCTATCAGCTATCAGCTATCAGCTATCAGCTATCAGCTATCAGCTATCAGCTATCAGCTATCAGCTATCAGCTATCAGCTATCAGCTATCAGCTATCAGCTATCAGCTATCAGCTATCAGCTATCAGCTATCAGCTATCAGCTATCAGCTATCAGCTATCAGCTATCAGCTATCAGCTATCAGCTATCAGCTATCAGCTATCAGCTATCAGCTATCAGCTATCAGCTATCAGCTATCAGCTATCAGCTATCAGCTATCAGCTATCAGCTATCAGCTATCAGCTATCAGCTATCAGCTATCAGCTATCAGCTATCAGCTATCAGCTATCAGCTATCAGCTATCAGCTATCAGCTATCAGCTATCAGCTATCAGCTATCAGCTATCAGCTATCAGCTATCAGCTATCAGCTATCAGCTATCAGCTATCAGCTATCAGCTATCAGCTATCAGCTATCAGCTATCAGCTATCAGCTATCAGCTATCAGCTATCAGCTATCAGCTATCAGCTATCAGCTATCAGCTATCAGCTATCAGCTATCAGCTATCAGCTATCAGCTATCAGCTATCAGCTATCAGCTATCAGCTATCAGCTATCAGCTATCAGCTACAAAATTGGTGAACATACCGAACAGTGTCAATATAAATCTAACACCTAAACCTAAAATTATCTGTAAGTCTAGGAGTGCTAGCAAGGCGGTAAAACTATTTATGCATAGGAGCATACGGTTTGTATGTGACTTAGGCTAAATAGTTTTACCAACGCAGCTAAAGCGAACTACACGCAGCAGACGTTCACCTAAGTAGTTTAGTCTAAGATAAGGCGGAGACTCGACTTATCCCTATGAGCATACGTAGTTGTATGTGATTAGGGTCAACTATTTAGTGCCAAGCTTCGCATCTGCAAGTGTAGAAGTGCTGACAAGGCGAAGTGCTTTTTTATGCCAAGGAGCATACGTTTTTGTATGTGACTTAGGCTAAAAAAGCACGACAACGCAGTCAAAGCGAACTACACGCAGCAGATTACATTTGCTCCATGACTTCGATACCTAGTAAATCCAATCCTGTTTTCAGCGTATCTGCCACTAAATTACACAACACTAAACGGCTATCACGAACACTTGGCTCTACGCCCTCTTTAAGTACTGGGCAAGCTTCATAGAATGTCATGTATAAACTAGCTAGTTCGTATAAATAACCACATAATACGTGCGGTGTGGCTTCATTGATCATCAGATCAAGAACTTCTTCTAACTGTAATAATTTAAGCGCGAGGGTTTTCTCTTGCGGCTCAATAATACTTACATTGGCTTTTAAGCTTGCAGCATCAACGCCAGACTTACGGAAAATACTGCGAACACGCGTATAAGCATATTGTAAGTAAGGGGCTGTTGCGCCTTCAAAGCTTAGCATGCTGTCCCAGTTGAAGATGTAATCGCTGGTACGATGCTTAGAAAGGTCAGCATATTTAACTGCGCCAATACCCACTTTACGTGCAATTTCACTACGGTCTTCGTCAGATAAATCTGATTCACGCTCAGCCAATTTAGCTGCTGCGCGAGTAATTGACTCTTCAAGCAAATCAGCTAATTTAACCGTACCGCCTGTACGGGTTTTAAATGGTTTGCCATCAGCGCCCATCATGGTGCCAAATGGGCAAAACTCGTAACTAGTTTCATCGCGTAACAAACCGGCTTTACGCGCAGTTAGCTCCACTTGATTAAAGTGAAGACTCTGGCGCGCATCAACAAAGATTAAAATACGCTCAGCGCCTAGCTTGTTTGAACGGTAATCACACGCCGCTAAATCAGTGGTTGCATATAAGAAGCCGCCACCTGATTTTTGCACGATAAACGCTGAAGGTTCACCGTCTTTATTTGCCAGCTCATCTAAAAATACCACTTGTGCGCCTTGCGACTCTACTGCAATATTTTTATCTTTTAATAAGCTTATAATATCGTTAAGTTCACTGTTGTATGCACTTTCAGCCATAATGTCGGCAGGTGTCAGTGTTACATTTAAACGCTTGTATACTTCTTCAGAATGCTTAACTGAAGTGGCAATAAATAGTTTCCACAGTTTTTCACAGTGTGCGTCGCCACCTTGCAGTTTAACTACGTAGTTACGCGCTTTATCGGCAAAGCCTTCTTCGTCGTCAAAACGCTTTTTCGCATCGCGGTAAAAGGTTTCTAAATCAGCAAGCGCAACAGTATCTAAATCAACACCTTGGTTAATTTGATCTTCTAAATGCGCAATTAACATACCAAACTGTGTGCCCCAATCACCCATGTGATTTTGACGAACAACGGTATCGCCTCTAAATTCAAGCGCACGTACTACGGCATCACCAATAATAGTTGAGCGTAAGTGACCTACGTGCATTTCTTTTGCAAGGTTAGGCGATGAGTAATCAACCACTACTTTTTGTGGTTTGGTGTGCTCATTTACGGCAAGTTTTGCGTGATTATTAGCAGCTTGTACGCTTTGAGCTAAAAACTCCGGCTTTAAGTGAATATTAATAAAACCAGGGCCAGCAATTTCCGTTTTTTCGGCAATGTCGCTTACATCTAACTGATCAATAATTTTTTGCGCCAATTCACGCGGGTTACTTTTCATTTTTTTAGCTGCGCCCATCGCGCCATTAATTTGGTAATCACCAAACTGTGGGCGAGTGCTTTGGGTAACCGCTGGGTTAGTATCTTCTGGTAGGCCTGCGGCGGTCATAGCGGCAATGGCTTTTTCTACTAAAATAGTACGAATATTCATAATATTATTTACCTTTATAAGCCCGCCAAAGCAGGCTTTGTGTTAATTCTAGAGGCTAAGTGCTAGTTTTCACGCGTGTGATTAAATGTCACTTCAGGGTAACGCTCTGTCGACAAGTTAAGATTTACACGACTCGGCGCGATGTAAGTTAAATTATCGCCACCATCAAGTGCTAAGTTGCTTTCGCACTTACGTTTAAATTCTTCAAACTTTTTAACATCATCACAGCTAACCCAACGGGCTGTATTTACATTCACGCTTTCGTAAATTGCATCAACGTTATATTCAGCTTTTAAACGCGCTACCACCACGTCAAACTGCAACACACCTACCGCACCTACAATTAAGTCATTATTAATTAATGGTCTGAATACTTGTACTGCGCCCTCTTCTGAAAGCTGTACCAGTCCTTTTAATAGCTGTTTTTGTTTTAATGGATCGCGCAGACGAATACGGCGGAATAATTCAGGGGCGAAGTTTGGAATACCGCTGAACTTAATTTTTTCGCCTTGGGTAAAGGTATCACCAATTTGAATCGTACCGTGGTTATGTAAACCAATAATATCACCAGCGTAAGCATCAGCTGCACGCTCACGATCGCCCGCCATAAAGGTTACCGCATCAGAAATACTCACTTGTTTACCTATACGCACATGATTCATTTTCATGCCTTGGCTGTATTTACCCGATACAATACGCATAAAGGCAATACGGTCACGGTGTTTTGGATCCATGTTGGCCTGAATTTTAAATACAAACCCAGTGAAGTTTTCTTCTGTGGCTACAACTTGGCGGTCTTCTGTTTCACGAGGTAAAGGCGTTGGCGCCCACTCAGTCAGTCCATCTAGAACATGATCTACACCAAAGTTACCAAGTGCAGTACCAAAGTATACAGGCGATAACTCACCCGCTAAGAACAGATCTAAATCAAACTCGTGTGATGCACCAATAACCAGCTCTAACTCGTCACGTAACTGGGCTGCAAGTTCATCACCAATCGCTTGGTCAAGCTCTGGGTTATCAAGTCCTTTAATGCTACGCACTTCTTGAATAGTATGACCTTGGCCTGTTTTGTATAAAATAGTTTCTTCGTTATGGATATGGTAAACACCTTTAAATTCTTTACCACAGCCAATTGGCCACGTAATAGGCGCACAAGCAATATTTAGCTCTGTTTCTACTTCGTCGAGTAGTTCCATTGGGTCGCGAATATCACGGTCACATTTATTCATAAAGGTAACAATCGGCGTGGTGCGCAGGCGTGTTACTTCCATTAACTTACGGGTACGTTCTTCTACACCTTTGGCGGCATCTATCACCATTAAACACGAATCTACCGCGGTTAATGTACGGTAAGTATCTTCAGAGAAGTCTTCGTGTCCTGGGGTATCAAGTAAATTAACTAACGCATTGTTATATGGAAATTGCATTACTGAGGTAGTCACAGAAATACCACGCTCTTTTTCCATTTCCATCCAATCAGACTTAGCATGCTGATTAGAGCCACGCCCTTTTACTGTTCCGGCTTTTTGAATTGCTTGTCCGAATAACAATACTTTTTCTGTGATAGTGGTTTTACCCGCATCCGGATGCGAGATGATCGCAAAGGTACGGCGTTTATTAATTTCGCTAAGGAGATTTTGGTCTGCCATTAAAAAGGTTCTTTTAGTTGATATACGGATGTATTTGTATTTTAGTATGCTGAGCTTTCAAGGCTAAAAACAAGCTAACCTAGAAAGCTCAACATACCCCAACAAGAACCCAAATTAGCTCTTGTGACGCTATCCGTTAAGTTAATCGTAATTGAAGACTATTTTCGCTGATCTTGGCTTTATAAACAATCAATGGTTGGTTATTAACGGATCTTTTTTAAGTTTGGTGTTTTCAGCGATTATTAACAATAACGCTATAAATTGCCCACTAACTTAACACCAAGCTTGAGTAATGGTTCTGTAAATCATATTATTGTTCGATTACATGGAGGATTTGATGTTGGGTAATGAAAACCAGTAAGCTAAGTATTCGATTATTATGGTATATAACTCCACTGGTTATACTGCCGTTGTTATTTTTAGGTGGGTTTACGCTCACTAATGTAACTAACTCTACGCAAAAACAAGCTGACTTGATAATGAGTCGCTTTGTAGAGCAACAACAGCAAAAAGTATTCAACTATATAGACTCTTTTCATGCAACGGCTAAGTTACTCTCTGCCTCACCGGTACTAAGTGACTTTTTAGCTAAAGATTTATTTGAAGACGCCAGCTATACCTATCGCCTTGGCGCGTTAATGGATGTATTTGCCAGTTACAGTGAAGCCTACCCTGATATTATTAGTATTAATTTAGTCTCAAAAACCGGTGAAAGTGATGCCTATTACTCCAGTAATTTAACCGTAGCGCCCAAGTCATACCCATTTTTTGATCAAGTTATACAAAGCAATTTAAGCCAACAACAATTTATGGTGCAAAAAGAAGATGGCACCACCAACTTATACTTTGTGCAACGCATATACAGTGTCGACTATTATCTAAAACGCCCACAGCAGCTCGGTTTTATTGTGCTTAAGGTCGAACCTTCGATTTTAAACACCAGTATTTTAGAAGCGCCTTATAACAACACCTTAAATTTGTTACTGGCCAGTGATGGTAAAATTTTATTTAGCTCTGATTATAAAATGCGCGGCCACTATGTTAGTGAGTATGAACTAAATAAAATTAACGACTTAGCGGATATAGGTAGCTTATCAACCATTGAGCTTTCAAGTGTTGATAAAATAGAGCGACTGATTTTTGCAGCTCAAATGAGTGGCGGCTACTATTATGTGTCGACTATTCCTAAAGCGGTACTGTATCAATCAGGTAAAGCAATTAGTGTCATCACCGGGCTAATTGTAATTATTTCTGTGATCACCCTACCGATCTTAATTTTTATTGTGGTGCGCAATTTACTGCTTAACCCAATTGAATTACTAGGTGAAGCAAGTCACCGAGTAGGTGATGGCGACCTTTCAGTCACACTGCCTGCTTATACAACCGATGAGGTAGGCATACTGTTTAACGACTTTAATCACATGATTAACCAAATTAAGCATTATCAAGAGCAGCTAGAAGAATATAAGCATCACTTAGAAGACAAAGTAGAGAGCCGTACTAAGGCACTTGAATCAATGAATAGTAAGCTTGAAACAGCCATCGCTCAAGCAGAGCAAGCAAACCAGCTTAAGAGTCGTTTTTTAGCCAATATGAGCCATGAAATTCGCACTCCACTCACTGCCATTATGGGTTTTACCGAGCAACTACTGCATAGCGATAAGAAAACAAACGATAAACATCATTTAGGCACTATTCTTCGTAATTCAAAACATTTATTAGAGCTTATTAATAACATCCTCGATTTATCAAAAATTGAAGCCGAAAAACTCGCTGTTGAGCAAACGCCATTAAATGTTGTGCAGCTTATTCATGATGTTGAATCAATCATTAAACCTTTAGCACAAGAGAAACAGCTTTCATTTACAATTAATTATTCACTACCTTTGCCGCATACGATAAATAGTGACGTTACTCGTTTAAAACAAATACTGATTAATATTGCCAGTAATGCAGTTAAATTTACTGAGCAAGGTCAGGTTACAATAACCGCTAAATACCAAGCACCAAAAATTCTTACATTTATAGTTGAAGACACCGGTATAGGCATGTCGGCAAACCAAATAAGTCGATTATTTACGCCATTTGAACAAGCTGATGCCACAACCACACGCCGATTTGGTGGTACAGGATTAGGGCTATGTATTTCAAAAAATTTGGCTCAGCTGCTCGGTGGCGATGTCAGCGTAACCAGTGAAGTGGGTGTGGGTAGTTGTTTTACTATCGATATAGATTGCCATTTAGGTAATGGGCTTAGTAGTAACCTGTTTTTGACTGAACACTCTCAGCTATCACCCGAAAAAGACCCGCAACTTTCTTTTGCAACCAATAACTTTGATGCGCATATTTTAGTGGCAGAAGATAACCCCGATAATCAGTTGCTGATAAAATTACTCCTTCAAACATGGGGGTTAGAGCCTGATATAGCCAATAATGGCGCACAAGCAGTAGAAATGGCACTAGTGAACGACTACCAGCTTATAATCATGGATATGCAAATGCCGGTTATGGGCGGCTTAGAAGCAACTAAAATGCTCAGAGATGCCGCCTACGATGGCCCAATTATCGCCCTGACCGCAAATGTCATGAACCATGATATAGATACTTACCTTGAAGCAGGCTGTAACAAAGCGCTTGGTAAACCCATTGATAAAGACGCACTAGAAAATGTATTAGTCAGCTATTTACACCTTGAACGCGATAATCAAAATAAGTGGGATAGCTTATTAAAAAGTGAGAAATTTCAGCAAATAAATGCTAATTATTTGGCAAGTTTACCTGATTACTTAAAGCAGATAAAAACCCTTTATAACAACCAAGATTGCGAAACACTACGCGCACTTGCCCACAGTATTAAGGGCAGTGCCGGTTGTTTTAACTTTGATGATATTTACCATAGCGCATCAGCGCTTGAGCAAAGTTTAAAAGGCAATGATATGACTCAAAGAGAAAAACGCGTTGTAGAACTCATTACAGCAATAGAACAAGCCATCGCTAATAAGTAATCATTAAAAATTTAAACCCAGTGCCATGCCCATTAAAATCGCATCTTCAAAGCCATTTTTATTTGGCGCATCGCTGGGGTAATAATTTTTACGTACTGACATTTCAATAAAGCCCGCACGCTCATACAAAGCAATCGCCCGCGTATTAGATTCTCTCACTTCTAAAAATAAGTTTTCGGCACTGTGTTGCTCGCCGTACGCTATAAACTGCGTTAATAACTGCTTAGCAAATCCTTGTCCCTGAAAGCTCGGGGCGACACAAATATCCATTAAGGTAAAATCGGGCCCTGCTTTTTCACCAATGTAAAAGCCTATCATTTGCTCGTCTTTGAACGCAGCTAAATTAAAATAGCGCCCCTGCAAACACGACTGCATTGTTTTTAACGTCCAAGGGTGTGTATGACAGGCATTTTCAATGGCCATCAGCTCATTGATATTCTCATCGGTAACCGACTTAAAGTGTATCAAGGTGTTCACTCATTAAAGCCCATAACGCACGTTTTTGCGCACAGGTTAGGTTAGAATCAGGCAGGCCTAATTGTTGCTCACTAAACTCAATGGTTGACGATTTAACAATTGAGTTTATTGTTACAGGCGCAAAGGCACGCTCAATATCATCTTTTAATGTATCACAGAGTATTAACGATGAAGTCGCTGACAACTCAGCTTGAGCTGGGCGAAAGTGTTGATTAAGTTCAAGCTTTTCTATACCAAAAACAGATGCGTAACGTGAATGCATAACAACTCGATGGATTAGTAAGATGAATAATATAGGAAGTAATCAAAACGATGTAAAGAAGAAATGGCAGGGGCGGAGAGATTCGAACTCCCAACCGTCGGTTTTGGAGACCGCTGTTCTACCAATTGGAACTACGCCCCTGCAATGACGATGAATTATATAGAGCTTTTTATAAAGGTAAAGTAAAAAAACACGGTTTGCAGTTCAATTGCTTTCAAAATAAACAAAACGGCGAATTAGCAAGCTAATAAAGCTCTTTTTTAAACATACCCAAGCTATCTGTAAAAAGTAAAAGGGCCAAACACAGTTATAATAATTTAAAGCGCTTCATTCGCTCGAAAGATAATGTTGCCGAATAACAAGTTGAAGGTACTCAAGGAATGCTTTTACTTTTTTGAACGGATATCTACGTCCAGAATAAAAAGCATACAAAACCAAATCTTCAGGCTCATCAGCTAAGGAATCTATTTTTGTTAACTGCCCTTCTTCTAGCTCTTGTCTGCACGCTTCAAAAGGAAGTATCGCAAAACCTAGCCCTTTTAGTGCAGCGGATTTTGCCATATGCCCACTATTAACTTTGTAACGGGATGCAACATTAACTGTGCCTGCTCGTTTGAATTTCCATGGCATTCCTTGTAAGACTGATAAGCTTGTAATACAGGGAAGCTTACCAAGTTCAGTCGTTGAATTTGGTTTAGGATGTTTATCTAGTAAAAAAGGAGAAGCTACGACACAACTTGGCCAACGAACCAGCTCTTTTGCAACCCATCCAGAATCCTCCACAGGGCCTCGTCCAAAACGTATCACTACATCAAACCCTTCTAATAGCCCTTCTTCGGGATTAAGCTGAGTATCACAACTTAACTGAATGTTAGGGTGTTTATAACAAAACTCAGCCATAGCCTCTGCCAAAAACGGTAAATCAGGTGTAATGACTTTTAAATGCCCTGAAACTAAATCACTATTTTGATAGGTTTCTTGTAAAACATCCCTCATCGCAACAAGCAGCGGAGTTAAGTTTTGGTAAAGAAGTTCTCCCGCTTCTGTCGCGACCATTTTTCGTGTTGTACGTTCCAATAGCCTTACATTCAACGCTTGTTCTAAAAGTGCAACATGACGGCTCACATTTGATTTGGGAATTTGGCACAGCTCAGCAGCCCGCTTAAAACTTAATTGTTCAAATACTTTCTGGAAGCTAAGAAGCCACTGTAATTCAATATTATTTAGCAAAACTATCTCATAAAATGGGATTTACAAACCGAAATTACCATATTTATCCTGTTTATTGGACCAGTGATAATCACTTTTTTCTTAAAAACTGGGAAGATTTAAATGAGTTCAATTAAACATATAGCCATTATAGGTGCAGGTATTGCTGGCCTTGCGTTAGCGATATTTGCAAGAAAACAAGGTATCAAGGTTACCTTATTCGAAAAAAACAACAGTTTTTCTACAATCGGTGCCGGTGTTACGTTATGGCCTAATGCGACCTTTGTGCTTGAGCAGCTAGGTCTAATAGATGATTTCACCCAGTGTGGGGGTCAGCCAGTTGCTATGCAACAGTACGACAAACAAGCCACTCAATTGGGTGAGTTTAATATTCAAACACTAAACTCTCTGTGCGGCTTTCCAACTATTAGCATATTACGTCGTGACTTAATAAAGATACTCGCCGAGCGACTAGAGAAACTGGGTGCCACTATTCACTTCAACCAAGCCGTCAATACTCAGGTCATTGCGCAATTAAAAGATAAGTTTGACCTTGTAGTAGGCTGCGATGGACGAATGCAGTCGAAAGCTCGAGAGTATCTGTATAAAGTACCTATGCCAACTAAATACCAAGGCTTCATTAATGTAATAGGCATCAGTGAAATTGACCTAACTCCTTTTGAGCAGACAATTCATGACTTTAGAGATAATAATGAACGCTTTGGTATAGTACCTGTAGCAAACCAACATTGTTACTGGGCCGCTGCATGGCCTAGTGAACTTGATAAAACGAAATCAATGGAGCAGTGGTTTGAAGAAATGCATAAGCGTTTTCAGGATTGGCCTAAAAAAGTTCAACAGGTACTTAATAGCTATAATCCACGCAGTTTAAAACGCATATTTGTACATGATATCGACCCACTTCCCTGTTGGCACAATGAGAATCTCATTATTATCGGAGATGCTGCACATGCTTCCTTACCCACATCGGGGCAAGGTGCTAGCCAAGCGCTTGAAGATGCTTGGCACCTAGCTCAATTATTTAAGACAAAATGTAGCCTCAATGTTATTTTGAAGAGGTTTTATGAAACTCGTATTCATAAAACCTCCAGCGCCCAAAACATGGGTAGACTAGTAGCCCAGCATATCTTTAAACAATCATCTAACTCGGCCACAGATGCACCAAGTATATCCGCAGAAGAGCTCAGTCAACTCTATATGCAAGGACTAAACTTAACTCATACCAAATGATAACCGTCTAAATAACAAAAACCCGCTTCAAAAAAGCGGGCTTTGGTCCAAGTAGAAAATTCTGTCATATCACGACGAAGTTCTTGTTTCTCTTTAATACTAAGCCTCCGCGGATCAGAAGTGCTTCTATCCACCTTGTGTCGCCAACTTGTCGCTGTACATTTTAGATAGCGCATCAAAACATTGGTTACCAGCAAGAAGCCTCAAAGGGTTCATATATCCACTATTACAATCGATACCGTCCCATCGATATAATGGAGACGATAATTCTGTTTAGGCCGTGAATCGGCTTAACTTACTGTCGGGAATTAGTTGACTGCTACAAAGCTCGAGATAAAACCCCACACTCTCTGATGTGTGGGGAACTTTATGTAATAGGCTATTTACATAGCAGGTTGAATGCCGTTAGGACAAGCACCTGGTGAGCCTGTGCCAGGAATAGTGGCCGGCACTGTTGGCACTGGGTAATCGCTCTCTAGTAATTGTATGGAATTGTGGTTGACTACCGGTACGGTTTCAATATTACACCCGCGAGCGCCACCTGATTCGAAGCCACCACCGACTTTACCTTTACAAATGAAGGAGCAACTAAAGTGCGCATCTTGTAAATCGTGCACGTTATACTGCTGACAGCCAACAGCGGGGTCAGTGCCAACGGAAATGAGTTTACCTAACCATGCAGAGTTTTTTGCCCGACTCTCCAACTCTTTATTCACTGTTTCAGCGGTGGCACATCGACGTGTCACATAACGTGATCCATCAATGAGGTTTTCGACATCATTGATGCAATATTGATATTTGTAAAACTCAGCGGAAGCCAATGATTCAGGATTACCAGCAGCATCAGAGCCACAAACAGCAGTCTTGTGCGAGCGCTCGCAGATAAATTTCGGTCCACGGCACACATCGCATGATACTGGTGATGTCGGTGTTGGGTTAACCGCATCTCCTCCACGGCTGTTTTTTATAGGCAAGGTGGCGCTGACCGTTTGACCTTTAGTATCAGTGACCGTCAGCGTAATATCCCCTCCGATATAGGTGCATTCACTCGCAGGTTTGCTAATGGTTGCCGTTGGGTTGTCGGTTGTTTCACCACTTAGCACCACGCCTTTGGCTGGTGGTGTCCAGCTATAGGTGTAGGGTGGTGTGCCACCAGTAATTACCGGTGCATGCAAACTTACTAACTTATCGATACCATTTAGCGAAGTCAGATCCGCGTTTATGCTTTTAAGTGCGGCTGTCAGTTTGCGACTGTCGACTAACGGTAAAGTTGCCGGAGCTGCTGGTTTGATCAGCACTGTATAACTTTGGTTGCCAGCCTGATAATGATCTGGCGTATCACCAGCTACTATGTCGAGTTTATAGGTACCAGCAGTGCCTGTTTGCGGGTTGATGCTAATGGTAGCTGCATTCAGAGGAGCGAAGGTATCGGCTGGCGCGGTACTCGGCGTAACGGTCCACGAAATAGTCGTTGGTGTTATCGGTGCAGAACCTACGCTGCTTATAAAATCTACAGTAACATCTAACTTTGGATCACCTTCAGTTAAGGTTATGTCTGTTGCACTTTTTGGCATTACAACAATAGTCGGTTCATAAACCACGACATTTATCATGTCTTGCTGCGAAGCACCACCTACTATTGGCATCCCGACCACAGTAAAAGTGAGCGTTGTATCGCTCGTCACATCAGGTGCCGTAAATGAGGCGTTATATTGATTGGCACCACTTAGCGCAACTATTGGTATTCCTGCCGTTTGCGTCCATTGATAACTGGCGAGACTGCTGCCCGTTGCATTTAGAATAACTGTTTGCCCTGCGCGCACGCGCAGATCAGCACCAGCACTAATACTAGGCGCAGCCAATACTTCCACCATCGCCGTTTGTGATACTTTATTACCTGTTCCTTGTGCGGCAAAAGTGAAGATATATTGGTTCTCGTTTCCATAGGCTGGAGCGATAAAGGTACTGGTTAAACTGCGAACATCGCCCTTGACGCTGCTATTGCTGAGCGTAATGGTACTGGCCGCCGTAGGAAGTTGGCTCCACGTTAAACTTTGCACCGTTGCAGGGCTGCTTGAGTCTGCATCGATCACCGTACCGACTAAACTAACGATTTGTCCTTCATTGACATAAAGAACAGGAGTAACATGTGCCGATATATCGGGCTGGCCTTGCACTGTAACTGTTACTTGGTCTTTTTTGACTCGACCATTACTAGTAACCGAGAGTTCAAATACCAGGTCTTCGCTGGTGCCCGCAGCTTTAGCTGGAGAGGTAAATGATGCATTCAAAGTATTTGCATTTTTTAAAGGGGTGACATCTGAGCCTGAAATCTGCGTCCAAGTATAAACTGGTTCATTGGCATGTTGCACACTGCCGTGCAACTGCACATCACTTAAACTTTCAGCAATAGAAAAATCATTACCAGCGCTGACCAGTAAAGGTAAAGCGGGTACGGTCACAACAACGCTATCTTTAGCCGTATTACCCAAACTGTCGATTACCGTCAGGTTGTAGTTAAGCTCTACTTCATGGGTCAGAGACGGCGCGATAAATGATGGGTTCGCATCACTGATACTGCTTAGTGCGGCATTCGTATCATCTGTCCAACTATAGGTGTAGGGCGGTTTCCCTCCTGCAACATTCGCATTTAAGTACCCCGTTTGCGAGGGTGATAAATCAAAGTCGGCGCCCAAGTCGACACTCATGTGGCGATCTTGAATGGTCACTGCAACCGTGGCGGTAGCCGTATTGACCGAATCCGTTGCCGTAACTTGCAGTTTGATCGTAGTATCAGCATCCACATTGGGAAGCTCTAAGCTTGCATTCGATGAGGATCCGTTGATAATGCTTGTTTTCGTCAGTGATGTTGTGCCGGCATCAGCAAGAGTCCATGCATAGCTTACCGCACCATCGGCATCTTTAGCCGATGCCAATAAATTGAGGGTATTACCTTCAGCCAATGTGCGTGTTGCTGCACCAGCTGTTACTTGCAAAACATTGTTCACATGGTAAGTGACACTATCGGTAGCAGAGCCGTTAGCCGTATCATTTACTATCACTTCAAGGGTCACAGTAGCAGGGCCATTCGGTGCGATAAAGCTTGGAGTAGCGGTGTTTGGATCTGTAAGGCTAATGCCTATACTAGTGGTTTCTACCCATAAATAACTGAGTGAACCAAAGGTGTTGCCAAGACTGACTCTCGGCTTCACTGTCTCATTTGCAGTTACGGTCGCATCATTAGAGGCGGTTACCATTAACGGCAACTTCGGTGGTGCGACTACTGGATCAACTGTCACAGTCATTTGTGCTTTTGCTAAGGCTGACCCATCGCTCACTTCGACTTCTATTACAATATCTTGATGGCCGCTCACACTAGGAGCGGTGAAACTTGGCGAATCCGTTTTATCATCTGCAATCGTAATGGTTGGGCCACTTAATTGCGCCCACTGATAGTTTAAGGGACCACTGGCGTTCATCACTGTCGTTTTTGGGTGCACCACATGACCACTGTATACGCTTTCATGCCCAGCCATACTGAGCGCAAGTGTGGGTTTGCTTGGCGCATTAACAGGTACTGCCTGAAACTGAGTATCAGTAGTTTTAGTAATCACCTTACCTTCAGGTGAGGTATAGGTAATGGTTGCCTGAAGCTTAATGTTGGTATTACTGCTTACTGATGGCGCATTAATGATGGGCTGAGCTGTATTGTCACCAGCAATTATCAAGTCATTAGGTTTTGGATTTGGCTCAATCACCGTCCATAGGTAAGAAAGAGATGCCCCGTTATCTAAAGGGGGGACATGGACATCGATGCTTGGTTTAAAAGTTTTGCCGGATTCTACCTGAACAGGAGCTGCTGTACTGACTCCAGGGCCTGTTGCCAAGTGACTACCTATTTGGTTTTGATGAGGTGCCAGCTTAAATACAGGTTTAGCGGTATAAAGTAGCGAATCGGAAACAGTATTGGTGCCATCTGTCACAGTAACATTGACTCTAATACCTGTTTCTGAATTGACATTAGGCACAACAAACACAGGGTGCTCTGTTGTCGCATCTGTAAAGGCAACATCGCTACTCTCCCACAACACTGATACACGATCAAGCGTACTGGTGATAGTTGCTGCAGGATACACAAAATCCCCTTCTTCAACTAAACAGTTGGTGGTGCAGCCCTTTGGTTTAATAATCTGTACCGACAAAGGCGCAGTTGCCTTCACTTGAATATCGTGTGTAATACTCACTTGATGGCCATCGGCATCAGTTACTTGTACTACCCATTGAAAATCGGTATCGGTTGTAACCTCTGGCGGCGTAACCTCGGTAGTTTTTCCATTAACACTACTTATCATAGCGTCTGGACCTTTTGTTTGCGTCCATTTATAGGTAAAAGGCCCCGTGCCACCATTAACCTCGGCAGTCAAACTAACAGAACCATGACCATTGTATACTTGATGCTTAGCACCTTGCTGAGGCTGTAAAGGTCCAGGCTTTATTTCTACTAGCTGTGTCTGTGATGTGCTTTTCCCGCTACTGACTTCCGTAGCTGTTACTTTAAATTCGAGTTTTCCCGGCTGCTTGGGCGCAATGAAAGATGTGGTTTGGCTGGCACTGTCTATTAAGTCTACTGTGGTACCGCTCACTTGCTGCCATTCATAGGTGAAGCTTCCACCGCCACCAGACTTTTCGGCTTTTGCTGTTAAGTGGACTGTTTGCCCTGAAGTGCTTTGCTTAACTGTATGTGACGATTGAGAGTTTGCATCAACTTTGCCCGTTCCAGTATTAATCTGGTTAACAAAGCTGATGCCCCTTGGCTTAACCGTGAGAACCACAATCGTATCAAACAACAAGCCGCTGGCGTCTTCAGTTTGTGCTGAGAAAAATAACTCTGTGTCCTGAAAAACATTAGGTGCTGTAACCTCGACTCGATTATCTATTTGTTGCCAAGATACTGTTTGTTCACTTAATAGTTCCCAACTTATCTCCTTGTCACTATCAACCAACCCATTAACCGTATAAGCCGCATTTAAAATGACCTTGTGTTCAGAAGAAACTTCCGTTGGGCCTGTAACCTCTAATGACTCAACATCTCCAATAACGTCAACCGGTGAGGTAATGTCTATGGTGATATCCTTGCTTAGCGACATACCTGAGAAACTAGCTGTTACACGAATGCTAGCTTGCTCAATATTTGACGGTGCTACAAAGAACCCTTGGTTACTATTACTAACTAAGCCAAGTGGTAATACACTCTCTTCCATCCAAAGGTAACTCGCGCCATCAATATTTTGTCCATTTTGTTGTAACTGAACCTCAATCACTGCAGATTGACCCACTTCTACGGATAAAGGCGCTCGGACCAACTCAATTGTAAATTCTTTACTTGTATCTGAAGACACTGAGGTTCGGTCACAGGCCACTAGAAAGAATAGCATTAAAAGTAAACCAAAACCTTGACTAGGCAATTTCATAAGTAACAGTATCCTTATCATAAAAAAGATACAAAGTTTTAAGATTATTTAAGCCTAAAAAGCATAATCAAACTTAAAACTTCGATAACCTAAATTGATACTAGACTCAAAATTAAAACTCTGCAATTTGTCCCTTTTTCATGAATCAAAAGAACACGATCTTACTGTTAAATTAAGTCCTGTTCTCGCAGTTCAGCTTATTAGGGTTGCCACACTCTTAGATAAACTAGCCTTGGAGTCTTGTGATGTGCCTGCCACTGGTGGTTACAGAAACCAACTGACCGACCATTCCAGCGAGTAATTATCCACCACATTCCCTCCAAAAGTGCCTACCATTACTAAGCTGGTATGACACAAATTCCATAGACCAACGTTGATTTAACACTATTGTCTTAGCGCCTTGCGTTTCTTCACACCCGCCCTCTTCAGTGTCGAGGCGATAGGCTTGCTTTTAGCTCTGAATCCAGCATTTTCCTTTGAGCAAATCCTGTAACATAAGCTACCCACACAGGGGATATTTAATCGCCAGCGACTGAGCCCAACAAACTTATAAGCCACACATTCAGTGTACCAACAGGCACACCGATTAATTGAAGAACGTTCCACCGCTACCACACCTGATATATCAGTGACGGTACATCCAGATGTCAAAAAAGAATCGTATGTAAACGACTGTGATCATCCTTATCTATGGTTTTGTGCGTATTTTTATATTCGAAGTCTCTCGGAGCTGATCGGTAATGTTATAATCATAGCCTAGGCTCGATTTGGTTAAGTCAGTTGCGTTGACGATCAGGACGAGCGAGTCGAGTTACCGACTATTCTAAAAACTCTGTGTTTTACATTTAGTAATGATTAGTTAGCCAAACGAGTATAAGTAAAGTACTAAGAGAACTTTACAGGCTAATTAAAAATTATTTTAGCCTTTATAAAGTGTTAAATAAAACTGACTAGATATAATTAAATTTAAAGTAATTATTTTCGAAAATAGTTCTAAATATGTGTAACCTCGAAGAAAAGTGATGCTTAAAACCATTTCAATTTATTTTTAATCTTGTTTTAACTCAGCACCATAAAATACCCGCTACCTTACTCGCTTTATGTATTAGAGTTTTTACCCTTAGCAGAACAGTTTAATAGGTGAAAGGGCTCGAAGCTCGCAAAGACTAAGAGCTATTAATAGACATTAGCCTAAAAAGCCAAAGACGCATAAGCGTATTTTAATCTATCTGATATATAGTCGTTCAAACCTTATCTGATAATTCCTCGTTTTTAATTGCTGCCTATACAACTAAGTTCTTACTACTCGTCGACGTTTTAGTTCAGCTTTGGCTCAACGTCTGAGCCCACTTTTTCTTCAGCAATTAACGGTCGTGAAACTGAACTTACTCTGCTTAGTTACCATTTTGCTTTTGACCCGATTTTTTTATAGCTCATTGATATTAAGGTATTTTTAATCAGTAGAGCACATTATAAATAATCAAGAATGCTACAGCACAAAAGACAGTATTATATTACTATATCACTTTAAAACTTTTCTGTTAGCTACCACTTTTGCACTCTATCTAACGGTCAAATTTCCCAAGAGATATCAACTCCAGTTCAGCTTCTGATTTAATCTGTATTTATGTGACACTCAAATTATTATTAGTCAATACACCATTCAAAGGTACTTCCATATCTAACAGCTTTAAGCTTACCTATTTTATGAATATCCATCGCGCTTTGAATCATATTTTACGCTCAAAATAACAATTTTCATCATTTCCATGTTAACCATATCACTTACCCCATTCTAAGTTGTTATACAACGCTTCTTAAAAATCGCTCGGTGAGTTAGCAGAAGGTCGAGAAAATATAGGTGATTACCTTCTTCACGACGAGTAAAATTTGCAGGGCATTTTCTTGGTTGATGAACTGTAGAGCGGCTAGTTAGATCGGTACATCATCACTGACTACGTACGGCGACCAAAGGGCCAGCGTCTTATTTTGTCGATTTGATCGACCGAACCATCATAAACTCGCCCTACCATCTTCAACCTATTTTGGAATACCTCCATTTTGTCAGCAATGATTTTCATCTTCAGGCAGTGCCCAGTGTTACGCAGCCACAGCCCTAAAAATAGAAGCCAGCACTACAACGAAAACTAATATCTCCGCAAGGTTTTTTAGGAAAGTAAAAATTCATTAAAAAGGCCAGTCAGAAATACTGACTGGCCTTTTTTTATCTAACAGAAACTAGATTAGGTTTTTACAACCAAGTCTATTCCCACTCGATAGTGGCAGGTGGTTTTCCTGAAATATCGTAAACAACGCGTGAGATACCGTCGATTTCGTTAATGATACGGTTAGAAACCACACCTAAAAACTCATACGGTAAATGTGACCAACGTGCAGTCATAAAGTCGATGGTTTCAACACAACGAAGTGAAACAACCCAATCATACTTACGTGCATCACCCATAACCCCTACCGACTTAACCGGTAAGAATACAGTAAACGCTTGGCTTACTTTATGGTAAAGCTCTGCTTTGTGAAGCTCTTCAATGAAGATAGCATCTGCGCGGCGAAGTAAATCACAGTACTCTTTTTTGATTTCGCCAAGTACACGCACACCTAAACCTGGCCCTGGGAATGGGTGACGGTAAAGCATATCGTACGGTAAACCTAGCTCTAAACCAATTTTACGTACTTCATCTTTAAATAACTCACGTAATGGCTCTACTAAGCCCATTTGCATGTCATCTGGTAAGCCGCCCACATTATGATGCGATTTAATCACGTGTGCTTTACCAGTCGCTGATGCCGCTGATTCGATTACGTCAGGGTAAATTGTACCTTGGCCTAGCCATTTCGCGTTTTTAAGCTTTTTAGCTTGCTCATCAAATACATTAATAAACGTGTGGCCAATAGCTTTACGCTTATCTTCTGGGTCTGATTTACCTGCTAAGTCATTTAAAAATTGATCTTCGGCATCTACTTTAACTATGTTTAAGCCAAACTTATTGCCAAACATATCCATAACTTGCTGGCCTTCGTTTAAACGAAGTAAACCGTTATCAACAAATACACAGGTTAGGCGCTCACCAATAGCACGGTGAATAAGCATAGCTACAACCGATGAATCTACACCGCCTGATAAGCCTAAAATAACTTCGTCGTCACCTACAGTTTCTTTGATACGCTCAATGGCGTCATCAATTATTTTTGCTGGCGTCCATAATTTTTCACAACCACAAATATCAATAGCAAAACGCTCTAGTAAACGTTGACCTTGATGTGTGTGCGTTACTTCTGGGTGAAATTGTACACCGTAAAAGCGCTTTTCTTCGTTAGACATTGCCGCATGCGGGCAGGTAGATGTTTTAGCTGTGGTTTTAAACGTATCTGGAATTTCCATTACTTTATCACCGTGGCTCATCCACACATCTAGTACGCCATTGCCGCCATCAGTAATATGATCTTCAATGGCATCAAATAATGCACAGTTACCCACTTTTTCAACTTGTGCGTAACCAAATTCTTTTTTATCTGAGCTATGTACACGGCCGCCAAGCTGCGTTGCCATAGTTTGCATACCGTAACAAATACCAAGTACTGGAACGCCTGCATTAAATACATACTCAGGAGCACGCGGGCTATTTTCAAGCGTGGTTGATTCTGGGCCACCAGAAAGGATAATACCTTGTGGGTTAAACTCGCGAATTTGCTCTTCGGTTACATCCCAAGCCCAAAGCTCACAATAAACACCAATTTCGCGCACGCGACGGGCGATTAACTGCGTGTATTGTGAACCAAAATCTAAAATGAGGATTCGTGAATCGTGAATGTCTTTGCTCATGAAGTATCTCGTAAAGTCAGGTGCTAAACGCCACCAGCTTAAGCTGTGTGACTATATTAGGGCTAACAAAGGTTAGCCCACTTTTTTCAAGTTGTTAAAGGCTGATTAGCCTAAACGGTAGTTCGGTGCTTCTTTAGTGATTTGCACATCATGAACATGCGACTCACCCATACCAGCAGAAGTTACACGTACAAACTGTGGTTTAGTGTTTAGCTCTTCGATTGTGGCACAACCGGTTAAGCCCATTGCACTGCGAAGACCACCCACTTGTTGGTGAATAATGGTTGCAATTGGCCCTTTATAAGCAACACGACCTTCAATACCTTCTGGTACTAACTTGTCAGCTTGGTTTGATTTTTGGAAGTAGCGATCCGATGACCCTTCTTTTTGATCCATCGCACCTAGGCTACCCATACCACGGTAAGACTTGTAGTAACGACCTTGATAAAGTTCAACTTCACCTGGCGCTTCTTCAGTACCCGCGAGCATAGAGCCAACCATTACACACGATGCACCCGCAACCAATGCTTTTACAATATCACCAGAAAAACGAATACCGCCATCGGCAATCACTGGAATATCGCGACCTTTAAGGCCTTCAACCGCATCTGAAATGGCTGTTATTTGTGGTACACCACAACCAGTAACAATACGTGTAGTACAAATAGAACCTGGGCCGATACCTACTTTAACAGCATCAACACCAGCATCTGCAAGGGCAATAGCACCTTCGGCTGTCGCTACGTTACCCGCAACAATTTGTAAGTCTGGGTAAGCTTGACGAGTAGCTGCAACACGGTCAATAACACCTTGTGAGTGACCATGAGAAGTATCGATTAGTAGTACATCAACACCGGCTTCAACTAATGCAGCAATTCGCTCATCAGTGCCTGCGCCAACGCCTACCGCAGCACCTACACGTAAACGGCCTTGCTCGTCTTTACATGCATCTGGTTTGTCTTGTGCTTTTTGGTAATCTTTTACGGTGATCATGCCTTTAAGTTTAAACGCATCATCAACCACAAGAATCTTCTCAATGCGGTGTTCGTGCATTAAGCTTAAGATATCTTCGCGAGCCGTTCCCTCTTTAACCGTTACTAGGTTTTCTTTTTTCGTCATCACTGTTGAAACCGGCTGTTCAAGCTTAGTTTCAAAGCGCATATCACGACTAGTTACAATACCTACAAGGTTATTTTCGCTATCGGTGACCGGAAAACCTGAGAATCCCTTTTCCTGAGACAATTCAACAGCATCTGCAATAGTCAGATCGGCAGTAACTGTAACAGGGTATGAAACAATACCTGCTTCATAGGTTTTAACTTTACGAACATTTTTCGCTTGTTCTGCAATGGTCATGTTTTTATGAATAAAACCAAGACCACCTTCCTGCGCGAGGGCAATAGCTAAACGAGCTTCTGTAACAGTATCCATAGATGCTGAAATGAGCGGCAAGTTAAGTTTGATACCACGCGTTAAGCGAGTTGAAATATTTGCCGTATGTGGCAAAACAGTAGAATGACCAGGTACTAAAAGTACGTCATCAAAGGTAAGAGCTTCTTTAGCGATTCTAAGCATTTTGGCAACTTCTCACATGTGGATCTAAGATAAGGAATTGCGGCCAAATTTTAACAGCGTTGTAGGCACTAGTAAATAATATTTTGTATTTATTTATGATAAGCTAGATTTATAAATGTTTTTTGGTAGTTTTTATGTTTTCTAAGCCCTCGCAAACGGTTTATACCGTATCTCGCCTTAATCGTGAAATACGTGCCTTACTTGAACAAGGTTTTGCGTCTTTAGTACTCACTGGTGAAATTTCTAACTTTATTGCGCCTGCTTCTGGGCATTGGTATTTTTCGTTAAAAGACGATAAAGCGCAAATTAAAGCCGCCATGTGGCGAGGCAATAATCGCAACCAAAGTTACCGACCAATTAACGGCGCACAAGTAACCGTTAAAGCACGTGTATCTTTGTACGAACCCCGTGGTGACTACCAGCTTATTGTTGAACATATGGAACCTGCCGGCGAAGGGCAACTTAAGCAAGAGTTTGACGCGCTAAAAATGCGTTTGGCTGCAGAGGGCTTATTTAGCTCCGCTTATAAAAAGCCCCTGCCCCAAAACATAAATCGCATAGGGGTGATCACCTCACCTACAGGCGCCGCAATCAAAGATATTTTAACTGTTTTAAAGCGTCGTGCGCCGCAATTAGAAGTGGTTATTTACCCTGCGATGGTGCAAGGCAAAGAAGCGCATGGCCATTTAATCAAGCAAATAGAGCTGGCAAATTTACGTAATGAAGTCGACGTTATCATTCTCGGACGCGGTGGTGGTTCATTAGAAGATTTATGGTGCTTTAACCATGAACAACTTGCTCGTGCTATTTATCAAAGCTCGCTGCCCATTGTGAGCGCTGTTGGCCATGAAATAGATACCACAATTAGCGATTATGTCGCTGATGTTCGCGCCGCAACCCCTTCTGCAGCCGCAGAGCTCGTAAGCCCCAATACACAAGAGCTACATAATAGGGTTAATCAGTTAATTAATCGTTTAGCGAATGCATTTAAACACGACATTGCCGATAAACGCGCACTAGCCATACAATTGCAGCATCGCCTTAATTTATGCCACCCGCGCAATCAGCTAAACCAAAAATCACAACGCTTAGATGAGTTGAGTATTGCACTGCAACAGGCAATGCGTCAGCGTTTATATCAACAAGAACGCGTGTTAGCTAATTTAACACCCAGACTAATGCGCCAATCACCAGATAAAAAGCTAGCAAATGCAAACCATCAGTTAGAACAGCTCCATGCAAGGCTAAATCAAGCGATGCAGCAGCAACTACAACACGCAAATAATACGCTTGCCTTACAAGCAAGTCGGCTTGATTCGGTCAGCCCCCTTAATGTCCTAGCACGTGGTTATAGCATTACTAAAGCAGCGCAAAATAAAGTGGTTAAATCAGTGGAAGATGTAAAAGTGGGTGATGTGTTGATCACTGAGTTAGTAGATGGCCAGGTTATTTCAAAGGTAGAAGCTTAGCCATATTGCTAAGCGCGCTAGCCTTGCGTACTTACGGTAAACTCAATACGGGCATCGTTAGATTGAGATGCACTGAGTTTAAATTGCTGCCACCAAGGTTCAAGGTGAAGCTTATCGTTAAGCTCGCGCCATAATTTAGCTCCATAATTAACGGCATGTTGATTTATGGTAAGCTCAAACTTACAAATTGTTTGCTTACACTTTAGCGCTGTAAGCTCAGCGCTATCTGCAAACTCATTAATAATTAAAAAGTCAGTTAACGCGACTTCAAGCTCGTAACTCCATTCGAGATTATCAGCCTCTTGCTCAAACTGTATTGCGAGCTCATCATCAAGCTCTACACTTTCTAATTGATTTAACTTTAGCTGTTGTTGAGATTGCTTAAGCTGGATTGATTTTTTTTCAAGCCGCTGATTAAGCTCAACCACATGTTGTGCTAGCTGAGTTTGTTGATCAGCCGCTTGGGCTTTATTAACCTGCACTAAGCCTTGCAAAGTAGTTGGCTGATTATTGACTTGAGTGTTAGCCGAAGAGATTACAGCTTGTTTGGGCGCTGAGGAAACACGAGTGGAATCTTTAAAAAACAAAAAGTAACCACTTGCTAACGCCACGCCTGAAGAAAAACAGAGCAGCATAGCCACAAGGTTACTTTTATATATCATTTCTAAGTACTCAAAAATTAAAGCATTGCACTGGTGTGCGATTCGTTTTCTGGCTCGGGATATTCTAAAAAGTTTTGGTTCATACTTTCTGCCGGGCACTCACAATCAGGGCGACCAATAATTTTTGCAGGTACGCCAACAGCAGTTGTGTGAGGCGGCACAGGGCTTAATACCACTGAACCTGCGCCAATACGTGCGCCCTCGCCCACTTCAATGTTACCCAGTACTTTAGCGCCCGCGCCAATAAGTACGCCCGCTCTGATTTTAGGGTGGCGATCGCCTTGCTCGTTACCCGTACCACCTAATGTAACCGATTGTAATATAGATACATTATCTTCAATTACGGCGGTTTCACCTATAACAATACCGGTGGCATGGTCAAACATAATGCCTTGGCCTACTTTACAGGCAGGGTGAATATCAACCCCAAACACCTCTGAGGTACGGCTTTGAATAAAGCGCGCAAGCTCTTTACGATTTTGTTGCCATAAGCAGTTTGCTAAACGGTGTGCTTGTATGGCGTGAAACCCTTTTAAATTTAAAATCACGGTAAGGTAGGTTTCGGCCGCAGGGTCACGATCTTTTACCGCTTTAATATCATGAGCAACATGTGTCAGCATACGGTCACACTTTACAAAAGCTTGGTCAAACAGCTCACGGATTGTAAAAGCAGAAACCACAGCATCAGCTAGCTTGTTAGCAACAATAAAACTCAATGCCGACCCTAAGCACTCATGATTTAAAATACACGAATACACATGGCTCGCTAAAAGGGGTTCACGAGTTACTACTTCATTTGCTTCACTACGAAGCTGTTGCCAAATTTCATGACGCATAATACTGCCTTAAGTTATTACAAAGAGCCTACCGCCAATTCTAACGGATTTAGCCGCCTAGGTGTTAATCCCTTCGTTATTTGTTCTGGTTATTATATATAACCAGTTAAGTTTCAGGTTTATATTACTTTTTTCAAGTCATGTCATATGACAGCTAGGCAGGTTTAACCATTTGTGCAAAAATAAAATAAGTTAATAAAAATCAGTAAATAACAACATATGACAGCACGTGTGTCATGTGCCAAAATAGCCACTGGCGTACTGCTGACGGCGTAAAAAATAATAATAAACGCTAAATTAGCATCATCAACTCAACAAGGATAACGATGATGAAAAACGACATATTAAATACAAAAAAATTAGGCTATAAATTTTACTTTCAAGATGGCGATAACCAAATAGCCTGTTTTGGAAGCTACTTTACAGGTAAAGAAGAAGTCTATATTAACGATGACTTAGTTAGCAGTAGACGCAGTGTTAATATAAAAAGCTCACACACATTTGATTTTGAAAATTCGCAGTACCAAGTGAAATTTGACATGCTCAATATACTCACAGGACGACTTGAGTGCACTCTATACAAAGATCAAGAAGTGCTTGCCAAGCAAGTTCAAAGTAGTCTTCCTAGCGATCCTAAAAAAGCGGCTTTTTTTATTCTAGGCTGTGCATTAGGTGGTGCAGTATTTGGCTATACCACTGCAACAGTCGTAGAGCTAATTGTAGGAAAACTTTAACATGCAATTAAACCCTACAACGGTAAAGTCGCTTAGGCACACATTCGATTGGACACAACAACAGCTTGCCGATGCCTGCGATGTAAGCTTGCGAACCATTCAACGAGTAGAAAAAGAAGGTGCAGCCTCAAAAGAAACCACC
Organism: Pseudoalteromonas issachenkonii; assembly: GCF_002310795.1. Classification (NCBI taxonomy): domain Bacteria; kingdom Pseudomonadati; phylum Pseudomonadota; class Gammaproteobacteria; order Alteromonadales; family Pseudoalteromonadaceae; genus Pseudoalteromonas; species Pseudoalteromonas issachenkonii. The sequence goes on from NZ_CP011030.1 coordinate 2,626,346, forward strand.
ATGGCCTTATGTGCGGTATTTGAAGTACGCCAAGGTGAGCTTATTAAGCTTGATGAGAACAACCAAAATGATGCCAATAACAGTCCATCTAAAAGTTTTATTGCAGGTTTGATTATTAGCTCTGTTATTAGTTTTGCTCTTGGTGCAGCCTCAGTACTTTTAGTAAGTAACTAGTATTTACAACCTAAAATATAAAAATGCCCCAATGCTTACTGCACAGGGGCATTTTTTAATACTTAAAAACTTAAATTATTGAAATACTTTATCCACCTTTACTACTTCAATATTTTTTGCAGGAATTGCCAGTTTATAATCAGCAATTACCTTATCTTCAGCCACTAACTCGGCAGGCTTATCGGTGTTATACACCATAGGCGAGGTTTGCATAGTTGCTAAACGTTTTTGCATATCTTCACCATCACCGGTAACAAACACATAGTGAATATTCTCAGTTTGTAGGTTGTCTTTAATCACTCGATTTACATCATCAACGCTTAATGTTTTCAGTTTGCTTGTGACGTAGTTTACAAAACTATCGGTGTTATAAAACTCGCTATCTAGCGCATAACCTAACTGGCGATTTTGACTAGCAACCATTTGTGGCACAAAGTTAATTAAAAAGTTACGCGTGGCTTCAAAATCTGCCTCGGTCATACCATTTTTAATTAGCTTATCTAGCTCAAATAATGCGGTACGGGTTGCAAAATGCGCATCGTTGTTTGAGCGCAGTGGACGCAGCCACACTTGGAATATTTGCTCAGAGCGCCCTAAGTTTGCATCCGGTTTTGTTTGAAACATACCTCTAGGGAAGTATTCAATATAGGCGTAATCACCGTAATTCATACCACGCGTTTGACGAATACGTTCGTACAAGTAACTGTTAGAACTGCGATGCTCACCAAAGTACGAGCGCACTAACCACAATGCGGTCCAGTCTTCGCTGCTACGAATGGTATCAATAGGGAACCCGAACGACACAGCCGTTGATTGCGCTGACTTTTCAACAATCGTTGCATGATGACCTTTAAGTTCTGGCGCATCAGGGATTGTTAAGCGGCTTTGTTCGCCTTTAGGGAGTGTCGCTAAGTCAGCTAACATTTGTGCTTTGAGTTTTTCAGGCACAGCACCAATTAAACCCACAGTAAGTTTAGCTTGTGTAAGCTCAGCATTATAAAACGCTTTAACATCATCAAGAGTAAGCGCTTCTAAATCTGATAAGTCACCGTAGTTATAGCTTTCATAAGGGTGCCCCTTATAAAGCACGCTGTAGAGCACTTCTTTACCCAACTCTTCATCATTAGAGGCTTTTAAACCTGATTTAATGCCATCGATCATTTCTTTTTTCAGACGTTTAAAGTCATCTTCTCTAAAGCCTGGGTTTAGAAGCTGCTCACTCACTAAAGCATACCACTGAGCAGCATTATCTTTATGAATACGCCCTTGAAACGACAGCATCTCTTTATCTATTTGATAACCAAAACTACCCGCCAGCGGGTACATTGCCTTTTTAATTTCTTTGTAACTCATTGACGTTGAGCCACCTTGCGCCAGCATTGCGGCAGTGAGTGCTGCCACGCCTTTTTTACCCTGCGGATCGGCAGCCGCACCGGTATTAAATAATAAGTTAATATCGATTAACGGCGAGCTATTAGTTTTATCAAGTACTTTAAAGATTGGCTTACTCGGTACTTGCTGATATTTTGCTACCAATGCATTTAAATCGCTTTCTTGTTCAAAACCAGGGGCTTTATCAAGTGCCGACATAGTAATTGTGGTGCGCGCATTATCAACAAAATACTTATTTGCAACGGCTCTAATATCTTCGCTAGTGATATTGTCTGCCGATTTATACAGCTGATTAATTACCTCAGGATCGCGCTCAAAATGCATATAGCTGGCAAGTGTAGAGGCAATTGCTTGCGATGAATCTAAACCATTTATAAAGCTGTATTTAAGATTAGACTTTAAATCACTGAGTTTTTGGCTATCAACCAACTCGGTACGCGCTTTGGCATACGTACGGTTTATAGCATCACGCACTGTGGCTAAATCATCGGCATTTTCAACTTTTACAAATACATGCAGTAACCCTGGATCTTTAGTCTCTGGGTTATAGGTAAACATTTGACTCGCTATTTGCTTTTCTACTACCAGCTCTTGGTAAATATCTGAATTGCTAGAAAAATAAAGCTGCGATAGTAAATCTAATGCGGCTCTGTCTTTTTTCTGAGGCTCCCATGCAGCGCCTTTATACGACACAAGTAACCAGTGACCAGGTAGTCCTTCGTTTTGCTCATGCACATATTTTGGCGCTTGTTGAGTTGGCTCTTTTGGAATATCAGCAACATAGTCGCCTTTTTGCCAGTTACCCCAATGCTTTTTAACCATCGCCATGGTCTCTTTTGGATCAACATCACCAACAATCACAAGCGATACATATTCAGGCTTATAAAACTTAGCAAAGAACTCTTTACCGTAGGCCATTTGATCAGGCATGGCTTCAATGTCTTCAAAAAAGCCCATAGTAGTGTGTTTATAGGTATGTTTATCGAACGCTTCTTGGCGTACCGCACTTAATAATTTACGAATTGGACTGGCGTTATTTTTTAAGTACTCGCCTTTAACGGTAAGCGCTTCGGTTCTAAATTGTTCTTCGGTGTAGCTTAAGTTTTGAAAAATATCAGCTTCAATCTCAAGTACTTTATCAAGATGCTGTTTTGAAAAATTTAAGTGGTAGTTAGTGTAATCGTTAGTTGTGTAGGCGCGGTTATCAACCCCTGAATTTTTTAGAATATCTGAATACACATCTTGCGGAAACTTTTCAGAGCCTTTAAACATCATGTGTTCAAAAAAGTGAGCAAAACCAGTTTTACCCGCTTCCACTTCATTTCGCGAGCCAACAGATACAGGTATTTGTAGCGATACTACATCTGGGTAATCGGTTTTAACTACCATCACACGTAGGCCGTTATCTAGCTCTTCTATTAGGTAATCTTGTGAAAAAACACGCTCATCTGCTTTATTAACTTGTTCTTGTTGAGCTGCTGTTTGCGTGTTTTGGTTTTGCTGCATAGCACAACCTGTTAAGGCCAGCGATACCGCTAGGCTACTTGCCAATAATTTAAATTTCATTGTTATCCCTTTTTAAATTGAGCAATTTTTAAAACATTTACCAAACTAAGTATGCCGTAAAGTAATTAAATATAAGAGCCCTAAGCCTATTAATTATGTAAACAACTGTGTCAGTTATTAACTATGAAAATAATTCACGTTAGTTGAGAAACTTTCAACAAATAAATCTATCTAGACGTCTAAATGGCTGCTATATTAAATCCATCATCACAAATTAAGCTGGAATGAGGATTATGGCTTTATCACTTCAAGAAAAAATACAGGACACCAACCAAGGTGTTTACCTAATTGGCACAACACCGCCAAAAATTGGGACTGATAAAGCGCAATTAAAAGTCATTGCCGAAAAGTTATTAGGCCGTTTACACGAAATTGAGTATGACGGCGTAATTATTTATGACATTCAAGATGAAAGCAGTCGTACAGAGCAAGCGCGTCCATTTGCATTTAAGCAAACAGTTGATCCGCGCGAGTACAGTCAACTCTTACGAGGCTTATCTGATCTTGATGTCATTACTTATAAAAGTGTAGCTCAGCGCGGTGTGAGTGAGTTTAAAACGTGGTTAGATGAAACCAAAAATGACTACGATTTAAAAAACGTGGTGTTAGTGGGCAGCCCATCATCAGCGGGTGATATAAAGCTGAGCTTACCGAATGCCTACAAAACACTGGCAGAGCAGTCTGAAGACTTCTTTTTAGGTGGCGTAACCATTGCTGAGCGCCATGCCAATAAGCGCAACGAGCACCAACGCTTAATAGAAAAAACGGCACAAGGATGCCAGTTTTTTATCTCTCAAGCCGTTTACAATGCACAAGCAACCATAGATTTAATAACTAGTTATGCGCGCACATGCAAAGCACAAGGCCTGACACCTAATAGGATTATATTAACCTTTACGCCTTGTGGTGGTGAAAAAACCTTGGAGTTTATGCAATGGCTAGGTATCTCAGTGCCAGAGGCAACTAAATGGCGCATGCTTGATTCGGAAAATACACTAAGCGAATCAGTGCGTATTTGTCGCGAAAACCTCGACTCAATTTTAAAAAGCTGTGCCCACTTAGGTGTACCGCTAGGCTTAAATATTGAAAGCTTAACCAACCGTAAAGAAGAAATAGACGCGTCTATTAACTTATACCGTTTATTAAAAGCAACAATGGAACTCAACCTTGCGGAGAAACTAATAGCTTAATTGCGGGGTTCTGGGTTCGGGGTTCGGGGTTCGGGGTTCGGGGTTCGGGGTTCGGGGTTCGGGCAACAATAATAAGCAACATAGAACAAGCCAGTTCAAGTAGTTAGCTTCGTTTATTTTAATAAGTACTAACTTGATCTGTCAGAAAGCCTGTTGGGTGGCGCCTTCGGCTTAACCAACCTACATTTTGACGTAGGTCGGATAAGTGGCGAAGCCACGCCATCCGACAAAAATGATGAATTTACCAGAAACAGTCCAACTTACCGCGTTAACGTTACCAGTGACTGCTTTGTGCCATTTGCGGACTGTCGTAACCTTAGACTCTTGTTAGCCATTTACTCTGGTAGTGAAAATGTGAACTCTTGATAGTCGTGTTCTTTAGTCAGTGCTGAGGCTGTATTTTCAAAGTGCTGTAAAAAAAATTCAGACTCTACTGAATCAGGTGTCACATGCTCTTTCACAAATGGGTGCAATGCAATTCCTGCATTCAGAGACAAAGGCACAAAGTTGAAAAATATTTGAGATTTACTGAAACCTAAAGATTTTGCCTCTTCTTCAAATTTATCTGCATTTAAATAGTTACGAATTAGATCTCTAGCATTAGCTCTCAATCTTGATTCATTTCGTGGCAAAGTTAACAAATCGTCTAAATCAGACCAAGATAGAGGTATATCAAAGTACCCTCCACCTTCTTCCTCTTCAGGTACAACAGAATTTACGTATAGATACTTCTTTTTGTTTGTAGGCTTTTCACAAACTTGATTATGGTAGTTCCATAAACTTCTAATTCTGTTTGCTTTGTTATGGTGGCGAGCATTGCGAATTGCCAGAATTATGCAAAGTTCAGGGACTGAATACCAATCTACTGGCTTTCCTAATTCTTGCGCCATCAAATCATATAAATTATGGAATGCATTTAATTTTGCGTTAATTGCAGTTTCCACAGTACCCACGGCTTCTGCTCTATCAATATCAATTAATTGTTTTAATCTTTGATTCGATTCAAGCAGAACTCTAAACGTTTGAGTCAGGTCTTCGAAGGAATGGGTAAGCATATAAACTCCGTACGTATGAATTAATGGCTAACAGCTTATTGAACACCGTTTTGGTGGTTTATAACACACCAAAACGGCGTATATTACATACCCCGATAATTTCACCAATAATTTCCTTTGTAAACAAGTAATTAAAATAGCGAGATATTAAGCATGTTATTTTTCCCCAAAGCGGCGTTTAATAATGTTATCGAACAGAATTAGGCTCTTACTCAAAGAAGTAATAATAAATTTAACTTTTCAGTGTCCGCTCCTCGCTCATACCCGAATTCTTTTGTAGCGAGCTAAGCTTAAAACTCCATAAACACCGGAGTACAACTAATGCACCAGTTAACTATATATCAGCCTAAAGAGCCTTGGAATAAAAATAAGCTTGTAGGACAAAAGTTACCTCTAAAATTACAGCAAATATGGGCTATCCGAATACGACTGGAACTTTTTCATAAAATAAGAGATCTAGCACTATTTAACCTAGCCATAGATAGCAAACTAAGAGGGTGTGATTTAGTTTCACTAAAAGTTAATGACATTGCACATGGTAAAGCAATCCAATCACGGGCAATAGTCGTTCAAAAAAAGACTGGTATGCCTGTTCAATTTGAAATTACTGGAAATACAAGGAAATCAATTGTGGCGCTCATAGAGCAATTTACTCTCAATTCTTATGATTACTTGTTTAAGTCACGAATTCATTCCTCTGAACACCTTTCAACCCGTCAATATGGACGTATAGTTGACTCTTGGGTCACCTCAATTGGGTTAGATAAGACTCAATATGGCACTCATTCAATGAGACGTACCAAACCATCACTAATTTACAAAAAAACTAAAAATTTAAGAGCCTGTCAGCTTCTACTTGGCCATAGAAAACTAGAGAGCACTGTCAGGTACTTGGGAATAGAAGTTGATGATGCGTTAGAAGTATCAGAACAGATCGATGCTTAAATTTGAACCTAAGCCAGACTCGAAGTTAGAGTCTGGCACGTGCCATAATCCGACCTTGAGACACATAGAGATTAAGACTGCAAAGATACGAAAGCGGAAGTTAGCTTTGGCCTGTTTAACGACAAATATTCCGACAAAGCAGTCATGACTATTAGTTTATTGTTAAATCTAATCTTTCTTTTCGTTCATCTACTCAATAACCCCACGCTAAACGTGACTTTAGCGTGGGGTTAGAGTTCACAGTAATTTTATCTGGATAGCTCTTTTATTTTTTTCTCTGAAAACCAGCGATATAAAACAGGTAAAACAAATAATGTTAACAGTGTTGCAGTTACCAAGCCGCCAACAATAACACTCGCTAATGGGCGCTGTATTTCTGCACCAACACCATTAGACATTAACATCGGTATCAAACCTAAAGCTGATGTTATAGCAGTCATAAGTACAGGTCTTAATCTTGAAGTAGCGCCTTCAAAAACGGCTTTAGATGCTTCTAGACCGTCTTTAATACGTTGGTTGATACTTTCTACCATAACGACCCCATTCAATACCGCTACACCAAATAAGGTAATAAAGCCAACGGAGCTTGGTACAGACAAGTATTGTCCAGATAAATATAAGGAGAAAACTCCGCCAATTACAGCAAGCGGCACGTTGACCAATATCAGCATAGCTTGACCAACAGAACCAAAGGCAAAGTAAAGTAGTAGTGCGATTAGTGCTAACGATAAAGGTACAACTATAGCTAACCTATTTTGAGCACGTTTTTGACTTTCGAACTGGCCGCCAATCGAAACAGAATAACCTGAAGGTAAGTCAACCTTTTCAGCAATTACCGTTCTGATATCGGCAACCACGCTTCCCATATCTCGATTTTGTACATTTGCTTGGATAACGACTCTTCGTTGTACATCATCGCGTCTAACTTGTGGTGGGCCTGACTCAAATGAGACTGAGGCTACGTCACCCAGCCGCACCCAAGCACCAGTAGGTGATTGAAGCCGAATATCAGCAATAGCTTCTTTGTTACTTCGGTACTCTTCCTCTATGCGAACGTAAATATCATAACGTTCATTACCATTGATTATTTGTCCGGCTTCAACACCACCAATACCATCACGCACAACCTCCATTATGTCACTCACAGACAATCCAAAGCGTGATAGTTCTTGCCTGTTAGGACTTATCACCAATTGCGCTTCACCAGCAATTTGCTCCAATGCAACATCCCTTGCACCTTCAATGTTTTTAATTGCTGTTTCTATTTCTTGACCTTTAGCCGCCAGTACCTCAAGTTCAGGCCCAAACAACTTTATCGCCAACTGAGCCTTAACACCAGATAGTAGCTCATCGACACGAGTCGCAATAGGTTGAGAAAAGTTGAGTAGCAACCCAGGGAATTCTTCTAAAGATCTCTCCATTTTTCCTTGAAGTTCATATCGATTAGATGCACTGGTCCACTCAGAAACAGGCTTCAACCCTATGTAAATTTCGATGTTATTCACAGGCTCTGGGTCTCCACCTATTTCTGCTCGACCAATTCGGCTTAATGCATAGGTTACTTCAGGGAAAGCCATTAGTTTTTCTTCTAGAATTGGTGCCACAGTGAGCGCGGTATCTAAACTGGAAGAAGGTGCAAGCGTTGCTCTTAAGTTTATCGTCCCTTCTTCTAACTCAGGTACAAATTCAGTACCAATTAATGGAACTAATGCAAAGGCAGAGAAAACTAATATAAGTGCGGCTGAAATGACTAATTTGGTGCGTTTTAGTGCGAATGTAAGCCCTTTTCTGTAGAGTTTGTCTAATGGCCTAAGAACAAAGCTTTCCCTCTCTTTTACACCTGACTTAAATAAATAAGTAGCTAAAGCGGGTACAACAAACAACGCAACCACAATAGCAGATATAACAGCTAAAATGATGCTTATTGCCATAGGTTGAAATAACTTTGCCTCAACACCTTCAAAGCTAAATAAAGGCGTAAATACGACTAAAATAATAGAAGCTGCAAAAAATACGGGACGAGCCACTTCTTTACCCGCATTTTGAAGACGTAACTTAATACCATGCTCATCTTGTTCTACATCATGTGGATCAGTATCAGCACTAGGCACTCTTTCTTTTACAGTTTTTAAATGGGTAGAGTCTGGTCTATTTAAATGCTTAAACATGTTTTCAACCATCACGACTGAACCATCAACTAGCATACCAATGGCTACGGCAATGCCACCCAATGACATAAGGTTTGCAGAAATGCCCCACCAAGCCATGATCATTAACGCGATACCAATTGAAATTGGAATAGATATTAGGACAAGGAAGGTTGCACGTATATTCATTAAAAATAGTGCTAATACAATACAGATGAAAATAAATGCTAGTAATAGTGCATCAACTACTGTATCAACGGCTTTTTCAATCAAATCAGCCTGATCATAAAATGGTTCAAAGCGAACACCTTTAGGCAATGCTTGATTAATCAATGGGATTCTTGCATTGATACCATCAATGGTGGCTTTAGTATTAGACCCCATGCGTTTTAAGACAATGCCAGAGACAACTTCACCTAAATTTTCGACTTTACCGTCTTCGGTTTTGCGCGTCATTGTGACAGCACCTTGACGAATTTCACTGCCCATTTCAACTTTAGCAATATCCGAAACCGTCACAACTGTCCCATCAACTGTTTTGACGGGAACTTGTTTGATATTACTAATACCAGCGTCACCACTTTCAAACCAACCTGCACCTCTAATAACAAGCTGCTCTTGCCCACGGTTCATATACCATCCGCCAACATTGGCATTGTTGTTATCTAGGGCACCAACAACGTCTTCTTGCGTTAGGTTATAAGAAAGAAGCTTAGATGGATCTACATTTACTTGGTACTGCCTAACAATACCTCCAAAGGAGAGTACATCAGTAACACCATCGACAGGCATAACGAGTAATTTTACTACCCAATCATTGAGACTCCTGAGTGCCATAGCATCATAGCCTGCATCTTTATCTGAAATAAGAAGGTACTGAAATACTTGGCCTAGCCCTGAGGTGTTTGGCCCCATTTCGGGTGTGCCGACACCTTCTGGTATCAGTTCTTTTGCGGCTTGAAGACGCTCAAATACAAGTTGTCTTGCAAAGTAAATGTCGGTGCCTTCTTTGAAAACAACCGTGACGCCAGACAAGCCTGTTTTAGAAATTGAGCGCACTTGTTCTACATCAGGTAAGGCATACATGACCGCTTCAATGGGGTACGTAATGAGTTGTTCAACTTCTTCAGCAGCTAGTCCTGGCGCTTCAGTATTTACAGCAACTTGAACATTAGTAACATCAGGAAAGGCATCTAAATTTAGTTTTGGTATAACCATAATTGCGCCGACAATTGTGGCAAACAGCGCAATCAAAATCAGGAGTCTATTATTAACAGACCAATCTATTATTTTATTAAACATAGTCTTGCTCCTTAGTGGTTATGCGGATCAAATCCGCCTTTAGCGATTTCAGAAGCAACAAAAAATGCGCCTTTGGTTACAATTCGCGTCCCACTATCAAGGCCAATGATTTCCCTAAAATCACCTAAGGCTCGGCCTAGTTCTACTTCTACAGCTTTAAATTCTCCAGGGTGGTCTTCGACAAATACGGTCCAATCACCATCTGCGCTGCGGATCAATGCTTCTTCTGGCACAGCCATCACTTTCTGCTTTGTGGCAAACTGAAAGTAAACTTTTACAAACATACCTGAATGAAGGTTATCATCAGCATTCTGTACCCCCAATCTAATAATTCTTGTACGAGTTACGGGATCAATTGTATGGGCTTCTTGGATAACTTTGGCATTGTAACTCTGGCCTTCTAATTTAAGTACCGCAGGAGAATCAATTGATAAATTTAGCTTTTTATTTGGAGAAACTTTTGCTTCAACCCATAGTTGTTTTTCATCAGCTAACAACATGACTGAATCCCCAGCATCAACACGTTGCCCTTGGATAAAGTCGTCTTGAAGCACGACACCTTCACGGTGCGCCGTTAATGCATATTGTCCAAATGCTTTAATGTCTTTGTTAGAAATACCATTTATTGCTTTTTCAGTTAACCCTAAAGCAATGAGCTTGCCATAGCTCGCATTGTATGTTGTTTCAGCTTGTAATAATCGACTTTCACTCACCGTCTTATTACCCAGCTTTTTTACACGTTGCCATTCGGTTGAAGCGATTAAATAGTCAGCTTGTGCTTGTGCCATTGCTTCACTAAATAATGTAACTAACTTCTGACCTATTTCTACATACTCGCCAAGCGCTGCATGGCGACTGATAATGACTGACTCTGTACGTGGTGATACCACATAACTTTTATAGCCATTAGCTTTTATTTCGCCAGGTGCATATACGGAGCTAAATTGATATTCAGGCTTAACACTTTCCACTTTAATGTTAGCAAGCGACATCTTCTTTGGATCAATAGTGATACCTTCTTCATGTCCTTCTTCTCCCTCTTTATTACCACCTTCATGGCCGTGCTCGTCATGGTCACCTTTATCTTCTTCATGTCCCTTTTCGTGTTCATGCTCATCTTGATGTTCTTTTTCTTCTTGTTTCGAAACGTTTGTGACAGAACCAGTTCCATCTGACGACTGTGCAAAAGCATCATGATTTGTAGTAAACCCAACTAACAGGCAGCTAATTACTACGGCTAAAAATTTTTTACTAATTACTGTATTCATTTTTGTAACCTATATTTTTAATAAATTTAAGATTTCGTTTTTCGCTACTGAAAAAACAAAGCGCTCAAATCTCAAATTTGGATAACTGACCCATACTTAAAATGAAGGATATTTCTGCAAGCTTGAATTGATTTTCCAAACGTATTCCTGCATGAAGCCCTTCCGCACGTTGATTTAATGCAAGTAAGTAGTCAGAAGTATTAATGTCACCAGCTTCCCAGCGCTTATTTAATAAGTTTTCGCTGCTATCTAATCTGCCTTTTGTCAGTTTTTGCCATTGCTCATAATATTTTTTACTGACAATAAGCGATTCATAATTAGCTTTTGCTTCAAATGACTGCTTTCGATAAACCGACCGAAAGTTAGCCTCTGCTGCAATTGCTTCTGAATAAGCGGCTTTAACAGTATCTGAATAGTTATTTCTGATATTTAAAGGCATTGAGAAAGTCACGCCAATCAAGTCTTCATCTCCACTTTTCCCTGCGTTAACTCCAATGGTTGGATTGGCTTTAGATTCCATAGTGGTTAGTTGAGCTTTAGATTGTTTTATCTTCCATTGCGCTCTAGCGAGTTTAACTTTTGGATGTTCCTCAACCCACTGAGAGTTAAATGAATAGTTTGTTGCTCCAAAAGTAAATGAAAACAAATTGGTAGTATTAGGCGTCCAATCAGGCAATAACTCCTGAACATTTACCTCTGCATTTTTCAAAGCAATTTGCGACTCAGATATTTCACTGAAAACTTGGGACAAGTTTAAATAAACCAGTTCAGCGTCAAGTGGCTCTAAAAGTCCTGCTTTTCGCTTATCTTCAATAATTCCAACGAGCGTTTGTAATTGATTTTCTCTTACTGAAAGTAACTGAGCCACCTTTTTTGCTGCTTGCCAATTAACTATTGCAGTTAAAGCGTTAGCCTTTTTAGAATCGAGTAGAGATAACAATTGTTGCTGGTTTGCATAAACACCAATTTCACCAATGCTTTTATTTGCTGATTGCTTATCCCAAAAATCAATCGTTTGACTGATACCAATAGAATAATTATCAAAATCACCCTCTTTTTCATAGCTTGCTTCAAGCTCTGGGTTATATACGGCTTTAGTTAAGCTCTTGGCTCTATGATTACTTGCATTAAGTAACTCTTTAGCCGCAACAACTTCGGGATCTTTATTTATTTGACTATCTAGCCATGAAATACTTTTCTGTTTGGCATAAGTGGCAACTGAAAAACTCACAGCCATACATAAAGACAGGACTAAACCTGCATTTTTTAAATATATATACATAAAAATTCTTAATTTTAAAATTAATAAACACGAAACCTTTATCCATTATTAAAGGATAAATAGGTCATTAAAAATTAATCTAATTAAGAAATGGGCGGACGAAGTATCGCTTCAAGAAAGGTACTTGTTTGATCAATTTGATAAGGCGTTTTATTGATAATGTTTAGTTTGCCCGTGGTATTTGAATTACTGACTAAAATCCAAGATAAGTGGCTGCCACTGCAATGTCCGCAGTGATGACAATCTTTTTCATTATGCTGCTCATCACCTACATTATCATTTGAGACATTTCGATCATCTGCATGATCATGTTGAATTTGAAGGTGCTCTATATCTATTTGGTGATTCTCAGGTGTTGCGGATACAACAGCAGTTAACGATTGCAAAACAATCGAAACGACTAATAGTATTTTTAACGCAACATTGAATTTCAAAATAAACACCTACTTAAATATGAAAAATTATAATATCAAAAAAAGGTTTTCTAAACTAGCCATGCGCATGTTTTTCATGCTCGTCACGGCAAGTTTCTTGAGGAAACTCAAACTCAATGGTTGTATGAGATAAATTATAAGAAGAAAGTTCCTTAGCCACTTGTTGTTTTAGCCTAATTAATTTATCAACCTCAAAGTTATGGGCTAACTCTAGGTGAGCAGTTAATACGTGACTTTCCCCGTCTAATGACCAAAAGTGCATATGATGAATCCCATTAATTTCAGGTATAGCCTTTATCGCTTTTTCAATATTATTCTGCACTTCTTCATCAGGTGTAGCTTGAAGAAATAGTGCCAATGTTGTTTTCAGGTTTTTCAAAACGTTAAACAATATAAACAGTGTAAAGCCTATAGAAAGCAAAGGATCTAATATTGGTAGATCTACAAAAAGCAGCACGATAGAAACAATTAGGACTGCAACCCAGCCAAGTACGTCTTCAAGCAAATGCCACGTAAGTACTTTTTCGTTCAGCGTTTTACCCGCTTTTAGTTTAAATACTGCATACCCATTAACAGCAACCCCAAGTAATGCAAGACCCAACATTCCTTCAGCCATTGGCATTTCAGGATTAGATAATCTTGGTATTGCTTCAAATAGCACCCAGACAGAACCAATAACTAATACAATACTGTTAATTAATGCGCCAAACAGGGTAAGACGACGATAGCCATAGCTAAATCTATCGGATGCTTCTTTATCCGAGAAACGACTCAGTATCCAAGCGAATCCTATAGATAAACTGTCACCCAGGTCATGTACAGCATCAGCCATAATAGCGGTACTGTTGGTTAGCCAACCACCAATAAATTCGATAATAGTAAATGAAACATTAAGGAAAAATGTCCAACCTATACGGTCGTCTTTTCCATGCGAATGGCTATGGCTATGATTGTGCATTTTCCACCTCAAGAACTTTTAAATTTCTTACATTGACTACGTTAAAATTGATAAAGTGACGGATCACTCGTTGATACATCCAACGTTTGATTCCTGATAAGTTAGTTCCTTTTTCGAGATAAAACTCATCAGGGGAATTATAAACACCAAAATCATCATGAATACCTTCTTTTTGTATATAGGTATCTTGACCACGCCAATCTGTATCTGGCGAAGAGAAACACTTTGTTGCAACACCATAACCACAAAATTCGTTTTTTATTTGACTAAATTTGTGCTGTAGTGAACTTAAATATTGTTCATCTAATATAAAGCCTTCTAAGTTTATCCAACGATCCTTGAAATAAACTTCAATCCAACTATGAATGATATATTTAGGTGCTAACCAAAATACATAAGTTGGAATAGCTCCTTTTTGTAATCGCTGCTCAATAGTAAAGCCGTGAAAACGACATTGAATACCTAATCCTCGTAACAAAGCCATCAGCAAGTTACCCTTGGTATTGCATTGTCCGTAACCATCGGCTAAAACACTGCTTGCTGAAATATCATCACTCTCATTGTAACCAAATAATATTTCATCTTTAACAAATTGGTAGGCTGCACCAATTTTGTTGAAGTCATCGAGTTCTTGCCAATTACGCTCAGAAATTAATGATTGAATTGTAGAGTGTTCAAAATTTACTATCTTGGTTTTTTCTAGATATTTGCTATTCATTGATGTTTCCTTACTTTGAACAACCAAAGGTTGATTGTTTATCTTCATTTGGTGTTTAACGTGTTTTCTCAGCAACAGCTAATTCTTGTTTAGCATCGCTTAGTATTCGGTAAGCGCCTCGAAGAATTAACATTGAAATGATGCTACCAATGACGATATCAGGCCAACGCTGTTTCAGCACCATAACGAGTATGCCTGCGATAACGACACCAAGATTTGCAATTACATCATTCGCTGAAAATATCCAGCTAGCTCTCATATGTACTTCATCGTTGTTGTGCTTTCGAATAAGGATGAGACAAATCACATTTGCAACTAAAGCAACCATGCCTACGCCAATCATAAACCAAGAGTGAGGCTCACTTTCACCATACAGCCTTCTAGCAATATCCATTAGAATTAGCACGCCTAACCCCAGTTGGAAATAGCCACTCACTAAAGCAGCATTAGCCTTATGTTGGATTGACTTTCCCACCGCGTATAGTGCAATTGCATAGACGATTGCATCCGCTAGCATGTCTAACGAATCTGCAATTAAAGCCGTTGATTCTGATAACCAACCAAAGCCAATTTCAAAAACAAACATCGAGGCATTGATAGCCAGAAGCCAATAAAGCACCGTTTTTTGCTGGTTATCTTTTAGCTCAACTTCACACCCACAATCGCTCATTTTCATCTCCGATTAACTTGTATGCTCTAACTATAAATCCTATAGTGACTATAGGGTCAAGTTTATTTGGAAATTTTATGAAAATTGGTGAGTTATCGAAAACATCGGGGTATTCAGTACAAACCATCCGATATTATGAAAAGGAGGGCTTGCTGTCAGATCCTGATCGCACTGAAGGGAATTTCAGGTTGTATTCTAATAAGGCATTTAAAGAGCTAGAGTTCGTAAAGCATTGTCGAAGTTTAGATATTCCGCTTAATGATATTAAGCGACTCATTGAATTAAAAAACAAGCCAGAGGAGAGTTGCTCTAGTGTAAATGCATTAATTGATCGGCAACTAACTTTAGTTAATCAACGAATGAAGGAATTGAATGCACTCAAAAAAGAGTTAAAACTAATGGCAAGCTCTTGCGGGTCTGACGGTACAATTGAAGTCTGTGGCATTATCAAGTCATTAGATAGTTGAACTAAATATAACTTTAGATTAGTAGTATTCACAAAGGCAATAATGAAAACCATTGGCAAATTAGCACAATCATTAAATTTAAATGTAGAAACCATTCGTTTTTATGAACGAGAAGGACTGATTACACAACCTGAAAAACCAATATCTGGTTATAGACAATATGACGAATCAATAGCAGGACAACTTAGGTTTATCACAAAAGCCAAAGCGCTCGGCTTTACGTTAAGAGAAATAAAATCGCTAATGTCTATGGACAGCAACTGCGCTCAAGTTGAGCTATTAAACCGACAAAAGTTAGCAATCATTCGAGACAAAATTAATGACCTTCAACGTTTAGAGAAAGTAATTGTGGGTATGACAAATACCTGTATGCAAAACGAAGATCCAACACATTGCCCCATAATTGACTCATTAAAATGATTGACTCCGTACTTGTATACGGAGTTTAGAATGATGGTAATATCAACCAATAGACTTTCAAATGATAAATAAAATATTAGACAGAGTAGGCTCTAGTGGCGTTTGGCTAGCGGCACGGCCTGCCTCCCTGCATTAAGGTCACTTGCATCGGCATTAGGACTAGGCTTCTTCTCTCACTTCGAAGGAATAGCTGTAAATACGCTTTTACCTATTTTTGCATCTTTGGAACTATTGGTAAACTTATACAACTGGCACAAAAATAAAAACCATACCAGAGCTGTCTTCAGCATTCTAGGGCCTGTAGCAGTGCTATTAACGCTTTATCCTCTTTGGCTATATGATTGGAGCACATACCTATTTTACTTTGGTATTTGCTTAATGGTCGTTATGTCGGTTTTGGATATCGTAAAACCAGTAAGGGAGCAAACATGCAACGTATGGCTAATTGCCGTCGTTGAAACGATTAACGGTCAATGTCTGCTTTTCGCTCTTAGCTGCCTCTTAGGTTAAGCCCTAAGCTTTTATTTACGTCTTCTATTCGGCGCTCTTTGCCCTGTAATACGTTTTTTATCACGATCTTTACGCGCTTTGTTGGTGTTTTTGCGGTTATCTTTAGGTGGCTTATTTAAATCGGGCTCGTAGCCTTCAAGCCATTGTGGTGTTAAACGCGTATCAAGCAGTACTTCAATTTCTTCAAGCAGCCATTGCTCATCTAAGCTCACTAATGACATTGCAAGGCCTTGCTCGCCAGCGCGCCCTGTACGGCCAATACGATGCACATAATCTTCAGCTATGTATGGCAATTCAAAGTTAATTACGTATTTAAGTGCCGGTATGTCTAAACCACGCGCCGCTACATCGGTGGCCACTAAAACACGCGTACTGCCCTCTTTAAAGTTTTGTAATGCGCGATCGCGAGCACCTTGCGATTTATCACCATGAATAGATTCGGTTTTTAAACCATCTTTACACATTTCTTTGGCAAGCTTATCGGCCATTTGTTTAGTGCGGGTGAATATAAGTACTTGGCGCCAGTTTTTCATGCCAATCATGTGCGATACCAGCTCGCGCTTTCTGTCTTCATCTACTGCGTAAATAACTTGTTCAACCTCTACAGCAGCAGAGTTGCGCTTATCAACTTCAATAAGTTCAGGATCTTTGAGTAATTTTTTACTTAGCTCAAATACACTGTCATCAAAGGTGGCGGAAAACAGTAAGGTTTGACGATCGCCTGGGATATGACGCAGTATTCGTCTAATTTCGTCAATAAAACCCATATCAAGCATGCGGTCTGCTTCATCAAATACTAAAGAGTCCACGCTTGAAAGCACCACACTGCCCTTCACTATGTGATCAAGTAAGCGCCCAGGAGTTGCCACTATTACTTGTGCTGTTTTAAGTGCTTTGATTTGTGGGCCAATGCTTGCGCCACCATAGGCAAGTGCACCTTTTATATCTGTACCTTGTGCGTATTTTTCAAAGCTTGCAAATACTTGCTGAGCAAGCTCCCTAGTAGGCGTTAAAATAACCACACGGGCAATGCCTGGTTCGTCTTTTTTAGCGGTATTTAAAAGCTTATGTAATAGCGGCAAAACAAAAGCGGCTGTTTTACCAGTACCAGTTTGAGCGCTGCCCATAACGTCTTTGCCCGCTAAAATTGGCGGTATCGTTTTGTGCTGAATGGCGGTAGGCGTAGTGTAATTATTTTGCTCTATTGCAGTTAGTAGTAACGGGTCTAGGGCTAGTGATGAGAACGATGTGGCAGACATAAGCTTGGCTTTAAAATAACAAAGAACGCTATTATACCTGAGCTTAAGTAATAAAAAAGGCGCTAAATAGCGCCTAAGTAAAATGAAGTATTTAAGCCGGTTTTAATGTGGCTTTACGCTCATTATAAAATGCAATTAAATCATCTACGGTGCTTTGACAGTATTCACGAATACCCGATACCACCATGTGTTTTTCACCAAAACCCACCTTTTCGCCGTTTTCTAATAAATTAAAGCGCAAGGTTATTTTGCCGCGTTTACCAGCGTATTCAAAGCTAGGCTGTGCAAACTCTAGGGTCGGTGATTTAATATCAATGTTATTAAGGTTAATGATCATTGATTCATAAATAATCATAGGACGCGCAGGGTTTATCATTACCTCTTGCTTGCCCATTAAAGGAATAATTACATGCGGGAACGCAGCACCTGAGAACTCAACATAATTTTTTATTAAACTGTTTGTAAGTGTTGGGCATTTACTGGTTTTACCGTCGCGTTTAACCTTTAAAATTACTTTTTCGCCATGGTTTACATCAAACTCTTCTCCAGGTTGTTCTGGAAAATTTAGTTTGGTATTTTCATCAACCATACCGGCAAAGGTAAACTCCATTCGCTCACTAATGCCATAGCGGTCTAACACTAGAGAAAAAAGTAAGTCTCCTGGTGCGCAAAACTTTTTAGCGTCTTTATCATGAAGCGGGTTGTAGTCGTCGGCTACACATTTAGCAAAGCGACAACCTTGCTCACGAGAAATTGAAACATAATCAGCATGTTGCTGATAGTAAGGACTTAACATAGTGTGTTCACTGCTTAAACTGCTTATAACCTAGCTATACTACCAGAAAAAAAATCTTGAGAGGTCGAATCTGTTTAATAAAGGCGAAAAATGATAATTTGCAACTCGCTAATTAACTAAGTAAATTAGGCAAATACGAGTTTAAGGGATTAACTAATGAAGTATTTTTCTTTATTAATATGCGCGGTTTCATTATTAACTGGCTGTAATAACGTTACTTACACAACCAATATCGACGATGAGGTTTTATCAGAACACGTTTCAAGCCACATTAAAAAACGTGGTCTAGAGCAGTTTTACAGTGTTCAGGACGCTCTCGATAGAGGTGCAAGCCCTCTTGGTGGAATAAAAGGCGAAAGCTGCGATGTATCAGATGATACGCGAACATCCTCAATTAGCTATAACCGTTTGAAATCACAAGCTATAGAATCCCTTAAAAACGATGTGCTTTATTTAGGTGGCAATGCATTTACACTGGAGCAATGCCAATCAGTATCCCGCTACAATTGTGATTTAGCCGTTACTTGTACCGGACAAGCCTATAATTATTAATAGCTCAAAATTATCTAATTGAGACTATAACGCTATGTGATTCGTTTTCTCTCATTTCCCCTATCAAACAACAAGCAGTATTTGCCAATGACTTTTTACTTTTTAGCTGCCGCTATTTTATGTGCTTTCCCGCAGTGTAAACTCTCTGTATTTCGCCAACCATTATGGCAATACTTATTGCTGCTAAGTGTTATTAGCGCCTATTATCAAGAATATATAAATTTAAACGCGGTTGCTGTTATAGCTGTTTATGTGGGATTGTTTCACTTTACGCTATTGGCAACCTCAGCGTTAAAACGTAATGTTCTAACGTCTTTATTTATAACAGCCTCACTCGGGTTGGCCTTACATTGGTTTGCGGGTTTTAATAACCTGCCTATTGTTGTTAATGAACAAATCACCAGTAACGCAATTGCATTTACCTTGTATGCTAATTTTGATAAAGCATTAGCGGGTTTAATACTGGCCGCTTATGTTTTTGAAAAAAATAAAACGGCAAAGCCAGTAACTATCGGCTACCCTGCTTTAATTATAGTTATTACTATTTTAGCGGCGCTCATAACTGCTTTAACGTTAAACCTTGTTGAATTTGCGCCAAAAGTACCTGAATTTTGGTTGTTATTTATAGCTATCAACCTACTTTTTACCTGCGTTGCAGAAGAGGCATTATTTAGGGGAGTGATACAAACTAAGCTTTCAAAACTAATAACCCCGAGCAGGTTTGCACTGCTCGCACCGGCTATCAGTACTTGTGTATTTTCACTGGCACACTTTTCAGCGGGTACTCATTATATGCTCGTGGCGGCCGTTGCAGGTTTTGGTTATGGCTATATTTACTATAAAACTAGCCGATTAGAATGGGCCATTTTATGTCATTGGCTCGTTAATGTGTTTCATTTTTTCTTATTTACTTACCCTATGCTGGCAACTCCATCTTAGAATTACAGGCACAAAAAAGCCGCTTAAATTAAGCGGCTTTTGAATCTGTATACGCGATTACGCACTTGGGTAATCGCGGTATGCGCGTTCTATCTTTTTAGCCTGCTTTTTAGAAATACCTAAATGGGCAAGCGCGACACGTAAACGTGCACGCGATAGATCTGATCCTAAAATCTCCATTGCATCTAATACCGAGGTAGATGATGTTTTGCCGGTAATAGCCACAAATATAGGCTCTAAAAAGTCTTTAATTTTAAGCTCGTGGAAGGTAGCGACTTCTTTTGCAATTGCAAAAATAGCTGGTTTTTCAAAGCTACGTAAGCCTTCTAGCTGCCATACAAAAAATTGTAATGCTTGGCGAATAACATCTTCGTCAGCTTTACCGGCTGTTAATAGCGCTGGATCGTAAGTCGGGATACCGCCTACAAAGTGCCCTGCTAAATCAACCATGTCAGAGAGCGTATTTATACGCGTTTTAGCTTCCGGTAATACTTTAGCCAGCATGTCGCCATTAAATTTCCAGTCAACAAAACGCTGCATTAGCTCTGCATCAGTTAGGTTTTCGCGGATCCACATACCGTTTAACCAGCTTAACTTGTCTACGTCGAATACTGGGCCACCAAGTGATACACGCTTCATGTCAAAGTGCTCAATCATCTCATTAAGGGTGAACTTTTCACGCTCATCAGGCATTGACCAACCCATACGGCCTAAGTAGTTAAGTACCGCTTCTGGTAAGTAACCCATTTCTTTATAGTAATTAATAGACGTTGGGTTTTTACGCTTAGACAGTTTTGATTTATCTGGATTACGCAGTAATGGTAAGTGACCTAGTACGGGTGCTTCCCAACCAAAATCTTCATACAGTTTTAATAGCTTAGGTGCTGAGTTTATCCACTCTTCACCACGGAAAATATGGCTAATTTGCATATGGTGATCATCCACCACGTTAGCTAAAAAGTAAGTTGGAAAACCATCCGCTTTTAATAGCACTTGCATGTCTACGTTTTCCCACGGGATCTCGATTTCACCGCGTAGGTAGTCGTTAAATTTAAACGTGCCTTCGCTTGGGATTTTCATACGTATAACGTACGGTTTACCAGCAGCTAGGTTTGCTTTAATTTCGTCTTCTGTATGGTTTAAGCCACGACCATCGTATTTAGGACGCAGACCTTCGGCCATTTGTTCTTCACGCATTTGGTCCAGTTCTTCGCTGGTTGCGAAACAGTAAAACGCTTTGCCGTCTTCAACTAACTGATGGGCGTATTTTTTATATAAATCACTGCGCTCAGATTGACGGTATGGACCAAACTCACCACCTACATCAGGACCATGATCCCACTCAAGGCCTAACCAGCGTAAGCTATCCATGATGGCTTGTTCAGATTCTGGTGTGCTGCGAACTTGGTCAGTATCTTCAATACGAAGTACAAATTCACCGCCTTGCTGTTTAGCAAAACAGTAGTTAAATAAGGCAATGTAAGCGGTGCCAAGATGCGGGTCACCAGTTGGCGACGGAGCAACACGGGTACGAATTGTCATGGTAATGTCTCTTTTAATAAGTGAGATGGTATGAAATACCAATAAATATTTTAAGCGGCTACTTTGTTTAAGTAAGCAATAATATCGTTTGATTCATAAAGCCATTTTACTTGGCCATCTTGCTCAATACGTAAACAAGGTACTTTAACTTTTCCGCCTTGCTCTAATAGCTCTTGGCGGTATTGCTCATCATTTTTTGCATCGCGTGTTTCAATTTTTAAGCCTTCACGCTTAATTGAACGGCGCACTTTTACACAAAAAGGGCATGCTTTGAATTGATAGAGCTTAAATTGTGCGGTTTGCTGATCAAGCTTAGTTTGCTCTTGCGGATCACGTTTTTTGCTACGCGGCGTAAAAACAAAATTAAAAAATAAGATGATACAACCTAAAACCCAGCGAACTAATTTCATCTTCAATACTCTTTACAACAAATTTAAGGTGCAAGATTTTAACACAAAAAAGCGCAACACTATAAGCGGATTATACGTTGCGCTATATCGTTAAAAAAGTGCTTAATTACAACACCACCATATCATCTCTGTGTAGTACTTCGGCACTGCTGTCGTAATCAAGTAATTGGCTGATTTGATTAGAGTGTGCGCCTTTTATTTTATCGATTTCAAGATGGCTAAAGCGCGTTAACCCACGTGCAATAATTTGCTGATTTACATCAATTAAGTTAATTAAATCTCCGCGTTCAAATTCACCTATTGCACGCGTAATGCCTTTAGCAAGTAAACTGGCGCCCTTAGATTGCAATGCATGCACCGCACCGGCATCAATTAAAATTTGGCCGCTACTTTTAGGCCCTGCTAATAACCATTTTTTTCGGCCATCTTTAGGGGCGGTAAGTTTTAAAAAACGGGTGCCTGGCAGTTGCTCGCTCATGCATTTTAAAATCACGTTTTCATCAGCGCCTTTGGCAATAATCACCTCAACCCCAGCTCTTCTGGCAATATCGGCTGCCTGTAGTTTGGTTGCCATACCCCCTGTGCCTAGGTTTGTACCGCTGCCACCCGCAAGTTGGCGTAACTCATCATTAATATGGGTAACTTCATCAATCAAGGTGGCGTTAATGTCAGTGCGCGGATCGCTGGTAAATAACCCTTGTTGATCGGTCAGCAATAGTAATTTATCGGCATTGGCCAAAATAGCCACTAATGCCGATAAGTTATCGTTGTCACCTACTTTTATTTCACTGGTAGCAACCGCGTCGTTTTCATTGATGATCGGCACAACATCATAATTTAATAAGGCATTGAGGGTATCGCGCGCATTTAAATAGCGCTCTCTGTCGTCAACATCGGCGCGCGTTAGTAGCATTTGCCCCACGTTAACGCCATATAACGCAAATAAACTTTGCCAAATATGAATGAGCTGCCCCTGTCCAATGGCGGCCAACATTTGTTTGTCTATTAATGTGCGCCCACAGGGTTTTAATAACTGTTCGCGACCTGCGGCAACCGCACCACTAGAAACTAAAATAACCTGATGACCTTGCTTTTTTAGCTCACAGCATTGGCGAACAAGTTCCACCATATGTGCTTTGTCTAACTTATCGGTACCGCCAGTGAGTACGCTTGTACCTAGCTTTACAACTACGACCTGATCCCTTTGCATGTTTTTTACTTAGCGCAATAAATGATGAATTTATTTATACCAGTTCGGTATTTTTGAACAAGTAAAAAATATTCAAGCCCCCCCTCTGCGTGCTAGGATCGCACTATATTCAACCGATTAAATTACACCTTATGCCTGCCAGTTTATGTTTAATTATTGCCACCTTTTTGTGGGGTAGCTCCTTTATTGCACTTAAATACGCGATTGCGATTTATGACCCTGCCTTGGTGATATTTTTACGTATGCTCACCACTTTACTGATTTCGTTATGTTTATGGCGTTACGTAATTCGCTTTGAATATTTAAAAGGCGATTGGAAGTATTTATTAGGCATGTCGCTGGCAGAGCCTTGCTTGTACTTTTTATTTGAAGGCCACGCAATGGAATATACCTCAGCGTCTCAGGCGGGGGTTATTGTGTCTTGTTTACCCATTATTGTGGCATTTTTAGCGTTTTTCATGCTCAAAGAGCATATTAGTAAAGCTATTGTGGTGGGTTTTACGCTGTGTATTGGCGGCAGTATTTTACTGACCTTGCTCTCACCCAGCTCAAGCCAAGCCCCAAACCCATTACTGGGGAATTTTTTAGAATTAATGGCCATGGTGTGCGCGGCATTTTATACCGTGTGTATAAAACATTTAGCTAACCGCTACTCCCCACTCACATTAATTGCTCTGCAAGGTGTGAGTGGTAGTTTGTTTTTTGCTCCATTTTTATTGTTTATTGACCTACCCAGCGAAAACCAACACGATTTAACCGCACTAATGAGCATTTTGTACTTAGGCTCTTGTGTTACTTTGGGTGGGTACGGCATGTACAACTACGCGATTAGTAAAGTGTCGGTGTTAACCGCAGCGGCTTACTCTAATTTAATTCCAATTTTCACTTTAATTTTGTCAGCCATTATCCTTAACGAAGTACTGACACTTGGCCAGTGGATCAGTATATTTGTGGTGTTTATAGGCGTAATGATAAGCCAACGCCATCAAGAACTAGTGGTCGATATTCCTAACGCCACCTCGGGTGAGGATATTTCAGCCGACACTAGCCACCTTAAATCGGTGGTCCCCGAGGCCAGCGAATCAAAAGGGTAACAGGTCAGTAAATACAGCCCTGCTTGATGCAAAAAATCGGTGTTGTACTGATTAATCACCTCAACATGTGTCACTGAATAATGCTGCACTTGGCCATTTTGTAATTGCAGAGAAAATTGCTCCCCCACTTTAGCGTTTTTTAAAAACGCAAAGTGGGTATCGTTGTGCCCGGCAATAAGTGCTCCTTGCGAATTACCAACATCAGCCCCACCTAATTCCCCCGCAGCTAAAAAATGACTAGGCGCAAACGCTAAATTTCTGCCACTTGCGCCATCGAGCACGGTTAGTCGTTTATTATGCTTTGGCCATATTATTTGTGCCACTGGGTAACTATCAGCATAAAACCACGGCTTAATTTTTTTATTGGGTGATTTAAGGGCTGTTTGCCATGCTTGCTCTATTAACACTTGTGCAAGCCATGCCTTTGCCTGCATATATGCACCATGGCCAAATAGGCTCAGTCCTAAGGCTAGTAAACCTATGCTCAACCACTTTTTCATTTACAGCGCCTTACTAACAACAGGCCACCTAGTAGCATTAAAGCTCCAAACACAATATGCATTTTGCTTTGCCCATCAGTTTGCGGCAAACGCATGGTCATTCCTTGTGGCATTAAATTAGCCACTTGTGTAGTTTGTTTAGCAACTTCTTTAATGGTGCTCTCTTCTATGGCAATAAACGCAGTAAATGGGCTAAGTAATTGATGCTCAAGCGCAAGTTGCTGCACTTGCTGTTTTACAACACTTTGTTGGTTGTATAGCAATAATGACTTTATTTTTTGACGTGCCCAGAGCTTATCAATTCCTGTGGCTTTTGAGCTTGCTTGCGAATTAAGCTTAACCTTAAACTCACCATGCGTTGTTTGCCCAGTAAAAGTAATTGTATCGGTATTATCTAATTTAATAGCCACCATAATAGGCTCAGAAAAATACAGATCCGGTAATGGGGAGGGCCAAAAATCTAAGCTGTCTCCATTTGTATTTGTTAACGCTAAATTAGTCATCGCCGGGTGAGCGAGTTTATCAAACAACTGCTGCATTTTCGGCTGCACATCAAAGGTGCTACCAATAAAGGTATAAGACCCCTTACCTATATCAGCAGCGCGGCGCATAAAAAAGCGATTAGGTGCGCTACCAATGCCGACGGTAAATAAGCGGCTGTCACCTAAAGTGCGCGCAATACTTTTAAATAACTCATCTTCGTTACTCACGCTACCATCGGTTAAAAACACCACTTGGCGTACAAAACCCTCAAACTGCGCACCATTAAGTACGGCATCAAGCGCACCTTGTATTTCAGTACCACCGTCGGCTTGCAAGTTATAAATAAAGCGCCTTGCACGGCGTAAATTAAAGTCACTAGCAACTAAAGGGGTATCACTCATGGCAGTAACCTGATTATTAAAGCCAATAATATTAAAGCTATCATCACTATCAAGTAACGAGAGTGCGTAAAACAATGCTTTTTTAGCTTGCTCCATAGACTGCCCATGCATAGAGCCCGAGGTATCAACTACAAACACCATTTCACGCGGTAAACGCTGAGATTGAGTAAAGCTATCGCTTGGCGGCATTAGCATTGCTAACGCAAACTGCTCACCATTTTTTGCTTGCTGAGTAAAAAGTGCGGCTTGAGCTTGCGCTTTTTGTAGTGGCTTAAACTCCAGTACAAAGTCTTTATTTATTGCTTGCTGTGGTTTTAGCACAATGCTGTATTGTCCAAACGCAGAGTTTTCAATATTTACCTGATGGTACTTAGCGTTTATATCAACCAATTCTAAGCCTATATCCATGTTAATTGTTAAGCTTAAATCGCTGGCATTAGCCGCCTCATTGGTTTGCTTTGTATAAATAGGGCTTAACCATCCTTGTGGAGTAAACGAAGATGTATGATCACTTTTTACCGTACGCTTATCTTGCTCTTCGTTCAGTTTCCCTGTTGTTGCATGATAGCGTGGCGTTATTGTGGTTGGAAAATGAATCGCAAAGGTTCCATGCTGGTAATCAATAATCTCTTGATATTCAAGCGTTATAACAATCTCTTCACCAGGCCCTATATTCGCCACATTTGTAATAAACATATTTGCACGCTGCTGACGAACCAAAGAGGCCTGCTTCCCTGCTTGCTTGGCAGCTTGATACTGTTTTTCTGCTTGGTGTTTTTTTGCTATTTTACCGTGAATCACTCGCTCACCAATACGCATGGTCATTGCTTGCACGGCACTTTCATCGGGTAAAGGAAAAGCATAACGTGCATTTACTGCAAAAGGATTTTCATTTATGAAGTGCTGCGTTACTACAACATGATTAATTAGTCCTGTTAGGGTCATTTTTGCATCGCTTTTTAAAATAACCCCAGGATTAACCGCCACTCCTTGGCTATCAAACAAGGATAGTTTTGGCGACTGTGCATGGCTTTTAAAGCTGGCCAAAAGCACGATAATAATAAAAATAAAAAGGCTTACCTTGGTAAGCACTTTGGTGGGTTTACTCAACATAAATCACTCCATCGAACGCACGTTGTTAATTGCTTGCTGTTTGATTACTTGACTGATTTAGCGCACGGGTAGTGAGAGTAACGCGTCTATCAAAAAAGTTATCTTCAAGGGTGTTACTGTTTGCTATGCTTTGCTGCTCGCCAAATGCTTGTGCGCTTAAGCGTGTATGGCTTACACCTTGTTTAATTAAGTAACTTTGTACGGCGTTTACTCTGGCTTTTGAAAGTAATAAGTTTGCTTGCTCTTCACCACGCTGATCGGCAAAGCCACTTAAATCAAGCGCGAGTTGCGGTTGGCTTTTTAATAACGCAACTAATTGATCAAGCTGCTTGGCAAAATGAGGAGCAATATCGCTAGAGCCTGTTTTAAATTGCACTGTCATCGCCAATAAATTATTAAGCTGTGATTGCGTTAGTTGCTCATTTTGCTGAGCCAGCAGCTCAAGTTGCGCTTCTAAGTGGCTGTTATGATTAAGAACATGTTGGTAGTCGTTGGTTTTCTCTGCCATAACTGTTAAGGCTTGTTGCTGCTCGGCAATAGTTTGCTCAGCCACCTTGGCATCGCCAATTAAGCCACCAGCAAATGCACCTACAAACGCGCCAATAGGCCCACCAACAACGCCACCGATAATGGCACCTGTGCTTAGGCCGACTATGGTTTCCTTTTTTGCTTCTTTCGATGGAGTATCCGCGGCAAAAGCAGGAGCGCAAAAAGTACTAACGAGTGTGAGTGCGATTAATGTTTTCTTCATGATTTATTCCTTACTATTGGTAATGGGTTGGCAAGCTATTGGTTGGCACTTGCGTTGTATCTGTAATTTCAATATTTGTATTAAAACAGCATGAAGTGGCAACAAAGGGGATCAAAAATGGCAAACTGCTGAGCAATTGTGGCGAAAAAATGGCAATTGTGTTTTTAACCGTACTTAGCGCAAAAACTTCGCTATAGTGCGCCTAAGTCAATATGAGTAATTAATAAAAATGAAGAAAATAGCCATCATTGAAGATGAAACCGCTATCCGCGAAAACTACATAGAAATGCTGAGCGCTCAAGGCTATCAGGTGAGTGGTTATGAAAACCGCCCTCAAGCAGAAGCGGCCTTTAAAGAAGCGCTTCCCGATTTAGCCATTGTTGATATTGGTTTAGGCCATGAAATAGATGGCGGCTTTTTACTGTGCCAGACACTGCGTTCACTGTCTAAAACCTTACCAATTATTTTTTTAACCGCTCGCGACAGCGAAATAGACACCGTATGTGGCCTGCGCATGGGCGCCGACGACTACTTAACCAAAGACATTAGCTTAGCCCATTTAGCTGCGCGTATTGGCGCGCTATTTCGCCGTATGGAAGCATTAGAGCAACCCGCCGATGCTAACGCACTGATAACACGCGGCCAACTAACACTCGACACGCAACGTATGCAGGTGCTTTGGCAACACCAATTAGTTGATTTAACCGTGACTGAATTTTGGATGCTGCATTCACTCGCTCAGCGACCAGGGCACGTTAAAAGCCGTAACGATTTAATGAGTGATGCTAAAATTTATGTAGATGACAGCACCATTACCTCGCATGTAAAACGTATTCGTAAAAAGTTTATAGCACTCGATAGCCAGTTTGACTGTATAGATACCGTGTATGGCATGGGCTATAGGTGGGAGCAACCCACATGCTGAGATTTGGCCTACGCAGTAAATTTATCCTACTTTCGTGCTTTTTGTTTTTGTTGCCATGGCTTGGCTACGAATATGTATGGGAAATGGAAAAGTTTTTACGCCAAGGCCAAGAAAAAACGTTGGTAGGCACTACACGCGCACTGGCCACGGCCCTGCATGAACGCCCCGCTTTATTTGACGAACAAACCAACTTTTTAGATCAGGTGGTAAAAGGCCGCGATCTCTATGCTTATAATTTAAAAAGCCCGATTCAGCTCGATGGCAAACTCAACGACTGGGACGCTTATCAATCGCTGTTTTGGCTTTATGATAAACGCTACTTACAAACAGCCAATGATAACCATCAACTGCGCGACTTATCATTTAGCCACATGGTGGGTAAGTTTGATAATTACTTATATGCAGTATTTAAAGTCACAGATGATGCTTTAGTTTACCGTGCTAAAAATAGCCTCAGCATTACCAATAACGATTACATAAAAATTGGCCTAAAAAATCCTGATGGACAATTTAATACTTATATTATTGCTCCGCGCCAAGATGGCTGGGTCAACGCATTTGATGCCTACAGTAAAATGCCTTTTACTAAAATTCAGGGTTTCTTTAAAAAAACTGAAACAGGTTACAACCTTGAGCTGCGCTTTCCTTTGAGTATGCTTGGCAATAAACTGGGGTTTGCCATTGCTGATGTTGATAGTAAACAGCCAAGCCAAACACCTAATATCATGTCTACATCCAACTTAAATAACCCAAATGATTTAGGCTCAGTACTGGTGCCCTCCCCTGAAATAAACCGTATATTAAAAGGCATGGGCCACAGCGGCAGTCGCATTTGGGTGGTCGATAATCATCACCGTGTTTTAGCGCAATCGGGCAGTATTCAAAATGCCGATGGCGTATGGGCTGATGGGCTAAAAAATCAAGCGCCAAAAACCGCATGGCAGCGCTTTGAACAGACCTATTTGCATCCTTTGTACTATAAAATTTTAACCCGTCCCGAAGATGAGTTTATAGACACCCTACACGATGTCGCCTCAATGCAAGGCACTCATTTAGCCAAAGCACTCAAAGGCCAACCGGCCTCGTCTTGGCGACTCACCCCCGATAACAAAGCGGTAATATTATCGGCCGCGTATCCTATTTGGATTGAGGATAAGGTTATTGGCGCAGTTATAGCTGAAGAAACCACCAATGGCGTGCGCACACTGCGTAATAAATCGCTGGAAAAACTATTTAATGTGATTTTAGCGGTCATGTTAATTGGCACAGTCACTTTGTTCTTTTTTGCCTCACGTATATCAAGTCGTATTAGGCGACTACGCGATACAGCAGAGCAAGCCATTGATGCACAAGGGCGGATAACAGGCTATATAAATTACAGCGATGCCAATGACGAAATAGGCGATTTATCGCGTAGCTTTTCAAATATAGTGAGCCGACTTGGAGGGTATACCGATTATTTAGAAAATATGTCGTCGCGCTTATCTCATGAGCTGCGCACGCCGGTTGCTGTTGTACGTTCATCACTTGAGAACTTACAAAGCTTGCAGCAAAGTGAACTGAGTCAAAAATATCTTGAGCGTGCCAGTGAAGGAGTTGAGCGTTTAGGGAAAATAATTACCACTATGAGTGAAGCAACCCGACTTGAGCAAAGCATTCAAAGTAATGAGTCTGAGCCGTTTGATTTGCAAAAGGTGATCAATGGCTGCATGCAAGGCTACCAGCTAACTTACCCTAAACAGTTATTTACATTGGATATACACCAAGGTGAATTACCCATGATAGGCGCTCCCGAATTTATAGCCCAACTACTCGATAAGCTAATAAATAATGCCTTGGAATTTAGTGAAGCCAACACCGCGATTGAAGTCAGTCTGAAGCAAAGCGAAAACAAAGCAACATTAACGGTAAGTAATACAGGTACTTTATTGCCTGACGGACTTACTGAACATATTTTTGACTCTATGGTATCGGTGCGCAGCCAGCAAATGCAGCAACAACCGCATTTAGGTTTAGGACTTTATATTGTCAGGCTGGTGTGTGATTACCATAACGGTACAGTAACAGCACACAATAATGAGCAAGGCAACGGTGTGGTGTTTACCGTGAACCTGCCTTTAAATAATTAAACAAAAAGCGGTTTAATTATAAACCGCTTTATTTTAAAGCTTTGCAGTTACAATTTAATTCACACTCAAGTGTAACGATTCACTTTTAATTCATTCGCTCAGTCTTAGTCTACTCACCTAGGAGGAGTCAAAATGAAAGAGTTACTAGAACCCGAAGAAATAGAGTTTATTCTCGATTTATATCGTCCTAATGCAGCCAATAACCATGCTCAACAGGGCGCGACTAAAAAGCACAAGGTAAGTAATAAACAAGCCATGCAAGCTGAGGCTTTAGCTCGTAGTGCTTAACGACACAAACCTTACAAGTTAGCCATTAAGCTGTAAAAACGCTTTAATACAGTCTATTTCTGCCTGTTTGACCGTTTCGCCTATTTCAGGGCCTTTTTTACCGCTTTTAAGCGCATCTTGCACTATCTGTTTTTTATCCATTTTTTGTAGTTCATTGTGAATAGCACGTAATTTAGCGGCTTGTGGGTAGGGCTTATCTACCAGCGTTTCGCCTCGTCCTTGTGCATCACACTGGCACGCTTGAGTAAAGGCAATAAAACGCTCTGGGTGCACTAGTGCATTTAAATTAGTGACGATTAATTTATGAATGGTTTGCGGCCTTAATTGTTCAAGCGTGTGACAAAGGGTATGGTTATCACTGGTAAGCACGCCGATATCGCGAAAGCGATTAGGCACTTTTAGCCGCTCACAAAACGCCTCAACTACAGCAACCCCTTCACGTTCATGGCCGCGTAAATTACCGCGTTTTTTATAACTGAGCGCTTTACCAAAATCATGAGTTAAAGCAGCAAACCGGGTTTCTAGGTTAAAGCCTAAATCGGCTGCTCGTCTAAGCACTAGCATGGTATGTACAAACACATCGCCCTCGGGATGATGATTTGCAGGCTGCGGAGTGTTTTTCATCTGTTCAATTTCAGGAAAAATACCTAAGCCATCTAATGCTTGAAAATAAAGCTCAGGGTGTTTTTCACCAAGCGCTTTTTCTGTTTCTAACCACACGCGCTCAGGCACTAAATGTTCCAGCTCGCCTTTATTTTTAAGCTCCTGCATTAATGCAGTAGTACTTGGATGAATAGACCATTCACTACCATAACGGGCTAAAAAACGGGCAATACGTAATACCCGAACCGGGTCTTCTACAAATGCGTGTGTGGTGTGGCGCAGTATTTTATTTTTTAAATCATCTTGACCATTAAAAGGGTCAATAACAGTGCCGTTTTCGTCAAGTGCCATAGAGTTAATGGTTAAATCTCGGCGTGCTAAATCTTCTTCAAGGGTTACGTTTGGGCTCGCATCCACTACAAAGCCGGTATAACCTTTACCACTTTTACGCTCAGTGCGCCCTAGTGCATATTCTTCTTTAGTGTGTGGGTGTAAGTAAACGGGAAAATCACTGCCAATGGGTAAAAACCCAAGCGCTTCCATAACCTCTGGCGTTTCACCAATAACAACGTAATCGTTATCTTTTGATTGTATGTTTAGCAGTTTATCTCGCACTGCCCCGCCAACTAGGTAAACTTGCTTTAAGCTTTGTTGCACTTTATCCCCAACCACTACTTTTAAGGTTTTCTTTGATGTTAATCATACCTAATCGCAATTTAAAAATCAGTGTTGTTTGCCAAGCTTTAGTAAGCTCATTACAATAGTGCATTATTTTTTATACCTCAACTCACCTTAACTAATGAAAAAACACTCAGCAAAAAAAGAACTTAGGTTACTGCCCATCCTTTTGGTGGTTATTATTATGTGTGTTGCGGGGCATTTTTTGCTGCAAGCTAATTTTCAAGACAGTCATTTGGTTGAGTATTTGTTAGCTGCGATTCCATTTGCTATGTTTGGCTTAGTGATAGTGGCCTTTAAAATGGCAGCTAAAAGTGAACAACAAGAAAGTGATGAGTAAATAAGTTACTGATAGTTTTTTTCTGCTTTAGTGACTTTATATAAATAGCGTCTTGATTCCACTCGAGAGTGCTTAGTGGTGAGAATGTTATAAAACTGGCTTGAAGTAAGCTGATTTATTTGTGAAAACGCCACACTTCTATTTTTATTAAATATACGCAATACATTACCCGCCCCACCGTTATAAGACGAGATCATGGCAAAGTGCTTACTTTTATCGGTATTAATTTTATGTAAGTAATTATTTTTTAAAATACTTAAATACGCGCTGCCAATATCAATATTATGCTTTGGATTAAACAACACCGCTTTGGTTGGCTGCCCAGGTACTTTTTTAATTTTTTGATACACATCCCGCCCTGCAGTTGCGGGGATCACTTGCATTAATCCATATGCGTTTGATGAGCTCACCGCATGTGGATTGAAGCTACTTTCGGTTTCAATAATGGCATAAATAAGCGCTGCCGATATTTGATATTTTTTTGCAGCCGCAAGCACATAGTCACTGTATTTTTGTTTTCTTAAATGGGCATTTTGCTCGACTAAATCAAAACTAACCGACGAAATAAGATGTCCATATTGTCGTTGCTTTTTTAAGTTATTATTTACTAAATAACGCGCAAATCGATTAGCACGCCAGCTATATTTTATTGGTAACTTATCTTGGTCGAGTACTTGTTGGTATAAAAACGGCTCACCTTCTAAAATGGGCGCTTCGCTGGTAAAAATATCGGTTTTATCGGGATCGCTAGAGGTCAGTAAGGTCATAACAATAGCCTGCTGTAACAAGCTTATTGTATTTTTTAAAGCGATGGTTTCTACTTTTACAGTGCCTTGCTCAAAATCAATAATGGCACGAGCTTGGTAATCATTACTGTATTTGACGTATTTTTTTGCACTAGGCTGTTGCGTATTTTGCTTACCCCACTTGCGCCCAACAACGCTTTCTAATGCGGCTAAAAGCTGTTTTACGCTACCAACCTGCGCTTTAATAGAGCGGTGTGTTTTTTGAGCTTGCTTGTGAATTGCAACCACATTGATCGGGTCGTTTTTTACTTGCTTTACCAGTTTATTTAAATCAACAACGGGCGGTAAACCCGACAGTGATTTACAGCCACTTAAGCCAACTAGCAAAAGTATAAACGCATACTTTTTCACACAATATCCAAAAAAATGCTTAGCAACTATAATACATGATAACCAAACCAGTCCGGTTTAATTGGTTGTGCTTGGCCGCTTGGGGTTAGCTTAATATTAAGCTGACTATCGAGTAAATCAATCGCAAAGCAGTCATCAACATCATATAAATCATCTTTATGAAGATGACTCAGCCCTGCTAATAAGTCATTTTTAGCGCGTTGTTTCGCTTCTTCACTACTACTGGCAACATACAAAGCAAAGTCGTGTTGCTCTGCCATTGAGTCGCTTCTGTAAGCACCTAAGTTAACAAAATAAAGTTGCTTATTTTGCTCTACATAACTATCAACCACCTCGATTTTATAACCATCAATATGATTAACCGCCATGTAGCTATCCATGTGTACACTGTTTTTATCACCCACCCATTGGCTTTTTAGTTTGGTATAGGTTTGCTCAATATTTTGGCCTACCACAAAACGTACGTCGTGCATTTCTATGTGACAACCTTGAATGCGTCCACCTAAATACACCATGAATAACTGCATGCTCACTTCCTTTTAAAAACCAAATTAAATTAAACTATCTACGTCAATCTCATGCTTTTTAATCAACTTATAAAAATCAGAACGATTACGCTTGGCAAGTTTGGCGCCTTCTGCCACATTGCCCCCTGCCATTTTCAGGGTATTAATTACATAGTCTCGTTCAAATTCTTTTTTAGCTTCATTAAGTGATAATGGCTCAACGTTACTTTCATTACTGTTTAGCGCACTAAGCACTAAATGTTCAGATATAACCTCACTAGGAGTCAACGCAACCACTTGCTCCACTACATTTTGTAATTGACGTATATTACCTGGCCAATCATACCTTACTAGGGCATGCATGGCATCGTTTGCAAAGCGCTTTTCTTTTTGCTCCATACGCTTTGCGATGTTGGCACTAAAAAAGTTGGCTAATAAGCTAATATCTTCACGGCGTTCACACAGCGGGGGCAGCTTTAAGTTTACGACGTTTAACCGGTAGTATAAATCTTCTCTAAACTGTTGATTACTAATCGCTTCAGGCAGGTTTTTGTGGGTTGCAGAAACAATTCGCACATTAATAGGAATTTCTTCTTGAAAGCCCACTGGGCGAATGGTTTTTTCTTGCAGCACACGCAACAACTTAACTTGTAAATTAAGCGGCATATCACCAATCTCATCTAAAAATAAGGTACCGCCTTGCGCTTGCTGAAATAGGCCTTGATGGTCTTTTACTGCGCCAGTAAATGCCCCTTTTTTGTGACCAAATAGCTCTGATTCTAATAGCTCACCAGGCACGGCCCCACAGTTTATTGCCACAAATGGACCATCACTAACATGGCTATGCTGATGAATCGCCTGCGCAAGCAACTCTTTACCGGTACCGCTGGCACCAGAAATAAGCACGTTAACTTGTGTAGGCCCTAATAGTTTCACTTGCTCCAGTAAATGCAGCATAGCGCCACTGCGGGTGACAATATTACTCTGCGGGGCGACTTCATCATTATTAACCCCATGTATCTCAATGGCTTTAGCTAGGCTGTCAAACAGCTCATCTTTATCAACGGGTTTTGTGATAAAGGCAAAAATACCTTGCTTGGTGGCCTCTACCGCATCAGGGATAGATCCATGGGCCGTCATCATAATAACAGGCAACGCAGGGTAGCGGTTTTGCAGCTGTCGGTGCAGCGCCATGCCGTCCATTTCATCCATTCTTAAATCGGTGATCACCGCATCAAACACTTGGTTTTTAAGTAGTTGTAATGCGTTCATACCACTATCACAGGTCGTTACTTCATAACCCTTTGATTGAATTCGAATCGCCAGTAATTGCAGTAAGCTGGCATCATCATCAACGAGTAAAACTTTAGCACTTGATGGAAGTGTGACTGACATAGTTACTGCTCCTTGGTTTCTTCACGTAATAAAAGTTGCTGTTCAATTGCGGCTAATGACGACAAGGTTTTTTGCATTTTGGCGTTCAATGCTTGCTGTTGTTTTTTTGCATCTATTTGCATTAATACGTGCTGTTTTTGCAGCCACAAATAGTGCTTTATATCATCGGGCCAATAGTACGCCTGATCCAGCTTAAGTAATTGACTCATAACAGTATTTGGGTCACTACTAAGCTTTAAACATGCTGTACTAAAAAACGCTTTTAGTGCTTGCTCCCCTAAGTAGGTTTCATTGCTAGGCGCTAATTTGAAACCACCGCACTGATTGGCATGCCAAGCAATAACTTGCGCTGCAGAGGGATATATTGGCTCTGATTTTGGCCGAGGTTTGGGGTTTGGCTGATTCGTTTTGCTATCTGGCTGAGAGGGTACATTTAACGCTGATTCAGCCTGTGTTTGAGTGTTTGTTATTTCACACCCAGATAAAAAAACAAGACTGCTGGTTAGCCATACAATAGCCATTAAACGCGCAGACATATTATTTAACTCCTTTATTTTTATAGGGGATGACAATATTAAATCGACAGCCTTGCGGCTCATTATGCTCAATTTTTAGTTGCCCATGTAACTGTTCAACTGACTCTTTGACTATAGTAAGACCTAAACCACTGCCTTGTAAGCTAATCGCTTTAGTATGTTTACCTTGATAAAACGCCCCAAAAACATGCTCTCTTTCATGCTCTTTAATGCCACAGCCCTCATCTGCTACCTGCATATTTAGGCCGTTATTTTCTAGACTCAAGCTAATAGTAACGACTTGGCTTGGCTGAGAAAACTTTAAGCCATTGGAAATTAACTGAATTAAAATCATTTCAATTAACTCCCGTGGCAAACTAAGAGAAATATTAGGTAAACTATTGTGCCAAATAAGCGATTGTTCTCGCGCATTTAAGCGGTGCTCAAAGTGGTTATTTACCTTTTTTATTAGCTGATTAAATTCCACTTCACTGACGTTGTCTTTACTGGTGCGAATGGCGTTATAACTCAATAAACTGTCTATCATAGTACGTAACCTCACCATCGATTGACTGATCAGCCCAAGTACCGCTTTTTGCTCGTTATTGATGGGGCCAACGATTTCATCGGCTAGTAATTCAGTGCCCTCAACCATAGAAGCCAAAGGGGTTTTTAATTCGTGAGTAACGTGGCGTAAAAATGTATCTTTTTGTTGTTCTAACATATGCAGCTGCGCTTGCACCCACTGCAACTTGTTACCTAACTCTATGAGTTCAGCCGACCCTTGCACCGATATTTTTTGCTGCCAATCTCCTTGGCCTAATTTATCAATCACTGAGGTTAAGCTTTTTAAGCGCCCGCTTATGCGCCACAAAAACCCGCCACCAACAAGTAGCGTTAAAGGCGTAAGTGCAACCAACCAGTTTATAAAGGAAGCTTGTAAATTTGTGAGCCTAATTTGGTTTTGAGTGATTTTGGCTTCATTTTCCTCACGTAACCACAATGTTAGCTCCGCTAGTATTTCGCTGATTGGCACAAATAATTCAGCTTGTTGACGCGCTTCAACCACAAGTTGAGTATGCGCCGTTTGCAAAGTATCCGTTAGCCGTTGCCATTGGTGTGTATTTGCTTGGTTATTTGAAAGCTGTTTTAGCTCATTGATGTTTTGCAATGATGATTGCCATTTATCTACGATTAGCTTATCGAGTGAGTCGCTCTTTAATACCCAGTTTTGTCTTGTTGCCCTTTCTAAACTATTAAGCTCTTGCTTAAGCACATTAAACGACTTAGTTACTTGGTAATTATTACTCACAATTTGCTGAGTGACCGCTAATTGCTTATTTAATACATTTAAAAACACAATAACCACTATAGATAAGGGCAACAGCGACAACAGCATGCTGATTACAAATTGGCCAATTAAATTGGGGCGCCAATTTATCAATGCTTTATATTTTTCAGCCATGACTGCGGGCATACAAAAGTCCTTTGCTATTTTTAAACGTTCTATTATTAAGCGCTCAACTTATACACTCGCTGAACCATCAAGGATAAAAACCCCTGCTGTCTCTAAATAGCGACAAGTTAAGCAATTGATTTAAAAAATTTTAAACGCTTATAACTGCAAAATTGTTGCATAAAACACACAGTTACTTGTAAAAATTACGCACCAACCATCACAAAAAAACATAACTCACTGATTATTAATAAAAATAAATATTGGCATCATTTTTGTTACGAGAACATTAATATTAATCTAAAAAGAGCCAAGGAATGTTCAAAAACAATTTACAGAACGCTGCACTTATCGGTTTGTGCCTAACCAGTACTCATTTGTTCGCCCTTGATGTAGATGCTGAATTTAATCGTTTAGACAAAGACAGTAATGGCACATTGAGTGAAGCTGAAGCAGGTGAAGATGCTTTATTACATGAGAACTTTGCACAGATAGACACCGATGAAAACGGGCTCATATCTCTAAACGAATTTAAGCTGTTTATAAAATAAAGGAGTACATTCATGAAACAACTAATTGGTGCTTTTTCGCTCCTATTTTTAGCTATTAGTGCCACCGCACTGGCATCGCCATTAAATGTACGTTTTATGCATTTAGATAAAAATATGGATGACCAAATATCGCTTGTTGAGGCAAAGCAAGATAAACAATTACTTAAGCAGTTTGCCGATTTAGACAAAGATAATAACGAGATGATTTCTAAAAAAGAATTCCAAAACTTTAAACCTTAAGTTTAGATTCAAGTTTAATCTATTAGTATAGAGTTAAAAGCATTTGCCATAATCCCTGAGGGAGTGTGTAAACGGATTTAATGTTGGGATTTAAATTATGGCAAGTGCTTTATTTCATTACTGCCAGCAATTAAAATATGCCTTGGAACGCCAACCATGAAAATACAGCTTCTCCTTATTGGTGCTTTACTATTTGTTAGCCATAGTGCATTTGCACTTGATGTAAAGCAACGCTTTGAACATCTAGACACCAACAACGACGGGTATTTAACCCATAGCGAGCTTGCTGCTCAGCCTCAGCTATTAAACTCATTTTCAAATTGGGATGAAAATCAAGACAACAGAATTTCTTTAACTGAGTTTAAAAACTATCTAACCACCAATTTGTACTGAGTATTTAGATGAAACCTATCCGCCATATTATTTTACTAACGCTTACTGTTGTTAGCTGCATGAGCTTTGCGACAAATAGCTATATTGCCTCAGAATTTGAAAAACTTGACCGTAATCAAGATGGTTTTTTAACTCGTTCGGAAACTGCCAGTGATCCTGCTTTATGGTCACGCTTTGGCAGCTACGACCGTGACAAAGACGCACAATTGTCATTAAGCGAATATAGTTTGTACGCCAGTAAATAAATAGCTCCCTGAAATAAAGCCTACTTAATTAGGCTTTATTTGAGAAGATTAAACAAATTCTTTCCTGTTAACACGCAACCTATCCCCCCCCCCGAATTTGCTTGCTCTAGCTAAAAGCTGGACTTATTCGACTATTAATAAATTATGCTATTGGTATTCTAAATTTGAGTTTGCTACTGTGATAGTACAAATAATAACAACATACCTCTTATGCAACTCAATAAATTAATTAAACCGGTATTACTAGCAAGCCTCTGCGCCTTATCTAGTGTGGCAATTGCACAAACGAAAGTAATATATAATGCCAATGGCTACACCCCTTTATACAAAGGAAAAATGCGCCATGGCGAAGTAAATACATTTACAACCTTAGTCATAAAAGATGGCAAAGTTGTAAAAACAGGTCCTGACAGCTTAAAAAATAGCTTCCCGGGCGCAACCCTAATTGACGCCAATGGAAAAACCTTATTACCAGGGCTCATTGATGCCCACGGACACGTAATTGGCCTGGGTGAAAACTTGTCACAGCTGGATGTGCGCGGCGCAAAATCGGTAGATGAAATAACCGCTAAGCTCAACGAATTTGCCAAAGGCAAAGAAGGTTGGATTATTGGTCGGGGCTGGAACCAAGAGCTATGGTCCGACACGCGTTTCCCTACCGCTGCTGATTTAGACAAAGTCGTCAGCGACCGCCCTGTTATTTTATCGCGAGTAGATAGCCATGCTATTTGGGTTAATTCAAAAGCACTAGAACTTGCCAATATTAATGCTGACACACCAGCCCCAGCAGGTGGAGAAATTATAAAAGATGAGTTTGGCAAACCAACCGGTATTTTTATAGATAAAGCAGAAACCTTGGTTACTCAACATATGCCTGCAACATCTGCGCAATCGGTTAGCAATGCATTAGATGCCGCAGGTAAACATTTATTAAGCTTAGGCATTACCTCAACCCACGATGCAGGTATTGATAAAACCACGTGGCAAGTTTATAAACAGCGCGCTGAGTTAGGTACATTACCGCTTAGAATTGTAGCGATGTTAAGTGCAGCAAGCCCAGATTTAAACATGATGCTTAAAGCGGGTCGGTATCAAGATGCTCAAGATTTTTTATCTATTCGCAGTGTAAAAATTTACGCTGACGGTGCCTTAGGGTCACGCGGTGCCGCGCTTATTGAAGAATACGCAGACAGAGCAAACCACTTTGGCCTAATGCTTGAAACCCAACAAAAGCTAGAACAATTATTTACACTCACTTTTAAAAGCGGGTTTAGTGCAAATACCCACGCCATTGGCGATAGAGCAAATAAAATTGTGCTCGATGCCTATCAAAATGTATTTAAGCAAACCGGTGGTATACTACTGCGTAATCGCATGGAGCATGCACAAATCGTCTCGCCAGAGGATATTCCGCGCTTTAAAACCCTGAAAATAATTCCATCAATGCAACCTGTGCATGCTACATCTGACATGCATATGGCAGAGCAGCGTTTAACCGATAAACAACTCCAAGGCGCATACGCTTGGCAAACATTCTTAGAGCAGGGGTCGACTATTGCAGCGGGTTCTGATTACCCTGTCGAGCTCGCGAACCCGTTTGATGGCTTATATTCTGCCATTACACGTATGGATCATAATCAATTGCCTGAAAACGGTTGGCGCGCCACTGAAGTGTTAAGCAGAGAAGATGCATTACGTGCGTTTACCCTTGGCGGCGCGTATGCAGCGCATCAAGAGTTTAAGCTAGGGAGTTTAGAGCAAGGTAAATGGGCTGACTTTATACTGGTTGATCAAGACTACTTTAAAGTCCCCATTGAGCAGCTATACAAAACTCAGGTGCTGCAAACGTGGATTGCGGGTACGTTACGCTACGAAAAAGACGCCGCAAAAGCGGAGTAATTAAAAACAAAAAAGGGTTAACTTGCGTTAACCCTTTTTTGTATCAACTTTTGACTGACGATATAGCTTAATAATGTGATAAATATTAACCAAAGCCAACAAGCCGTTGGTAAAAGCCACCGGCACTGAGCCTATAGCCGCACCGTAAAAAGTAAACGCAATACAGCCCAATAAATTAAACCAACGTAGTTTGGTTACATCAGTCATGGTTAATGATATGACTAATAAGACGGATGCTAAATAACCTAAATATTCCCAACTCAATTGTTCTCTCCTAGGCTTTAGGTTAGTATTACGCGTTAAATTTTAGTACATTATTAAGCTACGCTACGCAGTAGTTAAAATAAAAAAGCTAACTTACCAATAAAACCTTAAAATATACTGGTTAATACCACAATTTTTAATCATTACACGGAAGAATGAAGGTCATTTAACGCTATTAATTATCTTAACGGCGTGGGCAAGTTAGCATAAATTCTTAATCTTAATGCTATCGTCATTAAGGTGTAATAAATAGGACAATTGTCCGAAGAGCATGATTGATGTTTCAATACCATTTTTCCAGTTACCTTGTTGATCAACTGCTGACGTTTGCCGGCAGTAGTTTTCAGCAATCAAAAAAAGAAATATTAATACAGCAAGACCAACCGTTAACTAAGTTGGTGTTAGTGCGAAGTGGAACTGTATCGTTTAGTTACGATGTAGGTAATGGCAGGCGCCTGCTTCTTGGCCAACTCGACTGTAACAATACCCTAATTGGCGAAATTGAAGCACTTAATAATAACCCCTGCATTTACACGGTAACCTGCTTTAGTGATGTCACGTATAACTTGATTGAATTAAAACATTGGCGCGCATTATTGCTCGATAAACCCGAGCTAAGCTTATATACGGCGCAAACGATTGCGGCTAAGTTTCAAGAAAATCAAAAAATTAATTTAGATAAGCTGTTACTGCCGTTGAGCTACAATATTGCCAAAGACTGCTTATTACGTGCAGAGAATAACAATCCCACCTTGTTACGTGCTTACCCTACGGTAAATGCAGAAGCTGAGCGCTTTGCAACCACTGAGCGTGCATACAGGCGTGTAGTGAGTGAGTTAGTAGAGAAAAACTTAGTACAAAGAAGCACGCAAGGACTACAAGCTGTCGATATTCCTAAATTAAGTGACTATGTAGATAGCTTTGCACAGCTTTAAAGACAATAAAAAAGGCCATTAAGGCCTTTTTTATTAGGTAAAATAATGCTTAACCTGAACTCTGGTTAAGAGATTTATTAACATATTGATTATGGGTGATAGTTAGATTTATTTTCTCTAGCCAGAGATTTACAGTGAAAACAAGGCGAATTTTCGCGTCAATAGCTGGCCTATTGCAAGTAAATTCAACGCAGTTAGCGCTGAAAATAGCTGCTTGAGATAGATTTATTATCCAGAGGTCAGGTTACTTACTTTTCAAGTAAAATATCGTGGATTTTAGCTAAATCAGATTTACCTTCAATAATTTCATCCGGCGTTAAACCTGATAATTCATGCGGGAATACTAACCACTCTTCAGATTCATGAATGTAGTAATCAGGCACTGTATCAACTTTTGAGTTTTTTGGCTTGTAGTATGGACAAGCAATACGAATATCACGTGGTAAGTTTAAACGCATTAGCTCAGAGAGCTTCTCTTTTAACGCTACAATACTACGACCTGAGTCAAAAACATCGTCAACAATCAGTAAAGAGTCACCTGCATTTGCGTTTTCAACTATGTAGTGTAAACCATGTACTTTGATTTCTTTTGATTGCTTACCAATACCGTAATAAGACGAGGTACGAACCGCAATGTGATCCGTTTCTATGCCTTTGTAATCATAATATTCCTGAACCGCAATCCCAATTGGAGCACCACCGCGCCATATACCAATAATAAAATCTGGACGAAAGCCATCTTTATACACTTGTGCCGCTACGCGGAATGAATCTTCAAGTAATTGTTGAGCCGTGATATAGCACTTTTCTGACATAGTAAGGATCCCAGTGGTATGTATAATATTTGAGCGAGGTTTAAATAAAAATAGATGCCCAAACACGTAATGGCGAAGGATTTTACCGTAAATAAAACAAAATTGCTTGTTTGGCGGATAAAAAAATAGGCACCCTAAGGTACCTATTTTTTAACTAATGCGTAATCTCAGTAGATTATGCCTTTTCAAGTAGGGTACGTGCTACGGTGCGCATACCTTGTGTAGTTGCACCTGAAGCCCATTGACTTGTGCTACCACCCATATTAAATGCAGCAGCTAAATCGATGTGTACCCAGCCTTTGCCATCGTTTGGCACAAAGCGAGATAAGAAACCAGCGGCGTTAGATGCACCACCGAAACCACCGCCTTTTTGGGCGCGGCTATTTGCTGTATCCGCATACGGCGATGGGCAGTTTTGTTGATGCCACTTTTCAAGTGGTAATGGCCATGCGGCTTCCATTTCTTGTGACGCAAAGTCTTCCA
Source organism: Pseudoalteromonas issachenkonii (assembly GCF_002310795.1). Taxonomy (NCBI): domain Bacteria; kingdom Pseudomonadati; phylum Pseudomonadota; class Gammaproteobacteria; order Alteromonadales; family Pseudoalteromonadaceae; genus Pseudoalteromonas; species Pseudoalteromonas issachenkonii. Next base: position 2,669,711 of record NZ_CP011030.1, read on the forward strand.
CTTCACGCACTAGCTCTTTATCAAGGGCAAACAATGCGTTGTACTCTTGACCAACAGCAACAAGGGCGGCACCAGTAAGGGTTGCCGCATCAATAATAAGTGGAGCGCCTGTCTCGCCTGCGGCCATTAAGCCATCAGCCAATACTAAACGCCCTTCAGCATCGGTATTTACAATTTCAACGGTTGTGCCATTTTTGTAAGTAAGAATGTCACCTAGTTTGTATGCATTACCCGAAATTAAGTTCTCTGCACAACATAAAAACAACTTAATACGCTTTTCTACGCCACGGCTAATTGCCAGTGCCAAACCTGCGGTTACCGTTGCTGCACCACCCATGTCGCACTTCATACCCAACATACCTTCGCTTGGTTTAATTGAGTAACCACCTGAGTCAAACGTAATACCTTTACCAACAAGTGCTGCGCTTACCGGTGCGTTCTCATCGCCAGTTGGGTTGTAATCAAGCTCAAGTAATACTGGCGGACGCTCACTACCACGGCCAACGGCATGAATACCAATCCACTGCTGTTCTAATAGCGCATCGCCTTTTATGATTTGATAGCTAACATGCTCTGGTGCAAGTGATTGAATAAATTCAGCGGCTTTTTCAGCTAAGCTTTCTGGGTAAATGTCATCGGCGGTGCCATTGATCATTTCGCGCGCCCACGTTGCCGATGCTTTTAAATCAGCGAGTTCTTTAAGATCAGATTGTGCGTTATCAACAAACTCAACACCGTTTAGTACTTTTGGTGATACAAAGCCTTGGTAAAAAGCCCATTGGCTCTCTGTGCACCATACATCACCTTCAAGAACAACATTTTTAATGCCTTGATTTGCAATTGTACGACCCGCTTTTTGCACATTTTTTAATGTTTCTTGCTCAGATAAATGAACCGTTGCGCCGTGTTCGTTAAAAGATAATGACGCACTTTCGCCCCAATGCCCTGGTGCCAACTGCTCGCTTAATTGAACAACAAATTTTTCACTCATGTTAGAATATCCTTGCACTTAAATGTGCGGTTGAGTTTACTATAGAGCGCTTAAGTTCCCAACTGCTTGAGGTGAATAACCTCAACCTGCCTGTAAACCTCAATTTCACTTACCCTAAACTCGGGTTAATAAGTTTGCTAACATATTGAGCTATAAAAATATTTAAGTTTATTATCTCTAGAAAAAATGAACTCAACGCAGTTAGCGCTAAAACAACTACTTGAAATAAACTTATTATCCAGCGCTCAGGTTACATAAGGAAGTCATAAATGAAGTACACCCCGCCATTACAATCTGCCACTTTATTAAAGCGTTACAAACGCTTTTTAGCTGATTTAGAGCTCAGTGATGGCACTACTTTTACCGCTCACTGTGCTAATACGGGTAAGATGACGGGCTGTGCCGATGCCGGTTTTACTGCCTTTTATTCCACCAGCAGTAATACCAAGCGAAAGTACCCGCAGTCATTAGAGCTGACGCAAAATAATGTATCACAGCTTATTTGTGTAAATACCGCTATCGCCAATAAAGTGGTCGAAGAAGCACTTAATAATGAGGTTATTGATGAGCTTACAGGCTATCAACACATACAAAGTGAAGTGAAGTATGGCAGTGAAAACAGCCGCATCGACTTTTTACTTACCCACAGCAGCAAAGCCAATTGCTATGTTGAAGTTAAATCAGTCACGCTGCTGAGCGAAGATCGTCCACAAAGTGGTCAAGGCTACTTCCCTGACACCCAAACTGTTCGTGGGCAAAAGCATATTCGTGAATTAATCGACATGGTAAAACAAGGGCATCGAGCGGTATTACTATTTGCAGTGCTGCACCAAGGCATCACACAAGTCAGTGCAGCAGCGCATATTGACCCAACCTATGCACAATTGCTTAGCGAGGCCATTGAGCAAGGCGTAGAAGTATTAGCTTATAAAGCACACATTTCAGCGAGTGAAGTTACTTTAATTGAAAAAGTGCCGTTTATTGACTAGGTAAACAGCGCGCCAGCATTCGTACTGGCGCTCAAAGTGTGCTTACTCTTTACTCATTGATAAATCCATTTCATTAATTAAATTTAGATTAATATCTGCATCTTTAAATAAGATGGGTCTTAATACTGGCGTATTTGAGTAAAAACGCGATTGATCATCAAAATGTTCTGAACTTGAGTCTGAACTTTGCGACATAGTCAGTAATCCTTTTGCCACAGGACCATCATCGGTAAAGTTCATCACAAACATCCAGCTCGATCCGTAATTAACAGGGTAACCACTGGCTGTTAAATTTGACGCTAACGGTTTACCTGTTATCGCATCATCCAATGTTTGATGATCGATATATGGGATCACCGTAGAAAATGAACGACTGCTACTGCGATCAAAACGATACACATTAAAGCCTCCTTCCACACTCATTGGCCCACTCCAAGGAAGTTGCTCGCCTGAAGCAATGCCGCCTGCTAGCGTTTTTTCAACAAATTGCAGCTCACCTAAAGTACTGTTTAATGCCATGCCATTGCTTTGTAAATTAAGCACTGCATGCGCTAATGCCGTTAACGCAGAGCCATCGGCAAGTAAGGTATTTGGCGTATTTGCAGGGTTGGTCACATCAAAATTATCATATAAGTATTCATCACCATTAAATAAGTGAGCAAACTCTCTGATTAACGCAGCACCTTGTGTATCAAGGTTCATAGCGCCATTCCAGTCCTCTAACACGGCGCAGGCAGCTGTTAGGTCAATACTTGCTCCATTAGTTAGTGTAACCGGTGTTGCGCCACGCGCTTTACACTGGGCAACTAAATCATCAAATACTAATTCACCTAAATAGATACGATTGCCTACTAGCGCATTTTCAAGTTCAGCCAAATCAAACTTACTGTCTTCACCGCCTCCCTCTTTTATGAGCTTCAAACCCATGCGGGTACGCAATGATAATGGCTGATGAACATCGCCATATTGCGCAGCAAAGCCCACAAGAGGTTGTTCAAGATTAGTAACCCAATAGCTGTCATTTGAGTTTTGTACGTAGTCAGTGCGACTTAGTTGGGGAGCTTGTTCAAAAGGCACAACGCCTTGCGGCTCAAATAACTTTAAGTTACCAGGTACTAAATCAAAGCCCGTCGACTCTCTAAGTGCAACCAATTCAGGTTGCAAACGAATTGCCATATTTGCGGTATCACTCAGTTTCAAAACGGTGCTGTCATCAACAAAAAAGACATTACCTTCTTTATCGCTGGCCATGGTGTTATTAAATGAAACGCCATCGTATTTAGCAAACGAGGCCTTCATCTCTTCTAAGCTGGTTGCTTGATTAATAGCTGACCACTGAGCAACCACATCCATATTAAATTCATTGGCATCTTTGATGGTAAATGCTTGGCTGTCGTTCCACCCTAAACCATTTGCGGCAGGTGTTTCAATCATTAAACCATGGTGGCTATAGTAAAACGGTTTGCTAAGTGTAATTGTGGTCCCTGGTGCCACAGTTACCTCAACGTTAATTGTTTTTGAAGTAATTTCATAATTATCACCTTCAACGCTGTAACCCATGCGATCATTTTCATTTAGTGCTAGCTGATAAATTAAAAAATGACGTGCTGTAGAAAAAGTATGGGTCCAAGCTATGTGCTCATTAAAACCAATATTGATCACTCCTGGCATCCCTTGCAAACTGCCCCCCATTACATTCATAGCGTTGGGAATGGTTAGGTGTGATTGCCAAAAGCGTAAATTGCCCTCATGAGGAAAATGAGGATTTGCTAATAGACCACCTTTACCATTGGCCATCATATCTTTACCAAGCCCCCAACCATTTGACCCTAAGTGATCAAATTTTTTCTCTAGCTTAAATTGCTTTGCTCGCTGATTAATATTGCCTACCATTGAAGACACAGCACTTGGCTGCTCTGACGTAGGTATTGGCAGATACTCATTCGCATCACCCGGGTTTGCTAAAAAAGCGAGCTCTAAAAAGTTAGCCGAGCTGGCTAGCTGCACTGTAGCCATAGAGTACGCCAACATATCTTGTGCTGTTAAACTGGTAACCCAAGGTGCAGAGGCACACTCCGGCGCTAAATTATCAACCCCCGTATCAGTAACGTATTTATTAAAGCCTTGCACAAACCCTTCAAAGTGCGCTCGGCTGTTCTCTTCTAATTGATCATAATTGGCTTGAGCATATTCATTCACACCCAAGGCTTTATAACCAAAGTCAGAAATTAAATGCGTTGAGTCGCCACTGCCTGGTACTTTATCTGGACCATAGTATTTCGAGCGTTCACCGCGCACTTTAATAATTTGATCCATCAATAGACACGCATGATCTTTAGCATAAGCATAACCACTACCAAACGCTAAGCTCTCTAAGTTATCAGCAGTGATATGCGGCACACCGAAGGTAGTCCAACGGATATTCGCATCAAGTTTATTATCGTCATCAAATGCAATTATTGGCGCGCTCGTCTCTGGAACGGGATCAGGCACCACGACAATTGGTGGTGCAACGTTATTGTCATTGTCTTCGCTACAACCAATTAAAAGTAGGCTACTGGCGATACAAAGTGAGAGTAAATGGGGCTTCATTGTGGTGTTCCTTGTCATTATTATTGTTTAACTTTACAACCATGCCGTAAATACTTATTAAAATCTTGACCTCAAACGCACAAAATTGACTTTGCGCGCCAGTTAGGGCAGCTTAAACTTTAACCGTCTAGAAAAGGATATTTTATGTATTTTGTAAGTAGCCAAATTATTCGTTCTTTAACTAGTTACTTAGCTTCTCAAGGTCTGAATAAAGAACACTTACTTAATAATATTACTCAAGGAGGGCAGCAACTTAATAACAGTCGCTATAAATACCCGCTTGCTGATTACGAACAGCTCATGGCCATTGGCGCAAAACACTTAAATAGGAACACAGTAGGATTAGAGTTTGGTCAAGCGCTTAATGCGCAAAACTGGGGATTACTTGGGCATATTGCTTTAGTGAGTGACTCTTTATTAAGCGCATTACAACATGCTTTAAAGCTGCATACCTTAGTTAGAAACATTGGCACTATTAGCCTACATCATCACCAACAACACAGCAGCCTAGAATGGCACCCCAAAACACCAGTCACACACTTCATGGCAGATGAGCTTTTTAGTAGCTGGCTTGCTTTTGCTCAACAATGTTGTGAATGGCAAGCCCCGTTGATGCTCAGCCAAATAAAATTAATGCGCCAACAACCGCCCATCAATGAAGTTAAACAGCATCAAAGTGTATTTAACTGTCCTATTGAGTTTAATAGCACAACAAATAGCATGATCTTTGATAGCCAATTACTACACTGCTCACTAAAAGGCGCTAATAACGAGCTAGAAACTTTATTAGCCGCACAGGCTATTAACTATAACCACGAAGCTCAGTATATTAGTCAGCTCAAAGCGCTAATAACACAACACCTGCCAGAGCGTTTAAGTGTTCAGCAAGCTGCTCAGGCATTAGCGCTATCAACTCGCAGCCTACAGCGTTACTTAAAACAACAACACACCAGCTACAGCAAAATTATTGACGAAATATGCAAACAACAAGCCCTTATATTACTAAAACAAGGACTCAGTTCGTTAAACATTGCCACTGCGCTGGGCTTTTCTGAACAAAGCGCTTTTCAGCGTGCTTTTAAACGCTGGTATTGTATTACGCCTAAAAAATACTTAACCGAAAAGTAAAAGATAAGTTGTTTTTATTATTTTTGCCCACATAACAACGCCAGTTTATAAACCGATACTGTAATAAAAAAGTATAAACACTGCTTTTGCTACTTTTATATGGGTAAACAGGGTTGAAGCTAATTCGATTATTTAAAAATAAATTTGCCTAGGGTATGAGTTTCTGTTATTTATACCGCCGGCTAATGCTGAGGCATTAAATTAAGGATTTAGGAGAGAGTTATGCCAGACCAAAAAAGACATGGTTTATTGGCTCAAGCCGGTTTAGAACCATACCAAGAAAAACCGGGTGAAGAGTACATGAATGAAGCACAACGTGCTCATTTTAAAACAATTTTAGAAACTTGGCGTAATGATTTACGGAACGAAGTTGATCGTACTAAGTCACACATGCAAGACGAAGCAGCTAACTTTCCTGATCCCGTTGACCGCGCAGCACAAGAAGAAGAGTTCTCATTAGAGCTTCGTACTCGTGACCGCGAACGCAAATTAATTAAGAAAATTGAAAAAACAATCAACTTAATTAAAGAAGACGAGTTTGGTTTTTGTGAGTCTTGTGGCATTGAAATTGGCATTCGTCGTTTAGAAGCACGTCCTACTGCTGATTTATGCGTAGACTGTAAAACACTTGCCGAAATTAAAGAAAAACAAGCTGGACGCGGCTAATTAAGTTATAGCCATGTCTTCTACAGCCGTTACCGCGCAAGTATCTGACTATCGCGGCCGATTTGCACCGTCTCCTTCGGGGCCGTTACATTTTGGCTCACTTGTGGCGGCTGTAGGTAGCTACCTAGATGCAAAAGTTAACCAAGGGAAATGGTTAGTACGCATTGAAGATATAGACACCACTCGCGTTGTTAAAGGCGCAGCCACCGATATCCTAAATACCTTAGACGCCTACTGCCTTAATTGGGATGAAAACGTTGTGTATCAAACACAGCGTCTTACTATTTATCAAGATGCAGTAAACTCACTGTCAAAACAACACCTTATTTATGCCTGCCAATGCTCTCGTAAGCAAATAAAAGCGCTAGGTGGAATTTATCAAGGGCAATGTAAACATAGCCAACTCAGTGAACAGGGTCATGCCCTTCGCTTAACTCAATGCCATGCAACCGTGACTTATAACGACCTTATTCAGGGGCGTATTGACGTTGACCCTGCTCTGGCCCATGAAGATTACATTATAAAACGTAGCGACGGTTTATTTGCCTATCAACTAGTGGTGGTCATTGATGACATTGTGCAAGGGATCAATCGAATTGTACGAGGCGCTGATCTACTTGAACCTACCGCCCGTCAAATAAGTCTCTTTAAGCAACTTAATAACCCTATTCCAGAATTTGCTCATTTACCTTTAGCGGTAGCAAAACCCGGATTTAAACTCTCTAAACAAAATTACGCCCCCGCTATTTGCAAACAAAATCCCAAACCGACTTTGATAGCGGTATTTAACTTTTTAGGTTTGCCAACTCACGACCAACTTATGGATTTAACCACAGAGCAATTACTTGCTTGGGGCGTGGCACATTTTAACTTAAGCCGCGTTCCCACTACGCGTGAAATACAGATTTAACGCTCTTTCGCGGATTGGGTATAACAAATTCAAATAAAATCGTTAAAAATGGCTTAATTTCAGCACTGCAACTTAATTTTTCCACCTTGCTGGTATATGATAGCCGCCTAAATATATGCTAATTACATAAAACAGTAAGTACAGCTCTATGAGAAGGTACTTGTTGTCATTTTGATTGCAATGGCGAGTCAATCAACCGCTTCTCTAGGAGACAGACTATTATTTCCAAGCTTTTTCAATTTTGTCGACAAATTATCGGCCCGAATGCCAGTGCCGAAGATGTCGCAATCAGCAGTGAACCGTTGGTGATCCCTCGAGGTGAGCATGGTATTTCTCGCAAACAATTTAGCCCAAATGCAATCAAAGTACTCTATCGCCTAAAAGATGGTGGCTATGATGCCTACTTAGTTGGTGGTTGCATTCGCGATGTATTGTTAGGTCAACAACCCAAAGATTTTGATGTTGTAACCAATGCAACCCCTGAGCAAGTTAAAAAACTGTTTCGTAACTGCCGTTTAATTGGCCGCCGCTTTCGTTTGGCGCACATTGTTTTTGGCCGTGAGATTATTGAAGTGGCCACCATGCGCGGCCATCACGAAGCACAAGAAGATAAAAATCAAATTAGCCAGTCAAGTGAACATGGGCAGCTACTTCGCGACAACGTATTTGGCAGCATTGAAGAAGATGCCGAGCGTCGTGATTTTTCAATCAATGCCTTATATTACTCAATCAATGATTTTTGTATTTATGATTACGCCAATGGTTTAGCGGCCATAAAGGCAAAACAAATTGAGTTAATTGGCGACCCTGAAACACGCTATCGTGAAGACCCCGTTCGTATGCTTCGTGCAGTGCGCTTTGCTACTAAACTCGATATGCAAATAGCACCTGCAAGCGAAAAGCCAATAACCGCTCTAGCTAGCTTGCTTGATAACATTCCACCGGCACGTTTGTTTGAAGAAATACTCAAGCTGTTTTTAAACGGCAAAGCACAACAAAACTTTTTAATGCTGCGCAAATACGGGTTATTTAAATCGTTGTTCCCAGAACTTGACCGCATTTTGGATAAAAACCCAGGCGGGCTTGAAGAAACTTTCATCAAGCAAATGTTTGCAAACACTGACATCCGCATTAATGCAGAGAAAAAAGTCACCCCTGCGTTTGTATTTGCAGCGTTACTGTGGTTTCCATTGGTTGAACGTACTGAAAAAATTCGACGTCAAGAACAACTCTCTGAATACGATGCCTTTGCCCAAGCAATTAATAAAGTACTTAGTGAGAACGCTCAGCATATTGCAGTGCCAAAACGCTTTACGTTAGGCGCCCGTGATATTTGGCATATTCAACAACGTTTAGACAAACGTGCAGGCCAACGTGCCTATCGCTTAACACAGCAGCCTCGTTTTAAAGCCGCTTATGACTTTTTACTACTGCGTGTTGATGCCGGTGAAACTGAGCATACAGAGCTTGCACAGTGGTGGACACAGTACTTGAGTCAAGATATTAATGGCCAAAAAGAAATGGTGCGAGAGCTAGGTCATCAAGGTGGACCAAAACCACGTAAGCGTCCTCGTCGGCGCACCACTAAAAAACCAGCTGAGTAAATAATGCAACGTGTCTATTTAGGCTTAGGTGCCAACCTTAATACACCTAAAAAACAACTTGATGATGCTGTTGTTGCACTTAAAAACTTGCCTAACAGCGAGTTTATCGCTTGCTCACATTATTATGCGAGCAAGCCTATGGGGCCACAAGATCAACCCGATTATGTGAACGCGGTTGCCTGTATCAATACCTCGCTACAGCCAGAGCAGTTACTTGATTTAACGCAAGCCATAGAGCTGGAGCATGGTCGAGTCAGAAAAGCTGAGCGTTGGGGCGCACGCACACTGGATATTGATATTTTATTATTTGGTGAGCAGGTTATAAATACTAAACGTTTAACGGTGCCTCATTACGGGTTAAACGAGAGAGAATTTGTTGTTTACCCGCTGCAAGAAATTGCACCCGAACTTATTTTACCAAGCGGCGCATCTATCAAACAGATAGCAAATAACCTACCGCTTAACGACTTACAACAATTACCGCTGTAATTAACTAAGACCACTGTCTGCGAGAATATTATGTCTAAAATAACCGTTTCAACTTTGAATAAAATGAAGGCTGAAAGTAATAAAATCACTGCGTTAACAGCTTATGATGCCAGTTTTGCTAAGTTATTTCATGAGAATGGCGTTGAAGTTGTTTTAGTCGGTGATTCTTTGGGTATGGTATTACAAGGTGGCGATGACACACTCGCTGTAACAAACCAAGAAATTGCGTACCATACTCGCTGTGTTCGCGCTGGAAGCCGTGACCTATTTGTTATTGCTGACCTACCGTTTATGACCTACGCAAATCCAAATGATGCGTGTAAAAATGCCGCAGAACTCATGCGCGCAGGTGCTAATATGGTCAAGCTTGAAGGCGGTGAATGGCTACATGACAGCATTAAATCACTTACTCAGCAAGGTATTCCGGTGTGTGGGCATTTAGGGCTTACGCCGCAATCTGTGCACGTATTTGGTGGTTTTAAAATTCAAGGCCGTGAAGAAGCACAAGCACAAAAAATTATTGCCGATGCAAAAGCATTAGAGGCAGCCGGTGCTCAACTACTCGTGCTTGAGTGTATTCCAAGTGCCTTAGCAAAACGTATTACTGACTCATTAAGCATTCCGACTATAGGGATTGGTGCGGGCAATGTAACCGATGGCCAAATTTTGGTTATGCACGATTTAGTCGGTATTTCTGCAGGCTACATTCCTAAATTTTCAAAAAACTTTTTACTCGAAACAGGCAACATGCCTGCCGCTGTTAAAAAGTATTGTAACGATGTTAAAAGCGGTGTATTCCCAAGCGCTGAACACGAGTTTAAATAATGCAGTCAATCACTGAAATTAAATCATTACGCAGTCAAATAAGAGCTTGGCGCCAAGCGGGTTTAAGTGTTGCACTAGTACCTACTATGGGTAACCTGCACCGCGGTCACTTTTCGTTGGTAGAAAAAGCAAAAACACTGGCCGACAAAGTCGTTGTTAGTATTTTTGTTAACCCGATGCAATTTGGTGCTAACGAAGATCTAGACAATTATCCGCGTACCTTAGAAGCCGATAAACAAGGTTTAGCCGATCTTGAAACGGATATTTTGTTTATCCCCAGTGTAGAGGCTATTTACCCAAATGGCTTAGGGGTGCAAAGTTTTGTTGATGTACCAGGTATTTCGATGGGCTATTGCGGTGGCTCACGTCCTGGTCATTTTAAAGGTGTAGCAACAGTTGTCACTAAACTGTTTAACTTAGTCCAACCTGATTACGCCTGCTTTGGTGAAAAAGACTTTCAGCAGCTGCAAGTTGTTAAAACAATGGCCCGTGATTTGTCGATACCAGTAGAAATTATTGGTGTGCCAACGATGCGTGAAGTTAGCGGCCTTGCCATGAGCTCACGCAATGGGTATTTATCAAGTGATGAAAAGCAAACCGCTACGATTTTATTCAACACTTTAAATCACTGTGCGCAGCAACTAAAAAGCGGAAATAAAGCGTTTGCTACTCTTGAAGCTGATGCTAAAGCGACTTTAGAAAGCGCAGGGCTAAAACCAGATTATTTTTCGATAGCTCAACGAGATACATTAAAAGCTGCTACACTCGAAGATACACGATTTGTTATTTTAGCTGCCGCCTTTTTAGGAAGTGTTAGATTAATCGACAATATACAGGTTGAAGTTTAATACTGGTGTAGCCTCACTTTAAGGATAAGTATGAAAACTTTTATTAAAACCACTCTAGTGGCTTTTTCTTTTGCAGCATTGGCAGGGTGCCAAAGCCAAGCAGGTAATCCAGCACTTAATCAATGCGCTCAGCAAAGTTATCAATGCGAAACCAGCTGTGAACAACAAACAACCACCGACAGCCTTAAGTCACAGGTTTGCTCATCTAAATGCATCGAAGCGTATAATCAATGCAAAGTACAAGCTGAAAACTTAAGTAAAGCTGACTAATATCAATCGGCATAAATAGTAAACCAAAAAAAACCGCTCATTTGAGCGGTTTTTTAATTATTAGCGGTTTATTTTAAGCCTAACTTTTTCAACTCAACTTCAACTAGCTTTGCAGAAAGTGGCACATAACCATCTTTTTCTACAATTTTTTGACCTTCTTGCGAAAGTACCATCTTTAAAAACTCAGCTTCAACTGGGCCAAGTGGCTTATTTGGGTGTTTATTTACATAAACATATAAGAAACGTGATAGTGGGTATTTACCTTGTGCTACGTTTTCAAGCGTGGCATCTACAAAGTTAGTACCTTTTTTAGATAACGGAACAGTGCGTACACCCGATGTTTTATAACCAATGCCAGAATAACCAATGGCATTTAGTGATGCTGAAATTGACTGTACAACAGAAGCTGAGCCCGGTTGCTCGTTCACGTTATTACGAAAATCGCCTTTACATAAGGCTTTCTTTTTAAAGTAACCGTAAGTCCCTGATACTGAGTTACGTCCATATAATTGCACGTCTTTTGCAGCCCAATCACCTTCTAGACCAACATCACTCCAGCGGTTTACTTGCTCTGGTGCGCCACATTTACGTGTTGATGAGAAAATAGCATCGATTTGGTCAATACGCAGCCCTTCAATTGGGTTATCTTTATGAACAAATACCGCCAATGCATCAATTGCTACACGTACTTGTGTTGGCTTATAGCCATAGCGCTTTTCAAATGCTTCAATTTCTTTCGACTTCATAGCACGGCTCATTGGACCTAAATTTGCCGTACCTTCTGTTAATGCTGGTGGCGCAGTAGACGAACCTGCCGCTTGAATTTGAATATTTACATTTGGGTAAATACGCTTATATTCTTCAGCCCAAAAGGTCATCATGTTGGCTAACGTATCAGACCCTACCGATGAAAAGTTACCTGATACACCGCTAATTTTTTGATACTCAGGCATACCGTCTTCTAATGCTACTGCTTGCGCAGATACAAATGTTGTAACAGCCACACCCATTGCGGCAACTAAGTTTTTAAATTTCATTTTGGGGTTCTCCAGTTTGTTCGTCCCATTTCCTAACTGCGGTTCACTCTAAAGTGAGTACATGACAATGGTGTGACTCTTAAATGACACTTTTATGACTAGCAGTATTACTCGTCACTAATGGCGAAATAGAGATCAGCCTATCGCTTGAAAACGCAAAAGAAAAACAGGAGCCTTTACCCAGTTCACTGTTAATTTTTAATTGGCTACCATGGCGAGTAAGTACATGTTTAGTAATTGCTAAGCCTAATCCTGAGCCACCTGTGGTGCGGCTTCTGGCTTTATCGACCCGATAAAAACGCTCAGTTAAGCGATTTATATGCTCTGGTGCAATACCATCACCATTATCGGTAACACTAAAACATGCCTGTTCATTGTTGCGCTGCCAACACACCTCAATTTTACCACCTGGCTTAGTATAATGAATGGCATTAAATACTAAGTTTGAAAACGCACTTCTGAGCTCATCCTCAGCACCGGTAATATCAAGTGACGCATCAATATTAAAAATAAGTTGATGGCCTTTATCTTGATTTATAGACTGTGCCTCAGTTTCAATCAGTTTTAGCAATTGCGGTACCTTTACTGCCTTATCATTACTGTGGCGTTTTGCGCCTTCAATACGTGATAAAGAAAGTAACTGATTCACTAAACTATCCATGCGTTTACATTGCTCTAGCATGGTAGTTTGTGCTTTATTCCACATTGCAGGCGGAGGGAGCGAATCACTGTCGAGCATTTCAAGGTAGCCGGTAACAACCGTTAAAGGGGTTCTGAGCTCATGAGACACATTAGCAACAAAGTCTTTACGCATCTGCTCAAGCTGCTTTAAACGGGTGACATCGCGTACTACCACCAATAACTGAGTGTTAGCATAAGGCATCACCCTAAATTCAAGAACTTGCTCAACACTGTGGCCACTTTCAAGCTCCAGTGCATCACTAAACTCTTTACGGCGCATATATTTAGCAAATTTAGGATCGCGAATGAGGTTATCTAAACGCTGACCATGATCAACCGGCCATTGTAACCCTAACACTTTGAGTGCAAGTTGATTACACCACACAATTGATAAATCGTTTTGCAATACAACAACAGCATCAGGCACCGCCTCAGCACCGTCACGAAAACGGCGTATCAGCTCTGCCAGTTCGTTACGCTTTTTACGATTACGATGTTGCAGCTGATAGATGCCTTCAAATACTTGCTCCCACGACCCTTCACCTTCTGGTGGGTTAAAACTGCGCTGGTTATGCAGCCAATCACTTAACCGATAAAGTTGATGGTAATGCCACATAAGTAGCGAAAAAGCGCCCAAAAACAACATCAAAAATGGGGCACCAATAAGCACCCCAATTAAAAGTAAAGGTATAAAATAGACAAACAGCCGCTTTGTTAGCGCCTGCTTGTTAATAACTCGATACATACACGCTCTTTACCTTATAAACGCTAGCAGACAAGTTGACTGAACTAGGTTAATAGATTGCTACTTAACTAAGTAAGCTTAATTGTAAGCACACTATAGTTTACTCGAAAAGCGATAACCAGCTCCGCGTACCGTTTGTACTAAGCGGTCATGTCCAAGCGTAGCAATCGCTTTACGCAAGCGACGAATATGAACATCTACGGTTCTGTCTTCAACATACACATTCGTTCCCCATACATGATCAAGCAGTTGCTCACGGCTGTAAACACGCTCTGGATGGGTCATAAAAAAGTGTAACAGTCTAAATTCGGTTGGCCCCATATCAAGCTCACTGCCCCCTGAGGTAACACGATGCGAAATAGGGTCCAAGCGCAGGCCATGCACTTCAATTGCTTCTTCTAAAGAGGTAGGTGCTACTCGGCGAATAACCGCTTTAATACGCGCCATTAACTCTTTAGGTGAAAACGGCTTAGTAACGTAATCATCAGCGCCCACTTCTAAACCGCGTATTTTGTCTTCTTCTTCACCGCGAGCAGTCAGCATAATGATAGGGATTTGGCGTGTGTGTTCATTTTGTTTGAATTTTTTAGCAATTTGAATTCCACTACCACCAGGTAGCATCCAATCGAGTAACACCATATCTGGATAAGGTTCAACCATTGCGGCTATTGCAGAATCATAATCTTCTGCCTCAATGGCTTGAAAGCCATTTTGTTCTAAAACAAAAACCAACATTTCCCTGATAGGTGCTTCGTCATCAACGACTAATACTTTACGTGACATTCCAATTTATCTCTTAGGCTATTGAGTAGGTTTCATTATTATGACTAAGTATGACATTTTTATTAAAGTGTAACGTCTAAATTAAAATGAGACTAAAAAAAACACAAAATAGTAACAAAAAATTGAATATGTCATATTTTTATCATCTTGAGCAGTAAATAAAAAAGTGGTTTGCAGTAAAGTGAGTCGTTATTAAAGGCATTATTTATGATATTAACTTGGGATCATCAAATTACTAACTAGCAGCTATTTTTAGGCTTAATAATAAAAGTCGGCACCTATTTAGATCAGGTTTATTAAGATCTTAAATACAAGGATCAGAGTTTTATCAAGCAGATCCCTTTTCGGATCACTATTTTACCCACTAACAAAGCTAAACCAATGATTTACTGTGTGATTTTTATCCATTAATTATGATGTTCGACACTTAAAAGTACAAAATGCGTCACTTTAAGCCCTTCACTTAGTAAAGTAATGATCCCAGATAAGGTTAGTTAGTAATCGAGTGATCCCAGATTTATCGGTAAGTAAAATACTGATCTCTTACAGATCAAAAAAGCCAGTGCGTAAGCAACTGGCTTTTTATAATGAGTGCGAGAGTATCGCCGTTATTGGCTCATTATTTTATTTTTGGGTTTAACTCACCGCTTAAGTATTTAAGGTGCATTTCATCCAATGAAATTGGCTTAATTTTACTTGCTTGACCCGCAGTACCAAACGCTTCGTAACGGGCGATACAAATATCAGTCATCGCTTGTGTTGCAGCGGCTAAAAACTTACGTGGGTCGAAGTTAGACGGGTTCATTGCTAAATGACGACGGATTGCACCGGTAGACGCTAAACGTAAGTCAGTATCAATGTTTACCTTACGCACACCGTATTTAATACCTTCAACAATTTGCTCAACTGGCACACCGTATGTTTCAGGAATTTCGCCACCGTATTGGTTAATCACTTCTAACCACTCTTGTGGTACAGAAGACGAGCCATGCATTACTAAGTGCGTGTTTGGAATACGCGCATGAATTTCTTTAATACGATCAATTGCTAAAATGTCGTCGGTTGGTGGACGCGTAAATTTGTAGGCACCGTGTGATGTACCACAGGCAATAGCCAGCGCATCAACATGGGTTTTATTTACAAAATCAGCTGCTTCTTCTGGATTCGTTAGCATTTGCTCTGTGGTAAGTTTACCCTCAGCGCCAACGCCGTCTTCTTCACCCGCTTCACCGGTTTCAAGTGAACCTAATACACCTAGCTCACCCTCAACTGAAACACCACATGCGTGTGCCATTTCAACTGTTTTACGTGTTACATCAACGTTGTAATCGTAGCTTGACGGAGTTTTACCATCGCTCATTAACGAGCCATCCATCATTACTGATGAAAAACCTAACTGAATTGAACGCTGACATACACCCGGTGATGTACCGTGATCCTGATGCATAACCACGGGGATATGTGGCCATTCTTCAACTGCCGCTAAAATCATATGACGAATAAAAGGTGCACCGGCATACGCACGTGCGCCCGCAGAACCTTGCACAATAACAGGGCTGTTTGTTTTATCAGCCGCTTCCATAATTGCGCGCATTTGCTCTTGGTTATTTACATTAAACGCGGGTACACCGTAACCATGCTCAGCGGCATGATCCAGAAGTTGTCGCATACTGATTAAAGCCATTGGGTATTCTCCAATTTATCGATAGTCATTAAACTATCTAGTTTGAACGGATTTGTTAGTTTGGTGCAATAACTGCACCTCGAACCTTAAAGCTCAATGCCTAAAATTCGAATTAAATAACTAATAAATAAAAGTGAGAGGTATTTATCAGTTAAGTGTAGCAGATGCGGACACTCCACATCTGCCTAACGGCTAGCTAATACTTTACGTATTACTTAGCACGTGATTCTAACATCACTACTGCTGGCAGTTTTTTACCTTCTAAAAACTCTAAGAAAGCACCACCACCGGTAGAAATATACGAAACTTTGTCACTAATGCCGTACTTGTCAATTGCTGCTAAAGTGTCACCACCGCCTGCAATTGAAAACGCTTTTGAATCAGCAATTGCTTGGGCAATAGCACGTGTACCATTACCGAACTGATCAAATTCAAAAACACCGACTGGGCCATTCCATACAACGGTGCCCGCATTAGCAATAATTTTTGCAAGTTTGTTTGCTGTATCAGGGCCAATATCAAAAATCATATCGTCGCTGGTAACTTCGCTTACATCTTTAAGTGTTGCTACAGCTGATTCTGAGAATTCATTACCCACGACGACATCAGTCGGTACTGGAATTTCACCATTGTTAGCTTTTGCTGCTGCACATAAGCGATTAGCTTCGTCCATTAAGTCAGCCTCAAAAAGTGACTTACCTACAGGGTAACCTGCAGCTGCAATAAAGGTATTAGCAATACCGCCACCCGTAACAAGCTGGTCAACAATTTTAGATAACGAATCAAGTACAGTTAACTTAGTTGACACTTTAGAGCCACCCACAATCGCCACGAGCGGGCGTGCTGGGTTATCAAGTGCTTTGCCTAGCGCTTCAAGTTCAGCCGATAATAATGGACCGGCACACGCTACATCAGCAAATAAACCTACACCATGCGTTGATGCTTGTGCGCGATGCGCAGTACCAAAAGCATCCATTACGTACACGTCACATAATGCAGCGAGTTGCTTTGATAAGGTTTCGTCGTCTTTTTTCTCGCCTTTATTAAAACGCACGTTTTCAAAAACAACGACTTCGTTATCTGCAACATCAACGCCGTTTAGGTAATCTTTTTCTAGGCGAACTGTTTGCTCAAGTGCATCATTTAAGTAATCGACAACCGGAGCCAATGAAAACTC
This sequence comes from Pseudoalteromonas issachenkonii, assembly GCF_002310795.1. Lineage (NCBI taxonomy): Bacteria > Pseudomonadati > Pseudomonadota > Gammaproteobacteria > Alteromonadales > Pseudoalteromonadaceae > Pseudoalteromonas > Pseudoalteromonas issachenkonii. The sequence goes on from NZ_CP011030.1 coordinate 2,687,130, forward strand.
TTCTTCGTATTGCCCTTCCGTAGGACGGCCAAGGTGTGACATAACCATCACTTTCGCGCCTTTCTCTAACGCTAGTTTGATAGTAGGTAACGCAGCACGAATACGTGCATCTGACGTCACTTTTCCTGCTTTAACGGGTACATTTAAATCTTCACGAATTAATACGCGTTTGCCGTTTAAATCTAAATCTGCCATTTTAATGACCGACATGAACATCTCCTTAGTTAACGATACTGAACCTGAAAAATACGTTTTAAATATTACTTAAATGCCATCATAGCACGCGCGGTATCGAGCATGCGATTCGCAAACCCCCACTCGTTATCACACCAAACTAATAACTTTATCAGTCGTTTATGACTAACACGTGTCTGTGTGCCATCTATGATACAAGAATGTGGGTCATGGTTAAAATCAACCGATACCAACGGCTCTTCGGTGTAACTTAAAATACCTTCAAGGCGGTCTTTAGCTTGTGCTTTAAGGGCATTATTAACCGCACTTAAATCTACATCTGCATTAACCGTGACACTTAAATCCATCGCCGTCACATTAATGGTCGGTACACGGACCGCAATGGCCTCAAAGCGACCTTTAAATTTAGGTAAAATACGGTCTATACCACGGGCTAATTTTGTATCTACAGGAATAATAGACTGGCTGGCGGCACGCGTACGGCGTAAATCATGATGATACGCATCAATCACTTGCTGATCGTTCATTGACGCATGAATGGTCGTAATAGCACCTGATTCAATGCCAAAGGCATCATCGAGTACTTTAATAACAGGAACAACGCAGTTGGTGGTACACGAGCCATTAGAGACAATAGTATGCTCGCTTTTAAGCTCATCGTCATTAATACCGTAAACAATAGTGGCATCAACATCATTATCCGCAGGATGTGAAAACAGCACCTTTTTTGCACCCGCAGTCAAATGTAACTGTGCATGCTCACGTGAGTGGTAAACCCCCGTACATTCAAGCACCACGTCAACATCTAACGTTTGCCACGGTAATTCAACTGGATTTTGTTCACAAAATAACGCAATGGTGTCATCAGCAACGCTGATAGTGTCTTCACCTAGTTTAACTGGAAAAGCAAAACGACCATGAGAGGTGTCGTATTTTAATAAATGGGCAATAGCTTCAGGGTCGGCTAGTTCGTTAATTGCAACAATTTTGATCTCGTCGCTTAAGCCTGATTCGTATAGTGCACGGACAATATTTCGACCAATACGACCAAAACCATTAATTGCAAGTTTGATTGCCATGAAATATAAAATCCACTCTAGTTACGTACAGAGAAAGGCAGCGTCGCCTTTTAGATGGCGGTATTGTAATCGACCTTGCCTGTGATTATAAGAGCCAAGCATTAGAAACTTTAAATTAACGTCATAATCAACACACACTGCACTTTTACTTTTAGCCCTGCTAGTGGGTATTTGCACTGTTTGCTATTTTAGTTTTAAATCAAACACCACCTTTATTGATGCTTTAACGCTTATTGTTGCGCCTAAATATTGCTGCTGCATAAATGGATTCTCGTTATTACTAGCAACCATACTATTTCTGTGGCTAGATAAAATAATGTGCTTAACACCGCCCGCGTCATAATCGTAATCTGAGCTGCTGGAATTTGCACTGATACTGTAAACGTTGCCAAGTTCAGCGCCAAAAGCTTGAGCGAGCTTATTTCCCTTCGCTTTTGCGTTATCGATTGCTAATTGTGTTGCCTCTGCCTCTAACTGATTAACTTTAGAGGATAAACCATTAATTTTTTCGATATTGTCTATTTTTAAGCTTTGAGCAAAATTAATAAATTCATCGACTTTTTTAATATCTTTTAATGTGACTTTAACTGTTTTCAGGGCTAAATACTTATCGCCTGAAACAGTCCCAGATTCTGTACCAATCATAGTGTATAACTTGCTTTTTAAACCAGATATATAAACATCGTCTTGGCCAAAACCGTATTTGTCTGATTGTTCAAGTAGCAAGCTAATCCGGCCATCAAGCTCACGTTTAGCCTCAAGTAATGTATCTTCAGTGCTTTTTACTTCAAATATAATTTGAGCCATATCAGGCTCAACAAATACCTCAGCTGACCCCTGCACTGAAATATGACGATTAGCTGGCACGCTTGAATTAGCAAAAGTAATAAGAGGGAATAAGGTAATAAAAATAGCGATGATAAGTTTCATATTCGTTCCTTGAATTCATAATAAATCACACGTTCCCATAATTATACAAATAAAAACAAAAGTAAACTGCCTCATTAACCAAGTATTTATGCATTCTTTATAGGTTGGGTTTCGCTTCGCTCTGCCCAACCTACGTCAACTCGCCTACTTTGAGCTCCTTACCGGCGCTTATTTGATGGCATTGGGCTAATAACAACTCAGCAGTAGCTTGTGCATCGGTAAGGGCGTGATGACAATGATAGCTTGGTAAGTCGTAGCGTTTACGACATTCATTAAGAGTTAAATCGTCTAATTTTATATCTGAGCTATGCTTTAGCAGACGCTTTTTTTCTATTTGTAAGGTATCGATAATCAACTTGGGGCGCTGGGTGATCCCTGCATTTTTTAGTGCTAACTTTAAAAAACCCCAATCGAGCATGGCATTATGAAATACTAAAATACAGTCACTAAAGTGAGCGCTTAAAGACGTTATAATGCTTTGTAGACTTTGCCCTTGTGCCACAGAGTCAGTACTAATGCCATGAAAAACGGGGCTCTGCTCTAGACTTTTCACCTCTTTATTAACCAAATGCTGCGACTGACTGTTTTTGATACATTCGTTATCAATCAGTACCCAAGCAACCGAGACAATTTCATGTTGTTTAGGATCAAGCCCTGTTAATTCCAAATCAATCACTAAGTAACGTTGCTTTAAAGCACTTTGCATGAGCAAGTGGCGGCGCTTTAAATAACGAGTAATAAGCTGCTTAACCATTGTTGTTACAAACTCCCACGCGCAAATTTAAACGCCGCGCCTTGCTGCGCTTGTTTTACTAGGTAAAACGCTTCTTTAAGCTGATGACGCTCTAACGAATTGAGCTTATCTGGGTTTATACAATTGCTGGGTAACCCCTCTTCGTTTATTTGTGTGCGCAGCCGAAGCTGAGTTAAAAATCGCCAACAATCTTTTAAATTATAAATATCTTCTTTGCTTAACAATGAATACTTTAATAAAGCGTCTAATCGCTCTTGGGTGTTAGCACGGCGGATGCCTACTTTTAATGCATACAGCCTTGCCAGATCGTTAATGATCACAACTCCGCGTTTTTTAAGATCGATGTATTTGTGGTGCTGCTCGGTTTTCTCGGTTTTAAAGTTATTGAATAAACCAATCGGCGCGCTGTTGGTATTCACATCGCTGGCCATTGCCGCATAAAAAAGATCGTTGCGAGAAATATGGGTTAACTCTTCACAAAACTGGCTATAAAGCGTGGTTGATCCTTCAATAAAACGCAGATCAAAAAATATTTTACAGTTGAGCATTGCCTGGGGTGTGGGGCTGGTGATCCACTTTAAAAACTTCGCCCGCCAATCACTAACACTCATTCGACACGCATCACTGCTGGCCATAATGTTACCAGGGCAACGACGAATACCGCATTCAACTAAGTTTTCACAAACAAATTCACCCATTTGTTTAAAGTACGCGTGCTGCTCATCGTTTAGACCATCGGGTAATAACAAGCCATTATCTTGATCAGAATGCAGTGTTTGCTCTTCGCGCGCTTGAGAGCCAAAACAAATAAAGCTAAAGCTCGTAGGTGCAACACCATGTTGTTGTTGAAATAAAAATATTAGCCGCGACGTTAGCGCATCGGTTAAACCGCTGAGTAGTTTTCCAATCAGTGAAATATCGTCAATATTATTAGAAAACCCCTTTAATAACTCAGGAATTTCTTTAGCGTAACGCTTTAAATCAGCGACATTATGCGCTTTATAAATACGACCAATGAGCTGGACAGGGTCGCTTTTTTGTTGGCGTAGTAAGTCTGTACTAGTGATCATACCTAGCGGTTTATGATTTTCATCAAGCACAGGTAAATGATGAATATTATGCTTAAGCATTAAGTGTAGCGCTGAAAACACACGATTATTTTCAAATATAAACTTAGGCTTATTGGTCATAATACTATTGATAGCTTGCGCGGGGTCCACCTCATCAGCAAGCACTCGATTACGTAAATCACGGTCAGTAACCACCCCAACAAGGTGCGAGTTTTCGGTGATCATTATTGAAGAAACCCCATGCTCTTGCATTTTTTTAGCACTATGACGGATGCTGGCATCGGGGGGCAGCGTTATCGCTTTGCGAGTCATGATCTCTGATATTTTACGCTCAGACCAACTGTCGTTGTTGCTCTTATAATGCGATGACAGTAATCGATTTGCATGTGCACGGACAAAGTATTGCTCAAAGGCTTTATATTCTCGGCGTAAATAATCAAAATGCGTTTGGTCGAGCATATACACTATGCCCTCTTTTTGTACTTCTAAACTGTTTTGAATTGCATCTCCCGTTAGTAAAGAGGGGTAACCAAAGTAATCACCTTGGGTTAAACGCGTTACCGTATCGCCTTTGGCATCGACTAAATCGTATAACCCGGAGCGGATTAAAAATAACTTAGGCTGTTCACTGTTAAGCCATTGCGTTTGGTTTTCTCGGGTCAAATAAATACTATCGAGATGGTTAACAAAATAACTGCAGGCGCTGTCCTGTAACATTGAAAATGGTGCTTGCTTGTTAATAAACTGCGCGACTTCCTGTTGCTCACTACTCATAAATCATCCTCAATAAAAAAGCGACTTAACCTGAAATGTAGTCATTTTTTAAACAAATAAAAAGCCCGACTTAAGTCGGGCTTTGATGCGTTATATCATTAGCTATATGGATTAGTGAGCATGTGCTTCACTAGACCCTTTAGGATTACGAATGCCTTCAACCATTTCTTGAATTTCAACTGGTGTCGGTTGAGTCATTTTCATAACACCTGCTGCTACTGCAAAGTTAATGATCATACCTACTAAACCAATCCCTTCAGGTGAAATACCTAGGAACCAATTTTCTGGGCTATTAAGCTCTGGGCTCACAAACTTGAAGTAGATGATGTATGCAGCAGTAAAGGTGATACCCGTTACCATGCCTGCAATTGCACCATGTTTATTCATTGATTTAGAGAAAATACCCATAATAATTGCAGGGAAGAAGCTCGCCGCCGCTAAGCCGAAGGCAAAGGCAACAACCGAGGCCACAAATCCTGGCGGGTTAATCCCAAAGTAGGCGGATATTACAATAGCAATCATCGCTGCTAACCTCGCTGCAAGTAATTCTTGCTTGTCGGTTATATCCGGTTTGAGTGTCCGTTTTAGCAAATCGTGCGATACTGAGGTTGAAATAACCAATAGTAAGCCCGCTGTAGTCGATAGTGCCGCGGCAATACCACCAGCAGCAACGAGTGCAATAACCCATGCTGGTAAGTCGGCAATTTCAGGGTTCGCTAGTACCATAATATCGCGGTCAACGTTTACTTCGTTCGCGCTATTAGGGTCAGTGATTTTACCTGATGTGTAAAACATTTTGCCGTCACCATTTTTATCATTAAAGGTGATTAGGCCCGTACGTTCCCAGTTTTTGATCCATGCAGGCGCATCTGCATACGCTGTGCCGCTACCGTCTTTACCATTAATGGTGTCAATCATGTTTACACGGGCAAACGAAGCTACTGCGGGTGCTGTTGTGTAAACAATAGCAATGAACACCAGTGTCCACGCTGCTGAAATACGTGTGTCCTTTACGCGAGGTACAGTGAAAAAGCGAACAATTACATGTGGTAAACCAGCAGTACCCACCATAAGAGCACCTGTGATTGCAAATACATCAATCATGCTCTTCGAGCCTTCAGTGTATTGGCCAAAGCCCAACTCAGTACTTAAACCATCTAATTTATCCAATACATACATGCCTGAACCATCACTTAGCGTGGCACCAAACCCTGTTTGTGGGAAAAAGTGACCGGTTGCCATCATCGAGATGAAAATAGCCGGTACTAAATAAGCAAATACCAGTACACAGTACTGCGCAACTTGCGTGTAAGTAATGCCTTTCATGCCACCAAGTACAGCATAAAAGAAAACAATAATCATGCCGATGTAAACGCCGGTTTCAATTTCAACTTCTAAGAAACGAGAGAACACCACACCCACACCACGCATTTGACCCGCAATGTAAGTAAAACAAATAAAGATGGCACATAAAATAGCCACTAAACGCGCAGTACGTGAGTAGTAACGATCCCCGATAAAGTCTGGCACAGTAAACTTGCCGAATTTACGTAAGTAAGGCGCTAAACACATGGCCAGTAGTACATAACCACCCGTCCACCCCATTAAGTAAACACTACCGTCATAGCCAGCAAACGAAATAATACCTGCCATTGAAATAAATGACGCAGCACTCATCCAATCCGCAGCAGTTGCCATACCATTGGCTAGTGGAGGTACACCACCACCGGCAACATAGAATTCATTTGTTGACCCTGCACGAGCCCAGATTGCAATGCCGATATAAAGCGCAAAGCTTAAACCGACGATTATAAAAGTGAGTATTTGAACATCCATTGCTTAGCTCCTATTCGTCTACGCCATATTTTTTATCTAACGTATTCATTTTGAAAACGTACACAAAAATCAAAGCTACAAAGGTATAAATCGCGCCTTGCTGGGCGAACCAGAAGCCAAGTTTAAACCCAAAAAAACGTACTTCATTTAGTACATCTACAAGTAATATGCCAAAGCCAAAAGAGACCACAAACCATACCGCTAATAACTTAAACAGTAATGAAATGTTTTCTGCCCAATAAGCTTTTGCTTGTTCTTCATTTTTAAAAGCCATTTTTATTTTCCCCTTTAAACATCGCAAGATTACGATGGGTGGTTTTTTATATTCGTTAATCAATTTAGCAACGCTACTCAAATATTGAATTGCGACAATAGTCGTAACAACATGTTAACGTTTTCGTAAACTGTAGGCGCTTAATTAGTAAACAACAAGTGAACTACTTTAATTTCAGTAAGTTAATTAATTTATTTGCGAGGTGTTTACGCCAATTTTTGAGTAAAGCGTGGGAATAAGACATTAGTCTAACTAAATAACCAATTTAAAATAAATCATTAAAAATCAATTCTTTATTTTATTTATAGATAATATAAATAAAATGTATACCCCCCTATTTAACCCGCAACAAAATATTGTAAAAACCCAAACTACCTCAAACGCCAACTGACGCTCGCATCTTGAAATAGTTTGGGTATAGTTATGGCAAATTATAAAAATATTCTACAAGGTTAAATAAACATGACGGCTGTACTACTCATTGTTGCCTTTGGCTACATAGGCGTGCTGTTTTGGCTGGCTAATTGGGGGGATAAAACCACGCCACTTGCCAAGCGTATTAGTCATCACCCGTTTGTGTATTCATTTGCACTAGGTATTTATTGCACTTCATGGACTTACTACGGCTCAGTAGGCACAGCAGCGACCAGCAGCTGGAGTTTTTTACCTATATTGTTAGGCCCCGCTTTATTGTTTTTTTTCGGTCAAGGCTTTTTACGTAAACTGGTACTGGTGAGTAAAAAACAAAATATCACCACTATTGCCAACTTTATTTCAGCCCGCTATGGTAAGCGTCAAACCACCGCCATTATGGTGACAATAATCGCCTTATTGGCCACCATTCCGTACATTGCATTGCAATTAAAAGCACTCAGCTCTAGCTTTTTACTCCTACAAAACAGCAATCAGATATCAGGGGATATTTTAGCGCTATCGGCCACGTTAATGATGGCGCTATTTGCTATATTTTTTGGTACGCGCAAAGTTGATGTAACCGAATACCGTTCAGGTTTAATGCTCGCTGTGGCGTTTGAATCTCTAGTTAAACTGTTTGCCTTAGCCGCCGTTGCAGGGCTTGCGATATACAGCTTATTTAATTTACCTACCCAAAGTAGCAGTCAAGTTGCCGAGTCTATTTGGATGCACTGGACACACTTTGACTTTTTTAGTTTTAATTTTATCGGCCAGTCACTTATGGCAGCAGCGGCTATTATTTGTTTGCCACGCCAATTTCATGTAACCGTGGTCGATAACCAAGATAAGCGCCATTTATTCACTGCGCGTTGGGCCTTCCCGCTGTATTTATTGCTAACAGCAGCAATGATTTTACCTATTGCCACCGCTGCGATTCACCCAGAAATAGGCCGCAGCTTATCACCAGACAGCTTTGTACTTGCCTTACCTATGCTGCACAATAATGCTTTTTTGACTACGTTTGTGTTTATCGGGGGGCTTTCAGCAGCTACAGCCATGATTGTTGTAGCCACATTAACGTTAAGTACCATGATCTCAAATGATGTGGTACTGCCGTTAATGTTACGTCGTAAATTTAAACGTAACTTAATTACCAGCAGCTATAAATCACGTATTTTACTAGTGCGTCGATTTACCATTGCCGGAGTACTTATTTTAGCTTACTTCTATCAGCAATGGTTTGGAAATGGCAGTGCACTGGCTAGTATGGGGTTAGTTGCTTTTTCATTGGTATCGCAACTATTGCCTGCCATTGTGGGTGGTTTATATTGGCGAAAAGGCCATGCCTATGGGGTTTATGCTGGACTACTCGCCGGCGTGATATGTTGGGTGCTGTTTTTAATGTTGCCTATTTTAGATGCCCCCAACCCACTAGACAGTGAGTTACAACAAACCCTAATAACGCGCGGTACACTTATCGCTTTGTTTGCTAATATTGGCTGTTACATTAGTTTTTCGCTAGGGGCTGAAGAGCGCTTAATCGACAAAATTCAAGCGGCTGCTTTTGTTAATCCTAAAGATCAGGCTATTTTATCGCGTCGATTAAATAAAAATGTAAAAGCCACGGTATACGACTTTAAAATACTGCTGCAAACCTTTTTAGGCATTCAACGTAGCCAGCAAGTATTATCACACTATGCGCTTCATCACGACTTAAACGACAACAATGCTCACCCTCGCGCTGACTTTATTGCTTACTGCGAACGTGCGCTTACTGGGGTATTAGGTGCCTCGTCGGCGCAAGCACTTATTCATACCGTATCATCGGGCAAACGCATGGCGTTTGAAGAGGTGGTAAACTTTTTTGATGAAACCACACAAGCACTGCAGTTTAATCAAAACTTATTGTTTACCTCGTTAGAGAACTTAAGCCATGGCCTATCCGTTGTTGATAAAGACCTAAACCTCGTGGCTTGGAATAAGCGCTACAGTGAAATGTTTAACTACCCCGAGGGCTTTTTACAAGTTGGCCAACCTATTGAGGAAATAATCCGGTATAACGCAGAGCGCGGTGAATGTGGCCCAGGTGAAATTGACCGTCATGTTGATAAGCGAGTTCAGCATTTAAAAAATGGTAGTTCACATCACTTTATTCGCCATCGTCGAAACGGCCAAGTGTATGAAATGATCGGTAACCCACTTCCTGATGGCGGATTTGTGACTAGTTTTTCTGATATTACTACTCACATTAGTACTCAAAATGCGCTAGAAGAAATTAATATGGACTTAGAAAACCGTATTGAAGCGCGCACCCAAGAAGTACAAACGATTAATAGTAATCTACAAGCACAAATAGATAGCCGCGTACAAACAGAGCAAGCACTTACTTTAGCCAAGCGTGAGGCAGAACAAGCTAATGATAGTAAAACTCGCTTTTTAGCATTGGCCAGTCACGATATTTTACAGCCATTAAATGCTGCACGTTTATACCTTGCCGCGATTGACGAAACACAACTAGACACCACGAATAAAAATAATTTTAATAAGCTTGGCGACAGTTTAGATTCAACTGTGCATTTAATGTCGGCCTTACTCGAAATTGCAAAATTAGAACAAGGCGCAATGACCCCAAGCCCACGTCACTTTTGTATTGACGATATTTTAGACCCTCTCAAAAGTGAATATGCCATTTTATCAAGCGATAAAGGACTGTCATTTACAGTGCGCTCAAATAAGCAAATAGTGCATAGTGACATTACCTACTTGCGCCGAATACTACAAAACTTGCTGTCTAATGCGATTAAATACACCGAAAATGGCCGAGTGCTAATTGCCTGCAGAAATCGTAAACACAGTTTACGAATAGAAGTATGGGATACAGGCCCGGGCATTAGCGATATTGAACAGGCAAAAATATTTAACGACTTTTACCGAATTGAAGCGGGCGACAATAAAGGCGTAGGCCTTGGTCTAGGGGTAGTTAAACGTATGGCTGATTTACTGAGCCTGCCGATTGATGTGGTTTCTTTACCTAATAAAGGCAGTCGATTTAGTATAGAAGTGCCTTATGGTGATGCGCAATTAGTGCAACAAAAACAAACAAATCAAAATATCGTAGACAACCGCGCTGCGATTAATATTATTGCCGTTGACGACGATCCTGAAAACTTAGCCGCGATGGCCAGCTTATTGAAAAAATGGCGGGCAAATTACACCTTATTCGACAAAGTTGATGCTGTGTTAGCGTATGCTAAAGCGCATGCAGCGCCCGATGTTATTTTAATGGATTATCAATTAGGTAATGATTGGGATGGCATTACTTTAATTAAAACACTGCGAGAGACTTGGCAAAGCGACATTCCGGCAATTTTAATTACCGCGGTGCGTGACACCGAGCTAAAACAAACAACCAAAGCTGAAAATATTCATTACCTAAGTAAACCAGTAAAACCAGGTAAACTTAAGGCCCTGCTTAATCATAGTACTTAACCCCCAATAAACGCTTAAGCCCAGTAAAATACTGGGCTTAAAGCTATGCTTAATTGCTATAATTACGCTTTCTTAGTTTTTGGAACAACCAACTAAGCCCGACTAACGAAAGCCCTAAGCCAATAAACGATAATGCCTTTAAAAGCCCAGTTAAATTAGCCATATCAATTAAAAATACTTTAACGATTACCGCACCAAGAATCCCCAAACCGACATTTTGTAATAACCGCAGCTGTTTTAAATGTCCGGCGATCACCACCAATGCGCCAAGTAATAACCAAATAACCGAATAGCTATATAGCTCGGCGTCACTGGTTGCCTTATCAAGGTAAATAAAGCTGCCTTGCCAATATTGGCGGATCAAGGTATTGATAGCTAACATCGCTAATAAACCAGACACACCGAGTGTAATTTGACTCAATTTAGCATTTAACGATTTAACTAAACTCGCTAACCATAACGCTAGCAGGCTCGGAATAAACCAGATTAAAAGCACCCAGTTAAATATTGGCGTTTCACCAACATAAAGACGCATTAATAACGGATTATCATCCAACGTTGTATTGATTAATAATAAGCCAGCTAACGCTGATAAAATCAAACCTGCAGTGCGGTATAACTTACCCAGCTGCCCTGCACTTTGCGCGCGATATAAATAAACGCAGCCTAAAGCAAGCAAGTTACAGCTGAGCAAAACTTGCTCATAAAAACTTAAAGAAAACAACTGAGGGTAGTGCCCTACCAGTTGATAACTGGTTTCGGTTGTCACAAATAACGCTAAACAATGCAGTGCTGCCCCCTCTAACCATATTTTTAGTTTTGAAGTATTAAAACATTTAGCCGCTGCAAAAAATAACCCAATACACAGCGGGTAAACAACTAAGCTCCAATGCAAACCAAAGATAGTTAGAGAATCATAACTAGGCGTCCACGGCGATAAGGTAAGGCGTAAAAGTAATGCCGCCACAAGGGCTTTTATTGGCCAGTGTGGCATAGCCACACTGTATTTTTTTATTAATAAGCTCAGCAGTAATACTTGAAAAGCCAGTGCAATGGTAAGGCCGCTATCGCTCAGTAGCATAGTAATTGCTAAAGTGATATTGGCGTTTGCTCCCACCCAATAACTAAAACGCTGCCATAAGGTTGTATTATTTTGCGTAAATTTAATTAACACCGCACTCATTAAACATAACAATACCGCCCAAAGTGGATAAGCGGTTGCTAAAGCCGTATTTGGGATCATCGCATACAAAGTGCCAACTAATGCAAACACACTTAATGAAGCAAGCAAATGAAAAGCTAATCGTTTTGAGTATTTATTACCAAAATAGAGTCCATAGCCACTTAACCCCAGAGCAAGTAATAAGCCTAGCCCATATTCGTTTTTAAAAATAAATAACGCATCATCAAAGGCATAAGTTTGTTTAGCACTGATCACTAGTAACAGCGCAATCACTAAAGAAACCCCTTGCCATGCATCCCAACGGCTATTTTTTAACACTAAAAATAGTAACAAAGCGATGCTTAACAACGCCACGATTTGCCATTGTAAATTAAACAAACTCAATAGCATGGCAATCATTAAAGGCGCCATAAAGGCCAGTAATAATCCGTGATCTGGAAATAAGTTAACTAATCGTTTGAAGCTGTGCGGGCGCACTTCAAGGGTAATAAAGCCCAAACCTAAACGTGCAATAGCGATTAAGCCTAAAATACTTAGTAACGCATAAGCGCCTATTAACCACACTGTGTCGTAGTTAAATAGAGTGAGTCCAACCAAGTACCAGCCTATATGCCCTACCCATAGTAAATACCACAACCACACTCGCTGTACTTTATGTGCCACAACCGCTGCGGCAACACTCACAAGGGCAACATAAATAAGTAAAGAAAATAACTGACCACTGCCCGTATTTACCCAAATAGGAACACTGTATGCGCCTATAATGCCAATTACAGCAAGTAAAGGACCTAACTTAATCGCCATTGCACTGGCGCAAAGAGCAATCACTGCTAAGCCAATAAATGCCCACTCAGCACTTAGCATGGTAAAGCTGTTATAGGCCAAAAACATTAAGGCAAAGCAAGTCATAAAGCCGCCACTGGCAAGGGCTGCAGGAATGTAATTATTAAAGCCTTCAAAAACAATACGTTTATAATGTAAATAATACGCTGCTGCGATTAAGCCAATGCCAAATAATCCACCGGCACTGAGCCTCATTGCAGGTGAAAGTAGCCCCGCCTCTAAACTGTATTTGGCTAAAAACACGCCACCTAAAGCCAAAGCAATAGCACCAATCCAGGTCATCCAGTTTCGTTCAAAGCCTGCACGTAATTGTTTAAAAAGCAGTTCAATACTCGATGGCTTTTTAATTGCTACTTTAGGTAGTGGCGTATGTTTAATGCTCGCAGGTTTATAATCAGAATCAGGAATGTCTGCGCGGTTTAAAGATTTTGCGTTATCTGGTTGTGTGTTTACAGGGGATTCGCTAGGGACTGTATTTGGGTTTAACTCATACTGTGATAGCTTGAATTTTAATACTGCAATCTCTTGTTTTAAGCCGTTTAATTGCACTAAGGCAACTAAACCACATACGCCTCCTGCAACAATCGCAATAGATATAATGATTGCTAATCCGATTAACTCATCCATACAGTCCCTTTTTTATTTTACAAAACAAGTACCCAAAAAAATTACAAACAAAGCTTATACCATAAAATTACGATGTTTAAGCAACCTCAAGGCGATCACGGCCTGCTTTTTTAGCGCGGTATAATGCTTGATCAGCACGTTTCATTACATTATCAAAGGTCTGGTCGCTTGTACGATGTGCAATACCGATACTGACCGTTAAAGAACGCTGATTTTGTACTGTAATAGTACGAGCCGTCTCTAGAATAGTCTGCGAAAAGTTAAGTACTTCATCAAGCTCATAACTAGGCAGGTAAGCGGCAAACTCCTCACCACCTATACGAGCAAAAATATTTTCATCTTTAAAAAGACGGTTCACTTTATCAGCAAACTGTTTAAGCACCTTATCGCCCACATCGTGGCCATAATCGTCATTAATACGTTTAAAGTGGTCGAGATCTATAATTAAAACAGTGAAAGGATTATTAACAACCCCCTTCACATGCTGATAAAAGCAGCGACGGTTATACACTTTGGTTAAATCATCCATAATAAACTCTTGCGCTAACCGGTTGTGCATTCGCTGCATAAAGTGCATGGTTTTAAATAAACCATAAGCGGTAATTAGCATACCTAATGTGCGACATAAGTCTTCTACGTAATTGCTTATCCAAAAAGGCTGACGTATTACTTCATCAAGCACATCGGCAGTAGAGCCTACAATCCATAGCATTAAACCGATACTGACATATAAATACGCTTTTTTAGCTAACCGTGAACATTGCACTACAAAAAAAATAGCAAAAATCACCACTAAATTAATAAAGTCAGTGGTAAAGCCATAGAGGTTTTGGGTTATGTCTAATGGGGGAAAGTACATCAACGAAAAAATTGAGAAAGCGATAATAAACGCCAGCGTCATCAAAATTAACAGCTTATTTAATCTGGTAATTTTAACAAAATGGCTTAACTTTAAACTCACTTTTTCCGGGTTCATCATAGGCGATATTTACATTATTTTTATAATTACTATTAAAAACTATACCACAAATTATAAAACGGATTGATTTATATTAGTGTGCTAACAATCCAGCCAATAGCAACTAAAATAGTTAACCCAATCATGGTTTTAGTTTTATGTTTACTGATAAGTCGCTCAGCTTGATTGCCTGCATAATATACCACTAACGCTAATCCAAAATAGCGTATAGAGCGCGCAATCGCAGATGCCACTAAAAACAGTGCCAGCGAATACTTAGTTGCACCAGCGGCCAACATCGCAATTTGAAACGGAATAGGCACAATACCTAAGCTTAATACAAACCAAAAACCTTGTGCCTGCATTTTTTGCTTAACGTTTTCAAACTGTTCAGGACTAGAAAAGGTATTAATGATCCAATCGCCCACTACATCAAATAAATAATAACCCAACGCATAACCAAACAACGCCCCAATAACACAGCCGATTGTGGCCATAAGGGCAATTTGCCACAGTTTTTCACGCCTTGCCTGCATTAATGGCACCAGTACTGCTTCAAGTGGAATGGGCACTATGGTGGATTCTAAAAATGAGGCAAACGTAATACCGCTGAGCATATTTTTAGACTCAATAAACTGACGTGTTTTTTGCTTGAGCTTTTTTTGTATAGCCATTAAACATCCTTTTAACTACTGAGATTAATATTTTTAGCGGGTACTGGCATCATCGCACAGTTAGGTTAATCTAACCTGAAAATATAACGCCTTATTATTTATAGATTTAACATTGGCAAAATAGTAATACTTCCCAGAGTACTTTATTATTGCTCAATGCCATTATACTTTTCTGACAATTATTAATTATGCAAACTGCGCGTTTTATTCCTTTTAGAAAGCAAGATATCATAGGCATGTGCAGCCAAGAGCTTGCCGATAGTGCACAACAAACCTCTTTCAAACAGTTTTGCGACGTGCTCGCCAGCCTGATTCATTATAATTACCACTCAACCCTTGAGTCACTAAAAAACAATTACGCACCGTTTGATCCTAATAGCGACACTCGCTCGTTAGCTCCTGTCTCGAAAGAGCAAAAAGCCCAGTGCCAACGCGATTTTGCTAAAGATTTTGCCAACGTATTAAATGCGGCTAATTTTGAAGTGATCACCAATGAAGACCTACAAGATGCACTCAACGAAGAATCGCTTTTTAAGGTACGCCTAGAGGTAGAGTTTGACGACTTTGAAGAAGTGGTCTTTTATCGCAGAGGCGAATCGCAACTCACCGAAACCATAACCAGCTTTTGGGGCTTACGTAAAAAGCCACTGCATTTTACCAACTACGACCGCGTAGCGGTATTTATTCGCTTTAAAGATAAAGCCTATTTTGAATCAAAAAATAAACTACCTATGGGGTTTGAGCCAAGTTCTACCATAGTAAAACTATTTCAAAATGTGCCAAAAGCTGACTTAGAAATGCTGTTTCCGAATAGCGAAGTGCGGATGCGCCCGATTGATAAAATTATTATTGGCTCATCTGCACTTATTGGCGGTGCGGTGGTGTTAGTTACCAAACTGGGCGCCTCATTACTTTTATTGTTTGCTTTGTTTGCATTTTGGGGAGGGTTTAGAGATGAAGCCGTTACCTTGACTCAGCAGCACTTTATTACATTAGCGATTGGTATTGGGGTATTTGGTAGTTTTGTTTTTAAAGAGTGGAGTAAATTTAAAAACCGCAAAATTAAATTTATGAAAGCGTTGAGCGATAATCTCTACTTTAAAAACCTAGATAACAACGCCGGTGTATTCCACACTCTGATAGACGCTGCCGAAGAAGAAGACATTAAAGAAGCCCTGCTTGCGTATACGTTTTTACTAAAATCTAAAAATGGCTTAAGCGCACACGCGCTTGATGAGCAAATAGAGACGTGGTTTAAAACTAAGTATCAATGCGAGCTAGATTTTGAAATTAGTGATGCGCTTGAAAAACTTGAACGTATGCATTTAGTAACCTGCACAAACACCCTATATAACGCGATAAATCTAGAGCACGCAAAAGCCATATTAGATGAGCGCTGGGATAACCTGTTTCAATATAATTAAACTGCACGCTTTACTTAATAAAAACGAAAAAGCAGCTGACACTTCAGCTGCTTTTTACGTTATTACCTAATTGGTAATTAGTTAAGCTGTTTGCGGCTTTTTAAATTTTGTATGCACTAACTTATAAAGTGCTGGCAAAATTAATAGCGTTAGTAAGGTAGATGACATAATACCGCCTACAACCACGGTTGCTAATGGCCTTTGCACCTCAGAGCCGGTACCGGTATTGAGCGCCATAGGTATAAAGCCTAAACTTGCCACAAGCGCGGTCATTAGCACTGGGCGTAATCGCTGTAATGCCCCGCTATGTATTGCATGGTATAAGCTTAATCCCTCATTTCGTAACTGCTTAATAAACGACAGCATCACCACACCGTTTAATACCGCAACCCCACTTAGAGCAATAAATCCCACACTCGCTGAAATAGAAAGCGGCATATCTCGTAGCAATAATGCTAATACCCCACCGGTTAGTGCCAGTGGTACGCCACTGAATATAATGAGTGAATCACGCAGCGAGCCAAAAGCACTATAAAGTAAGCCAAAAATAAGCAATAAAGTCACAGGCACAACCAACGACAAACGTTTACTCGCCGATTGTAATTGCTCAAACGTACCGCCGTATTCAAGCCAGTAACCGCTAGGTAGGTTAAGTTGTGCGTTCATTTTCGCTTGGGCATCACTGACAAAGCTTGCTAAATCGCGCCCCGCTACATTGGCCGTTACTACCACATTACGCTTACCACTTTCGCGGTTTATTTGATTCGGCCCTTTTTCAATGCTGATTGTAGCCACTTCTCCAAGCGGTACAAATGCAAGCTCAGGGTTACTACTTTGAGGTAATGCAATAGGTAAACGCGCAAGCGCAGAGACATCATCAGACCAACGCTTATCTAAGCGTACTAGTAACGAAAAGCGCTTATCACCCTCATAAATGAGCCCTGTTTGCACCCCACCAACGGCAGCGGCAAGCGTTTGTTGAATGTCGTTTACAGTTAATCCTAATAACGCCATGTGGTCTCGCATTGGAGTAACAGAAAGTGTAGGCAGCCCCTGTATTTGTTCTAAACGAACATCAGTAGCACCGGTAATATTTCGCATTAAACCAGTGGCTTTTTCGCCAAACTGCTTAAGTATGGCTAAATCGTCACCGTAAATACGCAGCGCTACATCGGCACGCACACCAGCAATTAACTCGTTAAAGCGCATTTCTATAGGCTGGGTAAATTCATAGTTATTACCCGGTACCTCATTCACGCGATGACGAATTTGCTGCACTAACGCGTCTTTACTCAGTGATGGGTTTGGCCATTGCTCGGACGGCTTTAACATTAAAAAGGTGTCGGCAACATTTGGCGGCATAGGATCGCTGGCTACATCCGCAGTACCAATCTTCGAAAATACGTTCGCAATTTCGGGTTGTGCTAATAAAGCCTGCTCCAACTGCTTTTGCATTTGCACCGATTGTTCAATACCGGTGCCAGTAATACGCAGCGCATGCATTGCAATATCACCTTCATCTAGCTGGGGTAAAAATTCGGCGCCCATATTTTTAACTTTAAAGCCAAGTACTAGTACTAAAACCGTGGCAATGCTCACCATCACCCACGGTAATTTAAGCGATAAGTTAAGCAGTGGCTTGTAGATTTTTTTAACACCACGCATTACTGCATTTTCGCTTTCATCTACTTTACCACGCACAAATACGGCAATTGCCGCCGGCACAAAGGTAACAGCAAAAATAAGTGCACCTATTAACGCAGCAATAATAGTAAACGCCATAGGCTGAAACATTTTGCCCTCAACACCACTGAGCGCAAATAGCGGTAAATACACCAACATAATAATTAAAATACCAAATACGGCGGGGCTAAACACTTCTTTGGTGGCTGAAGTGACAACTTTTAAACGCTCACTGAGTGTAAGTAAGCGCCCATGTTTATGTTGAGCCATCCCTAATTGACGAAGGCAGTTTTCAACCACAATCACCGCGCCATCTACAATTAATCCAAAATCGATTGCGCCTAAGCTCATTAAGTTACCCGAGACTCGATTGCCCACCATACCAGTAATAGCAAATAGCATACTCAGCGGAATAACCATGGCGGTAATAAGCGCACCAGTGATGTTCCCAAGCAATAACAGTAAAATGACGATAACTAATACCGCCCCTTCAAACAGATTTTTTTGAACTGTGGCAATGGTTTTATCAACCAGGTTAGTACGGTCATAGACAGGCTCAACGATAACCCCTGCAGGTAAGCTTTTTTGTACCTCTATCAACTTATCAGCCATGGCTTTGGCAACCACACGGCTGTTTTCACCTATTAGCATCATTGCCGTGCCTAGTACGGTTTCTTCGCCATTATAGGTAGCCGCGCCGGTTCTGAGTTCTTTTCCTAAATACACATTTGCCACATCTTTAATTCGCACAGGAGCATCATCACGCTTAGCGATAACGGTGTTTGCTATATCGGCTAAGGTTTTTAATTGCCCAGGCGAGCGCACTAAATATTGGCCGTCAAAGCGCTCTATATAACCAGCACCACGGTTGCTGTTATTAAGCTCAAGTGCACTAATAACATCCTTGATTGTCAGCTTATAAGCAATGAGCTTTTCTGGCATGGGCGCAACCTGGTACTGGCGCTCAAAGCCACCTTGGCTGTTTATTTCGGTTACGCCTTTTACTTTTAAAAGCTGCGGACGAATAACCCAATCTTGCAAAGTACGTAAGTCTTCGGCGTTATACGCCGTACCATCACTTTTTAACGCATTGGGCTTTGCATGCACGCTGTAGGTAAATATTTCACCTAAACCACTGGCAATAGGTCCAAGGTTTGGCTCAATATTATTAGGTAAATCGGCGCGAATACTTTGAATCCGTTCACCAATTTGCTGACGCGCCCAATAAATATCGGTGCCTTCATCAAAAATAACGGTTACTTGAGAAAGCCCATAGCGAGAAAGCGAACGTGTGTAATCAAGCTTAGGAATACCCGCCATCGCCGTTTCGACTAAGTAAGTGATACGCTGTTCGGCTTCAAGCGGTGTAAAACCAGGCGCTTTAGTATTAATTTGCACTTGCACGTTGGTA
This sequence comes from Pseudoalteromonas issachenkonii, assembly GCF_002310795.1. Lineage (NCBI taxonomy): Bacteria > Pseudomonadati > Pseudomonadota > Gammaproteobacteria > Alteromonadales > Pseudoalteromonadaceae > Pseudoalteromonas > Pseudoalteromonas issachenkonii. Next base: position 2,706,748 of record NZ_CP011030.1, read on the forward strand.
ATATCGGGGACAGCATCTACCGCTAAGTTTTGGATGTTATACACACCAAACCCAGCAAATAAAAATGTTAGCGCAAGCACCATCATGCGGCGTTTAACCGCAAAAGAAACAATCCAGTTAATCATGGTACCTCCTAGTGAGCGTGACTTGCGCCGCTTTTTAAAATATCGGCTTTGATCACATAGCTATTGACAGTGACGTACTCACTACCTGGGCTTAAACCTGCGATGACTTCAACCCACTCGCTATTTTTTGCGCCTAAAGTAACCGGGCGTACTTCAAACACATTATTTTTACGCACAAACACACTCGCCATGCCGTTAAACTCTTGAATAGCCTCAGGCTTTACACGCACGCGAGCATTAACCTTATCGATACTGACATCAGTATTAACATGCATGCCCGGACGCCAATGACCATCAGGGTTATTAAGCGCTATACGGGCACGTGCAATGTGCCCGCCGGTCATCATAGGCGCTATAAAAAACACCTTGCCTTGGGCAGTTAAATGATGATGTAAATCGTACACCGTGGCGCTTTGACCAATGGCTAGATTTTCGATGTTTTCAGGAAAGGCTGAGAGCTCAACCCATACTTTATCAAGATTCACGACTTGCATAAGCGCGCGAGTACTTGCCAGTTCGCCACGCTTTAAATATTGCTCGGTTACCACACCGCTAATGGGGCTTTTAATACTGTAGTTTTGCAATGTTTCACGGTTGGTGACACTGGCCAGTACCTCACCTTTTTGAACCGTTTGACCAATGCTGACAAAAATATCGCTGATCAATCCGGTATATGGCGCCATCACTTCTACTGTGCCGTGCTGTGTCGGTGCAATAACACCAAACAGCGTGTCGGAAATATCAACTTCGCCACTTTTTGCTATCTGCGTTTCAATACCCGCACCTTTAATCGCTCGCTCACTAAGCACAGTGCGGCCTTCGTGTTGGGTGTACTCAAAACTAACGTGTTCACCTTTATAATTGGCAGTAATGAAAAGCGAAAACGAATGTGGCTCATTTATGGGTTGCGTGCTAACAAGGTACTCATTCTCACGCGTAAATTGTATTTTTTGCGGCGCTTCTACTAATCGTTTTAAGTTCATTTCGATGCTTAAATCGTTTATATCTATCGGCTGATTTTGCTCATAACCATATACGCGCAGCTCAACTTTACCTGCCAATTCTCGCAGCTTTAACTCAAGAGTGAGCTTTGCGTTAGTTAATAAAAAGCCGCCATGGGCACCTTGTTTTTGGGATTGCTGCATTTGCCCATGCTCTGCTGAGGCAAATACATGTGTACTTATAACGCTCGTTGTAAACGAAAGAAATATTAATAGTGCGATAAACGTGTTGTTCATGATTGAAAAGTCCCAGTTAAAGATTGGCCAGTTAAACGCTCAAGAGTAAGGTGCGTTTGATATAGCGCTGCATAGGTATTGATAAGTGCGCGTTTAGAGTCAAATAGAGCTTGTTGAGCATCGAGCAATTGCAACACCGAAATTTGTCCGCGTTGATAGCTTTTTAAACTTTGCTCAATGAGTGTTTGGGCTTGTGGAATAACCTGCTCTGATAGCAACTGCGCCTGTAACGTTTTGCCTTGGTAATAGGCGTACAAGGTACGAACTTGTTGGCGTAACTGAACCCGTAATTGCCCTTGCTGCTCACGTAACAATGCCAACTGACTGTTAGCCGCTTCAAAATTACCGCTATTTGGGTTACTCAATTGCAATGGCATAGAAAACGAAAACAGCAACGAACTGGTATCGCTTTGCTGATTGTAGCGCAGGCCCGCACCTACATTAATGTCGCTTTGCCCGTTAGCTTTTTGCAGCGTTAAGTTGGCCGCTTGCTGTAAGTATTGTTGCTGCAACATGGCAAACTCAGGCGCTTGGTTAACTGCATTGAGTAACGCTTGCTCAGATTTAAGCGGTATTAAGGTAGCCATATTTCCTGCGAAATTCGTGTAGTCATGTTGCTCATTCCACAGCTCATTGAGCGATAAACGCGCTCGCTCAAATTCGCTATTTAGCTTAGCTTTCTCAAGCTCAACTTGGCTTAGCGCATAACGCATACGGGTTACATCGGCTTGCGATACAGCGCCAGCGTTAGCCCGTTGCTTTATTGCTTTGAGAGCTTGGCTCACCACGTGTTGTCGTTCGCTGTTAAGCGTAAGTAAGGTTTGAAATTTAAGCGCCTCGTAATATCGCTCACCAGTGGTTGCTAATAAAGCTAACCGAGTATTTTGATATTGTATTGCTTGGGCTTTAATGTTCGCCGTTGCGTAATTTATACGGCTTTGGCGTTTATCTCCAAGCTCTATAAGCTGGCTAAATGCCAAGGTTATTTCAGCCCCTTGCACACCACGCGCATCGTTAGTTCCTAATAGGTTTTCGGCTTCTACATTTAAGACAGGATTAGGCGAAAGCGCCGCTTGAGATTTAAGCGCGCTGAGTATTTTTTGATGATAAGGATAGCGCTTTAATAGCGGATTTTGTTGCTCGGTATTTATCAACGCTTGTTTTAGGGTTAACGTTTTAACATTTGCAAACGCACTAAAAGCAGGTAGCGCACAGCATCACCACCAGCATAATTGGTTTTTTATTCATATAGCTTGTCCGTTTTTTAATAAACAGAGTTCACTTGCAAACCATTGACAACCTACGCTAAAAATAGCGACAGTGTAAAATAGTTAGCAATTTAAACATGCCTATAACAGCCCATAGAACGCTTACGCGCAGGCAGCTAAAAGCACAATAATTAATTGAAATTAAATTAAAAACTAGCTAAATGAATTCGGTGGGGGTACATCAGGTGGATAATTTAAACCATGGTAATACACAAGTACTGAGGGTTTACTTTGTTGAGGAATAATAGCGTGACTAAGTGTGCTGTAATAGCCACAGTGACAATGTTGGTGTGCATGAATCTCAACCGGTGGCTGATTATCGCTTTGTCCTTGGTCATTATCAGCGGTTATAGTGTTTTGTGATAATGCGTTACTTACATGCTCAACGTCTTCTTGTAAATGGTATGCAGCGCCATCACAACTTATAAAGCTGTGCACAAGCACGAGTAACATGACCATTAACAAACGATTTGAGCGCATAATTTAGCTATCTTCTCAGCCTAAAATTGACTTAAATAAACCTAACCAATTGAAGCCACATAGTATATTAGCGGCAAACGACAATAAAGGGCTTTTTATCAATTAATGGCGCCAATTGCGTTTACTGAGGTTAACTATAAAACAAAAAACCACCGGCTTTAATAGCCAGTGGTTTTTTAAAATTAACGCTTAAGCAACCGCGTGTTCTAAAATTTCACGGCTTTCTTTTAGCGTAATCGCTTGGTTTTCACCAAGGGCAACCATGCCATGTGCTTCTAGTTTGCCAATAATATTATCAATGGCAGCCGCTTTATCATCACCATGTTCAGTTAGCTGTGTTGCAACCTCAAGGCTGTGGTAAAACGCTTCAATCGCTTGAATTGTTTGCTCCGCTAAATCGTCTGTTTGCTCAAGGCCAAATACGTTTTTACCCATTTGCTCTAGTTTCGCTTTTTTAACTGCAAATTGATTGCGCAATAAAGAAGGCTGAACAATAGCAAGCGAACGCGCATGGTCAACACCATAGGCAGCAGTAAGCTCATGACCAATCATGTGGGTTGCCCAATCTTGCGATACGCCAGAACCAATTAAGCCATTAAGTGCTTGGTTAGCTGCCCACATAAGGTTTGCACGCCATGCATCGTCTTGGTTTTCAAAGTTATCGCCCAGTGTTTTGAGCGTTTTTAACAGTGCCTCTGCGTATCCTTCTTGTACCAATGCGCCTTCAGGGAACGTAAGGTATTGCTCACAAGTATGCACCCACGCATCAACTAAGCCATTTACAAGCTGGCGCTGTGGTAATGTTTTCATTACGTCAGGATCCATAATCGCAAATTTAGGCAGTACTTCTGGTGAAGCAAACGGCAATTTTTGCTTAGTCGCTTCTTTGCTTACCACTGAGTTTTGGTTAGATTCAGAACCTGTAGCTGGTAGCGTTAATACGGCACCAATTGGTAATGCGCTGGTAATTGTATGCTTACCAGTAGGAATGTCCCAACCTTCGCCGTCGTATACTGCAGAAGCCGCAATGTATTTAACGCCGTCTATTACAGAGCCGCCGCCGACACCTAATACAAAGTCGATATCTTGTTCTTTACAAATTTTAACCGCTTGGTCAAGTACTTCAATTGTTGGGTTAGCACCCACACCCGAGAATTCGACCCAATCAAAACCTTCAAGTGCAGCAGCAACTTGGTCATACACGCCGTTCTTTTTAATTGAGCCGCCGCCATAAACAACCAATACTTTTTGATCTTTTGCGATCAAGTCGCTAAGTGCGGCAATTTGCTGTTGGCCAAATTGGATGAGAGTGGGATTTACGTAGCTAAATTTCATTATTTTGCTCCTAGGTGACGGTTAATTTCATAATGCTTTACTTAGTCACATATCAAGTAAAGCTTTGATGGATGCATATTAGTAGCAAAGTTAATATATAAAAAGCCCAATAACTGCCTAAAGCTTGCCTAAAACTACCAGCACTGTTATTTTACGCAAAATATTTTAATTACAGATACTTTTATGCCCATCATAGCCAAAATGTTGCAACAATACGCCGAGCACAATAATTTACTAAGCTTTGAGGGCACCATGGAAACAATTATTCCTGGGGTGTATTTTCATCGCGCTACCAAAAGTTCACCGCGCCAGCCGCTTATTTATAATTCAGGCATAATCGTGGTTGGCCAAGGCCATAAAATAATTCATTTCCCAGAACATCAAATAAAATACGGCGAAGGTGATTACTTGGTACTAGGTGTACCGGTCCCATTAGAGTGTGAAGCGTTTACCGATAATGACTTACCGGTTATGGGCATAGCTATAGATATAAACCCTGTCATGTTGCACAAACTGGTTAATCAGATGATGCAGCACCAGCCTTTATCTGTCTCCAGCGCGCACATTGGCGCAGTACAATCAGCAAAGCTAGACTGCGCAATGGAGCAGGTAACATGTAGGTTACTAACGGTTTTAAATAATCCACTTGAGGCTGAGGTATTCGGCGAAGATATAGTAAAAGAGCTAGTGTATCGTGTCCTTTGCGGCCCCCAAGGGAATACTTTAATAGGCCTAGCTATGCATGATGGCCATTATGCGCGTATAGCTCGCACACTAGCAACGATGCATCAGGACTATGCAAACCCTATTACTGTTGAAGGTTTAGCAGAAGAGGTAAATATGAGCGTATCCTCTTTTCATCGTGCATTTAGACAGGTAACGTTTGAATCTCCCTTACAATACTTAAAAAAAGTACGTTTAGCTAAAGCAAAAGAGTTAATTACCACAGCGGGAAGCAAAGCAAATGAAGCTGCTTTTAAGGTAGGTTACACCAGTGCATCACAGTTTAGCCGTGAGTTTAAACGCCACTTTAATAAAACTCCGAGTGAAATACAGTTATAAAAATAAGATTTACCCATTCATGCGCTATATCAAACTTTATTATTAACTTTTACTAGCAAAGATAACACGCTTTGTTAATATAGGGTAACTGCCATTTTTATAACCCTACTATGCTCAATAACACCGTAACAATAAGGAAGCACTTACATACAACCACCTCCTTATGTATTAAACTTTGCGGTGCTTTATTTTTTATTTTTCTTATCTGCAATACAGCTATTGCAAAAGATAGCTGCAATTTAAAATCTATTACAAACAGTGTGTCCATTCCCTTATCGCAAGGTATTGCTGCAGACATAAAACTAGAAAAAGGCATTAACCAATTTGAGTTGGTATGTACGCTAAACCAAAGCGGTGTTTTTACGTTTACTCGCCCTGCACTTGAAAGTTTTTCGTGGCAACAAAATAACCAATTAAAAGCCCCTTTAAAAACAAATCAAATGGCTATTTTAATGGAACAAGGCAGCTTTAATGCAAAGCTAACTTTAACCACTACTGCCAGCTATAATCCCCGGTTTACTTGGCTAGACTCACAGCAGTTTATTGAAAAGGTGCAGTTGTACAATTTAATATTTGGGGTGTTTTATGGATTATGCGCAACGCTTATTTTTTATGCTTTAATAATAGGTTATGGCATTAAAGACGCTATTTTTAAACTGTATGGCCTCTATCTTTTTTGTATCGCTAGCTTTATTTTTTTACAAGAAGGCCAGCCCTATTTATTTACCAATGGCTACTTTTCTGCATATATCAGCCACCTTTATACATTAAGCATTGGTTTAACTATAGTCAGTGCTACTTGGTTTATGAGCGCACTATTAGAGCTACCTGAGTATTGGCGCAAATTAAGTTATGCATTAAAAATTATCGCGTTATGTGTACTGACTTTGTGCTTACAAAAAATAGCTTTAGATTTACCCGCTATTACTAATATCACCACAATCGTTACTGGCTATTTGTCACTACTGATTGTGATGACCATTTTTATACTCTCAGCTGTGCAAGCTAAACAAGGCGTTAACGAAGCCAGCTTGGTATTTATTGCCTTAAGCTGTGTATTTATCAGCATGATATTTAGAGTGTTACTAACCGAATACAGTCCTTTTATACAGCGTTATGGGTTTGTGATTGCTTTTACGATTGAATCTCTGCTTCTTGCTATTGCAGTTGGTAGGCGAATTCAACGGCTCAGTTATGCTAAAAAACAGGCTGAACAGCACGCTAATTACGATCATCTTTGTCATATTTATAACCGCCGAGGCTGGAGTTTAAAAGCCAATGAGTTATTAAAAAAACACGCTCAACGTGGTGGCGTATTGTGTTTTTTATATATCGATTTAGACCGATTTAAAGCAATAAATGATACCTACGGCCATGATGTTGGCGATAAAGTACTTTGCACGGTGGCAGAGTCAATTAGTCAGCATATGCGCAGTGAAGACGCAGTTGGCCGCTTAGGCGGAGATGAGTTTGTGGCTATGGCATTATTTACCAGCAAAGATAAAATTAACCAGCGAGTTGCGACCCTTGAACAAAAATTAAATGCGCTTAGCTTAGAACACCAAGGCAACACCATCGCTATTTACGCAAGCGTAGGGCAAATAAACTATAGCGAAGCGCCTAAAAATTTAGATGAGGTTTTAAAAGCCGGTGATGAAGCAATGTATCAAAAAAAGTCATTACGAAAAGCGCAGGCTAAGCAAACCTACACTAGAGAAAACGCCTAAAGTAATCGTTTAGGCGCATAATCATTACTCGCCTTTTTTGAATAAGACTTCTGGGTTTACCATGGTTTTCATTTCTAAAACGTTACCATTTGGATCTTCAATAAAAAACGTTTCTTGCTCAAATTCATCACCTACAAAACGGCGGTAAGGCTTATCTAAATATTCGAGACCAGCAGCCGCAATCCGAGTTTTTAACGCCTGAAATTCATCTTCAGATAAGTGAATACCAAAATGCGGTACAGCTACTGCGCCCATATCAACATCATGACGCACTGTTGGTAAGCGCTCTGTGCTTTGATGAAGCGTTAACTCGTTACCCCAAAAATCAATGTCTACCCATCGCCCAGCTTCACTATTACCCGTTTTACAACCAAGCACGTCACAATAAAACGCTTTCGCTTTTTCAAGATCACCAGCTGGAATAGCCAAATGCAAACAGTTAGACATAAATTACCTTAGGTTATAACTTTTAATATATGAAATATGCTGCATTATACATAATTTGTAATTTATAGAACATTAACGGCATTATTTTTAGTCATTCATTGCGTACATTTAATTTAAAGCCACGGTTATTTGCTCTTTTGGAAGCCATATATCGCTTTTAGTCTTAAATCGTCGATTTTAACTATTAAAGCTAAAACTGAACCTTTATGATGTGCGCCTTATGACTAAATTCATACTTTTAAAATTCATCACCTTTTTTATCGGCTGCTTGTCGTGCTTTATAATGCATACCACATTGGCATTACCTATTGTTGTGTCTGCTGCTTTAACAGGCCTCATCGGCTCATTTATTCCGTTTCCTGCACGTTATCAAAACCACCCTTATGCCTCCATTTATGCAGGTAGTTTTGCCGGTATGTGTTCCACCAGCTTAATTAGCAACTATTGGGAAATCGCTATTATTTCTGCCATTGGCGCTGTTTTATATACACTAACACTTAATGTATTTGCAGGATTTGGCGGACGATTAGGCAGTATTGCATTTGCCAGTGTAGCCCTGTTTGTTTTAGCTAAAGGATTGCTGATATGACTATTACATACCCAGTATTAGCCTTGGCTGGTGCTTTTTTTACCTTTTATTTAGCAAAGCATAACCGCTTTGATGCTATAAGAGCCTCAGCTGCACTCTCAATTATTGCCTATCTGATTTTTGCACAGCTGAGCCTCAACGCAGAACTCTATAGTATCGTTTTTTTTGGCGGCACCTTTATTGGCATGAGCGCCCCTCACCGCTTTGGTGTTTATACGCTTGCCAGTTCAGCAATTATATTTTCATTGTTTTTTGCCTATTTGGTTCCCATTCTTGATGGCTTTGGTGGCGCTTTGGGAATTAGTGCATTTTTATCAGTGTGTATTTGCCACCTTTTTATTTTACTGGGTGCGCCTCGCAGTAAAAAAACTAAAATTTAAGACTTACTGGAATAAAAGTTCAATTAAATCTTACACCTATTAAATCGTACAAAAATAACGCTCCTTTTTTTGATCAATACAGAGTTTGGCTACGTAGAGTTCACAAAGCTGTAACACTGTAACATTCAATTAAAGGAAAAATTATGAATAAAGTATTTAAGCTCGGTGCTATCATACTTCCCTTGTTACTCATTCAAGGTTGTAGTAGCGACGACGATAACAACGCCCCTGTCACTGTAGATCCACAACCAGCTGTTTCTGTTTTTGATGCCGCGCAGGACTCTGGAGAATTCACTACCCTTGTTGCAGCTTTAGAAGCAACAGGTCTAGATGAAACACTAGACGATTTAACTAACAGCTATACCGTTTTTGCTCCTACTGATGATGCATTTGCGTTATTAGGTGAAGAAACTATCAATAATTTATTAGCTGATCCTGATACTTTAAGCTCAATTTTAACTTACCATGTGATCTCTGGCAGAGTAGATGCGCAAGCAGCAATTGGTTTGGCTGGGTCAACCGTTGAAACGGTAAACGGACAAAGTATTGCACTGTCTTTAAATGGTGAAAGCTTATTAGTTAATACCAGCACGGTAACAATGACCGACATTAAAACCGACAACGGTATTATTCATGTTATTGACGCAGTACTTACACCAAAAACGGTTTCAGAAACACCGTCAACCAACAACATTGTTGAAATAGCTCAAAAAGCAGGCGACTTTAGTACTTTGCTTGCCGCACTTGACGCTGCAGGCTTAACATCGGCACTAGCGGATACGTCGAAAGAGTTCACCGTTTTTGCGCCTACCGACGCTGCATTTGAAGCAATTGGTAGTGGTTTTTTAAATACACTGCTGGCAAACCCTACAGTTTTAGCGGATGTTTTAAAGCAGCATGTGCTTGTTGGGTCAGTTGATTCAGTCACTGCAATGTCTTTAAACGGCCAATCAGCTGAAACGCTATTAGGCAATACACTTCCAATTGCGATAAACGCAGATACAAATATGTTGTCGTTTGGCGGTGCAAACATCATTGTTAAAGATATTATGACTTCTAACGGTGTTATCCATGTAATCGATTCGGTTATTATTTCTGATGTAACCTTACCGCAAAGCGCAGGAACAATTGCTGATATAGCCAGTGCAAATGGTAACTTTACTACACTTCTTGCTGCGCTAACGGCAACAGGCTTAGATACGTTAGTTGCTGATCCAGATAACACTTTTAGTGTATTTGCTCCTACGGATGATGCATTTGCAGCGCTCGGTCAGGATACAATTAATGCGCTGTTAGCTGATACAGATACACTTCGTGATATCTTGCTTTACCATGTATTCCCTGACGCCACTGTTTTATCTGATGACGCTGTAGCCATTGCTAATAGCAATAGTAACAAAGTAGAAATGGCCAATGGCGACATGGCTGCTATTTCTTATGTAAATAGCTCGCTATTTATCAATGATTCGACAATCACAGAGGCAAATGTAACCGCTAGCAACGGCGTTATTCATGTATTAAATAAAGTGATTATGCCACCGGCTGAAGTCGGCACACCGACTAAAACTATTGCAACAGTTGCCACAGAAACGCCTGCATTATCTACATTAGTAACTGCACTGCAAGCAGCAGGGTTAGTTGATACGTTTAACGATACCACTCAATCATTTACTGTATTTGCACCAACAAATGCGGCATTTAGTAAAATCCCTTCCGCTGATTTAGATGCCTTATTGGCTGACACCGCTGCACTAACAGGTGTTTTGACTCAACATGTATTAGGCGCTCAAGTTGGAAGTACCGATGCATTTGCAGCCAATGGTAAAATGGTCACTACACTTGCTGATAATATGCTAAGCGTAAACGTGGTAGATTTTACCAGTACCGAAAATACAGCAACAGACAGCGTAGCTTATGATGCAACAAATAATCGTTTAGTAACGGGTATGGCCGATGCAATGCCTGGTAAAACCGTGTATGTATTTGATAACGACTTAGGTGAGGCAATGAGCGTATGTGAAGCAGCTTGTGCAACAACGTGGCCACCCGTGTTAGGCACTGCGGCATCGATTGAAAATATTCCGGGTTTATCATTGATTGCTCGCTCAGATGACAGCATGCAAGTAGCTTACCTTGGCCGCCCTTTATATACCTTCTCAGGTGATACGGCATTTGGTCAGAATAATGGTCAAGCTGTGAACGATATTTGGTGGCAAGTAAGCTTACCGGCTACATCACTACAAGTAGCTGGCAGCAATGTAACAACCACTGATATTTACACTAGTAATGGCGTTGTACACTTAATTGATACAGTGATCACAACGGCCAAATAACTAAATTTTACTGTGAGATAAGCCAGGAGTGATGCTATTTGCTCCTGGCTTTTTTTATATAAAAATAGGCTTACTTATTACTACTTTGAGAGCTTGTTGGGTAGCCAAACAACACGTTTAACTTGGCTTTTAACCCTTTAGCTTGGTAAGTACTTTTAAATAAATACTGCCACTGATGAAAGGTGATTTTGATTGGGTTATTACTGTTTAATTGACCAATAATGCCGTATTTACAGGGCTTGTTTTCATCCTCTTCTACATAAGTGCCAAATAATTTATCCCAAATAATTAAAACGCCAGCGAAGTTTTTATCTAAGTAGCCATTATTTATAGCGTGGTGCACCCGATGATGCGATGGGGTATTAAATAATTCTTCAAACCAACCGAGCTTTTTTACCACTTGCGTGTGTACAAAAAATTGATAAGCCAAATTAAGTGCCACCACCGCAAAAACAATCACAGGCTCAAAGCCTATTAATATCATCGGCAACCAAAATAGCCACATTCCCGCCAGCGGATACATTAAACTTTGCCTAAATGCCGTGGTAAAGTTCATTTTAGTAGAACTATGATGCACTACATGAGCGGCCCATAACCAATGAATATGGTGTGATGCACGATGAAACCAATAGTATAAAAAGTCTTGCAGTAAAAAAGCGCCTAATACAGTAAATAGCGTCAATTCAATATCAAATAGCCGAAACTGATACAACCAATAAAAAAACGGCATTAATAATAATAACGCAATGGCATCAGCGCCTTGATGTAATAAAGCAAGTAACGCGTTGGCTAAGCTGTCTTTTATATCGTAGTAACGTCTAAATTTTATAAACTCAACCCCTACAAACAGCAAAAAAATAGGGCTCAGTGCCAATAAAATAATTTCAATGCTCATGACCTTTCTCCTGAAAATAGCTGGCTATTTTTTTAAGTGCTTGGCTAACATCTTTTTTTATAAAAAAAACCAGTATAAAGTCGGGTAACCACAAAGGCGCAATACAACGAATATGGTAGCTGATCTCGGTGAGTGATGGCTGAGTATTATTGGCTTTTAAGTAAATATCACCACGGTGCTGTGCAACGGGTTTATCCCCTAAAATGCAGTAACAAATGTGGCTATTATCGGCCGTTATTATTTGCTCCTTAAATGTTGTACCTTGCATTTTTATTTGTCTAATGGTGCCTTTTCCACCACTTATTTCACCCGAGTCTTGCGGTGTTAACACTTCAAACTGCGCATTAAAAAAGCGCCCCAAATCAGCATGCGCTAATAATAAGGTGCGTAATTGTTCAGGCGTTGCTGCCACACTATGTTTAACGTTTATCTCAATCATTGTGTGCCCCATATTATTTTTATAGATCTCTAGCATATAAAAATATTGCATGGCAAACTTGCGATTAGATGACTATTTTTTAGCTTTAGGCGACAAATGAAAACCTTAGCCGATCATTACTTTTCTAGCTGTTTGGATTATCTTCAAAGCACAGGATTAGATAGCCAAGAGATACTAACTGCCATTGAATTTGATGAATATACAAATAAGCAAACACAACAATTAGCGCCACGTATTAGCTTAAAAAGCTATAATGCGCTGCTTAGTTATGCACAGCAAACGCTAAATGACTCCTTATTCGGGTTTGAATTAGGAAAACAAATACGTACCGCTGATTTTGGTGTACTTGGGTATTTAATTGAATCGAGTACTAATCTAGCCAGTGCCATTACTGCATTACTGAGCTACGACAGTTTAGTGGCTAACATAGGGCGTGCTGAGTTTGAACAGCAACAAACACTTTGCAAGGTAACCTGGTTAGCAGACCCACAGTGCAGTCCACAGGCCGTATTACGAAATATGACCGCGTGGGTAAGTGTTATACGCCAACTGCTTAATCCTCAGCTTTCGCCTAGTTGCGTTTATTTTACAGCACATTTTTCAGACAGTGAGTTACAACAATTAGCGCAATGGTTTAATTGCCCAGTAAAAGCTGGCGCTAACTTTAATCAAGTAGAGTTTCCAAGTAGTTACTTAACCCTTCCTTTTAAAACCGATAACTCCCAGATTAACGCTGTGCTAAAGCAAATGTCAGAGCAACAGCTATCCCAGTTTAAAAGTCAGCAATTATTAACAGAAAAAATTAATCATATTTTAATGGCTAAATACGATTTGCAGGACTGCTCACTGATCAGAACGGCTAGTGCTTTAAATATGACCCCGCGCACAGTGCAACGCCACCTAAAGCAAGAAAACACCAATTTTGCCGCTCTTCTTGAGCAAGAGCAAAAACGCCGTTTGTTAACTTATATTCCTCATTATTCGCTAAGCAGTATTGCAACTATGTTGGGGTTTAATGATCAAAGCTCTTTTAATCGCGCCTTTAAGCGCTGGTATCAATGCTCACCTCGTCAATTTATAAAAAACAATAATTAAACAATTTGATTACCTAAAACACACATTTAACGTGTACCTTTTTATTGATTTTATTTACACTAGCCTCATGTATTGCTTTAAAGACAATTATTTATGCGTTTGCGTATGATGTTAACTGTTTTTGTATTGGTTTTTTATAGTGCGGCCTGTCACGCAAACCCGGTTACCTTCATCGCTGAAGATTTGCCTCCTTATCATTTTAAAAACCCTCAAGGTGAAGCGCAGGGTGCCTTAGTAGATATCGCTAAAGCAGTATTAAAAGGCACGGCTTTAACAGCAACGTTTGAAATAATGCCGATGGCGCGTATGTTTCAACAACAACAAGCCAATCCTAATGCCATCATGCTGTCACTGTTAAAAACGCCAAACAGAAACAGCCAGTTTAAGTGGCTGGGAAAAGTGTATTTTGCAGATGCATACCTAGTAAGTTTACGCAGTCATAACGATGAAGTGATTCACTTAAACTTTGCCAAAGAATACAAAGTAGCCACTATTCGCGGTTATTCTGCACAAGCTTATTTAGAAGCTCAAGGCTTTACTGAAAGTGAGAATTTAGTCTTAGTCAGTTACTACCAGCAGCTATGGAGAATGCTGTATAAAAATCGTATCGATTTTGTGGTGACTAACACCCTCACCCTTGAAAACGAGTTAAAGCGAGCAGGGCTCGACCCAAACTTAATTACTAAGCGTATACATTTAGATGAGCTACCTTCTTCTCTTCACTTTGCAGCAAGTAAGCAGCTTAACCCGCAAACAGCGAAAATTATTACTGATAGATTAAACGCGATAAAAGAAAGCGGTGAATACCAACAAATTTTAAATAAATGGCAACTCCCTATTCCAACGCGCCTTTAGTATTGAGTAGGTAAAACGCCTTGCGTTAAGTAATTTTTTAATGAAGTAAATAAAGGTGAAGGTAAGTTATTAATATCGCACCAACGCCACTGTAAACATTTGTTAGGCTCTTTATTTACAGGCTCGCCACCTTCATACTTTGCCTGTACATATAAGGTAATATAGTGCTTGTTCTCAGCGCTAAAAATATCGTTGGTAAAATCGAGTTTACGAATATTAGTAACAGTAAGCCCAGTCTCTTCAGCGACTTCACGCACTGCACATTGCTCTACCGTTTCACCAAATTCTAAATGCCCCCCAGGGGTTGCCCAGGTATTTGCACCATGTGCGCCTATTCGCTCACCGAGTAAAATTTTATTATCATGCATTACTATCACTGCAACGCCTACTCTGACAACTTGACTCATTATTACCACATTAAATAGTTCATCATTTTTATATGTTACCTCATTTAAATCATCAAACTAGTCGTTAGTTCTTTATAAACCATAGCGTTAGCTAAAAACCACACAATCCGTTCATTATTTAACCGACCATAGTCGAATATCACTCCTGATAAAAAGCGCTTAGTTTTAAATAAAGTTATATTAAATTTTGCTCAGGAGCCTTTATGTCAGGTGAATACAAACAACACTACAACGAGTTTAAACAAAACCCGGCAGCGTTTTGGTTATCGCAAAGTAAACGCCTCCCTTGGTACCAGGCTCCCGAAACAGCTTACACACAAGATGAAAACGATTTATATCACTGGTTTGCCGACGGCCAACTTAATAGCTGCTTTTTAGCGGTAGATCAGCATGTTATTGCCGGCCATGGTGATGAAACAGCGTTAATTTATGACTCACCCGTAACCAATACCGCGCGCAGCTACAGCTACTTTGAACTACAACAAGAGGTCGCTAAATTCGCAGGAGTAATGCAGTCTTTAGGCGTAACAAAAGGAGACCGCGTGGTTATTTATATGCCCATGATCCCCGAGGCCGTAATTGGTATGTTAGCCTGCGCCCGCATCGGCGCTATTCATTCGGTCGTATTTGGCGGGTTTGCAGCGCATGAGCTTGCCGTAAGAATTGATGACGCCAAGCCTAAGTTAGTACTCAGTGCTTCTTGCGGTGTGGAAGTGAATACCGTAATTGAATACAAAGAGTTACTTGATAACGCCCTCGAATCAGCCTCTTATAAAGTAGAACATTGTATTATTTATCAGCGTGAACAAGTAACTGCACCACTTATGCCTGAGCGTGATATTGACTGGGCTGTTGCAATGCAAACAGCTACTGGCGTTGATCCTGTTCCGGTAAATGGCGATCACCCGCTTTATATTTTATACACGTCAGGCACAACCGGTACTCCCAAGGGAGTTGTTCGTGAAAATGGCGGCCATGCCGTTGCCATGCATTACAGCATGGAAACCGTATACGGAATGAAACCTGGTGACGTGTTTTGGGCCGCTTCGGATATTGGTTGGGTTGTAGGCCATTCCTACATAGTGTATGCCCCGCTTATGTACCGCTGTGCCACTATTTTATTTGAAGGTAAACCAGTTAGAACCCCAGATGCCAGTGCATTTTGGCGAGTGGTTGAACAGTATAAAGTAACGGCTTTATTTAGCGCACCGACAGCCTTTAGAGCGATAAAAAAAGAAGATCCCAATGCCGATGGGTTTAAACAATACGATACTTCAAGTCTGAAACGCTTGTTTTTAGCAGGCGAGCGCTTAGATCCCCCGACCTACGATTGGCTCAAAGAAAAAACAGGCCTACCTGTGCTTGATCATTGGTGGCAAACCGAAACTGGTTGGGCGATAGCCTGTAATCCTGTCGGCATTGAGCACCTACCTACAAAAGCAGGCAGTTCAACGGTTGCGACTCCTGGGTTTGACGTACGTATTTTAGATATGAATGGTGACGAATGCGCCCCCAATGAACAAGGTGCAGTCGTTATTAAACTGCCTTTACCGCCAGGATGTTTACCCACTATTTGGCAAAATACCGAACGCTTTAAAGCCGGTTATTTAAGTGAATATGAAGGCTATTATCTTTCTGGCGACGGCGGTTATATTGATGATGATGGCTACCTATTTATTATGGGCCGCACCGATGATGTGATTAATGTCGCGGGACATCGTTTATCAACCGGTGAAATGGAAGAAATTGTAGCCGCTCATCCCGCGGTTGCTGAATGTGCCGTATTTGGTGTTAATGATGCGCTCAAGGGTCAAAACCCCATGGCCATGGTGGTATTAAAAAATGATTTTCATGGTTCGCATAAAGAAGTAGAGCAGCAATTGGTGCAAACCGTGCGTAATCAAATCGGCGCTATTGCGTGTCTTAAAAATATTATGTGTGTAGAGCGCTTACCAAAAACACGCTCAGGTAAAATTTTACGCAAAAACTTACGTCAACTTATTGATGGTGAAGAACTACAAATTCCATCAACCATTGACGATCCGAGTATTTTTGAGGAGTTAACTCTGCAACTTGCTGAAAATAAAATATAAATATTATTTTTAAAACGTCTATTTAAGCGCGGCTTAAATAGACTTTTCTCGCCCCATCTGCTTAACTAGATTTCATTAAATAGATGAAACTCACGCAAATAAATCTCTTGGGAATATAAATGACTGAAATACGATCGCAGCTGCGAGAATTTTTACTGCAATGGTTTAGTCTTTATTTTCCTGGGAGTGCGCATTTATGGTACAACATATTAGTACTGTGCTGGGTTGGCTTATTTGCGCTCATATTGCACCTCATCTTAAGGTCAGTTTCAAAACGACTACTTAAAGGCCGCTTTAGTGATAAAGTTGTTCAAACCGATACCCACACGCCTGCCGACTTAGCGCTTAAATTAACATGTAATATTTCCTTTGTTTTACAAGGTGCTGTGGTTGTTATACAAGCTAGGCTCTGGGTTCCAGAAGGAACGGCTTTTTTACATATCATTGAGATGTTTACTGATCAGTGGATCATTTTATTTGCACTGCTCTCGCTGTTCTCTATGCTCAATATTTTTCAAGCAATATCTGACAGGCAACCCATTGCAGCTCACTTTCCATTACGTGGTTTTTTACAAACAATTAAACTGATCGCCAGCGTATTAACCGGTATTTTAGCGATTTCATTATTAATGAATAAATCCCCGTTAATATTACTCAGTGGTTTAGGTGCGCTATCGGCTGTACTGCTACTGGTGTTTAAAGACGCTATTTTAGGGCTGGTGGCCGGTATTCAGCTCTCAGCAAACAATATGCTTGCGGTTGGTGATTGGTTAGAAATGCCCAAATACGGCGCTGATGGTGATGTGATTGATATAGCCTTGACCACAGTTAAAGTAAGAAATTGGGATAAAACCATTACCACTATTCCAACCTATGCGCTAATTTCTGACTCATTTAAAAACTGGCGCGGTATGTCAGAATCTGGTGGGCGGCGCATAAAACGGAGTATCCATATAGAAATGAGCAGTGTGCGCTTTTTAGATGAGCAAGAGATCACCGCGCTGAAAAAAGCAGATTTATTGAGTCACTACCTCGAAATTACCCTACCGGCTATTAACGAGCAAAATACCACGAAAAAAATAGATATGAGCTGTACGTTAAATGGTCGTCGGCTCACTAATGTTGGCACATTTCGTCATTATTTAGTCGCGCTATTAAAACATCACCCACATATTCATCAGGGAATGACACTGATGGTAAGGCAGCTAGAGCCAACTAAAAATGGCTTACCCATTGAGATTTATGCATTTACCAATACAACTAATTGGGGTGAGTATGAAAATATTCAGTCAGATATATTTGACCATATATTAGCGATATTACCCGCCTTTTCGTTACGTGCCCATGAGGCACCAACAGGGAACGATATTCGTCAACTAATTAAATAGTCACTAAATCCGTTTTAATTGCGCTATTAACCACTGGTGAATATCGCTGTTATTTGAACGTGGATGCCACGCTGCAATCACCTTAAATGGCGGTGGTAATAATTCAACTTCAAGCTGTTTCACTTTGGCGTTTGGCAGTAAACGCGATGGGTAAAAAGCAATTAAGTCAGTACTGCAGAGCAAATCGGGGACAAATGAAAAGCCAGGCACTGACATAACAATATTGCGCGCATAGCCCTTATCAGCAAACCATTGGTCGTGAGAGCCTCGTAAGTTAGCACGGGACGCCGAAACCACTAATTGAGGGTGTGCGGCCACTTCAGCAAGGCTCAACGTCGATGTAGAAAACACCGTGTTTTTCCCTGCAATACAAATATGCTGTTCTTCAAATAATGTGTCATAGATTAAGTTTGCAGGGATAAATTCAGGAAAACTAATTAATAAATCCAGCTCTCCTGCACTTATTAATTGATTAACGTTATCAGAGGCAAAGTCACGAATAATCAGCTTTAATCCTGGCGCTTCGCGTCTTGTTATTTCTAATAATTGTGGCAAAAGAGCTGCTATAGCGTAATCAGTCGCACTTATTGTAAATACGCCCTTGTAACTACTTGGGGTAAATTGTTTAGGTATTAATAACGCTTCTACCTGAGTTAATATTTGATTAACGGGCTTCTCTAGTGCAATTGCCTTAGGTGTTGCAACCATTGTATTGCCTTGTCGAATAAAAAGCCGATCGTCAAATAAGTCACGCAATTTTCGCAGCTGCTCACTAATAGCCTGCTGGGTTAAGCCCATTTTGCGCGCCACATCCGACACATTTTTTAGTTTAAGTAATGCACTCAATATTCGTAATTGTTTTATATCAAGCCGAGATATACCATTCATAATTGTATCTTAAACAAAAAAGCATTGTTTCAAATTGTACCTCTTAATCCCTATGCTCACCAGCATTGTAATTGGCGCTAAACAGCATTATTAATTTAAAAGGTATTAAAATGAGTCAACCAAGTAAAAATATCGACAGTCTATTTTCATCAATCAATTTAGGCCCATACACACTTAAAAACCGTATTGTAATGCCGCCACTTACACGCTCACGCAGCACAGTTCCTGGCAATATCCCCAACGAGGTGATGGCCACATATTATGCACAGCGTGCTAGTGCTGGTTTTATGGTTACCGAAGGCACTCAAATTGAACCAAGAGGACAAGGGTATGCCTGGACACCAGGCATTCATTCTAATCAACAAATAGCTGGTTGGAAAAAAGTAACTGATGCAGTACATGCAGAAGGTGGAATTATTTTTGCTCAACTTTGGCATGTTGGCCGCGTTTCACACACCAGCTTACAGCCTAATGAAGCCAAACCTATTGCCCCCTCAGCTC
The DNA here is from genome assembly GCF_002310795.1 of Pseudoalteromonas issachenkonii. NCBI lineage: Bacteria > Pseudomonadati > Pseudomonadota > Gammaproteobacteria > Alteromonadales > Pseudoalteromonadaceae > Pseudoalteromonas > Pseudoalteromonas issachenkonii. The sequence goes on from NZ_CP011030.1 coordinate 2,726,293, forward strand.
TAATAGCTGATAGCGTTAAAGTCTTTATTGAAACAGGACCGGCTCAAGGCGCTTTAGCCAACCCAAGTGAACCACAAGCTTTAACAACCGATGCAGTAAAAGAGCTTGTTGGCATGTATGCACAAGCTGCCCGTAATGCGCTAGAAGCGGGGTTTGATGGCGTAGAACTGCATTGTGCTAATGGGTATTTAGTAAATCAGTTTATTTCTGAGCACACCAATAAACGAGATGATGAATACGGCGGCTCTCTTACTAATCGCCTGCGCTTTTTAAAAGAAATTGTCGCGGCAGTAAGTGACGTAGTAGGCCCTGAGCGCTTAGGGGTTAGATTTGCGCCCTTATTTAGCAGTACTGATGAAACCCGTGTTTATTTAGGGTTAGTAGAATCAGACCCACACCATACCTACATTGAAGCGATTAAAGTACTTGAACAAGCTGGTATTGCCTACCTTTCAATTGCAGAAGCTGATTGGGACAATGCCCCTGATTTACCAGAGCAATTTTATCAAGCAGCTAGAGCTGAATTTTCTGGGCGTATTATTTACGCTGGCAAGTACACTGTTGAAAAAGCGGTGGCGATGTTAGCTAAAGGTTACGGTGATTTATTTGCTTTTGGTCGCCCTTTTATTGCAAACCCTGATTTACCAGCGCGCATAAAAAATCAATGGCCATTAAATGAAGCCGATACAGCCACTATGTATGGCGGCACTGAGCAAGGTTACAGTGACTACCCTTGCTACAAAAACGATTAATTAATAGGCCATGGATGGCCTATTCAATGTTTAAACGCTTTTTACATCGTCTCCCAGCTTGTTAAATTAAATCTGCTCACTATTTTTACATTTACTAAAATGTCATACATTTGGTTAAAAAATGTCGATAAAAAGCATTAAAGTTAGTTTTAAAGTATTGTTTTTAAATAATTAACAAGCATTAAAGTAGTAATATTTTTTAATATCAATACAATAAGCTTTTATTTTTTTAGGCATCGGTCTTTGGAGCATGGGTTGTTAAAATTAGCAGGAGTTAAATCAACTTCTTTGAGTCTTTTAGCCGTGTGTGGATTATTTTTGTTATTAACTCAATTTCAAACCCAATGGCAAAGTAAGCTCTCTCTTATTAATAATCTTGTTTATCCATTACTGATTATTACCGCTATATTTGCCACTCAGTTTAATCGAAGTCGAGTCGCTATTTTGTGCGCGTTTTGGTTACTTTATTTATGCTCACTTGAATATGCTTTGCCGTGGTCAAGTTGGCTTAAAACGCAATCTGATTGGGTTTTACTATGCGCTGCAAGTTTATTAATGTTGTTAGCCGTGATAAAAGATCGCGCACTTTTATCAATACACACTGCGACCCGAACCTTATTAATTATTCTATGTGGCGGCGCAGCGTTTGCGTGGCTGGCACTGAGTCTGCATTTACAAGGGCTATCATTACAACCTTCTGTTTATACTCAACTGCTTCCTTATTTACCCATAGCTTTACCACTGTCGCTCATTGGCAGCTTACTCATTTGGCAAAGCGTAAGAACACATAACCTGACGCAAACGGCGTTACTCATCACTTTTATTGTGTGGTGCCTTAATCAACAACATGTTATTGATTTTCCTTGGTCTGTCATTGCTGTACTTATGGCTTCTCTGTATTTATTAGCGGTGAGTACCGACTCTTATTATTTAGCTTACAGAGACGATTTAACGAGCTTACCAACGCGCCGCGCACTTAATCAGCTTGCTCTATCATTAGGGCGAAAATACACTGTTGCTATGCTCGATATTGACCACTTTAAAAAATTCAACGACACCTATGGCCATGATATTGGCGACCAAGTACTTAAGCTAGTGGCAGCAAAAATGAGTGGCGTTAAAGGGGGTGGCAAGATTTACCGCTATGGCGGAGAGGAATTTACCGTTGTATTTCCAAGAAAAACAGCTGAGCAGTCAATTCCTGAACTAGAAACACTGCGTCAAAATATTGCAACTTACGACATGGTGATCAGAAACCCAAAACGCACCGATAAAAAATCTCGCAAAGGTAAACAGCCAAGCGACAATAAAACGGTGAACGTGACTGTTTCTATTGGCGTAGCACAAAGAACAGCAAAACAAACCTTTGACGAGGCTTTAAAAAATGCTGATTTAGCGCTTTATAGAGCTAAAAAGAAAGGCAGAAACAACGTAAGCGAATAATGCTTTTATAACGTGGCACGCTAACGTTTAGTCATAGCGTGCCCAAAGGCAACTAATTTTATCTGCAACCTATTGCTTTTCAATCACCGCTTTTAAATTATTTAACGCGGAGACCGAAAAGCCACGATCATAAAAATAAATAATTTTGCCACTCTCATCAAGCAGTATTACGCGGCTGTTGTTAGGGTTTTCGTTACCAGTAAATGCTTGAACTTTATCGCCATCTTTGTAAATTGTGATCACCCCACCCCACAACTCTTTTGGGATCCCTTTGCGCATACCGCTATCAATTAAGGTACTAAACATACGAGGAACCATCCCCTGAATAGTGGGCAACTCATAAGCGGTCACATCCACTGCGCTCATATCTAAACCAATAAGCCAACGATCAATATCAAACTGGCTATCTTGTTTATAACCAATTAACAGCAACGTATTGGGGTTGTTAAAGTCCTCAGGAATGGTGAATGACTGTTGCTCTAAGCTTTCTCCCGTCACAGTAGGAAATTGCTTACCAAGTAGTGCTTGGTTTGGGTATTGGGTTGAACACCCACTAACCACTAAAACCATCACCAGTGCCATTATTGCCTTTAACATACCTCTACTCCCTCTTTTAAATAAAAACTAAAGTGAACAAATTAACTTATTACCGCGTACTAAGGTTACGATTTTAACTGTAGTTAAGATCTTACTTTCATCTAGTAAACGCCATAAATTAAAGAAAATACAATCATATGGGTTAATTTTTTCAACAATGTGCTCATTCGTTATACTTTAATATTATTACTATATTCATTTTAATTCTATACCATAGCGAAAGCGTATTTTGTTAACGTCTTACAAAGCGTTAAAGTGCCGCGCTAATTCACAGCTATAAAAGAGGGTACTATGTCGCTTGCTGTATTATTAATGTTGGCATTATTTGTCGGTTTGCTGTTCGCGATTTATCTTTTTTCGCAAAAAAGCAGCTCTTTATCTCGTACCGTTTTATTTGGCTTAGTGCTTGGTAGCACCTTTGGCTTAGCCCTACAGTTTTTATTTGCCCACTCTCCAGAGACGATTAAAGAAATACTCAGCTGGGTAAGCGTGGTGGGTAAAGGCTATGTCGGTTTATTAAAAATGATCATCATGCCATTGGTATTAATTTTTATGATTGCCGCAGTGGTAAAGCTCGAAAACCAAGGCTCTTTAGGTAAAATATCATTTATTAGTATTTCTGTTTTACTCTTTACCACAGCAATTGCCGCTTTGGTGGGTATTGCTGTCACCTATGGATTTGACCTCAGTATTGAAGGGCTTGTTTCGGGTACTCGAGAAGCCGCTAGAATGGACACCCTACAAAGCAAAGCTGCGAATGTAGCCGACTTAAGCGTGCCGCAAATGCTACTGAGCTTTATTCCTGAAAACCCCTTTGCGGATTTAAGTAATCAACGTTCAACCTCTATTATTGCCACGGTTATATTTGGTGTCCTTGTTGGTATAGCTGCACGTAAAGTAATGCTGGAAAAAACAGAACTTGCCAGCCCAATTCGTAACGGTGTAAACGCCCTACAAGCTACGGTAATGAGCTTAGTTCGCATGGTGATTGCACTCACTCCTTATGGTGTTGCGGGCTTAATGGCAAGCGTCGTGGCAAACTCTAGCAGTAACGATATTTTAAATTTACTTGCCTTTATTGTTGCCTCGTATGTGGCTATTTTATTAATGTTTGTTGTGCATGGCTTATTGCTTAGCTTTGTGGGTGTAAACCCAAAGCATTATTTTGAAAAAATCTGGCCAGTACTGACCTTTGCATTTAGCTCACGTAGCTCAGCGGCCTCCATTCCTATGAATGTCGATGTGCAAATTAACCAGTTAAAAGTACCACCAGCAATTGCTAACTTATCGGCTTCTTTTGGTGCCACTATTGGTCAAAACGGCTGTGCTGGTATTTATCCTGCGATGCTCGCAATGATGGTTGCGCCAAGTGTGGGGATAGACCCACTTACATTTGAGTTTATTTTACCGCTAATTGGTATTGTGGTTATTAGCTCGTTTGGTATTGCAGGTGTTGGTGGTGGTGCTACCTTCGCAGCGTTGGTTGTATTGCCTACCATGGGATTACCTATAGAGGTTGTGGCTTTACTTATTTCTATTGAACCCTTAATAGATATGGCACGCACTGCGCTCAACGTATCAGGCTCTATGACCTCAGGTGTGATCACCAGCAAATTAATGAAAAATCAATAACACAGATTTTAATCTAATAGCCCAGCCTACGCTGGGCTTTTTTATGTCTGCCACTTTCAAAGCTCTTTAATGATTTATTTATTTAATCATTTAACTTTAATAAATCATTTTTATAGATTGTATCAATCGGTTTATTTCGCACACGGTTTTTAGCCCCTCTACTATACTATTCGCACTGCTTAGTCATTCAAGCTTGGTAAACAACAACTTGAATGGAGTAAAAGCTCACTAATTTTTAAATTATTAGATTCTATTTTTAATAATAGTAATACGCTTTGTATATAACGAAATTCGTTAACTTTAAGGAAGCTGACAATGAAAAACCGATCATTTACTAAAAAAGCACTTGTTGGATTTATAAGTATGGCACTTATGTCTGGCTCTGCTTTTAGCCAAGAAAAACCACAAATGTCTAAGCCACAAGGTGCTGTTGGCATGGGTGAGGCTAAAATGGGCGCAACCAGAACAAACCAATTTTGGTGGCCAGATCAACTAAACCTATCTCCTCTTCGTGATCATGATCTACGTTCAAACCCTTATGGTGCAGACTTTAATTATGCAGAGGCATTTAACAGCCTAGATTTAGACACAGTAAAAAGTGATATTGACGCCCTACTTACGCAATCTCAAGACTGGTGGCCAGCGGATTTTGGTAACTATGGCCCATTTTTTATTCGTATGACATGGCACAGCGCAGGCACCTACCGTACGCTTGATGGCCGTGGTGGCGCAGGCGGTGGTCAACAACGTTTTGAACCGCTTAACAGCTGGCCAGACAACGTAAGCCTAGATAAAGCACGCCGTTTACTTTGGCCAATTAAACAAAAATACGGAGAAGCACTTTCATGGTCAGACTTAATCGTATTAGCAGGTAACGTTGCTCTAGAAAACATGGGATTTGAAACCTATGGTTTTGCCGGCGGGCGAACTGACGACTGGGAACCAGACATGGTTTACTGGGGTCCAGAAGTAGAAATGCTTGCCAGCGACCGTGAAGATGCTAGCGGCAAATTAGAACGCCCATTAGGTGCAACGCACATGGGTTTAATTTACGTAAATCCTGAAGGCCCTAAAGGGGTTCCTGATCCAATTGGTTCAGCTAAAAATATTCGTGTGGCGTTTTCTCGCATGGCCATGAACGATGAAGAAACCCTAGCACTTATCGCCGGTGGCCACACCTTTGGTAAAATGCATGGTGCGCACAAACCTAAAGATTGTGTGGGTGCAGAGCCTGCAGCAGCAGGTATTGAAGAGCAAGGGTTAGGCTGGAAAAACAAATGTGGTAAAGGCCACTCTGAAGATACCGTATCAAGTGGTTTAGAAGGCGCATGGACACAAGCTCCTACTCGCTGGTCATCACTATACTTGAGCAACCTGCTTAACTTTGAGTGGAAACAAACTCGCAGCCCTGCAGGTGCCATTCAGTGGATCCCAACGGATGAATCGTTACACAACGCTGTACCTGACGCTCATATCAAGGGTAAGTTTAACGCACCGGTAATGACTACGGCCGACTTAGCATTAAAATTTGACCCAGAGTATCGCAAAATTGCTGAGCGCTTTTTAAATGACCCTAAAGAGTATCAACTGGCCTTTGCTAAAGCATGGTACAAATTGACTCACAGAGATATGGGACCACCACGTAACTTTTTAGGGAAAGAAGTTCCTAAAGAAGACTTAATTTGGCAAGACCCAATTTCAGCAGAGACTAAATCAAACATTGATGCTGGTGCTGTGAAAAAGCTTAAAGCCGCTATTTTAGACTCAAACTTAAGTGTACCTGAGTTAGTACGTGTAGCCTGGGCTTCTGCTGCCAGTTACCGTGACTCTGATATGCGCGGCGGTGCCAACGGTGCACGCATTGCGCTTGCTCCACAAAAGGATTGGGCGGTAAATAATCCAGCCGAAACCGCAAAAGTACTTAACGTATTAAAAGCGATTCAAGCTGACTTTAACGACAGCTTATTTAGCAAAAGCCATGTATCGCTTGCTGATTTAATTGTGCTTGGTGGTAATGTAGCGATTGAAAAAGCAGCGAAAGATGCAGGTTACACAGTAGATGTACCGTTTAATGCTGGCCGTGGCGATGCTACGCAAGCGCAAACTGACGTTAATGCATTTAGTTTATTAGAGCTGCCTGCCGATGGCTTTAGAAACTACTTTGATGCAGAAAAAAGCTATAAGTCGCCAACTGAAATGCTAATAGATAAAGCCGATCAGCTTGACCTAACCGTGCCAGAAATGACCGTGTTAGTAGGCGGCTTACGTTCGCTTGATGCAAACTACAAAGGCACTGACTACGGCGTATTTACTGACAAGCCAGGCACTCTAAATAACGACTTCTTTGTTAATTTATTAGATATGTCGACGGTTTGGAAAAAGTCATCAGATGCGGGGATTTATCAAGGCTTTGATCGTCAATCAGGCGAGCAAAAGTACACTGCTACTTCGGTTGATCTGATTTTTGGTTCAAATTCAGAACTACGTGCAGTTGCTGAGGTGTATGCCTTTGATACATCAAAGCAAAAGTTTGTAGAAGACTTTGTTGCGGCATGGACTAAAGTAATGAACTTAGACCGTTAATTACCATTAAGTAATACAACCATAGCGCTGCAATTAATTGCAGCGCTTTTTTATTATTAAGCTATTTTAAAGCAACCACTCGCTCGCGCAAATCATCGGCATTAACCTTCTGTGCAGCAACCATTTCACCAATAGTCACACTGACCAACGACCACTTTGGTCTAGGCAATCGCCACTTCGTTTTTCGACTAAACATACTGCCCCATAGTCCATCTAAATGGACAGGAATAACAGGCACCGGTGTGCGCTGAATTATTTTTTCAATGCCACGGCGAAATATATCAACCTCGCCATCTCCACTGAGCTTGCCTTCAGGAAAAATTCCCACCAGCTCTCCACGCTCTAGTGCCTGAGCGATATCGTCAAAGGCTTTATTAAACGCCTTAGGATTTGCTTTTTCACTATCAATTGGAATGGCTTTGGCCATTTTAAACAACCAATTAAGTGCTGGTGAATAATAAATAGGGGCAAACACGACAAACCGAATTGGCCTAGGTGACGCGGCTAAAATAAACATCCAATCAACAAAGCTAACATGGTTACTCACCACCACGGCAGCCCCATCATCGGGCATATTAAGCGTTCCCTTAGTGCGTACTCGATACATGCAAATCGCTAAAATATAAATAATAAAACGTAAGAAAAACTCAGGCACTTTGCTATATATGTACAGCGATATCAGTAAATTAAGCCCTGCTAATAACAACAGTAATTGTGAAATCTCCCAGTGTAAAAGCGTTAGGGTAACAATACTTAAAACAGCGCTGCCCACCATAAATAAGGCGTTTAGTACATTATTGGCAGCAATCACTCGTGAACGGCTATCTGGGTGAGTACGCTGCTGAATAAGTGCATACAGTGGCACCGTATAAAAACCCGCAGCTATACCAATACCAGCCATCCAAATAAAGTGCCAGAGCATATCGCCGGTATTAATCACTTGTTCAAGGGTAAGCAGCGATTCATTAGTTTGGCGATAAAACTCAATGCTTGGCTCTTGGCTTAATAAATATAAAAACAAGCTAATTAAAAGCGCCCCAAAAGGCACAATGCCTAACTCAATACGTGAGCGCGATAGCTTCTCACAAAGTAAAGACCCCAATGCAATACTCAACGAAAACACCACTAAAGCTGAGGTAACCACCAGCTCATCGCCTCCCATTACATGTTTTACGTAATTAGGGAGCGCTGTTAGTATCACCGCACCAATCAGCCAAAACCAGCTGATCCCCAATACTGATTTACCCACTGACTCGGTTTGTGCGTTAAGCACATTAAATACACTTTTGGTCGAGGAAATAGGATTAAGCGATACCTTTAAATTAGCATCATTCGCAGCACTTTTTGGTATAAAACGACTACTCAAATAACCAATAACCGCCAAGCTCACTATCGCGATACTGATATAAACAGGGCCTGCAGCTTGAGTTATATAATAAGTGCCAAATACGGTGCCCAATAAAATAGCCACAAAGGTGCCAGATTCAACTAACCCATTAGCTTTGGTTAATTCATGAGGAGCCACATGCTGCGGTAAAATTGAGTATTTTAATGGCCCAAAAAAAGTGCTTTGTAAACCCATTAAAAACACAGTACCTAACATTAACCAAACCTGCTCGGTTAAAATAGATACCACGCCCACCAGCATTATTGGAATTTCGCAAAACTTTACGATGCTGATCAACTTTGATTTTTCCAACTTTTCTGCAATTTGACCAGCCATGCCCGAAAATAAAAAGAATGGCAAAATAAATAATCCCGCAGCCACGTTAGAATAAAAAGCACCATCGGCCACCGTAGCAGCCTGAAAAATTAAAATAAGGAGGATTGATTGCTTGTAAACATTGTCATTTAAAGCGGAGAAAAACTGTGTCACAAACAGAGGTAAAAACCGTTTACTGCTCAGTAAAGCTCCTTGATATTGTTGTTTATTTTCCTTCATTACGGTCTCTTAAAATTAGCTACAGCGTTTAGATTACCACTGTGTAAAAGAAATACGAACCCACTTTTTTAAGTACGTGCTCAAAAATATACCTAATCGCTAACACGCAATAAAAATGATTAACAAATGAACAATGCAACTAAATCTTGCGTATAAGTTGTTTATGAGTTGTAAATAAAACATCTATGTTCTAAAACTAAAAGGTGACTAAAAAAGGAGCATCTTTATGCCAACTACAAACACAATAGACAAAGACACCAAATTCGCACGTTGTTTAGAGTGCAACAAAGTAAATACATTTGCCGCTTTTCATTGGCTTTCGTTAGCGTTTAAGGATATGGCGCGCGCGCCCATGCTGAGCTTAATTTACGGTTTGATCTTCACACTTATTCCCGTAGCGATTGTTTACTCTGTTGTACTTACCGACAGCCACCTTGCCATACTGCCTGCCACGGTTGCATTTGCCTTAATAGGTCCTGTGTTTGCGGTTGGTTTGTACGATGTGGCTTGGGAGCTTGAGAAAGGCCATAAACCTACTTTAAGCCATTCATTAAAATCGATGTTTCGTAACCCTGTAGGTGAGTGGGGTTTTGCCGTGTTACTTATGGTAATTATGATTATTTGGATGCGCTTAGCTGCAATTGTTCATGCATTGTACCCAAGCCATGCAAACCCAACATTTGAAGAGCTTTCGGCGTTTTTAACCATAGGCAGTATTATTGGCGGTATTTTACTGGTTAGTGTGTTTTCAATTTCGGCGTTCACCCCGCAAATTATGATGGAAAGACGCGTTGATATAATGACTGCCGTGGTTTCTTCAATCCATGCAGTTAAAGAAAACTTTGCAGCCATGCTGGTGTGGTCTATTTGTATATTTGTACTTGTGGCACTGGGCTTTGCTGCGGGTGCCGCTGGATTCATTATTATTATGCCACTACTTAGTTACGCTAGTTGGCACGGTTACATTGCGGTTATTAAAACTAAAAAAGAACGTGGCTACGAATAACATTCACCCATAGTCATTTTTTATCACTTAATAAAACGCTTTAGGGTGTTTTATTAAGTGATGCCTGTTTCCCTCCTGTGAATTAAATCTGCAAAAACCTTGATCTCAATAAGGTGCAAAGCTTAAAAAGCGCGCTAATATAATGTGATATACCACACGCTTTATAAAGGAATAAACATGAGTCAAAACGTTGCAGACTTAATGACACCTAACCCATTCTCAGTGAATATAAAAAGTACTTTGCACGACGCACATAATTTAATGAAAGAAAAAAATGTTCGTCACATTCCCGTTATCGACGAAGATGGCGCATTTGTTGGCATGCTTACGCAAAAAATTATGGTCGCCAAAGTAATGGGGATCATGGCTACTTTTGGCGCAAATGCACTACAACGCAAAGAAAAACTCACAAAAGTAGAAGATATTATGGTGAGTGACTTTATTAGTGTCACTCCAGCCCAGCCATTATCAGATGTGGTTAAGTTTTTTGTAGAGAATCGCCATGGCTGTATGCCTGTGGTTAGCGAGCAAGGTCAGCTGGTAGGTATTTTAACCTCTTCTGATTTTGTGCGTTTAGCTGCGGCGCTATTATCTTAACTTAATAGCACAATAAAAAACCTGCGTTTTGAATTTACTCAAAGCGCAGCTATTTTTATAAACAAATACCTACCCAGAAGCCTCTTCATATATAGCTAAGTCACTAACAGCCTGTTATGGTAAGCAGCTCTTTTCAGCAGTTATCACTAAAAGGTAATTTGTTATATGGCTAATCAATTAAATGTACTGGGAACTCGCCTACAACTATGTTGTGGCAATGGCGGCTATACTCGCGAAGGGTTTTGCTATGTGCCAGATTCAGACTTTGGTAATCACAGTGTGTGCGCCATTATGACCGACGAATTTTTGCAATTTTCTAAGGCGCAAGGTAACGATTTAATTAGCCCAAATCCTTTGTATGATTTTGCTGGCTTAAAAGCTGGCGACAAATGGTGCTTGTGCGCAGTGCGTTGGTACCATGCCATTGCTGCGAACGTTGCTCCTCCTGTTGTACTTGAAGCAACAAACCAAAAAGCGCTAGATATTATTCCCCTTGAAGTATTAAAAGCACATCAATATACCGGGTAATGATTTGAGCGCTCAGCTTGCAATATTAAAGTATTATAACCACCCTTTATGTTTAAAAAATAAATAAGGGGCAAAGCCCGACAGCAACATAATGCCAATTGCAAATGGATAACCCCATTCCCATTGTAGCTCAGGCATTATATTAAAATTCATACCATACACACTAGCCACTACTGTAGGCGGTAAGAAAACCACTGAGGCAATAGAAAAGGTTTTAATAATTTGATTTTGTTCAATATTAATAAAGCCTTGTGTTGAATCCATCAAAAAGTTCACCTTGTCGAACAAAAAGGTACAGTGCGACATTAAAGTTTCTATATCGAGTACAATTTCTCGAAGAGATTCGCGCTCATCATTTTGCGCGCCTATACGGCGTATTAAGAACGAAATATTGCGTCGCGTATCCATTAAACATAAACGCACTTTACCATTAGCATCTTCTAAGCGAGCTATGCGACCAACCGCCTCTTCTAAGTCTGAGTTATCTTCTTCAAGTACATAAGCACTGAGCTTCTCTAATTGATGATGCATGTCTTCGAGCATATCCGCGTGGTTTTCAACTTTTTGATCAAATAAAGTGATTAATAATTGTTTTGCTGTATCGCATGCCACCTGACCTTTGCGCGCTCTTAAGCGCAGTAGTCTAAAATCAGCCAATTCCTCATCACGAATAGTAAGTAAGCAATTGTTTTGCAACAAACAAGCTACCGTTACAGTATTAAATCGCCCTTCATTAGGTGACATAAACAATGCATGCACATGTAAACCTTCATTATCGATAAAGCACCTAGACGACGTTTCAATCTCTTCTACATCTACCGAATCTGGAAAAGTTATATTGAGCGTTTTTGCAAGCGCATTTTGCTCCTGCGGTGTTGGATTAATAGTATCAATCCAATGTGCATTCTTTATGGATACTTCAACAGGGGTATCAGGTAAAGGCGCTAACTCTTTGATCACTCCTTGCTCGATGGAAAAAAACCTCAACATACACTTCTCCTTTAATGAATCTTTAAGTTGAGTATATGTAACAGGACATTAATCAACAATGATAATACCTTCATTATAACCACTATAAAGGGCACGCTATTCGCTAACACTTTAAAGTACTGCTGTTTTGCAGAATTTACAAAAAAGTGCATATTTTTCATATGCACTTAATCTTACTGCTTTATCAAGTACTATAAATAAAAATTAAACTGCTATTTTTCAGTTAGTTAAAACTATATCACTATCGGCATGACGATTGCTTCTATAAATATAAGAGGTGTTCGTTATCGCAATTTAAATACTCACTAGAGTAAAGCGAGCACTATTTTTGAAATAGTAGGAGGAATCATGAGTAACAGTAATAATGCAAATAAAGTCGCTGAATTTACCGCTCCCGGTGTAAAAAACGAATCAGCAAATAAAGCAATATCTGTACTAGAAAATCGCATGGTAGCGCTAATTGATTTACAGCTAACTTTAAAACATATTCATTGGAATGTAGTAGGTCCAAACTTTATTGGCGTACATGAAATGCTAGACCCACAAGTAGAAACCGTCCGTGAAATGACCGACACCATAGCAGAACGTATTGCCACTTTAGGCGGCGTCCCAGTTGGCACACCAAAATCGATTGTTGAGCGTCGTACATGGGAAGATTACGCCATAGGTAAAGGCTTAGTAACTGAACACTTAGCCGCATTAGACAAAGTATATAACGGCGTTAACGGTGATCACCGTAAAGCCATAGAATCACTTGCTGAGCTTGATCCGGTATCTGAAGATATGATCATTGCGCAACTTGCAGAGCTTGAGCAATATCAGTGGTTTGTTCGCGCCCACATAGAATCATCTACTGGTCAATTGAATAGCTAATTTTTAAAGCTGTCATTTGACTTACAAAGCCCAGTAACTTGCTGGGCTTTTTTATTTTTAAACTATATTCCTCTTATTAATACACTAGAAATCCCCCTATTTAGCGCATCTAACACGTTTAGTTACTATACTTATTATTAAAGAGAACTTACTATCGACTCCTAATTATTAGCAGGGAATTTGAAGTGTTGTCGCGTCTATATAGCTTTATGCCAGGTTTACACACCTTATTTAATTATCAACGCCAATGGTTTGCAGATGATGTTAGAGCGGCATTATCGGTTGCAGCCGTTGCTTTACCTGTTGCTATAGCTTATGCGCAACTTACAGGCGTTAATGCTGCAGTTGGCCTGTATTCTTGCGTATTACCTATGATGCTTTATGCACTTTTTGGTACCTCTAAACAGCTTATTATTGGCCCTGATGCCGCAACATGTGCGGTTATTGCTGCAGTTGTTACTCCACTTGCTGCAGGCGATAGCTTTAAACATTGGCAATTAGTGATCACCATGACCGCAATGACCGGTTTTTGGTGCTTTATTGCCAGCCGCTTTAAGCTAGGTGTATTAGCCGACTTTTTATCTAAACCAATTTTAATGGGGTTACTAAACGGTGTGGCTATTACCATTATTGTTGGTCAGTTTTCTAAAGTATTTGGCTTTACCTTTGATGAACGCTACTTGCTTGAGCGTTTAGGTGGCGTTCCTACGTATTTATCGCAAACTCATATTCCCACCTTATTAATGGCTTTATTTACCCTCGGCGTTTACTTTGTGTTAAAGCGCTTAAAACCTACATGGCCAGCCTCTATGTTTGCCATTGCACTAGGTGCGGTATTCGTTTGGTTGTTTAATTTAGAGCAATTTGAAATAAAAACCATAGGCACAGTAACCGGTGGTTTGCCTATGTTTAACACCCCAGTCTTTGACGTGGGTATTATTCGAGAACTTGTTGTACCGGCACTCAACTTAGCCATAGTTAGCTTTGTCAGCATGATGCTAACAGCGCGAAGCTTTGCAGCAAAGAATGGATACGACATCGATGCCGATAAAGAATTTAGAGCCTTGGGCATCGCTAATTTAGCGTCAGCATTATCCCAAGGCTTTGCCGTTAGTGGTGCCGACTCACGCACAGCCGTAAACGACGACTCTGGCGGAAAAACCCAATTAGTTTCGATTATAGCTGCCGCTATTATTGGCGTTATCGCTCTTTTTTTAACGGCGCCGCTTGAGTTTATTCCCAGTGCTGCACTCGGGATTGTATTAATAATTGCCTCTGTTCACCTGCTTGATTTAAAGGCAGTCTGGCAATTAAAATTTAAAGATAAGCAGGCATTTTACTTAGCCTCGGCCACACTTTTTGCTGTGCTGTTTATTGGTGTTATACCAGGAATTACCCTTGCTGTATTACTAGGGTTATTTCAATTTATTCGAACTGTTATGCGCCCATCAGACACCATTTTAGGTGTGGATATAAAAGGCGTAGTAAGAAGCTTAGACGAAACAGATAAAGCCAAAGCAGTACAAGGGGTTTTTATATATCGTTTTAATTCTCCTTTAACCTATTTTAATGCCAGTTATTTTAAACGCCGCTTGTTAGAGCAATATGCAAGACAAAAAGACGACACACAATGTGTCATTATTGATGCTGTGCCCTGCTTCACTCATCTTGATTTAAGCGTTATGGCCATGCTCGCAGACCTAGATGTGATATTTAAAAAACGAGGTATTCGATTAGAGCTAGCAGGAAGAAAACGCCAGCTACTTTCTTGGTTTAAAACCGCTGGTATCGCCTCAGGTAAAGACGGTATTTATATTCATTCAGACTTATACATTGCCTTACAAAAAAACAGCGTCAGTCAGCATGTCGACGAGGTTACGATGTTTCAATCGCAAAACTCCGAAGAGATAAATGCAGGTAATAATTAGGGTTATTATTTTTCCTCAACTACACTAGGGTCTGTTGACCTTTGTGGATTAAAATTTGTTCAAACTAGGGGCGGTTTAATCGCGGCGCGAGGTTTGTAACCTAGTGGGCTAAGTAAAAACCGAGTAACAAAGAGTAAATCGTCCCTAGGCAGAACCCTTCGGGCAGCGCCTGTTTGGCATTGATGCTACGTTATCGCCTATTTATGGGGAATAACCACACCACATAGGCTCTGTCTTGCCTAAATACCAAACAGACTGCTGCAAAAGGTCAACAGACCCTAGATGAGTCATTTATTGTGAATGACTCTTTATAAAAACAATAGAGTGTTCAAGCATTTTAATAAATCAACACTTAATAATAAGCGTAGCCTTATTACCTTTTCTTGCTACTTACTAAGCCTTAAAAATACAAACAATAGCCAGATGCAAATATCATACAGCGCAGTAAATACATAGTTTAGTCGCTAATGCGGTCGCTTTTAGTTTTAGCTAATTAGCCATAAGTAAACCTAATGAAAGACAAAGGAGCTACCATGAAATATACATTAATAATTTTATGCTTAATTGCACTTGCAGGTTGCGATAGAGGCGTTGATTCTCCAAGAGGATTTAGCTTACCAGAGGGAAATGCTGAAAAAGGTAAAGCCGTTTTTATAAAGTATGAGTGTTTGGCATGCCATACACTTGCAGGCGTAGAAGATGACAGTATAAAAAAACATGACGATATTTCTATCAGACTAGGCGGTAATAAAACCAAAATAGTCACTTATGCTGAGTTAGTTACATCGGTTATTAACCCTTCTCACCGCTTTTCAAGGCCTTACAGAGCTGATGCTAGAACCCCCGATGGAGCATCTAAAATGACGGTATTTAACGACACCATGACCGTTTCTGAACTCACTGATTTAGTGACCTTTTTACAACCAAATTATAAACTTATTCCTTAACACAGAACGAAGTACTCAGATTACAAATAAATACTTATAAGTAAACATCAACAAAAAAGCCGTTATTAAACAACGGCTTTTTATTATAGATTATGTATAACCCTATTCAGCATTAACCATGTCTTCAAACTTCATACCGGTTAATTTAGTTAGTACTTTAATTACATAAACAAAAATACCAATGAGCATGAGCATAGACGGAATAGCAATTACCGGATAACTCAATAGCGTCATTTCACCAAGCTGTTCGTTAAATTCAACGGAACCTGCAGGGCTGGTAACAATCCATTTAGCAAGGATGTAATTCATCGTAGATGAAAACACAAAGGTCAGCGCTAAGAGGTAATTAGCATTGGTGATTTTTTGTTTAAAGCTTTGTGTATTGCCCCGTGCATCTAAGGCATCATAAATAGTATCTAGCTTAAATAAAAGTGAGTTTAATAAAAGTTTGGCTAGCAGGGGTTTACCAAAAAAGCCCGACATCAGCACGGTAAAACCAATGATTGCCGGAATAGCTGCTTCTTTAATAGCTAACCACTCAACGTTTAGCTCAAACAAGGCAATACCACCGGTAAGCAAAGTACTTAAAAAGCCTAAAAGCGAGATGAAGTTTAATGAGCCCGCTTTTATAAAATCATAAATACCGTAACTAATAGGGAATATAAGCGCGACAATTAAACCAGTCACACTGCCTAAATATTCAGGGCCAGAAAACTTCATTAAAATGACTGAAGGGATGATGATATTAAAGACTATTTCGATAAGCGGATTATTTTTTTTACGCTTATTTGTAGCTTGATTATTACTGGTCATTTTTAGTTCCAAAAAATATTACTGCTGCCATTAATTTCCCCTAATGTGGAATAAATAATGCTAAATATTGCTTCTTTGCATAATACCCGCAATAAGCCCGCTATTCTAGCATGGCACTTAGTCATATTATTTTATTATGTAGCGCTTACTCTGCAGTAATATAGGTATAAATTGAGGCGTTAATTAAATCACCAGTCGTATTTTCAGCCCTCAAAGACTATATTAAAGCTACAAAAAATAAATTAGTTTAAAGTCATGCTCAGTAGTAAGTATTTATCTACATCGTACTTTTGGTTATTTTTATTGATGGTTTGTGTGCATCAAAAGGCCGCTGCCAAACAAATTATTGCTGTTGCCGAATTAAGTGGACTGTTTCAACACGCTGCTAATAATCAACACCAAGGGGTTTATCATGCGTTATTAACCAAAGCACTCGCAGATACAAAACTGAGTGATCAATACATAATTGAAGTCATGCCAATGAAACGCGCTAAGCTTGAGTTTTTAAAACAAACTGTTGCTTGCTATGCACCAGGTGAGGACACCTTTGATGGCTCAGAAGGGATTACATTACCTAAAAACATTTTACACAGCACACCTTTTAACAAAGCACTGATCAAAGTGGTTTCTAATAACCCAAAGCGAGTTATTTCAAACGTAGGCCAAATTAATAACAGCGATATTATTAGCATTGTTCGAGGGGTGCCCAGTAGTCGTGAGCTAGATAGAATAAAAGAAAAAGCCAAAATAGTAATTGAAGTAAATAGCGAAATGGAAAGCTTACAACTTTTATTACTCGGGCGAGTAGACTTAATATTAGCGTTTTACCCCGATATTAACTTTGCCTATAAAGCGTTAAATATACACCCCCATCTACCCTATAGTAATAACTACTCACCGGTGAGCATTAACGATAATATTATTTGCCACCCAAGCTATAAAAAAGACTTTGAAAAAATAAACAAAAAAATTACCGAATATCTGCAAAACGGTGAAATGAAAATATTATTAAATGATTATTTTATTCATTAACCTCTATTTAAAGCCTGCATAGGGTTGCGCCATATAAAACTCCCTTTTACAGCTTGGAAAACCTTCTCGCTTGCTCTAGTATCTAGTTGTCTTAGCTCATAATTTGCATTTTAATGAAATCATTTCCGTCACTGTACTTTGCCAATTTATTTTTAATTATTGGTACCGGTTTACTTACTACCTATTTAGCGCTTTATTTAGGTAAACAAGGCACGTCTACGTTTTGGATAGGCTTAATGACCTCGTGTTATTACCTTGGCTTATTACTGGGTTCAAAACTTGGCTATCATCTTATTAAATCGGTAGGTCACATCAGAACCTTTGCCGCCAGTACTGCTGCAGTGACAGCCTGTGTGGCTGCTCACGGCGTGAGTGATAATCTTTATATATGGTTAGGCCTTAGGCTTTTTGTTGGCTTAGGTATGATGTGTAATTACATGGTGCTAGAAAGCTGGCTGAATGAACAGTCAGCCCCCGAATCACGCGGCCGCGTATTCTCGTTTTATATGATCACTTCATACTTGGGGATGATTTTAGGGCAATTAGCGCTCGCACAATTTCCTGAGCTAGGTTATGCGCCGCTATTTTTGGTGTGCATGGCGTTAGCAATCGGTATTATTCCTATTTCTATCACCCGTAGAATTCACCCAAAACCCTTAAAACCGATAAAAATGAGCCTATTTGATTACGCTAAAAAAGTGCCACAATCGCTTACCGCGGTCCACTTTGCAGGCATTATCAATGGTAGCTTTTATGGTCTAGCACCTATTTTTGCTAAGCTATCTGGCTTTAACGCCGCTGAAATTGCTATTTTTATGTCGCTAACTATTTTAGCCGGCCTGCTAGCACAGTGGCCAATGGGCATGCTTTCTGACCGTATTCGCCGTAGTTTATTAATTCGTACTAATGCCATAGCCATAGGCATTGTGAGTTTGGCATTGTTTTTATTACCAAGCTCACAGTTAATTGCTTACATACTCACCTTTATATTTGGTTTGTTTGCCTTTACTTTATATCCGCTTTGTTCGGCACTGGCCAATTCGCGAGTTGAAGACGAAGAACGCGTAGGCGTGTCATCAGCGTTATTGGTTGCTTTTGGCGCTGGGGCAGCAATAGGCTCAACAGTTAACGCACAGATCATGAGCTACTTTGGTCACCAAGCATTGTATGCGTCTATTTCGCTATTAACCGTAACCATGTATTTATTACTCACGTTTATTAATTCTAAACAAAAAGTAGAGCAGCCTGAACCCAGTGATTATGTGGTCGGTACTTCAGATGTAACTAACTCGCCACTGGCAGCGACTATGGATCCGCGTATTGAAGAAACTACCGCGCAAGATCAAATGTTGGTTGTAGATGACGAAGAAATAGACGATGAGTTTTTTGAACATCCCCAAGGGGAGCTGTTTAAAGATCTAGAAAACGAGCAAAATATGAAAAGTTAAACTTCCATTCGAAGCATTGATAAGAATCATAAAAAAGGGGGACTCCCCCTTCTTTGTTGATTTAATACTTAAAAACTTTATTGGCTTATCTGTGGCTTAAGATCGCTTAAATCTAAATGGATAGTCATTTCAAAATTCTCAGGCTGTACAGCAACATCACTTAAACCCGTTCTCGCAAAATAATCTTCAAAGTCTTGCTGATATTTAGCCGAGAACTGCGTATACGCGGTAATAAACAAACTTAGCTTTTTAGCTATTATTGGATAGGTAGCGGCAAGTTCCCGCAATTTTTCAGGTTCATCAAAGGCAAATTCAGCATAAATATTAAAGTCGTTCTCAATATTAGTTTTACCATATCTAGATAAAAACCCATTTTCATAATCAGGTCCTACATTTCTATCTTGCGTTAAAGCCTCATAGTTCGAGGATGCAGGCTTCCACTCTTTTGGCAGCAAAGCTTGCCATGCAAATATAACGAAAGGTGAACGTATATAAATTAATGAACTTAATTCATGGTGAACCCCTTTCAATGAGTTTTCGAAGTTAAAGTTGGTGCCATTTTGATCTGAAATATTTACTAATATTATGGAGTTGCTTGAGTATGTCCCACCCGCTTCAGCTCCTTCCATAAGCATAGGACCAGAGAGGTAAATAGCGTCAATTACTTCAGTAACAAACCCTTGAGGATAGGTCGTTAATGCGGCCTCAATACCATCAAGTGACTCAGAAGAATCTGCAAGCGTAGTCATTTCCATTTCAAGAATTGGAGGCTCTCCATCACTGACTGCAAATTGTTCAGGAAAAAATAAACGAGGTTCACCAGCTTGAATGTCTACTTGGTATGTTTTGGATAAACGATTAGCTTGCTCTGTTTCACTTTCTAAATATGAACAAGCACTAACTAATAATAAAAAAACAAATATTGCTTTTTTCATTTATAAATCCTTTTTAATGAGCATGCCTGAATAATGCCGCCACTATTGAGAACGAAAGTTTAACAACAGCAGGTAAGCAACTTAAAGCTCTCATTTCATCTACCTAGAGCAAACAAAATAGAAAATAACAGGCAAACCTTAAAATAACTACATTCTTTTAGCCAACCCAAAATAAAAAAATCAAGAGACCTTTTACATAGGTTAAATACTACCCCTGTATTTTTAATTAAATTTTAAAACTATTTAACCCCTTTTCTATTTGCCAGCCGTTATAGCTCTGAAACAACACAATAAGTTAATTTGGAGCGGCTTATGCACACACTTGAATTCCCTAAAAACCCCATGTTCAAAACATCAACAGCTGTTATTGGCGGTGCTGTGATGACCTTTATTGCATTTGCCTTTATGCAATACTTAATTAGTGGCGAGCAAAGAGCACCTATAAAATTGGGTGATGATATTACTGTTGAGATTTTTCAAGCACCAGAAGATAAACAAACCACGCATATTAAAAGAATACCGCCACCACCCACACCTAAAATGCCGCCTAAAGCACCACCACGTGTAACACCTAGTAATGAGCCAATAACAGCAATAAGCACAGCACCACCCATAGTAATTGACAGGTTTGGTAACGATATGAAGCAAACACTTGCCCGCCCTACGGGAGATGCTTCACCCATTGTGCGTATAAATCCTAAATACCCAACTAGCGCAGCACGTGATGGTATAGAAGGCTGGGTGCAACTTAGCTTTAATATTTCACCCACAGGTGAAGTCATTGATGCCACAGTAGTAAATGCCGAGCCAAAACGCATATTTGATCGCGAAGCACTTCGCGCTATTAAACGCTGGAAATATCGTCCAAAAATAATTGAAGGTGTGGCACAATTACAAACAGGTCAAACCGTACAGCTTGATTTTAAATTAGACAGTTCGCAGTAAAGGAATAAGCGCCTATGCTATTGAGTATTAAGTCATGGTTATTTGAAGCGCCAAGCAAAGACTGCATGGCGCGGTATGCAAAAAGTGGCGACAACCGCCACTTAGAGCAGCTTATTGCCTTATACAGTAACGATTTATATCACTACCTAGTTACACAGTCTAATACACATTTAGCCTACGATATAAGCCAACAAACATGGTTAAAAGTAATTGAAAAGCGCCACCTTTACCAAGCACAAACCACGCCTAAAGCCTGGTTATTTCGACTCGCACGCAACACCCTAATAGACGAATATCGTAAACAGCAACACTTTGTCGAGCTTGATGAAAACAGCCAACTGCCTGCGCAAAATGATAATCAAAGTGAATTAACAAGTAGTGACTCACACATAGGCGACACATACATAAGTTATGAAGCGTTTAATGCTGCGCTCAAGCAACTTAGCTTTGTGCAGCGCGAAGCCATCACCTTACAACAAGAAGGCTTTAGCCTTGCCGACATAGAGCTTATAACGCAAAGCAACGCCCAAACCATAAAAACAAGGCTACGCTACGCCAAACAAAACCTAAAACAATTATTAGGAGATTATAATGAACAAGCCTGATGAGCAGTTTGATGAAAAGCTCACACAACATTACAAAGAGCGAAAAGCACGCACCAGACTTTCGCACGCTCAGCAACAGGCGTTAAAACACTCCGTAATCCAAAAACAACCTAAAAAGCTTAGCTTTGCCCTGCAACTCACAAGCCTTACCTGCGCACTGGGCTTACTGGCCTTTATAGTGTTCGACAGTAACAACGTGATAAATACTTCCCCTAAAACCGTATTTAACACCATAGACATACACGATTACTCGTTTATAACAACGCATGAAATAGATCAAACAGGTAACTACGCAAGCACTATAACGCAACAAAAACGAGCGCTCGACACCCAACTAGCAAACGACTTACGCCGCCATCAACAACACCATATAGAATACGGCACGCTCGTAAAGATCGACAACGACTGGTACATAGCCAGCTGCAATGACGAAGTACTGGTACACATTAAACAATCACTGCTCAGTGATTTAAAAGGAAAACATGCAGTTGAAAGTAATATAAATACGGGTGACATACTCGCTATGGCACATAACGGCAAAGGGCAGATTATAGGGCTTAAACATGCGGGGGCTGGGGTTAGGGAATGTGGAGCTTAGTAGGTGGTAATTTAAATAGGTAATTACCACCGAGAACACAGAGGCGCTTTGCGCTGCACAGAGATAGTTAACTATCGCCCATGTAATCTAATGGCGAGGAAAGCTCTATAAAATCACGATATTGCTCTTTAGTAATTTCTTTATAGCCATCTTTTATATAAATATAATTTAACCATAATGTGGTTGCTTTCTCACAGATTTTAACCGAGTTGCTGGCCAACTGTTGCTCTACTCTATTTAACTTTTTTTCGCTCCCTCCCGCAGTACTAGAAATCATAGTAGCTATAGCCAAGAGCCTTTTTTTAAAAAATATTTCACAAAAAATATCATCTATAAATTTAGAAAATATTATTGGATACTTTCCATCAGAATAGTTGTTTTTCTTACGCCCTAAATTCTCATCATAGAAATAGGGAGTGTATGATTGAGGAGCAATAAAATAGGTCAACTCGGCTGACAGGTGTTCTTTTAATATATTTTTTTGTAAAAAAGTACTCAAACTTATATTTTGTATATCACCTTTATTGTCTGGCTCTTTCCGTTGAAATCGCCCACTAATTATCTCTTCATAAAGTGGGTGGTCTTTTTCATAGATACAAAACAAAATAGCGAGCACAAGTACATCAACTTTTTTACCACTTGGTAAATTAGCAATTATGGCAGTTATTCGCTCAGTGATTTGAATAGCTGTTCTTGGAGATACCTGGAATGCATCTAATACAACTGAGATATTAGCTAAAGCGGTTTCGGGTGTCTTTGTTCGAGGGAGTATCTCAATTTTTCTACTTTTTAAATACGCAGATTCAAATTTAGTTGTATCGCTATGTACTGATAAAAAATCCTTTAAAACAGGTCGTTTTAAGCTATAACGGCTATTAAAAAAGCGGCCTAGGTAAACTTTTGCATCAAAGCCTTCACCGTATATTGATTTTATTGTATGTTGAAGCTGATCGGTATCCGTAGCCACAACAAATACAATACCTTTAACATCAAAAATATGTTTAATCGTCTCTAACATTTCTACTGCATAACTTGGGCGACAACGGTCTAATTCATCAATAAAAATAAATATAGGTAACGACTTACCTTCCTGCTTTTCAAACTTACTGACCCAATCATCTAGCTTAGATTTTATTACTTCAATGCTTTTGTTTTTAGCTTCATGATCTTTAATTAAGTTTTGCGCAAGCGCCTTTACAGCAGGCGAAAAGTCGCTGCCAGTTAACTTGTTAGAATTTTGCTTTTGATCATCTTCAATTTCTTCATCAGAGAATAGTAATGTGTGTAACTCATCTAAATCTATGCCTGATATTTTTTTAGTTAGGCCTTGTGCAATAGCAGGTGCAACAGCCTTAAACATCGAAACTGCGCTTTTAGGAATAGTTATATCAAAATTCGCCTGAAGTTGTAGCTGCTTAATGATCCCCGCAATTACAGTTAAAAATGGGTCGTCTGAATAGTCTTGCTGCCATGCATCAATATATACAACAGGATAATTTACAATTAGTTCTTTTGACCAACGCTTAAGGAAGTAAGTTTTACCTGCCCCCCATTCAGCATTGAGATTTAATACATAGTTTTTCTTTTGCTCTTCATCAGGCTTACTTTTGTCAAAACCTTCTTGAGCCAATAGCCTTGATAAGAATGTGGCATAACGAGCACGATCTAATTTATCAGCAGGAAAATACTCCCCCAGTGAACGGTTGGTTGGCTTGTTCCAGTTGAAGTCTTTAATATCGTGCATTTAATTTCCCTTTAAACCATTCTTTTTCATATAGTGCCATACAACATTCAATAAACGTAACCTATTAATAAAAAGCTATTATTATTTATCTCTGCGTAGCGCCTCGGTGGTGATCAATCTTAAACAAAAAAGCCTGCACTAAGCAGGCTTTTGATTAACTCACTTTGTTGGGTTTCGCTGTGCTCTACCCAACCTACAAAACAATTAAGCTCGTTACTAAGTAAGCTACAAACGTTAGGCCGCCGCCTACTAATGCATAGGGTAATTGGGTTTTAACGTGGGTGAGTAAGTCACAGCCTGATGCAATGGCCGATACGGCGCTGGTGTCGGATATAGGGGAACAATGATCGCCAAATATCCCGCCGCCTAAAATAGCGCCTACCACCAGCGATGGCGGCAAACCAAGCGCTTGAATAAGCGGTACGCCAATGGGGATAAGTATGGCAAATGTGCCCCAAGATGTACCTGTAGTAAACGACATAACCGCACCGGTTAAAAATAGCACTGGCACTATTAAATATATCGGTAAGTAATCGCCAACCAAAGATGCCACAAACACGCCTGTACCTAGCTCTTTTAAGCTTGCGCCCAAGGTCAGCGAGAGCAATACAATACTTACCAGTGGGAGTAATTCGCCCATGCCTTTAAAGCCGGTATCAACAAGTTGGTGGTGGGTAAATTGACGCGAACTAATCATTAAACAATAGGCTACAACAATAGCTAAAACGGTGGCGTACAATACTGATTTTGAACCGCTGCCCTCGGCAAGTACGCCGTTACCGGTATAAAACATAAAACCGACCATGCTCACAATCAGCGTAAGTAATGGCACCAACATAAAGCGTGCTTTAGAGCCTTTTACTTCTTCTTTTAGCTCGGTTGTTTGTAGCTCTAGTTTTTGCTCGGCTACTTTCATTGGGCCATGTACTCTATCGAACGCAATGGTATAAAAAACAATAACCAGAGTGATTATGGCGTAAAAGTTATAGCCTACACTGCCCCACAGCACCGATACGGCCGACTCGCCTAATTCGTAATTACCTAACAAGCCCAGTACAAATGCACCCCAGCCGTTTAGTAATATTAAAATACATACAGGTGCGCTGGTGCTATCGATTATATAAGCTAAACGCGCGCGGCTCATTTTAAATTTGTCGAACAGACCGCGAGATAAAATACCCGAGGTAAGCACACTTAAGTTTGACTCTATAAATACCGCTACGCCGGTAAACATAGTTAAAAAGCCTACTTGGCGCTTACTTTTAGCAACACCTTTGTTCATTAGCAAATTAACGGTAGCAGCAACACCGCCAGACTCGCGAATATAGGCCAGTAATGCGCCTATTAAAATACTAAATATGAGTATACGGGTATTACCTGGCGAGCTTGCTACCGAAATAATGCGCTCTATGGTATTTAAAAATGTATTAAATACGCTATTTCCTTCGCCCTGAATGGCCAGTAAAAACTCTGATGAAGCCACTGCCAACAAAAGTGCCATAATCACTTCTTTACGCCAAAACACGATAGCAATGGCAATCAGTGGCGGTAAAATAGAATACCAATGCATAAACAAACCTTATTTATTTTTATAATGACGACGCTTTACTTAACTTAATAGATATAAGCACTTAAGTCACTTACTAACACTTATTGATTTAATAATGCCTCATAAACAAGCGACACAATAGAGCCGTATTGCGCTGTTTCAAAATTTTTCCCTACGAATTGATAGCGCTTTTCAGTGCCTTTAATAGGAGTATGCCGCGCATTAGTGAGTAAAATAATGGCCAAATCGTAAGCCGGATCAATCACGGTGACTGTGCCTGTCCACCCTGTGTGGCCATAGGCCTGAGCGCTGGCATAAGGGCCAAAGTGCCAGCGCCTTGCTTGGTTATTACCCGCTAAACGAAAGCCTAACCCGTAGGTTTCATCACTGCTTTGTGGCGTTAAAAATTGCGCTAAGCTACTGGCGTTAAAAATTTGCGTATCGCCATAACCGCCTTTGTTAAGCAGCACTTGGCACAGCACAGCTAAATCGGGGGCGTTACTAAATAATCCCGCATGGCCTGCAACACCATCGAGCGAATAATAAGCACGTTCGTCATGCACCTGCCCTTGCAGTACATTGGTGCGAATATTATCAAAATGAATACGCCCATCTCGAGTATTACCGCTGAGCTCCGTGGCAGCAAACTGCTGACGATTAAAACCTTTTTTAAGCGGATTAAATAAGGTGTTATTGAGTTTTAAAGGCGCGTAAATATGCTGCTCTAGGTATTCATCGAGTGGTTGGCCGCTAATTCGCTCAATTAAAACACCTAAAATCATGTAATCAATATCAGAGTAAACATGCGGTGCTGTAGGTTCAGCGGTTAATGGCACGCTTGTTAATAATAGCTGTTTAGTGGTTTCGCTTGTTTGTGAGAAAAACGCATCGCCGTAAGCGGTGTCTTTTCGATGAAAATCAAACACTGGCGGATAACCGGCACTATGAGTTAGTAAGTCTTTTACTTGGCGGTGCTCTCGGCCATTACCCTGATACTCTTTTAGGTATGAATGCACCGTATGATTTATGTTTAACTGCCCCTCGCTGACCAACTTCATTAATGCAAAGTTAGTAGCAAATATTTTAGTATTTGAGGCTAAGTCAAATAAGGTATTGGTTTGCATAGGCTCTGGGCGCAGTAGCATTAAATCACTTTGCTGATATTGTTTTGCATCGCCATACGCGGTTAATTTTAATACCTTACCCGCTTTAACAACCGCTAATACCGCTCCTGGAAAGCCTGCTTTTATATCGTTTTCAATTAAGGTATCAACTTGGCTAAAGTCGATTTCTTTTGTGGCGGTATTTTCTAAGGTAGCAAATGCAAAGCGCAGGGTTAAACTGCCGCCAGCAGGTTGAATACTCTCTACCTTAAAGGTGTTCACGCCGTTATGCGTATAGTGCCCTAAATTAAAGTCGTACTCGGTGTTAGCGCGTAAAGGCTCATTAAGTGAGAGCTTTTTATTATTGATGTATATATCGGCGCTAACCGCACTGACATTTTGTAGCAATAGTTGTCCACGGCCCCGGTAGGCTTTAAAAGTGCCGCGGTTATTTACATATTCTCTGCTGCTGGGATTTGGCTCAGGAAAGGTAGCAATCACCTGCGCATTAGCTAACGCGTTAATATGATTAGCCGTTAAAGGGCGCTCTGATTTAATTGCTGTAGAGCGACTACAGCCTGCAATAATAATGCTCAGCAGCAATATAACTACTTTATAGTACGTTTTATTATTTATCATTTTTAAAGCCCAATGCACGCTTATTCATAAAGCAAATAAGGCGCTCTTTGCTGTTTAAACTGTTTTAGCCCGGCTTGCCAACTTTGTTTGATTTCCTCAGCTGAGTGCCCTGCTTCTATGGCGAGCCTTAATTTATCAGTTCCTGCGAGCTTATCCATAAAATCGGCACGTTCAAAAAACAGCTGTTTAGCCTGTGTAAGCTGCTGGTAAGCATTAATTAAATAATTTAAGTTTAAGCCTGTGATATTACTATGGCGTAAATCAATCCCTTTCACCATTTGGTTTTTAAACTTTGGATTAAGCGCTGCGCCTTTTATTGAACGCGGGGTAAAGCTAAAGTCCCCAAGTGCTACTGGTGAATAACCAATAACCTGAAATGCAAAGTCAGTTCCCCTACCTATGCTAATAGGAGTGGCTTCAAAAAAGCAAAGTGATGGATAAAGCGCAATTGATTGATCGTTAGGTAAATTAGGGCTTGGCTTTACCGGCAAACTGTATGACGTTGTGCGGGTGTAGCCGGCAACAGGGAGCACGCTTAGCTTTAAATCGCGAGCCTGATTGATCCAGCCCTCGCCTTTGATCATGTTAGCAAGCTCGCCTACCGTCATACCATGCAGTACAGGGATTGGGTGCATACCCACAAACGATTTAAACTGCGGTTCTAAAATTGGCCCGTCAATGTGGCTAATATTAGGATTTGGCCTATCGAGTACTATAAATTCAACACCTTGTTCAGCCGCGGCTTCCATCATGTAATGCATAGAGCTTATGTAGGTATAAAAACGTACGCCCACGTCTTGAATATCAAAAATAATTACATCTACATTTTGCAATGACTCGGGGGTTGGCTTTTTGTTTTTACCGTAAATAGAAATAAGCGCAATACCGGTTTTGCTATCAACGGCGTTTTGTACATGAGCACCGGCATCGTGATCGCCTCGAAAGCCATGCTCAGGTGCAAAAATTTTAGTGATGTTGATGTTTTTAGCCAGCAAGCTATCAACTAAATGCGTTTGCCCCACAAGAGAGGTTTGGTTAACCACCAGCCCTACACGTTTGTTTTTTAATTGGGGTGCATACAAAGCAAATTGCTCTGCACCAACGGCGATTGCATGTTTAGCCTCATTTGCATGTGTAGCAACGGTAAAAAGTGCACTTAGTATAAAAAAGAAGGTAAAAAACACGGTTTTAAACATACAGCAAGATCCTTTTAAACAAGGCATTTAAAATAACACAGCTAAGTATAAAGAGCAGCTTAGGTTTTAAGAATTAGCGGTCAGCGGTCAGCGGTCAGCGGTCAGCGGTCAGCGGTCAGCGGTCAGCGGTCAGCGGTCAGGTAATAAAAATAAAACACCGAGCCTTTTGCAAGCGCAATTTTTATATTGTAGGCGGGAGTTTACCTCGCGCAGGTTTCAGGTTTTAGCAATGAGAAACTGTGTTTCTAACGTAAGTAAGCTCTACGTCCACATTGAAAATAGACGATAATATTATCTCTAAAATATAGCTTGCTGGCGTTCAAATACTCATGGTGATTTTGAACGTCTCATTTACTCCTCATTCATTTCTCTTTGTGCATTTAAATTTTTAAGAGTGTTATTCACAAAGAGGTTAAGAGGCGCTGCGCTTTTAGAGAAGTGACTGAAACATTATAAATCAAAAGCGACGCTTTTAACGTAAGCAAGCACTACGTCCACATTGATAATGTTGGCGGTGGTGTTACCAAAAAACCACCGTTATTGTTTTATTAAGCTCTTTAAGTTTTTACTGTACGTTCTACTTACCTTGAGTGTTTTTTCGTTATCTAACACCGCCATATATTCAGAATTACGTAATGGGTTGAGCTGTTTGATATGGCTTAAATTAACAATCGTTGATTTATGTATGCGTAAGAAGTCTTCTGGTAAGGTATTTTTTTCAAGATCTTTTAAACGCGCACGCATTACATGGGTTTCAGCCAGTGTATGAACACACATATAATCGCCTGCGGCATCAATCCATAAAATATCTTTAAACGGAATTATTTGAATTGGGTTTTTAGCATCTTGGATAACTAAGTTTTCGGCTTCAAATTTATATTCTGAGTTTTTTGAGCTTTCTAATTCTTGATGTTCGTTTTCTATCAGAGATTGGTGTACTTCAATCAATGTATTTTTTCTGTGGAGTTGCTCTGTTTTTACTACCCTTTCTATGGCTTCTGCAAGGCGA
Source organism: Pseudoalteromonas issachenkonii (assembly GCF_002310795.1). Lineage (NCBI taxonomy): Bacteria > Pseudomonadati > Pseudomonadota > Gammaproteobacteria > Alteromonadales > Pseudoalteromonadaceae > Pseudoalteromonas > Pseudoalteromonas issachenkonii. The sequence continues at coordinate 2,755,727 of NZ_CP011030.1, forward strand.
GCTAACTTAACGGGCTTGAGTAAGTAGTCAAGGGCTCTTACCTCAAATGCTTTAACGGCATGCTGGTGAAACGCAGTAACAAAAATAACCGCTGGACAGCTTTCTGGTTGAAAATATTTAATTAGTTCAAAGCCTGATTTTATTGGCATTTCTATATCTAGAAACACTAAATCAACGTCATGTTTGTTAAGTACGTTAATAGCTTCATCAACACTTTGTGCACTGCCAATCACTTCAATTTCAGCAAAGGCCTCTAAACGAATACGCAACCCTTCAATAGCGCTGTATTCATCGTCAACAAGTAATGTTTTTAATTGAATCATTATTGCAAACCATTAATAGGAAGAGAAATACAAAGCCATGCGCCGCCTGATTTGCCATTGCCTTTCTCAATGCGATGGCTATTTCCATACATTAATTTTAAGCGTTGCTCGCAATTAGCCAAGCCAATGCCCCTTTTCGATTTTTTATTATCGTCAAACCCTTTACCAGTATCTGCAACTTTAATGAGCAATGCGGTTTTTGTTTTTTCAACTTTAATTGTGATCACCATTTTTTGATCTGCTCGCATACCATGTTTTAACGCGTTTTCTACCAATGGTTGAATTAATAAAGAAGGTATTAATAAATCGTTGCATGGTTCATCAACGTTAATATTAACCTCTAACCGGTCAGTAAATCGACATTGCTCTATATCTAAGTAGGTTTTTAATATGGCAATTTCTTCTTTAATCGCTACTTTTTCAAGCGGATCGGTATACAAACTATGGCGCAATAGATCACAAAGCTTTTCGAGCATATTCACTGCCTGCACACTTTCTTTTTTTAAGATTAAGGTGCAAATAGCATTAATGCTGTTAAACATAAAGTGCGGATTAAGCTGATATCGAAGCATTTTAAGCTGTGACTCTTTAGCTAGGTGTGTCGCTTCTGCGGCTTTTTGAGTTTGCTCTAAATTGTCGAGATATATTTTGATCCCGTAATAAAAAGCAGTCCACGTTGAAAGCATAGTTAACGATGCAGACGTCCATGTACCAAAGTCAAACCACGACATGGAAAGCCACCAATTGCCATATAACCACTGCAAAGACGCCCATTTAATTTGTGTCCAAATTAATGTGGCAGTTAACAGCAGCACCAGATGCAGTGCTATTTTAACTTTAATCCCTTGCCTATTTGAGCAGTTATAAGCCCTTCTTAAAAGTAAGGTGATTAAAAAGCCACACGCTACATCAATAATTAAATGCGGAATGTGTATCGACCATGGCTCGTCGCTTGGTATTTTTATCATTAGCTCGGTCAGCATTGCATACACAATCCAACCGCAGCTCTGAAACAACCAGAAAAGATGACTTCTGGGATTTTTGGAATTCAAATTAATACGTCCAACTTTAAAGGCAGTTGAATAGCTTACTTATTATCAACTGCCTTTGCCTTATTTATTTTGAGCACGTGATTGATAATGCGTCATTATTAGGTTTTGCAGTCAACGCGATATCTGCAACTGCTAAACTTAAACGCTGAGCTGAAATACGAATTACATCTGACATAGATTGTTCAATCAGTTCGCTATCGGCGCAATTGAGTGCGATTGATAAAGTATGCCAGCGCTTATCTGCCATTGTTTTTTCAAACGATGAAAAATCAATACTTCTTAAACAGTTATCTAAATTACACATTACTTGTAACTGGGCACCTTGCTCTGGAGCTTTATCTAATCGCATCTTTAGTTCAAGGTAACCTGATTTAAATTTGCGTTCGAGTAGCGTAGGTTTTAAGTAACTTAGGCTAAGCGTTGCATCTGAGGATTGAGATTGCCACTTAAACTGCCTTGCATCCTCTTGATACGATAAATTAACCGATTGCATTAACAAACTTTTTTTATCGCCACTGGTGGCCGATGAACCACTAGTTAAAACCTTTGCTGTTGTATCAGCTAACGCCCAAGTGAGATTTTTAGCTAAACTTTTTACAAACAATGGGTGTGCATCGCTTTTAACGATTTTTTTAGGGCTTGTAGTTTCACTCACAACAGGTATGTTTACTGTATCTTGATAAGTTAGCCCGTAGCCATAGGCAAAGAGCGGGTCGTAATTTACATCGCCTAAGTTAAGGCTAAATTGGTCGTCGTATTTAGGCCACGAAAAACTCAACTTACCGCTAAAATCAAACTGACTGTTACCGTTTTTATCTGTTAGTAATACGTCTGCAACTCCCTCACCCTCAGAGCCTGGTAACCATGCAGCAACAAAGGCATCTGATGCATTGAGCTCTTTATTGACCCAAAGCGGGCGACCACTTAAAAATACGGTGACTACCGGAATATTGTCTGCCTTAAGTTTTTTCAGCAGTGCAAGAGCGTGTTTGCTTTCATGCTGAAACTCTAGCATTTCTATATCACCAAACCACTCAGCATAAGGTTCTTCACCAATAACTACAATGGCTACGTCTGGCTTAGTTTTATACTCACCAGACTCACTTAAGCTTATTTCACCGCCTGCTTTTAAAACGGATGATTGTAATCCTGAGAAAATAGAGGTCGCATTTAAAAAGTCACTGTTGGTGTTGTCAGTGCCTTGCCAAGACACACTCCAACCTCCTGCTTGCATATTGATTGCATTAGCGCCTTTGCCGGCAACCAAAATATGGCTAGTTGGGTTTATTGGCAACAGGTTATTGTTGTTTTTTAATAACACTAATGACTTTCTTACCGCTTCTCTTGCCAGCTCTCGATGTTCAGAAGCACCTAACCATTGCGGGTATTGTGACTCAGGACGCGAGGATGGTTTACCCTTTGTAAACACACCCCAGCGAATTTTAGCTCTTAAAAAACGTCTAACAGCATCATCTATTCGTGATTGAGGTATAACACCCGCTTTCACTTGCTTAACAGTATTATGATAAAAGGCTTCAAAATGCTCTGGCACCATTATCACATCAACGCCCGCGTTAATTGCTTGCGCACATTGCTCTAAATCGCAGCCTTCTACAAACTTATGCGCATTCCAATCGCTTACAACAAAGCCATCAAAACCTAACTGGTTTTTAAGTACATCCGTTAATAAATGTTTATCGCCATGGACACGTTTGCCATTCCAGCTATTGAAGGATGCCATCACTGATTGCACGCCTTCATTAATAGCAGAAAAATAACCTGCGCTGTGAATATCTCTTAATCCTTTTTCATCAATAAGGGTATTTCCGCGATCAACGCCTCGCTCAGTGCCACCATCACCCACAAAGTGCTTAGCGGTGGCAATACGGTTACTGCCTTTTAAAAAGTCAGCGCCTATGTCACCTTGAATACCGGTCACCATACTACCTGCATACAACCTAACTAATTCAGGGTCTTCTGAGTAACTTTCATAAGTTCTGCCCCAGCGATCATCTCTGACTACAGCAACAGTAGGCGCAAAACTCCATTCAATCCCTGTGGCAGATACTTCCTTTGCTGTTGCTTGGCCTATGCGTTTAATTAAATCAGCATCATGCGCAGCTCCTAAGCCAATATTGTGCGGAAATAACGTAGCGCCATACACATTACTATGCCCATGCATGGCATCGGTTCCCCATACTGTCGGGATCGCAATACCATCTATGGTCGAATCCATAGAGGCTAGGTACATTTCATCTGCGTATTTTAACCAAGTAGCTTGATCCGCTCGTTTATTTCCGTAAGGGGCAGTATTTCCGCCATTTAGATAAGAGCCAAATCCATACTTTTTCATTTGCTCTACACTTAAATAACCAATTTCTGGCTGGATCATTTGCGCCACTTTTTGCTCTAAAGTCATTGTTGCGAGCAGTTTATCAATCTGTTTTTCAACGGCTGGATCACGCTTAAGTTGCGTATTCACATAAGGCCAGTTAACTTGCTGATTGTCTGCACTCAATACATTTTGACAGTTGAACATGCCAAAAACAGGCAATAAGCAAAGTAATAATTTAGGGTGTTTTATTTTCGACATTTAAAACCTTCGAGATTAAATACTGTTTTATAAAATACGGACTGATTAATTTAGTGTGGAATATATTCAATAAAATCATAATATGCCCATGAAGGGCTGTCGTAGTATTGACCCGGAAAGTAATTCCCTTGAGTCGAGTTGTCACCATTCCACTGGTTAATCATTATTTTTGTTTTATCAATTGGCCATGCATAGCCGGGAATTTCATTATCGGCTATTACGCCATCCCCATTGTCTTTGTACATCACTCTAATTGTTTTCTCGTTTCCTTGTGAGTCGTACAGATACCAACGAATTGATGAGCTTGACCAATCAAAGCCAATGGTTAATAAGTTTTCTCTGTAATCAAGCCCAAACTGGCTTAAATCGATATCCTTTTCCCAACTTTGATACGTGCCTCCTTGGGGCTGGTAAATCACATTGGTATGAACAACATTGCCTAAAGAAGGTAATAGTTCGATATCTATTTCTTGCCATGCGCGTCCTGGCGAATCCCACCATGAGGTATAAGTAAAAATAGAAGACACGGTACCGGCGATATTGCCCGACTTAACACTGCCTTGTACCTTACCAAAACTATAAAAGTGATTACTTTGCAGCTCAGCACATGCACCTTGTGACAGAGAAAGGGTGATGCCGTGTTGACTTGGGTTAATCATTCTTGGGACAAATTCGCAGCCAAAAGGTGAGCCATTATCGCCACTACGTGCACTCCAAAGAGTTGTGTCAAATCCCCACGAAAAATCGTCTTTAAAATAGTTAGCGTATGTGGCGGGTGAAATAACTATAAGGCCAGCAACTAAGGTTGAAATTAACTTCGTTTTCATTATTAAATCCTTATTTAATCAAGCACCTCCTACAGTACTTTAGCCTGTAGGAGGGTAACTTTTACTCGGTTATTTAGAATGAAAAACCCGCTCTCATACCGTAGTATCTCGGCATACCAAAGCTGCCTTTTGGGATTCCCTTACCAGTATTATTCCAGTATTGAATAGTTTCATCTGAAGCATTATTAACAAACACTTCTGCAAACCAGTTTTGTCCTTGCGGCTCATACTTAATAGAGGCGTTAAATACGGCAAACGCATCGCGGCTATCATCGATATATTTTGTTGCTTCATCTGGCACTTGAAAATCCATGTCATCTAAATGTTTATCAACATTCCATACCGTTGAGTACGACTCATCTTTCCAACTGGCATTTAACCATGCGTGAACAAAACCATACTCTCCTAAGTTGAGTGTATGTGTGTAACTGATATTGGCGGTAAACTCAGGGGTCATTGCTAAATTATTCCCCTTTAGATTGGTAGCTAACAGGGTATTTTCAGGATTTTTTGATTCTTCATAAGAAATATCAAACAGATACTCCGCGTCGTAATCCCATTTAGTATTCCAATCTTCAGTAACTTTTGCATCAGTCCACGTTACGTAACCACTAATTCGACCATTTGGATACGGCTTCCAATCAAACTCAAGCTCAATCCCTTTTATTGTTGAGCCAGGGACATTTTGTGTGTAGTAAGCTATAACTGGCTTGTTTTGAAAATCGAGTACAGGCTCGCCATTACCGTCTAAAACGGGAGAGCCATCTTCATCTTCTACCACAGATAAACGCTCTACGTTACCAATAGAGCCCACTGATGCGTATTGCATGTCGGTGTAATCTGTGTAAAAAAATGCGGCTTTTAGGTTTAATGAGTTATCAAAAAAGCTCGATTTAGCACCCAATTCCCATGTTAGTACTTCTTCTGGGTCGAACTTGGTTTCAAAACGAGTAACGTCACCGGTTCTGTCATTTACCACTTCGTAAACATCACCAATACCACCGGCTTTAAAGCCACTGGCAAGATAGGTATAAACCATGGTTTTAGGTGAAATGTCATAATCTAAACCAACACGAAAATCATGGTGTTTCCAACTTCCCTTATTGTCGTTTTCAAAGTATGACGCATAAATAGAAGGATCTTCGTAGTAGTCAACAGGAAGGTTATTTAAATCAGTTCTATTTAACCAACCTACGGCGCAGCCATCAGCATTAGAACAGCGATAGGTTTTTCCGCCTTTATCTTCTTTTGTTTCATCACTAAATCGATAGCCAAGTGTTAGGTGTAACTTTTCAGTTAAGTTGTATGTACCTTGACCAAATAATGCGAGGGCGTCGGTAGAGCGATCGGGTTGATCCCAAAACGCTTTGTCATCCATAGGATTATCGTAATAACCTAAGGTTTTTGTTCTTTCATGAAAGTAATTAATACCTGCAATCCAGATAAAGTCGCCATATTCATCAGATTGTATTTGCAGCTCAGTTGAAAAAGACTCTGCGCCAGTGCCTTCTAAAAAGTAAGTTGCGCCATCCCAAGGGTCTAAACCTACTTCACTATCTTGTGCTGAAGAGCGTTCCATATCTTCATAGCCCAATAACCAGACAAGTGAATATTCATCGTTTATGTTGTAATTAAGGGTGTTTCTTAAGTACGTGATATCTAAATTAAGCTTACCGGGCACATTTACAACCGCCTGATAAGTATTATCGCTGGGTAAAAAGTTAGTGCAGTCTCCCCCTAGTTCAGCACTTCTGCCACGAATTTTATCGCAGTTAACTAAATCTAGGTTGTTATTGCTGTCATTTACATACTTTTGAAAAACAGTGTGGTTTGAAAAATTGCCGCCCAAAGGCTCCCACAAGGTGCTAATTCTAAATGAATATTCATCAGCATTATTGTAAAAATTGCTTTTATCAGCCGGTGTTAGCGCGCGAACTTTTTGCGCTTCTGGATCTGTGCCAGCGCCATCTATCCACCAGTTTTCTCGTTGGGTAATTGTTTGACCCACGCCTTGATAAGAATCTTCAGAGATTACTGGCGCATTAAGAATATCGTCGCTTAAGCGTCTTGAGTCATATTGGTTAGGATCGTAATACCCTTCTAAATAAGAATCCCGTTTCAAGCCTTTTCCTGAAAACCTAACGGCAAATTCATCATTAATAGGAATATTTAAGACTGCATCAATATTTTTACTATTAAAGTTTCCCGCTTCAATACTGACGTTGCCATATAAACCGGTAAACTCTGGTTTTGCTGAAATAACATTAATACTACCCACCGTTGAGTTACGACCAAATAGAGTGCCTTGTGGGCCCCTTAGAGCTTCAACCCTGTCTATGTCGTACATCAATGCAAGGGCACCTTGCATACGTGGTGAGTAAATACCATCAAGGTGAACACCCACAGCCGGATCGCCAAGCTCAGTAATATTAGTAGAGCGTACACCTCGCATTGAAATAACCGGCGCAGCTTGATCTGTTGCAGTTGAAATATCTAAGCCAGGGACTAAGTTAGCAATATCCTTAACGCTATTAACACCGTTTCTTTTCAGCTCGGCTTCAGTTAATGCTGTAATGGCAACAGGTGTTTCCATTAATCTTGTTTTTCGCTTAGTTGCTGTTACCGAAATGATTTCTAATGAAACTGTTTCTTTTTCTGACGCTTGCTCTTTATCCGTAGAAGCTTCTTGAGCATTCAATGGCATTGAACAAGCCAACGCAACGGCTATTGATAGTGCTGTTTTATTTATTGTGTGCATGTTTGACCTTTTGGATGTGTGTGTAAACGTTAAACTTTGTTACTTTTATTTAACAGTCTCATAGTATCCATATCGATTATTTTTATTACTAGTCAAATACGCCAAGACGAGTTAGATATAATACAAACCGAAATCACCTTCTAATTTTTGAAGCTAAAGCCAGATAAACCTCAAGTATTTTCCTCGTAGTTTAGCCTTTTGATTCTATTTCAGACACAAAAAAACCGACTTAGTGTCGGCTTATTTATAAAAGCGGTAGACGCAGGATATCTCTTGTAAGGGTTAACCTATGACAGCCTGTTCGTAGCTAGAGGAAACGGCACATCTACGTGAGCAAGCTCTTCGTCTACATTAAAACGTTGTGGTGATATTATTTATAGACCGTAGCTTACAGGCGTTTAAATACTCATGGTGATTTTGAACTTCTCATTTACCCCTCTTTCATTTCTCTTTGTGCATTTAAGTTTTTAAGGGCGTTATTCACAAAGAGGTTAAGAGGCGCTGCGCTTTTAGAAAAGTGACTGAATGGAAGATTTGGCAGTATGTATCATTAGGTTTAACTGATATCTGAAAGCTTTCTCAAATTTCAGACATAAAAAAACCGACTTAATGTCGGCTTATGTATGAAAGTGCTGGGCGCAGGACGTATCTTGTAAGAGTGAACCTCCGACTGCTTGGTTCGCAGTAGGTTACTCTATCCACATCCACGCTTTGATTTATTTCAGGCACAAAAAAACCGACTTAATGTCGGCTTATTTATGAAAGTGGTGGGCGCAGGACGTATCTTCTAAGAGTGAACCTCCGACCGCTTGGTTCGTAGCTTGCTACTTTCCCATATTCACTTTATTTCAGGCACAAAAAAACCGACTCAGTGTCGGCTTATGTATGAAAGTGGTGGGCGCAGGACGTATCTTCTAAGAGTGAACCTCCGACTGCTTGGTTCGTAGTAGGTTACTCTATCCACATCCACGCTTTGATTTATTCCAGGCACAAAAAAACCGACTCAGTGTCGGCTTATGTATGAAAGTGGTGGGCGCAGGACGTATCTCCTAAGCGTGAACCTCCGACCGCTTGGTTCGTAGCTTGCTACTTTCCCATATTCACTTTATTTCAGGCACAAAAAAACCGACTCAGTGTCGGCTTATGTATGAAAGTGGTGGGCGCAGGAGGATTCGAACCTCCGACCGCCTGGTTCGTAGCCAGGTACTCTATCCAGCTGAGCTATGCGCCCACTTTCATATTTACTTATTTAAACTCTAAGTGAGAGTTGAAAGTGGTGGGCGCAGGAGGATTCGAACCTCCGACCGCCTGGTTCGTAGCCAGGTACTCTATCCAGCTGAGCTATGCGCCCACTTTCATTTTGCTTGTTTTAACTCTAAGCAGAGCGTTCTCTAAAAGAGAGTAAAGTATGGTGGGCGCAGGAGGATTCGAACCTCCGACCGCCTGGTTCGTAGCCAGGTACTCTATCCAGCTGAGCTATGCGCCCATACTTTATTTTACAAGATGCGCCATTTAAAAAATGGTGGAGAGGGAGGGATTCGAACCCTCGATAGAGCTACAAACTCTATACTCCCTTAGCAGGGGAGCTCCTTCGGCCACTCGGACACCTCTCCGTCTTGTGGGGCGTATAATAAAGATTTCAGAAAATATGTCAAACACTTTTCTGACAAAAGTGACTATATGGCTATAGATTGCACACATGCCTGGTTTTAAAGTGTAATTAGTTTGAAAAATAATCAGGTTAGGTGTTTGGGGTGCTTGAATTTACACCCATCACTGGCACTAGTTCGTCCGTAAGTTCAGCAAGGTATTGCTCTTGATAGCCTAACTTCTGAAACTCGGCAATACACGCGCGATAATACGCTTCTCGCTGTTGCTCTGTAGTGTTCTCATCAGGTAAAGATTCTACTCGTTTAGCTTTCATATTATTTCTCTAAGTCCTTTAGAAATTTTTTTTTTACGACTAAGAATGACCGTGTATAAATTTCGGCCACATTTTAGCTAAAAAATTCACATAAATACAACATAATGTTTAAAAAACAATCATACCAAAAAGTTATAGCACTGCTGTAATGTTGCTAAGCAGTCAAGCAACTTTATGATAATGAAGCTGAATTAAAGATTAATTTACTTTTATACTTACACTTAATTATCAGTGTAGTACTTATTAATTAAAAGCCCTAATGTGAAGTTTAGGCAATGTCTCACAAACAATAGGGCAAAAAAAACGCCGCTAGTTAGCGGCGTTGATAATTTTTTAGTTTATTCCTTCAAGCTTAGTCTGCTTGTGGGCGCATATGCGGGAATAAAATAACATCTTTGATAGTTGATGAGTCAGTAAACAACATGACTAAACGGTCAATACCAATCCCTTCACCGGCTGTTGGTGGTAAACCATACTCTAGCGCGCGAATGTAGTCTTCGTCGTAGTGCATTGCTTCATCATCACCTGCGTCTTTTTCTTCAACTTGGCGAGAAAAACGCTCAGCTTGATCTTGTGCATCATTAAGCTCAGAGAAACCATTTGCAAGCTCACGGCCACCAACAAAGAATTCAAAGCGGTCAGTTACAAATGGGTTTTCGTCGTTACGACGTGCAAGTGGCGATACTTCCCACGGATACCCTGTGATAAATGTAGGTTGGATAAGCATATGCTCAGCCGTCTCTTCAAATATTTCACATAAAAACTTACCCGGGCCCCATACGCAGTTTTCAGGAATTTTAACATGCACTTGTTTAGCGTACGCTTTTAATTCTTCAAAGTGGTTTTCTGGGTCGTTAAATACCGCAGCATCAAACTCAGGGTTATATTTTAAGATTGCGTCACTCATGCTTAAACGTGTGAACGGTTGACCAAAGTCATACTCTACTGAATCAATCACTTCACCGTTTTCATCTTTAGTGGTGTTAACCACGATTGGGCTGCCCAATACGTTAGTTGCAACTGTACGTAACATGTCTTCGGTGATGTTCATTAAATCAATGTAGTCAGCGTATGCTTGGTAGAACTCAATCATGGTGAATTCTGGGTTGTGACGCGTTGATAACCCTTCGTTACGGAAGTTACGGTTAATTTCGAATACACGGTCAAAACCACCTACTACTAAACGCTTTAAGTAAAGCTCAGGCGCAATACGTAAGTACATGTCGATATCAAGCGCATTATGATGAGTTACGAATGGACGCGCAGATGCACCACCAGGAATAACCTGTAGCATTGGCGTTTCTACTTCCATAAAATCGCGGTCTGCTAAAAAGCGACGAATACCTTCAACCACTTGTGAGCGAATACGGAATGTTTCACGCGTTGCTTCGTTAGTAATTAAATCAACATAACGCTGACGGTATTTCGTTTCTTGATCCGATAGGCCATGGAATTTTTCAGGAAGTGGACGAAGTGACTTAGTCAGTAGTTCGTACTCAGCCATGTCTACGTATAAATCGCCTTTACCCGATTTATTAAGCGGCCCTTTAACACCAATAATATCGCCAATATCAAGCTGGCCATATTTTGCTTTTAAATCTTTTTGTACGTCTTTTGATGCATAAACTTGTACACGGCCTTTCATATCTTGAATAGACATAAACGGACCACGCTTAGCAAGAATACGACCTGCAATCGATACTACGTGCTGTAATTCGATTAATTCTTCTTTACTCTTATCACCAAACTCAGCCTGCAAATCTGCCGTGTAATGCTCACGACGGAATTGGTTTGGATGACCGTTGGCTGGGCAATTTGCGCGAATAGCGTCTAATTTGCCGCGACGCTCAGCGATTAACTTATTTTCGTCTTGGATTTGATCAGTCATTTTTTAGCTCTTTTTTAGCTTGGTGGTTATAAACCAGATTTTAAGCTGGCTTCAATAAATTTGTCTAAGTCGCCATCGAGTACCGCTTGAGTATTACGGTTTTCAACGCCGGTACGTAAATCTTTAATACGCGAGTCATCAAGTACGTAAGAACGAATTTGACTTCCCCAGCCAATATCAGACTTGTTGTCTTCTTGGCTTTGCTTTTCTGCATTTTGCTGTTGTAGCTCAAGCTCAAATAATTTCGCTTTTAACTGCTTCATTGCTTGGGCTTTATTTTTATGCTGCGAGCGCTCGTTTTGACACTGCACCACAGTATTAGTTGGCACGTGAGTAATACGTACCGCTGATTCAGTGGTATTTACGTGCTGACCACCCGCGCCTGATGCACGGTAAACGTCTATACGTAAGTCAGACGGATTAATATCAATCTCAATGTTGTCATCAACTTCTGGGTAAACAAACGCAGAAGCAAACGAGGTATGACGGCGGCCACTTGAATCAAATGGGCTTTTACGGACGAGGCGGTGTACGCCTGTTTCAGTGCGTAACCAACCATAAGCGTATTCACCAGAAAAACGTACCGTTGCGCCTTTAATACCAGCAACATCACCATCGGTCGCTTCAACTAGCTCTACTTTAAAGCCTTTTGCTTCACCCCAGCGTAAGTACATACGCAGTAAAATATTACACCAGTCTTGTGCTTCAGTACCGCCAGAGCCTGACTGTAAATCAAGGTAAGCATCGTTTGAATCGTGAGAACCTGAAAACATACGGCGAAACTCTAAGCCTTCAAGCTGCTGATTTAAATCAGCCAGTTCGCTTTGTGCTTCATCAAAGGTGTCTTGATCTTCGGCTTCAACAGCAAGCTCTACTAACCCTTCAACGTCGTCAGTACCCGCCACTAAGGTGTCAATGGTTTCAACAACAGCCTCTAGTGCTGACTTTTCACGACCAAGGGCTTGTGCGCGCTCAGGTTCATTCCATACGGCTGAATCTTCAAGTTCGGCGTTAACTTCTTCTAAACGTTCTTGTTTAAGAGCGTAGTCAAAGGTACCCCCGAAGCAGTTCAGTACGTTCGCGAATTTCCTTGATTTGATTAATCACAGGATTCACTTCAAACATGTACATTACTCCAAAATGGCTAGGTTATTGCGCACTTAAAAAAGAGACCGAGCGCAATTAAAAATCATCAAATAATAAAAACGCCCGATTTTAACAAAAAACCGCGCGTTTTATTAGCCTTTTATGCATGGTTTGAAGATATTTTTTAGCCCACTTTTTCAAGCTCTCTTACAATCAGTTGTAAGCTAAATTTACCTCTAAATTCATTTATATCGAGCTGGTACGCTACTTTAACAAACTGCGCCTCGGTATCTGGCCACGCTTTTACATCAATGCCAAAAGCTATGGCGTCAACTAAACGTGCAGATTGGTGTTTAAGGACTAACTTTAGGTGTTTTTCACCCACAATGCGCTGCTGTATCACTTCAAAGGTGTGTTCAAATATCGGCTCAGGAAATTGCTGCCCCCACGGGCCTGATTGTTTTAAAAGCTGGGCAAAATCCATGCTAAAGCAGTCGTTAGGTAGTTCACCATCGGTAAACACAATACAGCGTTTACTTTCTTCACTGAGTTGCTCGCTAACCGCACTATCAAAAGCGCGTTTAAACTCAGTAAATTGCTGCTCGTTAATACTTAACCCTGCTGCCATTGCGTGGCCGCCAAATTTATTAATTAAACCGGGTTGCGCGGTGTTTAATCCCTCTAGTAGGTCGCGCATATGCAAGCCTTCAATAGAGCGACATGAGCCTTTAATTTCACCATTTTCGCCACCCGCAAATATCACGGTTGGGCGATGGTATTTTTCTTTTAAGCGCCCCGCTAAAATACCAATAACGCCTTGGTGCCAATCGTCTTGATATAAACAAATAGCATCGGGCACACTGTCTTCTTTAAACGCCAGCCTATCGAGCACGGCTTGCGCCTCTACTTGCATACCTTGCTCTATTTCACGTCTGGCAAAGTTTAAGCTATCAAGCTCACCGGCTATGCGTCTTGCTTGATTTATGTCGTTGCTAAGTAAACACGCTATGCCTAGACTCATGTCGTCTAAGCGCCCTGCTGCATTTAAGCGTGGAGCAAGCGAAAAACCAAAGTCACTGGCGCTCAAACGCGCGGCATTGCGATTAGCCACTTCAATCAGTGCGGTAATACCCGGACGAGTTTTACCACTGCGAATACGTGCCAAGCCTTGGTGCACTAAGGTGCGGTTGTTCGCATCAAGTGCCACCACATCGGCCACCGTACCTAGCGCTACAATATCAAGCAAATCAGCAATATTTGGCATGGGATGCTGCTCAAAATAACCTTGTTCACGCAGTGCGCTTCTCAGGGCAATGAGTAAATAAAATGCCACCCCAACACCGGCTATCGACTTAGAGGGAAAATCACAATCGTGGCGGTTAGGGTTAACAATAGCATCGGCGTTAGGCAGTTGTTCACCCTGCAAGTGGTGATCTGTTACCAGCACTTTAATGCCTGCGGCTTTAACAATATCAATGCCTGCGATACACGATATGCCGTTATCGACGGTGATCACTAAATCGGGCTGCATCGTCACTATTTGCTCAGCCAATGCTGGGCTTAAGCCGTATCCTAAACTAAAGCGGTCTGGTACTAAGTAATCTAAGTGGGTAAAGCCAAACATGGCCAGCCCTTGCATTAAGGTGGCGGTGCTGGTTGCGCCATCGGCGTCAAAGTCGCCCACAATAAGTATTTTGCTTTGTGCGTGTAGGGCTTCAATTAACAGTTGGCTGGCTTTGTCTATATCTTTAAAAAGTTTGAAGTCGTGGAGTGTGGCTGCGCTATTGTTTAGCTCATCGGCATGGGAAACATTTCGCGTGGCATAAATTTGCTTAATAACAGGGTGAAGATGGCTCGGCAGATGAGAGTCGTCAACGGGTTCTCGCGCAATGATCATTTTTTTCATGCTAGTTTTTAACTTATGATGTTCATGATATAAGACAAAAAAAGGCCATTAAGGCCTTTTTAAACACATACTCGTGGTATTGCTTAGCCCGCTTTGTTAGCCTCAAGCGCTGCGCTTAATGCCGCAGCAGGCTGATAACCTGGGATCATCGTGCCATCTTCTAAAATAATAGCCGGTGTACCGCTAATACCAAAACTCTGGCCTAACTGATAATGCTCAGCAACAGGTGCGCTACAGCCTTTAACAATTTGGGTATCTGCACCCGATTTAGCTTCAGTTAATGCTTCTTGCTGATCTTTCGCACACCATACATTCATTAAATCAGCGTAACCAGATCCTTGCAGACCGCCGCGTGGAAATGCTAAATACTTAACGGTAATACCCGCATCAAGTAAGTCATCTAGTTCACGGTGTAATTTACGACAGTAACCACAGCTAATATCGGTAAATACAGTAATGCTGTGCTTCTCTTCAGGTGCTTTGTAAACAATCATTGAGTCTTCGTATTCTTTTAACCCTGATTGGCGCACACCATTAAGTGCTTGCTCGGTTAGGTTACTACGGTTGTTTAGATCGATTAGCGTACCTTGCATTAAAAATTGACCGTCAGGACTTGCATACAGCACACCTTTATTGGTGATCAATTCTTTTAAGCCTGCAACTGGGCTTGGATTAATTTGTTTAACGGTCACCCCTAGCGCGGCAAATTTTGTCACGATAGGATCTGTAGCATCCGGAGTGACTGCAACGCTATTAGCAAAAGCGCTCAAACTAGTGCACAACATGGCACCTGCTAACATTAATTTTTTCATAACGGGTTCTCTATCCTAAAAATACTTATCTTATCGTGTCTATATGACCGGCTTAGTGACAAAAAAATTCGCTTAAGCACGAGGATGATGCTCAGCATGCACCGATTTTAATCGCTCATTCGCTACATGCGTATAAATTTGGGTAGTTGATAGGTCGCTGTGGCCAAGCATCATCTGCACCACACGCAAGTCAGCCCCATGATTTAATAAATGCGTTGCAAATGCATGTCGCAAGGTATGGGGTGATAGCGGCGACTCAACGGATGCCAAAATAGCATAGTGTTTAATCCGATGCCAAAAAGTTTGTCGTGTCATACCCACTCCTCGCTTTGAGGGAAACACAAAATCGGTAGCATGTTTTATCATTTGCGCGCGCCCGAGCTTTAAAAATTGCTCGAGCCAATACATGGCCTCTTCACCTAAAGGCACTAATCGCTCTTTGTTACCTTTACCTTTTACAAACACCACAGCTTGGCGCAAATTTATTTGCTCCATTCTAAGCCCCACCAGCTCGGTTACCCGCAGGCCTGTTGCATACAGTAACTCCAGCATGGCTTTATCGCGCAGCCCCATTGGCTCTTCAATGTTGGGCGCACTTAATAGCGCTTCTACTTCGGCCTCAGATAGCGTTTTTGGTAACGACTGCCCTGCCTTTGGCTGAGCAATATTGACCATAGGTGAGTCGCTAATTATTTTTTCACGTACAAAGTACTGATAAAAACGTTTTAATGCACTAATACTTCGCGCAGTGCTGCGTGGTTTTAGCCCTAAATCAACGCGGTGTGCTAGGTAACTTTCAACATCTAAGCTGGTTACCGTCATTAAGTTTTCGCCTTTTAAAAACTGGCAAAACTTATCTAAGTCACTGCGATAAGCGCTCAGTGTGTTTTCACTTACGCCTTGCTCTAAATAGAGGCTATCTAAAAAGGTTTCTAAAAAGTCGCTATTGCTGCTTAGCTCAGTATTTTGTTCAGGTAAATCGTCAGATAGCGTTGTCACGTTGTGATCTCATGTTGGTAATACCACGGGAGAAGGTATCAATTAAAAATACCTTACGGTAAACTTGAGCCTATCATAACAGGCAATTACACAGTGATAAATACGATGCAGATTGGTTTATTTTTTGGTTCTACTACCTGCTATACCGAAATGGCGGCAGAAAAAATACGCGACATTATTGGCGCCGATATCGTCAGCTTACATAATATTAAAGACGAGCCGCTTAAAAACGCTGAGCAATATGACTTTATCATTTTTGGTATTTCTACGTGGGACTTTGGCGAAATTCAAGAAGATTGGGAATCAAAGTGGGACGACATAAAAGATGTTGACCTAAATGGTAAAACTATAGCCTTATTTGGCATGGGCGATCAGCAAGGGTATGGCCAGTGGTTTCAAGACGCATTAGGCATGCTTCACGACGAAATAAATGCCCAAGCCATTACTCAATTAGGCTTTTGGCCGAACGACAGTAATTACGAATTTGAAGCATCAAAAGCCCTTACCGAAGACGGTAAACAGTTTGTAGGTTTAGCATTAGATGAAGACAGTCAGTACGAGCTAAGCGACGAGCGTATTGCCACGTGGGTAGAACAAGTGATGACAGAGTACGCTGAAACCCTATAACTCACTATTGCAAAGAGCGCTGCCATGCAGCGCTTTTTAATTCTTAACTATTCTACTTTTAACCAGTATTGGTTACGGTAAAAAAAGCCCACATAACCGCGCACTTCTAGTTTTTCGCCATTTTGCTGCGGTGTTAAACGCACGCTGTAGGTTTTACCATTATTGGGGTCGAGAATTTCACCGTCTTCCCAACTACCGTCACCCGCATAGGTCACATCTTCAATAATGGTCATCCCCAACATAGGCTGATTCTTTTTATCACCATCACACTCGGTGCAAAGTGCATCTTGCTTGGCTTTATTGAGTATTTTTTCAATTTTACCAGTCAGCACGCCATCTTGCTCAGTAATGCGCACGTACGACTTAGCCTCGTTGGTCTCTTCGTTAATAGTTTTCCAAAGCCCAACCGGTGTGGGGTTAGCAAAAACCTCAGAGGTGTTAAATAAGCTGCCCGCTAAAAGGGCTAGTAATAGTATTTTTTTTGATTTTTTAGTTAATAAATTCATCAAATTACTTTAAATATGAGTCAATAATGGTGCCATACTAACAATCCTTTATAAAACACTCTACGTAAAAATGCTTTAGGCATACAGCGTGGTATTACATATTTAAATAAAACGCCTTGCACAGTGCAATGTAGTCTTGACTGTAAGCATTACTTAACTCCCTTATGCATAGGGTGCTTTTACTTACTTCGCCATCATCAAAACTAAAAGTCATCAAACTGCGGCTAAAGGGCTTATTTGGCATAGCTTGTACTTGGCAGTGACGATTTAAATACAGCCCTTGCTGCTGTGCTAATGTTATAAATAACTGCGCCTCAGTGGTGGGTAAAATAAGATTAAAACGCGAATGTTGATGACTTAGTTGCCTAAACGCACCAAGCAGTTCTGCAAAGCTTAAACCATCGGTATGGCGAGCGGTATTTCGCGCTGCATTATCACCTTTTAAACTGTGATTAAAATAAGGCGGATTAGCTATAACACAATCAAATAAACCCACAGCCTCAAACTGCTGAATAGGCTGATGGTAAATACTAATATCCGGCCAAGGGCTTTGCTGGCAATTTTGTAAAGCCTGCTGGTAGGCGGCTTCATCAACTTCAACCGCGCTCACCTTTAAATGTGGCGCTCGTTGCTTACACATTAGAGCCAGTAACCCTGTACCTGTTCCTATATCAAGTAACGTATTTGCGTGGCTTAAATCAGCCCATGCGCCCAGTAAAATACCATCGGTAGAGACCTTCATGGCGCACTGGTCGTGCTCAACCTTAAATTGTTTAAATGCAAAACCAGACATTTTTTCACCTTTTCATTCACCAAGCAGGTTTAAGTGCGTATAATTAACGGCAATTGTCCCCTATTTTTGACACTCTATGCAATTTTCTGAATTTGATCTTGATGATAAGCTACTCAATGCTATTAATAAAATGGGCTATGAAACCCCCACTAGCATTCAACAACAAGCCATTCCTGAGGCGTTGCAAGGACGCGACATTTTAGCGTCGGCACCAACAGGTACGGGTAAAACGGCGGCATTTTTAATTCCGGCAATTCAATATTTAATGGATTTCCCACGTCGTGATCCGGGCTTTGCACGGGTATTAATTATGACCCCAACGCGCGAGCTTGCTTATCAAATTCATGAACAATGTGAGTTACTTGCAAAACAAACCCAGTTAAAAATTGGGGTGGTTACCGGCGGTATAAACTACGGTACACACAAAGAAATTTTTGAAAATAATAATGACATTTTAATCGCCACACCTGGGCGTTTAATGGAGTATTTGGAAACCGAGAACTTCCACGCAGAAAACGTAGAAATGCTCATTCTTGATGAAGCCGACCGCATGCTCGACATGGGTTTTCGTAAAGAAATGCTGCGCATTTGTGATGAAGCTAAAAACCGTCGTCAGTGCTTTTTATTCTCAGCCACCCTTGAGGGCGATAGCGTAGAATTATTTGCTGAGCGTATTTTAAACGACCCCGCGCTACTTGAAGCCGAATCATCACGTAAAGAAAAAGCTAAAATTCATCAATGGGTTCATTTAGCCGACGACTACCGCCATAAACTAGAGCTATTAGTTAACACTTTAAATGGCCCTGATGTTAGTAAAGCGATTGTGTTTGTAAAAACCCGTGAGCGCCTTGAAACCCTAATTGGTGAGCTTACTAATAACGGCGTAAAAGCTGCGTGGCTACGTGGTGAAATGCCACAAGACAAACGCATGAAAGCCATGGAAAACTTCCACAGTGGCAAAACCCGTATTTTAGTCGCTACCGATGTGGCGGCCCGCGGTATTGATGTAGCTGATATAAGCCACGTAATTAATTTTGATATGCCTCGCACTGCAGATGTATACGTACACCGTATTGGCCGTACAGGTCGCGCGGGTAAAAAAGGTATTGCAATTTCACTCATTGAAGCGCACGACATTGGCATACTTTACAAAGTAGAACGTTACATAGAGCAAAAGCTAAAACGCCGTGTATTTAAAGGATTAGAACCAAAGCATAAAGAAGCCAAGCCACCGGTTAAAAAGCGTAAAGATCCAGTAAAAATGAAAGCAAAGAAAAAAGCCAAAGCTAAAAAGAAAAAATAGCTTTAGCTTTAACACATTTAATTGAGCCGACGTTTGTCGGCTTTTTTGTGGCTTAAAAACAGTGAGTAAGCTATTCATAGTAATATGTAAAAAATACTTAGCTGAATAACTAATTAATAAAATAGTAATTTATTTCAAATAGTTAACCTTGGAATGAAACTTGTAACCCTATCGAATATACGAGTATTAAAACGCCGAGTAATGGCGTTGTTTTTTAGTAACACACTAAGGATATAGTTATGAGTCGCATTAAATTTACTATCGGTTTTATTTCGTTTTGTTGTTTATTTTTATTAGTCTCTGCTTTTAAAGTCAGTGCAGCAACGCATTTAGCTGTAGTTAGCAGTGTGGCTACACAACCTAATTTACAACAATCTATTACTCATGAATTGCGCACTAACCCAAATTTAAAGTTAGAAAAACTAAACGTATACGTTAATGACGGTGACGTTGAACTTAAAGGTGAAGCCAATAACGGTTTTGAACGCGCTCTTGCACAAAAGTTTTTAGAAAATATGGATGGGGTTAAAATCATTCATAACAAAATTAGTGTCATTTAATACAACTTTTTCTTAACCAATACGCTTAACTTATCCCTCAGCGCTGCTTGTTTCTCCAACACAAGCGGCGCTTTTTTATGGTTTGCACAATATAATTCACTGCAGAGCATATTCCCAAGCCAGTTTAAATACTTAATTAAATGCCTTTTAATTTACGCACCAATCGCGACGCTCATTGCAGCTGCTTATACTTTTGAAACCTTTGTTTATAGACACTTATTATAAAGCGCTTACATCAAGCTTGGGCTCTAGTTCGGCTGATTAAATAATCTATTTTGAGATGAGAAACCTTATCGATATAGTTTTATAATTGAGATGCTTTTAAGGCAGTTAGCGCAAGGCTTTAATTACTTCAGATTATCAATTGGGTCTGTTGTTCTTTCAAGGTTGAATTTGCAGTAGTCTGTTTGGTATTTAGCCAAGGGTTCTACCCAGGGACATTTACTCTTTGTTGGCTACATGGATGGTGGTAAGGAGCGTGAGCTGGACGCGGAAGCTTTGCTCGGTTTTTACTTATTATTACATGGATGTAAGCCAGTAGAATAACGCAGGAGCAGTTATCGAGCCCACTAGGCAACAAACCTCGCGTCGCGATTAAATAGCTCTTAGTTTGAACTAATTTTAATCCGCAAAGGTCAACAGACCCTTATATTATTTATTATAAAAAGCGCGTTTTACTTTGTAAAAACGCGCTGATAGTCAGTAACTATTTCCCAATGCTTTTACCTTCGGGGTTTTAAATTATTTACTCACCTTGGCTTGCATCAGTATTATTGTCACCCTCTTTATTTGCTGACTGCTGACTTATTTTATCGCTTATCATGGCATCGAGTTTTTCACCGCCCTTAATACCAAAATCCAACGTACGAATAGGAAACGGAATACTAATATCAGCGGCATCGAGTGCTTGCTTTACAGCCACAACTCCTTTGTGACGCACCGTCATAAAATCAGGCTCGCCAGGGTATTTGATCCAAAACCACACCAACAAGTTTATACTGCTATCACCAAAGCCTTCGGCATAAACAGCGGTTTCATTTTTGCGGATCACAAAGTCAAATTGGTTAATTTTGTCGACGATGACCTCACTGGCTTTTTCTATATCGTCAGCGTAAGAAATACCCACCGGCACTTCTATTCGTCTTACCCCTAAGGTGCTGTAATTACGCAGTACATTTCTAAATAGTATTTTATTAGGTACCAGTATCAATTGCCCGTAAAAGCTCTCTATTAGTGTGTTGCGCAAGTTTATTGAATGTACCGAACCAAACACATTATCGGTTTCTATGACATCACCCGCTTTAAACGGTTTACGAATTCCCATGGCAATACCCGCTATCAGGTTTTCGGTCATATCTTGAAAAGCAAAACCAATGGCAAGACCAACAATACCTGCACCAGCAAGCAGAGAAGTGACAGTACTTTTTAAGCCCATAAAATCAAGGGCAATAAATACCCCCACACTCAGTACAATAACTTTAAATATTGAGGCCATTAAATCGGCAATTTGCGTAGAGTCGAGCGAGCGACGTAAAACATTTTTCATTCCTTTGCCTGCCAAACGCGCAATAAATGAAAATAGAATGGCAATGATCACCGCAACAATAAAATTAGGGATATGGCTTATAACTACATCAAACCAACCGCCGAGCTTTTCTTCTATCAACTTTTCGGCTTCTGTAATTGAGGGAATTGAGAGCATTTATTTTATACCTTAGTTAGGGTTAGTAATCTAAGGTTTGCAAAAATAACGCCAGTATAAAAAAGCCATGCAATGCATGGCTTATTAAATACTTTAAAAAGTGTGTTAGTTTTGCTCTTCGCGTAAAAATACCGGTTCAAGTTCTTTGGTGGTTGCCTCTGGGCTAAAGTAATAGCCGGCCACAGTAAACTCTTTGAGTTGGCTTAATTGAGTCACTTGATTTTCAATGATGTAGCGTGCCATCATGCCGCGCGCTTTTTTAGCGTAAAAGCTAATCACTTTATATTGGCCGTTTTTACAGTCTTTAAAGTGTGGTGTAATAATGTGTGCGTTAAGCGTTTTTTTATCTACTGCTTTAAAGTATTCGTTAGAGGCTAGGTTTACTAAGTATTGTGCATCTTGTGCCGCTAATACGTCGTTAAGTTTATTAGCAATAACACTGCCCCAAAACTCATATAAGTTTTTACCCCGGCTGTTTTCAAGTTTTGTACCCATTTCTAAGCGATAAGCCTGCATTAAATCAAGCGGCTTTAATACTCCGTATAATCCCGAAAGTATACGTAAATGGTCTTGAGCGTAATCAAGCTGCTTAGTAGTGAGGGTATTAGCATCTAACCCGCCGTATACATCGCCGTTAAAGGCAAGCACGGCCTGTTTAGCATTATCGGTAGTGAATGGTTGTGCCCACTCACTAAAACGCGCTGCGTTGAGGCCTGCGAGTTTATCGCTAATTTTCATTAAACTGCCAATTTGCGCAGGAGTTAGTTCACGGCATACTTTCATGAGCGCTTCGCTGTGCTCAAGTAATTCAGGTTGAGTGAACTTATCTGTTGCGGGTGGCGTGTCGTAATCAAGATTCTTTGCTGGTGAAATAACAGTGATCATAGTTAGCTATTGACTTGTAAATTATTTAATGTCAATTTCAACATTAAATGAAACGAAAAGCACGTTTTGTTTAAAATTATCCTACCTAAAACTCAACCGTTACCGTTTTTTTATTGATAAGGACATAAGACCTATCAAGCATTGTCACACTGTTGCAGTATAGCTATATTAAGGTAGTTTAGATTTTCTTTTAACTTGCTTGGAATGAGGAAAAGCAAATGACTAGCGCTCTACAAAGGCTTAAACAACATTCTTCTATCGTGGCCGACACGGGCGATATAGAAGCCATAAAAAAACATCAACCTGAAGATGCGACTACCAATCCATCGCTACTTTTAAAAGCGAGCGAGATTGAAGCTTACAAACCTTATCTAGATAAAGCATGGCAGTATGCAAAAGAAACAGAGCAACAGCCTGCAAAACAGCTAGAGCTGGCTTGTGATTATTTTGCAGTATTACTTGGTAAAGAAATTAGTGAAATTGTACCGGGTTATATTTCTACCGAAGTTGATGCACGTTTGTCATTTGATACCCAAGCAACAATTAATAAAGCACACACGCTATTGAGCCTTTACGAAAAAGAAGGCGTAAGCAAAGACAAAATTTTAATTAAAATAGCGTCAACGTGGGAAGGTATTAAAGCGGCTGAGCAATTAGAAAAAGAAGGCACTAAGTGTAACCTTACTTTATTATTCAGCGATGCCCAAGCGCGCGCTTGTGCTGATGCAAACGTATTTTTAATCTCTCCATTTGTTGGCCGTATTTTAGATTGGCACGTGGCAAACGGTATGGAAAAACCAACCGATCCGCTTCAAGATCCGGGTGTGCAATCTGTACGTAGCATTTTTGAGTTTTACAAACGTCACGACTACAAAACCGTAGTTATGGGCGCAAGCTTTCGTAATACCGGTGAAATTATTGCCCTTACAGGATGCGATAAGCTAACAATTAGCCCTAATCTTTTAGAAGATTTGGGTAATTTAGAAGGTGCTGAAGAATACTTGCTAGCAAGTGATATTGCTAAAGAGCCAAAACCTGAGCCACTTAGCGAAACACAGTTCCGTTGGTTACATAACCAAGATGCCATGGCGACTGAAAAACTCGCTGAAGGTATTCGCTCATTTGCAGATGCGCAAGAGCAGTTAGAAGCACGCTTTAAAGCGATGTAACTAACCGCTGTTTAAGAGTTTAAAAACGTCGCTTATTGCGGCGTTTTTTTATACCTGCAATTTTATTTTAAATACTCGCCTTGTCCCCATTTAAGTGCTGTTCTCATTGATCTTCATCAAAATACCACCCGTTAGTAACAGTTTCGTCACATTTATATTCTATTTTATTAATAGCTGTGGTATAGATACTGCCGAGGTTCAAAAAGTGGTCAATAGGAGATAATCAATGGATAGCCTAAACGAAATAATAGAGATATTAGAAGGTTCTGATACATCGAAAAAAACCTCTCAAAAAAATAAAAAAAGAAAATGGCGCGAAATAGAAGCAATAAAAGATAAGCAACGTTTGCGCAAAGAACTACAGGAGCTTGACTATTTTGCGGATAGTGTTGCTATTGATGAGTTAGAGTTTTAACTAACATAAGCAACTAAAAAGGCTTTCATAAATGAAAGCCTTTTTTAATGCCTATTACCCTATACCTGCCAATTAATGGGCTGCGCCCCTTGCGCTATTAACAGTTCATTGGTTTTGGAAAAGTGCTGGCAACCAAAAAAGCCGCGATGCGCTGAAAGCGGCGAAGGATGAGGCCCTGCCAATACATGATGGCGCTGGCGATCAATACTTTTACCTTTTTTTTGTGCATGTGCGCCCCATAAAATAAACACCACACCTTGGCAGTGCTCATTTATATGAGCAATCACGTTATCGGTAAATTGCTCCCAACCTAAGTGTTTATGGGAATGGGCTTGCCCTTGCTCTACAGTTAATACTGTATTGAGCAAAAACACACCTTGCTTTGCCCAGCCTTGTAAATAGCCGTGTTCTGGCGTGGTAAAGCCATTAATATCAGTTACTAACTCTTTATAAATATTTTTGAGCGAAGGCGGGAGCTTTTTAACCTCAGGCAATACTGAAAAACACAAACCATGCGCTTGCCCTTCTCCATGGTAAGGGTCTTGACCTAATATAACCACTTTAATGTCGCTAAGTGGAGTTGCATCAAATGCGCTAAACATCTGTGATTTTGGCGGATATACAGCAGTGCCTTCGGATCGTTTATTCGCAATATATTCAAGGGTTTGCTGCATATATGTTTGGCTAAGTTCATGGTTTAAAAAAGATGACCAGTTGCTCATAATTGACTCTTAATAAATTCTCTAGATATATCTACTTTGTCACACATCTGCGCTAATCCATCCAACATTCTGGGGGTAAACCGATGTAATAAATCAGCATTGACGCTAATAAACTGCTCATACTTTACCGCAGGGATTTCAGGCCATTGCTGCCAATTTACCGTAGGCATTACCCTTTTTGATTTTTCATCGGGAATAATAATAACTTGTGGCTTAGTAACTATCACGTTTTCGATGCTAATTTGTGGGTAATCTGTGTCGCTGTTTGCAAATACATTGGTTACTTGGCAAGTTTCGATTAACTGATTGATCCATGTATTTTTTGATACAGTCATCATAGGCTCAGGCCACAACTGATAAAACCCAGTAAGCGTGGTTTTATCTTTCTGTGTAACTTTAATTGCGTTGAGTTTGGCCGTAAATGTCTCGGCTACTTGTTTACTTTGCTCAATATGACCCGTTATTTGACCTAATTTTAGTATTTCCGAGGCAACCCCTTCAATAGAACTTGGATCACTTAAATATAATTCAATTCCTAAACGCTTTATTTGTGCTAAATCTTCAGCCTGATTACCACTTTTCCACGCAATCACCATGTCAGGTTTTAGCATGAGTAACTTTTCAATAGAAATGCCATTGTAGCCACCAATACGCTCAATTTTAGTCGCCTCTTGCGGGTAATCTGCGTAATCCAGCGTGCCCACTATTAAATCACCAGCACCAATAGCATATAAATTTTCAACTATGTGTGGTGCTAAAGCCACTATACGAAGCGCCTTGTCAGCTAGGGCTTGGGGTACATTAACAGCAAACAATAACAGCCCAAAAACAATACGCTTTAACATTAGTAATCAAAGCCTTTCAATGCTTTTACGCCCGACTCAAACGCATGTTTTACATTACGTACTTCACTTACCGTATCGGCAAGCTCTATTAAGGTGCGATGCGCAGCACGACCAGTAATAATTACCGATTGCATAGGCGGTCTATTATTTACAGCAACAACCACTTCTTCAAGGTCGATATAACCATAGGTCACCATATAGGTGAGTTCATCGAGTAATACCACATCGATACTGCTGTCGCTTAGCATCCGCTTTGACTTTTGCCATGTTGCTTGCGCTGCCGCGGTATCGGCCTCTTTATTTTGCGTATCCCACGTAAACCCGGTGTTCATAACAGCAAATTCAACCCCAGCACCTTGCAGTAAATTACGCTCACCACACTCCCATGTGCCTTTAATAAACTGACATACCGCAGCTTTTTTGCCGTGCCCAACACAGCGTGCAACCACACCAAAGCCAGAAGTCGATTTGCCTTTACCGTTACCAGTAATAACCTGAAAAATGCCTTTTTCTCGTTGCGCTGCGGCTACTCGCGCGTCAACCTGTTCTTTTACTTTTTGTTGACGCTGTTGGTGCTTGTCGTTAGTTGATTCAGTCATTGTTATGTCCTTGATAAATTTTAATAATTTGTTCAATATTTAAATGCGCTTTACACATATCAGCTAAGCGTTCTAACTGGCGTTCACGATGCTCATTTATACTAATCGCACTAATTGCACTTTCTGGTTTCACCCACTTTAACAGCTGTTCTGTGGCTGCAGGACTATCAAACAAGCCATGTAAATAGGTACCAGCAATGGCATTATCGTCACTCACAAAACCATCGGTTTTAAAGTCATTGGGGTGTTTATTAAAGCGAATGAGTGGCTTGTAGAGCGCCTTTCCTTGACTAATACCTGCATGTATTTCGTAGCCATCACATGCAACCTGTTGCTCATTTAAATTAAGCACTGCGCTCACTCGGCTTAACACTTTTTGCTCACCCAATAGCGTATCAAAATCGCTAAGCGCTAAACCCGTCACTTGCCCCAACGATGACTCCACCCCATTTGGATCACTGATAGTGTTACCCAGCATTTGCATACCACCGCAAATACCCAATACTTTGCCACCATAACGTAGATGGCGCTTAATTTGCTGATCCCAGCCTTCATTTTTTAAAAACGCGAGATCGCTGAGTACATTTTTACTGCCAGGTACAATAATTAAATCAACAGCAGGAATTGCTTGTGTATGGCGCACGTAGGTTATATTTATATTCGGGTGTAATCGCAGAGCATCAAAATCGGTATGGTTACTAATATGTGGCAATAACAGTACAGCAATATTTATACTGGCATCGGTCACATTATTATCTATGGCCACAGCATCTTCTGCATCAAGTGCTAAATCGTGCAAGTAAGGTAATACCCCTAATACAGGTTTACCGGTATACTCCTCGAGCCAATCTAGCCCACCTTGTAATAAACTAATATCACCACGAAAACGGTTAATCACAAAGCCTTTTACTCGTGCTTGCTCAGACTCGCTTAATAACGCCAAAGTCCCGACTAAGTGCGCAAATACTCCTCCTTTATCAATATCGGCAATAATAATAACAGGGCAATCCACTTGCTCGGCGTAACCCATATTTGCAATATCGTTTGCGCGTAAATTAATTTCGGCTGGGCTGCCAGCCCCTTCTACCAGTAATAAATCAAAGCGTTTAGCTAAACGCTTATGTGAGGTTAATACTGCATCCATAGCCACTTTTTTGTAGTCATGGTAAGCATCGGCTTCCATATTGCTGATAGCTCTACCATGAATAATAACTTGTGCGCCGGTATCACTATTGGGTTTGAGTAATATAGGGTTAAAGTCGATTTCAGGTTCAACTTTTGCGGCTATGGCTTGTAATGCTTGGGCTCTGCCAATTTCGCCACCATCGTGTGTTACGGCGCTATTAAGTGCCATATTTTGTGGTTTAAACGGTGCAACATTAACCCCTTGGTTAGCAAACACTCTGCAAAGTGCTGCCACTAAGGTGCTTTTACCCGCATCGGAGGTGGTACCTTGTACCATTAATGTTTTCATTATTTACCCACCAGCTGGCGCTTACGAAAATACAAGATACTTAAAAAGAATAGACTACCAATAGCCGCCGTGATCACCCCTATTGGCAGCTCTTGGTTAGCGAGTAATGAACGTGCCAGTACATCGACCCATACCATAAATATGCCCCCGACTAACCCGGTCATTAATAATCCAACGCTGCTGCCTTGAGAGATAAAAAAGCGCACTATGTGCGGCACCATTAAGCCAACAAAGCCAATTCCGCCACACATAGCAACCAATACGGCTGTGATCAATGAGCTTAAAATAAGCATTAAAATTCGAAAGCGATGCACCCGTACACCAAGCGTTGTTGCGCTTTCATCACCTAACAACATGGCATTAAGTTGGCGTCTAAAACCTAACATAATGACTGTACATGTAATGATGACCAAGGCAGGTAATAACAGTGACGGCCATTGCGCCCTAGCAAAACTTCCCAAAGTCCAAAATAAAATAGCCGCGACGGCCTGTGGATCGCTCCAATAAAGTAATAAACTGGTAAAGGCGCTAAATAAAAATGATAAGGCCACCCCAGCCAATAACATCGACTCAACTTGGGCGTTGCGTTTACTGCCAGCAATTAAAATTAATAACCCCATTGCCACTAAACTGCCAATTAAGGCTGCTGCTGATAGCGCAATGCCTGCGCCTATTCCAACAAAAGCCATTAATACTACGACTCCTAATGATGCTCCCGACGAAATACCAAACAAATAAGGGTCAGCCAATGGATTACGAGTAACTGTTTGTAATATCAATCCAGCAATCGCTAAACCGCTGCCGGCCAAAAAAGCCAGTAACGTACGTGGCATTCTTAATTCAATAATAATGCGGCTGGTAAATGAGGCCTCGCTTGAAAAAGTTAAGCTATGGTATACATCTGCGAGCGAGGTAGGGGCAGCACCAAAGCTCAATGCCACAAATAAACTAAATACAGCGCATAACAGTGCAATAATTAACGCCACACCATGGTTAGACATAATCGCCATGTTATTGGTATCCATAATAATAGGTAATATGGGGAATAGACTCGCCATTGGACGCCGTTTGAGGGTGAGTATTAACTTGCGCGCAAACACCAAAAACCTCATCAAGCATTTGCTCGGTGATCACCTTATTAGGCTTTCCCGCGCTAGCGATTTCTCCGTTTTTAATAACCACTAACTCATCGCACATGGCTGCCGCTAAATTTAAATCATGAAATGAAGCAAACACAGTAATGCCCAAAGATTTAGCCAGCTCCATTAATTGAATTTGATATTTAACATCAAGGTGGCTTGTGGGTTCATCCATAATGAGTAGCTGTGGTTGCTGCACAATCGCTCTGGCAATAAGCGCTCGTTGCTTTTCACCGCCAGATAGTGAGTCAAATGACTGATTGCTATGAGATTCAAGCCCAACACGACTAATAGCCTGCGCTATTTTTTGTTTATCTGCTTGGGTGGTCGAGCTAAATAGCGTTTTATGCGGGGTAAGCCCTAGAGCTACAACATCGAATAACGAGAGATTAAATTGCGACGGTGTTTCTTGTAGCACTACCGCAACTTGCTTGGCATAGTCTTCGCTTTTTAGCTGCCAAATATCGGTATCGTTAAATTTAATGTCGCCTGCTGATGGCTGATTAAATCGATATAAGCACCGCAGTAAACTCGACTTTCCTGCCCCATTAGGGCCAATTAAACCAATAAATTTACCACGCTCAATGCTCACATTAATGTGCTTAAGAATTAATGTATTGTCCACTCGCCAAGAAACGTTGTTAACGGTTAAAAGCGGTAAGTTTAAAGAGGTGTGAGTGTGCAAAAAATTATCCTAGGCAGGGAAACACCCACACTCAGTACTAATACGTACCAAAAAGAAAATGAGTTAACCCGCTCGTTATATGAAGTTTTAAGGCATTTGTATCTGACTTACAGTAAAACTGATCACAGTTACGGGAATAGTTGAGGAGTTCCACCTCATTCCAAATGCTTGGCTATTATGCGCAGATAAGTAAATAATTTAAAGCAAAAAAAAACCGCACTCAACTGAGTGCGGTTAAAAGGGAGTGTTTTAACTAAGGTTTAGTTAAAACTTATATTCCATACCTAAACCTAGGTAATCTTGGTCAACATTGTTGTCCATATCAAAGCTTGAGTAAAAGCCAAATACTTTAAGGTTTTTGTTTAGCTTATGGTCAACACCTACCGATACCGCGCTTTTATCATCGCTGTCATCAAAATCCATTGTTTGGTATTGCACTTTGAAAGTGTTGCTACCCATAAGGTAAGCTGCATTCACTAAGTAACCGTCAGCCTCAGCGCTGCCATCTACTTTTTCTTGTGTTTGGTACATTGCGCCAAGTCTAAAATCTTCAATTTTACCTTGAACTGTTGCACGCACTACATCGTAACCATTTACTTCGCTATCAGCAGCAATGGCAGCATATACTGCGCTCTTTTTAAGGCCTGCATCACCGTAAGTTAACGCCACTGAGTAGCCATTTTTGGCATCTACGTCGTCTTCTGCAATAAATGACGCTAATACTTTAAAACCTTCATATGAGTTTGAAGCATAAGATACTGAGTTACCTAAACGATTTTCACCTTTAAAGGTATTTTTTATATCACCTTCAAGATCGTTGAAAAGATCTAGTTTCCCCTGCGCTTGCTTAAGCGCGGTGTCGTTGCGGCCTATTACAACCTGACCAAATCCGCCTTTAAAGCCCACATATTGATTACGCGCTGAAATATTGTCGTCATCACCTTTAGAATCGGCATCAGACACATCAACCTGAAATTCAAACTTATAAACCGCTTCTAAACCGTCTGAAATTTTTTCAGACCCTTTAAGTCCGAAACGAGATGCATTACTTTTAATTTCAGTAAACGATCCTTCACCATCGTCAGATGATTGAACGGTTACATTTGCTTTACCGTAAATATCTACCTCTGCAAGTGCATTAAAAGATAAACCGCTAAGTAGGGCTAAGCATAAGCTCGATTTTGCAAATTTCATGTTATTTCCTCGATAATCACAATAGACTAATTTTTAAAACAGCAGCAGTGTGTCACCACTAAATGACAAAAATATTACAAAGGACACATTTTTGTCTTTTTAAGTTAATAAAACTGCATTAAATCTGAAATCAAAATAACATGTAAAATAAACTGCCTACCGACTACTTACTTTGTTTCAATAAACTCGGTGTCATTTGCGACAACAAATTAACCAAGGTTTCTATCAACTCTTTCTGTTCGTTATCTCTATGATAGGCAACAAATACATCTCTTGAGGTATTTTCTACCCCTTTTACATGAAAAAGTTCGCCTTTTTCTAAATGATCTTTAACTAATACCTGTGGAATAAACGCACTACCGCCACATTGCAGTATTAAATCAAGCGCTATACGCCCTGTACTGGTTCTAAAATAAGGCGGTGTTTTACCGGTAAACTGACGCGCATGCCAAAGAGAAAACGTGGTTCCCCAATCAACATACACATATTGATTATCAAAAAAGTTATCACTGGTTGCCGTATCGTAACCACTCACCGGAATAATAGGCAATTCACAAATACGTTCAACCACAAGTTCATCAACTTTAGGAGGATCAAATAAAATAGCTAAATCAAGCGTACGCTCCAACAATAAGCGAGTGCTTTCTTGTTGCGCTTTCACTTCTGCCACCAGCGATACACCAGGCATTGCCGATACAATATTTGTAATACCAAACTGTAAAAATGCATCCCAAATATTAGGCGTACCTGCTAAGCTAATTTGCTTATGCATATTATCTGCAAGTGCAACATCCACTTTGGCTCTTTGCATCCCAGTAATAATCATTTGCGCATGCGGTAACAAACGCTCACCTGGGGCGGTGAGTTGAATATTATTACGCTGACGAATAAATAAATTTACGCCTAAGCCCTGCTCTAATTGGCGAATTCTAAAACTCACCGCAGACTGCGTTATGTATAGGTTTTCTGCCGCTTTACCAAAATGGCGAGTACGCACCACTTCAACAAATGTTTTTAATAAATCTATGTCCAATTTTTTATCCTCACGATAAAAATTTTTTGTTTAAAAAAATAGCGATTATGTCCCATACTCCAGCTAATAATTGGTATGAGGGTACAGCTATGAGCAATGATATTTCACTACTTCGTCAAGCATTCGTAAGTCAACGTCAATTTTATGATGACCAAAACTTTCCACGCGGATTTAGCCGCAGCGGACACTTTACCCTGTTAGAGGCAAGTATTTTAGAACAGCACGGTGTTGTTTTAAAAAGCCTGTATAACAAAACAGTTGAGCCACAAAACGAACATCAGCAACAATTTGTAAATGCTGTCAGTGGCATAATAGAGCCAAGTAACCCAATTGAGCGAGCATGGGTTAAATATTTAAAGTTAACAACCTGCAAAACAAAATTCCATACATTATTTGGACGCTCAAAAATTTCAGGGCCAACACCAATAAGCCAAGATTATTATTCTGAGGCAGACAATCTATAAGTCACTACAATAGTTGCTTTTTGGCGTTTTAGCAGTTACAACTTGTATAAGCAAACAATTTTGCAAAATTTAAACAAGGCTGTTACGTGACGCACAGAATACTTATTGTTGAAGACACTCCTACTATTGCGCGAGTGCAAAAGCATATCGCGCAAAAAGTCGGCTACGAGGTTGATATTGCTCAATCCTTGGCTGAGACTAAAGAGCTTATAAGTAAGCACCATTATTTTTGCGCAGTGGTCGACTTTATATTACCTGACGCGCCACAAGGTGAAGCTGTTCCATGCACCATTGCAGCAGATATTCCTACCATAGTGATGACAGGCAATATCGATAAGCATACCCGTGACACCGTTGAAAAATACCCCATTATTGATTACATCATTAAAGGCAATAAACAAGCCTACGAGTATTTAGAAAAGCAGCTTTACCGCCTGCCCCGTAATAAGCATGTAAAAGTATTGGTTGTTGATGACTCTGCGTCAACACGCCAATACATATGTAGTTTATTAACACGTCACAAATATCAAATATTACAAGCAGCCGATGGCCTAGAGGCGCTTAAAGAGCTTGAAATCACCCCCGATATTTCTGTGATTATTACCGACAAAGAAATGCCTAATATGGGCGGTATTGAGCTGTGTAATGAAATTAGACGCATTTATAGTAATAACGAAAAAGCCATTATTGGTATTTCAGGCGCTACTTCGTCTAATTTATCTGCCTTATTTTTAAAAAATGGAGCAAATGACTATTTATACAAACCATTTAACAGTGAAGAATTTTACTGCCGGTTAAGTCAAAACGTCGATATGCTAGAGCATATCGAAACTATAAAACGACAAGCCAATACAGATTACTTAACTAAACTCCCTAATCGTCGTTACTTTTTTGAAGAGGCTAACAAGTCATTAAAGCAGTTTAAAAAAGCAAAAGCACCAGCCATGTTAGCTATGCTTGATATTGACCATTTTAAAGCTATTAATGATACCTATGGCCATGATGCCGGAGATGAAGTGCTTAAAGGGCTGGCGGTATGCTTTAATAAATATTTTGAAAACCAATTGGTTGCCCGTTTAGGCGGAGAAGAATTTGCGGTATTTTTTACTGAACTGACCGAGCAAGAAGCACTAAAACGACTAGAAAGTTTTCGATTATTTATTGAGCTTAATAGCCATGAGTTTAGCCAAGCACAAATCAAGTTTACGCTGTCGATAGGCTTCAGCCACAGTGAAACCTATCAAATTGACGAACTATTAAAACAAGCCGACTTAAAGCTCTACAAAGCCAAAGAGTCGGGGCGTAATAAAGTGGTTTAGTTTAACTAAACCACACCTGAGGCGACAATGGCTGCTTTTCTGCGTTTACGCGACTGATGGTATGAATCCCAACTAAAAATAGCCAGTGCACTCCAAATACACGCAAAGGTAATTACACGCTCAGCATCAAACACTTCACCATAAAACACCACTGCTAAAATAAACATTAAGCTAGGCCCTATGTACTGAAAAAACCCAAGCGTAGTGTATTGCAATCGCTTAGCCGCGCCGGTAAAACACAGCAATGGTAGCGTAGTCACTATACCTGCACTTACTAATAGCGCATTAGTTAGCCAATCATTCGCTGGTAAATTAGACGTTTCAGTCGGCACCATTAACCACCAATAGGTCAGTGCCACCGGTAATAATATTAATGCCTCAATTAAAATCCCAGGCAGGGCATCAACCTGTAGTTTTTTACGTAATAGGCCATATAACGCAAAAGAAGTCGCTAACGAAAATGCCACAACCGGAAATGAACCAAAACTAATTAACTGTAATAAAACACCTGTAAAAGCCAAGGCAACAGCAGCTCCTTGCAACTTACGTAACCGCTCGTTTAAAAACACCATACCAAGTAATACATTTAACAAAGGATTGATATAGTAGCCTAAGCTGGCATCTAGCATGTGATTGTTATTAATAGCCCATATAAACAACCCCCAGTTAAACCCCAATAAGGTCGAGGTAACAACTAGCATCAGAATTAATTTAGGTTGGATTAAAATGCGTTTAATTTTATCCCAGTAGTTGAGCACACTCACCACCAAAATAAGAAACATCACTGACCAAATAACACGATGCATTAAAATTTCAAATGCTGATACATGTTGGATCATCTTAAAATAAATGGGTGCTAGGCCCCACATAAAAAAGGCGAGGCAGGCAAAAATGGCGCCCTTTCGCTGCTCGGTATCAATCGACATAGTAACCACTTGATGATTTAAAAGGCCGTAAGTTTAACCCCCTCTCACTTTTTAGCCAACTAAATACGTGCCCGTTCCAAACGCTATTTGTACCGACTGCTCGTTATGTAACTCCATCCGGCACACGCACACTTTATTTCCTGAGCGAATAAGTGTGGCGCTGGCAATAAATACCTCCCCTTTACCTGGGCGTAAATAATCAGTACGTAAATCTATGGTGCCCAGTGTTGCTAACTTTTTATGCACACTGGGTAAGTCGGCATCGTCTAGTTTTCCTATTACACTTGCTGCAGCAAGCATTCCGCCTACATTGTCGAGCACCGCAGAAATCACTCCACCGTGAAGAATCTTTTGCGCCGGATTACCAATTAATACGTCTTGCCAAGGAAATGATATTTTAGCTTGTTCAGTACTAAGTGACTCTACTGCTATTTTTAAAAACTGGTTAAAGGGCATGTTATTAACAAACAGCGCCCCTACTTGATCGATCAACATTTCTTTATTCATTGTTATTCTCTATGTTTACAGTGGTACGATGAGTAAAGCACAGCTTGAGGCTATTGTAACCCCCTGCAGATTTTAGTTTATCACTACAGATGTGTGTACCAAGTAATGAAAGCTAAAGACATCCTGATAAAAAACCACTAAAATAGCGCCGATGAATACACTAACTCCTTCTCCTAATACGCTTGTGCGTAAACCCGAAACTGTACTCAAACAAGTGTTTGGTTACAGTGAATTTCGCGACGGTCAAAGTGCAGTAATTGATGCCGCTATTAATGGCCAAGATTCATTAGTATTACTGCCCACCGGTGGTGGTAAATCGGTGTGTTACCAAATACCCGCGTTGGTATTAGAGGGAGTCACCATTGTTATTTCTCCGCTGATTTCTTTAATGCAAGATCAAGTCACCCAGTTACAAGCACTGGGAGTTAGGGCCGCTTATGTCAATAACAGCCTAGCTCGCGAAGAACAACAATTAGTGTATCAGCAATTGCATCAAGGGCTGATAAAGCTACTTTATGTAGCTCCTGAAAAAGTGCTACAACGCGACTTTTTAGAGCGGCTCTCTCATTTGAATGTGAGCTTGTTTGCTATTGATGAAGCACACTGTGTTTCTCATTGGGGTCACGATTTTAGACCGCATTATTTTCGTTTAAATGAGCTTAAACAACGCTTTGCACATGTGCCTATGATGGCACTCACTGCCACTGCCGATAAAGCGACTCGCTTTGATATTGTTGAGCAACTCAAGCTACAACAGCCCTACATTCATACCGGCAGTTTTGATCGCCCTAATATTCGTTACACCATAGAAGAAAAATTTAAACCTATGGTGCAATTACTGCGTTATTTAAAAGAGCAAAAAAATCAAAGTGGTATTATTTATTGCACCAGTCGTAAACGTGTTGATGATATAGCTGAAAAGCTTGCTGATGCAGGCCTTAATGCTGCCGCTTACCATGCGGGAATGAGTAACGAGCAACGTCAGTTTGTGCAAACCGGATTTGCCCGTGACGATATTCAAATTGTGGTTGCCACCGTTGCCTTTGGTATGGGAATTAACAAGCCTAACGTACGCTTTGTTCTGCATTACGACATTCCAAAAAGTATTGAAGCTTATTACCAAGAAACAGGCCGTGCTGGACGAGATGGACTGGCTGCAGAGGCCATCATGTATTTTGACCCTGCCGATATAGGCCGAGTTAGACGCTTTTTTGAAGATATTGACGATGAACAACGCCGCCGCGTAGAAGAGCAGCGCTTTAATGCCATGGCCAGCTTTGCCGAAGCACAAACGTGTCGTCGTCAAATATTATTGAACTACTTTAGTGAGTACCAACGCGAGCCCTGTGGGAACTGTGACATTTGCTTAAATCCACCTAAAAGTTTTGATGGCACATTAGTCGCACAGCAAGCGCTTTCATGTGTGTATCGCGCGCAACAACGATTTGGGTTAGGTTACATTGTAGAGTTATTACGCGGCGCGAATACTAGCCGCATTCGTGATAACAATCACCATGAACTTAGTACCTATGGCATAGGTAAAGATAAAAGCAGTGAATTTTGGCTTAGTATTTTACGCCAACTTATTCATCAAGGGCTATTAAGCCAAGATATAACCCAAGGCGCTTCATTGCGTTTAACTGAAGCTGCACGCGCTATTTTAAAAGGTGAATATGCGCTGCAATTGGCCGAGCCTCGCTTACAAGCTAAACACGTTTATCAGGATAAGTTAGCGCAGTTTAATTACGATAAAAAACTATTCGCTCGCCTGCGTGCATTGCGTAAAGAGTTAGCCGATGCCGATGATGTGCCGCCTTATGTAGTATTTAACGATAAAACGCTAGCCGAAATGGCGCAGCTTATGCCCACTAACGACAGTGAATTTTTAAAAGTGTCGGGGGTTGGTTTTACTAAATTAAACAAGTATGGCGGTGAGTTTTTAACCGCAATTCGACATTACCTAGCAACGCAATAAGCCCCTTATGACCGAACTTGAATACGATCACACACATCAATGTATTATTATTAAACCGACAGAGCTGCCGCACGATGAAGACTTTGAATTGTGGGGAACGTTATTTTTGCACAGCGATGAAATTAGCATTAATGAGTATGCCGCTGGGGCAGATCGTCATCAACTGCGTTTTAACTATGCTAACCACACATTTAATTTAAATTTTGAGCATTACAGCCAAAGTGTGTGGATTAATGGTGAAGGACAAGATGCCGACAACCTATTGGCAGCGTTAACATTTTATTTAACTTAAATGCATAGCTAATACCTTATAATCGCTATAAAAATAAAACTAAATCTGTCTTTTACTTACATATCAATAACAATGATGTAAGCTAAGAGTAAGTGTTTTATTTTGCAAAATAGCGCTAAAGAGGGTCAATGTTAAATAGAAAATGGATTGCACGTAGTTGTTTTAGCCTTTCTATTTCGAGTATGTTTATGCTCAGCGTTTGCGCGCAAGAAGCGCCACTAGCCCAAAGCTGCCCTAGTGACGACTCATCACAAACTCATGAAAATAATTTGCGTCGTCAAATTACATCTCAAACTCCAACACTCACAGCACAAAGTAACACTAAAATTGCCTCCATTACTTTGCAACAGCTTAATGTATTTAATACTGAACTAGAGGCTGAAAACAATGCATTATTTCGTTTTGCCAATCGGGCGCACATACAAACCGAGCCTGAGGTAATTAAGAGTATTTTACTGTTTAAGTCAGGCGATACCTTTAATCCAAAAGCGCTGGCCGAATCTGAGCGGTTACTGAGAAAACAAAGTTATTTATATGATGCACAAATTATTGCTGACGAAAATTGTGATGGAAATATTGATGTAACAGTAATTACTCGAGACTTATGGACTTTACTGCCCGAACTTAGTTTTAGCCGTAGTGGTGGTGAAAATAAATCAAGTATTGGTTTTCGCGAATCTAACTTATTTGGTTGGGGCAAACGGTTATCGTTTGCACGTAAAACAGACAGTGACCGAAATGGTTATTTATTTGTTTACGATGATCCTAATATCTTATCAACTCGCTACCGAGGGCGTTTAGAGTATGCCGACAACAGCGACGGTAAAAGTCATTTAGTTGAACTAACCTACCCGTTTTATGCCATCGATACGCCCTATAGTTATGGCGCCTTGAGTTACTCAACCCAACGAGAAGAAGCCTTATACATCAGAGGTGAAAAGTTTAGTGAGTTTGAACAAAAAACCGACCTAAACCAGGTGTTTTTTGGCCATTCTAAAGCCCTTAGTCATAACTGGACCCAGCGCTTGAGCCTTGGTTATATTGATGAGCAACACACTTTCAAAGCGATTGATTCTACCACTACAGCAGTGGCTGAAAACAGAAGCTTAAGTTACCCCTACATCAGCGGCCATTGGTTTGAAGATAACTTTATAAAAGTACGTAACTTTGACAGTATTTATCGTACTGAGGATTTAAATTTAGGCTGGAATATCAAAGCCACCCTGGGCTACTCCGATGAATCAATGAGTAACGACGATAGCCGCGCTGTGTACTCGTTTAATTTTAACAAAGCCCATTTTAGCACTAACCATACCCTTTGGCGTTTTCATGCAGATATTCAAGGCTATTGGAATAACGAGAAAAAACAGCTCGAAAACTTGCTCACTACTAGCCAAATTCAATATTATTTAAATACCAGTATTGATCAATCTTGGTATGTAAAAGCAAGGCTGCAATACGCAAAAAACCTCACTAATGATAAACAGCTCACCCTAGGGGGCGAAACTGGACTTCGTGGCTATCCTATGGAATTTCAACATGGGGATCGGAGTTTTTTAGTCAGTTTAGAAAAGCGCTATTACTGGGAATATGACTTACTACAGCTGTTTAAAGTGGGAGGGGCGGCCTTTTTAGATATTGGTCGAGCTTGGTATAACAACGACTCGAACACTCAGTATCAAGTTGAGAACACCCCAGTGCTAAAAAATGTGGGCTTAGGTTTGCGCCTTGCGCCAAGTCGTGCCAATGCGGGTACCATGATCCACCTTGATATAGCCGCGCCGCTAAATAAATATGATGATGTTGACTCGGTACAATGGCTGCTCAGCGTCAAAAATTCTTTTTAAAATCACTACTGCGCGCCTACGTTAAACGTTACACTTTGCGCCTATCATTATTGTGAGAGTACATTTTGGAATTAATCACCCTTTTAGAGCTTTTGGGCACACAATATAAACTTATCGTGACCGTGATTGCCCTTTTGAGCTTTCCGCTACTATTAAAAGTAACTAAAAAATTACTCGAAAAAGCTATCAGAGGTAAAATCGATTTACACCGAAAGTACCGTGCAGAGCTACTACTAAAAATAATACTCGCCTTTGTGATGCTGTGTTTAGTATTAGTTTTTTGGGGAATAGAACTGCGTGGTTTACTGGTATTAGGCTCTTCTTTATTTGCCATGCTAGGCGTTGCACTCTTTGCGGCATGGTCATTGCTGAGTAACTTAACCGCGTTTTTACTGATGTTTATTCAAAATGACTGCCGTGTAGGTTATTGGGTAAGAATTGTGGATGGAGCCAACGCCATTGAAGGGCGTATTATTGAAATGGGGCTGATGAATGTCTTACTCGAACACGTTGATGGCCACAGAGTGATTTACCCTAATAACTTATTTGTTACCCGCCCGGTGTTAGTGCTTAATACGGAGCCTAAACCAACAAAAGCGCCTAAAATTAAACGCATTATTGGCCCTAAACCGCGTAGC
This sequence comes from Pseudoalteromonas issachenkonii, assembly GCF_002310795.1. Lineage (NCBI taxonomy): Bacteria > Pseudomonadati > Pseudomonadota > Gammaproteobacteria > Alteromonadales > Pseudoalteromonadaceae > Pseudoalteromonas > Pseudoalteromonas issachenkonii. The sequence goes on from NZ_CP011030.1 coordinate 2,795,514, forward strand.
TAAACAACACCTATTAAAAAACCGCGTTAGCTTAAAACTAAGGCGGTTTTTTATATCTACAGATAGAGTCATATCAATTCACTTAATTGAGCAAATTGGTATTAATTATTTAGTTCAGCCGTTTTCAGCTCATCATCTAAATCATTTATCTCATCAATAAACGTTTCTAACTGCTGCTCTACCAAACTATTTGCATGCGCAAAATAAGCAATATGGAATACGGCATCGCCTTCATTTACCAGTGGCATGGTCTGCTGGCCAATAATAATACCGCTTCGAGGAGCAAGGAGTTCAAGTTCTGAATCGCCAAGCGGACTGCTAATATAAGCAAGCACTTGGCCTTTCATTACTCGCTCACCTAACGATACTTGCGCTCTTACTATGCCGTCTACTTCAGCACGTACCCAACTAGTTGAACTTGCAATCACAGGATCAGGCAGTTTTTTAGGGCGTTTACCGCGTATCATTTTTAAATGTCGCATAACATAATCAACCCCTTGCACGCCTGCAGCAATCGCAATAGGGTCAAAGCGTAGTGCTTCACCCGCCTCATAAGTAATAACAGGTATACCTAAATTAGCGGCTTCACTACGCAGCGAGCCATTACGTAATGACGCATCTATAACCGCAGGCGTACCAAAGGCTTTAGCCATTTGCGCTGTTGCTTCATCGGCTAAATTAGCGCGAATTTGCGGTAAGTTAGTACGGTGAATCGCCCCCGTATGCAAATCAATAATATGCGTACAATGCACAGCTACTTGGTTAAAAAACATATACGCCATGCGACCTGCTAATGAACCACGCTCAGACCCCGGAAAACTTCGGTTCATATCACGGCGATCGGGCAGATAACGCGATTTATGAATAAAACCAAATACATTCACAATCGGAACCGCAATTAATGTACCACGAAGCTGATTAGGGTCGATTTTAGCCAGTAACTGGCGCACAACCTCAACCCCATTTAGTTCGTCGCCGTGTATAGCCGCACACACCATCAATACAGGGCCTTCCATTACACCGTTAACCACTTCAATAGGAATATTAAGCGGTGAATGGGTGTAAAGCTTTGCAGCTTCTAGCGCGAGTGTTTTACGTTCACCTACACCAATACTTTCACCTAATAGGGTGAAAGGTCGGTTAATTTTAACCTTTGCCACGAGTTGCCGTTCCTTTACTTGCAGCATTTTTCTCGATGAAATCAATCACCATGCCCGCAATGTCTTTACCTGTTGCCACTTCAATCCCTTCAAGACCTGGCGATGAATTTACTTCCATAACCAAAGGACCACGAGATGAGCGAAGTAGGTCAACGCCAGCAACGTTTAAGCCCATTGCTTTTGCCGCTGCAACCGCTGTTTTACGCTCTTCTGGCGTAATACGCACCAATGTAGCGCTACCACCACGGTGAAGGTTTGAGCGGAACTCACCTTCTTGTGCTTGACGTTTCATTGCAGCAATCACTTTATCTCCGAGTACAAAGCAACGAATATCCGCACCACCCGCTTCTTTAATATATTCTTGTACCATGATATTGGCTTTTAAACCCATAAACGCTTCAATAACACTTTCAGCCGCTTTACGTGTTTCAGCAAGTACCACACCAATACCTTGAGTGCCCTCAAGTAGCTTAATAACGACCGGTGCGCCACCTACCATTTCGAGTAAGTCTTTTACGTCATCTGGCTTGCTAGCAAAGCCTGTTACTGGCATGCCTACGCCTTTGCGTGATAATAATTGTAGAGAACGTAATTTATCGCGCGAACGAGAAATAGCCACAGATTCATTAACCGGATAAACACCCATCATTTCAAACTGGCGTAATACAGAACAGCCATAAAAAGTAACTGATGCGCCAATACGCGGAACAATGGCATCAAAATCTTTTAGGTTTTCGCCGCGGTAATGGATTTCAGGTTGATCTGAGTTTATATTCATATAACAACGTAGCGCGTTAATCACTTTTACTTCATGACCACGTTGCTCAGCCGCTTCAATTAAACGACGCGTTGAATATAAATTTTTGTTGCGAGATAAAATACCAATTTTCATAGTTAAAACCTTAACTAAATTATGTTGAGCAAGCACATATAAGTATGTTTGCTACTCAACGAATTCTTATAATAAATGTGATAAAGCCGGATCAACGACTATACGATTTTCCATAGCTGTGCGTCCTAATAACATTCTAAACTTCATTGACGCACGACTTGTTAATGTAATTTCTATTGGCCAACTAAATTCGCCAGCATGTAATGTAGTTTCAATAAAGTAACGCAGTTCTTTTTGGCCACTAGAGCTGGTAACGTACTTCATTTTTTTAACTTTGGCATTGCAGGTGATTTGCGTTTGCTCGTCTTCTTGCAATGGTTGGGCTATAAATTTAACCCATTTTTCGCCTTCCACTTCATATTCTTCAATATTAATTGCATGAATACAGGAAGTACGTGCACCGGTATCTATTTTTGCTTTAATTTGCTCGATGCCCAGCTCGGGTAAACTCAACCACTCACGCCAACCAACTGTTATTTTTGTCGTCATAAATGTGCCCTTAGTAAAAAAAGTGTTTTATACGCTACAGCAAATAAAACACCAACAAAATAAATTAATCTACTCGATAAGCCGATTTGATTGACCTTTTAAGTTAACTCGTTTAACAATGCAGCTCTTACGTATGCATTTAACCATAGGCTAAAACATAAGTTTTTGTTGTTAAACTCAGTTTAACATATACAAAGTAAAGCTAAATTTTATTTAACTAGGGTCTGTTGACCTTTACGAATTAATATTTGTTCAAACTAGGGGCAATTTAATCGCGGCGCGAGGTTTGTAACCTAGTGGGCTAAGTAAAAATCGAGCAACAAAGAGTTAATTGCCCCTAGGCAGAACCCTTCGGACAGCGCCTATTTGGCATTGATGTTGTGTTATCGCCTATTTATGGGGAATAACCACACTCTGCCTTGCCTAAATACCAAATAGACTGCTGCAAATTTAACCTTGAAAGATAAACAGATCCTAAATACATTACAGTTAACTGTATTGAAAATATACTATCGATGAGAAATTATTATGATTAATGGCTTACTTCATGCGCTTATTCTTGATGAAAAAGGCGGTGCACACCCCATAGAAAACAGCAAGCAATTACACCAATGGCAACCTACTGATGGAAAACTGTGGGTGCATATGGACTACAGCCAAACAGATGCGGTAGATTGGTTAAAAAACTGCGGGCTGTTAAACGACTATGAACTGGAATCACTCACTGCTGATGAAACGCGTCCACGAATAACGCCAACAACTAATGGCCATATGTTATTTTTACGCGGGATCAACTTAAACCCAGCACAAAGCCCTGAAGACATGGTATCTATTCGGTTATTTATAAATAACGATGTGGTGATCACCACGCGTAAGCGCCGATTATTATCAGTGCAAGATATTCTAGCCTCGTTGAATAATAATGAGGGGCCATGCAGTATTTCTGAATTGGTGTGTACATTAGCGCACAAGCTCACTTCACGTATGCAAACAGTAATTGATGAGCTAGATGAAAGCTTAGATGATTTTGAAGAGGAAATTGATGAGCCCAGTAAAAAGTTTGATAACCAAGGCTTGTCGCAACTTCGCCGTCAAACCATCGCGCTAAAACGTTACTTAAAACCACAAAAAGAAGCACTCAGTAGCATGGTTAATAATCATTACCCATGGCTTTTTGACGATGATAAAGCCAAGCTAAATGAAACCACCAATTTACTTATTCGCTATTTAGAAGAGCTCGATAGTTCAATAGAGCGCGCACTTGTTATCCAACAAACCATTACAAACCAAGTCTCTGAGCAACTAAATCAGCGGATGTATGTAATGTCGGTGGTGGCTGCTTTATTTTTACCGCTGGGCTTTTTAACTGGATTATTGGGGGTCAATGTCGGCGGTATACCTGGAACAGAAAGCCCCTATGCATTCACTGCATTTGTGGTGTTTTTAATTGTTTTAACTGGTGGGATTGGTATTTACTTTAAAAATAAAAAGTGGCTGTAATTACAATACAGATCCAATAAGACACAAAAAAGGCGAACATATTGTTCGCCTTTTGCATTGGTAATCCTTACTCTTGAAAGTAAGTGCCCCAACCGTCGTATTCAACATCGCATTCAACAGCAAGTTGCGCGAGTTTGTCAACGTCTTCCATTATCACGTCGACATCTAATTCGGCTTCAACAACAATGTCAAAACTCCAAATTTTTTCACCGTCTTCAAGCTCAAGTTCTGCTGGCTCTTCTACATCGTAACCTAGTTTAAACGCAGCCAATGCCGCTTGTTCTAACTTAGTAAAGTCTTCACATACAAAGTGGTGTTCTACTTCATAAAGAATTTCTGGATCGGAACCATCTTCAAGTAGTGAAGTTACGATGTCTTCACTTATTTCACGCCAGTTTTCCATTATTTCTCTCTCACTTGAGCATCTAATTCTGTTATTTTAGCAGCCATAATACTGTGCACACTTTTAGCATGTTCACGGGCACTGATACTGTTATCAAGTGCTATGGGGGCTAACATTTCAATGTAAATTGTACCATTATCCCAGCGATTTAGTTTAATGGTTTTATCGGTTGTGTTCATACATACTGGCACAACAGGCACCTCTGCACTCATTGCGGTATGAAATGCACCGGTTTTAAAGGGGAGTAAACCACGACCATAACTACGCGTCCCCTCAGGGAACATCCACACCGATAAGCCTTTTTGTTTTATTTTAGCCGCTGCTTTTGAGATTGTGCCAGCAGCTTTTGAACGATTTGAACGGTCGATTAAAATATTACCCGACAACCAATAAAGCTGCCCAAAAAATGGGATCCATTTAAGACTTTTTTTGCCAACGCTCACACAATTTTTTGGTACCATGGCTGGAATAGTAAATAAATCGTAGCTATTTTGATGATTCGCTACATACACAGCAGGCCCCACCTTAAGCGCATCGGGATGATATTTTAGTTCTAATTTAACCCCAAGCATTTTAGCCATTGAGCCAAACCAACTTGCAATAACGTGCACATTATTAGGATGAAATGGTCTAAATATTGATAACAACAAACCAAAAAAACAACTTAATAATATAAACAACAGCATTATTAAAATACGTATAACAGCTAGCAAGTGCGCCTCTCCAATATAACCACAATCATGTATTGCTTTATTATAACGTTATTTTGTTGCGCAGACGAGAAAATAGCGCACAAGCGTTCGCTGAAATAAAACAGTCATAAAAAAACGGCTTACCTAAGTAAGCCGTTATCTAGTTTAGTCTAATTTTCCGAGTGTTTTAACTTTGCTCAGTATCTGAATTTGGCTCATCAACTTGCTGCGGCGTCAACTCTACCACGGCTTCATCAACGCGCTGTAAACCACGAGGTAACTTGTTCCCTCTGCGGCCTCGCTCGCCATGGTAATGCTCAAGGTCGCTTGGTTTAAGCGTCAATTTACGCTTACCTGCATGCAGCGTAACACTGCTGCCTTGCGGCACAACAGCTAATACTTTTACAAACTCTTCGCGCGCTTGTACTTTAGCGCCCGGAATAGAAATAATCTTATTGCCCTTGCCTTTACCTAGCTTAGGTAAATCACGCAGTGGGAATAACAACATTCGTCCCTCGTTAGAAATTGCCATACAGTAATCACTGGCAACGTCATTCACGCGAATTGGCGAAAGTAACACACCACCTTTTGGCACACTCACTAAGGCTTTACCGTTTTTGTTTTTACTGACTAAATCTTTAAAGTCAGTAATAAAGCCATAACCGGCATCAGAAGCCATTAGCAATACCTGAGCGTCTTCACCCATAACTACGTGCTCAAAGCTTGCGCCTGAGGTTAAGTTAAAGCGCCCTGTCATAGGCTCGCCTTGGCTTCTTGCAGAAGGAAGGCTATGCGCATCGGTCGCAAATGCACGCCCTGCTGAATCTAAAAATACCGCAGGTTGATTACTTTTACCTCGCGCTGATGCTCTATAGCCATCACCGGCACGGTAATTTAACCCTTCTACATCTAAGTCATGACCCTTACCAACACGTGCCCAGCCTTTATCAGATAAAACAACAGTCACAGACTCTGAAGGGATTAAATCTTTTTCGCTCAGTGCTTTAGCTTCCACACGCTCAATAACAGGTGAGCGACGATCGTCACCATACATTTCTGCGGCTTCTTGAATTTCTTTTTTAAGCAACGTCGACATGCGACGGTCTGAGCCTAATGTTTGCTCTAATTTGTCACGCTCTTTGGCTAATTCGTCTTGCTCACCACGAATTTTAAACTCTTCAAGCTTTGCTAAATGGCGAAGTTTTAATTCTAAAATGGCTTCCGCTTGAATATCAGTTAACTCAAAGCGTTCCATTAATAATGGTTTAGGCTTATCTTCAGAGCGGATAATTTCTATAACTTCGTCAATATTTAAAAAGGCAGCAAGCAAGCCCTCTAAAATATGTAATCTTGCGAGTACTTTATCGAGTCGATATTGCAAACGACGACGCACTGTTTCACGTCTAAAGGTTAACCATTCAGTTAAAATACTACGTAAGTCTTTAACCTGTGGACGGCCATCTAAGCCCAGCATGTTTAAGTTTACGCGGTAATTTTTTTCAAGATCGGTTGTTGCAAATAAGTGCGCCATTAATGGCTCAGCTTTAATTCGGTTTGAACGCGGCACAATCACAATACGGGTTGGATTTTCGTGATCAGACTCATCACGTAAGTCAGCCACCATTGGTAACTTTTTAGCGTTCATTTGCGCTGCAATTTGCTCAAGTACTTTTGCACCCGAACATTGGTGCGGCAAAGCGGTAATGACGATATCGCCCTGCTCTTCACAATACACTGCACGCATTTTAATAGAGCCACGGCCGGTTTTATAAATTTTGTGAATATCAGCTTTAGGCGTAATTATTTCAGCATCGGTTGGGTAATCTGGCGCATGCACTAAATCCAGTAACTCTTCGAGCTCTGTTTTTGGCTTATCAAGTAATAAACAACAGGCACTGGCCACTTCACGCACATTATGCGGTGGTATATCGGTTGCCATACCCACAGCAATACCAGTTACCCCATTAAGTAATATATGCGGTAAGCGCGATGGCAACACTAAAGGCTCATCCATGGTGCCATCGAAGTTTGGCGTCCAATCAACGGTCCCTTGGCCTAATTCTTTGAGTAATACCTCAGAGAATTTAGATAAACGCGCTTCAGTGTAACGCATTGCCGCAAATGACTTAGGATCATCAGCTGCACCCCAGTTACCTTGCCCATCCACCAAGGGGTAGCGATAAGAGAACGGCTGCGCCATCAGTACCATGGCTTCATAACAGGCACTATCACCATGAGGATGGTATTTACCTAATACGTCACCCACGGTACGGGCTGATTTTTTGTATTTTGCATTTGCCGATAATCCCAACTCACTCATCGCATAGATAATACGACGTTGCACTGGTTTTAGGCCGTCACCAACGTGCGGTAAGGCACGATCCATGATCACGTACATTGAATAATTTAAATAGGCGTCTTCGGTAAAACGCCCCATTGTTTGTTGTTCAATTCCTTGCATTAGCAAGGTATCTGTATCACTCATTAAAGCTTACCTAGTTTTTCTTATAGCTTACGCGGTAAATTACGTTTGCGTAATCATCGCTTACCAATAGACTGCCATCATTTAATTGTGCAAATGCAACAGGGCGTCCAAATGTCGTTTCGTCTTGCATAAAGCCGGTGATCAGTGGCGTATACTTTGTTACCTTGGCATTTTCTATAGTTGCCACTGCCACTTTATAACCGACCTTTTTAGAGCGGTTCCATGAACCGTGCTCAGCTACAAATAACTGTTGTTTATAGCTATCAGGGAACTGCTTGCCGGTATAAAAATGAATACCTAATGGCGCAACATGCGCACCTAATGCCAATGCAGGTTGAGTGTAGTCAGCAATGTTTTTGCCTTCACCAAACTCCGGATCAACAATAACGCCGCCATGCACGTATGGAAAACCAAAATGTTCTTCTTCTTTAGTGATGCGGTTTAGCTCATCGGGTGGAATATCATCCCCCATCATGTCGCGGCCATTATCGCTAAACCATAGCATTTGCGTGCTAGGGTGAAAGTCAAAGCCTACAGTATTGCGCACACCTTTGGCTAAAGTGGTTATTTCTTTGGTGTCGGTGTTTAACGAAAAAATACGACCAAACCGAGGATCTTCTTCGCAAATATTACAGGGAACACCCACCGGAATAATCAGCTCGCCGTTTGGCGCAAAGCGTAAAAACTTCCAGCCATGGTGGCGCTCTGACGGTAAATCGCTATAAAACACTTCATACTCAGGGTTTTTGAGGTGCTTATCGATATTTTTAAAACGAATAATACGGTGCACTTCACCGACATATAAGTCACCGTCTTTAATCGCTAAACCCGAGGGCATATTCAGTCCCTCTGCAATCACTATTTTTTTATCTGCAACGCCGTCGCTGTTATGATCAATCAATGCATACACATTACCCGCATTACGCGAACCTGCATACACTATACCTCGGCTTGATACTGCAATTTGCCGAGCATTTTCAACATCATCAGCAAATAAGCTTATTTCAAACCCTGGGGCAGCCGTCAGCTTGTCGAGAATATTTTTCGCCATCACTGGCGATGACATAAAGCCGACTAACAACAGTGTGCTAAATAGTCTTTTCATTTGCCTCTCCTGTAGCCCAAAGGCTTATTAAACTTGTGCTTTGTTACCGTGATCTTCAAGCCATTGGCGGCGATCTGATGAACGCTTTTTAGCAAGTAACATATCCATCATTTCCATTGTTTGTTCTTCTTCATCAAGTGTTAGCTGCACTAAACGACGGGTATTTGGATCCATGGTTGTTTCACGCAATTGTAGCGGGTTCATTTCACCCAAGCCTTTAAAGCGTTGCACGTTTACCTTACCGCGTTTTTTCTCTGCTTCTATACGCGCTAAAATTCCGGTTTTTTCATCTTCATCAAGCGCGTAATAAACATCTTTACCAATATCAATTCTAAACAGCGGTGGCATAGCAACATACACATGCCCAGTTTTTACCAATTGTGGGAAGTGGCGCACAAATAAGGCACACAATAAAGTGGCAATGTGCAGTCCATCCGAGTCAGCATCCGCTAATATACATATTTTATTGTAACGCAGCCCTGATAAATCACTTGAATCGGGGTCAATACCCAATGCCACTGAAATATCATGCACTTCTTGAGAGGCCAAAATTTGCCCTGATTCTACTTCCCAAGTATTTAAAATTTTACCTCTTAGTGGCATGATTGCTTGGAACTCACGATCTCGCGCTTGTTTAGCTGAGCCACCCGCTGAATCACCCTCTACTAAAAACAATTCCGTGCGGTCATTATCAGCAGCACTACAATCGGTCAGTTTGCCTGGTAATGCAGGGCCTGAAGTAACACGTTTACGAACTACTTTTTTAGCCGCGCGTAAGCGACGCTGTGCATTTGAAATACACAATTCAGAAAGTAACTCTGCAGTGTCAGTGTGCTCATTTAGCCATAAGCTAAAAGCATCTTTTACGACACCCGATACAAACGCAGCACATGAACGTGATGAGAGTTTTTCTTTGGTTTGCCCTGCAAATTGTGGGTCTTGCATTTTTACCGACAATACATAACTACAACGTTCCCAAATATCATCTGGGGTGAGCTTTACACCACGTGGTAATAAGTTTCTAAATTCACAAAATTCACGCATCGCCTCTAAAAGCCCTTGGCGCAGGCCATTTACGTGGGTGCCACCTTGTGCGGTAGGAATTAAGTTTACATAACTTTCGGCTGTTGACTCACCGCCTTCAGGCATCCATACAACGGCCCAATCAGCGCCTTCAATAGAACTTGAAAACTCACCTACAAATGGGTCTTTAGGCAGTATTTCATAGCCTTTAACTGCTTCTACTAAATAATCTTTTAAGCCGGTTTCATAAAACCACTCTTGGGTTTCTTTCGTTTGTTTATTTACAAACTTAATACGCAAACCTGGGCATAGTACCGCTTTGGCTTTTAATAAATGGTTAAGCTTAGTCAGTGAAAAGTTAGCAGAATCAAAATAGCTGGTATCTGGCCAAAAGCGCACGGTAGTACCGGTATTGCGTTTACCCACTGAGCCAATAACATTTAAATCTTCAACTTTATCGCCATGCTCAAAAGCCATTCTAAATTGCTGTGCGTCACGGCGAACCGTTACTTCCACACGGGTAGATAGCGCATTAACGACCGAGATACCTACCCCATGCAAACCACCAGAGAACTGGTAATTTTTATTTGAAAACTTACCACCTGCGTGTAATTTGGTGAATATTAGTTCAACCCCAGGAATACCTTCTTCAGGGTGAATATCTATCGGCATCCCCCGACCATCATCGCTCACTTCAAGTGAGTTATCTTCATGCAAAATGACATCAATACGCGTCGCATGCCCGGCCATTGCTTCATCAACACTGTTATCAATAACCTCTTGGCCTAAATGATTGGGGCGCGATGTGTCTGTATACATGCCTGGGCGGCGTTTTACCGGCTCTAATCCATTAAGTACTTCAATGGCTTCGGCGTTATAATTTTGTTGAGTCATAGTTTTTATCTTTATATACGCTAATATCTGATTTTAAGAAAATCGACAATGCTTGAAAAAGCTCGCTCAAAGCCATTAAAGCTATGATCGCCGCCAAATTCAATTAACTGTTTACATTGTGAGTAATACTTTATTGCGTGCTGAAAATTTAACACTTCATCCCCTGTTTGCTGTAATAAATACAACAGTTCAGGGTGTTTTAACTCTGTCACCGTTAATGCTTTTAACGCATCTATATGACGAGATTGTAATTGGTAATTATAATCTTGATACGGATTATAATTAGGCCCAAGTATAGGCTCTAATAATGTATATGGGGCAACGGCAGGATTAATTACCACCGCAGGAATTTGATAACGCTGCGATAAATACGTGGCAAAAAAACCACCTAACGAGCTGCCCAATAATACGGTATTCGGTGTTAATAGTTGTTCAAGCGCTACAATCGCCTCTATAGGTTCATGATTTAAGCGTGGCACACAATAATCAACATCATAGTGTGCCATAAGCTCACCAAAGCGCACAGCTTTATATGATTTTTCAGAGCTATTAAAACCGTGAATATAGATTACTCGTTTAACCATACCACGTCCGTGCGTATATGCACCTTTTGTTGCTCAGCATTTAAGTGCAGCATACGATAAGCCGCCCCTTTATCTTCTTGCTGCCAAGTAGCACTGTGCTTTGTAAACTGCACGGAACTGGCCGGTGTCGCGTAAATATCAAGCTCTCTAAATTGCTGTTGGTAGTCATTGTGAACATGCCCATGAAACAGCGCATCAACGCGGCCATTATTAACTAATAAATTTAATAGCTGCGGCCCATTTTCTAGCATGTGTTTATCTAGGTAGCCATTAATAGGCAGTGGGTTGTGATGACAAAATGCAATATGACGATTATCTGAATCGACTAAACACGCCATAATTTCCTCTAAATGCGAGGGCGTCACCCACCCAGCAGGGGTATTTCCTTTAGAATTAATTAATATCAGTTCAAACCCTTGCGCCACAATATGTTTAGCGCGTTGTATTTGCCCGCCACTAATTAAATTGAGCTGATCAATTTCATCATGATTACCAGGAACCCAAAATACGGGGCAATCAAGGTCACTATTATGAATCAGTTCAGCAAATAATAAATAGGAATTAAAGCTGTGATCTTGGGTTAAATCGCCACCAAATATCAAGGCATCAGGCTGCTGTTTTGCTATATCTGTAAGTGCCCTAGTAAAATGTTCTGCGGTGTTAACCCCAAAATACTCGCCCTGCTTATCGCTAAAAAGGTGACAATCCGTTATATGGGCTATACGAAGCTGGGCTTGCTCAAAATAATACGTATCATCAAACCAAGCCATTATTTACATCCCAATTAAGTGTTGATTGACCTCGCTCTACACAGGCAACCAACCAATCATATAAAAAAGCATTCAACTGATACTTTTCATCTTTTTGATGCATCTTAGGATTAGGGTAGCCATAGGAAGGTTTGATTCGTTGGTGGTAATCATGATGGACAATTTCGGCTACTTTAGCATCATTATATAAGCGCACTGTTAAATACAAAGGCGAAATACCACTTACCATTCCTGATAATTGTTTAATAGATACATCAAGGGTGTACTTGGCAATGTCATCTATGTTGATGGCAAATTCACTGTGGCCCAGTTTGATTTCTCTAACACTGCCAATCGCTCGTTCACGAGGTAGTAATTTTAAAAGGCGTACGTAATTATGCTCACAAAGTGTTAAATACTTTGGAAGGCTTTGAATGTATCGATTAGTCGTTAAAAGTGCTGTCAAAATACCGCCATTACTATTAAAAAATTAAAAACTATGCCCACTTCTTACGTATTCTGTCGCGATTTAGTGCTAACCATTGCAAGCAAATTACGGTAGCAGCATTATCTATTTCACCACTATTAAGTCGCTGTAGTGCTTCGTCTAAGTGCATAATATGGGTTTTAATATCTTCACCTTCGGTGTCTAATCCATAAATGCCAGCACTGATTTGGCTTAAATCGGCGTGAGCTAAATATAAATATAAACGCTCTGTAGTACCGCCGGGGCTTGAAAGGTAAGACAACATAAACTCAAGTTCTGTTAAATTAAGTCCCGCTTCTTCAAACGCTTCTTTTTTAACAACCGACTCGTAATCTTCACTGCCATCGGTCATGCCCGCTATACATTCTAACAGCCAAGGCGTGTGTTTGCTTTTAATTGCGCCAATTCGAATTTGTTCAATTAGCAACACTTGCTCAGTCACTGGGTCATAAGGTAATACTGCGACCGCATCTCCGCGTTCAAGAATTTCTCGACGAATTACCTCAGACTCTCCACCCGCAAATAAGGCATGCTTAAATTGATAAAGGTTTATTTTAAAAAAACCATCATACAAATTTTCAATTGGTTTTAATCTCACATCGTCATGGGTAAATTTAATACGACTTTTATTCGCCATCTATTCTTTCCTTTTTGAGGGTGCAAATACATCAACGTCATTTAGGTATATATTCTGTTACACTTGAGAACGCTGTTTTACTAATTTTTTTTTTAGTTATTAGTTAAAACAGGTTAACATGCTACTTGTACAAAAATTGTCTAAGGACCGAACATCACATGAAAAAGAACATCCTTGCTGCACTGGTTAGTTTATCATGCGCATTGGGCTCAACCGTAGCCAATGCAGAAGATTTACTTCAAGTTTTTGAAATCGCAACAGCCAACGATCCTACCGTTTTAAAAGCAAAAGCCCAAGCTGATGCACAATCATACCAAAGCGATCGCGCTATGAGCGCATTATTACCGCAAATTGGTTTAAGCATGAGTTATGAAAAAAGTGACTCGACCTCTTTTCAAAGCGTAGGCGATTTATCAAACCAAGTTAAAGTCGAAAGTGAAACGGACCAATTCAGACGTGGTATTAGCTTAAGCCAAACGCTATTTGATTTGGGCGCGTGGAATTCACTCGGCATTGCTGACAAACAAGCACTGCAAGCTAGTGGCCAGTACGATTTTGCTAAACAAGATTTAATAGTACGTGTGGCTGAAGGCTATTTTAACGTATTAAGCGCTATTGATAACCTTGAATTTGTACAAGCTGAAAAACGTGCCATTGAGCGCCAACTTGAACAAACTAAACAACGTTACGCTGTAGGTTTAACGGCTATTACCGATGTACATGAAGCACAAGCACAATTTGATAACTCAGTAGCGCAAGAAATCATTGCTAATAATGCGGTAGAAACAGCCCGTGAGCAACTACGTGAGATCACCGGAAAATACCATGCAAAGCTAGATATGTTAAACACCGAAACGTTTTCTACTGTTAAGCCAAGTACACCTGCAACTGATTTAGTTAAAATAGCGAAAGACAAAAACTTAAATCTGCAAGTATCAAAAATAACGGTTGATATCGCTAAAGAGCAAATTGAACTTGCTAAAGCAGGGCATTATCCAAAACTAACTTTAAATGCTAGTTACGGCGACTCATTAACAGATAGCGAGTTAAATGGCGCTAGTTTTGACGACCAGCCTCGTTCAGATTCAACATCTGTTGGACTTAACTTTAGCGTACCACTTTACTCTGGTGGCGCAACGGTTGCTGCAACAGATCAAGCACGTGCATTTTACGTTGCTGCGAGCCAAGATTTTGAAACGGATTATCGCGCAGTAACTCGCTCTGTTATTACTTCTTATAACCAAGTGGTATCTGATATTGCGACCTATAAAGCGCTTGAACAAGCGGTTATTTCAGCACAAAGTGCACTAAAAGCCACTGAAGCGGGTTTTGAAGTGGGTACACGTACCATTGTTGATGTGCTTGTCAGTACGCAAAACTTGTACAACGCAAAGCGTAATCTTGCTGATGTGCGTTATCGCTATGTTGTGTCAACGCTTCGTCTAAAACAAGCAACAGGCACATTAAGCCGCGAAGACTTAGTGGGTATAAACCAAGGGTTAAATACCGTTAACTAAACACACGACTTCATTATAAATAATTACTAAAGCCAGCTTTTTGCTGGCTTTTTGTATTTTTGAGCGCATAGCGTTAAACTAGCCTTTTATTTTTAGAGAAATTTTTGTGGTCAACTCATCCCCTTTTAAAGCCTCTTTTTTAGGTCCTCGTTATTGGCTAACTTGGATTGGTGTCTTATTTTTATATCTCATTTCATGGTTACCGCAAAAAATACAATTAGCTATGGGTAAGCAGCTAGGACGCTTGGTTCATAAATATATGAAGCGCAGAAGGCATATTGCTGAAGTTAATATTAAACACTGTTTCCCCACGATGAGCGAAGCCGAGCAACAACAGCTGGTACTTAAAAATATGGAAAATACCGGTATTGCTATGGTTGAAACCGGTATGGCTTGGTGGTGGCCACAATGGCGGGTCAAAAAAGTACTCGGGTCAATAAAAGGGCTTGAGCACTTTGAGCGCGTACAACAATCAGGAAAAGGCGTTTTATTACTTGTTCCACATATACTTCACCTTGAAATGACAAGTCGTGTAATGGGTTTGAAGTGCCAAGGTATTGGCTTTTACCGCCCACATAATAATCCGCTTATGGAATACTTTACTACCAATGGGCGTCTTCGCTCTAATGAATACATGGTTGGAAAAAAAGACGTAAAAGGATTATTAAAATCATTAAAAAATAAAAAACTGTGTTATTACTTACCCGATCAGGATTATGGCCGTAACCGCTGTGAGTTTGTGCCTTTTTACGCAGTACCCGATACAGCAACCACCACTGGTACACTAATGTTTGCAGGTAGTAAAAACTGCGAAACAATGAGCTTAATTGCTTATAGGGATAACAACGGAAAGTACCACTTAGAAATCGTGCCTGAGCTTGAAAACTTCCCGAGCGGCGATAATAAAGCCGATGTAACACGTGTTAATCAGCGCATGGAACAATCAATAAATGCCGCCCCTGAACAATATATGTGGTTGCATAGACGCTTTAAAACACGACCCGATAAAGACGCCCCCTCTTTTTATTAAAGATGGGTTATTAAAATAACAAAGATGAGTAACAGCCATGTGGTTTTGGATTAGATATATACTTTTAGCTTTATTGTTAATTGGTGCAGCTATTTACTTTCTACTAAATGGTTCGTCGTCACTTAATTATCAACAAACCACTAACGCTGCGGCTGAAGGGTTATCGCGGTTTTATGCATCAATCCGAGATAGAATTTCTGTCAATAAAGACAATGACAAATTTGTCATTGAACTCGAAAAACCCGATCTTAGCCTCGACAGAGCGCTAAACCAACGCTCTTTTGTAGTAGAGCCTATGCCTTTAAATTGGAGTGGAGAAGTAGGCCCGCGTCGCTTTCAACGTGACTCAACCTTGCGTACTGTACTGACCCAATATGCTAATAACGAAGGTATTACTTTAATGTGGTACTTAGACAAAGATTACGTAATAAAAGATCACTTTCGTATAGATAGCAGTTTTAACTCCGCTTTATACCGCGTTAGCCGCTCTATTAATGATGACTTTTCAAATGAAGTGTATGCGTTTTTCTGCCCTAAACAACGTGCAGCGGTGATTACCGAGCTACCGTCTGAATTTGTACGCTCAAACTGTTTAAAGCTAAGCAATTAACTACATTCGGTTTAATTTTGTTGATATGCGCTCAAATATTGCTGAGCGCATAACATTAAATTGCTCAATCTAGCCCAAATATTGCCTTCCAAACCGTGCTAACATTATTGATATTTTCACTAAACTCTTCGCGTTTAACGCAGCGACCTTGCTGGTCTAAGCTCAACACATGATAGCGTGAGCGATAGTCTATATACGCTTGAATAAGCTGCTTTTTTTGAATATCGCTGATACAGCCAATTTTAGCCGCGTCCGTTAAAATTCTCACATTGTCAGAATTATCGCATAAGTGGGTAAACTCATGGGCATGTTTTAATACCAAGTATTGCGTTATAAACTCAATATCGGTCATGGCACCCACATCTTGTTTTAAGTCAAATTGCTGCGCATTGCCTTTAGCCAAATGGCCACGCATTTTTTCGCGCATTTTAATCACGTCTGCTTTTAAAGTATCTTCATCACGTTGTTGGCACAATATCTCGGCGCGAATTTGTGCAAATCGTGTTACTAATTCAGCTTGACCTAAAATCAGCCTCGCTCTAACCAGCGCTTGGTGCTCCCATGTCCATGCTTGCGTTTGCTGATAATGATTAAAGCTTTCTAGATTAATAGCTAATAGCCCTGATGCACCTTCTGGACGCAGACGAGTATCTAACTCATATAAAATACCTGAGGCGGTACGGGTATTAAATAAATGCATTAATCGTTGTGCGAGTTTTAAATAAAACTGTCTTGAGTCAATCGCTTTATCACCATTAGTGTAGCTTGTACCATCATGGTTATGCACAAAGACTAAATCGAGATCAGAGTCATAACCCACCTCAAAACCGCCAGTTTTACCATACGCAATAACCGCAAACCCCTTGTTTTCATCATCGGTATTAGGTGGCATACCAAAGCGTTTTACGCAGTGGTACCACGCAATATTTACAGCCTGATCGACTATCGCTTCAGCCAATGCTGTTAAGTGATCGCTTACTTTCATTACATCAATAACGCCCGTCGCATCAGCTGCGGCAATGCGTAATTGATGGGTTTGCTTAAACTGACGCAGCGCTTCCATTTGCTGCTCTAAATCGTCATGTTCAATGCGTAAAAAATACTGTCTTATTTCATCTTTATAAGCTGTTAATGGGGTCGGTTTATACAGCACTGCAGGGTCGATAAGCTCATCGAGTAGAATGGGATACAATGAAATATGCTCTCCAATCCACTTGCTATGGCAACAGAGCAAAACTAACTGCTTTAACGTTCCTGGGTTTTCATACAACAGCTCTAAATAAGCGGTGCGCGAAATAATTTTATTTAGTATTTGGCATACCGTTGTAAACGCACTGGCAGTAGCATTAAAGTCGTTTAATTGTTTTAGTAATGCAGGCATTAATTTATCAAGAATATCGCGCCCACGATTGCCTACTTTAGCTTTAGAAAGTCGTTGTTTAAAGTCGTATAATGGTGTTTGCCACTCATCTCTGGGCTCATTTAAAAAGCTAACATCGCCGTGATCCCAAGCACTAATAAACGCCCCTTCACAGGTATCAAGTGGTTCAGTTTCTTCGCCTATAACCTGTGTAAATTCGTTATGTATTTGGCTCATCACATGATCTATTTTAACAAGCGTTGCCGCAAAATCTGCCTGAGCGAGCAACACATTGAGTCGCTGTTGATTGAGCTCATCCTCGGGCAGTGTTTGTGTTTGTTGATCATCAAATATTTGTAGGTATTGCTCTACTTTGCGTAAATATAAGTAATTGCTTTTTAAATCTTTAGCTTCAAGCTCATCAATAACTTGGCTAACTGTTAGCTCTTTTAATGCAATTAGTAAAGATTGCGCTTGTAAGTTGGCCTCTCTGCCGCCTCGCACCATTTGCAAAGCCTGAACAATAAACTCCACTTCGCGAATGCCACCACCACCTAACTTAATATTATTGGTTAAGCGCTTACGACGCACCTCTTGGGCAATCATAAGCTTCATTTTTCTTAGTGACTCAATAACCGAAAAATCAATATAACGGCGATACACAAAAGGCTTTAATAACGTATTAAACTCTTCCCAATAAATGTTAGGCGTGCCAATTAAGCGCCCTTTTAACATCGCGTAACGTTCCCAATCACGCCCTTGCTCTTGGTAATAATCTTCAATCGCGTTAAAGCTCATCACCAATGGGCCACTTTCACCAAATGGTCGCAAACGCATATCTACGCGAAAAACTTGGCCATCGACCGTACATTGATTAAGCGCTGTGATCAGCTTTTGCGCGACCTTGGTATAAAAAACGGATGCCTCTAGTGAGCGACGCCCTCCTTGGGTTTTAACATTGCGAGGATATGCAAAAATAAGGTCAATATCTGACGAGTAATTGAGTTCTTGTCCGCCTAGTTTACCCATTCCTAATACCATTAATGGTAATGGGTTATTGTGCTCATCTAATGGCTCACCATTGGTTTTCGCGACATTTTTATAGGCCCATTGATTAGCACTGTCGATCAGTTTATTAGCAAGTTCACTAATGTATTTAATACTATTTTCAATTGGGTTTTTGCAGCATAAATCTAAAAAAGCCACTTTTAACCAGTATTTTTCTCGGTATTGGCGCAGTAACTTATGGCATTCACTCTCTTCTATTTTAGTTATATCAAGCTGTGCAAAAGGGTCTAAAATTTCTCTATTTTTAATTTCGTGCTCACACAGCAACCAAGACAGTAGCGTAGGTTGAGAGCTTAAACTGCGCCAAGCAAAATCACTTAACGCTAATAACCGCACTATCTGCTGCTGGTTTTTCTGCTCTGGGTACAGCGCTGCAAAGCGTGTTTCACCGAGTTTTTGTAATTCAATAGGAAGCTGCGTGTCGTTACTCATCAATACCCTCTTTTATCTCACCAATAACCATACTAGAATGGTTAAAAACCTATTAAGGTAAATCTATTTAGGAACACCATGTCATATTTGTCATTATCTAACACTAGTTTAGTTGCGATTGCTATTAGTTTTGTGGTTATTTGTATCATCATCATCAGTTTAAGAATTGTTACTCAAATAAAAGCAAAACAAGCACTTAAAGAAGAATTGGCGCAGCATGATAACTTTGCAATGGGGATTAGTTTTGCCTCTGAAATATCTGTTGTTATAGCAACCATGGCGTTTTTATTTGATGAAATTAGTATTAGCACCGCACAATCAAACCCATTAAAAGTGATTTTGTTAATTGTGCTGCTCTTTTCATTTATAAAAATGGGGCATTTAATCCATCGTAAATGGATATTACGCCGCTTTAATGAAGAAGCCGCAATACTAAAGCAAAACGTCTGTGCTGCACTGGTTGACTCGGGGATGCTTATTGCCAATTGTATTTTAGCGCTGGGTTTATATACATGGACACATACTCAGGGGTTTAGTAATTTATTAATTGCTTCAGTAAGCTTTTTTGTGTTGCAAGGCATGTTTGCTTTGGACAGTAAAATACGTGAATACCGCTTTGCTAAAGCAAATCAAGGCGCCTCATTGCAAAGTAATTTTGGCTTAGAAAATACCTCTATTGGTATTCGCTATGCGGGTAAGTCAATTGGATTAGCACTTGCGGCGTATGCTGGTTTATCTAGTGCGGCCTTTCAAAATGGTAAAATGGTGGAAAACTTATTTACCTTGGTAATGCATTGCGGTGTGATGTGGCTGTTACTATACTGTTTAACGTATATTATAAAAATTATTTCAATGCCTAATATCGACACCGCACTTGAAGTCGATCATCAAGATAATATTGGTATTGCGTGTATTGAATTTGCTGTATTTTGTGCTATTGGTTACTTACTTATAAGTATGTTTTCAATTTAGTACCAAACTGGTTAAATTAAGCCGTTACTAAACGTCCCTATTTAATAGTCTGGTAAATTAACAGGGACTTCAGGCATATGGAAATAAAAACAGCGAGCTATCTCTTAATTGATATAGACAATGAGTTTAGTCGTTCATTTATTAAACACTATATAAACTCAAATGATCCAGCTAAAAAAGACATCGTTATTGCCGGAGCTAATACCCAAAAGCTGGTTAAAATGATGTTTGATGAACTCGTTAAAGATTATTGCTATTGCGATATTGAAAACGAAATAAGCATTTCTGAGCTGGCCAGCTACCTACACGAACACCACAATATTCAGGGGGTACTGTTTAACCAAACAGATTACTTGCTCGCCGATGATACACAGCGCTTTATTTATAATTCACTGCATGAAAAACGCTATATGGTTATTCAAACAGATCAAGGGTATGAAATTAAGCCCATAAAAGATGAATGCCATTCAAACCATTTATCGTGTGATACCGACATAGCTCAAACTGCACAAGAGTTAACAGAGCTTTTAACCCCCGAATATGAAAAATAAATAATTGCACCCAAGCCTTTGCTTACTTACCATAGAGAGATATAACTTCTATGTAAAAAAGTGATTTGCCATGCGAGTGCCCCATATTTATCAATCATCACCGATTGCTCTCAACACCCCTTTAAATCTTGACGATGACGCTGCAGGCCATGTAGGTCGTGTGCTACGTATGAAAGTGAGCGAACAGGTTTCTATTTTTAATGGTGAAGGGGGTGAATTTCTCAGTGAAATTATTGAAGTGAGCAAAAAAACCGTGGTTGTTATGCCCCTTGAATTTAATCCTCATGACGTTGAATCGCCATTAAAGATTCATTTAGGCCAGTGTGTATCCCGTGGCGATAAAATGGATTTTACCATTCAAAAGTCGGTTGAATTAGGGATCACTGAAATAACACCTATTTTTAGCCAGCGATGCGGCGTAAAACTCAGTGGCGACCGCCTAGAAAAAAAACACCAGCAATGGCAAAAAATAGCCATTGCTGCTGCAGAGCAGTCTGGGCGCAACTTTGTACCAATCATTAATCCTCCCGTAGATTTAAAACACTGGCTTGAACAGCAAACCGATGCAATTAAATTAACCTTACACCCGCGCGCCGAGCACAGCATTAAAACCATTACTGTTCCTGATGGTGGCGTGCGATTTTTAGTGGGCCCTGAAGGGGGATTTACCGATGATGAAATGGCGCAAACTAAACAACAAGAATTTGTAGATATTCGCTTAGGTCCGCGAGTACTTCGCACAGAAACAGCAGCGTTAACCGTTTTAAGTGCACTGCAATTACAATTTGGCGATTTAGCTAATTGAAATAACTAAAAGCACCCACATATCAAGATTACAGTTGTAAAAAACACATAAATTAAGGCACAGCGCATGGCAATTAAGTTAGGTATTATTTCAGATCCTATTAGTGGATTTAATATTAAAAAAGACACCGGTTTTGCAATGATGATGCAAGCACAAACCCGTGGCTACGAAATTTACTACATGGAAATGGATGATTTATCGCTGCGTCAAGGCAATGCCTACGCCACTGCAGCCAAAGCTCAAGTTTTTGATAACGCTCAAAAGTGGTACCAACTTGAAGAAAAAGAAACCATAGCGCTGGCTGATTTAGACGTTATTTTAATGCGTAAAGATCCGCCTTTTGATACTGAATATATTTACGCAACGTATATTTTAGAGCGTGCAGAACAAGCTGGCACATTAGTGATTAATAAACCACAAAGCTTGCGCGACGCCAATGAAAAACTCTTTACAGCTTGGTTTAGTGAACACACGCCAGATACATTAGTAACACGCAGCCAAAAACAAATTCGTGAGTTTTTAGCCCAGCATAAAGATATTATTTTAAAACCGCTTGATGGCATGGGTGGCGCTTCTATTTTTAGAGTAAAAGCCGATGATGCTAATATAGGCGTAATATGCGAAACTTTAACCGAGCATGGTAGCCGCTTTGCCATGGCGCAAAATTACATCCCAGAGATCACTCAAGGCGATAAGCGCGTATTGGTTGTTGATGGTGAAGTGATTCCTTATTGCTTAGCGCGTATTCCACAAAATGGCGAAACACGCGGTAATTTAGCCGCAGGCGGTCGTGGTGAAGCACGCCCAATTAGCGAATCAGATCTTAAAATTGCAAAGGCGGTCGCCCCTACTTTGAAAGAAAAAGGCTTAATATTTGTAGGTTTAGATATTATTGGTGATAAGTTAACTGAGATTAACGTAACAGCGCCAACCTGCGTAAAAGAAATTGAAGCCGCTTACGATATTTCAATTACTGGCATTTTATTTGACGCCATAGAGAAAAAGCTTAATAAATAAATTATCACTGAATCAGTTCAAAAATATAAAGCGATGACGCTTATCGTGTCATCGCTGAAAACTCGAATAAATTTTTAGTGTTAAAACATGGGACTATGCCATACTCAAGATTCAATAACTAAAAGGGTAAAACTTATGCAGTCATTAGAAAATCACTTTTTAATCGCAATGCCATCAATGCAAGACCCTTTTTTTAAACGTGCCGTCACTTATATTTGTGAACACAACGAAGAAGGCGCTATGGGATTGGTGATCAATCAGCCGATTGATGTCACCGTAGGTGAGTTACTCGACAAAATTGATATTGATAACGATAAATCTCAACATGCCGCGCAAGTGACTGTGTTTGCTGGCGGGCCGGTAAAAACAGACCGTGGCTTTGTGCTACATTCACCTAAACCTGGGTACTCGGCAAGCCAAAAGTTGAGCAGTGATATTATGATCACCACCTCAAAAGATGTGTTAGCCACGTTAACCACAGCCCAAGCACCCGAGCAATTTATTATTACTTTAGGCTACTCCGGTTGGGAACAAGGCCAATTAGAGCAAGAGCTACTTGATAATAGCTGGCTGATCATTAAAGCCGATCCTAAAATAATTTTTGATACTCCAGTAGAAAAACGCTGGGAAATGGCAGTCTCTATGCTTGGTTTTGATGTTAGCCAATTAAGCCCCGAAGCTGGACATGCCTAATAACATAAAAGATACACATGACTAAAAAAACAGTAAAGCCACAAGGTGAGCGCACCGTTATGGGATTTGACTTTGGTACCAAGAGTATTGGTATTGCTATTGGTCAAGAGCTCACAGGCAGCGCCACCAGCTTAAAAGCGGTGAAAGCCCAAGATGGCATTCCTAATTGGGATGACATTGCTGTGCAAGTAAAAGAATGGCAACCCGATTTAATGGTTGTCGGGTTACCGCTAAACATGGATGGCACCTCACAAGAGGTTACCTTTAAAGCTAAAAAGTTTGCTAATCGTTTGCACAACCATTACGGCATTGCAGTTCATACTCAAGATGAACGCTTAACGACTGCAGATGCAAAGGCACGGTTATTTGAACGTGGTGGCTATAAAAATTTAGGTAAAGGTAACGTAGATAATATGTCTGCGGTGATCATTCTAGAGAGTTTTTTTGAAGCCAGTTATGGTGAATAAAGCACTTAACACACATAAAAAAAAGCGCCTAAGGCGCTTTTTTTTATGTGGGTTAAGACTAAGTCATATTGCCTTTGTCATCAAGGCCATCAATGGTCACACCTTGTAAGAAGCCTGCGCCTTGCTGCTCGTTATTACGTAGTTTAATCATCAAGCGTAAGTCATTTGGCGAATCCGCATGATGCAATGCATCGGCATAATTAATACGTTGCTGTCTGTAAAGCTCAAACAGCGCTTGGTCAAAGGTTTGCATGCCCATCTCTGTTGATTTAGCCATGGTTTCTTTAATGCCACCAATATTACCGTTTTTAATTAGCTCACTGACCATTGGCGTATTAAGTAATACCTCAATGGCAGCAACACGCCCTTCCCCATCAGAGGTAGGAATAAGTTGCTGAGCAATGATAGCGCGTAAATTTAATGCTAAGTCATATTTAAGCTTATCGTGCTTTTCTTTTGGTACTAAGTGCATAATGCGGTCAATAGCTTGGTTAGCATTGTTGGCATGCAGGGTGGCAACACATAAATGACCCGTTTCTGCAAAGCTCAACGCATATTCCATGGTTTCTTGCGAACGAATTTCACCAATTAAAATAACATCAGGCGCTTGGCGCAAAGAGCTTTTAAGTGCCGATTCAAAGCTTTCAGTATCTAAACCCACTTCACGTTGGGTAATAATACTTTTTTGATGTTCATGCACAAATTCAATCGGATCTTCTATGGTTAAAATATGCCCACGTTGATTGCGATTTCTATAACCAATAAGTGCCGCCAAAGACGTTGATTTACCGGTTCCCGTACCACCTACAAATAACACGAGTCCGCGCTTTGACATAATCACATCGGTCAATGCAGAAGGTAATCCAAGCTCTTTAACGTCGGGAATCTTAGTGACAATTCGGCGAATAACCATGCCCGCTCTGTCGCGTTGCCAAAAAGCCGAAATACGAAAGCGCCCTTCGCTAGTTGCAATCGCAAAGTTACATTCTTTAGTGTTATGAAACTCTGCTTTTTGTTTTTCACTCATCGCTGATTCAACTAACTCTAGCGCTTGCTCATCTGTTAATTTATCGTCATTAAGAGGAGTTAGCTCGCCGTTAATTTTAGCGCTAATAGGAAGTTGGCTCGATACAAATAAATCAGAGCCTTTTTTGTCGATCATTATTTGTAAAAAGTGATTTAAAGATAAAGTCATAATAATTCCTTAAGCGCTAAACTGCGTCTTATCTTGCGCTTTTGTATACGCCGCTGAGTGAGTGATAATGCCACGGTTAACTAAGCTTGTTAAACATTGATCCATGGTTTGCATGCCTTGCGACGCACCTGTTTGAATTGATGAATACATTTGTGCAATTTTATCTTCACGGATTAAGTTACGAATAGCAGGCGTTGCCAACATAATTTCGTGTGCAGCCACTCGCCCTCCCCCAACTTTTTTTATCAGTGTTTGCGAAATAACTGCACGTAATGACTCAGAGAGCATAGAGCGGATCATATCTTTTTCTTCGCCAGGGAATACATCAATAATACGGTCAATGGTTTTAGGTGCAGAGGTCGTATGCAAAGTACCAAACACCAAGTGACCGGTTTCCGCAGCGGTCATAGCAAGGCGAATAGTTTCTAAATCTCGTAACTCACCCACTAAAATAACATCTGGGTCTTCACGGAGTGCGCTGCGTAGTGCGTTAGAAAAGCTATGTGTATCACGATGAACTTCCCGCTGATTAATTAAGCTGAGTTTATTATCGTGAACAAATTCGATAGGATCTTCAATAGTCAGCACATGATGATGCTTAGTTTGGTTGATGTAATCGACCATCGCCGCAAGCGTGGTCGACTTACCTGAACCTGTAGGGCCCGTGACTAACACTAGGCCTCGTGGGTTATCTGAAATTTGTTTAAATATTTCAGGTGCGCCTAAATCTTCAAGAGTGAGTACGTCACTCGGGATAGTACGAAACACAGCAGCAGGGCCACGATTAGAGTTAAAGGCATTTACACGAAAACGTGCTAAATTAGGGACTTCAAAAGAAAAATCCACTTCGAGATTTTGTTCATAGTCCTTACGCTGGTTATCGTTCATAATGTCATAAACCAGACTGCTGACTTCTTTATCTCCAAGTGCTGGTATATTAATACGTCGCACATCGCCATCAACACGTATCATAGGTGATACCCCTGATGATAAGTGCAAATCTGATGCTTTATGTTGCACACTAAATGCCAATAATTCGGTGATATCCATTTATGACTCCACAACTAACTGATAAATATATGGTTACAATAGCAGAACGACTCACATCCGCCTACGCTAGAATTGCAGAGGCAGCGCACAAAGCACAACGTAATAGTAACGATATTACGTTACTTGCAGTATCTAAAACCAAACCCGCTACTGATATTATGGCAGCTTATGAGCAAGGGCAACGTCAATTTGGTGAATCTTATGTTCAAGAGGCTGTAGATAAAATAGCGCAACTAGACACATTTAGCGATATTGTTTGGCATTTCATTGGCCCTATTCAGTCAAATAAAAGTGCTTTAGTCGCTGCCAATTTTGCTTGGGTGCAAAGTGTAGACAGACTTAAAATAGCCAAGCGATTAAACAGTCAACGCCCTGAGACAATGCCGCCACTAAATGTACTTATTCAAGTGAATATTAGCGAAGAAGAAGCAAAGTCTGGTTGTCACCCCAATGAAATCACTGAGCTGGCGCAATATATAGATCAATGTGCCCATTTACAGTTGCGCGGACTGATGGCTATTCCCGCTAAAAGCGACGATGCAAACACGCAAATTCAATATTTTGAGCAATTACAAACTTGCTTTGATAAACTACAGACCCAATATCCTCATATAGATACGTTGTCGATGGGGATGAGTAACGATGTAGAGGCTGCCATAGCGGCAGGTTCAACCATGGTGAGGATCGGCACAGATATTTTTGGAACACGAACTTAAAAGGTGATAACAGACATATGTCAGATAAAAAAATCGCATTTATAGGCACAGGTAATATGAGCTACGCCATCATTGGTGGCATGGTAAAAAACGGCTTTAACGCAAATAATATTATTGCGACTAACCGCAACCAAGAAAAACTAGCTAAGGTAGCTGCCGACTTTAAGGTGCAAACCACCAGTGACAATAACGAAGCTATGCGCGATGCCGATGTCATTGTTTTGTCTGTTAAACCACAAATGATGGGCGATTTATGCCAATCATTTCAAGATTCAGGTGTCGACTTTAGCGATAAATTATTTATCTCAGTCGCGGCAGGCTTAACCGTTAAGCGCTTACGTGAAATGCTTGGTCAAGATGTAAAAATGGTACGTTGTATGCCAAATACGCCATCATTACTTGGTCGTGGTGTATCTGGCTTATATGGTGCAGGCGAAACCCAAAGCGAGCATGAGTTTGTACAGCAAGTATTTGAATGTACAGGCATTGTTGTATGGGTTGAAAAAGAGTCGCAAATAAACGACGTGATTGCTGTTACCGGCTCTTCACCGGCTTACTTTTTCTTATTTATGGAAGCCATTGAAGAAAAAGCCAAAGCGCTTGGGTTTAGTGATGAAGACGCACGCCGCTTAGTGCAGCAAACCGCCCTTGGCGCAGCTGAAATGGCACTTAGCCAAACTGATATTAGCATTTCACAATTACGTTCAAATGTGACATCAAAAGGCGGTACCACGCATGCAGCCGTTGAGCATTTAAAAGCACAAGGTTTAACTAAAACCGTAGGCGATGCAATGGATGCGTGTATTGCGCGTGCAGTGCAAATGGAACAAGAACTTTAAAACCATTTTTTATTGAAGGTTATACTATGAATGCCATGCAATTTTTAATTAGCACCTTGTTTGATCTATTTTTAATGGTGGTACTACTGCGTTTTTGGCTACAGTGGGCAAAAGCCGACTTTTACAACCCAATGAGCCAATTTGTGGTCAAAGCCACTTCGTTTGCAGTTAACCCGCTGCGAAAAATCATTCCAGGGCTAGGCGGGCTTGATTTAGCCTCTTTGTTGCTGGCATTTATAGTGGCTGCGGCAAAAATAAGTACCCTAATGTGGCTGATTTATAGCTCTTGGGCTATTCAGCCTGTGCTTATACAGGCGCTAATAACTGTTTTAAAAGAAGGTTTAAATTTAGTCTTTTGGGTATTAATCATCCGCGCTATTTTAAGCTGGGTAAGCCAAGGCTATAACCCAATTGAAGCGGTATTCCATCAGCTTACTGAGCCAATGTTAAAGCCTATCCGTAAAGTTTTACCGCCATTAGGGGGGTTAGATTTATCGGTACTGGTACTAATCATCGGCATTCAGTTTTTACAGATGCTGCTAATGGACATTTTAGCTTAAGCAT
This sequence comes from Pseudoalteromonas issachenkonii, assembly GCF_002310795.1. NCBI lineage: Bacteria > Pseudomonadati > Pseudomonadota > Gammaproteobacteria > Alteromonadales > Pseudoalteromonadaceae > Pseudoalteromonas > Pseudoalteromonas issachenkonii. The sequence goes on from NZ_CP011030.1 coordinate 2,823,500, forward strand.
AACGTAATATAAAAGAGGCCTAGCGCCTCTTTTTACATACTCAGGAGTTAACTATGCAACGTTTAATAAAGTTTTGTTTTATTGCTTGTCTCGCTTTAGCATTTAATGCGCACAGCGCACAAGAACAAGGCGCTCAATATAAAGAACTAGGCCCTTGGCAAGTTCATTATATAGCCTTTCCATCAACGTTTATTCAGCCACAAATAGCCAAAACGTACGGCCTGGAACGCAGTGGCTACAAAGGTATTGTTAATATTTCTATCTTAAAAAATGATACTGATAAAACAGCGCAAAAAGCGACATTACAAGGCACCGCTAGAAATTTATTAGGCAATAAACAAAGCCTCAACTTTAAAGAAGTGGTTGAAGGCGACGCTGTTTATTACCTCGCTCAAGTAGATTACACCAACGAAGAAATTTTACGTTTTGAAATTGAAATCCAACAAGGTAACCATTTCCAAACATTAAAGTTTCAGCAAAAATTTTACGTAGATTAAAGATGACCAACACCTTAGTACTTGCAACCGGCAATCCCGGCAAAGTAAATGAGCTGGCTAACATGCTCAGCTCGCTTAATATTAATGTAGTACCACAAAGCGACTTTAACGTGAGCGAAGTGGCCGAAACAGGCACCACGTTTGTAGAAAACGCGATAATTAAGGCGCGTCATGCAGCTAAAATAACTGGATTACCGGCTATTGCTGATGATTCGGGATTAGAAGTTGATAGCTTAAATGGCGCACCCGGCGTTTACTCTGCCCGCTTTGCAGGTAAAGGCGCAAGTGATCAAGATAATATCGATAAATTACTGGCTGATTTAGGCGATAACCCTAACCGCCGTGCTCGTTTTTGGTGTGTATTGGTACTGATGCGTCACGCCGACGACCCTACCCCACTTATTTGCAGTGCTAGCTGGGAGGGCGAAATAACCCTTAGCCAACACGGTGAAGGTGGCTTTGGCTACGATCCTATCTTTTTTGTGCCATCAGAAAATTGCACCAGTGCAGAGCTGACAAAAGCGCAAAAAAATACCCTAAGTCATCGAGGGCAAGCACTTAAAATGTTACTGCAAGAGCTACAACACAAAGGCGGCCTGTGAACCTTCCTCCACTAAGTTTATATGTGCATGTGCCATGGTGCGTGCAAAAATGCCCTTACTGCGACTTTAACAGCCACGGACAAAAAGGTGACATCCCTGAAGCTGAGTATGTACAGCATTTAATCGACGATTTAAAAGCTGATTTACACTTAGTACAAGGGCGTAAAATTCACAGTATTTTTATAGGTGGCGGCACACCAAGCCTATTAACCGGCGCGGCATACACCCGTTTACTCAAGGAAGTAGATAGCCTAATTGGCTTAAGCGATAACTGTGAAATAACCCTTGAAGCAAATCCCGGCACAGTAGAAACTGGCCGTTTCAAAGATTATGTAAAAGCAGGCATTAACCGTATCTCTATCGGCGTGCAAAGCATGCAGGACGATAAGTTAAAAGCCCTAGGTCGAATTCATGGTGCCGATGAAGCCAGTTATGCTGCACAGCAAGCCAGTGAAGCAGGGTTAAATAGCTTTAACCTTGACTTAATGCATGGCTTACCAGGGCAGTCTCTTGATGATGCACTGAGTGATTTAAAACAAATTATAGCGCTCAATCCACCGCATATTTCTTGGTATCAGCTCACCATTGAGCCCAATACGCAATTTGCTTCAAAACCGCCGACTTTGCCACAAGATGAAACCTTATGGGATATTCAAGAGCAAGGCCAAGCATTATTAGCACAAGCTGGCTATCAGCAATATGAAATATCAGGGTATGCAAAACCTGGCTATCAATGCCAACATAACTTAAATTATTGGCGGTTTGGCGATTATCTTGGCATTGGCTGCGGCGCTCATGGTAAGGTTACTGATGCGAAAACGGGGGTGATAACACGCACTGAAAAGGTAAAACACCCTCGGGGCTATATGGATATTATTAAACCCTACTTGTACAAAAGCTGGCAAGTAGAGCAAGACGACTTAGCGTTTGAATTTTTTATGAATCGCTTTCGTTTAATAGAGCCATGCCCTATAAATGATTTTAATGCGCTGACGCAGCAACCACTGCAAAGCCAACAGCATGCACTAGATAAAGCCATTAATGCCGGTTTACTAACAAAAACAGACAGCCACTGGCACGTTACACTCCAAGGGCAACGTTTTTTAAATGATCTACTTGCGTTATTTGTTTAGTGACAATAATAGGTTTCTAACAACAAAAGGGAAACGAATGCGTAAACTTACTCTAATTGCTGCCACCATTAGTGTGGCACTGCTTGCAGGTTGCCAACAAGCAACACAACAATCAACGCCTGCACCTGCGGTTCAAGCTCAACCTGTTCAAAGTGAAATTGACAAAGCGAATGCTTTTTTTGAAGACACTTTTAATCGTGATGTAATGAGCAGCCCGGTTTATCAAACCTACATGGGCATCAAAAAAGATTACGATAAATGGGATGACAACAGCGAAGAAAAAGCCCTTAAAGACTTGGCACAAGCTAAAGCCGATTTGGTCACACTCAACAGCATTAATCGTGCGCAATTAGATACAGCAACCCAAGTAAGTTATGATTTAAAAAAACAAGATTTAGAAGCCAGCATTGCTGATTTCAAATGGCGTTACCATAACTACCCAGTAAACCAAATGTTTGGTACGCACTCTATGGTGCCGGCTTTTTTAATCAACCAGCATCAAATTAGCAACGTAAAAGAAGCTAACGATTACATTGCTCGTTTAAATGGGGTGCCCGGTGTATTTGATCAGCTTATTACTGGCTTAGAAATTCGCGCCGATAAAAACATCATCGCGCCTAAATTTGTATTTCCACACGTCATTGATTCAAGCAAAAACATCATTAAAGGTGCGCCGTTTGAACAAGGTGAAGATTCTACACTTTTAGCTGACTTTAAACGCAAAGTTAATGCCTTAGAAATAGACCAAGCTGAAAAAGATGCACTTATTAGTAAAGCGACTGAAGCATTAAAAACAGCGGTTAAACCTGCTTACTCTAAGTTAATTAACTACATTGCACAGTTAGAAAAACGTGCTGATGACCGTGACGGTGCTTGGAAATTCCCTGATGGCGAAGCGTTTTACAATAACGCACTGAAACGCACCACCACCACAGACCTTACAGCAAAAGAGATTCATGCCATTGGCCTTGCTGAAGTATCACGTATTCATGATGAAATGCGTGCCATTAAAGATAAAGTCGGTTTTGAGGGCGACTTAAACGCCTTTATGCAGTTTATGAAAACCGACAAGCAATTTTATTTAGCTAACACTGAAGCTGGTAAAGCACAGTACTTAAGTGAAGCTAAAGGCTTAATTGATAACATGAAAACACGCTTAGATGAGCTGTTTATTGTAAAACCAAAAGCCGACATGATTGTAAAACGTGTTGAAGCATTCCGTGAAAAAGCGGCAGGTAAAGCGTTTTATCAACAACCTGCGCCAGATGGTTCACGCCCAGGTATTTACTACGCCAACCTATACGACATGGAAGCAATGCCTACTTACCAAATGGAAGCCTTGGCTTATCATGAGGGGATTCCGGGTCACCATATGCAAATTGCCATTTCACAAGAACTTGAAGGGGTACCTAAGTTCCGTAAATTTGGTGGTTACACAGCCTACATTGAAGGCTGGGGGTTATACTCAGAATTACTACCAAAAGAAATGGGCCTTTACGAAGACCCGTATTCAGATTTTGGTCGCTTAGCCATGGAATTATGGCGTGCATGTCGTTTAGTGGTTGATACCGGTATTCACGCAATGAAGTGGACTCGTCAAGAAGGTATTGATTACTACGTTAACAACACCCCTAACGCCACTTCTGACGGTGTGAAAATGGTTGAGCGTCACATTGTAATGCCATCTCAAGCAACGGCTTACAAAGTAGGTATGCTGAAAATTTTAGAACTACGTGAAGATGCTAAAATGCAACTTGGCGATAAGTTTGATATCCGCCAGTTCCACGATGTAGTGCTTAAAAATGGCCCTGTACCATTAAACGTACTAGAAAACTTCGTTAATGAGTGGATTGCCAGCAAACAAGCTTAATTTTTAAGTATTTACTTAAAGGTATAAAAGGTCGCAATTGCGGCCTTTTGTTTTATAAAGCAAAAAATTAAGCTAGGATAAAGTTGGAATTCAAGGAGAACAGAATGGATCTAAGCATACAGCTACTCAATGCGCGTATTAAACAACAGCAGTTTGATGAGCTAGATAACGATTTTAAAAAGCTCACTGAGGCACAGCAAGTAATACAGCTTAATTACCTGTTTGAAAGTGCGCTACGCATGAGTATTAAATACGATTTTATGCAAAACATCGCCGTGCGTATTTTAACCACTAATACGCCACCAGCGCCGTTTATTGAAAAACTAACCAGTTTAGACGCGCTGAGTTTTTTTACGCCTGCACTTAAATTAAATAAGGGATTTATTAGTACAGACGACACTGGTAATAACGCCCTGCATAATGTATTTAAGCAAGCAATGCCCACACAACTGCCTTTTAACTATGTTCGCTCGTTAATGTTATTTGAATCTAATGAAGAGTTACTACATGCGTTAGCACATACAAATAAGCAAGGGCTCACTCCGGTTGCCAGTTACATTGCCTATGCACATAAGCCAAACATTCCGGTAAAACATGAATTTTCGGCCTTGCTGGCATTAATGGAAATAGAGCAAAAACAAAATCCTGCAGCAAAATTACAAATACTTGAGGCATTAAAAAATAATCCCCCAAGCGAGATAACCTTGCTACTGAGCGCCGCTTATTTACAGCGCTCTACTGAACAAGTGGCGGCTCTAATCTGATAAGTAATATTCTACGCTGGTAACAACACGTACGTTTTTAATTTGCGGCGTGTTTGAATCCCGATCGCTAATGCTAAACTGCCCTTGGCGAGCGGTTTTAATTTTACCTAAGCGTGAATTTGAATCTTTAGCAAACTTATCTGCCACTTCTCGGGCTTTTTCTGTTGCTTCTTGCACCATGGCTGGTTTTATATCGTTAAGCCCAGTAAAAATATACTCAATACGAGTTTGATAGTTGTCTTGCACAATAGCTATATTTTGTTTAGCTAGCTGACTCACTTTGCTCAGTGCGTTTTTAACTTTATCAGGAGCATTGGAATAAACAATAATATTTGAGCTAATAACATACCTAAACTTTTGATTATCATTCGCGTATTCACGGGCTTGCTTATCTATAATAGATTGAGTGCCTGTCGATATTTCTTGATCATCAAAGCCGTGTAACTTTAAAAAGGCAATCACCGCATCGTTTTTTTGCTCAACTCGCTCAACAAGCTTTTCAAGATTGTTGTCGGCATCGTTAAACTGCAAAGGCCAAATAACGGTATCAGCCACAACTTCACGTTCAGCTAACCCTTTTACCTGCACCGTGCGCTCCATCCCTTTAATATCAAGCGCAGCCCCTTTTATAATAAAACCCAATGCAATTAGGCCAATGCTTAAACACGCCGCTGCCATAACAACGGTTACATTCGATATTTTATTCACTTCACTCTCCTTGATTAGGGTCTGTTGACCTTTGCGGATTAAAATTTGTTCAAACTAGGGGCGATTTAATCGCGGCGCGAGGTTTGTAACCTAGTGGGCTAAGTCAAAACCGAGCAACAAAGAGTAAATCGCCCCTAGACAGAACCCTTCGGGCAGCGCCTGTTTGGCATTGATGCTGCGTTATCGCCTATTTATGGGGAATAACCACACCACATAGGCTCTGCCTTGCCTAAATACCAAACAGACTGCTGCAAATTTAACCTTGAAAGGTCAACAGACCCTAATATCAATAATAAGCACGTTCACGCTCGAAAAAACACTATAAACAGGTTACATTGAGAAGGTATAGATAGCAAAACTTAATCAGCCAAGGAAACGCAATGAGTCTAAAACGTATTAGCCAGTTTTTTAATCCAAGCTCAGTCGCTGTTATTGGGGCATCAAACACCCCTACTCGGGCTGGTAATGTGGTAATGCGTAATTTATTACAAGGCGGGTTTAAAGGGCCCATCATGCCTGTTACACCCAATCATACTGCAGTGCATGGCGTATTGGCTTACTCAAGTATTGAAGCCCTCCCCAAAGTACCTGATTTAGCCGTTATCTGTACCAATAAAAACACCTTAATGAAAATTATTGAGCAGCTAGGTACGCTGGGGTGCCAAAGCGCTATTATTATTGCTGATGGCCTAACAGGTACCCAAAAACAAGAACTTAAAGATAACGCTGCAAAGCATAAAGTGACGCTGCTTGGCTCAAATTGCTTAGGGTTACTTATTCCGCATATAGGTTTAAACGCGAGTTTTTCGCACACTGTTGCCACGCCAGGTAAACTGGCTTTTGTGTCGCAATCAGCGGCTGTTTGTTCAACGATTCTTGATTGGGCTAAAAATAAAGAAATTGGCTTTTCATACTTTGTATCTATGGGAGATTGTTTAGATATTGAGTTTGACGAAATACTCGACTTTTTAGGCCGCGACGCTAAAACCAAAGCTATCCTACTTTATATAGATAACATTAATGATATTCGCAGCTTTATTTCTGCCGCGCGTGCGGCGGCATTTTCTAAGCCCGTTATTGCCATTAAAACGGGCAGAACCAGTGCAGGCGCTCTTGCCGCTGAAATACACACCGGCGGAAAACAAAGCTCAGATGCAGTATATGATGCCATGTTTCAACGTGCAGGGATGTTGAGAGTAAATGATTTGCGTGAACTCTTTGCCGCCACTCAAACCTTGGCAATGCACCCCAAATTACTGCAAGTAGAGCAGCTAACTATATTAACTAATGGCGGCGGCCCTGGAGTGATGGCCGTTGATGAACTTATTCAAAGCTCAGGTAAACTTGCTCAGCTTAGTGATGAAACGCGCGAAGCACTCAATAAAGTGATCCCACATTCAGACACAACATCAAACCCTGTCGATATATTTGGCGATTCTGCGCCAGTGCGTTACAAACACGCATTAGAAATACTGCTTAATGCTAAAGAAGTTAAAAACTTACTGATCATTCATACTCCATCGGCATTGGCCCCGAGTGAAAATTACGCTCAGGTTATTGTTGAGGCACTGAACAAATTACCAAAAATGGCACGCCCGTATGTGATCACTAATTTCATGGGAGAAGATGCCGCCTTCGCAGCCAGACGCATCTGCGCAAATAACGCCATTCCGACCTATCGTACCCCAGAAGGCGCAGTAGGTGCCTTTATGCATTTAGTAAGCTATCGTCGTAACCAAAAACATTTAACCCAAACGCCAGAATCAAACACCGATGATGCGACTATTAATAAAGTAGCAGCGAAAGCAGCTATTAAAGAGTTTTTAAATGATGAGCAACATTACTTATCAACCCATCAAGCGAGTCAAATTTTAAGTAGCTACGGTATAGACTGTATCCAAACTGAAGTAGCCTACACCCCTACCGAGGCAAAAGAGCAAGCAATAGAGCTAGGTTTTCCGGTCGCATTAAAGTTGATGAGCCCCAGTATTCCCTCTAAGTCTGAAGTCGGTGGCGTAGTACTCAACCTCAATGATGCACAAGAGGTCGAGCAAACGGCATTTGCCATGCTGTTAAGAATAAAAAACACCTACCCTGATGCTATTATTGATGGCTTTTCGTTACAAAAAATGGCACCGAGAGCAGGCGCCAATGAGCTGCGCATAGCCATTAAAACAGAGCCTAATTTTGGGCCAGTTATTTTATTAGGTGAAGCTGGCACAGGGCTTGAGTACGCTCAAGCGGCGGTGGCCTTGCCACCACTGAATATGAACCTAGCTAAATATTTAATTGCCGCCGCCCATGATAAAGGAGTCCTTAAAGATCGCATTCTGCCAGAAAAAGTAGATAAATATCGTTTATGTGCGCTACTGACCCGAATTTCTCAACTCGTTGTCGATCAACCCGATATCACCTCATTAGAGCTAAATCCTATTTTAGCCAGTAATGGGCAGTTTTTAGTCCTTGATGCCACCATGAACTTAAGTCAGTACCAGGTTCAGGCGCACCGAAAACGTTTATCAATCCGCCCTTATCCTATTGAGTTGGTTGAAACGGTCACCCTAAAAAATAAGACCTTAGCAACGCTCAGACCAATCAAACCAGAAGATGAGCAGGCACATCAAGAGTTTGACCGCTCCTTAAGCAAAGAAGATAGATACAAGCGCTTTTTTGGTGAATTGCCACAATTTAACCATGATCAACTCGCTAAAATGACGCAAATTGATTACGACCGCGAAATGGCATTTATTGTTACCCAAACACAAGACGAGCAACAACACACATTAGGGGTTTCGCGAGTGATTATGGATCCCGATAACTTACAAGCAGAGTTTGCCATTGTGGTACGTTCTGATTGCCAAGGACTTGGGTTAGGGCGTATTTTAATGAACGCGGCTATTTCTCACTGCAGACGCCAAGGCGTGAAAACGGTTGAAGGTATCACACTGCCAGAAAATACCGGCATGATTGAGTTGGCTCGTAAACTCGGGTTTAAAATAAGTCGTGATTTTGAAGAAGGCAGTATCAATATGCTGCTCACATTGTAATAGGTACTATGCGTAAACTAAGACAAACCATAAACCAAGTATTTGAAGCGTCAGGTAAGTATCAGCGAGCGGGACACATTTTAGATGTCATACTGATCAGCATAATTATGATTAATGTGGTGGCGATTGTGCTTGAGTCGGTGCACAGCATCGCAACCGAGTACTATAGCGAGTTTTTAATCTTGGAGCTGGTATCAGTGGCTATATTTAGTGCTGAATATCTAATACGTGCTTGGACTTGTGTCGATCGCGTAAAGTACGCCTCCATGAATTGCTCAAACACACAAAAACGGATTCGATATATTTTATCACCTCTGGCAATTATCGATTTAATTGCCATTTTGCCTAGTTTATTAATGTTTTTCTTTGCTATCGATTTACGTTTTTTACGGGTACTGCGGTTGTTGCGGGTATTTAAGCTCACTCGTTATTCTCGAGCAATGCAATTGTTATTGCAGGCGTTTATTGATGAGTCGAGTTCATTACTGGCGGCATTTTTTATTATGTCTGTGTTACTTATTTTAGCCTCTTGCGGTATTTATTTATTAGAGCACGACATTCAACCAGACAAGTTCGGCTCTATTCCTGCAGCCATGTGGTGGGCAATGGCAACCCTAACTACGGTTGGTTATGGCGATGTTGTGCCTATAACGCCTATTGGTAAACTATTTGGTGGCGTAATCACTTTGGTGAGTATGGGAATGGTTGCCATACCAACCGGTTTATTAGCGTCGAGTTTCTCAGAGCAAATACGCAAACGTCGCCAGCTCTTTGAAGATGCCACCCACGAGAAAATAACCGATGGTAAGCTCACTGATGAGCAGATGCATCACCTTGAGGAGTTACGCTACAAACTAGGGCTAAGTAAGCTAGAGGCCAATAAAGCGATAAAAGCAGAGCTAAATAAACGCAGCTCACACTTATTTTGCCGTCACTGTGGTAAGCGTCCTTAATAAAATAATGTATTAAGCGGCGCTTTAAGCTTGTGAGAAGACAGGGTGCCAATCGTGCTCAATAAGCTCAAGCACCTGCTCTTTAGGCACCGCTTTACTAAACAAGTAACCTTGAAAGTAGCTGCAACCTTGCGCTTTTAAAAAAGCCAACTGATGTGCGCTTTCAACCCCTTCAGCAATACACTCTTTACCTAAACTGCTTGCTAAAGTTAGTGTAGATTGAATAATCGCTTCGTTATCCGAATCAATACCAATATCTTGCACAAAGCTGCGATCTATTTTTAATACATCAATCGGAAAGCGCTTCAAATAAGTTAACGAGGCATACCCTGTTCCAAAATCATCCATGTACAACTTACAGCCTAGTTGCTTTAATAAGTCCATATTTTTAAGCGCATGTTCTGAGTCTCGCATTAAAATAGACTCTGTTATTTCAAATACAATAGCCTCGGGCGGCAGTGCTGCATTGTTTAGTGCTTGGCGAATTTCAGGGACGAGTCCGATAAATTCAAAATCCAGTGCTGAGAGGTTAATTGATAGGTATAGATCAGGACACACTTTACGCCAACGAGCTAACTGCACCAAAGCACGCTTAAATGTTTGTAGCATTATTTTAGTGATTAAACCTATATTTTCAGCTACGTTTGCAAACTCTTGCGTACTCGCTAACTGATTATCAGGCCAGCGTAGTAACACCTCAAAGCCCACTGTTTTTTGCGTAGACGCATTAATAATGGGTTGATAATAATTACAAAATTCATGTTCATGATAAGCTTTGATCAACTGTGATTCTAAATGCATCGCTCTTTCAACACGTTGATTCATTTCTTGTTTGTAAAACTTATAACACCCTTCCAAGCCATCTTTAGCATAATAAAGCGCCACATTTGACGCTTTCAATAGTGCTTTATAATGCGCGGCATCATCAGGGAAAATAGCCACACCAATACTTAGGTGCACATTGACGCTTTGCTGATTCATAACAATGTCTTTACTCACGCAATCCATTAGTTTGGTGCATATAAGTAATACTTCTTCTATTTGCTGAATATCTTCAACTAGAATTACAAATTCATCACCGCCTAAACGCGCGACGCTATCACAAGGACGTAATGCTGTTTTCAAGCGGTTTGCCACCAGCTTTATTATCTCATCGGCGTTTTCTGTGCCAAATGAATCATTAAAATACTTAAACCGTTTTATATTAACGTGTAACAAAGCCACTTTACACTGATGGCGGCGCGCCTGATCGATGGCATGTATAGCTCTGTCGTTAAACAAGGTTCTGTTTGGCAGCCCAGTAAGTGAATCGTAATTAGCTAGTATATGCAGTTCGCTCTCGGCTGACTTTTGTGCATGAATATCCGTTAAAATAATCACAAAACTACTCAGCCTTTGGCTTTCATCAGCTACGGCGCTTATTTTAACCAGTACATGGCGTTGCTCTTTGTTTGCCAGAACGACAGTATCTTCACATGAAAAATGTTCGCCCACTTCAAGCTTTTGCATAATTCTTAAATAATCAAAATAGCTACTGCGGGACATTCCCAAATTAAGCGCACGGGTTGAACGAGGCTCTGCTGATAAGCCAAAAGCGCTTTGCAGTGATTTATTTGAGGCACGTATATTAAAGTTTTTATCTAAGATAAACACCCAATCTCGGGTTTGTTCAAACGCGGCGGTAAATAACCGTGCATGCTCTTCAAACACCCTTTCGCGTGTCATATTGGTATACGTACCGGCTACTTTTTGCGGCGTTTTTTTTTCCCATTCAACCACCTTGCCAAAATCTTTGTACCAGCGCCAATGACCTTTGGCGTGGCGTAATCGGTAGGTACAATTAAAATACCCTTTATCTGTTGATAAAAATTCTAACCACTCCAACCTAAAAATAGCACGCTCTTGAGGGTGAATTTTTTCTAGGTAGTCATCTAAACTCACCGAGTCATCCTCGTAGCCTAATTCGTTGACTAATCTAGGCTGATAAATATTTAACTGGCTCGCCTGCCAATCCCATACCCCGGACTCACTTCCCTCTAGTGCAAGCTTTAAACGCGCCTCACTGTCTTGGCTTTCTTTGTGTGCTGCCAATAAGATCCGCTGTATTTTGTTGCGCCTCATTACCCATGCAGTCACTATGGTGATCAATAAAATGGCATAAAGCGCTAAAAAGTATGGAGCACGCCATAGCGGATATTTCACTTTAATATTTAACGTGGCTGGCGCAGTATAGTCGCCGGTCAGTGGATCTTTTGCCCAGACTTTTAACTGGTAACTGCCTGGGTTTAATTTAGGAAACACCACTCGATTATTTCGGGTATAACTTTTTTTACCTTTATCGAGCTGATATTCATAAATAATGCGCTCTTGGAAGCTAAATGACATCGCTGAAAATGCAATCTCAAGCCCGATATCATCATGATTTAAAGTGATATTTTTTAATGGCTGCTGTAAATTTATAGACAAGTCCCGAGACATTAAGTTGATGCGCGTGATATTGACCTGATCTAATAAACCTTGGCTATTTTTATTGTCTTTAGGATCAAAGTAGGTAAAACCCTTGAGGCTACCGAAGGCAATTCGACCATCCGCTAACTTAGCCATAGCGCCATTATTAAACTCAGCAGAGAGCACCCCATCTGATGTTGTAAATTGCTGAAAATGAATTGTTTCAGGATTTAGTCGCCATATTCCTTTATGGCTACTCATCCAAATCATTCCCTCTTCATCAAGAACCATATCGTACAACAAGGTGCCTAGTTTATTTTTATCTAAATCAATTGTGTGCACTAACTCATAGGTTGTTGCATCTATACCAATCAGCCCAAAATTAGATAACGATAGCCAAAGTATGCCTTGCCCATCTACCACGTAGGAAAGAATACTAACGGCTACATTTTCATGGTGTTTAGGCACTTTATAAATGGTGTTTAAACTTAAATCATTGGGGTTAAATTGATATAAAACGCCACCACTAAAAAATAATGGCTTCTCGGGTTGGTGCGGTAATGGGGGTAAAAAGCCATGCGCTAAAAAAGGGTCAAATTGTGCTAATTCGCCTTTTAAGTGAACTAATTGTCGGCTATCAATATTATATTTAAACATGCCATGATCTGGGTGTACAAAATACAAATCCCCGTTTGGTAGCAATGTCAGGCCATGCATCCAATCATTTAAAAAAATCTGATTGGTAGGACTGTTGGTTTTTGGTTGGGTAAGTTGCTGAGTTTGCGGGTCAAAAATGAATAATCCTCGGTTTGAGTGCAACCAGAGTTTATCTTTGTAAGGCATAATTTTGAAAATAGTAAACTCTGTGGTCAGTAAATCGACTTTATAATCTTTTAAATACACCTTTGAGCGATTGCTTTTTAAATCAACCGCAGTTAAACCATTGTGTGTGCCTAACCATAGCTTTTCTTGGAACTCCTTAATTGACCATACCGAATGATGTGATAAACCATCCCCAACCAGTGCATTCCCCTCTACATTATAAAACTTGTAATTGTCGCCCGATAAATAAAACGCACCATCGGTTTTAGTGGCTAGCCACATTCCGCCCGATTTATCTTTCACCATATCAATAATACTGTTATCGGCGAGGGTGTACTTACTCTGTTGGATACGTTTATTTTTAACCACTTTTTTAGTGGTTAAATTAAAACAAAGCAGGCCTTTATCTGTTGCTAAATCGAGTACTCCTTGCTGATTATCGATATCCCAAACATTCAGATCGGCCAGTAATTTTTGGCTTGTAAATGATTGTTCGCGGTTGTTAAACATTGCCTCTAAATTACTAATATCAACAGCGTATAAGCCCTTAACCGCACCTACAAGCAACTGATTGTTATTACCTAGCGCAAATGATTTCACATTATTTTGATAAATATGTACATCCGTTTCGCTCAAGTGCTCGAGTGGCCTTACCTGCTGTGTTGCGATGTTAAAAACATACGCGCCGTCTGTGCTACCTATAAAAATATAACCATTATAATGAAACAAAGTACGTACAAACGCATTTTCAAATTGCTCAGGAAGTGTAAATAAGGAGGTAATTGAGCCGTTGTCTATATCGAGTTTTGCAAACTCTCGGCCTTGGCCAATCCATAAGGTTTTATCATCGGTGGCTAACATAGTAAAAACGGACTGCTGTAGTATTTGCTCTTCTGTGACAGGTTTTTCTATGTATTGTTGATAGGTATCCGTTTTCGGATCGTATCTGAACAAGCCTGCTAATAAGGAGGCAATCCAGATATGCCCTTGTTGGTCTTGATATATGCGATCGATGATCGCCTCTTCTAACTCACCATTAGGGCCATTGATTGGAATAACTTGATAGCCATCGTAACGGTTAAGCCCTCCTTCAGTAGAGAGCCATAAATACCCATTGTTATCGATAAGCATGGTATTAACGTAACTTTGAGATAAGCCTTCGCTTGGGGATAATCGTTTTACTTGCGCTGTTACTTCAACGCTTATGAGCATAAACAGCACAAATATGGCTGTGATAAACCCATTAATACTCATACCCATGCTTGTCCTATTACTAATTTATGTTTTATTGATATTTCAATGCGGTAATATTTCGGTGCTTATAAGCATCAAATAGCGTTAATAATGCAGGAGTATATGTTAACACTTGGTTAAAACCAAGTGCTTGATAAAAATCAGTAAGGCGTTGATAAGCAAAGGTGTAAACAGGTTCTGTTTGCGCATTTAAAAGGGCAACTAATAACTGGGTTGCCACCCCCTTTGAACGATAAGAAGGAGCCACGAACACCGTTGATAAAAATAAAAAAGTGGGCTTATTCTGTAACCGGCAGGCGGCAATAATCGTATTATTATCGTAAGCGACCCAGACTTGATCCTGTTTGTTAGCACGGCCGCGGACGTTATGTAACGTATAAAACTTATTAACTAAGGGCGTTTTAATTGATTCTAATTGTTTAATTACAAGCATAGTAGGCAAACCCTAGCTAAGCATAATTGCCAAATACTGCTCAAATTTTTGTTTTAAAACACCTTGCTCTGCAACAGGACGACTATGCAGAGTGTCGTACACTTGCTCACGCGTTTTTTTACCGCGCTTAATTTGATAAGCCCAAAATGAGGCCTCGTAATCTAACTGAATTTGATACTTTTGCTCTCGCGGCAAGTTACACAGATTAAAACTCATATTCACTCCAATTATTAGGGGCTATAAACTTATTGTTGCCTGCATGAATACAGGTAAGGGCCGTGAGCAGCACACGGAGGCTTTTACTAGCCCACTAGGTTAAACAAGTCGCGCCGAGCGCCCCTAGCTTGAACAAATTTTCATCCGCAAAGGTCAACAGCCCCTCGCTCAATAAAACGTAGATTATACGTTTAAACTTATAAAAAACTAACTCTATAACTAATAAAAATAAGCGACTGTAAATAATTCAACGTAATCAATAATTGTTGGTGGTAACTTTTGCAAGATTACTAATGCAAACTGTGCAAAAGACAGACAATTTGTTACTATGGCTGCTTATTATCTTGCCGCAATTAATTGGAAATGCTGACGTGCTTAAACGCTTTAACGGATTGCTGGTATTACTGTGCTTAGTTTTTAGTAATATGTCTTTTGCGCACAGTTATAGCTACACATTTAATCGCCCGCAAAACACTCAACAAGCAAACTATACCATTGAGCTATTACAATTGGCTTATGCAGATATGGGCTTTAAACTAAATATTGTCGATTTTAATCGTCAAAATGCATTATTTGCAGCAGATAATGGCATGTTAGATGGGCAGCTTGCTCGCGATATCAGTATTGAAAGTGCCTATAAAAATTTAATTCGAGTTAACTATCCACTCTTTAAATTTAACCTTGAGCTTTATAAACGCTGTGAGCCCAGCTCCACTAAAACCATAGATAGCGTTGCCATTATTTCCAGTTACCCTGTGCAACAGCGATATTTAGACAGTATTGATTTTCAAGGTAAGGTAATTGAAGTTAAAAATAATAATACGCAGCTTAACTTACTGATCCAGCAAAAAGTACAAGGAGCGTTACTTATTGATTTTGCGATGGCAAATAAAACCATTCCCCCCTCTTTAGGCTGCTATGAAAAACAAGTAGTTGCAACCTACCCGCTTTATCATTATTTACATAACAGTCATGCGGATATTGTTCCCCAGCTAGAAGCAACACTGGATAAGTTACACAATAACGGCACAGTTGCAAAACTCAGGTCAAAATACAACCTACATTTTTAAAAATCAAAACCTTGTTGATCTGCTTGCGGTGATGATTGTGCCACTTTATTTTTTTGCTGTAAGTAACGTTTATAGCGCTGCTGGCATAAACTCAATACTTTTTTCTTTTGGGAATTCGTTAACGAATTCCAAGAAAAACGTTCATCGCGACTGCGATAGCAGCCTTTGCAATAACCGCGATTATTAACTAAGCAAATACCTTTACAAGGGCTAGGAATATCAAATATTTCAATTTGTTGCATTTTACCCTCCGGTATTAAAAGCATAGCCTGAGTATAGCGCTATTTTTGTGCAAAAAAAAAGCAGCAAATAAATTGCTGCTTTGTTGTTAGCTTAAACTGTTAATTACTGCTCACAGCTTTGTTTATCTACTTGTGTTTTTCGATGAAATGGCTTGGCATACATAGCTAAAACCAAAGCCCTTAACTCTTCTGGCACCTTGGCCAAACGTTCTTCAAACTGTGCTGCGTCATTTTTATTGATCACCGCCTCAGTGTAGCCAGCAGCAATAAAGTTGCCTGGGTGTAAGTAAAACGAATCAATAATTTGCTTATCAATGGTTTTTGCCAGTTCATCGGCACTGTCACAACCTGACTCAATGGGCTGACCAAACGATAAATGCACATGCCCTTTGGCTGAACTAAACCCTTCAACAATGCTGGCAATATCTTCACCCGCCGATTTAACATACTTGCCATGATGTTGTTTATGATATAGCTCTTTTGCCTTGGCAATTGCACATGGTTCGTATTGGTAAGAGATTGCAACCGGCACCACTTTGAGCTCTTTAATGTATTCGCCAAATTCTTTCTTTTGTTTACGGCCATTAAGTTGCAACATTTTTAAAAGCGCAGGATCAGTTTGATCAACCCCATCTTTAGCGCGCCCTTCTTTTTGGGCAATCCAAATTGAGTGCCCGCTACTGAGTGAATCATAAATATAAGCCGATAACTGAGTCAGCGCTTTTAACATCTCTTTTGGGGCTTTTGCTGAGCGTTTCACAATAAAACTTTTATTTAAGCGCATAAGCTCAGTAATGTAAGGAATTTGCAGCAAGTTATCGCCAATCGCAATTCTCACTGTTTTCATTTTATGCTGGAATAAGCCCCAATTAACCAGTGCAGGGTCAAGTACAATATCTCTGTGGTTTGAAACAAAAAGATAGGCTTGATTAGGGTCTAAGTCTTCTAAGCCAGAAAAAGTGACTTTTGAGGTGGTACGTTTTATTAATTTATTTAAGTAATGTGCCACTTCATTTTGTACATCTTCAACCGTTTTAACTTTGCCCCACTTTTTGCGCAACTGATGCTTTATTATAGCGCGTGCTAAAAACCCAACTGCGGATATAAAGCGTGGCAAATTGTATTTTGCAATTACATCAATGAACGCATTATCATTAATTAATCGCGTTAATGAGGCGGCAACTTCATCGTCATTGTAAGGTCTTATATCTGCGTACTTATCTTCTAATTCAATCATTTACTGCATCTACAAAGTTAAAAACGGCGCGTTAAAACGCCCCGCTGTGTCTGATTTTGATTATAACTCAATCAAAAATACGAAACTAGCAATACTAAAGTTCGATTTACTGAGTTTTCATAGCGTTATAGTTTAACGCCGAGCCAAGCTGTCTTGCTAACAACGCATACGTATAAACTATGGCTATTAATTATTAATTTAAATGGGTAGACCCTACTAACAGCACTTTGTTCAAGTTAACTTAGCAAGGCAGTTGATCATAATAACATGCAAGTTAACCGTCAGTGGGCAGACCACATTTAAATATGGCTCTACAACTGCTAATGTAAACGCAATATGATAAACCCAATAACATTCAAATAGATGATACTCTTTTTATCACAAGCATTTTGCGTACAGGGGTTATTATTCCCTTAACACATACACTATTAGGACACACCGTGAACATAACAATTCTTGATAACGCTACACTGGCAAACACCTCACTTGATTGTATCTCAGCACTGGCAAACACCTCACTTGATTGTATCTCAGCACTGGGAAAGCTTACCGTGCATCAGCTAACTAGCCCAGAGCAAGTGCTAGCACATAGCCAAAATGCAGAGGTGTTAATCACCAATAAAGTAGTGATTAATCGTGACACCATGGCACAATTAACATCACTCAAACTTATTTGTGTTAGTGCCACCGGCACCAATAATGTTGATTTAAATGCCGCGAAAGATTTAGGCATTGCGGTAACCAATGTTGCTGGTTATTCAACCCCCTCGGTTGTGCAGCATACCTTTTCGTTAATTACTAACTTATTAGGCAATACTCACCGCTACCAAGCGGACTGCCAACAAGGCGCATGGCAAAAAAGTGAAATGTTTTGTCGCCTTGATTACAGCTTTAATGACATTCAGGGTAAAACATTAGCCATTATTGGTGGGGGAACTCTGGGCAATGCTGTATCTAAAGTGGCTGAAGCCTTTGGTGCTCATGTCATTGTTGCAGAGCGCAAAGGTGCTGAGTGTCGCCAAGGACGCACGCCTTTTGAAACCGCAATAAAAACAGCGGATATTATCAGCGTACATTGCCCACTTAATGATGAAACGCGTGACTTAATTACGCTTAATGAATTAAAAATGATGAAACCAACTGCGCTTATTATTAACACCGCGCGCGGGGGGATCATTAACGAAGCCGACTTAGCACAAGCCTTAAAAACCAATGTGATTGCTGGTGCAGGTGTTGACGTACTAACTAAAGAGCCTGCTGAGCACAACAATCCACTGGCCAATTACACGGGAGATAACTTACTACTAACCCCACATATAGCGTGGGCCAGTACCGAATCTATTGTGCGCTTGGTTAAAGAAGTGAGTTTAAATATCGCTGCATTTAGTCAACAAGAGTCGCGTAATCGCTTGGTTTAATGCCGTTAAATTAAGTTAGTCAAAATAACTAAAAAGTGGCTTTTTAATTTTATTTCTTAAAAAAGCCACTAACTCAAAAATCACTTTAAAAATAAGTAATTGATTTTTAAGGACTAAAAAACTGGCCTAGTCTTTGCTCTAAAGTCTGTAATTAATCATCTAGGATAATAAAAAATGAAAAAAACACTTTTAATCGCCGCCCTCACCGCTCCTTTTTTAACTGGCTGTGTTATTGCTGTATCCGATGGCGAAGCGGAAGGTCATTGGGCTGGTAATAGTTCTTCTAGCTGGCAAGCAACACATAAGAATAATCGTGAAATTATTTCAGGCTTGGCAATGGATAGCTCTTATCAGTCGGTATTAAAAACCCTAAAAACACCTGACTTCACCGAATTACTCAAAAAAGAAGAGGATGTTTACCAAGTCTTATTTTATGCAACGCACAGCATCCATTCAGATGGTAAAATGACTAAAGATGAATGCACACCGTTGGTATTTAAAAATGATAAATTAGTTGGTATTGGTGCCTCAGCACTGCAAATGCTGACAAACTAAGTAACTACAGCATTTATTGGGCGCTAATTTGATTGCGCCCTAACTTTTTCGCATTATACAAACCGGAATCAGCTTCTTCTAACAATGCTTTTTCAGTGTAAGCTTGGCTACTCTCACTAGAAGCAATACCGATGCTAATGGTGACGTGTGTAGCGTTTAAAGACGCATTATGTTCAATATTCAAATCATTAACGGCGTTACGTAACTTGTTGGCAAAAGCGATTGCACCTTGCTGATTGGTTTCTGGTAATACGGCCACAAATTCTTCACCGCCGTAACGCGCAACAAAATCACTGCCACGCTCACATTGCGCGGCTAACGTTTTTGCCACTGTTTTTAAACATTCGTCTCCAGCTCGGTGGCCATAGTAGTCGTTATAACGTTTAAAATGATCAATATCTATGAGTAAAACGCACAAAGGAGAGTAGTTACGCTTACTTCTACGCCACTCTCTTTCTAAGTTCTCATCTAAATAACGTCTATTGGGTATTTCTGTTAAGCCATCAATAGAGGCAAGCATTTCTAGCAAATCATTTTTTTGCTTAATTAATAACTGGTTCCGCACTCTAACTTTCACAATAGCGGCACTAAATGGCTTACCAATATAATCCATTGCGCCGAGCTCTAGCCCCTTTGCCTCATCTTCATGACGGTTGTTTGCAGAGATAAAAATAATAGGAATAGCCTGACTTATACTGTTCTCTTTTAGCTGTACGAGTACTTCATAACCATTCATACCAGGCATCATGATATCTAAAATGATTAAGTCTACTTGTGTGTGTTTAACAAACGCCAGCGCGTCTTCGCCGCTTGTCACTAAGTAAACATCATGCTCATCGCTTAAGGTTTTTTCTAAAATGATTCGGTTAAGCGCATCGTCATCTACAATTAATATTTTTGCTTTATTTATCATTGCTTACATCTAAAATTTTTATATAAATATGAACTTGTTTTAACTGTATTATCAGCTCTTTAATTGCAGCATTGGCGCTCTTGTCGCCCACTTTTAATAATTGCTCAGTATGTTGAGCACATAACAACAATCGGTTAAACCCTAAGTTTCCTGCTATCCCTTTTAGACTATGCACTAAGCGTACCATTTCAATAGTAGGTATGTCTTTTTGAAGCTCAGCTGAATATGACTCACTTAACACCGCTAACTTAGTAAGCATGCTTTGCAATAGCTTCTCATCATCATTGAACTGTGTCAAAGCGAAGGTTTTATCAAAAAAGCAAGGCTTAGATATGCCTAAATCAGCTATCGATGCAAATAAAATAGGCGCAACCACGGGCTTAGTTAAATGTTTATTCATACCACTATTCAATGAACGTGCAATATCGGCAGGCTCACAATGTGCAGTTAATGCAAAAATAGGCAATTGCTGGGCCTCAAACTGTTGGCGTATTATTTGGGTTGCTTGATAGCCATCAATACCCGGCATTTGAATATCCATTAAAACTAAATCGGGGCGCAATATATTCACCCATTCAACCCCCTGTTTAGCATCACTAGCAGTCACAACATTCACTTCGGCTTTACACAATATACTGCTAATAATGTCGAGATTGAGCGGGTTATCATCTATGGCTAATACTAAGGTTCCCGCTATTTCTTCTTGTGGTTTATCCGCTTTATTTTGAGTTACTTTCTTTAACTTTTCAGGGGTTAAACTAAGTAACCGCTGCGCCAATGCACTGCGCGGTAAATACTGGCTAATAAAAGAGTCATTTATTGAAAGCTGATTCGGTTGCGAGTGCTCTATAACGATGAGTGAAGTAGTACGAGTGTGTAATACTGCTTTTATTGCTGAGGTGAGAAAGGCAGGTACGTCATCAGCATCGATTACAATGCTATGCGCTTGTTGCAAACAATCTGGATCAGTTACGACTATTTCAAGAGCTTGATTATTGAAAAAAGGATGCGCGGTAATAACCTGATTAAGCAACTGACTCTTCGCGCTGGTGATCAGTAATAGTCTATCTGTAAAGCTTGCTGATTTCTCGGTATCTGTCGCTAAATCAAGCGTGAAGTAAAAATGACAGCCATGGCCTTTATCACTACTGAGTGCAATTTCACCTCCCATTAATGCCACACTATGCTTTACAATTGCCAGCCCTAAGCCAACCCCTTGATGCAAGCGAGTAGATGATTCATCACCTTGCGTGAAGGCATCAAATAAACGGCGTTGATCCGCTTGAGCAATCCCCACTCCCGTATCAATAACCTGAAAACAAATACGCTGCTCTATATGGCTCTGGCTCGGCTGTAATGTCATTTTTAATGTCACACTGCCTTTATTGGTAAACTTAACGGCATTGGTAAGTAAGTTACCTAATACTTGTTGCAAACGAATTGTATCACCGACTAAAAATGGAGAAATTTGCGAGTCTATGTCGATTTTTAGCTGTATCTGTTTTGCTTGGCATAAAGGTAAAATTAAACTTTCGCAGGTATCAATCAAATCAACTAAGCACAATGGCGCTAATTGCAGCGTTGCTTCTTTACTTTCAACACGGGCAAAATCAAGCATACTATTTAGCATCTGCAACAAATTATTGGCCGCATATTTTGCTTGGCTAGTTTGTTGAATTTGCCGCTGTGTTAACCCGTGCTCTGCGAGCATATCCAATAATCCCAACACGGCATTGAGGGGGGTGCGTATTTCGTGGCTTAAATTAGCAATAAAACGGCTTTTAGCTAACGTGGCACGCTCTGCATCATCTTTGGCTTTGGTAAGTTCTGTAACATCTTGAATATGAATAACATAATAAAGCGGCTGACTATTTTCATTCCAAATTAACGACATACTCAACTGTAACCAGGCATTTAATTGGGTATGAGCCAAGGTTAAGTGAAACACCCTTTTCTTATTATTTAATAATTGCTGTAGTAATGCTTCAAGCTCCTGCCATTGCGTATTATTAAAAAGCGCATAAAAAGGAGTATCGGTTAATTTATCATGCTTGGAAAATAATTTTCGTGCGGCTTTGTTTATCTGTAAAATAGCGTACTCAAGCGAGAGTAAAAACACCCCATTTGCGGCAAATTCAATTGCGCTTCTAAATATAGATTCAGACTCTTTTAATGCATACAAAGTATGTTGTTGTTCTGTAATATCACGACCAACCCCCATAGTTCCTAATAATTGTTGCTGTTCATTGTAAAAGGGAGCAATGGTTAACTGATAAGTTCGCTCAGCAACATCTATGCGCTGCTGAATTTGCATTCTATGCTGTAATACTTGATATTCCAGCAAAGTAATTTGTTCATACTCGTTACTTATGTTGTGTATTTGCTGCCCAAGAAGTTCACCTTGAGTTTTTCCAATAAACAACTCAAACGCTTTATTACAGCCTAAAAAAATGCCTTCTGTATTTTTAAAATAAATAAAATCAGGCACGCTATTAAGTACTGTGTTTAATAACGCTAAATGACGCTCTTTTGCTTGGTCGCTATGTTTTAGCTTTTGCGATTGTTGCCGTACTTGATCATCTAACTTTTGATTAGCATTTTGCAAAGAAATAACTAAATGCTCATTTTTCGCAAAAATAGCTTTTACCCGAGCAAACCAAGGTTGCCAGTTTAACGGTATTTGGTAATTTAAATACCCGCTATTGTCATCGTTATGATGCTCTAAATAACGCATCAACTCGGTCATAGGTTTGATAAATATACGTTTGCTTAACCAAAAAAAGATGTAAAACATCAAACATAAAAATAAGGCTAACGAAATAAACTCTATCAATACTTCATACACAATACCGCTTGAGAGAGTGTGCTTGTCAGCAAGAAACGCCAGATGAATAGGGTTCTTTTTTGAAGGCTGAATTAAAAATAATGAGTCTGCTCGCGCATTACTCTTTTGTGAGGGGCTATTAATATTAGGCCAATAGGTCGATAACTTTATGGCTTGATTAATTGGCTGCTGTGAACTGGCAATAATTTCATTCTCTTGGTTGATAAAAACATACTCGCCTTGCTTTGAGGTTATTTTTTTCAACCAACTAGAGATAGCCTGTAAGTCATATATTAAAACAATATAATCTGAGGAGTTAAGCTCTCGCTGTCGGCCAACTGCAAAATATGCGTTATTGTCTACTTTAATAACGGCACTTGAAGTGAGTTTGTTCGCTGAAGGTAAGGGTTTAAAGTCGCCATTAAGTACCTGCGTTAAAATATAACTTTGTGTATTGTTACGCCGAGCTAAATAAGCAAAGCCGCGCTCATCAACATAGGCTACAGAATGCAGCGACGAAAGCAGCGCTAAAGCGGTATTGAAAGACGGTGCCAGCGACATGACTTTTTGCCAGCGTGATAATGCCTGTTCGGAATAGCTGAATTGGCCTTTTCCTACTATTTCGCCATTAAAATGTGCTATCTGGCTATAATAATAATGCTCGTATTGATTAATGTTTTTTGTGAAGGCATGATTCGCTGGTTGTGGGGCGTGTTTGTCATACATAATAAACATCGCATTAAGTAAATCGTCGATGGCTTGCATATCATGGTCAAGCTGCGCCGATAACGCACTAAAATCGGTGGTCTTTTTTGTTATTGCACGGTCCATTTTTATATCATAAAAATGCAAACACAAAAAAGAGGCCACCAATAAAGGGATTGCTAACGCCACAAAAACAGAGC
This sequence comes from Pseudoalteromonas issachenkonii, assembly GCF_002310795.1. Lineage (NCBI taxonomy): Bacteria > Pseudomonadati > Pseudomonadota > Gammaproteobacteria > Alteromonadales > Pseudoalteromonadaceae > Pseudoalteromonas > Pseudoalteromonas issachenkonii. Next base: position 2,847,411 of record NZ_CP011030.1, read on the forward strand.
GATGATAATGTTTTAGCGGTAAAAAATTCAACGACCTACCTAATTATTAGCTCAAAAATCAAACTGTAGACTATAGAGCCAAGATGTTAAGCGCAAGTTATAAATTTTCCTCGGCGAACGAAGCCAGTCGACTGCGTACTACCCCATTAAGATTTACGGTAGCACCACCTTCAAAGTGCTTAAACCGCTCTACAATATAGGTAAGCCCCGAAGTAACCGCCGTTAAATAATTACTGTCTATTTGTGCCAAATTCCCAGTACAAATTAGTTTTGTTCCTTCTCCGCAGCGGGTAATAATGGTTTTTAGCTGAGAAGCTGTTAAGTTTTGGCTTTCATCTAAAATCACCCCCGAATTGATATAATACTATCATACCCTCAATAAACTTGAACAAAAAAGTTTTTACACACATACTCTAGCTAAGAATCAAAGGTGAACGAAAATGATACTTCGAAATACAACAAAAACTAAAATAATTAAAACATCAGTCAACTTTGGAAAAGGAATGTCTTTTCACCTCGATAAATCAGGGCAACCTATTAAGACTGAAAAAGGCATCAGAACTCACTCATATAGGCACGATAAAATAGAACCTAATTTTCCAGTGCTATATCACCCGACTCGCTTCACCGAATGCCAAGAAATGAACTTATTTTTAATGCACCGCTTTGAAGGTCATTTCAGTCTCAAAAAGAATCAAATAGACAATGAGGCTTTTAGTGACGCTTATCATGCCAGCCAACCGGGAAAGCCATTAGATGTTAAGTCTGTTCGCAGTATAGCTAAGCACTTAAAAGCTTTCTTAGATTGGTTGGATAAAGATGATGCATCCTATTTTGAAGTAATAGCTGCACCACTTTCAAAACAATCTGTAGATGATGATATTTCTAGGTTACCTGTGTGGAGATATCACAAACATTTATGTGAAAGAGTCGAAACCAAAGATAAGTCTAAACGCATAAGCTTTAACAGCGCTCAAGAACGAATTAGAGCTGTTAAAGCATTCTATATATGGAGCCATAAGCGCGGAGCTATAGATAGCCTCCCCTTCTCACTTGAATACAAACAGGTACGTATTAAATCGAAAGCTAAATCAGGTGTCAGTTCGTTGTTTCAATTACCTACCAGCAACAATCGTTCTGGGGGCTTATGGAAATGGGTCAGTAATTTGAGCATTCCAAATACATTGAAACAAAAAGAAGACTCACCAGACAAAGGTCTACAACCATATTCTCCAAAAGAACTTAAACAGTTACTGGAGACGAATACAGCTCAAAAAGAGACTTATAAACTTTATTTGCAGTGTGCCTTGTTAGGTGGACTTCGATCTTTTGAAATTTCGGCCATCGACCAGAAAGACCTCTTTAACCCTGATGAAAAAGAAAACGAGAAACGTATTCCAAAATTGAACATTGTACGAAAAGGACATAAGCCAGTGAGATTAACAATAGCGCGAGTTCTAATGAAGCTTTTGTACAATCACACTTTGACAATTCAAAATATGAAGCGACGTACCAAACATGAGACTAATCATGGTATGGACAATAGCGAACATCCGCTTCCTTTGTTTATGAATAGTTCAGGATCGCGGATAAGCGAAGATACACCGGGGAATACTATTTCCATAGTTAGAAAAGAACAAAGGAAGCAGGGATTAGAAATACTATTACGCACATTCCATGACTTACGCGCTACCTTTGCTACTTATGTCGCTAAATACCTAATTGACAAAGGTGAATCAGAAAGTTCCATCCGACAAACACTAATGACTTTGATGAGTCACGAAAGCTTTAAAACAACCAAACGTTACATCGACTTTGCCAAAAGTGTATCAGTGGATGCATACGGAGCGATGTCAGAGTGGGTAAAAGATATCTACGGTGATGTTAACGAATTGCTTATGCGTGAGGCTGAAGATGCTACAGCAAGTTAAAACGCGGAAGTCCAATCGTATTCCTGCTAGATTTAAACCTCATTCAATTGTTCTAGCCGAACAGTTAGACGTTTTATTTAACAGGGCATATGACAAAGAAAGCAATATTAGCACAGGTGACGACACTGCTATTTCAATGAGTCGCTTGCGGAATGCTTGTGTCAGTTTACAGCACATTCTTCCTCTAGCCCTTAATAAGGTTAGTGCAGATACTGCGACATCAATTCAAACTTCGGGATTAAATGCTCTATCAGACTTTGAAATTTGGCAAGAACTGGAATACTTTTGCATTAATGAAATAAATGATGTCAAGCTACCTAGTTATGCTACTCGTATAGAAGAAGCTTTAGAAAACATAGCTAAGTTTCATTTTTATGATAACGCTATCAACGCTCCTTTTAGGCTAGTAAATGGGGCTACTTCAATCGACATAACTAAATTATTCGAACTTGAATTCCATCAAGTAAAAGAGACTCGTAAATTACTAAAAAAATATCTGGACTATCTCGTCCTTCCAGAATTAAGCCTCAAAGATTCTTCTATTAGAGACAACATCCTCAAAACTGCGACTGCTATTATAAATATTTGTCTACATGATACTTTTAAGAATACTGAACGCGTCAAACTGCCATTATTGGCAACATTAAAGGATAGGGAATTCGTTTCATCATTTATATGCAATCACAACTTCCGTACTTTTTTAAAATTTATACTACCCGATGTGTGGGGTAAAGCTAGAGTCAATCAATTTAAAACTGAAGCCGAAGTGATAGGGTATGCACAAAGCATATCATCCAAATTTGGCAATGAAGTTGATGCTTTTTTGAAAAATCAGATAGCAAGCGCTTCGGAAGCTAATACAACAAGAGTTAGATCCTCAACTTTATCATTTCCAAGGTGGTTGAATAGTGCTGGTAGCGTAGCATCACCAATAATTAAGCTGCTTAGTGAGCGTGGAATTCAAGGGTTTGCAGAAAATGGCCTTCAGGGATTTAAATACCTTTATAAGCATTACCAAGAAGAAACTCAAAATAACCAGCAGTTTTTACTGCTACTAAACGCTGCATTGGACCTTTACCACTTTGTTACGGGTGAAAAAATCGCAAAGGAAAGTTTATTACCCTACTCATTGGGCTATTACCTTAAAGAAAGTGACACTACCGAATGGCAGAAGCATGAGTGGGTATATGACAATGCCTATAAATTTTATCAAAACCTAGTCGAATACCATAAAGTTTTTACAAAGCGAATTGATGGCGAGAGCATAGGCATCGTCACTCTCAAAGGTTACATAGGTAGTATGGCTAGAGCATTGAAAGAAAATGCATCATCATTAACAGATGAACAAATGAAGCTTATTGCCAATCATGGGGTTCATGCTTTTGTTGAAAATAACTGTGAGATACTAAAGGCTATAAGAGAGGCAATTCAACTAAAATCAAAACAAGGCGATTTGTCGGTTTTTGTTGGTAATCAATATCAGAGCGCTATCGACAAATTACTATCGTTTTATGGTCTAGATACTATTAAAAGCTTTCCGGTCAACACCGAATTAACTGCACAACATCAAGAGCAACTCTCTCAGAATCAAGATAAGCTCTACTCATATAGAGAAGTAGTAGAATTAGCATATTACATAGAAAAAGGGCTTTCTGAGACCTTACTCACAATTAAAGACAAAGTTACACTTTATGCAGCAAAAGTCATATTGAAAACTGGTTGGAATTCAACTCCTACGCTAGAGCTTGATACTGACGACTTATTTTTCTTTAACACGCCATTACATTCAAGTAAAACTCCTGCTCTTCGTTTATTTAAACGCCGAGCTAATTATCAAACACAATGGCATAAATTTGAAATTAAAGCCGAAGATCTAGAAAAAGAAGGCGTCTTATACGGCGACGTTGTCGAACCAGTAATATTTGATATTAAGGCTGCGACTAAACTTACGTCTATTTACCGCCCTTCTATTGAGAACCTATCAAAAAGAATTTTTGTTTTTCCCAAAGTAAATAGTATTGGAGAAGTAAAGATTCAATTATTAACAGCATCACGTTTCAAGACCACTATAGATAGGATATTGACTGAGCTTGGGTGTGATATCGTATTTAATTCGCAAAAGATCAGAAAATCAGGGCTTAACTACATTTACCGAAAAGTTGCCAAAGAATTTAAGTGGTATCAAAAAGCTGGCAAGCACTCTTATGAAACGTTCTTGCGTCATTATTTAATGCAAGATAACAAAGATGTTGCAATGACAATCAACAGAGCGACAAAAACAATGGCAGACTATTTTGTTCGCGATGTTACCGACAAAGTAATCATTTTGCAGACTCCACCAGAAGACGGTAAAAAAGTCCCGAATGGCACATGCATTAACTCAAAAGATAAATCCGCAGTAGTGGCATTCGAATCACAAAACAGGAAATTATTAGACCAGCGAGATACAAACGAGCATGCATGTGCCGACTTTAACGCATGCTTGTGGTGTCCGTTCTATCGCTGTGTTGCTGACGCATTGCATGTTTGGAAACTTTTGTCATACCGGGATTTTGTTGTTGCTGATATGGAAAACTCAGCCGCAACATTTGACTCTATAACAGAGCAACTGGAAAACATAGAGCAGTTGAAAAATAGGGTTAACGAAATATTAGCTGATATTGCCAAGCTTAATGCTCAAGCTGTGACTGATGGAAAAGAACTATTGAGAACAGAGGGTATTCATCCTCATTGGAAAAACACAGGTTTGCTATGACCAAAGAGATAACTAAAACAAAACTACTTGATATCGCTGTTGTAAAAACACATACAGGTCAAATCACTATAAAACCTTTGGTTCAGGTGTTAGAAGATTTTAAAGTTGATGATACTAGCGCTTTTAATTCGATTGCTTTGTGGGAAAACAGAGCATTGAATATTGCTAAACATGGCACTATTCACTTTGGCGATGACACTTGGATAAGCTATGAAGAAACGCAAAGAAATGTGAATTTTAAAGGTGTTGATGAATTAGCATATCAAATTCGAATTTATTCACTAATTAAACTCACACATGGTGATGTTGTAGGCGGTAAACCTCTAAAAATCTCTACACTTCAAAATGATGTAACGTATCTAAATTTATTTGCAGCCTTCTTAAGACAAAGAGGTTATCACTCATTTCATGAGTTGGAGTTCAAATCTGACTTAGTTATTAGGAATCTCATAAAAGACTATTTATATGAAGTCAGGAAAATAGCTATTTACAGACAATCACACTCATTTACTAAACTATTTGACGTGCAGCGCAGCTTTCGTCTTTTTGGCCCTAAGGTGTGTAGTGTTTTTATTGATGTACTTAACCAACTAAACGAGTTACACCATCCGAGACCAGTCACTTATTCGCACCCTGTCATTCCTACTAAAGTAATGAAAAAAATTCTGAAGTTTGCAGAAAAAATAGTTGAAAACTCTAAGGATAAGATAGAACGATGGCTAGAATTAAATGCACGCTTAATAGATAGTTTAAATGAAGGCTCCGTTGAACCACCGCCCAAAATTAGTACAGGTGAGCTAATAGCAAAACATGTAAGAAACTTACCCGATGAAGTGGAATTCATTCAATTATCCGAAGAATTAGAAGATTTAAAATTAGCCACATACATTAATATCTTGGCCTATACAGGCATGAGATATAACGAAGTACTTACATGCAAGGTTGGCTGTGCCAATTACAAAGATGATATTTATTACATTACGGCAATCATGACCAAAACCGACAACAGTAAGGTTGAGATGGAATGGTTTTCAAACGCTGAAGTACATGAGTGTGTTGGTATTTACGAAAAATATGTGTTCGGTATGCAAGAAAGGGCAAAAGCTGTACTTTCTTCATGCAGAGCCAATATAACAAGTAGTCAAGCACACAACTTGAAAGAAGGGTTAGAAAGAAACCGTCTTTTCGGGGTTTCACATAGTAGCTGTAGTGTTAGTTTTAGCGATGCTGGGCGATTCACAAAATTTGAGGTTAAAAACAGTGAAAACATTGAGCTTTTTGACTTAACTCTAGACGATGATGATATAGCAGAGCTTGAACGCCTTGAATCTAACTACAAAGAAGTTAGAGGAGAGAATAGAGGTGTCCCATACGAAGAAGGCGATACGTTTAGATTAACCGCTCACATGTTTCGACATACGTTGGCCTACTTTGTCATTGCCAATAAATTAGGTGAGCTTGATGATATTAGATATCAATTTAAACATTTAACCAGCCTAATGACGTTTGTTTATACTCGAAGAGCATTTTTGGCCTCAACAACTTTAATTAAAACTACTGAAGAGTTTAATGAGATTTTAATTGACCGTGTTGCAGAAGAGTTAATAGATGAAGCCGAGTCACAATCACTTAAAGGTGGTGCTGGTGAGCAAATTAATAAAACATCTAAAGATCTGATAATAGGTATTACTGATAGTCAAAGTAAAGATTCGACTGTGATTAAGCAGATCCATTTCAGTTCAATTGAAGAACTGAAAAAATTTCTCGTCAAAAATATTAAAAACATACGTGGCTTGCCTACGGGGTACTGCACTGCGGGAGAAGCTTGCAAGATAAAAGGAGCAGGAATCCCTAGCGGCTGTGTGTATTGTGGTAGTAAAATCATTACCAAACGCCACAAGGTCAATTGGCAAGTGATAAAAAAAGATGCGACCCAGAAACTAGAGGCATATGCAGCATCAACCACAGAAGAGCAAGAAGATTACGAGCTATTTGCTATTCACTGGAAAAATAATATAGCAGCAGCTGACTATGTATTAGATGAAGGCAAAGCGCATACAAACCAAGGAGAACAAGCATGAGTAGCGCATATGATGATATAAAACGTGCTTTTGAAGAGATGAAATCTGATGGCAGCAAGATAACCAAAAATGCAGTAGCAACGAGAGCTAAAAGAAATATTGCGAATCTATCTAAAGAAGAAGAAAAATGGGTAAAGTTACGAGAAAGTATTGAAAAAGCTCAATTAACTTGGGAAGAAAAAAATAAAGATAATTTAATAAAACAACTCAGAACAAAGGTAGCCGAACTAAAAAGCAAGCTTGCTAAAGAAAAGCAAAAAAATAATATCGGCACTAAGGAAATCGATAATAAAGATACAAAGTTATTAGTGTTGTTGAGTGAAATGTACGCAGAAATAGATAAGCTCAAACTGATTAATGCCGATTTACAAAATCAACTTCAGCATTCAGGGCAACATACAGAAATAAGAGTGGATACGTCTACTGGTGAAATTATTGAATTAGTTTCAACGAAACAATAGATTAGATGTAGTAGCTCATATCTCAACTTACAGTTTTGTTGATTAGGCTTAGACTTCACCTGACAGGCAGCAAGAGCGAACAAGAGACGGTCAGAGTGATCTGGATATGTGAACTTAATTCTACAAAGAGGACGCTTAGCGACCCCGTTCATGCAATAAAATTGAGTTTAGGCAATCCGCATTAATTGTATAATGATATTTCTGCTTCTAAAGAGTATGTTTATGAGAACCATTGGAAAACTGGCAAAAGATTTAGATATCAATGTTGAAACAATCCGTTTCTATGAGCGCCAAGGTCTGATAGAGCAACCTTTAAAACCAGAGTCTGGTTACAGAATGTATGGCGATGCCCTTACCAGTCAACTCAAATTTATTCTGAAAGCTAAAGCATTAGGGTTTACGCTGAAAGAAATTGAATCGCTTATGTCACTAAGTGACAGTTGCGCTGATATTGAGTCGATGGGGTTGCAAAAACTTAATCTCATTCGTAATAAAATTGCTGATTTACAGCGATTAGAGAAAGTAATTCAAGATATGACAGATTCTTGCAAGGCCAATCAAGACCCTCAATCCTGCCCGGTAATAAATTCACTTAAATAGCTATTGACCCCGTACTTATGTACGGAGTTTATACTACCTTAAAAATTGAGGTAGATAGTTATGATCAATAAAATTCTAGATAAAGTAGGTTCTGGTGGCGTTTGGCTAGCCGCCCTTAGCTGCACAGCATGTTTTCCTGCACTCGGCTCATTGGCATCTGCTCTTGGGTTAGGTTTTCTTTCACATTTTGAAGGGATAGCGGTGAACACCTTATTGCCATTATTTGCTTCACTAGCGTTGTTAGTTAATTTCTATAATTGGTATCAACATCGAGATTCATTGAGAGGCGTTTTAAGTGTCATTGGCCCAATTGCAGTATTGCTGACCCTTTATCCTTTATGGCAATACGACTGGAGCACTTACTTATTTTACTTTGGGATCATTTGGATGGTCGTAATGTCTATTTTAGATATTGTTAAGCCCATTAAGGAACCAGTATGCAAGGTATAGAACTAGAATCTAAAATCACTTGCCCTGAATGTGGATTTAGCAAAGTTGAAACCATGCCTACAAACGCTTGCCAATGGTATTACGAATGCGAAAGCTGTAAAGCACTACTTAAACCGTTAAAAGGTGATTGTTGCGTTTATTGCTCTTATGGAACAGTTAAGTGTCCTCCTATTCAAGAAGGCAATGCATGTTGCTCAGGTAAGTAGCCTAGTATTCGGTGGTTCTGTGTCAACCAAGTAATATCTTAAATGCGATTGCGATTAACACTAAACCACCAAATAGTTCAGCTTTAGATTCCAGCCATACGCCACTTCTTTCGCCGATATTCACACCAATCCAGCTAAAGGCAAACGTCGTGACGCCTATTATCAAGCAAGCTACGGCTATATCTACCTCAAGCAATGTGATTGCATAACCTGCCGCCATTGCATCAATACTGGTGGCAATAGCAAGAACAAATAGCACACGATGAGTAACATTAGCAATATCTTCTTCAATTCCTTCAGATTGGGACTCATAAATCATTTTGCCACCGATAAATACTAGCAAAATAAAAGCTATCCAAGGTGCATAATCTTCAATCCAAGATGATAAACCTTTACCGCTGTAATAGCCTAAAAGAGGCATAAAGCCTTGGAAAAAACCAAAATAAGCAGCGGCTTTAATAAAGAGCTTTTCAGCATTTACTACTTTTTTAGAACCTAAGCCTATGGATACTGCAAACGCGTCCATACTGAGTGCTATAGCTAATACAAATACTTCAAACAAACCGATTAAACCTGAATAAAATTGTTATAAGATTACGTGACGTATAATTAGTTACTTGACTGATGTTAAACACCTAAGATTTACTGACAATTTTTCTATTATCAAAGCCTTATTTTTACACCAAATTTCAGCCAGATATTCAGTAACAGTGCCAACACTTGAAGGAAACAGAATATTCCCCGCCACTTTGGCGAAAGGTCCATCAGTTTCGAGTAGAACTCTATCTTGAGGTATCCACGATATTACTTTTTTAGCTCTGGCTGAAGTTAGCATGGCTGGCCCAATAGAGAAGAAACAGCCTAGCTCGACGGCTTCTAGAACTTGCTTCTTAGTACCTAAAAACCAATGAAGAATAGAAGTACCAGCATTGGGATGTAACTTAAGTTGTTCAAGAACTTCACCAGTCGCGTTAAGACTATGGATAGTTAGTATTTTGTCATCAAAGCCTTCACATTTTTTTAGAATATGCGTGAAAACCTCTAATTGATCATCAAAGTAATCAGCGTAACCTTTTGAGCCATCCAGTCCAATTTCTCCAATATATCTAGTTCTATCAACTAGCTTATCGAATAGTGCTAATTCATTTTTTCTTAGATGAGCAAGTTGAGGGTGAAGCCCCAAGGCCGTCTTACAGTGTTTTATGCCACTTGTTAACTAGACAGTACCTTCAAAAGCTGAAGGCACCGTAGTTACTGATAGCACGTAATAATTACTGCTTTTTATGTCGTTCAATACCTCTTGATGATCTGGATATAAATCAACGTGGCAATGAAGATCCATCATGACGATTTATCCGCTTGGAGAAATAATTCAACCTCTGCCAATCCTCGCTTAATAGTTGATTCTAATTTTTCTCGTATATCTTTTTCTTGTGGTATTGGCCCTGAACTTCGAAGCCAAGAACGATAGTTATCGGATTGTTTCAATCTAATAATGGCAGTTTGAACCGCTTGGAGATCATCGCGAGTATCTTTTTCTTTGATAAGATCTCTCAACCGCTTTGTCTTGTATGGCGCATCTTGTGTAAAACCAGCATGAAAAACTGACGCTCTTCGAATAAGGCAAGGTACACAATGCCCACACTGTTTATGTTCTCTGTGCCAATGACTGCATGAAACACTTAGGGGAACTGCTTTTCTAATTGCGTCTTGATCAACACATTCCGCTAACATTTCACCTTTAGTTTTGAATTGATAGGGGTTTACAAATTTGACATGAAACCCAGTGTCTCTAAGCAAAGATTCAAGCCTGCTTAGAAAATTAGGATGAGTAGTTCTAGTGCTATGGCTACCAATCCGTCTTCTGGTAAGCGGCGGATTTATAGAAATATAGCCATTCTCTGGGACGACAATAGTTTCAATACTGCTATCGCAATTAGCATTTCTTAAGGCTGATATACCAAGTACCGCCATAGCTAGGAAGTTAAAGCTTCTTCCCCTCATACTAATGTCAGTTTTACCTTCTAAGTGCTTAATAATATGGGGAGACATTGAATAGGACAATTCGCCGAATGGCGGGGATAATAATTGCTTAATGTCTTCTTGCTTAGCGCCATCACCACGATAAGCGTGACTAACCAAGAGAGGCTTTAAATCTGATTCTCCGTTCAAAATATCAATTGCACCAACTGCGCTATCAAGACCACCAGAAAAAAGGCAAACAGAGTTGAGTCCAATTAATGATTTTGCTTTTGCTTTCGCTTGCTCACTTGTTTTAGGAGTCGGCATCGGCATAGTTGTTTTTTCAAAAGTAAACAGCCATTGATCGCCTGTAAGAAAGTTGAGCAAAGAACTCAGTTCAGGTTCTACAAAATTCCACATATCCTCATCAGTTACAGGAACATGCAAATGCATTTTTCTAGCCCATGCATTTTCTGCATTATCCCTTAATTCAAATGTATGAGCAGCGGTAACGGCGGTAGCAATTGTTATCAGATCTATTGAATCAGCATCTACATTCAATCCTAAATCACGAACTGTTTGTAGTAGTTGTTTTGACACCAAGCTGTGCTTAGTGATGTCATTTTGATGCGTATGAAACATTTGGACAGGATGACAATCATCAGAAAAGTCAGGCAAGTTAGCAGGGTCATGGTTAAAGTAAAAATTAGTCATTAAAGCTCTCCCATTCATCAACCGTCATAGCAATAGCATCGGCTTGAATTTTAGTAATATTTTCTTTGCTAATAGTACTGGGGTTGCCATTAGTTACTTTGTCTAACTGCTCTTGTGTAATCACTTTTATTAGTTCCCTTAATTCAACTTCCATTTGATGATGCTTGCTTGCTGGCTCAACATGAAACCAAGCTCTGCCCATGCCTTCAACCACATCCTGAAAAATAAGGTCTGTTAAATAACAGCCTATGGCTTCTTGGATAACTTCGTCAGTAAAACTGTTTGGGTCAAATTCTTCTGTATCGGGGAGTGCTTCTTCTAGTGCGTAATCCAACGCAACTCTTACAGCATCCGAATCGGCATTATCAGGCGCTAAATGGCTAGCAATTTTGTCGATTGCTTGATCAGTCGATAGCCCAGTTAGATCACCTAATGATAAGCTTTGATTATTAACCGTTACGGTGTCGCCACGCATGACACCAAGCAATCCAGAACCAGCAGTTATGCCGCTTGATAGTCTCCTGCTTGTGCTTTTACCTCCGCCAGAGCCTTTTCTAGAGTAACTTTTTAATGAACGCCTTAGATCTGAGGTTGAGCCACCTGTTTGCGCATATTTACCAAATGCTCTTCTGGCACTGGCAAACCTATTTGGAGGCGGTGTTGCTGTAGGTGAACCACCGATTTCTTGTTGAACCTTGTCATTGTCAATATCATTGCTATTGTCATTCTGATCATCAGCTTGATTATTATCAGAGCCAGCTTGCTCATCCCCATCAGTACCTGATGCAGGTTCTATTGTGACAGGATCTCCTTGCTCTGCCCAAGATGGAATAAGTGGACTCTTATTATTTGGTCCTGTTGACGATGCGGACGTACCCATATTACTTAGTTCCCTCTAGTTCTTTTAAAATTGGATTAAGCCATCTTTGGCGGGGCAAGCTTTTTAAAAATGTAAGAAGACTTAAGCTACATTTATCATCCTGCTTGGCAAGTAACACAGCCCCATAAATGCCTGTTGGTCTTTCGGTCCAATCACCAATCAACTTAAAGTTTTCAATCAAACCATCCATGACTGACATGTATTCTTCCTTCGGAGTTGTGGTAATCGCAGTAGAGTTAACGCCACTGACCCTTACCTTTTGCTTCATTAATTCTTCTACGAGTTTTTGAGCGGCTCCAGACATTACCGAATTAACAGCCCCCATTGGAATGCTTTCTCTGCTCAGATATGCCGCTGGTGTCAAATCCATTTCAGTGAACATGGGAGGTAATTTCGACCATTTATCAATAAAAGCTAGGTCGAGTTTCCACTCTTCAGGTAAATTAATTTCGTCAAATTCGACTTCTGAATTTTCAAGATCCGCTAATACTTTTGGATATCCGTTTTCCTTATCAATTAATTCATAAAGCTTGTTGGTAGCCTGAGTGCCTAAGCACCTCTCAAAAATTACCAGCTTAGTGATAGTTTTTTCATCAAGCTGCATTCCTCTGCGATGAGCGGTTTTCTTTCTCATCTTAACCTGATTGAGTAATCGCTTAACTATGCGAGGGTTGCCGTTAATGTTTGTGGATTCAGCTAATAGTGGAGCTAACTGTTCAGCAACCACAAATTTACTTCTGAGTTCGGAATGCTTTTCAATCTCGTGATCTTGAAGTAGCTCGTCAACGGTAATTTGTGGTTGTTTCCACGACAGCCTTAATGACTCTTCAAGGGCACATCTTATCGTTTCTAATTGCGCATCGGTAACGCCGTGATCTTGAGCAGTAAGCATCATTAAATATGCCCTTATCTCCAGAACGCCGGGTCTTGGTACATGCACAGGAATTTGAATAAGCTTGTCTAAATAATCAGTTTGATGTCGTTGAGATGCACCTTTGTGATACTCAGGCACTGCCAAGCGGATCATGTCCTCATCGGCGGCAATAACAAATGCAGTATTGGGTAAAAATAGAAATAACCTGATCGCCTCAAGGGTCGAAATAGCATTAAATGGAGAGCAGCGATCTAAATTATCGACATAGACAATAAGTGGCTTATCAAACTCCTTTAACAGATCAGAATATGCTTTTCGGAATTCTTTAATTTCTTTAGGAGGTGAAAATGATTTATTATCTTTGATCAAACCTTTGTTTTTCTTCGCGACATCCTTAGCGCCATCGACAGCACCTTTTACATCATCAACATCCAGTTCACCATCGTCACCACCACTGAATAGTCCCATGATCTTCTGTATACCACCCATAGTTGGTATACCAGCTAATGCTGCACCACCATCCATTAGCAATCCCATCAGTCTGATCTTATCTATTCGTCCAGCAAACTCTTTTGCTTTTGCACTGAGATTTTTATCGTCTGCTGCTTTTTTAACTAAAGTAGATGCAATTGTTTCTAGTAACGCCGCTTTAGCGTCATCATACCCTTGGAAAGTCCATGCATCGAAATGTACTTGGATATATTCTTGTTCATCACTTTCCAGAGAAGCCTTAGTAAGTTCAAGAATCGTCGATTTTCCAGCGCCCCAATCACCAAAAACGCCTATACTAATAGGCATTAACTCCTTTTCTGTTATAAGATCTTTTATTGACTCAGCCGTTTCATTAAAATTTAAGAAATCAATTTTTGATTCTTTATCAGACCACATAACGTCTCCTTTTATTTATTATTTCTTTTGTTCCATTCTTTCAATAATTCGGTGAACCGTGGGGCGGCTAACAGAATATTTCTTCGCTAATGCAGAGATCGATTCACCATTTAATTTATCTTTATATAATTCTTTCGCTTGTTTGTCTGATAAAGCAGGCAATCTGCCCATGTGTTTGCCTTTAGCTTTAGCCTCTTCACGACCTTCTGTGGTTCTGGCTTTTATAAGATCCCGCTCAAGTTGAGCGAATATGTGGCTACGCATAATGTTTGAGATTATTTCTCATCAAGCCAGATTGGGTGAGTACTAGGAAATCTTCGTCAGATTTGAGCCTGAAGCAGTCGTAAACGATGGTACAAAATTACTTCAGCTAAAATTCACTTTGATACGAAACCGGACATTAGGCTTAGCGTATCTCATGACAAGTGTTCCAACAATATAGTCGTTGCTCTTACTTTTAAATTTAAATCTTGTTTTAGATCCTCTGTACAATTAGTAACACACCAACGCGACTTTAATGTGGAATTAGGATCATCGGTTAATTTATTCTATCTAGATAGCTCTTCTATTTTTTATCTTTGATAAACATCGGTATAAAACGGGCAGTCCAAATAATGTTAGCAGTGTTTGCTGTCACTACCCCCCAACAATTATTTTCTTGGAATAGCTATTTGAGTTACTTCCCAATCTTTTCAAATTAAATAACTTTTTATTTGACTCTATAGCCACTATAGATTTTATACTTATTTTAATATTGTTTCGGAATGTTAAATATGTCAGAAAAATGTAGTGGTCAGTGTCAATCATCTCCTACCAACGAAGACGTAAAAATTGATACACAATTAGATAACTATAGTGGCGCGTTTGTCAGTACATATAAAGTGCCTCAAATGGACTGTCCTTCAGAAGAGAGATTGATCAGATTAGCACTTGACTCAATTCAGCCTTCAGTTGGATTGCAGTTTGATATTCCTAATCGCTTAGTCAAAGTTTTTCATGATGAAAATTTAGATGAGATAACAAAAAAGTTACAACAACTTAAACTCGGTGCAGAGTTAGAGTCAACTAAACAAAGTTGCAGTACAGAAGCTGCAAAAGCAAAAGACTTAGCCCAAAAAAATGAGATGAAAGAAGCATCAACCCTAAAATGGTTGTTAGCCATTAATGGAGTCATGTTTTTTATAGAAGTAATTGCTGGGATTATTGCACAGTCTGCTGGCCTAATTGCAGACTCATTAGATATGTTTGCTGATGCTGCTGTGTATGGTTTAGCTATTTATGCCGTAGGTAAAAGTATTAGCATGAAACTTAGAGCAGCACATATATCTGGTGTGCTTCAAGTTATTCTAGCGCTAGGTGCTTTGAGCGAAGTCGTAAGACGCTTTGTTTACGGTAGTGAACCGATCTCTTCTTTAATGATGATATTTGGTGGAATAGCACTAATCGCTAACGTTGCTTGTCTGTTTTTGATATTTGGCAACAAAGAAGACGGCGCTCATATGAAAGCGAGTTGGATTTTTTCCGCAAATGACGTTATCGCAAACGTTGGTGTAATTTTAGCTGGCTTATTAGTTACAGCAACAAGCAGTCGTTATCCAGATTTAGTGATTGGTTTGATAATTGCTCTTGTCGTTTTAAACGGTGCTCGCCGCATCTTACAGCTAAAGTATTAAGCAGAGAAATGAAAATAATGCACTCATCGTATATCAAATCAAATATATCATACGTGATAATGATTTTAATCGCGGTGCAGTCTGTGTTTTTTTCGCTAGAAGAGCTTGAAATAAACTTAAGTGAAAGTTCTTTTAGTTCATCACTAACTAAGTCTATTACCCCGCTAAAAGCTCCAGAAGACTCCAATATGCTTGAGGTGAATAATAGCAACTCTTCAATTGATAATTGTAATTTTTGTTGCTGTTGTCACTTATTTTTAAATGCTGATTCTTCCTGTAACATTTTCCAAGCAATAGAATATTTCCTTACCTACGCCTTAGTTTCTCCTGAGCTAAAAGGCTATATCTCGGTGCCATTCCGCCCACCTAAATACGCCTAAATTTTATAGAAAATTATGAAAGGTCAAATGTTAATGACCGAAAAAAACATATAAATTTATAGGAAAGTATACATGGCACTTAATACCTGTGTGCATCGCAAGATAGCAATTTTGAGGTGTGTAACACCTCGGCTTAAATATATCGCGTTTCTCGCGTTGTCACTTTTTACATTTAATGTTTATGCCTTTGAAAAGCAGTTAAATCTTCAAGAGGCAATTCAGTGGACGCTTAAACAAAATCCTGAACTCAAAATATTTGATTTCAAACAAACCGCATTAACAGGACAAGAACAAACAGCAAGTTTAAATCCTGCTTATGAACTAGAAGTTGAAGCTGAGAACTTTGCAGGCTCAGGTGAATTTAATGCATTCGACAGTGCTGAATTAACAGTCGCTCTATCTTCGGTTATCGAAATGGGAGATAAACGCTCAGCGCGGATTGGACTTGTTTCAAAATCAAGAGCACTACTCAATGCTGAGAAAGAAGTCTCTGCGCTTAATTTAATGGCTCAAGTCACTGAGAAGTACGTGGAAGTACTTGCAGCCCAACAAAGAGTTATATTGGCAGAAAATGCTTTGAGCTTAGCACAAGAAACGTTAGAGATTGTATCTCAGCGTAACCGCGCAGGTGCTACTCCTGAGGCTGAAGTGAAACGCTCAAAAGCAGTTATTGCTCAGGCTAACCTCACCCTTCAATCTGAACAAAAGCGCTTGGAATATTTGAAGCTCTCATTAGCAGCCTACTGGGGGGAAAACTCTGTAACCTTCTCTGAAGTACAAGGGGATCTTTTTCAGTTTGGCAATGATAGTGACTTTAACAGCCTTTTTGCGAAGTTAGAGAAGAACCCTGCTATTCAAATCTATGCAAGTGAACAGCGACTAAAAGAGGCTGAAATACAGTTAGCTAAAACAGAGTCAACGGCCAATATCAAATGGTCTGTTGGTGTTAGGCGCTCTCAAGAAGCCAATGATACGGCACTGGTCGCTGGCTTTAGCTTACCTTTGTTTGCTGAAAAGCGAAATTCTGGTGCAATCGCTAGTGCGCTAGCAGAGCGTGACCAAGTTGCCATAGAGAAAGAGGCGACTAAGTTGAGGTTTAGAAATCACTTACTACGAGCATACTCCAATAGAAAACAAGCCATATTAACAGCTAATTCATTAAAGCAGTCGGTTATCCCAATGCTTGAAGATGCACTGGAAGATACTCAAGACGCCTATCAAAAAGGTCGATATGGATATCTTGATTATGTATCGGCTAGACAAGAGCTGTTAAATGCTCGGCGAACCCTCATTGATGCGGCATCTGCTGCCCTAATTTATGGCGCAGAGATAGAAAAACTAACAAACGAAGCGCTGTCACTCTAAAAAAAGCATCACTTTAAGCTTAATAACAATTTATTGATTCAGTTATTAACTGAATCGTTTAGGAATTAAAAATGAAAAACTATTTACTCGCACTATTGATTTTTATTGGGTATTTGTCACCCATTCAAAGTGTTTTCGCTAGTGAAGATGAACATGAAGGCGAAGAAGGCATAAGCAAAATCGACAATAACATGGCAAAAAAGGTTGGTGTTGAAACAGCCTATTTAGCTTCAAAAACGTTGAACCAAACTATCCCTGTATACGGCTCTACGACGATAGGCGCTGAACAATTATTTCAAGTTGGCGCTAGATATAACGGCGTTATAAAGACAATAAACTCCACTGTTGGTGATACGGTAAAAAAAGGCGATCTATTAGCCGTTATTGAATCTAATGAGAGCTTAAATACTTATAAAATAACATCGCCTGTTTCTGGGACTGTTTTACAGCGAAATGGAAATATTGGCGGTATCACGCAAAACACTAGCTTGTTTGAAATCGTCAATTTTGACACCTTGTGGGCTGAATTTAAGGTGTTTACCAGCCAATATAATCAAATTAAAGTCGGTCAACCTGTTGATATTGAGCATGGTGAACAGGCATTCAACTCAACCATCACCAATATAATTCCAGCTAAAGATCAGTCTTATGTTTTAGCACGTGTACGTTTAAACAACACTGAGTTAAAGCTAACGTCAGGTCAATTATTAAAAGGCAACGTCAAAATAAATCAATTCAAGGTGGATTTAGCCGTTGAGAAAGTTGCTATCCAAGAACTGGGGGGACAATTAGGTGTATTTGTTAAAGAAGATGAAGAGTACGAATTTGCACCGCTTGTATTAGGACGTTCAGATAAGAACTATATCGAGGTTATTGGTGGCCTCAGTAAAGACACTGAATATGTAAACAAAAACAGTTATCTGATAAAAGCAGATATATTGAAATCTGAAGTAGAAGACGACGATTAGGAGACGCAATATGATTGAATCAATTTTGCGTCTTGCAATAAATAGGCGCTACTTAGTATTAAGCTTGCTGATGGTAATCATCGGCGTTGGTATGTGGAGTTATCAAAAACTTCCCATTGATGCTGTTCCAGATATAACAAACGTGCAGGTACAAATAAACACTTCTGCCCCCGGTTATTCACCTTTGGAAGCGGAACAAAGGGTGACCTTTCCTGTAGAAACAGCCTTAGCCGGATTGCCAAAGCTGTCTCACACCCGCTCCCTGTCAAGATATGGATTATCTCAAGTAACCGTTATCTTTGAAGAGGGAACCGATATTTATTTTGCTCGCAACTTAATCAATGCAAGATTAGCTGCGATAAAAGGCGTTATTCCCTCTGGCTTAGAGCCAGAAATGGGTCCTATTTCGACAGGGCTTGGCGAAATATTTATGTATACCGTACAAGCTTCTCCTGATGCTAAAATGCCTAATGGAGAGCCTTATACCGCTATTGCCTTAAGAGAAATACAAGACTGGATCATTAAACCGCAATTGGCTCAAGTTAAAGGCGTCATTGAGGTCAACAGTATCGGCGGCTACAACAAGCAATATCACATAACACCGAAACCTGAAAAATTACTTTTTTATCGTGTGAGCTTTGAAGAAATATCTGATGCATTACGTAAAAATAATGATAACCGTGGCGCGGGTTATATCGAGCAAAACGGACAGCAAGTTTTAGTACGCTCCATTGGGCAACTAGCGACAATAGATGAGATCCTCAATGTCATCATCAAAAAGAACGATGGTATTCCTGTAAAAATAAGTGATGTTGCCAATGTTGCTATAGGCAAAGAACTTAGAACAGGGGCTGCTACTCGTAATGGCATTGAGACAGTGCTTGGTACAACCATGATGCTGATTGGTGAGAATTCTCGCACCGTTGCTTTAGAAGTGGAACATAAGCTCAGCGAAATACAAAAATCTCTGCCAAAGGGCATTACCGCAGAGCCTGTTTACGACAGAACAACGTTAGTAGATAAAGCGATTGCAACCGTTACCAAAAACCTCGTTGAAGGTGCGCTTTTAGTTATTGTTGTGTTATTTATTCTACTTGGAAATTTACGTGCAGCTCTCATTACCGCTGCTGTTATCCCTATTTCCATGTTAATGACAATCACAGGTATGGTGCAAGCAGGAGTATCTGCCAATTTAATGAGTCTCGGCGCATTGGACTTTGGCTTGATAGTGGACGGGGCTGTCATCATCGTTGAAAACTCTGTCCGTAGGTTAGCACAGGCCCAACACAACGGTCATAGGCAAGACTTAAGAGAACGCCTAAATACCGTTTTTGAAGCCACTTCAGAAGTGATACGTCCAAGCTTGTTTGGTGTGGCAATTATCACTGTTGTTTACATCCCCATTTTCACGCTAACTGGCGTTGAAGGGAAAATGTTCCACCCTATGGCGGCAACTGTCGTTATGGCGTTAATTTCCGCAATGATCCTTTCAGTTACACTGGTTCCTGCTGCTGTAGCTGTTTTTATGAAAGGTAAAATCAGCGAAAAAGAAAGTGTTGTTATTCGTTCAACCAAGTCTATTTATGAACCATTGCTAAAAATGGCGTTGAAATTTCGTTGGGTTATCGTTTCATTTTCGACGCTCTTAATGGGGTATAGCCTTTGGTTAGCAACAACGCTGGGTAGTGAATTTGTTCCACAGCTAAATGAAGGGGATATAACAGTCCAAGCGCTAAGAATACCTTCTACCGGCCTAGAGCAATCAGTAGAAATGCAAGAAGTACTTGAGCAACGTATTAAAGCGTTTCCTGAAGTTGATAAAGTATTCTCGCGCATCGGCACACCAGAAGTAGCAACTGATCCAATGCCACCGAGTATTGCTGATATCTTTGTTATTTTAAAACCACGTAAAGAATGGGCCGAACCTTCAAAGCCAAAGAGTGAATTAGTTGAAGAAATGGAAGAAGTACTGAAAAACATTCCGGGCAACAACTATGAATTCACTCAGCCTATTCAAATGCGTTTCAATGAATTGATTTCTGGCGTTAGAGCTGATGTGGGCATCAAAGTATTTGGCGATGACTTAGATCGATTATTACTTACCGCAAAAGATATTCTAAATATTGTGAAAACCGTGGACGGTGCTGCTGATGCCCGAATGGAACAGGTCACAGGTGTTCCATCTTTATCAGTAATTCCTAAACGAGAAGCGCTTGGTCGATACGGTTTGAGCGTTTCAGAACTGCAAGACTGGGTTGCTACTGCAATTGGTGGAGAATCTGCGGGGATCATTTATGAAGGTGACAGACGATTTGAGTTAGTTGTTCGCCTACCAGAGCAAACAAGAACAGATATCAATGGCTTGAAGCACCTGCCGCTTCCACTTGAGGGTGGTAACTATGTGCCACTTGAAGAAGTTGCAGAGCTTAAATCAGAGTCTTTACCTGCTCAAATTAGCCGTGAGAACGGAAAAAGAAGAGTTGTGGTTACCGTCAATGTTCGTGGCAGAGATTTAGGCGGCTTTGTAAAAGAAGTGAAAGCTAAAATTAATCAGGAAGGAGAAATCCCAGCAGGATACTGGCTTGATTATGGTGGAACGTTTGAACAACTAGAGTCAGCGAGTAAAAGATTAAGCTTAGTTGTACCGATCACATTAGTTGTAATCTTAGGTATTTTGGTTATCGCATTTGGTTCATTAAAAGATGCATTAATCATTTTCAGTGGCGTGCCTTTAGCATTAACTGGGGGCGTATTTTCACTTTATTTAAGAGACATGCCCTTATCAATTTCGGCAGGTGTCGGCTTCATAGCATTGTCAGGTGTCGCCGTATTAAATGGCTTGGTTATGTTGGCTTTTATTCGAGATCTTTGGCATGAAAAAGGCGACCTTTACGTAGCGATCATTGAAGGTGCCATCATTCGTTTAAGACCTATTTTAATGACGGCACTGGTTGCTAGTTTAGGTTTTATTCCAATGGCGCTAAACACTGGAATTGGTGCAGAAGTACAACGACCACTAGCAACAGTCGTTATCGGCGGTATTGTATCTTCTACCATTTTAACTTTGTTTGTATTACCTGTTTTATATCAATGGGCGCATGGCTCTGAGAGTAACAAACAGTAATCTGACGAAATTTAAAGCCCAAAAAGCAGCTTAATTAATAGGTTATGCCTAATTAAGCTGCTTTTTATATTGTATGCCCAACATTTTATTGATAAAGCTTACTGCGCTTCATCCCGACAATTTTCATTTAAAAACTCAAACTCTATCGTTGTATGCGATAAATGATAGGAAGATAATTTAGCTGCAACTTCTTGTTTAAGCCTAATTAATTCTTTAACGTCAAAGTTGTCACTCAGCTCAAGGTGCGCTGTTAAAACGTGACTTTCACCATCTAGTGACCAAAAGTGCATGTGGTGGATACCATTAACTTCAGGAAATTCCATTAGTGATAGTTTAATACGCTTTTGAGTCTCTTTATCGGGTGCAGCTTGAAGAAATAAAACGAGTGTTGATTTCAGGTTTTTGAAAACATTAAACAAGATGAACAGCGTGAACCCTATTGATAAAAGGGGATCTAATATCGGCAGTTCAGCGAACAACAGTACGATAGAGACTATAAGAACGGCAACCCATCCAAGTACATCTTCAAGAAGGTGCCATGTCAGCACTTTCTCATTTAATGTTTCACCCGCTTTTAATTTTAATACCGCATATCCGTTAACGGCAACGCCGAGTATCGCTAGCCCTAACATCCCCTCGACTACAGGCATTTCAGGATTGGACAGCCTTGGAATTGCTTCAAATAAAATCCAAATTGAGCCAATGATTAAAACAATACTGTTTATCAATGCGCCAAAGAGAGTAAGTCTACGATAACCATAACTAAACTTATCTGATGCTTCTTTATCTGAAAAACGACTTAAAATCCACGCAAAACCTATTGAAAGACTATCACCAAGATCGTGAACTGCATCTGCCATTATCGCAGTACTGTTAGTGAGCCAACCACCTATAAATTCGATAATAGTAAATGTCACATTCAGAAAAAATGCCCAACCAATACGATCATCTTTAGAATGCTGATGACTGTGACTATGGTTGTGCATTTTGTACCTCCAGTGCTTTTGTATTTCTAATTTTTGATACATTCATATTAATCAAATGGCGAATCACACCTTGATACATCCAACGTTTTACTCCCGACAAATTAGTACCCTTTTCAAGATAAAACTCATCAGGGGAATCATAAAGCCCAAAGTCGTCATGAATACCTTCTTTTTGAATATAGGTATCTTGGCCGCACCAATTTGTGTTTGGTGAAGAGAAACACTTTGTTGCAACACCATAGACACAAAAGTCATCTTTTGCTTGGCTAAATTTCTGCTGTAGTGAGCTTAAGTATTGCTCATCCAATATAAAGCCCTCTAAGTTTATCCAGCGTCCATCGAAATAAACTTCTACCCAACTATGAATGATGTATTTAGGTGCTAACCAAAATACATAGCTAGGTATAGCCCCTTTTTGTAATTGCTGATCAATGGTAAAACCATGGAAACGACACTGGATACCTAGTCCACGCAATAGCGCCATTAACAGATTACCCTTAGTATTACATTGCCCATAACCATCTGCTAGTACATCGCTTGCTGCTATATCATCACTCTTGTTATAGCCAAACATTATTTCATCTTTCACAAATTGGTATGCTGCTCCAATTTTGTTGAAATCGTCTAAGCTTTGCCATCCTCGCTGATCGATCAGGGATTGGATATCTTTGTGTTCAAAATTAACGATATTCGTATTGTTTAAATATTTCTCGGTCATTTTTTATATATCCTTTTCGTTGCATACTTATACTACAGACTCTATAGTAACTATAGAATCAAATGTCTGGGGGAAATTGATGAAAATAGGCGAATTGTCTAAAAAATCGGGCTGTTCTATACAAACAATTAGATATTATGAAAGAGAAGGATTACTGTTAAATCCAAACCGTTCAGAAGGTAATTTCAGGCTGTATGATAGTAAAGCACTTAAACAATTGGAGTTCGTAAAACATTGTCGCAGCCTAGATATATCACTCAATGATATTAAACGTCTTATCGAATTAAAAAATAAGCCAGAAGAAAGCTGCTCTAGCGTTAATGCATTAATTGATCAGCAACTTGCACTAGTGAATAAACGCATGAAAGAATTAAGGGCGCTTAAAGCTGAATTACAACAGATGGCTAGTGCTTGTGGTTCGAACAATACTATTGAAGCATGCGGGATCATTAAGTCACTAGATAGTTAACTCTGTTAGAGGCATACGGGCAGAATATAGAACATTAATCGACTATTGCATGTCCTAAATGTGGACAGATAAAAACGGAAGAAATGCTGACAAATTCATGTCAGCGGTATCACAAGTATGAGTCACACAAGGTTTTGCCAAACTATTGAATGGTGACTGGTGTGTTTACTTCTCATATGGAACAGCAAAATTCCGCCAATTCTAGAACGACAAAATTAGTTGCAGCCGTTAATGCACTAGAGTGTTTAAATTGAAGTTTATTATTGACTCTTCAACGTCTGCTTTACACTCTGAATTTTCGTTAATAACTCAAAAGCTAACTTCCGCTTTTGGCTAAGTGAAGTCATAAGGTATTCATTGATGCTAATGTCCGCAATGTCGGAGGAGCTGCCGTTAGCAAATAGCATCAAATTATCGTAATATAACTGATTGAGTCTCAGATATTATGATTAAAAAATCATACTTTCATAAAAAGAGAGATTGGCGGCATCCCTTTAAAACCTTTCAGTCTAAAATGAGATCAATCTCAATCATTATGCACAGTCACAAATACTCCACATAGGTTGATCATGGCAGTGGCAAACGGATTATCATTTTTGGTATTGAGAGAGCCGTCGATAATATTCAAACAAGCACCTTTCTTATGGATGCTTTCAATTGCCTCAAGAATAGATTTTAACGACCGTCCCAAACGGTCGAGGCGAGTAACAATAACTTCATCACCTTCCCTGATAAAGTCGATGAGTTCCTAAAGCTTTTCTTCATTTCGAATCGAAGCACCAGACTGTTTGCCTTGGAATATTTTTTCACAGCCCTGAGCGTCCAACTTGGACAGTTGAACATTTAAATCTTGTTCTTTAGTTGAAACTCTTGCAAAACCAACTTTCATATATACGAAACCTGTAACTTTCGCACACCTTAACAATTAAATGAACGAAAGTATATTAAATAAATTTCGTACACTACGGATAGAAAATGAATGACAATTCTAACTATAAAGTGACTTAATTATTTCACACGCTTCACTTGTACACGAGCTTGCCATTTGTTGAAGCTCAGCTTGTAGTGCTTTGAGTTCTCCCATTAGATTGTTAACTAAAGCCAATTTAGCCTGTGTCTATCATAAGTTCAAAACTTAAACTTTAGATATAAGCTGAAATTGAGTCAATCGTATTACAAATACTCTTATTGATACTGGCTCATTACTTGCACTTTTTCGAGAACATGACCACATGTAGAGAATAATAGGCTAACAGTGGGAAATATTTACACTATCAATGTAAGGATTACTTATGAAATACTCAAGATTTGCTGCAATGATCATCACCTCAACCATTGCTATGTTTGTCATGATGTATCTCAACACTTACGCAGTATCACATATATGGTTTAGTGAAACGCGTATCTATATGGCGTTGTATATGGGAGCAGGTATGGCAATGATCATGCTGGCCTTTATGCTTGGCATGTACAGTAACAAGAAGCTCAACATGGCTATTTTTCTATTGGCGACAATACTGTTTGCCATATGTCTTTATCTTGTTCGCTCTCAAAGCACAATTTCTGACACTGCTTACATGAAAGCGATGATTCCTCATCACTCCATTGCTATTCTTACTAGTGAGCATTCAACTTTGGAGGATGTACGCGTGCGTGAATTGGCAAATGGTATTATTAAAGCCCAACGAAAAGAAATAAAAGAAATGGAATGGCTGATTAAAGATATTTCTGAAAATGGAAAGGTCAGCTCACAAGCTCAGGCTGAGCAACGACCGCTCCCAAAGTTTGAAGGCACACTGAACAAAGGAGACTAAGATGACTAAGACAGCTACCCTGTACAGAATGGTCACTGACGAACATATCTGCCCCTATGGTTTAAGGTCGAAAGATTTGCTGGAGAGGCAAGGGTATGATGTAGAAGATCATAAGCTCACGTCAAGACAACAAGCTGATGACTTCAAAGCTAAGCATGATGTCAAAACTACGCCACAAACCTTTATTGAAGGAAAGCGTGTCGGAGGATACGATGACTTAAGAGAGTATTTTGGTAAAGATGAAGCAGGTCAAACTGGCACAACCTACACGCCCGTTGTAGCCATTTTCTCGATAGCTGCACTTCTTGCTGTCGCATCTCAACATTTTGCTTCCGGCTCATTTATCTCCATCAGAACACTGATGCTATTTATAGCTTTTTCAATGACGCTCTTAGCGGTGCAAAAACTGAAAGACCTATACAGTTTCACAAATTCGTTTATTACTTATGATTTACTATCGATGAGATGGATAAGATATGGTTATATTTATCCCTTCATTGAAGCATATGCAGGTATTGGTATGGTTGCCCAACTACAGCCTCTCGCAGTGGCACCATTTTCATTGTTTATCGGCACAGTTGGAGCAATTTCAGTTTTCAAAGCCGTTTACATCGACAAACGCCAGTTAAAGTGTGCCTGTGTAGGCGGCGATAGCAGTGTGCCACTTGGATTTGTATCGCTATCTGAAAACTTATTTATGATCGCGGGAGCATTGATTATGCTGCTGATGTAAAGGTATAGCTCTATTCGGCGGCCCCTTAACTGTTAAGATTAGACCTAGGATGCCAGCCCACACCTTTCTAATTCATATGTAACATTTTTTCTGTCGTACTGGCATCAAGATAACCAGAACTGAGCAAACAATCTCAAAGGTTGTACAAAATAACACTAAAGTTTTTTCATTAAGTTTTATTGTTATGCTCTTGTGGTGGCTTTCGCCACCACTTTATTAGTTTTCAAGTTCCACCATATCTTTCGCTGCAATGTCACCAGACACTAGCTTTACAGTTGCGAAATGATCATTCACAATTTTAGTAATTTGTACCGTTCCTACCTTTTCGATAGTGTAGGGATCTTCACCTTCACTCAATACTATTCTTTCATGGAATCTAATAACACTGTATTTTTGCCCAACCTCTGCGCCATGCTTAGCACCAATACAGATTAGAGTTCGATTATCAGAACTTTCTACTACCTGACCTCTCATCATGTATTTATGATAAAAAGTGGTATTGGAACAACCCACTAAATATAAACCGAATGTAAGCAATAAAAGAGCTTTTATATAGGGTGTTTTCATCACTGTTACCTCATTTGACTAACTAATTATCTATACACTTTTTTATGAATTCATTTGTTTTTCCGGCCAGCCCCCGAAGGTGCTTGATGACAACTCCAAGGCTTATGAACAGAGTTATCTTTGATGTTCTGATCAACAAATTTATAGTAACTTTCTTTAGTATGTGTCCACCAATCATCATGAACATCTGCGCCATACTTACGGATTACCTCCTCAATCCCATCAAGGCTTACGTTTGCGGCATCATAGGCAAGGTGTATTTCACCTTCTTTGATGTTGTAACTAACTTCATCTATACCAAAAAGCTGATCTATTTCTTTTACTAACTCGTCACAGCTTTCTTCTGTGACATTGCTAAGCTTTAGGTTTCGAACAACTAAATTTTGCTCTTTAACGCCAACTCTATGATTTAAATCGCTCATAATTTTTCTCCTAATGTTTGTGTGAATGCTGTTGATTGCTATCTTTCATTTCTTCCATTTTACGGTTCATCTGCGGCATCATGTTCCCCATCATTTCTAAATGATGTTCAGCCATCTTGATTTGTTGATGCATTGGCATTTCTTCCATGTTTTTGTGCATGGATTGCATCATCTTCATCATTGAACGGTGATGTTCAACCATCATCTGCTGTTGCTTTTCAGGATCTTTTTCAGTTTTAATGGCATGGACTTCCTTTTTCATTTCCATCATCTTTTTGTGCATTTCTCCCATGTTCTCATGTGGTATTGCCATGCCTTGATGCATATCAGCTTTGTTCGCACCTTCATGCTTATGCTCATTGTTTTGGGCAAATGAGCTAGTGGTTATAAGTAGTGAACTAATAAATAAAATTGATTTAGTTAACGTTTTCATGATTTTTACCTTCTACACTTTTATTAAAATTTGGGATCCAACTTGGTGTCGATTCCATATACCTGTGGTACTCCGAACCAAACTCAGCAATCGCTTGTGCTTCTTCGCGTTTCGCTAGCTTGACGTAAACAACGACTAAGATCGGAAACATCGCAAGTGTTGGGATTGTCGGCCACTGCAATAAAAAGCCGAACATGATTAGAATGAAAGCTACATACTGTGGGTGGCGACACCTTGCATACCATCCAGTTGTAGCCAATTGATGATGTTTTTGCGCGTGATGCAATACATTCCATGCTGAAGACAACACAAAGAAACCTGCAACAATTAACACCATACTCACTATATGAAATGGGTCCCAATGGGCATCACCTTGAAATCCAAAGAAAGTATGTAATAAATGCCCATTTTCATGCGCAAAGAAATTTACTTCTGGATAGGTCTCCGTCAGCCACCCCGACAGAAAATAGATAGTTAAAGGAAAGCCATACATTTCAGTAAATAGGGCAACAATAAAGGCAGAGAACGCGCTTAGACTTCTCCAATCAGTTGATGTTTTTGGTTTGACAAAACTAAAGGCAAAAAAGATAAAAATTGCTGAGTTCAGTATCACCATTGACCATAAGTCATAATCATATGTTTCATTCATCACTGCTCTCCTTTTTATGTGATTCCTTACGTGCCTTTTCTAACCCTTGTATGTAGCCATCGCGATAGGCTGCATTTTTATCCGTGAGTTCTTGAAAGCTCTCTTCCTTTTTTTCATCAGGCGCATGTGAATGATCGTGACCATGTTTACCATGACTGCCATGCATAAATACGTGCATCAAGGGGCATAGCAATAAAATCAAGTAGGGAAGAAATTGCAGCATATGTTGACCATGCTCAAGCACTAAGAAGTAGGTCACTGCGGCAATAAGTGCCAGTGCAGCCCAGCCTGTAGGTGTTGACCAAAAATTAGGGTGTTGATTTTTCATATTGCCCTCCTAAACGACTTTTAAGACACCGCGATACATTTGCATCTGACAGTGAAACTCATGCTCTCCCGGTGATAAGTTCAATAGGGTAATTTGAGTAATTTCATTTAATTTAAGCTGTTCGCTTATATCCAATGAAGGAATAAGCATTGTTTCAGCGCAGGGGGATTGATCTTTGCGCATAAACTTCAGAGTGACAGGTTGGCTAGCAGACACCTGAATTGAGGATGGGGAATACACACCATCCCTCACTTCAATGAGTACTTCATTACCTTGAACGATTGTTTTATTGGGTTTATATAGCCAAAACCACCAAACAATCAGCGCGATTAACATTAAGCCTAATAAGTTAATAACCATCATTGTGATTCTCCTTAATGCTCTTTTGCTTTAAAAAAGCGAAGTCGATTTGCATTTGACACTACAGTCAATGACGAAAACGCCATTGCAGCACCTGCAATTACAGGGCTAAGCAGAATGCCAAAGAAGGGATATAGAACCCCCGCAGCAAAAGGAATCCCGGCTACGTTATAGACAAACGCGCCAAACAAGTTTTGTTTGATATTTCGTAAAGTAGCTTTGCTTACCGCTATGGCATCAGCAAGGCCATGAAGTGAACCACGCATTAGGGTAATGTCAGCACTTTCGATAGCTACATCAGTCCCTGTGCCTATGGCGAAGCCAACATCGGCTAACGCTAGCGCAGGAGCATCGTTGATGCCATCTCCTGTCATACCAACAATTTCGCCGCCTTCTTGTAGCTCTTTCACCTTGTTGGCTTTATCTTCTGGCAGCACTTCAGCAAGAAACTCACTAATACCCACTTTTTTAGCTACGGCGGCAGCGGTTTCCTTGTTATCACCCGTTAACATGATGACGCGTATACCATTAGCATGAAGCCGTTTGATAGCAGAGATTGAGTCTGACTTGATAGGATCTGCAACAGCAATGATTGCTGCAAGTTCACCATCTACAGCAAAGTACATAGGTGTTTTGGCTTCTTTGGCTAAAGACTGTGCTTGTTCAACAAAGCCTGTGAGGTCTATGCCTTTTAACTTCATTAGTTTATCGTTTCCGAAAAGCAGGGCTTTGTTGTTGCAGCTTGCTTCTACACCAAAACCCGTAATGGCGTTAAAGGCTTCAATTTTTAGTAACTCAATATCCTGATCTAACGCACTTTCAACAATCGCTTGCGCTAAAGGATGCTCTGAGCCGCTTTCTAAACTTGCTGCAAGCTGTAGTACGTCTTTTTCGTCAGTAGCTTTTGCTAAAATAATATCGGTTACCTTAGGTGCCCCTTCAGTAATAGTGCCCGTTTTATCTAAAATCATGGCAGTGATTTTAGAGGCGGTTTGCAGTGCCTCACCGTTGCGAATAAGCACTCCGGCTTCTGCTGCTTTTCCTACTCCCACCATGACAGACATGGGTGTTGCCAAGCCTAAAGCACACGGGCAGGCAATAATAAGCACAGTAGTTGCTGAAACGATGGCAAAAGCAATGGCTGGCTCAGGTCCAAAGTTAAGCCATGCTAGCGCACTTAACACAGAGGTGATCATCACGACAGGTACGAAAAAAGCTGAAATAACATCGGCCAAACGGCCAATCGGCGGTTTCGAATTTTGTGCTCGTTTCACCATATTGATGATCTGTGCAAGCGCCGTGTCTTTACCAACGCGTGTGGCTCTAAATAAAATCATGCCTGATTTGTTCAAAGTACCTGCGACAACCTCATCTTCTTCAGCTTTTTCAGCAGGCATAGGTTCGCCTGTCAGCATGGACTCATCAATAGAGGTGTGTCCTTCCAATACCACGCCATCGACGGGAATTTTTTCACCCGGTTTTACCTTCACAATATCGTTAAATAAAACCTGCTCAATACCTATC
This sequence comes from Pseudoalteromonas issachenkonii, assembly GCF_002310795.1. NCBI lineage: Bacteria > Pseudomonadati > Pseudomonadota > Gammaproteobacteria > Alteromonadales > Pseudoalteromonadaceae > Pseudoalteromonas > Pseudoalteromonas issachenkonii. The sequence goes on from NZ_CP011030.1 coordinate 2,877,726, forward strand.
TGAACTTCTTTGTTGTCACGAACCACGGTTGCTGTTTTGGCTTGCAAGCCGATAAGACGTTTAATGGCCTCAGAGGTTTTACCTCTGGCTTTGATTTCTAATGCTAAACCTAAATCAATTAAGCCAATGATCATGGCGGTAGCTTCAAAATAAACATGCCGTGCCATCAATGGAACAGCGTCAGGTGCAAACACGACAACCATCGAATACAACCAAGCCGTGCCTGTTCCTAAAGCAATTAGGGTGTCCATATTGGCTGAATGATTTTTGAAGCTCTTCCATGCTCCTACATAGAAATGCTTGCCTGAAAAATACATAACACCAAAAGTTAAAATGCCTACAACCAACCAAGAAATTCGTTCAAGGTTTGTTTCAACCGTCATTTCTCCAACTACAATGCTGTAGATCATCAAAGGAACGCCGAGTGAAAGGGCAATAAACGTATCGCGCATTAGCTTTTTGTAATATGCAAAATCCGCAGCCTCTTTCTCATCAAGCGCATCTGTTGCTGAGCTATCATCAATTGGCTTCGCGTTATACCCCACTGACTCAACAGCTTTGATCAACTCTTTTGTTTTAGCTGTCCCATAAACTGTTACTGTCCTATCAGCAAAATTCATTTCCGCACTGACGACTCCAAGAGTTGCCTTCAACGCCCCTTCAATTTTGCCTACACAGCTAGCACACCCAGCACCTTCAATGATAAGCTGTTGGTTATGTGATACTTTCTCCAACGTATTCTCCTTACTTTTACACGAAGAGGATTGAGCTTTTGCCTGACAGCAACAGCCTGATTCAGTTTTTATATTTGTGTTAGTAGCCACCCTTTTTCCTCCTATGCTTTTTTAATTTGCTCAAAGTTTTCGATGAGATGACAAACCATGTTTGCAGTCGGTGCTTTGTCTTCCATTTCTTCCCATCGAGAAAGCGCAGAAGACATTTTTCCTCGAAGTGCCAACATTGCTTGAAACTGCTTTTCTGTTTCTTCAAGCCGCTCTTTGATCAGGCTTCTGACTAATGGGCACGCACTTTTACCATCTTCAGATTCATTAATAATTTCCTTGATATCTGCAACGGAAAAACCAAGGTTTCTGGCACTTAAAATGAATTTAAGTCTCGATACTTCTTTATTCGAGTATGACTTGTAGCCGTTCACTGACTTAGCAGGTTTTAACAATCCTAATCTGGTGTAATAGCGCACCGTATCAGCAGTCGTTCCAAGGCTTTTTGCCAGCTCCGCAACTTTCATATTCACTCCTCAGTTTTTTAGCTAAGTTTGTACTCTCATCTTCAGCTTAGACCTGTGTCTAAGACACAGGTCAAGTACTAATTCTAGTGAATAAGCTAAAAACTAATTTTTTGGTAAAAGAGAAATCTCGGTCAAAATCGACAGCATTAAGTACTGTAAATAGCAATAGTTTGAGCATGTTCATCATGCCTCCAAAAAATATTGTGCTAATTGTTCAAAACGGTTGGTAATTTAAACCAATCAGTAAATCGTTTTATTTTTGATGGGACTGGCGAAAAAAAGGCGCACTGATCCCGTGATTAGCCAATAATTGGTGGACGATAAAGTAAGAGATGGATACCAGATTTTGGTAGGGGTATACGCTGTAGAATTAGCTCAGAATGAATATTGCAAATACCTTCGTCTTGCGCTTCCACAAGATAGGCATTTAAATGAAAGCTTGTACAAAAACCGCCTTCACAACAAACACAATCACCAGCTTTACATTTTTCACAGTCTTCATCACCATGACGGTTTTTAGAATCTTGCGAATTTTCAGTGTGATAGTGACTATTGTCATTCATTGATTGATGATGCATATTTTTGCTTGGTTGTATAATATGCGTGTCGGAAGATCCATTTTGATGTTCTTCACAATTCATTGGTTTAGCAATAGCAAAGCCATGCTGCGTAAGCAACAGAGTAATTACCACTATTTTAAACCACTTGAAAAGTCCAAACATTTTAATTCCTTATTTATCACCTACAATATTAGCCACTTTATAAAAATAATTTTATGATCTTGATCAACCTTTGAACTAAAACCTAAACTTTTTACTTTTTACTTTTTACTTTTTACTTTTTACTTTTTACTTTTTACTTTTTTAAACAGCTTTAACTTCACAAGTATAAAAGGGGTGTCTAATTTATACTCATGAGATTGAAGCCAAGCATGAGCACCATTAAAAGAAATAAAAACCCTACGCTCATAACTAGGTATTGAGTAATGGATCATTTTTCCAATTGTTCAGCTTTAAGCGCAGTACTTTGCAACAATCGGTTCTATCCCGGGCACATCCAATTCCCGTTCATCAAAAGTGATAAAATGGCCTATTGTACGTCTTTCAATGGCGATGTTTTTTGCCTTGACTCTTTAACCTTAACCATTCGCCAACTTTACTTCTTAGCTGATATTCCACCTTGATAGGTATACACCAGACTGGCACCGATTGAAAACAAGAAGTAGCTTACTATTACTGCTCTTAGTTCTTTCCAAAAAAACTATTAGCTAGGCCTTTCCTAACATAACTAAAATGGTTTAAATCCCAAAAAACGAAAGCTACCATCAATATAGTTGCGGTAGCTCTCATCAAGTCAATATAGTATTTCTTCATATCAGAGCCAGAACTTGATACCTGCAACAAAAGCAGTATCACGAGTACTTTGCCCATTTAACTTCGCAAAGTCGGCTGTATTACCAAATTTATTTGTCCACTCAACGCCAACATAGGGAGCAAACTGGCGGGTAAACTCATAACGAACCCGAAAACCAATAGCACTGCTAGACAAGCCACTACCAAGGTTATTTTGGACGTCATCCTTACCGTAAAGCGTCAACTCTGCTCGTGGTTGAACAATTAACTTTTGAGTAAGTAATAGCTCATACTCAGCTTCGATCGAAAATGCACTATTACCTTGCTCTCCTAAATACGCAGTCATATCAATTTCAAACCAGTAGGGGGCTAGACCTTGTAAACCAAAAGCTAGCCATTTGCGGTTTTCACCTTCGTTATTGTAATCAAGTCGAATACCGACTTGTGTATCCCAATAAGCAGATATTGCGTGGCCCCATAGAAAATCTGTTTGGTTCTCCTCTAAATTACCTTCGCTAAAATCTCCTTCAGTTTTGATGACTAATCTATCAAAAGTAGTGCCATACCATGCCTGAAAGTCAAAAACACCTGCGTTTGTTTGCTCATTATATTCAAGACGATCCCCTAGTAGCGCGTAAAATGAATGCTCATCTGCCAAAGTCAGTCGTTTGTCGCTACTGAGTGCATAAGGACCTTCAGTCAAAGTTGTACCTGCTGCATAAGCATGGGGGTCTCTAGCATCTTTAGGTGCATCTCCACCTTGTGCTTGCATTTTAGAATCACCCATCTCAGTCATCTCATCTTTTGCAGATACAGATACACTTATAAGGGGCAAACCTATTAATAATAGTCTTAACGTATTGGTTAGTATTAATTTTTTCATGATACAACTACCTCTCTAAACATACCTGCATCCATGTGGAATAATAAATGGCAATGCCATGCCCAGCGACCTACGTCATGAGGTGTTGTTAAAAAACTAATTCTTTGCGCTGGTTGTACAGGGATAGTATGGCGACGAACCTGTACATCACCTTTTTCATTCTCCAAATCGCTCCACATACCATGCAGGTGCATGGGATGTGTCATCATTGTATCGTTTTGTAAAATAACTCTTAAACGTTGATTATGCTTCATGTGAACTGGCGTGCTTTTTCCAAATTCCAAGCCATCAAATGACCAGCTATAACGCTCCATGTTTCCAGTTAAATGTAATTCAATTTCAGCCTCTGGCTCTTGCTGGTTTGTAATTCCCTCAAGAGAATGTAAATCTGCAAGTGTTAAAACACGGCGTCCATTTTTACGTAAACCTATACCGGGATCATCAAGGTTTGTTCTAGGCATATCAACACGCATATCAACAGAAGCTCCATACTCTGTTTTTGCATGACGCACTTTAGTGCTAGCAACAGCTAATGGGTTTTTAGTCATTCCATGTTTACTATGATCCATTGCCATCGCTCCATGACCCATTGCACTATGATCCATTTTATTAGAATTCATGCCCGACATGTCTGCCATACCTGCCATCGCGGAATGCTCACCACCTTGGGCCATATTCCCCATCATATCTGTCATCGTTAACCATTCAACGGGATCTAGAGCAGGTACTGGTGCATCAATATTAGGTGCCATTGATAAAGTACCTTTAGCATAACCTGAGCGATCCATGCTTTGTGCAAAAATCGTATATGCATCATTTTTTGGCTCGACAAGTACATCATAAGTTTCACCGGGACCAAATCTAAATTCATCTACTGTCACAGGTTCAACATTTTGTCCATCAGCTTGTACAACTGTTAACTTCAGCTCAGGTATTCTTACATCAAAAAACGTATTGCTAGAACCGTTAATAAATCTAAGCCTAACCTTTTCGCCAGCTTTAAACATTCCACGCCAGTTTGTCAAAGGCGCACAACCATTCATTAAAAAAGTCATTGCAGATGCTGATAAGTCTGCAAGATCTGTAGGGTTCATTCTCATTTTATTCCACATTTCCCGGCGTTGTAGCGCATTTGAAACGCTGCTATTTGAAATGTCATCAAAAAACTCTGGAACAGTAGGTTGATTAAAGTTAAATACATCGCTCTGTACTTTTAACTTGCGGAACAAATCCATTGGGTCATCATCAGTCCAATCAGACAATTGGATAACATGCTCATTGTCAGCACTAATAATATCCTTTTCTCTTGGCTCAATAATTAATGCGCCGTACATACCTGTCATTTCTTGAAAGCCACTGTGTGAGTGATACCAATATGTGCCGCTTTGTTGCAGCTTAAATTTATAAACAAAGGTTTCACCCGGCATTATACCTTTAAAGCTAATACCCGGTACGCCATCCATTTGATACGGAAGAATGATCCCATGCCAATGAATTGAACTCGGCACTGATAATTTATTAGTTACCCTGATAGTAACGTCATCACCTTCTCTGAGGCGCAAGGTAGGAGCTGGTATTGAGCCATTGATTGTTGTAGCCATTCTTACAACACCTGTGAAGTTTACGGGTGACTCATCTATCACCAGATCTATTATTTCTCCACTTAGTTCGGGCACAGTACCTGTTATTGTTCCAGCCACTAAAGATGAAGCAGCATGAAGAATGCTTGGAAAAGCAGCTAATATACCGCCAGCAGCTAAACCTTGTACAAAGCGTCTACGCGGTGTAGAAATTTGATGTAATGGATCTTTAATTCTCATTTTACTCTCCGAGGTTTGACCAATAAATTAGTGTGACCAATGAATGTGCTTAATTTTCCATTCACCGTTTTGCTTTTCGAGAACCATTGTTTCCATCCCTTGATAATCACGTTCTTCACCATTGTAAGTACCTTTAGTTTGACTACGCGAGGCAGAGATAGCTGTATTTCCAAGTATCGTCACTTGATGTTCAAGTGTGTCGCTCTTCATCGCTGCTAAATACTTCATATCCGACAACATATGATGATGAGCATATTCATCAGCGCTCCTTTCAACGCGGCCTCCCTCGAAAATGATGACATCATCCGCTAACTGCGCTCTAGCCTGTTTTTGATTGCCAGTTTCAAGTGCTTGATGAAATGCCAAAACAACTTTTGCGGCTGGTGTATCTACACCTTTAAACAATCCTTTGTCTTTATTCTTATCACCATGAGCGTTTGCTGCGAAACTAAACGTCATTAATAAAACGAGTAGGATATTTATTGTTTTCATTTTCATTTTCTCTTTTAGGTTTTAATTTGCAGGGCCAACAACACTAGTAAGCCCAGCCGTTACAGATAAAATGGCAAAAGCTACTACCATTTCTATCGAGATAGATTTAGATAAAGCCTCTCTGCCTTGACTATTTTTAAGTTGTGGAACGAGTATTAGTTTATGTTTAGCAGCAAGTGCCAAAATAGACACTACAAGGGCCAATTTAAACAACAGTGTTTGTCCGTAACTTGAGCTTATTAGTGCATCAAGACTTCCGACCAATTGAATCACGAGCCAGAGGCCTGCTACCAACAATAGGCTCAATGTAAAACTTGCTTGTTTGCCAAAGCTTTCCATCAGCAAATGAAGTTCTGCATAACTTAGCTGATGGCAAGCCTGTTTTAGTGGCAATAACGCCCCAAACCACCATGCCATAACGAGCACATGCAAAATAAGCAAGCCTTTTTCAATTGTGCCTAACTCAGAAATATGACCCAGTAACGTGAATGAGTATGCAAGGATTAATAAACTCAACATTAAAGCGCTTTGTTTTAAGTACGAGTTCACAGCGAGTTTGAACCTTAAAGCTAAAGCGATTATTGCGGTAACTAGCCCAAGCGCTCGAAGCAAAGCTCCAGTGCCGACAGAGGAGTCCCACATAATAGCCAATATATCAGCGTCTATCGCCCCCTGAATTCCCTCTTCTGCCATTGCACCAGTACTGGCAAAGAACCAAGTAATATTAGCGATCAAAGCCATAACTATATAAGTTCTTGTCCACGTTAAATTCGCTATTACAGCATTAGTATGAGATTCATTATTCTCAAATATTTGCCTGAAAAATGTATAACCAGCAATACAGGCAAAGCCGACGTAAAATACAATTTTTGACAGTACAATGACTGTATTCCAGATATACATTTCCATATCAATCACACCGCCTATTTTAGTGAACCATAAAGCCGAAGCTATGTTTCATTTTATGACCATCGTTACCTAAGAAGGTTACATCCACAGCATAGTTTGCAGGAGCTAATTTAGGTAGTTTCCATGTAAATTTGCTAGTAGCGACTTTAGAAGGCTCGAATCCAAATTTAAATTCTTCGCCTTGTTTATTGGCCAATGAAACTTTTACAACCCGTACCTCTTTGGTGAACACCAAAGTTAACTCTTCTGGAGGATTCATTAGCATTGCATTATCAGCAGGCACACTTTTTTCAAGATGCACATGCGCAAATACCGCACTACTAAAAACGACACTGATTACGGTTAAAAATTTAATTAATGTTTTCATATATACCTCTATTTATTTAATGGATTAACGACTAAATTTATCTTTGAAAATTTTATTACTTGGAATCCCAGCATCTGTAATTATTTTTTCCACTTCACTCATCATTGCTTCTGGACCGCACAAGTAAAACTCAGCCAAAAGCAGTTCTGATTTTTGGTTCATATACGGCAGAAGTACTTTTTGAACATAGCCTGAGTGCCCTTGCCATTCTTCTGAAGGATTAGAAAGAGTAGGAATATAAGAGAAGTTTTTATGCTTCTCACTCAGTGACTTCAATTCATTATGGTATAGCAAGTCATCTTCAGTTCGCGCACCATAGATAAGAGTCAAACCACTTTTATCTTTATGCTTTTTCAACTGTTCAAAAATAATAGACCTCAGTGGTGCAAGTCCTGAACCCGCACCAATAAACACGCGACTAACTTTTTTATTTGAAGTGGCATAAAAATCAGAAAAAGGGCCTTTTGCAGTTATCGTTTCACCTACTTGGAGTGAACCTAAATAACTTGAACCTATTCCTGCTTTAAAACCATTCTTTGCGGTCTGCCAACGGATATTAAACATTAACTCATCAGACTCCTCGTCAAAGTTAACTAATGAGTAGTGGCGAGTTACACCGTTATGAGAAAATTTTCCATGATAGTAGCTATCCCAGTATTTTTCATAGCACTCTGGCATATCATCTGGACGTAAGCTATTAATCCCTGCTGGCACATCAAATTGCATATATGCACCAGCTTTAAATGCCAACTGTTTGCCTGATTTCAGCTTAAATTTCACTTCCTTGATAAAAGGAGTAATGAAATTAGTCGCAACCACAACTAGCTCATGATTTTCAATATTGCGATCAGTATTAACTTCAATCGAACTAATTTCAGAGAACCTATGCTGACATCCAAGCCGATAACCTTCCTTAAGTTGCTCCTGAGATAAATGTTCCTGTTCAGATAGTGTGATAGGTAATTTAGTTGAACTTAAGAACACGCATTTGCCACAAGTACCGCCACCACCGCAACCTGAAGGAAGGTATACATGTGAACTAGCTAGCCCTTCTAGTACAGTTGAGCGACCAACTGCTGAGATGTCAGTAATAGTATTTTCATTGGAAAACGTCACTGCCACTTTTTGCCTGTTAGTGCCCCAACCTAGCTTCAGTAAACCACTTCGATACTGTTGTATCAGCCAAGTAACACCAGTAATTGAAAGGAATAGCGTTGCAAAAGCAAATGCAATGATCAACCAATGGTTAAATCCTCCAGAATTGCCATAGTCCATAAAGTGAAGCTTCATCATCAGATCTTTCAATCTGAAATCATCATTGGCATGGCGAAGTACTTGACCTGTAATACTATCTAAATAAATAGTTGTATTGTTCTCATCCTCAACGGCAACTTGCCACATAGGATTTTGCTGCCTTACGTGATCAGAAAACGGAGGTTGAGATAACACTGGAGTAGTTAACTTACCCTGTCCTGAGTAGGAGTTTTTTGCCAAAGTTAGTACTTGTTCTTCAGACAAATTAAATGGCTTTCCTGTTACAGCATCAAATAGCTTTGAGTGGCGTTCTTGATAGCTATGCTGCCCCTTATCGAACACAAAATGATAGTAAGGCTGATGTAAAACCCATATAAGGTTTACTTCCTGCGGAGCATTACTAGTAATGTCTTTAATAGGGAATAGGTCAAAGCCTGTAATGCTACCTTCATGATGAGAATGAACTCTAAGTTCATTACCACTGGCTTTACTGTGATCCATCAAATTGAAGTAAAGGCCCGTTCCCAACCAAATAAGCAGTTGTAAACCAACAAATAAAGAAAGCCACTTGTGTATCGTTGTATTTAACTTAAATAGTCGCATCAAATGACTCCCTTTTTATTTGGGGAAAGCACTCGGTAATAAGTCAATACTGCGCCAGTAATTGCTCCCATTAGACCTAGAGTTGCGACCAAGAACAAAAACCAGTTAGATACGTTTTCTCCATCATAGTAATCCATAATGTGGAACCGCCACATCCAATCAAACAATCGCCAGTAATCATGACGCTTGGCAACAAGTGATCCTGTTTGTTGACTTATATAAAATGTCGGTGTGGAGAATTGCTCAAACGTCACTCTCCAAACAGGTAAATGCCTTGGGGACAACTCAGCAGGCAAGTTTGTCGCTGACTTAATCAACCTTACGCTGTCGATTTGATGATTCAGCGCATAATGGTATTGTGCGATTTCTTTAGCCTTGATTTCATCTACAAGTGCCTGAACAGCTCCAGTTTTAGCATCTATTGCTACTTTTCCATTTTCTCCATTAATAAAAGAATACAAAGGACGGCCCATACTTTGAGTAAGTGTAACTTGGCTAGCTTTAGGATAATCCGCAGCTAGCTTTACAATGGAGTAATCCATACTTGCTAAATCTATTTTGGCTTCCTCACTCTTAGCCAAGGTTTCGCCGTGTATATAGTGAATATCCATAGTCACCATATACACGCCTGTAATAGACCAGAAGAGGAATTGTATTCCGACAAATGCCATTAGCCATTTGTGATATTTTCTAGCCGTGCTAAGCATTACTTTTTAGCTCCGCCTTAGAAAGCTCCTTGTTAAAGGCGTTTAATTCTGGCTTTTTAACGATTGAGTAAATTACTGGGAGCACAATAAGAGTGAGTAGCACAGCACTTGTCATTCCGCCTACCATAGGTGCAGCAATACGACTCATAATCTCCGAACCTGTTCCTGTACCATATAAAATGGGCATCAAGCCGATAATGATTGTTGCAACTGTCATCATTACTGGACGAACTCGTAAGCCTGCACCGTGCAATAATGCATCTTGATATGCATCATCAGAGATAGGTTCAGCTCGCTCTTCAGCTTTTTCCTTAAGCTCAGCAAGTGCCTGATTGAGATAGACCAACATTATCACACCAATCTCAACCGCTACCCCAGCTAGAGCAATAAAGCCCACGCCAACAGCCACAGAGAAGTTAAACCCTTCCAGATACATCAACCATAAGCCACCAATCATCGCCATCGGCAAGGTAACGATAATGATAGCCACCTCACTAAACGCTCTGAAGTTTAAGTAAAGTAGAATAACAATAATGGCGAGTGTTAAAGGCAATACATAGGTGAGCTTTTCTTTCGCTCTTTCCATATATTCGTATTGCCCAGCCCAAGTAATTGAATAACCTGCTGGTAGTTTTAGATTATTAGCCAAGTGTATTTTTGCACTTTCAACATAAGTACCTACGTCAACACCGTCTATATCGATAAACGTCCAGCCATTTAAACGAGCATTTTCACTCTTAATTCCCGGCGGACCGTTCTCAACTCGAATATCTGCGACATCACCTAGTGCAATGCGTTGACCACTTGGTGTTACAACAGGTAATCGTGATAGCTGCTCAGGAGAGTCTCGATAGTCTTGCGGATAGCGTAAGTTAACAGGGTAACGCTCTTGACCTTCTACCGTTTGGGTAACGTTCATACCACCAATAGCTGTAGAAACCACTTGTTGAACATCTTCGATGTTTAACCCAAAGCGACTTGCCTTATCGCGTGAAATATCAACCTTGATATATCGTCCACCTGCAACTCGCTCTGAGTAAACTGATGCTGTGCCTGTAACTTCGGGTAAAATTTGCTCTATTTGTTGGCCGATTTCCTGAATCACATCAAGCTCTGGTCCGGCGACTTTAATACCCACAGGCGTTTTTATGCCTGTTGCTAACATGTCGATTCGGGTCTTGATTGGCATAACCCAAGCATTCGTTAAGCCCGGAAACTTAACCAATTTATCAAACTCAGCTTTTAACGATTCAGTAGTCACACCCTCTCGCCACTGCTCTCGTGGCTTCAATTGAATAAAGGTTTCAATCATGGTTAAAGGTGCAGGATCGGTTGCAGTTTCAGCTCTTCCTACTTTACCAAATACAGTTTCAACTTCTGGCACAGTGCGAATAAGCTTGTCTGTTTGCTGCAATAACTCCCTTGCTTTACCAATTGAAATACCGGGATAGGTAGTAGGCATATACATGAGATCGCCTTCATCCAATGGCGGAATGAATTCACTACCAATTTTATCGACAGGCCAAAAGCCAACGATAGTCACTAATATTGCTGCTACTATTGTCGATTTTGGAAACTTCATGACTTGCTTTAAAACAGGCATGTAGATAGCAATCAATAATCGGTTTAACGGGTTTTTCTTTTCAGAAACAACTTTGCCTCGAATAAAGTAGCCCATCAAAACAGGCACCAATGTGATCGCCAAACCTGCTGATGCCGCCATTGCATAGGTTTTTGTATAGGCGAGCGGAGAGAACATTCTTCCTTCTTGCGCTTCCAAGATAAATACAGGTAAGAATGAGACTGTAATGATCAGTAAGCTAAAAAATAGTGCAGGGCCTACTTCACTCGCAGCCTTAGCAACAATTTGCCAGCGATTTTCATCTGTTAGTGGTGTTTTCTCCATATGCTTGTGCATATTTTCAATCATCACTATTGCACCATCAGTCATCGCACCAATCGCAATAGCGATACCGCCTAAAGACATAATGTTGGCATTGATGCCTTGCATATACATGATAATGAACGACACCAAGATACCTAATGGCAGAGTAACAACTGCCACAATAGATGAGCGAAGATGAAATAGGAAAGCCACACAGACAATAGCAACGACTGCAAGCTCCTCTAGCAACTTGCTCCAAAGATTATCAACAGCACGATCTATTAACTTCGATCTGTCATAAACAGGGACAATCTCCACCCCCTCTGGTAGAGAAGATTTAAGCGATTCAAGTTTTTCTTTTACCCCGTTTATGGTTTGTTGAGCGTTTTCACCAAAGCGCATAACGACAACACCACCAACAACTTCGCCTTCACCATTAAGCTCTGCGATACCACGGCGCATTTGAGGCCCTAAATTAACGGTAGCAACATCACCAATACGCAATGGCGTGCCTTGTTCGTTAATACCAAGTGGGATTTTCTCTATATCACTAACTGATTGAATATACCCCGTTGCGGTAACCATATATTCAGCTTCAGCCATTTCCACAACGGATGCGCCAGTTTCTTTGTTCCCTTTTTGTAAGGCTATTTGTATTAAACTTAGAGGAATATCGTAAGCTCTCAATTTATCAGGATCTACTTGCACTTGATACTGCTTAACCATACCACCAACGGCGGCAACTTCGGACACGCCCGGAACAGTTTGTAGTTCATACTTTAAGAACCAGTCTTGAATGCTTCTTAATTGGCTTAGATCATGGTTTCCAGACTTATCTGTTAAAGCGTAAATGTATACCCAACCCACACCTGTTGCATCAGGTCCTAATTGAGGTTTTGCCGAATCAGGCAGGCTTGATGCTACTTGGCTTAAGTATTCAAGTACTCTGCTTCTAGCCCAATACAAATCAGTATCGTCATCAAAAATAATGTAGACGTAGGAATCACCAAAAAATGAGTAACCACGAACAGTTTGCGCCCCCGGCACTGATAACATCGCTGTAGTAAGAGGAAATGTCACTTGATCCTGCACTACTTGTGGTGCCTGTCCCGGATAGCTCGTCTTAATTATCACCTGCACATCAGAAAGATCGGGGAGTGCATCTACTGGTGTTTTTTGTAATGAATACAAACCACCAAACGCGATAATTAAGGTAATCAACAAAACAAAGAAACGATTGCCGATAGACCATCTAATAATTGATTCAATCATTATTTTTCTCCCACTTAATGATTAGAATGATCAACAGCAGCTTTATTTTCCTTGCCGTGTTGTTCATCTGATTCAAGAGAAATGTCAGTGATAACTAAGTCATCTCTAACCTCAAAAGTGAAAGTGACATTATCACCGACATTGAAATCAACCATTTCTATATTGTCCGCGACGATAAAATCCATCGTCGCAGCAGGTCTATCCCATTTCTCTATTGGGCCTCTGCTAATATTTAGAATCCGTGTATCAATATCAATCGCATTAATCAAACCAGATACTGTTGCTGATGATACTTCAGGCTCACTCATGATATGAATTCCAGTAATTTCATATCCACCGTCTTCGGTTTTGCTCACTTCAAAGTGCAAAGATTGACCTGACTTTAATGAGTCAATATCGACTTTTTCAGCCACAGTAAAATCCATAACCATTTCAGGCCAATCCCAAGCTTCAGCAGGGCCATGTGAAATATTAACCATGCGGTGCCCTGCCATAACACTATTAACATCCCCTTGCATCCAAACAGAGTTAGGCACTTCATCATGAGTCATTCGTTTAAAGTCAGAGCTTTTACTTGATTCAGAATCAATCAAGAATTGGGCAGATGTCACCACAACATCATCTTCATTTAAGCCGTCTAATATTTCGATGCTGTCGATATCAACCCGGCCAATAGTCACTTCAATAGATTTAAATTGCCCATCACCTAACGCAAGTACTACTCTGTCCTGTTTACCTGTTCTAATAACGGCTTCTTTAGGCACGAGGATGGTGCTATCAGCTTGATTAGCGTGAATAGAGACTTGTGCAAACATATTTGGTTTTAATTGATAGTCTGTGTTATCAAATTTCAATCTCACTCGGAGTGTGCGTGTTTTACTGTTCAATGTTGGATAAACATAATCAACGACACCAGCCCAGTCCTCACCGGGTAAATAATCCAGTGTCATTGATACAGGAAGTCCTTTTTTAATTAAGGCTGCGTCACGTTCAAACACTTCTGCTTCAACCCAAACTTGATCTAGCTGGCCAATGCTTAATAAGGTGTTTCCCGGCTTTACATAAAAACCTTCTCTAACCTTCAAACCATCGACAACACCTGCTTGTGGTGAATAAAAGGTAATTGTTTGCTGAACCTTTCGTGTCTTTTCTAGCTTTTGAACAAAGTCTGCTGAAAGCTGTAACGCTTTTAGGCGATCTTTGGCTGCTGAAATTAAAGAACTATTGTTGCGCTTTAACGCTATTAACAGCTCTTCCTGAGCATTAACTAACTGAGGAGAATATAGTGTATAAAGAGGCTGCCCTTTCTCTACAGGGTTACCTGCTGCTTTGATGTAAAGTTTATCAATCCAGCCATCAACCCGTGGGTGGATATGAATTAGCTTATCTTCATCATATTGAACATAACCTACCGTTGAGATTTCAGTATGCATATTTTTCAGTTCAACAGGTGCAGTGCGAACCCCAAGGTTATTCACTACATGAGGCGCAATTTTTACTGCTCCGGGGCCAAAGTCATCACCAGATGATCCTTCCTCATACACTGGAATTAGATCCATCCCCATAGGCGACTTACCGGGCTTGTCCCGGCGGTAATTAGAATCCATCGGTGCAACCCAATACAGAGGCTTTTTTTCTCCTGATGTTGCTTCATTACTATTACTGTTTGAGCCAGTACCTTGATATAAACTCAATGCTCCAGCACCAAGTGCTGCCCCAATGATGATGGCAATAATTGTTTTTGTATTCGTTGACATTATTTTTCTCCAAATTGCTGACTGGATAAGTGCTGATTAGTTTTGTGTGAAGTTTGCATCGACTTATGTTCAGCATTTGAGTTAGATTGAGAATGCGCAAAGAAATAGTTGATACGAGCAACTGTTTTAAGTGCGTCAACATCAATTCTTAAAGCTGATATTCTGGTATTTAATTCGGCAATTCTTGCTCGAACAACTTCGGCAAAATCGCCATCATCATTTGTGTAGGCTGTCAATGACGCTTCTGCTTGGTCATGAGTTTGTTTAAGGAGTTGTTCTTGATAGATAGATTGTCTATCTGATAAGCGTTTAAGCTGTCTTAGTTCTTTTTCTAAAACACTGATCATTTGCTTTGTCAGTAATAGTTTCTCGGTTTTAATAGTCTCTGAATCTGCAATAGAAGCTGCAACTTGCTTATCTTGTCTGTTCTCGGTAAACAAGGGTAAATCAAACGTTACCCCAACAGAAAATAAATCAGCTCGGCTATCACCAGAGGGCATATTGTCGCGATAGGCATAACTAGCATTAACACCCCATTGCGGCTCATATTGCTGTTTGGCTAACTCAATTCCTTTTTCTGAAGCTTTGCGTTTTATATCAATCGCAAGTATGGCTGGGTGATTCGAAAGCTCCTGAGCCAATAGATTTCTTGAGTAATTAGATGCTTTTAGGACTGTTGGATTATTCAATTGAATCGAAGGCAATTCTTTTGAGACGCTAAACTCTAATGGTTGCGCGTCAAAGTTGAATGATTCATTCAAACGATCCGCATCGTAAATATGAAGCCACTCATTGAGACGAGCGATTGTCGTTTCTAGTTTCTGCTTTTGCGAAGTTAATCTGTCATCTAACTGCACGATTTCCAACTGAGCACGAATAACATCTTGCTGTCTAGTTTTACCAACAACGTTTGAATAGCTAGCTTTAGCCACTTCCGCCATCTGCTCAAAGAGAGACCAATCATCTTCAATCAATTTAATAGTTTGTTGGGCTAAGTAAGCATCTAACCAAAGTTGTGACACTTGGCTTTTCAACTTAGCTTTACGATCCTCTCGTAACAGTGGAAATTTCGTGGACTCAATTTGTAACTGGTCTTTCTTGATCTCTAGACTGTCGCCTCTCGGAAACATTTGAGAGACGCCAACCTTTAGCTGAGTCATTCCTTCCTGATCTAAATCCCAAGTATCTGTTGGTAAATTCATTATCCCTAGCGATACTTTCGGATCAGGCAAAGTACCTGAAGCAATACTTCTATTTTCAACTGCACTTTGTTTCAATCGGCTACCATGAAGCCAAGGATCATTTTGCTGAGCTAAGGTGATAGCTTGTTCAAGCGACACTACTTTCTCAGCTTGAGCTGAGAATACAGATAAGCCGAGTATTAATGCAGTTGAAAGTGAAGTAAGGTTTGAAGAGTTCAATTTCATTAGAATTGCTCCTCGTATGTCTTAACTTTTGCATAGACTTTGCTCGTTCCATCTTTAAATAGAATTAACACGTTGTATGGCATAAAGCGGTCATCGACTTCCATACCGGGAGAGCCAACTGGCATTGCTGGAACTGAAAGCCCAATCGCATTGGGATGTTCTTCTGATAAGAACTGCTGAATAAATTTAGCAGGTATATGACCTTCAAAGGCAAATCCATTTCTACTCACTGCCGTGTGGCATGAACGGTAATTAGGTTTGATACCATACTTAGTTTTGATGTTGCCGATGTTTCGGAAATCTTTGGAATGCGCAACGATCCCTTTGTCTTCAATATGAGTTATCCATTTTTTACAACACCCACAAGTAGGGGTTTTATAAACGATTAACTCCAAAGGTGTTACGTCGTTATTGTGTGCATGGTTATGTTCGTTGGCGTTTGCAAACGCAGGTGAAAGCAGCATTACTACTGCTATTTTTAAATACTTATTGATCATTTTTGCCCCCAGACATCGCTGGAAAATATCTATAGCGCTACGACGCTATATTGACTAACAGAAAAATTAATTACATGTGCGAGAAATTTGGACGCACTAATCCTGTATTAGGCAAAAATTGGTGGACGATAAAGGGAAGTGGAAATTGAATGAGGTTGTTTAGATTGCAGAGCAGCTACAGATTCACTGAATATTTGAATATCTGTCGAATCAATACTGGAATTTAGGACTGTCGTAGATGAGCAAGCATTTGCAGGACAAATACATTCAACGTCACAACAATCTTCTGATTGACCATTACTGCTTTTATTCATATCACCATGATCCATGTTCATGTTCATGTTCATGTGTGATTCGTGAGAACCTGATGACATTTCGCAAGGCATAGCAGAATACGCAAATGCTTGCCCTACAAAGGCAACCAGCATAAGCGTCATTACTAAGACTTTTGAAAATGCTTTAGACATAAAATTCTCTTACAAATATACATCTCTAATACTAATGCAAATTTTTGACTAAGTCAATTGATGCTGTATAAACATTTATGAATATTTGATTATCGTCAAATTTTTCAAAGAGGTAAGTGACAAATAATAATCTCATCAGACTTCTTATCTTCGCTATTCAATGGCTTTTATTTTGAGACTTAAGTTGCTCTCTCATTTCTAAAACTCGATCTGCCGAATAAGCTCCTGCTCTCATAACAACCAGTTCAACAAATGAAATATCAATTAACTTATGGTCAGCATCAATCACATAACAACTCCCACTATGTGTGTATATTTCTAACTTATCCTCATCAGCAGATTTGCTAACAATCTTTGAAGTCACGATTTGCTGAAATGGCCGAAACCTGAATGTTTCATCTTCAATAACCCCCCCTGATAAAAACTCGCCAAGAAATATTTTTTCAAATTCTTTATAGTCGTAAACAGATACTATGTAGGCATCCTTTAAATATATTCTATCCAACGTATTCCCTTACTAATAACTAGCCGGGAGCATATCTCGCAGCTCTAATAACTCATTAGGAGAATACATACACTCATGCATTAAATTAAACTCAAATGCATTTACATCAAACTCTTTAGATTCAGCATCTAAGATATAAAAGTCAACACCAAAGCACTTACTTTCTAGACCATTGATTTCCAAAACCTTTATCGTGAATAAAGCATCTCCTTCTTTACCATTTTCATTTTCGTCAGCAAATGTGCCGTAAAGCACCCGTTCAACTTTTTCCTCTGTATCAGATTGAATTGAGATAAGTTTTGCGTTGGTTAGTTTTACTCTAGGTCTCATGCTTGAACTCCTTTCATATCTTCTACAGAAAAAGGACGAAAAAAACTTAGATATTTAACCCCATCAACTTTAAGCAAATTGTTGTCAGCATCAAAATGTGACAGAACACTAGATTGATACAACGAAATGTATTTTTCATAATCGATTGTGTTAAAAAAGTTGGTATCAACGCGCCTCGCATAAAAAACAAGATCTTGCTGTTCGATACGAACAATGAACTTCTGATCGCCATCTAGATTTTTGACTCGTAGACATAAATCAGGTTTGTGCCAATCAGATACAAAGGAAGGAATCAATGGGAAGCCATATACCAAATAGCGCATACCTTCGATTTTGAAGGTTGTTGGATTGAACTGAGCCTTATTTACTTTGCCGCTACTGAATAATTCAAGTGTCAACACCAGCCAGTGCACATGCTTAGAAAATGTATTTCCTTCAGAAATACAGCCTTCAAACTCACCATTATGGTTTACATGATTGATGTACATGTATTTTCTAATGTCATCCAAGGAAAGCTTTTCAAACGGAAACTTGCAAGCGATTAGCCTGAAATAACAACCATGAACTTTTAAATCTGCATATTGAACTATCAACGGATCATCAAAGGCATCAAAGTATGGTCGCCACTCTAAGCGGAAGTCTGCACCTGTATTTACAATAAACTTGGCATTTTCAGGCAACCCTAAAACTTGGTATATCACTGAAACTAACTCTAATGTTTCGATATCTACCAGCATCAGGCTTTCAATACGGTTTGCCATTGACTCAATTTCTTTATGAAGCGATTCAATAATTTCTTGATCATCGTATTCGTTGATCATTAAATATTTCAGGGAATCGTGCTTTAGAATTGAGTCCAGCTTTTTCTTTTCAAATACTTCAGAGAGATATTTATGGGTATCAGAAAAATGAGGGCAGTTATAAACACCTCTAGCCCACAGGCCTTGGGCGTAAAGATCAGGAAACTCTAATAACTCAGCAAACTCTTTTGCTTGTTTATTGAGCTTATTCTTTAATTGATAAAGTGAGATCACTTAGTTCTCCAAACAACTTTCCAATAAACAATGGCCTACCAACACATTGCTTTATTTATTGTTCAAATAACCAAATTTTTACGGATGCTCCGCTTCACTGTTCACGTTTTTCAAGGCGAAAAACATGTGTAGGCGTAGGCTGTCCGCACAACCTTTCACTCATAATATCGCTAAATTTTTAAATGGCAACTTACGGATTTGTACAAAATCAGTCAGAAATTTTGGCTTTGAACTCATCAAAGCTAAGTCCGAAAAGGGATATGACTAATTCTTCATTTATATTGGAACCGGGAAATTTTTTTTCAAAATTTCCAATGATGCTATCTAGGTGGCTAGCTAATATTTTTACTAAAAATATTTCCGAGTTTGGTGAGAGAGCAGACAGTGCTATCAATGGGTTGTCAAAGGATTCAGCTTTTATTTTTACTAGTAAATCGCTGTAACTGTTACAGTCATACAGACAAATAGCTAGGGCTTCTTGGGCTTGTCCAAGGGGAATAGTTAATAATTTAGATAATCGTTTTGCCTGCCTTTTTATATTTACTAGCAGGTCTTCTTTATTAAAAGACATCAATACACCAAAAAACGGCAACGCTAGGCCACGCACCTATGTCACTCAGTTTTTGTGAATATTTAATCTTTTAGTTCAGAGTAAATCCATTTCGTCCTGTTTTCGTGGGAACGGGCTTCTCTGAAAAGCCACTGCAAAAAGCAGTGGCTATTGTCGCAATATTATAAGGAAATGTGAATTGTAGTTTGATGCCTACATGTTCTTTTCAGTGAATTCAGCCAAGCTACTACGCTCTACTTCATCAAATATCAATACTGAGCCTTTTTCATAGTTTCTATACACGTTAACAGCCGCGCTAGCACCTGAAGATGCGGGTGTGACAAACTTATCATCAATCTGGGCTAAGTTGCCCAACACGATTGTGCGACAATTTTTGCCACCACGGCTTAACATGCCCTTAATTTGCGCTCTAGTCATGTTTTGAGCTTCATCAATGATTAAAACAGCATCGTCTATTGAACGACCTCGGAAGTAAGCCATACTAGTAAATTCTATATTGGCTTTTTCGATCACATGCTCAACAGTTGCACTAATATTACCTTCATTGTTATCACCTGAATGCATTGATATAAGCGCATCTGTTATACCTGCTAATAACGGCATTGATTTCTCTGTCAGGTCACCGGGTAAAAACCCCGGATCATCGTCCATAAAGTCTCTGGAGCGCACCACAACGATTTTTTTGTACTTTTTTAACTCCAATACTTGATGCAGCGCCGAAGCAACTGCTAAAAAAGTTTTTCCGGAGCCAGCAGGGCCAAGGATGATATTTAAGTCATAATATGGATCTGTTAATTGGCTTAAAGCTACTGCCTGACGCTGATTTTTAGGCAAAATGCCCCATACTTTTTCTTGTTTACGAGGCAATAACTTTGTGAATACCTCAGTATCTGTTACTTCTGAAATTCGCCCAATGTGTCCAGCTTCATCGTACCAATACATGTTTGGCTGAACTTCATCATTAAATAGACTTATTGGGAAAGTATAAACTTCTCCTGAAACCTTGAAGTCTTTGTCTGATTTAATTCGATCAAAAAGATCTCCTTTAAAGGCTTGTACCCCTGTGTATAAAAGATCAATATCTGATATTTGATTATCTACGGCAACGTCTTCTGCCATGACCCCTACGGTTCGAGCTTTCAAGCGCATATTAATGTCACGGCTAACAATTACTACGTCTTTATCTAAGTCCTTCTGAAGATACAGTGCATAGTTAATTATTCTATTGTCAGCGTCACTTCCAATACCGTGCTTTAACTCTTTAGCCATATCGAGCTGGGTATCAATTCCAATAAACAGTTTTCCTCGTTTAGCTGTTTCAGTAGAAGGCAGTGGAATACCAGCTTCCATCTCTTCTGCACTGTGCCCATTTATTATATCTTCAAGCATACGAATACATACACGAGCATCAGCACTAACCGATTTGTTAGTTCTTTCTTTTAAGTTATCTAATTCTTCTAGAACTGTTAGACAGATGTAAATATCATCTTGATATGACAGGATACTTTTTGGATCATGAACCAACGCAGACGTGTCAAGAACACGAGGTTTTCGGTTTTCAACAGAGCTTTTCATGACGCAGCCCTCCAAAAGTTTGCATCGTTGCTAGAATGCGTGTTGTACTTACATCCCAAATAACAAATACT
This sequence comes from Pseudoalteromonas issachenkonii, assembly GCF_002310795.1. Classification (NCBI taxonomy): domain Bacteria; kingdom Pseudomonadati; phylum Pseudomonadota; class Gammaproteobacteria; order Alteromonadales; family Pseudoalteromonadaceae; genus Pseudoalteromonas; species Pseudoalteromonas issachenkonii. The sequence continues at coordinate 2,898,753 of NZ_CP011030.1, forward strand.
CTGTAAAGATTGGCTATTGTGGGAATGCTTAAAGTCGTTACAAAAATCCATGTTTAGAGAAATTCTTTTTACTTTTTCTACAGGCCAATAAAAACAAGGGGGTAAAAACTTTAAAATCTTTCCAATTCGGGGTTGTAAAATCACCACCGCATTTTGAATACTACGTCCGCGCATAAAGTTCACCGACTTAAACTGAATATTGGCTTTTTCCATAATGTAATTACGGCTCGAAATTGGGTTTTCATCACCTTTATGCAGCACTTCTAAGGTATCGGTTATGGCAGCCAACCAAGGCGCCATTTTTTCTTCCTCGGTACCAGGCAAAAAGCCAATTGATTCTGCAATTTCAGGGGTATTACGGGTTACAATGACTTTGTCGTAAATACCTTTTTCAATCACCATCTCTAGCGCACACGCAAGTGCCAGTAAAGTTTTACCACATCCCGCAGGGCCGGTTAAAATAACAAGCTCAATAGATGTGTCGAGCAAGGCATCAAGAGCCATTGCTTGGTAAATATTTTTTGGCTTTATTCCCCATGCACTTTGATGCATCAATCGCTCTGCACCAATATCTTTAATGGTAATATGCTCACCATCATACGATTTAACTCTAGCGGCAAACTGATCGCCATCATCAAGTAAATATTCATTACAAAACACATCAGGAATTAAATCTTTAGGGATATGATGAACTGTTTCACGTCCGTGTTGCTCAGTATTACACTGGCCGACATGCTGCCAAAAATCGCCCTCAATTTTTTTATAACCACTGGTGAGTAAATCAATATCGTCAATTAATTGATCAGTACGATAGTCTTCAACATATTTAAGCCCCGCCCCTTTGGCTTTTAAGCGCATGTTAATATCTTTAGTTACTAATATGACTTTTTTATCGCTGTGCTGGTTTTGTAAATGCACCGCACAATTAATAATACGGTGGTCGTTTTCATTGCCCGGCAAACCAGAAATAGAATCGGCAAATAAATGGTCGTTTACAATAATTAAGCTGCCTGTCGATCCGCCTTGTTTATTCCTTGGCAGCGCCACACCTTGTAACATTTGTTCGGGAGTTGCCTGACTCAACACCCCATCAAGGCCACGAATAGCCACTCGCGCATCGCGGCTCACATCGTGTTTTCTATCTTTTATATGATCAAGTTCTTCCAATACGGTCATTGGGATAACAACTTGGTGCTCTTGGAATGACAAATACGCGAGGGGTTCGTGAAGTAATACATTGGTATCTAGCACATACATTTTACTATCAAAATTTGAAGCTTTTCCCATAGTACTTTCCTTACGTTTTATGATTTTTATGCTATACCCAATAAACTAATCAGTGGTTACTAATAAACTTGATTAATTACTTAGGTATAATTTGAGTTTAGTCTATTTGTCATAAAAGTCTGTTTTATGACAAATATCATTTAGTTTGAATTTTCCACAAAATCGACGCACTAATGAGCGCTTAGGGTTGGTAATAATTCATACTTATAAAATTAATTAAAAGTCAGGCAAATAGCGCCTTGCAGTGGTGTTATCTAACAGGTAACATAGCCGCCTTTTTCTTCATAGACGAGACATACATGAATTTTTCCTTAGGTCAGCGTTGGATAAGTGACACAGAGTCAGATTTAGGATTAGGCACCGTTGTTGCCATTGATGGCCGCCAGGTCAGCATTTTATTTCCTGCCAGTGGTGAAAACCGTGTTTATTCTTCTGCAGAAGCTCCGGTAACCCGCGTAGCATTTAATCCTGGTGATGTGATCCGAAGCGTTGAGGAGTGGGAATTACAAGTTGAGTCAATTGAAGTACAAGGCGAATTACTGTGCTATCACGGTGAACGTGTTGATACCGGTGAAAAAGCACAATTAAAAGAAACCTTTTTAGACCACTTTATTAAATTTAATAAACCGCAAGACCGCTTATTTGCAGGCCAAGTAGACCGTTTTGATCGGTATACTTTGCGCTATCAAACTTGGTTACATCAGTTTGAACGTCAGCAGTCACCTATTAAAGGCTTAATTGGTCAACGCGCTAATCTTATTCCGCATCAGCTTTATATTGCTCAAGAAGTCGGTAAACGTTTTGCACCGCGTGTATTACTGTCTGATGAAGTAGGCTTAGGTAAAACCATTGAAGCGGGCATGATTTTACATCAACAAATTATCACCGGTCGTGCCAGCCGTGTACTTATTGTTGTGCCTGAGAACTTACAACACCAATGGTTAGTAGAAATGCTACGCCGTTTTAATTTACGTTTTTCTATTTTTGATGAAGAACGCTGCGACGAAGCGTTTGCTGATTCACCTAATGTATTTGATACCGAGCAATTGGTGCTTACTAGCCTTGAGTTTTTAACCAAGAAAAAACGCTGGTTTGAACAAGCTACGTTGGCCGACTGGGATTTATTAGTAATCGATGAAGCGCATCATTTAAGCATTAATAACAATAAACCCAGTGCTGAATACCAACGTATGGCTGAGCTGAGCCAAGATATTCCAGGGCTAATTCTTCTTACCGCTACGCCAGACCAACTGGGTCATCGTAGTCATTTTGCTCGTTTACAACTGCTCGATCCAGATCGTTTTTACGACTATGACGTGTTTAAAGAAGAAGAAGCAAACTACAAAGACGTTGCCGAAGCTGCTAACCAGTTATTACAAGAACAAGCACTGGATGACAGCGCAAAAGCCACATTAATTGAGCTATTAAAAGAAACAGATATCACCGATATCCTTGAAAAAGCCCAACAAGGCGACCTTGCTGCACGTAAAGAAATACTCAATATGTTATTAGATCGCCATGGCACTGGGCGCATATTATTTAGAAATAGCCGCAGTGGCATTGATGGCTACCCTAGCCGTAAATTACATGCCTACCCAATGGCATTACCTAAGCAATACAAAACAGCAATGACCGTACTGGGTAATATGAGTGGCATTCAAAATGCCGAGCTCAGTGCGCAACGTGCACTTTTCCCAGAAAAAATATTTCAAGAATTTGAAGGTGAAAGCGCAAGTTGGGGATTATTTGACCCTCGCGTAGATTGGTTAATTGAAACGCTAAAAACACTCAAGCGTGAAAAAGTACTTCTTATTTGTGCTAAAGCCGAAACAGCGATTAGCCTTGAGCAAATATTACGTGAACGCGAAGCAATTAAAGCGTCTGTGTTCCATGAAGGTATGTCGATTATTGAACGTGACCGCGCTGCGGCATTCTTTGCCGATGAATACGATAACGCACAAATATTACTGTGTTCAGAAATTGGTTCAGAAGGTCGTAACTTCCAGTTTTCACATCACTTAGTGTTATTTGATTTACCACTCAACCCCGATTTACTTGAGCAACGTATTGGTCGATTAGACCGTATAGGGCAAACACAAGATGTGAACATTCACGTGCCTTATTTTGAAAACACGGCCCAAGAAGTACTACTGCGTTGGTATAACGAAGGCTTAGATGCGTTTGAAAGCACATCAACCACTGGGCAGTTGCTGTATAAAGAGTTTAGCGAAGATTTACTTGAGTACATTGCAGCTCATAATTGTGATGAAGATGAGCTAGATCCACTCCTTGAGCAAGTAGCACAGAAAAATGCAGTATTACGCAAACAAATGGAAAGTGGCCGAGATCGCTTACTAGAGCTACATTCATCGGGACAAGGTGCTGCTGACTCACTTGTAGCTGACATTGAAAAGCTCGATAACCAGTTTGAACTGCCAAGCTACATGATCAACGTGTTCGACACCTTTGGTGTAAGCCAAGAGGATAAAGGTGAAAACACCATTATTTTAAAACCTACTGAGCACATGTTAAACGCTTCGTTCCCATCGCTAAAAGACGATGGAATGACAGTAACCTTTGACCGCGATACCGCGCTTTCTCAGGAAGATGTGCACTTTATTAGTTGGGATCACCCTATGGTGCAAGGCACTATGGATATGATTTGTGATGATGATTTTGGTAGTTCATCGGTGGCGTTACTTAAAAACAAAAAGTTACCACCAGGCACCTTTTTTGTTGAGCTAATATTTGTTGCCGAAGCCATGGCACCAAAAGTCCTGCAAGTGGGTCGCTTTTTACCCCCTACGCCAATTCGTATTTTACTCGATAAGAGCAGTAATAACTTAGGTGAAAATGTTGGTTTTGATGGCTTTAATCAGCAACTATCTGCGGTAGGTCGTCAAACAGCAAGTAAATTAGCCGGTGCATTGCAAAGTGCGGTTCATCCAATGATCAATACCGCAAAAGACATGGCGCAACAAAAGCTGGATGTTATTCGTGCCGAGTCATTAGCAAAAATGCAAACATCGTTGAGCGAAGAGCAACAGCGATTAGTTGCACTGAAACAAATTAATCCAAACATTCGCCAAGAGGAAATTACCTTTTACGATAAACAACGCAATGAGCTCACCGCACATATTGAAAAAGCGCAGTTAAAACTCGATGCGATTCGTTTGATTGTGGTTTCGCACTAGAGAACCTAGCTGTCAGTCGTTAGTTAAAGATTACTAACGTGTGTGTATAAAAAGAAAGCGCGATATTTATATCGCGCTTTTTACTTGAGCCTTTGCCCTCGCTCCACTAAAATAGCGCACTTCAAAATCACTGAGGTCTGCCGTGTTAGTTAACTACAATCCCCCTATGAGCCCGTATTTAACTATACTGTTTCAAGATGATGATTTACTTATTGTAAATAAGCCTAGCGAATTACTCACCGTCCCAGGTAAAGACCCAAAACATGCCGATAGCTTAATAAATCGCGTCAACCGTGTTTTTCCTAGTGCTAAAATTGTTCACCGTTTAGATATGGCTACCTCAGGCATACTTTGCTTAGCAATGAACAAAGCCGCTCACCGCCATTTAAGTATGCAATTTCAAGAGCGCGAAACAGCAAAACGTTACATTGCACGAGTATACGGACAACTTGAAACTGAAACAGGCTCCGTTGACTTACCGCTTATTTGCGACTGGCCGAACCGTCCTAAGCAAATGGTTGATCATGACAATGGCAAACCTTCGCTCACTCATTTTAAAGTCCTTGAACGTGAAGCACAGGCAACCCGTGTAGAGCTTACTCCTATTACAGGGCGCTCACATCAGCTGCGCGTGCACATGCTAAGCTTAGGCCATCCTATTTTAGGCGATCGCCTCTACGCCCATAAAGACGCACTTGCTGCTGCTCCTCGGTTACAATTACATGCACAAATGCTACAACTCAAACACCCTGTAACGGAGCAAGTACTTACTTTTGAAGCTGAGCCCGAGTTTTAACACGGTTTAATCTTTTAGCTATTTACAGTAAATAGCTAAACTTTAAGAGCACTACGCCGATACATAAATAAGATTTAAATTAAAAGCTTATTATGTTTATTACGCAGATGTTTAAAGTCATTATTACTACTCTTGTGCTTGGCTGTACGTTAATCAGTTTTCAAGCGCTTAGTGCTGAGTATATCGCTCCCCCTCCTTTTTCAAAAAATATTGATGCGGATATCTCTCGCCTAGCCCAAAGTGATGAAGTAAAGCCTATTTTAGCTGGTGATACTGAGTTTTTAACTTTATACAGTGAATATATGAGTGCCGACTTTAGAGGTGTTGTAATACTTATTCCTGACTGGCAATCAACGCCAACAAACAATGCAGGCATGAACTTTTTACGTAAAGAACTGAATAACCACGGGTATACCTCTTATGCGATGACAGTGCCTGATATTGATTGGCAAGCAGCTCAAGATGATGCAGCAAAAACGATTAATGATCCTGTGGGCACAAATAATGAAACAGCCAACGCAAATACTAAGCCTGACACCAGCACACAAAAACAGCCCCATCATGCTGACTATGTTGAACAAGTAAATACTAAAGTGGTAGATAACTATAAATTAAAACTAGTCGCTCGCTACGAAGCTTTATACCAACAAGCTGCGATGGAGTCTGAGAATATTGTTGTTATTGCACAAGGCACCAGCGCTGGGGTGTTGTTGGAGCACTACGCTGAATTTTCAGACTCAAAAATAAGCGCCTTCATTAGTTTAAGTAGCTACCTTCCTAATACAAAACGTAATGCAAAGTTAAGCCAAATAACATCCTTGGTCACCCCCGCTTTGTTGGATATTTATTTTGCTACAGACAGTAATGATATCTTAATGAACCTTAAAAACCGTCAGCGTTGGGTTAATCGAAATGCAAAGTTTGATTATCGCCAACGTCAGTTGTTTGGATTACGCGATGCGCCGCAGCAACATGCACGGCTAAGCAAAGAAATAGACGGGTTTTTACGCCGCCTTTTTTAAATACTCGTATGCCGCTTGAATATCTTGGCTTTTTTTAACCGCGACTTCCATCATATGCTTAGGTAAACCTTGCGATACGAGCTTATCAGGATGGTGCTGAGCCATGAGCTTTCGGTAGGCTACTTTAATATCACGTTGCGATGCGTCTTTATTTAACCCTAATAAGGCCAATGCTTGCGAACGGTTCATATCATTACTTGGTGGTACATGATGTCCTGAACCTTCACGGTAGCTGCTACTTTGACTTTGCTGCTGTTTAAAACGCTGTTGTTGCTGCCTAAAGTTAAACTCTGCTTGATAACGTTTTAATACAAAGGCAAAGTGTGCTTTAGACACACCTAGCTGCTTACTAACTTCTTGCAGTAATTGCTTTTCTTGTGCAGCAAGTACCCCGTCAGAAAACGCCATTTGAATTTGAATTTCTAAAAATAACTGCAGTAAATCGTAACGTTTAGCAAAACGTTCTTTAAAATCATAAACCGTATCTTTGAGTGAAAAGTCGCTGTCTTTACCCGATTGAAACGCCTGCTGCGCTTCACGGCGCTCTTCGCCTTTTAAGCCCATTTCATCCATAAACAGCGTCGCTGCTTTAATGTGGGTTTCGCTAACACGGCCATTCGACTTGGCAATATGTCCCATTACCGCAAAGCAACTCGAAAAAAACAACGCTTGGCGTTCGTTAACATCATCGCCTTTAAAAAGGTTAGAAAAGCCGCCAGCTTTATCAAAGTCTTTTTTTAAGCTTTTATCAAACATATGGCCTAGGTATAAGCCTAAAATGGCACCAAATATTTTGCCAAACATAAAACCAAAACAGAAACCGAGAATTTTTCCCCACATTTTAAAACTTACCTCTAATGTTTTATATTTAGCTTATGGCGCTAGTTGTTGGTTAAGAGCCGATAAACGCTCTGGTGTGCCTATATCGTCCCATTGGCCAATATAGAGTTCAGTGGAGACTAAATGTTCATTTAATTTTTCACGTAGCAAAGGGCCTAATGGCCGAATGCCTGGGGCTAGCCCCTCAAAAAAGTCAGCTTGATAACGCCCTATCCCTGAAAAGGTATACCGCTGGCTATTTGTCGGTAAGTGGCTCAGTGCAAAATCGCCATCAGGATTATGCGCAGGGTTTTCAACCAATACAATGTGCGCCTCTTTAGGCTGTAAATGTAGCTGCATTAATGCACTGATATCGTAGTCGCTGTAAACATCCCCATTAATCACAATAAATGATTCACCAAGTAAAGGAAGCGCTTGAATAATACCGCCTGCGGTTTCAAGCCCGCCCGTCACTTCTTGGCTATAGGTTATAGTCACGCCCCACGCGCGCCCATCTGCAAAATAGGTTTTTATTTTATCTCCTTCCCACGCAAGGTTAATTATTATTTGAGTAATACCTGCAGCCTTTAGGCGCATAATATGATGCTCAATCAGTGGTTTTCCCGCTACACATAACATAGGCTTAGGTAACTCTGCGGTGAGCGGCATCATACGTTTACCGCGCCCAGCGGCTAATATCATCGCCTTCATGGTTGTTCCTCTTTTAACCGCTGTTGCACCTTTGGCACCACGCTAGTTTTTATCAAAGCCGATAAGTCGCTAAGCTCAGGGTATTGTGCCGCCACCTCTATTACGTATTCAAGTGTAGGGAGTATATTTGCTAAGTAACCTTGTTTACCATCACGCAAATATAAACGACAAAAAATACCCGCCGCTTTTAAATGGCGTTGCAAACCCGTTAAATCAAACCAATATTTAAATTCTGCAAATGACTCGTTAGTTATTAAACCTTGGCGTTTAAATTCGTCGTAACCAAACTCAAGTAAATGATTCAGCTCGTCTTTAGGCAATTTAAAGTAGCAGTCTCTTAAAAGTGAGACTAAGTCGTAACATAATGGGCCTTGTACCGCGTCTTGATAATCAATAATCGCCCATTGCTGCTCGCAGCGCATAATATTACGACTGTGATAATCCCGGTGCATTGTGACTGTGGGTTGCTCAAGCAGTGTATTTATTAGCAGCGCTGTGCTTGTTTGCCAAGTCTGTTGCTGCTCTGCACTGAGCTCTGCGCTAATAAAATCATTAACCAGCCAATTTTTAAAAATATCCAACTCTAATGCAATAAAGTCACGGTCATACGGATTCATTGACGGCGCGGCTGGAATTTTTGCCCACTTGGCACTTAAACTGATCAGTTGCTGGTAATACTCGCTGCGATTGGCATCATCAAGCAAGTCAGCTAAATGGGTGCTACCTAAATCACTTAGAATAAAAAAACCTTGCTGCTCGTCACTATGAATAATGGATGGTAATAAAAACCCCTGCTCAGAAAACACCTTGTTTAATGCAATATAAGGGACGTTGTTAACTTTTTTTGGATCGGAGTCCATCACAATAAAGTTTTTATTTTCAGCGTTTAACCTATAATAACGGCGAAAACTGGCATCTGCAGTTATTGCATTAAGCGCATAGGATTGCTCACCAAAGTGAGTATTAATAAACTGTTGTAAACTCTCAAAGCGTGTCATTTTATAAGCTATCTATTTTTCACTAATTACTTTGCCATTGTTTTCCTTTATTATGTATAGCTTGTAACTAATCACAGAGCATAAAGGTCGATAAATGAGCAAAACCTGGGGCATTTTGATGCTAAGCGTACTGAGCGCACCATCGCTTGCCGAAACTGAACTGACACACAACTTTTGTGGCACTTCAATGCAAACCAGAGCTTGGCAACCGCTTGCTGGCCTTGAGCTTGGAACGGTTGATATCAGCGCTGATGACGTTGAGCTTTTAGGCACACAAAGCGCTGAATTTACTGGCAATGTTGATATTAACACCGTTAACATGAGTTTGTCCGCACAATCAGCACTGATTGATAAACAACGTGGCCTGCTTAATGCCACTGGCCCAATTACCTATCGCGATTATGTAAGCCACGTACAAAGTTCGGGCTTAAATGCCGATTTAAATAACTCAGCATTTAGTTTATTAGGCGCACAATACAGCCTAACACAACAACAAGGTAAAGGCGGCGCGGAAAAGCTCACCATCGATAAGTCTGGCTTAATGCTGATGAATGCAAGCTTTACTGCGTGCCCAGGTAATACGCCTGTGTGGGCTATTGAAGCCGATGAAATAAACTTATCACGTGAAGAAGGCTGGGGCGAAACCTACAATGCCGTGCTACGTATTTTAGATACGCCGGTACTCTATTTACCTTATTTTACTTTCCCACTCGATGAGCGCCGTAAGTCAGGCTTATTAACGCCCAGCTTTTCAAGTTCAGATCGCTATGGGTTAGAAACGATTACGCCTTATTATTGGAACATTGCCCCTAATTATGATGCCACTATTACCCCGCGTTATATGTCACGTAAAGGGCTACAGTTACAAACTGAATTTAGATATTTAACCCCAGAGCACCAAGGTTTAGTGGCTGTAGAATATTTAAATAAAGATGACTCAGAGCCTGAACTTAACGAGCGCTTTTTGTTTCATTGGCAACAAAAAAGTTATATTGGTGAAGACTGGCGAGCCAGTATTGATATTACCAATGTTAGTGATGACAACTACCTAACTGATTTAAACTCCGCTTATGCCAGTAAAACCGATACGCAGCTTTATCGTACCGGCTCGCTAACCCATATGGGCGAAATGTGGCGTACTGATATAAAAGTGCAAAACTTTGAAGTACTAGGTGACCACTTAGAATCATACACGGCGTTACCACAAATTAGCTTTACCCAAACTACCCCATGGAAAATTGATTATTTCGATTTTAGTGTTTCAGGCGAGCTGAGCCATTTTACTAACAGCTCAGCGGTAATTGACCAAGCTACTCGCGTGCACATCGAACCTAAAGCACGCTTTGATTACAAAGAATATGCTTGGTCGTTTTTATCTGAAGTAAGCTTGCTTCAAACTAACTATAAACAAGACGGTGATTTACAGGGTACACAGTATAGCGATAATGTTTCGCGTACTTTGCCTAAAGTGCGCTTATATTCTCAGCTTAACTTTGAGCGCGACACCTCAATTTTTATTGACGATGGTATTCAAACTCTAGAGCCACAAATTCAGTATTTATATACGCCTAATAAAGATCAGTCTGACATTGGCTTATACGATACCACCAAGTTACAAGATGACTTTTTTGGTTTATTCAGGGATGCGCGTTTTTCAAGTGTTGACCGAATTGCCGCAGCTAATCAATTTACGCTCGGGGCTACAACGCGTTTATTTGATAAGAAAAATGAAGAAGTATTTAACTTCAGCGCAGGCCAAATATTTTATTTAAGTGATTCAGCCAAGCCTACAGAGCAAGGGCTTAATAGCGATAGTAACTACAATGCCTTGTTTGCAGCGCAAACCATGTTACATTGGCACCGCCGCTGGTATTTATCGGGTGGTATTCAGTACGACACGGATGGCAAGCAAATTATCCAGTCAAATTTAACCTTAGACTACAAAGGTGACGATAATCAGCTGGTTCAATTGAACCATCGCTATGCAAATGATGTCTCAGGAAATACAATCGAGCAAGCGGGCTTATTTACAAGCATCCCTATCAGTGACGAGTGGCAATTTATTGCAAGTTACCATCGCGATCTTGATAATAACCGCAGTATTGAAGTATTTAGTGGATTACAGTATGAATCGTGCTGTTGGGCGTTCCAAATTACTGGCCATCGCCAAATTGAAACTGATTTAAATCAGTCAATTGGGCAACCCCAAGCCACTTTTGATTCGAGTATTCGTTTGAATTTTGTATTAAAAGGGCTTGGTAGTAAAAGCCGTTACGATGCTCAAAAATTATTACAACAAGGTATTTTTGGTTATCGTAGGCCGTATTTTCTTAATGACTAAACTGCTTTATTTATAGTAAAAATTTACAAATAACTATATCAATTTAGCCGTATTTAGCATTACAACAGTACTATTAGTAAGAGTAGTAAAAAGAATATGAATTTAAAAAAATTATTAACATCAGCAGTTTTAACGTTCAGCTTATGCCAAAGTGCATTTGCCGCCCCTGTCGAAATAGATAAAGTAATTGGTATTGTAAACCAAGGCGTTATTTTAAAAAGTGAAGTAGACACCATTGTTGATCGCGTAAAAAAACAAGCAGAAGAACAAAACCAACAGCTGCCAAAAGACGAAACACTGCGTGTTCAGGCGATTGAGCGTTTAGTAAATCAAACCTTGATGATGCAGATGGCTGAGCGTATGGGCTTAGAAATTTCAGATAGCCAGCTTGACCAAACCCTTGCCAACATGGCTAAAGAGCAAGGCGGTACAATTGCTGATTTGCGTCGTACTATTGAAGCGTCGGGTGAGAGCTTTCAAGCTTACCGCGAAGAAATTCGTAAAGAGATAACCACGCAACAAGTTACGCGTGCAAACGTAGACCGCCGTATATATGTAAGCGATCAAGAAATTGATAACCTACTAAAAATTATGGATAGCCAAGGCCAAAATGCCGAAGAATATGATATTGGTCATATTCTTATCGATATTCCAAGTGGTGCAAGTGCAGACGACGTAAGCTCAGCAAAAACACGCGCAGACAAAGTTATTGAGCTGCTGCAAGACGGCCAAGAATTTAAGCGTATTGCCATTTCATCATCAAGTGGCTCAAAGGCCCTTGAGGGCGGCCAATTAGGCTGGATGGGCATTAACGAAATGCCATCGTTATTTGCAGAAGCTGTAAAAGGTAAAAAGAAAGATGCGATTATTGGTCCACTTCGTTCCGGTGCGGGTTTCCACATCATTAAAGTACAAGACGTACGTGGGCGTCAAGTAGTTGAAACCACCGAAGTTAAATCTCGTCATATTCTTATTAAGCCTTCAATCATTTTAAGTGAAGAAAAAGCACGCACTATGCTAGCTGGCTTTGTTAAAGATTTACGCGCCGGCGATGCTGACTTTGCAGAACTTGCTAAAGAATACTCACAAGACCCCGGTTCAGCACTTAAAGGTGGTCAATACGATTGGACTGATCCAACCACCTACGTGCCTGCGTTTAGAGATACGTTACTATCACTTGATAAAAACGAAATCAGCGAACCATTTAGAAGTCAGTTTGGCTGGCACATTGTGCAGTTACTAGATAAACGTGTTGCAGATAAGACCGAGCAAGCTAAACGTAATCGTGCACATGGCATGTTGTTTAATCGTAAATTTAAAGAGGAAAGCTTTAACTGGCAGCAAGAAATGCGCGAACAAGCCCATGTTGAAATTTTCCCAATAGACGAATAATTATGACCTTAAGAATTGCGGTAACCCCAGGTGAGCCTGCAGGCATTGGCCCAGACTTGCTATTAAAACTGGCACAGCATAGCTGGGATGCGCAACTAGTAGCGATTGCAGATGCATCGCTACTAAAACAGCGCGCTAAGCATTTAGGTTTAAACATTAAATTAATTGAATTTGATGAACAAGCCAAAGCAATGCCAACAGCAGCAGGTAGCTTATATATTAAGCAGATTGATTTAGCAGAGCCCGTTGAGCTTGGCGTTCTTAATGACGCCAATGGGCAATACGTTTTAGATACATTACGTATTGCCAGCGAGAAGAATATGGATGGCACATTTGATGCCATTGTTACGGGGCCTGTTCATAAAGGTATTATTAACCAAGCCGGCATTTCTTTTAGTGGCCATACTGAGTACTTTGCTCAGCAATCAGGTACAGCCGATGTGGTTATGTTATTAGCCACTGAAGGTTTGCGTGTTGCCCTAGTAACTACACATATTCCGCTTGCTTATGTCTCTCGTGCTATTACGCAAGAGCGACTAGTTAAAGTGGCTAATATTCTTAATCATGACTTAAAAACGAAATTTGGCATTGAGCAACCACGTATTTTAGTCTGTGGCTTAAACCCACATGCCGGTGAAGATGGCCATTTAGGCCGCGAAGAAATCGACACGATTACGCCTACGCTCGACCTACTAAGAGCTGAGGGGATGAACTTAATCGGACCTTTACCAGCCGATACCCTATTTCAAGATAAATACCTAAATGAAGCCGATGCAGTGCTGGCTATGTATCACGATCAGGGATTACCTGTGCTAAAATACAAAGGATTTGGTAAGTCAGTGAATATAACTCTCGGCCTTCCATTTATTCGCACCTCAGTCGATCACGGTACTGCGCTTGATTTAGCCGGTACAGGCGATGCTGATGTTGGCAGTTTTGAATTAGCGATCCGCGAAGCAATTAAGCTCGCCCATGAAAAAGCACAGAATCAATGACCGATAAAGTACACTTAGGACACCGCGCCCGTAAACGTTTTGGCCAAAACTTTTTATTCGATGAGTCAATCATCGACAAAATCGTCACCGCTATCGATCCTAAACCGCAAGATAATTTAGTAGAAATTGGCCCAGGTCTAGGCGCTATTACCGAGCCTGTTGCCGATTTAAGTGGCCATTTAACGGTTGTTGAGCTAGATAAAGATTTAGCCCAGCGTTTAATTGAACACCCATTTTTAGGGCCAAAATTAACCGTTAACCAAGGCGATGCAATGAAGTTTGATTTTGCAAGCCTAGTTAAAGATGACAAAAAACTAAAAGTATTCGGCAACCTGCCGTACAACATTTCAACGCCTTTGTTGTTTCACCTGTTTGAATTTGCCGATCATATTGAGCACATGCACTTTATGCTGCAAAAAGAAGTGGTAAAGCGCATGGTAGCAGGCCCTGGTAGTAAAACCTTTGGCCGCTTGAGTGTAATGACTCAATACTACTGTCATGCGATGCCTGTGGTAGAGGTACCGCCTGAATGCTTTAAACCGGCACCTAAAGTCGATTCTGCGGTTATTCGCTTAATCCCTAAAAAGGCACAGCAGCGCACCGCTAAAAGCGTTAAAATATTAAACACCGTTTGTTTAGAAGCGTTTAATCAGCGCCGTAAAACGTTGCGTAACAGCCTTGGCAACCTTCTAACCGCTGACGAATTAACCAGCATTGGCATTGATATTACTTTGCGAGCTGAGAGCCTGTCGTTACAACAATTTATTGATATAGCTAACTGGATTTATGACAACAAGCAGTAATATAGGATCACCTGTAAAGGTATCTGTTGAAACGTTTTATGTAGAAGAGCAATCGCAACCTGAACTAGATAAGTTTGTGTTCGCCTACTCCGTTACTATAAAAAACCACAGTTTATGCAGTGCAAAGCTACTTAGCCGTTATTGGCTAATTACTGATGCCAATGGCAAAGAAGTAGAAGTGCAAGGCGAAGGTGTGGTGGGTGAAACCCCAGATATAGCCCCAGGTGAAAGCTACAAATATACCAGTGGTGCAATAATAGATACACCGGTAGGCACCATGCAGGGACATTACACTTTACGTAACGAGTTTGGTGCTGAATTTAAAGCACCCATAAACGTATTCCGCTTAGCCTGCCCTAATATCCTACACTGATAAAAACAGGTAACAATGGCCGACTACGCAATAGGTGATTTACAAGGCTGCTTTGACGAATTTAGTTTATTGTTAAAGCAAGTCGACTTTAACCCTAGCAAAGATCACCTATATTTAGTGGGTGATATTGTCGCTCGCGGCCCAGACTCTAAAGCGTGCCTTGATTATATTTATCAACATCAAGACAGCGTTAGCGTCACATTAGGCAATCATGACTTACACATGATTGCCTGTTATTTAAATAACGTTACACCTAACCCCAAAGACAAACTCACTGCACTGTTTAACAGTAGTAAACTGCCCCACTACATCGCGTTTTTACAAACTCAGCCTTTAGCGCTTTATTTAGAACAATATAATTGTTTTATCTCTCATGCAGGACTTAACCCTGATTGGTCGTGCGCACACGCTATTGAACACGCACAATTTGCGCAGCAATGTTACAGTCAAAACAATGCCGAGTTCTATTTTAAAAACATGTATCAGCCTCACCCGCTAAAATGGAGTGAGCAACTTGATGATGCTGCTAAATTTCGTTACATCGTTAATTATTTCACTCGCATGCGCTTTATTACGCCTGATAATTTGCTCGATTTTAATGCAAAAGAAGCAACAACAAATTCATCATCACTAATTCCTTGGTTTTCTCATCCTGCCATTATGAACGCTCAACATGACCTAATTTTTGGACACTGGGCAGCACTTGAAGGCAAAACGCCCTACAACCACCTTTATGCTCTAGACACGGGTTGCGTATGGGGTGGCTCAATGACACTAATAGAACTGCAAAGTAAGCAAAAATTTTCAGAAAAATCACAACTTTTGTCTAAATAAACTGAAAAAAGTTAATACATCTGTTAAGTTTAAGAGTGGATGTTAAATTGCATAATTACAAAACATTCACAATAATGTGTAAAAAATAGCAATACTCTTATAATTGAGTTAAACATAGACAGTAAACGAGTATTATTGCCTAAATTATTTTTTATCTTTAATAAAAGCTTAGTTTGTAATTAAGTTTTGCGGTAAATTTAGCAACTAACTATTAACAGTAAAAATTAATTATTTTTAATTACTTAACTTATTGTTGAAAGCGCCGATAAGTTTTAATAGACGTATTTTTGAATGGAAAACCATATGAATCTAACAGTGAGTCAACGTATTTGGGGTGGTTTTATATTTATCACTTTATTACTTTTAATTATTGGCGGTAACTCTTTAATAAAAATAGCAAATATAGATCGTTCAACTCAAAAAGTTAATCAGCTATCGCTTCCTGCATTAAACAAGAGCGCTCAGTTACAAGCTGAATTTATTTTGATGAGTAAAGCCGCTCAAGCTAGTTTCCATATAACATCGGCTCAAGAACTCGCCACGTTAAAAGCGCAAATAGAAGAGCAAAAACAAATATTTAATAAATTGCACCGCGAACTACAACAAGTTGTTAAAGACGATCCACAGCTAAACAAAAGCAGCCTTGAAGTTGAAAAAACCTACCAGAGCTTTTCAAATATCATAAACAGCCTGCTTAAAGATAAAAACACCCAGCTAGTGCTTAACAAAAAGCTCAAAGCGCAACTAGAAACCGTTGAGCTCGCGGCAGAAGATGCCAACTCTATGGTACTTGATATTATTGATATTGATGGTTTAGAGGATAATCATCCACGCGCTTATCAAGCAGCTAATAATCTAGAAAATAACTTTATGTCCGTGGTTACCAGCAGCACCGACATGCTAACCGTTAAAACGCTTAACACGCTCGATATTATTAAAAATGAACAAGTGTATTACTTTGAAGAAGTCGTTCGTACCGTTTCATTAATAAAGCCGGCGATAGAGCAAAGTCACAGCAGCTTGTTTAATGACTTAAAGGGTTATGTAGATACCCTAGAGAGCAATATTTTAGGTAACGATAGCCTTTCAGCGAATAAAAAACGCCTTATTGACGCAATAAGCACAACCGAGCGTGAATTAGCAGAGTCTGAAAAAGCGACTAAAACAGCGCTTAGCCAAATTGACGAATTAGTATTACAAGCCAGTGGCGTTGCATTTACATTACAAGAGGGCGTACGTAGTGACGTAAACTCAGCTAATTTATGGACATGGATAGGTATGATCATTGCGACTATTATCGCTGTGCTTGTAGCCATCATTACGGTTAACCGTATTACTAAGCCATTAGCGGAAGTAAATCGTATTCTAGATATTGTTGCCAGTGGTGATATGACTCAACGCTTAGATGACAGCGCAAAAGATGAATTTGGTGAATTATCGAAAAGTTGTAATACCTTAATCGATAGTTTACGTAGCTTAATCACCGGTATTATTTCACGTTCAACACAACTTGCAGCCGCTTCTGAGCAAACCTCAACAATTACCGGTGAATCAAGCAAAGCAATCAGTAATCAGCAAGCGCAAGTAGAGCAAGCAGCAACCGCAACCACTGAAATGAGCAGCACATCACAAACAGTGAGTAATAGTGCACAACAAGCACTGAGCGAAATTAAAAATGCCGATAAAGAAGCGGAGCGCGTTAAAGGTATTTCAAATCAAAATAAAGCAACCATTGAGCAACTCGCCTACGAGGTAGACGAAGCATCAAGTGTTATCAATAAACTACACAAAGATAGCGCATCAATTGGTAGTATTTTAGATGTTATTCGCGGTATTGCCGAGCAAACTAACTTACTCGCACTTAATGCAGCGATTGAAGCCGCTCGTGCCGGAGAGTACGGCAGAGGCTTTGCTGTGGTAGCTGATGAAGTAAGATCACTTGCAAGTAAAACACAAGAGTCGACCCAAGAAATTCAATCTATGATTGAGTCACTACAGTCGGGCGCTGAAGAAGCGGTTAAAGCTATGGAAAAAGGTAAAGAACGCGCGGTTTCGTGTGTTGAGCAAAGTGACTTAGCCAACAGTGCACTGGATTCAATTACCCTTGCAGTATCACAAGCGCATAATGTCAGTGAAGAGATATCAACAGCAGCACAAGAGCAACAACAAGTATCACAAGAGATCAGTGAGCGCTTAGAGTCTATTGTTGCTATTGCCGAGCAAACAGCAGAAGGCGCTGTACAAACGAATATTTCAAGTTCAGAAGTGGCTAAATTAGCCGAAGAACTAAGAATATCAGTAGAGAACTTTAAAGTATAAATATCGCGCTGTAAGTAGCCTTAGAGCTACTTACAGCTCATACCCCAGTAAGTCAGCGTAAAGCCTCCTTCTTCCTCTTCAGGCATACTTAAACAGCTCATAACCGCACTCTAAATACACAACACCAAACGACTTAGCTCGTAAAATTATTTAATGCTCATACTCTTTATGTTTTTTAGTTATAAACAACTGATGCCATTATCTACGGAATAATTCGTGGTGCTTAACAAAAGCCAATTAGCGATTTAATTCAATGGGTATCATTACGGTGATATGGTTTCGGTGGATGATAGAGCAGATTTTAAAAACAAAAAACCCAGCATAAGCTGGGTTTTTACATTTCTGAAAGAAAACTAAATTACTTGATTTTAGCTTCTTTGAAAATCACATGTTTACGAGCCTTAGGATCGAATTTTTTGATTTCCATTTTTTCAGGCATGTTACGCTTGTTCTTGTCGGTAGTGTAGAAAAAACCAGTACCAGCAGTTGAAACTAAACGGATCTTATCGCGCATAATTCAGTTCCTTAAACTTTTTCGCCACGAGCACGGATTTCAGTAAGAACCGTGTCAATGCCTTTTTTATCGATAATACGCATACCTTTAGTAGTAGTGCGTAATGTTACAAAACGTTTTTCACTTTCAACCCAAAAACGGTGTGTTTGTAGGTTAGGTAGGAAACGACGTTTAGTCGCGTTTCTCGCGTGTGAACGGTGGTTACCAACCGCTGGACGCTTACCTGTAACTTGACATACTTTAGACATGTCTATATATCTCCAATAACTTCGCTCGAGCTTAATTTTCCCTAAGGCCATGTATTGTGCCCTAGAGATAAATCGAAAGGGCGCTCTTTATACAGCTTTTACAGGCAAAGATCAAATACTGATCTTATCCAACCAGCTCATGTGTAAATTTGATAGCGGCTAATTATAAAGATCGAATGCCCTTAGGGAAAGTAAAAACTGCATTTAAATTAAACTAATTTGCCAAAACGCACTAAACCGCTCATTTTTAGCACATATCTGAAGCGATAAACTCAAATCAGTCCCCGTTCGGCAAACGAAACACTGCTTTCACCACCAATAATAATATGATCCAACACATTTATGTCGACTAATTGCAGTGCTTGGCACAACTTATTGGTAATGAGCTTATCGGCCTGACTCGGTTCTGCAATACCACTGGGGTGATTATGTGAAAAAATAACCGCCGCCGCATTATTTTTCAGTGCCGCCTTTACCACTTCACGCGGATATACACTGGCCGCATTAATTGTGCCGTAAAATAATATTTCATCTTTTAATAAACGATTTTGACTATCAAGATACAACACCATAAATACCTCTTGCTGCAATCCACGCATTTGCAGCGTTAAATAGTCATAAACGGCTTGTGGAGAGTTAAAAACGGCGTCGCGTACAAAGCCTTCTTGCATGTAACGCTGGCTTAGCTCAAGTACTGCTTGTAGCTGAACATATTTAGCCATTCCCAAGCCTTTTTGCGCACAAAATTCATCCATACTGGCATTAAACAAATTATGCAGGGTTTTATTTTCGTTGATCAGATGCTGCGCCAACTCTATGGCATTCATGCCGGGTAGGCCCGTGCGCAAAAATATAGCTAATAGTTCAGCATCAGAGAGTGCCTTTGCGCCCTTTTCTAGCAGTTTTTCTCGCGGGCGGAGCGAATTAGGCAGTGACGTTAATTGCATGATTCATCCTTGAAAGATTACTGTACTGTATAACTGTAATGCAAAATCAAAAATTAGCGCGATAAAACGCATTTTATCTTAGCTGTCACGCTCAAGATTTGTTATTTTAGCCACCATATTTTATAAAATTGATGAACAACCATGATTAATTTAACAAATAAAAAAATAGTGCTGGGTATTAGCGGTGGAATTGCAGCGTATAAATGTGCTGAACTCGTAAGACGCTTAAAAGACCATGGTTGTGACGTTAAAGTAGTAATGACCGAATCAGCAAAACATTTTATCACCCCGCTAACCATGCAAGCTGTGAGTGGTGAAATGGTGTCTGACTCATTGCTAGACCCATCAGCCGAAGCCGCTATGGGACATATTGAATTTGCCAAATGGGCTGATTTAATTTTAGTTGCCCCTGCCACCAGCAATATTATTGCGAAAATGGCCGCAGGGATTGCTGACGACTTGCTCACGACTTTATTACTGGCGACCCCCGCAAAAGTTGCCATCGCACCAGCTATGAATCAGCAAATGTACGCACACCTTGCAACGCAAACTAATATAGCCACTTTAAAGGCTCGTGGCGTTGCTGTTTGGGGACCAGGTAAGGGTGAGCAAGCTTGTGGTGATGTCGGTGCTGGGCGAATGCTTGAACCGCATGAATTAGTGAGTTTATGCACTGAACCTGCGCAACCACAACTCTTAGCAGGTAAAACAATTACAATTACCGCAGGCCCAACCCGTGAACCTCTCGATCCTGTTCGTTTTATATCAAATCATAGCTCTGGAAAAATGGGCTATGCACTGGCGCAAGCTGCGTTATCATTTGGCGCACACGTGAACTTAATTTCAGGCCCGGTAACTATTACAGCACCGCAAGGTGTTAATTTAATTAATATAGAAAGTGCTGAACAGTTACTGCATGAGTCACTCAAATATGCGCCTCACTCAGATGCCTTTATTGGTTGTGCCGCTGTGGCCGATTATCGTGCAGCAAGTATCGCCACGCAAAAAATGAAAAAACAAGGCGATGAACTCACTCTTAGCTTAGTTAAAAACCCAGATGTAATAGCCGCGGTTGCAAACCTCACACAAAACCGCCCTTACACCGTCGGCTTCGCCGCAGAAACGCAGAACGTTGCTAATTACGCAAAGGGGAAACTAACCAATAAAAACCTCGATATGATTTGTGCCAACGATGTATCGCACAGTGATGTAGGCTTTAATTCTGAGCGCAACGCACTCACCCTGTATTGGCAAAATGAACAACTCGACTTACCTGAAACCAGTAAAATAGAAATAGCGGTTAAAGTGATCGAGCAGCTCGCCAAACGATTATAAAAAGGCTGGAAACAAACTGAATAAAACATTAACATGATGACGCCTTGTGACCTTTTAGTGTAATTTTACTGCGCTAAAATAGCTTAACGCTTGCGCAGTACTAGTGCATCGCTGTAATACGTGCAAAACACCCCATTGAGTATTGCGCGCTGTAACACTTGGCAGAAAGCTGTGTTATCGCACATTTATGTTGAAAAAATAACTATTAAAAAGGAATGTTCATGCCTGCGACAAAAAAAAGTAATCGCAAAGAGCAAATACTGCAAGCACTCGCACAAATGTTAGAAACCAGCCCAGGCCAGCGTATTACAACAGCCAAACTTGCCGCAGAAGTTGGCGTATCTGAAGCCGCTCTTTACCGCCACTTTCCTAGTAAAGCGCGCATGTTTGAAGGGTTAATTGAATTTATTGAAGACACGCTGCTATCACGTATTAATCTTATTTTAGATAACGAGAAAGAAAGTAAAGCACGTGTATACAACACCCTATTACTGCTGCTAACGTTTGCCGAAAAAAACCCAGGCATAACCCGTATATTAACAGGCGATGCTCTACAGGGTGAACAAGAGCGACTTCGTGAGCGTGTACAAGGCTTGTTTGAAAAGCTAGAAACCCAATTCAAACAGATTCTTAGAGAGCGTAAATTACGTGAAGGTAAAAACTTTCAAAGTGATGAACTGACGCTAGCTAACTTTTTACTTGCCTACGTTGAGGGTAAAATGAACCAATTTGTGCGCAGTAATTTTAGTGCACGACCTAGCGAGCAATTTGAAAAGCAATGGCCAGAGCTTCAAAAAATTTGGTTATAAGGTTTTAGTTAATTTTGCTAGCAAGGTTATTAAATTAAACTATTTAGCCATTTCTTATAATCTATTCCACATAAACTCTGTGTTCTTTTTATAAATTAGACTTAAAAATAAATTTGAACACAGAGCTGAAAGTAAAAAAATTGAAAACCACAATTAAACTTCCGCTTCCCTAACTTTTTACGGATGCTTAGTACCTCGCATCCCGTAGCCCGAAAGTTTTACCTTTTACCTTTTACCTTTTATTTTTAACCTCTCATCTCTGCCCTGCTACCACTTATCGTATCTACTCGAATTGTTATTAAAACTCGTTACAATAAAATAATGTTAAAAAACGAGAATCTATAATGAAAACACAACTCACTCTTGTTGGCTGTGCACTTATTAGCAGCTTAACGAGCGCCAGTGCTTTAGCTAATAAGCCACTAGAATTTAAAGATGTATTTGATTTTAAATCTGCAAAAGGCACGCAGCTTTCTGAAAATGGTCAAATCCTTTCTTTAAGTGCAACCCCTTATCGCGGGAATGCTACAGGGAAAGTCTACTCACTCAATAGCAATAAGCTTATTGCTGAAGTGGAACGAGGAACCCGTCCTACCATTAGCAAAATGGCAAACTGGGTCGCATTTACGCAGGTGCCTACTCTGCTTGAAAAAGAAACCACTAAGAAAAAAAGTGACTTAAAAAATAACTTAGTATTAGTGAACACCCAAACCGGTGAGCAGCAAAGCTTTAATAATGTAAAAGATTACGTGCTAGCTAATAACGGCCAGTGGCTGGCCTATCGCAAAAATGAAAACGCTGAAGAAGACGATAAAAAGCTCGACAGCGACAGCGCTATCACTGCCGACAAAAAAGATAAAAGCTATCCGCTGGTTATCATCAACTTAAGTGACAAACGCACTCATACTCTTGAAAGTGCCTTTACCTATGGCATTAGTGCCACCAGCGATCAACTATTGGTGAGTCAAAGCTATGTTGATGGCGGCAATAATCAAATTACCTTATTTTCACTCGATAATTTTACCAGCACCGTATTAATTGATGAGCCTGGTGTGGTTGCTAGCAAAATAGCGTGGCACCCAATCGAAAAAACCGTTGCGTTTACCTTAGGCAACTATGTAAACGATGATAAGCGTCGTCGTCAGTACGAATTAACGCTGTGGCAAAACGAGACGCTTACAACTGTGCAGTCACCTAACCCAGAATGGTTAATGGGCAAAACCGCGACATTAACTTGGGCCGAAGATGGTACACGTTTATACTTTGAAAACCGCCCAAAACTCGCTGCAAAAGTTAAACAAAAAGAATACACAGATGAGTCATCACTGTATGACTTTGAAGTAATTCGCGACCATAAAGGGTTAAATGTATGGCACAACAATGACGCGCAAATTAAACCTCGCGAAGAGCAGCAATGGAATGAAAATAATAAAAACCGTCATTACACTGCGGTATACCATGTAAACTCACAGCAAGTCGTTCAGTTAAGCACGCCAAATATGCCTGAGCTGGCGCTTAATACTGAGCGTGCCACGTCATTGTTAGGCTACTCAAATTTAGCGCATCTTGAAAAAGTAATGTATGGCGGTTTTTTTGCTGACTACTTTGCTGTTGATATAAACACGGGTAAACAGACTCCTATCATTAACGACTATCCATTTAGACCGAGCCTTGCGCCCAATGGGCAGTTTGCTGCTTACTTTGATAATAACCAAGTACAGCTTAAAAACTTAGGTAATAATAAAGTGAGCGTACTCAGCAAGGCGATTAACGCCACGTTTGCCGATGACAAACACGACTATCCATCCAAGCAGCCTGGTTATGGTTTTGCAGGCTGGCTGAACGATAGCAGCGAAATACTGGTTTACAGCAAATACGATATTTGGTCATTTAACGTCAATACCAAGCAAGCTAAACGCTTAACTAATGGTAAAAAAAGTAACACGCAATACAGAGTGATCAAACTTGATAAAAACCAAGTAGCCTTTAACAACAATGATACGCTCCTGCTTTCTGCAATTAATTTACAAAGCAAGCAAAGTGAAGTGGCAAAACTTAATTTAGCAACTCTTGAAGTCACTAAATTACTTACAGGTAATAAGCGCTTTGATGTAATTAAAAAGGCCAAACATGCCGATAAATACTTATTTACTGAGCAAACCTATCAGCAATTTCCAGACATTTATCAAACAGACTCTAACTTTAAACAACCACAACGCGTAACTAACCTTAACCCTCAGATAAGCAACTTTGCTTGGGGACAAGCACCTGAACTCATTAGCTATAAAGGCTTTGATGGTGAAGATTTACAAGGGGTATTAATCAAGCCTGCCGGCTACAAAAAAGGCGATAAAGTGCCTGTTGTGGTGTACTTTTACCGCTACATGAGCCAGCGCATGTATGACTTTCCAAAAATGGAATTAAATCATCGCCCTAATTTCCCGATGTTTACATCAAATGGCTACGCCGTCTTTTTACCTGACATTCGCTTTGAAATAGGTCACCCTGGTAAATCCTCAACGCAAACCATGATCAACGCCACCCAAAAGCTGATTGATTTAGGCATTGCCGACCCAGATAAAATAGGTTTACAAGGCCACTCTTGGGCGGGTTATCAAAGTGCATTTATGATCACCCAAACTGATATGTTTAAAGCAGTGGTATCGGGCGCGCCAGTGTCTAACATGACCAGTGCTTACAGTGGCATTCGCTTAAAATCTGGACTTGCACGCCAATTTCAATACGAAACAGGGCAAAGCCGTATTGGTAAAAATTTATTTGAAGCACCTGAGCTTTATATTGAAAACTCACCGGTATTTTTTGCCGATAAAGTAAACACTCCTATCTTAATTATGTTTGGCGACAAAGATGATGCGGTGCCATGGCATGAAGGCGTGCAATATTACTTAGCGCTTCGCCGCGCAGGTAAAGATGCAACCTTTTTACAATACGAAGGTGAACCACACCACTTGAAAAAATTTCCTAATCAGGTCGATTTTTCAGTGCGTATGATGCAGTACTTTGATCATTATCTTAAAGGCAAACCGGCCGCTAAGTGGATGAAAGAAGGTGAAGCGTTTATCGAAGAGTAACCACTAGAAGTAAAAAAACCCCGATAGCACTGCATGATATCGGGGTTTTTAACTATGTAACTATCACCACTTTAAAGAGAGTGTCCAAAGTAATAATGTGCCCGTCAGATCTTTAGCTGAAGATCTACTCGCTATCACTGCAATGCAGAACTGTATTTTGCATACAAAAATAGCGCAAGCTAGATAACCCTTTATTTTATAGTTATTTACTCGGTACTTTTATATGAGCGGGTTATGAGTAATAATCAGTCAATAAAAAAGACACAGTCTAAGAGAAGTAGAGCATGCTAGATTTTTGGTACAAAGGACTACCACAGTATCCAAAAGATCATAAAGACTTTTGGCGCACACGCTTAATTGCTCATTCATTATTAACGGCAACCTGCTACTTTTTAGTTTTAACCCTACTCAACCTGTTCTACTTTCACAGTTACGATATTGCCGCCATTGATGCATTAGGCTTAGTTATATCATTAGCTATTTATGGCTGGTTTAGTAAAACTGCAAATGTAAGTGCTGCGGCATGGGCAGTTACATTTATGGTCGTTAGTTTAATAATGACATTTGTTATCTCTGTCGGTGGCCTTGCTCACTCTTTATTTTGGGCAACACTTATTCCCCCTTTTGCGTTTTTTTTAGTGGGTAGAAATTGGGGAAGCATTTTTAGCGCCATTGCTTTTTGTATTTGTGCTTACCTAACTTATAAGCAACAACAGCTAACCGTCACTATAGGGCTGGGCTCTTTATTTAATATCATTGAGGTCAGCATTGCCCATATCTTAATTTTCAGATTTTATGAAAAAACACGTTTTTCTGCATATGCGCATTTAACAACCCGTAATATAGAGATTCAACATCTCGCTGAAACAGATAAACTCACAGGGCTTTATAATAGGCAAAAATTTGATTATGCATTGTCGCAAGTCATTACCAGCAGCAAAGAAACAAAAACCACAAACTGCTTATTTATTTGTGATATTGATCACTTTAAGAAAATAAACGACGCCTATGGTCATTTAGTCGGTGATAAAGTGTTAGCTGAGTTTGCTAAACTGATTAAAAGTAACATGCCCAACCATTCATTAATTGCGCGTTGGGGGGGAGAAGAGTTTACTATTATTTTACCAAACACCTCACTGACCAATGCATTAGCACAAGCAAACGCGTTAAAAGACTATATTTCAACACACCCTATTGCCAACATTCAGCTAACCATAAGCATAGGGGTAGCTACCATCAGTTCTGATGATTCAGTTATTAGCGTGTTAGAACGTGCCGATAGCGCACTATACGAAGCTAAAAATAATGGTCGTAATTCAGTTTATTTTAGCGACAATAAACTAACGATAGTCGCTTCAGCTAGCCTCTTATAACTAAGTAAGATAGCCAATTAATGTATCAACACACACCAAACTAATTATAAAGAACCAATAACAGCACAAAAAACCAGACTAAAAACCCATTAAAACTGACTTTTAAACTCAGTTCGCGTATTCTTAATTCCCTGATTTGAATAACCCTTGTAGCAAAATGAGCAACGCCACTCCCCCCTTCTCTATTTCAGCTAGCATGACTCACAGTATGGTAAATATTAGTGAAGCGTTAGGTAAGATCAGTGCCTTTTATTCTCCTGCAATGCTTGAGCACTATAAGCAACAAAAACTCACCTCTATACAAATGAAAAACTCTGAGTTTCAATCAATATCATCTGACCTATCAACCCCAGATAGCTTATTAGCCTTGCATCGAAGCTTAATCAAAGATCTGAGTGAAAAATCGGGCAGTTATAGGCAGCAAAGTTTAGCGTTAAAAAGTGGTTTGCAAATGGCACCACAAGCAATGCGAGTACCACAAATGGTAGAGGAGTTATTTGCTTGGTTTAAAACAACCGCGCATCATCCTTTAATCAGTAGTGCAGTATGCCATTATGAATTACAGTTTATTCAACCTTTTGCACAGGGTAATACTGAAATAGCGTGTACGTGGCAAACCCTGCAATTATCGCAGTGGCATTCGCTATTTTCACTAATAAATATTAACAATGTTATAGCGACAACTCGCCGACATTATTTTGAAAGCATTAACCTGAGTACCAAGTCCGGTGACTCATCCGTGTTTATTGAGTATATATTGGAAGCATTACTAGCGGCACTAAATTCATTAGAAAGTGATTTAAAATCAATAACAAAAACCAAAAACCCCCAACAACCCCCTCAAGTTAAACAGGCTATAAATGTAGACTTACAAGCCCCCCAAGCCATCGCTTTAATTAATGTATTTACCCAAAGCGAAAAGCCATTAAACCGACAAGAGCTACAAAATAAGCTTGGATTAAAAGACCGTAAACATTTTAGAGAGCGCTACTTAAAGCCAGCCATTGATGCTGGAATTATAGAAATGACTATTCCCGAAAAACCAAATAGCAAAATGCAGCAGTATAAACTTACCCAGACGAGTTAAAAACTTAAGTTATAAACAGAGCAGGAATAAACGCCACCTCAAAGATGAAGTGGCGTGTCAATACGCAGTTTGCAGCTAAATTTTATAATTGTTTAAAAACAATTACGCGTACTGCCCGGCGGCAAATCCACAGCTCCACGCATATTGGAAATTATAGCCTCCTAGCCAACCCGTTACATCGGTTACTTCGCCAATAAAGTATAAGCCTTTGGCTTTTTTAGCCTCAAATGTCTTTGAGCTCAACTCGTCGGTATCTACGCCGCCTAAAGTAACCTCTGCGGTTCTGTAACCCTCGGTACCATTTGGTTTAATTTGCCACGCATGAATATAATCAGCAAGCGCGTCTATTTGGCCATGCGTCAGTTGATTAATATTACAATCGGGAATGGCGTTACTGTCGTGGAGTATTTCTACAAAGCGCTTAGGTAGGATAGTCGCAAGGCTATTTTTCAACGATTTTTGCGCTTGTGTTTCTCGCCAATCAGCTAGCTGTTGCTTTAAATCTATTTCAGGCAGTAAATTGATCGTTACCGCCTGACCTGCTCGCCAAAATGAGCTTATTTGCAATATAGCAGGCCCAGATAGACCACGATGAGTAAATAAAATATTCTCTTTAAATACGGTGCCATCTTCGCTTGCAACTTCACAAGGAATACTAATACCCGAAAGCCCTTCAAAACGGTCTTTATCGTGCTGATGTAAGGTAAAGGGAACTAAAGCAGCCATAGTCGGCAATATCTTTAAGCCAAATTGCTCTGCAATTTTATAGCCGATTGGCGTAGCACCCAGTTTAGGCATGGTTAACCCACCCGATGC
This sequence comes from Pseudoalteromonas issachenkonii, assembly GCF_002310795.1. Taxonomy (NCBI): domain Bacteria; kingdom Pseudomonadati; phylum Pseudomonadota; class Gammaproteobacteria; order Alteromonadales; family Pseudoalteromonadaceae; genus Pseudoalteromonas; species Pseudoalteromonas issachenkonii. Next base: position 2,926,858 of record NZ_CP011030.1, read on the forward strand.
AACCACAAGCGACTCACAAGTAAGTGTTTCTTGTTCAGTGGTCACACTATAGCCGGTAGCTGTTTTAGCGACATTTAACACTTCGCTGCGCAGTTTAATAGTAACGCCCGCCCACTCACACTCGGTTAGTAAAATATCAACAATGTCTTGTGCGCTATTGTCACAAAATAATTGCCCGAGTGTCTTATGGTGATATGCCAAACCATGTCGGTCTACAAGCTCTACAAAGTCGTGTTGCGTATAACGACTTAAGCACGATTTTACAAAATGGGGGTTTGCGCATAAATAGTTGCTAGGGCTTGCATTTTCATTGGTAAAATTACAACGCCCACCGCCACTAATTAAAATTTTACGTCCTGGCTTTTTACCCATATCAAGTACTGTGACGCTTCGGCCGCGATACCCTGCTTGTGCAGCACACATTAAACCAGCGGCTCCGGCACCAATCACTATCACATCAACGTGAGTCATTTAGTTATCTCTTAAAAACTTTTGTGAATTATAACAAAGTTTCAATAATAACCAGATAGCCAGAACGTGTTTATCTTGAGCGTAAACAGGGCGCGGTAGCTTTGCTCGATTTGTTACTTAGCCTACAAGGCTTGTTTTAACCCGCAAAGGTCAACCCCCCTTTTGTATTGTTTTTAATTTATCAATAAAAGTTAATTAATGATAAAAAACACCAAAAAAATCTAATACATTAGGATCGTCAATAGCAATAAAACAAATACAAAACAACTGAAAGCGCACTAAATACGCGGTTATAACTAAATGAAATAGGTACATACGTATTTAATATTTCAAAATAGTTAACAGATCATTTACCTTTGTACCCGCTTTGTGGATTTTCACAAATAATAATAAAACTAAGGGTAATTATGACTTCTAATAATTCATTCAAAAAATGCGCTGTTGCGCTAACAATAAGTACACTCTTTGCTGCCAGCTCAAGCATGGCAAACCCAGCGCAAGCAATCGCACCTTCAATGGCAGAAACCTCAGCTAAGTTACAAAATCAAGGTGGTTTTGAGACTCAATTCATCATTAAATATAAGAATAACAACGATATGATGAGTACCTCAACCGCTGATGTATCACCAGCAATGATGAATAAAAAAGCGCAAAGCTTTGTAAAAAACTTCACCTCAAAAAAAGGCAAAGTTAAAGCCAAGTATGTTCGCGCAATGGCACTCAATAACCATCACGTAATGCGTGCCGATAAAAAACTAAACGCTGAAGAGGCCCAGCAGTTCATGCAGGAAATGGTTAATTCGGGTAATGTTGAATATATTGAAGTCGATCAAATGCTAAAACCATTTGCGACACCAAATGACCCGCGTTTTGATGATCAATGGCATTACTATGAGCAAGCCGGTGGACTTAACTTACCAACAGCTTGGGATACGGCAACAGGCAGTGGTGTGGTTGTCGCTGTGCTTGATACGGGCTACCGCCCTCACGCTGATTTAAACGCTAATATTTTACCAGGCTACGATATGATCTCTAATCTATCAGTCGCCAATGATGGCAATGGCCGTGACAACGATGCTCGCGATCCAGGGGATGCGGTTGCAGCTGGTGAATGTGGTAATAACGGTGCACAAGGCTCTAGTTGGCATGGTACTCACGTTGCAGGCACTGTCGCTGCAGTAACGAATAACGGTGAAGGCGTTGCTGGTGTTGCTTATGACGCCAAAGTAGTACCAGTGCGTGTGTTGGGTAAATGTGGCGGTTTAACCTCAGATATTGCTGACGGTATCATTTGGGCCTCAGGTGGTAATGTATCGGGTACATCAGCAAATGCTAATCCAGCCGATGTAATTAACATGAGTTTAGGTGGTGCGGGTGCATGTAGTTCAACCACGCAAAATGCCATTAATACCGCTCGTAACAACGGCACAGTTGTTGTTATTGCTGCAGGTAACGATAACGATAATTCTGCAAACTACAACCCAGGTAACTGTAATGGTGTTGTTAATGTTGCATCAGTTGGCCGTAATGGTGGCCGCGCTTATTACTCAAATTATGGAAGTAATATTGATGTGGCAGCACCGGGTGGCGCGCAAAGCTTTGCCAATGATTCTGAAGGTGTGTTATCAACTTACAATTCGGGTTCAACAACACCATCAAGCGACAGTTATGGCTTTTCGCAAGGCACCTCAATGGCGGCTCCTCATGTTGCGGGTGTTGCTGCACTGATCAAACAAGCAAAACCAAACGCGACTCCTGATGAAATAGAAAGTATTTTAAAAACAACCACTCGTCCATTCTCTGCCACGTGTACCAGCTGTGGTACAGGTATTGTTGATGCGGCCGCTGCGGTTGCTGCAGCATCTGGTGGTACACCGCCAACAACGGGTGATAACGAACTTGTTGATGGAGAAGTCAAAACCGGTTTAAGCGGTGCGGCAAGTGCACAAGACTTTTACACTATGACAGTACCAAGTGGTGCAACCAATGTTACTTTCACTATGAGTGGTGGCACAGGGGATGCTGACTTGTATGTACGTGCAGGTAGTAAACCAACCTCAACCACTTATGATTGTCGTCCATATAAAGGTGGAAACAGTGAAGAATGTTCTATTGATAGTCCAACAGCCGGCACTTACCATGTAATGCTGCGTGGTTATTCAGCCTACAGTGGCGTGAGTTTAGTCGGTAACATTACGGGTGGTTCAACAGGTGGTGGTTCAGGTACACCTCAAGCAGGTGGCGGCACAGTGTCTGATATCACAGCAAATGCAGGTCAGTGGAAACATTACACGCTAGATGTACCGGCGGGTATGGCAAACTTTACTGTTACAACGTCAGGCGGCACCGGTGATGCAGACTTATTTGTAAAATTTGGTAGCCAGCCAACAAGCTCAAGCTATGATTGTCGTCCATATAAAAATGGTAACGCCGAAACTTGTACTTTTAGTAATCCTCAAGCGGGAACATGGCACTTAAGTGTTAATGCGTATCAAACATTCTCTGGTTTAACGCTAAGCGGTCAATACCAGCCATAAAACATCCTCTCTTTAGATAAAAAAAGCCGATACACTGTATCGGCTTTTTATTCTCTGATTAAAGTCGTCAGTGTTAAAGCGTTGCTAAAACAGCTTCAGCACTGCTTATTACAAACTCTTTGTCTTGTTCTACAAATAGACCAGTAACAACACCATTATCAACAACCATCGCGTATCGTTTTGAGCGTATTCCACCAAAGCCTGCGGTATCTTTTTCAAGCCCTAAAGCACGGGTAAAACTAGCATCACCGTCTGCAAGCATATCTATATGCTCTGCATTTTGTGACTCACCCCACGCTTTCATCACAAATGCATCATTTACCGATACACAATAGATAGCGTTAATACCTTTAGCCTTAATTTTATCGGCTAGCGCGATATATCCAGGTAAATGAGCATTCGAACACGTTGGTGTAAAAGCGCCTGGCACTGCAAATAACACGACTTTTTTATCTGCAAATAATTCATTGCTTGTCAGTGTTTGCATACCGTCATCGGTTAGCTTAGATAGACTAACTGCGGGTATTGTTTGACCTTGTTCAATCATGTTAAATCCTTTGGGTAATTACGTAGACTTTTAGCATACAGGTTAATATTTACGGTTTCGAGTTTATACCGCGATTAAACTGCATCACTGTCTAAACCCAATCCCTTTCTAATTGTTGCCATTTGCAGCTCTAGCTGCGAGCGAATATCAGACACCAACTCACTCGACTCATTTACTTGGCTTTTCATATTATGCATTGATTGGGTAAAGTCACTAAGGAAATTGCTTTGCTGTTTTGCAAGCTCCATTGCTTCAACTGCAACTGTGTTTGCCTGCTGAGCATTATTTGCGACCCCTTCAGAGTTTGCTTGAAGCTCTTGGGCATTTTCGGTTTGTAGCTGTGCATCCTCAGTTAACGCATTAATTTGTGAATAGACCATTTGAGAGTTCTCACTTAATAACGCCAGCTGATCGTTAATCTCTTTTAACGAACCTTGGGTTTGCATGGCTAATTGCCTTACTTCATCAGCAACCACCGCAAAACCTCGGCCTTGCTCACCGGCCCTTGCTGATTCTATTGCAGCGTTCAGTGCTAATAAATTGGTTTGTTCAGCTATGGTGCGAATAACCGTTATTATATTACTCACTCCTTGTACGCCGCTCAGTAACTCTTGCACACTGTGCATACCTTGTTCAATACGTTGCTGTGTATCAGAACTCGCATTAAGCATATTTTTAGCAAAACCAACACTTTGCTGCATTGCCTCATAAGTACTTTGAGCATTTTCAGCAGCTTGAGCGTTAATATGATTAACCTGCTCACCTATGTGTTGAATATTTACTAGTAAACTTTCATTTTTAACAACTTGTTCGTAGCTAGTCGCGCTTTTTGACCCTATTTTTTCTAAATGCTCACTCATTTGCTCCATGAAGTCACTAACGACACCAAGCATACTCGCTCTTTCTTGCGCCTCCAGACGCTGGCGCTCAATTAACTGGTTAAAATACTGCGCTATTTCACCAACCTCTGTTTTAGGATTATTCACTGTAATATTTTTTAACTCATTACTTTCGATTAAAAATGCAAACCCATCTCGCAGTTGCCGCAAAGGCTGTAAAACCTGTTTACGTTGCACCCAATAAACACCAAAAGCTAATATTACTAAACCACCTATTGCAATTCCAAACACCCAAAATACTTGTTGTTTAACGGTATCTTGCTGCGCTTTTAATGTTTGCTCTGCCTCAATCACTGTTTTTGATAACACGCTAATTTGTTTACGTAACTCATTCGTTCCAGAATTACGCTGCTTTGCTTGCGATAAAGTACTGCTTAAATCACGTAAATAGCGCTTAGGCCAACTAACCAACTCCGATTTTATATCAGCAGCCAAATCCTCTGGCTCCTCATCTACAAATAAAGCAAATTCATCAACCTCAGTCATCACTCCTAAATTAGGCAACTGTGCAATTTTTGCAGCGAGTAAGTTTAAATTTTTTACGCTTTGTTGCAGGCTTTTTTCAATTTCAGGCTGGTAATCATTTAGCAGTTGATAGGTCGATAAAGATAAATTAACCACTTCACTATAATAATCACTCGCCAACTTATTGTAGCTTAGAGCATGACTACTTTGAGTTGATGCTTTTTGTACATAATTTATAAGCGATGACGCTGAGCCCGCCATTTGTCTCAGAGCATTGTCTAAAAGCGCAGTTTCGTTACCTGAGAGCTTTCCTAGTGCTCTGTATTTACCGTTAATGTCTTTATTTAGTGAAAATAGCTGTGTTGAAAGGCGCACTTCTAACTCAGAGGGAAGTACCGTTAGCTGCTGCGCTTTAAGTTGCTCAATTAAAGCTGAAGATTGCGTCAGGTATTGGCTATTGCCTCGTGCCAAGTAGTCTTCTAAAAGGCCAGCAAGATCGACCATTATGGTATTTTTTAATTGGCTATAAGCAATATCTTGTTGTTGAATTTTTAGTAATGTATGACTTGCCCATAACAAGGTAGCGGCGAGCAACACACTGGCTAACGTTAATAAAATAGCTAAAAGACGGGTAAAAAATGATACACGCATAAACATATCTCAAAAGTGACATTCATACAGAGTATTGAATTTTTATGACATTTTTATGTAAAAGACTTAATTAGGGTAATAGTCAGGTGTATTGAGAGATAGATAAAGACTCAATAGAAGGATGTTTTAAGTAACTAATAAAAAACCGCGTATAAACGCGGTTTTTTTAAATTAAGCTTTTAATTAAAGGCCTGCGCGGTCTTTAATAATAGGGATTAAAGCTGAACCAGCATGATTTGCCTCAGCCCAAGCGATATCTGCGCCATCTTCAAGTGAGCTTTTTGATAAGTTTTTAACAATGTACTCACCCGTATCAACCGCATTACTTGCAACAGCGTGACGCAATAAGTTGTTACCATTACAGAAAACTGCATCATAGATATTACGTACTTTCACACGTGAACTTTTTAGTTTGCTACGCAGACGATTTTTATCATCAGCGGCAATGTATTCACAGACTGAAACAGCTAACTGATCATCAGCGCTTACAGGCGCAGTATAAGCGAACGAACCCGCTGCAATAGCAGCAATTACAACTAGCTTTGGTAATTTAATCATTGATTGGACACCCTATATTAATACTTTTTTCGTACTCGACTGTTTAATATTGTACCAACACGCTCAGATTTTCGCAATAATGTTAAGAAACTTTATTCAAAGTTACGAACTTATAACTATATTTATTTTTATCATCGGGCGTCATCAACATTTCATCTTCAATTTGCCAGTTTGCAACACTTTTATAATCAGGAAATTGTGTATCCCCTTCAACATCTAAGTCTATAAAGGTTAAATACAAGCGCTGCGCCTGCGCTAAAAACTGCTGGTAGATGTTTCCGCCACCAATTATCATCACCTCTGCAACATCATTAACAAGCTCAAGTGCAGCTTCTGGTGTGGTTACTGTTTCAATTCCTGATGCGTGATAGTCTTTATTACGAGTAATAATAATATTACGTCGCCCAGGTAACGGTCGGCCTATTGATTCAAATGTTTTGCGCCCCATAATAACGGGTTTACCAGAGGTTACTTTTTTAAAGTGCTGAAGGTCACCAGGTAAATGCCATGGCATTTTATTATCTAAGCCAATGACACGGTTATTTGCCATTGCTGCAATCATTGAAATTATCACACTAAATACCCAATACTTTATTATTAATCAAAGAAAAAGGAGCGTTAGCTCCTTTTAAATATAAACAATTATTAACGCTCGTAGACAACTTCTACGTCGTAATCATCTTCATCCCAATCATCCCAGTCATCATCATCGCCTTTAGTGGCTTTTTGATGGTAGGTATCCCACTTAAATTCAACCTCTTCGTCTGCCACTTCAACAAACTTCTCTTTAGGCATGTTATCAAGTAGCGTCATGATGTCGTGAATTAATGGCTGCGTATTTAATTTATTAATTGCAGCAATACTGTAAATATTTTCAGACTCACCCAACTCTTCTGCAATTTGCTTACATAAGGCTTTGGCTTCATCTTCAGGCAATAAATCAATTTTATTAAATACTAACCAGCGTGGCTTTTCAGCAAGCTTAGGGCTGTACTGGTGTAGCTCGTTGATGATTGCAAATGCATTATCAACAGGGTTAGAGCCATCAACTGGCATTACATCTATAATATGTAAAAGCACACGACAACGCTCTAAATGCTTTAAGAAGCGAATACCTAATCCCGCACCCTCTGACGCGCCTTCAATCAAACCTGGAATATCAGCAATTACAAATGATTTGTTTGCTTCAGGACGAACAACCCCTAAGTTAGGAATCAGCGTAGTAAATGGATAATCAGCTACTTTAGGTTTTGCAGCTGACACACTGCGGATAAAGGTTGATTTACCTGCATTTGGTAAGCCTAGTAAGCCGACATCAGCCAGTAGCATTAGCTCTAACTTAAGGTTACGTACTTCACCCGGTGTGCCAAGTGTTTTTTGACGTGGAGCACGATTAGTACTTGATTTAAAACGCGCATTCCCCAAGCCATGGAAACCGCCTTTTGCAACCACAATTCGTTGACCATCTTGGGTTAAATCCCCTAATGATTCCTGTGTATCAACATCAATAATACGTGTACCAACAGGCACTTTAACGATCAGGTCTTCACCTTTTTTACCCGTACAATTACGGCTTTGACCGTTTGTACCGCGTTCTGCTCTGTGAAAACGCTCAAATTGATAGTCAATAAGGGTATTTAAGTTTTCATCAGCTTGTAGATAAACACTACCACCGTCTCCACCGTCACCGCCATCAGGTCCACCATCTGGAACATATTTCTCACGACGAAAAGACACGATGCCGCTGCCACCGTCACCAGCTTCTGCGCGAATTTCTACTTCATCTACAAACTTCATGATTACTCACTTTAGGGATTGGCTTGTTAATAACTCTATTATATACCTAAGTGGCCTATAGAGCACACTGAGCATAAAAACACTTGGGTATATATTTAAACATGCTTAAAACAAAAAACCCCGCAAAGGCGGGGTTTTTTAACTACCTTACTGATTACTCAGCTACGATAGTTACGTATTTACGGTTTAAAGGACCTTTTTGTTCAAACTGAACTTTACCATCTGCTTTTGCGAAGATAGTGTGGTCTTTACCGATACCTACGTTTGCGCCTGGGTGGAAACGAGTTCCACGCTGACGAACAATGATGCTACCCGCTAGAACTGATTCGCCACCAAAACGCTTAACACCTAGGCGTTTGCTTTCTGAATCGCGACCGTTACGAGTACTACCAGCTGCTTTTTTATGTGCCATTTCTAAGTACCTCTAATTAAGCGCTAATGCCAGTGATTTTAACTTCTGTGAACCATTGACGATGGCCCATTTGCTTACGAGAATGCTTACGGCGTCTAAATTTAACAACCTTAATCTTCTCACCGCGACCGTGTGAAACAACCTCAGCTGTTACTTTACCACCGTTTACGAACGGTACACCAATCTCGATCTTCTCACCATCAGCAACTAAAAGTACTGAATCAAATTCAACTGCTGCACCAGTTTCAACGTCTAATTTCTCAAGACGAATTGTTTGACCTTCAGTCACACGGTGCTGTTTACCACCACTTTGGAAAACCGCGTACATAATTAACTCCGTCTGTGCGCCCTCAAATCGACGCAACTAAAATATTCTTCAATAGGGCGCGAAGTTTACGCTAATGCGTAAAAACTAGCAAGCCTCTTTTTGTAATTAAATGAATAAAAAGTAGCTGCATTGAGAGCAATTCAATATTTCCTCTATTTTATATTAAAATCCCCCTTTGCCAAGCGCTTTTTAACGGTTACAGAAAATAAATTAGCAATAGCAAAGCGAGCCTATGTAGTTCAATTAACCGCCAAGGGTGATTCAAAATTAAACCAGGGTGTTTAATCAATTATTCACAAGGTTAATAGGTCATTTAACCTACTTAAGGGTGTTTTTTTAAGGAATCATCACAAAATATCGAGCTAATGCATTTTTTGTTGTACAATCTGCGCCGTTCACACATTAAAATTGGCTCGGAGATCAATGGATATAAAAGCTATCCAGGCGTTAATCGAAAGCGATATGAATGACGTCAATCAACTAATACATGCGCAAATGCGCTCAGATGTGGCGTTAGTTAATCAACTTGGTTTATATATTGTTAACAGCGGTGGCAAACGTGTTCGCCCTATGTTGGCTATTTTGGCGGCTAAAGCGCTAGGTTACCAAGGCAAAGATCACATTACGCTAGCAACTATCATTGAATTTATTCATACCGCAACGCTTTTACATGATGATGTTGTAGATGAATCTAATTTGCGCCGTGGCACACCTACAGCAAATGCTGAGTTTGGTAATGCTGCTAGCGTACTGGTGGGTGATTTTATTTACACCCGCTCGTTTCAGCTAATGGTGGGTCTTGGTAAAATGCAAATAATGCAAGTACTGGCTGATGCAACCAACATTATTGCTGAAGGTGAAGTGCTGCAATTAATGAACTGCAACGACCCTGATACCACTGAAGCCAGTTATATGCAGGTTATTTATTCTAAAACCGCCAAGCTATTTGAAGCAGCGACGGGTCTTGCGGCCATTATTACTGAGCAAGACGATAGTGTACTAGAGGCACTTAATTTGTATGGCATGCATTTAGGTACTGCTTTTCAGTTAGTGGATGATGTTTTAGATTACAACGCTGATGCCGACCAACTTGGTAAAAACATTGGCGACGATTTAGCTGAAGGTAAGCCGACGTTACCTCTTATATATGCAATGCAACACGGTAGTGAGCATCAAACACAGTTAATAAGAGACGCTATTGAGCACTGTAATGGTATGGAGCACCTTGACGAGATACTGGCTGCGCTCAAACATACCAATGCCCTTGAGTTCACAATGAAAAAAGCCGAGCAAGAAGCTAATAAAGCAATTGCCTGTTTAGATTGCTTAGCTGAGTCGAGTTACAAGCAAGCACTAATTAGCTTAGCTAGAATAGCGGTTGACCGCGACCACTAAGTAATACTGTGTAGATAATTCCGAGCAATAAAAAAGCCTGCAAATGCAGGCTTTTTTTATGGGTTAATTTTGGCTATTACGCCATAAAATCAACACCTTCTTTGATATCTTTTTTCAGCGTTTCAAGCATGTCATTTTTAGCTTGCTCTTCAAATGCGCTTAGAGTGCCGTAAGAAAGAATTTCTTCTACGCCATTTTTGCCTAAACGTACCGGGTGTGCAAAGTACTCTGCATCGCCATTTTCAACAGCAACGTATGCATAATCTACAACGTCTTCACCTTGTAAGCCTTTAACTAAAGACATACAAAAACGTGCTGCAGCAGCACCCATAGATAATGTTGCAGAACCACCGCCCGCTTTAGCATTAACTACTTCAGTACCTGCGTTTTGGATACGAGGAGTTAGTGTAGCTACTTCTTCATCAGTGAAAGTAACACCTTCAACTTGAGAAAGTAACGGTAGAATGGTTGTGCCTGAGTGGCCACCAATCACTGGTACTTTAACACTTGCTACGTCTACGCCTTTAAGTTCAGCAATAAACGCTTCAGAACGGATCACATCTAAAGTTGTAATACCAAATACACGCTTAGCATCGTAAGTACCTGCTTTTTTGAATACTTCAGCAACAATCGGTACAGTTCCATTAACTGGATTAGTGATAATACCTACAAGCGCTTTAGGACAGTTAGCAACAATGCCTTCTGCTAATGTTTTAATGATACCAGCGTTAACATTAAATAAATCAGCACGATCCATACCTGGCTTACGTGGCATACCCGCTGGGATTAAAACAATATCACAACCTGTTAATGCTTTATCTAGTGCATCTGCACCAAAACCTTCAACTTTTACATCTGTTGGGATATGAGAAAGGTCAACAGCAACACCAGGAACTACTGGCGCAACATCATATAGTGATAATTCTGAACCAGCTGGTAAGCCTGTTTTTAATAATAAAGACAACGCTTGACCGATACCACCTGCAGCACCTAATACAGCAACTTTCATTGGAATTCTCCGTGATTTGAGGAAGGAAATATTTGTGGTTTATAAGATAAAGAAATTAGCGACTAAAAACAAATTTATCCTGCCTATTTTAGCTATATTTTCGACCATAGTTGTAAACTTTGCTGTTTAAACGCAGCAAAACCTAAACAACTGCTGCATAAATATGCATTTTTGTGTAGAATTTGCAGTATCGACAACATAACTAATTAGACACTATGCAACCACAAGACAAACAAGAAGCATTGGTAAAAGCCTTTAAAGCACTTTTAAAAGAAGAGAATTTTGGCTCACAAGGCGAAATAGTTGACGCATTAAAAGAACAAGGCTTTGATAATATTAGCCAAAGTAAAGTGTCGCGGATGTTAAGTAAGTTTGGCGCGGTACGCACCCGCAATGCAAAACAAGAAATGGTGTACTGTTTACCTGCCGAAATGGGTGTACCAACCGCTAAAAGCCCGTTACGCCAGTTAGTTATTGACATTATGCATAACGAAATGATGATTATTATTCGCACCAGTCCTGGGGCTGCTCAGCTAATTGCCCGTTTACTTGACTCATTAGGTAAAGCAGATGGCGTATTAGGAACAATTGCCGGCGATGACACTATTTTTATTGCGCCAGCGAAAGTATCAGAAATAGACCTCACATTAGAGCGTGTGCGTATTTTGTTTGATACGGTTTAAACTCGTTTGGTTATCACTGTTACGGCTATACTAATACGTAGCCGTTACTGGCTTGTTTTATAGCTGCTTTAGAAATCGCACTGAGGGTGCAAAAAACGCAGAGCCCATATCTGCTTGAGTAAAATCAAGCCAATGGTCGTAATACTCCCCCTGCCCTAATCGGCTATTGAGTACTTTCTCGAACGCATCCCCTTTAGCCGAGCACGTAATCATTAACATCCCCTGCTCATACACGTCGCCATAAGGCATACTTTGATTTAGTAATAATGCTTGCCCCTGTTCATCTTTTAATTCACTTCGGGTTGCATGGCTGCTTTCAAGTGCGGGGCTTATTAGGGTATTGTCGAGACGAGTACGCCCCATTATTTGTTCTTGTTCTTGCAACGACAAGTGCTGCCATAACGTTAAGTCATGCTTATAGCGCTGAACATGAATATAGCTGCCTTGATCTTCAAAGCTATCAGGCTTATTAACGAGGGCCGTTACCCGTTTTTGACGACCATGCGGAGTATCGCCCGCATAAATAAAACCATTAAAATCACGGCCATCTAGAAAACGAAAATTACGAATTTGCTCCACCAGCTCAACATCAGGGTTGAAAAGTTTTAATATTTGCAATGCAAACAGGTGGTTTACATCTTCTCTGTCTGAGCGGATTTGTACAAATAAATCGCATGGCCTTGCACTCATCACAAAATCGCTATGGGTGATATTAGGAAAGCTTTGCAGCTCACTTGGCATATAATCGGGCAGAATGTGTGGCCAATATTGCGCGCCAATGGCGACCATACAAGAAAGCATAGATTCAGAGAACTGATCACTAAACTCATCTTCAATATCGCTCACTTTTTTAAGCTTAGCGCGAAGTGATTCGTCGTGACCATCAAGTACATTAAAAAATAAGTGCAAACCGTGTAAGTTTGCTTCAGCACAAATCCCTGATTGCGCTTGCGCCATTGTTATTCCTTACTTTTTAGAGCAAAACACAGCGATTAATTACGATTCAAAAAAATTCACCGTGTGCGGTTTTATTTTTATTATAACCTGTTCATTAATTTCAAATGACTGGCCATACTGGGCTGCAACTTCTATTTCTTGCTCAGCAATAACCACAGTGTATACATAAGCAGAGCCAATAAAGCGACTACTTAATATACTAACCCGCTCAGATTGCTGTTGAGTATCGTTATTACTAGCAAGTTCAAGTTGATGCGGACGCACATAAATAACGCCCTTATCGGCCACGCCATACTGCTGTGGCTGTATTGATTCAACCACCCCAAACTGCGTTTGATATTCAGTGGCGGTTAATACGGTTGCGCTTAAGTATATGCCCTGACCCAGAAACTCTGCAACATCCTTTGAACGTGGTTTAGCAAAAAGCTGTTCTGGCGTACCTTGCTGCGCAATTTTACCTTGGTGCATAACCGCAAGTGTATCTGAAAAAGCAAACGCCTCTTCTTTTGAGTGAGTAACAAACACAGCCGATACTTGCTGCGCCTTAATAATGCGCCTAATGTCGGCAATTAACTCAAATCGTACTTGGGTATCAATATTAGAAAATGGCTCGTCAAGTAACAGTAAGCTAGGTTTATAAGCTAATGCGCGTGCAATCGCTACTCGTTGTTGTTGCCCACCAGAGAGTTGATGAGGGTACCTATCGGCGCAGCCCACCAAATGTACCAGCTTTAGCATTTCACTAACGCGTGCGTGTTTATCTGCTTTGCTCATGCCGCTTAGCCCAAACGCAATATTATTAGCCACCGTTAAATGCGGAAATAACGCATAGTCCTGAAACATCATGCCAATATTACGATGCTCTGGTGAAACAAACGTATTAGCATCACTGACTAGCTTACCATCAATAAATACCTGCCCTTGTTTGGCCTCAATTAAACCTGCAATCGCTTTTAATGTGGTCGTTTTACCGCAGCCACTGGCACCGAGTAAACACACTATTTCGTCTTTACCTAAGGTTAAATCTAAATTATCTATCACCTTAGTCCCGTTATATGCATAGCTCACGCCTTGTAAAATCAAACTACTCATTTAGCTACGTTGCTCCATTGAACGGTTAATAAAATATAACGGAATAAACCCCACCACCACAATAAACAAAGCCGATATAGAGGCCAGCTCTAATTGTTCATCGCTTACATACTGAAACACATGAGTTGCTAAGCTTTCAAAATCAAAAGGCCTTAACAACAAAGCTGCGGGTAGCTCTTTCATACACTCGATAAAGACCAATAAACCGGCGGTTAATAAGCCTCGGCGTAATAAAGGTAAGTGCACTAAGCGTAATGTGCGCCCTTGGCTTTTTCCCATTGACTGGCTTGCCATATCAAGGGAGGGACTAATGCGTGAAAAGCTCGACTCAATAGCTCCGTGTGCAACGGCGTAAAACCGCACTATATAAGCAAAAATAATAGTGAGTAAGCTGCCAGTAAGTAATAAACCAATATCTAAATCATAAGGAGCTAAAGTGCGGTTGATAGTATTTTCTAATAGGGTGAGTGGCAACAATACCGCTATCGCTAATACTGTGCCGGGTAACGCATAGCCCGTACTGGCCAAACGCCCGGGTATTAATGGATTTGTTTGTTTAGCAATGCGCTGATAAAACACCACTAAAACACTCAGTATAATAGTCACCGCACTGACTACAGCCGCCACTTTTAAACTTTGCCATGCATAGCTAAAAAACTCACTATTCCACGCTTGATCAAAATACATAACCGCGTATTTGAGCAATACAACCATTGGAATAATAAACGAAATAATTAAAATAAAGCTACAAAACCCCGTTGCTAGCCACGCAGATTTGCCTTTGAGGATATAAAGCGCTTCACTGTTCACACTCGATTGACGCTCAAATACCGCTTGGTTACGACGGCTAAAACGCTCGGTGATCAATGCTAAGAACAGCAATAACAACATCACCCCTGAAATTTTTGCTGCTGCAGTTAATGAATAATAGCCAAACCAAGTATCGTATACGGCAGTGGTTAATGTACTGACAGCAAAATAGCTTACGGTGGCAAAATCAGCCATGGTTTCCATGCTGATCAAAGCAAGTGCCGCTACAATGGCACCGCGGGATAATACAAGGCTGACTTTAAAAAAGCTTTTCCATGCATTTAGCCCCATTAACTGACTGGCTTGGACTAACTTAAAAGATTGTTCTCGCAGTGCAGTTTTAAAAATTAAATATAAATACGGGTAGAGTACCAGCGCAATCATAACAATAGCCCCTGGTAAGGTGCGTATATCAAAAAACCAGTAATCACTTGGCGACTGCCAACCAAACCACTCTCTTAGAGTTATTTGTACCGGCCCCGCATAATCGAGTAAATCGGTGTACACATAAGCAATAATATAAGTAGGCATGGCAAGAGGCAGCATCAGTGCCCATTCAAATTGTTTTTTACCAGGAAAACGGCAATAAGCAGTTAACCAACCCAGCGGCAATGCAATGGCGCAACTAAGCAGCCCTACACCTAAAACAAGTAATACTGTATTGCTTATATAGTCCCACAGTACGGTATTCCACAGGTGGGTAAATACCTCTGAGTCGCCTTGTAAAGATTCTAATAGTAGGAAAAACAACGGGGTCGACAGCAATAACCCCGTCGACCACGCAATAAGCTGCCATTTTGACAGCTGAAATTTATAAGTCATTAAAGATCGAACTTCACCTCATCAATTAGCTTAAGGGCTAACGGACGATATTTGCTAATTTCATCAAGCGGTAAGCTGTCTTCCTTAAAGCTTCCCCATGATGCAACCAAACTAGAAAGTTTCACACCTGGCTTAACCGGATACTCCATATTGAGCGAGGCATACATATTTTGCGCCTTATTGTCTGTCATATACTCTATGAGTTTCAAGGCATTTTCAGGGTTTTTAGCATACTTAGTAATAACCGCACCCGATACATTTATATGTGATCCTCGGTCAGTTTGATTTGGAAAGTTAATATGAACGGCTTCAGCCCATGGTTTTTGTGCTTCGTCTTGCAGCATTTTGCCCAAGTAATAACTATTACCTAAGGCTAAATTACATAAACCTTCTTTAACCGCTTTAACTTGCGCTCGATCGTTACCTTGAGGTTTACGCGCTAAATTAGCTTTTACACCCTCAAGCCATGTTTTCGTCTGTGCTTCACCATGATGAGCAATCATAGAAGCCACAAGGCCTAAGTTATATGGGTGTTTGCCAGAGCGAGTACAAATTTGTCCTTTGTATTGCGGCTCAGCAAGCGCTTCGTAGGTAAGGTTAGGCAATGCGCCTAAACGCTCTTTTGAAGAGTAAACATTACGCACGCGCTTAGTGAGCGCTACCCACTGACCATCGCCATCACGAAATGCCGCCGGGACATTATTATTAACCAGCTCGCTTTCGATGGTTTGCGTAAGATTTAGCTCTTCTAATTGAATTAAAGCACTAAAGTTTGAGGTTAAAACTAAATCGGCTTTGCTGTGTTTACCTTCACGCTTAACACGTTCTATTAAGCCTTTTTTAGCAAACACCACATTGGTTTTAATGCCCGTTTGCTGTGTAAAATCGTCTAAAATAGGTTTAATTAAAAAAGGTTGTCGAAATGAGTAAATATTCACAATATCGGTTGCAACAGCCGGTGCTGAGGCAATTAACCCAACAACAAGCGCGAGTGTTTTTTTCATATTGTCTTACCTAACTAATAATTATTATCATTAATTTTACCGCGATGAACTAAAAAGTGCACACTTTATATAATCACTTCGTGATAAATACGCCCAAAAAAGAAAACCCTTGTAAGACATCTCTTACGCTTATGACAGCTAATGAGTAAAAACACTCTGTATAACACCACAAAAACATAGCAAGTTATTGTATTTTATATAATTTAAAAATATTTCATTTGTAAGAACCAAAACCATAAGCGGTTTTATCCTACATTTACTGCAAATCACTCTCTATAATTAACCCATAAATAAGCAACGACGCTTACCGAGTAAATGGGAACGGACTAACTACTCGAATACCAAGGTTTGGTTTTTAGGATAACAGGGATTTAAGGACAGGCTCAGGATGAGTATCGCAATGGAATGTTGCATAAGGGATAGCATCAGGATGATGCGTAATGGATAACAACACGGAAAAGTTGTTGCTAAAGGATAAGGAATAAAACGGACAGGCCTTAGGGCAACACAACGGAATGGTAGCAAAAGGAATGCACTCGGATGTGCAATAAGGATTGGTAATAGATTTTACCTTACAGGATGTTTTAGGGATTTATGGAGACAGGCCCGGATAGCCTATATTACATAGAACTAGAAAGTAATATTGTAATAACACGGAATGTAAAAATTGGAGTTGATTAGGTTCAATTGCAGGATGCAACAAAGTTAGAAGATTCCGCAAGCGCGACTAGAGATGGTTCGCGCTTTTCTTTTGCCTGAAAATCAGCGGTCAGCGGTCAGCGGTCAGCGGTCAGCGGTCAGCGGTCAGCGGTCAGCCAAGATTATATACATTCAAACTATGAACAAACATTAAATCCAGCCTTTTCGTATCAACATCTTGCAGTTTATTCCGGCCTGCCTTTGTTGCGCTTACCGAGTAAATAGGCGTCGCGAAATTTGATAAAATGCTGTTCTAATTTAGTACTCGCATCAACTTCACCAGCCAATGCCAATACCATAATAGCCACTTCTGCCGTACCTAACTGGTGAGCATGGGGTGCTACACGTAATCGGTAATCTGAGAGCTTTTGTGCGGTAATAGAAAGCACGGGCAAATTATCTAGATAAGGACTTTTGCGGATCATTTTTTTAGCTTCACGCCATGTACCATCTAAGAATATAAATAAAGGCGTTTTACCTGCAACAGGCTCTACTTGCGTTACTACTCTATCTGTTTCAACATCTTCTGCAGGAAAAATCACAAAAGGCTGATATTTATCATTATTCAATAATGCTAATAAAGCAGGATCTGGGGAGGTTCTATCCCAGCGAAACGCATAATTATCAGGGACTATTTCAGCAATTAAACGCCCTGTATTAGACGGTTTAAAACTTTCATTATGATACATCAGTAAACAAACCGCAGCGTCGCAACTTGCATACTCAGCGCCCTCACAAATACAGTAATGCTTGGCAATTAAGCATTGCTCACAGCGGTCCATCTTACCGCCCCGGGCATTAAACTCGCGTCGAGATTCACTTATTTGCTGGGCACGTAACGCTAAAACTGAATTTTTGAAACCTTGAGTCACTGTGGTTTATTACCTATAAATTGATGGCTGCGCATTGTAGCTAAAATAAAAGGGAATAGATATCTGCGGGCTGCGGGCTGCGATAAAACATCGAGCTTTTTACAAGCATAATTTTTATATTGCAGGCGTGAATTTATCTCGCGCAGGTTTAATTTTGAGGCTTTAAGCCCGTTGCCCGGCACTCGCAGCTCGACATGCTTTAGTCTTTGTTTTTGCACCATAGAGACGCTGCGCTACACAGAACAATCTTTTGCTAAACCCTGAGGCTATAAAAACAAAAAACCCAGGCCGAGGCTTGGGTTTTTTATCGCGATTAACTAAAAGAAATTACTTCTTCTTTTTAACTGCTTTTTTGTTTGGTAAATCAGTGATTGAACCTTCAAAAATTTCAGCTGCAAGGCCGATTGATTCGTTCAATGTTGGGTGAGCATGAATTGTTAGCGCTAGGTCTTCACCATCTGCACCCATTTCAATACCTAGACCGATTTCGCCCAGCATTTCGCCTGCGTTAATACCAATCATAGCACCACCGATAATACGGCCGCTTTCTTTATCAAAAATAAGCTTAGTAGAACCTTCAGTACGTGAAGAAGCAATTGCACGACCCGATGCAGCCCAAGGGAATACTGCTGTTTCAATGCTTAAACCTTGCTCTTTCGCTTCTTTTTCAGTTACACCCGCCCATGCAATTTCAGGGTCAGTGTAAGCAATTGAAGGAATACACTTAGGATCAAAGTAATGTTTTTGACCAGAGATAACTTCTGCTGCAACATGACCTTCATGAACCGCTTTATGCGCAAGCATAGGCTGACCCACTAAGTCACCAATTGCAAAAATATGTTCTACGTTAGTACGTAATTGCTTATCAACGTTAATAAAACCACGCTCATCAACATTCACACCCGCTTTATCAGCGTCTAACATATTACCATTTGGTGTACGACCTACAGCAACAAGTACTTTGTCGTAACGTACTGGCTCTGCTGGTGCATTTTTGCCTTCAAACGTAACATATAAACCGTCGTCTTTTGCTTCAACGCCAGTTACTTTAGTTGAAAGCATCACGTTAAACTTGTCTTTAACATGCTTTTGGTAAATTTTTATGATGTCTTTATCAGCAGCAGGAACAAGTTGGTCTGCAAATTCTACAACATCAATTGCAGAACCTAGTGCACGGTAAACCGTACCCATTTCTAGACCAATAATACCACCACCTAAAACAAGTAGCTTTTCAGGAACATCTTTAAGCTCTAGCGCACCCGTTGAATCAATAACGCGATCATCTTCTGGGATGAAAGGTAAGTTTACAGGTTTAGAACCCGCAGCAATAATTGCGTTATCAAAGGTAATGGTTGTTTTACCGTCAGCGCCTTCAACGTCTAAAGTATTGCTACCAGTAAATTTACCGTAACCAGATACAACTTTTACTTTACGCATTTTAGCCATGCCGTCTAAGCCACCTGTAAGCTGGCCAACAACAGACTCTTTCCAAGAACGAACTTCATCTAAGTCAATTTTTGGTGCGCCAAAAGTAACGCCGTGAGATGACATTTCTGCAGCATCATCAATCACTTTAGCTACGTGTAAAAGTGCTTTAGAAGGAATACAACCAACATTAAGACATACACCGCCTAATGTCTCGCGAGATTCTACTAATGTAACTTCTAAGCCCAAGTCAGCAGCGCGAAAAGCCGCAGAGTAACCACCAGGACCACCGCCTAGTACAACAACTTGAGTTTTTAATTCGTTGCTCATGCTATTACCTTTATTGTTTGAACGGGACACAGCCCCAAAATTTAACTGCCATGTTTCTGCAAGGCAGAAAAGGGCATTTGTGCAAATATTGTATCATTGCAAATGATAAAAATCCCAGCTAAAAACAACTGGCTGGGATTTGATTTTACTCACTCTGTAGTGATCACATCACTAACTGGCGTATATCACTCATGTAACTTGCAAGAGTAACAGTAAAGCGTGCAGCAAGTGCACCGTCAATCACTCTATGGTCGTAAGACATTGAAAGTGGAACCATTAGCTTAGGTTCAAACTCTTTACCATTCCACTTAGGCTTCATTTCAGATTTAGACACACCTAAAATAGCCACCTCTGGTGCATTCACAATCGGCGTAAATGCCGTACCGCCAATACCACCTAGGCTTGAAATAGTAAAACAACCACCTTGCATATCTGATGAACTTAACTTGCCATCACGTGCTTTAACAGATACTTCCATTAGTTCACGAGAGAGTTCAATAATGCCTTTTTTATCAACATCTTTAAATACTGGCACAACCAAGCCATTAGGCGTATCAACCGCTACACCAATGTTGATGTACTTTTTAAGGATTAAGCTTTCGCCATCCTCAGAAAGTGATGAGTTAAATGTCGGGAACTCAGCAAGCGCTTTAGCTGCTGCTTTCATTACAAACACGAGTGGCGTAATTTTAACACCCAGCTTTTTCTTCTCGTTAAGCGCGTTTTGCTCTTTACGGAACTGCTCAAGGCTCGTGATATCCGCTTCATCAAACTGGGTAACATGTGGGATTTGCACCCAGTTACGGTGTAAGTTTTTACCTGATAGCTTTTGAATACGAGAGAGTTTTTTCTCTTCAATTTCACCAAACTTAGCAAAATCAACTTTTGGCCACGGAATTAATCCAAGCTCACCGCCACCGGCATTGCCTTTAGCTGCAGGTACTTGACCGGATTCAACTTGCTTAACCAGTTGCTTAACATAGTTTTGCACGTCTTCTTTAACAACACGGTTTTTACGACCTGTGCCTTTTACGTTCGCAAGGTTAATACCAAACTCACGTGCTAAACGACGAACAACTGGCGATGCATGAGCATAAGCGCTGTTGTTTTCAAAGCTTTCGGCACTTGCTTTTTCAGGCGCAGCAGTTGGTTTTGACACTGCTTGAGCCGCTGGCTTAGATTCAGCCTTTGGCTCGTCTTGTTTTGCAGGCGCGTCACTTGGTGCACTACCCGCCACTTCAAATACAAAAATCAGGGAACCCGTTTTAACTTTATCGCCTGTTGCTACTTTAATTTCTTTTACAGTACCAGCAAACGGCGCCGGTACTTCCATAGCAGCTTTATCGCCTTCAACGTTTAAGATAGATTGCTCTTCTTCTACGCTATCGCCAACCGCAACCATGACTTCTGTTACTTCAACTTCGTCATCACCAATATCCGGTACGCTAACTTCTTTAGTGCTTGATTCTGACGCTTTAGATGAAGCAGCTTTTTCAGCAGGCTTCTCTTGCGTTTTTGAATCACTTGCAGGTGCAGTTTCGTTACCACCACCAGCGACTTCAAAAACAAACACTAATGAGCCCGTTTTCACTTTGTCACCAGTATTTACTTTAATTTCTTTTACAGTGCCAGCAAAGGGTGCAGGTACTTCCATGGCGGCTTTATCGCCTTCAACGTTTAAGATAGATTGCTCTTCTTCTACGCTATCGCCAACCGCAACCATCACTTCAGTCACTTCAACTTCATCATCGCCAATATCTGGCACAGTCACTTCTTTGGTTGACGAGCCCGATGACGCAGCCGGTGCTGCTTCCTCGGTTTTTTCAGCTTCTTTAGAGTCAGCAGCAGGGTTTTGCGCTTCACCTTCAAAGATGAACACTAAACTGCCTGTGGTTACTGTATCGCCCACATTTACTTTAATTTCTTTTACCGTACCCGCTTGTTCAGCAGGTACTTCCATCGCAGCTTTATCGCCTTCAACACTTAATAGTGATTGGTCAACTTCAACTTTATCGCCAACGCTCACTAGTATTTCGGTTACTTCTACTTCATCGCCACCGATATCAGGTACTTTAATTTCAATACTCATTGCAAACCTCTTATGCGTACAGTGGATTAAGTTTGTTAGTGTCGATGTTGAACTTTTTAATTGCTTCAACAACCACTGACTTTTCAACTTCACCACGTTTAGCAAGTTCAGATAATGTCGCAACTACCACGTAGCTTGCGTTAACTTCAAAGTGACGACGTAGGTTTTCACGGCTGTCTGAACGACCGTAACCATCTGTACCCAATACTTTGTAGTTACTGCTTGGGATAAATGAACGTGCTTGCTCTGCGTAGTTTTTCATGTAATCCGTTGCAGCAACAGTGACTGAATCGTTTAATACGCTTGTAATGTAAGCTGTTTTTTGCTCGCTTTCTGGATTAAGCATGTTGAAACGCTCAACATCTTGTCCATCACGCGTAAGTTCATTAAATGAAGTTACAGAGTAAACATCAGATGCAATACCATAATCTTCGCTTAAAATTGCCGCCGCTTTACGCACTTCAGTCATGATAGTACCTGAGCTTAATAGCTGTACGTTGGCTTTTTTACCTTCGTAGCTTTCTAGCTTATAGATACCTTTACGAATACCTTCCTCAGCGCCTTCTGGCATTGCTGGCTGATGGTAGTTCTCGTTCATTAACGTTAGGTAGTAGTAAATGTTTTCTTGATCTTCACCGTACATACGACGAATACCGTCTTGCACAATAACCGCTACTTCAAATGCATAAGTAGGATCGTAAGAAATACAGTTAGGTACCGTGTTTGCAAGAATGTGGCTGTGGCCATCTTCGTGCTGTAAGCCTTCGCCATTTAGCGTTGTACGACCCGCCGTAGCACCTAATAAGAAGCCACGTGCTTGTTGATCCCCTGCCATCCACGCCATGTCACCAACACGTTGGAAACCAAACATAGAGTAGTAAATGTAGAATGGAATCATCGGTAAGTCGTTGGTGCTGTAAGATGTTGCAGCAGCAACCCATGACGACATTGCACCTAGCTCATTAATACCTTCTTGTAGTACTTGTCCTGACGTTGCTTCTTTGTAGTAAGAAACGATGTCACGGTCTTGAGGCGTGTAGTTTTGGCCGTGTGGGTTGTAAATACCGATTTGACGGAATAAACCTTCCATACCAAAGGTACGTGCTTCATCGGCAATAATAGGCACGATGTTTTTACCAATGCCTTTATCTTTTAATAAAATATTAAGAGCACGAACAAAGCCCATAGTCGTTGAAATATCACGCTTTTGTTCTTCAAGTAATGGCTTGAATGCGTCAACTTCTGGCAACTGTAACTTTTCAGAGAACTTAGCAATACGTGTTGGTGTGTAACCTTGTAATGCATCACGACGAGCATGTAGATACTTGTACTCAGGTGAATCTTTTTCAAGCTCTAAGTAAGGTAGCTCTTTTAATTGCTCTTCTGATACTAAATCATCTAAGCCCAAGCGTGAGCGTAAGTGAGCCACATGCGACATATCCATTTTCTTAACTTGGTGCGCAATGTTTTTACCTTCAGCTGCTTCACCCATGCCGTAACCTTTTACAGTTTTAGCTAGGATCACTGTTGGACGACCTTTCGTCTCTTCTGCCTTTTTAAATGCGGCATAAAGTTTTGAAGATTCGTGACCACCACGCTTAAGCGCAAAAATTTCGTCATCCGTCATATCAGCAACTAATGCTGCAGTTTCAGGGTAACGACCAAAGAAGTGCTCACGTACGTACGCACCATCTTTTGCTTTATATGTTTGGTAATCGCCATCAACAGTTTCGTTCATTAGTTGCAGTAATTTACCTGTGGTGTCTTTAGCAAGGAGAATATCCCAACCGCTGCCCCAAACAAGTTTAATAACATTCCAGCCAGCGCCTTTAAATAGCCCTTCTAGCTCTTGAATGATTTTACCGTTACCCATTACAGGGCCATCTAAGCGCTGTAGGTTACAGTTAACTAAGTAACATAAGTTGTCTAGCTTTTCACGTGCAGCGAAAGAGATAGCACCACGTGATTCTGGCTCATCCATTTCACCGTCACCTAAAAACGCATATACACGTTGGTTTTTAGTGTCTTTTAAGCCACGACCATCTAAGTATTTTAAGAATCGTGCTTGGTAAATTGAAGAAATTGGACCTAAACCCATAGATACCGTTGGGAACTGCCAAAACTCCGGCATTAATTTAGGGTGAGGGTAAGAAGGTAAGCCTTTACCATCTACTTCCTGACGGAAATTATCAAGCTGCTCAGCGCTTAAACGCCCTTCAACAAATGCGCGCGCATAAATACCCGGAGAAATATGACCTTGGTAATAAACTAAATCACCACCATCAACATCATTTGGCGCTTTAAAGAAATGGTTAAAACATACTTCATAAAATGCAGCAGACGATTGGTAAGACGCCATATGGCCGCCTAAGTCGAGATCTTTTTTCGATGCACGCAATACAATCATAATCGCGTTCCAACGAATAATTGAACGAATACGGCGCTCAAGATTTACATCACCTGGGTAGGCAGGTTCTTGATCAACCGGGATCGTATTAACGTAGTTTGTGTTAATGCCAGTTGGCATATCAACACCGTCTAAGCGGGCTTGCTCTAACACTTGCTCAAGTAAAAACTGAGCTCGTTCAACACCTTCTTCGCGCACAACTGATTCAAGAGCTTGTAACCACTCTTGTGTTTCTAGCGCGTCTACGTCAATTTTATTGACTTCAGACATATGGAGGTTTCCTTATGTTTAAAATACTAATTTTATGTATTGAATACTTCACTGTTAAATCAAGTTAACAGTGAATGTACTTGCTTAATTTTGTTTGGTGCGCCTTAAACTACGTTCAATTCGCGAATGCTCTTTACCCGCTTCAAGCAATGCTTCTTCAATATAGGCTAAATGCGCATTACTCGCTAAGCGAGCTTGTTCAGGATTACCGTCAATCACTGCATCCATTAATAAACGCCTGTGTTCGGCTAATTGGCTGCTTATGTCTGACTTTTTAAGTAACACTGTTAAATTTTGTAAAACATTCTGCTCAAGTAAGCTTTGCATCCCTCTTACTAAATGCAGTAACACTACGTTATGAGACGCCTCAGCGATGCAAAAATGAAAGTCATTAATCGCTTTGGCTTTTTGCTTTAATTCATCTTTAGCTAATGCAATCTGATCAAAGCTCTGTTTTACTTTTGCAAAATCGTTACTTGTTCCGCGAAGTGCTGCGTAATAAGCCGCAATTCCCTCTAGCGCATGACGAAATTCTAATAAATCAAATTGCGATTCGGGGTGTTTACTGATCAAATCAAACAACGGATCAGTCAGCCCCTCCTCCAATTGATTTTTTACATACGTTCCACCACCTTGACGACGGGTTACGAGCCCTTTTGCCTCAAGCTTTTGAATGGCTTCACGCAACGACGGACGCGACACTTCAAATTGCTTGGCGAGTTCACGCTCCGGTGGTAACTTTTCTCCTGGTGCTAACGACCCCTCAAGAATCATGTTCTCAAGTTGTTGTAAAATAACATCAGATAATTTTGCCGCTTTAATTTTTAAAGACATCAATCAACGTCCGCGTTGTATAAGTGCTAGCAGCCCATTAAATAAGGCTTTTAACTGAATGACCTGACCAAAAGGTAAATTGGTCATACCAAATTTTGCCATACGTTATCAAAAACCGTAATTACTGTCAATTTACAGCAGTTTTAAAGCCCTAAGGCCAGCGTAACGTAATTTAAACAAAGTTCAAATAATACACAGAATGCAGAGGATAAAGAAAGGTTAATAAGATGAAAAACAAATGGTCAGACCAGCTAACTTGGGTTTTCGGGGTTCGGGGTTCGGGGTTCGGCAGTAGGGTAAAACGTAGCGTCTCATACAAACATACCTTTATTTTATTGTAATCGAGAGTTTATCTCCCGCATATTTAGGGTCTAGGTTAAAGATCAAAGGTTTTAAGCCCGTTGCTCATTGCTCGTAGCCCGCCGACACCAAGCTAAGCACAGTGCTTGGCTTAATTTCTACCTAATACCTAGAACCTAACCACTGCTTTTTAACTTAAACCACCAAATAAAGTCATCAAGGCAATTAACACTAAGTAAAAAAGTACATTTCGCTTAACCAGTTTGATCATACAGGTGGCTTCAAAGGTGTAACCATAATAGCGCTCTTCAACTTGCTCGGCGGCCAATGCAGTATAAGTAACCACCTTGCGATTAGGACTTGAAAAGTCAAACACGTAATGAAGCCAACAGCTAGTTCCTTTATTAAAGTTACCAATCACTAGATAGCCAAAACTGGTAATACGCGCAGGGAGCCAATCAAGCCAAAATAGTAAACGATGGAGGAGTTTAAAATGCTTAGCAATGACTTCATCACGGTTATCACTCACTAAGTCGGCAAAGGTACGTACTAATGCATAAAAAACAGCACCAGCAACGCCCAATACCACAAACCAAAATATAACCGCACAATAAAATCGAAAGTTAACCCAAGCCAGCGTTTGCCCTAAGGTTTCGCCGCCTTGTTGCTCTTGGGTGCGTTTTTGCCCTAATTGCAAAGCATACAAAGACGCAGCGGTTTGATCCCCTCGGGTCAGTGCATTTAAATACGATTTATATAAAGCGCGTTGCTTAGCACAACCAAAACAAACGAGTAACACCGCCACATTAAAAACAAGCTGCCAAAGTGCAAAGTCAGATAAAAAATACACACACCCTACGGCAATCACAGGCAGTAATAACCAAATTAAAAACCCTGTTGCAGTGCCAAATAAACCTTTATTGGTCAATAAATTAACAGAGCGAGTTAAGTAGCCATTAGCGTAATAACTCATTTGCCAATGCGCAGAGCGAGCACCTAAACGCTCAAGTATCAGTGCAATTATTATTGAAACCAAAATCATGTTGTTACTCGCTTAATTTAGGGTCTGTTGACCTTTGCGGATTATAATTTGTTCAAACTAGGGGCGATTTAATCGCGGCGCGAGGTTTGTAACCTAGTGGGCTAAGTCAAAACCGAGCAACAAAGAGTAAATCGTCCCTAGGCAGAACCCGAAGGGCAGCGCCTGTTTGGCATTGATGCTACGTTATCGCCTATTTATGGGGAATAACCACACCACATAGGCGCTGCCTTGCCTAAATACCAAACAGACTGCTGCAAATTCAACCTTGAAAGGTCAACAGACCCTAGTTATTTAATTAGGTTAAAAAATTTACGCCAGTTAAAACTCTCTCCAGGGTCGGTTTTTCGCCCAGGGGCAATATCGCAGTGCCCTACTATATTACTGGCTGTTATTTTTGGGTAACGCTGCATAATAGCGTGCGCCAATGCAGCTAAACTTTGATATTGACCATCGGTATAATTAGTTGTATCTGTGCCCTCAAGTTCTATACCTATACTAAAATCATTACAATTTTGTTGTCCAGCAAAGCAGGAACGCCCCGCATGCCATGCACGTTTTTCAAAAGGCACATACTGTATAACTTCGCCGCAGCGCTTAATAAAACAATGCGCTGACACCTTAAGCCCCTCTAGGTCACTAAAGCTAGAATGTGCATTACAATCAATACACCCCATAAATAAATCATCAACGTACGGAGTGTTAAACTGCCCTGCGGGCAATGAAATATTATGAATAACCAACAGCGAAATATCGCACTGAGCAGGTCGCTCGTCAAAGTGGCTACACGCCCGCTGGCTAATATTATTTATAACGCCTAAAGAATCTATTTTCATAACTAACCAAAATTGATGTATATCAAGATGCTAATAGATTTAACCCTATAAAGATAGCGTAATACTAAACGATAAAATATGATCAACGTGTAAATTAAGCGCTGGCTGATTAGTTTAGTTGTTAGCTGCTTCTATTTAGTAATTAAACAGAGTAAAATTTAGTTAATTTATTATCTATTATGAGCTTTTTCATGTCTATTTCGCATACCCTAATTAGTCAACTTGTTACCTTAGCACTTGATGAAGATCTAAATTACCAAAGCGCCGAACAAGGCGATATTACCGCACAGCTTATTCCTCAAGCAGAGCAAGCCAATGCGAAAGTGATCACTCGTGAAGACTGCATCTTTTGTGGTAAAGACCTAATCATTGAAGTGTTCAAACAAGTCGACCCAAGCGTGGTTGTAAATATATGCGTGAACGACGGCGACTTTGTCAGTGCCAATAGCACTTTATTTACCGCATCAGGTTCTGCTCGCGCTATTTTAACAGCCGAGCGCACCGCACTTAACTTTGTACAAACGCTTTCTGGTACGGCCACAACTACAGCGCACTATGTAAAAGAGTTAAGCGGTACTAGCACGCAACTGCTCGATACCCGTAAAACTATTCCAGGGCTTAGAGCGCTGCAAAAGTATGCAGTTAAATGTGGCGGCGGTGCAAACCACCGAATTGGTTTGTTTGATGCGTTTTTAATTAAAGAAAACCACATAGCAGCCTGTGGAGGAATTAATAACGCAGTAGCTCAAGCTAAGCTAAATCATGCCGATAAACCTATAGAGGTTGAAGTTGAATCGTTTGATGAGCTAGAGCAAGCCATTAACGCAGGCGCCGACATTATTATGTTAGATAATTTTAATCCTGAGCAAATACGCCAAGCAGTTAGCATTACAGATAAGCGCGCTAAACTTGAAGTGTCGGGCAATATGACTCTAGAAACACTAAAAGCATACTCGCAAGCTGGGGTTGACTTTATCTCAAGTGGTGCGCTTACAAAAAATTTACAATCAATCGATTTATCGATGCGATTTGAGTAAATAATGTAAAATTTATTTATAGTTTCTTGCGCTAATTGATTGACAGCTTTTAAAAAAGGGCATTAAATAATCCAAAAGGACTATTTGTAACAAGTTATTAAATTAATGCGTTTTTTATAAAGTTTTTACATACAAAAGCGCAATAAACAGTGTTAGACTCGTTCATATTGACTAGTTTTAAATATTTAATTAGTTATAAAGAGTGAAAAGGTATTTATAAGGGACAGAGTAAAAATAAGCGATAAGGTTTATTTTTATAATCAGCTTGTAACTTACGCGGGCTATAACTAACTTTTAATAGTTAGATTTATGCTCAAGTAAGGGACGAGTAACGAATAACCGCCATGCAGTGCGTAACTTTAGAGTAACGGCTACCAATAGTGTTTATGCACAATTTGGCAAAATGATTTTATTTTTGTAGTAACAGGTTAAGTGAACACATAAGTTATAGTTTAAAAACTTATACCCGTTTGGCTTACCACAACATTATCCTTTAGGAGAGGAAACATGCAAACAATGACACAACAAAACCAAAAGGGTTTCACCCTAATTGAATTAATGATTGTAGTAGCAATCATCGGTATTTTAGCAGCAGTAGCACTGCCTGCTTATCAGGATTATACACAAAAAGCACAGGTTGCCTCTTCTCTGGCTGAAATCTCAGGTGCGCGTAGCGCCTACGATGTAGCTGTTTCAGAAGGCCGTGATGCTGGCTTTTACACTGCCGCAAATTTAGGATTAACAGCACCAACATCTCGCTGTACTGCATTTGTGATAGGAGCGCCAGTAGGAGGCGCAGGCTCTATTGCCTGTACTATGACTGGTTCAGGGACTGTAGAGGGAGGCACTATCACTTTAGCGAGAGCTGCAGCCGGTACTTGGGCATGTACAACAACTGTAGAAGATAAGTTAGCGCCTGCAACTTGTACAACAGTCCCATAATAAACTTTTAAAGTTTAACTGTATAAAGGTAGCTATATGCTACCTTTATAATTTGTAGGTAGGTAACAAGGTAATGGCTAAAAAACAAGAAGATAAAGGCTTAGACACCTTCCAGTGGATTGGTGTGAGCGCTCGCGGCAAAAAACTCGAGGGAGAACTTACCGGCTCAAGCATCGCTTTAGTCAAAGCGCAACTGCGTAAACAAGGCATTACCCCCTCAAAAGTAAAACGTAAAGCTAAACCGTTATTTGGTTTGCAAAGTGTACAAAAAATCACCCCAAAAGATATTGCTTTAGTGACCAGGCAAATCGCGACTATGCTCATGGCGGGTGTGCCGCTGATTCAATCAATTGAAATGATAGGTTCTGGTTCCACCAATAAAAGCGTGAGCAAGCTGATGGAAACCATTGGCGATGAAGTAAGAGCTGGCCAGCCGCTATCAACCGCGCTTAGAAAGCACCCTCGTTATTTTGATGATTTATATTGCGACTTAGTGGCCTCAGGTGAGCAGTCGGGCGCATTGGATAAAATATTCGACCGCGTTGCGCTCTATAAAGAAAAATCAGAGGCACTAAAATCAAAAATCAAAAAAGCCATGTTTTACCCGATTGCGGTATTAGTAGTAGCGCTGATTGTAACCTCCATATTACTTATTTTTGTGGTACCACAATTTCAGGATATTTTTAATGGCTTTGGCGCTGAGCTGCCTGCTTTTACCTTATTTGTTATTGCTATTTCTGAATTTATGCAAGAGTACTGGTGGATGGCGCTAATAGCTGTTGTTGCTTTTGGTTATGTATTCAAAGAAACCCATTTAAGAAGTTTAGCACTTAGGGATGCCACCGACCGAGCTATACTCAAACTGCCTATTATAGGTATGATACTTAATAAAGCAGCGGTAGCACGCTATGCGCGTACTTTATCGACCACCTTTGCTGCCGGTGTACCACTGGTAGATGCGCTTGATTCTGCAGCTGGTGCCTCAGGAAACGCAGTTTACCGTTATGCTATTTTAGAAATAAAAGCCGAGGTAAGCTCAGGTAACCAAATGAATTGGGCGATGCGTAATTCAAAAATATTCCCTGATATGGTAATTCAAATGGTTGCCATTGGTGAAGAATCAGGATCGCTTGATGGCATGCTGGCTAAAGTGGCCACTATTTATGAGCAAGAAGTGGATGACGCCGTAGATGGCCTATCTAGCCTATTAGAGCCATTAATAATGGCGGTACTCGGCGTATTAGTGGGTGGCTTAATTGTGGCCATGTACTTACCTATATTCCAACTAGGTTCAGTTATTTAGCTTCGAGTTTCTAGGCCCGTTACCCGAAGCCCGTTGCCCGCAACTAAAGTGCGCGGCATAAAGCCTCGCCTACAGAACAATTAAAGCGCAGTGGTTCCACGCAACTCGTCGCTCGAACCTAACATCCTAAACCCTAACTTTGCACTTATATAAAACCACTGTATTATCAACACAGAATTTAGTTTTAGGTAAAATAAATGCAAAGTCTTTTTATTGATATCACCGCCGCGATGCAAAACCATTTATGGTTTTACTTAACCACTATTGGACTGGTGAGTTTATGTATTGGTAGCTTTTTAAATGTGGTGATATATCGCTTACCGCTGATGATGCAAAAAGAATGGCAAACTGAATGCCGCTTATTATTAGCCGATGAACTAACCAGCCCAAAGGCTAAACAGACCACTGAACACACTACTGACACGTTTAACTTAGTTCAACCCAATTCATGTTGCCCAAAGTGCAAAGCGGCCATTAAACCGTGGCAAAATATCCCTATAATTAGCTGGTTATTATTAAAAGGTAAATGCGCAACCTGTAACAACCCAATATCAGTACGTTACCCTCTCGTTGAGGCCATTACCGCTATTTTAAGTTTAGTGGTTGCCCACACCTTTGGCGCTACAGAGCAGGCTTTATTGTACATTGTAGTTACTTGGGCGTTGGTAGCACTGACTTTTATTGATATTGATCACATGCTACTGCCGGACCAGCTTACTTTGCCACTTTTATGGTTAGCACTAATAGCCTCAGTTATGGGTCATACCATTGCCCCTAGCGATGCCATTATTGGCGCAGCATGTGGCTATTTAAGCTTATGGAGTGTGTTTTGGTTGTTTAAATTAATAACCGGCAAAGAAGGCATGGGCTATGGCGACTTTAAATTACTTGCGGTGTTTGGCGCATTGCTAGGTTGGCAATCGTTATTGACCATTATTTTGCTCTCAAGCGTGGTTGGCGCAGTAATTGGCATTGCTCTACTGAGCATTCAAGGTAAAGACAAAGCAACCCCTATTCCTTTTGGCCCTTATTTAGCAATAGCCGGTTGGATCACTATGCTATGGGGAACGCAACTGCAAAACAGCTATTTTAATTTCATTGGCTACTAACTATGAGCAATACACAACATCATAAAAATAACTGGGTATTGGGACTAACTGGCGGAATTGGCTGTGGTAAAACCGCAGTTAGCGATATGTTGGCAGCACTAGGAATTACTATTGTGGATGCAGATATAGTGGCTCGCCAAGTGGTTGAACCCGGCACTGATGGCCTAAAAGCGATTATTGCGCATTTTGGCAATGATATACTCGATGAACATGGCGCTTTAAATCGCAGCACGCTAAGAGCGCGCATTTTTAGTAACCCTGAGCAAAAAACATGGCTCAATGCCCTGCTGCACCCATTAATACGCACTCAGCTTATTATTGATTTAAAAAACGCGCAAAGCGACTACGTGGTGTTAGTTGCCCCACTATTATTTGAAAATGGGCTTGATGGCTACTGTCATCGTACTTTGCTAATAGATGTTCCCAAAGAGGTGCAAATTACACGTACTACACAGCGCGACAATATAAGCATTGAACAAGCAGAGCAAATTATTGACGCACAAATGTCTCGAGAGCATAAACAACAAAAAGCGGATGATATTTTAAATAATAACCGCGACCTAAGCGATGTAAAACAAGACTTACTTAAACTGCATAATTATTATTTACAGCAAGCTAAGTCTACAATATAAATAAATTAACCCAATCGCAGCGCAATTTACTGATATTTTTATCAGTATAAATCGCTTGGATTGGTACGATTAATGTATTCCTTTCTTTTTTCTGATAAATTGCTGACTAAAGAAGGATTAAATCAGGTGCGCAATGAATATTAACTCACCGTTATTAAGAAAATTTATTACCCTCGGCCGGGTTGATACTGATACCGTAAAAACACGGCAGCAAGATTTTGCCTCAACTGCAGAGCTTATCTCTAAATGTGGAAAAATAGACAGTAAAGATTTAGCTGAGCAATGCATTGATTTATTTAGAGTGCCTTTTTTTGATTTAAAAGATTTTAATGTTGCACAAATATCAGCTGAGCTGGTTAAAGAAAAACTGATCCGCAAACACCATATTTTGCCTTTGGTACAAAAAGGCAGAAAAGTGTATATTGCCGCCTCAGATCCTACCGATTATGGTGCCTTTGAAAACTTTGAATTTAGCACGGGTTTATCGTGCGAAGTAGTTGTGGTTGACTACGTCCAGCTCGATAACAAAATTGAGCAATTACTCGATGCCACTGGCAGTTTAAATTTAAGTGAAGACGAATTTAAAGAGTTCGCTGAACTCGATTCTGAGCAGCACAAAGAACACACTCCTAAAGACGATGACAAAGACGACGCCCCGATAATTGTCTACATTAATAAAATTTTAATGGATGCAATAAAAAAAGGCGCCTCAGATTTACACTTTGAACCTTATGAACACAAATACCGTATTCGCTTTCGCATTGATGGTATTTTGCACGAAGTAGCCAGCCCGCCAAATACATTGGCCAGTAAGCTATCGGCGCGAATAAAAGTAATGTCGCGACTGGATATTGCAGAAAAGCGTAAACCACAAGATGGCCGTATTAAGCTTAAGATAACAGAGCGTAAAAGCATTGATTTTCGTGTTAGTACCATGCCAACTTTGTGGGGCGAAAAAATTGTAATGCGTATTCTTGATTCATCCAGTGCCATGCTAGGTATTGATGTATTAGGCTATGAACCCGAGCAGAAAAAACTATACCTCGATGCACTTGAGCAACCGCAAGGAATGATTTTGGTTACCGGCCCAACTGGTTCAGGTAAAACGGTTTCTTTGTATACGGGCTTAAATATACTCAATCAGCCGGAGCGGAATATTAGTACCGCCGAAGATCCGGTAGAAATTAACCTCGAAGGGGTTAACCAAGTACAAATAAATACTAAAGCAGATATGACTTTTGCTAATGCACTGCGGGCGTTTTTACGTCAAGATCCCGATGTGGTGATGGTGGGTGAAATACGTGATTTAGAAACTGCAGAAATATCAATTAAAGCGGCGCAAACAGGTCACTTGGTGCTGTCAACACTGCATACCAACTCAGCGCCAGAAACGATTACTCGTTTGTTAAATATGGGTGTACCCGCGTATAATGTGGCCAGTTCTATTAGTTTAATTATAGCTCAGCGTTTAGCCCGAAGGTTATGCTCTAAATGTAAAACACCAGAGCAGTTACCTCGCGAAGAGCTTATACGCCAAGGCTTTAGTGAACAACAAATTCAAGACATGGTTTTATACGCACCTAAAGGCTGTGAAAACTGTACCGATGGCTACAAAGGCCGTGTTGGTATTTACGAAGTAATGAAAATTACGCCTGAAATAGCGCAAATTATAATGCGCGGCGGTAACTCATTAGAAATTGCTGAGGTATCACTTAAAGCAGGATATAACAATTTGCGTTTATCGGGTATTCGTAAAGCCGCAGAGGGTGTGACCTCACTTGCTGAGATTAATCGTGTCACTAGTTTTTAAATAGAAAGCTTAGCCGTTTATTATAAATTGAGTCGCAAAGCCTATATTAATGTGAGAGTAAATTATGCCAACAGTGGTTAACTGCCCAACCTGTAAAGCAAAAGTAGAATGGTCAGCACAAAGTCCGAATCGCCCTTTTTGTTCAAAACGTTGCCAACTTATTGATTTAGGTGAATGGTCGTTTGAAAATAATAAAATTTCAGCGCCGATTACATCTGCAGATGAGTTCAGCCAAGACATGATTGAAGATATTGAAGCAATGATGGCAAAAAACGAAGATGACTTTTTTAAGTAATAAAACGACTTAAAAACAAAAGCCAGCTAAAAGCTGGCTTTTTGCTTTACTTGAAAGCGTTATGCTCTTTGTTTGCGATGCTTTTTATCTTTACGTTGTTGCATTTTTTCAAGCTG
Organism: Pseudoalteromonas issachenkonii; assembly: GCF_002310795.1. Classification (NCBI taxonomy): domain Bacteria; kingdom Pseudomonadati; phylum Pseudomonadota; class Gammaproteobacteria; order Alteromonadales; family Pseudoalteromonadaceae; genus Pseudoalteromonas; species Pseudoalteromonas issachenkonii. The sequence continues at coordinate 2,961,640 of NZ_CP011030.1, forward strand.
TTCACGTTGCTCAGCATTTAAGACCTGCCAAATTTGATGTTGCGTTTTAAGTTTAATTAATCCCATTTGCTCAGCTTTTACTTGGCGCTCGCCAAGTAGCTCTTTGGCTGCGTTTTCATCAAATGTTGATGCTGATAATAACACCTCTTTTTTTTCTTTATACGCTTCACGTATTGCTTTACGGGCTTCTTTATTAGCCCCTCTTAGTGCTTGGAGCTGTGTTTTTTGTGTTTCAAAAATCGCTTTTAGTTGTGTTTGTTGATCTTCAGTAAGCGCCAGTTTATCTGCTGCTCGCTCAGAGAGTAAAAAGCGTGCTTGAGAGTGGCCTTGTTTATGGCCATCACCTTTTGCAAGTGCGCTGCCCGCACTGAGCGTTGCTACTGTTAAGCCACAAATAAGTACTAATTTTGATAGCGTGTTTATCTTAGTCATAATCATCACCTTAATATTGAGTTGGTTGTTGGCTGCTAGCCAGTGTGTTCACTATAACCGGCTCAATGCAAAGTAACGCAAAGCAGTGTAAAGGTTATGTAAAGACTAACTTTTAGTACATTAAACGCGTAAAATAAAACCATAAAACAGCGCGTAAGGCTTAATGTATGAAACTATTAATGATTGATGATGACACAGGTTTATGTGAGCTATTAAGCGAGTATCTGAGCGCACAAGGCTTTAGCATACAAACCGCACATGATGGCCAACAAGGCTTAGAGCTTGCTTTACAAAACGATTACGCGCTTATATTACTTGATGTTATGTTGCCCTCTATAGATGGCTTTGAAGTACTCAAACAACTGAGGCAAAGTAAATTAACGCCGGTGATTATGTTGACCGCTAAAGGTGAAGACTTTGACCGTATTTTTGGTTTAGAGCTCGGCGCTGATGACTATATTCCAAAACCGTTTAACCACCGCGAACTCCTTGCCCGCGTTAAAGCCATTACTCGCCGTATTGAACACATTAATAGTGTAAGCAATAACAATAATAAAAAGCTCTCTTTAAACGGTATTACTATTAACTTTGCCACGCGTGAAGCCAGTGTAAATAACACCACACTCACGCTTACGGGTACCGAATACGAAATATTGGCTTTATTAGTAAAACACGCTCCTGATGTTATAAGCAAAGAGCAAATAAGCGAAGAGGTACTAGGACGGCGTTTAGCGTCATTTGATCGCTCTATTGATATGCATGTGAGTAATATTCGAAAAAAAATAGCCGAGCATATCGCGGGTGAAAAAATTAAAACTATTCGAGGGACGGGTTATGTCTTTATCCAAGGAGAGTAAATTAACGCGTTTTAGCTGGTTAAGACACCCTCGACATTATTTGTTTTTTAAAGTCTTTGCTTGGTTTTGGCTAACGATCATTGGCACTTTTACTGCGCTATTTTTCTTAAGTAATATTTCGCTGATCAATGCTATTAGCCATGACCCCCTAAAAGGGCCCATGCAAAAAAATCTAGAACACTTGGCTCGAGGTATCGAACGTAGTGCACATAAACACAAACGCTCTATTCATGACATTATTACTCACCCGCGTTTGAGTAAACGCAAGTTACTTTATTTAAATTCACTAAGTAGCGATGAGTTTTTGATCAGTAAAAAAGTTGAGAATAATATTGATTTTAGCTTACTGAACTTTAGTGAAGGCATGCCACCTCAAATTATTTTTACTGAATATTACCAAGCTTTTGGCCCTGTGCGCATTCGAGTACCTGAAGGCGAATTTGCGTTATATGAAATCGATATAAATCAACAGCGACCGCTCTTTATTCGCTTAAGATTGTTGCCGGTTTGGTTAAAAATTTCTATCGCCATTATCGCCTCACTTACATTAAGCTTTTTATTTAGTCGTAACTTAATTGCCCCTATAAATAGTTTAAAACAAGCTGCAATTAGACTCTCAAATGGCGATTTAAGTGCGCGCGCGGCAATAAATAGTCAGCGAAAAGATGAGCTTGGAGTTTTAGGACGCGATTTTAACCGTATGGCTGATCAATTAGAGCAACTACTTAGCGCTCAAAAGCGTTTACTTGCCGATATATCCCATGAATTGCGCTCCCCACTAACCCGTTTAAAAATGGCTACGGGGTTGGCACAAATGCAAGCAAGTGAAGCAAGCCAATCGTATTTATTGCGTATTGAAAAAGAAGCTAATCAGCTGGATAAAATGATAACCGATGTACTGCAGGTATCGCGCCTAGAAGCTAATAGCCAACCTTTATCGCTGCAAATACAGTCGTTGCAAGTGATTGTTGACCATGTGATTAATGATGCTCAGTTTGAAGCAAAACAGCACAATAAAACGCTGCATATTCAAGGTGATGCTCAGGTAAATATAGAGTGCGACGAAATGCTGATTGCCAGTGCTCTAGAAAATATTTTACGTAATGCAATTAAATACGCACAACATACTATTAGCATCACCTTAAAACACAGTGATATCATCACTATACAAATATGTGATGACGGCCCTGGCGTTCCCGCAGCGCAACTTGATAAACTATGTGAGCCATTTTTTAGGCAATCAGACGCCCGCGACCGAGTCAGCGGCGGCACTGGGCTGGGTTTAGCCATTGCAAAAAATGCGGTGATTGCCCACGGCGGAAATTTAGCTTTATCAAATAAGGACGCTGGCGGGTTATGCGTTGAGATAAGCTTACCAATACAAAAGAGAGACCATGTTCTATAGCAATGAAAGCGAGCTTAAAAGTAACCTGCCTGCCATTAATGAGTTTTATACTAATACACTCAAAAAAGCCTATTTAAGCACGGCTGCCGGTAAATTATTTTATGCTTACGCTAAGCCTAAACAGGCTCACACTGCCATTGTTATTAGTTCTGGGCGCATTGAAGGACTCGATAAATACAAAGAGCTGCTTTGGGAGCTTTATTGTAATAATTTTGCTGTTTTTATTGTTGATCACCAAGGCCAAGGGCGCTCTTATCGGTTATTAAAAAACCCACATAAAGGCTATGTCAAACAATTTGAAGATTACAGTCACGATCTTAACCAGTTTAATGAAAAGGTGGTGCAGCAGCACTGGCAAGGTAAAAAACTACTGCTTAGCCATTCAATGGGCGGCGCCATTGCGTTTGATTACTTAGCACGTTACTCACATGACTTTAGTGGGGCGTTTTTATCTGCGCCCATGTTTGATATTCATACTAAAGGAATACCAAAACCCGTAGCACAGTTTATCGCTGCCAGTGCGTCATTATTAGGGTTCTCAGGGTGTTATGCGTTAGGACAAAGCGATTATTCAGCTGAAGAGTTTGCGCTTAATACTTTAACCAGTAGTCAATTACGTTACGAGCAATTTAGGACAACTTATCAGCAAACCCCACTGTTACAATTAGGTGGTGTGACTTATGGTTGGCTGCATACCGTTTTTTCGTTCATTAAAGCACTCGATAAACTATCTATAACCACTCCACTATTTATAGCCAGCGCAGAAAATGATGAAGTGGTTGATAATCAAGCCCAATACAAGCTTGCAAGCCGGCATAAAAATACGCTAATCAAGCAGTTTAAAGGAGCTAAGCACGAGCTGTTTTTTGAACGTGATGATATCCGCCAATCACTGCTAACTAGCCTGTATAAATTTTGCGAGTCTGTAGGTTAACTACTCAGTGACAGTGGATCTAGGTGAATCAAAATATCAACTTCAGATTCAAATTGCTGAGTGATCATCAGCTCCACTTCATCTGCCACTTTATGGGCACGAATAAGCGGTAAATTGTCATCAAGCTCTAAATGCAGTTGAATAAACTTAACTTTACCGCCCTGTCGAGTGCGAATACCGTGCACCCCATAAACATCATTATGGTTACGCGCTATTTCAAAAATACTTTGCTTTTCTTCATCGGATAGCTCTTTGTCCATTAAATGCGAGGCACTTTCGGTTGCTATATCCCAACTGTTATACAATAAATAACCTGCCACACCGATAGCAAACAATGGGTCGGCATACAGTACGCCATAATAGGCGAGTAAAATAGCAAGCAATACCGCCGCATTTAAAATTAAATCGCCCTTGTAGTGAACGGAGTCGGCTTTTATAGCGATTGATTCTGTGTGCTTCACGACTTTATTTTGCACAAATACAATTACCAAAGTACAAGCAATGGCAAAAATACTCACCCATACACCTAATAATGAGTGCGAAAGCTCTACTGGGTTTATTAATCGCTCGATACCGTGAAACATTAATAAACAGCCCGAGCCCGCAATAAATGCAGCTTGGCCTAACCCTGCAAGCGCCTCCGCTTTACCGTGACCAAACCGGTGGTCATCATCCGCAGGACGCAGTGCATACGATAGAACCAAAAAGCTCATTAGCGTCGCGGTAATATCCATTAATGAATCAGTGAGTGAGCCAAGCATCGACGCCGAACCCGACGCCAGCCAAGCCCATGCTTTGGTCGCAATCATTAGGCTCACCATGACCATGGTCACTATGCTTGAAGCTTTGACCCAAAATTCATAACTGCGATTATGCACGTATCTGTCCAAGTGTAAGATGTATTTAATGTTTGTAGTATATCATTTTTTATTCATTGTTCGTGTATACTGAGCCAGTCAAATTAAAGATTTTATAGGGCTTATTGTGCTGGATATTGTTTTATACCAACCTGAAATTCCGCCTAACACCGGGAACATCATTCGTTTATGTGCCAATACTGGCTATTCATTGCATTTAATTGAACCGTTAGGGTTTGAGTGGGATGACAAACGTGTAAAACGCGCTGGACTTGACTATCACGAATTTAGCCATGTACAACGCCATGCCTCATTTGATGCTTACTTAGAAAAGTGCCAACCTAAAAAAGTGTATGCGTGCACTACTAAAGGTAGTCAATTTCATCACCAAGCACAGTATGAAGCGGGTGACTGTTTGGTATTTGGTCCTGAGACTCGAGGTCTGCCTGATGAGATGATTCAAGCACTGCCAAACGAGCAACGCGTGCGTATTCCTATGCAAGCCGATAGCCGTAGTATGAATTTATCTAATGCGGTCGCTGTGTTTGTGTATGAATCTTGGCGTCAGCTTGGTTTTCCAAACGCCCAATAAGGTTTTAGGTTTTAGGTTTTAGGTTTTAGGTAAACAAAAATAACTGTCACCTAAAACCTAGCAGTTCGTTTTATTCTGACTTTTGTTCACGACCTAATAAGGCCATAGCAGCTGCTTTCATGTCTTTATTTTCATAAAGTACTTTGTATATTTGCTCAGTGATTGGCATTTCAACACCAGCACGCTGCGCGAGTAAATATACTTCTTTGGTATTTCTAAAGCCTTCAACTACTTGGCCGATTGATGCAATCGCATCATCAACACTTTCACCTTGACCTAAGGCTAAACCAAAACGGCGGTTGCGCGACTGATTATCGGTACAGGTAAGAATTAAATCGCCTAATCCAGCCATCCCCATAAAGGTCTCTGGCTTTGCACCTAGAGCACAACCCAAACGCGATAACTCTGCTAAACCACGGGTAATAAGCGCGGTACGTGCATTTGCACCAAAGCCGACACCATCAGAAATCCCTGCACCAATAGCAATTACGTTTTTAACCGCACCACCTAGCTGTATACCAATAAAATCATCATTGTTGTACACTCGAAACGAGCGACCGCAATGTAATAAATCGGCAATTTGTTTCGCAAATGCTGATGACGTTGATGACACCGAAATAGCGGTTGGTGAGCCCTTAGCCATTTCTTTGGCAAAAGTTGGCCCGGAAAGCACCGCTAATGGTACTTCTTCACCGAGTTCTTGCACTGCCACTTCTTGTAACAAACGCCCAGTATTTGGCTCTAGTCCTTTGGTGGCCCATGCTATTTTTGCATTTGGGCGCAAAGCAGGTTTGATTTGCTTTAATGTGTCAGCAAATGCGTGGCTTGGCACAACAACCAAAACAATATCGCTACTTTGCGTTGCACGCTGTAAATCTGCTTCAAGGATTAAGGTGTCAGGAAAAGGAATATCAGGTAAGTAACGTTGATTTTTTCGCTCAGCTGCAAGCGTCGCAACGTCTTGGCTATTGCGTCCCCATAAAGTCACTTTGTGACCATTTCGGGCTAAACAAATAGCAAGGGCGGTGCCATACGACCCCGCCCCTAAAACAGTAACAGCTGATGTGGCTGTATTCATAAATTAAGCGTCTGCTGTAGCCTGCTCAGCTTGCGCTGTGCGTTGCTGCATGTACTGTGCAAATAATGCGTCAAAGTTAACTGGCGCAAGATTAAGTTGTGGGAACGTACCACGATTTACTAAGTTAGATACCGCTTCACGTGCATACGGGAATAACACGTTAGGGCAAAATGCACCTAGCATGTGCGCTAATTGCATTTCTTCAACGTCAGCAATCGTAAAGATACCTGCTTGTTGAATTTCACATAAAAACGCAGTTTCTTCACCGATAGATGCCGTTACAGTTAGTGCAAGCACTACTTCGTAAACACCTTCATCAAGTTTGTTAGAGCGTGTATCTAAATCTAATTTTACTTCTGGAGCCCACTCTTTTTGAAAAATAGCTGGCGAATTTGGCGTTTCAAACGATACATCTTTAGTGTAAATACGTTGGATAGTAAACTGTGCACCTGCATCAGCTTCTGCTGCTGCGTTTTGATTTTGTTCGTTCATTGTTATTCCTAACCTGTTATTTATTATAATTAATTAAATTAAGCACTGAGCTTAGCATCAAGGTGACCTTGTGCTTCTAGTGCCATCATGTCGTCACAGCCACCGATGTGTTCATCGTTGATAAAAATTTGTGGAACCGTGCTTGCGCCACCGGCTTTGGCGATCATTTCATCGCGAAGCTCTGGCTGAACGCCAATATCAATATTTGTGTATTTTACACCTTTGCTGTCTAACAGCGCTAATGCGCGATGACAAAAAAGACAATATCCTTTGGTGTATAAAACAACGTTACTCATAATTAATCCTTAATCGGTTTAGCTAAGAGATATTAGCGACCGCTTGTTGTTGGCAGACTTGCTGATTGCCACGCACCCATACCGCCAGATAAAACATAAACCTGTTCATAGCCTGCTTTATGCATTGCGGTTGCAACACCTGAAGCAGTCATGCCTGCAGCACATACCACTATAATGGGTTTGCTCTTATACTTTTCAAGGGTCGAGAAATCAGATTCTTTAGCTTTTTCTGGGTTTAAGTGCACAGCACCGGCAATATGGCCGGTTTTAAACTCTTTTTGCCCACGCATATCAACAACCTGGCCGTCTTCGCGGTTAATAAGTAACGTTAACTGCTGAGGATTGATTTGACGAATTGCTGAAAATTTACTTTTTATTGCGCCACTAATAATAAGAAACGCAATCGCAACCCAAGCTAGGCTTAGAATTGGATGGTTTGAGACAAATTCAATATATTGATCCATTCGACTTCCACTATAAAGTTACATACTAAAACGGATGTTTTAGATATTTTAAATTCTTACCAATTGCACTTGCACAATGAGCAGTCACTCATCAGCAAATCAATAGAGCGCTGTTAGGCTACTCTGAATTTTCACCTACAAGATAGGCTTAACTTACCCCACAACCCTATTCAATACTTGAATAAAATAGAGATTAGCCGCGCAAGTATACCCAAATCAGCTAAAAATGCGAGTTTAAGCACACTTGAAAGCCACAATGCCCTGCTCTTTTTAACTGAAAAATAACCTAGCCCTTTAAAGTTTTCAATTTAGCCAATCCTAATTGAAAATTTTTAATATCTTCTTTTCATTGCTGATCCTAGCTATAAAACGCGGTATGCTAAGACTTGGCATGTTGGCATTAATGTTAGCGTGTATTTTAGCAACGCTAATTTTTCAGGAGTGACTATGACAGAGCATAAAAAACCACTGGTATTAATGATTTTAGATGGCTGGGGATACAGAGAAGATGAGCAAAGCAATGCTATTTTAGCTGCTAACACCCCTGTATTAGATGAGCTTTGGGCCACACGTCCTCATACATTAATTTCAGCATCGGGTTTAGATGTCGGCCTTCCTGATGGCCAAATGGGTAATTCTGAGGTGGGCCATGTTAATTTAGGCGCAGGCCGTATTGTGTATCAAGATTTTACCCGTATCACCAAAGCCATTGATGATGGCGAATTTGATACAACCCCTGCACTTGTTGAAAACATTGATAAAGCCGTTCATGCCAACAAAGCTGTACACATTATGGGGCTGTTAAGTCCAGGTGGCGTGCATAGCCACGAAGATCATATTGTTGCCAGTATACAACTGGCTGCAAAACGCGGCGCTAAAGAGGTGTACTTTCATGCCTTTTTAGATGGACGCGACACACCACCGCGTAGTGCTAAAGCGTCTATTGAGCGTATTGAAGCCTTATTTAGCGAACTTAAATGTGGTCGTTTAGCCTCACTAATTGGCCGTTACTATGCTATGGACAGAGACAACCGCTGGAATCGTGTTGAAAAAGCCTATAATTTAATCACCTTAGGTGAAGGCGATTTTGATTATGAAGAAGGCGTAAGTGCACTAAATGCCGCTTATGAGCGCGATGAAAATGACGAATTTGTAGCAGCCAGCACGATCACTCCTAAAGGCAGCGAATCTGTAAAAGTAAATGATGGCGACACCATTATATTTGCAAACTTTAGAGCAGACCGCGCACGCGAAATAACCCGCGCCTTTGTAGAGCCTGGCTTTGACGGCTTTAATAAGAAAAAATCGCCTAAGCTTAGCGGCTTTGTGATGATGACTGAATACGCAGCCGATATAGATGCGCCTGTTGCTTTTGGCCCCACGCCGCTTAATAACGTACTTGGCGAATGGTTTGAAAAACAAGGTAAAACTCAACTGCGTATTTCTGAAACTGAAAAATATGCTCATGTTACCTTTTTCTTCAGTGGTGGACGAGAAGATGAGTTTGACGGCGAAACCCGTGAACTTATTCCATCACCTCAGGTTGCAACATATGATTTGCAGCCAGAAATGAACTCAAAAATGCTTACCGATAAGCTAGTAGAAGCAATAAAAAGTGGAAAATACGATGCCATTATTTGTAACTACCCTAATGGCGACATGGTCGGTCATTCAGGTGTATTTGAGGCTGCAGTTAAAGCCTGTGAGGCAGTAGATAACTGTATTGGCCGTGTAGTGGATGCATTGAAAGAATATGGCGGCGAAGCACTTATTACCGCCGATCATGGCAATGCAGAGCAAATGGCAAACCTTAAAACAGGCCAAGCGCACACAGCACATACCAGTGAGCCCGTGCCGTTTATTTATGTAGGTCGCGATGCACAAGCTTATTCAGGCAAAGCCTTGAGCGATGTTGCCCCAACCATGCTGCATTTAATGGGGTTAGAGCAACCTGCAGAAATGACAGGGTCGCCAATTATGGTGTTGAAATAACCTATGAAAAAAAGCGCATACCGCGTCATTGCGTGTATTTGTGTACTGCATTCATTAGTCACTGGCGTTGCCGTGGCTAATGAAGATCGTACTAAAAAAGACCTATCCCAAGTTCAAGTGGCTTTAGAGCAAAGCCAAGCTGAATATCAACAACAGCAAAAAGAAATAGCTAAACAGCAGCAAAAGCTAAAAGCACATGAACTCGCTATAGCGAAAAACGCTAAAGCACTCAATATGGCTGAGCAATCCGTTAAAAAAACACAACAACAGCAAGCAGAGCAACAACAACGCGCGGTAAAGCTTGAAAAACAACAAGCCCAATTTCAGCGTGTGTTAGCAGCACAGTTAAAAAGTGCTTATATGGCAGGTAGTGATGACTATTCAAAAATGCTGCTTAACCAAGAAGATACCGCTAAATTTGAACGTACGCTTAGCTATTACAACTACTTAAATAAAGCCCGCATAAAGCAGCTTGATGAACTTAAAGCGCTGCAAATAGAAATTGCGAAAAACCAAGCTGAGCTTGAAAAAACAAAAGAAAAGTTAGTTGCTTTATTTGATGAACAAAAAAGGCGACAAGCAGCGCTTCTTGACGCTAAAAATGAGCGCCAAGCCAGCCTAAAAAATCTAAAAAAGCAGTTAAATAAAACAAAAAATTCAATTAGTTACTTAGAAGAGAACGAACAAACGCTGATCGCAACTATTAAAGAACTTGAAGAAGAAAAAACCACAAAAATTGAGCTATTGGGCCTAAATAAAAATAAAGGAAGATTAAGCTGGCCGAGTAAAGGCAAACTAACGCACAAGTTTGGCCAACGTAAGCACGGCGGAATTAACTGGAAAGGCGTGTTAATTTCTGCTGCAGAGGGCACTTCAGTAAATAGCATTCATAACGGTCAGGTGGTATTTGCAGATTGGTTAAAAGGTTACGGCTGGGTGATTGTTGTGGACCACGGAGAAGGCTTTATGAGCTTATACGGGCATGCACAAACCTTACTCAAAGATGTGGGTGATATGGTCAGAGAGGGTGAAAGCGTTGCTTTAGTTGGGCAAAGCGGTGGACAAGCCGATTCTGGTCTATACTTTGAAATACGCCACAAAGGGCGTGCTGTTAATCCCATAAAATGGTGCAGACGTATTTAATCTTAAAATAACTGCATCCTAGTAGAGGCAGTTATGATAAACACACACATTTGCCAAAAAAAAGTATCGCAAACAAAACCAATGTTTTGGTTTTGTTTGCAGTTATTTTTTTTATTGGCACTTTTTGGCTTTATAAATAATGCTCATGCCAGTTCGGTCAAAGATTTAGAAAGCCAAAAAATAAATGAAATACTGTTTAATATCCATACCTACTACGTTGATGATTTGGCACTGCATAACAGTGAATACATTGAATACAACACCTCTCAATTTGAACGCTTATACTCTAAACTCGATCCCTACTCTAAATATTTAGATAAAAATGAGCTAAATGCGTTATTTGATAATACCAATGGTCGCTATACTGGCTTAGGCATTGAGGTCAAAAATATTGAGCAGCGCACCACGATTGTTAAAGTAATTAATAATTCGCCTGCTAAACAAGTCGGCCTGCGAGCTGGCGATATTATTACAGCAGTTAATAATCAGCAGATTAAAAATAGTCCTATTGATATAGTCGCGCAGCAAATTAAAGACAGCCCCAACAATAAAGTACAACTAAGTATTATCCGAAATAACAATCTAACACCGCTCATATTTAACCTCAGCAGAAAACAAATAAAACTGGCCAGTGTAACTAAGCAACTACTTGATGCTGGTAGCGGTTATATTGCTATAAATACCTTTTCAAATCACACCTTGCATGAAGTTGCCTTACAAATAGCCGCTATGCAAAACCATTACGGCCACGCATTAAAAGGCTTAATTATTGATTTACGAGACAACCCTGGCGGGACTTTAAAAAGCGCGGTTGCTGTGGCAGATCTCTTTTTACAAGATGGTCTAATAGTAACAACCAAAGGACGTTTTTATGATTCTAATCAGTCGTTTTACGCTAAACGCGGCGATATTTTAAAAGGCGCACCTATTGTCGTACTGATTAACGAAAACTCAGCCTCTGCAGCAGAAATACTGGCTGCAGCACTAAAAGAAAATATGCGTGCAAAAATAGTGGGGAGTCAGTCATTTGGCAAAGGGTCGGTACAATCACTCATTCCATTAGGCGATGGTGATACCGCCTTAAAACTAACTACCGCACGCTACTTTACGCCATCAGGTGAATCGATTGAAGGTATTGGCGTGACCCCGAATGTGGCGATTAATCAAACAACGCTTCCACAAACAAATAAAGCCGTTATAATAAAAAATGAACAATTAGAACAAAACACCGTTTTTAGCACTGAAGATTTAGCCGATATCCAGTTAACTAAGGCAAAACAGCTACTCAACATGCACTAAATTCGGTAAATTATTTTAAACACGACAAAGATAATAAAAATTATAAAACGTGAAAACTATAAATTTAATGGTGTTAGCTGGGCTGTTTTTAGCCTTATTTGCAACATCGAGTGCTGTTAAAGCCAAGCAAATAGCCATAGTGATCGATGACATAGGTTATCATCAACGTGATTTAGAATTCCTGAGTTTACCTGGGCAGTTGTCCTATTCAATATTGCCCCACACCCCCTATTCTCAAATATTTGCAACCCTTGCTAGTCAGTCAAATAAAGAGCTCCTGTTGCATGTTCCTATGCAGGCTTTAAATGGTAAAAAACTCGGGCCTGGTGCGCTCACTTTAAATATGGATAAAGCACAACTTCAACAAACGCTCGGGAATGCGCTGGCCAGTTTACCGCAAGTTAAAGGAGTTAATAACCATATGGGCTCTGCGCTGACTCAACAAAGCCAAGCAATGAAATGGACCATGGAAGTACTCAAAAAACGCCAGCTGTATTTTCTTGATAGCCGTACAACTGAATTAAGCCAAGCTCAGAATGCAGCCAACTTTTTGGGAGTGGAAAATATTAGTCGACATGTATTTTTAGACAATATAACGACCACAGAGCAACTACAATTAAGATTAGAAGAGCTAAAATCAAAAGCAACTAAGTATCAGTTTGCCATTGCAATAGCGCATCCCTACCCCGAAACCATCGATTTTTTACGCCACGCTTTGCCGCAATTAAGTGAGCAAGGATTTGAACTTGTGCCAGTATCGCAACTGGTCGAACGTAAATATGTACAAATAGCTCAGCAAGAAGCTATTTCATTAAACTGATGGGGTAAGTAAACCCCCTAACCCATCAGTTAATTTAACTCACTTATGCGCATTATATTTATAAAATAAATGTTGCTACTTTGGCATTTAAATCTGTAGCTCTGTCTTTTAATACTTCAGCTTGGCTTAAATGCGCAGTGGCTGAGGTAGTAATTTCATCGGTTACATCTTTAATGGCGACCGTATTTCTAGTAATTTCATTAGTCACTTGCGTTTGCTCTTCTGCTGCAACCGCTATTTGACCCGCCATATCAGAAATTTCATTCACTGCTAAGGTGATTTCCTCTAGTGCATGAGCTGCTGCATTAACATCATCCACACTATTGTTAGCATACCCCTTACTGCTGTCCATCAAGCTCACTGCTTTTTTGGTCGTATTTTGTAAGGTTTCTATGGTGGTGTAAATTTCTGCTGTGGAGTTTTGCGTTCTTCTTGATAGTACACGCACCTCATCGGCAACCACTGCAAAGCCACGCCCTTGTTCACCAGCACGGGCAGCCTCTATTGCGGCATTGAGTGCTAAGAGATTTGTTTGCTCAGCAATTTCTTGAATGGTAGTCAAAATACTCGATATAGCCTGAGCATGTAAGCTTAGTTCGCCAATGACGGTGGTTGTTTGGTCTATTTCACCCGCAAGTGAATTAATCGTATTTCTGGTTTTATCAACTAACAGCTTACCTTCACGGCTACTTTGCGCTGACTGCTGTGATGCCGTCGCGGTATTTTCGGCATTAGCAGCAATCTCATGGGTTGCACTCGCCATTTCTGTGACCGCAGTGGCAACCATCGCCACTTCTTGCTGCTGACGCTGCAACTCACTGACACTGTTTTGATTGGTGATTAAGCTTTTCTCTGCATCAAAATCTAAATCAGTAGCTAACTGGCGAATATGGCTTATAAGCTCATGCTGGCTGCTTACAAAGCGATTAAAACTATCAGCCAGTACCCCAACTTCATCTTGTGTATCAACACTAATACGCTGGGTCAAATCACCGTTACCATCAGCAATTGTTGATAACGCTTGTGATACTCGGCTTAACGGCGCAAGTAACACACTTAATAACCATGAAATAGCCAACACGCTCAACAAAAGTGCCACACTGACTAATACGAGTTGAGTTACTAATAAACTAATTAGCGGTGCCTCTAAGGTTTCTTTATCCAGTACAAATAGCAACTGCCAATCGGTATTATTTATATTTTCACCCCAAACAAGCTTCTCTCGGCCTTCATCTTTAAAATAAAGGGGAGTAAATTCACCGTTTTGACTATTAGATAAAATGAATTGGTGATTTATTTTCGAGTCAATATGCGTAATATCTGCCATTACTTTTTTAGTGTCTTTATAGGCAATCACAGTGCCATCTTGATGCATCATGATGGCATAGCCATTTGCCGGTAAAGACATAGTATTAACATCATTAACCAAAGACTCAATCGATAAATCACCCGCTACCACGCCACTTTGTGTGGTTTTAGCAATAGAAACAACCAACTGATTAAACGCAGTATCTAAATAAGGTTTGGTAATTACGGTGCCATTTTTCAGCTGTGCTTGTTTATACCATGGACGAGTGCGCGGGTCGTAGCCGGTTCGATCAATACTTGGATCAGAGTCAGTCATTTTCCCGATACTATCTCCAAAGTAAGTTAATTGAAAACCACCAGACACTTGAGCTTGCTGTAATGAGCTGAGCGTATTGCCCTCAACCTTACTCGCAACTGACTCTACGATCTGCTGACGACTAGCTAGCCAATCTTCAATACTCGCAGCTTGTTGCTTACCAGACTGACTTACATTATCAATACTGCTTTTTAACAGTAACGCTTTTTGAGAGGTGTAGCTATTCCACGATAGCAATACAATAATAACGGCTAGGGCAAGAACCACCGATAGCAAGATCTTTTTCTTTAGTGAATATGAGTTCATATTGAGTGTAAATACTCGCGTTAAATGAAATTGAAAGGCAATAAGCACAGCAATTAATAATTTAATTTAGGCTACGGTTTGAACGACAAGTCGCTCAGGTGCGCGAATATTTTCATATACCCAAATTAAAAACAAACTAAAATCATGTATTTAAATTAAAACCAAACTTATTCATTAACTTTAACTAGGGTATATTTAATTAAAAGATATACAGATGTGACTAGAGGTAAGCAAAATAAGAAAAACGATACTTTTTGTTAACCTCTTTTTTTAACTAAAAAAAAGCCCCGCATTTTCATGCAGGGCTTTATAACTTTTTAAGTGCGATTAACTCATCGCACTTTGTAATTTTTTCATTGCTGTTTTTTCCAGCTGGCGAACACGCTCTGCTGATACGCTGTATTTTTCAGCCAACTCTTGCAGTGTTGCTTTATCATCTGACAACCAGCGTGCGCTAACGATATCTTGAGAACGCTCATCGAGGGTTTTCAAAGCGCTAAATAATCGCGTATGCGACTGCTCTTGCCATTGTTGCTGCTCAATATCATCGGCTAAGTCAGCAGAACCATCGGTTAAGTATTGTACCGGTGAGTAAGTACTGGTTGGCGCATCGTCGTTATCGTCGCCCGTTAAGTCAAAGCCCATGTCTTGACCGCTCATACGCGATTCCATTTCACGCACTTCTTTTTCACTCACACCTAGCTCGCTCGCTACTGTGCTAACTTCGGCTTGATTAAACCAGCCTAAACGTTTTTTGTTTTTACGAAGATTAAAAAACAGTTTACGTTGCGCTTTGGTTGTCGCAACTTTTACGATACGCCAGTTTTTAAGCACAAACTCATGAATTTCGGCTTTGATCCAATGAACCGCAAATGAAACCAAACGTACACCCACTGATGGGTCAAAACGTTTTACTGCCTTCATCAGTCCAATGTTACCCTCTTGAATTAAATCAGCTTGGGGTAACCCGTAACCCGAGTAGCTTTTAGCTATGTGCGCTACAAAGCGCAAATGCGACATAATGAGTTGCTTTGCAGCACTAAGATCGCCTTCTTCCTGAAGTTTTTTTGCAAGTTCCTGCTCTTGCTCAACTTTAAGCATAGGAATAGTACTAACAGCTTGAAGATAGCCATCCATACTTGCGCTTTGTTGCCCAACTGTAAGTGCCATTGCGTATAAATCTTTACTCATTTTTCACCTCGGTGATAAACATTTGAAACCATCTTAGCACTCTTTTAGCAAGAGTGCTAACTTGAATTTAAAACTTTTTTGAATCATAAATCAAGTGGTTTTTTTAGTGTTAAGTCAGTCTACACTAGGCGACTGAATAACCTATGAATTGGTTTAGCCAAAGCAAAGATTAATCTTTTTGCTTTGGCTTTTTTATAATTTTAAACTTAAAACATGACAGTTTTAAGAATTATATTAGGGCCCTAAACCTTATCGGGTTCTATTTCTGAGATGTAACGGTTAACCGATAAGTAAGAACCAATAAAGCCTAAGCTAGTGGCCAACAATACCAACGCGCCAAATTCATTAAGGCTAAGCCCTATTAGCGTAAAGCTGGTTTGATATACCCCTGCAACACTGCTTACCGCAGCAGATAGCCACCACATCATTAATGCTACGCAAATAAAAGCAAACAACCCGCCAATCACGCCATACCAAATGCCAGTCCATAAAAAGGGGGCATGAATAAAGGTATTAGTTGCCCCTACGAGCTTCATTACCTGTATTTCTTCTTTTTTATCCATAATAGATAAACGAATTGTGTTGCCTATAATAAGCGTCACTGAGGTAAGTAATAATAGCGCAATCGTAATTACACTTTCTTTTAACAAACTGAGTAATGCATTTAAACGTTCAAGCCAAGCAATATCAAGCTTACCAAAATCAACTTCGCGTTCACCTTCAAGTTTTTTAAGCAATAGCTTAGCCGCATTAGGTTGGCTATGTCGCTGGGTTGGTGTAACTAAAACCACATTCGGTAATGGGTTACTATCTAGGTATTCTAAAGCTTGACCAAACCCAGACATTTCTTTGAATTCATCCAAAGCCTCAGTGCGAGAAATAAAAGTCACACTTTGTATTTCAGGATATAGCGCTAAGCGTTTAACTAAAGTTTGTGTTTCTTGCTCGCTCATATCCTCTTTTACAAACAAGGATATTTCGCTGGCTTGCTCAAAACCACTGCTCACTTGCTGCACATTTTTAACCACTAAGTATAACGTTGCGGGCAAGGTTAAACTCAAACCCAGAACAGCAATAGTCATCATAGAGGCTAATGGCGTGCGCCACATTTCTCCTAGGCTGTACACACCTTGGCGAAAAATATTAATAATGAAAAAGTAACCGCCAGAGAATACGGATTTTTTTTGTTTATCATTACTATTTTGACGGCTTTTGAACAGTAAACTCATAATACACCCTCAGCCAGTGGATCTTGGCTCATCCGCCCATCATGAAGCGTTAAGCTACGATACTTCATTCGTGATACTAACCCCAAGTCATGGGTGGCAATTAAAACCGTGGTGCCATGCTTATTAAAATCTTCGAACAGGCGTAATATTTCCATCGATAACTCAGGATCAAGGTTACCGGTAGGTTCATCAGCTAATAGTATAGGAGGAGAATTAACAATGGCTCGTGCAATCCCTACACGTTGCTGCTCACCGCCAGAGAGTGTGGAGGGATGACAGCGTACTTTATCTAACAAGCCCACTTTATCGAGCGCGCCATGCACACGCTTGGCAATTTGCTTGTGGTGAGTCCCTTCAATAATTAAGGGCAAAGCAACGTTATCGAACACCGTGTATCGTTCTAATAGACGATGATTTTGAAAAATAATACCAATGTCGCGGCGTGCATACGGAATTTGTCGTGAATTTAACTTATTCAAATCCACGCCATTGATAAACACATTACCCGCAGAGGGGCGTTCCATCAAGCTAATAAGCTTTAAAAGTGTACTTTTACCGGCACCACTGTGGCCCGTTAAAAAAGCCAGTTCGCCTGGTTTTATATGAAAACTCACTTTTTCAAGCGCGCGATGCCCACCGGCATAGGTTTTACTTACTTGCTGAAAATTTATCATTTTTTTATTATGCCAACCTCATTAAACGTCCTAACGCAATTGGTATTCCTTGCAATTAAAAAGGGAGCAGGCTCCCTTTTGGTAAATTAAACGTCGTCCTCATCTTGGCTAAATAGCGCGTCAATAAAGTCATCGCTCTTGAAGGTGCGTAAATCATCAATACTTTCACCTACACCAATGTAACGAATAGGAATATTAAACTTATCAGCAACGGCAAAAATAACCCCGCCTTTAGCGGTGCCATCAAGCTTTGATAGTGTGATACCTGTTAAACCTACACATTGGTTAAATAAGTTTACTTGGCTAATAGCATTTTGGCCTGTGCCAGCATCAATTGTCAGCATCACTTCATGCGGTGCATCTGGGTCTACTTTTTTCATCACACGGGCTATTTTTTCAAGCTCTTGCATTAAGTTATCTTTATTTTGCAAGCGCCCTGCTGTATCGGCAATTAACACGTCAACATTACGCGCTTTAGCGGCTTGAAAGGCATCAAATACCACTGAGGCGCTATCAGCACCAGTGTGCTGAGCTATAACAGGAATACTATTACGCTCACCCCAAACTTGAAGCTGCTCTACTGCTGCGGCTCTAAATGTATCACCGGCAGCAAGCATTACCGATTTACCTTGGTTTTGAAATTGTTTCGCCATTTTACCAATGGTGGTGGTTTTACCTACGCCGTTTACACCTACCATAAGGATAACGAAAGGTTTTTTGTCTGCTGGTATTTCTAAAGGCTGCTCTGCTGTTTTCAGCATAGTTGCCATTTCTTGCTTCATTAATTCATAAAGCGCATCACCATCTTTAAGCTGCTTGCGATCAGCGGCGTCGGTCAGGCTATCGATTAGCTTCATGGTGGTATCAACACCAAGATCGGCAGTGAGTAACTGAGTCTCTAATTCTTCAAATAACTCATCGTCAATTTTTTTACCGCTGAAAATTGAGGCAAAGCCAGAACCAATATTAACGCGTGTTTTCAGTAAGCCTTTTTTGAGGCGAGAGAAAAAACCTTCTTTTTTAGGTTTTTCCGCTTTTATAGCTTCTTCCTTTGCAAGCTCTGCGGTCAGTCGCTCTTGTTCTAAACGCTCGTTCTCAGCTTGTTCTGCTGCAATGCGCTGTTGTTCTAAACGCTCATTCTCAGCTTGCTCTGCTGCAATGCGCTGTTGTTCTAAACGCTCATTCTCAGCTTGCTCTGCTGCAATGCGCTGTTGTTCTAAACGCTCATTCTCAGCTTGCTCTGCTGCAATGCGCTGTTGTTCTAAACGCTCATTCTCAGCTTGCTCTGCTGCAATGCGCTGTTGTTCTAAACGCTCATTCTCAGCTTGCTCTGCTGCAATGCGCTGTTGTTCTAAACGCTCATTCTCAGCTTGCTCTGCTGCAATGCGCTGTTGTTCTAAACGCTCATTCTCAGCTTGCTCTGCTGCAATGCGCTGTTGTTCTAAACGCTCATTCTCAGCTTGCTCTGCTGCAATGCGCTGTTGTTCTAAACGCTCATTCTCAGCTTGCTCTGCTGCAATGCGCTGTTGTTCTAAACGCTCATTCTCAGCTTGCTCTGCTGCAATGCGCTGTTGTTCTAAACGCTCATTCTCAGCTTGCTCTGCTGCAATGCGCTGTTGTTCTAAACGCTCGTTCTCAGCTTGCTCTGCTGCAATACGCTGTTGTTCTAAACGCTCGTTCTCAGCTTGTTCTGCTGCAATACGCTGTTGTTCTAAACGCTCGTTCTCAGCTTTTTCTGCTGCAATGCGCTCTTGCTCTAACTGCATTTGCGCTTCTTGTTCTGCTAAACGTTTGGCTTGCTCTTGTCTTTGCTGCTCTGCATCTGCCTGCTGTTTAGCTAATAGCTCTGCGTTAGCGTGTTCAATCGCTTGTTTTTCTTCTGCCGCTGCGCGCTGTGCTTGCGCCTGTTTCTCTTGCTCTAAACGCTCGGCCTCTGCTTCAACTTGTAAACGCTCTACCGCAGCTTGCTCTGCAGCTAAACGTTCTTGCTCAGCTTTTTCAGCTTGCTCTTGTGCTAAACGATCTTGTTCAGCTGCAATTCGTGCTTGTTCTATACGCTCGGCTTCTGCTTCAGCTTGTAAGCGCTCTGCCTCAGCTTGCTCTGCGGCTAAACGCTCTTGTTCGGCTTTTTCTGCCTGCTCTTTTGCGAATGCTTGTTGTTTATCAGCTTCTGCTTGTTTTTTATCTGACTTGCCAAAACCGAGCCACGACATGAATTTACTTTTTTTTGCCATACTTGCTAATAACCACTTATAAAAATCTGATAAACTAACGATAATGATAGCGTGCTTTTAAGTCTAAATAATTGCTTTTAGCAACACGTTATCCTCGAGGGTGCATAATAGTAACACTTTTAGCGCAGTTGAAAAATGACACGCCGTGATATGATTGCAATATTATCTGAGCTAGATCATAGATACCAATTTTTAGTGAGTTAAATGAGAAAAAAAACCACACAAAATAACACCACTCATAAATCAGCTGATGGGGTTATTAGAATCATTAGCGGCCAATTTCGCGGTCGAAAACTGCCAGTAAAAGATGTTCAAGGTCTGCGTCCTACAACCGACCGAATTAAAGAAACGGTGTTTAATTGGTTGATGCACGATACCCGCGATGCGCACACTCTCGATTGCTTTGCCGGTTCCGGTGGATTGGGATTTGAAGCATTGTCGCGTTTTGCAAAACACACCACATTCATAGAGCTTGATTCACAAGCAGCAAAACAATTAGAGCAAAACATTGCGACGCTTGATGCACAAAACGCGCAAGTCGTTAATACCAATACACTGACGTTTTTAGAGAGAAAAAACACCAGTGACACATTTAATTTGGTTTTTATTGACCCGCCATTTCGCAAAAATTTAGCTCAATCATGCTGTGATTTATTGGAAAATAATCAATGGCTCGACCCCGAAGCATTGATATATGTTGAGGTAGAAACTGAGCTAACCTCGTTTAAAGCACCAAATAACTGGTTGTTAATTAAAGAGAAAAAGGCAGGTCAGGTTTTTTGTAGACTGTACCAACGCCATATAAATTAACACTGTTTTAGCTGCTGTGTTTCTGTTAATATTATCCTTTACATGTGGTGTTGCTTCGGATTACAATACCGCACCATTTTTGAACCACTTGATCAATGTTTGATCAACTTGAGCAACGCTCATAATTTAGGTAGGTGAATTTTTAATGCCAGTAATTAAAGTAAGAGAGAACGAACCGTTTGACGTAGCACTTCGTCGCTTCAAGCGTTCATGTGAAAAAGCAGGTATCCTTTCAGAAGTTCGTCGTCGCGAGCACTATGAAAAACCAACAGCTGAGCGTAAGCGTAAAAAAGCAGCTGCTGTTAAACGTCACATGAAAAAACTTTCTCGTGATAACGCTCGTCGCGTTAAATTATACTAATATATTAGGTCTTGTATAAATGAGCCTTTTAATAACGCTAAAAGATGCGCAAAAAGATGCGATGAGAGCCAAAGACAAACAACGTCTTAACCCTATTCGTATGGTACTTGCTGCAATCAAGCAACGTGAAATTGACGAGCAAATAACACTAGACGACGCAGGTATTACCTCCGTTATAGTGAAGCTTGTTAAACAACGTCGCGACTCTTACACTCAGTACAAAGATGCTGGGCGTGATGATTTAGCTGATATTGAAGCCAATGAAATTACAGCACTTGAAGCTTTTTTACCTCAACAATTGAGTGAAGAAGAAATTATTGCTCTCATTGACGCGGCTATTGCTGATACTAACGCAGCAGGTATGCAAGACATGGGTAAAGTAATGGGTATAATCAAAAGCAAAGCCGAAGGTCGTGCCGATATGGGCAAAATCTCAGGTTTAATTAAGCAACGATTAACTGCCTAATACCCCCACATACATTTAGTATGATTGAAGTAAACCGAGCCTTGAGCTCGGTTTCTTCGTTTAGATATTTAGTACTTCAAAAAATTATGCATTTGTGTTCAAATCTTTGCGTATTATAATTCGTTTTCATCACTTTTCTATTTATCTTAGGGCTGTACTTTAAACAATGGCTGGAAAGATCCCACGCAACTTTATCGATGATTTATTGGCACGAACCGATATTGTCGACCTGATTGACTCAAAGGTAGGGTTGAAAAAAGCGGGCAAAGACTATCAAGCTTGCTGTCCTTTTCATAATGAGAAGTCGCCTTCATTTACCGTATCGCAAGATAAACAGTTTTATCATTGCTTTGGCTGTGGCGCTAACGGCAATGCTATTTCTTTTGTAATGGAGTATGACAAACTCGAGTTTGTTGATGCAATTGAGGAACTAGCCAGTTTACTTAACCTTGATGTTCCTCGCGAACAAGGGAGCAGTAATGGACCAGAGCGCACAGCGGCACAAAAACGTTCAGACTATGATCTAATGCTGCATGCAGCACGCTTTTATCAACATCAGTTAAAACATCACAGTAACTCTGAAGCGGTAATCGATTACGTTAAAGGTCGCGGCTTAAGCGGTGCAACCGTTAAAAAGTTTATGATAGGTTATGCGCCCAGCGAATGGGAAGGGCTCTGCCAACAACTTGGGCGAAACCAAGAACAAAAAGAACAATTAGTTGAGCTTAAACTCGCATCTGAGAAAACCCCAGGCAAACAGTTCGACTTTTTCCGTGATCGCTTAATGTTTCCAATTCGTGATAAACGCGGCCGCGTTATTGCTTTTGGTGGGCGAGTAATGCAAGCCGATCAAGGGCCTAAATATTTAAACTCTCCGGAGACGCGCATATTTCATAAGGGCTTTGAACTCTATGGGCTTTATGAAGCTAAACAAGCACACAAGAAGCTTGACCATGTACTGATTGTTGAAGGCTACATGGACGTAGTAGCGCTGGCAGAACAAGGTATTGAATATGCCGTAGCAGCCCTTGGTACAGCGACAACCAGCGAGCACATGCACACTTTATTTAGAACCACAGATAAAGTTATTTGTTGTTACGATGGTGACCGTGCAGGTAAAGATGCTGCGTGGCGCGCACTCGAAAATGCGTTGCCTTACTTAAACGATGGCAAAGCACTGCATTTTGTATTTTTACCCGATGGTGAAGACCCTGATTCACTCGTACAACAAGAAGGTAAAGCAGCTTTTGAGCAACGCCTTGAAAACGCAGATGACTTCACTAAAGTGCTGTTTAATAAACTAAGTAAAGAGATTGATTTAACACTAGATTCCGGTAAGGCTAAGTTACTCAGTGCGGCACTGCCCCTGATTGAAAAGATCCCAAGTGAGTTTTACCAAGAAAATATCCTAGAGCAACTTGGGCGATTGATTGGCCGCACCCGTGAGCAACTCAATAATCACTTAAAAACGCCAAAACAGCAGCAAGCAATTGAACGAAAATTTAAAATTACACCCATGCGCCAAGCAATAGGGATTTTAATTCAGCACCCTAACTTGGCTAAAAGTGTGCCCTATTTACCCGATTTAGCTCAAATGAATATTGCGGGTATTGGCTTATTATTGCGACTACAACATCAAGCATTACAAAAAGATGGCATTACCACCGCACAAATTCTTGAATCATTTCGGGACACCGATGACTACGAGCCATTAACTAAGTTAGCGACATGGCAACATCAAATAAATGAAGAGCGTTTAGAGACTGTTTTCCAAAATACTTTCAAATTTATTGAAGATCAGTGTTTAAATTATCGACTAGAGACCCTATTAATAAAAGACAAGACACAGGGCCTAAATAGCGACGAACGACTAGAATGTCATTTACTAATGACAGCGTTAAAAGCAACGAACAGCTAGTCAGATTTGATTTAGGCTGTTATACTGTGCTATTCACTGCGTCACATTATTCTGGTTAGCCTTTGAGCAAACTCCATGATGGCGCCTGTTGTATCAACTTATCAGAGTGGAAGAAACAATCTCTATGGATCCAACTCCTCAGTCACAATTAAAACTTCTGATTCAAAAAGGTAAAGAGCAAGGTTACTTAACTTTTGCAGAAGTTAATGATCACCTTCCACAAGATATTATCGACTCAGATCAAGTAGAAGATATCATTAGCATGATTAATGACATGGGTATCAAGGTTAGCGAAAACGCGCCTGATGCCGATGAATTAATGATGCAAGAAACCACGACAGACGAAGACGCAGCGGAAGCTGCCGCTGCAGCCCTTGCTACTGTAGAAAAAGAAATTGGCCGTACAACTGACCCTGTTCGCATGTATATGCGTGAAATGGGTACTGTTGAACTTCTTACCCGTGAAGGCGAAATTGTTATCGCTAAGCGTATTGAAGAAGGCATTAACCAAGTTCAAATTTCGGTTGCTGAATACCCAGAAGCGATCACTTACCTACTTGAACAGTGGGATAAGTTTGAAGCAGAAGAGATGCGTCTTAGCGATATTATCTCTGGCTTTTTCGATCCTGATGCAGAAGAAGCACCACCTATTGCTGCCACCAACATTGGTTCTGAATTAAGTGAAAAACAACTTGATGACAGCGACGATGATGACGATGACAGCGATGATGAAGACGAAGAAGAAGTAGATACAGGTCCAGATCCTGAAGAAGCGCGCATCCATTTCGAAAATTTACGTGATTTATACACCAAAGCACGTGAAACATTCGATAAGAAAGGTCGCTCTCATCCAGAGTCTCAAGCCGCTATTTTAGAAATCGGTGAGCTGTTCAGAACCTTTAAACTCGTGCCTAAACAGTTTGATCGCATGGTTAATAACATGCGTGAAATGATGGACAGAGTTCGCGTTCAAGAACGTCTTATCATGAAGCATGCAGTTCAAGTTTCAAAGCTGCCAAAGAAAACCTTTGTTAAGCATTTTGCAAACAACGAAACTGACACAGCATGGCTTGATATTGAAATTGCAGCAAACGAAAAGCATTCAGCTAAACTTGAAGAAGTGAAGCCTGAAATACTTCGCTGTATTAGCAAACTTACTTCAATGGAAGAAAGCACAGGCTTAAGCATTGAACGTATTAAAGATATAAACCGTCGCATGAGTATTGGTGAAGCGAAAGCGCGCCGTGCTAAAAAAGAGATGGTAGAAGCAAACTTACGTCTTGTAATTTCAATCGCTAAAAAATACACCAACCGTGGTTTACAGTTCTTAGATTTAATCCAAGAAGGTAACATTGGTCTGATGAAAGCGGTTGATAAGTTTGAATACCGTCGTGGTTATAAGTTTTCAACTTATGCTACGTGGTGGATCCGTCAAGCAATTACGCGCTCTATTGCTGACCAAGCAAGAACCATCCGTATTCCAGTACATATGATTGAAACGATCAATAAATTGAACCGTATTTCACGTCAAATGTTACAAGAAATGGGTCGTGAGCCAAATCCAGAAGAATTAGCTGAACGCATGATGATGCCTGAGGATAAAATCCGTAAGGTACTTAAGATTGCAAAAGAGCCAATTTCAATGGAAACACCTATTGGTGATGATGAAGATTCGCACTTAGGTGACTTCATCGAAGATACCACTATTGATTCGCCAATCGATTCGGCAACAATGGAGTCTCTTCGTGGCGCAACTAACGACGTGCTCGCTGGCTTAACAGCCCGTGAAGCGAAAGTACTACGTATGCGTTTTGGTATTGATATGAATACCGACCACACGTTAGAAGAAGTAGGTAAACAGTTTGACGTGACACGTGAACGTATTCGTCAAATTGAGGCGAAGGCACTGCGTAAATTACGTCACCCTTCTCGCTCTGATTTACTGAAAAGCTTTTTAGACGCTAAATAATCTAGCGTTACATTATAAGTTAATTTAAAAGGCCGCTGTAGCGGCCTTTTTTCTATTTCAAGGAAATAAACATGGCTTGGATCCAAATCCGTATCAATGCCAATGCTGCAACCGCTGATGCAGTAAGTGACCTATTAATGGAAGCAGGCAGTGCTTCTGTTACTTTTATTGATGCTAAAGACACGCCTATCTATGAGCCTAAAATTGGCACTGTTGTATTTTGGGCTGACACCACAGTAATTGGCTTGTTCGAAGCTAATCACGATATGAACGCAGTGGTTGCGTTATTAAAACGCCATGATGAGCTAAAAGACAATTTAGTTTACAAAATTGAGCAACTCGAAGATAAAGACTGGGAACGTGAGTGGATGGATAATTTTCACCCTATTCAATTTGGCGAAAAACTCTGGATTTGTCCTAGCTGGCGCGACATTCCAGACCCAGACGCAGTCAATGTACTACTTGATCCAGGTCTTGCTTTTGGTACTGGCACACACGCCACCACGGCACTGTGTTTAAAATGGTTAGAAAGCCAAGACTTAACTGGTAAAACCGTGGTCGATTTTGGCTGTGGCTCAGGCATATTAGGCATTGCAGCAATAAAATTGGGTGCTGAGCGCATGATTGGGATAGACATTGACCCACAAGCGCTGGAAGCAAGCCTAGATAACGCTAATCGCAATGGTGTTGCTGACAAGCTTGAAGTGTACCTGCCAGAAAATCAACCTGAGTTTACTGCTGACATTGTAGTAGCAAATATTTTAGCGCAACCACTGCGTGAGCTTCATAGTGTTATTTTAGGATTATTAAAGCCAGGCGGTAAAATTGCGATGTCGGGAATTTTAGAAGAACAAGCACAATCGGTTGCTGACATATACACGCCCTTTATTGAGCTTGATGAAATTGCCATTGAAGGCGATTGGACCCGAGTAAGTGGCACTAAAAAAGCGTAATAGTGCGTTATTAAAAAATTTAGAGTATTAACTCAAAAGTCTTATCTAAAGCCTGTATTTAACAGGCTTTACTATTTTTTTACATAATAAAAAATAAAGATTTTTTATTATAAAAGTAACAGCCGTTCAAAATTCACACAAATAAAGCGCTTCGTCATACGGTTATCAAATGTCAATACGAAAAGAGCAAAAAAAAGTCACTTTTGTTCAATTTATAGCCTTTGATTTTTGCGTAAAAAGCCGTAAACTTAGCGCCCCTTGAAAAGAGGCCTATTGAATATCGTGCGTATCGGTTCATACCAACTTGAGAATAATGTCATTGTCGCGCCTATGGCGGGCATAACGGACAGACCATTTAGACAGCTATGTCGTCGTTTAGGCGCTGGCCTTGCTGTGTCTGAAATGCTGTCGTCTAATCCGAAGGTTTGGAAAACCGAAAAGTCGATGAACCGAATGGATCATTCTGGTGAGTCGGGTATACGTGCGGTGCAAATTGCAGGAGCAGACCCTGAGCTTATGGCACAGGCCGCACAATTCAATGTTGCAAACGGTGCACAGATCATAGATATCAATATGGGGTGCCCAGCAAAAAAAGTGAACAAGAAACTTGCAGGCTCAGCCTTATTACAGTTTCCAGAACTCGTGGAAGAGATTATTGATGCCGTAGTAAACGCGGTTGATATACCTGTGACACTTAAAATCCGTACCGGATGGGATCAGGACAACCGTAATGGTGTAGAGATTGCAAGAATAGCTGAACGTTATGGCATTGCATCACTGGCTGTACATGGGCGCACGCGCGCATGTATGTATAAAGGTGATGCTGAGTACGCCACAATTAGGGATATAAAACGTTCAGTGTCGATACCTGTCGTTGCTAATGGTGATATTACATCACCTGAAAAAGCAAAGCAGGTTTTGGACTATACGGGTGCAGATGCCATTATGATTGGTCGAGCCGCCCAAGGTCGCCCTTGGATATTTAGGGAGATAGACCACTATTTGCGAACTGGTGAACATATGCAGCCACCTGCTATAGCAGAGGTGCGCAGTATTTTAATGGAGCATTTAACCAACCTCCATGTGTTTTACGGTGAGCCAATGGGAGCACGAATCGCTCGCAAACATGTATCTTGGTATTTGCAAACCCATG
Source organism: Pseudoalteromonas issachenkonii (assembly GCF_002310795.1). NCBI lineage: Bacteria > Pseudomonadati > Pseudomonadota > Gammaproteobacteria > Alteromonadales > Pseudoalteromonadaceae > Pseudoalteromonas > Pseudoalteromonas issachenkonii. The sequence continues at coordinate 2,989,189 of NZ_CP011030.1, forward strand.
ACAGTGACGGTCAGTTTAGGCGAGTATTTAATGCGCTCGACAATTCAGAGGCACAGGTCGTCGCATTAGAGCAATACTTTAAAACACTAGCAGCTAACTAAGAAAGAAAGAGACTTTATAATGTTCGAACAAAACGTGACTTCTCCATTTATCACTAACCCTCATGTTCAGTCACACGAGAAACCGCAGCCATTGCGTGATGCAGTGAAAAAAGCTGTTCACCACTACTTAAAGCAGCTTAACGGTCAAGATGTGCAAGACGTTTACGACCTTGTTCTTTCTGAGCTAGAAGCGCCATTGCTTGAAGAAGTAATGACTTACACACGTGGCAATCAAACTCGTGCGGCAATTTTACTAGGTATCAACCGTGGTACTTTACGTAAAAAGCTTAAAAAATACGGTATGAACTAATACCAGCTATATTGAAACCGTAATCATTCTAACGAGCTAAATAAGCCCCTAACTGCGTTAAAAATTTTTTATGTAGAATAACTACACAGCAAAATTTTTGCCTTGTTATTGACTTATTTCTTTGTCGTTATAATTGCTTACTAATCCAATACAGCTGGTATAAAGTATTTTGAGTAAAAAGCACCTTAGGGTGCTTTTTTTATTTGTAAAATTTATTAACGAAATTGCAAAATGCTCACGCTTTATGGGTCGTTATAAGTCGTTTTTTGAGTCGTAATCAGTTAAAATACGCGCTTCTAAGCTAGCTCATTAACTGAGGAAATCAAACTACAATGGATACACATCGTCCTATACGTCGCGCACTTTTGAGTGTGTCAGACAAAACCGGTATTGTTGAATTTGCCCGTGCACTAGAAGCACAAGGTGTTGAAATACTTTCAACTGGCGGCACGTGTAAACTACTTGCTGACAATGCAATTAAAGTAACTGAAGTATCAGATCACACCGGTCACCCTGAGATCATGGATGGTCGCGTAAAAACCCTACATCCAAAAATTCATGGCGGCATTCTTGCTCGTCGTGGCCAAGATGAAGACGTAATGGCAGATAACAATATCTCTGCTATCGACATCGTTGTAGTTAACTTATACCCCTTTGCGAATACTGTCGCTCAAGAAAACTGCAGCCTTGAAGATGCTATTGAAAACATCGATATTGGTGGCCCAACGATGGTACGTGCGGCAGCTAAAAATCACAAAGATGTGACGATCGTTGTTAACGCAAGCGACTACGACCGTGTTATTAGCGAAATGCAAAATAACAACGGCTCAACAACCTACAAAACACGCTTTGACTTAGCTATTGCAGCGTATGAGCATACAGCGCAGTACGATGGCATGATTGCTAACTACTTCGGTAAAATGGTTCCTGATTACACAGAAGAAGCCGCTATCGATACTAAGTTCCCGCGTACTATTAATATGCAATTCACTAAAAAGCAAGATATGCGCTACGGTGAAAATTCGCATCAAGATGCCGCGTTTTATGTTGAGAACGACATCACTGAAGCGTCAGTGGCAACAGCCACTCAACTGCAAGGTAAAGCATTATCGTTTAACAATATTGCCGACACCGATGCTGCACTTGAGTGTGTAAAAGAATTTGATGTACCTGCGTGTGTTATTGTAAAACACGCTAACCCATGTGGTGTTTCAATTGGTGATAATATCTTAGAAGCGTACGAGCGCGCCTTTAAAACAGACCCAACGTCAGCATTTGGCGGCATTATTGCTTTTAACCAAGAACTTGATGCTAAGACTGCACAAGCGATTGTTGAACGTCAATTTGTTGAAGTTATTATTGCACCAAGCGTAAGCCCTGAAGCGGCTCAAATAGTCTCGGCTAAACAAAACGTGCGTTTATTAGAGTGTGGTGAATTCTCAGCTAAAGGCACAGGTCACGACATTAAGCGTGTAAATGGCGGTGTACTTATTCAAGACCGTGATTTAGGCATGGTAACGCAAGGCGACTTAACGGTTGTGTCTAAGCGCCAACCTTCTGAGCAAGAGCTTAAAGATTTATTATTCTGCTGGAAAGTGGCTAAATTTGTTAAATCAAACGCCATTGTTTATGCCCGCGACGGTATGACTATAGGTGTAGGTGCGGGCCAAATGAGCCGCGTTTACTCAGCTAAAATTGCCGGTATTAAAGCCGCTGATGAAAGCCTTGAAGTAAAAGGCTCAGTGATGGCATCAGATGCATTCTTCCCATTCCGCGATGGTATTGATGCAGCTGCAGAGGCTGGCATTACTGCTGTTATCCAACCAGGTGGTTCAATGCGCGATGAAGAAGTGATTGCGGCCGCTGACGAAGCTGGAATGGCAATGGTGTTTACCGGTATGCGCCACTTCCGTCATTAATCGCATAAAGAGCTAACGGGTTCAGTTAGCTCTTTTTGTTTGCACCAAATTCACGTATTCTGCTTATTCTATAACCATGACTAACAATTATAATGTGAAGGATTAGACGATGAAATTTGCACTAAAATCTCTACTGGTTGCCACACTGTCATTAAGCTCAACAATGGCGTTGGCACATAACCATGGCCACGACTCAGCATTAACAAAAGCAGTTAAAGCAAGCGAGCGTAGCAGTGAGCGCGATCAATACCGCAACCCTGTAGAAACACTCGAATTTTTTGGCTTTAAACCATCTATGACCGTGGTAGAAATTGCCCCAGGTGGTGGTTGGTACAGTGAAATTTTAGCGCCAGCGCTGAAAGAGCAAGGCACCTATTATGCTGCGCACTTCCCTGCTGATTCATCGGTTGGTTATTACCAACGTTCTCTTGCTGGCTTTAAGGCTAAAATCGCTGAAGATGCCCGCTTTAGTCACGTTAAACTCACTGAGTTTGCCCCATCTACACATTTAGATATTGCTCCTGCGGCTAGCGCCGATATGGTACTGACTTTTCGTAATGTCCATAACTGGTACATGAGCAAAGATAAAGAAGCTGCAAGCAATGCGTTTAAGTCTTTTTACAAAGCACTTAAACCAGGCGGCACTTTAGGTGTGGTTGAACACCGCCTACCAGAAGAGCAAGATGATGAGATGCAAAAATCATCAGGTTATATGAAGCAAAGTGTGGTTATTGCACTTGCTGAACAAGCTGGTTTTGAACTTGAAGCAAAAAGCGATATTAATGCAAACCCTCTTGATACAGCCGATCACCCTAAAGGGGTATGGACCCTTCCACCGAGCCTTAGACTTGGCGAGCAAGATGCCGCTAAATATAAAGCCATAGGTGAAAGCGACCGTATGACGCTGAAATTTAAAAAACCGCTTTAAATAGGATATTCGCCATGAATGTATTAGTCATTGGCAGCGGCGGCCGCGAACACGCACTTGCGTTTAAGGCCGCTCAAAATACAAAAGTTAACACTGTTTATGTTGCTCCAGGTAATGCGGGCACAGCTCTTGAGCCAAAACTTGAGAACGTAGCAATTAACGTTGAAGACCTTGATGGACTGCTAAGCTTTGCACAACAAAATAATGTTGAGCTAACCATTGTTGGCCCTGAAGTGCCACTAGTATTAGGGGTTGTTGATAAGTTCCGTGAACACGGCTTAGCTATTTTTGGCCCAACCGCGGGAGCGGCACAGCTTGAAGGGTCTAAATCGTTCACTAAAGACTTTTTAGCACGTCATGCTATTCCAACCGCTGATTACCAAACGTTTGAACAAATCGACCCTGCGCTTGCTTATTTAAAAGAAAAAGGCGCACCGATTGTTATTAAAGCCGATGGTTTAGCGGCTGGTAAAGGCGTTATTGTTGCTATGGACGAACGCGATGCTGAAGAGGCTATTCGCGATATGCTTGCGGGTAATGCCTTTGGTGACGCCGGTAGCCGTGTAGTCATTGAAGAGTTTTTAGAAGGTGAAGAAGCGTCGTTTATTGTCATGGTTGATGGTAAAAACGTACTGCCGTTTGCAACCAGCCAAGACCATAAACGCGCTTACAATGGCGATCAAGGTCCTAACACCGGTGGTATGGGGGCATACTCACCAGCGCCTGTAGTAACCGATGAAATTCATCAGCGCATTATGAACGAAGTGATCTACCCAACGGTAGAAGGTATGGCTAGCGAAGGCCATCCGTACACTGGCTTTTTATATGCAGGCTTGATGATAGATGAGACAGGTACACCAAAGGTTATTGAATATAACTGTCGTTTTGGCGACCCTGAAACACAACCTATGATGCTACGCTTACAATCAGACTTAGTTGAATTGATTGAAGCTGCTAACCGTGTAGAGCTTGATAAAACCACCATTGAGTTTGATTCACGCGCTGCAGTAGGTGTTGTTTTAGCCGCTAAAGGCTACCCTGATAGTTACCCGAAAGGCGATGCTATTAGTGGCTTGAAAGTAACTTACCCTGAAGGCGAAAAAGTCTTCCATGCAGGTACTAAGCAAGACGGCGATAACGTAGTGACTGCCGGTGGTCGTGTACTGTGTGCTACTGCACTGGGTAATACAGTTACACAAGCGCAGCAGCGTGCCTATAAACTGGTTGATGAAATCAACTGGGATGGCATGGAATACCGTACTGACATTGCTTATCGCGCAATTGCTCGTGAACAATCATAACGATTGATAACTAACGAGTAAATTTTATAAAAGCGCAGATTATCTGCGCTTTTTACTGCTACACTATAAAAAAGTAATCTGGACATAGATTAATATTGGAATTTAAAACCTTGCGCTACCATGCGGTAGCAGTTGTAATACTTATTTTTATCTTTTTTATTATCAGCACATTGGCAACAAACTTTGTGATGCCATCACGCTATACCATAGATAAAATAACCCCTGTTTACCTCGATCATGCGTATTACATAGACAAAAGCAAAACACAAAGTTTTGAAGAAGTAATGACCAAGCAGGCGCTATTTACACAGCAAGAATTTAACGATATACCTTGGAGCTTTGAACAGCAAAATTATTGGTTACGCCTCGATTTAGAAAACAAAAGCAGCCAACAAGAAGATGTGGTTGCCCACTTTGATAACCCGATGGTAGATCATCTCACCATATATCGGCTCAATAGTAACAACCAACTACTCGACACTTATAAGCTTGGCGATAAAGAGCCACGTCTTACTTTATTTAAGTACAGCGTGCCCCACATTCGCTTTAACCTCGATGGCCAATCTACACAACGACTAATTATAAAAATAGATACTGTGGGGATCAGTAAAACTCCAATTCACTTATATCGCCATAATGTATTTGTTGACTTAGTTCGCTCACAAACAGGCATTTGGGGAATTTTCGCGGGTGTCTTATTAATGGCCTCACTATATAACCTATTACTCTATTTTGGCATTAAAGACCGCGTGTACTTAGTTTATATTGGCTACATTATTAGTGCTATAGCATTAATGGGCACCGTTCTGGGGTTTGGTTTTTATTTATGGCCGCTAGAATGGCAGTTGTTTATTCACGAAAAAATAATTGTCGTTAATTACACTATTGCGTTTTTCACTCTCGCTTTTTGCACCATGTTTTTGCGATATCATAAAGACCGTTGCTGGCGTTATAAATTAAGTGTTGGTTTACTCTGGCTAATGCTAGTGCTCGGTACATTAAGCTTTTTTATTCCCGAAAATATAGCTGCCCCCATATTTTTTGTAATTTTGGGATTACTTTATATCGTCTGCTTTATTTTAATTTATAACAAATTAAAAAGTGGCTTTAGATGGGCTAAGTTTTACGTATTTTCATGGGTGCCATTGATTATTGGTGCAGCCATTCAGCCTTTAGAGCTTACAGGCGTTATCACTTATAGCTTTTCAATACGTCATGCTTTTTTAATGGCCATTTTGTGTGAAATTGTCCTCATGGCCATGGCACTTGCCGATCGGGTTCGTTATCAGCGTGAGCGCGCTTTATATCATGCCACGCATACCCAGCAAACAAAACTGCTCAATAGCGCAAAGTTAAAGTATGCCTTTATGGCACTCAAAGCCCAGCAACGTTCCACCACTTTATGTTTGGTTAAAATACGTCATTTTAACTCGCTAAATACCATTATTACGCCCTCCCAAGGATATGAATTAATTAAGCATGTTGCGCACGAATTAGAATGCCAATTGAGCTTTGAGAGAGAATTTTTTAACTTAAGTAGTGGCATTAATCAACCCGCTAAAATTGCTGATTTAGGTAGCGGTGTTTTTGCCTGTATCTCGACTAAAAACCAAAGCCCGCACACGCTCGAAGAGTTATTAAAAAGGGTAGTAAATAAGTTACCAAAAACTTATCAAATCAAAGGGCTAGACTTACAACTCAATTACAGCGTGGGGATTAGTGCCTTTGGTAAACGTGATGACTTTGAATTTTGGTTGAAACGAGGCTACTTGGCATTACATAACGCTAAACATAGTCTAAGTAAGGTAAGCTCATCATCTGCGAACAGCAGTTTAGCTATGGACGTTGCGCTTGCTGCTAAGCTTCAACAAGCGATAAGAACGGATCAGCTCGCTCTGTTTTATCAACCACAAATTAGTTTAAAAGATAACAGTGTCAATGGTGCCGAAGCTCTACTACGCTGGCCTAATACTGAGTTTAAAAACATTTCCATAGAAAAACTAATTCTACTTGCCGAACACACCGGTATTATTAATGAATTAACACTTTGGGTGATAGAGCAAGCCTGCAAAGACATTGCAAAACTGGCAAATGAGGGCATAACTGAACATAGTATTAGCGTTAATTTAAGTGCAAAAAACCTAGCCATTGCCAATTTAACCGAAAAAGTAGAAAACCTTTTAATAAAGTATCAGGTTGCCCCTCATTTATTGAAGTTTGAGCTGACTGAATCAGCGTTTGTCGAAAATCAAGATGCGTTAGTCACTTTAGTTGGTGAACTTGCCACACTGGGCGTTAAGGTGGTGTTAGACGATTTTGGTACTGGTTATTCATCGCTTAGCTACTTAGTTAACTATCACTTTAGTGAACTTAAAGTAGATAAGTCGTTTGTGTTTGATTTAACCGATAACCGGGCTCATCAGGTCATTGTGCAAACAGCCATAGATATGGCACATAACTTGGGCCTTACTATCACGATTGAGGGCGTAGAAACTCAAGAAGTTCACCAGCTGCTCAACACCATGAAAGCTGACCGTACCCAAGGCTATTTGTACGCAAAAGCACTCTCTTATGATAATTATTTAGACTTCTTGAACAGCCAATACCGCCTAAAAATGTTAAGCTCCCCTTTTTAACATCTTTGGGGCCAAGTAAAGATGCAAGGTACACTGCGTAAATTAAAGTCGAGCTTAACAGAACCCGTTCAATATCATTTACCTGTAGGTGATGAACTGGTTGATTTAAATGCTTTAATAGGTAAACAATTGACTCTCACTTTTAGTGGCACAATTTTGTGTTCTAACTGTGGTAAAAAAACAAAAAAAAGCTATTCTCAAGGGCATTGCTTTGTATGTATGCGCAAGCTTGCAAGTTGCGACATGTGTATCATGAAACCTGAAACCTGCCATTACGATCAAGGCACCTGCCGCGAGCCACAGTGGGGTGAAGAAAACTGCATGATCCCGCATTATGTGTATCTAGCTAATACATCAGGGTTAAAAGTAGGCATTACTCGCCACACCCAAATACCTACCCGTTGGATTGACCAAGGGGCAACCCAAGCATTACCTATTTTTAAAGTACAAACTCGTTTACAGTCGGGCTTAGTGGAAGTGGCGCTCGCGCAGTTTATTGCTGATAAAACCAATTGGCGCAATATGCTCAAAGGACAAAACGACGTTCTTGATTTAAAAGCAGCGGCTGCTGAGCTTATTCCACAAATTAGCGAAAAACTAACCGAGCTGAGTGAATTATTTGGCGCAACCGCTATTGAACAGCTTGATCAAGACGTTGTGAATCTTGATTTTCCTGTAAGCGAATACCCAAGTAAAATTAGCTCATTTAACTTTGATAAAAACCCCGTTGTTAGCGGTATTTTACAAGGCATTAAAGGCCAATATTTAATTTTTGATAGCGGCGTTATTAATATTCGTAAGTTCACCTCTTATGAAGTGAGTGTAGGTACAGAGTAACCGTTAGTAGCTTGGTTATAAAATGCTATCCATTGCTGCTGCGTTAATGGATGGCAATAATAATAGCCCTGAATAACATTGCAGCCTATTTCGACTAAGTGTGCCTCTTGCGAGGCATGCTCAACGCCCTCAGCAACCACATCCAATCCTAAACTTGTCGCCATGGCTATAATGGCCGCCACAATTTGGCTATTGCCATACTCATCAGGAATCTTAGCAATAAAGCTCGCATCAATTTTTAATGTGTTAAACGGTAATTTGGTTAAATAACTGAGTGCAGAATACCCCGTACCAAAATCATCCAGCGCAATATGCACGCCCAGCGCTTTGAGCTGTTGTATTTGCTCTTTTGCCTGTGAAAACGAGCTAATAAAGCTACTTTCGGTCAGCTCAATTTCAAGTAAGCTGCCAGGTAATTGGTAACGAGTAAGCATCGCTTTAATATTATCAGCCAACTTACCTTGGCTTAAATGACACGCAGAGACATTAATCGCTAAACGTCCGGCATCAATCCCCTGCGCTTGCCAAAGGGTTAACTCTTTACCTGCTTGGTTTATAACCCATAAATCTAAACGCACCACTAAACCTAGCTCTTCAGCAAGCGGAATAAACTGCGCTGGTGAAATAGTGCCTAAATCAGGGTCATGCCAACGCAGTAGTGCTTCAGCTCCCATAATCAACCCTGTTTTTAAACATTGCTTAGGCTGAAAATAAAGCTCAAACTCATTATTTTCTAGCGCATGTTGAAAGCGACTCATCATCGCTAAACGCTCTAAAGATCGGGCATTCATTGAGGGTTGAAACAACTGAAACGAATTGCGACCGACATCTTTTGAGCGGTACATGGCAATATCAGCATGCTTTAATAATGTTTCACTGTCTAAGCCATCATCAGGGTAAACAGCCGCCCCTATAGACGCGGTAACACCAACCTCAAATCCTTCAAGCTTAAACGGTGTATTTAAGTGATTTAAAATACTCTCAGCAAGGGTGATAGCACCTTCTACATTGTTTATTTCGCACAATACAATAAACTCATCGCCCCCTAATCGCGCCAGCGTATCTCCCTCATTGAGGGTGTTAATAATGCGCTCAGAGACTAATTTTAATAAGGTATCACCGGCATTATGGCCTAAGCTGTCATTCACCTCTTTAAAACGGTCAAGGTCAATAAACATTACCGCTAGCATCTGTTTATCTCTGTGCGCTGAGGCGAGTGCCATAGAGAGTCTATCGTTAAATAAACGCCGGTTAGGTAAGCCAGTTAGCTCATCAAAATACGCTAACTGCACCACTTTTTCTTCTGCGCTTTTTCGCTCAGTTATGTCACTAAAAATAGCGGCGTAAATCACCTCACTATGACTTGGCTCTTTTATTTCTATAATACTGAGCCACTCAATATAAATATCACCACACTTTTTACGATTATGAATTTCCCCCTGCCATACCCCTGTTTTGGCAAGCGAATCCCACATTTTTATATAAAAGTTTTTATCATGACGCCCTGAACTCAACATATTGGGTCGCTTACCTATCACCTCATATTCTTTGTAACCGGTTAGATGAGTAAATGCAGGGTTTACTTGCATAATCACTCCATTCGAGTCGGTGATCATGATGCCATCTAGGGAGGAGTCGATAATTTTATTGGCTAAAAATAAGTTACGCTGCGAATGCTGCAATGCAATATCACGCTGCTGAAGTACTTTTTCAAGCTCACAACAATAAGCCGTTTCAATTTCATTAATTAAGTTTTCAAGCGATAATACACCGTTAATTTGATTATTTTCGCTAACCACCAAATGTCGAATGTTACTTTCAGACATCAACCTGTAAGCATCAAAAAGGCTGTCTTGGGGGCTTATCTGATAAAGGGGGCGACTGGCTAAATCCCAACAAACAAGATGATTGTGCTGCTCGGTGATGAGCTTTAGTAAATCGCGCTGGGTAATAATGCCATGGGCATTTTCATCCTCATTAAACACCAAAATCACTTTCTCTGCATATTCACGCATCATGCTCACCGCGTCATTGATTGCCAATGAACTCGGTACTATCCGTATGTTTTTATTATATTGATCATTAATAGGTCTAAATTGTAAGTAATGCTCTAGCCCTTGATTGTTTACAATATCTGTAATGCTGATCACGCCGCTGGGAACGTCATTTGTATCAGTGACTAACAAATGCCTTACACCCTGCTTATTAAACACCATGGCCGTCTCGGTTAATAATTGTTGGCTGGGCACACTTAGTACAGGGCTCGACATAACGCTTTCAATCGCTAACTGCCTAAGTGAGCGATTAGAAAAGTTAAGTGTTAAACAATCGGTTTCAGTCCATACGCCTATTATTTGTTGCTGTTGTTTTACAAAAATAGCGCTAACATTGTGCGCTCGCATTAGTTTCACCGCTTCAATTAAAGGGGTATCCTTAGCGCAGGCGATCACCTTATTGGTAAAAACATCGCATACTTTTTGATAGCGGCTAGTGTGAGGCATTGCTTCTACTTCCAAAATTAAACCAATTAATGATTATAAATTATTCAGTAAAAAAACAATTTGATTTAGGACAATAGATGAGCATCAGTTACCCACAAATTATTATTTATAATAATGAAATTGAGCTAATAGAGCACGCCAATGATTTACACGACTTTATTTACACTATGGAAGCAAGTGAACAGCAAAAAGTCATTATTTTAGATAAGGTTAGTGGCTATCAAAGCTTAAGCGGCCATTCGCTCACGGCGCTCAGTGCAAGCCAATTAGCAGAGCTAGTAAAAGAATATTTAGCAAAAGAAGGGCAATGCTGCTTAAGTAAAATAGAACAGCTCACACCAAGCCAAGCGTTTGCGTTACTCGCCGAAATCAACTAACGCTTTAACGTGTGCAATCGCGCTGCGCCCGAGGGCCGACAGTGAGTACCCTCCCTCTAAATAAGAAATAATACCTAAACAATGATGCTGTTGGCTAAATTGCGCTAACTGCTCAGTAAGCCATATATAATCACTTTCAACAAACTTAAGACTGGCCATGTCATCTTCTAAATGTGCGTCAAATCCCGCGCTTATAAAAAGTAGCTCAGGCTTAAATTCTGTTAATTTTGGTAGCCATTGTTGCTCATAAAGTGCTTTTAAATCAGCACCATCACTAGCTATCGGTAAAGGTGAATTTACCAGTGTGGCATTATTTTTAATGGCGGTATTAGGATAAAATGGATATTGAAATAACGAGCACAGCAACACATTTTCATCATCCATAAAAATATCTTGAGTACCATTGCCATGGTGTACGTCAAAATCAACAATGGCAATGCGTTTTACCCCTTTGCTTTGTGCATATTTAACTGCAATCGCAAGGTTATTAAACACACAAAAACCAGAAGAGCTATCTCGATTAGCGTGATGCCCTGGCGGGCGTACTGAACAAAACGCAGCGTCTAACTTACCTTCTAAAATCTCATCAACAGCGAGTAAGCCTGCTCCGACTGCACGCTCAATGGCCTTTAAAGAGTCGGGGCATAACCACGTATCTCCATCTAGATCGCTGAGCCCCTCAGTGGGGATCATGTCTTCTACATGCTTAATATGCTGCTCACTGTGCGCCAATAAATAATGTTCGCGCAGTGCTTTAGGGGCTTGTTTTTGCTCTATAGCCACATCCAGTCCACTAGCAAGTAAACGGTCATTAATCGCATCTAAACGCTCAGGGCATTCTGGATGATCTTCAATCATTTTATGTTTACGACAGTGAGGATGAGAAATAATCGCAGTGCGCATAGCTAACTCCAAAAATAAGTTGCTCATCAAGTATAACAAAGCCACCTTGTGGTGGCTTTGCGACTTTGGTTGATACTAAACGACTCTTTAACCAAAGTTATGGTTATTTAGCTTTTAAGTCGAGGTTTCTAAAATCAAAGCTAAAGTCGGTTACCTGCGTTGAAACTGCATTCATTTTCGCCGATTCCACGCGGTTATCGGCGCTCATAGAAAAGCGAATAAAGGCATCTGCCTCTAATAACTTTTCATCCCACTTCACAATAAAAGTATTACCTGTGTAATGCTCCAGTTCACCTTTAAGGCGTTTTGTATGGGTAAAATCAATGCGTAATTTACCATCCAGTTCTTCAACTATTACATCGCCATACCAATCATCATGTAATGTACCGGTGTAGTTTATATTAGGCAATTGCGGTTGAATATCTGTTGGCGCTTTTGGAGCGGCGTTAGCATAGGCTTTTTCTTTCCCTGCAAAATGCTTTTTAGCTAACTCTTCAACCCAATCTTTATCTTCAAGCTCTAGTACATCTTCAAGTACTTCATGAGTCACTGCCGATAATGCAGAAAATGCTTGTTGGTTGCTTAATATCACAATCCCCACGTTTTTTTCTGGTAGTAAAGTCACCTGCGATACCATACCTAAAATGCCGCCACCATGTGCCAGCTTTTTAACGCCGTGGTAATCTTCTATACTCCAACCTAAACCGTAGCCTCTAAATTGTTGATGATACGCTTCATAGGCACTTTTAGATGCCAGTGACATAATATGTGGATGCCACATTTGTGCTTGTTGTTTTTCACTAAATAGCTGCTCGCCATTAGGCATTTTGCCACCCGCAAGTTGAGTACGGAGCCATTGGCTCATATCATTTACGCTTGATGCAATGGCGCCTGCCCCTCTAAAGTCTTCAAGGTAATTAACAAAAAAAGGATGCAATTTGCCATCCATTGGGATGTGTCCAATCGCCCAGTTTTTGTTATTTTTTGCGATACGCGAAAAGCCAGCGCGCGAGTTGGTCATATTTAGTGGCTGTAGAATATTTTTTTCAATGTAGTCGTTCCAGCTCATCCCCGATATACGCGCAACAACTTCACCAGCGGTAACAAACATTAGGTTGTTGTAAGCATATTGACTACGAAAACTGCTCGCAGGTTTTAAATATTTCAGCCCAGATAAAATATCGGCTACCGATTTATCTGTACTTGGCCAAATCATTAAATCGCCTTGACCAAGCCCTAAACCGCTACGATGACTAAGTAAATCGCGTATGCGCATTTCACGAGTAACGTAAGGGTCGTACAATCTAAACTCAGGAAGATGGTCAATTACGCGGTCATCCCAGCTTAACTTGCCTTCATCCACCAGCTTAGCCAATGCTGCACTGGTAAATGCCTTGGTATTTGAAGCAATGCCAAATAAAGTGTCTTTATTCACCTTGCTATTCGTATCAAGGTTGGCAACACCAAAGCCTTTAGCGAATACAACTTTGTCATTTTCAACAATGGCAACGGCCATTCCGGGTACATCAAAACGTGTCATTGAGGCGTTGATCACCTCTGAAATTTTATCGGTATCAACTGCTGCAGAGCTCGTAAACGCCCAGCCAGCCAATAATGCGGCTGTGGCTAATTTTTTTAGTTTCATAGTGTTACCTTAGGTTATTATTTTTGTTTAATCTTGATGAACCGCAAATTCTATTTCGGCGCGCGCTTTATTAGTATCTTGCTTACTCGGGTAAGCTAAAATGCGTTGACTGTAGTGTTCGGGTACGCCCGCCTCAAGTGCGCCGCGATATACATGCTGCACGTACCAATCATAAGGTAGCAGTGTGTCGTCATGTGTGTTTGCTATGTAGCAGTGTACATTAATGTCATCGTCATCTAGAAGGCTCACGGTTAAATCAACACAGTCGTAATTAGGGCCTTCAATTTTATCTAAGATCTCTTTTTCGGCTTCATTAAGCTGATACACTACCCCATATACCACAGCATCGGGTTCATTGGTGGGCACAATAGTGCATTTACCTGAACCATCTGAAAAGGCCATATTAAAGGTTAACTTATAGCCCTTTAAAAGTGCCGTACCCACACGTTTTGCATTAGGTAAACGTGCCAATAAACGATTAGATGACATATTAGAGCCAAACGAAAAATTATATAACGCCATACTATTCCTTCTTTAAATAACAACTCGCACAGCCAGTGCGATTAAAATAATGCCAATGCCGCGGTCGAACCAATAACCACTTTGCTGAAAAAAATCACGTACACGCGCTTTTGATAACAATAGCGATAAAATAGAAAACCAAGCCCAGGTAGCAAGCGCCATATAAACGCCATATCCCATTTGTACTATTACCGGCGTAGTTGGGCTAATCACTAAGGTAAACAACGACATAAAAAACAGTGTTGCCTTAGGGTTAAGTGCATTGGTAAAAAAGCCACGTCGAAACGCACGCCATGATGACTCAGCTGCAAGGCTGGGTTTTGCAGTCGGTTCTGATGAGGTATTTGTAGGTTTAGCAGCGCGCAGTGCCTGCACGCCTAAATACGCTAAATACGCGCCCGCTATATATTTAAGCGCCATAAACAACGCAGGTGATTGAGTTAACACCAGCGCAACTCCCAATACACAATAGGCTATGTGTAATAAAATAGCCGCACCAACACCTGCACTTGTCCATAAGGCATTGCGCCTGCCGTGTTGTACACTTTGTTTAAGGACTACCGCAAAGTCGGGCCCAGGGCTTGCTACCGCAAAAAAATGAGCCACCGCAATTAATAAAAATTCATCGATATAGTTCATACTTAACTGGCTTGCTCTGGCGAAAAAGCCAATAATAATGGGTTAGCCGATTGATTAACCAAGGCTTTTATTTCTTTTTGCGCTTTTTTAAATTGGCCTCGTAAATGCGGTTTTAAATGTTTTTTAGAGTGTTTATCTTGCTTAAAGTAGCTCACTAACGCATGCATAAATACGGTATGCGTTTCACTGAGCGCCGCTTCGCGATTTGCATACGGGTTATAACATGAGCCACAGCCACCTTTAAACTGGTACACGGTATTGCTCATCATTACCCCAAAGCCTAAAAAACACGCTAAAGCATCAGTAGCTTGCGGTAAGTACTCTTTACCACCTGGGGGCAGCACCCCTACGTGATGAATTAATATGGTGGCAAGCGTACCGGCAAAACTCGCCACTAAATCTTGCGGTTGATTAATTTGATTAGGGTTAAACGACACATTAATAGTATGACTGGCTGGCACTATTAAATGACACTCTTCGCCACGTAAATGCTGACTAAATTCAAAGTGTGGAAACACCTGTGGTTGTAATTGTTGCGGTGCAACCAAGGTTACTGGCCATTCATTCATACCAGCGTATTGCTTAACACGTGCAAACACTTTGCTGGCCATTTCCTCAATACTTGAAACCGAGTCAGGAAAAAACTCAACCGTTGGCAAAATAACTTGGCTGTGTTTGGTAAAAAAATCCAAATCAAAGTTTTCTGCTGCCCAAATAAAGGTATCAACCAGCCATTGTTGTTCTTGTTCTGCCAATAAGGGCTTTGATTTAAATAGAGTTAACATAAACTACTCTTGCCCCTTCGCCCATTGCCATGCTTGTGTATTGTATAAAGGCACCGTAGAGAGCGCATGATGATGACTGCCCGTAGACTCTTTCGTTGAGTATGATAAATATAATAATGTATGGGTTTTAGCATCATAAATACGGCGCACTTTTAATGACTTAAACAAAATACTCTTAGATGATTTAAACACGACTTCACCGGATTTACTGCGGTCGATAGACTGTAATTGGTCTGGCGTTATTGGCCCTGTTTGACGACAGGCAATCGACATATCTGATGGGTCTGAAAAATCTAAATTCGCCTCAATATGGCTAATATGACAGGTTACACCGGTCACTAGCGGGTCTTGCTGTGAATTAACCACCACATCTTTAGTGGTAAATAGCCCAAGACTTACTGAAGCAACATCATCAGAGCACCCTGCAAGCCCTGCTAAGCATACAATTAAACCACCCATTTTGAGATACTTCATAGCAAGTCCTTCGTTCATATTAAAAATTAAGTTACGCCTTATACTAAACGCTTTCACCGCGATAAAACAAATTTTATCCACCAACTCAATACTGTAATGGTTTAAAGGGTATTTCGCAGCAAGATACACAATAAAAAAGGCACGCCCGAGGGAGTGCCTTTGCAAACAAATACAGCTAAAGATTATTAAAAGCTATATTGTGCACCTAGATAAACATAACGACCGGCACCGCCGCCGTAGCCACTATAAAAGTTACCACGACCACTTGGGTAAAATGCCCCTTTGTCGTCAAATACATTGTTAATACCGCCAAATACACGTAAGTCACTTTTATCAGTCAGTGCCAGAGTGTAAGACGCTGATAAACTATGCTTTAAAAATGAGCCATAATCTTGATACGCAAGTGGCTCTGGGTTTGCAATACAACCGGCATCGCCCGCAGCACAGCGCTCATCGTTTGCAGCAACATACTCAAGGTAGTCTTTCTCATCTTCTTGGCTTGCTTTAAACGCGCCTACGTAATTTGTACGCCAGCGGATACGTAAATCATCCATTTTCCATACAATCGACATAGCGGCTTTATCTTTTGAGCGCCCATAACCTGCATACTGTGAAGTAACACTGTTACCATCTAACCCTTCATAGGTTTGCGAGTTTTCAATAATGTGATTGTAATCAAGCTTAAATGACAAGTTGCCATAGCTGCCTATGTCATATTTGTAAGTTGCAACGACATCGTAACCGCGCGCAGTTAACTCATCCAAGTTATATTCACGCTGTAGAATTTTTACAATGTTACCTTCGTCGTTACGGGTAATATCGTTACAGTATTCGTTATCACTGCCCCACGCAGCCTCTGAGTCATAACATTCGCGCATGATGTTTTCGTTACTTATTTCATCAATGGCATCAACAATAGCAATATCGTAGTAATCCACCGCTAAGTTAAAGCCATCTAAAAACTCAGGAGATACAGTAATACCAAAGGTATAGGTATCGGCTGTTTCTTCTTTTAAGTTTGGATTACCTGTATTTGGCGAGTAGTTATTGTCTTCACTTTCAAATTCAAAGTTAGGATCATCAGCTAGCTTTTGTGCCAAGGTTGGCTCTAAACGACAGTTATCGTGTCCTGGGTTTGTTGATGTTGCTGTTAGACCATCACAAATATCATCAAATGAATCAAAATCGCCGCGAGGGGGTGATAATAATTCCGTGATAGTCGGCGCACGCTGTGCTCGTGCATAGTTGGCACGTAGCATGTATCCATCAATTGGTTGCCATAAAAGGCCTAGCTTATAGCTGGCAACAGTGCTGATATTATCAATGCTGTAATTTGCTAAACGCAGCGACGTTTCTGCCGACAAACTTTTAGCAAATGGCGCATCTTTAAGTAGTGGCACCGCAAGTTCAGCAAATACCTCATACACTTCTACTTCACCGTAAAAAGAAGGCACAACGTTAAACGTAATACCGCCCGCTTTCATATCATCACTGGTATCTAGGCTTTGTGAATCTTTACGGTACTCTGCACCAAATACTGCAGACACATTACCTGCTGGTAATTCGTATAGGTCACCAGTGATATAACCCATTACCGTATATTGCTGAATCTCAGTATCAATAATCGGGTTTGTACGGATCCAGTCAGCCATTTCAGGGGTAATAGACCCTTCACCAAATAGATTAAGCGGGACACATCCTTGCGCTCGCGCTTCGGCGTCTTTACATTGAATAGTGCCATCGGCTAGCTTTTCAGCTTGCAGTGCTTGATTGACACGTACCGTATTTAACTCGTTACTACGGATTTGATGTTGTTTGAATTGCCCGTATCCAGCAGAGATATCCCAATCCCATGTATCATCAAACATCATGCCCTGTAGGCCTGCCCAAGTTCGGATGGTCGTACGGTCGTTATCAGTGCTGATATTACCTACTTCACCAAAGCGACGATCCCAATAAATACGGTCTTTGTATGGGTTGCTGTCAATAATTTCTTGTGGCACGTATGGGTTATCAATAGGAATGTAACCGGGCGCAATATCATCGATAGGGTCACCAGTCACTGGGTCGTAGCGAGGTACGTAAGCCCCTTCGTATTCATCTTCTGGTGACTTATCGTTGAACGAGCCACTCTTACTATATTGAATTTGGAAGTAACTCATAATGTCGTCTGTTACATCATAATCTACTTTTATCGCGGTCGAAAAGTTATCGCTAGGTACATCAAGCATGACGTATTGTGACGAATTTATACCATAAATTTCTTCATTACCTTTCCAGTCATCACGCAGCGTTTGCCCGTCATACCAAAACTGGGTATCGTTTCGGCTGCTTTCTAAAAATACACCGCCTAAGGTACCATCGCTTTTGCTTGCCCAATCAGCTTGTGTAATACCACTCATACACTGATAACCATCAGCAGTGTACATTTGATTACACATTAACTCATCATCATAACTATGCGCCGCTTCTATTTTTGCGCGGTCACGGTCGTAAAAGGTCATGCCAAAATCACGATCCCAGTTTGAGCTGACAAATACATAACCGCGATCATCGGCAAATGACGTTCCGTAGTTTAAATCAAGCGTAAACTCACGACCGCCACCATCTGTTGTTTCACCGCCACGGGCTTGAAATTCAAAGCCTTCTTTTTTTGACTGGGTAATAATATTCACTACACCGGCTACCGCATCAGCTCCATAAGTGGCCGACGCACCACCACTTATAATTTCAACGCGCTCCACCATGCCACTTGGAATAGTATTTAAACTCACATAGTTACCACCATAGCTATTTGATACCACACGGCGGCCATCAATAAGCGTTAGCGTTCTATTAGCGCCTAAGTCGCGAAGCTGCACCGTTGATAAACCGGTCCCCGAAATACTTGATTGGCTGGTTGTATTACCAATACTTTCGCTCAGTGCAGGCATGTTATCGATTAATACATCTGAAAGGTTGCCTAGGCCTGTATCCTGAATCGACGCTCTATCCATAGTTACCAGCGGGGTTGTTACCGAAAAACTATCACGCTTTAAACGCGAACCCGTTACGGTTATTTTTTCTGGTGCTTCTTGTACCACTTCTTCGCTTGCTTTAGCCGTTGATTGACGAGCAATAGCCTCGTCATTTGCTATTGCATGCCCAGATAAACTGGCTGTTATAGCCAATGCTAAAGCGCATTTTTTTGTTGATATATTACTCACAAACTTCCCTTATTATTTATTATTCCATTAGTACAAATCGTTTTTGATTAACTTTTTAGTTATTAAATTTGTTTTGTACCAATTGGTTTATTTTACTAATAACATGTTGTAAGTAATCGTGAATAAAAGCACAATGAGAGGTGTCTCGTTTATATCCCTATTTTATATCTATTTAATATCTATTTATTTATAATCATACACTTAAGGTTTTCGTGTTAGAATGATGTAAAATCGAATGTTAACCAACTATCGCTTTATTTTGCATTAAACACTGCCTAGTAACGTAATTAATCAAGAGGTTTAAATACACAAACTATGAATACTCAACAGACATTTTCAATTGGAAAATGCCAAATATCGGTGTTTGAAAATAAGCTGTTTTGTGCCGATAAAACCTGTGTATTACAACCTAAATTTATAGAACTACTTGTTTACTTGGTAGAGTGTTATCCAAACGCAGTAACGCGTGAGCAACTAATAGAGAATGTGTGGGGTGGTAATCAATATGTGGGCGAAAAAGCACTGACAAATGCCATATGGCATCTTCGTAAAAGCTTTAAAGAACTCGACCCCGACAATACCTATATAGAAACACTGCGTAAAACGGGTTACCGGTTAGTACAAAAACCAACAACGCCAGAGCCTGTTAATAGCATTAACAATATGCCGCTTCGCTCTGGGTATATTTACGCTAGCGTACTTGCTATCGTTATACTATTAGGTAGCTATTGGGGTTATAGCGCCCTTTTTGAAAACGCAAAGCAGCCACTTGCTCAATCGCAACAAGCAGCGCGTTTGTACGATTACATTGAAACAATTACCACCAGCCCAGGAAGAGAGTTGTTTCCGGCTATTTCTAATGACAGTCATTTTTTAGCGTATTCGTGGCGCCGCCCTGGTCATAAAGCCAATTTATACTTACGTGATTTACATTTATCCGAACAAGCTGCAATAGCTCTTACCGACACCCCATTCATTGAGGGCAGAGCGGTATTTAGACATGATTTAACGTTTATTTATTATTACCGCCGTAAAGCTGCTCAAGGCTGTGAAGTCATTCAGCAAAATATCGCCTCGGGCAATATCACTGTTATAGGGCTGTGCGGAAGTAAAACCAGTACCGATATAGACATTAATGCAACAGGCACTAAGCTGGTTTATATTAGTGAAGATGAAAAAAATAATGATTTTACCCAGCTTAACCTTGTCGATTTAACCTCATCGCCATACACAGTTACTCAAGTCCCTTGTACGTCAGCATGCCAATA
Organism: Pseudoalteromonas issachenkonii; assembly: GCF_002310795.1. Taxonomy (NCBI): domain Bacteria; kingdom Pseudomonadati; phylum Pseudomonadota; class Gammaproteobacteria; order Alteromonadales; family Pseudoalteromonadaceae; genus Pseudoalteromonas; species Pseudoalteromonas issachenkonii. The sequence goes on from NZ_CP011030.1 coordinate 3,009,541, forward strand.
TACCGATGAGTCGGTTGTGTTTTCACCAGATGCGACACAGCTGGTGGTATCGCGTAATTTACCAACGGGTTTTGAAGAATTATTTTTAATCGACATAAAAACAGCTCATGCTAAGCAATTAACTTCAGGTTTTGTTGATATGAGAGGCGTTGATTGGCATCCCAATAAGCCACAACTTGTCTTTTCGGGTGTTAAAAAAGGCAAGCGCCAAGGTTATTTTTATAACCTCAAAACACAACAAATGATCAATGCGCACATCGATGGGTTAAGTTACCCAGAATATGCACATGATGGCAGTTTGTATTTTCATCAATGGAATATCGACTCTGCATTAATGCGTGTAGAAACCAGTAATGCGGTTGCAAGTTCGCCTTTTCCGGTATTATCAAGCGACTTTAATACGCGCTTTCCTGATTACAGTAAAGCCAGAAAAAAGTTAGTTTTTGTATCTAACGAATCGGGCTCAATGGAATTATGGACTGCAAATCAAGACGGTACCTCACGAAAACAGCTTACTAATCTCAGTGCAAATATTTACAACCCGGTGTGGTCACCTGATGGTAATTACATTGCCTTTGTTGCTTCTCATCTTGGTGAGCATGCGCTATACCTTTATGACTTTAACACCGAATCAAGTCAGTCATTACCCACAGGCTTTAGTTACCATGGAAAACCGAGTTGGGCTGCAGATAGTAAAAGCCTATTAGTAGCGAATGATCAACACGTTTATCGCTTCGACTTAAAGGGTAATAAACTCGCAAAGGCCATAGATTCACCAACACTATACGCTTATGAAAACAAGCAAGGCGCTTTAATTTTTGCCAACCAAGCAACTAATCAACTATGGATAAAAGACCCAAATAGCCAAACTGAACAACCACTGGTTAGCGAAATTAATTTATCGAATCATAATTCGTGGTATTTTTTTGAAGGCGACACCTTAGCGCAATCGCGTATTTACTATTTTAATGTAAAACAAGGTGATTACCGTTTGAGTTATTACGACTTATCAACCAACAGCCATCATGACGTAATACGCCTTCCCGAACGCGCATTTAGTCGCACCTCTGGCTTAACCTTTATTACAAATACCAACTGGCTTGTGTACTCTTCGTATAAGTCACCACAAATTGACATAAAACGTATCAACCAAAAATATTTGCCATAATAAATCTAAAATTAAACACGCTACAGGTCTTGTAATTGCTTAAATAGTTTATTGCTAAAAATATGTTCAAGCCACATTTTTAAAAATTAAGCGTTATGGGGTTAGCGTGTACAAACCCGTTTGGTATAATTAAATAAACCAATCTAAAGAGGATACGTTAAATGCCACACATTATTATTGAACACTCAGAAGATCTGCCTTTACTACCTCAAGTTCTTGTGGAAAAAATCCATACAACAACGTTTGAAAGTGGCTTATTTGATTTAGAAACAATAAAGACTCGCGCTATTGCTTATCAGCATTATCAGTTAGGTGTGGGTAAAGAAGGGTTTATTCATATTGCGGTGCATATTATGGCTGGGCGTTCCATTGAGCAAAAGCAACTACTAAGTGAGCAATTACTAGCCTGCTTGCAAACGTATTGCAGAGCCTCTGACAGTTTAAGCGTAAATATTTACGAAATGGATCACGAGATTTACCGTAAAAACTAACCGCCATTACAACATCATAGTTATAGGCGAGAGCTCTATAACTATGATGGTTTCCTCGCTCAACTGATTTTTTAATTAAATCGTGTTTAAAGCGTAAACTTGCCCAGTAAATCCCTTAAAATATTCGATTCTTTATTTAAACCGTTACAAAGCTGCTCTGACTTTTTCATATTTTCTTTGGTTTGCTCTGCCGAATCGGAAATCATCACAATATTTTGGCTAATTTCTGAGGTTGCTAATGTTTGCTCTCGCGTTGCAGTAGCCACTGAGTTGTTTAACTCGCTTAGTAGTACAATTTCCTGTGAAATACCATTTAATGTATGGCCGGTTTCTTTTAAGCGCTCGGCATTTTCTAGGGTGTTTTTGCTGCCTAATTCAATCGCTGTTACCGTGCTTGAAGCTTTAGCATTTAACGAATCAATCATCTCATTAATTTGCTCCGTAGACTCCGCGGTACGTTGCGCAAGCGTTCTTACTTCGTCAGCAACTACCGCAAAGCCACGGCCCTGCTCACCCGCTCTAGCAGCCTCAATAGCCGCATTTAACGCCAATAAGTTAGTTTGCTCGGAAATCCCTTTAATTACATCCAATACATGAGAAATTGATTTAATCTCTGTCGAAAGCTCTAACACCGAGGCCACAGAATTGGCCATTGACGCTTCCAGTTGTTCCATTTGTTTAATCGTGCTTTGCACAAACTCAACCCCTTTGTGCGTCGTTTCTTCGGTTTTAGTAGCAATATCTGCCGCATTACTGGCACTACCAGAAATATCCTGAACCGTAACCTCCATCTCATTAACGGCTGCCGCCACCGTTTGCGTACTCGATGATTGCACTTCAGCTAAATTTGCCGCACCTTGCACTTGCTCAAGCACATCTTGGGAAATACCTTTAACATGAATTGCCGACTCAGAAACCTGTTTGAACATATAATGTAACTGCTCTAAAAACAGATTAAACTTAACCGCTAAGTCTGAAATTTCATTATTATCATCAGTAGGGAGTCGTGCCGTTAAATCACCATCTTTTTCCGTCAACGCATTCACCGCTGCAGTAATGTTTTCGATTGGCCTAAATATTTGCCCTACTAACACGCGTGCTAACGCTAAACCTACAAGCGCAATAATTACACCAAAAATGATATTAGTATTAATAGCAGTATTAATTGCGCCATATAATTGCTCTTGGGGAATTTCAGCGACTAGATGCCAACCTAATGAATTTACTGGCGTACTTGAGACAACATAGTCATCACCATCAATTACTTTACTTTGAATTGCCCCATTTTTAATCGGCGCCAAGTCAACAGATTGCCCAATTTTAGTTTTATTACCATGCAGCATAATCTCGCCACTACCAGAGACCAAATAAACAATGCCGCCCTCTCCTATTCTATATTCACTTATGAGATCCACCATAGAATCGAGCGAACGGCCTATTCCGGCAATTCCTTGTCGTTGCCCATCAAGCTCAATGGCATAATTAATAAATACCATCACCTCAGAGCTACCTTTATCTATGTCGAGTGCTACTTCAAATGGTCTATCCGATGCTAAAAAAGCATCAAACCAAGTATCACTACTGTCTATTTGCCTAGAAATACCTTCATCGGTGTAATAATTGCGGGAGTTTTTAGAAATAATGTATGCGTTACTGGCTTGGTTTTTATTTTTTATATGTTTGAGGTAATCAATGAATTTACCTCGGCTTTGCGCATCTTCATTATTATTCATCCATTGTTGCACAAATAAGTTTTGCGCTATTTCTTTGCCAACAATAATAGGAGTCGATAACTCTAATTCGATTTGGCTTTTCACTTCACTGAGCGCTGTTGGTAAATCTACTTTGGCTAGTTTGTCTTCTGTATTTGAGCGAATACTATTTGAAAATATTAGAGTAGATATTGCTAAAGGAGCAACAACAGCCAAAATAAGGCTGAGGTATACTTTTCGTTTTAATAACATAGAGCACCTAAGGGGTAACAAAGCGGTATTTTATATACTGCACACAATTAACAGTAGCGACATTAAAGGTCACAAAATAAAGATTTTTATAATAAAATCCCATAACACTTTAATAGTAGATTCAACTGTGTTTATTGCAATGTATTCAATAAAAAATCAGGTCTCTGGTAAGAAAATACAGTTAACCAACTTTAGCGGCTGTTTTCAAAGTTAATTATCCTCAGATAGAAATACTTAAGCCGTTTGCTAAGTAATGTTTGTAGGAAAAAACCAAACTCACGTCTAATTATTGCTAGTTATTACCAATATAAATAAATGTATTCGAATGAAAGTAGTTGATGGGTATTTTATTAAACGGCCATATAATCAGTTAGATACAAAAAAAGCCCCTTTTAGGAACTTTTATTTATTATCTTTGCGTTGCAGATGCTTTGTTTACAACTTGAACTTGAGAGGAGATAGCTCGCTCAATAACTTGGCTGTAAATTCGCTTTTTCTCGCTTGAGCTAGAATTTAGCACAAAGTCTGAAAGTTTCGAATTTTGCGTTGGCTTCTGCTTGATTAAATTTGAAAACATAGACACTCCTAAAGCTCATTTTTTTAGCTAATCGTTATTTTCTTTAATGTATTTTTCAGCCAAATGATGTTCAATTGCCTTAACGTTGTCATGATAAAACCATGTTTTATCTTTGTTAAAAGGAATGGGTAAACTAAAAAAGTTAGGCTTATTTGATCTTAGTTGAGGGATAGCTCTCGGAGCTGTGTCGCAAGAGCTAGGCCGCTTCAAGGCAGAAATAAATGAAATTTATTAAAAGTAATTACCAATACTCGGTATTAAATTACTTTTAATAGGAATCATATTTATCTACTAGGCTTTTCTGATACTAGCTTTTGTAACCAATAACCATCGTGCTTTTCAAAGATATTAAGTCCGTCTTTGGTCATAACTAAAATGTTATTACCGACGGTAGTATAATAAAGTGGGTTTGGATCAATAGATATAATTGCATGTACTATTCCTATCAAATCATCAGAAAGGTACTTTTCTAATACACTTACATCTTTAAGCCCAATTGTAATGTAATCATAAAGTTGTTTGGTTGTTATATCAGACTTGAGCTTATGCACAGAGGCATCCGCTATGCCTACACAATGTGTATAAAAATCCATTTCTAGCATGGTTTGTTTATTTTCACATAATGATAAGTCAGAAAATTGCGCAAAACATGTGCTTGGTAATAATAATATTAATAGTCTTTTCATTGGGCCACCTGGTAACGCTCTTCAATATTCCAGCTTCTCCAATCGGCAAATAATTTTTCAAACTGCCTTGGGCTTTGCGCAAAGCCATCTTCGATCGCTTGTATGTCCCACATAGTTTTTATTTGAACACCAGTACTCAATGCATTTAAAACAGCTGCTGTTTTGAATGCAGGTATATCTGTTTTTACTTCTATAGCCTCACCAATAGAGTCTGCGGTAGCTTCGGCCATAAAAGCAGCTTTAGATAAATCTGAGGTTGGATCTGCAGCAGATAATATTTTAGGTATGGCCTTCTCTGTTATTAACTTAGTTAAATCTTTATACAGAGCTATTTTTATTAAGTTACATCGCTGACGACTATTAACAATGAAACTATATTGCGATTTAGATAGTTTTGCTCCAGATAACATATCAGCGCTAGTGGCAATAGCGACACAACCCATAACTGTTGTTGTATCTGCGTTTCTAATTTTCTCTCGCAAAACGCCTATATTTCGTTCGATCATAATTTTATTTGACATAACATTCCCTCGTTTAATTAAATAAAGGGTACAACAATTTTTTATTTCTTTCCATGCTTGAATTATTACTTTGATCAAAAACTGGTAATCTTCATTTATCTTTTTTTATTTAAAAGTAGCGCGGCAATTTCTGTTAGTAAATATCCACTTGAAAATGTAGGCAAAATCAGCATGAAAGAAACTTAAAATCAAAGCTTAGTTACTTCAAAGTTTTTTAAACTCAATGTTTAATGGCTTTGAACCGCGCTATTTCACCTGCTAAGTTTGAAGAAGCGTACTATTCTGAAATAAAAACTGTCTAGTGAAAGCAGGGAAGTCCAATCAGCTTCATTTCAACTTTTTGAATAACAGGTCAGCTAAAACATTGATAGATAACTTGTCAAAAGCCAATCGAGAGTAATAATTCTAATACTTGCTCAAAAGATCGTTTATATCATTTTCTTTATCTCTTTCTAGCTTTAAATCATTTAACTTTGAATACATTGTATCTATTATTGATTTAATACTTTTATTCATTGATAACGCTTCAACCTTACCAATACACTCATAACACTCATCTATAAGTAAATCATATGCTGATTGATAATTCATATCTTCTATGTAGCTATTAGATTGCGCTTCAATAAAATAATTTTCCGAATGTAAACACTTTCCTTTTTTAACTAATTTATTTAAAAATGAAACATTGCTGGAAACAGCACAATCTTGGATACTTTGAATAATTGAAGGAGTACGTACTAACTCAAATAAATCCAAAACCTGAAAAACACTAGCTAACCTAAATGAAGCATTAATTGTATTAGAGTAGTTGTAATCCTTAATCCGTACGTGTGTATATTCATTACTCTTTTCATATAAGATACTTAGAGGAAAGTTCATGAACATGGCAACATTTTTATGAATTTTTTCAAGCTCAAAAAGATCAAGTAGACCACTCAGCTCAACCTGATAAATCACAAAACATTCGTAAAAATAGCAAGGATCCAATTCTTTAAGAAACCTAAGAACATTTTCAAATTTATAGCTGTAATTGTCAGAAATATATTTGTATATTTCTTTCTTGGCATCATTAGACCTAGTAGCAATAAATTTCGCTGAATAAAATTCCATTATAGACTTATGTAAATAGGAATATTGATCACCATCATTTATTATCAAAGAAGTTCTATCAACTACATCTTGTAACACATGTCTCGGGTCGTCTTGGTATTCAAGTTTATCTAAAGATTCCTTGAAAATTTCAACACCTTTAGGGTATGAAAATGAATGAGAATCTAAAGATATTGAAGTATGAAAACTCACACGAGTTAACACTTTCAGTAAATTCAAATTATTCAACTTAGATTTTTTATCTCTTTCCAACTGTTTAAAGCGATAATGCTTATCAGTTAAGCCGTAATAAAGCTCTTCATAGAATTCAACAATATTTTTGGGGGTTATTTGAACCCTTCCGTAAACAACTGTAAAAATATCTACAAGAATAGGAGTCACTATTACTCCCTTGATTTCGTTATTTTCCTTATAAGAACGGATTAATAACTCTTTATATGACTTATCAAGGTTTTTGTTCTTTGTAATGATCTTCACAACATCATCTGGCTCTATATTCTTCAATTTTACTATTTCGGTGTTACCCATTTCAGTAGTAATTTCAGTATTCGGTCGTGATGTCACGATAAGTGGGTTTCTAGTATATGTATAGCCTTTAAGCAACATTCTTAAAGCGCTTTGCCTTTGGTTTAAAGGAACTTCATCAAAACCATCAAAACACAATAAAAAGGACTTTTTTACCATGCAGGTTTCAATAGCAGCATGGTTAATAACTATCCCAATCTCTCTTAACCCTCTGCTAATAACTTTAAAAATATCAAGATCTGTTTCATTCCAGTCAACCTCTCTCATAGAAATCATTACTGGAATTCTTCCTTTTTCTCCCTTATAGAGCTCTTTATGTATAAGTTTACGAATAGTTGTAGTTTTTCCTTGTCCTGCGACTCCAACCACGACGACCAATTTATCTAGAAAAAAAAGCTGCTTATCATCCACTTCATGTGTAATACCTCGATCAGGAAAATAAACTTTTAGGGGGTGATAAATATCTTTTATTGAGACGAGCCTTTCAGGAAAAGCTAGTGTTCTAATTGTAAGGTACTTTTCTTCTATTTTTTTTAAAATAGTATCTGGTTTAAAAGGAGATTTTACGTGTTTGTAATAGTCATCTAATTCTTTTTTTGTACTGAAATCCTCTTTCAACCCCTTCAATCGATTAACTATTCCTTTTACACCATAGGGTACAATAGCCTTTATGGTAGCACCAGCACCTGCATCAATCATTTCTCACTCCTTTTGAAGTTATACTTAATATCCATATACTGACCACATGCATTTAATTCAGCAAGATAAAGCAAAAAGTTAAATTATATGAACTAGCTATTCATAGCATATTAAGTCAAACAATAAAAACCTAACGCGAAGCCAAAAATATTACATAGCTATATTAGATTGCTATACTCTAAAGTAGCACAGAGGTAGCACAAGGTAATTTCTGTAAGTAGGTATTTACTTGGAAAGCTTTGAAAAGTGGTGGCCCCTCCCAGACTCGAACTGGGGACCTAACGATTATGAGTCGTGTGCTCTAACCAACTGAGCTAAGGGGCCATCTTTGTATAACTGTAAGCAGTTAATTTTTGAAGCGTTTAGCCACAGAGCGACTAAAGCGGGTTGCAGTATAAAAAGTTTTTAGGGGCTTGTCACTAGCAAAAAGCTTTATTTTAACAATCAAGGAGCTAACTGCTCAAATAGTAGGCTTTGAGGTTTTGTTAGTGATGAGTTTTGTAAAACAAATCCATTTATTAATAGCAGCCTGAGTAACTAATAAACATACCTTTGGGAGCACTTAGCAACTCAGTATTAAATGTCCTGCTATGCTGCTACATTATTTTTTGGCAATAATGTAAATCGCATGAATTAATCCAGGGAAATAGCCAAGCAAAGTTAGCAAAATATTTAACCAAAAATGCATCCCTAGTCCTACCTGTAAAAACACACCCAGTGGTGGTAATAAAATAGAAAAAATAATTCTAATGATATCCATAATTTAATCCTTATAATGTTAGCAAAGCAAAAAGCCCAGCAGGGCTGGGCTTTAGTATAGTGTATTATTCTGCAATAACAGTTAATTCATCAACTACCTTGCGAACATCTTCAGCGTTTTTAGCAATTTCCATCGCTAATTGCTTTTCAGCATCAGACTCAACTGTACCTTTAAGAGTTACCACACCATTATCGGTATCAACATCAATGTCTGTACCACCTACTTCAGAATCAAATAAGTAACGTGTTGTGATCACTGTAGTGATTTTAGCATCTGTTAAATCACTTTCAGTGTCGTTACCCATCATTTCAGAATCATGCTTCTTCATGTCGGTGTTTTTTACCACAGTTAGACTGTTTTCGACGTCAGTTACACCATCTAGGCTTAGCACGAGTTCTTCAGCAAGCTCTTTATCTACTTCGCTGTTTACTTTACCTGTTAGCATTACCTTGCCGTTTTTTACGTCCGTGTTGATATCAAAGTTATTTAGATTGGTGTTCATAAGCAATACTGTTTCTGCTTTCCCATCAATCCAAGCATCTTTGCTTTCGTTTTCCCAACTGCTTGCCTGAGCGCCCATTGCGGTTGTTCCTAATACTAGGGCTGCAATCATAGACTTATTAAATGTTTTCATAATCGTTCTCCTTTTGATTAAAGACACTTAAGCTAATGCGAGCATCGGGCCAACATTTTTTAACCTTTAATTTCAATAGCTTAATTTAAAATAGTAGATATTGGCTTAAACCTACTAAGTAAACATTTACAGACTATTGCGTAAAAGTTTCTCGAATAGCGAAACTTACTAAATAATTGTATATTTGGTTAATCTGTCGTTAATATAATAAAGAATCAAAAACCCAAAATCATAAACCACTGAATTTAAACAATTTAATATTTGGTATAAGGCTTGCTTTGAAATAACTAGCAACCATAAAAGGATAATTTAAATGTCTGTTAAAATTGAAGACCGCCCTATTGAGCAAGTTCGTGAGCAAGTGATTGATCAGCTCATTTATAATTACAGCCATGGTGTTATTTCTGTTGAAGCATTTGAAAGGCGCTTAGACGACGCGATGGCAGCGAGTGACAATAAAGCACTTATGGATCTCGTTGAAGATTTAACCTTAAATACTGACCAGCAATATAAGGCGCAAAAGCACTCTCAATTTGCACCTAATTATAGCGCGCAGCATGAGACTGATGAAGAGCCACTTACATTAAGAAGCATTCTTGGTTCGAGTGAACGAAGCGGCCAATGGGTAGTTCCTCAAAACATTTATATAGAAAACTACATGGGGTCAATCAATCTTGATTTTACGGATGCTATTTTTACCCACCAACATGTCACTATTCACGTTAATTGTTATTTTGGCAGCGAAGAAATATATGTACCAGAGCACGTTAATGTAGTTTCTAAAATGTTTTGTATTTTAGGCAGTTTTGAAAATAAAACAGTGTCACTCAATAAACGCCAAGGGCCAACGATTCACATTGAAGGAAAAACTGTTTTAGGCTCTGTGGAAGTTAAAGTTAAACGCACTATTAAAGAAAAATTTATTAGCTTTGCAAATGATCTAAAAACTCAACTTGGCATGAATGGTAAACATTATTAAATATGCTAAACATTGAATGAAGCCATAATAGTTGGCTTCATTCTTATTATAAGTCGTTATTTCGCTCACTAGGTACATCACTCATGTACTCTACAAACTCAACTTCAAACCCTGCAGGGTCAATATAATAAATGTTTTTTCTAAATGGATTTACAGCACCTTCTTTACTTATTGCAAAGCCCGCATGTTTTAGGCGCGCTATTACTGCATTTAAGTTATTGGTTACATAGGCAAAGTGTGCCAAACCAATTTGATGTCCTGATAGGTCGCGGTTTTCCCTTTCCCCATGATCGCTTATAGCAATATATTGCTCGTTATCACCAAAATGTACCCAGCGCCTTGCTTTACCATACCAGGTTCCTTCTCCCTCACTTCTAATTGACCAATAGGGAAACGCTGCTTGGTAAAACTTAAGCATGGCGTTTATGTCACTAACAACTAAATTTACGTGTTCTAATTTCATAACTTTCTTCCTGTTAATTGAATATAGAACATCATAAAACCTCAAGTTAACTTTAGGTAAAGCGCTAATTTACAAATTTATTGTCTGTTTTTATTCCGATAAATATATTGAAAGATCATGCCTGTACAAAAAACACTCACAAGTATTTAGGCTTTATGGTTTACTTTATGGCAAAAACCGCTAAAATACGCCGGCTTAAATATATAAACGTTCTTTTACAACCCAAAGGTAATACCATGCATCCAATGTTAAACATTGCGGTTCGCGCTGCGCGTAACGCAGGCAAGCTTATTCTTCGTGCAAGTGAAGACTTATCAAAAGTTGAAGTGCAACAAAAAGGCACTAATGATTTAGTTACGAACATTGATAAAGAAGCCGAAGCCGTAATTCGTGACACTATTTTACGTTCTTACCCTGATCACTGCATCGTTGGTGAAGAGTTAGGCGAACACAAAGGTAAGGATGCTGATTACCAATGGATTGTTGACCCACTTGATGGCACAACTAACTTCATCAAGGGTATCCCTCATTTCGCAGTATCTATTGCACTTAAAGTTAAAGGTCGTTTAGACCAAGCCGTAATTTACGATCCAATTCGTGGCGAACTTTTCACCGCTTCTCGTGGTCAAGGCGCACAGTTAAACAGCAAACGTTTACGTGTATCTAAAACGGTTGAACTTGCCGGTTCTGTTCTTGCAACAGGTTTCCCTTTCAAACAAAAACACCACTTAGATGCCTATTCTGAAGCGTTTAAAGCATTATTCGTACATACCGCTGATATTCGTCGTGCAGGCTCTGCAGCACTTGATATGGCATATGTTGCAGCGGGTCGTGTTGATGGTTTCTTTGAAATTGGTTTAAAACCGTGGGATACAGCAGCAGGCGAGCTATTAGTTAAAGAAGCTGGCGGCATGGTTGTTGATTTTGCTGGCGGTAATAACTACAACGTGAGCGGTAACGTTATTTGTGGTGCACCTAAGCTAACACAAGCGATTGTTCGTGAAATGCGCCCAGTATTATCTGAGTCGTTATTACGTTAATCGTAATACCGTACTAAAAAAGGAGCCTAGGCTCCTTTTTTTGTTTTTCGTTAGCCACTTTTTTTACTATTGGATAAACGCACAACAGCGGGTGCAGGCCTTCTTCGATTACAAATAAATAAGTAGCTGTGACGATAACGTTTTGCTTCTTTTTTAGCATCTGTGGCTAATGCCGCTACTTGATGGCTATTTTTACACTGCTGCAGATCCGGCTCAACTAAACCTATCGATAATGTAAGTAAAGGTACAAACTGCTTTTCGCCCTCTCGATTAGTTGCCCAATACCCTTTTCCAGCAATATGCTCTGGCGTAAAAAATACGCGTGACTGCAATTCAAATTGCGTGATAATGGTATTACAAACCTTCACCGCATCTTTTTTTTCAAACACCACCATAAAATCATCGCCACCAATATGCCCGACAAAGTTAGCGCTGTGCGCACACGCTTTTACAGTCACATCGGCCAGAAGTTTTATCACGCTGTCCCCACTGGCATAACCATACAGATCGTTAAATTGTTTAAAATGATTTAAATCGATATAGGCTAGTGAAAATGGCTGTTTATGTTGCAGACGCTGCTCTATTACTTCACTAATTGCCACATTACCCGGTAACATGGTTAGAGGGTTAGCATGTTGGGCGTGGCGGATTTTTTCAGCGGTAATGTGCTTTAATATATCCCTGAGCGGTGCCAAACCTAAATATTTATTATTACTTGTGATAACAATATGGCGACGAATATCAAAGTCTTGCTCTGTTATTTGCTGAGAGACAATATCAAGCATTTGATTTTCATCAACCACCAAAGGCTGTTTATCCATTAACTCAGTGACTTCACATTTATCATAAAGCGCATGCCCGTATGGCGCGGCAAACACTTCTGTTAGCTGATCTTTGTGTAACAGCCCTATTGGCTGCTGATTGCTATTTAAAACGGGTAAGCTAATTATGCGCTTGTCTTGCTCAAAAAGCGCATGAGCTTCTTTACAACGCGTGTGACTGCTAATGGCAGGCTGAGCAACAGCAAGCACCCCGATAGCCATTGATTGTTCAAACTTTGATCCTGCTTGAGTCGATGTAAATGCTTGTAACTGATTACAGTTATAGTCATAGCTTGGTTGTTGGCTGGGTCTTTCTAACAAAAATCCCTGAACATGACTTATGCCTATACTTTTAACTAAATCGAGTTCTTCAGTACGCTCAATTCCCTCAGCAATCACCGCTGTATTTGTTGCCCGTGCTAACACCACAATTGATTTTAGAAATTCTTTTTTAACTTCGCTTTGATCGCAATGATCAATAAAGTAACGATCAATTTTTACAATATCTGGGCATAACTGCGACCATTGCTTTAGACCGGAATAACCTGCACCAAGATCGTCAATAGCAATAGTGAAGCCTAGCTCTCGATAATGAGCAATGGTTTTTAGCAGTAAAAAGCCATCATCTACTTTTTCTTGTTCGGTGACTTCAATCACCACACGATTAGCCGCAAGACCAAACTGTTCAATTAAATGTAAGGTTTCGCCTTTAGGGTGGCTCGGATCGAGTAGAATTTTTGGGCTGACATTTAAAAATAACTTCCCTTGTAGATTTAGTTTTACAAAGTTTTCTATGGCGCGAGAACGGCATAAAAGCTCAAGCTCTGAGATCAATTGATATTTATGAGCCGTTTCGAATAGCTTATTTGGCATCGCTAATGGGCTATTTTTAGGGCCTCGACTCAGCGCTTCATACCCAATAATAGATTGCTTAGTTATATCAAAAATAGGTTGAAACAAGGTTGTTATTGCCCCTTGTTGTAAAATTGACTCTAAGGCTTTACGTTGCTCAGTCACTACTAGCTCTGATCAAAATTAAATAAGAGTGATAAAATATCAAGCTCGTATGACAATTATATGTCTTACACGCTAAGCAATAAAAAACCGCTCACAAGGAGCGGTTTTTTAAAAAGGATAATTTAATCTCAATTAAGGCATTGAGTCTAAATCGGCACCTTCTTTTTCAATCACCTCTGGTATTAAATCTTCTTTACTTACGCCCATGGCAATAGCCACCGAGCTGGCAACGTAAACTGAAGAATAAGTACCAATAAATACACCAAATAATAGTGCGGTAGCAAAGCCATGAATAGTTTGGCCGCCCCATACAAAGAGTGCAATCAATACTAAAATAGTGGTAATTGATGTAACTAAAGTACGATTAAGTGTTTGCGTAAGTGACAGGTCAATAATTTCAATGGTGTCGTCAATACGTACTTTACGGAAGTTTTCACGGATACGGTCTGATACAACAATGGTATCGTTTAGTGAGTAACCTATCACGGCGAGTATTGCAGCCAAAATAGTTAGGTCAAACTCTAAACCAAGCACCGAGAATAAACCAATCGTAATGATTACATCGTGTAATAGTGCCCCCACCGCACCCACAGCAAAGCGCCATTCAAAGCGAAATGCTACGTAAATTAAGATACATATAAGCGCAGTTAACATGGCAAGGCCACCCTGCTCTTTTAAGTCTTCACCTACGCTTGGGCCTACAAACTCAATACGGCGCATTACTACGCTATCATCAGCTTGTTTAAGGGCAGCAATTACTTGGTTACCAATCACTTCTGCTTTTACATCATCACCGCGAGGGGCTAAACGGACCAGTATTTCTTGGCTTGAGCCAAAAAGCTGTACCGATGCATCAGCAAAGTCGTTTTCAGCCAGTACATTACGTACTTTTTTCAGATCGGCAGGTTGTGAAAAACCTACCTCAACTGCTGTACCGCCGGTAAAATCTAAACCGAAATTTAAGCCTTTAACAAAAAGTGACGCCAGCGACGCTATGATTAATAACGTAGAAAAGCCCATTGCCACTTTTCGAAGAGACATGAAACGAAGGGTTTTTCCGCCCAATCTTAAAATTTGCATGTCTGCTCCTTAAATTGAAAGTTTATCAACACGTTTGCCACCAATAAATAGGTTGATAACCGCACGGGTACCTATAATTGCTGTAAACATAGAGGTTAAAATACCAATTGCTAAGGTTACCGCAAAGCCTGCAACAGGACCGGTACCAACAGCAAACAAGATAATCGCCGCAATTAATGTGGTGATATTGGCATCAAAAATAGTACTAAAGGCGCTATCGTAACCAAAGTGAACCGCTTGTTGAGGGCTACGGCCATCGGCCAGCTCTTCACGAATACGTTCAAAAATAAGTACATTCGCATCAACAGCCATACCAACGGTTAATACAATACCGGCTATACCCGGTAGGGTAAGCGTTGCACCTGGAATTAACGACATAACGCCGATAATAAGTACTAAGTTGGCAGCCAGTGCAATATTAGCAACAAGGCCGAAACCTTTGTAGTAAATAAGCATAAAGGCCAGTACAAACGCAAAACCTAAGGCTACAGCGGTCATACCTGCTTCAATGTTTTCTTGACCTAGGCTTGGCCCAACCGTACGTTCTTCTACAATTTGAATAGGCGCAACCAATGCACCCGCGCGTAGAAGTAAGCTTAAGTTATGCGCTTCAGCTGGGTTATCAATACCGGTAATACGGAATGAACGGTCAAGACGCGCTTGAATGGTTGCTACGTTAATCACTTCTTCCACTTTAATTGGCGGAAGTGCTTTACCGTCACTATCTTTTTTACCCGATGGCTTGTATTCAATAAACACGGTAGCCATACGTTTACCGATAGCACGCTTGGTGAAGGCATTCATTTTTGCCCCACCTTTACTATCGAGTTTAATGCTTACTTGTGGACGCTGGTACTCATCTGTACCTGACTGCGCGCCAGTAATATGGCTACCTTCAAGAATAATGCGTTTTTTTAGTACCACAGGATAACCATCACGGCTCATGATCATTTCAGTACCCGGTGGGATACGACCTTGAGCAGCGGCGCTTATGTCAGCATTTTCGTCAACTTCACGAAACTCAAGTGTTGCCGTAGCACCTAAAATTTCTTTAGCGCGAGCGGTATCTTGAATCCCTGGCAATTGCACAATAATACGTTCAGCACCTTGGCGCTGTACGTTTGGCTCTGCAACCCCAATTTGGTTGATACGATTACGAATAATTGTTTCGTTTTGCTTGATAGCATAATCACGAATTTCTTTTAGCTTTAGCTCACTCATAGTGGCAAAGAATGCGTTATCGTTACTGCTATCATCAATGTAAACGTTTAGAGGGTAACGACTTTCTAAAAAGCGCTCTGCAGCGTCTTTATCTTCTTCGTTACGCATTTCTACACGCATACGCTCTGAACCTGCTACGCGGCGCACACTACGATAACGTAGTTTTTCTTCGCGCAGGTCGCTACGAAAATCTTGCTCCATTTGCTCTAACTGATTATCCACCGCAGTGACCATATCGATTTCCATGGTGAAATGTACACCACCACTTAAATCTAGCCCTAACTTCATAGGATTACCGCCCAGCGACTTTAACCAAGCCGGTTGTGCAGGAGCCATATTGATTGCTGAGATATAATCGTTACTAAGCGAGTTACGCAGTAAGTCTTGCGCTTTAAGTTGGTCTTCAACGTTTTTAAAGCGAACAAGAATTTGCCCGTCTTCGAGTTTCGTCGATTTAGCGCTGACGTTATCTTTTTTGAGGATTGCGTTTACTTTGTCTACAACACTGAGGTCGACATCGGTGCCTTTAGCGCCAGAAACTTGTATGGCCGGATCGCGGCCATACAAGTTTGGTGAAGCATATAAAAGGCCAATGGCTAACACAGCTAAAACAAGTAAATACTTCCAAATTGGAAACTTGTTTAACACGGGGCCGTCCTTATTATTTTTATAGCGACTTCATTGTGCCTTTAGGCAGTACAGCAGATACTGCTGATTTTTGTACAGTTACTTCTGCTTGCTCATTTAATGAGATCACGATGAAGTCTTTATCTTCAGCAATTTTTACGATTTTACCCACTAAACCACCTTGGGTTAGCACTTCATCGCCTTTTGCCATCGCGCTCATTAAGCTTTTATGCTCTTTTACGCGCTTTGCTTGCGGGCGGTAAATTAAAAAGTAAAAAACCAAACCAAAAATCGCTAACATAATTAGCATTTCCATACCGCCGCCTGCTGCAGGTGCGCCAGCGCTTGCATGTGCGTTTGAAATAAATAAACTCATAATACTTCCTCTTTAATTTTTAAATTTTAATTTGTTGTATCAGCTAGCTCTGGCACTTCTTGGCCTCGGCGAGCGTAAAAATCGTGTACAAATGTCTCTAGTTGACCTTCGCTAATAGCATTACGCAAACCTTCCATAACACGTTGATAGTATCGTAAGTTATGGATAGTGTTTAGTCGTGCGCCAAGAATTTCGTTACATTTGTCTAAATGATGCAAATAAGCACGCGAATAATTCTTACAGGTATGGCAATCACACTCTGGATCAAGTGGGCCAGTATCTGTTTTATGCACTGCGTTACGGATTTTTATGATGCCAGTAGTAATAAATAAGTGACCGTTACGTGCATTACGCGTTGGCATTACACAGTCAAACATATCTATACCACGGCGAACCGACTCAACTAAGTCTTCTGGCTTGCCTACACCCATTAAATAACGTGGTTTGTTTTCTGGCATTTTATAAGCACAATGATCAAGAATATTAATCATTTCATGTTTAGGCTCACCCACCGATAAACCACCGAGTGCATAACCATCAAAACCAATCTCTTCAAGGCCAGCTTGTGATTGTGCACGAAGCTCAGGATACATACCGCCTTGAATAATACCAAACAATGCTGAAGGGTTGTCGCCATGCCCTTCTTTTGAACGCTTAGCCCAACGAAGAGAAAGCTCCATAGAGTCTTTGGCTTCTTTTTCTGTGGCAGGGTACGGCGTACATTCGTCAAATATCATCACGATATCTGAGCCAAGATCACGCTGTACTTCCATTGATTTTTCTGGCGACATCATAATTTGGTCACCATTTACAGGCGATTGGAACATCACGCCTTCTTCAGTGATTTTACGCATTGCACCAAGGCTAAATACTTGGAAGCCGCCTGAGTCAGTTAAAATTGGGAAATCCCAATTCATAAAGTCGTGTAAATCACCATGCTGCTTAATGATTTCAGTACCAGGGCGCAACATTAAGTGAAATGTATTGCCTAAACAGATTTGTGCACCCGTTGCTTTAACTTCATCAGGTGTCATGCCTTTAACCGTGCCATAAGTGCCTACAGGCATAAACGCTGGTGTTTCTATTACACCTCGGTCAAAAATCAAGCGACCGCGGCGTGCTTTGCCATCGGTGCAGTCTAATTCAAATTTCATAATATCCTCTGTGTCGGAAAAACAGTCCAACAAGCTATAATTTAACCGCTCGATTCTACCCTTTTTACCACCCTATTACTATTAGCAGTGAGAAATTCACTATGCTTAGGAGTAAAATAAAAACCGATAACGCTGTAAATTATTTACGGGTCAAAAACATCGCATCGCCATAGCTAAAAAAGCGATACTGTTGTTCAATCGCCGTATTGTAAGCGCCCATAATGTTGTCTTGCCCTGCAAAGGCACTAACTAACATGATCAGAGTTGATTCGGGTAAATGGAAGTTAGTTACCATGGCATCAACAACGTTAAATTGATAACCCGGAAAAATAAAGATATCGGTATCGCCAAAGTAAGTATCTAGCTTGCCGCCATGTATTTTTGCTGCAGACTCAAGTGAGCGTACTGAAGTTGTACCTATAGCAATCACTCGCCCGCCTTTGGCTTTGGTGCTTGCAACCGCATCCACCACATCTTGTGGCACTTCAATATATTCAGAGTGCATGATGTGCTCATCAACACTCTCAACTCTTACAGGCTGAAAGGTGCCAGCACCAACGTGCAAGGTTACAAACGCCATTTGCACGCCTTTATCTTTGAGCGCAGCCATGAGTTTATCGTCAAAATGAAGGCCTGCCGTAGGTGCAGCAACAGCGCCTGGCTTTTCGCCATATACCGTTTGGTAACGCTCACGGTCGGCTTCGTTATCTGGGCGGTCAATATAAGGAGGAAGCGGCATATGGCCCACATCATTTAAAATGTCGAGCACATTTTCATTGCGGTCAAACTCAAGCTCAAATAAGGTATCATGGCGTGCCACCATAATAGCTTTTGCTTTGCCCTCTAAAATGAGTACATTGCCCGGTTTTGGCGATTTACTAGCACGAATGTGCGCAAGTACGCGGTGTTCGTCTAATACGCGTTCAACGAGTACCTCAACTTTACCGCCAGATTCTTTTTGACCAAACATACGCGCAGGTATTACTTTGGTGTTGTTAAAAACCAATAAGTCGTTTTCGTTAACCAGTTCGAGAATGTCACTAAATATTTTATGCTCAATCTCACCAGTTGGCCCGTTTAGGCTCAATAAACGGCTACTCGTTCTATCTGCTTTAGGAAAACGAGCAATTAATTCATCAGGTAAGTCAAAGCTAAAATCAGCTACGCGCATTGTTAGAATTCCACATCATTTAAAATCGCGCCAAGTGTATACCCAAACCACCTCAAAATGCGAGTTTCAGTTGGAATTAAAAGCGATTTAGGCAAGGCATTGATTGCAAATAATAGTGGTTCTATTATTAATATCAATAACGCAGTATAAATCGCTTTTAAGCCAACCCGTGGGCGTTTCACAGGGGCATACTCTCATCGTTGCTACTTCTTGAAAGGGACTACCATTACTGCAAAGTATCGCCTTGATATTAAGCCCCTGTGAAGCGCTGAATTCTGCATTTTGAGGTGGTTTGGGTATATTTAAACCACCTCAAAATGCGAGTGTCGTCGGAATTAAAAGCGATTTAGGCAAGGCATTGATTGCAAATAATAGTGGTTCTATTATTAATATCAATAACGCAGTATAAATCGCTTTTAAGCCAACCCGTGGGCGTTTCACAGGGGCATACTCTCATCGTTGCTACTTCTTGAAAGGGACTACCATTACTGCAAAGTATCGCCTTGATATTAAGCCCCTGTGAAGCGCTGAATTCTGCATTTTGAGGTGGTTTGGGTATTTAACTATTAGTAATGAAGCTCAAGATATCCCACATATTCTCCCTAATTAGCCATCAATGAACTACATTTAAAATAGCGGTTAAATACGCTTGTTCTTATCGCTAAATATCATTACTCTTACTGTTTTATGATCTGCATCTCTCGGAGTGGTACCTACGTGGCAAAACAGCTTAAATTGCTAATATTGAATGCAAGTAATGATGAGCGCCAGACTATTCGTGCCACGTTAGAGAGGCTTAATGTGTTTGAGTTCATTGAAGCATCAGACAGCCAAGACGCCCTAAAAATATTAAAAAATCAAAGCGTAAATATAATCATAACTGGCTTAGATGTAGGTAAAATTGATGGTTGGCGGTTTTCCCGTATGATCCGCTCTGGATTACTAAACACGCCTAAAAATACGCCTATTTTACTTATTCCGCCGATTTATTGTGAGCGAATCGCCGAGACTACTGCACGAAGTTATGGCATAGATGCGGTACTGCCTTTTGAGCGCCAAGATATTCTGCCGCAAATACTCGCAAATGTTCTGTCGAGTCATTTAGAAAAAAGTAGTCGCTTAAACCTGTTGTTATTAGAACCCTTTGCCAGCAGAGCAAACGACATGAGTGAGCAATTAAAACTTAACTTTGCTATCACCCATGTTACAACTGAGAAAGCGGCGCTAAGTGCTTATAATCAGCAGCCTTTTGCTATCGTGCTACTGGATGCCACAGCGGCACAAGCAGAAAGCTCAAATCAATTAGTCGAAAAAATTCTGCAGCATAACCCTCAGCAAGCCATTGTTACTATTATTGACAAAAACGATGCCGATTACGCCGAGCAGTTATTACTTTCAGGCGTTACCGACTTTATTCGCGCCCCTTACGATCCCTCATTTTTAAATAAAGTCTGTGACCACGCAGCTCGTCGTGAAGACTTTATGGTCAGCTATGCTGAGTTTGCCAATAAAGTGCAGCAATTAAGTATTAGTGAAGTAAAGTATCGCGACCTGTTTTCAGCACATCAACGTATTTTATTGCACCTAAATACCGTGGTGCTTGAGCTAGACCAGCAAGGCAATATTCGCTTTATAAACCCTGCATGGGAGTCTTTGAGTGGTTTTGGGGTTAAATCGACCTTGAAACAACCATTAACTGCATTTTGTACCAAAGAGTATAAACAGTCGTTACAATCCACTATTGATGACATTTTACAAGGTGGCGCAAATAAACAAAAAATAGAAGTTAAACTGCAACAAAAAAATGGCAATTCGGTGTGGGTTGAATGCCGCCTCCAGCTAATAAAAAATAGCAGTAATAACGCGACCATTACCGCCACACTCGATAATATTCATGAACGTAAGCAAGCTGAGCTTCAATTACGCCATTTAGCATTGCATGACACGTTAACCGGCCTACATAATCGTTATTACTTTGACCAACAACTTAACTATATTTGCCAAAGCGAAAATACCTATGCAAATATTGAGCATGCGCTTATTTATATCGATCTTGATCACTTTAAAATAATCAACGACAGTAAAGGCCACCAACAAGGCGATATTGTTTTAAAAGAAGTGGCACAACTGTTTATTGCCAATATTAGTAATGAGCACCTGATCTGCCGTGTGGGTGGCGATGAGTTTGCGGTGATCCTTAAAAACACCAATTTATTAGATGCACATTTAATTGCAGAGGGGATTTGTAGTGCCATTGAGGGCAACCAATTTAAGTCAGAAGATCAAGTGTATTCAATTAGCTGCTCTATTGGCTTAACCCAAATTACTGCTGATAACTGCGATCCAAATGAATGTTTAAAGCAATCAGATATTGCGTTATATATTGCTAAAAATTTAGGCCGTAACTTAGTACATTGCTATTCAAAACAAGATGGTGAAAACAATGCGCTGCAAACGGGCTTAGAATGGGGTCATGGTGTACGCCAAGCTCTACAACAAGACAGTATAGAACTTCATTATCAACCCATTTGGGACTTTAAAACTAATCAGGTTGCTTACTTTGAAGTACTACTGAGATTAAAGCTCGACGACGAACTTATTTACCCAAATCAATTTATTCCCTCATTGGAAATGCTTAACGACACCTTTTTAATGGATCAATGTGTTATTCGTAACAGTATTGCGAGTGTTGCTGCGCACCCAGAGCTTCTTCAGGTTGCAATAAATTTATCGGCACAATCATTTTTAGATGAGCGTTTACTGCCGTTAATAGAGTCGAGCCTCGAAAAATATCAAGTGCCTCCGTCAAAAATTATTTTTGAAATAACCGAATCGGCTAGCATTAATAATTTGGCTGCCACCCGTAAAATGATTGAACGGTTAAATAATTTAGGCTGCCACTTTTCGATTGATGACTTTGGTACCGGATTTAGTACCTTTAATTATCTTAAACAATTACCAGCCCAACATGTAAAAATTGACGGCTCATTTGTCCGCGATATGCTTAACGATTCCATTGATTTAGCGCTAGTAAAAGCCATAAATGACATCAGTCGGTCACTAGATAAGCGCTCTGTGGCTGAATATGTGGAAACCGCTGAAGTATTTTTTGCACTCAAAGAAATAGGCGTAGACTACGGGCAAGGCTATTTTATTGCTCGCCCTGTCCCTATCGACAAGGTACTGATTGAATTAGAAAAAATAAAGAACAACCCTATTTTTTATCAAGATACCCTCACATCACTATAAACATTAATAAACAAATTTAAGCAATTTATTTCTACCAAAATTGCCCATCTAACCTATACTTTGCTTATCGGCAGCACAATGTCATGAAAATTAAGTGATTACCTTAATTTTACATGACATCTTTATTTCTTATCGTCTAGATGTCTATACTCTTAAAGATGGACATTTGGTCATAAGGAGGATGTTTATGACGCAACTAATCACGTTATTATTGTTTATACACTTTGCTATTGCGCTTCAATGTTACAAGTATGCCCAGATTAAAGGCTACCCTGTAAAAACCTTTACAGTGCTTGGACTGGTGCCTTACTTCAATGTTGTTGTATGGGTTTACTTATTGTTTTTACCGCCTCTAGAGAGCTACCATGACCAGCACAAGCAGCCACTTTAATTCCCTGTGTTATTGAGCGTATTATCTCTAATACGCTTTTTTTACGTTACTTAAAATCAACACTGCACTGCTTTTTCAAAAAGACCTCTAACTGTTGGCTAAACAATTTAAAGTCACGAATCCGCCCCGTTGTTTTGCGCCACAGTACACCAATATCACGATAGGCATCACCTTGTGATGGCGTAGCAAGCATGTTTTTGTTTTCTAAAATACCCGCGTTAATCGCCATTTGCGGTAAAAAAGTCACGCCAAGTTTATACTCAACCATACTCAATAAAGTATGTAAGCTAGCTGCCTCAAAGGGATTTATACAGCTAGAGCGGTTTAAATGGCACGCGCTGAGCGCATGCCCAGTCATACAGTGCTCTCGCTCAAGTAAAAATACACTCGCTTCTGGTAGTAAATTAAAGTCTTCAATGCCTTTAGCTGGTGTGTAGTCTTTATGGTGCACTAAGCTAAAATGATCTTGTGCAAGTACTTGAGTATGAAATTTATCGGTTTCGTAGGGCAGCGCTAATAGTGCCAAGTCAATTTGCCCGTGCTCTAACTTATCAAGTAGCTTGTCGCTGGTATCCTCCACTAAAACTAACTCTAAGTCAGCAAACGTTTGCTGACAAAAGTGATAAAGAGGCGCTGCAATAAAGCTCGCAATCGTGGGAATAACACCTACCGTTAATGTGCCGCTAAGCGGCGTTAAAAAGCTTTTAGTAAGCTCTTTTAAGCTAATAGTATCGTTAATGATTTTTCTTGAACGCTCAACAACCTCTTCACCAATGGTGGTAAACATAAGACTGCGATTTTCTCGTTCTATAAGCTGACACCCTAAGGTCTCTTCTAAATTTTGAATTGCGGTGCTCAGCGTTGACTGGCCAATAAAGCAGGCACTTGCTGCGCGGCCAAAATGTTGATGCTGATGCACAGCTAATAAATACTGTAGCTGCTTTATACTAGGGAGATTGGTCATTTTTCTTTCCACAAATAAAAAGACCCCAACACCAAGGGCGTTGAGATCTTTTCAAGCTAAAAGTCTTTTAAGTACTTTTTATTAAACCCCAAAAGCGGTTCTTAGTACGTAGAAAATAACAATAGCAAGGGCAGCACCAACTGGCAATGTAATTACCCAAGAAACTACAATATTTCTTATTACACCCATATTAAGTGCGGCAATACCACGTGCCATACCTACACCCAACACGGCACCCACTAGGGTTTGTGTGGTTGAGATAGGTAAGCCTGTGCCCGATGCAATAACAACGGTAGATGCAGCGGCTAATTCAGCAGCAAAACCACGGCTTGGTGTTAAATGTGTAATTCCTTCACCAATGGTTTTAATTACTTTTTTGCCTAAAATAGCAAGACCGGCAACAATACCTAAACCACCCAGTGGTAATATCCACCAAGCAATAGCCGCTTTCTTCGCGATTTCACCATTATTTTCAACAATGTTTACAACAGCAGCTAGTGGTCCAATTGCATTAGCAACATCATTAGAACCATGAGCAAATGCCATACAACAGGCTGTTAGCACCATAAGTACTGCAAACACTTTTTCTACATTGTTAAACTGCATTTCTCTATCCGCTTTAGGATCGATATTTAAACGAGAAATCGCAATTTTACCAATAACAGCAACTAGTACCGCTATACCTATAGAAATAGCAAAACCTTCAAAGGTACCTAAATTAATACCAATGTGCTTTAAGCCTTTTTTAATGGTCACAAGTGCCATAATAAAGCCAGCTAAACCCATGTATATTGGTACAAAGCGCTTGGCATTTTTAAGTGGAGCGTCTGTATCAAATATCAGCTTTTGCGCACTCATAAATATTAAGTACGCTATAAAACCTGATATCGCCGGCGTTACAATCCAGCTACCTACGATACCGGCAACCTTACCCCATTGAATAGCCTCTGTGCCTACTGCAACCAGAGCAAAGCCAATAATAGCGCCAATGATTGAATGAGTCGTCGATACCGGCCAGCCTAAAAACGAGGCCATTAATAACCAACTGCCCGCGGCAAATAAAGAGGCGATCATACCTAAAATCATCAATTCAGGAATGTCGGCAAATGGGGCCGCATCAATAATCCCTTTACGAATTGTTGATGTTACTTCACCACCGGCTAAATAAGCACCTGCAAACTCAAAAATCATCGCGATAAAAATCGCTTGTTTAATGGTAAGTGCTTTTGAACCTACTGATGTACCCATCGCGTTGGCAACGTCATTTGCGCCAATACCATAAGCCATAAAAAAGCCGACTGCTGCGGCAATTAAAATTAATACCGTGCCGTAAGATGCAATGATATCCATTGTGTAACCTTAATCTTTCGTGTTTGAACTGATTTTAAATTAACGAGCTAACATCAGCTCAAGACGTGATCCTACGCGCTCTGCAATATCTGCAAGCTCGCCAACCCATTCAATGATTTTGTATAAAAACATTACATCTACTGGATTTAGCTCACTTTCTACTTTACGTAGTTGGCGGCGTATTCTAATTTGCATTTCATCCGTGTCTTGTTCTATGGCATCCAATTCTACGAGCATTTTTTCAACCAGAGTAACTTCTCTGCCTTTAAAGCCCGTTTCTAACAATTCTTCTAATTCATTAATCGCTTTAGATGCTTGTTTTGTTGCATCAACACAACGAGTTACATACGCCAAAAAGTCTTCTTGAATCTCTTTTGGTATGATCATCTCACGACCAATTACACGCCCAGCAATGTCTTTTGCCTTATTAGCAATTTTGTCTTGTTGGGTTACTAATTCGAGAAGGTCTGTACGCTCTACCGGCATGAATAATCCGCCAGGTAGTTGTAAGCGTATAGTTCTTTTCATTTCATCGGCTTCACGTTCTAAATTACGAATAGTTAAACGTAGCTCTTCAGCTTGTTGCCATTCTTCTTTAAAAACATGATTAAAAAAAGGTATCAAACTTTCGCTTGCTTGATGCGCTTTTCTGATGTGTTCTTCTATTGGTTTTATAGGTGATTTTGCAAAAACACCTAAAAAATTTGTTGGCATAACTGACCCTTTAATCAATTCAATATGCTGTTCAGCGTGAATTTTACAGCATTAAGCTAGATTGTGAACGCTTTTTCTCATTCAATTATTTACAAAAAATAAAAAAGGCAGTGTATTACTGCCTTTCTTATTTTCTAGTTATTCGTATCACTACAGTGATTTTTCAATATCTTCTTGAGATGTATGACGAATATCTTTACCGTTTACAAAATAAATGACATATTCAGCGATGTTTTGACAACGATCACCGATACGCTCTAATGAGCGAACAGACCATACTAAATCCATAATTTTTGGAATTGAGCGCGGATCTTCCATCATGTACGTCATTATTTGACGGGTGATAGCTTCATACTCTCTATCTACTTTAGCATCCTCTTTATGCACTTCAAATGCACGTTGCACATCCATACGTGCAAATGCATCTAAAACGTCATGCAGCATTTTAGATACTTGGCGACCCATATTTTCAATATTTACTAATAAATCTTGTTGATCCTTAGTAAATGAGTCTAGTGCAACTTTAGCAATTCGCTTAGCTTCATCACCAATTCTTTCTAAATCAGCAATGGTTTTTGCTATTGCAATTACTAAACGTAAATCACTGGCTGCCGGTTGGCGCTTAGCAATAATACGGGTGCAATCCTCATCAATACTGACTTCCATTGCATTAACTTTGTAGTCGTTTTCACGTACTTTTTGTGCCAATACCGCATCGTTTTTGCTAACTGCATCAAGCGCGCTATTAAGTTGTTGCTCAACCAACCCACCCATACTCAGTACATGGTTTCGCACATCTTCTAACTCTTGGTTAAAACGACCAGAAATATGTTTATTAATGTTGTGTTCCATAATGACCTTCTTTAATAATTCATTGTTTTAGCGTTTTAACCCGACTAGCCGTAGCGTCCGGTAATATAATCTTCAGTTTTTTTCTTCGTTGGTGTGGTAAATAAGGTATTGGTATCTGAATACTCAATGAGCTCACCCATATACATAAACGCGGTTTGATCAGATACCCGCGCTGCTTGTTGCATGTTATGAGTAACAATAACCACAGTAAACTTATTCTTTAAATCATTAATTAGTTCTTCAATCACTAAAGTTGAAATCGGGTCGAGTGCTGATGTTGGTTCATCAAGTAATAATACCTCTGGCTCTATCGCAATTGAGCGAGCAATAACTAAACGCTGCTGCTGACCACCCGATAAACCAAATGCGCTATCGTGAAGTCTGTCTTTTACTTCATCCCATAATGCCGCACCACGTAGCGATTGCTCTACCACTTCATCAAGTTTACGCTTTTCTTTGATCCCTTGCAGGCGAAGACCGTAAACCACATTCTCGTAGATTGATTTAGGAAACGGGTTTGGACGCTGAAACACCATGCCAACATTACGACGAAGCGCAGCAACATCTACGCTTTTGTCGTAAATATTTTGCCCGTGCAGCATTATTTCGCCTTCTATGCGACAAATATCAACCAAGTCATTCATACGGTTAATACAACGCAGCAAAGTTGACTTACCACAACCCGACGGACCGATAAATGCCGTTACTTGGCCTTTCGGAATGTTCATATTTACTTTACTCAGTGCTTGTTTATCACCGTAGTAAAGGTCGAGATCTTTAATTTCTAGCGCTTTTTGTTCGTCTGTTAAATTATTTAAATCTAACTTCAAGCTTGGCTTTGCTTGGTTTACTTTTGGAGCGACTGTAATCATGTTTGTTACCTATACTAAATTAATGCTCAAGCGATCTGAATTTTTCACGTAAATGGTTGCGTATACCAATGGCGGTGATGTTAAGGGTAATAATAACCGACACTAACAAAAAGGCCGTTGCATATACCAGCGGACGCGCCGCTTCAACGTTAGGGCTTTGAAAGCCAACATCGTAAATATGAAAACCTAAGTGCATGAACTTTCTATCTAAGTGTATGTAAGGGAAGTTACCATCAAGCGGCAACGTTGGTGCCATTTTTACCACACCCACCAGCATAAGCGGTGCAACTTCACCCGCAGCACGAGCAACCGCTAAAATTAACCCCGTCATAATAGCAGGACTGGCCATAGGAATAATGATTCGCCATAACGTTTCTACCTTAGTCGCGCCCAGTGCTAATGAACCATCACGTACTGTGCTTGGAATACGAGATAAACCTTCCTCGGTTGACACAATTACCACAGGCAGAGTTAATATAGCTAAGGTGAGTGCCGACCACATCACACCGGGTGTACCAAATACAGGCGTAGGCGATGACTCTGGGTAAAATAGTTGGTCAACACTGCCACCTACCATATACACAAAGAAACCTAGACCGAATACACCATATACAATTGACGGAACACCCGCTAAGTTAATAACCGCAATACGGATCATTTTAGTAATTGCGTTTTTAGCTGCATATTCATGCAAATAAATGGCGGCAACCACACCAAATGGTGTCACAATCACAGCCATTAACATCACCATGAATACCGTACCAAAGATAGCAGGAAATACACCGCCTTCGGTATTGGCTTCACGTGGGTCATCTGAAACAAACTTGCCTAACTGCACAAAGTAATGGCCTAGTTTAGCAAAAAAGCCCATATCGTTTGGAAACCATACATCCAACACTTGATAAAGCGGGATAGTAACAATCTCACCACGCATATCTTTCACAGTTACTTGGTCACGCTTAGCTTGGTTACGCAGTGCAAATAACTCTTTTTCAAGCTCACCATATTGCGCACGTAAATCAGCACGGGCTTGAGCAAGTTCAGCTACGCGCTCATCAGTTAGCTCGTTATCAAGCAAATAGGCTTTTTCCTGCAAACGTAAACGCTCTAACTCGTAGTTTATATGACCAATATCACCATTTTGTAAATCCAGTGCTTCGTCATTTAAGTCAACCGCACGCTCTACAAGATCATGTAATGTTTCAACTTTATCTGTAGTTATTGTTTCACCATCTTTGATTACTGATTCTACATAACCGTAAAAGTTACCGTTTTTGCTACGCTCAAATACCGCGAGTGCTTTTGGTGCTGAGCTTTGTGTAATATCAGTTTCAAGTATCCAGCGAAAGTCTAAATCTACATACTCACGGTTACCGGTTTTAATTAGTAAACGCTCAACCTCGTCTTTTTCAAATTTAGAAACATCAATACCGGTTGCCGCTAAACGCGACTTAGGTACTAATTCACGGTCGTAAATTTCACCAATAACGGTTTGTTTAGTAATCGAGCCCTCAAGCTCATATTGCATAACTTGAGATGGCCAAAAAAAGCTTAATCCCTTCCATGCAATCATGGCGAGTAAACCAATTACTGAAATTAAACTGATGCTGACGGCACCACCGGTCATCCAAATCCAAGGAGAACCAGACCTAAACCACTGCTTTACCATGTCGTGTTTCTCCACTTACATTGAGCTATATTTTTCACGCAGCTGCTGACGAACAAATTCAGCAACGGTGTTGAAAATAAAGGTAAATATGAATAATACAAAGGCGGCTAAGAATAGAATTCGATAATGCGAACTCCCCACTTCCGACTCTGGCATTTCGACGGCAATATTAGCGGCTAAGGTACGCATACCTTGGAAAATACTCCAATCCATAATCGGCGTATTACCGGTTGCCATCAGTACAATCATGGTTTCGCCTACGGCGCGACCTAACCCCATCATGACCGCAGAGAAAATACCTGGGCTAGCCGTTAGTAACACCACGCGAATTAGCGTTTGCCACTGCGTTGCACCTAATGCTAACGAGCCATTGGATAAATGCTTAGGAACGCTGAAAACCGCATCTTCCGCAATTGAGAAGATAGTGGGAATAACCGCAAAGCCCATCGCAATACCAACCACAAGCGAGTTACGCTGATCGAAAGTCATACCAAGCTCATTGGTTAAGTATTGACGCACATTGCCATCAAACATCCACAGTTCAATACTTTCGCTCATCGCAAATGACAACCAACCAATAAATAACACCACAGGAATTAATAAAATTGAATGTGAGCCTTCAGGAATTTTATGGCGAATAGCTGCAGGTAATTTAGTCCAACCTAAAGCGGTTGCTAAAATACCTAATGGCAGTAATACGAGTAAGCCAACAATAGCCGGCAGGTGCTCTTCAATTAAAGGCGCTAACCACAAGCCAGCTAAAAAGCCGAGTATTACCGTTGGCAGAGCTTCCATTATTTCAACGGTCGGCTTAACCACGCGACGTAATTCGCTCGACATAAAGTAAGCGGTGTAAATAGCGGCTGAAATAGCAATAGGCACAGCAAATAACATTGCATACATAGCAGCCTTTAAAGTACCAAATGAAATTGGTACCAATGAAAATTTAGATTCAAAGTCATCACTTGCAGACGTTGATTGCCAAATATAACCCGGCTCAGGGTAACCTTCGTACCATACTTCTTGCCAAAGCGCTGACCACGTTACTTCTGGGTGTTCGTTATGAATTTCTAATACCGTTAGCTTGTTATCAGCCAAAATTAACGCCGCATTTGAGCGAGGAGCAATGGCAAAGTGTTCAATTGCACCGTCACTGACTTTACCTTGCCACAACTTTGCTTCGCTGGTTGTGTAATAAATGCCTAGTTCACCATTTTGACCAGTTGTAAAAAAGGTACGGCGGTAGAATTCAGTAAAAACATTGAGCTTACTTTGCTTAGTGGTTTCAAACGAACGAATTTTTTGAAACTCGCGACCTGAGTCAGTGTTTACTTCAAACCACTGCGATATTTCACCATTATCATTGGCCAGCATCAGGGAGTTTGCGCCAGCTAATAATTGTGATGACACGATATTAGCATTTTCTTCGTTGGCAGATAATAATTGGATTTGCTCTACTTCACTTGGGTAGCGAGTATCGAATACGTAAATTTGATTAGCAGAGCGAACAAATGTGCGGGTGGTATCCGGCGACATTAATAACTCATCTACGCGACCATCAACGTTCAATTCGGTACGTTCAACTTGCCATTCGACTTCACCTGTAAACATATTTTCTTCGGCTACAAAGCTGCTAAATACCACACGTTTATCGGCGGTAAGTGCCACAACGGCTGTTTTTTCCTCATAATGGCTAAAGGCAAAACGCTTAATAGCAGCACCTTGTTCATCAACTTCTAACGCCATCTCACCCAATGGATAACCTAAACGCGGGCTTAATTTACGTTCATTATTAGGGAAGGTGACTAAAAACTTAGGCGCAACAATAGTTACGGTGCCATCTTCTAAGCCATACGCATAATGACCTTGAAAAGGGGCACTATTTGCAAAGCTGGTTACCTTCGCAGGTAAAGTGGCATTAAGTGTTTTTAGTTTTTTACCAAAGTTTGCTTTATCAACACTATAGAAGTTAACTTGACCTTGATTATCAAGTAAGTAAGCAACCTCAGTTTGTTCTTCAACACCAAGCCCAACTATTTGCTCAGCATTAGCAACATTAAAGCTAGCGCGCTTTTCAACTTTAGCTGACTCGAAAATAGGCTGCACTACATAAAGAAGGTAAAAAAAGATCAATAGCAGTGCTATTAATACCATTATACCGCCTGCGGTTATGCCAAACTTAGCAAACCGGTCTTTAAATAGACGGCTTCGATCCGTATTAAAAGTCGGTTTATTCGGATTTGAAGTCATCAAAACACCCTTATATCTTAACGTTGGGCGCATTATATTTCATCAAAGTGACAGTAATGTTACAGTCGTAATAATTCTTTACTGGAACCACGAAATAATATTAAAGTATTGTTTTATTGAATGATTGTATTTATTTATGTGTTATTAATAAACTAAATCAATTATTAATTGGACAAACTATTTATCCAAGACAATACTCAATGGGCATCTAATATAACAATAATAAAGTAACCTATTAAGATATAACAATCCTTTTGTGGTTAGCTTTTACATACATTAAGAATCACATACATTAGATCGCATCACTTAATGCCTATGCATTTATTTTTTCATTTGGGCTTAAAAAGAGAACTATTATGAAGCAGTTGGTAATAACCATTTTAGGGGAAGATCGCCCCGGTTTAGTAGAAAGTATTTCATCGGTTATATTGGAAAACCACGGTAATTGGTTAAGCAGTAATTTAAGTCATTTGCTTGGCCACTTTGCTGGCATTATACAAGTTGAGGTGGCTGAAGAGCATTTACAGGCATTTCAAGATGCGCTTAATGGGCTTCCTAAATTAGATGTCCGTATTGAAAAAGGCAACACCGAAATTGAGCCTGTTGAACTCGAGCAGCTTAATTTTGTGATCACCGGGAACGATCGTCCCGGTATTGTCCAAGAGTTGGCAAGTGTTATTCGTCATAAAGGCGCTAATATTACGAACTTAAACTCAAGGCAGCAAAGTGCGCCAAACTGGGGGGTGCCAATTTTTAGTGCCGTTGCCACCGTTAGCCTGCCTAATGGGCTTAACAAAGACGAAGTAATTAACGCTCTTGAGTCAATTACGAGTGACTTAGTGGTTGATGTAGAGCAAAGTTAAATCAGTACTACTAGTATGAACACGAAAAAGGCGCTAATTACAGCGCCTTTTTTATGCATAACACCCAGTGCTACATATCTACATGACGGTTAATACTTTGCATCATCTGCTTCAGACCTTGCTCTTCGAGCTGTAAGATCTCCCCTAGCTTTTCTTGAGCCTCTGGTGACTGCGCTTTATCTGCCAAATAACTATATGCATTTAATACTTTTTGATGCTGCTGAGATAAATACTCTTGAATTACTTGCTCATCTAACTGGTTACTGCGATCTAAATCAGTAAAGTTAATAATTTCTGAGTGCTCTGAAAAATATTCATAACAATACGTATCTAATGTGTTTATTTGCGTGATGGCTTTAAAGCCAATTAAATCCTCAGCGAGCTTTTTTTCATACTCAACACAATAATCAATTAGCTGTTTGTTATGCTCCCCGAGTAGGTCCTTTACACTAAAAAAATTAGCGGCCATTTGTGTGTGAAATTGAACGGTCCAATCGAACACTTCTTGGATTGTTTTAACTTGCATGTGCGTTCCTTACTATTTAACCCTAATGATTAAATAGATGCGTGAATCATGCCAATAAAAAATACAATAAAATCAGAAGGTAAAGTAAAGTTGGGTAACTTGCACTGATTTTTTACAGTACAAGTTACACAACCAGTGTAAAAATTATAGGTTTCGCTTTCGCCATAATAAATACACAGCAGGCAATACCAGCAATGTTAAAACAATGGCGCTAAACATACCGCCAACCATGGGGGCGGCTATTCGACTCATTACTTCACTCCCCGTGCCTGTGCCATATAAAACAGGTAACAGGCCAATCACTATGGTTGCTACCGTCATCATTACCGGGCGAACGCGCAAACCGGCGCCTTCTAATATGGCATGCTTAAGCTGCTCAATACTCATGCTTTTTCCTAATTGAGAGGCGGCCTGTACCTGCGCTTTATAGGCTTGGTTTAAATACACCAACATAATAACGCCTATTTCTACGGCCACCCCAGCAAGGGCAATAAAGCCGACCCCCACAGCAACAGAGAAATTAAAGCCTTCTAAATACATGAGCCAAATACCCCCTATCATCGCCAGTGGTAATGTCGCCATAATAATAAATACTTCAGTGAAGCTTCTAAAATTCAGGTAAAGCAGCACCACAATAATGGCTAAGGTTAACGGCAACACATAACTCAGTTTCGCCTTAGCGCGCTCCATGTATTCATATTGCCCTGCCCAAGTTATAGAATACCCTGCGGGTAAAATTAGCTGCTCGTTTAGTAACTGCTGAGCACTTTCTACGTAGCTGCCAATGTCAGTATCTTTAATATCAATAAAGCTCCAACCATTTAAACGGGCATTTTCACTTTTTATGCCAGGAGGGCCATCGCTAATGTATACATCAGCCACATCGGCAAGTGCAATGCGTTGCCCAGCAGGGGTTACAATAGGCAGCAGCATTAACTCCTCTGGTGAATCACGATACGCTTGCGGATAACGAATATTAACCGGGTAGCGCTCTTGACCCTCAACCGTTTCAGTCACGTTCATCCCGCCAATAGCGGTTGCGACCACTTGCTGCACATCTGCAATATTTAAACTATAACGCGCTGCTTTTTCGCGGTTAATATCGACCTTAATATAACGCCCACCCGCTACTCGCTCTGAGTAAACCGATGCGGTACCTGGAAGATCTTTAAGCAGCACTTCTATTTGTTGGCCAATTTTTTGAATTTCATTCAAATTAGGCCCCGCGACTTTTATACCCACTGGGGTTTTAATCCCTGTAGCCAGCATATCTATTCGCGTTTTAATTGGCATTACCCAAGCGTTTGTGAGTCCTGGAAATTTTACTAAAGCATCCAGCTCTTGTTTGAGCTTTTCGGTGGTCATGCCTTCTCGCCACTGATCTTTAGGCTTAAACTGTATAAAGGTTTCAATCATGGTCAGTGGTGCCGGATCGGTTGCCGTTTCCGCTCGTCCAATTTTACCAAATACGGTTTTTACCTCGGGCACAGTGGCAATCAGCTTATCGGTTTGCTGTAATAGCTCGCGCGCTTTACCAATAGAAATCCCAGGGTAAGTGGTTGGCATATACATTAAATCCCCCTCATCAAGAGGTGGAATAAACTCACTGCCTATTTTATTAACCGGATAAAAGCCCACTAAAGTAATAATCAGTGCCACCAACAAGGTGCTTTTTGGAAATTTTAATACTATATTTAACAGTGGCTTATAACTATTTACCAATAAACGGTTTACCGGATTTTTATTTTCAGATATCACCTTACCGCGAATAAAGTACCCCATCAGTACGGGTACTAAGGTAATTGCTAAGCCGGCAGATGCCGCCATTGCATAGGTTTTTGTGTAAGCTAATGGCGCAAACATTCGCCCTTCTTGAGCTTCTAAAATAAACACCGGCATAAAGCTAACTGTAATGATTAATAAGCTAAAAAATAATGCAGGCCCTACTTCACTGGCAGAATCAATCACCACTTGCCAACGATTTTCATCGGTCAGCGGTTTTTTCTCCATGTGTTTATGCATGTTTTCAATCATCACAATCGCACCATCGGTCATGGCACCTATCGCTATAGCAATGCCCCCTAACGACATAATGTTGGCATTAATCCCTTGCCAATACATAATAATAAAGGCGGTGAGTATGCCTAAGGGCAAGGTAATAATAGCCACCAGCGATGAGCGTACATGGAATAAAAACACCACACACACTAAAGCCACTACAATAAGCTCTTCCATCAATTTAGAGGTGAGGTTGTCAACTGCGTCTTTTATTAAGTGAGAGCGATCGTACACAGGTACAATTTCAACCCCCTCAGGCAGGCCTTTTTTAAGTGACTCCAATTTAGCTTTGACGAGCTCTATAGTTTTTTGCGCGTTTTCACCAAAGCGCATCACTACTACGCCACCAGCCACCTCGCCTTCGCCGTTAAGCTCGGCAACACCACGGCGCATTTGAGGACCTAAACGCACATTAGCAACATCACGTAACTGCAGTGCAGTACCGTTAGCGTTTATACCTAGAGGAATCGCTTCTAAATCAGCCACACTTTTTACATAGCCAGTGCTGGTAACCATGTATTCGGCTTCTGCCATTTCAACAACTGATGCCCCCATTTCTTGGTTGCCTTGCTTAATGGCAGTTTGAATAAGGCTTAGCGGAATACCATAGGCACGTAACTTATCGGGCTGTACGTTAACTTGGTATTGTTTCACCATGCCACCTACCGATGCTACTTCGGATACACCGGGCACAGTTTGCAGTTCAAACTTTAAAAACCAATCTTGTAAACTGCGTAGTTGGCTTATGTCATGCTTACCTGTGGTATCAGTGAGTGCATATAAATACACCCAACCAACTCCTGTGGCATCCGGGCCTAGCTCTGCAATTGCCGTATTAGGTAAACGCGCAGATACTTGACTTAAATATTCTTGAACACGACTTCGTGCCCAGTATAAATCGGTGTCTTCGTCAAAAATAACGTACACGTAGGAGTCACCAAAAAACGAAAAACCGCGTACTGTTTGCGCCCCTGGTACCGATAACATCGCCGTGGTTATAGGAAATGTGACCTGATCTTGCACTACTTGCGGCGCTTGCCCAGGGTAAGATGTTTTAACAATAACCTGTACATCAGATAAATCGGGTAAGGCATCTACTGGGGTATTTTTTACAGCATACAAGCCGCCACCAATCAATATAGCGGTCAGTAACAGTACAAAAAAACGATTAACAACAGACCAGCGAATAATTGCAGTAATCATAACCACTCCTACTCGTGCTGACTGTGCATAGCATGCACAGAAGTCATTGTATGGATCACAAACTCACCTTGCTCAATACTAAAGGTAAATGTAACTTCATCATTTAGCTTAAACGCCTCAATCGTTACATTTTTTGCTAACACAAAGTCCATAGTTGCAGGTCCGCGCCCCCACTTTTCAATCGCTTCACGGCTAATATTCATAACCCGCGTGCTAGGGTCAATGCTGTTGATAACCCCATTCACAGTAGCCATGCTTGGGTCACTATCACTCATTGCCATGGTGCTGTGCGAAGGGGCTTGCATACGCTTAAAGTCAGAGCTTTTACTCGACTCTGAATCAATTAAAAACTGTGCTGAAGTAACCACTTCATCTTCAGCCATAACACCCGATAAAATCTCAGTATGAGTCGCATCGCTTCGCCCTAAGGTTACTTCAACCGATTTAAAACGCCCCTCACCAAGCGCAATTACAATGCGGTTTTGGCTACCAGTGCGAATAACCGCCTCTTTAGGCACAATTAACTGCTTTTCAGCTTTTTGGCTATGAATACTCACTTGCGCAAACATATTTGGTTTTAACTGATGACCTTCGTTATTAAAGCGCAAACGCACTCGTAAAGTACGATTTTTAGCATCTAAAGTAGGGTAAATATAATCCACTTGCCCTTGCCAACGTTGACCACTTAAATAATCGAGTGTCATGGTTACCGGTAAGCCAACACGGATCAGCTCAGCTTGGCGTTCAAATACCTCAGCCTCAACCCACACTTCGTCAAGCTGAGCAATACTCATCATTGATGTATCTGGTTTAACGTAAAACCCTTCACGAATATTAAGCTCATCAACAACGCCACCTTGGCGAGAATAAAAAGTAATGTTTTGTAGTACTTGCTGACTTTTTTGTAAGCGTGAAATAAAACCCTCAGACACATTAAGCGATTTTAAACGTGCTTTAGCCGCCCGAATTAACACCGGATTATTGCGCTTTAACGCTAAAACAAACTCTTCTTGGGCATTGACTAATTGCGGTGAATACAAGGTATAAAGTGGCTCATCTTGTTTAACCTGATCGCCTGCGGCCTTCACATATAACGTCTCTACCCAGCCCTCTACCCGCGGGTGAATATGAATGAGCTGGTCTTGGTTATACTGTACATAGCCTACCGTGTTGACTTCATTTTCCAGCGCTGCAAACTCCACCGGTGCCGTGCGTACACCTAAGTTATTGATCACGGTAGGTGAAATTTTAACACTGCTGGGGCCTTTATTTGCATCACTGTCTGACTCTTCATAAACAGGCACTAAATCCATACCCATAGGTGATAAACCCGGTTCATCACGACGATAATTACTGTCCATTGGTGCCACCCAATAAAGCGGCTCTTTTTTACTATTGGTTTTGTTATCGCTTGGCATAGTGTGCTCAGCTGGCAAGCTCAATAATACCCCGGCCGTCAGCGCTGCACTGCATATAGCCACCAATGACAATTTAAAATTAGTATTCATAGGTTAGCTCCTGCTGTGATAAGTTTTTTAAGCTGGCGTCATCAGCACTGGCGTAATAATTTAACCGTGCAATAATAATTTTTTGATCAACGTGAATATTAAGTGCGTCTATTTTGGCATTTAATTCGCTGATCCGCGCTTGCATCACATCCGAAAAATTACCATCATCGCGGGTATAAGCATTCAGGGTCGCTTGGGATTGCTCGGCCATTTGCGGCAATAATTTAGTTTTATAGAGCGCTGCTCGCTGACTTAATCGTGTTAGTTGGCTGACTTCCTTAAAGTACATTCCTTGTAGCTTTTTAAGGGCAATTAATTTTTGTGTTTTTGCCTCTTCGCTATCAGCAATCGCGGCATTAACGAGTTGATCTTGGCGATTGTCGGTAAATAGCGGTAAATCTATACTCACTCCTACAGAGAAAAGGTCGGCTCGTGAGCCCCCCATTGGCATATCATCGCGATAACCATATCCCATATTCACACCAATTTGCGGTTTATAGCCTTGCTCAGCCACACTTATTTGAGTTTGCTTTGCCTCTATTGCATTATCAATCGCCATAATAGCGGGGTGCTTTAATAGCAATGCCATTAATTGCTGAAACTCTAATTCCGTGTAGTTTTTTAACGCTACAAGCGCTGAAAAGTCATCACCAACAGGCTGGCTTAGCATGTCGATTGGCAACCATTGTGTTAACCGCTTTTTAGCACCTTGTAGCTGTTGATCAAGTTGCATTAGTTTATCTTCAAGGCGGGTTAGCTCTAATTGCGCACGAATAATATCTTGTTGGCGTGTTTTACCCACCGAGCTTACATAACTTGATTCGGTAATATCGATTAACTGAGTAAACAAGGCTTTGTCCTGCTCAATAAGTGCAATAGTTCGCTGCGCTCTGTAAGCATTGAGCCATGACTCGGTAACTGTGGTTTTTACCTGCGCGAGTCTATCTTTACGAAGCCAAGGCTCTACCGCAGCCGACTGAGACAGTGCTTTTTGCTGCAATGCTAAACTATCGCCTCGGCTTAACGATTGGCTAATTCCTACTTTAAATTGGGTCATATTTTCTTGATCAAAAGCAAAACCATTAGTGGGTAAGTTCATTAACCCTAGCGTGAGTACCGGATCAGGTAAGGTACCTGCGGCAATACTTTTTGCTTCAATTGATGCTTGTTTTTGTTTGCTGGCTTTAAGCCAAGGCTCATGGTTTAAGGCATAGTTAATTGCCTCATTTAAACTCAGTTCAGCACTGTGTACAGAGAGACTAATGCTCAATAAGCTGCTCACAAAAACAGCTTTTAATACTGCAAAGTGATTCATCACTTGCTCCACTTAAAATTAAAAAATAAAAAACGATTAATTTTTTAAGCAGATAGATGACAAAAAGCTAAATGACTAGATTTTAAACACACCTATCCTGCGGTTATGCAGGCATAGGAGGACGATAAAGAGATCGTGCAAAATTAGGTTGGCGCTGCATGACAGCAAGGTGCACTTTTTCAGAGGGTAATTTGGAAGCTATAAATAGCGAGTTTACATGCAAGGCCGAATGCGAATTACAAGCACTCATTGGGCAACTGCAATCTTGGGTTAACGTGCTTTGCTCACTACAGCAATCCATAGACATGGTTGTTGTATCAGCGTCGTCACTCATTGCCATTTCACTATGCTGCATCGATGCATGGGTTGCCATGTTCATATGCGGCACATCACATACCATAGATACAGACGCAACAGCTTGACCCACAAAAGTGAGTAGCAAGGTCAGCGTGAGTAAAATACAGTAAATACGTTGCAATGAAATAACCTAAAAGTAAATAGACGCTAAAAGTTTATGGTAACTGCGTTTAAAACTCAATCATTAACTGGTTTTTACCACTGGCTTTATCAAGCTACTAGCCGCAATAGCGAACAGGCAATAGCCGGTAAAATACCAAAAACCAGTACCAAACTCAGCATGCATATTAAGTAAGTCTTCTGAGTTCGCGTTTGCATTACCAGCCATGTAAGCCACGATTAATGCAATAACAAACACATCCACCATACTCCATTTACTTAAGCCAATTATCACTTTACCAAGCTTGTACTTAAACGAAGTCTCCTTCAGTGCACAATAAAACAATTGAAGCAGCAGCTTAATTGTTGGGATCACTATTGAAAAAAACGCCACTAATATCGCCACTAAGTAGTTTTTGTTATCGGCCAGTTCGTTAACGGTGCCCCAAATACTACGCGTTTTTTGATAAGCGCTGATCTCGCCTTCAAGTTTGTCTAATCCCAACATACTCGAGATCATCATTAGCATATTACGGGTGTTTTGATTTCCTTCATCTGCCAGCATTTCAATACCGGCTTGAGCAAGTTTAGATTTATCAATTTTGCCTTCCATACTCAACACCGGCTGTGTCACCCCGGGGATCAATAAAGCTAAGGCAATTAAAATAGTCGTGATAGGTAAAAGTAAACGCATGGTGTAATACTAAGTAAAATCAATATGTGCCAATCATACCCAAACGTTTTGCGTTAGTCTTGTTCAATAATGGTGGCTAATAACTCATCCGCATATTGGCGCGCATCTAACATGGCTGTATACACCAGCTCTATATCTGATGCAGGGCGAATAGTCTCTAGCAACTTTTCAGCCAATTGCCAGTTATCTTCTTCTACTGCTTTTATTAAATGTAATGAGTTCCCCATCATGCCATCAAAACTTAAAAGTGCACCAGATAACTCAGCCCCTAAACTAAACTCTTTGGCAATAGCTTCCAGTTCCATATCTAAAATAGCATCAAGCACCGACATCAAGCCGACTAAATAGCCTTGCTCTGCAATAATCTTTCCGCCGGGCTCTAAAATCAATTGCATAAACTGCGCTCTACATAAACCTAAACGAGTAAGTTCACTAGGCTTGTCTGAGCCAAGTTCGCTCAGCGCCAGTACTCGTACAAACTTTCTAATAGAATCTTCCCCTAAATACACAACCGCTTGTGGAATTGACGTAATCACTAAATTTTTATTAGCAGAGCGAGCATTAACTAGTTTGAGAACACGTGCGGTTAAACCCACATCTTTAGAAATACGTTGATTAATTTCGTTAAAATCCAAGTCAGGACGAGATGTGCAGCGCAATAAATCAAAAACCGCCATTTTTAACGGCTCAACATTACCGTAACTGAGCATTTCTGGCCGTGCAAAAAAGAATCCTTGAAAGTAATCGCATCCAGCTTCTTTAAGCTGCCTAAATTCGTCATAGGTTTCAATTCGCTCTACCACTATTTTAACCTCAGGGTAATTGCGTTTAAGCTTTTTAAGTAGCATGGTGGTTTTTATTATAGGCTCTTCTACTTCAAGCTTTATATAATCAACCAAACTGAGCAAAGGTTGCCATTTTTCATGCGCGTCATAATCATCTAACGCAAATACATACCCTGCTTTTTTTAGCTCAGTTACTCGTTGAGTAACAAGCTCGATATTTTCAGTACGCTCAACAATTTCAATTACAGTATTTTCAGGCTGCAATAATGTAGGTAAATCCTCTAAAAGTCCTTCACTAGATAGGTTTATAAACACGGTCTGATTAAGCGCCAGCTTTTCCACCCCAACCAGCATTAACGCATTAAAAAAAAGTCGCCCAGTGGCCTGCCCGTCGGTTGTTCCCGCAGGAAAGGCATTATTAACTGAATCGCGATAAAGTAACTCAAAGGCAAAAATGCTTCTATCAGCATGAAAAATGGGTTGCCTAGCAATATATTGAGTGACCAAAATAGATGAATTTTTTACGTCTGGATTATTTGGCATTACCCTTCCTGTTTTGCAGTGATGTGAGCGTTATTTTTATTGTTATACCTAACCAGTATAGTGAAACTTTAAAGACTTGCTGCAATTTTAATTCGAATAAAAAACAAGCGACTAAGCCTAAATTTATATTCTTAAAATAAAAACCTTTATTAACCTTATTTTTTATAAGGTTTTGCTGCTATCAGCCGCTCTGAGCATACCCAAAGGTTATGGTTATAAGGTATAATGCTCTTATATATTTTTTATAAACTCACAAGAGCCCCTAATATGAGCATTGAACAAGCCTTAATAGAGC
Source organism: Pseudoalteromonas issachenkonii (assembly GCF_002310795.1). Lineage (NCBI taxonomy): Bacteria > Pseudomonadati > Pseudomonadota > Gammaproteobacteria > Alteromonadales > Pseudoalteromonadaceae > Pseudoalteromonas > Pseudoalteromonas issachenkonii. The sequence goes on from NZ_CP011030.1 coordinate 3,051,182, forward strand.
GTAGCAACAACCAATGTGAACTCTGCGCAGCAACAGATAACTTAACTGTATACGAAGTACCTCCAGTTACCGAAGCTCATTCAGATAAATGCATTTACACCTGTCAAACATGTAAAGATCAAATTGAAGGCACCCGCGATTTAACTCCTACTCATTGGCATTGTTTAAATGACAGCATGTGGAGCCAAACACCGGCGGTACAAGTTGTTGCTTATCGCATGCTGACACGACTAGCAGCCGATAATGGCTGGGCACAAGACGCACTTGATATGATTTACCTTGAAGAAGACACATTAACTTGGGCTCAGCAAGCGCTTGCTGAAGATGATGATATTAAACACATTGATAGTAATGGCGTAGTGCTACAAGCTGGCGATACCGTCACCTTAATAAAAGACTTAGATGTGAAAGGTAGCAGCTTAACGGCAAAGCGCGGTACTGCTGTGCGCAATATTGGCTTAACCAGCAACCCAGAACATATTGAAGGGCGTGTTGATGGACAACGTATTGTAATTTTAACTAAATACGTTAAAAAATAAGTAACGAATCAAGGCGCCTAGCGTCTTTTTTTATATCTCAACTTTCTGTATTGGCTGTATTTACAAGTTAAGCGATGATTAAGTAACTTAGCCGTATGCTACTGTTTATATCCGTAATTATATCTAGGAACTGTTATGTTCTCACCAAAGCCAAACTCAATCTTAAAGTCGGTTGCAGGCCTATGTTTTTTAGCAAGTGGCACACTTATGCTTAGCGCATGTAACGATGACACCGCACAGCAAAATAGCGCTGTGAAACAAACAACAGCCTCTCTACCAGTACAAGTTAGCTACCTAGATCGCAGCCTATTAGCGCCTAATTCACAGCTAACCGTTACCTTGGTTGATGTGTCAAAAATGGATGTGGCAGCAACCGTTATTTCTGAGCAGGTAATTGATTTAGTAGGCGCACCTCCGTATAAAGTAGAGCTTGAATACAACCTTGAAAAAATTGATCCAGCCCATCGCTACAGCGTGCGCGCAACCATTAATAATCAAGGAAACTTACTATACACCAGCACAACAAGTAACTCGCCTTTTGCTAATACGGCCTCATCAGAGCCTTTAGAAATTATTGTTTCAAAAGTAGCGCCAAAGCCAGACGTTGACTTAGTAAATACCTACTTCAAAGCCGTTTCAATCGACGGCAATCCCGTTGAAGTGAATACTAAAGAGCCATTTATTCAATTTAATAGTGACAACACTGTGCACGGTTTTTTAGGGTGCAATAACTTTAATGGCGGTTATGAAGTATCGAAGCAAACGGTTACTTTTACGCAGTTAGCTACCACGCAAAAAATGTGTCATGACAATATGGCACAAGAAAGCGCCATGGCGGGTGTGCTGCAAGCAGCAACGCAATGGCAAATTAACGGTGAAAAATTAGTATTACAAAATGAGGCAGGCAAGCAACTTGCAACCTTTAACGCTGTTTACTTTTAATTAAGCGTAACAATACTCCGCATCTAAGCAGATCAGTATAAAGCCCAGTTAAACTAGGGTATGTTGATCTTTCAAGGTTAAATTTGCAGCAGTCTGTTTGGTATTTAGGCAAGGCAGAGCCTATATGGTGTGGTTATTCCCCATAAATAGGCGATAACGCAGCATCAATGCCAAACAGGCGCTGCCCGAAGGGTTCTGCCTAAGGGCGATTTACTCTTTGTTGCCTACATGGATGTAGGTAAGGGGCGTGAGCAGGACGCGGAAGCTTTGCTCGGTTTTTACTTAGCCCACTAGGTTACAAACCTCGCGCCGCGATTAAACCGCCCCTAGTTTGAACAAATTTTAATCCGCAAAGGTCAACAGACCCTAGGCTTATTTTTTTTATTCGGCAACTAACTGCTCGCTGCGATAAAAGCCACTTGGCTTACTCAACAAGCTTACTAGTTCAGGTAACACGTCATCCATAGTTTGTTTCAGCTTCCAGGGTGGATTTATCACTATCATTCCAGAGGCGGTCATACCATGTACTTCTGTATCTGCTTCAGTACCTAATTCAAATAATTGAATATTTTTAATGCCCGCGTCAATTAAACCCTGCTCCATATTATCAATACGTTCTCTGTCCACAACCGGATACCAGATCATGTAAGTCCCTGTTGCAAAGCGTTGATGTGCTTTAACAATGGTTTGTACTACCGTATTGTAATCGTCTTTTATTTCATAAGGTGGGTCTATTAACACACATGCTCTGCGCGAAGCTGGCGGTAACAAACCAATTAAGCCTGCAAACCCATTTTCGCCGCGTACACGAATAGAGCGCTTACCTTGCATGTTTTCTTCAAGTAAGACTAAATCTCGCGGATGCAGCTCAAAAAACCAGCCCTTATCTTGACGGCGTAAAAAGTGCTCGGCTATTTTTGGTGAGCCTGGGTAAAACGCCAGCGATGCGCTCTCATTAAATGATTTTATTAGCTCAATATAGTCATTTAAGGCACTGTGTTGGCTAGTATGTTGCCACAGTTTTTCAATGCCATCTTGGTACTCTTGGGTTTTTTGCGCGTCAGGTGCAGCAAGCTCAAAAAAACCAGCCCCCGAATGCGTATCAATATAGTCAAGCGGCTTATCTTTAATTGTTTGATAACCCAGTACTTGCGCTAACACTAAATGTTTAAGTACATCGGCAGGGTTGCCCGCATGAAAGGAGTGTCTGTAACTAAGCATTATTTATTTTCACCATACGCTATTTAATAAAATCAGTGAACCATAAGCACACTACTTTGACAATCGATACCAGCAAAAGCGGGGGTTTACGTGAACCGCTTCTGAATGAAAAAGCCAATAGCGTGAATTATCCCTTAACATAGAATAAAAATCACCTAAAACCAGCGTAAATGCTGGCAAATAAACACACTTTGCTTTACATTTGCATGACATTAATTACAGTTATATGAGCGCATTTATGAACAACAACACTCTTCAACAACTCGAACAACTGATCGACCAACTAATTACCCGTAATAATCAGTTACAAACTGATATTTCAGAGCTTAAAGAGCAAAACAGCAAGCTACTTGATGAAAATGAGTTATTGCAGTTAGAAGCCCTTGAAAATGAAGAAAAACAAAAAGATGCAAGTACTACCTTGTCATCATTGTTAGATAAATTACAAAGCGCGCAACAGGCAAGCTAATGTCTGAGCTGCAAAACCAGCGAGTCACTGTTGAATTGCTTGGTAAAGAGCAGCAATTTGCTTGTCCTGCGGGGCAAGAAGAGGCACTAAAAGCGGCCGCCAAAAATCTGAATGATTTAGTTGAACAAATGAAACAACGTTCAACAGTCAGAAACGATCAAAAAGTATTACTTATGGCTGCCTTAAATTTAAGCCACGAATTGCTTGAAGCGAAAACTCAAAAATCAGTTGAGCTTGAATATCAAGATCAACTGATTGATAAATTGAGTCAGTACTTAAGCTCGAACTCTGAGCACACTAAATAAAAGCGCATTTTGCGCTTTTATTGTTTTTACCGTCAAAAATACAGCTAGAGATAAAGATGCAACTATTTTTAAGTAAAGCTCAAAAAATAGGTAAGTGCTTACTGCCTTTAATTTGCTTGTTTATGCAAACAAAAAGCGAGGCAGCAATTGAGTGGCAACCGTTGTCAGCTAATATTCAATTTCTTAAGCAACCTGAAAGGCTTCGTTTTTACGACTCTAACCAAGTATTAATTGAAGGCAGTGAATGTGCATTACTCGTTGATGCCAGTGGTAACTTTGCGGCAGTAGAACAACTGGTAACTGAGCTAAAACAACGTCTAAAGACGCCTTTGTGTTATTTAGTTGCAACCCACTTTCATGACGATCACTTACTGGGGATGGCGGTTATGCAGCATTACTTCCCAGACGCAAAACTTATTACTCACCAACAAGTCGCTAACGACTTTTCGCTTTACCAGCAAGCTTTAACAGACAAGCTAGAGGGATTCGAGAAAAGCATTGAGCTGAGCTATCAACGATTAGCCACCTTACCCGATGCTGAGCAAGTTCAATGGCGAGAAAAGCTTACCCGCGCTAAAAAGCGCTTATTTCGCTGGCAAGACTATCAATTAACACCACCAAAAATGAGTATTAGTGAATCTAAAACGTTAGATTTAGGTGGCTATACACTCACTATAAACCCGCACCAGGCACATACTAATGGCGATTTAACACTACTTGCCGACAAAGGTAAAACCTTAATTGGTGGTGATATCATCGATTGGTTACCCTACCCTGGGCATGGCGAGCTTAAGCAATGGCAACGCTTATTAAAAAAATATATAAATAATAATACGCTGTCACTTTTTATTCCTGGGCATGGCGATTTAGTCGATAAAGTTAAACTAAAACAGTCACTCACGTTTTTAGAAGCGATTACGGAGCATGCTAAAAACAACCCTGAAGCTAGTATTGAGCAATTACAAAAAAACTTCCCTATTGAGGCACTAAAACCTTATCAACAAGAACCACTTGATATAAAATCAAGTCACTTATTTTTGCAATCGGGATTACTTCGCGCTAAAAACAGTCAATAACTGAACACAATGGATTGTGTTAAAATATGGAAATATATTTTTTAAAAAGGAACAAAATGCGTCACTTGATCTTATGCTTTGCCATTGTATTGCTATGCAGCTGTAAAACCACTCAGCCAGAGATCATTGCGCCTGCAGTTCCCACACCTGTAGAGTCAAAACCGGCATTATCAAATACGCCGACCTCTAAAAACACTCACAAAGTCATTAATAAAAAAGCCACAGCCAAAGCCCCTGAAATAGCTCAACCCACAGAGTTATGGGCACATATTGCTGATAACTTACATTTACCGGTTGAGCAAAATCAGGCGTTAAAAAAACGCATTAACTGGTATTTAAAACAGCCTAATTATTTAAAAATAGTGTCTCGACGTGCAGCGCCTTTTTTATACCATATTGTAAAAAAAGTTGAGCAAAAGCGCTTGCCGATGGAGCTCGCCTTGTTACCATTTGTAGAAAGTGGCTTTAGACCTACCGCACGCTCAAGCGAGCACGCTGTGGGAGTGTGGCAACTCGTTGCAGCAACCGCGCATCATTTTGGGGTTAAATCAGATCAATGGTACGACGGACGCCAGGATGTATTAGCCTCAACCGATGCGGCACTTGATTATTTAAGCTATTTACATAAACGTTTTGATGGTAATTGGCTACATGCACTTGCGGCCTATAATACCGGTGAAGGCCGAGTTAAGCGCGCTATAAAACGCAATCAAAAACGAGGTAAATCAACTGACTTTTGGGCACTAACACTGCCAAAAGAAACCGCTGACTATGTACCAAAACTATTAGCACTGAGCTATTTAGTGAAACACCCTAAGGCAAATTTTAAACGGCCAAAGCTTCCTTATAAAGCACTGACTACCTCGCTAAATGTGGCAAAACAGTTTGATTTTTCAGTTATGGCCAAGCTCTCTGGCATGGGCGCCAAACAACTGCATGCCCTTAATCGGGGTTATTTAAAAAATCAAAGCTCTCCCCATGGACCGCACACTCTGTTATTACCTATAGAGCAACAAGCTTTATTAAAAAACCGCTTTTTTAAAGCCAATTTTGCAGGCGAATACATCGTTAAGAAAAATGACACGCTGTACGGTATTGCTAGGCATTTTGGCCTGCCTTTAGAAGTATTAAAACAGCTCAATAATAAGCAAAATAACTTTATTGGCGTTGGCGAAAAGCTTATTTTAGGGGAGCCGCAAACGTTGCCTGAGTCGCTCACTATTAACTATAAAATAAGCCCTTATCTAGAACAAAAAGAGCAAATCATTCCAACCATCGAGGTAGATTACCACGTAAAACCCGGTGACAACCTTTGGAATATAAGTCAGTTATACGGCGTTGCTCATAGCGATTTAGCGCGTTGGAATAAATTATCTGCCTCAAGCGTATTAAAACCTGGTACTCAGTTGGTTTTATTTATACCCCAAGCTGCGACACCTAAAACCACACCGGCTAAAAAAGATCTGTTACTCGACTTACAAAATACATTAAATCATCCCCGTTAAGTTTCTAAAGCGCAGTATTTCGCGTAAAATTGCTTTTTAATTTATTTAAATCTTAAAGAGACATGCATGCAAATCAGTAAAAATTCGGCCGTTGAATTTCATTACACCCTTAGCGAAGCCGGTGAGCAAATAGAAAGTAGCCTTAACGACGCGCCATTAAGTTACATTCACGGCAGCGAAGGCATGCTACCCGGTTTAGAAACCGCACTTGAAGGTAAAACTGCTGGTGATAAATTTAGCGTAACGTTATCTCCAAGTGAATCATACGGTGAGCGTGTTGATGACTTAATTCAGCGCATTCCGCTTAAGCACCTTCAAGGTGATGTAAAAGTATGGAAACCAGGCATGACTGCTATGGTGCAATCAAACCAAGGTCGCCACCAAGTAACCATTGTAAAAGTAGGCCGCTTTAATGCTGATTGTGATTTAAACCACCCATTTGCTGGTAAAACGCTGACTTTTGATGTTGAGGTTGTCTCAGTTCGAGAAGCAACAAACGAAGAGATTTCTCACGGCCATGTTCATGCTGAAGGTGGTTGCGGCCACGCACATTAATTGCTAATTAAAGGAACAAGTATGTCAAAAGTTGCAATAGTAACCGGTGGCTCTAAAGGCATTGGCTTTGCTGTGGTTCAGCGATTATTAACGAGCGGCTATCAGGTTCATAACCTAGATATTGAACCCAGTAAGAGTGGTGTTTTTCATCAATGTGATGTTAGTAATGTAACCGCCGTACGCCAGTGTATACAGGCTATTATTGAAAAAACACAACGCATTGATGTACTTGTTTCAAATGCTGGCAAGCACCTAAGTGCCACAATTGAGCAAACCGATGAAGCGACATTCGATGCGTTAATGGCACTGAATGTTAAAGGTGCGTACGCGGCTATACAAAGCGTATTACCAGCCATGAAAGCACAACAAGATGGCGCTATTGTGTTAATTGCCTCAGATCAGGCCATTATTGGCAAACAAAACTCATTTGCTTATAACCTGACTAAACATGCATTGGCTTCGATGGCTAAAACCACCGCCTTAGATTACGCAAGCTTTAATATTCGCACTAATGCCGTGTGTCCTGGCACCATAGAAACGCCATTATTTCATAATGCGATTGATGCATACTGCAAAAAAAGTGGCGCAAATAAGGCAGATATTGTTGCCGAAGAAGCTGCTTTACAACCACTTAATCGTTTAGGCCAAGCCGATGAAGTTGCAGCACTGGTAAACTTTTTAGTAAGTCCAGAAGCCAGCTTTATTACCGGCAGTTTGCAACGCATTGATGGCGGTTACACAGCGCAATGAGTACTAAAATTATTGACCCGCATGTGCATTTTTTTAATTTGCTGGAGGGTCAATACACCTGGCTGCAAGGTGCTAACCCACCCGCTTGGCCTAACTTAGATAAAATAAAACAACCGATTAGCGTTGCTGAACTAATCAAAAGTACGGACTTTGAACTCGTTGGTTTAGTGCATATAGAAGCTGGCTTTGATAATGAGCAACCTATTAATGAATTAAACTGGTTAGCAAAGCATATAAAAAGGCTACCTTACAAAGCGATTAGCTTTGCAACAATTAACCAGCCAAATAACGGATTTAAACTAGCACTTAAACATCTAAAACATTCATCCCTTGTCGGCATTAGAGATATCACTGAAGGTCATGATGCCACGCGCTTATTGAACCCTCATTGTCTCGATAACCTGCGCCACTTGAGCCACTTAAAACTGCATTTTGAAGCGCAATTTGAAATAGAAAACCTCAACATCACCGAGCAACTTATTTCTTATGCCAACCAAGTTAGTGACTTACAAATCATCATTAATCACGCAGGGCTTGCACACAACCTTGCTAACTGGGCAACTGCAATTGAACTACTTGCAAAACAGCCTAATGTTGCGATGAAGTTTTCAGGCTTTGAATTACTAATGCTTAATAGCGAGCAGCAAACCCAATGTTTAACACATATTTTAAAGCATTTTGGTATGCAAAGAGTGATGTTTGCCAGCAACTTCCCCGTGTGCCAAATTAACATTAACTACAATGAGTTATGGCAACATTATCGCAGCCTATGTAGCGATGAGCTTACATGGCAACATTTGAGTTACAAAAATGCAGCGCGACTCTATCAACTCTAAATAAAAACCGCTATATTTAGCTCAACAGTTTAAAAAACGAGCATGCGTATGGCCATTTTTAATTCATCTTCTCTCAAATACACATTACTCCCTTTTTCGCTAGCCACTTTATTAACAGGTTGTGGCGGTGGAGGTAGCGACAATGCGACCAATCCAACAACTAATAACGGTGGCTGGACTTCTGGTGTATTTGCTAGCTCAGGGCAATTTAAAGGTCAATGCCAAGCAATTAATGAAAAAAACTGGCTGCGCTCTTGGAGTAACGAAACCTACTTATGGTACGACGAAATTATTGATACTAATCCGGCATTAACGTCAGGTGTCATTGATTACTTTAATACTTTAAAAACGGAGCAACTGACTGAGTCGGGTGCGAAAAAAGATAACTTTCACTTTAGTTTGCCAACCGATGAGTGGCAAAGACAAAATCAATCAGGCCTAAGCTTTGGTTATGGCTTTAATATAAAAATAATCGCTGGTAGTGCGCCGCGCCAAGCAATTGTTAGCTATACCGAGCCAAATACCCCTGCTAGTAATCAAAATATTATTAGGGGCTTTGAGCTTTTAGAAGTTGATGGTGTTGATTTTATTAACACGACCTCATCAAGCGAGGTAGCTATTATTAACGCAGGTTTATTCCCAGAACAAACAGGTAAAGTTACCGAATTTGTATTTAGGGATATCAGCACTAATGAAAATCGCATTGTTACGCTCACATCTCAAAATATCGAGTCGCAACCAGTAATGAACGTACGTACTGATTTAGCAAACGGCGATGTGGGTTACTTTCAATTTAATAGCCACAACGCGATAGCCGAAACGCAGCTTTACAACGCCTTTAACCAACTCGCTGCCAGCAGCATTAAAGATTTAGTCATTGATGTGCGCTATAACGGCGGTGGTTTGTTACAAATGGCCAGCCAAGTAGGCTATATGGTGGCAGGTAGCAATACCCAAGGCAAAATATTTGAACGCACTATTTTTAACGATAAATACCCCAATACCAACCCTATCACAGGGCAAACACTGACCCCCATGCCCTTTACAAATCGTTTTGTCGGGTTTGAAAATAACCCTGCAATAGCTGCAGGCACCCCATTACCAACGTTAAATTTAGATCGGGTATTTGTACTCACCACCAGCAGTACCTGCTCAGCCAGTGAGGCTATAATTAACGGGCTGCGCGGAGCCGATGTTGAAATCATTCAGATAGGGGCTGGCACCTGTGGTAAACCGTATGGCTTTTACCCAACCGATAACTGCGACACTACTTATTTTACCATTCAATTTACTGGCGAAAATAACAAAGGTTTTGGTGAATATTCAGATGGCTTTGCACCGCAAAATACCATTGATAATGCGCGCCAGCCCGTACTTATTGCAGGCTGTGCTGTTGCCGATGACTTTAGCAAACGCTTAGGTGATGCAAGTGAAGGCTTACTTAATACCGCACTTAGTTATAGAGCAACCGGCAGTTGCCCAGCCCCAAGCTCAATAAATAGTGTTCTCGGTTTTGCGCCCACTATCGCCACCGATATGCCTGAAGTAAAAGACGCGCGAATTCAGACTGTACTTAAACAGAATATTATTCTTAGCGATAACATGAGATAAGCAATGAAGATTTTATTAGCAATAACTGCAATTTCGCTATTTTTAAGTGGGTGCTTAGCACAAAGCTCAGAGCCCACACCTAAATTGCAACATGCGTTACTAATTGAGCCTAATAGCGCTAAAGTAGCCGACGCAATTGCGCAGCTGCTGCATAGCTCGCAGGTTCAATTAGCAGACGATGTTTTTGTCACCTCAAGCACGGTTACCCTTGAGCAACTTAATCATAAAGATCCTCAGGGCAACCCTATTTTGGGCAAGCAACTTAATATGCCAGATCAATTTGAGCTCGTGACTAAGGGAGAGCGCTGTTTTGTTCGCCACCTTGATAGCAAAGCAACCATTGAACTAAAACAAGTACTTTGTAAAATAAACCCACAGCGATAAAAAAGCCGGTAAGTGACAACTCACTTACCGGCTATTTCTCAACAGAGTAAACTATTTTATTTCTACGCGTTGTGAGCGCATTACAATTTCATCGTTAAGCTCAATCCCAAGACCTGGTTCTTCAGATACTTCAAAAAAACCATTTTTAGGTTGTGGATCTTGTAAGCATAGCTCTCTATTCCACTTTTTAATCGCGTAAGTATGATGCTCGTGAATTAAAAAGTTAGGGATCGCTGTTTCTAAGTGCAATGATGCCGCCGTTGCAACCGGCCCTCCACATACGTGTGCCTGAATACGCACATCAAAAATATCAGCGTAATCACATACTTTTTTAGTTTCGGTAAAGCCACCACATAAGCCGATATCTGGCTGTAGTACATCAATACTTTGATCTTCTAAATAAGGACGTACACCCCAGCGGTTATACAAGCGCTCGCCGCCTGCAATAGGCACAGCCACTTTGTCAGCCACTTTGGCATGTAATGAATGGTTTAGGTAATTCACCGGCTCTTCAAAATACATACAGTCAAATTCTTCTGCAATTTCACCAATTTGAATTGCCGATGTCGCCCCTGGTAAGCTATGACATTCAAAAATAATATCTACTTCGTCACCCACGGCTTCACGAATAGCCTGCATACGAGCGCGGTATAGTTTCATTTCTGGACGAGAAATAATATTTGTGCGGTCGTAATAGGTGTTGCCGTCTTTATCGTATTGAATTGGATCGACCTTTACCGCATCGTAACCTTCCGCCACCGCTTTTAGTGCCGCTTCTGCATATTCTTGTGGCTGTACCAGCGCTTTAAATTCACTGTCCCAGTCAAACTGCAGCTGTGATGCATAAGTACGCAGCTTGTCGTTAACTTTACCACCAAGCAACTGATACACAGGTAAACCTAATGCTTTACCTTTTATATCCCAAAGTGCCGTATCAATCGCACTCATTGCTGCGTAAACCACCGGCCCACCGCCTAGACCCCAAAAACTTTCACGCAACATGCGCGACCATAGTTTTTCAGTTTGAAACGGGTCATGGCCAATTAAAAAGGCATCGGCCATTTCTTTGATCATCGCAGCAGCTGCACTGTGGCCTAAATCGTATGCAAGACCTGCTTCACCCACACCGCTAATACCTTCATCGGTATGAATTCGAACAAATACCGGCGTCCATGCAGGACGATCAGGGCAATGAATATCAAAGACTTCAACGCGATTTACTTTCATAAAAATTCCTTATTAACCTTCAGTGGGTTATTTTGCAAAACTAGGATCAAGACGATACGCTTTTCGTAACATGGCAGGCCATGCTAGCTGGCCCCCTGTACTGCCGCTGTGAACGACGTTCGCTTGGTTATAAATGTTATCAATAATAGCTTGAGGCACAGCAGTCGCTTCTTGCGCACTTGATTGAATGGCTAACTGTATTTCACAGGCACGCTGAAGGTCATAAAAGCGCATAAACGCATCGCCTACCGTTGGGCCTACTGTTAAACCGCCGTGGTTGACCAATAGCATATGATTGGTGGTGCCTAAATCTGTTTGCAGGCGTTTACGCTCATCGTCATTCACCGCTAGACCTTCATAGCCATGGTAAGACAGAGACGGCAATGAAAACATCGAATACTGACTTAGCGGTAACAGCCCTTCTTTTTGTGTTGCAACCGCAATCGTTTCTTTGGTGTGCAGGTGTATAACGCAATGTGCATCCTCACGTACTTCGTGAATGGCACTGTGAATAGTGAACCCTGCAGGGTTAATATTAAAGGGTGTATCGTCAATAATGCGGCCATTTAAATCTACTTTGACTAAGTTAGATGCAGTGATCTCATCAAACGTTAAGCCAAAGGCATTCACTAAATAATGATCAGTGCCCGGTAGGCGAGCAGAAAGGTGCGTATAAATTAAATCCCCCCAACGAAAATGGTCAACTAATCGATAACATGCGGCTAAATCAACACGTAGTTGCCACTCTTGTTCTGATACTTTATTTTTTAAATTGAGCTGGGGTAAATCAAACATAACAAGCCTTTTAAAACACAGCATAGCGCTAGTGATTGTAGATGTTTAGAAGTCTAAATGAGTATTAGCATGATCGCAATCACCAAATAAAAAAGCCACACATAGGTGTGGCTCTTTTTAATTAGCGTTAACGATTATTGTACTTTTGATAGGTAATCGGCAATCGCTTCAAACTCTTCATCAGTCACAGTCGCAACCATCGCTTTCATCGCCATAGACATACCGTTGTTACGAGCGCCTGACTTGATGTCTTTCATTTGCGCTACTAAATATTCTTTGTTTTGACCATTTAGTTTAGGGTACATCGCCATAATAGGTGCTTTACCTTCTTCACCATGACATGTTTGACAATTTTTAGCTGTGTAAAGTGCAGCGCCATCTGCAGCGGCTGCTGAAAATGAAAAACTTGCGGCTAAACCAATACCCGCGCCTAATAAAAGTGTTTTTATCTTGCTCATTGTATTTACTCTTCTTTTTACGGTTAAAAAAACGGTTGTGATTATTGTAGTCAATAAATCTTTAAAAAGCATACGTCCTTGGTAAGGTTTGACGATCAATCAGAACAAATACGTGTATCCCTCATAAAACACATACTAGCTTGCTTTAACTGAGCAGATACTTAATAGGCTTACCAAATAAGATCGTCTGGCACTTCAAAATCAGCATACGGATCGTCTTCATCTTTGGCTTTATTTTCAGGCTCAACATGAAACACAATATACTTTTCATCCACCTCAGCCACTTTACGCGCAGGCTCATCTTCTAATACGTAAAACTGACCTTCTAACACACAAATAGCTAAACGCCCGCCCGAGAGCGCCTTTTGCGTTTGCTCATTCACATCAAGCCCTTTCACTTTATTTTCATAAGTGAAGTTAAAGGTACGCTCACCGCGAATTGACTCTTGATTATGATGCTCTAAAATTTGCTTCACACGCGCGACTTGTTCGCGCTGCTTTAATTCTTCTTGGCGCGCTTTATTGAGCTCTTCAGCTTTTTGCTGCTGCTCCAACTTAGTTTGCTGAATATGCTTTTGTAAATCGTTCGGGTTGCTCGTCGCTCCCTTCTTTTGCTTTTTCTGTTGCTTGCGCTTTTCTGATTTAGCAACTTTAGCTTTATGTGATGTTGTTAAACCAGCTTGGAGCAATTGCTCTTGTAGTGACCCCATGGCGTGTTCCCACTAAAAACGAATATTAATGCTATTTTAATCACCAACGAGCGTAAATAACAGCGCTATTGGTATTAATCTAACAAACTACTGAAAACAAAGCATGATTTAGCGCAATAAAGGTTAATTTATGAAAACCCTAGCAGTTTTGTATATAATGCAGCTCAACTAATAAGCAATGTATATGGCAGTTAATGCGCTTACCTCACCTACTTATCTGTTCGGTTTTCATTTTTTTTGTTTTATACGCACCACAGCCATTATTAAGTTTATTTGCTACTGAATTTAATGTTGCTCCTGCTGTTGCAGGCAGCTTAATGACGGCCACTATGTTGCCTTTAGCTATTGCCCCTTTGGTGTATGGACTGTTTTTAGCTAAGCGAAACCCTTTATTGATATTACGCTTCGCTATGTTGTTACTGGGTGTGGGTTGTATCTTATTTATTTATGCCCCGAGTTTTGAATTACTTCTACTGGTAAGGTTTTTACAAGGACTGACTTTACCTGCCGCATTGACTGCCATGACCAGCTTTATTGGTATGAGCTATCAAGCCGATACATTACAAAAAAATATGACGCTATATATAGGTAGTACGATTGTCGGTGGTTATTTTGGTCGTGTATTGGCTGCGCTCTTTAGCGATGTTTGGTCGTGGCAGAGTTTTTATTACCTAATAGCAGCCATGCTGATTATTCTAGCGTTAAGTATTCCCCATAAACGTTTTAATCTCGTTAAATCAACCGAGGTTTTATCGCCATTAGATTATATAAAACAACTTAAAGAGGGCTCTGCACTTAAGCTCTATGGTGCCATTTTTTGTATGTTTTTTTGCTTTGCAGCATTATTAAACTACTTGCCTTTTATTTTAAAAAATACCTTTTTAATTAATAACACGCGCGACATTGGCTTTGTTTATAGTGGCTATTTGGTGGGTGCTTTGGCTTCTATTTTCACTCCTTGGCTATTAAAAAAAATGACTTCAGCCTGGCGATTGTTGGCCGCGGTATTCGTGTTTTATAACCTCAGTGTTGTGTTATTAATGAGTCATTCACTGTTGTTGTTTTTAATTGCATTCACACTCTTTTGCGGCGCTATGTTTGTGATTCATTCCACAGCGGCACCACTGGTTAATAAAATCAGTCACGCACCGCCAAGCGTTACCAACGGGTGCTATGTATCATTTTATTACAGCGGCGGCGCACTGGGCTCGTTATTACCAGGGGTGGTTTATCAAACTCATGGACAAACGGCGTTTATGGCAACATTACTCGCTGTATGTTTGTGTGGACTGGGGCTTATTTTGTGGGCTCAACGCGATGGCAAAAACATCACCCGCGGCTGATGCTCAGTAAAGTCAAAAAAACGCAGTAAATCAGGCTTAGTTAATAACCATGTTTGGGTATTTTCAAACGGGTGGCAATGAAATAAATCGCCAAACCAAATATCTTGATCAAGCCAAAGCGTTACATCACGCTGTTTGTCGTTCATTAAGCTGAGCATTGACACGCAACCTGGTGCAACCTTTAAGTACTTAGCCAAGCGCTCATTAGAGGCAAAGCCTAAGCGCGATAGCCCTTGCTGTACGGCAAGTGACTTTAAATCCAACTGTTTATCATGCGCGGTGATCACTAAAAAATGACGCTTACCTTCATTGTCTCGCAAAAATAGGTTTTTTAAACGTGTTCCTGGGCGATTTACCATCAGTTCATCGGCATCTAAACTGCCATGTAGCGCTGGATGTTCTATTACGTCATATTCTATATTTAGTTGGGTTAACACTGCCGCTAGTTTTTGTTTATCCGCTAACATATTACAAACAACGCCCTCTTAATTGCACACTTAAATCACGCCATAGTACTTCGTTTATTTCATGCTTATCTGCACAATAGTTACGCTGTGCTAGTTCTTTATTAAGAAACTCTACCGCTTGATCTTCTAATTGTAATTTTAAAACACTCGACTCTTCAAAATGCTCTTGCTCAGCAAAACGCTGAACATCACTACGGGTTAGTTTTTTATTGATATTAATTTGCTCACGACTTTTAGCCTTTACAGAAACCACATAAGCAAAAAGCTTGTTACCTTGCTCATCAAGGGTGTCATAAAATTGTTTATTATTAATTTCGTAGGGCGGTTCATCTACTGAACTGGCACAACCAAAAAGGAAAATCATGAAAACTAACGCGTATTTTTTCATCATGTATTGTCGTTTTAGTAAATATTGAGCTCGAGTTTAACAAAAATTAGTTAAAACGGAAAAATTTGTGAAAAAATACTTGACCAAAATCGTAAAAATATTTAAAGTTCACCCCGCTTGAGACTCAGCACTTAAGCATTTACATTATATGTAAATTAGGAATGTGGGGCTATAGCTCAGCTGGGAGAGCGCCTGCCTTGCACGCAGGAGGTCAGCAGTTCGATCCTGCCTTAGCTCCACCACTTTACTTTCCTACTCTATCCCCTAAGTAATATCCTTATTTTTATATTCTAAATAAATTTCTCTGTTAATAATTTTTTGCCCTGTTTTAATCTTTATGTTTGCTTAGTTGTTTGATTTTGCTAAATCGAGATCAAAAATGCCGAGCAAAAGCCCGGCATTTTTATCGTTTATTAGGTTGGGTAAGTTATTCGCGAACTTGACCAACACCATTAACTAAATATTTCTCAGTCGTTAGTGACTCAAGCCCCATTGGACCATAAGCATGCAACTTAGTCGTTGCAATACCAATCTCGGCGCCTAAACCTAGTTGTGAGCCATCAGAGAAACGTGATGACGCATTAACCATAACAACCGATGCATCCACACTACGTTGGAATAACTCTGCCGCAGCATCGTTTTTAGTACAGATAACTTCGGTATGATTTGAGCCAAATTGAGCAATGTGCTCAACGGCTGCATCAAAACTTGGCACAATACGAATTGCTAACTCTAAGTCTAAGTACTCTTCACCAAATTCGTTATCAGCAAGTACAGTGGCATTATCAAAATATTCAGCCGCTTTAGCGTCAGCATTAATTTTTACACCTTCTTGACGAAGTACAACTGCACACAAATTTAAAAACTCATCAGCAACATCTTGGTGTACTACTAACCCTTCTAAGGCATTACATACACCAGTACGCTGAGTCTTACCATTAAGTAGTAGATTAAGTGCCACTTCTAAGTCTGCATCTTTATCTACGTATAAATGACACACGCCTTTAAAGTGCTGAATAACAGGAATTGTACTGTTTTCTGTTACATAGTTAATAAGCCCTTCACCGCCACGTGGGATAATTAAATCAATACTGTCGCGTTGCTGCATTAATTCCATTAGTAAAGCACGGTCAGGATCTGGAATAACTGAAATTAGCGCCGTTGGCAAACCATGTTTAGTAAGCACGCTGTGCATTACACTAGCAATGGCTTGTGAGCTTTTAAGCGCTTCTTTACCACCGCGCAAAATAACACCATTACCCGACTTAAAGCACAATGCACCCGCGTCAGCCGTTACATTAGGTCGTGCTTCGTAAATCATACATACCACGCCCAGTGGTACACGCATTTTTCGAATTTTAATGCCATTTGGACGTTCAGTGATATCACGTAACTGGCCAACCGGATCATCAAGTGAAACAATCACTTCGATACCTTCAGCCATCGCTTCAATGCGCTCATCATTCAATGTTAAACGGTCTATCATTGACGCTGCTAAATTATTGTCACGCGCAGCGCTTAGGTCACTTTCGTTTTCTTTGATTATAAATTCTTTTTGATCTCTTAATGCCGCTGCCATATCGGTTAACACGTTGTTTTTAGTCTCGGTATCGAGTAAAGCAAGTGTATGTGCAGCTTTTGCTGCTTGGCGTGATATATCCGTAATTAAACTCATGACTTCTCCAATAATGCGATATCTTTTTCTGAAATAATTGGTCCAATTGAATCCTGCATTTTTTCGCTGAATTCACTCTGCTCGTTGTCTGCAATAAAGTTTAACAAGCAGCTACTGTAATTTGCTGTGGCTTTAGCTAAACGCGTACCATCTTCACTGCGAACTAAGATAGTATCGCCCACAGCAAACTCGCCATGTACTTCCTTGATCTCATCGCCTCGTAAACAGCCGTCTTCGCCTTCTAGCGAATCATCAAATGACCCATCGACAACCACTTCACCTTGTTCATTTGCGGTATGTGTCATCCAGTGAATAGAGTCTTGCATTGGTTTTTCATAAGGCAAGAACACACTACCTGGATTTTCGCCCGCTAATAAACGAGTAAAGGTTTCTTCTTTAAAGCCATTAATAATATACGTTGCAATACCATGTGATGTGGCTTTTTCTGCCGCTTCAATCTTGGTTTTCATTCCACCGGTGCCTACTGCACTGGTAGCACATCCTGCCATAGCATAAATAGAATCATCAATTGATTTTATTTCAGGCAATAATACGGCATCGTCATGCAGATTTGGATTTTTGTCGTACAGCCCATCTACATCTGAAAAAATCATTAATGCGTCAGCGTCAGCGGCAGCTGCCACCATCGCTGATAAGTTATCGTTATCACCCACTTTTAAATCATCTGTTGTCACCGCATCATTTTCATTAATGATAGGTAGCACGCCGTGCTCTAGCAAGGTAAATACGGTTTCACGGATACTCTGGTAACGCTCACGGTCACGTAAGTCACCATGAGTTAATAATAGCTGCGCTGATGGAAAATCAAAGAAACGATCCCACATGGCCATCATTTCTGTTTGCCCTGCTGCTGCCATGGCTTTTTTCATAACAACTGAGCGCGGCTTCTCTGATGGAAATAAATGCGAGCCTGCCGCTACAGAGCCTGATGACACTAAAATAACCTCTATACCACGTGCGCGACAGTGAACGATAAACTGTGCGATGGTTAACAAGTAGCGTGAACGACAGCCATCTTGATCGGGTGCAATTAAGGCACTGCCCACTTTAAGTACGATACGTCGCCAATTTAACTTTTGCATAAATGCTCAACTTTCCATTTTATTTGTATTCATCACACTGATGAATGAAACCAGGTCGCTATGTTTAAAACATAACGTCGAATTTGTTTATCATTGCCCACACTTTTTTTACACACGCGTACACCGTCTCTAAAACCATTGTTTTAAATTGAGATGCAAAAAATAAATAGTATTAACCCAATAAAATTGGATTGTACTAACTAAAAAAATATAAAGTGTTGTTTATGTATCGCTGTAAAAAGCTGTGTGCGGCTTTTTTATTAACAACATACATAGAGCCTCTTAAGTCTGGTACACCAACAGATAGGGTGATGACTTAAGGACCGAGATTTAACCGCCACGATGGGGATTAAATATTGAAAGGTAATAATTCAACTCAAACTTTAATTTATGTGCGTTACGCAGATAAACACCTTGAGCAAAACTATACCAAAGAGTTCGGTAAATGATATTTTATGTTCGAACATTATAAAACATCGCTGAAACAATCACTAAGAGAGTTAAGATGTTTATATCTAACACGTTTACTTACTTAAATAACAAACTTTATTAGATAACTAATTATTCGAACACGAAGTATAATACGTTAAAATAGCCGCTTAGATCAAGGCTAAAATTAAAGCTAAATAGGTCATAACAGACAAGGCATGCACATTTTGCAATAGATATCATAAAGTTAGACTACTATAAATAGTAATTATAGAGACTATAACTTTGATAACACTCTCAAAAAAGACGTTAACACTAAATAAATAAACATTATTTATTAGCTAAATTTAATTTACACGTGTATACCCACTGTATTACTGGTTGGTAACCGTTATACTTTTAAACATTATTAAAATTAAGGAGTTTTTACTCTATGTCAGCAATTTATATAGCCGGTATTGCACTGTGTTCAGTGTTAGCCCAATGGGTCGCTTGGGCGTTTAGAGTACCCGCTATTCTGTTTTTATTGCTTACAGGGCTTTTATTAGGGCCATTTAGTGGCGTATTAGACCCTGATGCATTATTAGGTGATTTACTTTTTCCTGTGGTCTCTTTGAGTGTCGCTGTGATTTTATTTGAAGGGTCCTTAACTTTACATTTTCGAGAACTTAAAGGGATCAGTAAAGTCGTCAGAAACCTCTGCTCTATTGGTATGCTTACAACTTGTATTGTTATTAGTTTTAGCGCCTATTGGTTACTCGAGTTAAATTGGCGAGTTGCTGCAGTACTTGGCGCAGTGCTTGTTGTTACGGGGCCAACCGTTATTGCTCCATTACTTAACTCGATGCGACCTACCCAGGATATCGATCGTATTTTACGCTGGGAAGGCATAGTAATAGACCCCATTGGCGCTTTATTTGCAGTACTAGTGTTTGAAGCCGTAATGCTGGTTGGTCAGGGTGAAGTACTTAGCCATACTATCGTTGCACTGGTTAAAACCGTTGGCGTTGGTTTAAGCATTGGTGTGGTTTCGGGTTGGATCACGACGCAACTAATGCGCCGAGAATGGCTGCCATTTGAGCTACATAAGTTTGGTATTTTAGCGTTAGTGTTAATTAGCTTTTCTATTTCAAACCACATAAGCCATGAGTCAGGCTTACTGGCTGTGACGGTGTTTGGCATTTGGTTAGCTAATCAAGATGACTTGGAAATAGATTCGGTACTCGAGTTTAAAGAAGATTTGTCGATGATTTTAATCTCGACTTTATTTATTTTATTGGCCGCAAGACTACAACTCTCTGATTTAATGATGCTCGACAGCGACGTATTTATATTTTTAGCTATTGTGCTATTTATTGCGCGCCCATTGTGTATTGCTATTTCAACCTTTGGTACAGACTTACCGATGAAATCACGCCTAGTACTTGCTTGGATTGCACCTCGCGGTATTGTTGCAGCAGCCGTTGGTTCAGTATTTGCGCTGAGTATGATGGAAGCGGGAGTGGCCGATGCCGAAAAAATGGTGCCACTCATATTTACTGTTATTATTGTTACTGTGGTACTGCAAAGCTTAACGGCTATCCCTGTTGCGAAACTACTTGGAGTGCGTCAACCATCCCCTAATACTATTTTAATCATTGGTGCAAACCATGTATCGCGTGCAATTGCACGTGGCTTAAAAGAGCAAAATATTCCTGTTCATCTATCAGATCCTGCTTGGGAGAACTGTAGAATGGCGCGCATGGATGGCCTTCCTTGTTATTACGGTAACCCGCAATCGGAGCATGCTGAACGTTATTTACCTTTAACCACGATTCGCAGTGTTTTAGCGCTTTCACCTAATCGCCACCACAACGCATTAGGGGTGCAGTACTTCTCTCATTTATTAAATGAAAAAAATGTATTTTCACTACGTTCCTCTTCATCACATGCTAAAGCAAATAAAGACAGTGCGACGTTTTTATCACGACAAATTCTGTTTGGTGAAAACGGCGCATATGCACGCTTAAGCAGTGTTATTGCCAAAGGCGGTAAAGTGAGTGCAACACGTATATCTGAAGAGTTTAGCTGGCAGCAGTATTTAGAAATGAATCCTGAAGCGATTCCACTGCTTATTCTCAAAGGGGATAAAGACAGTGATGAAGACGCACCAGTGAAAATGAGGCCTTTTACCAGTGATATGGAAAAGCCACCACAAGAGGGTGAACGAGTAGTTGCATTGCAACCGCCTAAAATATCGCTATTAAAAGATCCGGCCAATAACAAAGCCAAAGACAATAAAAAAGATGAGTAATAACTAAAAAGCGAGAGTGCTAAAAAAAGCACTCTCACTTTTTTATTTACAAACCTAAACTCTGATTAAGAGATTTACTAACATATTAAATCATAGTCATAATTAGGTTTATTTTCTCTAGCTAGAGTTTAGGTTACATAGGTAAGCGCGCGCGGGTAACGACACTAGCTGGCATTTTTTCAGCAAGTTTAGTTAATGCTCGCTCTATTTTTTTATGTGTCGCTTTATCGGCTACCGTGGTGTTAAACAGCCAACGATAAGCATCTTCAAAGTCTCTTGGACTACCATAGCCTTGATTAAACAAGCCCACTAATCGTAATTGCGCTTTTAAGTTACCTTGCGCTGAGGCCTCACGGAGGTAGGTTATTGCCATGGCTTTGTCTTTTTGGACTAACTGCCCAACATCGTAATAGCGACCTAGCTGCTCTAATGCTGCCGCTAAGCCCTGCTCAGCCGCTTTTTTCATGTAATACACACCTAAAGCTACATCACGCTCAACACACACCTTGTAGGCGAGCATATCACCGTATAAAAATTGATACGACGGCAATGCCATTTTATTGGCTCGCGCTTCTATATCTTGCACTAACTGGCAATTATCTGCCTTCACGCGGGCTAGATGAGTGTTCTCATTAATTAAAGCTATTAACTCAGATTCAGTATACAGCGGCACAGCTGCAGGGCTTTCTTCAGCTAAGCTATTGCTTATATTAAATAAAGAAAGTGTAAGTAGTGATAATGACCACACTGAGCAACGAGAAGATAAACGCATATTAACCACTTTAAAAATAAACTTACCAAATAATATACAAAGATCGTTCCACTATTAATAGGTATGCTTTTTTATAGACATAAAAAAAGCTGCACATGGCAGCTTCTTTTCAACATAAACCCAATTATGCAAATGGGCTACGAAGTATCATGGTTTCAACACGATCTGGACCTGTAGAGATAATATCAACAGGAACGCCAGTGATTTCTTCAATACGTTTAATGTAATCAATTGCTGCTTTAGGTAAACCTTCAATCGATGTTACACCCACGGTATTTTCAGACCAACCAGGCATTTCTTCGTATACTGGTGTTACTTTATCGTAACCTTCAGCCGCTAATGGCGTAACGTTAGTCACAGTACCATCTTCAAGCTTATAACCAGTACAGATTTTAAGTGTTTCTAAACCGTCTAAAACGTCAAGTTTAGTTAAACAAAATCCTGAAATGCTGTTAATTTGAACTGCACGGCGCATAGCCACTGCATCTAACCATCCAGTACGACGTAAACGACCAGTAGTAGCACCAAACTCATGACCTTTGTCACCTAAATGCTTACCTACTGGGTCTTGTTTTTCAAGGCCATCGTAAAGCTCTGTAGGAAAAGGACCTGAACCTACACGTGTTGTGTACGCTTTAATGATACCTAGTACATAATCAAGGTGTAATGGGCCAAAACCCGCACCTGTAGCAACACCACCAGCAGTCGTGTTTGAAGATGTAACATAAGGATAAGTACCGTGATCGATATCAAGTAATGTACCTTGTGCACCTTCAAATAAGATGTTGTCACCGGCTTTACGCGTTTGATCTAAAAGCTCAGTTACATCAACTACCATTGCTTTTAAGATGTCAGCAACAGCCATTGCGTCATCAAACGTTTTTTGAAAATCTACTGCATCTACTTTGTAGTAGTTCACTAATGTGAAGTTGTGGTATTCCAATACTTCTTTTAACTTAGTAGCAAATAATTCAGGATTGAATAAATCGCCAACACGTAAACCACGACGTGCTACTTTATCTTCATACGCTGGACCGATACCACGACCCGTTGTACCGATTGGTTTATCGCCACGCGCTGTTTCGCGAGCTACATCTAATGCAACATGGAAAGGCAATATTAGCGGACATGCTTCACTGATTAAAAGACGTTCGCGTACTGGTACGCCACGCTCTTCAAGCATGCCAATTTCTTTCATTAGCGCTTCTGGTGATAAAACAACACCATTACCAATCACACATTTAACATTGTCACGTAATACACCCGATGGAATAAGGTGTAGAACTGTCTTTTCACCGTCGATCACTAAGGTATGGCCAGCGTTATGACCACCTTGATAACGAACTACTAAAGATGCTTTATCTGTAAGGAGGTCAACTACCTTACCCTTACCTTCGTCACCCCATTGGGTGCCTAGTACAACAACGTTTTTACCCATTGCAAATTCACTTAGAGAAAATTAGGACGAGATTTTACCAGAAAACTAAAGCAAAGTTCACCCCGTTTAGCTTATTTTTTCCTCGTGCCCTTAGTAAACATCAGTGTTTAGCTAATAATCACATAAATAACAGTGATTTATAAGATTAAAATTCAGATAACAAAAAGCCCTGCAATTGCAGGGCTTTTTAAATTTAACTAAAGCTGTGATTACTGAGCTTTCGCGCCTTTCATGTATTGGAAGAAGTCGCTATCCGGTGATAACACCATCACGTCTTGCTTTCCTTTGAAAGTTTGCTTGTAAGCTTCTAAAGAGCGAACAAAGCTAAAGAACTCAGGGTCTTTATTATAAGCACTAGCGTAAATCGCAGCAGCATCAGCATCGCCTTGACCACGAACAGAACGCGCATTACGTTCTGCATCAGCAAGCATTACTGTTACACGGCGGTCAACACCTGCACGAATCGTTTCTGCTTTTTCCTGACCTTCAGAGCGGTGCTCTTTAGCAACGGCAGTACGCTCAGCACGCATACGTTGGTAAATAGAGCTACTCACCTCTTGAGGTAAGTTAATTTGCTTAACACGTACATCAAGTACTTCAATACCCAGCTCACTAGCACTTTCAGAGGCTTGTACTAACGCTTCTTCCATCAGCTCGCTACGTTCACCCGATACAATTTCACGAATAGTACGAGTACCAAAGTTAGTACGTAGGCCATTATTTACTTTTTGCTTAAGCAGTGTTTCAGCGTATTGCTTATCACCACGTGCACGCAGGTAAAAAGAGCTAAAGTCGTTAACACGCCATTTTACAAACGAATCAACAATTAAGTCTTTTTTCTCGCTAGTTACAAAGCGATCCGGTGTGCCATCTAGCGTTTGAATACGCGCATCAATGCGGCGCACTTGGCTAAAAAATGGCACTTTTAGATGTAGACCTGGGCCATAAACTACCGCTTGATCATCACTGTCTTTTTGTACTTTGCTAAATAAAAGTACAATCGCCTTTTGGCCTTCAGAAACCACAAATACTGACGAGAAACACATTACAATGGCAGCTAATAGGATTACTAAACTAAAGTTTTTCATTATGCTTATCTCCCGTCGTTGAAGCGATCATTGTTAAAGCGATCGTTACCACTATTAACAGTGCTGTTACGTGACGTATTTACCTTGTTACGTAAATCGTTAATATCGCTTGAGCTAGGTAAAGCAACGCGTGTTGATGAACCCTGTTTTTCCATGATTTTATCAAGTGGTAAATACATCATGTTGTTACCGCCCTTAACGTCAACCAATATTTTAGAGCTATTACCTAATACTTCTTGCATTGCGTCTATGTATAAACGCTCGCGTGTTACTTCTTTAGCTGCTTGGTATTCTGGAAGTAATTTCTCAAAACGAGCCACTTCACCTTGCGCTTCTAAAGTAATACGCTCTTGGTAACCTTCAGCCTCTTGCGTCATACGCGTTACTTGACCACGCGCACGCGGTTCAATTTCACGGGCATACGCTTCGGCTTCACGAATAAAGCGTTGTTCATCCTCTTGGGCTGCAATTGCATCATCAAACGCATCTTTAACTTCCATTGGCGGACGTGAATCCTTGAAGTTAACGTCAGTTACGATTAAACCTAAGTTATAAGGTTCGATGATTTGATTTAGCTCATCCCAGGTATTTTGACGCACAACTTCACGGCCGTTAGTCAGTACTTGGTCCATTTTTGAATGACCAACAACATAACGCAGTGCACTATCTAATGCTTCTTCAAGGCTGCTGTCAGCGTTAGTGACACTAAACTTGTATAAGTATGGGTCGATTACTCGATACTGTACTTCAAACTCAACGCTTACTACGTTTTCATCTTCAGTTAGCATAAAGCCTGATGCTGATAACGAACGAACAGCTTCGATATCGACTGGAATAACCGTCTCAACAAAGGTCATTTTCCAACGCAAGCCTGGATCTGCAATTCGGTCAAACTTACCAAATTGAAGAACGACACCGCGTTCAGCTTCTTTCACCGTATAAATACCGCTTAACGCCCACACAATGGCAGCGATAATAAGTACAAATGAAATACCGGCTCCGCCAAGTCCACCGCCGCTACCATTGCCGGATTTTTTACCGCCAAATAAGCCGTTAAACTTGTTACTGAATTTACGGAACACCTCGTCTAAATCAGGTGGGCCTTGATCACGTCCGCCTTTGTTATTCCACGGATCTTTGTCATTGCCATTATTACCCGGTTCATTCCAGGCCATAGCTATACTCCATTGTTATCTAAATAAATTCGGAAATTGTGTTAAATCTAACAAATCTTATGCATTTCTTATACTAAAACCGACATTAATCTTTCAGTTTTTAGTCGCAGCTAATAAAACTTTCAATCTCTGGGCCAAAATCTTTAATCAAACGATTCCACTCAATCATAGGTAATCGCACATCTAGCAACCAATTACCTTGCTCATCAAAACGTTCGTTATGTACTGCACTTAAGTTAAATAAAGATGCTCTTAAACGTCCATACTGAGGAGCCAGTATTAAAGTTTCACTCAACATCTTTTTAGCTAGTAGGTCACTAATAGCCTCACTTAGCAGCTCGCAACCTTCACCTGTTTTTGCTGATAACCATACCCTTATAGGTTGGCCTTCGTCATCGCGATCAATACGTGGGGTTACATCATCCAGCGCATCAATTTTGTTGTATACAAGTAATTGCGGTACATCATCAGCTTCAATTTCTTTGAGTACTTCTTGTACCTGTTCAATATTTTCTTTTCGACGAGGGTCGGCTACATCTATCACGTGTAATTGTAAATCAGCCTCTCGCGTTTCTGTCAGCGTTGCTTTAAATGCAGCCACTAAGTCATGCGGTAAGTGGCGAATAAACCCTACAGTATCCGCTAAAATAACCGAACCAACATCGCCAATATCTAATTTGCGTAAGGTTGGGTCTAGTGTTGCAAACAACTGATCAGCGGCATACACATCAGAATTTGTAATACGGTTAAATAAGGTTGATTTACCCGCATTAGTATAGCCCACTAAAGAAACCGTTGGGATCTCATTACGAGTACGTGCTCGTCTACCTTGCTCACGTTGTACGCCAACTTTAGCCAAACGGGCGCGTATATTTTTAATACGTGCACGTAATAAACGTCGATCGGTTTCTAACTGCGTTTCACCAGGACCACGTAAACCAATACCGCCTTTTTGGCGTTCAAGGTGGGTCCAACCTCGGATTAAACGAGTCGACATATGACGAAGCTGCGCTAACTCAACTTGAAGTTTACCTTCGTGAGTACGTGCGCGCTGAGCAAAAATATCGAGGATAAGTGTGGTTCTATCAAGCACCCGACATTGGCAAACACGCTCTAAATTACGTTCTTGAGACGGACTTAACTGATGGTTAAAAATGACAACATCGGCATTGTGGATTTTGACAATTTCAGCTATTTCTTCTGCTTTGCCGGTACCGA
Source organism: Pseudoalteromonas issachenkonii (assembly GCF_002310795.1). NCBI lineage: Bacteria > Pseudomonadati > Pseudomonadota > Gammaproteobacteria > Alteromonadales > Pseudoalteromonadaceae > Pseudoalteromonas > Pseudoalteromonas issachenkonii. Next base: position 3,077,954 of record NZ_CP011030.1, read on the forward strand.
CAAATAGCTTCGGATGTGGTGCTTGACGGCTGCCTTGCACAACCGCCAAACTACTAACACCAGCAGAAGATACCAACATTTCTAATTCGTGGAGATCTTCACGATCCCCCTCTTTAGGTAAGTCGATATGGACTAAAATTGCCTGTTCGCCAGATTCATAGCGGTCAAACAAGCATTACGCTCCTAATTTAAAAGTTTCCAGCTTCAGGTTCTTCAGTGTCTTCATTTCCCTGAACACCTTGGAAGTTGACTGCGCGTGCAGGTACAACTGTAGAAATTGCATGTTTATACACCATTTGGTTAACAGTGTTTTCCAGCAAAATTACAAATTGGTCAAATGACTGAATTTTACCTTGTAATTTTATGCCATTTACCAAAAAAATTGATACTGGAATGCGCTCACGGCGTAGTGCATTTAAAAATGGGTCTTGTAACGATTGGCCTTTTGCCATGTTATTATTCCTTCGTTCTAGGTGTTATTATAATTAAGTGGCTGAACTGATTTAACAAAGATAAATTTTGTTCAACTACTACTAGCTTAGCGAACTTACTACACGATGCAAGTTTTCTTCATCACCTGTTGTTAACCATGTAACATCAGGCCAGCTTCTTAACCACGTTAATTGACGTTTAGCCAATTGACGTGTGGCTGCAATGCCGCGAAAAATCATTTCATCATGATCAATTTCACCCGCAAGGTAATCCCACATCTGTCTATAACCTACACAACGAATAGAAGGCATATTGGGATGTAAATCCTCACGTAGATATAGGGTCGAAACTTCTTTTTCAAACCCCTGTTCAATCATTATTTTAAACCTTTCTTCAATTCGATGATGTAATTCACTGCGATCATCGGGTGCAATTGCAAATTGATGAAAAGTATAGGGTAATGCTGGCTGCTTTTGCTTTTGCAATTCAGTCATCGTTTTACCTGTTATACGGTAAACTTCCAAAGCACGATTAATTCGCTGCGAATCATTTTCACTCATCTTTTGTGCGGCTTGCGGATCAACTTTAACCAGCTCTTTGTATAAATAAGGCCAGCCATGCTCTTTAGCTTGTGTTTCTAGTTCGGCTCTAACGTCTGCATCGGCCTCAGGTAATGGCGACAACCCATCAATTAGCGCTTTGAAGTACATCATTGTACCTCCAACCAATACAGGCACTTTACCTTGTTGATGAAATTTATCAATTTTTTCTATAGCATCACGTCTAAAATCAGCAACCGAATACGTTTCACTCGGATCAAGTAAGTCAATTAAATGATGTGGGGCACGAGCTAATTCGTCGGCATCAGGCTTAGCCGTACCAATATCCATACCTTTATAAACAAGCGCAGAATCAACGCTAATAATCTCAGTATTTAAATACTCACACAGTGAAATTGCCAATGCTGTTTTACCAGCAGCGGTTGGGCCCATTAAAAATATGACCGGTAAATTACTCAACACGAATACCTTAATTAAATTGCGTTAGATAAGAGTTTAGATCTATTTTAACTGCTTTTTCTCGCAAGCGTTCAATTGTTTGCGGATTATTTTGTAAGCGCGCTTGCTGCTCTAAAAAGGCATTGCTCGCATAGAACCGTGCGGGAATTATATTTACCTGCCATCGTAGCCATTCATCAATACTTGCTAACTGAGCCTTACATCCCTCAAGCAATGCATCTATTGCAGCACTTACATCTAATAAGTACAGACTTGTAGGCAACTTCTTTACCATAACAAACTGCTTTTCTATTAATAACTCAAAACCTAGTAAGGTAAACCAAGACTGCTGAGCAGCAAGAAGCGCCGTGTCTTGTTTTGATACGTTGACACGCACAGGCAATAGGAGTGCTTTACCTTCAAGGCTGCCGTGCTCTTTTATTTGTGTATGCCAATCATCCGCTAATGCGTATTTAAAGTGTGAACAATAAAGTTGATTTTCATTATTGAACACGCAAACGCCCTTTTCAATGCTTATTATATCGACAGTGCGCAGTGCTGTATCTGATACTTGCGTCTCATTAGGTTGTAGAAATGCTGACGCAGTATCAAAGTGCTGCGCTTGTTGCTCATTCACGCCCTGAAAAAACGCATTCACATCATGGTAATTTTGGCTTTCAGCACGCACCTGTCTACCCCCACCTTGACGACTGCCACTATAAGAGGCACTACTTGTAGATGGCGAATGACTTGGTTGTAATGACGACTTAGGATAATCAAAAAGTTCACTACTGGAAGTGTGTTCTTGGTTAAACGATGTAACTGGTGAATGATGAGCGTGAGCGGCTGGCGAATTAACAAACTCAGCTTGAAGTGGCACCACAACTTGTTTAATAGCTTGTAAAATAAAGTCATGTACCAAACGACCTTGATGAAAACGTACCTCATGCTTTGCCGGGTGCACGTTAACATCCACTTGGCGTGGGTCTATATCTATGTAAATCACAAATCCGGGAAGTTCTTGCTCGCCACTGACCTCTTCAAATGCTTGACGAATAGCATGCAGAATAAGTTTGTCGCGCATCATACGATTATTGACATAGGTATACTGAGTAGTATTAGCCGATCCAACTGGCAATACCCAACCGTGTAGTTGCAACCCAGCCTCACCCGATTGAATATGCAATCCTTGCTCAGCAAACGCTTTACCCGCCACTTGTGCGACTCGCGTAATCGCTTGAGCGGGATCAGTTTTAGCGCGATACTGGCGCACCACTTTTTCATTATGGGTTAATGTAATTGATACATCAAAACGGCTCAGCGCAATACGCTTTATAAGCTCATCAATATGACTAAATTCGGTTTTTTCAGTGCGTAAAAACTTACGTCTTGCTGGGGTGTTAAAAAATAAATCTTTAACTTCAATTGTGGTACCGCTAGGGTGAGCAACCGGCTTTACCTCTACGGCCATATCTCGGCCTTGTGCAAAGGCTTGCCAAGCAGCTTCTTGATTTTCGGGTTTAGAGCTTAAGGTTAAGCGAGATACCGAACTAATAGATGCTAAGGCTTCCCCCCTAAAACCAAGAGAACAAATATTTTCTAGGTCGTCTAGGGACTTTAGTTTACTGGTTGCATGGCGGGAGAGCGCTAATGTGAGCTCATCCTTTGCAATACCCGCTCCATTGTCGCGAATACGAATTAACTTGTGGCCCCCGCGTTCAATATCTATTTGAATACGTGTCGCGCCTGCATCAAGGCTGTTTTCTACTAACTCTTTAACCACCGATGCGGGACGCTCAACAACTTCACCCGCCGCAATTTGGTTTGCTAAGCGCGCAGGTAATATTTCAATACTCATAACAACCTTAAATGTGTGCGCTTTTAAAATTAACTCTGAGGAATATCAAGTTCCTGACCAATAAATAGCGTATTTGAACTGAGCTTATTAACTTGTTTTATTTTACTGATACTCACGCCATATCGACCTGCCAACATGCTCAGTGACTCACCAGGGCGTACTTTATGTTTTGTTGGGTATTGAGACTTTAATGACGCAAACAGTGAGTCGTCAGGCGGGTTACGTAAATAGTAATTTTTAATTGAGGTAAACATGGCTTTAGCTAAGCGCTCTTGATGATTGGCACTTTTAAGCAGTCGCTCTTCACGTGGATTAGAGATAAACCCAGTTTCAACCAAAATAGACGGAATATCTGGCGACTTTAATACTGCAAGGCTGGCATGTTGCGGCTCTTTTTTATGAAGTTTAGCCACCTTTCGTAGCTCTTTAACTACTTCCTCAGCCACATTTAAGCCGGTTTTCATGGAGTGATCCATCGACATATCAAGCAAGGCTTGAGCTAAGTACTTTTCATTTGCAGCATCTTTAATTACATCGGCAGCACCGCCAAGTAACTCAGAGTGTTTTTCTTTATCCTCAATCCATTTACCAATTTCTGAATTGGCACGTCGCAGCGACAACACCCATACAGAAGCACCATTTGGCCCAGGGCTGGTAAACGCATCTGCATGAATAGAAACAAAAAAGTCTGCTTTTTTCTGACGTGCGCGGTTGGTACGTGTATTGAGTTTTACAAAGTAATCGCCACTGCGAACCATACGCGAAATCATGCCTCGCTCAGCATCAATCATCCGCTCTAAACGCTTGGCAATTTGCAGTGTAATGTCTTTTTCGTAAGTGCCTGTCGGGCCAATGGAGCCAGGGTCTTCACCGCCATGCCCTGCATCAATAGCAATTACAATATCGCGCTCTTGGCTTAATTGGCGTTTTTTAGCCGCCGTTTGCGCAGGGGTAATTGCACCTTTAGCTTGGCTTTTATCGTATAAATCGACCACCAATCTATTTTTATAAGGGCCTGTGGGGGCTAGTGCAAATATAACCGGTTTAACTGGCCCATTTAATTCAAACACTAAACGCACGCTGTGGTTATTTTTAGGTTTTGAGTAACGTAACTTACTAACAATTTGGTGTTTTGGTGGCACACCTGGCAATGTTTTCAACTCATCAGTGTTTTCTAAATCAACCACTAAACGGCTTGGATTTTTTAGCATAAAGTAGCTGAAATCGGGTTTATCGTCGAGATCAAACACCACCCGGGTGCTATCAGGGGATGGCCAGACACGCACACTATTAATAGTGTTTTGCGCCCACAATGGCAAGCTCACTGTAAAAACCATGAGGTAAATAAAAAGTTTAACTAAACCACGACTCATTTTGATAATCACTGCCTTAACTATTTTATTATCTATTATTTAGTTTTTCGACAATTGCTACACCACGCTCACTCGCACTGTTAATAACAATTTTACGCTCATCACCTACATAACTTAGCGTAGCATTTAGATCGGGAACAGGAATAAATTCTCCGCCTTTTTCCGGCCACTCAACAATACAAGTTGCCGTTTCTGAAAAATAATCACGAATTCCCATAAATTCAAGCTCTTCTGGGTCACCTAATCGGTATAAGTCAAAATGATAGACATTGCCACGCACAAGCTCGTAAGGTTCAACAAGTGTATAAGTGGGACTTTTAACCTTACCTGTATGACCAAAACCTTGCACTATACCGCGAGTAAATGTCGTTTTACCGGCCCCCAAATCACCATGCAAATAAATAACTGCGCCCTGTTCTATTATGGCAGCTAATTTATTACCCATAGCAACAGTGGCATTTTCATCGACTAAATGAAAATCAAAACTACACGACATGATTACCTCAAAATTTACGAAAAGCGCATATTTGTTAATCATACCAGATTATTTATTTAAGGTGATACTGCCTCTTTTTTAAAGATAAAAAAACCGGCCTGAGCCGGTTTTTAATTAGCATGAACTTTACAGCCCTAATTTCTTCTCAAGGTAGTGGATATTTGTACCACCGTTTTTGAAGTTTTCATCTGCAAGAATGCGTTTATGCAATGGCGTATTCGTTTTAATACCGTCGATTACCAGCTCATTGAGTGCATTACGAGCACGGGCAATAGCAACATCACGGTTTTCACCGTAAGTGATCAGCTTACCAATCATAGAATCGTAATGTGGCGGTACCGTGTAATCAGCATAAATATGGCTGTCCCAACGAATACCTAAACCACCAGCTGGATGAAAGCGGGTGATTTTACCTGGCGATGGAATAAAGGTTTCAGGGTCTTCAGCATTAATACGACACTCAATAGCGTGGCCACGAATAACAACGTCGTCTTGAGTGAATGATAATGGCTGACCAGCGGCAATTTTTAGCTGCTCTTTGATTAAATCCACACCGGTAACCATTTCAGTCACTGGGTGTTCAACCTGAATACGGGTATTCATTTCAATGAAGTAAAACTCGCCGTTTTCGTATAAAAACTCAAACGTACCTGCACCACGATAACCAATTTCGATACATGCACGTGTACAACGCTCACCAATGAACTTACGTACTTCTGCAGTAATCCCTGGTGCTGGCGCCTCTTCCACTACTTTTTGGTGGCGACGTTGCATTGAACAATCACGCTCACCTAGATGAACCGCGTTACCTTGACCATCGGCCAATACTTGTACTTCAATGTGGCGTGGGTTTTCAAGGAATTTTTCCATGTAAACCATGCTGTTGCCAAAGAACTGCTTAGCTTCTTGCTGCGTAAGCGCAATCGAGTTGATTAACTCAGCCTCGTTGCGTACAACACGCATACCACGACCACCGCCGCCGCCAGCTGCTTTAATAATTACCGGGTAACCAATACGCTTCGCAATTTGCATGTTGCGTTCTTTATCATCCGATACCGGACCATCAGAACCTGGCACACATGGAACACCGGCTTTACGCATCGCTTCGATAGCTGATACTTTGTCCCCCATTAGGCGAATAGTGTCGCCACGAGGACCAATAAATACAAAGCCACTTTGCTCAACTTGGTCGGCAAAGTCGGCATTTTCAGCAAGAAAACCATAACCTGGGTGAATAGCGACCGCATCAGTTATTTCAGCTGCGGCAATAATGCGTGGAATGTCTAAGTAACTTTCAGTTGCTGCTGGTTTACCAATACAGATGGTTTCATCTGCTAGTAATACGTGCTTAAGATCGCGATCCGCCGTTGAATGCACAGCAACCGTTTTGATCCCAAGCTCTTTGCAGGCGCGCAATATACGAAGTGCAATTTCACCTCGGTTTGCAATGACTACTTTATCTAACATGAGAGTTGGCCTTTTACGTTGCGCTATTATTCAATGATGAATAAAGGTTGATCAAATTCTACTGGCTCGCCGTTTTCTACTAAAATAGCTTTTACTGTACCGGCTTTATCTGACTCAATTTGGTTCATCATTTTCATTGCTTCAACGATACATAATGTGTCGCCAACTTTAACCTGTGAACCGACTTCAACATATGCTGGCGCTTCTGGAGAAGCTGCTGCGTAAAAAGAACCTACCATAGGTGATTTAACTTGGTGTCCTGTAGGACCTGCCGCTGGTACTTCAGACTCTGCTACAGGTGCTGCTGGTGCAACCGCAGGAGCGGGTGCTGGAGCATATTGCTGTGGAGCAAATTGCGCGTACGCAGGACCGGCACTCATGTTGTTACGGTTAATACGTACTGATTCTTCACCTTCAGTGATTTCTAGTTCTGCAATACCTGATTCTTCTACTAATTCAATTAGTTTTTTGATCTTGCGAATATCCATAAACGACCCGCCTATTAGTTTGTTAGTTTAAATTTAGTTTGAGTTTTGCAATCGGCTCACCGCTGCATGTAAAGCAGCGTGATAGCCCATTGCACCTAATCCACAAATAACGCCTTGCGCCACATCAGAAAAATAAGAATGATGGCGAAACGTTTCACGTGCATGCACATTACTTAAGTGCACTTCAAAAAACGGAATATCAACGCTTAGCAATGCATCACGTAATGCGACGCTTGTGTGCGTAAATGCTGCAGGGTTAATAATGATGTAATCAACCGCTTGCCAAGCATCATGAATGCGTTCAATGAGCGCTTGCTCACTATTACTTTGAAAATGCGTTAACGCCACATCTAAACTATTAGCAGCGCTATTTAACTCGCTCATAATATGCTCTAAAGAGTGCGAACCGTACTTATCGGGCTCACGCTTTCCTAGCATGTTTAAATTTGGGCCATTTATAACTAAAATCTTTAATTTTGCAGCCATAATACGCGATATATCCTATAAGTAATGAGTTAAGCGGTTACCAACTAATTTTTCACTAAAAAGTAAGCTGAAAAAAGTAAGATAGCAACAATTTCTCACGTTAACCAACTATTATAGTGATTTCGAAGTAAATAGCAGCAAAATACTGGTCTAATCTCTATTTTGGGGACAAATCTTGAGGGGGGAATAATGGCACAACATTAACAATCATGTTGTGCCATATAGAATGGTTATTCAGCGCTGGCACGCACTGCAGCAAGGTGCTTAGCGAAATCATCCGCATTTAAAAAGCCAGTAACACGTTGTGCACTTAGCTCTTCACCTTGAGTATTGAAGAATAAAATACTCGGTAAACCAAACACTGAATATGCTTCCATTAGCTCAATTGTTTCATTATCGCTTTGGGTTAAGTCAATTTGAATCAGTTGGTAATGGCTAAACTCACTTTGTACTTGCGGGTCGGGAAAGGTGTAATGCTCAAACTCTTTACACGCTACACACCAGTCAGCGTATAAGTCCACCATAACCATGCGCCCTTCGCTATTTGCTTGTGATACGGCTTGTTTAAGCTCAGCTAAATTGGCAACATGTTTAAACTCATTGTTTTGCGAGGTTGTTTGTAAACTCACGGCTTGTGTTGGCCAAAAATAGTTTTTGGTTAAATTAAAGCCGGTAAGCACTAATAAAACAGCCATAAACCACAATAAGGTTTTTAATTTACCTTGTGCTTGAGCGCTTTGCCAATAATGGAAATAAAGCGCTGTGGCGATAGCTAATAAGCCTGCCATAAGCATAATAATTTCAATATCTATAATGCGCTCTAGCAAAATAAGTGGCACAACTAACATAATAAAACCAAATAAGGTTTTGACTTGTTCCATCCAGCCGCCAGCTTTCGGTAATAGCTTACCTCCCGATGTACCTAATAATAACAGCGGTAGCCCCATACCTAAACTCAGTACGTAAAGTGTTAGCCCGCCGACTAGGTAATCGCCGCTTTGTGCCACAAATAATAATGCGGCTGATAAAGGCGCTGTAGTGCAAGGTGATGCAATAAGCCCTGATAAAACCCCCATCAAGAACACCCCAATATAGTTACCGCCTTTTTGGTTGTTGCTCACTTGGGTTAGCTTGTTCATCATGCCGTTGGGTAACTTTATTTCGTACCAACCAAACATCGACATAGCCAGCAGTACAAACAATAAGCTAAAACTAATTAATACATATGGATGCTGTAAATAGCCTTGCACTTGCCCGCCTAACGCAGCAACCACAAGCCCTAATGCTGCATAGGTAACCGCCATGCCTTGAATATAAACAAATGATAGGGCAAATGCTTTTTTGGTAGATAGGTTCTTTTGACCCGCAATTAAGCTAGATAAAATAGGGAACATCGGAAATACACACGGTGTAAATGCCAAACCCACACCCACGGCAAAGAAAATAGCTAAGTTAACCATTAAGCTTTGGCTGGCTAACTGCTCTGTAAATGTGAGCTCTTTATCAGGTGTTGATCCAGTTGCTGGTTTTTCTGCAGATTGGCTAAGTGCTGCAAATGCACTGCTTGCTGCGGTATTGTCATTAGTATTAGTTTCACTTGCCAGTACACTTAATGGAATGCTGATGATTTCAGGTGGATAACACAGCCCTGCTTTTGCACAGCCTTGATAACGCACCTTAACAACGCCATCTTCACTCACATTACTTAGTTTGCTGATAACGCTAAGAGAATTTAAAAACACCTCAGTTTTGCCAAAAAATTCATCTTCAATTATTTCACCAGCGCCCAACTCAGGCACGTCAATGCTGGCACCTTTGGCAATAATTTCTATTTTATCTTTATATAGGTAATAGTCATCAGCGATATCCCAACCAACAAATAACGTACTTCCTTGCTGGTCAAAATCAAATACAAACGCTTCATTTACCGGTAAAAATGTGTGCTGAGTCGGTTTTAGAAAATCATCAAGGGTATTTTGTGCCGCCCAAGCAGGCGCCATTAATACGCTTAATAAAAAAAATAAAATAAAGCGCATTAATGAAGCACCTCGTCCATCCAATTAAAGTAAGCCAAGTTACCCGTTGCTACATCAACAACTTGTATTTCTGGTACTTCGTAGCTGTGAAGATCTTTTAAGGTTAAAAATACATCGTTCATTTTGTCAGCCTTAGTTTTAATTAGCAGCTTTACTTCAGTTGCTTCAGCTACTTCACCTTCCCATATGTAAATAGAAGTCATGGCCGGTAAAATATTTACACAAGCAGCTAATTTCTTTTCAATTAGCGCCATAGCCAATAAACGGGCTTCATCGTTATCTTTGCAAGTGGTAAAAATAAGTTTAAATTGCGTTGTCATAGTGAACCTTTACTTGTTTACAGGGGTCTAGCCCCATAGTAGCTGATAGCGGGTATAATGTGTAGACACGAACTCTGTCTGCATTTTGGGTCTTTGCAGTAAATTGATTTAAACCCGCTACCTTTAACTCAACTAACACTAAAGTTTATTACTTACTCTTATTAGCTTGAAAATAGACCCGACAACCCTCACTTATATTTCATTAGCACCTTAATAAGTGTCATTTTTTTAGAGAGTCTTATGTTTAGAATTTTATTTTTGCTGTTTATCATCATCCCTATTATTGAAATTGCCTTACTAATTCAGGTTAGTGACGTGATAGGTGGCTTTGCAACAATCGCTTTAGTGGTACTAACCGCCATTGTGGGTGCAAAAATGGTGAAACAGCAAGGAATGGGCGCACTACAAAACGTACAAATGCAAATGGCTCAAGGGCAAATGCCTGCTAAAGAATTGTTTACCGGTATTTGCGTAATTATTGCAGGGGTACTTTTATTAACACCCGGCATTATGACAGATGTATTTGGATTACTACTCCTTACCCCTGCTATTCGAAACAAATTGGCTGCAGGACTTGCTAGTCAAGCAACTGTAAGAATGAGCGCCAGCATGCATCAAACTGGCACTTCAGGGTTTTCGCAAACTCATCAATCAATGCATCACGAGCAAGATGAAAACCGCCCTAAGACCATAGATGGTGAATACGAGCGAAAAGATTAAAAATTTATCATTTTTTCTCTTGGAATTTTTCACTCCACCCCCATTAATGAAAGCAAATTAGATACACTTTTTTCTGTACTGTTCAGAAACTGTTAGGAGAACTAAAAACATGAACATTCGTCCTTTACAAGATCGCGTAATCATCAAGCGTCTAGAAGAAGAAACCAAGTCTGCTGGCGGTATTGTATTAACTGGCTCTGCAGCTGAAAAATCAACTCGCGGAGAAGTTGTTGCCGTAGGTAATGGTCGCGTTTTAGAAAACGGTGACGTTCGAGCATTAGAAGTGAAAGCCGGTGACACTGTGTTATTTGGCTCATATGTTGAAAAAACAGAAAAGATCGAAGGTCAAGAGTACCTGATCATGCGTGAAGACAATATTTTAGGCATTGTAGGCTAAACCTACTTTTCGTTTAACACACATTTTAAGAATTTAGAGGAAATTAAACATGGCAGCAAAAGAAGTACTGTTTGCAGGCGACGCACGTGCAAAAATGCTAACTGGCGTAAATATTCTAGCAAATGCAGTAAAAGTAACATTAGGCCCTAAAGGTCGTAACGTTGTATTAGACAAATCATTTGGCTCTCCTGTGATCACCAAAGATGGTGTATCTGTAGCAAAAGAAATCGAACTTGAAGACAAGTTTGAAAATATGGGCGCACAAATGGTTAAAGAAGTAGCGTCTAAAGCAAATGATGCTGCTGGTGACGGTACCACTACCGCAACTGTGCTTGCTCAGTCTATTGTAAACGAAGGTCTTAAAGCGGTTGCTGCGGGTATGAACCCAATGGATCTTAAGCGCGGTATTGATAAAGCAATCATTGCTGCAGTTGCAGAACTTAAAGCGCTTTCTGTTCCATGTGCTGATACTAAAGCGATTGCACAAGTAGGTACTATTTCAGCTAACTCTGATAAAGAAATTGGTGAAATCATTGCTGATGCAATGGAAAAAGTAGGCCGTAACACAGGTGTTATTACGGTTGAAGAAGGGCAATCACTTGAAAACGAATTAGATGTTGTAGAAGGCATGCAGTTTGACCGTGGTTACTTATCTCCATACTTTATCAACAACGCTGAAAAAGGCGCGGTTGAGCTAGATAACCCATTTATCTTACTTGTAGATAAAAAAATATCTAACATCCGTGAATTATTACCAACATTAGAAGCGGTTGCTAAAGCAAGTAAACCTCTGCTCATCATCGCAGAAGACCTTGAAGGTGAAGCGTTAGCGACACTAGTAGTGAATAACATGCGTGGTATTGTAAAAGTATCAGCGGTTAAAGCACCTGGTTTTGGTGATCGCCGTAAAGCAATGCTACAAGATATCGCGGTATTAACTGGCGGTACTGTGATTTCTGAAGAAATCGGCCTTGAGCTTGAAAAAGCAACAGTTGAAGACTTAGGGACAGCTAAACGCGTAGTAATCACTAAAGACGACACAACAATCATTGATGGTGCTGGTGAAGAAGACGGTATTAACGGCCGTGTTGCACAAATCAAAGCACAAATTGAAGAAGCGACTTCAGACTACGATAAAGAAAAGCTACAAGAGCGCATGGCTAAATTAGCTGGCGGTGTTGCAGTAATCAAAGTAGGTGCCGCTACTGAAATTGAAATGAAAGAGAAAAAAGATCGTGTTGAAGATGCATTACATGCAACTCGCGCAGCGGTTGAAGAAGGTGTTGTACCAGGTGGCGGTGTTGCCTTAGTGCGTGCTGCTAGCAAATTAGCAGATTTACTAGGCGATAACGAAGACCAAAACCACGGTATTAAAGTGGCACTTCGCGCGATGGAAGCACCACTTCGTCAAATCGTTACAAACGCAGGCGACGAAGCATCTGTTGTTATTAACGCAGTGAAAGGCGGTGAAGGTAACTACGGTTACAACGCAGCCACTGGCGAATACAACGACATGATTGAAATGGGTATCCTAGATCCAACGAAAGTAACCCGTTCTGCATTACAATTTGCAGGATCGATTGCCGGTCTAATGATCACCACAGAAGCAATGGTCGCTGAAATTCCTAAAGAAGAAGCGGGCGCTCCTGATATGGGTGGCATGGGCGGAATGGGTGGTATGGGCGGCATGATGTAAATCATTCCCTCACACACCTAGCTCAAATAAAACCCAGCTTCGGCTGGGTTTTTAGCAATAGAGATAAAATAAATTCACTAAGACAACAATAAAATTATCTCAGTGTATTCCAATGCAACTGAGTTCCTGCAAGCTATACCCAGAGTAAATTTTATTTAACATGATTAAGGATATTAAGTTGAATACTAAACCTGAAATAATCATCTCATCACTGGATGCAGATCGATTGTATGCGCTAATGGAATCGTTACCTGCGAACAGTTTTGCGGGTGAAAAAGAACTTGAAGCAGAACTTGGTAGGGCTAACATCGTTGAGCCACACGAAGTTCCCTCAACCGTGGTAACCATGAATTCAACAGTGAACTTTGTTGTTGAATCTACAGGTGAGGAGTTTACTTTAACGCTTGTTTACCCGAAGAATATTGACTCAAGTGGCAACAAAATATCAATCTTAGCCCCTGTTGGTAGTGCATTACTTGGCCTTTCACAGGGAGATCAAATTGAATGGCCAAAGCCAGGCGGTGGGTTAATAACAGTAACTATTAAAGAGGTAACTTATCAACCAGAAAGAGCTGGCGAGCTTCATAGATAGACTTTTAAATCCTCATAATTTTAAATTAATAAACAAATTTATATAAAAAATCCAAGCAAGGCTTGGATTTTTTATATTGAGTTACTGCTGACTAATGTCGTATAGCCTTTGTGCTTGACTATTAGAGGCTTTACTTACTTCTCTAAAGTCTTCGGCATCGGCAGCATTTTGCCCTGATATTTCTCGGATCCGTTCCGCTAGTTTTTTAACATTGACGGTTACTTGAGCCTGCTCTTCTGTGGCTACGGCAATACTTGCTGAGCGCCCTTTAATGTCGTTAAATGCATCAACTATATTTTCATATTGCGTGCGTGTTGTATTTGAACGATCATTGACCACTTCTGAGAACTCTCGGCATTCTTGAATAACACTGACTCCTTTTGCAGCCGCTTGTTGTAACTGACTTATCATGGTTTCAATCTCACCAGCTGATTGTTGCGTTCTTTGTGCCAGTGTTCTAACTTCATCAGCAACGACCGCAAACCCCCTTCCAGAATCACCAGCACGAGCAGCCTCAATAGCAGCATTAAGCGCAAGCAAATTAGTTTGCTCAGAGATATTCATAATCACATCTAATACCGAACCAACCTGCTGTGAATCTTCAGAGATTTGTGATATTGCATTGGACGACTCAGTTAGTTTATTGAACAACAGCTGGATAGATTCTGCGTTTTGTTCAATAACATTAAATCCAGAGTTTACAAGATCTGATGACTTAGCGGTAATATCTGCAACGCCACCAATATCTTCTGATGCCGATGAAGCCGCTATCGACATTTCATTGATAGCCGTGGCTAACAGTTCATTTTCTTGCATTAGTTCATGTGCGCGTTGCTGACTATTACTACTCAAGTTATCAATAGATTCAGCATTGTTTTTTACTGAGGCCGCCTCTTCTTTAATCAGCCCAAGAATTTTAATAAGATGATCACCGTAATCATTAATTGCTTCGCAAAGATGACTCATTTCATCATCCCCCGATATTGGTAATTTAGAATCTGTTTGCCCTTGCATTAATGACCTAACTTGCGCCGAAGTCTGCTCTATTTGCTCAACTAATCGCTTACCAAAGACTAATAATGCCGATATAAATATAACAATGAGTACAATGAATGAACCATACAAATAATATGTCAGCGTATTAGCTGCTTTTTTTGCAATCGCTGTTGGAATTATCACGCCAGAGCGCCACTTTTGCTCCGGCAGTGAGAATGTCACTAGAATTGAGCTATCCCCCTTTATGACACCAGAACTAAACTCTGCTACGAGTCTATCTTCATTTTTCAAGGCGTTAACTAAAGGCTGTAAAGAGCTATCTTTACTCACAACTTGTGAAAAATTTAGCATGGCTAAATTCGTATCTCTAAATGCAGGAATAGAAACAAACTGCTGCGCACTATCAATAATAAAACTGTAGGTACCGGTTGCTTGGTTTTCAGCAAGTAGTGACTTTTCAATATGAGAAAGCTCTATATCTAAAGTAGCGACTCCCCAAAACTGATTATTACGCTCAATTTTAACGGAACAAGTTACCATAGGTACATTCGAAACTGCATCAATATAAGCCTCAGACCAAACACATACGCCTGGTTGAGCGTTAGCAGCACTTGTATACCAGCTTTCTTGTTGATATGGACTGCTATCAGCTTGGTTGTAGTCATCTAATAAAGTGTATTGACCATTATCGCCCTTAGCCCAAAACAAAGATGCCCTTTGTGCTGATGCATCTAACATATTTGGCTCTGGCCATATTCCACCACCGGCAATACCTGTACCACTAGCAATTAACGGTGCCAAATTTTTAATAAATTGATCTTTATCAAGGGGAAGTGTTTGAGCAACAACAGATAAGCTTTTAGTTAATGCTGCACTTTTTCCTAAATCCTTAGCAAATGATTCTCCGATTACTTTAGCCTGTAACTTAGCTGCAGAAATAGCTTCATTTTTTATAATTGGCGTTATCACCCATTGCATAATTCCGGTTAAAACGAGCAAAGAGAAAACGATAAGTAATAAGCTTCCCGCATACATTTTTTTCTGTATTAACATTTTTAACCTCAGTTACAACCAAACAGCGTTAACTAAGTATAAGAAGGTTAATGGATTTATCAAAAAAAGAACAAAATTAATATGAATGCTTTTATCTTATGGTTTTATATTATTAATTAACCGCCTCACTATACAAAACAGATCGCTAGGTAGCATACCTCGCTCTCCATTTTTTTGCCCAGCAATATCACCCGCTTTAGCATGCAGTGTAACACCATAGCAAGTCGCCTCAGCACAATCTAACCCTTGAGCAAGTAATGCCCCTACAATACCAGTAAGAACATCACCGCTACCGCCAACAGCAAGCGCAGGGCTTCCTTCTTCACAAACCCAAGTATGCTTACCATCGGCTATTAAAGTTCCTGCGCCTTTTAAAACACAAACTGCTGAGTAACGTTTAGCACATTGTTGAACATAGCTGAACCGATCAGACTCTATCTCCCCAGTCGACACCTTTAATAATCGAGAGGCTTCGCCCGGATGCGGGGTAAGTACACACCGCGTGGGCATTTTCGGTGAAGCTTGTTTAGCGAGTAAATTAAGTGCATCAGCATCAATAACTAAAGGCATATTATTATGTGTACAATACTCAATGACTTGATTAAAGGTATTTTGCGCCCATTCGTCTTGTCCAAGGCCTGGGCCAATAACAGCACAGCTTGCCCACTCCAATGCGTGTTGCAAGTTATTACTACTTACCATAAGCTCTGGTCGGCCAAAACTGACTGGCATAATTGAGCTTTCATGGGTATGCACTCTGACCATTCCAGCACCAGCTCTAAGCGCTGCCTCGCTTGTTAAGCTGATAGCACCTGCCGTTCCTTGATTCCCACCAATACACAGTAATTTTCCATAACTACCTTTATGACTATTCAAAGCACGTGGGCCTAAGCCTTTAAAACTATTGATATTAATAAGCTTACCCGAAGGGCTTGCTAATTCTACGAATGACTCGCCAATAGCCAAGTCATCAAAGATAAGTTCACCAACATACTGTTTACCCGCAGCCGTTGTTAACCCTTGTTTTACCCCTACAAAAGTAATTGTTTTAGTGGCTTTAATTGCAATACCTAAAGGTTGGCCTGTATCAGCATTTATACCTGATGGCACATCAATACTGAGTATTGGTTTAGTGCTTTCATTCGCCGCTTTAATTATAGTGGCAACATTATCGCGTACCGTATTTTCAAGACCAGTGCCCAGTAATGCATCAATGATTACATCACACTCATCGAGTGCATCAGCGCTAAAGTTACAAATTTCACCACCGGCATCAATCCAGCGCTTTTGTGCTTTTGCAGCATCGCCGGTTAATTCTTTATTTTCATCTACGGCACACACCACTACATGTCTATCGGCTTGTTTAATAAGGCTAGCCGCAATATAGCCATCTCCTGCGTTATTGCCACTCCCTACGAGTACTAGAGTCTGCTGTGCATTGAATGATTTCCAATTTAAAAATGCGGCATGCCCCGCTCGTTCCATTAGGGTAAACAGATCACAACCACTGGCTTTTGCAGCATTACCCTCATGCTCTCTTATTTGCTGTGCTAAATATACGAATTGCTTAACGCTGGAAGATGAAGGTAATAACGACATGATAGGCTCTATAAAAATAAGTGTTGATTAAGTAGACTTTGGGCTCATTGGTTTTTTTTCAAGTAAGATCAGAAATGTATCAATCAGAATAAGGGCGCAACCCCCTTATTTGAGTATTTATTACCAATTTATATGGATTTGCTACCTGATGCTGATACGTTATTCTTAGCGACAACGCAATAGAATGTCGCGGTCCCTACAGCGGTAGAGTATATATTAGGCCCTGAGGTGGTCGTCGCATTCTTTTACCCATAGGTTTCGAGATACTCAACCCATGATACAGTGGTCAAGTTAACGCTGTGCAGCTGATAGCTGACGGCTGATAGCTAATATTTTTACTTTCCTGCAGACGTAAAAAAGCCCGACTATTTCTAGTCGGGCTTTCTTTAATTTGGAGCCTGGTAATGTCCTACTTTCACATAGCAAATGCTACACTATCATCGGCGCTGTTTCGTTTCACTACTGAGTTCGGCATGGGGTCAGGTGGGTCCAAAACGCTATTGTCACCAAGCAAATTTGGTGTAAGGTCGATTTAATCGAGCTTACTAAAATTTGGAATTCTGATAATAAAGAGTAATTAAGTAATCTACTTTAGTCATATTAACTTCTGCGCTTAAACTATCACATAAAACGCGTTTGGCGTTGTATGGTTAAGCCTCACGGGTAATTAGTACAAGTTAGCTTAATGGCTCACACCACTTCCACATCTTGCCTATCAACGTTGTAGTCTTCAACGGCCCTTCAGAGACTTTAAAAGTCTAGTGAGAACTCATCTCGAGGCCTGCTTCGCGCTTAGATGCTTTCAGCGCTTATCAGTTCCGAACGTAGCTACCGGGCAATGCCATTGGCATGACAACCCGAACACCAGCGGTTCGTTCACTCCGGTCCTCTCGTACTAGGAGCAACCCCTCTCAATTCTCAAACGCCCACGGCAGATAGGGACCGAACTGTCTCACGACGTTCTAAACCCAGCTCGCGTACCACTTTAAATGGCGAACAGCCATACCCTTGGGACCGACTTCAGCCCCAGGATGTGATGAGCCGACATCGAGGTGCCAAACACCGCCGTCGATATGAACTCTTGGGCGGTATCAGCCTGTTATCCCCGGAGTACCTTTTATCCGTTGAGCGATGGCCCTTCCATTCAGAACCACCGGATCACTATGACCTACTTTCGTACCTGCTCGACGTGTCTGTCTCGCAGTTAAGCTGGCTTCTACCATTACACTAACCGTACGATGTCCGACCGTACTTAGCCAACCTTCGTGCTCCTCCGTTACTCTTTGGGAGGAGACCGCCCCAGTCAAACTACCCACCAGGCACTGTCCGTAACCCCGATTCAGGGGCCAACGTTAGAACATCAAAACTACAAGGGTGGTATTTCAAGGACGACTCCACAAAAACTAGCGTCTCTGCTTCTAAGTCTCCCACCTATCCTACACATGTAGGTTCAATGTTCAGTGCCAAGCTGTAGTAAAGGTTCACGGGGTCTTTCCGTCTAGCCGCGGGTACACAGCATCTTCACTGCGATTTCAATTTCACTGAGTCTCGGGTGGAGACAGCGTGGCCATGGTTACACCATTCGTGCAGGTCGGAACTTACCCGACAAGGAATTTCGCTACCTTAGGACCGTTATAGTTACGGCCGCCGTTTACCGGGGCTTCGATCAAGAGCTTCTCCGAAGATAACCCCATCAATTAACCTTCCGGCACCGGGCAGGTGTCACACCGTATACGTCATCTTGCGATTTTGCACAGTGCTGTGTTTTTAATAAACAGTCCCAGCCACCTGGTCACTGCGGCTCCAATCAGCTTAGGGAGCAAGTCCCATCACCAATCGGAGCGTACCTTCTCCCGAAGTTACGGTACGATTTTGCCTAGTTCCTTCACCCGAGTTCTCTCAAGCGCCTTAGTATTCTCTACCTGACCACCTGTGTCGGTTTGGGGTACGATTCGGTATAATCTGAAGCTTAGAGGCTTTTCCTGGAAGTATGGCATCAGCAACTTCATCACCGTGGTGACTCGTCTCGTGTCTCAGCCTAACAGCAACCCGGATTTACCTAAGTCACTAGCCTACACACTTTCACATGGACTACCATCGCCATGCTTGCTTAGCCTGCTCCGTCCCCCCATCGCAATTATACCAAGTACGGAAATATTAATCCGTTTCCCATCGACTACGCCTTTCGGCCTCGCCTTAGGGGTCGACTTACCCTACCCTGATTAACATGGGATAGGAACCCTTGGTCTTCCGGCGTGCGGGTTTTTCACCCGCATTATCGTTACTCATGTCAGCATTCGCACTTCTGATACGTCCAGCATACCTCCCGGTACACCTTCAACCGCTTACAGAACGCTCCCCTACCACTCAGAATAAATTCTGAATCCGCAGCTTCGGTGCATAGTTTAGCCCCGTTACATCTTCCGCGCAGACCGACTCGACCAGTGAGCTATTACGCTTTCTTTAAAGGATGGCTGCTTCTAAGCCAACCTCCTGGCTGTCTGGGCCTTTCCACATCGTTTCCCACTTAACTATGACTTTGGGACCTTAGCTGGCGGTCTGGGTTGTTTCCCTCTTCACGACGGACGTTAGCACCCGCCGTGTGTCTCCCGGATATTACTTTACGGTATTCGGAGTTTGCAAAGGGTTGGTAAGTCGGGATGACCCCCTAGCCTTAACAGTGCTCTACCCCCGTAAGTATTCGTCCGAGGCTCTACCTAAATAGATTTCGGGGAGAACCAGCTATCTCCCGGTTTGATTAGCCTTTCACTCCTAACCACAGGTCATCCCCTAACTTTTCAACGTTAGTGGGTTCGGTCCTCCAGTTGATGTTACTCAACCTTCAACCTGCCCATGGCTAGATCACCGGGTTTCGGGTCTATACCTTGCAACTATTCGCCCAGTTAAGACTCGGTTTCCCTACGGCTACCCTAATCGGTTAACCTCGCTACAAAATATAAGTCGCTGACCCATTATACAAAAGGTACGCAGTCACCCAACAAGTGGGCTCCTACTGCTTGTACGTACACGGTTTCAGGTTCTATTTCACTCCCCTCACAGGGGTTCTTTTCGCCTTTCCCTCACGGTACTGGTTCACTATCGGTCAGTTGGGAGTATTTAGCCTTAGATGATGGTCCACCTATATTCAGTCAAAGTTTCACGTGCTCCGACCTACTCGATTTCACTTAAAATGCGTTTTCATGTACGGGACTATCACCCTGTATCGTGGCACTTTCCAGAGCCTTCCATTAACACATAATAAGCTTAAGGGCTGTTCCGATTTCGCTCGCCGCTACTATCGGAATCTCGGTTGATTTCTTTTCCTACGGGTACTTAGATGTTTCAGTTCTCCGCGTTCGCCTCGTTAACCTATGTATTCAGTTAACGATACCTGCAAGCAGGTGGGTTTCCCCATTCGGAAATCCTAGTCTCAAGTGCTTTTTACTAGCTTGACTAGGCTTATCGCAAGTTAATACGTCCTTCATCGCCTCCAACTGCCAAGGCATCCACCGTGTACGCTTAGTCACTTAACCATACAACCCAAACGGGTCTTTGTTTTGTGACAGTTTAACTTCGCCAGAAGTTAATATTGAATACTAAAGTAGATACCAATCAACAAACATTAAACGTTTATTAAATGGCACTGAATGATACTGCTATCATTCTTTTTTACTTTTGAAAACTCTGTACAAATACAATGTATTCATACGAATTTTATTATCAGCTTTTCCAAATTTTTAAAGAGCATATTAATTAGTAAACTCAAAGAGCAAACTAACTAACAATCATCTGTGTGGACACTACGAACAAATAAGTTCTAAATCGTATAAGGAGGTGATCCAGCCCCAGGTTCCCCTAGGGCTACCTTGTTACGACTTCACCCCAGTCATGAATCACTCCGTGGTAAACGTCCTCCCGAGGGTTAGACTATCTACTTCTGGAGCAACCCACTCCCATGGTGTGACGGGCGGTGTGTACAAGGCCCGGGAACGTATTCACCGCGTCATTCTGATACGCGATTACTAGCGATTCCGACTTCATGGAGTCGAGTTGCAGACTCCAATCCGGACTACGACGCACTTTAAGTGATTCGCTTACTCTCGCGAGTTCGCAGCACTCTGTATGCGCCATTGTAGCACGTGTGTAGCCCTACACGTAAGGGCCATGATGACTTGACGTCGTCCCCACCTTCCTCCGGTTTATCACCGGCAGTCTCCTTAGAGTTCTCAGCATTACCTGCTAGCAACTAAGGATAGGGGTTGCGCTCGTTGCGGGACTTAACCCAACATCTCACAACACGAGCTGACGACAGCCATGCAGCACCTGTATCAGAGCTCCCGAAGGCACCAAACCATCTCTGGTAAGTTCTCTGTATGTCAAGTGTAGGTAAGGTTCTTCGCGTTGCATCGAATTAAACCACATGCTCCACCGCTTGTGCGGGCCCCCGTCAATTCATTTGAGTTTTAACCTTGCGGCCGTACTCCCCAGGCGGTCTACTTAATGCGTTAGCTTTGAAAAACAGAACCGAGGTTCCGAGCTTCTAGTAGACATCGTTTACGGCGTGGACTACCAGGGTATCTAATCCTGTTTGCTCCCCACGCTTTCGTACATGAGCGTCAGTGTTGACCCAGGTGGCTGCCTTCGCCATCGGTATTCCTTCAGATCTCTACGCATTTCACCGCTACACCTGAAATTCTACCACCCTCTATCACACTCTAGTTTGCCAGTTCGAAATGCAGTTCCCAGGTTGAGCCCGGGGCTTTCACATCTCGCTTAACAAACCGCCTGCGTACGCTTTACGCCCAGTAATTCCGATTAACGCTCGCACCCTCCGTATTACCGCGGCTGCTGGCACGGAGTTAGCCGGTGCTTCTTCTGTCAGTAACGTCACAGCTAGCAGGTATTAACTACTAACCTTTCCTCCTGACTGAAAGTGCTTTACAACCCGAAGGCCTTCTTCACACACGCGGCATGGCTGCATCAGGCTTGCGCCCATTGTGCAATATTCCCCACTGCTGCCTCCCGTAGGAGTCTGGGCCGTGTCTCAGTCCCAGTGTGGCTGATCATCCTCTCAAACCAGCTAGGGATCGTCGCCTTGGTGAGCCATTACCTCACCAACTAGCTAATCCCACTTGGGCCAATCTAAAGGCGAGAGCCGAAGCCCCCTTTGGTCCGTAGACATTATGCGGTATTAGCAGTCGTTTCCAACTGTTGTCCCCCACCTCAAGGCATGTTCCCAAGCATTACTCACCCGTCCGCCGCTCGTCAGCAAAGTAGCAAGCTACTTTCTGTTACCGCTCGACTTGCATGTGTTAGGCCTGCCGCCAGCGTTCAATCTGAGCCATGATCAAACTCTTCAATTAAAAAGTTTTATGTCTTTCGACAGCTCAATGAATTCTGAATTTATTTAATATCTTTCGATATTGAATTGACTGTGCTGAATAACTACCTAAGTAACTATTCTGTTGGTCACTCAGTTTCAATTGAGACTCTAAATTTGTTTGCCTCACTACCTAAGTAGCTTGGCTGTTAGAACTCAATCTGTACGAGTGCCCACACAGATGATTGCTTTATATTGTTAAAGAACGTTGCGATTAAAGCGTTTAACTTTATCTCGCTAGGGCTGCGCATACTACGCTTTCCTATTTTTTTGTCAACACTTAATTTTGTTAAACTTGAAATTTTTCGAAACTAAGTTTTACTCAACTCACTGAGTAGCTCGTGCCTCGCTATGCGTTGGCCTTCCCCGTCTCAGTGGGGTCGCATTATAGGGAGATCCGAAAACAGATCAACCCTTTTTTGAAGAAAACTTGAAATAAATGACTGTTCGCTGGATATTTGAACGATAGATACTAAAAACACAACATAACTATCAATTTATTAACAATAAACGCGGTATTTAAGCGTTTAACTGTGAGGTAGCCCTTAAATGTGTGAAAGAATGATCATCATGATCACCAATAGGAGAGTAACCGCTGCAGATCTTATATCTTTAGCTTGATCCGATGGAACATTAATCTCTGTACTTATACGATCTGCTAATGCTTTTATGGCTATAGTTGGATTTAATCACTCGACTATGAGAATTAACTCGCTTTAACTATTCGTGCGAGTTCTGCTAAATTTTAAACAAAATAAAGCCCCGCTTTTGCGAGGCTCTTACTTATGCTACACCGTATTGATCTCGGTATGCTTTTACTGCCGCTAAATGCTCATCCATGGTTCCTTGATTTTCAAGGTAACTGATTAGATCAGCCAATTTAACAATAGAAGTTACTTGAGTATTAAAGTCACGCTCTACCTCTTGTATAGCTGAAAGCTCAGCTTTACCTTTTTCTTGGCGATCAAGTGCGATTAAAACACCACTTAAATCTGCGCCATTTTCAGCAATAATTTCCATAGATTCGCGAATTGCAGTACCTGCAGTGATCACATCATCAACTAGCATTATCTTACCTTTAAGATCCGAACCTACTAAGCTGCCACCTTCACCGTGTGCTTTTTTCTCTTTACGGTTAAAGCAGTAAGGCACATCTTTGTTGTAATGATCAGCTAACGCAACTGCGGTAGTTGTTGCAATTGGAATACCTTTATAAGCGGGACCAAATAGTACATCATATTCAATTGCTGCATCTTCAAGTGCCGCTGCATAAAAGCGACCTAAGCGAGCAAGATCACGACCGGTATTAAACAAACCTGCATTAAAAAAGTATGGACTTGTACGGCCAGATTTTAAGGTAAATTCACCAAACTTTAATACCTGCTTTTCTAAAGCAAATTCAATAAACTCTTTTTGATATTCTTTCATCGCTGATTACCTATTTATGCTAGTGCTTGTTTTTGTACATCTATAATTTCACGAATTGAGTGCTTAGCGAGTGTAAGTAGCTCATCAAGTTCGTCAAACGAGAAAGGCTCGCCTTCAGCAGTCCCTTGTACTTCAATAATTTTACCTGTTTCAGTTAAAATTACATTCATGTCGGTTTCAGCGTCAGAGTCTTCAAGGTATTCTAAATCGCTAATCGCTTGGCCTTTATATATACCAACTGAAATAGCCGCGATCATATGCTTAAGTGGATTTGAATTAATCATCCCTTTTGCACGCATGTAAGTAAGTGCATCAACGAGTGCGACACATGCACCACTAATTGAAGCAGTACGTGTGCCGCCATCGGCTTGAATTACATCACAATCAATAGTAATTGTGTTTTCACCGAGTGCTTTTAGATCTATTGCTGCACGTAAAGAGCGAGCAATCAGACGCTGTATTTCCATTGTACGACCGCCTTGTTTACCTCGCGTCGCCTCACGACTATTACGTGTGTGTGTTGCGCGCGGTAACATGCCATATTCTGCGTTTACCCAACCTTTACCTTGGCCTTTCATAAAGCGTGGCACGCCAGCTTCAACTGTCGCGGTACAAAGTACCTTAGTGTTACCAAACTCTACTAATACTGAGCCTTCAGCATGCAAAGTATAGTTACGTGTAAACGTAACCGGTCTAATTTGATTAGGTGTTCTTTCGCTTGGACGCATTGACGATCCCCTTAATTCTGAATTTGCCACATTATATGTGGATGTGAATACAGATGCCATGTTGATTTAGATTAAAGTGTGTTTAAAAAACACTCAGTAGGCTAAATTTTCTTTAGAGCTTAAGCAGTGTTACGGTATAATCATTACACTATTGTATTTAAAAATGTAGGAAATCATCCATGATCCACAGTATGACAGCTTATGCGCGTCGCGAAATTAAAGGCGAATGGGGCACTGGCACGTGGGAAGTTCGTTCAGTGAACCAACGTTATCTTGAAACCTTTATTCGTGCACCAGAGCAATTTCGTGGCATGGAACCCGTTATCCGCGAGCGTCTGCGTAAGCATTTACAGCGTGGTAAGGTTGAAGTTTTCTTAAAGTTTGTCGCAAACCCTGCACATGTTGGTGAATTATCAATTAATCAATCTCTTGCTGAGCAGTTAATTAATAGTGCTAAGTGGGTACAACAACAAAGCAATGGTGATATTAATCCTGTTGACATTTTACGTTGGCCTGGCGTTATGGAAGCGCAAGAAATTGATATGGATAGTGTAAATACGGCACTCATTACTGGCCTTGACCAAGTAATTGAAGACTTTAAATCTGCACGTGGTGATGAAGGTGCAAACCTTGAAGAAATGATAGCTACACGATTAACCGCCATTTTAGAACAAGTTGATATCGTTGAAGCACACATGCCAGAAATTACTAAATGGCAACGTGAAAAGTTAGTACAAAAACTTGAAGATTTAACAACAAATATTGATGAGTCACGCCTTGAGCAAGAGCTGATTTACCTTGCACAAAAGCAGGATGTAGCAGAAGAGCTAGATCGTTTAAAGTCGCACGTTAAAGAAACACACAAAATTTTGAGTAAAGGTGGCGCTTGTGGTCGTCGTTTAGATTTTATGATGCAAGAGTTTAACCGTGAAGCAAATACCCTAGCTTCTAAATCAATCAACAGCGACATCACCAATGCTGCAGTTGAGCTAAAAGTACTGATTGAGCAAATGCGTGAGCAGATCCAGAATATTGAGTAACTTTTTTTGGCTTTACCACTCACTTGAGCATAATTAGCTAAATAAAGTACAATATAATAATTGAAGGCTTGAGCTGTTTATAGTTCGAGCCTGTTTATTTTTAGATAGAGAAAATAATGGCACACTCTCGCGGAAACTTATTTATTTTATCTGCGCCTTCTGGGGCGGGTAAATCGAGCTTAATAAATGCATTACTAAAAAAGCATGCTGATATGAAAGTATCGGTATCGCACACTACCCGCGTACCGCGCCCTGGTGAAAACGATGCGGAACACTACCATTTTGTATCGGTTGATGAGTTTAAGGCACTAATTGCCAAAGATGACTTTTTTGAATGGGCACAAGTATTTGACAATTATTACGGTACTTCTAAGCAAGCTATTGAAGAGCAACTCGCCGCTGGCATTGATGTGTTTTTAGATATTGATTGGCAAGGCGCTCGCCAAGTTCGAGAAATAATGAAAGACGTAAAAACTATCTTTATTTTACCGCCGTCAAAGCAAGAGTTAGAGCAACGTTTAAATAACCGTGGCCAAGACTCAGCTGAAATTATTGCCGGGCGTATGGCACAAGCTCAATCAGAAACCTCTCATTACGATGAGTATGACTTTGTTGTTGTGAATGATGATTTTGATACTGCTTTAAGTGAGATAGAAAGTGTTGTTATTGCACAGCGATTAACGCTAAAAGCGCAAACAACGCGTCATCAAACTTTAATTAATGAGCTACTCAAATAATCTAAATTAAGATTAATTAGGTGTTCATGCCCTAAAACAGATAAAAATTAACCACTGGCTATTGGCGAAACCTGCTGCGTGCAGTAAACTACGCCTTTGCTTTTAAATTATTTTGGAGTGCTAAGATGGCTCGCGTAACAGTTGAAGATGCAGTAGATGCAATTGGTAATCGTTTTGACTTAATTTTAGTTGCGGCCCGTCGTGCCCGCCAAATTGCTGTTGGTGGTAAAGATCCACTAGTAGATCCTGAGAACGATAAGCCAACAGTTGTTGCTTTACGTGAAATCGAACTTGGTTTAGTTGATAATTCTTCAATGGATGTTATTGACCGTGAAGAACAACAACACCAAGAAGCGGCAGAACTAGCTGCTGTTGCTGCCATTGTTGGTGGCAACCAATAATCAACCGCCCGGTTTGATTTAGCTAACGGCATAGTATTTCAACTATAGCCGTTGGCAATCCTTTGTTTTCATCGTATATTCGTAACTTATCCTAACTTATTTGCTTCACGAGAACATTGGAGTGTGAATGTATCTTTTTGAAGGTCTTAAAAAGAAAATCTCAAAATACTTGCCAGCAGACGATGTTGAGCTAGTTCAAAAAGCCTATGTGGTAGCCCGAGAGGCCCATGAAGGTCAAACTCGCTCAAGTGGCGAACCTTACATTACTCACCCCGTTGAAGTAACTCAGATACTAGCTAGCATGCACCTTGACCATGAAACGCTCATGGCAGCACTAATGCACGATGTGATTGAAGATACCGATTTTAGCCAACAAGATTTAGCTGAAATATTTGGTGAAACGGTGGCTGAACTCGTTGAAGGTGTGAGCAAGCTTGATAAGTTAAGCTTTAAAGATAAAAAAGAGTTTCAAGCTGAAAACTATCGAAAAATGATTATGGCAATGACCCAAGATATTCGGGTTATTTTAATCAAGTTGGCTGATAGAACGCATAACATGCGAACATTAGGCGCACTTCGCCCTGATAAACGCCGCCGTATTGCTCGCGAAACTCTAGAAATTTATGCGCCGATTGCTAATCGTTTAGGTATTCACGATATAAAAAATGAGCTAGAAGACTTAGGTTTTCAAGCGCTGTATCCAATGCGTCATCGTGCACTTAAATCTGAAGTGGCTAAAGCGCGTGGAAATCGCAAAGAAGTTATTTCAAATATTCAAACAGAAATTGAAGCACGCCTTGAGGAGTCTGGCATAAAGGCCACCGTATCAGGCCGTGAAAAGCATTTATACAGTATTTATAAAAAAATGCTCAACAAAGAGTTACTATTTAACGAAGTCATGGATATTTACGCTTTTCGTATTGCGGTAGATTCTATGGACACCTGTTATCGCGTACTCGGCGTTGCTCATAACTTATATAAGCCAATTGAAACCCGCTTTAAAGACTATATTGCCGTGCCAAAAACTAATGGCTATCAATCACTTCATACTTCTTTGGTTGGCCCGCATGGTATTCCTGTTGAAATTCAAATCCGTACTCACGATATGGATCACATGGCAGACAAAGGAGTCGCGGCTCACTGGATGTATAAAAAGTCTGGCGACAATGCAGGTCACACTGCGCAGCAGCGTGCTCGCCAATGGATGCAAAGCTTACTAGAGTTACAGCAAAGTGCGGGATCATCATTTGAGTTTGTTGAAAACGTTAAAACCGAACTCTTCCCTGAAGAAATTTATGTCTTTACCCCAGATGGTCGCATCGTTGAACTGCCAATGGGCGCGACTGCGGTCGATTTTGCTTATGCCGTTCATACTGATGTTGGTAATACTTGTGTAGGCGCACGCGTTAATCGTAAACCTTATCCTTTAAGTAAAGCCATTGATACTGGGCAAACAATAGAAATTATTACTAGCTCAGGCGCTCATCCTAACGCAACATGGCTTAACTTTATTGTTACTGGTAAAGCGCGACTGGGCGTACGTAACTACCTTAAAAGCCAACAGCATGAAGAAGCATTATTATTAGGTCGTCGCTTACTTGATTCAGCCCTAGGTGAAAACAAGTTTGATAACCTGCCAGCTGAAAATATTACGCGAGTGCTTGAGGAGCATGAACTCTCTTCAACCTTAGAGCTACTGGTAGAAATTGGCTCAGGTAATTTAATGAGCATGCTGATTGCCAAACGCTTATTACAAAACGATAACGATGACTTAAACGATATTGCTAAACGTGCAAAAGCAACCATTATTGGTACAGAAGGCATGTTAGTTAATTATTCTAAATGTTGTCGTCCAGTGCCTGGAGACGCTATTACAGCTCATGTCAGCCAGGGTAAAGGTTTAACGGTTCATCGCCAAGAGTGTAAGAACATTCGTGGCTGGGAAAATGATCGTTCAAAATACCTAGTCGTAAAATGGGATGATAATCCAGAAAAAGAATACATTGCGGCTTTACGAGTAGAAATTATTAACCACCAAGGTGCGCTAGCTAAATTAACCAATGTGGTCGCCACTACACAGGCCAATATTGTAGAAATAGCTACCGATGAAAAAGAAAGTAATTTATACGTGATAGACTTAGGGATCACAGTTAAAAACCGTATCCACGTCGCTAATATCATGCGTCGTATACGTGTGATGCCGGATGTACAAAAAGTCTATCGTAAAAAATAAAATAGGAACATCATGAATAAAGCATTTATATCAACGGATAAAGCACCTGCAGCGATTGGCACATACAGCCAAGCAGTAAAAGTGGGCACAGCGGTTTATTTATCTGGGCAAATTCCACTTGTCCCTGAAACAATGGACGTTATATCTGAAGACTTTAGCGAGCAAACACACCAAGTATTTAAAAATATTTGTGCGGTTTGTGAAGAAGCTGGCGGCACCATTCAAGATTTAGTAAAAGTAAATATTTACCTTACTGATCTTTCAAATTTTGCCATTGTTAACGAAGTAATGAGCCAATATTTTAAACAGCCTTATCCTGCTCGCGCTGCTATTGGCGTTCGTGCACTACCTAAAGGTGTACAAGTAGAAATAGACGGCATTATGGAACTTCCTTCAACAAACTAACCTCTATAAGCTATGAGCGCCGCTCATAGCTTTTATTCCAATCTGTAACTACACTTTGATGAATTCTTGACTCAAAACTAAAATTCTAGCACTCTGTAATCACGTTATTTTATTAAACCTTACTTTAGTAGTAGAAAAGGATAACTTGTGTTTAAGCTTGCTCATAATGGCAATGTATTGCTCGATACGAGTAAATCTGCACCCGCCAGTGCTGCTTTTATCATTGAAGCAATTGAACAATCGCCTTACAGCGAGTGTGAAATCAATCATGACGCCATAAATAACTATTTCAGCAGTGCAACACCTGAACGTATATTAGTCGTTGCAACACGTCATGATGCCACCTTAAGCGTGGAGATAAGTGATGATAAAATGCTAGCCACGGGCACGCTCACTCTTGCTAAAGGGGGAGCAACACTGAGTTTTGATGAAGCTAAAAAAGAATTAGTTAAAGCGCACGTCGCAAGAGGTTATAAACAAGCATTTTTAGAGCAACTTTTACAAAAGCAATCTGAACTCCCACCTGGCTCCGTAGTCAGTGGTCCACTCGCCAAAGGGCGCTTACCTATAGACGGTAAACCAACTAAATTTAACGCAATGGTTCAAACACTTAAAGATCGTCTCAAAGCCCCTAAATTAAAAGAAGATGGCAGTGTAGATATGCGTGACTTTGGTAAGTTAGCAAGTGTAAAACCAGGTGAATTACTAGTACAGCAACAACCCGCTACACCAGGCCAAGAAGGGTTTACCGTGTTAGGCGATGTATTACCTGCAAAACCCGGAGAGGTTCATACTCTAATTGCAGGTGAGGGCACTGAAATCTCAAAAAATAATCCGATGGAATTACTCTCTACGATTGCTGGCGTGCCGGTTGAAATAAATAATGGCATGCGTGTTGACGATATTTTTACTGTCAACGATGTGTCGGTAAAAACAGGGCATATCGACTTTGAAGGCAGTGTGATAGTGAGTAAAAATGTAGAGCCAGGAATGCGTATTAATGCAACGGGCAACATTACCGTTTTTGGTACGGTTGAATCTGGCGAATTAACCGCAGGAGGCGATATAACTGTAAAACAAGGGGTAATTGGCCATCAAAAGCCTGAAGATAAATCACTGTCTTGTAGAATAATATGCGCAGGCGATGTCCATGCCTCACACTCTCAATATTGTTACATTGAAGCTAATAACATTCTGCTTGAACGTCAAGCTAGCCACAGCTCAATGAAAGCAAAGAGTACAATACAAATTGGTCAATCAGAGTTACCTAAAGGAAAGCTATTTGGGGGTGAAATTCTAGATGCCACTAAACTGATTGCCGGCGAGATAGGTAATGAATCTGGTGCTAAAATGGTAATTAATTTAGCGGCTTCAGCCACTGAAATGACCAAAGAGATTGATAAATCTTTTAGTGAACTAACAGCAACAAATGAACAAGTTGATAGTTTACAAGCGGCTTTAGAAAAAGCAGATTTAATTAAAGATGCAGATAAAAAAAATGAACTCATAAATAAAATTGGCACCACGCAGCTACACCATAGTCAGCAAGCAGAACAATTAGAAAAGCAGGTAGCAGGTTTAGAGCAAAAACTGAATACGTTACTCGATGAAGCCATGTTGACTGTGAATAGCGTTTTACATTCGGGTGTAGAGATCCATATCTTCAATAAACTGCTTAAAACGACCCGTAACTTCCCACCGAGTAGTGTTAAGTTAGAAAATAATAAAATAGAAATTGAATTTAAAACTTAATAATAAGGGGCTGTTAGTAACAGCCCCAACTTTTTATAGTAAACCGTCTACACTTGTATAGGTTTGCGCTGGCCACACACCTACCTGCACTTGCCCTATATGTTGTTTTTGTAATAACAGCATCGCTAAACGAGATTGACCAATACCACCGCCAATTGTCTGTGGAAGCTTACTTTCTAGCAATGCCTTATGCCAGTCAAACTCTAAACGGTCTTCGTCTCCCGTAATACTTAATTGAGTTTGCAATACTTCAGGGCTTACACGAATTCCCATCGATGAGATTTCGAAAGCGTCTTCAAGCACTGGGTTCCATACTAAAATATCACCATTTAATCCCATGTACTGCTCGCATGTCGGGGTTGACCAATCGTCGTAATCTGGCGCTCTCACATCATGAATTTTGCCATCACTCAATGCTCCCCCAATACCAATTAAAAATACAGCGCCATATTCTTGAGTAATCGCCTTTTCACGCTGCTTGGCTGTAAAATCTGGGTACATTTTACGTAATGCTTCACTATGTACAAAAGTAATCTCTGTGGGTAAAAATGGTGTTAAACCAAAGCTGTCACTAACATATTTCTCAGTAGCTTTAATACCTTGGTAAATAGTTTCAACCGTTTGCTTCAAAGTAGATAAAGAACGCTGCGTACTTTCACAAATAACTTGTTCCCAATCCCACTGATCAACATACACAGAATGGATTGGACTTAATGAATCTTCATCAGGTCGCAACGCTTTCATTTGCGTGTAAATTCCTTCACCTTTAGAGAAACCATATTCGCCCAAAGTTTTACGTTTCCACTTTGCTAACGAATGCACGACTTCATAACGGCTATCTGTAATGGCTTTAATATTCACCGCAACAG
The DNA here is from genome assembly GCF_002310795.1 of Pseudoalteromonas issachenkonii. Lineage (NCBI taxonomy): Bacteria > Pseudomonadati > Pseudomonadota > Gammaproteobacteria > Alteromonadales > Pseudoalteromonadaceae > Pseudoalteromonas > Pseudoalteromonas issachenkonii. Next base: position 3,109,934 of record NZ_CP011030.1, read on the forward strand.
CGTTCTCGTGTCCACTTAAGTTATCCTGAGTACCGTCACCTACTTTAGCTAAAATAGGTGCCTGTACTTCAATTAAGCCTAACTTTTGCTCTAATTGCTGTGAAAAAAACTGTTTAACTTTACTTATTTGCTGCTGCTGCTGCACATAGTGTGAACTCATAATAATTGGCCTCATTCCCAGTTATTGTATTGGCGACTCAGCGCTTAGTAGCGCTTCAATATGGTTATCGTAACAATTAAACGGTTTAATTCAATAACCCATAACAAAAATAGCTTCAAGATATTAAAATCATTAAAAAAATGGTATAAAAACATTAAATACAACAATACAAAGCAATTAAACCTATGGAAAATTATCAAATCGATAATCTAGACAAACAGATTCTGCATGCATTAATGGATAATGCACGTACACCCTATGCTGAATTAGCAAAGCGTTTCGGTGTCAGTGCAGGAACAATTCATGTGCGGATTGAAAAAATGAAACAAGCGGGGATCATTATAGGTACCCAATTAACCATTAATACCAAACAGCTTGGCTACGATGTATGTTGTTTTATCGGCATTAATTTAAATAATGCCAGAGACTACCCACAAACTCTGATTAAGCTTGAATCATTAGAAGAGGTTGTTGAAGCATATTACACCACCGGTAATTACAGTATTTTTATTAAAGTAATGACTCGCTCAATCGATCATCTACAAGATGTATTGATCAATAAAATACAAGCAATAGAAGCTATTCAGTCAACCGAAACCCTGATCTCATTACAAAACCCGATTAGCCGAACAGTGGTGCCTTAAGGTGAAAAATCTCGTATAATTTGCCGAAAAAGAGGACTCCCATGCAGCAAACTCGTTATCAAAGAATTGAAAGTGTACTTTCACGTCGTCAAACCGATCTTACCGTGTGTTTAGAAGACGTACATAAACACCATAACTTATCTGCCATAGTCAGAACGGCCGATGCTGTTGGTTGCCATCATGTGCATGCAGTCTGGCCAGAAAAGCAAAAGTGGCTAACCAATAATACCTCAGGTGGCAGTAAGAACTGGTTAGACACACACCTTCACAGAAATATAGATGATGCCGCAGCCAGTATCCGTGCTCATAACCCCGATGTACAAATTTTGGCAACTCATTTAAGTGAAGATGCCGTCGATTTTAGAGAAATTGATTACACGAAACCCACTGCAATTATTGTCGGCCAAGAAAAAACGGGGATCTCAGAAAAAGCGCTCGAATATGCAGATCAAAACATCATTATTCCAATGCAAGGCATGGTGCAATCGTTAAATGTATCCGTTGCAGCAGCATTAATCTTATTCGAAGCACAACGTCAACGTGAGTTAGCTGGGTTATATGATAGAAATATGCTGAGTGAAGAAATAAAACACCCAATGTATTTTGAAGGCTGCCACCCAATTATTGCAAGGCAGTGTAAGCAAAAGAACTTACCTTATCCCGCACTTGATGAGCATGGCGAAATCGTTGCAGATGAACAGTTTTGGCAGGCATTAAAACATACTTGATGCATATACAGTGTATAAGTACACTTAACTCACTAAATAACAATAATTGAGCCTACTTTGTCTAAACCTAGCTTAAGCCAATACCCAATCACAGAACTTAAAGGCGTAGGCCCTAAAATGGCTGAACGACTTTTAAAGCTAGGCATCACCACAGTGCAAGATATGCTTTTTCATTTACCGCTAAGGTATGAAGACAGAACGCGTATTTATGCTATTAGTGAGCTTACGGCACATAGCCATGTAACGGTTCAAGCAACCATTGAAACAAGCCAAATTACCTTTGGTAAAAGGCGTATGCTGGTTTGCCAAATAAATGATGGGACAGGTAGGTTAACACTACGATTTTTTAATTTTACCGCAGCACAAAAAAACGCATTTAGCGCGGGTAAAATAATTCGCTGTTTTGGCGAAATACGTCGCGGACGTGTTGGCTTTGAAATGAGTCATCCTGAATACAGTATTAGCGACACTTTTGAACAGCAACCAACATCATCAACACTTACGCCAGTCTATTCAACAACCGAGGGGTTAAAGCAACTCTCTATCAGGGCGTTGAGTGAACAGGCAATAGAATTGCTTCAAAAATACGCAGTAGAAGAGCTACTACCTCAACAATGGCAACCATCGCAACTACCGTTAAGTGATGCGTTATTGCTACTGCATCGCCCCCCTAATGATGTTGATATAATTGCGCTTGAACAAGGGACTCACCCAGCACAACAACGGCTCGTTTTTGAAGAGTTGTTGGCTCAAAATCTCAGCCTCTTAAAAGTAAGAGAGCAAGGACAACAAGTTAAAGCTATTGCCCTTGAGCCCACTAATCCATTAGAAGCGCAATTTCTAGCACAATTACCCTTTGCGCCAACCAATGCACAAAGCCGTGTAGTATCAGAAATTAAAACAGACATGCAACACGCTTACCCTATGATGCGACTTGTCCAAGGGGATGTAGGCTCTGGTAAAACATTAGTCGCAGCCCTGAGCGCTTTAACTGCGATAGCACAAGGCTATCAGGTCGCATTAATGGCGCCAACAGAGATATTATCAGAGCAACACGGAATTAACTTTTCCAGCTGGTTTGAAAACCTTGGAATATCGGTTGCTTGGCTAGGCGGTAAAACAAAAGGAAAAGAGCGAGTTAATACCCTTGCAATGATCGCCTCTGGTGAAGCGCAGATGATTGTGGGTACCCATGCTTTATTTCAAGATGAAGTAAAATTTAACAATCTCGTACTTATCATTATTGATGAGCAACATCGATTTGGGGTTCATCAACGTTTATCACTGCGTGAAAAAGGGCGCTTTGGTGATTGTTATCCACATCAACTAGTAATGACAGCAACACCTATACCACGTACGCTTGCGATGACTGCTTATGCAGATTTAGAAACCTCAGTGATCGACGAATTACCACCAGGAAGAACACCAATTACCACTGTTGCCATCCCTGATACCCGCAGAGATGACATCATTAGTCGGGTGAAACTTGCCTGTAATGAACAAGGTCGACAAGTTTACTGGGTATGTACTCTTATAGACGAGTCTGAAGTATTACAATGCCAAGCAGCGGAAGACAGTGCTTTACAATTAAAAGAAGCCTTACCTGAACTTAATATTGGTTTAGTCCATGGGAGAATGAAAGCCACTGAAAAGCAAGCCATTATGAGTGAGTTTAAAACGGGGAACATTCATGTACTTGTCGCAACAACCGTGATCGAGGTCGGTGTTGATGTCCCCAATGCGAGCCTAATTATTATTGAAAACCCAGAGCGCTTAGGTTTAGCACAGCTTCACCAATTACGAGGCCGTGTAGGACGTGGGGCAACCGCATCGCATTGCGTTCTTTTATACCATGCGCCACTTTCTCATACTGCACAGAAGCGATTAGGAGTACTGCGCGATAGTAACGATGGATTTGTTATCGCAGAACGTGATTTAGAAATACGCGGCCCAGGTGAAGTACTTGGAACTAAACAAACAGGTTTAGCCGAATTCAAAATCGCTGATTTAACACGCGATAAACAAACACTCAATCAAGTAAGACCCATCGCACAACAAATGCTTAAGCAATATCCTCAGCATATAGACCCACTTATTCACCGCTGGTTAGGTAATAAATCAAACTACGCACAAGCATAGTCGGTTTTTAAACTTTACTTTTCACTTCATCATCCAGACTTATACCAATTCGCTTAATTAAGCGGTCTATTTTGAGGCAGGAAAAACGGGTTGATAGCTAGGCAAAAAATTCGCTATTTAGTTGTTCTAAATGAGAATTTTTTAACACAGATAGCGACACGTTTAGCCCCGCAAAATGATTGAGTATTATTGCGGATTGGTATTACCCCAAACGGATATATTTTCATAATGCCTTTATCCTCAGGTCTTTTATTGCAAGATGTCGTGGTGTCGTCCAAAGCGTTAGAGTAGTCTTTAGGCGCTTATTCTTTTACTTTTACCTGATGCCTTTTACCTTTCACCTACGTTTTTACTTTTCTGCAGACGTAAAAAAGCCCGACTATTTCTAGTCGGGCTTTCTCAATTTGGAGCCTGGTGATGTCGTAGTGCCCACAGCGGTAGAGAGCCATATAGCAAATGTATAGAGTCGGCATTAGGCGCTTATTATTTTCCTTTTACCTGATGCCTTTTACCTTTCACCTGCGTTTTCACTTTCCTGCAGACGTAAAAAAACCCGTCACATCGCTGTAACGGGTTTCTCTTATTTGGAGCCTGGTAATGTCCTACTTTCACATAGCAAATGCTACACTATCATCGGCGCTGTTTCGTTTCACTACTGAGTTCGGCATGGGGTCAGGTGGGTCCAAAACGCTATTGTCACCAAGCAAATTTGGTGTAAGGTCGATTTAATCGAGCTTACTAAAATTTGGAATTCTGATAATAAAGAGTAATTAAGTAATCTACTTTAGTCATATTAACTTCTGCGCTTAAACTATCACATAAAACGCGTTTGGCGTTGTATGGTTAAGCCTCACGGGTAATTAGTACAAGTTAGCTTAATGGCTCACACCACTTCCACATCTTGCCTATCAACGTTGTAGTCTTCAACGGCCCTTCAGAGACTTTAAAAGTCTAGTGAGAACTCATCTCGAGGCCTGCTTCGCGCTTAGATGCTTTCAGCGCTTATCAGTTCCGAACGTAGCTACCGGGCAATGCCATTGGCATGACAACCCGAACACCAGCGGTTCGTTCACTCCGGTCCTCTCGTACTAGGAGCAACCCCTCTCAATTCTCAAACGCCCACGGCAGATAGGGACCGAACTGTCTCACGACGTTCTAAACCCAGCTCGCGTACCACTTTAAATGGCGAACAGCCATACCCTTGGGACCGACTTCAGCCCCAGGATGTGATGAGCCGACATCGAGGTGCCAAACACCGCCGTCGATATGAACTCTTGGGCGGTATCAGCCTGTTATCCCCGGAGTACCTTTTATCCGTTGAGCGATGGCCCTTCCATTCAGAACCACCGGATCACTATGACCTACTTTCGTACCTGCTCGACGTGTCTGTCTCGCAGTTAAGCTGGCTTCTACCATTACACTAACCGTACGATGTCCGACCGTACTTAGCCAACCTTCGTGCTCCTCCGTTACTCTTTGGGAGGAGACCGCCCCAGTCAAACTACCCACCAGGCACTGTCCGTAACCCCGATTCAGGGGCCAACGTTAGAACATCAAAACTACAAGGGTGGTATTTCAAGGACGACTCCACAAAAACTAGCGTCTCTGCTTCTAAGTCTCCCACCTATCCTACACATGTAGGTTCAATGTTCAGTGCCAAGCTGTAGTAAAGGTTCACGGGGTCTTTCCGTCTAGCCGCGGGTACACAGCATCTTCACTGCGATTTCAATTTCACTGAGTCTCGGGTGGAGACAGCGTGGCCATGGTTACACCATTCGTGCAGGTCGGAACTTACCCGACAAGGAATTTCGCTACCTTAGGACCGTTATAGTTACGGCCGCCGTTTACCGGGGCTTCGATCAAGAGCTTCTCCGAAGATAACCCCATCAATTAACCTTCCGGCACCGGGCAGGTGTCACACCGTATACGTCATCTTGCGATTTTGCACAGTGCTGTGTTTTTAATAAACAGTCCCAGCCACCTGGTCACTGCGGCTCCAATCAGCTTAGGGAGCAAGTCCCATCACCAATCGGAGCGTACCTTCTCCCGAAGTTACGGTACGATTTTGCCTAGTTCCTTCACCCGAGTTCTCTCAAGCGCCTTAGTATTCTCTACCTGACCACCTGTGTCGGTTTGGGGTACGATTCGGTATAATCTGAAGCTTAGAGGCTTTTCCTGGAAGTATGGCATCAGCAACTTCATCACCGTGGTGACTCGTCTCGTGTCTCAGCCTAACAGCAACCCGGATTTACCTAAGTCACTAGCCTACACACTTTCACATGGACTACCATCGCCATGCTTGCTTAGCCTGCTCCGTCCCCCCATCGCAATTATACCAAGTACGGAAATATTAATCCGTTTCCCATCGACTACGCCTTTCGGCCTCGCCTTAGGGGTCGACTTACCCTACCCTGATTAACATGGGATAGGAACCCTTGGTCTTCCGGCGTGCGGGTTTTTCACCCGCATTATCGTTACTCATGTCAGCATTCGCACTTCTGATACGTCCAGCATACCTCCCGGTACACCTTCAACCGCTTACAGAACGCTCCCCTACCACTCAAAATAAATTTTGAATCCGCAGCTTCGGTGCATAGTTTAGCCCCGTTACATCTTCCGCGCAGACCGACTCGACCAGTGAGCTATTACGCTTTCTTTAAAGGATGGCTGCTTCTAAGCCAACCTCCTGGCTGTCTGGGCCTTTCCACATCGTTTCCCACTTAACTATGACTTTGGGACCTTAGCTGGCGGTCTGGGTTGTTTCCCTCTTCACGACGGACGTTAGCACCCGCCGTGTGTCTCCCGGATATTACTTTACGGTATTCGGAGTTTGCAAAGGGTTGGTAAGTCGGGATGACCCCCTAGCCTTAACAGTGCTCTACCCCCGTAAGTATTCGTCCGAGGCTCTACCTAAATAGATTTCGGGGAGAACCAGCTATCTCCCGGTTTGATTAGCCTTTCACTCCTAACCACAGGTCATCCCCTAACTTTTCAACGTTAGTGGGTTCGGTCCTCCAGTTGATGTTACTCAACCTTCAACCTGCCCATGGCTAGATCACCGGGTTTCGGGTCTATACCTTGCAACTATTCGCCCAGTTAAGACTCGGTTTCCCTACGGCTACCCTAATCGGTTAACCTCGCTACAAAATATAAGTCGCTGACCCATTATACAAAAGGTACGCAGTCACCCAACAAGTGGGCTCCTACTGCTTGTACGTACACGGTTTCAGGTTCTATTTCACTCCCCTCACAGGGGTTCTTTTCGCCTTTCCCTCACGGTACTGGTTCACTATCGGTCAGTTGGGAGTATTTAGCCTTAGATGATGGTCCACCTATATTCAGTCAAAGTTTCACGTGCTCCGACCTACTCGATTTCACTTAAAATGCGTTTTCATGTACGGGACTATCACCCTGTATCGTGGCACTTTCCAGAGCCTTCCATTAACACATAATAAGCTTAAGGGCTGTTCCGATTTCGCTCGCCGCTACTATCGGAATCTCGGTTGATTTCTTTTCCTACGGGTACTTAGATGTTTCAGTTCTCCGCGTTCGCCTCGTTAACCTATGTATTCAGTTAACGATACCTGCAAGCAGGTGGGTTTCCCCATTCGGAAATCCTAGTCTCAAGTGCTTTTTACTAGCTTGACTAGGCTTATCGCAAGTTAATACGTCCTTCATCGCCTCCAACTGCCAAGGCATCCACCGTGTACGCTTAGTCACTTAACCATACAACCCAAACGGGTCTTTGTTTTGTGACAGTTTAACTTCGCCAGAAGTTAATATTGAATACTAAAGTAGATACCAATCAACAAACATTAAACGTTTATTAAATGGCACTGAATGATACTGCTATCATTCTTTAAACGTAAACGTTCATTAAATGGCACTGAATGATACTGCTATCATTCTTTTTTACTTTTGAAAACTCTGTACAAATACAATGTATTCATACGAATTTTATTATCAGCTTTTCCAAATTTTTAAAGAGCAGAGAATCAAAAACTTCTCAAAATTAAACACACTCTATTCTCAGGTGATTGTGCTACCCGATAAAAGAATATTTATTTTTAAGAAGTAAAGTGGTGGAGCTAAGCAGGATCGAACTGCTGACCTCCTGCGTGCAAGGCAGGCGCTCTCCCAGCTGAGCTATAGCCCCACATATGCTGGTCTTACTGTTTGTATACCGACTTCTTTTTAAGACAAGGCGTAAGTTGAGGCCGTTTAGTTTACTAAACAACGAAGCTTACAACGAAGTATTAAGAAGAAGTGGTGGGTCTGAGTAGATTTGAACTACCGACCTCACCCTTATCAGGGGTGCGCTCTAACCAGCTGAGCTACAGACCCAAACAATAAGTGTTGTTCTCTTTACAATTAACAATCATCTGTGTGGACACTACGAACAAATAAGTTCTAAATCGTATAAGGAGGTGATCCAGCCCCAGGTTCCCCTAGGGCTACCTTGTTACGACTTCACCCCAGTCATGAATCACTCCGTGGTAAACGTCCTCCCGAGGGTTAGACTATCTACTTCTGGAGCAACCCACTCCCATGGTGTGACGGGCGGTGTGTACAAGGCCCGGGAACGTATTCACCGCGTCATTCTGATACGCGATTACTAGCGATTCCGACTTCATGGAGTCGAGTTGCAGACTCCAATCCGGACTACGACGCACTTTAAGTGATTCGCTTACTCTCGCGAGTTCGCAGCACTCTGTATGCGCCATTGTAGCACGTGTGTAGCCCTACACGTAAGGGCCATGATGACTTGACGTCGTCCCCACCTTCCTCCGGTTTATCACCGGCAGTCTCCTTAGAGTTCTCAGCATTACCTGCTAGCAACTAAGGATAGGGGTTGCGCTCGTTGCGGGACTTAACCCAACATCTCACAACACGAGCTGACGACAGCCATGCAGCACCTGTATCAGAGCTCCCGAAGGCACCAAACCATCTCTGGTAAGTTCTCTGTATGTCAAGTGTAGGTAAGGTTCTTCGCGTTGCATCGAATTAAACCACATGCTCCACCGCTTGTGCGGGCCCCCGTCAATTCATTTGAGTTTTAACCTTGCGGCCGTACTCCCCAGGCGGTCTACTTAATGCGTTAGCTTTGAAAAACAGAACCGAGGTTCCGAGCTTCTAGTAGACATCGTTTACGGCGTGGACTACCAGGGTATCTAATCCTGTTTGCTCCCCACGCTTTCGTACATGAGCGTCAGTGTTGACCCAGGTGGCTGCCTTCGCCATCGGTATTCCTTCAGATCTCTACGCATTTCACCGCTACACCTGAAATTCTACCACCCTCTATCACACTCTAGTTTGCCAGTTCGAAATGCAGTTCCCAGGTTGAGCCCGGGGCTTTCACATCTCGCTTAACAAACCGCCTGCGTACGCTTTACGCCCAGTAATTCCGATTAACGCTCGCACCCTCCGTATTACCGCGGCTGCTGGCACGGAGTTAGCCGGTGCTTCTTCTGTCAGTAACGTCACAGCTAGCAGGTATTAACTACTAACCTTTCCTCCTGACTGAAAGTGCTTTACAACCCGAAGGCCTTCTTCACACACGCGGCATGGCTGCATCAGGCTTGCGCCCATTGTGCAATATTCCCCACTGCTGCCTCCCGTAGGAGTCTGGGCCGTGTCTCAGTCCCAGTGTGGCTGATCATCCTCTCAAACCAGCTAGGGATCGTCGCCTTGGTGAGCCATTACCTCACCAACTAGCTAATCCCACTTGGGCCAATCTAAAGGCGAGAGCCGAAGCCCCCTTTGGTCCGTAGACATTATGCGGTATTAGCAGTCGTTTCCAACTGTTGTCCCCCACCTCAAGGCATGTTCCCAAGCATTACTCACCCGTCCGCCGCTCGTCAGCAAAGTAGCAAGCTACTTTCTGTTACCGCTCGACTTGCATGTGTTAGGCCTGCCGCCAGCGTTCAATCTGAGCCATGATCAAACTCTTCAATTAAAAAGTTTTATGTCTTTCGACAGCTCAATGAATTCTGAATTTATTTAATATCTTTCGATATTGAATTGACTGTGCTGAATAAACCGCTCGACTTGCATGTGTTAGGCCTGCCGCCAGCGTTCAATCTGAGCCATGATCAAACTCTTCAATTAAAAAGTTTTATGTCTTTCGACAGCTCAATGAATTCTGAATTTATTTAATATCTTTCGATATTGAATTGACTGTGCTGCAATTCCTACCTAAGTAGTTATTGCTGTTGGTCACTCAGTTTAAATTGAGACTCTAAATTTGTTTGCCTTACTTAGTAAACTAAGCTTGGCTGTTAGAACTCAATCTGTACGAGTGCCCACACAGATGATTGCTTTATATTGTTAAAGAACGTTGCGATTAAAGCGTTTAACTTTATCTCGCTAGGGCTGCGCATATTACGCTTTCCTATTTTTTTGTCAACACTTAATTTTGTTAAACTTGAAATTTTTCGAAACTAAGTTTTACTCAACTCACTGAGTAGCTCATGCCTCGCTATGCGTTGGCGTTCCCCGTCTCAGTGGGGTCGCATTATAGGGAGATCCGAAAACAGATCAACCTTTTTTTTAGATCTTTTTACCGTTTGCTCAAGTTTCAAACAAACGAGGCTAAAATAGTACTGAAACGCCTTACCATCGGTTGTTTTTTACACTCTTATTAACTATTTGCTATAAATTTCATTGCTATGTTCAATTAAGACGTTAAGATAGCAAGTTCACAATGTTAAATTAATGTTTATTTCCTGTTTATTGGTAGATCAAAAATGAAATTACCCGATCAAAAATCTTTTATCTTCGCAGTTATTCTTGCTGTTGTTGGTTTTGTTATCGTTAAGTTTGCGCTTGCAAGCCTAGCATTAGACCCTGCACTTCTATTCGGTGCCGGTTTATTAATTGGTGGACTTGTTATTGCTGCAATGTCATCAGTAAGTACAGAAGAAGCCGAAGTAAAAACAAAAACACTTTATGTTGGCAATCTTCCTTATCGTGCAAATGAAGGTGTAGTTCGTACTTTATTTGAAGAGCAAGGCAAAGTATTTAACGTTCGTTTGTTAAAAGATAAGAATACTGGCAAGCGTCGCGGTTTCGGCTTTGTTGAAATGGCACAAGCAGATGCTGATAATGCAATTGCTAAGCTAAACGATAGTGAGTTCCAACAACGTACTTTGAAAGTACGTGAAGCAAAACAAAAACAAGAAGATGATTCTAACTCTTATCGTTCAGAGTCGGATCAAACAGTGTAACTTGCTTAACCGCTAGTTTATCACTACATACATCAGCCGTTGCATAATAGTGCAGCGGCTTTTTTATGCCTGCTTGATTATCACTTAATTTGAGTAAAGAACTAACTCGCTTAGCAATGGCCGCACCAGAGTCTAATAACTGTACTTGCGTATTAAAGTAATCACTAATTGGTTTAGCTAAAATAGGAAAGTGAGTACAGCCTAATACCAGCACATCTATATCGTTATTAATATTTAATCGGTTTAACTCAGTGTGCAACTTATCAAGATCTAAGTGCTGGGTAAAAAAGAGAGTCTCTGCCAAAGTAACCAGTTCAACACTACTATATAAACTTGTGGTTATCGATGAGGCATGTTCTTTTATAAGTGCATCAGTATACGGGCTTGATACCGTTGCGGGAGTTGCCAATAAACCTATATGCTTTGATTGCGTTAATTGCGCTGCGGGTTTAATTGCAGGTACTACCCCAACAATAGGAATATCGGTAATTTGACGTACCGAACTTAACGCTGATGTTGAGGCGGTATTGCAGGCTATAACAATTAAGTCGACATTTAGTGACTCATCTTTAATAAATTGAATCAATCCACATAGGCGATTAATGATGGTTTGTTGCGACTGTGCGCCATAGGGCAATAATGCATTATCCATAAAATAGCTGTATTGAGCATGAGGAATGCTTTGCTGAATATGCTCAAGCACGGTGGTTCCACCTATACCTGAATCAAATACCATGATGTGCGCTGACAAACTACCATTCCTACTCTTTACTAAGAACGGCAGTTTGCCATGTGGCTTTTGTAAAAGAAAGTAGTTTTACTCAGTGCCTAGCTTTGCAGTAGCGGCGTTTAATTTATCTAAGTTTTCAAACATGGTGTTAGTGTAATCAACCAGTTTATCTATTTCTTGTTGATCTTGATTTAGCCATTGAATGATACCTGATAGCTGACTTTCTAATCCTAGGGTTTGCGCTTTAGAGTAAGCCGATTTTAGATCATCATTAAAAGGGGCAACAGTTTCGGCAATGACTTTTTCTGATGTTGGCTTAATTTGTTCATACTCTTTAATGGCAGCAACGGTTTTGCTTTGACGTAAGTCCATTGAGAATGCCACCAGCTGTTCATTCCCTAAACTGAGTTCTTGGGCTTGTTCAAATGCTTTATCTAAATCGCCACTGAAAAAGGTTTTACTTACATCTTGTAACTCTGCCATTAAATCATTTATGGCTTGCTGCTCGTCTTCATTAAGCTCACCGTTTACTGACATCGAGAAAGAGAGCTCACGGGATTCAGAAAATTGCGTACTAAATGATTGTGAATCATCTGTTTTTTGATAGCGACTAGATGATTGCGATTGGTAAGCATCTGCAAAGCTAATACTCACCTCATCACCTTCTGCTGTGGTAAATGTATAATCAGCACTATTGCTTAAACTTACATATTGCGCCTGACTAACAGTTACGCTTGCAGGTTGTGGGTTAAATAAGTTCTGCTCAAATTTATCGAGGCCACTAAAGATACCCTCTTTAGATTTATCAATACCCTCTTCAAGTTCTTGATTAAATACGCCCATGCCTTTTAATTCATCCACAGCCTCATCAACACCCGTCTGCACTCCTTTACGTGCCTGATTCAGCATATCTTGTAGTTTGTCGTTATCGGCACCATTGGCTTTGGCTTTTTTTACCGAGCTTGTAACAAAGTCTAAAACATTTTTTACGACTTCATTAAAATCAAACAGTGGTTTGTCTTTTTTGGTTTCAGCGACCGGCAAACCTAATTCTTTTGCCATTTTGTCACCTAATACGGCAGCAGCCAGTTCTTTTCCTCGTTGCTGATAACTGGTTGGTGGCGAGTCTATTTTAGGCTGTGGCATTGCTTGTTTAGTATTGTATTTATTAGCATTACTGTTTGGAACAAAACTAAAGTTACCTATTTTCATGAGAAGACTCCTATTTAGACTTACCCTTATATCGGCCAAGTAAGCCTATACTGTAGTAAAATGCTCAAAAAAAGCTCACTATATTTGATCAAAACTAGACAAATACGCTTCGCTCCCTACAATAGCGCCGATAAACAGATCTCAACGATAAGGTTATACCGTTAATGGCAGTTATAAATATAGATACCACGCAGTACGATGCACAATTAAATGAAAAAGAGCAGCGTATTACAGAGCAATTTCAACGTTTTGGTGTAAAACAGTTAGAAGTATTTAGCTCTGAGCCCATTAACTACCGCCAACGTGCAGAATTTAGAGTATGGCACGATGGTGACGATCTGTTTCATATTATGTTTGATCAACAAACAAAAGATAAAATACGTGTTGATACCTTTGACCCTGCAGCTCCTTTAGTAGGTGAAATTATGCAGGTGATGATTGATAATTTAAAAGGCTGCGAAGTACTACGTCGTAAATTATTTCAAATAGATTATTTATCAACCCTCAGTGGTGAAATTTTAGTGAGCTTGCTATATCACAAGCCACTTGATGAACACTGGTTAACTGAGATCAATGCCTTAAAGGAAAAGCTAAGTAGCCAGTACAAAATTGACTTTATTGGCCGTGCACGTAAGCAAAAAGAAAAATTGGGCGATGACTTTGTTACTGAGCGCTTAATGGTGAATGGCCAAGAGCTAATCTATCAACAGGTAGAAAATAGCTTTACTCAGCCTAATGCGAAGGTGAATATTAAAATGTTAGAGTGGGCACAAGAGTTATGTAAACCACTAAACAATGATTTACTAGAGCTGTATTGTGGTAATGGAAACTTTTCTATTGCACTTGCTGGTTCATTTAATAAAGTGCTGGCGACGGAAATATCAAAATCGTCGGTGCATTCAGCGCAATATAATATTGCTCAAAACCAAGTAACTAACTTAGATATTATTCGCATGTCGAGCGAAGAGTTTACTCAGGCAATGAAAGGCGAGCGTACTTTCTCTCGCTTAGATGGCATTGACTTGAGTAGTTACAACTGCCAAACCATCTTAGTCGACCCGCCTAGAGCAGGCATGGACACGCTTACGTGTGACTTAGTGGCTAATTATGAAAATATTATTTATATCTCATGTAACCCAGACACATTAGAGCGTGACCTTGAACACTTAACGCAAACCCATGAGGTTAAGCGCTTTGCAATATTTGATCAGTTCCCTTACACACACCATATTGAATCTGGTGTATTTTTACAGAAAAAATAAAATCTAATACTATAATACCAGCGCCTTGATAAGTGCTGGTATTTGCTCTTCACTAAATACTTTAACTTGATTCTTTACCAATAACTTAGCGGTCAGCCCCATGCCTTTTACTTTCACCCCACTATGGCTTCCATCATAAATTGTATTACGGCCACACGAAGGACTAGACTCTTTTAGTAAAGCAAAGCGAATATTATGCTTATTACAAAGGGCTAATGCTTTATTAGCGCCAGCTTCAAATGCACTTGTTACATCCTCAGCAGTATTTGTAATAACTCGATTTTGCTTTATCTCAGCGGGCGCTCTAGGCACGAGTAAACCACCAGCAATCTCAGGACAAAATACAATTAATCTATTTTGCTTTTGCCACAAATTAAGTTGAGGGTGCAATATTGTTTGTCCTTTACCATCATAACGAACTGGCAAACCTAACAAACAACTTGAGATTAAAATTTTTTCCATAATGAATTTTCTTCTCCAAATAAAAAAGCTCCTTTCGGAGCTTTTTTATTTCACTAAACTACTTATTTATTTGCTAAGTAGTTAATAAGTGCGCTTACATCTTCTGGCGATGAAATGCCTGACTCGCCACCTAAGTTAAGCTTGTATTTACCATTAACGATAAACGTAGGAACGCCACGAAGTGCTCCTTTGCCTTTAAAGTAATCTTGGTCGCGTTTCATTTTAGAGCTAAGTGTACGTACCGAGAAGCTTTCAAATAATTTATCAAACTTGTCGCCATCTACGCCTTGCGCTAAAAATACATCTTTTACATCTGCCAACTCATTAAATCGTGCACGCTTTGCATGGATATGATCAAACATCGCTGAAATAATTTTATCTTTTTGAGGTAGTACTTCAGCTGTAGCTAATGCTTGGCTGATCATGGTTTGATGTTCTGGGTCACGTACACCCACAAAATCTACATGGCTTTTCTTAAACTTTACGTTTTTATCTAGCTTAGGTTTGATCTCGGCCAGCAGTGGTTCCATGTTATTACATGCAGGACAGTAAAAAGAGAAAAACTCTTTTACTTCTGGTTTTCTGGTTGCACGATCAGAGACGACATCGTAATGCACGCCCTCTTCGTAAGTGGCAGCAAAACTGGTTGCAGCTAAAGGGAGTAATACAGCAAGTAACCCTGCTTTAACTAATTTGATCATTATTGTGGTGCTCCAAAAATTATAGTTTTAGTAAAAAGCTAATTAACTCATCAAGTTCTTGTTGGCTCTTGATTGTATTAATATTGATTTTGTATTTGTCATTTACGATAAATGTAGGCACGCCAGTTAATGCACCAAGTTCAGAATATTTATTCTGTTTATCTTGCATGGCACGTTCAGCTGCTATGATAGGCAAACTGGCGATGTCGTTATCAAATGTCGTGTTATCAATTGCATTAAGCTCTAATAACTTTTTAACGTCTTTAATTTCAGTTAATGGCGCACGTTGTATATGAATGCTTTTAAAAATTTGCGCTGTTACCGCTTCAGCTTGACCGTGTTTCTTTGCGATTAAGTAAGCAAAGCTTAAATTACTTTGAGCTTGTGGTGAAACGCCTCCCAAAAAGTTGACATGATTTTTTACAAATTCAGCCCCTTCAGGTAAGTTTTCTGCAATCCCTTTGGCTACCGGCTCAAATTTAAAACAATGTGGGCAATAGAAAGAGAAAAACTCGGTTACATTCGGGGTTTTACTTTTTTCAACATCAATTACAGTGTATTGATTACCCGCTTCAAAGTTAGCAGCTAATGCTGCAAAAGGTAAACATAGGATCAGTAAACTTAGTTTTAATTTTTTAAGCATGAATATCTCGTTATACTTCTTTTTAAATAAAAATATTATGGCAATAATTTTAACGGGGCTTCTTGCAAAGCTGCAAACTGCTCTTTAAGCGCTAAAATTTGTTGCTCCCAGTATTTGTCATCTGCAAACCATGAAAAGTTCCGTACAAAAGCAGGATCACTCCAACGTTTTGCAACCCACCCCATGTAATGAATCATACGCATAGCCCGAAGCGGTTCGATCAGCTTAAGTTGTGAGTGATCAAAATCGCAAAACTCTTCATATGCATTCACTAAAGTGTCTAACTGTAACAGCTGTGTTTGTCGATCGCCACTGAGCATCATCCATAAATCTTGAATTGCAGGACCTTGACGGCTATCGTCTAAATCAACAAACATTAATGCATCTCCTGCCCATAGGATATTACCAGCATGGCAGTCACCATGTAAGCGAATGCCTTCTACATTTTTATATTGCTGTTGAGTTTGAGCAATGACTAAATCTAAAATAGTGTAAAAGGAAGTCTCTAATCCCATAGGGACTAACTTACTTTTTTGTAAATGAACTTTAGCTGTATCTAAATATTCATCACAGGTAACGGTCGGTCTTTGGGTAAAGGGTTTCGTTTTGGCTACTTGATGCATACGACCGATTAAACGCCCGAGCACATCGAGTTGATCTAAATTGTCCACCTCAAATAAACGCCCGCCTACACTTGGGAACAAAGTAAACAAATACCCTTGATGTTCAAACAAGCTTTGCCCATTGTGTTTTATTGGCGCCACCACCGGTACTTCAGCGGCGGCTAGTTCAAAAGCAAAGTCATGCTCTTCTTGAATTTGCGCTTTGCTCCAGCGCTCAGGGCGATAAAACTTAACGACGTAACGCTTTGCACCCTCGGCTACAAATTGATATACCCGATTCTCGTAGCTATTTAGCGCTAACAACCCTGACTCAGCATAAATATCCACGCTTTCTATGGCATCCAAAATAAGATCTGGAGTTAAGTCAATAAAGCTAAATTTACTCATATACTTCTTATATAAAAGAAAAGCGGGAATATCCCGCTTTTTTGTTAATAACAGTGCTCGTTTGCCTTTAATAAAGCGACTTATCGTGCCTTAAAAAAGTTGCTTGGCTGCGATATTTTATTATCGGGCTCGTTTATTGGCGACAACACAAAGTTAAACTCGGTCATTGGCGCTTTTAAATCATAAGGATCCATTACCAGTGATAGCGGTACATTATGCGATTCACCAGCGTTTACTGTAAAGGTAGTATCACCTAAGTATTTATAATTATCTAACCCTGTTACATCAATAGAGAATGTTTGCTCGTATTGTGCTTTGTTAATTACTTTTAAGGTGTAGGTGTTTTCAACTAAACCATTAAAATCGACACGATACAACTGATTACGGTCGCGAATAATATCAAAGTCCATGGTTTTACGCATGGCGATATTAGCAACCAGCGCACCGGTAAGTAAGATTAAAATAACACTGTAACCAATCAGCTTTGGACGCAGCGGATGGGTTTTATTCTCCGGTGTTTCTAAATTACGCTCGGTGGTGTAAGAGATAAGGCCTCGAGGGTAATTCATTTTATCCATTACGCCGTCACAGGCATCAATACAAGCGCCACAGTTTATGCACTCATATTGCAAACCATTACGAATATCAATCCCGGTTGGGCAAACCTGCACACACAAGTTACAGTCAATACAGTCACCTAAACCTAACTCTTTAGGGTCTTGTTTACGAGAACGTGGCCCTCGGTTTTCACCACGAGTTTCATCATAGCTTACAGTAAAGGTGTCTTTATCAAACATTGCTGACTGAAAACGTGAATACGGGCATATATGTAAACACATAATTTCTCGCATCCACCCAGCGTTACCATAAGTACAAATAGTAAATACAATGATACTAACTAAGGCATAACCGCCTACATTAAAGGTAACAAATTCAGGCAGTAGTTCGCGAATAGGCGTGAAGTAACCAACAAACGTTAACGCAGTATATAAAGAAAATAATACCCAACTAGTGTGCTTAGCTGTTTTACGCCAGAACTTGTCAAAATCCATCGGCCGTTGATCTAACTTTTTACGTTGGTTAGCGCTGCCCTCAAACTTTTCTTCAAACCAAATAAAAATGAAGGTCCATACTGTTTGCGGACATGTATAGCCACACCACACTCGACCATAAAAAGTGGTAACCAGAAATAAGGCAAACGCTGCTAGCATAAATATAAATGCAAGAATGGTGAAATCTTGTGGCCACAGGGTTAAGCCAAAAATATTAAATTTTTGCTCCATTAGCTCAAATAAAACAGCTTGTTGACCGTTAAAGTTGATCCATGGCAATAACATAAACGCCAGCATGCCTAAAAAGCCAATACGTTGTCTTAGTAATTGATGGAGTCCTGAAACAGCACGCACATAAATACGGTTGCGTGGGTTAAATCTATCTTCTTGACGGCTCAGATCGGGTTTTTGGATCTTAACCTCTGTTGGTATGTTTTTTACTTTAATTTGCTTATCCATTGAAGTTCCTCAACGCCGCTAGGAAATAAAAATTCAGCAATCTTTTTGTACTTTTCGCCTAAGTGTAGCAACTTACATGCTAAACATAATACGCTTTAGGTCGCACTTGTATACTTTCAGATATTTCAGAAATATCTAATTACTCCTCTTATTATACGCATATTGGCTAAAATTACTGACTAGATTGCTAATAATTTATTCAACTTGTGACTTGCTTTTAAGGTGTATTTTATTACACTTGCCGGCTACTAACGTGTTGTTTGGATCAAGGTTTGTGTATTTATGAAGAAATTTTTTATACTAGTGGTTGTGATCCTAGCATTTTTTACCATTGATCACCCCTTGGTAAAAGAGCCTCGTGAGCGCTTACTCGGTGATGGTATAGGCTTGTTAAGCAGCACAACTAAAGTCGATCGTTTTCCTGTCGCAACCATGACAAGAAACAAAATTAATAAACAGTTAGCACTTTCAAGATCCGAAGAAGACTATATTGATAAAACCTTTACCAATGATGAGTCAGTAAAGTTGTTTGAACTACGCTATTGTCGTCAAGGCGATCTAAACCTTTACTTTTATTCAGAACGTTTAACAACGGTATGTCGCATTATCAAAGAGTCATTAGCGCAAGCGAGAGTGAAATAATGGATTTTTCTGGATTAAATAAAAAAGCAAGTAACTCATTTCACAAGCACCGCACTATGCTTAAGCAGTTGGCACAAGGTAAAACACTTAAATGTGAGCATTGCCAGGGTGTATTAACGTTAAATTTAGCCACCAGCGAACCTGGTAAGGGAGTAATACAGTGCAAACAAGGTTGCACTGATATTGAATTAGAGATTGGCGCTTAAGGCTTTACCTACTTATTCATCCCACCCTTCATCGGTATACAAACCACTATTAAGCGCGACAATTTCTATAAGTTCAGCAAAACCTAACGCAAAGTCGCCCATTAATTCATACTGCTGCGCACACAAATGTAATTCATCGATATTATTTTGCTGTGCAATCTTTGCAATCGTTGGTTTATCTAATGCAAAAAAGCTAAGAGTCGCCTGTGCACTTTCAAGCGCTTGCTTGTATTGAATATCTAGTTGCTCACTCTGGAGTAACTTATGAGTATACGTTTGGCTTGCAGTTAAAAAACCTGCAGACCACTGCTGACAAAACTCACGGTCAAACTCAGCGGGTAACTTATAACCAAGTTCAAATACTTGTTCACTTACTTGATGATGTAATGCCATAAACAAAAACAACATGTCTTCATCAAGGTCGTTTGCTGTATCAGGGAGAATATTTTCTAACCATTGGTGAACTTCTAATGGCTCAGGTGAACATATAACGCCAAATAAATAACCTTGGCTTTGGGTAAGGCTCATTGCGCCTGATTGGGTATTTAAAAACTCGCTGAGCAGCTTAGCATGCTGCTCAGTAAACTGAGGTATTTGCATTAAAACTCTTTATATAAAATATTAAAATTTAAGTGGGTAACGACCTTGGTTATCTGGTCTGCCTAAAAACTTCACCGCGTCATGAACTTCTTTCGGTAAAGTGAGATCAGGTTTAACATATCCCGCTACTTTAAAATCAAAATTGGCTTTTAGTGTAGCATCAGCCTCTAACCCTAATCTATTATTTGGCTCAATAAGTATGGCTACATCGCCCGACTTACAACTTAACTTACCGCTTAAATCGCCTATATTAAACCAGCCAGTTAGCCCTTGCACATCAATATCAGGGCTGGCTATTTCACCTTGTAATGATTGGCAATAAGGAGCGCCTGAAACGTATTCATCGAGCTCTAAAATAACGCGTCCTTTAGCAGTAACCGGTAACGGTAAATCAATGCGCTGCATAGCGCGCTCAACCGTTGAACGCACTACAGTATCAGTTATTCTAAGTTCATCATTTGTGAGAGAATAACTAATATCTGCATACCCAGAAATGTCATCACGTTCGCGAGGATTACCAAAACGTAAGTTAGTATTTACTTGAGCTTTAAAGATTGACCAGCCTGATATATCCCAACGTACATTGTTCAACTGTTCACCTTGAAAGCGAAGCTGCATTATTTGACCTTGCCATAGCGTACCAAAAGTTTGCCCTACCTCTAACTGCGCAGGTAAGTAAGGTTTAGCAAAATTTAAAGCCACTGCAGCGGGCAATTTAATAACGCTAAAAACAAGAAAGCTAATTACAAAAACGATGGATAAAATTATTATTTTTTTCATTAACTACTTCTCTAATACTAAACGGCTAACGCGTACATAACCGGATTTATCATCTTGGCTTAAATCTAAATTTTCTACGCTTAAACCATGCTGATTAACCAGCTCGTCAATCCATTGGATTAATTGATTAAACTCCACTGAGTCGAGTGTTAAACGAAGTGAATTATCATTTGGCTGCATTTTACTAATATTAATGCTGTAACGACCGCGCGTATTATTCACTATTTGGCTGAGGTTTTGATTGCTCACCGCTTGCGCTTTACCTGCTGCTTTAAGTTTAACGATACTGTCGTCTACCCATGCTAGCAATTCTTGTTGTTTTATTTGTGATTGTTGCGCATTTTCTATTGCCGTATTTAAGGGTCTAAATATACCCATTACCAAAACAAAAATAATAAATACACCACCCGCAACCATTATTAACTGCTGCTCTTGTTCTTTTAATGAACCCCAATATTTCATGAACTGCTGTTTCATTGTGCACCTCGCAGTCTAATTTCGCCGACGATATAATCACCATCATTATTTAACGACCCCTGCTCAACAGTCACACCTTGCTGCTCAAGAATGGCTTTAACCTTACCAAAGGTTTGAAAGTCTTTTGCACGAGCACGAATACGTAATTCATTACGGCGCTTATCAAAACGTAAGGTTTGCGGTGTAAATTCGCTCACTTGTGAAAATACACTCACCAGCTTGCTGGTTAAATCTAAAAAGCCAGCATCGCTCGTACCTTGCACTTTATCCAGTGCTCCCTGTATTTGATTTTTAATTAAGTGAGGGCGCACCCGCGTGCCTGGAAAGGCTTTTTGAAATCGCTCTACTACTTGTGATTTAGCTACCTCAAGCTGCGAATTAAGCTGATGTAATTCAACCGCTTTAATAGCCACACTCGATAGCAAAGCAATAACACTAATTATGGTGGCACTTTTCCAGTAACCCCACCATAAAGCCGTTTTCTTTTTAATCGTGTAAGGCCCTTGACGCAAATTAAATTTAAGCTGATCTAACTGCTTAGCAAATAATGCTAACGGCAGCTCATAATCACTGGTTTGCGGATGCAAGGTAAGCGTTTCAGGAAATTGCTCTGCAGGGCTGTAATGTTTTATATCAGGGTTACCTAAAGCCGTTAGATATTCCTTTAACCAGCTGCTTTCAACCGCACCGATATGCCAGTCACCTTTTTTAAATAGCCATTGCTTGTTGAGCTCAATTGCCGCTACACAAGGCTCTTCTGCACTGGGCAATAACAAGCCATCCGGCACTATTTTATGAGCAGTGAGCTGGTGTTGCTCAAACACCTCTAACCAGTGCTCAAACCAATCGCGATTCATTAGCGCAACCCTAATTGCATGCTGCGCTTCAACCATTGTCGGCTCCCCTAGCGCTATATAGATATCGTCTATATCACAGGCAATATCCTCTTCGAGCATATAAGGCAGTGCTTGCTCTAGCTTACGGTTCCATTTGGTTGGCAGTATCACCGTTTTTAATTGCACTTGGTCACATGGTAAAAGTACCACGAGCTCTCGGGTTGATGCTTTTTCAGTTAGTTCACTTAACTGGCTGGCATTTTGTAACTCGCCACTGGCTATTATTTCTTGTTCTTGTGGTGAGTATATTAACCAGTTAAGCAAGTCTTGTTCGGTTTGACCCGTGCGGATCAACAGTATCTCTGTCACTGTACGCCTCCAAATTTTCGCGCCAGTATCGTTACCTCGCCATTGCTGGCATACAGTAATGTGGTCATCGAAAAACGCAAATCAACAAATTTTGCCTGCGTTTGTAATTTAAAATATTCACTTTTTAAACTAAAAAGCTTTTCTACTGCTTTGATATTTTTGCCGCCTTGTTGTTTAACAGACTCAAAAAACTCTTCAATATTATCAAAGCCATTTTCAGGTCGCGCTGCAATTACCGCTTGAGCACCCGAAACACTCAGTTCGTCTATTAGGCCACTGAGCAATAAAGCTTGCTCTTCAGTGACTGTATTAACATTAATTGAAAGTAACGTACTGCCTGGGATCACACAGACAAAAGGCAGCACTTTTTCCATCACTAAAGGGTTAAAGCCTTTAATTAAACGCAGTTCAGATACCGAAGCAAATAGGCTATTAGCCGTCATATATGGAAACTGACGCGATAAATACTCCCCCTCTTCGGCACCAGAGCGATAGGTTATACTGTTCTCATCAAGCCAATCAAACACACTGTCGGCCATCCCTTCTTCTGATTCATCACTGGGTAAATCATCTATATTTTCTAAAATAGCAAACAACGCTTTATGTGCTGGGTTAGTTTTATTACCGCTATTTGGGTCTGGCTCAACCCCAAGCGCGTTTAAATTTAAACACGCTTGTAAATCAGTCAACTGGCCGCTTAAAGTGCCGTTCTCAACAGGGTACTTTACATCGCCTTGCTTTGCCCAGGGCTGCGCTAAGGTGGTTTTTTCAGGATCGTCTTTTTTACTTTGAATTAAACCTTTAATTGCTAGCTCTTCAGCACCATAGGCATACCATTTCGCTTGTTGCTGACTTTGTAAATTGGTACTTCTTTGTACTTGCACCATTAAATTAGCACTCATTTCAACGGCTAAAATAGCTGCAAGCGCTACAATAAATAACACAATAACCAAAGCCGCGCCGCGCGAAGATTGTTGGTTCATCAAGGCGTACCCCGGCCATTAGGTTGCGACGGGTTAGTCCCCTCAGTTACTGGTTTAGGTAGCTCTTTACCGAGTCCTGGCACTAAAAACACACGCCTGATAGGCTCCGCATCCATTTGCTTTATAGTTACCGCAACGGCTTTAGGTAATGCCTTAATTTGCCAGTCTTCTTGCCACTTACCGCTACCATCTAAAAACTCAAATTTAAGCTCTTCGACTGCCGCTAAAATAACTTGGCTACGAGGCTCCATATTATCGAGTTGATCGACATAAATGCGATATACGCGTTCTAACTTGTCATCAATGACGCGATAACCAACAGCTTGTAACTCTGAGCGAGGAAGTAAGTTAATGGGATTCATCCAACCATCGCGTACAAAGGCAATACCATCAAGCTGGCTTTCTAAAATGTAGCGTCCAGCAAGTAAGTATCCCTCTTGAAAATCTCCAGCTTCATTACGTACTTGGCGTTTAGTCATTTGGCTAAAGTCTTGATCCATCAATCTAAATGCAGTTTGTAAGCCATTTAGTTCAGCAATTTTTTCATCTGATGCTTGTTTAGCTCGCGTTGTGGTATCAAGTATTTGGTGGGTGGCCATAATCACAAACGCCAACACACCTAGTGCCACCATCACTTCTAATAATGTAAAACCGCGCTGCTTCACTTAAAGCTTACCTTTATTTAAGTAAGTGCTTAACTCATAAATTGAATTTTCGTACTTATCATCCGTAAACACATTAATAGTGACTTTTACAAAGCTCTTGTCGGCAGTGGGCACAACATCTTGGCGCCAAAACCATTCAATACCCGCCATCATCTCACTGCCGCGGGTACCATTTTTACCTTGCCATTTTTCGCCTTTCGTTCGTTGTTCTACCAATACATTCTCAGCGACCCATGAGCCATACGTTTGTTCTTCAATACTTGATAAGTGATGAATATGCTCACCGGTTGCTTGCATTGCCGCAATACCCGCCATGGCACAAATACTCAGTGCAACTAAGACTTCTAATAATGTAAACCCGTGGTATTTTTTCATTATTGGGGCTCTCGACGAAAATCGACTGGGGCTGCAAATTTACCTTCAATAAAGTACACCGGCTCTGACTGATCTTTTAATTCAAGCATGAGCTGAAACGCACTTACATCGGCAGAGGATAAAATAAGCACTTGCGGTACTTTTAACTTTTTAAGCTCTAATAAACTGTCTTCATTGTTACCACTCATTAGCTCACGCCAATTTGACTGCTCTAGTAAGTTATCTTGTGCCCAAGGTAGGTCTTCAAGATTAAGTGTTAATTTAAATTGGGGTTCGATCTCAATTGGCTTAAATAAAGCTTCACGATCAAAGCTAATCCATTTTTCGCCATCAAAAACTAAAAATTCAAGCGTATTTTGCTCAACTAAAAGGCCTAATTCTATTTGATTAAGCACCGCAAATTCCGATGCGGCATTAATGGTGGTATGCAGCCTATTTGCTTGCTTGTCTAACGCTTCTTCAGCGCCGCCATCTAAGCTGTATACCACCATTTTGGTGGCAAAGGCGATGATCACCAATACCACTAAAATTTCTATTAAACTAAAACCATACTGCTTTGCACTCAGGTGCTTAGGGCTTACCTGCATGGCAAGCCCCAATGTATTATGTTTAAGTGCATGGTAAAGTTATTGGTCATTACTGCTTATCTTCATCCCAATTACCAATGTCATCTTCGGTGGCTGGTTCGCCATCTGGACCCATCGAAAAGATATCAAATTTACCTATTTCTCCAGGGCTGATTAATTGGTAATTATTACCCCATGGATCTTCTGGTAACTTGCTAATAAAGCCACCATCAGGAAAACGCTTTGGAATGGGCTCAATACTGGTTTTAGTAACTAATGCCTCTAAACCTTGCTCTGTACTTGGGTAGCTTTTATTTTTAAGCTTGTACAAACTCATAGCATCTTCTAACTGCTGAATATCTAAATGCGCTTTATCAATAGCCGCTTCTTCTTGCTGGCCCATAATATTAGGTGCCACAATCGACATGATCATCCCGATGATAACCAGTACCACCATGACTTCTAATAAAGAAAAACCTGATTGTTTATTCACGTTATTACCTCGTTATTCTAAAAACACTAAGCAAAAATGATTTGTTTAAATCATTAATATAAAAAATACTTAAAGACCTACGGCCTTGTTCATTGCCATAATTGGCTGCAAAATTGCCATTACTATGAAAAGCACAATCACTGCCATAGAGGCAATCATTGCCGGTTCCAATAATTTTAATGACACATTAACCATACTTTCAAACTCGCGATCTTGATTGTTAGCAGCACGCTCTAACATTTGCTCAAGTTCACCGGACTTTTCACCACTGGCTATCATATGTAGCATCATTGGTGGAAACAACTTAGTTTGCTGTAGTGAAGCACGAAGACTCGCCCCTTCACTGACTCTTTCTGCGGCATCAGCCACTGCTTGCTTTATTTTTTCGTTAACCAACACCCCGCCTGAAATACGCATTCCTTCAAGTAGCGGCACTGAGCTTGACGATAAAATACTTAATGTACGGGCAAAGCGCGCTGTGTTAATCCCTCTGGCAACCTTACCTATGCCTGGCATATGTAATACTTTTGCATCCCACCAAAACCGTACTTTAGGCTTTTTAAGTGCATATTTAATTCCAATAGCAATCGCTGTGATCGCTAATAAACTAACAAACCAATAGTTTTGTACAAAATGACTACCCGCCATGACCCATTCGGTTGTCCAAGGTAATACTTGTTTGGTTTTTTCAAACGTTTTTAGTATTTTAGGCACCACAGTACCTAATAATACTGAAACAATACCAATAGCGAACACGACCAAAATAATGGGATACACCATCGCTTGCGTAATTTGGCTACGCATATGTTGGCGTTGCTCGGTGTAATCAGCCAATCTGTTAAGTACTTGATCTAAGTGACCTGACTTTTCACCTGCGGCCACCATTGCACGGTATAAATCGTCAAATACATGCGGAAATTCACTCATCCCATCAGCAAGCGTATACCCTTCCACCACTTTAGAGCGCACAGACATTAACATACGTTTTAGCCGTGGTTTTTCACACTGCTCAGCAACCGCCATCACGGCACCCTCAACGGGTAAGGCTGACTGAATTAGGGTCGCAAGTTGACGTGTAATCAAAGCAAGATCTGACGTTGATATTGTCGGCTTAAATAAAGAGCCTAATAATGGCGCTTTTTGACCTCGAACTTGTTTATCATCTTGAGCAGCTGGCACGACCTCGAGGGGGGTTAGCTTTTGATCGCGTAAAAGTTGGCGAACTTGCTTTGCTGTATCCGCTTCTAAAATTCCTTTTTTTTCTTTTCCCCGGCCATCTAATGCACGGTATTCAAACGCCGCCATTGTTAGCCTTCCTCACGGGTTACGCGTAATACTTCTTCAAGCGTTGTTTTACCCGCAAGTACGCGGCTGCAGCCATCTTGACGAATACTTGGGCTGCGTTTACGAATATATTTCTCTACGCTTTGCTCACCTTTACCGCTGTGGATCATTTCACGAATAGTTTCATCAACGACTAATAATTCGTGAATACCTGTACGACCACGATAACCGTTAAAGTTACACTCTTCACACCCTACCGCGCGGTAAATCGTCGGAGCATTATCAAACGGTACGCCGAGTAATTCACATTCACGCTCATCTGCAATATGCCCTTCTTTACAGCTATTGCATAAGGTACGTACTAAGCGCTGTGACAATACGCCGAGTAATGATGACGATAATAAGAATGGCTCAACACCCATATCTTCCATACGGGTAATTGCACCTGAGGCAGTATTAGTATGCAATGTAGACATAACTAAGTGACCAGTCAGCGATGCTTGTACACCAATTTGAGCGGTTTCTAAGTCACGTATTTCACCAACCATAACCACATCAGGATCTTGACGTAAAATAGCGCGTAGGCCACGGGCAAAAGTCATATCAACCTTGGTATTAACCTGTGTTTGGCCAATACCTGGGATTTCATACTCAATGGGATCTTCAACCGTTAAAATATTGCGATCCCGCGAGTTAATTTGGCTCATACCCGCATATAAAGTAGTACTTTTACCAGAGCCTGTAGGGCCTGTAACTAAGATTATACCGTGAGGCTTACTAATTAAATCAGCAAATAGCTCTCGGTTTTTCGCGGTCATGCCTAAATCTTCAAGGTTTAAACGCGCATTGTTTTTATCAAGCAAACGCAATACGACTCGCTCACCAAAGCTCGATGGCATAGTCGATACACGCACATCTACTGCACGCCCTGCAATACGTAAACTAATACGGCCATCTTGCGGTATACGTTTTTCTGCAATATCGAGTTTGGCCATTACTTTAATACGCGATACCAGCAAAGAGGCTAATTTACGATTAGGTTTTAAAACTTCTTTGAGTACGCCATCCACTCGAAAACGAATAACCAGTTCTTGTTCAAACGTTTCAATGTGGATATCAGATGCGCCTTCCTTAATGGCCTCACTCAACATGGCATTAATGAGTTTGATAATAGGCGCGTCGTCATCACCAGCAAGTAAATCTTCAGTTTGAGGAAGCTCATCAGCCAGCGAGAATAAATCAACCTCGTTACCAATGTCTTCCATCATTTGCTGAGTTTCTGAGCTGTCACGTTGATACGAAGCTTCAAGTAATAACTCAAATTTATCATCTTCTAGTTGCTCAAGTGTGAAGCCATGTCCTGCAATGCGGCGCACTTCTAGCAATACATCAATATCCAACTCGCCACGGTAGTAAACAACTCGGTTATCCTTATGTTTACTAAGTAACGCACCCACCCGCCTTGCATATGAAAACGGCAAACGCTTTGCAGGCAGCTCAATTAAATCCTCTTGTTCAAGCATTTCATCGTTGTTATGTGCAGCTGGATGAACAACGTCTTGATTTATATCTTCTATCGCATTAGTCATTGTTACGCTCTTGTGCATTTTGTTTGCGTAAATGCTCTTCGTACGTAGGTGGTAACACTAATTCGTCATTCCACTCAGGTAAAATAGGCGTATCAGACATTGGCATCAAGTTAATGCCATCTTCACGCTTTTTAAATTGCTCACCGCGAATAAAGTTATATTTACTAAAGCTGAGCTTATTCATACTAACGCCATCGCGAATAATGGTCGGTCTAATAAACACGATTAGATTACGTTTTCGCTTTGTTGTATTAGTTGACTTAAACAAGTGGCCTAAAATAGGAATGTCGCCTAATAGTGGCACTTTTGAAACGCTCTCTTGTACATCTTCATCAATCAAGCCGCCCAATACCACCATACCGCCATCATCGGCCATTACAGTAGTTTTAATTGCGCGCTTGTTCACCGAAATATCGACTGCTGTTGCGCCACTAACACTTGAAACTTCTTGCTCTATAGTCAACTGCACCGCTGAACCATCATTAATTTGAGGGGTTACTTTAAGTTTAATACCCACCTCTTGGCGCTCAACCGTTTGAAATGGATTTTCGTTGTTACTACCTGTTTGCGAACCAGTAATGATTGGCACTTCTTGACCAACTAAAATAGATGCTTCTTCGTTATCCATTGTAGTAATAGATGGAGTCGCTAGAATATTCGAATTAGTGTCGGTTGAAACCGCTTGAACAATTGCGCCCCAGTCATTTTTAATTACCCCCATGGCCAAACCATTGATGCCACCAAGTAATGAGGCTAGTGGGCCGTAGTCACCTTCAGTTGTTTCATCATATTTGGTGACAGTACCTGATTCAGTACCAATGATATTTTTAGTCACCGTTTTATCACGGGCTTGTTCTGCCGCTACGGCTAACGAACCAACAGGTACTGTTGTACCATTATTAAATTGTAGCATCCCACCTTGCTCTGAAATCCATTGCAGGCCAAAGTTAACGCCATCACCTTCCATTACTTCAATAATAATGGCTTCTACTAATACTTGTGCGCGGCGAATATCTAAACGCTCAATAACCGATTCAAGTGAACGCATCGTATCTGGCTGAGCGGTGATCACTAAAGAATTTGAATCAGGATGTGCTTCAATACTCGTGTCGTTTCTATTACTACTACGCGCATTGTTGGTTGCTCCGCCTTTTGAATCCTCTGCCAGCGATTTACTCACACCTTGAAGTACTTTGACTAAATCTTCTGCCTTTGCGTAGTTTAGGTAAAATACTTTGGTATTACCTTGGCTTTCAAGTTCGCCGTCGAGACGTTTAATAAGCTCAATGGCGCGGGTACGAGCTTGACCTTCACCACTCACAATCACGCTATTAGTTCGGCCATCAGCCACAACTTTAGGAATTAAAAACTCAGGAACGCTGCCCTTGCCACTGTCTTTATAAATATTATCAACTACCGATACCACATCATCAGCTGTTGCATATTTAAGTTTTACAATATCAACGCGCTTATCACCCGCTTGGTCAACAGAGCGAATAATTTCTACCAAACGATTAACTGAGGCTGCGTGTCCTGTTAGCATCATCACGTTAGCGGCATTAAAGTTAGCAACATGACCGCCATCTTTTTGGTCACTAAACTGGCGAACCAAAGGGCCTAACTCTTGTACGCTGACATTTTTAACTCGCACAACCCGAGTGATCATCATATCGCCAGCTGCATCGCTGTCCGTTGTAATTAACGGTACATTGGATTTTTTAGCATCTGAACTTTTTTCTATTTTTATAATGTTGTTATCCATTTCAACAGCTGAATAGCCGTAAACTTCTAATACATTTAAAAAGAATTGATAATAAAGTGCCTCATCCATTAACTCATAACTGCGCACATTAACTTTGCCACGCACGTTAGGATCAATAATGATGGTTTTATTAAGGTTTTTGCCCACAATATTAATAAACTCATTAATATCTGTGCCCTTAAAGTTAGCAGCATATTCAACAGCAGCAACCGACATAGAAAGACTTGCCGCTAAAAAAAGTGCCGCATACTTAGCTAACCCTTTTTTAATTTTTTTGAGGTGAAGCACCTGAACCATTATGTTAAAACTCCAAAGCTAAGTTATTGCAGACTAAAAAGCACATCGATTTGCTCACCATCACGCTCTATGGTGATAGTTGCATCGGTACTATTTCGCAGCTCATTCATTGCTGCCATAGCCTGTTTTAAATCAGTTAATTGATAGCCGTTAATTGCCACGGCCAAATCGTTATTTTGTAATCCCATTTGTTTAAATAATTCAGGCTCTTTCCCTGGACTCAAACGGTAACCAATAAGTTCCCCATCATTCATAGCTTGGGCAACACGTATGTAATCAAATAGTTTACCTGGCTCTTCTAAAAGCTCTTCGCGGGTTTCTATTAATGCTTCTTTTACTTCAAGGTTGGCGGTTGCATCTATCTGCTCTTCACTTTGCGTTGAAGGTGCTAACGGCCCCATCTCAGGCTCATCTCGCGCAGCAAGTACCGGCATAGACACTGTTTTGGTAAAGTCGAGCCCATCAAGCATTAAGGTTTCAAAGCGGCCGCTTACATCTAAAATGACACGGTCTGGGAGTATTTGCGATACCTTTGCACGTGTCCCTTGAATAACATCTTCAACTAAGTAACTCGCCTGACGACCTTGCGATTCAATAATGGCCATCCCCGCTTTATCATCATTACTCACAGCAACAATACCGGTTAAATTTATACTTAAGCGCGTTTCAGGGGCATTATTAATAACTTTGGCTTGGGGGGCAGTATTGGTGTTTTTTGTTACATTTACTTTACCAAATAAAAATTGCCCAATAATCGAATCGACAGACTGGTTATTGCCGCCCGTGACTTGACTAGAGTAGCTACTGGGAGCAAGAGGAGTTGTTACTGGGTGCGGCCATAAAAGCCAAACGAGCTTTGATGACAAAAATGCAATATAAACAATAACTAAAACCATAACTAACACGCTTAATTTAGCGTGTGGCAAACGGTTTAATAGCAGTTTAAATTGTTGAACGTGCTGTTCCATAAGTAGTGTTCTTATTTTAATTTATAGCGAAATCACCCAGCCATAGTACCTTTTCATTTTTCATTCAACAAGCACGCTAATATTAAACTTTGTAAACAGATTAATTTATCTTCCTCATTAGTTACAGAATCAAGCTATAACTTCATGACATACCTATTTCATGGTAATTTAGCTAATAACCGAATTTACTAGAGATGTTCCATGACAAAGAAAGCTAAACTCAACGACAACTCAGAAAACTCGAGCGAACTTAAAGTCAGGTTAGATAAATGGTTATGGGCTGCTCGATTTTATAAGACGCGAGCAATAGCACGCGAAATGGTACAAGGCGGCAAAGTACATTATAATGGTCAACGTAGTAAGGCCAGCAAAATTGTAGAAATTGGCGCAGTTATAAAGCTAGCCCAAGGCGTTGATGAAAAAACTGTCACAGTATTAAATATACTTGAAAAGCGCCAAAGCGCCCCCATTGCACAGACCTTGTATCAAGAATCTGATGCAAGTATTGCTAAGCGTGAAGAAAATACTATCGCACGCAAAAATAACAGCTTCTTTGCACCTCATCCGGTTAAAAAGCCTGATAAAAAGCAAAGACGCGAACTTTTAAAAATGAAATCAAGTTAGGTATAGCCGCTCATGCAACAAGATTTACTTCATCGCTATTTATTCGACAATCTCGATGTTCGTGGCGAACTCGTACAAATAGACAACGCTTACAATGAAATGATTGCTAAACACAATTACCCAGAGCCCGTTAAAGCATTACTAGGTGAGCTGCTTGTTGCAACCTGTTTATTAACAGCAACATTAAAGTTTGAAGGCGAAATTGCCGTTCAACTACAAGGTGATGGGCCGGTAAAATATGCTGTTATTAACGGTGACGACCAACAAAATATGCGTGGCATAGCACGACTTCAAAGTGAAGTGACAGGGTCAACAGTTAGAGAGCTTATAGGCCAAGGTTACATGGTTATCACTATTACTCCAACGCAAGGGGAGCGTTACCAAGGTATAGTGCCTTTAGAGCATGATACCTTAAGTGAATGTATAGAAAGCTATTTTGAGCAATCTGAACAATTAAAAACGCGCCTTTGGTTTGCAACCGACACTACAGAGGGAAGCGCCAAAGCATGTGGGCTATTTTTACAAGTGCTACCTGTTGATAAACAAAAGTCGATTGAAGATTTTGCTCACTTAGAAGCACTCAGCAATACCATTAAAGATGAAGAGCTATTAGAGCTCGATGCCAATACTATTTTAACGCGTCTTTATCATGAAGATAATCCGCGAGTATTTGATCCTCAACCAATTCAATTTAAATGTGGCTGTAACCGCGAAAAAACGATGACGGCTTTAGTTAATGTTGGCCAACAAGCGCTTTTGGACGATGTTGAAAAAAATGGTGAGATTAAAATTAGCTGCCATTACTGTTTAAAAGATTATGTGTTTAACGAGCAAGATATAAAAAGTATATTTAACTAATCTACTTTTATAAAACACAGCACAAAATAGCCATAATTTTTTATGGCTTTTTTGTGCCTAAAAAATGACACCGGTATCACAAGCTGAGCATTTTTCATGACACCGGTATCATTGAAATTATTCATGTTTTTTCCTTAATTTATATGTTTTTACGGTGTTTATAAGCTCGAATATCCTTAATCCATCTGTTACTATAATTGCAGCTTAAAGGTTACTAAGACCCAGAGCTATCCCGTTCAATCTCACACAATTTAGGTATAAACATGACTTCAAGCGCTACCCGTTTTGTCGATCTAACTGCAGCTGAACTTGTCGAACACGCTATCAGCCGTGGCGAAGGGACTTTAGCCGCCAATGGTGCTTTTGTAGCTAACACTGGTCGTCGTACCGGTCGTTCTCCAAAAGATCGTTTTATTGTTCAAGAATCAAGTACTGAAAATGAAATCCAATGGGGTAATGTAAATCGCCCATTCGATGCAGATAAGTTTGACGCGTTATGGGCACGTGTAGAAGCACATGTGCAAAGCAATGACCACTTTATCTCTCACCTTGAAGTTGGCGCTGATCCAGAGCACTATCTTCCAGTGGTTGTAACAACAGAAACTGCTTGGCACCATATCTTCGCTAAAAACATGTTCATCCAACCAGAATCATACAACAAAGCAGACTTCCCTCAGTGGCAAGTAATGAATGTACCTTCGTTTGTATGTGATCCAGAACGCGATGGTACCAATAGCGATGGCACAGTTATTATTAACTTTGCACAACGTAAGGTGTTACTTGCTGGCATGCGCTACGCGGGTGAAATGAAAAAATCGATGTTCTCTGTGCAAAACTTCCTACTACCAGCGAAAGGTGTATTACCAATGCACTGTTCTGCTAACGTAGGCGAAGCAGGCGATACTGCGTTATTCTTTGGTTTATCTGGTACAGGTAAAACAACGTTATCAGCCGATCCAACTCGCTTCTTAATCGGTGATGACGAGCACGGCTGGGCACCAGGTAGTGTATTTAATATCGAAGGTGGTTGTTACGCTAAATGTATCGACCTTTCTCAGAAAAACGAACCCGTTATTTGGGATGCTATCCGTTTTGGAACCATCTTAGAAAATGTCGTACTTGATGAAAATCGCGTTCCTGATTTTAATGATACCAGCCTAACTCAAAATAGCCGTGCAGCTTATCCACTGGAGCATGTTGAAAAACGCAAAGTTGAAAACCGTGCAGGCGAGCCTAAAGCGGTTGTATTCTTAACATGTGATGTAAGTGGTGTCCTTCCTCCAGTATCTGTACTAACCGAAGAAGCTGCAGCATTCCACTTCTTAAGTGGTTACACTGCAAAAGTAGGCTCTACAGAAATTGGCTCTACCAGTGATATCGAATCTACATTTTCAACCTGTTTTGGCGCACCTTTCTTCCCACGTCCTGCAGGTGTCTACGCAGAACTTCTAATGAAGCGTGTACGCGAGTTCGGCGCTAAAGTTTACCTAGTTAATACAGGCTGGACAGGGGGTCCGTACGGTATTGGTAAGCGTTTCGATATTCCAACAACACGTGCTGTTGTTGACGCAATCGTATCTGGAAAGTTAGCTGGTGTTGAAACTCAACACATTGACGTGCTAAATCTAGACGTACCAGTTGCAGTACCAGGCGTTGATAGCAAGCTGCTTAACCCAATTAACACATGGGAAGACAAAGCAAAGTATGCTGAATATGCAGCTAAACTAGCCGCTGATTTCACAGAAAACTTCGCAAAATACGACGTATCTGAAGAAATTAAAAATGCAGGCCCTAAGGTTTAATAATTACCTTTAACCTCATAATTGAAACGCCAACCTTGAGTTGGCGTTTTTGATCCTACTTGGTTTATTCCACAAATATCATTTCTTTAATATATTCTGCAAAATCATCTAATAGCTAAAATAAAGACCATAGTCACTTTTCAGCCCAACTTAAATGAGTTTTTCTATATGCATACAGCGATCTTATAAGGCCTTAAAAAAGCTGTAGCTGATTCGTTTAAACATTATATATTTAGGCTAGCAATATATGCGTACATTAGACTTGATAGCGATGTGAAGTACACGCTTCCCCTTCTATATTCAGGTCACACACGACTATGACTTCACCAACAAAGTAGATTAGTATTGTACACAGTCCTAAGTAATCACGTTGGGCTTAATCGCTGAACTCCCTTAGCATTTTACTCACCACAGGCCTTTAGTGTGTCATTCCTGCGTACGTAAAAAGCCCGACGATTGCTAATCGGGCTTTCTAAATTTGGAGCCATGGTGCGCTACTTCGTAGCAACAACACAATAGAATATCGTGGTGTCAGCTCTGATCAACTCTCTTCCTTTAACCTATTACCTTTTACCTTGACCTGCATTTTCACTTTCCTACAGACGTAAAAAAGCCCGACGATTGCTAGACGGGCTTTCTCAATTTGGAGCCTGGTAATGTCGTAGTGCCCACAGCGGTAGAGTATGTATTAGGCTCTAAGGTGCTCGTCGCATTCTTTTACCCATAGCTTTCGAGATACTCAACCCACGCTACAAAGTACAGGTTGACACTGTGCAACTGATAGCTGATAGCTGATAGCTAATATTTTTACTTTCCTGCAGACAACAAAAAACCCGTCACATCGCTGTAACGGGTTTCTCTTATTTGGAGCCTGGTAATGTCCTACTTTCACATAGCAAATGCTACACTATCATCGGCGCTGTTTCGTTTCACTACTGAGTTCGGCATGGGGTCAGGTGGGTCCAAAACGCTATTGTCACCAAGCAAATTTGGTGTAAGGTCGATTTAATCGAGCTTACTAAAATTTGGAATTCTGATAATAAAGAGTAATTAAGTAATCTACTTTAGTCATATTAACTTCTGCGCTTAAACTATCACATAAAACGCGTTTGGTGTTGTATGGTTAAGCCTCACGGGTAATTAGTACAAGTTAGCTTAATGGCTCACACCACTTCCACATCTTGCCTATCAACGTTGTAGTCTTCAACGGCCCTTCAGAGACTTTAAAAGTCTAGTGAGAACTCATCTCGAGGCCTGCTTCGCGCTTAGATGCTTTCAGCGCTTATCAGTTCCGAACGTAGCTACCGGGCAATGCCATTGGCATGACAACCCGAACACCAGCGGTTCGTTCACTCCGGTCCTCTCGTACTAGGAGCAACCCCTCTCAATTCTCAAACGCCCACGGCAGATAGGGACCGAACTGTCTCACGACGTTCTAAACCCAGCTCGCGTACCACTTTAAATGGCGAACAGCCATACCCTTGGGACCGACTTCAGCCCCAGGATGTGATGAGCCGACATCGAGGTGCCAAACACCGCCGTCGATATGAACTCTTGGGCGGTATCAGCCTGTTATCCCCGGAGTACCTTTTATCCGTTGAGCGATGGCCCTTCCATTCAGAACCACCGGATCACTATGACCTACTTTCGTACCTGCTCGACGTGTCTGTCTCGCAGTTAAGCTGGCTTCTACCATTACACTAACCGTACGATGTCCGACCGTACTTAGCCAACCTTCGTGCTCCTCCGTTACTCTTTGGGAGGAGACCGCCCCAGTCAAACTACCCACCAGGCACTGTCCGTAACCCCGATTCAGGGGCCAACGTTAGAACATCAAAACTACAAGGGTGGTATTTCAAGGACGACTCCACAAAAACTAGCGTCTCTGCTTCTAAGTCTCCCACCTATCCTACACATGTAGGTTCAATGTTCAGTGCCAAGCTGTAGTAAAGGTTCACGGGGTCTTTCCGTCTAGCCGCGGGTACACAGCATCTTCACTGCGATTTCAATTTCACTGAGTCTCGGGTGGAGACAGCGTGGCCATGGTTACACCATTCGTGCAGGTCGGAACTTACCCGACAAGGAATTTCGCTACCTTAGGACCGTTATAGTTACGGCCGCCGTTTACCGGGGCTTCGATCAAGAGCTTCTCCGAAGATAACCCCATCAATTAACCTTCCGGCACCGGGCAGGTGTCACACCGTATACGTCATCTTGCGATTTTGCACAGTGCTGTGTTTTTAATAAACAGTCCCAGCCACCTGGTCACTGCGGCTCCAATCAGCTTAGGGAGCAAGTCCCATCACCAATCGGAGCGTACCTTCTCCCGAAGTTACGGTACGATTTTGCCTAGTTCCTTCACCCGAGTTCTCTCAAGCGCCTTAGTATTCTCTACCTGACCACCTGTGTCGGTTTGGGGTACGATTCGGTATAATCTGAAGCTTAGAGGCTTTTCCTGGAAGTATGGCATCAGCAACTTCATCACCGTGGTGACTCGTCTCGTGTCTCAGCCTAACAGCAACCCGGATTTACCTAAGTCACTAGCCTACACACTTTCACATGGACTACCATCGCCATGCTTGCTTAGCCTGCTCCGTCCCCCCATCGCAATTATACCAAGTACGGAAATATTAATCCGTTTCCCATCGACTACGCCTTTCGGCCTCGCCTTAGGGGTCGACTTACCCTACCCTGATTAACATGGGATAGGAACCCTTGGTCTTCCGGCGTGCGGGTTTTTCACCCGCATTATCGTTACTCATGTCAGCATTCGCACTTCTGATACGTCCAGCATACCTCCCGGTACACCTTCAACCGCTTACAGAACGCTCCCCTACCACTCAAAATAAATTTTGAATCCGCAGCTTCGGTGCATAGTTTAGCCCCGTTACATCTTCCGCGCAGACCGACTCGACCAGTGAGCTATTACGCTTTCTTTAAAGGATGGCTGCTTCTAAGCCAACCTCCTGGCTGTCTGGGCCTTTCCACATCGTTTCCCACTTAACTATGACTTTGGGACCTTAGCTGGCGGTCTGGGTTGTTTCCCTCTTCACGACGGACGTTAGCACCCGCCGTGTGTCTCCCGGATATTACTTTACGGTATTCGGAGTTTGCAAAGGGTTGGTAAGTCGGGATGACCCCCTAGCCTTAACAGTGCTCTACCCCCGTAAGTATTCGTCCGAGGCTCTACCTAAATAGATTTCGGGGAGAACCAGCTATCTCCCGGTTTGATTAGCCTTTCACTCCTAACCACAGGTCATCCCCTAACTTTTCAACGTTAGTGGGTTCGGTCCTCCAGTTGATGTTACTCAACCTTCAACCTGCCCATGGCTAGATCACCGGGTTTCGGGTCTATACCTTGCAACTATTCGCCCAGTTAAGACTCGGTTTCCCTACGGCTACCCTAATCGGTTAACCTCGCTACAAAATATAAGTCGCTGACCCATTATACAAAAGGTACGCAGTCACCCAACAAGTGGGCTCCTACTGCTTGTACGTACACGGTTTCAGGTTCTATTTCACTCCCCTCACAGGGGTTCTTTTCGCCTTTCCCTCACGGTACTGGTTCACTATCGGTCAGTTGGGAGTATTTAGCCTTAGATGATGGTCCACCTATATTCAGTCAAAGTTTCACGTGCTCCGACCTACTCGATTTCACTTAAAATGCGTTTTCATGTACGGGACTATCACCCTGTATCGTGGCACTTTCCAGAGCCTTCCATTAACACATAATAAGCTTAAGGGCTGTTCCGATTTCGCTCGCCGCTACTATCGGAATCTCGGTTGATTTCTTTTCCTACGGGTACTTAGATGTTTCAGTTCTCCGCGTTCGCCTCGTTAACCTATGTATTCAGTTAACGATACCTGCAAGCAGGTGGGTTTCCCCATTCGGAAATCCTAGTCTCAAGTGCTTTTTACTAGCTTGACTAGGCTTATCGCAAGTTAATACGTCCTTCATCGCCTCCAACTGCCAAGGCATCCACCGTGTACGCTTAGTCACTTAACCATACAACCCAAACGGGTCTTTGTTTTGTGACAGTTTAACTTCGCCAGAAGTTAATATTGAATACTAAAGTAGATACCAATCAACAAACATTAAACGTTTATTAAATGGCACTGAATGATACTGCTATCATTCTTTTTTACTTTTGAAAACTCTGTACAAATACAATGTATTCATACGAATTTTATTATCAGCTTTTCCAAATTTTTAAAGAGCAGAGAATCAAAAACTTCTCAAAATTAAACACACTCTATTCTCAGGTGATTGTGCTACCCGATAAAAGAATATTTATATTAATTAGTCAACTCAAAGAGCAAACTAACTAACAATCATCTGTGTGGACACTACGAACAAATAAGTTCTAAATCGTATAAGGAGGTGATCCAGCCCCAGGTTCCCCTAGGGCTACCTTGTTACGACTTCACCCCAGTCATGAATCACTCCGTGGTAAACGTCCTCCCGAGGGTTAGACTATCTACTTCTGGAGCAACCCACTCCCATGGTGTGACGGGCGGTGTGTACAAGGCCCGGGAACGTATTCACCGCGTCATTCTGATACGCGATTACTAGCGATTCCGACTTCATGGAGTCGAGTTGCAGACTCCAATCCGGACTACGACGCACTTTAAGTGATTCGCTTACTCTCGCGAGTTCGCAGCACTCTGTATGCGCCATTGTAGCACGTGTGTAGCCCTACACGTAAGGGCCATGATGACTTGACGTCGTCCCCACCTTCCTCCGGTTTATCACCGGCAGTCTCCTTAGAGTTCTCAGCATTACCTGCTAGCAACTAAGGATAGGGGTTGCGCTCGTTGCGGGACTTAACCCAACATCTCACAACACGAGCTGACGACAGCCATGCAGCACCTGTATCAGAGCTCCCGAAGGCACCAAACCATCTCTGGTAAGTTCTCTGTATGTCAAGTGTAGGTAAGGTTCTTCGCGTTGCATCGAATTAAACCACATGCTCCACCGCTTGTGCGGGCCCCCGTCAATTCATTTGAGTTTTAACCTTGCGGCCGTACTCCCCAGGCGGTCTACTTAATGCGTTAGCTTTGAAAAACAGAACCGAGGTTCCGAGCTTCTAGTAGACATCGTTTACGGCGTGGACTACCAGGGTATCTAATCCTGTTTGCTCCCCACGCTTTCGTACATGAGCGTCAGTGTTGACCCAGGTGGCTGCCTTCGCCATCGGTATTCCTTCAGATCTCTACGCATTTCACCGCTACACCTGAAATTCTACCACCCTCTATCACACTCTAGTTTGCCAGTTCGAAATGCAGTTCCCAGGTTGAGCCCGGGGCTTTCACATCTCGCTTAACAAACCGCCTGCGTACGCTTTACGCCCAGTAATTCCGATTAACGCTCGCACCCTCCGTATTACCGCGGCTGCTGGCACGGAGTTAGCCGGTGCTTCTTCTGTCAGTAACGTCACAGCTAGCAGGTATTAACT
Organism: Pseudoalteromonas issachenkonii; assembly: GCF_002310795.1. NCBI lineage: Bacteria > Pseudomonadati > Pseudomonadota > Gammaproteobacteria > Alteromonadales > Pseudoalteromonadaceae > Pseudoalteromonas > Pseudoalteromonas issachenkonii. The sequence goes on from NZ_CP011030.1 coordinate 3,149,994, forward strand.
ACTAACCTTTCCTCCTGACTGAAAGTGCTTTACAACCCGAAGGCCTTCTTCACACACGCGGCATGGCTGCATCAGGCTTGCGCCCATTGTGCAATATTCCCCACTGCTGCCTCCCGTAGGAGTCTGGGCCGTGTCTCAGTCCCAGTGTGGCTGATCATCCTCTCAAACCAGCTAGGGATCGTCGCCTTGGTGAGCCATTACCTCACCAACTAGCTAATCCCACTTGGGCCAATCTAAAGGCGAGAGCCGAAGCCCCCTTTGGTCCGTAGACATTATGCGGTATTAGCAGTCGTTTCCAACTGTTGTCCCCCACCTCAAGGCATGTTCCCAAGCATTACTCACCCGTCCGCCGCTCGTCAGCAAAGTAGCAAGCTACTTTCTGTTACCGCTCGACTTGCATGTGTTAGGCCTGCCGCCAGCGTTCAATCTGAGCCATGATCAAACTCTTCAATTAAAAAGTTTTATGTCTTTCGACAGCTCAATGAATTCTGAATTTATTTAATATCTTTCGATATTGAATTGACTGTGCTGAATAACAGATGATTGCTTTATATTGTTAAAGAGCTATACCGGTTATCCGGTTGCGATTAAAGCGTTAAACTTTATCTCGCTAGGGCTGCGCATATTACGCTTTCCTATTTTTTTGTCAACACTTAATTTTGTTAAACTTGAAATTTTTCGAAACTAAGTTTTACTCAACTCACTGAGTAGCTCATGCCTCGCTATGCGTTGGCGTTCCCCGTCTCAGTGGGGTCGCATTATAGGGAGAATCGATTTTAACGCAAGCGTTTTTAAAGGCTTTTTTGCATTTAATTTTTACCCCAAAGATACCTAAAAAGACAACTAAACTCAAGCATATTTAGCTTCAAATGAGGTTATAAGTTATTTTTTAATGATAACGTGTTGATGTTGATGTTGAAATCGCTTGCAAATAGCATCCGATTTCTTGCTATAACTATTTTAGCTAGTAGAACACTAAGGGCATTTGGCAAAAAACATAGCATATAGGTAAGGCTTTCTTTACTTATGTATTTACTGTTTCAACCTATGACGTTAATCACAACCTTAAGTTATATAATTAGCTTATTTTTACCAATCATAGCTAAATAGCATATATAGGTCAGGGGTAACATGAAGAAAGTATTTAAATAAGCGAACTATTTTTCTGTTAGTAGCAAATAGACTGCCTTTATTGATATGGGGCTGTTGTTTATTATTGATAAAAAAATTGGGGAGGACTTGTCGCGACCCTATTACCGTGTGATAAATTTTAGGTATTAAAAAGCCGAGCATAAGCTCGGCTTTTTGGTGTCTCTTTAAAGACTTACTCTGCAGACTGTGCGTCTTCTTGAACTTCTTCGCTCGCCGCTGGGCGACCAACTAGTTCAATATAAGCCATTGGTGCATTATCACCAGCACGGAAGCCACACTTAAGAATACGAGTGTAACCACCTGGACGGTCTGTATTACGAGGACCGATTTCGCTGAACAATTTACCAACTACTTCATTATCACGCGTGCGGGCAAATGCTAAACGGCGATTTGCTACGCTGTCAGTCTTAGCCAGTGTGATTAAAGGTTCAATTACACGGCGTAACTCTTTCGCTTTAGGCAAAGTAGTTTTGATGATTTCATGTTTCACCAAAGAACCTGCCATATTGCTGAACATCGCTTTACGATGGCTACTGTTACGGTTTAATTGACGACCACTCTTACGATGGCGCATGACCCTATCCTTCTAACTAAACTAATATAGTGATTTAGATTATTCAGCTAGGCTTGCAGGCGGCCAATTTTCTAGGCGCATACCTAGAGAAAGACCACGTGAAGCTAGCACGTCTTTTATTTCAGTTAGAGACTTCTTACCTAAATTAGGCGTTTTAAGAAGCTCAACTTCAGTGCGCTGAACTAAATCACCGATATATTGAATTTGCTCGGCTTTCAAACAGTTTGCTGAACGTACTGTTAGTTCAAGATCATCAACTGGACGAAGTAGAATAGGATCGAATTCTGGCTTCTCTTCTTTCTCTTCTGGCTCAGTTACATCGCGTAAATCTACGAATGCATCTAGTTGCTCAGCTAAGATAGTAGACGCACGGCGGATCGCTTCTTCAGGATCTAAAGTGCCGTTTGTTTCCATATCAATGATTAACTTGTCTAAGTCTGTACGTTGCTCAACACGGGCTGATTCAACCGAGTACGCAATACGTTCAACTGGGCTGAATGATGCATCAAGCAGCAATCGACCAATTGGACGCTCATCGTCATCAGAGGATAAACGACTAGATGCCGGCACATAACCACGACCACGCTCAACACGAATACGCATGCTGATCTCGCTGTTATTTGTAGTTAAATTACAAATAACATGATCTGGGTTAGCAATTGTTACATCGCCATCGTGCTGAATATCTGCCGCAGTCACAGGGCCTACACCAGATTTAGTCAGGGTCAGAAAAACTTCATCTTTGCCTTCTAACGTTACCGCTAGACCTTTAAGGTTTAGTAGTATTTCAATGATGTCTTCTTGTACGCCTTCTTTCGCGCTGTACTCATGCAATACACCGTCGATTTCAACTTCAGTTACTGCACATCCAGGCATAGATGATAACAGTATACGGCGTAAGGCATTACCCAAAGTGTGACCAAAGCCACGCTCGAGTGGTTCTAAAACTACTTTAGAACGCGTTGGGTTTATAGCGTCGATATCGACTAACCTTGGTTTTAGAAATTCTGTAACAGAACCCTGCATTTTATCCTCTCTTAACTCTTAACTTTACTTAGAGTAAAGTTCGACGATTAGTTGTTCATTAATGTCCGCAGACAGATCTGAACGCTCAGGTAGGCGCTTGAAGCTACCTTCCAATTTCTTACCGTCAACTTCAACCCAAGTCGGCTTTTCACGTTGCTCAGCCAACTCTAGAGCAGCGATGATACGTGCTTGTGTCTTAGACTTCTCACGGATTACAACAGTATCTTCTGGAGTAATTACGTATGAAGGAATGTTCACAACACGACCATTAACTAGAATCGCTTTGTGGCTTACTAACTGACGTGCTTCAGCGCGTGTGCTAGCAAAACCCATGCGATATACAACATTGTCTAAACGTTGCTCTAAAAGCTGTAACAAGTTTTCACCTGTATTACCTTTAAGGCGAGCAGCTTCTTTGTAGTAGTTACGGAATTGCTTTTCTAATACACCGTAGATACGACGTACTTTTTGCTTTTCACGTAATTGTAAACCGTAATCAGATAAGCGTCCTTTACGAGCGCCGTGCTGACCAGGTGCAGTCTCAAGTTTACACTTAGAGTCGATAGCTCTTACGCCGCTCTTAAGGAACAGGTCAGTACCTTCACGACGACTCAGCTTGAGCTTAGGGCCCAAATATCTTGCCATGTTATTTCTCCTAACCTATTGTTAAACGCGACGTTTCTTCGGTGGACGACAACCATTGTGTGGTATTGGCGTCACGTCAGTAATGTTGGTGATACGGTAACCAGCAGCATTCAAAGCACGTACAGCAGATTCACGACCTGGACCTGGACCTTTGATGAAAACTTCTAGATTTTTTAAACCGTATTCTTGAGCAGCAGTACCTGCACGCTCTGCAGCAACCTGAGCAGCAAATGGAGTAGATTTACGTGAACCACGGAAACCTGAACCACCGGCAGTAGCCCATGATAGTGCATTACCTTGACGGTCGGTAATTGTTACAATAGTGTTGTTGAAAGACGCATGAACATGAGCCATACCATCAGCAACTTGCTTTTTAACCTTTTTACGACGAATTGGTGTCTTAGCCATTTTACTATCCCCTTATCGCTTAATAGGCTTACGAGGACCCTTACGGGTACGCGCGTTAGTCTTTGTTCTTTGACCACGAAGTGGTAAAGAGCGACGGTGACGTAGGCCACGGAAACAACCAAGGTCCATAAGGCGCTTGATATTCAAAGTAACTTCACGACGAAGGTCACCTTCTACAGTGTACTTGCCAACTGCTTCACGCAATACGTCAAGTGTTTCGTCTGAAAGTTCACCGATTTTTGTGGTCTCGGCGATACCAGTCGCTTCTAAGATAGCCTTAGAGCGAGTCTTACCTATGCCATAAATAGCTGTTAAACCAATAACTGCATGTTTATGATCAGGGACGTTAATGCCAGCGATACGGGCCACTAACACATCTCCTATATTTGAATTTGGTAATCATCTGTTTGAAAAGCCCGTAAGGATACTCAAACGAAGACCAAATCACAACTAAAAACACAGGCCGAGAAACCTCAGCCTGCACGACTGTTTACTTAGCCTTGCCTTTGCTTATGCTTAGGCTCACTGCAAATTACGCGTACTACACCAGCACGTTTAATAACTTTACAGTTACGGCATATTTTCTTAACGGAAGCACGTACTTTCATTGCTCAACTCCGTAAACTGACCTTATCGACCGTAGCCTTTAAGGTTCGCTTTTTTCAGCACAGAATCATACTGATGTGACATCAGATGCGTCTGTACTTGTGCCATAAAGTCCATGATTACTACAACGATAATCAAAATTGATGTACCGCCGAAATAGAATGGCGTTTGCCATGCCATAGTCATGAATTCGGGCACCAGACAGATAAAGGTTATATACAAAGCACCTGCCAATGTCAGGCGTGTCATCACTTTATCAATGTATTTAGATGTCTGCTCACCTGGACGAATACCTGGGATAAATGCGCCAGATTTTTTCAGGTTGTCTGCCGTTTCACGCGGGTTAAAAACCAACGCTGTGTAGAAAAAGCAGAAGAAGATGATAGCCGCAGCTAAAACCATTGCATACAAAGGCTGACCTGGAGTCAACGTTGTAGCAATTGCTTGTAGCACATCAGCAACCGGACCTTCACCCTGGCCGAACCAGCTTGCAATTGTACCAGGGAACAGAATTATACTGCTAGCGAAGATTGGTGGAATAACACCCGCCATATTTACTTTCAGAGGTAAATGCGTGCTTTGAGCAGCAAATACTTGACGACCTTGTTGACGTTTGGCGTAGTTAACAACGATACGTCGTTGTCCACGTTCAAAGAATACAACAAGATAAGTAACAGCGAATACTATAACCGCAACCATCAACAGTACAAAAACATTCAAATCACCTTGGCGCGCCATTTCGGCTGTCGAACCAATAGCAGACGGCAGGTTAGCTACAATACCAACAAATATTAGAACTGAGATACCGTTACCGATACCACGTTCTGTTATCTGTTCGCCCAACCACATAAGGAACATAGTACCGGTTACTAAACTCACCACTGCGGTGAAATAGAATCCCATACCTGGGTTAACAACTAACCCGTTCATCATGCCCGGTAAGCTTGTGGCAATACCGATTGATTGGATAGTAGCAAGCACAAGCGTGCCGTAGCGTGTGTACTGGCTTATCTTTTTACGCCCTTGCTCACCTTCTTTCTTAAGCTCTATAAACGGCGGATACATATGCGTTAATAGTTGCGTAATAATCGAAGCCGAGATATACGGCATGATACCCAGTGCTAACACTGAAGCTCGCTCAAGCGCACCACCGCTAAACATGTTGAACATCTCAACAATGGTGCCCTTTTGTTGCTCGAAGAAATCGGCAAGTACAGCGGCGTCAATCCCAGGGATCGGCACAAATGAACCTAGACGGTAAATTATGATAGCACCCAATACGAAGAGTAATCGGCGCTTCAATTCCGAAAGTCCACCTTGTGCACTTTGTGTATCTTGACCTGGTTTAGCCATTAGTACTTCCTTAGTCTTCTACCTTGCCTCCGGCAGCTTCGATAGCTTCGCGTGCACCTTTAGTAGCCTTAAGGCCTTTAACGGTAACAGCGCGTGAAACTTCGCCAGATTTAACAACTTTAACGAACTGAACGTTCTTTTTAACTAGACCAGCTGCTTGTAACGCGCTTAGGTCTACCACATCGCCTTCAACTTTAGCGATTTCGTATAGGTTAATTTCTGCAGATACTAATGATTTGCGAGAAGTGAAACCGAACTTAGGTAGACGACGTTGCATAGGCATTTGACCGCCTTCGAAACCAACGCGTACTTTACCGCCAGAACGTGATTTTTGACCTTTGTGACCACGGCCACCAGTCTTACCAAGACCAGAACCGATACCACGACCAACACGTTTTGGAGCAGTTTTTGAACCTGCAGCAGGTGAAAGTGTATTCAAATGCATCGAATTACCCCTCTACCTTAACCATGTAATAAACCTGGTTAATCATACCACGTACACATGCTGTGTCTTCTAACTCAACAGTGTGATTGATACGACGTAAACCAAGACCGCGTAATGTAGCTTTATGCTTCGGTAAACGACCGATAGAGCTTTTTACTTGTGTTACTTTTACAGTTTTATTAGCCATGGTTTACCCCAAAATCTCATCTACTCGAAGACCACGTTTTGCAGCGATCGACTGAGGAGAATTCATGTTCTCAAGAGCTGAGATCGTTGCACGTACAACGTTGATCGGGTTAGTAGAACCGTAACATTTAGAAAGTACGTTCTGCACACCAGTCACTTCAAGTACTGCACGCATAGCACCACCTGCAATGATACCAGTACCTTCAGATGCTGGTTTCATAAACACTTGTGAGCCAGCATGACGTCCTTTAACAGGATGCTGTAATGTGTTGCCATTTAGGTCTACGTTGATCATGTTACGACGTGCTTTTTCCATTGCTTTTTGAATAGCAGCTGGAACTTCACGTGCTTTACCATAACCGAAACCTACTTTACCTGCGCCATCACCAACTACAGTTAGTGCAGTAAAGCTAAAGATACGACCACCTTTAACTACTTTAGACACACGGTTCACCGCGATTAGCTTTTCAGCTAAATCAGGCTGTTGTTGCTTTGCTTCTACGTTAGCCATTGTCTACTCCTAGAATTGCAAACCGGCTTCACGCGCAGCATCAGCTAGCGCCTTCACACGGCCGTGATATTTAAAGCCACTGCGATCAAAAGCAATCTTTTCGATGCCTTTGTCAGCCGCACGTTCAGCAACCGCTTTACCAACTGCTTGTGCAGCTGCAACGTTGCCTGTGCCTTTAACTGTTTCGCTAATAGCTTTCTCAACAGTAGAAGCAGCAGCCAGTACATTACCCTCAGCGTTTACAACTTGAGCGTAAATGTGACGTGGCGTGCGGTGGATAACAAGACGCGTTGTGCCTTGTTCAATATAATTTCTACGAGTGCGTTTAGCACGACGTAGACGAGCTGTTTTTTTATCCATCGTCTTACCTTACTTCTTCTTAGCCTCTTTACGGCGTACATTCTCATCTGAATAACGAACACCTTTACCTTTATAAGGCTCAGGTTTACGGTATGCACGAATGTTAGCAGCTGTTTGACCAACTAACTGCTTATCTACGCCCTTAACTAGAACTTCTGTTTGGCTTGGAGTTTCAATCGTAATTCCTTCAGGAACTGCGAAATTAACTGGGTGCGAGAAACCAAGAGTTAAGTCTAAAACTTTGCCCTTAGCTGCAGCACGGTAACCAACACCTACTAACTGAAGTTTCTTCTCGTAACCTTCATGCGTACCAACAACCATGTTGTTGATTAGAGCGCGAGCAGTACCTGCTTGTGCCCATGCATTGGCTACGCCTTCACGAGGTAAAGTTGTAATAACGTTGTCGTTAACTTGTACTTCAACTGCATCGTTGATAGTACGAGTAAGTTCACCGTTTTTGCCTTTAACTGTGATTTCCTGGCCTTTTAATGTAACTTCTACACCGGCAGGAACGTTTATTGGTGCCTTTGCTATGCGAGACATAGTTCCCCTCCGATTAAGCTACAAAACCAATGATTTCACCACCAACGCCTGCACTACGTGCTGCGCGGTCTGTCATTAGGCCTTTAGAAGTTGATACGATAGCGATACCTAAACCACCCATTACCTTTGGTAATTCGTCACGTCTCTTATAGATACGTAGACCAGGGCGACTTACACGCTGGATATTTTCAATAACAGCTTTGCCTTCGAAGTACTTTAACTCGATAGAAAGCTCAGGTTTTACATCACCACTTACTGAGAAGTCTGCGATGTAACCTTCATTTTTTAATACATTAGCTACTGCTACTTTCAGTTTCGAATTAGGCATCGTTACAGATACTTTCTTCGCTGACTGACCGTTACGGATTCGTGTAAATAAATCCGCGATAGGATCTTGCAAGCTCATAGTCTTACTCCCATGATTCTATTACCAGCTAGCCTTTTTAAGGCCAGGAATTTCACCGCGCATAGCTGCTTCGCGAACTTTAATACGGCTCATGCCGAATTTGCGAAGGAAACCATGTGGGCGGCCCGTAATGTTACAACGATTACGTTGACGTGCAGGGCTAGAATCACGAGGTAAAGCTTGTAGCTTAAGTACCGCGTCCCAACGATCATCTTCAGATGTATTAACATCACTGATGATAGCTTTTAGTGCTGCACGCTTTTCAGCGTACTGAGCAACTAGTTTAGTGCGCTTTGCTTCGCGCGCTTTCATAGAATTCTTTGCCATAACCCTACCCTTATTTCTTGAATGGGAAGTTAAACGCTTCTAACAACGCACGGCCTTCCTCATCTGATTTCGCAGATGTAGTGATTGTGATATCCATACCGCGTACACGGTCTACTTTATCATAATCAATTTCTGGGAAGATGATTTGTTCACGTACGCCCATGCTGTAGTTACCGCGTCCATCAAAAGACTTAGCACTCACACCACGGAAGTCACGGATACGTGGGATAGCGATTGAAACCAAACGCTCAAAAAAGTCCCACATACGCTCGCCGCGTAGGGTTACTTTACAACCAATCGGGTAACCTTCACGCACTTTGAAGCCAGCAACAGATTTGCGTGCTTTAGTGATTAAAGGTTTCTGACCAGAGATAGCTTCTAGATCCGCAACAGCGTTATCTAAAATCTTCTTGTCAGCTAAGGCTTCGCCCACACCCATGTTTAATGTGATCTTTTCGATCTGAGGGACTTGCATGACAGAGCTGAAACCAAACTTCTCTTGAAGTTCAGCAACTACTTTGTCTTTATATACTTCATGCAGTTTCGCCATCATTCTACTCCAACTATTAGATAGTTTTACCAGTAGATTTAAAGATACGTAATTTCTTACCATCTTCAATCTTGAAACCTACACGATCTGCTTTGCTCGTTTCCGAGTTGTAGATCGCAACGTTTGATACGTCGATAGACGCCTCTTTCTCAACAATACCGCCAGCTTGGTTCAACTGTGGAACCGGCTTTTGGTGTTTCTTGATTAAGTTAATGCCTTCGACAAATACTCGACCAGACTCGGTTACAACTGAAAGCACTTTGCCGCGCTTACCTTTGTCTTTACCTGCTAGTACGATTACTTCGTCATCACGACGGATTTTTGCTGCCATGATAGACTCCTTACAGTACTTCTGGGGCTAGTGAAACGATTTTCATGAACTTTTCATTACGAAGTTCGCGAGTCACAGGGCCGAAAATACGAGTACCAATAGGCTGCAAGTTATCATTTAAGATAACAGCCGCATTGCTGTCGAAACGGATCAATGAACCGTCTGGACGACGAACGCCTTTTTTGGTACGCACAACTACCGCGTTTTTAACATCACCTTTCTTCACTTTACCGCGAGGAATCGCTTCTTTTACAGAAACTTTAATGATATCGCCAATCGCTGCATAGCGACGGTGTGAACCACCAAGGACTTTTATACACTGCACTTTGCGAGCGCCGCTGTTATCAGCAACTTCCAGCTGAGTTTGCATTTGGATCATGTTAATGACCTCCGGTGTAGTAATTACAACTTGTCTTAAATTTGTTTAAAATCAAGACATTTCGATTGAATTCCACTCAAAAAACATACTAGATGTCTCTTAAGGGCGGGCAATTGTATCAGCATTGAGGGGGGAGTGGTAGGTTATTTTTTAATTAATTTAATAGGGATGCTAAATTAAAACGAGGTTTTCTATGCTATTTATCTAATTTACAGGTGGTTATAAAACAAACAAGGCATCTTGTTGATGCCTTGTTTTATATCAGTAATTAAAATTAGCCAAACAAACCTTTTAATTTGTCTTTAATTTTATCTTTAGCTTTGTCTTTTGCATCATCAAGCTTTTGCTTAGCTTCATCTTTTAAAGCATTGCTTACATCAAGCTTTATATTCACGTCATGAAACGGGCCTTTTATGCGTAAAGGAACTTTAAAGCCAGTACTGTCATCGGTTGTACCTTGACCTTCAATAGAGTCCACGACGCCTGTTACTAGTCGATAGTTAACCAGCGTTTGCGGTAAATCAACGTCTCCTTCACCTGAAATGCGTATTAAAGGGCTGATCAACGATAAATCAGTATTTTTGCCTACGCCATTGGTAAAGTTAAAACTACCAGAAAGTGCAGAGAAATCGGTTTTCTCAGATTCTTCAAATCCTGTATCTAATCCCTCAGACACGGCATTAAAGTTGCCTTTAACTAGCTCTTTACCCTTACGCACCATTTCCGCTACGTTTGCTCCCTTAACGGCACCATCCGCGAACTTGAACCCTAGCTTACCATTAAGCGCGTTAATGAATGTTTTTTGGCTTTGCCCTGCCGTGGTTAGATTCCAACTTAAAGAGCCCTTGCCCATTAGCTTATCAAAGCCTGCAGCATCGCTAAGTAATGGCTGTGCGTCTATTTTATCTAAATCGAAGTTGGTTGCTATTTTATAAGGGGTATTTTGGGCATTGATAGTAACCACCCCTTTACCTGTTCCTTCATAAGCGGCAAAGCTATCTAAGCTTAATTTAGCAATGCTATTTTTAAGTGCCACAGTAAACTGATTAGCGCCTAGTTTAATGTCGTTAGCTTTTAAACCACTTGAACGAACAATCACATTTGCATCTAATGCACTTAAGCCACTTAAATCAATTTTAGTATCATCCCATACAATCGGTTCTGCAGGCTTAGACTCGTCTTTTGCAGGGGCTTCTTTTTTAGCTACGGTTTCTGGTAAGTAAGGATTTAAATCAAGCATCCCTAGGTCAATATCAGCATTAACCGCTAAACGACTGCCTAGATTCACCTTACTTTTACCTTTAATCTCGAGTGCATCGAGCGTTGCAACTAATTCAGTTAGGTTAAACTCCTCACTTAGCAAGTGCATTTGGGCATTGATACTAAAGGCATTAAACGCATTGTCTTTAGCGTTTAAGTCAACCCCTTGCCAGTTAGCAATATTTTTAACTGAATCACCGTTAAGTGCTAATAATCCTTTAATATCTTGGCCTTGTTTGGCTATGCTGCCATCAAACGTTAAATCGACTAAACGTGAGTTAAGCGTTTGCTTTACATTAAATGGGGCACCTTCAATCGCTTTTGCTGGAGTATCAAGTTTTACATCAAGCTCAAATCGCTCTTGCATATAAGTAATAGCCCCTTTGACTTCGAGCTGTTTGCGCAGTGAAGGCAGTAATATAGCCAGTTCTAAATCGCTAATCTGTTGTTTAGCACCCGTTTGACCATCTAAATATGTAAACGACCCGCCATAAATAGCGACTTCACCTAATTGAATATCAAAGTTTTCAGGTAGTTTGACTGCCTCACCCGATTGAACTTGCTGCTCAGGTTGCTTGGCCACTGCATCAAATAACTGCCAGTTAGCTTTACCGCTTTTATCGGTTTCTAGCAAAATATCAGGCTCATTAATGACAAACTTTTCTAGCTTTAACTCGCCACCGAGTAATGAAAGCCAAGGAATATGAACGGCAAGTTGCTGCATACTTGCCATATCAGCGCGAGAGCCGCTAGGCATATTGGCAAAATGCACATCATTAAGCTCCAGCTTTAATGCAGGAAATACACTGAGGGTTTTATCGCCCTTTATGGTTAATGTGCGCCCAGTTGTTTTTTCTACCTGCTCAGACACTTTATTAAAAATGGTATCGGTAGGAATTAAAAATGGTGCAGCAACAATTAACGCTATGCATAGCAATAATATGACACCAATAACTTTAAATAAGGTCTTCATGATCATCCTTTCAAACGTGCAAATAATGTTCTTATCATAGCGGGAGTTAACACTAAAAGCATTGTTAAATAAATAAAAAACATATCAATTAGGGCATCCCTTTTTAAAATCAGGTTTTCAAAACTCATTTTAATAAATTTAAAGATTCATGCCCCTGATTACATTGCTGCAATTGTTCGGTATGATGCGCGCCCCTGTTGTATTTAGCCTAAATAAGCTAAAATGTAGCGACTAAAAAATATATCTAACCGGAGAGTCTACAAGGCATGAAGAAACTGCTAATTTCACCGTCAAAAATGGCATTAGGCGAACAAGAAAGTCAAATTTATCAAAACATTCTGAAGCAATCTTCAGAGCTAAGCCTAAACCTGATGGCCGTGAAAGTGGAAAACCATCCAGAAGATTTTTTAGGTTGGTGTTACGAGCTATTAAGTGCAAGCCGCGACCGCATTAATTACGACTTACTCGAAACCTCACAATTACCATTATTAAAAAAACTGCACGACCAACTTATTTCAGCGATTAGCTTTTTACAGTTAAAAACATTACGGGTAGCACCTTGGCCGGTAGTGAGTATGTTTGTAGAACAACATAAAGAACTGGTGGCACTTGATGAGCAATTACGTTTAACTGCTTATATCTCAGGCCTGCGTGAAAAGCCGTTAAAAGATATGATCCCTGAAGACTTACTCGCTTTTAGCGGTAAGCATATGGCATCACTCGATCCGAGTACTTATAACTTTGATGTAGAATGGTTTGCCTCTACCAAAAGCGCCAAAGGTTTTCACCTGATGCTGGCTGATTTGCCAGGTGCATTCGACGATGCACTCAGCAACATTCCACTTGAGGGTGATGTAGCGCTAGGTAATTACCAACAATTTGTAATTGCTTACTTGAGTGCATTTAATGGTAGTGATGAAAAACCAACTCTGGCGCCTGCCACCCGTTTATTAGCAATGCGCCGCCCTGATGTATTTACACCGATTAGTAACAGTCGCTTAGATGCACTTTGCTCCGCACTTGGTATCACCAAATTAAATAACCGTGACTTTGAGCGTTACTGGCAAGATGTAGTACAAAGCATTCACGCTATGTCATGGTTTAAAATGGCCAATGCAGGTAATGAACTAGAAACTCAGTTAGTGGATATAAAAGCGCTAATACCTTGCTTTTTTTATTATGCAGATACGAATACTGCAGATAACTCTAACTACATTAAGCTACTAAATAAACCTACACGTAGCACTTCGAGCAGCAGTAAAGCGCCACGCCGAGGTAAAGAATCTGCTGAGATTTTAGTGGATCGCGCTCTTGCTGCTGATGATATCCCAGAACATATTCGTGCTAAACGTGACTCTATTATTAGCGAAGTACAAAAAGGCCGTAGTGTAAACGAAACAATTACACTTATGCGTACCATTTTTGGTTAAAACGTATATCAAACGCAATTAGCTTTAATAAACTAGCTTAACGTTAGGGTCTGTAGACCTTCCAAGGTTAAATTTTCAAAGGTCAATAGATCCTAATATAGATAGCCTGGTAGCGCTCTAATGGTGCAGCCAGGCTTTTTTTTGCACCAGCAGTGTGTTCTTTCCTTACATACTTTTCACTAAGCGTCTTTGCGCATAACTTCAACACCTTGTTTTATAATATAAAATTTATTTTTTATTAAATAAATGGAAGCTGGCACATACAGTGCAATTCCCCCTGCAGTAACGTAATAATACGCCGCCGTTCAAAAGGTTGTAGTCGTTTATAATAAAAAACCTTGGCGTGCAAAATCATACAATGGGAAATGAAACATGCTAAAACTACAAAAAACAATACTCATCGGTGCATTGGCATTAACAGGAATGACATCAACTACTGCATTTGCCGAAGTAACAGCCAATGCAGCCGCTACTTCTAACTACTTATGGCGCGGACAAGAGCAAACTGGGGGCGATGCAGCTGTATCTGGCGGTATTGATTACGCTAATGAATCTGGATTTTATGCAGGTACGTGGGCGTCAAATGCGTCTTGGGCCGATGAAATGACCTACGAACTAGACTTATACGCCGGTTTTGGCGGCGCTATTAATGAAAACGTAAGTTATGACGTAGGTTATATTTATTACGCTTACCCAGATGCGGCATCAGGTGCAGATGCTGATTTTTCAGAAGTTTACGGTAGCATTAGTGTGCAAGGTTTTACATTTGGTGCAGCCGTACTTGCAACATCTGCTGCCAGTGGTGATGGTACTGATTTTGGTGATTCACTGTATTTAAACGCCGATTACAGCTTCGCTGTTGGTAGCAATGGCACTGAAATGGCGCTACACATAGGGCATTACTCAGGCGATTTCATCGGTGATGACAATATTATTGATTATGATGTATCAGTGTCTAAAGATGGTTTTACCTTTGGCCTATCTGATAACGACATGGACGGCTCAGATGTTAAAGCTTATGTAGCCTACGCTGTCGACTTTAGCCTATAAAAAGAATGTGTTACTTGCTGCAACACTAAGGGCCGAAAGGCCCTTTTCTCGTTTTAAATAACTTAACTAGATCTAATCACGCCACACCTTGTTAACAAACCGTTACAATTAATAAATCAACTTACCTCGCTTTTACCTTAGTATATGACTGATAACTATATAGTTCACTATTGAGAAAATCATAAAGGAATAATCATGAAGTCATCTAACGCGCTATCTGCTTGTATCGACATTTTTATCAGCCCAAGCAAGGCTTTTAATGGGCTAAAAGAAGCTAAAGGCTGGTCTTGGCTTGCTTTTGCACTTCTCGCTCTAACCCTTGCAGCCTCTGCTTATACATTTTATACCACTGCAGACTCACAATTTATTTTAGACCAGCAGGTTGCTGCAGCGAGTGTGGATGCCACAATCGGCGAGAAAAAAATGATCCGTCAAAGTATGGAGCAAAGCCTCGATAACCAAGTGTGGTTTGCAATTGGCGGGGGTATTTTCGGCCTTCTTTTTATAAATGCACTCCTATCTGGGTATTACATGTTGATATCTAAGCAAGACCCTGATGCTAATTATAGCTATGGTGCGTGGTATGGTTTTGGTGTTTGGAGCATGATGCCCATGGTTATTTCAAGTTTAGGTGTTGTTGCGCTAGTTCTTACAGCCAGTAACAATGAATTACCTATTAGTTTATTCAATTACGCGTCTATAAATCAGTTATTTCTGGGATTAGAGCTTGGAGATAGCTTCTATAATATGATGGAGAGTTTAAGTATTTTTAGTCTTTGGAGCATAGCTTTGGTTGCTATTGGGTTAAAGTGTTGGACTAATTTCAGCTTTAATAAAGCACTTCTTTTTGCTGCGCTACCGACCATTATCATTTACAGCATCTGGACAATTATTATTGTTGCTTAAAGGAATGTAGGCAAACTTTTCTGCCTACTCATAAATACGGAAATAAAAATGAAAAAAGCGATTATCATTACCCTTGCAATTGCAGCTTTTATTGCTCTTATCGTATCAAAGCAAATTACTGGCGATGAAAAAGCACCAGAGGTAAATGTTGCACAGGTTGAGCAAGGTAGTATTGCAGACTCCATTATGGCCTCTGGCAATTTAGTCTTTAATACTCAAGTGCAGTTACGTTCAGAGGTAACCGGACGAGTCGACAAGGTGTTTGTTGAAGAAGGGCAAAGTGTAAAACAAGGCGACATTTTAATGCGCTTAGATACCACTGCTTTTGAGTCAGAAGTAACACGTAATAAAGCGGTATTGCGAGCTAGCGAAATAGAAATAAAACATAGTAAAACACGCCTTTTGAACTTTGAACGTCAGCTTAAACGTCAAAAAGAGCTTTATGACGTAGGCCTAGCAGGGCAAGAAGTATACGAGAACTTACAAAATGCACGCGACCTTGCCAAAATAGATATTGAAGCCAGAGTAGAGTCTTATAATCAAGCCAAAGCCTCTCTTTCAATCGCTGAAGATAGACTTAGCAAAAGTGTATTTCGTGCTCCAATGAGTGGTTTGCTCGCCTCAGTAAATATTAAAGAAGGCGAAACCGTTATTGCCGGCACCACTAATATTATTGGCTCAGATTTAATGCTGGTTGCCGACCCAAGCGCTATTTTAGCTGAGCTCAGAGTTGATGAAACTGATATTGCTGGCATTAAATTGGACCAGCATGCAGATATTTATGCTGCTGCGTACCCCAATCAACCCTTCACTGGCAAGGTCATTAACATTGGAACCTCAGCAAAAAACCAAGCAGGTTCACAAGGTTTATCATTTCGAGTGAAAGTGTTACTTGATAATACCGATAGGCAACTATATGCAGGTATGAGCTGCCGTGCAGAAATCGCAACAAGCCTTGCTGTGAATGGCTTAAAGCTCCCTATCGAAGCCGTACAAAAAGAAGATGATAAAACGTTTGTATGGCGTTTAAACGACGATAACACTGTAAGCAAAGCCTATGTAGAAGTGGGTATTTCTTCAGATATAGAGCAAGCAATTACCCAAGGTTTAAATAAAGGAGAGCGTATTGTTATTGGCCCTGCACGCCCAATCAGTAAGTTAAAAGAAAATGATACAGTAAAAGTTAAGCAATCTACCGCCAAGGATACACAATAATGTCGGCGGTAATTAAGCTTGAGCATATTAACAAGCAATACAAAATGGGTGAGCAAATATTTAAAGCCCTTGATGATGTAAACGTGGTCATTAATGAAAACGAGTATGTCGCTATAATCGGTCCTTCAGGTTCAGGTAAGTCAACTTTAATGAACTTATTGGGTTGCTTAGATACTCCAACTACTGGGGATTACTTTTTAAAAGATAAACTTGTAAAAAGTATGACAGAAACCGAGCTCGCTCATCAGCGTAACGAAAGTGTTGGCTTTATTTTTCAGAGCTTTAACTTACTTCCGCGTGCGTCGGCACTTGAAAATGTGATGCAGCCTTTGGTTTATAGGTTTATACCCGCAAAACAACGTAAACAAAAAGCCCTCGATGCACTCAAACGTGTAGGACTCGGTGATAAAGTGGATCATCTATCAAGCCAGTTGTCTGGTGGGCAACGCCAGCGTGTTGCCATTGCACGAGCGCTAGTGACTAAACCGCATATTTTACTCGGTGACGAACCAACCGGGAATCTAGACAGCAAAACTACCACTGAAATTATGGCGCTATTTGATGAGCTACATAATGAAGGCCACACCATTATTTTGGTAACTCACGAACAAGAAATTGCAGATCATTGCCAGCGAGTTATTCGCTTAGTTGATGGCAAGGTAGTGAGTGATGTTCGTAAAGGCGAGGGAGACAAACAACATGTTTAAATCTGCTATTGCAATTATGGAAGGAACAAAAGCAGCACTAATGGCCATTAAAGCCAATGCCATGCGAAGCGCACTCACTTGTTTAGGGATTATAATTGGGGTTGCCGCGGTTATTACAGTGGTAGCCGTTATGCAAGGCTTTACTAAGCAAATTAACGATCAACTCGCAGATATGGCACCTGATGTAACCACAATTAAACCCTTTACCAGCATTGAACAAGAAATGGTGGGCAAAAATGCTAAACTCACTTACAACGATTTTTTAGTCTTAAAAGCCCGAGTAAAAGAGGCTGAAACACTCACTGCACTGATGTTTACTTGGCGTTTTTCTGGTGGCGCTGAATATGGAAATAAAAGCCACTCATCACGAGTAATGGGTACAGAGCAAGATTACCAAAAAGCGTATAGAACCTTTCCAGAACTTGGGCGCTTTATTCGCGCAGAGGATGATGAAAAGCGCCGTCGAGTCGCTTTTATTGGTCCATCCATTATTGAAAAGCTAAACCTGCCAAAAAACCCTGTAGGCGAATATATTAAACTTGGCGGCGAGTGGTTTAGAATTATTGGCGTGGCTGAAAAACAAGGTAGTTTATTGGGGTTCGATCAAGACGATTATATTAATATTCCCATCAGTACCATGAGCGCATTAGAGGGTCCAAGTAGCAGCAGCAATGTACAAATTATGTTTAGACTCAAAGAAGACAGTGATGAAGAATTGGTACTTGCTAAAATCACTCGCATTTTACGCCAATTACATAAACTAAAAGACAATCAAGAAAACGACTTTGAATTTGAAACAGCTGAAAAAGCACGCGCTAACGTTGATAAATTTACAGGTAGCGCTACAGCAATTACCGCAGGGATTGTAGGTATCAGTCTTGTTGTTGGCGGTATTGGTGTAATGAACATTATGCTTGTATCTGTCACCGAACGCACCCGTGTGATAGGCACATTAAAAGCACTGGGGGCGACTCCTGGTTTTATCATGCTGCAATTTTTAGTTGAAGCCGTGGTGCTGTCATTATTTGGAGGCTTAATTGGCTTAGTCATTGGCTATGGTGCTGCCGAGCTCATTTCGCTCTCTGTACCAAGCATGCCCGACGCTTATATACCAGGCTGGGCTATTATGCTGTCGTTTGGTTTTACCTCTTTAATCGGTATTGTATTTGGTTTAGCTCCCGCAATAAAAGCAGCTAGGCTTAATCCCATTGATGCCTTACGTTATGAATAAACACTCAAAATAGCGACCTGTTTGCTTAAAATAGTATCCTAAAATAGCTGACTTTTACTGTTTTAGGATACCTAATAGGCTCTTATCTATTGGCTAAGCCTTGTAATATGATATAAATATTTTATGCGTAGCGCGGGTTTTATAAACCTTAGCAGATAAAGCCTTTGCTGCTATTTTAAACCACACACTCTAAAAATAAGAAGCGAACAGCCATGCAAAATCATAAAAGCCAACCATTAGCCGATTTTATAGAATACCCTCAAGAGGAAATGCTGACGCGTGCGAATGAGTTTTTACAAACGAGTCAACGCCGTCATAGTATTCGCAGCTTTAGTAACCGCCCAGTGCCAAAAGAAATCATCGAAACCTGTATAAAAGCGGCAGGTACAGCGCCTAGTGGCGCAAACCACCAGCCTTGGCATTTTGTAGCCATTAATAGTGCAGATGTTAAAAAACAAATACGAGAGGCCGCTGAAAAGCTAGAGCGCTCATTTTATGAAGGTCGCGCAGGCGAAGAATGGCTTGATGCATTAAAACCCTTAGGCACTGATGCTAACAAACCCTATTTAGAGCACGCGCCATGGTTAATCGCGGTGTTTAGTCAAAAAAAGGGGGGTGTAAATACGGACGATAAAAACACCAATTACTATGTGCATGAATCGGTAGGCCTTGCCACTGGCTTTTTAATTCAAGCCTTGCACCGCGCAGGCCTTGCAACACTTACCCACACACCAAAACCGATGAGTTTTCTAACCGATATTTGTGGACGTGATAAAGACAACGAACGCCCTTATATGTTACTTATTACTGGTTACCCAGATGAGCATGCAACAGTGCCGCTGCACGCCCTAGATAAAAAGTCGATTGATGAAATTGCGAGTTTTATTTAATCGCTTTGACTTGGCATGTAATCAACAGCAAGTACATCACCCTCTTTTAGGCCTGCTATTACGTGTTGCTGGTTATTTATAATACTGCCTAAACGCACGAAACGTTTAACCAGCGTTTCGTTTTCAAGTACATACACCATATTGAGCTGACCAAACTCATGCACCCAACGTGGATCAATTAATACACCTTGGGTACTTTTTATTGGTAACTGTAGTTGAGCATAAAGGCCTGGCATTAAACCAAGTTGCGCATCGGCTTCTAAACGAATAAGCAAGCTGCGCGCCGCGTTATCTGCCACTGGTACAATTTCGCTCACCGTTGCGGGTGTTGTTATATCTAGAGAAGGTAATACCACATTTAAACTGTCCCCGACTCTTAATTTTACTGCTTGTTGTTCACGTACATTAAATTCAAGCTGTAACTGTAATGGGTTATACAAAGTAATCAGCGGTTTACCGGGTGTTGCAGTATCGCCAGGTTCAGTTAGGCGCTCAACGACCACGCCCGAAATAGGGGCAGTAATACGCGTATAATTAAGCGATACCTGAGCTTGCGTTTGCTGTTGCTTAGCAACCGCTAAATTAGCGGTTAAGTTTTCAAACTTTGCTTTGGCGTCATCTAATTCACTAACAGATACTAATCCTTGCGCATTTAAATCAATCATTCTGGCTAGTTGCTTTTTAGCTTGCGTTAACGACGCTTGCACCGCATTAATATTTGCGCTGCTTTGCGCTAACGCCGCTTTAAAATCATCTTGCTTGAGCATAATAAGTAAATCGCCCTTAGCGACTTTATCGCCAGCACGTACTTTTAACTGCTCAACCTGCGCCATAACATGCGATGAAATTTGCGTATTTTGTTTTGCTATTACACTACCTGGTACCTGCTCAGTGCCTGCAATACTTTGCAGCGTTACCGTTACTCGCTCACCTTGATAGCTCGTTATTTGTGATTCTTTTAAGCCAGCAGCTTGCTTGTCAGAAAAGCTGCCTGCCATATAAAACACAGCCATAATAATGACAAATAACGCGGCAAATGTGCCTATAAGTTTTGATTTACCCTGCATGCGCTTCATCCTCTGTGCTTGCAAACACTAAATAATAAACAAGCGGTACTACAAATAATGAAAATAATGTAGACGCCACAATGCCAAAAATAATCGCAATCGCGAGCCCGCTAAATACCGGATCGAGTGTGATCACTAAGTTACCTAATAAAGTGGTACCTGCGGTTAGGAGCACAGGGCGCATTCGCACCGTACCCGCTGCAACAAGCGCCTCTTTAATTGCCATGCCTTGGCCACGAGCTTGATTAATAAACTCAACCAAAATAAGTGAGTTACGCACCACGATACCTGCAAGGGCAATCATGCCTATCATCGCTGTGGCAGTAAATAATACCGGCTCTGGGGCACTTGCTATGGAGCGCTCACCAAACTGATTTAACAGCCAAAAACCTGGCATTATACCTATCACTGTTAACGGAATAGCCGACATGATAATCAGCGATAAACTCGCCGACTGTGTTTGTACCCGTAAAATTATAAATATGGCACTGAGCGCAAACGCAAAGGCAATGCCCATATCTCTAAATACATCAATGGTTATGCGCCATTCCCCCTCGCCGCTAAAGCTGACATGGGTTCCTTGTGGTAGTTGCCATGGGGCTGTTCCGCCATTATTAAAAAAGTGACGACCTACCCACGATGTTTTAACAAACTCATCGTTTGATACATTTAAATCAGCATTCACATCAGCAATCACTTCCGCTGGTGTGCGCCCATTAAGCTCAGCCATAACATAAATTACGTCACGCTGATCTTTACGAACAATCGTTTTAGCAACATGATGTTGTGTAAATTCACCGAGTTCTGAAAGCGATACTAACGGCCTTGGCGCACTGCTTAAACCAAACTCGTTACTGGTTTTAGCTAAATCTCTGTCGCCCCTAACCTGAAGTGCAAGTAATTGCGAAAGCTGATTTCGCTCGCTGTACGGTAGCTGTAATTTAATATCAACGGGCTCTGTTTCATTGCTCACATAAAGTACACCCACGTTTTCACCTTGAGAGGCAATACTGAGTGTTAGTGCAATATTTTGAGTTGAAACCGCACTTAGTGCGGCCTTGGTTTTATTGGTAACAAAACGTTGTAATGGCGAGGGTGCCACCATTGAGGTATCGACTTCAACTACATGAGGTTCTTGTTGTAAACGCGCAGCTAACTGCAAGGCAGCTTGAGAATGTGTTTGCTCATCAACAAAAGCATCTCGGTAAACCTCAGCAACTAAGGTACTCAGTACCGGCGGCCCTGGTGGTACTTCAACCACTTTTATTACAATGCCATCGGTTGCTAGCATCGCGAGCTGTTCGCGAAGGCGCATAACTACTCCATGCGATTGATGATCGCGCTCAGACTTATCCACTAACAATACCCTCAGCTCGGCGAGATTCGCTGCCTCACGGCGATAATAACCGCGCACCATACCGTTAAAGTCCATACTTGAAGGTTGACCAACATAGGCCGCTATTTCACTTACTTCGTTTAATTGCCATGTGAGTGTTTGGATTTGTTTAGTAAATGCAGCTGTGCGCTCCAGATTAGTCCCCTCTGGCATATCTATCAGCACTTGCAGCTCATTTTTATTATCAAAAGGGAGTAGTTTTAAAGGCACCAAACGCATCACGGGTAACATGGCGCTAATAATAAATAATGCTAGGGTTAGCCACAAAACAAGTTTAGCTCGCCCCTTAGAAGCCAATAATGGGCTTAATATTCTTTGATATGCACCAACTTTAGGAGCAAGCTCGGAGGGTTGTTCGTTATCAGGCTTGAGTAACTTCATCGCAAGCCAAGGGGTTACAAAAAATGCAACAATGGTAGAAACCATCACGCTAACCGGCACATTAAATGCCATAGGTGCCATGTACGGCCCCATCATGCCGGTGATAAACGCCAGTGGAATAAACGCCACCATTATAGTGAGTGTCGACATAAGCAAGGCATTTCGAATTTCGCTCATTGCACCAACAATCTGCTGTTTTTTATCGCCTTTTTTATTCAAAAAGCGGCTAATATTATCAATACCTGTGATTGGGTCATCTACCAGTAAACCCAAAGATAAAATAAGCGCAAATAAGGTCACCCGGTTAATGGTGTAACCAAATGCAAAATCTAATGAGAGTGTAATGCCATAACAAATAGGCACAGCCAGCCCTACCACAACCGCCGGACGCCAACCTAAAAACACCCCCACAAATATCACCACAGTAAAGACCGCAAAGACTAAACTTGAAGTGAGGTTATTTACTTTTTCATCGGCAGTTTCGCCATAATCTCTTAATACCGCATAGCTCACCTCAGTGGGTAATAGCGTGCGTGTTAGCTGCGTCATCATTTGATGAACATCGTTGGCAACTGCAACAGCGTTCGTGCCTGTTTGTTTTGCAACGCTTAGTGTTACCATTGGTAAATGCTGCTGGTTTGCCGATTGGGCAAGCCATTGGTAATGCTTAGCTTCACTTGGGCCATCAATAACGTTTGCAACATCAAGCAAGTAAACACTTTTGCCATTAACAACATTCACTACCAGCTGTTCTACAGCAGATTGACTTCGTAGAACATCACCTGCCTGCAATTCAATTTGCTGCTGACCATCAACCACACTGCCTACTTGCGTTAGTTGATTAGACACGCTTAATGCATAAAAAACGTCATTTACGGTTGTTTGGTGGGCAGCCAATGCGCTGGCATTTAAATTAATGGTGAGGGTTCGTTTACGACCAGCAATGACTTTTACTTCACTGGTGTGTTCAATACGCTGTAAACTGTTGGCTATTTCGTTAGCAAAGCGGTTTAACTCGTAATCACCATAAAGTTGTGGGTCTTTACTGTATAGCCCCAGCATAACAATAGGTACATCATCCACTTCAACGGGCCGTATTTGCCAACTTTTGATAACAGAAGCCATAGTATGTTGATAACTGTTAAGTTTTGCATAGGTATCTAAAATAGCTTGTTCGCGGTCATGGCCAACCTCAAAGCGAAGTGTAACCACTGCGGCATTCGTTTGTGTAGTGGAATAAATATGTTCCACACCGCCAAGTTGGGCAAGTAGCTTTTCAAGTGGCTGGGTAACCAATCTGGCTACCTCTGGAGCTTCTACGTTGGGCGCCGATACGTATATATCGAGCATAGGCACCACTATTTGTGGTTCTTCTTCTCGCGCTGTTTGTTGTAAAGCAAATAAGCCAAACAAAATCGACAACACAAAAATAATAACCGGAATACGGCCACTTAAGCTGCTTTTTACTGCGTTATCAATCATGCTCATAACTTTTAGCCCTTGCAAAACAGTCCATATAATGTGCCTAACAAATGCACGGCATTTTGATCAATCACGCGGTAATAAATAGTTTGGCTTTCGCGGCGAGTAGCCACTACATTGGCTTTGCGCAGTGCCGCTAGGTGCTGTGATAACGCAGACTGCGCTAGCGGTACGGCTTCGTTAAGCTGCGACACACTCATTTCGGTATCTTGTAATGAGCATAAAATCATTAGTCGATTTTTATTCGCTAATATTTTTAATAGCTGCTCAGCTTGATCCACATTAGTCGCCATCGCTGTAAAGTCAATTTTCATACTATGCTCTTATTCTAAATTATGCACTTAGTATAAATTGCTAGATAAGAAATGTCTAATATTAGAATTTACTAATTTAATAATATCTAATATAGTAGCTCTGTACTCAATCAAATAAGTGACCTACTATTATGAAACTCAATAACGCACTTCGTCTTATCGCTGGCATCATGATTGTTGTATCAATCCTTTTGCAAACGTATCACGATCCGAAGTGGATATACTTTACCGCTTTTATCGCTGTAAACTTAATCCAATCAGCTTTTACTAGCTGGTGCCCAATGATCACTCTATTACGCAAACTTGGCTTTAAGGAATAATCACCATGCTTACATCTATCCCCGATTTACTAAAAATTATTACGCCTAATCAACGTCGTATCGACGCCGAACAAGCTAAACAGGAGATCAGTGAAAACAAAGGATTACTCATTGATGTGCGTGAACCGGCTGAACATGCAACCAAAGCCGCTACCGGCGCAATTAATATTCCGCGCGGCTTACTTGAAATGAAGTTAATGGAAATAGAAAAAGACGCAGCACGCCCTATTTACTTACATTGCGCTAGTGGTGCGCGTGCAACATTAAGTGCTGAAGCACTGACACGCGTAGGTTATGAAAACGTCACAGTTATTACCTGTAAAGCAGAAGCTGTTTGTCAGGCATTTTAAAGGCCAAAAATTAAATCTCTCGGCGATCAACCGATCGCCGAAAATTAATGTATACCTGCGCCTTACTTCCTCTCATCCAACAAGTTGACTAACATTTGCTCGATATTTTTTACGCTATAGGTAAGCGAGCGGATGAGCTCTACTTGGCTTTGTGGTTCATCGTTATTAGATTGGGCTGGCTGATCTGAAGTGAGGTTATCTTTTTGAGTTAAAATGGCTTCACGAAATTCACTGGCATTAACTACCCCAAGTAACGATACTAATGCACCGTGACCAGACTGCCCTGCAGTTTCAAAGCTTAAGCGGTATAAACCAAATAGTCGCATTAATGGCCCCTGACTTAATCCCACATCAGTGATTTTTTCAAGCGGAATCGATTTTTCTTCTTTAAACAAAATACCGCGTTTAACCACTAGCTTGCGCTCTAGTAAATCGGCCGACATAGCTGCTAATACTCGCCCTGCGACTAGCCACACCAAAAGCAATACAACGGGTAAAAACACAATAGTTACAACTGGAAAAAGGCTAAATATTGCAGCTAAGCACATCCAGTACTGTTTGACTTTGTTATCAAAAGTGGCACTTTTTAAAATTATATTAGACATCGTTTTATCACTTTTAAATTATAGTTTTTTTAAGTTACATTAATTACCAACTGTACGCAATTCAATCACTTTGATAGTTAAAATCCAATTACCACTTTGATCGCAAGCGCAATAAATACCATACCTAATAGTCTATCTAACCAGATATTTTGCTTGGTAAAGCCAAAGCGCTTTTTAGACACATCAGTGAGTAAAGCCACCAATAAATACCACCCAGTATCTATTACAAAAACGGTTAAGCACATAATAATACCGATGTTTAATGTAAGGTTTTCTGGATCGATAAACTGCGAAAATAGCGCCAAAAAGAAAATTGCCAACTTAGGGTTTAAAAATGCAATCGCAAAACCATCTTGTAACGCCTTAGAACTGCTCACTGCACTTTTTTGAACTTGCAGCTCGCTGTCGTTAGGTTTTGAAAATAGTATTTTCAAACCTAAATACGCTAAATAGGCTGCCCCTAAGTACACTAAAAATTGATACACAGTAGGAAACTGCAACATCAATGCGCCTAATCCCAATAATGAGGCCGCTGCATATAAGCCAACCCCAAAACCATGGCTTAACGCTGCCAGCATGCCATTTTTCATCCCGCCATTTAAGCTATGCTTTAATACCACAGCTAAACTAGGCCCTGGCGACATTGCGCCCATCATGCATACCAGTGCTAAGCTAAACCATAATGATAATGCCATTAGTAACCCTTATATTTCTTCATTTTCAATAAGTAATGCATAACCATGCACTTGCCCATAAAAGCCTGTCAATGGCACTGCGTTTATTACTTTCCAGCCGTCTTGGTTTAATTCCTGTATGCGATCATTTAGTGCGACTATATCTACCCCACCCAAAAAACGGGCCTTTCTGAATTCGATTACTTTTTGCATTTTAATCCTTGTTGAACTTATAACATGTATTCAAAATCGTAATGGTGAATCCCTTGCTCAATCCGTATTTTCATACTGCCTGTTAATCCTGCGAGCTCATCAGTGCCTGATTCGGGTACCACTTTTAAAATCAAGCTATCTTGGCCTTTATCCATGGTGCCAAAATGCTGCAGTACAAAACCACCTTGCAAACCATCAAGTTCGCCTATTACTTGTTCAATAGCCACATAACCGGCACTGCCTTGGGTGGGGGTCATGGCGCTGAGCATTTCACCTTGGCTAGTTGCGGTTAGGCCGCCAGTAAATTGTTTATCAATCGACATACGACCTAAATTAACGCCTTGCTGCCCGTGTGCATACCCCTCTATAGGCGCTAATGTAACGGTAAACTCGCCTGTTACCTGTTTAGTTGTCATAATTTTTCCTTATTGATGATTTTTAATACTATTGATTTTTAATCTATTGATGCCATATCTATACCTTAATCATCAATAAGAATCTACTATGCCTACAGACAAGCCTGCTTCAGATAAAGCCGCCTTTAGCGCTTTATTCCCTATATTCAATTTTATTAAGCCTTATAAATGGGTAGTTTTAGGGGCTTTAGTGGCGTTACTTGCCACCGCAGGAGTTAACTTATCGCTAGGGCAAGGCGTTAAATTTGTGATTGATCATGGCTTTATTGCCGGTTCTCAAGCGCAATTACAACAAGCTGTTTTAGTATTAATTGGCTTGATCAGTTTATTGGCAGTAGGCACATTCAGCCGATTTTATTTAATGTCGTGGATTGGCGAACGAGTCAGTAACGACATTCGAAAAGCCGTGTTTAATCGTATTGTTACCTTGCACCCGAGTTACTTTGAAGAAAATCGTAGCGGCGAGCTGATGTCGCGTTTAACCACCGACACCACATTACTACAATCTATTATTGGCTCGTCATTTTCTATGGCACTGCGAAGCGCGCTAATGTTAGTCGGTGGTTTAATTATGCTGCTTGTTACTAATTTAAAGCTTACCTTGGTCGTTGTGGCCTGCGTCCCTTTAGTACTGGTGCCTATGATAGTGTTTGGTAAAAGGGTGCGTAAACTCGCCAGTTCTAGCCAAGATGCTATTGCCGATATAAGCACCTACGCGGGTGAGATCATTCAAAACATAAAAGTGGTACAAAGTTATAGCCACGAACAACAAGAACAATCTGCTTTTGCGCTTGAAACCGAAAAGGCCTTTAATGTGGCTAAAAGCCGAATTAAACAACGTTCGTTTTTAATTGCAGCTGTTATTTTTCTTACCTTTAGTGCTATTAGTGCCATGCTCTGGGTAGGCGGTAGTGATGTGTTAGCAGGCACTATGACGGGCGGTGAACTCGGTGCTTTTGTGTTTTATGCCATTATGGTGGCCATGTCGGTAGCGACCGTTGCAGAGGTTTATGGTGAACTACAGCGCGCCGCAGGAGCCGCAGCAAGATTGCTCGAACTGCTCGCCGTTGAAAGTAAAATACAAAACCCCGAAATTCCACAAGATGATGAGTTACATGCAACAACCAGCAACAGTGCAATTTCACTTGAAGGTATTAGTTTTAATTACCCTTCTCGCCCAGATGTAAGCGCATTAAATAATATCAGCTTAAATATTGAAACAGGTAAAACTGTGGCTATTGTTGGCCCTTCCGGTGCGGGTAAAACTACCTTATTTGAACTATTGCAGCGCTTTTACGATCCAGCCAGCGGAGCGATTAAGTTTCATAATATAGATATTAAAGAGTTGTCGTTAAACACCTTACGCAACAAAATGGGCATGGTGGCACAAAACCCAATTTTATTTAGCTCTGATGTCATGCATAACATTCGCTATGGCAACCCAAGCGCCAGTGACGAGCAAGTTTATGCGGCCGCCAAACATGCACATGCTGATGAATTTATAAAACAGTTACCACAAGGCTATAACAGCTTTTTAGGTGAGCAAGGTGTTAGGCTTTCGGGTGGGCAAAAGCAGCGTATTGTACTTGCCCGCGCCATTTTAAAAGATCCCGAAATACTGCTACTCGATGAAGCTACCAGCGCACTTGATGCGCAAAGTGAGCATCATGTTCAGGCCGCACTTGAGCACTTAATGCAAAATAGAACAACGCTGATTATTGCCCATAGACTAGCCACGGTAAAACACGCCGATATGATTGTGGTAATGGAAAATGGCGAAATAAAAGCCACAGGCACTCATCAGCAATTAATGGCAAGCAACCCTTTGTATCAAAAGCTATGTGAATTACAGTTTAATCTAGATTGATTGCAATTTAGTCGCTACTTTTTATCAAGCCATTTATTCATTGCGGTATCGTAAGCCTCAGTTAGCTTGGTTTTATCGCACTTTGCACCAACAATATAACTATCTGGCAAGTCATTTTTTGACATAACCCCAGCACCAACGGATACCTTTTTAAAACAGCTATCACCTCGTCGGTAAGTGGTAAATTGCATATTTTGCTGCTCTATTTTTAATAGCGGCTTCACCTTCCCTGCATGCTCTTTTGGGACGGTAATGCGCTTTTTCTGAGGGTCATTCTTTGCAGTATCAGAATAGCCAGTTTGTTGCTGTAAAATACTATTGAGCCCTTTTTTCAGGTCGATCTTTTTATAAGACGTTGCGGTTACAGGGTGGGTGTTTATGGAGGTGGTACTTACCGGCTCAGTCGTCTCCTTTGTTTTTTTATTAGTCGCATTTAGTGGTTTTGATTGGGTTGCATTAACAGGCTTGGTTGGGGTTATTTCTGTATTAACATTTTTATTAGCGCTTTGCTGAGTGGCTTGTTGCGTTACTTTAGTTTTGGCAGGCACATTCACCATATACGCTTTAATTGGCGTTAATTGCGGCTGTTTAATTTTAGGGGCTTTTAAGGTAGTTAAAAAAAACAAAACTAACCCATGTAAACATACCGATAAAATAATTGCTGTACGCCAATTTGTCATAAACATGTCCCTATGAAGAACTCCTTATGACAACTAACTTATTTAAAAGTGCCCTTTAAATAAGTACACAAACCGCGCGCAAACGCGGTTTGTAACTACAAAAGCTAACCTTGAGTGTTTGGTACAATTTGAATTTCTACTCGGCGATTTTGCGCACGACCATTCGTGGTATCGTTAGTCGCTATTGGGCGTGATTCGCCATAGCCACTCGTGCTTACTCGTGCCGCCATAATTTGCTGGTTCACTAAGTAGTTTTTTACACTTTGTGCACGCTGCTCTGAAAGAGTCATGTTGTAACTGTCTTTGCCCGTGCTGTCGGTGTGACCTTCAACACTTAAGTAGGTTTTTTCGTATTTATTCATTACACTTGCTATCGCATTTAGAGTGTCATGAAAGCCCGATGAAATATAAGATTGATCAGTCGCAAACGTAATATTAGAGGGCATCACTAAGCGTAAGTTATCGCCTTCACGAACCACTTCAACTCCCGAACCCGCTAACTCATCACGAAAAGCAGCTTCTTGTTTATCCATGTAATCACCTACAGCAGCACCCGCTAGCGCACCAATAGCTGCACCAATAAAAATACGCTTATCTTTATGATTACCTGTAGCTTTACCTAAAATACCACCCGCGGCTGCACCAATAGCGGCACCTTTACCTGTGTTATTCATTTCACAGCCAGAAAGTAATACAGCAACGACAGTGACACTTAAAAGTGATTTAGTTAACATCATGGTAATTTCCTATTCATTTAGAATTTATTATTGCGATTATGCAAATATATGTATGAACCAACAATGAAGAATAACGTATAAGCGTTGATATTGCCTATCAAATAAGGAAGTAGTGATAGCGTTTCATAATAATGTCATACTTGTTTGTGACAATTTTATGATTTATCAAAAGGCGATGGACACTATGTTAATTGCGATTTTTAGGCAGTTTTTTTTGCTTGGCTGCATGAGCTTTGGCGGCCCTGCCGCGCATTTAGGTTACTTTAAGCACCACTTTGTTGATTCGCTTCGCTGGTTAAGTACAGCGCGTTACGCGCAGCTAATTAGCTTAAGTCAAGCTCTGCCAGGCCCTGGTTCAAGTCAGGTTAGCTTTGCTATTGGCGTAGAACGTGCGGGTGTACTCGGTGGTATCGCTGCGTTTATAGGCTTTACCCTGCCTTCGTTTTTGATCATGGTGCTAATTGCAATAAGTGCACATCAGTTTGATGCTGTTTATTTTGCTATTATTGCAGGTTTGAAACTATTTGCCGTGGTTATTGTTGCTGATGCGACCCTTAGTATGGCGAAGAGCTTTTGCACCAGTGCGGTACTTAAACTTCTGGCAATAATGAGTACTTTAGCACTGATTTTATTTCCTATGTTGGGCACTCAAATCGCCATTTTAGTAACCGCTGCCATTATCGGTGCTTTATGGCCTTTACTTAACTTAGCCAAATCTACAGAAAATGTTAGCAGAGAAAAAACCAACATCAATTGGATTGCTTTTGGCTTATTTGCACTACTACTTGCAATCAGCTTTATCCCACTTGGCGAAAACGCTGCGTTATTCGCGCCTTTTTACCAAGCAGGTGCCATGGTATTTGGTGGTGGACACGTTGTATTACCTGTTTTGCAAGCGGGAGTTCCAACGCTGAGTAATGATCAATTCTTAACTGCGTACGCCAGTGCCCAAGCCGTTCCTGGCCCAATGTTTACTATAGCCACCTACTTGGGGGCACAATTGAACTCTGCACAACCATTAGTGGGTGCGCTAATCGCAACATTATTGATATTTTCACCCGGTTTTTTACTGATGCTGGCGTTTCAAAAAAGCTGGATAAACTTGGCCAGTAATCCTCGCTTTGCCAGCTCAATTGCAGCGCTTAATGCTGCTGTAGTTGGCTTTTTGGCAGCTGTATTATATTCACCCATTTGGACTTCTGCCGTAAGCAATATTTGGCAAATTGCATTAGTGATTGCTGCGTTTGCATGGTTACGTATTAAAAAGCCACCTATTTGGTGGCTATTGTTATTGTTTATTGGTGTTGGCCTTGGACAGCATTATTGGGCACTTTAATGCTGGGTTTACCTGCCATATTGGCCCCGTCAGCTGGGCTTAATTGCCCACTGACACTTTGATAAGCGCGCAGCCCAAACACAGGTAATACGGCCAGTAAATGGTCCATAATTTCAGCTTGTAAGTGCTCGTACGATATCCAACGTTTGTCTTCACTGAAGCAGTAAAACTCAATCGGTAAGCCATGATTAAGCGGTTGTAGTTCACGCACCATAAGTGTGAGCGAGGTATTGATTTTACTGTGTTGTTTTAAGTAACCCTCTGCATAGCGACGAAATAGCCCTAAGTTCGACACCGGATCGGGAAGGGTGCCTAGTCGAATATATTCTTGCAGTGGTATAGCCGCTTCTATTTGTGTTTTAAAGTCACCATTAACCAAGAAAATGCTATTCATATCTATGTTTAAAGAACGCTTGATGCGTCGCCCACCAGATTCTTGCATACCGCGCCAATTTTTAAATGAACCGGCCACCAGCATATAAGTAGGGATGGTCGTTATGGTGTTATCCCAGTTACGCACTTTTACAGTATTAAGTCCTAAATCAATTACTTCGCCATCGGCGCCGTAGTTATCTACTTGGATCCAGTCCCCATAGGTCACCAAACGATTAGCGGCAATTTGAATGCTGGCGACAAAACCTAATATGGTGTCTTTAAATACTAATAAAGTAACAGCGGCAATAGCACCAAAACCAGAGAGAATATAAGTCGGCGATTTTTCAAGCACAATACTAACAATTAATATTGAACACACAATAAAGGTGATCAGCTTAACCACTTGAATTAAGCCTTGAATAGGTACTTCGCGAGCAAAATCTAATTGGTTATAAATAGCGCCAGCAATGCTCACTATGCTGCTAATAATAAAACCAATATAAATAATTAATAATGCTTGGCCAATGGTTTTAAGGATCTCTTGAGCAATTGCATTAACCGGATAAACACTATCAAATGTGGCTAAAAAAAGTACACAACATAACAAGCAAGCAATTCGTTTATTCAGCTTAGTTAACATAGGTGACAATGAACCAATACGCTCAGGAGAGAGTTTAGTCACCACCTTTTGAATACCCGGTAACATCAAGCGACGAGTAAATAAGTAAACAAATAATAACGAAAGGATGCCAATTGATGAGGCGGTGATTGCGCTGAGAAAAAAAGCATCGGGGACTTTTTCAAACCAAGGAGTAATTAGCTCCTGTAGGTGTGTTTTGCTCATGGTATTTCAATTTCCTTACTGGGTGTTAATTCAGTACTAGCTTGCTGAATATGAATAGCGCTTAATTGCTTATCTTTTACTGTCCATAAGTTATTTAAGTATTGCTGAAACTGGGCCCTGAATGCCTTATCGGTTTGGTAACTGCCAATCATCTGTGTATTTATTGGCATAACCTCAATAGTAATATGAATAGACTCCAGCTCGCCTTTTAAAATATTACGACACACATGATCTGACTGACCGCTATACACTAAACTGGTGTTAAGCATAGCGTCAAACTGCTCGTTTAAAACCTCTAAGGCAAAAGCAGTTCCACCAGCCTTAGGCTTTAATAAATGCTGAAAAGGGCTTTGTTGATGCAGGTGCTTTTGCGCAGTAAAACGCGTACCTTCTACAAAGTTAACTATGGTTGTAGGATGATGACGAAAGTTACGGCAACTGCGCTTAGTACGCTCGACATCTAAGCCTTTTAAATTCGGATTTTTAGCCAATTGCGCTTTGGTCACTCGTTTCATAAAGGGCATACCCATCGCCCACGCACCAGTGCCAATAAATGGCACGTATTTAAGCTCATCTTTTAAAAAAAACTTAGGGGCTGGCAATGCATCCAACGAGCTCAATACCGCAATATCAAGCCAACTAATATGATTACTGATTAGCAAATACCAACTGTTGGCGTTTACCTCCCCACTAATATTAACTTTAATATTATTACAGCCTAACCACAGCCCTAAGCGGTTACCTTTACACCACCCTTTATACGCACTGTGTAATAATTTACTCACTACAGGTATGGGCAGCACTAATTTAACTAACCCTAGGGTAAGCACTAATGCGCCAAATATTATTAAATTAGCAAATAAAACACAGCCAACAATTAAGCCATTTAACCAATTAGGTAACCATTTTTTTAGCATAACTGTCAGCTCATTTTGTTATTTTTGTTTGAGATTAACCAACGTCTGGTTTTTTTCTTCCCACACGCGGTTTAATTCACTTTGAAAGCGTACTCTAAAGTCAGGATCATTAGTGTAATCACCAATTAAGTCGTCACTAACGCCTTTTACTTCAACATGTACATCAATGTGTTTTACTTTACCGGCTGCAAAATCCATAAAGGTAGGAATGCCCTCAGGGTAATGAATAGTGACATTTACCACTTTAGAAATTTGCTCACCCATGGCTTGCATTACAAACGCCACACCACCCGCTTTCGGTTTAAGTAAGTGAGGAAACGGGCTATTTTGACGCGCATGCTTTTGCGCTGTAAAACGCGTCCCTTCAACAAAGTTAACCACACTGACTGGCATTTCTTTAAATTTTTCACAGGCTTTACGGGTGGTTTCTAAATCTTTACCACGCAATTTAGGATTCTTTTTTAATTGGCTTTTACTGGTACGGGTCATAAAAGGAAAGTCGAGTGCCCACCAACACAAACCTAAAACAGGTACGTAAATAAGCTCTTTTTTCAAAAAGAAGTTCAAAAAAGGTATTTTTCGGTTAAACACCCGCTGTAACACTAAAATATCCACCCAGCTTTGATGGTTCGCAATAACTAGGTACCAATCTTTTAATTTAAGCTCTTCAAGGCCAATAACATTAAGTTTAGTTGGCGTTAATAACGTCTGATTTAACGTGTTGAAGGTCACCCAAATAGAGGCACATTGCTTGGCCGTCCAGCTCATTAATTTTTGTAGTGGTTTGATTGGGATTAACTTAACGATGCCACAAATAAAAATAGGCACAAACCAAAAAAGAGTGTTTATTGTATAAAAGAAAATACTAAATACACTACGAATAACTGACATTACTTCTATTCCTTTAAACATCGCGCAGCCACTAAGACCGCGCTTAACTATGCAACTAAATTAATCTTCAAAATAGGTGTAGCCCTCAAGCCCTGCATTGAGCTCGGCTAGGTACCCTTCTTTACAGTGTTCTGATACATCAAGTTTATTAATTTGAGTGGCAAAGTTATCAGCTAATAACTCGCTATCATAATCAACAAATTTTAATACATCCTTAACGCTGTCACCTTTAATGGCATTGGTTAATACATATCCTTGCTCATTAAGCTCAACATGGACTGAGTCGGTATCACCAAATAGGTTATGTAAGTCACCTAAAATCTCTTGGTATGCCCCCACCATAAACATGGCAATATGATACTGCTGACCTTGTGTATATTCAGGGATAGGTAAACTTGTTTCAATACCCGCACCTTCAACGTACTCTCGTATTTGCCCGTCAGAATCACAAGTAATGTCTTGGATAATCGCGCGCTGAGTAAGCGGCTGCGTTAGGTTTTCGATGGGCATGACCGGAAATAACTGCTGAATACCCCATACATCAGGTAATGACTGAAACAATGAAAAATTCACAAACAGTTTATCGGCTAGCTTTTCGTTTAAATCATCCAGCACTTCGCGATGAGCACGTGCGTTAACGCTTAACGATGCACGAACTCGGTGTAAAATCGTAAAGTAAAGCTGCTCTATTTTCGCCCACTCTAGCATGCTCACTAAACCATGCACGTATTGATCGTGTGCTTCGCTAAATAAGTGCATAGCATCATGATATATTTCAAGTGCCATACGTGGGTTCAAACGTTGTAAGCATTGCCACATTTCATCTAGCACTAATGCGCTGTTTTCCAGTGGCGGTTCTGGGTTTAAATGATTCGGTGCTTTTTCTACATCAATGACATCGGTGATCAACACTGCATGATGAGCCGTTAATGCACGGCCAGATTCGGTAATAATAGCAGGGTGCGTTAAGTTATGCTGATCGCACACATCGGCAAATGCATTCACTACATTACGCGCGTATTCTTCGACCGTGTAGTTCATTGAGCAGGCACTGCGTGAGCCTGAGCCTTCGTAGTCAACGCCAAGCCCGCCACCCACATCAACCGTATTTAGCGGTACACCGTATTGAGTTAATTCAGCAAAATGGCGAGCACATTCGCGCAAGGCACGATGAATATCACGAATATTGGCGATTTGAGAACCAATATGAAAATGCACCATTTGCATTAAATGCAACTTGTTATGTTGCTTAAGTACTTCCACTGCACTGAGTACTTGCCCTGCGGTTAAACCAAACTTACCTTTTTCACCACCGGTATTTTGCCATTTACCTTTGCCAACCGAATTTAAGCGAATACGAATTCCAATAGCCGGTTCAATGCCTAAATTATCAATTTCTTCAAGCAATGTGGTTAGCTCTGAGAGTTTTTCAACCACAATTTTAACGCTGTGTCCCATTGCTTGACCAATACAGGCTAAACGTAAAAACTCACTGTCTTTGTAGCCGTTGCATACAATTGTAATAGGCTCTTTCGCCACCCCTAAAATGGCCATTAGTTCAGGCTTAGAACCGGCTTCAAGTCCCACTAAGCCACTTGGGTGAGCTAATAACTTACTAACAACAGAGCGCTGCTGGTTTACTTTAATAGGATAAACACAGGTGTATTTGCCGTTATATTCGCGGTTAGTGCGCGCTTGAGTAAAGGCATTGGTGAGCGTATCTACACGATTTTTTAAAATATCAGTAAAGCGCACCAGTACGGGCAATGTTAACCCTTGCTGCTTAAATTGCTCAGTAAGCTGACTTAAAGAAATGGCAGGTTTTGTTTGGTCGCCATCAGGATAGGCTATCAACTCACCTTGTGCGTTAATATCAAAATAACCATCGCTCCAATGAGCAACATTGTATGTAGCACGTGCTGTTTCTAAACCCCAAGTCATGGCAACTCTTCTTTATTAAATTAGGTGTAAAGGGGCATTTTAATACGTCACTATCTGCTAAGCTAACAAAAATTGAACTTTCCCCTCTTTATAGCTAACTTTATTCGCTAAAGAGAGTAAAATTTGATTGAGCAATAGGCCAAGCACTGGCAGAATTGCCTCCTTTTTTTCATACTCAACCAAAAGTGTAACAACAACTATGGCAAATTTAGATCAAAGTAAGTGGTTTACTGAAATTAGCGACCGCGATGGCAGCGCATTTTCATTACGTATTAACAAAAAGTTAGATGAAAAACAGTCTCCTTTTCAAAAAGTAGAAATGTTTGAAACCACAGACTTTGGTAATTTAATGATCATTGATGGTTGTACTATGGTAAGTAGCCGTGAAAACTTTTTTTACCACGAAATGATCAGCCACCCAGCATTACTGGCACATCCAAACCCAAAAAACGTAGTTATTATTGGTGGCGGCGATTGCGGTACGTTACGTGAAGTGCTCAAGCACCCAAGCGTAGAAACTGTAACTCAAATAGATATTGACGAAGTGGTTACCCAAATGTCGTTAAAGTACTTCCCAGAGTTATGTGAATCAAATAATGACCCACGTGCTACTGTGATGTTTGACGATGGCATTAAATACATGCGCGAAGCAGCTGGTGAGTCTATTGATGTAGTGATTGTTGATGGTACTGATCCGGTAGGCCCAGGTGAAGGTTTATTTAACCATGCGTTTTATACTAGCTGTTTAAACGCACTTCGCCCTGGTGGAATACTGGTACAACAAAGTGAATCGCCATTAATGCATATGCCACTGTTGGTTGAAATGCGCGAAGCTATGCTAAGTGTTGGTTTTAACGATTTACAAACACTCCCATTCCCACAACCTATTTACCCAAGTGGGTTATGGTCAGTGACGCTAGCTCGCAAATCTGAGGCATTTAATGGCTTTAGAGAAGACGGCGCAGCAACAATTGCACAGCATAGTGAATACTACAATGGCGGCATTCATCACGGTGCACTCGCAACACCTAATTACATGAAACGCGCTTTTGATAAAAAATAATAAGTTATAAATATAAAACAGGGCTCGCTAGAGCCCTTTTTTATGTGTTTAATTACACTGAATACGTTTGCAGTCATCTCGTAATAACCCCACCTTCACTTTATGCTCATAGTCTACAATTTGACATAAAGGACACACAATGAGATTACCTTTACTGCTAGTTGCTTTACTTTCAAGCAGCGCTTTTGCAAAAGAAGCCATGCTGGAATCGCCTGATCAAAAAATTAAAATCACCATATCTGATCAATCTTCATCTCCTTACTATTCTATTAGCTTTAACGGTAAACCTGTTATTACGCAGTCACATTTAGGTTTTAGATTTAAAAGCCAAGCGCCATTTGATGAAGGTTTTGTTATTAGTGAAGTAACTCGCTCACAAACAGATAGTCAATGGCAGCAACCTTGGGGAGAGCGTCAAACCGTTGTCGACAAGCACAATGAAATTGCCGTTACCTTTAATAAACCCGCACCCCACGGTGGCACATACACAGTGCGATTTAAAGCCTTTGATAGCGGTGTGGGATTTCGCTATGAAGTCCCTAAACAAGCCGGTTTTGAAAAAACAGAAATTACTAAAGAGCTGACCGAGTTTGCCATCGCCGGTGCCGATAAAGCCACTGCATGGTGGATACCTGCTCGCGGTTGGAATCGTTACGAATATGTCTACAACACCACAGCCTTACAAGATGCTGCACTCGCTCACACCCCTTTTACTTTTAAAAATGGCAACGGCGTGCATGTCAGTATTCATGAAGCAGCCCTAGTCGATTATGCGGGCATGGTGCTTAACCAACGTCGCCCAGGCACTTTTAGCGCCGATTTAACGCCATGGTCAGATGGTATAGCAGTCAAAAAGCACGGTGCATTTAATACGCCTTGGCGCACCATTCAAATTGGCGAACATGCGGTAGACTTAGTTAATTCAGATATTATTTTAAATCTAAATGAGCCAAATAAGCTCGGTGATGTGTCCTGGGTTAAACCAGGCAAATACGTAGGTATTTGGTGGGGCATGCACATCAATGAAAATACTTGGGGTAGTGGCGAAAAACACGGTGCTACCACAAAAAATACTAAATACTACATGGACTTTGCCGCAAAATACGGCTTTGATGGTGTATTAGTTGAAGGTTGGAACACTGGTTGGGATGGCGACTGGTTTTTTAATGGCGATGTATTTAGCTTTACCCAAGCATATGATGACTTTGATATTGAGGAGCTTACCCGCTACGGTAAGCAAAAAGGGGTGCAGTTAATTGGCCATCATGAAACCTCAGGTAACGTAACAAATTATCGTAATCAAATGGAAGACGCTTTTGCGCTTTACGAGCAATCAAATGTAAGCCAAATTAAAACCGGTTATGTGGCCGATGGTGGCAATATTAAACGCATTGATGAAAACGGCATTGCCCGTTTTGAGTGGCATGACGGCCAATTTATGGTTAATGAGTACTTATACAACGTTAAGCTAGCTGCAAAACATAAAATAAGTATTAATACTCATGAGCCAATAAAAGACACCGGCCTTCGCCGAACTTACCCTAATTGGATTGCTCGTGAAGGCGCTCGTGGCCAAGAATTTAACGCATGGGGCACACCACCCAATCCACCAGAGCACATTCCAATGCTTGCTTTTACGCGTATGCTTGCAGGCCCAATGGACTTTACGCCAGGTATTTTTGACATGAGTTTTAATGGCTTAGGTGGCGATACAAACCGTCCGCAAACAACACTTGCAAAGCAATTAGCACTTTATGTTGTAATGTACAGCCCAATTCAAATGGCGGCTGATTTACCTAAAAATTATTTAGCTAAGCCCGATGCTTTTCAATTTATTCAAGACGTACCGACCGATTGGCAACAAAGTATTGCGCTTGATGGAGAAGTAGGCGACTTTATTGTATTTGCACGAAAAGAACGTAAACGCGATCAGTACACTGGTAATGACTGGTACTTAGGCGCTGTAACTGATGAAAACGCCCGCACCATTGAGGTTAAACTCGACTTCTTAGATAAAGATAAACAGTTTGAAGCGCAAATCTACAAAGATGGTGATAAGGCAGAGTGGAAGAACAACCCTTACGATTTAAAAATCGAAAAACGCACTGTTACCGCAAATGATAAACTCACACTAAAATTGGCCACCAGTGGTGGTACAGCCATTCGTTTTAAAGCACTATAAAATGGTTAAAGCTATCCGCATATAACGGCGGATAGCTTTATTTAGTTTTGATTAACCACTTTAACCGGTAAATATATTTGCGCACTTAAACCACCTTCAGGGCGATTAGAGAGCACAACCTTGCCATTATGCATGTCTATAATGCGTTTAATAATAGCTAAGCCTAAACCACTGCCTTCACTGCCTCGTGCAGCGTCACCTTGCTTAAATGGTTCGAACACTGATTCTAATTCACTCTCAGGAATACCTGGGCCATTATCGTTAACCGCAATAATGACGTACTTTTTATTGCTATTAAAATAACTTTGCACCTCAATATCCCCTTGCGAGTAACGCAGTGCATTTTCAATCATATTCGTCACTACTCGCTTAATAGCCACTGAGCTGATGGGAATATTACCTAGGTTAGGATTGCTTTCAAACGTGATAACACGTTGATGCTTTAATTCACTTTGTACGACTTCGGCTACCAACGCATTGATATCTTCATAGCTTTGTTCTTCACGTTTATGATGACGTAAATATTCAATAAACTGATCAATAATGCCATTCATATCTTCAATGTCGTAAATAATACCTTCGCGTAAATAATCATCTTCATCAACCATCATTTCTGTGGCTAAGCGTATACGGGTAAGCGGTGTGCGTAAGTCGTGAGAGACACCGGCCATGAGTAATCGACGATCATTTTCAAGGGCTGCAATACCTCGCGACATTTGATTAAAAGCCCGCGTTACCTCAATAACTTCACTTGAGCCTTGTTCTTGTAACTTAGTACTAAAATCACCAACGCCTACTTTTATTGCCGCTTGTTGCAGTGCTTTTAATGGTCGGTTCAAATGTCTTGCAAATAGCCACCCGCCTAATACACTTAAAAAGCCTATACTGGATAAGTAAAAAGTTAAAAATTCAAGATTACTTTCTTTAAATCCGGTTAAGGGAACTTTAACCCAATAGCCCGGTGCTTGCGGGGCTTCCACCCAATAAATAAGTGGATCGGTTTGACTAATGCGTACCCGAGAAAACCCATTCAACTGCTCTGACATACTTCGCGATAGCCCTGAATACTCACGACTTTGCCCTAAGCCATTGCGCATCGCTTCACGCTGAGTCATCACCTCAATACCGGTTATTTCAAAAAACTTTTCTGAAACTTCATCGG
Source organism: Pseudoalteromonas issachenkonii (assembly GCF_002310795.1). NCBI lineage: Bacteria > Pseudomonadati > Pseudomonadota > Gammaproteobacteria > Alteromonadales > Pseudoalteromonadaceae > Pseudoalteromonas > Pseudoalteromonas issachenkonii. The sequence goes on from NZ_CP011030.1 coordinate 3,190,671, forward strand.
TTACTTCAACACCATCTTCCCAGTCAATAAATACAGTTTTAATTTGCTTAGCGAGCATCAAATTAACTTGCTCAATAGTGGGTTTAACAACATATAAACTTACTGTGACGTAGGATACAATTTGGTTAATCAGCAACAAAGCTGCTACTAAAAAAACAGTTTGCCCAAACGCACTACGTGGAAACATCCCCATAATTATTACTTTTCACCATCAGGAACAAACACATAACCTAATCCCCATACAGTTTGAATATAACGCGGGTTAGCCGCATCCACTTCAATCATACGGCGAAGGCGTGACACTTGCACATCAATACTACGCTCTAGCGCACTGTAATCACGACCTCTTGCCAAGTTCATTAATTTATCACGACTTAACGGCTCTCGAGGGTGAGATACCAACGCTTTTAATACGGCAAATTCACCACTTGTGAGCGATACGGTATTATCCCCCTCGCTCATTTCTCGTGTGGCTAAATTTAAGGTAAATTTACCAAACTTGATTAAATTCTCTTCTGCTGAGGGCGCCCCTGGCACTTCTTTTGATTGGCGACGTAAAATTGCTTTTATGCGGGCAAGTAACTCACGTGGATTAAACGGTTTAGGAATATAATCGTCAGCACCGAGCTCCAAACCAATAATGCGGTCTACTTCATCACCTTTAGCGGTCAACATCACAATTGGGATTTGGTTTTCTTTTTGACGTAACCGTCTGCAAATAGAGAGCCCGTCTTCTCCGGGCAGCATTAAATCAAGCACCATTAAGTGAAAGTTTTCACGCTCAATAAGCCTATCCATTTGCTGTGAATCGGCGGCTGTTCTAACAATAAATCCTTGCTCTACTAAATAGCGCTCAAGCAAACTGCGCAAACGTTTATCGTCATCAACCACTAATACTTTTACTGTCTCTTGTCCCATAATCTGTTGCTTATTTTTATAATTTATTAATAGTTAATATAAATGAAAAACTTAATAATAAAAAACTAATTAAGTGCTTAGATTGTTACTGAACATTTCAAACCCATTGGTGGCTATTTTATCTCGACAAGCTGCCTTTATTTTAATACCGTGCCACACATGAAAATTAAACAAGAACACGGCGTGAAAACAAACTTAATTACTCGCGAAGGTTATTTACAACTTCAGCAAGAACATGACCATCTTTGGAATGTAAAACGCCCAGAAGTCACTAAAATTGTGAGTTGGGCTGCAAGCCTTGGTGACCGCTCTGAAAATGCAGACTATCAGTATAACAAGCGTCTATTACGCCAAATAGACCGCCGAGTGCGCTATCTACGTAAGCGCATCCCCGATTTAAAAATTGTTGATTACTCACCCGTGCAAGACGGCAAAGTTTTTTTTGGTGCTTGGGTTGAAATAGAAAACGAGGCTGGGGAGTGTAAGAAGTTTAGAATTGTCGGTCCCGATGAAATTTATGATCGCAACGATTACATTTCTATTGACTCACCGATGGCGCGAGCATTATTAAAAAAACAAGTAGACGATGATTTTGAGGTCATGACCCCTCAAGGTGCTAAGCAATGGTATGTAAATAATATTTCCTACCAAAAATAAAACGGCTTAGTTTTGATTCAGATCATATTAACTTTTTATTGTTTATATTATCTGAGTAAGCTATAACTAAAGTAACTCAAGTTATGATGTATTAATTTGAGAGTAGTTAATTAAGGTCGTCACTATGTCAAACATTACAGCGCGCATATTACAAAATGCCCTATTGTTTACACTCTTTATGAGTGTAAGTTTGACATTGCATGCAACACCCAAAAATACGCAAATTGATGCTGGTTTTACACCTGCAGAATTTATTGTTTGCGACTCTCCTGACCAAGCAAACCTCGACACCGATATAGATTCTCATGTCGGTGTTATTGCGCTTAGAGAAATTCAACCACTTCCTTTAGCGTTTTACTTTCATTATGAAAGCAGCCTTTTAGTCACACCTTACAGCCATGCACACCCGCGAGCGCCACCCGTTATTTAGTTTAATAACTTGCTTTTAAACATTATTAAATTTTATAACTAATTAGGTGGATATTATGTCTAACTTTAAAGAACTCCGTACCCAAGATATTTCGCATGGCACTATTGCGAATACATTTACTAATGAAGCTGTCATTGATTTAACTTCACCTGCTACACAAGTGGTGACTAGTTTTACTGATACAAGCCCGATGCGTGCATCGTTTGATACAACAATTGAACAAGCGTCAAAACAGTTAACGACTCAACGCTCTGATTTTATTTTGGTAACTGATGAGCAGCAAAAGCTAGTAGGTATAGTTGCGAGTGCTGATTTACAAAGCTCAAAAATCATGATTTTAGCACAGCGTTTAGGCTTGCCTCGTAGTGAAATTAGCTTGCGCTATTTAATGACACCGCTAAGTAATTTAATGGGTGTAAGTATGAAAAGCTTAAGCTACTCATGCATTGGTGATGCACTGCAAACTATGGAACATCATGGCGCTATGTTTTTATTAGTCACTGCGGCTAATAATGAAATAAGTGGTTTAATTTCAGCACGCGATATAGCACGTAAGCTGCAAATTCCTGTTCATATTAGTCCAATAGCGCACACATTTAGTGAAGTACTCGAAAGTATAGAGCACCCTCACTAAATCAGCTTTTTATTAGTATAGTTCCAACCCCAGTAATGGCATCTTAAAGCAAGTAAAATAGCTTGCTTTAAGAGCTTTTTATTACCTTCCCCTGTGATATTATTCAAGACATTGACGCATCAGTTAACTTCTTAGCTGGTCTTATTTTTTGTATTAAAAGGTTTTTGCATGAGCGATATCTCTGCACGTTTAGCAACTGAGCTAAATGCACAGCAGCAACAAGTGGTTGCAGCAACAAAGTTACTTGATGAAGGCGCAACCGTCCCCTTTATTGCCCGTTACAGAAAAGAAGTGACCGGTGGATTAGATGACACCCAACTACGCCTTCTAGAACAACGTTTATCTTATTTACGTGAACTTGAAGAGCGTCGTGGCTTTATTCTATCGACGATAGAATCTCAAAATAAGCTTACCGGGGAATTAGCAGCTGATATAAAAGCAGCGCAAAGTAAAACCGAGCTTGAAGATTTATACTTGCCTTATAAGGCAAAGCGTCGCACTAAAGGTCAAATCGCTATTGAGGCCGGTTTAGAACCTCTTGCTAATGCGTTATTTAACGACCCAATGCTCGACCCAGAAGCTGAAGCTGCTCACTATATTAATGCCGATAAAGCCATTATTGATACAAAATCAGCCCTTGATGGTGCCAAATTTATTCTAATGGAGCGTTTTGCTGAAGACGCTAAATTACTCGCTAAGTTTAGAAGCCATATTAGTCAAAATGGGGCGATTGAGAGTAAGTTAATTGACGGGCAAGAACAAGCAGGTGCTAAATACAGAGACTACTTTGAACATCAAGAGCCGTTAAAAAAAGTGCCCTCGCACCGTGCATTAGCCATGCTAAGAGCACGTAATGAAGGCATTTTACAGTTAACGATTAACCCTGAGCCAAGTGCTGAAAATCCAGCCCAGTTATGTGCCCAAATGATCAGTGATCATTACCGCCTAGATATTAAAAACAAACCTGCTAGTGCATGGTTATTAACTGTGGTGCAGTGGGCATGGAAAATTAAGCTTGGGCTACACTTAGAAAACGAGTTTTTAGCCGCAATGCGTGAAAAAGCCGAAACCGGTGCCATTGACGTATTTGCTAAAAATTTAAAAGATTTATTAATGGCAGCGCCTGCAGGCCCTCGCACGACACTTGGTTTAGATCCTGGCTTGCGTACTGGTTGTAAAATTGCGGTAGTCGATAGCACAGGAAAACTGCTCGCTACACAAACAATCTTCCCACATGCACCGCAAAATCATTGGGATAAATCACTGCGTACGCTCGAGCAATTATGTCGCCAACATAAAGTTGAGCTTATTGCGATTGGTAACGGCACTGCTTCTCGCGAATCAGATAAACTGGTTGGCGAACTTATCAAAGCCAACGCCGAGCTTAAACTGAATAAAATTATGGTCAGTGAAGCCGGCGCTTCGGTGTATTCTGCGTCTGAATTTGCCGCTAATGAGTTCCCAGATTTAGATGTATCTTTACGCGGTGCAGTATCTATTGCACGTCGCCTACAAGATCCATTAGCTGAACTAGTTAAAATAGAGCCTAAGTCTATCGGTGTAGGCCAATATCAACACGATGTATCACAAAGCCAACTTGGGCAAAGCCTAATTTCTGTAGTAGAAGACTGTGTAAACAGTGTGGGGGTTGATTTAAATATGGCCTCAGTGCCTTTGCTTGCACGTGTTTCTGGCTTAAACAAAACGTTGGCTCAAAACATTGTAAACTACCGTGACACGAATGGGTCATTTACAAAACGTAGTCAGTTGAAAAAAGTAGAACGCTTAGGGCCAAAAGCATTCGAACAAGCGGCCGGGTTTTTACGCATTAATAATGGCAGCGATCCGCTAGATAACTCATCAGTTCACCCTGAAGCATACCCAATCGTTAAGCGTATTTGTGAACATAATCAGGTAGACGTAAATAACTTAATTGGTAACAGTGAATTTTTAAGTAAACTCGCTGCAAACGACTATATTGACGATAAATTTGGCTTACCAACCGTGACTGACATTATTAGCGAGCTTGATAAACCAGGTCGCGATCCACGTCCTGAATTCAAAACCGCGGAGTTTAAAGCCGGTGTTGAAAAAATTAGTGACCTTAAGCCTGGTATGATTTTAGAAGGTGTGGTTTCTAACGTTGCTAATTTTGGTGCATTTGTTGATGTGGGTGTTCATCAAGATGGACTCGTGCATATTTCAGCTATTACTAACAAGTTTATTTCAGACCCACGCGAAGTGGTTAAAGCAGGTGACATTGTTAAAGTAAAAGTGGTTGAAGTCGATGCTGCCCGTAAACGCATTAGTTTTACTATGCGCCTAGATGACGACATAGACACCAGCAATAAAGCAGCAGCTGCAGCACCGCAAAAGCCTCGCAGCAATAATACAAACCAAGCACGAGCGCCTAAGCCTAAACGCGATACAGGCAATGCGATGATGGGGAATGCCTTTGCTGACGCCTTTGCTAACGCAAAAGTGAAAAAGTAATTTAAACGATATATTTAAAAATAAAAAAACCGCCTAGGCGGTTTTTTTTATTTTTAATCAGCTAAATTTGCGCTGAAAATTCGCTCTGAATCGCGGGGGATGTGGCCAGTTGATAAAAGCTAGCAATGCGTCCTGCACGCGCTTCAACTTCAATATCACGCGATTGTTCTTCGCTTTTAGCGGTTTTTACTTCTGAACTTTCACTATTAGAAAACGACGCACTGACTCTGCTTTTATCTTCGCTGCTGTCTTCGTCATCAGCTGAAGCTAACTCAGCTTGTGCGGCAGCCATTTTCTGTGTGGCGTCTGCCGCAATCGCTCTGTCGGCACCTGAGGGTTCTGCTGGTGCTAGTGCAGCAGCACGTACCGTTTGCATTTTATCGATGGTTGCTTGCGGATCGCCATTGATAATCCCAACATCAATCGGTACTTCACCACCTACGGCATAATTAGTTCCATCGGGGCCTCTTTGGTATTCGTAACTGGGTGAACCGGCATATTGTCCACCAACAGCCGCATGCGCTTGCTCGTGGGTTCGCACTTCGGTATCGCGAGCTTTGAGCTCTTTAATTTGTTGCTGTTCTTGCTCAAGTTGAAGCTCTTCTTGCTCACTAACTTCTTCGGCAGCTTGCTGTTTTTCTTGCTCGGCATCATCTTGATCACTATCAGCATTGCCTTCGCGTTGTTCAATAATTTTGTTGTCTGCAATTTTGCCGCTTGCAGTATAAGTTGAACTATCGCTGTTACCAGGTAGTTTGGCTTTTTCTGCATCACTTTGAGCTTTGTTTTCAGTACTACCAGCGGTGTTTGCAGCGGCTGGGGGAATGACTTCACGTAACTGATTGTCACGCCGAGCAGTCTCCGTATAAACATTTGCAGTGTTTATATTGATAGACGGAAACGGCGTGACGATATTCATGAGGAATTACACTTTGATATCAACTAAAGTGCCTAGTACATCATCTGCAGTTTGAATTGATTGCGTGTTAGCCTTGGCATTAAACTCTTCAACTTTTAAGTTTACTAATGCATCATCAATTCGTGCAGGTTGGGATACCGGCGCGGTTACGGCTTCTTCAGGGCGAGCAGCCGTTAATTGACGTTGCTGCGCTAATTGAGAATCATCTTGCTGCTCTATGCTGGCACGGTTAATCTCAGCGCTGGCCTTTTCAATACCTTGGCTGGCTCTATTAAACCCTTCAACACCGCTATTAAATACAGATCCAATCGGCATAATAATAAACCTCCACCAAATAAATATTGTTTAATTATCGCTCAAAAATCACGCAAAATAAAGCTTTAAACCGCTGTATTCATGGCTTTGCTTCAAAGCATTGATTTAACGGCAGATAAAAATTCTTTTTTATGAGAAATAAATGGCGCATGGGATGCTTTGTCTATCACTTCGTACTCAAAGCCAGAATTAAGTGCGACCATTTTTTCAATTGCTCGATAAGGAACGAGAGAGTCTAAACGCCCAAAAATTCCACTAATCGCGACGGGACAGTGAGAAAATAATTCACGTAAGTCTTCACTTTGCAGTATATCTAACCCCGCACTCAATGCTTGGTTACTCGGCGGCGGTGACTGACTCAATAGTTGTTTTAGCTGTTTTACATCATCTCGCGCCGACTCACTGCCCATCGCTTGAATCGCCAAAAAGCGCTCTATCGTTTTTGAACGCTCTTGCAATAGCTGTTCTTTAAACTGTGTGAGCACTTTAGGTTTAATACCTTCCCAGGGCAATTGCTCTACAAAAAAAGGAGTGGAGGCAACTAAAATAACTTTTGACACTTTTTCTGGCCAATGTTTGGCAATATAAATGGCAAACAAACCGCCTAAAGACCATCCCATCAAAACAGACTGTGGTTTTAATTGCTGACTCACCAGCTGAGCTGCATCATGTAAAGTATACGGTTCCAAAGAGACATCATGTAAAGTATACGGTTCCAAAGAGACATCATGAGCACCGTAACCAGGTAAGTCTAAACTACGTACCTTACCAGAATATAAAAATTCTAATTCTGGTTTTATTAACTGCCACACGCCTTGGTTCATTCCCCAACCATGCAACAACACACATTCATTTTGCATATTTGCCTAACCTTAACCAAACTTAAATCTATGATAGCGTTTTAGGGGGAGTTTGTAATGAGGAGAATCAGCGAATGAAACTTAGCCTAACTGATTGGCTTTTTCCCTCGTATTGCGTGTTGTGCCAGAATCAGATACACAGCTCACTGGGACTATGTCAGTTTTGTTTAGATGACCTGCCTTTGCTAGATTTGGCTGAGTATGACAATTTATTTTACCGCCCAGATATTGTAGAAATGTTTCCTAACTGCAGCTTTGAGAAACTATTTGCCTGCGCTTTTTATCAACCCCCTTTTGATTTATGGCTAAAACAACTCAAATTTAATAATCAAATTCATTACAAAAAAGCACTGCAGCAAGTCATCAAAAAACAACTTACTATTTTTACTAATAAACAGCATTTAGCTGCTGCTGTATTTATTATTTTACCTTTGCACAAGTCGCGTTTTTTTAGTCGAGGATTTAATCAGGTTACCCAAGTATGGCAGCCTTGTTTGTCATCCTTTAAGGTCTTGAATAATGTTTTAATACGCAATAAAAACACCTCGGCACAGTCACAACTGAGCAAAACAAAGCGGATAAAAAATTTACAGCAGGCTTTTTCATGTACTGCCAATTTAGAGGGTAAAACGGTGGTCATTATTGATGATATTATGACCACCGGTGCAACACTCAATGCAGCCACCTTGTCGCTAAAAGAAGCGGGCGCTAAACAAGTCTGGGCATTTACGACCTGTTTAACGCCACTTTAGATTTAGTTACCACTGACGCGAAAGGTATGACCGAAAAATAAAGCGTTACTTAATAATCGGCTGGTGCCATACCAGTAACCTCTAAATACAGGGTTGTCTGTCATCGCAATCACACTACCTCGACCATAAGAGTGAGCCATTAGCGCAGCACCGCCGGCCACTTGCTCTACATTAACTGCATCAGTAAAACCAGCAAGTAACGGCTGTTGTGTATAGGTGAGTATATTTACAAACGGCGCTTGCGAGGCTTCAAGTAACCAGGTACTGTTTTTAAATACTGGCAGAGTGTCACGCTTAAATGAAAACGTCAGTGGGTGCGTTGTATCTACATCAGTATTAAATATAGCGCCTGCAATACGCTGGCGACCCGCTAGATGGTCTTTGTCTGCATATTTTAAACCTTGAGTATCAAATGCGCTTGCAACATCTTTACGTGATAAGTAGTTTGCTTTTAATAACTGCTGATCAGCTAAGAACTTTGCCCCGCCTTTATGACCCCAAATAACGCCGCCTTTTCTCACCCAGCTTTTAATTGCCACTTTGTCGGTATCAGATAACGTCGAATAATCGCCATGCGCCAAAACAATATGGCTGTAATTACTGAGCTCTAAAGACGCTAAACGGTTCATTTCAACAATGGTAGGCGCTACGCCTACAAAGCGATCTAGGTAATACCACACTTCACCTGCTTCATATTGGCTAACCCCTTTACCGCCAACTAATAACACCTTAGGCGCAGAAACAACCGCCATAGAGCGCGAGCCTAAGTCGGCACCTTTACTGGTTAAGCCTGTGGTAATTGGCTTAATTTCAATATCAAATTGGCTTTGTGCTTGATTTAGCTTTGCCACCCAATCAGTCTCTGTTTGCAGTCCTGCAGGGATAATAATACTGCCAGCATCAAAATTTATCTCATTACTCGTTGATGTTGCGGTTAATGGCTTTAATGCAACACGCGCTTTAATGCCTTGCTGTAATAAACTATTGAGCATTTTTGGGGCAAGCATGTCGTCCCAAGCAAATCCGTAGGCATAGTTTTTAGTTAGCGGCGTTAAAACAGGCTGTTTTGCTTTTTGCCAAGCCGTAGTATCAACCTCTAATCCCCAGCGGCTTTTTACTTTAGCAAATGGTAAATTAAACGCATGCGCTAATGTCCAACCTGATACATCGTAAAAAGTGTTATCGGCAAAGTTTTGTTGTTCACTAAAAATAGCTTTAACTAATCGGTATTGTGGTTGCGCAAGCGGCACAAAATAGCTATTAGCGGTAAAGTTTTTACCTTCAGCTTTTAGTCCCTCTTTAACTGGATAAGCATTAATTTGGTGCTGTTTAAGTATGCTTAAAAAGTCGTTAGTACGTGTTTTGTCTTCACCACCTTGAACAATATAGCCTTGATAGTCTTCATCTTTGGCAAGCTCAACCGCTTTGTTATAAAAGTTAGCCTGATACTCAAGTAAAGCTTGGCGGTTATCAATCGCTGCTTTAAACGTAGATAAGCTGGTTAATAACTGATTCTTAATAGTGAATGCAAACGTCAATGGGCCATTAATAGTGTCTTGAATATGACCGCGAGAACTTGCTTGTTCAAATAAAATACCGACACCACCATTTACATCAGGGTAAGTTGAACCTTTGCCATAATAAAAGTCATCAAAGCTTTCTTCTGTAAAATACAGTGCGTTGTTTTCATCTAAAGTTTTTGCATGATAATTTGCAATTGCTTTGGTTAGGCTCACATTTTCTTCAGGGGTAATGGGGTGTTTACGACTAGGGATCCCTGGCTGGAAAAAATAGCTACTGTTTGGTCCCATTTCATGAAAGTCAGTTAAAATATTAGGTTTCCAATAATGAAACTTGGCTATACGCGCTCGCGACTCAGGGTGCTGCAGTAAAAGCCAATCACGATTTAAATCAAACCAGTAATGATTAGTACGGCTACTTGGCCAGCTCTCTACATGCTCACGCGTTTGCGGGTCTGACGATAAGTTCATTCCACGATTACTATTAGCCCAATTAGCAAAACGTGCTAAGCCGTCTGGGTTAAGTGCTGGGTCGAGTAAAATAACGGTGTTATTTAGTAAGTTATTCATTTCATCACCTTGCGCGGCTGCTAAATAATAAGCCACTAGCAAGGCAGCATTACTCCCTGACGATTCGTTACCATGAACGCTATACCCCATCCACACAACGCTTGGCTGCTCTGCTAATTTATTATTTGAGTTATTTAGGCGAGCTAAATGTGCTTGGCGAGTTTGCTCTATATTTTTTAGTTTGTTAGCTGCGGTAATAGTGAGCATAACTAGTGGGCGCTGCTCGTGGGTACGACCTATTACTTCAAAATTAACTCGGTCGCTTTTTTGAGCTAAAATTTCCATATAGCGTACAAGCTGATCATGCCTTACATGCCATTCACCCACTTGATAACCAAGTACTTTTTCAGGTGTTGGAATGCTGGGATCAAATTCAACCTGTTGCTCAAAATAATACGACAGGGGCTTTGCCACACTTGAAAAACTGGCTAGTATCACCATTACTGTTAATATAAACCGCATATAAATCACTCTAAAAATGTTTGTTAATTGCACGCTACCATTGCTTAAAATAGATGCCAACTTTTTACGTTCAACACTAGCCGCAACACGATGAGCGGAGTATGATATGCAGTATCCGAGTAATTTAGTCAAGTATAGACGGTTTTATGATTTCAATTTCCGAAACAGCGCAAGCGCATTTTGCTAAGCTATTAGCAGATCAATCTCAACAAACGAATATTCGTGTGTTTGTTGTTAATCCTGGTACATCACAAGCTGAATGTGGTGTTTCTTATTGTCCAGAAGACGCGGTAGAAGAGAGCGATATTCGCCTAAACTTTAACGGTTTTGACGCTGTTGTTGATGCCGAAAGCGCGCCTTTTTTAGCCGAAGCTGAAATTGATTTTGTTACTGACAAAATGGGCACGCAGCTAACTCTAAAAGCGCCTAATGCTAAAGCACGTAAGCTAGGTGAAGACGCAAGCCTAAATGAACGCGTTCAACACATGTTAGAAACAGAAGTTAACCCACAACTTGCAAATCATGGCGGCCAAGTAAGCTTAGTAGAGATCACCGCTGCTGGTATTGCTGTGCTTCAATTTGGTGGTGGTTGTAATGGTTGCTCTATGATTGATGTCACACTAAAAGAAGGCATTGAAAAAGAAATGATTGCTAAGTTTGATGAGATCACCGGTGTGGCTGACATAACCGATCACGAAGCTGGCGAGCACTCTTATTACTAAGTATTAACCCACTATGCTAAAGCCACTCATTTACCGCTTAGGGAGCGACCCTAAGTTGAGTCTAAAGCGCTTTTTTCGCGGCCTAGCACTGTTTGTGCTGGCCGTGATATTTATCACTTTGGGTTATTACAGTCATTATAGTTTACAAGTCATTGGCATAGTAATTTTAGCGCCGGCATTGTTTTTTGCATTCTGGGGCTACGCGGGTATTTTTGCCAATCGTTTTTCGCAAGTATTGAAAAACATCCCTGCCAAAAATAACGACCCCGATCTGTGGAAATAACGGTTTAATCAAGTAATTGATTATTAGTTTTTAGCTGCTGATATTTAATTATAAGTGTTACACCCCGCATTAGCATAAAGCAACTCATTGCCAACCATAAGCCATTATTTTGCCATTCCTTAAATAGCCAAAACACCCCAAAAAAACCTATTGTCGCCGATAACAGCATACTATTTCGCATTGCTTTAGCACGTGTTAAACCAACGAATATACCATCAAACAAAAAACAACTCATCGCTAAAATTGGCAGCACAATTACCCACGGTAAGTAATGAGTAGCTTCTTCAATAACCTCAGGTACATTAGTCAACAGCTTTATAATAGAGCTGCCAAATAATATAAAAAATACACTATACAAAATGCCAAACAACATGCCCCAAAATACGCTTATTTTTACCCATAGCCTTATCTTTTCAACACTTTGTTGACCTTTCGCTTGGCCTACTTTGGCCTCGCTCGCATAAGCAATTCCATCAAGCGCAAAGCTGACCAACATTAAAAAGTTGAGTAGTACCGCATTGGCTGCCAATGTAGTTTCACCTATACGTGCAGCATAAAAGGTCATAAAGCTAAAACATAACTGCAATACTAAAGAGCGAATAAAAATATCGCGATTTAAACTTAATAATCCTGCCATTTTTTCTATGCTAAACCAATTTGCAACCGCTAAACTTATGCCCTGTTTTTTAGCTAGCTGAACCACTAACAGCAAAGCAAAAATTAAAGCCGTGTAATCCGCTATTAATGATGCCCAAGCCGCCCCTGCAACCGCCCAATCAAGATAAACTACAAAATAAATGTCGAGTACAATATTGGTAATATTAGTGACTAACAATAAATAAAATGGCCCTCGCCCATAATGAACGCCGAGCATCCAGCCTAATAAAACTAAGTTACATAGCGCAGCAGGGGCACTAAAAATACGAATACTAAAATACCGATAGGCCTCATTGAGCACATCACTATTGGCAGCAGATAAATAAGCAATGGCGTGTTTTATAAGGGGGGATAATAAAATCAGAATTAAAGCTACGCTGCTGGCCAATAACAAACTGCGTTTGAGTAAAGCTGCCAACTGAGTTAAATCATTTTTACCGTAAGCCTGTGCCACCAGCCCAGTGGTGCTCATTCTTAAAAAACCAGCAAGCCAAAATAAAATGGAGATCACGGTAGAACCTAAGGCAATTCCCGCTAAATAATGCGCACTCCCCAGGTGACCAATCACTGCCGTATCAACAATTCCTAACAACGGCACAGTAATATTTGATAATATCATTGGACCGGCTAACAACAACAAGCTTTTATGGTGTGCTTTATTATGTATAAGAAATTGTTTCATTTAGTATTATTGTTCCTGATTTGTGGTTCTTTACGTGCGCAAGCAGCTGTTATTCTACAGTATCATCACGTCAGTGAAACCCTTCCCGCGGTGACCAGTGTAAGCGCCAACACTTTTACTAAACACTTAAATTATTTAAAAGAGCATAACTTTAACGTTATTCCACTAAATGAGCTGATTAGCGCATTAAAACAAGGTAAGGCTTTAGACGATAAAACGCTCGCGATTACTTTTGATGATGGATACAACAATAACTACGAACAAGCTGCGCCTATTCTTGAGAAATTTGGCTATCAGTACACTATTTTTGTAAACCCAAAACTCATTGATGAACAAGCGGGTTATGTGATGGGATGGGATAAGCTCAGAGAGCTGGCAAAAAAAGGCGCCCTTATTGCCAACCATAGTGCCGAGCATAACTATCTGCATAAAAAGCGCGAAAATGAAACACAAAGCCAATGGCGTGAACGCACTAAAAACGACATTCTTAGTTCACAGCAGCGTATTAAAGAAGAAATAGGCCACGATTATAAATACCTTGCCTATCCATACGGAGAGTTTAACAATCAGCTACAAGCTCTCGTTACTGAACTAGGCTTTATTGGTATTGGTCAGCACTCTGGTGCAGTTAATCAACATTCTAATTTTAGCCGTTTACCACGTTTTCCCGCATCTGGTTTTTATAGCAAATTAGATACGTTAATTACCAAGCTCAATTCAACTGCTTTTACTATTAATAAACTAACCTATAAAGATAGTGTAACCACACAAAATCCACCGTCGTTAACTATAAATCTAGAGACTGATGACTTTCATAAAAGCCAATTTGCCTGTTATGTATCAAGCATTGGACAAGCTAATTTAAATTGGTTAAACGATAATACGGTTGAGGTGACCTCGCCAAAGCAGCTTAATAAAGGACGCTCTCGCTTTAACTGCACCGCCCCATCAATAAAAAAAGCAGGCAGTTATTATTGGTTTTCACAGCCTTGGGTGATCAATTAAATTCTATTTTTTAATCACTTGATTTAATAACCGCTGGGTCATTTTATCCAGCGGTACGACCTCATTTGCAGCCCCGAGATCAATAGCAGCCTTGGGCATTCCCCATACCACAGACGAAAACTCATCTTGTGCCAATGTATAAGCCCCTTGTTGTTTTAACGCCAGTAAACCTTTCGCGCCATCACTTCCCATACCGGTTAATAGTGTGGCAACAATATACTTAGCACCAATTTCAAGTAATGAGTTAAACAGTACATCTACTGCGGGCTTATGCCTATTTACAGGCTCACCATCATCAAGCTGACAATATAATGCACTACCTTGTTTGCTAATGCGTAAATGTAGCCCGCCGGGAGCTATGTAAGCGCATCCTGCTACCAGCTTATCGCCTTGTTGTGCCTCTTTTACGTTAATGGTACAGGTGCGCTGCATTCGTTCTGCAAATGAGGTACTAAATACAGGAGGAATATGCTGCGTTATTACAATGGGTGGGCAGTTTTTTGGCATGCGTATAAGTACTTCTTTTATCGCCTCCGTGCCTCCGGTTGACGCACCAATCGCAATCACTTTATTTACTAAAAATTCGGCATTAGTGGGGATAGGTTCTGCTACAGCACTATTTTTTTTATAGCCTCGAACCCGTGCACTGGCTGCCACTCTGACTTTTTGCTGAACAATATCAGCATATTGACTCATTTGCTCCTTAACGTTAACTGTTGGCTTAGCAATAAAGTCAACTGCACCAATCTCAAGCGCTTCAAGCGTAATGGGTGAACCTTTTTGTGTGAGTGTAGAAATCATCACAACCGGCATAGGACGTAAGCGCATCAGGTTTTTTAAAAAACTAATGCCGTCCATTTTTGGCATTTCAACATCCAACGTTAGTACATCCGGATTATATTTTTTGATCATCTCTCGGGCTTCGTATGGGTCTTGTGCACCCCCTACTACCACAATATCTTTTGCCTGTTGCAGTATCTCTGTCAGCAATTGTCTGATCAGTGCCGAGTCATCAATTATTAATACTTTAATCATAGCCATCCTTAAAACAGCTCTATATCAGTGGCTTTTGTTTGTTGTTCAAGATTATGTAAGTAACGCACTTCACGTTTTTCAATCGTATTATTGTGTAAGTTACGTAGCTTTTTAACTTGTACTTTTCCATTATGAGGATTAAAAAATATTTTTCGTGGCCAAGGCCCGCCCATATCATGCGCCACTAAATTTAGCGCTTCTTCTGCTATATATGCATTGGCAAAACTGATATTGCCAATACCAATATCTGTCATGGCGCTAATTATTTTGCCTCCCCCAAACAGTTTTACTTTTAAGTTTGCCCGGGATGCGCCATTTTTAAGCACTTCATTAATTAAATATTCCATAGCCCAATTACCGTAACGACAACTTAAACTATGCGCTTGCTCAATTCGCTCACCTTTTTGAATTGGTAGCATAAAGTGGTTAATCCCGCCTATGCCTAGCTTATCGTCGTAAACACAGGCAGCAATACACGATCCTAGTACGGTGGTGATTAGCTCATCATTTTTAGAAACATAAAACTCACCTGGTAATACCTTAGCGACCACACGATCTCGCGAGGCGTCCCAATAGCGTTTAATATGCTCAAAACCCGCTAATACTGGCTTAAATTGCGTGTGCATGGGCTACTTTTTGATACATGGTTTTCCCTAAGTTTTTAAATAAAACATGCTCTTTACCCATGGTTTCTGAATGCCCTAAAAATAAATAACCTTGGTCATTAAGAATATCGGCATAACGGTTAAAAAGCTGATCCTTTGTCTCTTTATCAAAGTAAATCACTACATTTCGGCACAAAATTAGGTCAAACGGGCCTTTCATTGGCCAGTCTTGTAATAAGTTTAAACGCTTAAATGAAATACATTGCTGCAGCTTAGGTTTAACCTTATAACTTTGCCCATCTTTACTGGTTAAAAACCAGCGTTTTAGTAAAGCATCATCAAGACCATTTACGTTCGCTGCGGTATAAATACCACTTTGCGCCTTCGCCAGTACATTAGAGTCAAGATCAGTGGCTAATATCTTCACATCCCAATCACTTGGAAAAGCTCCTTGCAGCGTCATTGCTAAACTATAGGACTCTTCACCGGTAGAGCAGCCTGCAGACCAAATTCGAACGCGCTTAGTCTGTTTATTTGTCTTTAACAGGGTTGGTATTAACTGATCTTTTATAAACTCAAAGTGATGCATTTCACGAAAAAAAGAGGTTAGATTAGTGGTAATGGCATTGATAAATGCATCAAACTCCTGATCTTTATGATTTTTTAAGTAATCGAGGTAGCTTGAAAAGTTTGTTAATTTTCGCTCACGAATTCGTCTTGCCAAGCGTGAGTAGACCATCTCTCGCTTATGCTCTCCTAGTACAATACCGCAGGCGTTATAAACTAAATGAGCCACTTCCTTAAAATCACTATCCGTTAATAAAAACTCTTTCATTATTTGCTCTCATTTAAAAATAAAGCGAGGTTCACGCATACATTGCAGGTGAACCTAACTAAAGTGAGTTTAAAACTCCTCCCACTCTTCAGCCGAGTCTACAAAATTTTCACCTTTGCTTTTATTACTAACGAAGCTATTTTGTTGCTGATGAGATATTTCAGGTGTGCGAATAACAGGCGATACCACTGCCATATCTTGCTGGCCTAATGAGAAAAAGTGCAGTAAACGGCGCATTTCATTGGCTTGTTCCGCCATTGATTCACCTGCAGCCGATGCTTGTTCAACTAATGCCGCATTTTGCTGGGTCATTTCATCCATTTGCGATACAGCTTTATTTACTTGCTCAATACCTGCACTTTGCTCTTCAGAGGCTTGGGTAATATCGGCTATCATTTGTGTTACGCGTTTTACTGATACCACAATCTCTTGTAACGTCACGCCTGACTCATTCACAAGCGCGCTACCGTCAGCAACTTTGCCAACACTGTCTCTAATTAGCTCTTTAATTTCTTTCGCTGCACCTGCCGAGCGCTGCGCTAAGTTACGTACTTCACCTGCAACAACCGCAAAACCTCGGCCTTGCTCACCGGCTCTAGCAGCCTCTACGGCAGCATTAAGTGCAAGCAAATTGGTTTGGAATGCTATTTCGTCTATCACTCCAATGATGTCGGCAATTTTCTTACTCGATTCATTAATCGCAGACATGCTGGTTACCGCTTTATTAACCACTTCTCCACCCTGAATCGCCTTATCACAGGTTTCTTCAGCTAAGTCGTTGGCCACTTTAGCATTATCTGCGTTTTGGCGAACTGTACTGGTCATTTCTTCCATGCTAGAGGCCGTTTCCTCTAACGATGACGCTTGCTCTTCTGTGC
Source organism: Pseudoalteromonas issachenkonii (assembly GCF_002310795.1). Classification (NCBI taxonomy): domain Bacteria; kingdom Pseudomonadati; phylum Pseudomonadota; class Gammaproteobacteria; order Alteromonadales; family Pseudoalteromonadaceae; genus Pseudoalteromonas; species Pseudoalteromonas issachenkonii. Next base: position 3,207,903 of record NZ_CP011030.1, read on the forward strand.
GCTGGCTTAAATCAGCATTGCCTTGTGAAATTTCTTCAGCCCCACTGGCCACCAAAGTGGCTGATGTATTAATTCGGTTAATAACCTCAGTTAGTTTATCTGCTGTCGCATTTGCATCTGTTTTCAGTTTTTCAAACGAGCCTTGGTATTCTTTTTCAATCCGTTTAGATAAATCACCAGTGGCCATGGCATCGAGCATATTGCCAGTATCAGTTACCGCATCGTCAACCACTTTCACTAAACTATTAAGACCCTGAGCTAAACGTAAGAAAAAGCCATCTTTACCTTGCTCAGCTACTCGTGCATTTAAATCACCTTTGCTTGCTGCGCCGACTAATTGAGCAATTTCTTTTTCAATAGCAACTTCTGCGGTTCTGTCTTCCCACTCAACTACCGTCCCAATACGCTCATTGTCTGTGGTGATTATAGGGTTTGCCACTAAACCAAAGGTTCTGCCGCCCACTTTAATTTCTGTACTGTAAGTATCCGTTAACTTAGCCAACATATTTTGCTGATGGGCTGGATTTTTATGAAATATATCAATACTTTGATTAAGTAAGTTTTTGCTATCAAAGTTAGGTAAGTCAGTACGTATATCATTTTGCGCAACACTCATCATATTTCTCACTGCGCTATTCATATACACAATGACATTCGAGGCATCAGCAATCATGGTATTGGTTGCCACGGTATCTAATGCTTGGCGAACACGTAAGTTTTCTTGCGCTCTAGCACGTTCAGCATCCGCTTTAGACACCTCATCAGTAATATCTTGCCATTCAACAATAGTACCTAAGCACTTGCCATCTTGATTTGTCCAAGGAGAAGCAATGATGTCAAAAATAAGACCAGCTAAATTCAACGTAGTTTTATAAGGAGCATCTAAGTTTTTTAGTCGCTCTTGCTGATTAGCTAGTTCCTGATGAAACTCATCAACACGGATATCCATTAACCCAGCGACTGAAAAACTAGGTAAAACAGTTTGCAACTCTTTTTCACGTGCTTTAAACATTTTCTTGATGCAGTCATTCACAAAAATAATGTTTAAATTTTTATCAGCAATCATCACACTTGCTTGGCATACTTTTAATGCGTTAGCCAAGTCGGCCGCTTTTTTAGAGGTTTTTTCTAGCTCTTTTTGCGCTGTAATATCGGTGGCGTACTTAATCACTTTAAATGGCTTACCATTCATATCGTAAATAGGATTATAAGAGGCATATATCCAAATTTCCTCGCCTTGTTTACCTATTCTTAAATACTCACCACTGTCATACTCGCCACGCCCAAGTTTATCCCAAAACGCTTGATATTCTTGGCTGTTTGCATATTCAGAAGTAACAAACAATCTATGATGCTGCCCTTGTATTTCATTTGCCTGATAACCAAATGTTTTTAAAAAATTATCATTAGCGCCAATAATGGATCCATCTAAATTAAACTCAATAACCGCTTGTGACTTACTGATTGCGGTAATTTGGCCTGCAGCTTCAACCGCTTTTAACTTTTGCTCAGTAATGTCTGTTGCAAATTTAACGACTTTAAGTACTTGCCCTTGCGAGTCTATAACAGGATTGTATGTTGCTTGGATCCAGACTTCTTTGCCATTTTTTCCAATACGCTTAAATTCATCTGAAATAAATTCACCCGCGTTCAAACGCTGCCAAAATTGACGATATTCATCACTTTGCGTTTCGCTAGGGCTTAAAAATAAAGAATGGTGCTGGCCTTGAATCTCAGCGAGTGAGTAGCCCATTACACGAAGAAAATTAACATTGGCAGTAATGATTCTTCCATTAGGCTCAAATTCAATTATTGCTAATGATTTATGCAATGCATTTATGATCAAATCATTGCTTGATTTAGACTGTTTTGAATTACTAAACCATCCCATGCTTATCACCACCTTTAAGTTATTTGCTTTATTTAGTTACTATTACCGCTAAATATTCATGGTTGCCTGTAGGTTAATTAGCGCGACCATTTTATCGCCCACATTCACTAGCCCTGCGACATATTCACTTTCATTTGTTTGGGTTAAACTCGGCACTGCTTTAGCGTCTTGCTCAGCAATACTGTAAACATCCGCTACGGCGTCTACCGTGATCCCCATCACTTTACTTTCTTGCTCAAACTCAACTTTTACAATAATGACTACCGTTAACGGTCCATACTCAATGGTGGGTAAACCAAAGCGCAATCGTAAATCAATAATTGGCACAATGGTGCCGCGTAAATTAATCACGCCTTTTACGTACTCAGGGGCATTTGGCAGTGCGGTTATATCTTCCCAGCTACGAATTTCTTGCACCGTTAATATATCTACTCCGTACTCTTCTTCAGCCATAATAAAGGTGAGAAACTGCTTAATGCCCTCTTTGCGCTGTAGTTCAATATTGCTATTTAATGCTATTGATTCAGAGAACATGAATCCTCCAAGATGGTCGATGGCTCAATACTCAATGCTTGGCTACCTGGCTTTTTTAACCCTGAAAGCTTTATCAAGCCGCTAATATCTAAAATTAACGAAACACGCCCATCACCTAAAATCGTTGCCCCCGACACACCATCCACTTTGTGGTAATTAGCCTCTAAGCTTTTTATAACCACCTGCTGTTGTGAAAGTAAATCGTCGACAAGTAACCCTACTTTTTGATTATCGTTTTCCACGACAACTAGTAAGGTTTTATCTAACGATTCAATGGCATTTTGGTGATTAAAAATGTCGTATAAACGTAAAATAGGAATGTATTCATCACGTAATCTGAGTACATCTAGGTCTTTACCAACACGGCTTACTTTTGCAATATCAATTTGCAACGATTCTACAATCGAGATCAGTGGAATAATGTAAGTATGCTTGGCTACTTTGACTAATTGCCCATCTAAAATAGCTAAAGTGAGCGGTAGCCGAATAGTAAAAGTAGAACCAATTCCAGCAGCAGATGTCACTTCTACCGAGCCATTTAATGATTGAATATTACGCTTAACCACATCCATACCCACCCCACGGCCAGATAAGTCACTTACCTCATCAGCGGTAGAAAATCCTGGCATAAAAATGAGTTCGTTAATTTCATCATCTGTTAGCTCACTGTCAGCGGCGATCACTTCATTGGTAATCGCTTTTTCTTTGATCTTTTGAGTGTTAAGACCTTGGCCATCATCCATAATTTCAATGACGATATTGCCGCCCTGATGAAAGGCATTTAATGTAACCTTACCCACAGGATCTTTTCCTGCTGCAATACGTTTTTCTACCGTTTCAATACCATGATCCAATGAGTTTCTTACTAAATGCACCATAGGATCGGATATTTTTTCCATAACGGTTTTATCTAATTCTGTTTGTTCTCCTATCAGCTTTAACTCCACCTCTTTATTAAGCTTTTGGGCAATATCACGTACTAAACGTGGAAAACGACTGAACACAAAGTTAATTGGCAACATGCGAATACGCATCACGTTTTCTTGTAAGTCGCGGGTGTTATGCGCTAATTGCGCAAGCCCCTCTTGAAGCGAGGTCACCGTGGTAGGCGTCATTTCTTGTTCGCTAAGCTGATTTAGCATCGCTTGGGTAATGACCAACTCTCCAACCATATTAATCAGTGAGTCGACCTTATCAATGCCAACACGAATGGAAGTTGACTCAGGCGCTGCTTTTGCACTGGTTGGTGCTTTTGGTTTATTGGTTTTGGGTTCAACAACCGTTTTTGGTGTTTCAATAACAGGTTCGTTGACCACTGCAGCTTCTGCTGCTTTACCATCATTAAATAAGCCACCGCAAAGCTCAATTTTAATATCGGCATCGTCCTCAACCCACTCAAAAATTTCTCTAATTGCTTGATCGTCACGGTCAGTGTTTAAGAAAAATCGCCAATATAAAAAGCATTCATCGGTCGTTAAATCTTTTATATCAGGTATGACATCTGTAAACGCTTGTACTTCCAATTCACCAAGTTCAGCTAATTCACTGATCATAAACAGCGGTTCGTTACCCGTTTTAAACAAATGAAAATGCGGTTTAAAATCAATTTGATAAGTATTAATAATGACCTGTTCAACACTGGCTTCTGCCACTACGGCTTCACTTTCAGGCATGCCAAGTAATCTTTCAAACTGCTCTCGTAATGAGTCAGCTTGGCTTAAATCAGGCTCTTCCTGTACTTTAAGCGAATGCAACAAGGCTCTTAAACAATCTACTGATTTAAGTAATAAGTTAATATGTTCACTGCTTATATTTCGCTGACCTTCACGTATTTGATCCAGTAATGTTTCTAGAACATGAGTGAAGTTTGCGATTGAATTAAACCCAAAGGTAGCACTGCCTCCTTTAATAGAATGGGCAGCCCTAAAAATAGTATTAATGGTTTCTAAGTCTTCTTCGCCCGGCACTAAGTTGAGTAATTCAGTCTCCATAACATCGAGGCCTTCAAAACTCTCTTCAAAGAACACTTCAAAAAACTGGCTTAAATCAATACTCACAGTGCACTCCTAGGTTAGCGGATTACTTTTTTTAGCACGGCTAATAGTTGATCTGGATTGAAGGGCTTTACAATCCACCCTGTTGCCCCAGCAGCTTTCCCTTCTACCTTTTTATCCATACCCGATTCTGTGGTTAACATAAGTAGCGGTGTAAACTTGTAATTCGGAAGCCCTCTTAACTCTCTAATAAGCGTGATCCCATCCATAACAGGCATATTTACATCAGAAATAACTGCATCAAAACCTTGCTGCTTGGCAATCGCTAATGCCTCACTACCGTCTTTGGCTTCGGTAACATCAAACCCTGCTGTTTTTAACGTAAAACTCACCATTTGACGCATTGATGCAGAATCATCTACAGCTAATATTCTTTTCATATAGACCTCTAATTAGTACTTTCTGGTGCTAAGTATTCACTTAAACCGAGTTGATCAATAGCATTGGTTAATGCATCACTACTGCCAACCCAGGCAATTTTTTGATTAATAGTAAGGAGATGTTTTTGTAGGGCACATAAAAGTTGAACCGAGGCCGTATCAGCAGACATTACATCGCTAATATCTAAGCAAATATCTCGGCTATTATTAAGTTCGCTTAATAAATCTTGATGTAAAACTTCAACATGAACAATTGAAAGTTCGTTTGGTAGTTTAAGCATTTTTTAAGCTTTTCCTTATCAACTCAATCCATAACAAAAGCTTAGACCGAGATAATGAAAACGCCATAAAAACGACTAAAAAATAACTAATTAATTAAAAACCGTTAATAAAAAACGCGAAAAGGGGCATAAAGCCCCTTTAAAATCGTAAAACCTTTAAAAGCTAGTTTTTGTAGTATTCGGCTATTTCAATAAATTCTGCGGTTAATTTTGTAGTATTAACCAAAGGCACATCTCCTTGTTTAAATTCAGGCTTAAAAATAGCCCTTAGTGCGCCACTGCCATCAACAAGGGCAACAGATGCACTATGATCCACCGCATAGTCGGATTCATTACTATCACTAATTGCGTAAATTAATCCAAGCTCGCGGACAAATGGAAATAAGTCTTTATGTTCACCTGATACAGCTAAAAAATCTGGATTAAAGTAATCTATGTACTCTTTACGTTTTTGAGCAATATCACGTTTAGGATCAACAGATATAAACCATACTTGTAGTGGATACTCAGCCTGCAAATTTTTATAGGCATTGTTGAGCTTAGCTAGCGTCATCGGGCAAATATCAGGGCAACTTGTGTAACCTAAAAACACTAAATTCCATTGGCCTAAAAACTGCTGTTTGGTTACTAACTTCCCTTGTTGATCACTCAACGAAAAGTCAGATAACGGCTTTGCGGTTTCATAAACTAACGCATCAAGATCTTGTAAATTTTTTTTATCACTACAGGCCGATAAAAAGAGTACTGAAAAAACAACTAAACCACACCATAACTGCTTCATATAACTAGCCATTTATCTATAAATAAGATGATAAATAGTATCATCAAATGAATAATCGAAAAACGAAATAAATCCATCGCAGTGTCTTCTTTGGCGGCAAACTTTAAGTTAATTGCTTTGTATATAAATACAATATTGAGAAGACATGCCCCGCTTAGATAAATAAGCCCTGACATGCCAATCAAATAAGGAAACACACATACAATGGCGAGTAATACCGAATATGCAAGCACGCATGTTTTACAAAAATCGATACCATGGGTGACCGGTAACATGGGGATTTTAGCCCGCTCATAATCACTTTTACGTGCGATGGCGAGCGCCCAAAAATGAGGTGGGGTCCAGGTAAATATAATCATCACCAGCAACCAAGGGGCTGCCGCCATTTGATTTGTTTCAGACACCCAACCGAGTAATGGAGGCATTGCACCGGCTAATCCCCCTATAACTATATTTTGTGGTGTGGCACGTTTTAAAAATGACGTATAAATAAACGCATAACCAACAAGTGCAAATAAGGTCAGTATGGCTGTGAGCGTATTTGCCCACAACATCAGCATAATAAAGCCCGCAACGCCAATCACAGCAGCAAAGCTCAGTGCATGTAATTTACTTAAACGCCCTTTAGCAACAGGGCGATGGCGGGTGCGTGCCATTTTGCTATCAATTTCGCTATCAACCACATGATTAATGATTGCGGCGGCCGCAGAGAGTAATCCAATCCCTAATAAACTGATGAACTGAACCCCAACACCTCTGCCAACATCAGGGGCTAGCGCTAAGCCAACCCATGCTGTTAACACTAGCATAGCCACTACTTTAAATTTACTTATTGCCAAATAGTCTTGGATTAAGTGGTAACTTTTAGTCAATAACGATGCGCTGTAAACGGGCTGCATTGCTTTTTTATTAATTGTAAGTGCCATAATCATTCCCCTCTAAGTACGTACTTTTAGGTAATAACATAACCTAACCATAGTTAATAACAGTATGGCAGCCATTAAGTTATGCGCCAGTGCCACGCCTAACGGAAAATGAAAATGCACCACGGCTAACCCTAAAGCTATCTGGCAAAATAACGCCACTAACACACTCACCGTACAGCTTTTAATTTTTTGCGAATAGGCATGACTGTATATACGCCACATCACCAAGGCTAAAACAATGCAAGTAACTAAGGCCCATATTCGATGCAGTAAATGAATAGACATACGCGCCTGTTGCGACAACACACCAAATTCATAATTACTGTGCTCAAGGGGGAGCTGAAAGACACTACTGAATGAAAAAGGCTGAGCGTAACTACATAGCGGTAAGCCATTACAATGTGGAGCCGCATAATTAGCCGCTAACCAACCACCAAGGGCGATTTGTAAAATCAGTACCGTTAATGCCACGAGGCTTAATTTAAAGTGAGGTTTTGCGCCCGCATCACCACCCGTAATAGGTTGGCTGGTCAGACGCAAATACAATAGCGTTAATAACGCTAAAATACTAAATCCTCCGAGCAAATGCCCCATAACTATAAGCGGCTGTAGGTTCATAGTAACCGTCCACATACCTAATGCGGCCTGAAAAATAACAAGCAGTAGCAATATCATAGGCAACCTTACAGGCGTGGTTGGGTACTGACGCTTTAGAAAAGCTAAAATAAACAACACTAAAATTAATACCCCAAGCGTGCCTGCAAAGTAGCGATGGATCATTTCTTTCCATGCTTTTGCTTTTTCAAATATCATATCGGGATAACTTTGAATCGCTTGTGCAATCTCTGCTTCGTGTTTAGGCACGGTTAAAAAGCCATAACAACCAGGCCAATCGGGACAACCAAGCCCTGCGTCACTTAAACGCGTGTATGCGCCCAGAGCCACCACAATTAATGCGAATAAACTCGTTGCTAATACCAAATTTTTATAGTTTTTATACATAGCATCCTCTACTTAGCTCGAACGAGAGTAATTGAGTAATTTTTTTAGATCTTTTAATAACCCTTTTTGGATCAAACGGTTTTCTTGTGGTTGAGAACTAAATGGATACTCCAGTACAATCAGCCCCATATGATCGATTAAATACAAACTGGCAGGTTTTAACTGCTGTTGCTCATCAATAACATGCCAACGCGTTGTAACTAGCTCAGGCTGTCCCATAATAGCCATATCAACTTTGTGTTGGTTTTTGCCAAGGGCAACATATAAGTTGTCTAAAGCGGCTAATTGCTCTGTGCAAGACGCTTTGCATTGTGCTGAATAATTTAAAGCGATGGTCCATTGCTTAGGGTTATGCTGCGCCCAATTGTCTAGCTTAATTTCACGCTCTAAAAATTCACCATGGTTAGTAATTGCTGTAGGTAGCCAATCAAGTTTTAACGCGCTGTAAGCCAGCACTAAGGGAATAGCGCAGCACACAGCAAAGAGTAACAGGGGTTTATTTTTCATTATCTATCCTCTTCCTGCTTGCAAAAATAGCGACCACCACACAGGCAACCGCAATTAAAAACCACTGTACTGAGTAGGCATAATGTTTTTCTGGACTCATAACAACGGCTTCATAATGAGGGGCAGCAATTTCATCAGCTTGACCTTGGCGGTAAGCCATAAAATTCACTAAAGGGCGATTAGATTGGCTACTCAATGCTTGTAAATCAATGATTTGAATTCGTTTGGCTAAATCCGACTGAGTATTGTTATTGGCTAAGGTAAAGCCACTTAAATTATCTTCTTTAATTTGTGCCGTTAACGTAAATTTACCACTAGGTATTGTTACGTTTGGTAGGATTTCTCTTGAACGTTCTGCTTTTACCCAGCCTAAGTTCACTAACAAAAAGCGTGATTCATCAGACAGTTTTAATAATGCCAGTAAGTCGTAACCAACCTGACCATTATAGATTTGGTTATCAAGCAACCAATAATTATTAGTGTCAAAATAACCATTTAACGAAACCAATACACCGGTTTTGTTCCACTCTTTTGGCAGCTGTTGTAACTCTGCCCAGCTCATTACGCCATGTTGTTGTATATTTTCAATGGCACTAAGCTGCTGTTGCTTTTGCTCTGCTCGCTGTAATTGCCAAAACCCTAGTCGCACACAAACCAATACCACAATAACAACCAAGCAAATTGTTATTATTGAGCTAAGCTTTTGTTTGTTAAATACAACTAACTGCATAAGGGTAAAATCCAGTGATTATTAAAATTATTATTGTTCTACTGTTATTATTTATATTATTTAATTTATTTCGTGCTTTATTAATTATGGTGTCAGGGAAAACCAATGGACGCCCTATGTCTCACTTTTTAGGGCGTCGGGTGTTATTTTCTGTTGTGGTATTAGTGATGGTGATTGCCGCACTAAAACTTGGTTTTATTACGGCAAATCAGTCCCCCTTAATCACTAAAGCACATACACAAATACAAACAAACACAGCCAAACAACATCAACAAAATGCCAGTACCAAGCTGCAGCTTGAAAGGCAAAGTGCTTATCTTTAGTGAAATGTCCTTTCATAATGCGCAAAAACACCACCAATAAAATAATTGTTCCTAAGGTGACGTGCATGCCGTGAAAGCCGGTTAACAAAAAGAAGGTATTGCCATAAATGCCCGCATCAAGGGTTAAGTTAAGATCGTTATAAGCATATATATACTCTTCTACCTGCAGCCCTAAAAAGCACACTCCGAGTAAAATGGTCGCTCCCAAGCATACTTTGAGTGGGGTACGTTTATTATTTTCCATCGCCACATGGGCAAAATGTAAAGTTACCGACGAGGCAAGCAAAATAAGGGTGTTGATAAGCGGCAACCCTTGCCAGCCCATTGCTTGGGTCGTGGTGCCTCCTGGGGTATTTAGCAATGGCCACATGGCTTCAAACGTCGGCCACAATACTTCATTTGTCATGGCGTTGTTATCCGCACCTCCAAGCCAAGGCACAGAAAACATGCGAGCATAAAAAAGCGCCCCAAAAAATGCCATGAAGAACATCACTTCTGAAAAAATAAACCAGCTCATACCTTGCCTAAAAGAACGGTCCATTTGTGCAGAATAAAGCCCTTGATCAGACTCGTGTATGACATTTTTAAACCAGCTAAACAGCATGTAAAGTAGTACAGCTATACCTACGTATAACAAGTAAACGCCATTACCACCCTCTTTGCCCATATCCATTACGGTTAAGGCTGCGCCTACCGCAATAAAAAATAACGCAACTGCCCCAACTATTGGCCATGGACTTTGCTCTGGTACATAATAATGTTCATATTTTTGATTCATTTTATTTGCTCCTAGTTTTTCACTAGTTTTATAAGCTAGTTATTACTGGCTACTAGCCTCTCGCTAATATCAAATACGGTATAAGACAGGGTTAACTCTTCTACATCACTGGGTAATTCAGTATCTACATAAAACAATAATGTAAACTCCAGCTCTTCACCTGCCTTTAACGGTTGCTGATCAAAGCAAAAACACGCTATTTTGTGTAAATACTTGGCCGCTTTTCCTGGTGCTACCGACGGTATAGCCTGCATTACTTTATCTTCATTGCTGTTATTTTTAGCGCTAAACTTAACTTCACGCATGGCCCCAGGCTTTACATCTACACTGTACTCTTTAGATTTAACTTCAAAAGGCGCACCACTTTGCGCATGCGTAGTGAAACTAACGCTGACTTCTCTATTTTCAGTGACCAAGGTACTTTGCTGTGCCTGCTCTAACGAGGGCTTACCATTAAGCCCCGTTATATCGCAAAACACGTCATACAAAGGGACCATGGCAAATGCAAATGCAAACATTGCAATGCAAATCACCACCAGCTTTTTTAATAACGGCAAGTGAGTCATTATTTAATGTCCGGCGGCGTTGAGAACGTATGATAAGGCGCAGGTGAATCAACTTCCCATTCAAGCCCCTCAGCTCCATCCCAAACTTTTGCAGGCACTTTGTCGCCCCCCTTTGCACATTTATACACAACCACCACGAATAATAATTGCGATAAACCAAAGGCAAACCCACCTATACTAATAATGGCGTTAAAATCAGCAAACTGTAGCGCATAATCTGGAATACGGCGTGGCATACCGGCTAACCCAACAAAATGCATTGGGAAAAACAGCACATTTACACTTATTAACGACAACCAAAAATGCCATTTTGCTAAGGTAATATTGAACATGTTTCCGGTCCATTTTGGCAGCCAATAATAAGCCCCCGCCATAATAGAAAACACCGCGCCCGTTACGAGTACATAATGAAAGTGTGCAACCACAAAATAGGTATCATGATATTGGAAATCGGCAGGTGTAATCGCTAGCATCAACCCCGAAAAACCACCTAAAGTAAACAACACAATAAATGCGATACTAAACAGCATTGGCACTTCAAAGCTAATAGACCCGCGCCACATAGTCGCTACCCAGTTAAATACTTTTACGCCGGTAGGTACCGATATCAGCATAGTCGCGTACATAAAAAACAACTCACCCGCCACGGGCATACCAGTGGTAAACATATGATGCGCCCACACAATAAAGCTCAACAAGGCAATGGAGGAGGTGGCATACACCATAGAGGCATAACCAAATAGTTTTTTACGTGAAAAGGTGGGAACAATCGTAGAAATAATGCCAAAGGCAGGCAAAATCATAATATAAACTTCAGGGTGACCAAAAAACCAAAAAATATGTTGGAACATCACCGGATCGCCACCACCAGCGGCATCAAAGAAACTGGTCGCGAAGTATTTATCGGTGAGCACCATAGTAACTGCACCAGCAAGTACCGGCATAACTGCAATAAGTAAAAACGCCGTGATCAACCATGTCCACACAAATAACGGCAGCTTCATCCACGTCATACCCGGAGCACGCATATTTACTATGGTGACCACCACATTAATGGCCCCCATAATCGAACTAATACCCATAATATGCACAGCAAATACAAACATTGCTGTGTTGTCGTTACTATAAGTGGTGGAAAGCGGCGCGTAAAAGGTCCAACCAAATGCAGGGCCACCACCGGGCATAAATAATGAAGCTAATAGGATTAAAAACGCAAACGGTAAAATCCAAAAGCTCCAGTTATTCATTCTCGGTAAGGCCATATCTGGCGCACCAATCATTAGCGGGATCATCCAGTTTGCCAAGCCGGTAAAGGCTGGCATAACCGCACCAAACACCATTATTAAACCATGCACTGTGGTCATTTGATTAAAAAAGTGAGGATCAACCAGTTGTAGGCCCGGCTGAAATAACTCAGCTCGAATAACCATCGCCATTGCCCCACCAATTAAAAACATGGTGAGTGAAAAAATTAAATATAAGCTACCTATATCTTTATGGTTGGTTGTAAATAACCAGCGCTTAAAGCCTGTGGCAGGTTGATGGGCATGATGAGCCTCATTGGTATTAGGTTGTTCTGCAATGCTATTCATTATTTAGCCTCCCCATCAGCATCCAGTGCCGCTTGTATCTCGCTCGGTTGAATTACATCACCAGTGTCATTACCCCACGCGTTGCGTTTATAGGTAATAACAGCTGCTATTTGCTTGATTGATAATTGCTTTGCGAAAGACTGCATAGCCGTACCTGGTTTACCGTGGAGCAAAATATCTATATGCCCTTTGATATCACCTATGACTATTGGGCTGCCTTTAAGGGCCGGGAAAACACCCGGTAAGCCTAAGCCAGTTGGTTGATGGCACGCCGCGCAGCTCGCCATATAAACCTGCTCACCAAGCGCCATCAGCTCTTCTTTTGGTACAACTTGGTCTAATAACGCAGCGTCTGCTTCAGCTGCTTTTTGCTTGGCTTGTTTAGCCTCTGCTAACCACGTTTTGAAGTCTTCTTCTGTTTTAGCTTCTACCACAACAGGCATAAAACCATGATCTTTACCGCAAAGCTCTGCACACTGCCCACGGTAAGTACCAACCTCATTAATATTGGTCCATGTTTCGTTAATAAACCCAGGGTTTGCATCTTTTTTAACGGCAAAGTCAGGCACCCACCATGAGTGAATAACATCATCTGAAGTCATTAAAAAACGTACTTTTTGATTAATTGGTAGTACCAGCGGTTTATCGACCTCGAGTAAATAATTCGGGTTTTTATCAGCAAGGTTGGTTATTTCATTTTGAGGGGTAGCTAGCATGGAATAAAACTCAACGTCCTCCCCCATATACTCGTAATGCCACTTCCACTGTGAGCCTGTAATTTTAATGGTGAGATCAGCTTTGCTGGCATCCTCCATGGCAATTAAGGTTTTAGTCGCAGGAATGGCCATAACAATTAATATGACAAAAGGTATCGCAGTCCACAGTATTTCTACTTTGGTGCTTTCATGAAATTGGGCAGGGACAGCCCCTTTAGATTTGCGATGATGAATGAGTGCCCAAAACATAATGGCAAACACGATCACCCCAATCACACAACATATTAAAAAAATAGTCATGTGCAGTTGGTATACATTATTACTTATATCGGTTACGCCTTTACGCATATTATATTGGCTATTAGCAAGCACATTCTGCGAAAAAACAAACAATATAAGCCACAAGGAAGAACTCAGCTTACCCATGTGACGGCTCCTTTGATGCTATTGCTGACGCAAAGCGAAGAGGCATACGGCTTAAACGCCTATTCGTTATTTTTATTTTTTATAAGGGTGCTGGATTTAGTAAATGTGTGTTCTCAAAACGACTAAGCTGTGAGTTATTTTTATTCCAGCTCTTTAATAACTAGTTAAAAAATAAACAATAAGCAAGGTGAGTATGAAAAATAAACAAGGTGTATTTTTTAAAATGCGCAGCTAAAAAAATAGCAACTAGTCAGGCAATTAATCTAAGAGTCAGGTTTAGTAAGGGGTGTATTGAAATTACAGGATAGAAATATAAAAAATTGTTAACTTAAAAAAGCAGAGTAAATTTGTTTATTTATAAAGTATTTAGTGATTTTATTTATGATAGGAGAAGCACTTAACAACATATAGTCATACATTTGATAAGTTAGACATTGTGCTGCTAACAAACCCAGCGCCTAATCACTATTAAGCGCTAAATTATGCTTTAATACTACATCCAGTCAGCGTTACGAATAACACCTACCGCTAAGCCTTCAATATTGAACGACTCATTTTCTAAATCGACCTCAATAGCTGAAAACTCATCATTTTCAGCATGTAAGAGTACTTTTCTGCCCGCTTTTTCTAAACGCTTCACGGTTACATCGTCGTCAACACGGGCAACAATAACTTGTCCATTTTCGGCAACTTGGGTTTTATGCACAGCAAGTAAATCACCATCCATAATACCAATGTCTTTCATACTCATACCGTTAACACGCAATAAAAAATCGGCCGCAGGTTTAAACATTAAAGGGTCAATTTTACAGTGGCTTTCTACATGCTGTTGCGCCAATATTGGCTCACCGGCAGCAACCCTGCCAATTAAAGGCAAGCCCAACTGCTCTGGCTCCTCCTCTTCAACAAGCTGAATGCCCCGACTCGCGCCTGGCTTCATTTTAATAACACCTTTTTTGGCCAGTGCTTTTAAGTGTTCTTCTGCAGCATTCGCACTTTTAAAACCCAGTGTTTGTGCAATTTCGGCACGTGTAGGAGGCATACCAGTGTCTTTAATAAACACTTTAATGAGTTCGAGTATTTGCGCTTGGCGTTTCGTTAATGGTCGCATACAACTGGTTTTCCATACAGTACAATTAACTGTGAGTATATACAGTTATTTAAAAATCGCAAATATAAATTAATGCCTTATATGCCGTTATCATCAAACAATAACCTACTTTAAAAGCAGGGTGATAAATGTAATTATTAGCAACGCATTATCATATTAATAAATTTTAATTCTCAATTACTTATCCAAGGAGCTAGCATGAGTATTTGGCATCAACCGATTACATTAGAGTTTTGTAAGCAATTAGATCAAGGTATTACAGGCCAAGGGACACTCATGAAAACCATGGGAATAGAGATCAGTGAAATTGGTGATGACTACTTAGTGGCAACTATGCCGGCAATTCCAGAGCATCATAACCCTATGGGTATCGTTCATGGGGGTGCAAATGTGGTGCTTGCTGAAACAGTAGCAAGTTATGCCGCTAATTTTATGGTTGATTTCAATCGATTTTATTGTGTTGGCCAAGAAATCAGTGCAAGTCATTTAAAGGCATCACGCAATGGCACATTAACGGCCACAGCGAGAGCTTATCATATCGGCAAGCGCAGCTCGGTTTGGGATATTAAAATAACCAATAGCCGCAATGAGCTTTGCTGCGTATCACGTATGACCGCAGCCGTAGTTGAGCGAAAAGGCTAGTAAGTCAATTAACCAAGGTTGAAGTTAAATTACTTTTCGAGAGGGTAAATAGTAATTTCTACGCCTGCACCAATTGCAGATATACGTAACAAGGTATCTGCATGTAAGGCTTGGTTAAAGCATTTTGGCGAAGTGCCAGACTCAAACCCAATATCGAAAGTTCTGCGTGAACAACTCAACCATTGCTTTAATGCATTGCGTGAACACGACTCGATTAACTCACACAAGTGATTAATCGCTTTATCTGGCGTGGTTATTTCACCTGCAACCTCAATGCGAGCAAGTTGACGGTATTCGTCTTTATCATAATGTAAAATAGTTGCGACCTTTTTTAAATCAGCAACTAATACGCTAATATCTTGCTTTGACTCAAGCTCTAGATCTACATTTAAAAATTGAATTTCCGACATTATCTCGTTTTTACCCTCTATTAATTTCATTGCAAACTTTAACGCAGTTTTACCGTTATACCAAATCAACAACGCAGGAATCACCTCATTAACGCATTTTTAGCGTTAGCCTCTGAATATTGCCCACTATTTACTCCTCAAAAACGCCCTCTACAAAATACGCAAATTAAAATTAAAGCATGCCGGCGGCAGTTTACTTTTTTATTCTAGGCCTTAAACTAGCCGCTCCTGTAGTTCACGTATGTGATGGATATGATTCGGTTTATTTTAGCTTTGTTGGCTTGCTGTGCTTGTTTTTCAGCAATGGGCGAACAATTTACGCGGTTTTCGAGTGCCAAAAAGCACTTAATTAATACCCTTCCCGAAAACGCTAAAAGTATTTATTGTGGTTGCGATATAAAAAAACAAGGCAAAAAGTTGGTACCCGACCCTACCCATTGTGGCTACGTGCCTCGCAACACACTAACCCGCTCAGGCAAAGTAAATCAACGTGCCCTGCGAATTGAATGGGAACATATTGTCCCTGCATGGGAATTTGGTCACCAGTTACAATGTTGGCAAGATGGTGGGCGTAAAAACTGCCGCAAAGTTAGCGCTAAGTTTCGCATGATGGAAGCCGATATAAACAATTTAGCCCCTGCAATTGGTGAAATTAACGCCGATCGCTCAAACTACCGCTTTGGCATGTTAGCCCAAAACGCGACGCAATATGGTCGCTGTGAGGTTAAAGTTAATTTTAAACAACGTGTTGTTGAACCGCCTGTTCATGCACGTAAACGCATTGCCGATGCGTACGCTTACATGCAAAAAACGTATGGTTTAAAAATTTCAGCTAAACAACAAAAGCTATTTAATGCTTGGCAACAACAAGCTTATGCTGCTAACACAAATAGTAAAAAGCTGTAAGTTTAAATTAAAAGCGTGTAACACACGCTTTTAATTAACCTATAACGCTTGGTGTGGTCCAAATATTTCGTAGTGAATGTTTGAGCTTTGCACACCTAAATCAAGTAGCTGGCCTTTTACGTAAGCCATAAATGATGCTGGTCCACACAAATAAAATGCCCCTTCGCTAATAGGTAATGATGCCTCAAGCACCGTTAAATCCATTAGCCCAGTGAAATCACACTCCTCGCCACCTTGATTAAACCAAGTAAATGTTTTTAGCTGTGGATGCATTGCCGTTTGCTGCGCTAAATACCCTTTAAATGAAAATTCGCGGCTGTTTTCACACGCGTGCAAATAACTAATCGCTTGATTTTTATCACCACTAAGTAGCGTTTGCAGCATCGCCATCATCGGGGTTTGGCCAACGCCTGCTGAAATAAGTACCACTGGAGTTACCTCATTTTTTAAAATGAAGTCTCCCGCTGGCGGGTATAACTCTACTCGTGCGCCTTGCTCTAGTGAGTGTAAATAATTAGACACCACGCCAGGCTTTGGTTGGCACTCTTTTTTAACGCTAATACGATAGTTTTTAGCATTGCTCTTTTGCGAAATAGAATACTGGCGGATCTCTTCATATTCTGCGCCCTCAGGCTTAACTTTAATGCCAATGTACTGTCCTGGCTTGTAGGTAATAACTGCTTTACCATCCACAGGTGTCAGCGTAAAACTAGTTACGAATTCAGATTCAACATGTTTATCAGTAATTTCAAACTGGCGCGTGCCTGCCCAGCCACCATGGTTGTTTTTACTGTGCGCATACAATGCCGCTTCTTCGGTAATACAAATATCAGCAAGTACACCGTAGGCCTCGCGCCACGCATATTCAACATCGGCAGTAAACTGCTCAGGAATAAGCTCTTTTAACGTACCGATTAAATGTGCGCCCACAATAGGATAATGCTCAGGTAAAATATTTAAGCTGGTATGCTTATGATTAATTCGCGCTAGCGCCTCTTTTAACACGGCTAAATTATCAATATTTTGCGCGTACGCAGCCAACGCATTAAATAATGCAAATTGCTGACGACCCGTTTCTTGATTAGTCATATTAAAAATATGTTTAAGCTCGGGATTATGACTAAACATGCGCTTGTAAAAATGATCGGTTACGACCGTACCTGCCTCTGCAAGCAATGGCACCGTGCTTTTAACTATTTGTATGGTTTTATCGGATAACATGTTTATTTCCTATGTAATAACTAACTGCTTGCATTTAGCATTACACAGAGTGTGCCAACTAATTAAACCTATAATATTCAAAAGGTTAAATTAACTCGCTTTACAAGATGGGTCTTTATGACCTACTATAAAACCTGTAAAAATACACTAACAGGTCATTTTGACATGAACCAACAATTCAACCTGACGCAAGTTGCATTAGAACTTGCGCAAAGTACGTTACATGCTCACAGTTTTGAGCAACTTTTAGCCACGGTTGAACGTGTTATTCCCAGCGATGCCAGTGCATTATTAATTTGCCAAGGTGAGCAATTAAAACCCTTAGCCATTAAAGGGCTTATGCCCGATAGCCTAGGACGACGTTTTGATATTGCGGAGCATCCTCGCCTTAAAGCCATCTGCAGTAGTCGTTTGGCTCTGCAATTTGCACATGACTGTCCACTACCTGATCCATACGACGGGCTACTACTGGCTAAAACCGGTGATATTCCAGTGCATGCCTGCTTAGGGTTACCCCTTTATGATAAAGACGCACTACTTGGCATTCTGACCTTTGATAGCCTTAACGCCAATGCGTTTGACGGTATTACCACTGATACACTCAACACCTTACAAACCTTGTGCAGTGCGCACTTTAAAACAGCCCTAGAGCTTGCCCATTACAAACAACATGCGCAGCACTCTAGTGAATTAGTACAAGCGTTAAACCGTGAGGCGCTCAAACGTGATGGTGGTGAAATTATTGGCCAAAGCTCTGCAATACAAACGCTTAAAAATGAGATAAAACTGGTTGCGGCATCAAACTTTAGTGTCCTTATTTTAGGTGATACTGGGGTCGGCAAAGAGTTGGTGGCACGTAATATTCACTTACACTCCGCACGTAAAGATCAGCCATTAATTCATTTAAATTGTGCATCACTGCCTGAAAACCTCGCAGAAAGTGAATTTTTTGGCCATGCAAAAGGCGCTTTTACGGGTGCGCAAAATGCTCGCCAAGGTAAATTTCAGTTAGCCGATGGCGGCACCTTATTTTTAGATGAAATCGGCGAGCTGCCTCTGGCTATGCAAAGTAAATTATTACGCGTACTGCAAAGTGGCGAAGTACAAACCGTTGGCGAAGATGAACTTAAATATGTCGATGTTAGAGTGATTGCAGCAACCAATCGCGACCTAAAACACGAAGTAACACAAGGACGGTTTCGCGCCGATTTGTACCATCGATTAAGTGTTTATCCACTCACAGTCGCTCCATTGAAAGCCCGTGATGAAGATGTTATTTTATTAGCTGGTTATTTTGCAGAAAAAACAGCCCGCAAGCTCGCTATTAAACAGCTAAAACTCAGTATTGAAACGCAACTGCTGCTTAAAAAATATGACTGGCCAGGCAATGTGAGGGAGCTTGAGCATGTGATTAATCGGGCTGCATTAAAGGCTAAACAACATCAGTGGCAGCAACCAATTATTACTATTGAACCTGCGCATTGTGAGCTAAATTTAAGCGCTGTTAACACCTTAGCTCTTGAACACTCAAACCAGCTTGTAATCCCACCTTTAGCAAACAACATTTCGTTAAAGCAAGCCACAGATACCTATACTCAGCAACTTATAATACAGCAACTTAAACAACATAATTATAACTGGGCAAGCACAGCGCGTAGTTTACAGGTCGACCGCGCTAACTTAACGCGGCTAGCCAAGCGCTTAGGTGTTTCAATAAAAAAATCGTTGTAGCCTTTTTAACTTAACTTTCGCTGCCTAAAATAATTTTTTAATAGCTGACTAAACGCTTGAACTTTTGCCGTTCGATGCACTAAATGATGCGTAACCAGCCACAAATCGGTTGGCCAACTCAGTTCATTAGGCAGTACAGGGACTAAATCAGAGTATTGCGCTGCAACATCATGCTGTAATCCGCCAATACCGAGTCCTTTTACTATGGCGCGGGTCGCTTCTGAGGTTTCTGACACTCTTAGCTTAACTTGCGACGGGGGAATATTTTCATCAACCCATGCAAAGTAAGGCACTTTGGCATTATACCCTGCTACACCTGACACAAAGCTATGCAGCGATAGTTGCGCTAATGTTTGTGGCAACCCATAACGGCTAATGTAATGCTTTGATGCATAAAATCCTGACGAGAGCGCCGCTAAATGCTGAGCAATATAATCACCCTCATCCGGTCTGGGTCCAGCTCTTACTGCGATATGTGCTTGGCCATGATCTAAACGTAAGCGTTTTTGATCCATAATCACTTGTAATTGCACTTGCGGATGCAAGGTTTGAAACTGCTCACACACCTCACTTAATACATCAATAAAGCCACTAACTGTGGTGAGTAACAAGCTACCTTGCAAGGTGCTATCTGCAGCAATAATGTCATTATGTAGGCGCTCTAGTTCACCATTAATCGCTTGTGCTGTGGTAAATAACTTAGCGCCAATTTCTGTGACTTTGTAGCCGCGAGCATGGCGATGAAATAGTCGCGCATTTAAGCTTTTTTCTAAGTTATTTATTCGCCTGAGCACC
This sequence comes from Pseudoalteromonas issachenkonii, assembly GCF_002310795.1. Classification (NCBI taxonomy): domain Bacteria; kingdom Pseudomonadati; phylum Pseudomonadota; class Gammaproteobacteria; order Alteromonadales; family Pseudoalteromonadaceae; genus Pseudoalteromonas; species Pseudoalteromonas issachenkonii. The sequence continues at coordinate 3,228,206 of NZ_CP011030.1, forward strand.
GTACTATGGTGAACATCTAACACTTCGGCAGCGGCAGTTAAAGTACCTAAGCGCGCTACCTCGTAAGCAACCTTCAGGTCTTGCCAATCATTAAATTGAATTGCCATGATAACTACTCTTTAATCTGTGCATATACGCACACAAGTTTTGCGTTTATTTGGCTTTTCTGCAAGTGATTATTTGTTAAAGTCACATTATACAAACTCATTATCAGGAGCAGCTCATGACAACACCAAAAATTATTGCCCTAGCAGGTAGCTTACGTAAAGATAGCTTTCATCAAAAACTCATTAACGAAGCGGCACGCTTTGCTTTAGAAAGTGGCGCTGAAGTAGAAGTGATTAAACTCGCAGACTTAGCCATTCCTATGTTTGATGAAGATCTCGAGGCACAAGGCACACCAGCCGGTGTACAACAACTTAAAGACAAACTTCGCGCAGCCGATGGCATTTTGCTGGCCAGCCCAGAATATAATGGCTCTATTACCGCCGTGTTAAAAAATGCTATTGATTGGGCATCGCGCACCGAACAAGGCGCAGAGCCTGCATTTGCAAATAAAGTAACCGCGTTATATGCAGCCTCACCAGGTGGGTTGGGCGGTTTACGGGGCTTAAATCATGTGCGTGATATATTATCAGGCATTGGCAGCTTAGTATTAGCGAACCAACTGGCAGTACCGGCTATTCATACTTTATTAGATGACAACGGTCGAATTAGCGACCCCGCTACCGCTGAAAAAGTGGCTGGTCTTGCACAGCAGTTAGTTAGCGTAGCAAGTAAGCTTAAATAAGCAGCCACTATAACTTTGTTGCTGCAAGCTTTGCAGCAATAAAGTCTTCATGGGTAACATACAATAAATTAGCAACACGACGAATAACGTATTCTTCTTGTGGATCAAGTTCTCCATCGGAGTACGCTAAACGCCAAAGTAATTCAACTATATCAATGCGTTGCTGTGCACTACATTGATTGTTAATTTGCTTAGAAAATTGAAAATAATCAATGGCGTCATCTAAGCTTGCACTTGCTTGCTCGGTTAACTCATCTACTGCTTCATCCGTTAAATCAAAATATTTTTTTAATGTTAGACTTAGCGTATGTTGCTCATCAGCCTGTAAATCGTTATCCGCTCGCATTACCTCAATTAATAATGCGGCAACCGCTGTTTTTAAATCATGTTGTTCAATATCATAATCTTGCTGATCAATACTCGAAAAAAGCTGTTTAATTTGCTTGAACATCACATTTCCCCTTTTTGGGTGTTAGACTTATATCATAACGGGTTTAATAGATATGCTGATCACACTACCCAAAATCAAGATGGAGTTAAAGGTTTATGAGTATAAAAGCCAATCATTACATACATGGAATTATTAGCTGGTGTTTATTAACAGGGTGTTTGAGTGTGTCGGCAGAGCAAAGTGAAATGCAGCGACTTTATGATTTTGATGAAAAGGTGCATTATAAGCAAACTCAAATAGACACTAACAATTACCACTTAGAAATACAGTCTGACGACTACCCACATTTTAGAAACCAAAGTGTGTTTTTGTTGCGCCACGCAAATCGTTTATGTCACGATAATCCTTTTATGTTAAAAGTGACTGAGGGCGTGCAGGAGTACCAACGCTTTCCAACTAAACCGCGTGCTTATCAGCCACCGCTCAGTGTATTTGTGCAGTGTGAAATGCCTGCAGAAAAAACCTCAAAAAAATAACACCTCGTTATTTTCAGTAAAACCACTGAGTATTAAAATAGCCTGTGGTTTTACTGTAGTTAACCTGAACTAAGTTAGTTAACGCCATATCCCCACGGCGCAGCCGGTGGTGTGATAGGTTTAGTTAAATCAAAATCAACACGGAATTCGCGACCTTGGCGAATAAGTCGATAAGTGAACTGTTCAGGGTAAATATACATTTGCCATGTATTGCCTACCGATTGCGGTATGCCTTGGCTAACAAATAACTCTTTTGAATACTGATCTGCAGGGAATGACTGCAAATTAGCAAAACCCGCATCCACAGTATGACCGCCATACATAGTAGACACATCATCGCTGCCATCTTTATGGCGATGATCGTGCTTTAGGCTCAAACCACTACCTGTTTTAGTAATAATCCACGTACGTGAAGCATCATCACCGACATGAAACGGCACTTGTAGCTCACGTTCATTACACTTACGCACATGCATAACTAATTTTTTACCGGCAAATGAACTCGGCCCTGTGGCATTATCAACCGTTACTTTACCCTCAAAAGCTTTACCGCAATGTGCAGCAATACTATTGAAAAAGCTATCATGACTTGGAATTGATACTAAAGGTGCTGGGCGAGCTAATGCAGCGGTTGATGCCAGCATAAACGCTGCAGCTGTTAATAATTTCATAATGTGTCCCTAAACATGTAAAAAATCAGCTTAGCGTTTAAGCAAACACAAAGAAAATAATCACGATGAACAGCAATAAAAATTAACAGAACAATGGAGCTTTGCTTTAATTAATTGGTAAAAAAATATCGCTTGAAAGAAAATGAGAAATTAAATATCGTTGTTTGATAAAGGAGAAATAACTAATACCAACTCGCTTAATTAAGCGGTCTATTTTGAGGCAGGAAAAACGGGTTGATAGCTAGGCAAGAAATTCGCTATTTAGTTGTTCTAAATGAGAATTTTTTAACACAGATAGCGACACGTTTAGCCCCGCAAAATGATTGAGTATTATTGCGGATTGGTATAAACGTAAAGCCAGTTTTAGCGTGGAGCACATATTAAAATGGAAAAATATATCGGCTTAATAATCATCGTATTACTATTAATTATTCAAAATCGCTACACTCTGCACATATATCAACACCTTGCTGAGCAGCACCCAGAACAATGGAAAAAATTATCACAAAATTCATTAGATGGGACACCCTATGCCAATCTTGCTGAGTCATTTAAAGATGGTTTTTTTTCGACTATCAACGACCCAAAGGTAGTCCGCTACCAGAAATTTAAAACTCTCAATTTATTACTAATGGCAATGATTACATTAGCAAGCTTATTGCGTGGTTTTTTAATATAAGCGATTAAAAAAGCGCAACCTAAGTTGCGCTCCAGTTTCATATGTAAAAGGTTACTGCCACGGTCTTTCTGCGGCTAACTGCTTTTCAAACGCATCAATTTGCGGATTGAGGGTTTCGGTTACACCAATAAAATCTAAGCCACTTAATAAACGCTCTTTTACGTCTTTGCGAATATCAAAGCGAATTGGCGCAAACTTATTGCTGGTAAGCACTTGGTTTTCAAGATCCACATCAATGTGAATATCGTCGTGCTGCTCACTTAACACAAATAACTCTTCCAGCGTTTGCGCTGGCAATGCAATGGCAAGCATTTGATTGTTACCACAGTTATTAAAGAAAATATCAGCAAAGCTTTCAGCTAAAATCACTTCAAACCCATATTGCTTTAATGCCCATGGTGCGTGCTCGCGTGATGAGCCACAGCCAAAATTATCGCGGGTTAATAATATTTGCGCACCTTGGTAACAAGGACGATTTAAAATAAATTCAGGATTTGGCTCGCCATTATCTAAATAACGCCAATCGTAAAACAGTGCTGCATCAAAACCATCACGGCTTGTTGAGGTTAAAAACTGCTTAGGAATAATTTGGTCGGTATCGACGTTGTTTTTATCAAGTGGGGCCATTAAGCCGCTAAAATAGATGCTCATTAAGCTTCTCCTCTAATATCAACAAAGTGACCATGTATTGCAGCTGCTGCCGCCATTGCAGGGCTCACTAAGTGTGTACGTCCGCCGCGCCCTTGGCGACCTTCAAAATTACGATTCGAGGTGGAAGCACAGCGTTTACCAGCTCCTAAACGGTCATCGTTCATAGCTAAACACATCGAACAACCCGGCTCGCGCCACTCAAACCCTGCAGCTTTAAAAATATCGGCTAAGCCTTCATCTTCAGCTTGCTGCTTAACTAAGCCTGAGCCTGGAACAATCAGCGCTTCAATACCAGCTAAAACCTGTTTACCTTCAACAATTTTTGCTGCAGCGCGTAAATCTTCAATGCGGCTGTTGGTGCATGAGCCAATAAATACCGTGTCTACTTTGGCGCTTGATAGTTTATCGCCCGCTTTTAAGCCCATGTATTTAAGCGCACTGCGAATTGCATCGGCTTTAATTAAATCGGTTTCTTTATCTGGATCTGGAATACATTCATCAACGCCAATCACTTGCTCTGGATTAGTCCCCCAAGTAACTTGCGGTTGAATACTGCCTGCATCTAACTCTACTTCTAAATCAAAATGAGCACCATCATCCGTTTTTAAAGTTTCCCAGTAGGCAACAGCGGCATCAAAATCAGCACCTTTGGGTGCAAACGGGCGGCCTTTTAAGTACTCGTAAGTGATTTTATCTGGGGCAATTAAACCTGCCTTGGCACCCATTTCAATGCTCATGTTACACAATGTCATACGGGCTTCCATTGATAGAGCTTCTATGCCTTCACCACAAAATTCAGCCACATAGCCAGTGCCACCAGCAGTGCCTAGCTTACCAATAACCGCCATAATTAAATCTTTAGCTGTTACTGTAGGGCGTAATACACCGTTAATTTGAATTTTTAACGACTTCGCCTTTTTTTGCTGTAGTGTTTGCGTAGCTAATACATGCTCAACCTCTGAGGTACCAATACCATGTGCCAAGGCACCAAACGCACCATGCGTTGAAGTATGACTATCGCCGCAGACTATAGTGGTACCTGGTAAAGTAATCCCCTGCTCAGGGCCAATAACATGCACTATGCCTTGGTTTACTGAATTTAAGTCGTACAGCAAAATGCCAAACTCTTTACAGTTTGCATCCAGTGCCATTAATTGATTTTTAGAGACTTCGCTGGCTGCATCCAGTGAACGACTTTTAGTTGAAACATTATGATCCATGGTGGCAATGGTTTTTTCTGGACAGCGCACTTTACGATTTTTTTCACGTAAGCCTGCAAATGCTTGTGGTGACGTCACTTCGTGTACTAAATGACGGTCAATATAAAGTAAATCGGTTTGCTCATTAATGCTGGCAACGGTATGTGCTTGCCAAATTTTATTGTATAAGGTTTGGGCCACTTGCTAACTCCCTGATCTGATTGAGCCACAGCCTGACGGTGCTGTGGCTTTAATAATTAAATGCGTGAAACGATGGCCGCTGCTACATCGGTGGTGGTATAGCCGCCCTGCGGATAAATATCTGGCGTTCCCACACCGGCTTCAACCGCCTCTGCGACTGCTTTTTCAATGGTGCGAGCCGCTTCGTCTTGGCCTAATGAGTAACGTAGCATTAAGGCGGCACTTAAAATTTGTGCGATTGGGTTTGCCACCCCTTTTCCGGCGATATCAGGCGCTGAACCACCCGCGGGTTCATACAAGCCAAAGCCTGATTGATTTAAGCTAGCGGAGGGTAATAGACCCATTGAACCGGTGATCATGGCGCACTCGTCCGATAAAATATCACCAAATAAATTATCGCAAAGTAATACATCAAACTGGCTAGGTTGTTTAACCAGCTGCATCGCTGCGTTATCTACATAAATGTAATCTAAGCTCACTTCTGGAAAGTCTTTACTCACTTCGGTTACCACTTCGCGCCATAAAACGCTTGATGCTAAAACATTGGCTTTATCAACCGAGGTCACATGATTGCTGCGCAACTTAGCTGCCTCAAAAGCAAAACGTGCAATACGCTCTATCTCTTTACGTGAATAAGTTTGCGTATCAAATGCAGTTTCTTCTGCCCCTTCGCCACTGCGACCTTTCTCACCAAAATAAATACCACCCGTTAGCTCGCGCACACATAAAATATCAAAGCCTTTTTCGCTAATATCCGCACGTAGTGGTGATGCAGCGCTTAATGCGGGTAACAATTGAGCAGGGCGTAAGTTACAAAACAAACCAAAGTGCTTTCGCAGTGGTAACAATGACGCGCGCTCTGGTTGGTCATTCGGTGGTAAATGTTCCCACTTAGGACCACCTACTGAACCAAATAAAATAGCATCGGCGTTTTCACACGCTTTTAAGGTCGTATCAGGAAGTGCTTTGCCAAATTCATCAATGGCAGCACCACCAATAGCATGGTGTTCACGGTTCAGAGTAAAGCCAAACTTATCACTTACTGCATCAAGCACTTGCTCTGCAGCTGCCATAACTTCTGGGCCAATACCGTCGCCCGCTAATACGGCAACGCTGTAATGTGTTTTACTCATCCTGCTTTCCTTTGTTGTTTTAAATCAGACACTTTTTGTGCTCGATAAATTAAGTTATAAACCCGAACCATAGCGCGAACAGAGGCTTCGACCACATCGGCCGCAATACCGGCACCGTGATAAGGACGGCCATCATATTTAGCAATAATATTCACTTGTCCTAATGAGCTTGCACCTTGGCCGGTGGCCTCTAAATTGTATTCAATCATTTCAACGCTCATACCAGTTAAGCGCTCAATGGCTGCAAATGAGGCTTCTACCGGGCCATTACCTGTGGCCGCTTCTTGTTTTGCTTCGCCATCAATCAACAAACCTATCGTTGAGCTGGCTACCGATTGAGAGTTCGACGTAGAGTGAACAAACTCTAATTGATATTTTTCATCTTTGTCGCTGATTTGATTAAAGTAAATCATTGCTTCTAGGTCGTAGTCATATACTGTGCCTTTTTGGTCAGCTAACGCAACGAAACTTTGGTATAAGCTATCCATGTCGTAATCAGATTTTTGATAACCTAACTCTTCTAAGCGATGCTCTATAACATGACGCCCTGAACGCGAGGTCATATTTAATTGATTACTTGGCACACCCACACTTTCAGGTGACATAATTTCATAGGTATTTTGCGCTTTTAAGACACCATCTTGGTGAATACCTGAACTGTGGGCAAACGCATTTTCGCCAACAATCGCTTTATTTGGCTGTACCGGCATATTACAAATTTTGGCTACTTGGCGAGAGGCGCGGTAAATTTCTTCGCTTTTTATATCGGTATATACGTTTAAATGGTCTTTGCGCATTTTCATGATCATCGCCACTTCTTCAAGTGAACAATTACCCGCGCGCTCCCCTATACCATTAATGGTGCATTCGATTTGGCGCGCACCGGCTTGAACGGCAGCAACAGAGTTAGCAACGGCTAAGCCTAAGTCGTTATGGCAATGCACACTTAAACGGGCTTTATCAATATTTGGCACGTTGTTCATTAAATGACGGATCATTGCTGCGTATTCATCTGGCGTTACAAAACCGACGGTATCTGGCAAGTTAATCGTGGATGCACCGGCATTAATAGCTTGCTCAACAATTTTGCATAAATCCCAATGTGGTGTACGTCCTGCGTCTTCACATGAAAATTCCACATCATCAGTGTAATTACGGGCAAGCTTGATTGATTTAACCGCCATCGCGGTTGCATCATCTAAGCTCATACGTAGTTTATGCTCAAGGTGTAAAGGGCTGGTTGCAATAAAAGTGTGAATACGGCTTTGCTGTGCACTGCGAAGTGCCTCGCCACAGGCTTCAATATCTTTGGCAACCGAGCGTGCTAAGCCACAAATAATAGGGCCTTTTACTTCAGTGGCAATTCGCTGCACTGAGCGAAAGTCAGCGGGGCTCGAAACCGGAAAGCCCACTTCCATGACATCCACATTTAAGCGGCTAATGGTATGCGCTAGTTGAATTTTATCATCTTCAGTCAGGCTTGCTTTAAGTGCCTGTTCGCCATCGCGTAAGGTGGTATCAAAAATCCATACTTTATCTTGCTCTTGCATAACTGCCCCTCATTCCTGTGTTACCCAAATTTCGATTTATCCCTGCAGCGAGATAAAAAAAACCCCGCAATTGCGGGGTTTTGTTGTTTAGCTCAATGCAAACACACTAATCCCCGCTCACTTGCCACAGCAGTAAGAGGTTTAGTTTTAGTGTAATTAAACGATTAGTTTGCATTTGTTTTCTTGTGTGTGTCCAATGAGGCTTATTTTTATCATTGCAGCGCAGTAGGTGCAAGCATAAAAATGCCATAAAAATAATTACACAAGACTTTTAAGGGATTTTAAATTCAATAAATAGATAAAAAAGAGATAAAGAATTCAACCTTGGAGGGCGTGGCGTTTAAATTAACAAGCACCGTAAAGTACAGTGCTTATTTTAACTTTTTTTAATATTTACTCTTTCTTTTCTGCGCGTACGTAATTTGACGCACCACGAGTAATATAGCGTAACTGCCAAATAACTCGCTCAATTAATTCATCGCGTTGCTGACCTTCAATATCTAGCGCTTCGGCGCCAGCATTAAATACCAACGTAACCATAGCCTCTGCCTGAATATACGCATGAATCGCATCACAGGGCGTTTCACTTTCTAAATAATGAGCAAGCTCTAAAATAAAGTGTTTCACTTCACGTGCTACTGCCGCTCTAAATGCTTTTGAGGTACCCGAGCGCTCACGCAGCAATAACCTAAATTGATTACTAGAGTTATCAATAAACTCCATAAAAGTAACCACAGACGTATTTATTACACTGCCGCCACTGGCTATTCGCCTACGAGCTTGACGCATCAGCTGACGCAGCGTTAAACCCGCTTCATCAACCATGGTTAAACCTAGCTCGTTCATATCTTTAAAGTGACGGTAAAAAGAGGTGGGCGCAATACCCGCTTCGCGCGCTACTTCACGCAAGCTCAAATTTGAAAAGCTATGATCAGCACTAAGCTGATTAAAAGCAGCTTCTATTAATGCTTGTCGTGTTTTTTGTTTCTGTTGTGCTCTAACGCCCGACATCAACAGCTCCCTGAATGAATTTGTAATAAATTTTTAATTAAAAAAATAGCTAATAGTACAGTCTAATACTTGACGGCAGCAGATTGAAATATTATTTTAGCGTACAGTTGTACGCTGAGAAATGAGAAAGATGAAAAAACCACCACTTATATGGACCAACGTCCTGTTCTTTAGCCTGACGTTTTTGGCTGCTGTTACACTTGTACCTTGGTATGGGTTTAACTATGGCTTTACAGGCACACAATGGGCTGCTTTTGTAGCTTGCATGTTTTTTGCTGGATTATCGATCACTGCGGGTTACCATCGTTTATGGGCGCACAAAACCTACAACGCACACCCGGTCGTTGAATTTATTTTTGCCTTAGGCGGCGCGTTTGCTTTGCAAAACAGTGCGCTGCATTGGAGCAGCGATCATCGTATTCACCACGGTCAAGTTGATGACCCTGTAAAAGACCCTTATGCCGCTACCAACGGCTTTTGGTATAGTCACATAGGCTGGATGCTGCGCGACTACCAAGGCGATAGCTACGGTGATTACAGCAATTGCCGCGACCTACAACGCAATAAAATAGTGATGTGGCAACATAAACATTACTTAAAGCTGGTAGTTGCCATGAATGTTGGTTTGCCACTGGTATTAGGTTTAATGTTAGGTGATGTGTGGGGCATGTTATTACTAGCGGGACTACTTCGTTTAGTACTGAGCCAGCATTTTACCTTTTTTATTAACTCTGTTGCGCACATTTGGGGTTCTCGCCCTTACACAGAAAAAAATACCGCACGCGATAACGGCTTTTTAGCCTTATTTACTTATGGCGAGGGTTATCATAACTTTCATCATATTTTTGCGAGCGATTACCGCAACGGCATTAAGTGGTTTCATTACGACCCAACTAAATGGATGATCCGCTCGTTAGCTGCACTTGGTTTAGCGAGTAAATTAAAGCGCACACCGGTTGAGCGCATAGAAAAAGCTAAAGCAGAAACCTTGATGAGCAAAACACAAGGTCGCCTCGCAAAATTGCCTTTAGCGCAAGATAAGCTTACATTATTACAACAAGAGTACGATTTGTTGCTTAAAAAACTGCAAAATTATTGCTCATTACAAAAACAAGTGTTGGAAGCTAAAAAAAATAATATGGCAAAGCAGTGTGAAAAGTCGGCATTAATGGCACAATATCACGAGCTTGAGGCCGCCTGGGAAACACAAAAACAGGCATGGCTAGCACTTAATGCGAGGTTATTAAAAGCCTCTTTTAGTTAAAATAGGAGTGGCTGTGGCCAAACAACCAGAAAAGAAAAAAGTACCCGTGACATACCAATATGATGCAATCATTATTGGCACGGGTCCTGGCGGTGAAGGGACCGCTATGAACCTCTCTAAAAGTAACAAAAAAGTAGCGGTTATTGAACGCCAAACAGCCGTGGGTGGTGGCTGTGTACATTGGGGAACCATTCCTTCAAAGGCACTTCGTCATTCTGTTAGTCGCTACATTGAATACAAAGCAAATCCTTTATTTAACGTAGGCGAGCGTCCGGTAAGACTTACCTTTCCTGATATTTTACGCCATGCCAGTTCGGTAATTTCAAAGCAGTCAAACTTACGCAGCAGTTTTTACGATCGTAACCGCATTCATATGTTTCAAGGCGACGCTAGCTTTGTTGATAAGCACACTATTGAAATTAGACGTAATGACGGTTCTACTGAGCGCCTTACTGCACAAACGATTGTCATTGCCACAGGCTCACGACCTTATCGCCCACCAGGGGTTGATTTCACCCACTCACGAATTTACGAAAGTGACACTATTTTAGGCCTTGAACACGACCCTCATCGCGTACTTATATACGGCGCGGGTGTAATTGGTTGTGAATATGCGTCTATCTTTAAAGGGCTAGGTGCCAAGGTTGATTTAGTCAATACTCGCGATCGCTTATTGGCGTTCATGGATGCTGAAATATCTGATGCATTAAGCTATCACTTTTGGAATAGCGGTATTGTAATTCGTCATAACGAAGAATTTGATCGCATTGAAACCCGTGATGACTGCGTTGTTATGCATTTAAAATCGGGCAAACGTGTTAAAGCTGACTGTATTTTATTTGCCAATGGCCGAACCGGTAACACTGATACCCTTAATTTAGAGGCCATTGGCTTAAAAGCAGATAGCCGCGGACAGATAAAAGTAAACGAAACCTACCAAACAGAAGTAGACAATGTATACGCGGTAGGTGATGTTATTGGCTATCCAAGCCTTGCTAGTGCTGCCTTTGATCAAGGTCGAATTGCCGCAGATGCCATCGCGTGTGGTAATTGTGATGAAAAGCTGATTATTGATATTCCAGCCGGTATTTATACTATTCCTGAAATGAGTTCTGTGGGTAAAACAGAGCAGCAATTAACTGCTGCAAAAGTACCGTATGAAGTGGGACGTGCGCAATTTAAACATTTAGCCCGCGCGCAAATTGCAGGCACCGATGTGGGCAGTTTAAAAATATTATTTCATACAGAAACCAAAGAAGTACTCGGCGTGCACTGCTTTGGTGAGCGTGCCTCTGAAATTGTGCATATTGGCCAAGCTATTATGGAACAAAAAAATGGTGGCAACACCATCGACTACTTTGTAAATACCACGTTTAACTACCCAACGATGGCAGAAGCCTACCGAGTTGCGGCGTTAAATGGCTTAAATCGCTTGTTTAAGTAATATTAAGCACTAGGTAACAAAAAGCCCGCTTGAATCAAGCGGGCTTTTTTAATAACTCATCGTTATTTAGAAACTATTTATGATATTGCGCACTTAATTCATGCACGGCGTTAATGAATACACCGGCATTTTCTGGGTCAACATCTGGTGTAATACCGTGGCCTAAATTAAATACATGGCCATTGCCAGTACCAAAGTCTTCTAAAATAGTACCAACCTCTTGGCGAATACGATCAGGCGTACCATGAAGCATTGATGGGTCCATATTACCTTGCAGTGCTACTTTATCGCCAACACGACGTTTAGCATCACCAATGTTAATAGTCCAATCTAAACCTACTGCGTCACAGCCCGTTGCGGCAATCGCTTCAATCCACTGACCACCATTTTTGGTAAATAAAGTAACCGGTACTTTACGGCCATCGTATTCACGAATTAAGCCATCAACAATTTTATGCATGTATTGCAATGAAAACTCATTGTAATCACGCGGGCTTAGTACACCGCCCCATGAGTCAAATACCATTAGCGATTGCGCACCCGCTTTAACTTGCGCGTTTAAGTAATCTATCACCGAATCAGCTAGTTTATCGAGTAATAAATGCAGTGTTTGTGGCTCAGCAAACGCCATTTTTTTGATTTTACCAAATACTTTACTGCTACCACCTTCAACCATGTAAGTTGCAAGTGTCCAAGGCGAACCAGAAAAACCAATTAATGGCACTTCGCCTTTAAGTTCACGACGAATAGTGCTCACTGCGTTCATTACATAGCCAAGCTCATCGGTAGGATCGAGTTTAGGAATTTTTTTAACATCAGCTAGTGACGAAATTGGGCGTTCAAACTTAGGGCCTTCGCCGGTTTCGAAGTACAAGCCTAATCCCATTGCATCGGGAATAGTTAAAATATCACTAAACAAAATAGCTGCATCTAATGGGTAACGGCGCAAAGGCTGTAATGTTACTTCACAGGCTAACTCAGCATTTCTACACAGGCTCATAAAATCGCCCGCTTGTGCACGTGTAGCACGGTATTCAGGTAAATAACGTCCTGCTTGACGCATCATCCATACCGGCGTGACATCAACAGGTTGCTTGGCAAGGGCACGTAAATAACGGTCGTTTTTTAATTCGCTCATAGCGTATAGAGTCCTAGGGCTTTTAGAAATTGTGCAAGATTGTACCACCATATTCACGCCCCCTCTATCGCTAAGCGATTAAATCGCTACAGAGTAGCGCTAGATCAAGTAATTTTTAATTTTCATGTTGCTTTGTACATAAAACAACCAAACAAACGTTAATAATAAAAACTTTTCATTAAACTATTTGCAACATCTAAAAAAGCTTGATATTGTATCTCCCGCGTTAACAAAACAATAACAAAAATTGTTAATATAAAAATAATAAAAATCTCTAATAAAAATAAGAATGCTTGTTTAAACAAGTCTAATAAAGAAATTAAACCACCGTAATAGGTGGTTTTTTCTTGCCTGGAATAAATTACTTACAACTTATACCCTTAAACAAAATTCCCTCTGGTATTACATCTATTTTACTTGTTGATATACACGCCAATTAAATATATCTTGGATAACATAAGTTTTATTTTTAATTTAAAAAATCCAACCCAGCTTAGGAGAAGAATTATGCTGAAGCGTGTAGAAAAAGCTCAACAAAAGTGGGGGGGTAGCCATACGGTCATCGATAATTGGTTAAACGAACGCCAAGAGTTGATTGTGCTTTACTGTAAAATTGCAGGCTTTTCACCTTATGAGAAAAAAGATCAGTCTTTGCCTGAACCATCACAAATTCAGGCATTTTGCCAAATTTTAATGGATTATTTATCTGCCGGCCACTTTGAAGTGTACGACGATATTGCTAAAGCCTGCGAAAAGAAAGGCCTAGAAAGCCAGCAACTCGCTAATACGATATACCCACGTATTTCAGATACCACTGACATCGCTCTGGATTTCAACGATAAGTACGCTGAGGTAGACGCTGAAGATTTACTAGAAGGCTTTGATAACGATCTTTCAGTAATGGGTGAAGCACTCGAAGCGCGCTTTGCACTTGAAGATGAGCTGATTGATAACTTATTTTCTAATCACACTGACTAATTAGTTATTCAACGTAATAAAAAAGGGACCTAAGGTCCCTTTTTTATTATCTATAACGCTTATTCTGCAGCGGCAGCTGCTGCATCATTTTGAATTTCTAATAATTCAACTTCAAAAATGAGTGTTGAATTAGCAGGAATTTTACCTAAGTCACGATCGCCGTAAGCAAGGTCTGAAGGAATAGTAAATTTGTACTTAGACCCTACAGGCATAAGTTGTAAACCTTCAGTCCAACCAGGAATTACACGGTTTAGTGGGAACGTTGTCGGCTCGTTACGTGAGTAAGAGCTATCGAACTCAGTACCGTCTAACAATGTGCCTTTATAATGTACTTTAACCACATCAGTTGCTACTGGTTTTGCGCCTTCGCCTTCGCTCATTACTTCGTACTGTAAACCAGACTCAGTAACCATCACGCCTTCTTTTTTAGCGTTATCAGCTAGGTATTTTTCACCTTCAGCTTTGCTTTTTTCAGACTCTACTTTTGCTTTTTCTTCTTGTTTAGTACGCACTGATTCGTCTAATGCTGTTAGTACTTCACGAATTTTCTCTTCGTCAATTTTTGCATTACCCGCAAGTGCATCTTCAAAGCCTCGCATTAATAAAGCTTGGTCTAATTCAATACCAATTTCTTTTTTATCCGCTAGGTCTTTATTTAAAAAGTTACCCACAGATGCACCAATACCGTACGCTTGTTGCTGTGCTACAGTATCTAGCTTAACGTCTGCTTGCTCTTTTTTTGCTTCTTGATTACAAGCTGTAAGCGCTAAAACTGACGCTGCAATCAATGACAATTTAATCGTCTTTCTCATTTTAAATCTCCGACACACTTTGCAGTTGCCATTTATTGTAATATTACTAGTTAAAGATTAACGGCCTACATGGTAGGCTGCTTGTTTAATAGCTAAACTAAAAACATATCCAGTGATTAGACAAACAACCTAGGCGTTTAACGAGACCTAGTCTAACCTCTCAGTCACTAAGAGTTAAGAGGAAATACCTGTAATATGTCGTTATTTCGTACTTTTTTAGTCGCCACTTGCTGTTTATTAACAATTGCATGTAGTGATGAAAAACAACAAGCAGTGGCCAGTTTTGAGCACACTGCACAGGGCGCCTTTTCATCTGCGTTATCGCACGATGGTCAATACAGCTTAGTGTCTTCTATCCATCATGGGGTCGCCCTTTGGGATAATCAACAGCAAGCGCTTAAATACCAATGGTTTCAACAGCAGGCTGAAGATAGCTTAGTTTATGCCGTAGCCATTGCTTTTGATAATAGCGTGGCTGTTACCGCCGAAAAAACCACCTTTGCGGTCTGGGATATTGCCACCGGCAAAAATAAAGGCTTTTATAAAATACAAAAAGCCAGCATTCGCGATATTGCCATTAGCAACCAAGGCCAAAGTGTTGTTTACGGGCGCAGCGATGGCGTTGTGGTATTTATAAACCTTAACACAGGTAGGCGCATTGAATTTTTAGGCCATCAAGAAAAAGTAAATACCGTTGACCTATCACCCAACGGGCGCTATGCACTAAGCGGCTCTAACGATTATGTTGCCTACTTATGGGATACTCAAAGTGGGCAAGTAGTTCATCGCTTTAATCACCCAACCCGAGTAACGCAGGTCGCTTTAGATCCTCAAGGGCGCTATGCTTTTACCGCCGACAGTATGGCACAAGCAAGTGTATGGAAGCTGACTACAGGTGACCTTGTTAGTAAACTAAAGTATATTGCGCGTCAGAAAATTTTTACCGCAGTGCGCTTTAACGATCAAGGCACTTTATTAGCAACCGGTTCACCCAATAAACGGGTTGATTTATGGCAGCTAACCAGCGGTGAAAAAATTCAAACATGGCAAGTCACTCCGCGAGAAGGCAGTAAGCCCAAATCGGCAGTGGTACTTGATGTGGCATTTACAGATAACGGTAAATCATTGTTAACTGAAAGCTCGAGCGGAATCGCTGAGCGCTTTATTATACGAGAACCAAATGAACACAATTGAACATCGGCTAATGGAACTTGAGGCTAAAGTGGCTTTTCAAGACGAAACAATTGAAATTTTGAATGATGAAATAAAAGTTCACCAGCAACAGTTGGCAAAAATAAAGCGCCAAACCGAATTGCTGGCTGAAAAACTTAAAGAGTCACAAGCATCGCAACCTATGATGTCGAATATGCCGGAGCCTCCGCCACCGCATTACTAAACTGTTTAGGTTTAGTCGCCTGGATTAAACACGCCAATGATCTGTTCAAATTGGCGTGTTGATGCCTGCACAGCCTGCTCTGGTTGAGCCATTTTATGACCACACTGCATACATTCAACTTTTTCTACGTCATGCTCTTTGTAGAGCATTAACATATCCATGGTTTTACACTCAGGACACGTTGCTCCAGCAATAAATCGTTTTTTATGTTTCACTTCGTTTTTCCTACCATTTTAACTGACGTTATTTTATCGCAATATTTGCCTACTTGATACGATTGATATAGCTAATAAGATCCGTGTTATAATGGCTGCAATTCAATCAAGGCACAGTAAAGTAACGTATTTATGATCCAAATCTCAGAAATAGAACTGCTTCGCGGTGGCAAAGCTTTATTAAAAAATGCATCGGCTACATTATTTCCAGAGCACAAAGTAGGCCTTGTTGGTGCTAATGGCTGTGGTAAGTCAACGCTATTTAGTTTATTAAAGTCTGAGCTTTCATTAGATGGCGGTAATTGCAGTATTCCTAAAGATTGGTCACTGGCCTCAGTAAAACAAGAAACCCCCGCCCTTGAAATAAGCGCTATAGATTACGTACTGCAAGGCCACCCTGAATATTATGCGCTACGAATTGCTTTGCGTGAAGCTGAGCAAACCAATGATGGCGACACTCAAGCTAAAGTGCATATTCAGCTAGAAAATATTAAAGGCTATAGCATAGAAGCCAAGGCAGGAGAGCTATTACATGGTTTAGGGTTTGCTAATAACCAAATAGAAAATCCGGTAAGTGCATTTTCGGGTGGTTGGCGTATGCGTTTAAACTTAGCCCAAGCGCTTATTCGCGATGCCGACTTGCTGTTACTGGATGAGCCTACAAACCACCTTGATTTAGATGCTGTGTATTGGCTTGAGCGTTTTTTACGTGCATACACTGGTACACTGGTACTGATATCTCATGATCGAGAGTTTTTAGATGCGGTGGTTGATCAAATTTGGCATATAGATAAACAACTTATCAATGTATATAAAGGCAATTACTCGCAGTTTGAACGCCAAAAAGCTGAGCGTTTATTACAGCAGCAAGCCATGTTTGAAAAACAACAAGATCAAATTGCCCACTTAGAGCAATTTATTACTCGTTTTAAAGCTAAAGCCAGTAAAGCCAAACAGGCACAAAGCCGCGTTAAAGCGCTAGAACGCATGGAAAAACTTGCCCCTGCACATGCTGACTCGCCATTTGATTTTGAATTTGCCGAGCCAACCGCTCTGCCTAACCCGCTAATGACGCTCGACAAAGCAAAAGCTGGTTATGGCGATGTGACCATTTTAAACAGTATTAAGCTGAACTTAGTGCCAGGCAGCCGTATTGCACTACTTGGTAGAAATGGCGCAGGTAAATCAACACTTATTAAGCTGCTCTCTGGTGACTTACAACCTCAAGCAGGTGAAGTGTTTCAGCATCAGGGGTTAAACATTGGCTACTTTGCGCAGCATCAATTGGAATCACTTGATTTAAAAGCCAGTGCCGTCACTCACCTGCAACGTTTAAACCCTAAAGCCAGCGAACAATCACTGCGTGACTTTTTAGGCGGCTTTGCCTTTGTAGGCGATAAAGCACTCGACCCTGTTGCCCCTTTTTCAGGCGGCGAAAAAGCGCGCTTAGTGCTAGCTATGTTAGTCTATCAAAAGCCAAACTTACTGTTACTCGATGAGCCAACCAACCACCTTGATTTAGAAATGCGCCACGCATTGGTTATGGCATTACAAGGCTTTGAAGGCGCTATGGTCACGGTATCGCATGATCGCCACATGCTTAAAAACACCGCTGATGAATTTTACTTAGTTGATAACGGCGAAGTTACTCAGTTTGGTTACGACCTAGACGCGTATTATCAGTGGCTGCTTAATGCTAATAAAGAAGCCGCTAAAAGCGACACCGATGACGAGCCAAAAGCCCACTCACAAGTAAACCGAAAAGAGCAAAAGCGCTTAGAGGCCGAGTTTAGAAAAGCGATTCAACCGCTTAAAAAGCAAATTGAAAAGCTTGAAAAACAATTGGATAAATTTGCTGCAGAATTAGCTGACGTTGAAGAGGCGCTCGGCGATAACACACTTTATAACGATGAAAATAAAGCTAAGCTCAAAGAGCTAATTACCAAGCAAGCCACACTTACGCCTAAGCTTAATAATGTTGAAGAAGAGTTATTAATGGCCCTTGAAGAGATGGAACAAAAAGAACAGGCATTCGCCGATGAACTTGCTTAACAGCAACGATTTTTGGCAGTTTGCATGTCAGCTTTATAGCGAAGATGGCATGCAAGCGCGCCTGTTAGATTACCAAAACCTGCAAGGTAAAAACGTCAACCTATGCTTGTTGCTGTATTACTTAGATTCTCTCAATCTAGCTATTAACCAAACACAGCTGAGCAAGCTTGAACAATCTATTAGTGAATTTGAGCAGCAGGTATTAAAGCCTCTACGTACTACCCGCGCCTATTTAAAAACAATTCAAACCGAGATTACCGATTACGCCGCAATTCGAAAAGCACTTCTCGGCGCCGAGTTGAAGTTAGAAAAGCAGCAACAAATAATATTGATTGATGTAGTTAATAGTATGGATTTAACAGCCTGTTCAACGCCCAATAACAGCGATAAATATTTGGCATGATTTTTCACCATTATTTTCATCATATCACTTATATTATGAATATTAGCTCGTAATATACGTGGTTACTTTGGTTTGTTTTATAAACCAAGCTGCATATCTTTGGCTTTGTATTGAAACACCTCTTCTAATGGCAAGTTAAAAACTATAGAAATTTTAAAAGCCACTTCTAGAGAGGGTGAATATTTATTTGCCTCAATTGCCATTACCGTTTGCCGAGTTACACCAATAGCATCTGCTAATTGCTTTTGCGTCATTTCATCGCGTAAAAAGCGTAATGTTCGAATAGAGTTAGTTATTACATACTCACTCATAAATATTACCCGTTCTACCTTTATAAAGCTGCGCTATATAGTTGACTATTTCGGCAATCAAAAAAGCACCTACCATGACGTGCATTGGTAAGTATGGAATATTATATTCAATGGCTGGGCCCCAGTTATTAGCTTCAATTTGATACTGAACAATAGCAACACAAATTCCCGTCTGTAATATTATGGCCTTATATTTATAACCCACTAAATTTATTTGCTTTTCTCTCACATCAGGTGGCTGATTTAATTCATTATCACTGATAAATGAAAGTAATAAATAGCTCAATACTATAAGTATCACAGAATAAATTAACACCTGTAGCAATAAACCAGATAACCAAGAAACAGAACTAAGCTGCTGCGTACTCGCATTCATTAGGCTGTTTACATAAAAGTAAGATATGTACACGCTTACTAGTAAATCGATACTCAGCGTCAGTTCTCTAAAACTTATGCTTTGTAAAAATTCTTTAAAGTGCTCTGAACGAGTCATATAAAGCTAACCCCAAGTAAAATATTTTTGACTTTAAAACTATAAGTTCACTCTTTAGCCATGTCAAATATATTTAACACTAGGTTTATTTTATTTAACCTAAAACAAAGCAACGGTTATTCAAAGCTGAACTTTGCTGACCATCTTTATTATAAAAGTGATTAAAAAATCGCAGATAATTTACTAAAAAGTGCAAAATCGACTTAACTTTATTGATCAAAATCAACATCTGCATTGCCCATTTTATAATCTTTTAAATAGCTTGATCTGGATCATATCAAGCCCTGCCAAGCCAGCCTATGATTAACCCATAGACATCAGGAGGCCATTATGGACGTATTCTTTAGAGATTTTTTTAGCGACCCAGTACTATTTTTATCATTTGGATTTTTAGGCGTCGTTATTAGTTTATGCCTCTTCTTTGTGTATTTTTTCATGAAAAAAGTACACGATGCAGATATTAAAGAACAGCATTAAGCACGACGCACAAAGCGCCTTATTAGTTTACTGATTAGGCGCTTTTTATTTTTAAATATAAAAAATTTGCTACACTAGCGCTTCGTTTATTGCAAAGTGCGTAGTACAGACATGATCCCTAAGTTCAAACCCGCATGGTGGATGACCAACCGACACGTTCAAACCATAATGCCGCGTTTTTTTCGCCCTTTTCACCATACTCGCTACGAACTTGCGCAACTTGATACACCCGATGGTGACTTTATTGAGCTTGCTTGGTCACTCCCGCATAACGAAACGGCGCCGCTCGCAGTGGTACTTCATGGACTTGAAGGCAACATAAATAGTTTTTATGCCAAAGGCATGATGAAAGCATTAAAAAAGCAAGGGTTTGCAGTGGTGCTAATGCACTTTAGAAACTGCTCAACCGAAGTCAATCGCCTGCCAAGAGCCTACCATAGTGGCGACACTGCCGATTTAGCTTTTTTTATAAACCATTTAAAACAGCAATTTCCAAAGCGCCCGATTGTGGCGGTTGGCTTTTCATTGGGTGGTAATGTGCTGGCTAAATACTTAGGGGAAGAACACATTCACTGCCCGCTTAGTGCAGCCGCCGTGATATCTGCGCCCTATGATTTGTCATCATCTAGTGATGTTATTCGTAAAAGCTTAGGTAAAATTTACCAAAAATATTTGCTCGATCGGATGAAAAAGTCGATGCAACGCAAACTACCACAAATTAAACAGCAAATACCGATCACCACCGATCAGTTAATGGAAATTGACGATTTATTAGAGTTCGATAACCAGCTTACAGCACCGCTACATGGCTTTGAAAATGCGCACGACTACTACAAAAAAGCCAGTGCCATGCCGTATTTAAAAGATATTGCGACACCCACACTAATTATTCATGCCAAAGACGACCCTATGCTGTCGATTAAAGCAGTTCCAAGTAGTCAGAATGTGAGTGAGCATGTTACGCTGCGTATCTCAGAGAAGGGCGGCCACGTAGGTTTTATTAGCGGTAACAACCCATTTAAACCCGTGTTTTGGTTAGAGCAAGTCGTGCCTGATTATTTTAAGCAATGTGTATTTAATAACACCGATAAAGAGTGGCTATGATTATTCCTTTTGAACAACTTGATAAAGACACACTGTACAACCTAATTGAAAGCTACGTTTTGCGCGAAGGCACTGACTATGGCGAACAAGAGTTCAGTATTGAAAGTAAAGTAGCGCAAGTAAATCAGCAATTAAAAAGCGGCGAAGCTATGGTATTTTTCTCTGAGCTACATGAGTCGGTCACCATAATTTCTAAAAGTGAATTCAAAGCACTACAAAGTGAAGCGCAATTCGACGAGTAAACTTGTCAGACACGGCGTAAAAATAGACAATGGCTTTTTTAACTTAAAGAGCCATTATAAATGATAAAACTAAGCTCAATAGTTATTGCAATGTCGATTGCATTAACAGGTGCAGTACACGCAGAAATTAATCCCTCGGATAAAGCAATTAAGCTTGCACACGATACCATTTTAATCGATACCCACATTGATGTACCTTACCGTATTCACGCAAAATGGGCTGATGTAACTAAAGCTACTGATGGCGGCGATTTTGATTACCCTCGTGCAGTAAAAGGCGGTTTAAACGCGCCATTTATGTCGATTTATATTCCTGCTCATTTAGAGTTTGAAGGCAAAGGCAAAAGCTTTCAATTAGCGAATCAATTGATTGATGGTATGGAAGCAATTGCACAACGTGCACCTGACAAGTTTGCCATTGCCAGCTCAACAAGCGATATCGAAGCACAATTTAAGCAAGGTAAAATGTCGATTGCTATGGGCATGGAAAACGGCTCACCCATTGAAGGCGATTTAAACAACCTACAGCATTTTTTTGACCGTGGTGTGCGCTATATCACTCTTGCTCACTCGCAAAGCAACCATATTTCTGACTCATCATACGATATTCGTCGCAAGTGGAAAGGCCTAAGCCCATTTGGTAAAGAACTAGTAAAAGAGATGAATAATATCGGCATGCTGATTGATGTGTCTCATATCTCGGACGATGCGTTTTATCAAGTGATGGAACTGTCTAACACCCCTGTGATTGCATCACACTCATCACTACGTAAATACACACCAGGTTTTGAGCGTAATATGAATGACGACATGTTATTAGCTCTTAAAAAGAACGGTGGTGTTATTCAAATTAACTTTGGTTCAAGCTTTGTTACTGCTAAAGCAGGTACGTGGGGCAAACAGTTAAAAAGTAAAAAAGAAGCGGTAAAAAAAGATGGTACTAAGTTAAGTAAAGATTTTGATGCGATGTACCGCGCTAAAAACCCTTACCCATTTGCAAGCTTAGAGCAAGTGCTTGATCATATTGATCACGTTGTGAAGTTAATTGGTATAGAGCATGTTGGTATTGGCTCTGATTACGACGGCGTAGGTGACTCACTGCCTATCGGTTTAAAAGATGTGTCTAGCTACCCAAACCTTGTACAAGGCTTAATGGATAGAGGCTACAGCGATAGCGATATTAAAAAGATTTTAAGCGGCAATACGCTAAGAGTGTGGAAGCAAGCTGAAGTGTATGCGGCAAAACACTAGGTATCAGTTTAGAAAAATATAACTAAGACTAACTTCAATATATAACGCGGCCCATAGCCGCGTTTTTTGTTCTCGAGTTTCGTAAAGCTCAACCCATGCTACGATGATCAAATTAATACCGCTTTGCTCTGCCTGAAGCCTCGCACCTAATAACTGAAACCTGTATTTTTCTTGAGACATTAAAAAAGGCCACCTGAGTGACCTTTTTCCAACAATTAACTTAGACGTTAATTATTACTCGTTGAACGTTGCTACAAAGCACCTACCCCTAAGGTAAGAGCGCCACCTTCACATGAAGTAAATTACAGACATTAAAAAACCCGAGGCTAAGCTCGGGTTTTTCGTATTAATTAGCTAGGCTAATTATTACTCTACGATAGTTGCTACAAAGCACCTACGCCTAAGGTAACTGCGCCACCTTCACATGATGTAAATCGCAGCCATTAAAAAAGGCCACCTAAGTGACCTTTTTCTAACAATTAACTTAAACGTTAATTATTACTCTACGATAGTTGCTACAAAGCACCTACGCCTAAGGTAACTGCGCCACCTTCACATGATGTAAATCGCAGCCATTAAAAAAGGCCACCTAAGTGACCTTTTTCTAACAATTAACTTAAACGTTAATTATTACTCTACGATAGTTGCTACAAAGCACCTACGCCTAAGGTAACTGCGCCACCTTCACATGATGTAAATCGCAGCCATTAAAAAAGGCCACCTAAGTGACCTTTTTCTAACAATTAACTTAAACGTTAATTATTACTCTACGATAGTTGCTACAAAGCACCTACGCCTAAGGTAACTGCGCCACCTTCACATGATGTAAATCGCAGCCATTAAAAAAGGCCACCTAAGTGACCTTTTTCTAACAATTAACTTAAACGTTAATTATTACTCTACGATAGTTGCTACAACACCAGCACCTACAGTACGGCCACCTTCACGGATAGCGAAACGAAGACCTTCGTCCATCGCGATTGGCGCGATTAGCGTTACAGTCATCTTAACGTTATCACCAGGCATTACCATTTCTACGCCTTCTGGTAACTGTACGTCACCTGTTACGTCAGTTGTACGGAAGTAGAACTGTGGACGGTAACCTTTGAAGAATGGAGTATGACGACCACCTTCATCTTTCGAAAGTACGTATACTTCTGAAGTGAATGTAGTGTGTGGCTTGATTGAACCAGGCTTAGCTAGTACTTGACCACGTTCAACGTCTTCACGCTTAGTACCACGTAAAAGTGCACCAATGTTCTCACCAGCACGACCTTCGTCAAGAAGCTTACGGAACATCTCAACACCAGTACAAGTAGACTTAGTCGTCTCTTTGATACCAACGATTTCAACTTCGTCGTTCACGTTGATGATACCAGCTTCAACACGGCCAGTTACAACAGTACCACGACCTTGGATTGAGAAAACGTCTTCGATAGGCATGATGAATGGCTTATCGATGTCACGCTCTGGCTCTGGAATGTAAGTATCTAGTGCTTCTGCAAGCTCTACGATTTTAGCTTCCCATTGCTCTTCGCCTTCAAGTGCTTTAAGTGCAGAACCTTGAATTAGTGGTAAGTCATCACCTGGGAAGTCGTATTCAGAAAGAAGTTCACGAACTTCCATTTCTACTAGCTCAAGTAGCTCTTCATCATCAACCATGTCACATTTGTTCATGAATACAACGATGTAAGGAACGCCAACTTGGCGAGAAAGTAGGATGTGCTCACGAGTTTGTGGCATAGGACCGTCAGTCGCAGCAACTACTAAGATAGCGCCGTCCATTTGAGCAGCACCAGTGATCATGTTTTTAACATAATCGGCGTGACCAGGACAATCTACGTGTGCGTAGTGACGAGTTGGTGTGTCGTACTCAACGTGTGAAGTTGAGATTGTGATACCACGCTCGCGCTCTTCTGGAGCGTTATCGATTGATGCGAAATCTTTAGCAACACCGCCGTATACTTTTGCAAGTACGTTAGTGATTGCTGCAGTTAGTGTAGTTTTACCGTGGTCAACGTGGCCGATTGTACCAACGTTTACGTGCGGTTTTACGCGTTCAAACTTTTCTTTTGCCATGACGGAACCTATCAGTTTTGTGTATCTAGATTACATATGAAAATAATCCACCATAGGTAGATTAAGTTAATTTTTTCAAATTTCAAATAGTTTTTTCTGACAGATAAAGGAAGTGTTTAAGGCGATTCGATTGACTGGTGCTGATAGGCAGATTTGAACTGCCGACCTCACCCTTACCAAGGGTGCGCTCTACCAACTGAGCTATATCAGCATCATCAAATTGGAGCGGGCAGCGGGAATCGAACCCGCATCATCAGCTTGGAAGGCTGAGGTAATAGCCATTATACGATGCCCGCTTTAAGGAACCTGTTCTTAAACTACCTCTAACCGTCTAGAATAAAGTGGTGGAGGGAGCTGGATTCGAACCAGCGAAGGCTGAGCCGTCAGATTTACAGTCTGATCCCTTTGGCCGCTCTGGCCGCTCGGGAACCCCTCCATGGCCGCTCGGGAACCCCTCCACGATAATTCTTTACTAAGCACTTCCGGTAAAAGGAAAGTGGTGCCGACTAACCGAGTCGAACGGTTGACCTACTGATTACAAGTCAGTTGCTCTACCAGCTGAGCTAAGTCGGCACTGCTTTAGTACGGGGCGAGATTCTAGAGTAAGGTTTATTGGGATGCAACCAAAAAATTAAAAAAAATGTGATTTAATGCTTCAAATGCTCACTATTCGCGCAAAAAGCTGTTTTTTTGTTGTTTTTAACTCTTTTTAGCTAACTCATACCAGTAATTTAAGCCTTTCATTACTAGCATTGGGTCGAAAATACTCTGTGAAAAATACCCTTGTAACAGCTGACCATAACCACCCGCAAAAATTAAGAGGCTATTTTTTGTCTTTAAATGCAACCTTGCTTGCTCAATGGCACCCATAGTTGCCACTAGGGCTCCGTTTTTTAACCCGTTAGGAGTGTTTTTTCCAAGCTCATTAGCAAATGGCGTGTTTGCATCATCAAATACCCGCTGAGTATTTTGAGTGAGTGATGAGGTCATTAAATCAAGCCCAGGTAATATCCAGCCTCCTAGATGCTGCCCATCATTATTGAGAACGTCTATGGTGGTAGCCGTGCCAGCATCAACAACAATAGCAGCCGTATTAGGGTAAAGCGTATAACCGCTAATAAGCGCCAACCATCTATCTATACCCAAATTACCTACTTGCTGATACGCGCAGCGTAACCCACTAAGCTCACTACTAACCGTAGCCTCAAAACAATCAATATTATGCGTTTTGGCTTGCGCTAATAATTGTTTAAGTAACTCGCTACGACCAACACAAGCGTAAATAACAACCGTAATTTGCTGCCATGAAATATTATTAATATCACATGGCTGTATTTGCCCGTTTTCCCACAATACGGCTTTGAGTGAAGTATTACCTACATCAATTAACAATCTCATGCTTGCGCCTTTCTTAATGAAATCTCGCCGCCATAATAGCTTTTTACTTCGCCGTCTTGGCGAATACGTACACCACCGTGCGCATCTATACCTTCACAAATGCCACGCCAACTACGATGCCCAGTATTAAGCTCTACCTGCTCGTCTGCAAACGCATTTAATGCATTCCATTGTTGATACATAGTTTGTAAACCGTTCTCGCGATATTGCGCTAAGCGCTGCTCTAACCAATAAGTTAATGAAGCTACTAATTGATTTTTATCTAGCTGCTGGGTGTGCTGACTTAAATCAGTCCATGCTTGGTCAATGTGCTGACTGGCACTTTGTGGCATATTTAAATTAATACCAATTCCTATCACCAACTGACACGGCCCTTGTGGTTGCCCGTCTAATTCAACTAATACGCCAGCGAGCTTTTGTTTGTTTATGTAAATGTCGTTTGGCCACTTTAACTCTACATCAATACCATAAAGTGCTTTTATCGCATCATACACCGCTAAACCAACAGCAATCGATACACCCATAGCGGCTTGTAAACCATCATCTAATCGCCAAAAATAGCTGTAGTATAAGTTGGCACCAAATGGCGATTGCCATACACGCCCTCGACGCCCGCGCCCTGCTTGCTGCATTTCGGCAACGATTACCGTGCCCGACTGAAGTGGTGTTTTAGCCTGAATGCGGCGCATTAGTTCGCTGTTGGTTGAATCAATGAGCGGCTGCACTTCAATATTAGCGGTATTTTGCCCTAACTCAGCATAAATCTGTTGTATTTTTTCCTGATTAAGTAATCCTACTTGGTTATTTAAGCAATAGCCTTTACCTGTAACTTTAAATACATCTAAGCCCATAGCTTGTAAGCTTTGAATGTGTTTACTAACAGCGGCACGACTAATCCCTAATTCCCCTCCTAAAGCTTGCCCAGAGACAAACCCACCTTTATTAAGCGCATTTAAAATAGCCAGCTTGTTTCCATCAGGTGCTTTCATGCTGATTGCTCCAAAGAGATATGGCATTCATTGTGTTGATCAATTAACCGCACTTCGTGTTCTAAGCTTATGTTATAGCGCGCTAAAACAGTGTTTTGAATATGGGTGATCATGCTGATCAAATCATCCCCTGTACTGTGACCATGGTTAACGAGCACCAAAGCTTGCTGCTGATGCACTTCAATACCGGCAATCTTATATCCCTTTAACCCCGCTTGTTCTATTAACCATCCCGCTGCGACTTTATGATGACCGGCTCCGTGTGGGTAATGAGGTAACTCAGGAAACTGCGCAAGTAACGGCACTAACGCAGCATTCGTAATAATTGGGTTTTTAAAAAAACTCCCAGCATTAGCTAGTTTATAAGGGTCTGGGAGTTTGCTATTGCGTGTTTGTATCACCTGCTCACATACTTGCTGTGGCGTCGGATTTTTTAGTTGTTTAAGCGGCCCATAACTGAGTACTGGTTGCCATATTTTTGGCAGTTTAAAGTGCACTTGGGTGATCACCGCTTTATTTTTTAGCGCATGTTTAAAAACCGATTCACGATAAGCAAAGTGGCATTGCTGATTAGTTAAAGATTTGAAGCAGTTGCTATTAATATCAAAATAGTCAACAGCTTCTATAAATTGTGCTATTTCTACACCGTAGGCACCAATATTTTGCACTGGCGCGGCACCGACTGTGCCAGGTATGAGTGCTAAATTTTCAACCCCTGCTATGCTTTGCTCAAGCAAGTAAGTCACTAATTGATGCCAATTTTCACCGGCAGCCGCACTGACTAAAAAATCATTTTCCCGTTCAGCAATATTAATTCCTTGGGTCGCCATTTTAATAACCGTGCCAGCATAATCATTTAAAAAAATGGTATTACTGCCCTCCCCTAACAGACAAAAAGGCGCGTTAAAGCTCTGAGTTTGAAGCTGCGCTGAGTCGGTGATCTCAATAAAATTTTGGCATTGGCTACTTAATGCAAATGTATGTAGGGGTTGTAATGAGTGCGCCACAAGGGTCCTAAAGGTACCAGTAATTAATCGCTCTAGTTTAACTCATCGTCGCAAATTGCGCATCAGCTTGTAAAAATTGTTCAACCCACTGTGGCAATCATGTTATAAAACGGGTACTTTTTTATTTGTACTCAAGGTAATTATGAAAATCAAACCTCTTTTTTTAAGCCTCGCTATGGCCGGTATGTGCTCGCAAGCAATGGCTAGCGCTATTGATCAAAATTCCTACGCCAACCTTGATGATGTTATCACTACGCATTTAAACCTTGATTTAGACATCGACTTTGCCGACAAGCAATTAGAAGGTTTTGTTGAGCATACGCTACAATGGCAAAACGCGAAAAGCACAAAGCTAGTACTTGATACCCGCGATCTTGATATTGATAAAGTGATGTATCAAACAGCCAATGGCAATTGGCATAAAGCCAGTTTTAACCTTGCTAATCGCGACGATGTTAAAGGCTCAAAACTAACCATTACATTTAAAAGCCAAGCTGAAAAAGTCCGTATTTACTACAACAGTCGCCCAGAAGCGTCGGGCTTACAGTGGTTAACGCCAGAGCAAACAGCCAGTAAAACGCACCCGTTTATGTATAGTCAATCGCAAGCGATACATGCACGTAGTTGGATCCCTGTGCAAGATACACCGGCAATGCGTGTGACTTATTCTGCACGTATTCATACCCCTGAAGATGTGCGTGCGGTAATGAGTGCCGATAATAAAGATGCCCTTTATAAAGACGGTGATTACCACTTCAATATGCCACAAGCAATTTCGCCTTACTTAATTGCGATTGGTGCTGGTAACTTAGAATTTAAAGCGATGTCTAAACAAACCGGTATTTTTGCTGAACCGACTATTTTGGATGCCTCAGTTGCTGAATTTAATGACACCCAAGCGATGATCGACAAAACCAATGCGATGTATGGTGAATATGCTTGGGGTCGCTATGACTTACTTATGCTACCGCCTAGCTTCCCATTTGGTGGCATGGAAAACCCGCGTCTATCATTTATTACCCCAACCGTTGTTGCTGGCGATAAAAGCCTCGTTAACCTGATTGCACATGAGCTTGCTCACTCTTGGTCTGGTAACCTAGTAACCAATGCCACATGGGAAGACTTATGGTTAAACGAAGGATTTACCTCTTACGTTGAAAACCGCATTATGGAAGAAGTATTTGGTCGCGACCGTGCAGTAATGGAGCAAGCGCTTGATGCTGCTGGTCTGCGTGCGCAACTTAAAACCATTGATGCACCAGACACTCGCCTTAATTTAAAACTTAATGGCCGCGATCCGGATGATGCGTTTAGCTCAGTGCCTTACACAAAGGGTCAGCTATTTTTAATCTACCTAGAAGAAAAATATGGCCGTGATAAGTTTGATGACTTTGTTAAAACTTACTTTAATGAATTTGCGTTTAAATCGCTAACCACTGCGCAATTTGTGACTTACATCAAAGCTAACTTAATTGAAAAGTACCCTGGTGTAGTGAGCATGGATAAAGTGAACGAGTGGATTTTTGAGCCTGGTTTACCAAGTGATGCACCTAACCCTACCTCTGATGCGTTCGATAAAGTAGATGCTGCAACACAAGCATGGTTAAAGGGGGATACAACTGCCGCACAATTACCTACTGCAAATTGGACAGTGCATGAGTGGCTGCACTTTTTAAATAACCTACCGCGCGATTTAAGCATTGAAAAAATGACTGAATTAGACGGCGAGTTTAACTTAACCCAATCAACTAACGCAGAACGCGCATTTGCATGGTACATGCTAGCAGTGGGTAACGGTTACCAACCGATTTACCCTGCGCTTGATAAACACTTATCGGGTATTGGTCGTCGTAAGCTAATAGTGCCACTTTACAAAGCACTTATTACACATGGTAAAAAAGACTGGGCACAAAGCGTGTACTTAAAAGCACGTCCGGGTTATCACCCACTTGCACAAGGTACCATTGACGCGTTATTTGAATAAATAATAGCGTTACCAATAAACTAAAAAGGGCCAATTTGGCCCTTTTTTAATGCTTAATTATTTTGTTACTTTATCTAAAAAAGCCTGCCTTTCAGCGAGCGTTGCTTGTTGCCACCAAAAGTCGAGCATATTTGCCGCACTTGGCATGCCTTTTCCATTAATTGGCGTAATCGGTTTAATGGGACGACTCGGTTTTTGCGGGCCCGCTGGGGTTGCTGTTGTTTGCTGGTTAAACTGTGCGCTTTGAACTTGTCGTTCGGCAATAATATTTAATGGCTTAGCTAAGGTGCTGCCTTTTGCTTTTAAACTCACTTGCGGTGCCTCAGCAAATACTTTTGCCGCTACCGCATTTTCAGCACGATTAAATACTAAGGTGTAATCTTTACCCGCTTCAATGGTTACATTCACCCAAAAAGGTTCTGATTCAATCACTTCATGATCGTCATAACCTAAGTCATATAAATCTGTGTATTTAAGTTTTAGCTGATAAGTACCCGGTGCTAATTCAACATCATCAACACGACTAAAAAGCGAACTTTCAATTATTCGTTCACCCACTTGCAAAGGAACAAATTCCTCAGGAAAGTGAATATTTTCTGCCAAACTCGATGCACTCACTAAGAGCGCCGCTACACTGCCTAATAATATTGATTTACGCATAATTACTCCTTTAGTTGATTTCAGTTTGACACTGCTAGCAAAATTTGTCATTAGTGACACATATATTAATCAAATAAATTAGAGTCATCATTATGAGCCAAGAGACTATTTTTACTAAAATTATTAATCGCGAAATTCCAGCAGATATTATTTACGAAGACGATGACACGCTAGCGTTTAAAGACATTAATCCTCAAGCGCCATTTCATGTATTAATTATTCCCAAGCAACCAATTGCCACTATAAATGATATAAATAATGAAAACTCACATTTAGTTGGTAATTTATACACGGTCGCCGCAAAACTGGCCAAGCAACACAACTTTAGCGATGACGGCTACCGCGTTGTGATGAACTGTAATGAACATGGTGGCCAAACTGTGTATCACATACATTTACATATGCTCGCAGGTAAAGAAATGGGCTGGCCTCCATACCAAGAAACTAAAAAAACGGCGCTATAGTGCTTAGTTAAATCTTAGATTAGTTTAAAAAAATCAAAAATACGGCGTTTTTCTTACTACACGAAAAAAAACAATTACTTATTTGCAACATTTTATGTTTAAATAATCGGAAATCGCACCTTTTCTCCAGTGAAATAATGATTTTCTAATACAAAAGGTGTGTAGGGATTGTGGTAAAATTAATTAGCCAGCTTTATAAAAGAGTAAAAAAACATGAGCAGTTCAGCCTTTTTGTTGTTAGATGAAGAACCAATTAACACTATTGGTATTAACGTTTTAGAGCCATTGTTAAAAACGCAAGGCCTTGACGTAACTACGGGTACAAATATTTTAGATGTTCCGGTAGGTACTCGCTTATTGTTCATTGAAACATCAAGTAAAGACGCATGGACAAAGCTAAAAGAGCAACTCGTTAATTTACGCATCAAGTGCGATATTGTGTTGTTCAATTTAGATGAAAACCCAGAGCTTGCTAATCGCGCATTACTTAGCGGTATTCGTGGTGTATTTTACACCACAGATAACGCCGATGTACTCATGAAAGGGATTCGTTTATTACTCGAAGATCAGCTTTGGTATCGTCGTGACATTATGTGTAATGCGCTTAACCGCATGCTGCAATTTAATAAAGATGCGCTGCATAAGCTAACTGATGGTGATATTGAACCAATAAAGCTAACGAAGCGTGAAAAAGCAATTATCTCGTTAATGAGTAATGGTTCTAAAAATAAAGAAATTGCTGAAGAGTTAAGTATTAGCCCGCATACAGTTAAAACTCATTTATACAGTGCATTTAGAAAAACTAAATGTCGTAACCGTATTGAATTACTTTCTTGGGCACAACAAAACATTCCTGACGAAATTCGTTAACGTTTGTTTGAATAAATACCATACAGGCACTTTAAGTGCCTGTTTTTATATCTTCTTTAAAAAACGCTGTTGGGGTCTTAATGCTCGACTCATTTACGCTTTATTTTGCCAGTATCGCCGTTATGACAGTGATGACGCTACTGAACTTTTTAACCTGGCGTACCAATAAGCATGTTCCCGGCACGTTACTTTATATTTTCTATCCTTTACTGCTATTAACTGCCATTGTTAGTTTTGCACTAATAGGCAAAATTCCTGATCAGATTGCCATTACCCTTGCTAATAACATGATGTTTTTAGCTTCTATTGTGCATTGTTTGTCACTGAGTCAATTTTTAAATTATCATGGTCGTGGCCTTAAGTTTGTTTGCCTATTTACAGCGCTCAGCGCTTTGCTGCTTGTTTATTTCACATTTTTACAGCCCTCAATGCGCTCACGGGTATATATTTCTGATCTGCAGCATATTGTAGAGGCCACTTTTTTATTATTTATATTTATAAAATATGCGCGAAAACCCTACCCTAACGCCAGTATTGTTTACATAATTATTTTAACTTTAGTTGCAGCCAGTTTTATTACCCGAAGCCTATTTATGGACGACATTGCACAACAGGATGCCATTTTAAATTCATGGTTTAACTCACTGTTATTTTTAAATAGTGTTATTGCCCCCATGTTCTATGCTGCAGGTATGGCGTTGTTATGTAATGAGCGCAGGGAATTACGACTTAATAAACTCACTGAAAAAGCTCATAAAGATTTAGAAATTCGCGGACTGTTTTTATCCACCATTAGCCATGAAATACGCACACCACTAAACGGCATATTAGGCAGTGCACAACTGGTATTAAATCAAACCAGCGACAGCCGTAACAAAGCCTATTGTGAGGCCATTATCAACTCAGCTGAGTCACTCAACTTACTGGTAGATAAAGTGCTGGAATATGCAAGCTTAGATCAGCACGACGAAGCCCTGTACGAAGAAGACATAGAGTTTAAAACGTGGCTGCAAAACTTATGTTTGCTGTTAAGCCCTCTGGCCGAACAAAAACAACTTAAATTTGAGCTCGCCTGTAATATCCCCGACAAAGCCTGTTACTACTGCGACCAACAAAAACTCAGACAAATTATTATTAACCTTGTAGGTAATGCGATTAAATTTACCGATACGGGTATGGTAAAAGTACAAATAGACTTAATTAATGAAACCCAGCTAGATCATACCCTTAAAGTAAGCGTACTCGATTCAGGTCCCGGTATTGAAAAAGATGAAATTAATTATTTAACTGAGCCCTACATTCAAAGCAGTGCCGGTAAAGAAAAAGGCGGAACAGGTCTAGGACTAGCTATAACCAGTCGCCTTCTCGATAAAATTAATAGCCAGCTAGAAATTACCAGTGAGCTGGGAGTAGGCAGTGTCTTTAGCTTTAACATGACGTTAGCTATTGGTGAGCTTAGCCTTGTAGAGCAACGCCACCAAAGTAAGGATTATTTAACTGGGCTTGATGTGTTACTTGTTGAAGATTTAGATTTAAACCAAAAAATAGCTGTTGAATTTATGGCTGACGACGAGCATAAAATTAAGCTCGCTAAAGATGGCAAAAGTGCGATTGAATTGATGAAAAAGTATCACTTTGATGTGGTGCTACTTGATATGAACTTACCTGATTTAACAGGGCAACAAGTGCTAAAAACACTCAAGCGAGTGGAGCATAAAAATCAGCGAACGCCGGTGCTGGCCTTTACTGCCAGTTTGAGCCCTGATGAAATAAAAGAATACTTAGCATTAGGTATTAAAGACATTGTTGGCAAGCCATTAAAGCAAGAGAAACTACGCCAAGCATTGAGTGATTCACAGTCAACACAAACAGCTAATATTGCCGTCGAGCTGATTGATACGTTATACGATGAAACCGCAACAGACACCCTGACAAGCTCTTTTAGTATTGATGAAGTATCTTCTATTTATAATGAATTTATTCTTTCTGCTCGTAATAAGCTGAGCCGTTGCCAAGCTTTATTAGAGCAAGACCCCGAGCAATGCATTAAGTTATTACATCGCCAAGCCAGCACCGCTATGCAACTTGGTTTTAATAGCTATGGACTAGCTCTAAAAAAAATTGAGCGACGCTTACTAGATAAAAAACCATTAAATAACTCGTTAAATGAAGCCAGCACACTGTGGCAACACAGTTTAGAGGCGTATTTAAAGTATGTACGGCAAGGACTAGGGTAAAAACGGGCTACGGGCTACGGGCTACGGGCTACGGGCTACGGGCTACGGGCTACGGGCTACGGGCTACGGGCTACGGGCTACGGGCTACGGGCTACGGGCTACGGGCTACGGGCTACGGGCTACGGGCTACGGGCTACGGGCTACGGGCTACGGGCTACGGGCTACGGGCTACGGGCTACGGGCTACGGGCTACGGGCTACGGGCTACGGGCTACGGGCTACGGGCTACGGGCTACGGGCTACGGGCTACGGGCTACGGGCTACGGGCTACGGGCTACGGGCTACGGGCTACGGGCTACGGGCTACGGGCTACGGGCTACGGGCTACGGGCTACGGGCTACGGGCTACGGGCTACGGGCTACGGGCTACGGGCTACGGGCTACGGGCTACGGGCTACGGGCTACGGGCTACGGGCTACGGGCTACGGGCTACGGGCTACGGGCTACGGGCTACGGGCTACGGGCTACGGGCTACGGGCTACGGGCTACGGGCTACGGGCTACGGGCTACGGGCTACGGGCTACGGGCTACGGGCTACGGGCTACCAAGTTTTACTGCAGTGACAAATAATCAAGCATTTTCACTATTTATACTGTTATTTTCTGCCGTATATATCGTCAAATCGCTCTATATCGCTTTCATCTAAAATGGCACCCGTTTGCACTTCAATAACAACTAAGGGCTCGGGCTGATTATTCGCTAAACTGTGCAGCTGTTTTGCAGCAATATAACAAGACTGGTCATGGGTCAGCGTTAAGCTTTGCTGGTCAATACATATATCTGCAGTGCCTGATACTACCACCCAATGCTCAGCGCGATGCTGATGACGCTGCGTTGAGAGCCTAGCCCCACTATTAACGGTTATTTTTTTTACTTTAAAACCGATACTTTCTACCAGCGTACGATAATTTCCCCAAGGGCGGTAAACCACCTGATGGTGTGTCAGTTTGTTATTATGTGTTGTTGTCAATTGCTTGAGTAATAACGGGAGGGCATCAAGCGCATTTTGATCAGCAATTAAAGTGGCGTCGTGGGTATGAATAACCGCTAAATCGCTTACCCCTAACGTCGCTATTGTGTGTCCATCTTCGCTAATAACTAAGTTGTTACTACTGTTTTGGGCGATATGTTCTTGGTGTGGGCTATTACCCTGTGGATCTTTTTTACTCAACGCTGCGAGTGCAGAAAAACTACCCACATCGCTCCAATTTAATGCAACGGGCATTACCACCACATTATTACTACGCTCTAAAATAGCATAATCAATCGAGTCACTTGGGCAAGATTCAAGTGCATGAGTATTTGCTCTTGTAAACGCTAAGTCTTGTTTAAAATCAGTGGCACTAGCAACACTTTTAGCTATTTTTGGCGCAAAGCGTTCCAGCTCTTTTAGATATGCAGCGGGAGTAAATAAAAACATTCCACTGTTCCAACTATAACCGCCCTCAGTTAAATAGGTTGATGCAGTTGCTAAATCAGGTTTTTCTTTAAACTGGTCTACCTCAAAGCAAGCAGTACCTATAATTGCTGTGCCCTGTTTGATATAGCCATAACCGGTATGCGGCTCTGTTGGCGTAATTGAAAATGTAACTAATTTACCTTGCTCAGCCAGTGTCACCGCATCAGATAACTGAGCAGTTAATGGCGTAAAATCTTCAATATAATGATCGGCAGGCATCACCAACAAAGGACCTGTAATATTATTTTTTAATGCATAGTGCGCGGCAAGGGCAATGGCTGGTGCGGTATTTTTGCCTTCTGGCTCAAGTACTATGGCATGGGGCTTTGCAAATGCTGCCTGCTGCGCGGCAATAAATCGATGCTGCTCATTACAGACCAAAATAGCGGGATTAAAGTCCTCAGTTGCAACACGCACTAACGTGCTTTGCAATAACGACTGCTGGTTTTTATTATCAAGCAAAGATAAAAACTGCTTTGGCATTGCTTGGCGCGACAGCGGCCAAAGCCGTGTGCCAATGCCGCCAGCTAAAATTACCGGTGTCGGTGTAATAAGGGTTGTATTCATAAAGCCGCCAATAAAAATATCAGCGGCTATTTTAGCACTTTATCGGCTGGGCGCTAATTTATACCAATGTAAAAGCATCAGCATCTAAATGTGCCGGAAATTTAGCTCTAAACTCATAAAGCGGCGCTTTATTTAACATGATTGTTAGTAGTGCTTGCTGGTCGTCATTCGCTTTAATCAGTGGCTCACCTTTAAAGTCATACACTGCAGTTCCACCACTGTGAGCAATACCATTGCCATCTTCACCAACCCGGTTTACGCCAACCACGTAGCATAGGTTTTCCATTGCTCGTGCCATTAATAAAGTGTCCCATACATTGCGCCTTGCTGCTGGCCAATTGGCAATATTTATCATCACGTCGTAGTCATTGTTATTGCGCTGAAACACCGGAAACCGTAAGTCGTAGCATACTTGTGGCAATATTTTAAACCCATTGAGTTCAAACACTTCACGCGTTTGTCCTGCCACTACAAACTCGCCTTCGTTACCTAAACAAAATAAGTGCCGTTTATCGTAATAGCTCACTTCTCCATTTGGTTGTACCCAGTAAAACCGATTCGCTTTTTTACTTCCTTGGGTTACCAATACCGAGCCTGCAATTACCGCATTATAGTGCTTCGCCTGTGCCTTGAGCCAACTCAGTACTGAGCCATTTTCAGCTTCGCCACAGTCAAGGTTAACCGCAAATCCAGTGGCAAAGGTTTCAGGAAGTACAATTAAATCAGGTTGATTGGTGATATTAGCAAGCTGTTTTTCAAACATAGCTAAATTGGCTTTTTTATCGAGCCAATGCAGCGAGCTTTGTAATAATGCGAAGGTTAAAGTTGACATAAAATATGTGCCGCCTCTATTAAGGTTTGATCATTTTTAGCAAAACATAAACGAATAACTTTATCATTGCTTGGTTGCTGATAAAACACGCTCAGTGGAATGGCTGCAACGCCTGCTTGTTCTGCTAACCATTGGCAAAATTCTACGTCATTTAAATCCGATACATCACTGTAATCAAGCAGTAAAAAGTAGGTGCCTTCACTTGGTAAAATGCTAAAGCGGCTATCTTGTAGAGCATTACTGAGCACATCGCGTTTTTGTTGATAAAACTCACTTAGCGCATCCACATGCTCACCTTGCTGTTCTAACATATCGGCGAGTGCATGTTGCGCAGGCGTGAAGCTTGAAAAAGTCACATATTGGTGAATTTTACGAAACTCGACCGCAAGTGTAGCGGGTGCGATGCAGTAACCCATTTTCCAACCAGTGCTATGAAAAGTCTTGCCAAAGCTTGAGATCACAAAGCTGCGAGCAAACAATTCCTCATCTCGTAACACACTTAAATGTGGTTGCTTATCAAAAGTAATATGCTCGTATACTTCATCACTTATCAGGTATAAATCATGCTCGATGACTAAGGCTTTTAGGGCATTAATATCGTGCTGTTTTAACGTTTTACCACTTGGGTTATGTGGAGTGTTGATAATAATAGCCCGCGTTTTGCTATTAATAGCCGCAGCCACCGTTTGCCAGTCAATTACATAACTCGGAGCATGCAGAGCAATATTAACTGACTTACCACCGGCCAATTCAATCGCTGGCTGGTAAGAGTCATAAGCAGGGTCAAATACAATGACTTCATCACCTTCGCGCACTAGCGCTTGAATGGCAACAAACAGCGCCTCGGTTGCCCCTGAGGTTACCGTTACTTGCTGCGCGGCATCTATTTCAACCGCATATTTTCGTTTTGCTAACTGGGCAATTTGTTGCTGCAGGCGCGGTACACCAGATGAAGGTGAATATTGATTAACTCCTTCAAGCACATAATGATTAAGCTGTTTTTTAAGTAGCTCAGGCGCATCAAACTCAGGAAAACCCTGCGATAAATTAATCGCTTCGAATTGATTTGCTAAAGCAGTCATTTGACTAAAAATACTGGTGCCTAAATTTGGCAATTTACTTTCAAACACTGGTTACCCTTAATGATGGTTTTACGCCCAAAGCGATGCTATCATTGCTTAAAACAGAAGTATAGCCGTCTAAAACAAATAGCTTTATGCTCATTAGTGAGGAATGTATGCAAAACAATACCGCTATTTCAGAACTTATTGAAGCCGGAAAATGGGTCAGTCAAAAAGGTTGGGTACCCGCAACAGGTGGAAACTTTTCAGCTCGCACCAGTACGGGCTTTGTAGTCACAGCCAGTGGCCACGACAAAGGCGCGTTAATGCCTGAGCATTTTCTACAATTAAATCATTTAGGTGAGCGTGTTGCAGGGGCAATAAAACCCTCAGCCGAAACACAACTGCATTTGAGCTTGTATCAACTTATTCCTGACGCGCAATATGTTTTGCATACTCACTCGGTAGCGGCAACTGTACTTTCAAATATTATTCAACGCCATCAGCTTGAACTAACCGGCTACGAGATGCAAAAAGCGCTCAGCGGTATTACATCGCACTTAGAATCACTGGCCATCCCTATTTTCGATAACGATCAAGATATAGACCGTTTAAGCCTACTTGTGAGCGACCATCACTTACACTCACCAATTAAGCATGCCGTATTGATCAGAGGTCATGGTTTATATGCTGTTGGCCGTAACATTGATGAAGTTCGCCGCCATTTAGAGGCATTAGAGTTTTTATTTAGTTGCGAGCTAGAACGCTTAAAAATAACAGGAACCGCACTATGATCAAAGCATTGCTAACTGATATTGAAGGCACTATTACGCGTATTTCGTTTGTAAAAGATGTGCTATTTCCTTATGCCGCACAACAACTGCCTGCATTTGTGCGCAGTCACACAGAACAGCCTGAAGTAGCAGAACAAATTAGCGCTGTAAAAGCTGAAATTAACGAGCCTAATGCCGATATCGACACCGTTATTAGCACTTTACTTACTTGGATTGAAGAAGATAAAAAAATAACGCCACTTAAGCAATTACAAGGTTTAATTTGGCAAACAGGCTATGAAAACGGTGATTTTACTGGTCACTTATACCCAGATGCTTATCAATTTTTACAACAACAAAAGCAAGCTGGCCAACAGTTATACGTTTATTCGTCGGGCTCTGTGAAAGCACAGCATTTAATTTTTCAGTATTCTGACTTTGGCGATATTCGCCCACTATTTAGTGATTACTTTGACACCAAAGTAGGCGCCAAACAAGCGCCAAGCGCCTATGAAAACATAATAACGCAATTGCCTTTTAACCCAGACGAAGTATTGTTTTTAAGTGATGTAGTTGCAGAGCTTGATGCTGCAAAAACCGCTGGGCTTAAAACCTTACATTTAATTCGCGATGGGCAAGAAAGCTCATCAAAGCACAGCTACATTAACGATTTTAGCCAATTTAAAGCGGAGCATTTAGCATGAGCCAACTCACTATTTTTGCAGATTCTGACGCCACTAATGCACTGCTGACCAGTAGCGACGTTCAAAATATTGCCGCTGAACTTGCTAAGGTTAATGTGCGTTTTGAGCAATGGCAGGCAAATACCGAGATCACTGAAAGCACCAGTAATAATGATATTTTAACTGCCTACAGCGGCGATATTGAACGCTTAAAACAGCAAGGCGGCTATCAAACTGTTGACGTTATATCACTAGCTAAAGGCAACCCTGATGCTTCAGAATTGCGCAAAAAATTTTTATTTGAACACACTCACAGCGAAGACGAAGTACGCTTTTTTGTAAAAGGCCAAGGGTTATTTTGCTTACACATTGGCAGTAAAGTGTACCAAGTACTTTGCCAACAAGGCGATTTGATCTCAGTACCTGAACTGACACCTCATTGGTTTGATATGGGTAGCGACCCAGAATTTACCGCTATTCGTCTATTTAACAATACACAAGGTTGGGTAGCACAAAGCACGGAATCACCGATTTCAAAGCAATTTCCATTATTACCGTAATTTAATCATTCAAAACCCT
The DNA here is from genome assembly GCF_002310795.1 of Pseudoalteromonas issachenkonii. Classification (NCBI taxonomy): domain Bacteria; kingdom Pseudomonadati; phylum Pseudomonadota; class Gammaproteobacteria; order Alteromonadales; family Pseudoalteromonadaceae; genus Pseudoalteromonas; species Pseudoalteromonas issachenkonii. The sequence continues at coordinate 3,268,238 of NZ_CP011030.1, forward strand.
GGTCCACACTAATAAACATAACGTGGACCAAACGCATCGCAAAATTACTTCAGCTTTGTGAGCACGCCATTTTCTACCTGACTTTGGTTATAAACACCGGTATCTAACACCCACCCAGTAACCAACTTTGCGGGTGTTACGTCAAATGCGGGGTTATATACATTAGCATTAGTGGGAGCCCACAATGCCTCGCCAAAACTACCACTAACACCACGCACTTCTTGTGGATTACGTTGCTCTATTTCTATATCACTACCTTGGGCAGTATTTAGATCAAGCGTAGTAACCGGTGCTACCACATAAAATGGAATATTATGAAAATGCGCAAGCACCGCTAAATTATAAGTACCGACTTTATTGGCAAAGTCGCCATTAGCAGCAATACGATCAGCCCCTACAACAATTTTATCTACCTTACCTGCAGCCATTAAACTGGCCGCCATGTTATCGCAAATTAGCGTGTAAGGTATTTGCCAACGCTCCAATTCAAACGCAGTTAAACGCCCACCTTGCAGTAAGGGGCGCGTTTCATCCACCCACACATGGACATTGCCATGGACTTGTTGTGCTTTATAAATAACACCCAATGCAGTACCTATGCCCGCAGTGGCTAAAGCGCCGGTATTACAGTGAGTTAATATATTGTCGCCGCTATTTATTAGCTCGGCACCACGTGTTGCCATACGCTCACATAGCTCAATGTCTTCAATAAATAACTGCTCAGCCGTTGCAACAATACTGGCAACATAATCAGTTTGTTTAAGCGCTTGGCGCAACGCCGCCATACAATGCATTAAGTTAACCGCTGTTGGGCGAGTGGCTTCTAGCTCATTTATGGCGGTTGCAAGCGCGTCTCTAGTCATACCTTGCTCAGCTAAATAAGCAATTAATAAACTGGCCCCTAAGCCTATAAGTGGCGCACCACGCACTTTTAAGCTGATGATCAGCTCTTTCATGGTCTCTACAGTGTGGCATTCATGCCACACTTGTTGATGAGGAAGCAAATATTGATCAAGTACGCTCAGCGTACTATTTTCATATTTTAAACTGCTTGCGATTAAATTTTGCATAAGGCTCAAAAGATTAGAAGTGCGTAGGGTTATTTTACACCACTTTGAAGAACTCTCAAGTTAGACTTGTAGACATCTAAACATTTAAAGGTATAGAATGCTTAAATGCATCTTTATTGAGAATAAAACCATGACTAACTATGTTGCTTTTAATGCACAGCACGCTATTAATTACATCAATTCGTTAATTGAATCTAATCAATACGACTTTTTTAAGCCGGGGCAAGCGCTTACCGCTTATGAGTTTGGTGACGGTAATCTCAACTTAGTATTTAGAATTACGGATGAGCAAAACAACAGTATTATATTAAAGCAAGCTTTACCGTATGCGCGTTGTGTAGGTGAGTCGTGGCCATTAACACTTGATAGAGCACGCATAGAGGCAGAAGTTTTACTTAATCATGGGGCTATTTGCCCTGCGCATACGGTTACTGTTTTACATTACAATAAAGACTTAGCTCTGACCATTTTAGAAGATTTAGGTGATTTGCAAATTTTGCGAACAGCGCAAAATAATGCTGAACAATTTCCAAACCTTTCTCACCACGTAGCTGTGTATTTAAGCCAAACGGGCTTTTATAACTCTGACTTTTATTTATTAGCGCAAGATAAAAAAGCACGTATTAGCCAATTTACTAACCCTGAATTGTGCCAAATTACTGAAGATTTATTTTTTAGCGATCCGTACACAGAGCATGAACGCAACAACTATCCGGCACAATTACAAACTGAAGTTGAGGCTATTCGTAAAAACGGGGCATTAAAACTTGAAGTAGCAAAGCTAAAAGCTAACTTTTTATCGAACCCACAAACCTTGTTGCATGGCGATATGCACAGCGGAAGTATTTTTGTTAATCAAACTACCACTAAAATGATCGACCCTGAGTTTGGCTTTTTTGGCCCTATTGGCTTTGATATTGGATCTTTTATCGGTAACTTACTACTAAATTACTGTGCTCAGCACGGTCGCATTGACGACTTTGTAGCACGTCGTAATTATCAAACCCATTTATTAAGTACATTGGTTGAATGCTACGCCACATTTGAACAACAGTGGTTTGAGCTCATAAATAAGCAAACAACTGATGAAACACTTAAAGCTTCAGGCTACGCAGAGTATTTTATGAAACATGTTTTACAAGATGCTATTGGCTACTGTGGCATAGAGCTAATTAGACGCACTATAGGCCTTGCTAATGTAATTGATATAGAAGGCATTACCGATGAGGCCGCACGGTTAAACGTACAAAAACAAACATTAGCACTGGGTGAGCAATTGATTTTAAATGCCCACACTTGCGATACTAAAGACGCGTTTTTCAGCTTGCTAATAAGCCATTTAAATTAGGGTCTGTTTGACCCTAAACTAAGTCTTTATTTTATTAAAAAAGGCGCTTTAAGCGCCTTTAAGCTATATTTAATGATAGTGCTCGTACATTTTATCTAGCGGCTCAGAAAGACCGCTCTCTTGCACTATACGCACATGTTTGCGCTTTAATTCGCGGGCACTGGTAACGCCACAAGAATGTGCAATAAGCCCCGCACCGTAATGAATGTATTTATTATAATTTGCGACCCGCTGCGCTTTATCTTCAACATTCAAGCCCCGTTGTAAACGTTCATTATGCGTAGTAATTCCTGTGGGGCAGGTATCTTTATTACATTGCATAGCCTGAATGCAGCCTAGTGCAAACATATGTCCACGTGCAGACACAACAAAGTCGGCACCCAGTGCTAATGCCCACGCAACTTTTGAGGGCACAATTAATTTGCCAGAGACAATAATTTTAACTCGCTCTCTAAGGCCATGCTTTTTTAGTAACTGAATAACTAAAGGAAGACTTTCTTTTAGCGGTAACCCCACCGAATCGAGTAAAGACTGAGGCGCAGCGCCGGTACCACCATCAGCACTATCTATGGTAATGAAGTCGGGTGCAGACTCAATACCACGATGATTTATCTCGGCAAATAAACTTTCTAACCAAGCATGTTCACCAATTACCGCTTTAAAGCCTGTCGGTTTACCGGTTGTACTTCTTATCGTGGTGAGCATGTCTAGAATATCGTTTGGATTTTTTATTTCTGGGTGCCCATTTGGACTAATTGAATCCTGCCCCTCAGGTATGCCTCTTATTTTAGCAATTTCAGCATTCACTTTTCGCCCAGGTAACATACCGCCTTTACCTGGCTTGGCGCCTTGGCTCATTTTCAGCTCAAACATTTTAACTGCAGGGTGTGCAGCAACTGCTTTTAGTTTTTCTGTGCTTAAATTTCCCTGCTCGTCGCGTACACCATATTTAGCCGTACCAATTTGAAACACGATATCGGCACCACCTTCTAAGTGATACGGACTAAGTCCGCCTTCCCCCGTGTTCATCCAACAACCGGCTAATTTTGCCCCCTTTGAGAGTGCACGTACAGCAGGACTGGATAACGCGCCAAAGCTCATGCCCGATATATTAAATAACGAATTTGTGGTGTAAGGAAATTTACAATAAGGCCCAAGCGTTACGTTGCTAGGCGCTAGGGCTTCTTCATCTAAGGTAGGAAATGCGCAGTTCATAAACATTACGGTGCCTGTCGTTTCTAAGCTTTGGGTTGAACCAAAAGCAGCCGTATGATCAACATCTTTAGCAGCCCGATATACCCAACTGCGTTCGGCGCGATTAAAGGGCATTTCTTCACGGTCGAGAGCAAAGAAATACTGACGAAAAAACTCACCTTGGCGTTCAAAAAAGTACCGAAAACGTCCAATTACTGGATAATTACGCCTAATAGCATGCTTTGTTTGGGTAACATCTCGAACATAAAAAATAGCAATTAATATAACCAGCAATCCCAATACAACAATAAATAAGCTGGCAAACACATCGATACTGAACATTATAAATTGACTCATTACTTATCCTTAAATGCTAAAAAAGCATGATGTCATTAAATAACACCACGCTTTTATAGTTTCAAAATAATGCGCTATTAGCTATCTGTTTCTGCTAATTCTGCTTGTATATACAAACGTATTTGCTGCTCAAGCACCGACAAAGGCACTGAACCATGGCGCAATATTTGATGATGAAACTCACGAATATCAAACTGCTGACCTAATGCTTGCTCGGCCTCTGCACGCAGACGTTTAATTGTTAACTCACCAATTTTGTATGACAACGCTTGTGCAGGCCATGAAATATAACGATCGGTTTCTGTTTTTACATTGTGCAATGAAAGCGCCGTATTATCGGCCATAAAATTCATTGCACGCTCACGACTCCAGCCGTACATGTGCATACCCGTATCAACCACTAAACGTGCAGCACGCCACATTTCGTAGGTTAAACGACCAAAGTTGCTGTACGGGTCTTGATAAAAACCCGCTTCAACGCCTAAGTACTCTGAATACAGTCCCCAGCCCTCACCAAACGCTGATAAATACGCATCACGGCGATAGCTAGGTAAACTTTCAAGTTCTGCATTGAGTGAAATTTGTAAATGATGACCCGGAACAGCTTCGTGCAAAGTTAACGCTTCTAAAGCATAAAGTGGTCGTTTATCTAAAGCGTACGTGTTCACCCAATAAAAGCCGGCTTGATCATCACGGCTCGAACCTGAATAGCGCCCAGTAGTGTACTTAGGTGCAATATTGGCAGGCACCGGCGCTACGCCATAGGGTTTGCGTGGTAAGGTATGAAATAATTTAGGTAACTGTGCATCCATTTTTTTGGCAATGTACGCGGCCTCTTTTAATAATTGTTCAGGCGTTGTGGCGTAAAACTGCGGATCTGTTCGTAAAAAGTGGATAAATTCTGCAAATGTGCCTTTAAAACCTACTTCTTTAATAACCGCTTCCATTTCACTACGAATGCGCGCAACCTCCGCTAAACCCAGCTCATGTATTTCTTTTGGGGTCATTTGTGTGGTGGTGTAATATTTAGCACGATTTGCATAAAAGGCCTCACCATTCGGTGTTGACGAAATACCAATATCACTACGTGCGCCTGGTAAGTATTCGTTATTAAAAAAAGTTAAGTAGTCTTTGTAGGCATTAATAACTTGGCTGCTAATAATTGCTTTAGCTTGTTGTTGTAACGCTGCAAATTCACTATCACTTAAACCCGCGGTATTGTTTAAAAATGGCTTATAAAATTCAGATTGTGTGACGTCATCAACAATGTAAGCAGTAATCGAGTCCTGATAACCAATTAACACCGCTTTGGGTTGAGTTAAACCAACCTCTAATCCTTTGCGCATCCAACCTATGTTTTGCTCAAAAAAGCGCGGCACTTGCTGTAATCGCTTTAAATAGTGTTGATAATCTTGTGCAGTTTTATAATCAGAGCTATTAACAATAAACGATAGGCTTGAATGAAAGCCATATTCTGACGTTAAAGGCATGTAGTGCGTATTAAATACATATTCATCAACACTATTTTGCACTTGAGCTCGAATAATACTGTAGTTAATTTGGTTTTCATCACTGAGCTTACTTATATCTATGGCATCTAAATCAGCCAATAACTGGGTGTTTTTTTGATATTGCTGCGCTAAAAATTCAGCTGACAAATTAGGTAATAAGTAGCCATCAACTCCTTCGGGGTTACTATACGGGCTAACATTTTGGCGATGCTGTACTATATTCTCAGCCGCTTGCGTAAATTGTTGATCCGCATTAATTGCGGTGAGCTGACACGCGCTTAGTGAGCACACTAAAGTGACACTTAATAAGGAAAGACGCATTTGTTTTGAAAGAGATAAATTCATAGTGAGTGATCTTAGTAATATTACAGATGTGATAAACCTATCGTAGCCTAGATAAATAGCAAATAGATATACGACCAACTGCGCAAAATATACGCCCGTGAGACATTGTATTAACTTAAGTTAATACAAAACTATAAATAACTTAGAGTAATTGCTCAGAAAAACAACGGTTACCTCATTAATAATACTATTTTAGCCAACTCCGACTCATTTTACTTTTAAATAACGGATATAATGATTATTGTATCGTTGCTTGGAAGCAAATTGCCTCATTGGACGAGTTTTATAAATCAGCATTTATGCGTATTTGGTTGGTAATTGCAAATGATGTTCCATGATTCCATGGCTTTAGCACAAGAAAAAATGACAAAAGTATGTATGTTTTTAGAGCATCATGTTTTGCCTCCTACCCCCTTAAATTTTCAAGTTGTGTATACATACATTAGTAAAGTCCATTTCGCGCTTAATAATGCCATTGATGATGCCATAGATGCCCATCAAAATATTGATGAGCTGTTTATTGAACAACTCTATTTTGAATATTTAAATCAAGGGCATAAAACCGAAGTAGCAATGATTGAAAACGTCAATGGCGTGATCAATTCACTATCGCAAAATGCTCAACAGACCGAAAAAAAGCTAAATGACTTTGCAGGTCATGTTAATGACTGTATGCACTCTCTAGATGAAAATAATATTGCCAACAGCCGTATTGCTTTAGAAAGGCTTAATGAACAAACTCAGCTTTTATTAACGCAACAAGCACAATTTAAACACCAACTAAGTCAGGCCAAAAAACTACACGAAGCAACTAAAAAACAACTTAATACTTTACGCAAACAACATGTGATTGACCCACAAACTGGCTTATATAAACGCCATTATTTAACCAAACAAACACAGTTATGGTTAAAACAAGACAAATCAATCTCAGCTATTGCAATTCAAATTGATAATTTAGAGCATTTTATTAATAATTTTGGCGATGCCATTGGCGAAGTGATTTTAAATAAAGTGGCTAAGCAAGTGCAAAAATATGTTTCGCAAAGTGGCTTAGCTGGGCGCTCTGCAAAAGATCAATTCATCGTTTTACTTGCTAACATAGAACCCGAAACCGCTAACCTTATTGCACAAAAAGTGATAAGCGGAGTTGAAAAGCTACGTTTTATTAGTTCAAAAAGCGATCTAAAACTACCCCCCATTTCTCTCTCACTAGGGATCACTGAGCAACAACAAGGCGACTTTAACCAGCTGGTTAAAAGTGCCTCAAACGCCGCTTTTAAGTCACGCTCTTCTCAATAACCCAGTACACTGTTCAAACAATAAAATTAACTGATAAATCATATTCAAATTGCACCCTTGGTGCACAATCAAGTACACTAGTCTTTATTACCACGATAGAGATTAATCATGAACGAGAACCCTGAAAAGACCACGCATTTTGGCTATAAAACTGTTGCCGAAACCGAAAAAGCTTCTATGGTTGCTGATGTATTTCATTCTGTTGCGACAAAGTACGATGTTATGAATGATCTCATGTCTTTTGGTATTCATCGTTTATGGAAACGTCAAACAATTGCCAGCTCAGGTATTCGTAAAGGTCATCATGTATTAGATTTAGCCGGTGGTACTGGCGATTTAACTGCAAAGTTTAGCCTGCTTGTTGGCGAAACCGGTCAGGTTGTTTTAGGTGATATAAACTCTTCAATGTTAAAAGTAGGCCGCGAAAAGCTGCATAACTTAGGCCTTGTAGGCAACATTGATTACGTACAAATGAATGCCGAAGCCTTGCCTTTCCCTGATAATAGCTTTGATTTAATTACGATTGCTTTTGGTTTACGTAATGTGACGGATCAAAATAAAGCGCTGCGCTCTATGTATCGTATTTTAAAACCAGGTGGTCGTTTACTCATTCTTGAGTTTTCAAAACCAGAGCAAGAATTGTTGAGCAAAGCGTATGATTTTTACTCTTTCAACATTTTACCTACTATGGGTAAGTTGGTTGCTAACGACAGTGAATCATACCAATATTTAGCTGAGTCAATTCGTATGCACCCAGATCAAGAAACGCTAAAAGCGATGATGGTCGAAGCAGGATTTGAACAAGCGACTTATCAAAACCTTACAGGCGGCATTGTTGCACTTCACCGTGGGTTTAAATACTAAGGTTAGTAATTTATGGCGCTTGAAGAAAACAATAAAGAACAATCGGCTGAAAGCAGTTTTTTTATGCTACCGAGCTTTGTGCTTTCGCTTATTGAACAAGTATTAAATCAAGCGCTTAAACTCGACCCGAGCTTAGTCGATAAGCTAAAAGCGGTAGAACATCAGCGTTTATTAGTTGAAGTTAGAGATTGGCAGCAAAAAATAGCCATTACTTATGCCAATCAGCAGCTACATCTTTACACTGCATTAGCACATGCTGACGCTGACTGTATGATCAGTGCCAATATAAACACCTTGTTAGCTCTTAAAAATCCAGCCATGCTTACCCAGCTTATACGTCAAGACAAACTTGATTTGCAAGGGGATTTAAACATAGCTCAAAATTATAGCTCCGCCTTTTCAAGTTTAGACATTGATTGGCCAGAGCAACTAGCAAAGTATGTTGGGGATGCACCTGCACAGCAACTTTATTTGCACTTTCAGTCGTTTAAGCAGCAAGGTAAAAAAGCAAAATCACAGCTCGATAGCACCTTGATTAGCCTGTTCCAAGATGAATTGGCAATTACAATTCACCCATTAGAGCTTGCGCAATTTAAACAACAAAATAGAGCACTAAAAAGCCAAGTTGCTGCCATTGAGCAACGCATTAACGCCCTAATTAAAGCACTTTAACGCGCTAAGGATTTTTTGTGTCAACTGCCCGATTGTATTACATAACTAAAACCCTGCTTAGCTACGGACTCGATGAGCTTATTCCAAAACACAAAGTACCTTGGTTTGCTAAACTTGCACGAGGAAGTTTGTTTTGGTTGCGCAACCAACACAAAAATAAACCCCCGGGCTTAAGACTTCGTTTAGCGCTGCAACAACTTGGCCCGGTATGGATAAAATTTGGCCAAATGCTCTCAACCCGTCGTGACTTGTTACCCCACGATATCGCGCTAGAGTTAGCCTTTTTACAAGATCAGGTAGAACCTTTTGAAGGTGAATTAGCGCAAAAGATCATCGAAAAAGCATTAGAAATAGATGATATTAGCCAGCTATTTAGCGAGTTTTCACAAACCCCCTTGGCATCGGCCTCAATTGCTCAAGTGCATACTGCCACCCTCGTTGACGCGCAGGGCGAATCGCAAGATGTTGTTATTAAAGTTATTCGCCCTAATATTGAGCAACAAATCAACGCCGACTTAGCCTTAATGGAAAAATTAGCTAAAGTTGTTGGTAAGTTAATTAATGAAGCGAAACGCTTACGCCCTGTAGAAGTGGTTAAAGAGTATAAAAAAACATTACTCGATGAACTCGACTTAATGCGTGAGGGTGCTAACGGCATTCAATTAAAACGTAATTTTGAAGGCTCAGAATCGCTATATATTCCAACAGTATACAGTGACTACAGCCGCAATAATGTGCTGGTTATGGAGCGAATTTACGGAATTCCGGTGTCAGATACTGAAGCACTGATGGCACAAAATACCAATATGAAATTACTAGCTGAGCGCGGAGTGGAAGTGTTTTTTACCCAAGTATTCCGCGATAGTTTTTTTCATGCAGATATGCACCCTGGCAATATTTTTGTGTCGCGCGAAAACCCGCACAATCCTAAATATATTGGCATAGATTGCGGCATTGTGGGAACACTTAACAAAGAAGATAAACGTTATTTAGCTGAAAACTTTATTGCCTTTTTTAATCGTGACTACCGCCAAGTAGCTCAGCTACATGTTGATTCAGGATGGGTGCCGCCCGATACCAGCATTGAAGAGTTTGAATTTGCCATTCGTACCGTTTGCGAGCCCATTTTTAATAAACCACTTGCTGAAATATCATTTGGCCATGTACTGGTTAATTTATTTAATACTGCACGTCGTTTTAATATGCAGGTTCAACCACAACTCGTATTATTACAAAAAACCTTGTTGTATGTTGAAGGCTTAGGTCGCCAGCTTTATCCACAACTAGATTTGTGGAAAACCGCAAAACCGTTTTTAGAAGACTGGGTAAAACAACAGGTTGGCCCGCTTTCTGTACTAAAGCAAATGTATGCAAACTTACCGTTTTGGGCAGAAAAAATGCCTGAGTTGCCTGATTTAATTTATCAAAATTTAAAACGAGCACCGCACGCACAACCTCCAACATCAACGGTTTCACATAAACCCTTGGTTTTAGGACTTTTTAGTAGTGCAGCGATGATTGTTTCAGCATTATTTTATTTACAACACAACTTAATGGCTGCTGGCGTTGTCTTAGGCTGTGCTGTAGTTGGCTTTATAGCGGCTTGGCGCCGCGCATAAACTAAGTGCTATTTACCGCTGTGGGCGTATAATCAGCATTTAATCTTAATATTAACGGCTTTAAAAGCAGGAGAAAACCATGGGGTTTGGTGGTATTAGTATTTGGCAGCTATTAATTGTACTTGCAATCATTGTACTTTTATTTGGTACCAAAAAGCTACGCGGTATCGGTGGTGATTTAGGCGGCGCAGTTAAAGGTTTTAAAAAAGCGATGTCGGATGAGCAAAGCGCTGAAAAACAAGCCAGCGAAAATAAAACAGAACACATTGAAAAATCAGCAGAATCAACACCTATCGATTCAAGTACAACTAGCAAAACTAAAGACAACGACAAGGTTTAACCAGCATGGGAATGTGGGAGCTTGTTGTTGTATTTATTGTCGGTTTGGTGGTGCTTGGTCCTGAGCGCTTACCTGTCGCTATTAGAACTGTGAGCCGTTGGGTTAAAACAGCAAAAGCAATGGCCAATTCCGTAAAAGCGGAGGTGAGCGAGGAGCTTCGTGTGCATGAACTACACGAAAATCTAAAAAAAGCAGAGCAACAAGGTCTTAAAGATTTAAGTCCTGACCTACAAAACTCTGTTTCTGAGCTACAACAAGCGGCGCAATCAGTCACCCATAGCTATAAAAAAAGTCAAACGCCAGCATCAAATAGCCAACAAACAGATGACTCAAAGTGAACATAGCACTCTCTTTTTTTCATGCACTTAATACACGGTATAAAACACAATGACTGAGGAAGTAAAATCAGGGTTTGTCGCTCATTTAATTGAATTACGTGACCGGCTAATTAAATCGTTATTAAGTATTTTAGTGATTTTTATTGGCTTAATTTACTTTGCAAACGATATTTATACCTTTGTAGCCGCTCCTTTAGTTGCTCATTTACCTAGTACAGCCACTATGATTGCAACGGATGTTACTGCACCGTTTTTTGCCCCTTTTAAGCTGACGTTGTTTGTTGCTTTATTTGCTGCCATTCCTTGGATTTTGCATCAAATTTGGGGGTTTATAGCCCCGGGTTTATATCAACATGAAAAGAAAATGCTGATGCCCATATTGGCTTCCAGTATTATCTTATTTTATAGTGGCATTGCTTTTTGTTACTTTGTGGTGCTACCTATAATTTTAGGGTTTTTCACCAGTGTAGGGCCGCAAATGATGACGCTTGCGCCCGATATAAGTAGTTATTTAGGCTTTGTGCTCAAGCTTTTTTTTGCTTTTGGGATCGCATTTGAAATCCCAGTTGCAATTATGTTGCTCTGCTGGAGCGGTGCAACAACCACACAAAGTCTAAAAGAAAAGCGCCCCTATATAGTGGTTGGCGTATTTGTAGTGGCAATGTTTTTAACGCCTCCTGATGTGCTTTCACAAACCCTATTGGCACTACCTATGCTGCTTTTATTTGAGCTTGGTTTAATTTTAGCTAAATTTTATACCGCAAAACCACAACAAGAATCTAAGGAATAATATGAACAAGTATTTACTTTCTTTACTCGCTTTAGTCAGCGTACCGGTTTTAGCCGCTACTCCTATTAATGAGCAAGCTTTGCAAGCCTGTAGTTTTATTGAAAACGACTTTAATCGTTTACTCTGCTACGACAACACCATTGCCGGAAAGTCATTAACACAACCAGCACAAAGCCAGCTAAGCAAATCGGCACAAACAAATGTAAAAGCTGAGGCTCCCGCTGCAACAGCGCCTGTGGCCACTAAAGTAAAAGAGTTTGGTTTAGAGCATAAAGAAATTGCGGAAAATGGTGAAGAGTCTATTACGTCAATGATTTCATCTGTTAAAAAAGCACCTTATGGTGAGCTAATCATTACCTTAGAAAATAACCAGCAATGGCGTCAAATTGGTTCAGATAGCTTAAGATTAGACGAAGGCGATACTGTTATTATTAGCCGTGGCGTATTCAACTCTTTTTTACTTAAAAAAGCAGATCAAAACCGTTCAATTCGTGTAAAACGTACTCAGTAATGCAATACACGTTAATTGATGCTGGCGTAAATTTAACTAATCATCAATTTGATGGTCAGCATCAAGAGGTGCTCGCCAGAGCAAAAGATGCGGGCGTAAACCAAATGCTGATTATTGGCTGTGATATCAGCTCCAGTGAAGAATCATTAGCACTTGCTGCGCACTATAATCAATATGCTACCGCTGGTATTCACCCTCATGACGCTAAAACAGCAACCCCTGAGCTTGAGCAACAACTTACTCAGCTCGCTCAAAATGAGCAGGTTATTGCCATAGGTGAATGCGGACTAGATTACAATCGCGACTTTTCCCCAAGAGATATACAACGTGCTGTTTTGCGTCGTCAGCTCGCATTAGCTGAAAAACTCAACTTGCCTGTTTATTTGCATGAACGTGATGCCAGTGAGGATATGCTCACTATTTTAAAAGAATTTACTGTTCGCGGTGTACTGCACTGCTTTACAGGTAATGCACAAGCACTCTCAGGTTACTTAAACTTAGGACTTTATATTGGTATTACCGGCTGGGTATGTGACGAAAGACGTGGCGAGGAGTTACAACAACTTATACCGAGTATTCCTATTGAACGTTTATTAATAGAAACCGATTCGCCTTTTTTAATTCCTCGTACAGTTAAACCAAAGCCAAAATCAAGACGAAACGAGCCAGCACTGCTGCATTATGTGTGTGACACGCTTGCTCAGCTTTATGGCATTCCGGCATCTGAAGTGGCAAAGCATACTCGTGAAAACTTTAATCGCTTATTTGGATTAGAGAAAAAATAATGCGCATCTTTAGCACCTTGCTGGCATTCATCATGGTGTTTTTTACATCCTGTTTCCCTGCAACTGCAATTGATATAAATAGTGAATTTAGCTCAAAAAAAATAGAGTCTATTCATTATTCATTTACCCCCAACTCATTAGAAGATGCGCAACAAAGCAACTTACAACAATGGCAGTCACTTAATAATAAACCGCTTAATTTAGGTCTTGAAACTCGCCCTGTGTGGATTAAATTTCAACTAAATAATTATCTTAATAAGCCAACAGAGCCAATTTTATCGTTAGATAACCCACTTCTAAACAATGTATACCTGTACCACTTTATGGGTGAGAAGCAACTAAAATCGGAACATCTTGGTGATGCTCTTCCTTTATCTAATAGAGCGATTAAAAGTGAGTCTTTGCTGGTTAAATTAACACTTCCCGCTAACAGCGAAACCACCGTTTATCTTAACGTTAATAATAATGCGGGAATCGGGCTTCGCGTCCCCCTCACCTTATGGCAACAAGATGCATTATTAGCCCATAAAAGTATGCTTAACTTGCACTATGGATTACTGATTGGATTTATTTTTTCTTTGGCTATCAGTAGCTTGGTTTTATTTGCTTTTTCACGTAAACATTATTTTGCCTATGCCGGTGTGATTACACTGATGCTTAGCCTATTTTTAGCATATTTAGGCGGATTTGGGTTTCGTTATGCCCCTCCAAGCATAGCAGCCTTACAGCAATTAATGCTGCCTATTTTGCTAATGCTGATCACGGTATTGTTTCTTCCTTTACAGCGTCATGTTTGCATACCCATTAAATCCAACTTAGTTAAAGGGCAAACAATAATTACCACCTTATATGCATTGGTTATTGTACTTATAGGGTTGCTGCCTACTCCAAGCGTGGCTTTGTTTGCTATTTTAAGCATTCCTGTCATTTTAAGTTATCATGTTGTCACAACATTATTTTATCTACGAAAAAACCCCACGAGCCCCAATAAATCTCTGTTAATGGCACTTGGGTTCTTTTTAATTGTAGTCATTCATTTTTCCGTTGCGTTAACAGGCCTGTATACAGTCACTAGATCCAGCTTAATACTCACCTTCGCAGCCTCATTAAGTTGCTCATTTTGTTTAAGCTACACCGTCATAAAATTATTTATATTACAACGCGATGAGCAAGTCACAACACAACAGGCATTGATTGCAAAAAGTGCAGCGCAAGACGCGTTGTTAAATGAACGAATTGAATTACAAGAGCGCACTCGTCATGAACTTGAAAACCAAGTTGATGAGCGCACCTTTGAGTTACAAGTCACACTTAGGGAACTTGAAGATAAAAACCGCGAGCTTGAACAACTCAATATGGAAGATGCTCTAACAGGGGTAAAAAACAGACGCTTTTTTGATAAAAAAATAATCATGGAAATTCGCCGTTCACGCCGTGAGCAAACACCCTTAAGTATCATTATGCTTGATATAGATAAGTTTAAAGCAATCAACGATACGTATGGCCACTTAACCGGCGATCAGGTAATTCGAGCAGTCTGTGATGTTATTAAACAACAATTAAAACGTCCTCTTGATGAAGTGGCGCGTTATGGTGGTGAAGAATTTGTCGTCCTGCTACCCAATACTAATAATCAAGGTGCGTTAGCTATTGCCGAGCAAATACGGTGCGCAATAGAAAAAAACACTGTCAGTGTTGCAGGTACTACGATTAAATACACCATTAGTGCCGGTGTTTATACTCATATTGCCGATGATGTTCATAACCCTGAAACATTTACTGAGCGTGCCGATAAGGCACTCTATCTAGCAAAACAACATGGCCGCAATCAAGTGGTTAATTTTCCAATCTCACAGTAGGAGCGTATAACTTATGGCCCAATCTGGACTAGACCTTTTCCCATATACTCGCATGCGTAGAATGCGCCGTAATGATTTCTCTCGTCGCCTTATGGCTGAAAATCAGCTGAGTGTTAATGATCTTATTTACCCTGTTTTTGTGCTTGAAGGTAAAAACCGTCGTGAAAGTATTGAATCGATGCCCGGCATTGAACGTTTATCAATTGATTTACTGCTAGAAGAAGCTAAAGAATTAGTTGATTTAGGCGTCCCTGCGCTTGCTATTTTCCCTGTTACCCCTGCAGATAAAAAGTCTCTACTCGCTGAAGAAGCGTATAACGATGATGGCTTAGCACAAAGAACTGTACGCGCATTAAAAGAAACCTTTCCAGAGCTTGGCGTAATCACCGATGTTGCACTTGACCCATTTACTGTGCATGGTCAAGACGGCATTATTGATGATGCAGGTTATGTGATTAATGACGTCACTACCGAAATTTTGGTGAAGCAGGCGCTATCACATGCACATGCAGGTGCTGATGTTGTTGCCCCATCAGACATGATGGATGGGCGTATTGGTGCAATTCGTGAAGCCCTTGAAGCCGATGGCTTTATTCACACTCGCATTATGGCCTATTCAGCAAAGTATGCATCAAGCTACTATGGCCCATTTAGAGATGCTGTCGGTTCAGCAGGAAACTTAAAAGGCGCTGATAAAAAAACTTACCAAATGGATCCTGCCAACTCTGATGAAGCTATTCGCGAAGTGGCTCTTGATTTGCAAGAAGGCGCCGATATGGTAATGGTTAAGCCAGGTATGCCTTATTTAGACATTGTACGCCGCGTTAAAGATGAATTTGGTGTACCAACATTTGCTTATCAGGTAAGTGGTGAGTACGCGATGCATAAAGCCGCTATTGATAACTGCTGGCTGAGTGAGGAAGCCACTATTATGGAGTCTCTATTAGCATTTAAACGTGCAGGTGCTGATGGCATTCTGACTTACTTTGCAAAGCAGGCAGCCCGCTATTTAAATAAGTAATAAAAGCATATTGATATAAAAGGGCTTTATTGCCCTTTTTTATGTTTAAGAACAACACATAGTTGGCATTTATGCAGCGTTACCCCCTATTTTTATAGATAGTAATCACACTACACAGGCTCTGCCTTACCTAAAACCAAACACACAACTGTACGTTCTACCTCAAAAAATAACAAAACTTAATATTGTTAACATTCTGTATTCTATTTGTAATCATTTTTCATTACACTAAGCGTCCCATTTGGGGAAACAAAAACACGGGAAAAAATAATAATGTTGAAAACAAAAATAACGCCATTGGCGCTTGTGTTAGCAAGCCTCAGTGCACCCGCTACCGCTAACCTCGTTATATCAGAATACGTAGAGGGCAGTAGCTATAATAAAGCAGTAGAACTATTTAATAATTCGACAACCCCACTGTCATTGGATGGCTACACCCTAAGTCTCTATTCAAATGGCAATACAGAGGCAAACAATACGCTCGATTTAACCGGTGAACTTGCTGCTAATAGCACTTATGTCATTGTTAATGGTAATGCTTCAGTTGAATTAAAAGAAAAAGCGGATCAACTCAGCGCCGTCACTAACTTTAATGGTGATGACGCACTGGTACTTACGCAAGGCTCAACCGTTATTGATAGCTTTGGTCAACGCGGCGTAGATCCAGGTTCATTTTGGTCTGAAGGTGGCGTACAAACACAAAATAAAACACTGCGCCGTAAAGAAACTCAATTAAACGGACGCACTGATGCCGATGGCGCTTTTAATCCAAGTGAGCTATGGCTGCAATTTGATCAAGATGATTTTAGTGATCTAGGTATCTTTGCAGGGAATTCTTCACCTAATCCAGATCCTGAGCCAGAACCTGAAGATCCTTTACTATGTGGCGCTGATAAAACATTAATTAGCAGTATTCAAGGTGAAGGCGCAAGCAGTCCACTGGTTAACACTGTGGTTGAATTTGAAGGCGTTGTGACAGCTGATTTCCAAGCAGATGATCAGCTCAAAGGCTTTTTTGTAAATTCACTTAATAGTGATGAAGATGCAAATCCCCTTACTTCTGAAGGTGTATTTGTTTACTTTACCAATACTGATGTTAATGTTGGCGACCATGTTCGCGTACAAGGTACTGTTGAAGAGTACTTTGATGCCACCCAAATTGGTAATGTTAGCCAAGTTGCTATTTGTGATACCGGCCTTTCAGCTTATCCGACTAAAATCACTTTACCCGTTATCGATCAAAGTGAGTTAGAAGCATTTGAAGGTATGTTGGTGACCCTAGAGCAGCCATTAGTTGTCACGAATAACTATGGTTTAGGTCGTTACGGTGAATTAGAGCTTGCCACCGAACGTTTATATCAAGGGACACAAGTTGCACTTCCTGGTGCGGCAGCAAATGCGGTTGAAGCGCAAAATCTAACTAAAAAAATACTCGTAGATGATGGCTCAACTCGTCAAAATCGCGACCCTATTGCTTACCCTGTACCTGGATTATCAGCAGAGAATACGCTGCGTACTGGCGATACAGTAAATACCGTTACTGGCGCCCTAGCGTACAGTTTTAGCACTTACCGTATTCACCCAACGGTCACACCTCAGTTTATAGCAACGAATCCGCGTACCGATGCACCAGAGTTAAACCCTGACGCTGATTTACGTGTTGCCAGCTTTAACGTACTTAACTACTTTAATGGCGACGGCCAAGGCGGCGGTTTCCCAACTAGCCGAGGCGCTGACTCAGAAGTAGAATTAATTCGTCAGCAGGCCAAACTAGTTAGTGCTATCAGTGCTATGCAAGCTGATGTGATTGGCTTAATGGAAATTGAAAATGACGGCTTTGGCGAATTTAGCGCAGTTGCAAGCTTAGTAAATGCACTTAATGATGCCGACAGTCAAAATCAATATGCATTTGTGGACTTTGGCGTTGATAAAATCGGCACCGACGCTATTACTACCGCGCTTATTTATCGTGCTGATAAAGTACAGCAAGTAGGAACAGCAGCGATTACAACTGACGCGCCTTTTGACTACAGCAATCGCGCACCTATTGCGCAAAGCTTTAAGTCTTTAGAGACAGAAGAAGTCTTTACTGTTGCCGTTGCTCACTTAAAATCTAAAGGTGGTTGTGGAAGTGCAACTGGTGGAAACGCTGATCAAAATGACGGCCAAGCATGTTGGAACGAAATTCGAACTGCTGGCGCCAATGCATTTGCTGATTGGTTAAATAGCAAACCAACAGGGGTTGATGATGAAGATATCATTCTTGTTGGTGACATGAACGCCTATGCAATGGAAGATCCTATCCGTGCATTTGCTGATAAAGGCCTTAAAAATGTGGTTGCTGAGCTAGATGGCAACACTTTAGGTTACTCTTATAGCTTTTCTGGCCGAGCGGGTAGTTTAGATCACGCCCTAGTCAGTCCAAGCTTATTAAATAAAGTAGTCAGTGCAACCGATTGGCACATTAATGCCGATGAGCCTATCTCGCTTGATTATAACGTTGAGTTTAAATCTGACGCACAACAATCAACTTTATATGCTCAAGGTCCTTACAGAGCGTCAGATCATGACCCTGTTATTGTCGATATTCGCTCGACCATTATCGCGCCACCTGAGCCAGAACCTGAAGTAATTATTGGCGAAATTAATAATATTGGCGGGTGGTTTTGGTGGAAAAGCTACAGCTTTGAAATCCCACAAGGTTATGACGAGCTAACGGTTAGCCTTGACGGTGGCTGGGGTGATGCAAACTTATTTGTACGTCATAAAAGAAACCCGACTCTTTTCAGAAAAGATTGCGCCTCAATAAGCTTCGGTAATAATGAAAGCTGTTCATTTACCAATCCTAAAGAAGGTAAGTGGCGAGTGCGTGTAAACGGCGCCATTCCTTTTGGTAATGTTAAATTAACGTACAAAGCAACAAAGTATGCTGATTAAGCTTAATTAGTCGGTTAACAATTAGGTATTGTGACCTAAAATATCTATATAGTTACTCAAAAGCCGCTTTCGCGGCTTTTTTATTTTTTATACAAATGTAATTCAGACAAGCTTCAGCAAACATTGCTTACTATCTATGCAAACCTTGATATGGCCTTTATCAAATTTCACACCTTTCATTTATTGTTTAATAAATACAAAGTGTGAAGCTGCGTTACTACACCTGCGCTAAAACGATAATTGCCCAGTCCTGCTAACCCATATAAAAACCATTGAGATAGACGTTACTCTCGCTGTAAATATATTTTTATAAAGGATTCAAAATGAAAGAACGCATTCACCTTATATCAACTTGTCAAAGGGCTTTTAAACCTTTGGTAGGGATGTTGATAGTTTTTTCACTGTGGGGAACGAACAACGTCATTGCAGCAACCTCATTAGAAGCGGCAATACCACAAGGCAGCTTATTTGATGTGATAAGTGCGCGTGCTAAAAAGCTTGCTGAGCAAGATTACATTGCACCTAAAAACATACAAATAGAAGCGCTTAATAGTATTGATTATCAAGACTACCGCTCAATCCGCTTCAAACACGATCAATCGGTATGGAAAGATGAAGGGCTTTATGAGCTGCAACTATTTCACCCAGGTTTTTTATATAAAACCCCAGTCAAAATCAATATCGTTGATCAAGATGCCAAGCTTAGCCGTCTCCCATTTAGCACAGACTTTTATCAATATGATGGAACAGCAGCACACCTAAAAGATGAAATAGCGAAAAGTGTTGAAGGTACACAGTTAGGGCATGCTGGTTTTAGATTGCACTACCCACTAAATAACGATGACTATAAAGATGAAATTATGGTGTTTCAGGGCGCTTCTTATTTTCGCCTAGTTGGACCTAATCAAGTTTATGGCTTATCAGCACGCGGATTGGCAATTGATACCGCACAAACATCTGGTGAAGAGTTTCCTTCATTCAAAGAGTTTTGGTTAGTAAAACCAACACCAGAGCAAACTAATATTACTATTTTTGCTTTACTCGATAGCCCATCGGTAGCGGGAGCCTACAAGTTTGAAATAGACCCAAACACACAGACACGAGTTAACGTCGACATGCAAATTTTTGCGCGTAAAGATGTTAAAAAGCTAGGTATAGCGCCATTAACGAGCATGTTTTATCACGGTGAAAATAGCACTAAGTTTTTTGATGATTACCGCCCTGAAGTACATGATTCAGATGGTTTGCTCACGCAGTCACAAGAGAGTAATTGGGTATGGCGTCCGCTTAATAATCCATCCCAACTCAGTGTAACCTCTTTTTCATATGAGAATCCAAAAGGCTTTGGCCTTGTGCAGCGTGACCGTGACTTTAATAACTACTTTGATATAGAAGCGCATTACCATGACCGCCCTAGCCTTTGGATAGAACCACAAGGTGAATGGGGTAATGGCCGTGTTGAGCTAGTAGAAATTCCAACAGATACTGAAACAAACGATAATATTGTAAGTTATTGGGTTCCTGAAAAGCCGTTCAAAGCAGGAGAAGCATTAAAGTTTAGCTATAAGATGACGACGTTTAACGATTATCTAAGCCAAAATAATTTGGCCAATGTAGCTAGAACGCGTATTGGTAGTGCCGCATTACCTGGTGAAGATAATCCACCGCCGAAAAGCCATCGTCAATTTACTGTTGACTTTACCGGCCCTGATATCAATCAGTTATCAGCAAAATTAGCACTTAGCGCAGATCTTCAGCTGACTACCGGTGAAGCCCGCGATATTACAGTGCAAAAATTACCAAAATCATTAGGTTGGCGTGTTGCTTTTAAAGTCGCTCCCCAAGGTAGTGATCCTGTAGATATGCGTTTATCGCTAAAGCTACGTAATAAAGAAGTGAGCGAGGTATGGAGCTATGTTTGGTATCCAAATGACATCAAGTAAACAAAGCACAGGCACGCCGATGCCTTTTAAAACACTTCGTGTGTGGTTATTTGCTATTGCTGCTATTGGTCTTTCAGGCTATGGCATTTCAATTATGTTTGAAATTTTAAACTCAAATGGCATGACCTTGCTTGAGTATGCACTTCTTGCTTTATTTTCTATTACTTTTGCGTGGATAGTCACCGCATTTTGTAGTGGTTGTATTGGTTTTATACTGCAGCTATTTCGGATAGATCCACTCACACTTAAAAAAATAAAGCCGGTCTCTATTAACAGTGAAGCACTATCACAGCAAAAAACAGCTGTGGTTATGCCTATATATAACGAAGATACGCACAGAGTGATTGCAGGCTTTGAAGTCAGCTTACAATCATTAAAAGCAACTGGGCAATTAAAACACTTTGATTTTTATTTACTAAGCGATACACAAGATACAGCTATTGCTAGTAATGAATTAAGTGCATGGCATGCGTTATGTGAGCGCTTAGGTGATACTGCAAAGCAGGTATTTTATCGTCGCCGTGAAGATAACAAACATCGTAAAGTAGGTAACTTAACCGACTTTTGTGAGCGCTGGGGTAGCCAATACGAGCATATGATTGTATTGGATGCCGATAGTGTAATGACGGGTCAATGTATGCTAGAGCTCACTACCAGTATGCTAAATAATCCACAAGCGGGATTGATTCAGACTATCCCTATTCCTGTGCGCCAAGATACCTTTTTTGGACGCTTTTTACAGTTCGCTTCAATTCTTTATAGTCCAATGTTAGCTACCGGCTCTGCTTTTTGGCAGACCGACAAAGCCAATTACTGGGGCCATAATGCCATTATTCGCGTCAAAGCATTTATTGATTGCTGTGGCTTGCCAACACTAAAAGGTAAAGCGCCTTTTGGTGGTGAAATTTTAAGTCATGATTTTGTGGAAGCCTCTTTATTACATAGCGCGAATTGGGACGTATTATTACTTGCCGATATTGAAGGCAGTTACGAGGAAGTTCCGAGCAACATATTAGATTATGCTGTACG
This sequence comes from Pseudoalteromonas issachenkonii, assembly GCF_002310795.1. Taxonomy (NCBI): domain Bacteria; kingdom Pseudomonadati; phylum Pseudomonadota; class Gammaproteobacteria; order Alteromonadales; family Pseudoalteromonadaceae; genus Pseudoalteromonas; species Pseudoalteromonas issachenkonii. The sequence goes on from NZ_CP011030.1 coordinate 3,290,073, forward strand.
CGACAGACGCTGGGTTCAAGGTAATATTCAACACCTTGGCTTATTATCATCAGCAAAATTAAAGCTAATGAGTAAGCTGCATTTTTTACTGGGTGCAACCGCGTATATATCATCACTCATTTGGTTATCTATGCTGGCGTTAAGTACCATAGATGCGGTAACACGCGCTTTAAATAGTGATGTCTATTTTAATCGCGCCTATCAACTATTTCCAACTTGGCAAATAGCCAAAACAGAACTCATTGACTCATTACTTTACCTAACTATCATTATTTTATTATTGCCTAAACTCATGGGCGTGATTGTTACCTTAGTACACCGTAAGCAGCGCTTTGGTGGTGCATTAAAACTTACTTTAGGGTCTATAATTGAAACCGTGTTTGCCATTATTGTGGCACCATTAATGATGGTTTTTCATGCATATTTTGTAGTCTGTGTATTTTTAGGTAAAAAAGTAAAATGGGACGCTCAACCGCGTGAAGGCAGAATGGTGCCATGGAAAGAAGCGTTTAGTTATACATTGCTTTCTTCGCTGATTGCCATTGTATGGGGTAGCGTTGCTTATTACTTTACGCCAGTCTTTTTTTGGTGGTTATCTCCTATTTTATTAGGACTCATACTCGCTGCACCTATTGTGCGCTATTCAAGTAGTATCAAGCTAGGCGTTAAGCTCAGACAATGGGGGATTTTTCTCTGCCCGAGTGAAGTCGATAATGATGCAACATTAGCGGCACTTAAAGTACACCTCAAAGAGATAACCGTTCCACCTGCAGGGCGTTATTCAACAGCAATACCGCTGTTACCACAAGAACATAAAGTAACCATGCCTATTCAGAGCTTTAGTAGTGAATCACATCGTAAGAAGTTTAAAGCACTCATTACAAAAACAGCTAATAAGCTAAATTAATACCAATTCGCTTAATTAAGTCAGCTATTTTGAAGATTGGTATAGTCATAATAAATAAAAAAGGAGCAACTAACTGTTGCTCCTTTTTTATGACCGCACGTTTTAATTTTCGAGCTTAATAACCTTCAGACAATAAAAAACCCGCAACAAGTGCGGGTTTTTTTAAAGAGTTAAAGTGCTAATTACTTAGCTGCTTTTTTCTCTTTTTCTGCAGCGATTACTGTGTCAGCTACGTTTTGTGGACATGGTGCGTAGTGTGAGAACTCCATAGAGAACTGACCACGACCTGATGTCATTGTACGTAGTGAACCGATGTAACCGAACATTTCTGATAACGGTACGTCTGCTTTAATGCGAACGCCAGTTAAACCAGCTTCTTGGTCGCTTAACATACCACGACGACGGTTAAGGTCACCGATTACGTCACCTACGTGATCTTCTGGCGTGAACACGTCAACTTTCATGATTGGCTCAAGAAGTTGTGCACCCGCTTTAGGGATAGACTGACGGAAAGCGCCTTTAGCAGCGATTTCGAATGCGATTGCTGATGAATCCACGGCGTGGAAGCCACCGTCGAAAAGTTCAACTTCAACGTCAAGTACTGGGAAGCCAGCTAGAACACCTTCGTTCATCATTGACTTAAAGCCTTTCTCAACTGCAGGCCAGAATTCTTTAGGTACGTTACCACCAACAACTGAAGATGTGAACGTGAAACCAGAACCCACTTCGCCAGGCTTGATACGGTAATCGATTTTACCGAATTGACCAGAACCACCAGATTGTTTCTTATGCGTGTAGCTATCTTCGATTTCACGAGTGATAGTTTCACGGTAAGCAACCTGTGGTTGACCAACGATAAGGTCTACACCGTAAGTACGCTTAAGGATATCTACTTTGATATCTAAGTGAAGCTCACCCATACCTTTAAGGATAGTTTCACCTGAATCTTCATCAGTTTCAACTTGGAAAGATGGATCTTCTGCAACCATTTTACCGATAGCAACACCCATTTTCTCATTACCGCCTTTATCTTTAGGCTGTACAGCAATCGAGATTACTGGAGTTGGGAATACCATTGGCTCAAGTGTTACTGGGTGCTTAGGATCACAAAGAGTGTGACCAGTTTGCACGTTCTTCATACCAACGATAGCGATGATATCGCCCGCTTGCGCTGAAGTAAGCTCTTTACGCTCATCTGCTTGCATCTCAACCATACGGCCAACACGCTCAGTTTTACCAGTAAATGCATTAAGGATAGTGTCACCCTTGTTAAGCTTACCAGAGTAAATACGTACGAATGTTAATGCACCGAAACGGTCATCCATGATCTTAAATGCTAACGCTTTGAAAGGTTCGTCAGCAGATACGATTGCATGCTCGCCGTTTTCGTTACCTTCTTCATCCATAAGAGGTTGAGGATCAACTTCTGTAGGAGCAGGTAGGTAATCTACTACTGCGTCAAGTACAAGTTGCATACCTTTGTTTTTGAACGCAGAACCACAGAATGTAGGGAAGAACGCAAGGTCACGAGTACCCTTACGGATACAACGCTTGATGTCTTCGATTGAAGGGGTTTCACCTTCCATGTACGCTTCCATTAGGTCATCGTCTTGCTCTACAGCAGTTTCGATAAGCATTTCATGGTATTCATCAGTTTTCTCTACCATGTCTGCAGGAACGTCTTCAATAGTGTAGTTTTCTGGAAGACCTGTCTCATCCCAGATGTATGCTTTTTTGTTTAAAACATCAACAACACCTATGAATTCGTCTTCAATACCGATTGGTAAAGTCATGATAAGTGGAGTAGCACCAAGTACTTTTTGTACTTGCGCTGTTACACGGTAAAAATCAGCACCCATACGGTCTAATTTGTTTACGAAGATGATACGTGCAACACCTGACTCATTCGCGTAGCGCCAGTTAGTTTCTGATTGTGGCTCAACACCACCAGAACCACAGAATACACCCACACCGCCATCTAATACTTTAAGTGAACGGTAAACTTCAACGGTGAAGTCAACGTGTCCAGGAGTATCGATAACGTTAAAACGGTGATCTTTCCAGAAACAGCTTACTGCCGCAGACTGGATAGTAATACCGCGCTCAGCTTCTTGCTCCATGAAATCGGTAGTCGATTCACCATCATGTGTCTCACCGCTTTTGTGGATAGTACCTGTAAGCTTTAGGATACGCTCAGTAGTTGTGGTTTTACCCGCATCAACGTGCGCGAAAATACCAATGTTTCTGTACTTCGATAAATCTGCCATTAATTTTACTCTTAATAAAGTCGATAAATTATTCGGCGGGAGTATAGCATTACTTAAAGCGAACATCACCATAGAAGTCGCTTAAAATGCAATCAATTTATAAAAAACTTGCTTTAAAGATATTTTGAGGTATGAGATGGGCTTAAAAGAGGCATATTATAAACTGTATTTTAACGACTTAAGTCTTTATCAGCGTCATTGTTGAACATCAAAAGCGCAACTGAGTAATGGCATGAAGCAAATACAATTATTTTGCCCCATGCAAATCGTTAGTAAAATCACTCAAAACTCATAGTTTTGACTTTGTCGCTAATAACTAAATTACCCGCAGTTTTGGCTTTGATTTCATCAATAGTCACACCGGGTGCACATTCTAATAAATGAAAAGCGCCATCTTTTATTTCTAGTAGAGCCAAATCAGTAATTACTTTATTGATACAACCAACACCGGTTAACGGTAGGTTGCATTTATCCAGTAGCTTTGATTCACCGTGTTTATTAGCATGGGTCATAGTGCAAATAATGTTTTTTGCCCCAGCCACTAAATCCATCGCCCCGCCCATACCTTTGACCAATTTATTAGGGATCATCCAACTGGCAATGTTGCCGTTTTGGTCCACTTCAAACGCACCCAGCACGGTTAAATCAACATGCCCACCGCGGATCATGGCAAAGCTTTCAGCAGAATTAAAAATAGCGGCACCCGTAGCTGCGGTTACTGTTTCTTTTCCTGCGTTGATCATATCGGCATCTACATTTTCAGCGCTAGGATAGGGCCCCATGCCCAGTAACCCATTTTCTGATTGCAGCATTACCTCAATGCCCTTAGGCACATAATTGGCCACCAATGTAGGTATTCCTATTCCTAAATTAACGTAGTAGCCATCTTGTAATTCCATTGCCACGCGTTTTGCTATTTGCTCTCGTGTTAATGCCATTATGTGCTCCTTAGGACTTTGCCGCTCGAGTGGTGGTTTTTTCAATACGCTTTTCAAACTCACCTTTAATAACGCGATCGATATAAATACCTGGTGTATGAATTTGGCTTGGCTCAAGCTCTCCGGGCTCGACAATTTCTTCAACCTCTAACACGGTAATTTTACCAGCGGTGGCTGCCATAGGATTAAAGTTCATCGCTGTATGACGATAAATACAGTTACCATAGCGATCTGCCTTCCATGCTTTAACAATGGCAAAGTCACCGATTATACTGGGCTCTAATAAATATTCGCGCCCCTTGATTGAACGGGTTTCTTTACCTTCAGCCACAGGCGTACCGACACCCGTTGCGGTATAAAACGCTGGAATTCCGGCGCCGCCTGCGCGCATTTTTTCGGCTAGCGTCCCTTGTGGCGTTAGTTCAACATCTAACTCGCCACTAAGTAATTGTTGCTCGAAAAGTGCGTTTTCACCGACGTAAGAAGCGACCATTTTACTAATTTGTTTATCTTCAAGTAGTAATCCAAGCCCAAAACCATCAACACCACAATTATTAGATACTACGGTTAAATTACGTGTCCCTTGGCGTTTAATTTGTGCAATCAAGCCTTCAGGAATACCACACAAACCAAAACCACCAGCAATCACGGTCATGCCATCTTCAAGCCCAGTCATAGCGTCACTGTAGCTTGTTACTACTTTATCAAAACCTGCCATTGGCTCCTCCTATTGTGCAGTCCAACCGCCATCAATAGCGATTGCTTGAGCGGTTATGTTGCGTGCAGCATCTGCCATTAAAAAACTCACGGTATGCAAGATTTCGTCTAAGCCGATAAATGCCTTTTTCGGCATGGGTGCCAGCATAATGGTGTCAATTACTTGTTGCTCAGAAATACCATGCTCTTTGGCTTGTGCGGCAATTTGCTGCTCCACTAATGGCGTTTTTACATACGCTGGGCACACTGTATTAATAGTAATATTGGCATCACCTGTTTCTAATGCCATGGTTTTAGCAAAGCCAATTAAGCCATGCTTCGCGGCGATATAAGCAGATTTATACTTAGAGGCCACCATGGCGTGAATAGAACCTATATTAATGATGCGGCCAAAATCTTGCTCACGCATGCGTGGCAGTACCGCTTTAGTCATCATTGCGGGACCGACCAACATCACTTGCTGTAAAAGCAGCCACTTATCTGCAGGAAAGTCTTCTAATTTAGCTACATGCTGTATTCCTGCATTATTAATTAATACATCCACAGGTAGCGTAAAGGTGCTAAAAAAATCTTCAATCGTTTGGCTATCTGCCACATTCAATGCATAGCCCCGAGCAGTACCGCCCTGATTAACTATTTTTTGTGCTGCCTGTTGAGCTACCTGTTCATTAAGGTCGGTCACAATAATGCTATGCCCAGCTCGGGCTAGCTGCTCAGCAATGTGTAGCCCTATACCACTAGCCGCGCCGGTGATTAATACGTTTTTACTCATACTGCTACTCCTCTAAAAATTCACTGATCAGCTGCGCTTTAGGCGAGATTGAAAAAATTCCATCGAGATGCCCCCAGCCGCCTTCAATTTCAGAAAGCTGAACCTCTTTCCCAAGCGACTTCATTGACTCATATACAGTGCGCATATTTTCAGGGCGTAGCAGTAAATCATTGGTTGCAGGCAATAATAGTGTTTTAGCGCTAATTTTTTTAAGTGCTGCGCTTAAGTTGCCTTCCATACCGGCAGTAAATAGTTGCGATGCCCGTACCAAATACAGCACATGATTTGCATCTTGGGTTTTTGCACGCGCCATTGCACGCTGTGCTAGTACTTGGTTTAACTTAGGCAAGGTACGAATGTCTTTTAACGCGCCTTCATCAAGTACGTTAAAGTCAGGGAAGCTAGCGTTATAAATAATTGGATGCATCGCATCTTGGGTAATATTTAGCATGGTTGCGGCAAGTCCATCTAATGGGCGCTCCTTGTCGTAGTAATTACCTTGCTGCCAGTTTTTATCTAAACGAATGGGGAGTGCCCATTTTTCAAGCGCAGCGACAGTCCATGCATCCATGGTTGCTGCACCAATAACATGGATTAGGCGTTCAACCTGATCTGGATAACGCGTTGCCCACTCTAGCGCCTGAAAAGAGCCCATAGATGCGCCCATCACGGCATGTAATTTAGTAATACCTAAGCTCTCTAATAAGCGTTTTTGTACGTTAACAAAATCAGTAATAGTAACCACTGGAAAATCCAAGCCATAAGGTTTACCTGTCGCAGGGTTAATTGATGCAGGCCCCGTAGTGATTACGTGTGGGTCATGCCAATTAGCATTGACTAAGGTGTCAGAGCTGATCACAAAATACTTGTTAGTATCTATGGCTTTTCCTGGGCCAATTAACGCATCCCAGTATCCTGCTACGGCGTCGTCGGCTGAATATTTACCTGCTGCATGAGAGGTTCCTGAAAAATAATGAGTGATCAAGATTACATTATCTTTGGCTTTGTTAAGCTCACCATAACTTTCCCAACCAATATCAACCTGTGGCAACGTTGTGCCAGAAACCGTTGTGAAGTTTTCTGTGCTGAAATGTTGCTTTTCTACTAGTAACGGCTCTGCTTTATCAGCGCCAGACACCGTACTACTAAATAAAAACAGCAACCCTATTATTAATATTGTTTTCATTGCAACTCCTTAAAAAGTGATGAATAAGCTCAGCGCAAGAGCCACCCCAACCAATGGGATAACCACCGTCAATGCGGCTAATGGCCAATAAGCGCGTTGATGTGTTTCTTTACAAATGGCACGTATAGTTGTGACCACGTAACCATTATGTGGCAGGCTGTCTAATGCACCAGAACTAATAGCAACCACTCTGTGTAATTGCTCTGGATTAACCCCCATATCCAAATATCCAGGAGCCACAAGCGGTAGTGCAATCGCTTGCCCGCCGGATGCTGAACCCGTTAATCCGGCTATTACGCTCACGGCAACAGCAGCCCCCACTAACTCATTACCTGGCATATGAGTCATAGCATCAACAGCAGCAATAAACGCCGGTGATACTTTAGCCACTGCGCCAAACCCTACTACAGCAGCAGTGTTACCTATAGCAACTAAGGCGCCAGTGGTCCCCATATTGATGGCATTTGCCATGTTATGAAAATACTTGTAATTGATGACCACAATACTTAAAACACCACCAAGCAACGCCACAATTAGTGCGGTTTGTTGTAAAACATCATGCAACATAAATGATAAGAGTAGCACCACCAGCAAAGGAATTACGCCGGTGATTGGATGAGGGCGTTCACGCTCTAAAATAATTGGGTCATCGTCTCTTGCAGCAAAACGCTCACCTTTGGCAACCGCCTTTTTAATCATTTTATTTAGCCAAAAGTAACCGACTGTTGCCATAAAAATGGCCACTACTAAGCTTACTTCCCATGCCGCATAGGGTGAGGTACCTAAATGCTTTACGGGTATCCAATTTTGAATTTCAGGCGAGCCCGCAGAGGTCATAGTGAATGTCACTGAGCCAAACGCTAATGTTGCGGGTATAAAGCGCCGCGGCAAATCGGCATCTTTAAATAAACTGAGCGCCATCGGGTAAACCGAAAACGCCACAATAAATACACTGACTCCGCCATAAGTCAGCACGGCACAAGCAATCACCACCGCCAGCACCGCATGCTTCATACCTAACTTGCCAACAATGTAACTGGCTACACTATCTGCTGCACCAGTATCTTCCATAAACTTACCGAACAACGAGCCCAGTAAAAACATAAAAAACCATGCACTTAAAAATCCAGCAAAGCCATCCATGTACGCGTTAATAAAATTACTGTCGGCAGTCACCGGGAATATAGCCATCCCGCTTGTTAGTGCCACCAACAATGCACATATTGGCGCGGCAATAAATAAATTGACCCCGCGCAAAGTTAAAATTATTAGCAGTATTAAACCGCCTAACAGCCCTATCATGCTCAGCATAGACATTCCTATAATTATTGTTATTACCCAGATGAGGTGACATCGCAGTAACTGTTGTTAGTTTTATCGCTTAGCGCAAATAAAGACATAGCACTAAGGTACTATACGTTATAAAACTTACACAAAAATCATATAAGTCAAGGTGTTAAGCTTTTATAGCACTATGGTACTAATTCATTTTTTAACACTATCTTCTACATTAAGTGCAGGTGACATGAGCAAACAAATAATCAACTAATAACAACAGGAACACACCATGATAAAGCTCAAACAAAATATCACACCCGTTACACTCGCTGTTTCACTCGCCTTATTAAGTGCAACAAGTGTGGCAGCTGAACAAGCGCCTAAAGTAAAAAAAGCAGAGTTAGAGCGAATAGAAGTAACCGCTCGCAAAACCGTTGAAAACTTACAAGAAGTTCCGGTTGCCGTAACCTCAATTGGCGCACAAGAATTAGCAGAAAACGGCATCAGCGTAATGACTGAAGTACAGCAGTTTTCACCCAACACTACGCTACAATCAAGCCGAGGCACTAACTCTACCATCACTGCGTTTATTCGCGGTGTAGGTCAGCAAGATCCGCTTTGGGGCTATGAACCTGGCGTAGGTATTTACATTGATGATGTATACATCGCCCGCCCGCAAGGTGCCGTGCTCGACTTACTTGATGTACAACAAATTGAGGTGTTACGTGGCCCACAAGGTACGCTATATGGCAAAAACACTATTGGTGGTGCAGTTAAGTATGTCACCAAAGAAATGAGCGGAGATGCAACGCTAAATATTCAAGGCACCGTAGGCAGCTACAGCCAAAAAGATTTAAAAGTCACTGGGCAGCTCCCGCTTATTGACGAAAAACTCTATGTTGGTTTTGGTTTTGCCACATTGAACCGTGATGGCTATGGTGAATTTTTAACGTCAGCGCTTGATAATCAAGACCGCGAAAACTATAACAAAGATGTTACCGCAGCACGGGTTACGTTAGAGTACACCCCTACCGATGACTTATTCTTTCGTTTAGCGTGGGATAAAACCGATGATGACTCTAACGCGAAAGGCGGGTATCGCTTACTTCCAAGCATATTAACTAATGCACCTGTGCCAGATAGCGTGTATGACTCTTATACTAGTTTACCAACATGGAACAAAGTAGAACTTGAAGGTATGAGCTTAACTGCTCGCTGGGATATGAGCGCAAACACCAGCATTAAATACGTTGCAGCAACAAGAGAAAGCTATTCACCAACCAATATCGACTTTGATAATACCTCTTTACCTATTTTTGATGTTCCAGCAATTTATGACGATGAACAAACCACGCATGAGTTGCAGCTAAATCACAGTGGCGATAACTACAAATTAGTATCGGGCTTATATTACTATGATGGCGAATCGTGTGGCCAGTTTGAAGCAATATTAGGTGTGCTTGGTCAAAGTTTAGGTGCCCCAGGGCTTACGCGTGAAGTAAGCGGTTGCAGCAATTCCACCAGTAAAGCGGCTTATATACAAGGAAGCTACGACTTTGATGAAAAATGGTCAATGACACTTGGCGCTCGCTATACCAAAGACAGCAAAGAAGCGATTGTAAATAATGGTCTTATTTTTGACATTGTTTACCCTGAATCAGGTTGGATCCCGGGTTATGTTCGCCCAGAAGGACAACTCGTGCCTACGGTACTAGATGACAGCGAAGATTGGTCACGCTTTACGCCTCGTGCGGGTGTTGAATATCAATACAATAACGACATCATGTTTTTTGCTAGTTACTCGCAAGGGTTTAAGTCAGGGACATTTAATCCACGAGCTACAACAGCAGAACCTGCAGCAAGGCCCGAAGTGGTTGACTCTATTGAGTTAGGCATGAAAAGCGAATGGAATGATAATTTACGCGCAAATTTAACTGTATTCACACTTGATCATAAAGACCGTCAATACATATCGGTATTACCCGGTGACAGCGCCGCCGATTTAAACCAGCGCTTAGGTAATATTGGCGAGTCTAAGTCTGATGGCGTTGAATTAGAACTTAGCTATGTTGCAAACGATGCACTAACTATTGACGCGTCAATAGGTTACATCGACAGTAGTTTTGAAAATGTAATTGATACCAATCCTGATACCGGTGAAACATTTGATAAATCAGACCGTTTTAGTGTTTCAAACACCCCAGATCTAACTTTCAACTTAGGTGCTACCTATCGTTTATACACTGATATGGGCGACTTTGTTATAAACGGTAATTACTATCACCGAGGTGATTACGCACTGTTCGAAGAAGATAGCCTCTTAACACAAGACGCCTACGGATTATTAAATATTGGTGTTACTTGGTACAGCGCAGATGGCCATTGGACTGCGGGTATTTATGGTAAAAACTTAACCGATGAAGAATACATGATTGGAGGTTACCAGTTTGTAGCACCCGACCCGTCAGATCCAACTGATACCAGCAAATACACACCCGGTCTTGGTGGCGATAATACCTTAATTGGTTATTACGGTGACCCCCGCACAATATCACTCACTGTGGGCTATCGTTTTTAAAATTTAATTTAAGCGTTAAGGTTTGTCTGTATATCCCCACAGACAAACCTTGTTTCACATCGCAAAATCACATATAACTTAATGCATTGGAGACTATTTGAAATGGCTTGTGCTGTGAATACCATAATTGCTGATGACCACCCTTTATTCAGAAGTGCGCTACGTCAAGCAGCAGCGACTTCAGTACCAGAACAATATATAAAAGAAACCAGCGATATCGACGGTTTGTTTAGCTTATTAAAATCACACCCCGAGATAGAGCTGATATTTTTAGATTTAACAATTCCTGGCGCCAATGGTTTACAAGCGCTCTCGCAACTAAGAAATCAATACCCTGATATATTAATTATTATGGTATCGGCTAACGAAACCCCCACTATCATAAAACAAGCCATGAGCTTAGGTGCTGCAGGCTATATTCCAAAGTCATCATCCCTTGATGTGATCAGTGAAGCCATTGAACATGTACTCAATGGAGACTCCTGGTTGCCAACAGATATTGACTTAACTGATGTGGTTGTTAATGACGAACAGAGCAATTTTGCCCGCAACCTAGAAAAACTCACTCCACAGCAATACCGTGTACTCGCGATGATAGCCGACGGGCTTTTGAACAAACAAATTGCCTTTGAAATGTCGATTCAAGAAACCACCATAAAACAACATGTATCGGCCATTTTGCGAAAGCTGAATGTGTATAACCGTACCCAAGCAGGCATTTTGTTTAACCAGCTATCTCAAGTTGGTAAGTTAGAGGCGAGCTAATATGAATTAATACACTTTAAGTATTTCTTTATAATCTTTTTTAAGGCTGTCTAGCTGAAATTGTTAATACATACATTAGCACCTGCAACTAGCTGGCTCATACGCGGACTGTACTACCCACCAAACGCGCCAACCAAAAAGTTAACAAATGATGTAAAATTGCAAAAAACAAACCAAATTTAAAAAATTTCATGTTGATATTTTTATGCAATAAAAAACTAAAAAACACCGAAAAAAACCTTTTTAATGAATAACCTCCCTAGATTAATGAATATTGATTTTAAAGCCGCACTCACCGCAATTGATTACACTTCATTAACATGCTTTCTTGGTATAAAACAATAATCAAACAAACATTCACAGGGTCAAAATGAAAAAGTTTAAAAGAAAAATTCTTGCTTGCGCAATTACAACTCAATTAATCACCTCTTATCATGCCTCAGCAGAAGAAAAGCCTAAAGTTGATAAAGAAATTGAACAGATTGAGGTTACTGCTACACGTCGCTCAGGTTCAATTCAAGAGGCTCCTTTAAATATTACAGCGCTTAATAGTGATGTCATAAAGGATCAAAACATTGGTGATTTAGAAGATGTAGCTCGTTGGGTCCCAGGCCTAACAGTTTCAGATCAAGGTGGTCGTGAAGGTTCTCCAATTATTGTTCGAGGTTTAAATACTAACTCGTCAGATCGCGGCTCTGATGGGGGCACTGTAGCTACTTATGTTGGTGAAATACCGCTTAATATTAATCTTCGCTTGACTGATATTGATCGAGTCGAAGTATTAATTGGCCCGCAAGGTACCTTATATGGTGCTGGTACTTTAGGTGGTGCTATACGCTATTTATTAAAGCAACCACAATTAGACATTACTGAAGGTAGCGTGAGTGGCGATTTATTCGCAATTAATGAAAGCGATGATACTGGGGGTGAGTTTGGTCTGGTATTTAATACCCCGCTTATCGATGACGTATTAGCCGTTCGTGCCAGCGTTAATCATTATGACAGACCTGGTTATATTGATTATAAATACGTAGTACGAAACCCAGGGGTCTCAAACCCTAATCCAGATTTTACAAACCAAGATGATATTGATGAAAACTTACAACGCGTTAATGACGTTAACGATGAGCAAATCACTACGGGACGCTTTTCTGTTCGTTGGCAGCCAAACTCATCAATTGATGCAACACTCAATTACTTTTATCAAAAACAAGAAAATGGCGGCAACTCAACGTCACAATATGGCGCATTAGCAAATAGCAGCGCACTTCAAGGTACTGTAGGTAAATATGAAAACGCAGCTCGCGTGCTTGAACCGGGCGAGCAAGAAAACGATTTACTTAGCTTAGAAATCAAAGCTGATTTAGGCTTTGCTGAACTTGTATCAGCCTCTGGTTGGTCAAGCTATGAGCAGTCTGGGCAGCGAGATCAAACCGACTTACTTTATGATATTTGGACTGGTTACGCTGATTTTCCTGCATTTGTTGGTCAAACTTTAGATACTTCAGATCAAGATAACTTCACTCAAGAATTGCGTTTAGTATCGGCTTCAGAGGGCCCATTAAGTTGGATTGTAGGCGGCTACTATAATAAGCAAGAAAACTTATCAGATGACCGCGAATATACCCCAGGCTTAACTGACTTTTGGGGCGGTGGTATTGCGAACGTACAAAAAGATCTAGAATATATCGCCCTTAGTAATTCAGAAATAACAGAAAAAGCATTATTTGGTGAGGCTGGCTATAGCTTTACTGATCAGTTTGATATCACTTTGGGCGCGCGTTTATATGAATATGATATCTCCACCAATGCAGGGTCAGCTACACCACTTTATTCTGGCAATTTCTCGTCTCTTGACCAAATTGAGATGGAAAATGTTAGCGCCAATGATAACGGTAATCTATTTAAGTTTAATGCAAACTATACGTTTGATTCTGGTGTACTCGCTTACTTTACTGTCAGTGAAGGGTTTCGAATTGGTGGCGGAAATGGTATTGCGCCGTGTCCAGATGTGTTACCAGAACAGCAAATTGTTTGTGCTCTTCCAAGTGAAGAAGACTATAAGGCTGATACCACGGTAAACTATGAACTTGGCTTTAAATCAACCTGGCTCAGAAATCGATTGCACTTTAATGCTGCACTCTTTAATGTTGACTGGAATGACGCCCAAGTGGGTAGCTCTACTGTTAATGGCCAAGAGCTTATTACATCAAATGCAGGCTCAGCAAACTCAAAAGGCGTAGAAATTTCATCTCGTGCAATCATTGGCGATCACTGGACAGCTTATGCGACTTACGCTTATGCAAAAGCAGAGCTAACTGAAGATGCACCAGATTTATTTGGTATTGGCATTGGCGCTATGAATGGGGATCGATTACCCGGCGCCCCTGAGCATCAGTTTTCATTCGGCCTTCGTTATGAGCAAGATGTGCTAGACGATAAGTTACTGAGCGTTAACTACGGTATGACTGCACAAAGCGATATGATTACCAAAGTGGGCTTAAGAGACGATGGTGAGACATTAGCTGGCTATTCATTAAGCAACTTATCAGCTAAGTTAACAGGTGATATGTGGTCAGCTACATTATATATCGACAACCTGTTCGATAAGTATGCTTTTACTTCGGTACGCCGTGATAAGTCATGGGCTGGTATGTCGACCTCTGGCGCTAATAAAGCGTTACCTGAATTACAACGCGTATACGCTCACTATACAACAACGCCTCGCACTATTGGTATGAAGTTTACTTATAACTTTGAACTATAAAACTGAGCGATAGTTAAAAGCCTTGTTGATAATCAGCAAGGCTTTATTATTACCTCTCGTTAAGGTTATTTATGCTAACAGCACATCAACATCAGTTAAAAACACAGGTATTTACAGCAATAAACAATAACCAGTTATCTGTCGCTCACCAACTGCTAGTTAAACAATTACAGTACGATGCGACAGACCATTTTTGCTATTATCTACTAGCCGAAGTGAATATTGCTGCAGGCGACAGCTACAAGGCCATACAACTGATAGAAAAAGCCTTAACAATCAATAACCATCCTTTATATGTGCTGCATTTATCTAAGCTAATGATACTAAAGGGTGACGTAACAATGGCGACCAGTTACTATCAGGAAGCTATCAAGTATCAAGGTTATGGGCCTCTAGAGTGGGATACATTAGCTAATATAGCGACTCGACTTGGTGACTATGAACATGCTTTAGCATGGCAAAAAATAGCTTATGAAGCCGCACCTACACACCCCAAAATTAATTACAACTTAGCCATTGCCTATAAAATAAATGGCCAATTAGATCACGCAAAAACGCTATTATTAGCGCTTATAAAACGCGAGCCAAGTTACTTACAAGCACATTACTCTCTTGCAGAACTAAATACCTCAACTGAAGCAAAAACACATATTACCGAGCTAAAAAAACGACTTAGTAGTAGCTTAACTGCAACAGAACAGCAAATGATTTATCACAGTTTGGCACTAAATCACGAACATATTGGTGATTATGAACAAGCTTTTAGTTACTTTCGTGATAGTAAATTGGCTATAAAACATCAGATAAACTATGAAGCCAGCAAACACCAAATATTTTGCCAACAATTAATAGCATTAAGTGAAAAGATTCAATTAACAGCAAAAAACGCTGACTTCTCACCCATATTTGTCATGGGTATGCCTCGCTCTGGTACCACATTAGTAGAAAAAATTATTAATCAAAGTACCGAGGTGACCAGCCTTGGGGAGCTAAATGACATTGCACAGTTACTACAAAGCACTGCAGCGTCAAAACATGTTTTAGATATCCGTATGATTGAGCAGGCATTTCAAAAGTTTAAGCTTGATAACCCCTTAAATGGCTACCAATCTCGCTGCGAAAGCATGATGACTTCACCTAGGAGCTGTGACAAGCAACCCTTTAATTTTTACTTTATTGATTTTATTTTAGCTGCGTTTCCAGAGGCAAAAATAGTCTGTATGCTGCGCGATCCTGTGGATAGCTGTATTGCAAATTACAGGCAGCTATATAGCCCGCACAGTGCATTTCATCATTACAGCTATGACTTACAAGATATTGCTCATTTTTATCAAGATTATAAGTTAATTATCAACCACTTTCAGAAAAAGTATCCTAATAATGTAATGATTCAACACTATGAAGAGCTAGTAACAGATGCCACCTTGCAAACTCAAACATTATTTAATTTTTGTAATTTACAATGGCAGCCCAGCTGCTTAGCGTTTTATAAAAGCAACAGCGCCTCGGCTACTGCTAGCAAAGTGCAAATTCGCCAACCACTCAATAGTAAGAGCATTGGCTACTGGCAACATTATCAGCAGGCCTGTGATATGTTATTGAATAAGTTTAATTAATCGATAATAATTAGCAAGTCATGCCTTTCACCCGCAATTAGTGATTTAAACATAGCTAAAGATCATGAAAAACAAGGCTCTGGTGTGTTATTAACCCACTTGCCTTAAAGTAAAGTTAGTCGTTTTATCATTCTTTTTAATGCCGGTGCTTTAAGTGGTTTGTACAATAAAGGATAACCTGCATCGAGTACGCGCTCGCGTATTTGCTCATCGTGGTTTGCAGTATTAACAATGGCAGGCAACGTCATTAATCCTGCTTGTTCAATCACCTCAAGCCCCGTTACACCATCATCCAATTGATAATCAACAATAAGTAGTTGTGGTAGTGTATTTTCTGCTTTGAGTTGCTCAAGTTCAATTAAGTTAGTGGCGGTGGCAATTTCACAGCCCCAGTTTTCTAGCAACTGTTTTAGCGCTTCAAGTACATTACGATCGTTATCCACAAGCCAAATACATAAACGACCCAATTCAGTTTCTGAATTGGCAGGTACATGCGCAGTGGCTGGTGTTTTTAAACTAGGTTTGCATGGCATGGTTAAAGTAAATTGAGTGCCTTTATTAAGCTGAGAGCCCATTACCAAAGGAATATTTAATAAATCACAAATACGTTTGGTGATAGAAAGCCCCAATCCTAATCCCTCGGCGTTAGGTTTATCGCCCAGCTGCTTAAATTCTTGATAAATACTCTGCTGATCACTGGTAGCAATACCTATGCCTGTATCTTCAATCACAAACGATACATGATGTTCATCAAGTAAAACTTTTAAACGTACTTCACCATACTCTGTGTAGCGTATAGCATTACTAAGTAGGTTTCGTAGTACACGCTTAAGTAATGCTTTGTCGGTATAAATTCGCGCATCGCACGACTCAACGATAAAACCGAGGCCTTTTTCTTGAGCTAGTGCTAAATAATCATTACGCAGTGGCTCTATTAAACTACTCACATTAAATTCCGTTAACTGCACTTTAAACGAACCTGAATCGAGTTTAGTTAACTCTAAAATACTCGAAAGTAGCTCTTCTGCACTTGCTAAGGAATTTTTAATATTCATAGCTAGATCTTTAAGCTCAGTATCTTGGGCTTTTTCGTTCATTAGCGAACAAAATAAACTTGCAGCATTAAATGGCTGCAATAAATCGTGACTCGCTGCGGCAAAAAAACGTGTTTTACTTACTGTTGCCTGCTCTGCTACTTGCTTAGCTTTAGAAAGCGCTTGGTTAGCCTGTGTTAATGCGGCAGTGCGCGTAGCCACTTTTTCTTCAAGACTAACATTCGCTTCGGTGAGTGCTTTTTGTTGTTTTACAAACTCACTTATGTCGGTGTAGGTCGTTACAAACCCACCGCCAGGTAAAGGGTTACCTTGCATTTCAAATACTCGGCCATCACTATGTGCGCGTTGATATTTATACGCGCTGCCTTGTTTTAAATAGGCTAAACGCTTATCGACTTCTGTATTAATATCCTCACCACGAAATAAGCCTCGCTCAGCGTTAAAGCGAATAATATCGGCAACGGGTCGGCCTATATATAAAGCACTATCGGGGTAATTAAACATGTGCTTATAGCCCTGATTCCAAGCGACCAAACGCAACTCACTATCAACCACGCTAATCCCTTGTTGAATATTTTCAATGGTAGATTGCAGTAAATCACGATTAAATTTAAGCACTTGGCTAGCTTCATCGACAAACTCAGCAACTTGCTCTAAAGGCTGGCGCTGCTCATTTTTCGCTACATCTAAAATTAGCCGTGCTGATGCACCACCAATAACCGCTGACATTTCACGCTCAACTAATAACTCAAGCTCAACATTAGCGATACGTTTCCATTGGCTTTTGTCATGCGGAAAATACTGCTGCACTAAAGAATGGCTCGCGTCTTTTTCAGCAAAACGCTGTAGTAATGCCCCTAAATCTTCATAATTGAGTGGCTGTAATGTGGTGTTTAATCGCGAGTCGTTTAATTGAGATATGAACTTATTGCTTTGCAGGCGCTCAGCAAGTGTTGCACGACTAAATAGTGGTACAAGCAAATACACTAACGTATTAACCCCTAACGACAACAGTAATGATTGGCTAATACTTTCTAAATTCAATGAAAGTAAATTAGTGGGTGCTAACCAAGCAACTTGCCATGGCCCTTCTATTAACCAACTACTTTGGCTGCCAAAACCACTGGCTAAATTAGGTAGCAGTAAAGTGTAACCCCAAATTACAAAGCCACTTAAAATACCGAGCTGTGCACCACGACACGATGCGTGGCGCCACCATAAACCAATAATCATCGCAGGAGCAAATTGTGCAACCAAGGTAAACGACATAAGCCCAACGGTTGCAAGAGTAGTGGTTTCTGCCAGCACTCTATGAGTGAAATAGCTGAGTAATAAAATAAGTACAATTACAATTTTACGCGCATGCAATAAGTTGTTTTTATCTAATCCTCGGCTGCTTGACGTTAACTGTGAGCGACGCAAAATAAACTGATTAATAAAATCATTAGTGATCATCACCGACAGCACAATTGCCGACACAATCACCATACTTGTGGCCGCTGAAAAGCCACCTAAAAAGGCCAGTAAGGTTACCCCGCTATTATCTGTCGCCATTGGCAGCGCTAATACGAAGGTATCTTGACCAACGTTACTATCACTAAAATAAACCAGCCCAGCGTAAGCTATAGGTAAAATAAATAAGTTGATCATTAATAAATACAACGGAAATAACCAGCGAGCAGTTGCCAGTTCATTATTGTTATTGTTTTCAATAAAGCTCATATGAAACTGACGCGGCAAACATAACGTTGCCAGTATCCCCAACAAGGTATGTGCAACATAGACATAAACGGGGCTTTGAGTCGCGGCAACGTGTGTTGGTATGTTTAGCGCTTGCGCCTGTTCATACAGAGCAATAGGGCTATCAAATATAGAAAAACACACATACAAGCCCACCGCAATAAAGGCAAGTAACTTAAC
Source organism: Pseudoalteromonas issachenkonii (assembly GCF_002310795.1). NCBI lineage: Bacteria > Pseudomonadati > Pseudomonadota > Gammaproteobacteria > Alteromonadales > Pseudoalteromonadaceae > Pseudoalteromonas > Pseudoalteromonas issachenkonii. The sequence goes on from NZ_CP011030.1 coordinate 3,308,839, forward strand.
AATTGATTCAAAGGCAATACTGGCAATTAACCCGGGGTTATGCTCACTGGGCTTAAGCCTGCGAGCGCCAAATAAAATAGCAAATAAAGCCAGCAATAACGTAATATAAAACGTACTGTCTGCCCATACTTGGTTACTTTGAGTGGGGGCTCGGTCGGTGAGTAAATTAATACTTTGTGCGGTCGCACTAAGTTGTAAAGAAATATACGGTACAATTGCTATCACTGAAATAAGTGAGATAAGCCCTGACAAACTCGACGACTGCCCATAACGAGTAGCAATAAAGTCAGCCATAGAAGTAAGCTTTTGCTGTCGACAAATATGCGCAATACGACAATACAGCTGCCAGCCAAAAATAAATAATATAATCGTGCCCGCATAGGTAGGTGCCAACCACCAGCCATTACTAGCCGCTTGTGCTGTGGTGCCGTAAAAAGCCCATGAGGTACAATAAACACCCAATGACAGCCCGTAGGTTAAACCTTTGAAAGGAAGTACCTTACGCCTATCCGCCCAGCCCGCAACTGCAAATAATATCCCTAGATACACCACAGCAATAAGGCTAATAAACCAAATTGAAAACATATTTTTGTTCTTGTTATTATTTTTATAATACTTAACTTAGCATAAGGGGATGTGTAGCAAAAAGCAGCCCTTACTTTAGTGCTATAAATGAACAAAAAGGTAAAATAAGAATTATTTGCATTTAGGTGTTGACAGTTACTTAAATCTAATTGATAATCACTATCAACAAGGCGAAGCATACTTCTTGTGACGGAAAAGTTCATTTGTTTCTCGACCCTGAAACAACGTGTGGCGCACGTTAACAGCTATGGAAACCTGTTATAAACCACAACGCCCCTTGCTGTTTATGACCTGTTTCCGCCCTACTCATTTACTTGCTACATTGCTCATATCGGTGACGGTAGATATGAAACTAAAAAAGCCCTTACGGGCTTTTTTTATGTCTGTAATTTAGTGCGTAAGGCCTTAACCTGCACTTTTAAAAATTAACGACGGTTTTTTCGTGCACGTGCTCGGCGTTGTTTTTTCTCTTCTTCTTTGGCTTGCTTTTTCGCCTCTGCTGCCGCGCGCAATTCAGCCACCATTATTTCTTCTTCTTCACGCATGGCAGGTGTTTCCATGGTAATACGACCGATAATGCCATCTCGTAATTCATTAATTAGAATTTCCGACATTTTATACGTATCGATTTGGTTACCACCGCGAATACAGCCGCGCTTTTTACCCGCCATTTCAACAAACTCCCAATCGCTTTCTGGCAGTTCATCTAATTTATAGCGCGCTTTTAAAAGCTCAGGATAAGCATGCAATAAATACTCAGCGGTGTAACTTGCCACTTCTTCGTACTCAATAGCGGTATCACGTATCGCACCGGTTGCGCCTAAACGATAACCTGAGTTTTCGTTCTCTACTTTTGGCCACAGCATCCCTGGCGTATCGTAAAGCATAATGCCATCATCAAGTTTAATACGTTGCTGCGCCTTAGTAACTGCAGGCTCGTTACCCGTTTTAGCCACTATACGCCCAGCAAGCACATTTATGAGCGTCGATTTACCTACGTTAGGAATACCCATGATCATGGCTTTAATTTGCTTATCGGCACCGACTTTATGCGGCACTAACTTTTTACACAGCTCATTAATACGATGCACTTCTGCGGCTTTATCGTTACCAAATGCAATGGCTTTTACGCCATTTTCTTGCTCAAAATAGTCTTTCCAGGTTTGCGTCATTTTAGGATCAGCTAAATCGGCTTTATTGAGAATTTTGATGACCGGCTTACCTTCACGCAGGGTAGCCACCATCGGGTTTTCGCTACTGTAAGGAATGCGCGCATCTAGCACTTCAATGATCACATCCATTTGTGGCATTATTTCTTTAATTTCATTTCGGGCTTTATTCATGTGCCCAGGGAACCACTGGATAGCCATTTTTAACTCCTAACATATAATTTGTAGCTATTTTAACTGGCAATTCATTTAATTGCGCTATACTGACGCAAATTTTTTCATATAAGACACTATGGCTCTCAAATCTACCATCATGAAGGCGCAGTTATCGCTTAGCGATATGGACCGTCACGTATACCAAGACTTTAACCTGACCTTGGCACAACACCCATCAGAAACAGATCAGCGATTGATGATCCGCTTACTCGCTTTTGCACTTAATAGCTGTGATGGTTTAGAGTTTACCAAAGGGTTAAGCGCTGATGATGAGCCGGAGCTTTGGCATGTCAATTACAGTGAAGAAATAGAGCTGTGGATTGAGCTGGGGTTACCAGATGAAAAGCGCCTTAAAAAAGCCTGTAATAAAGCTAAAAAAGTAATTTTATATACCTATGGCGAGAATAACCAAGCTATTTGGTGGCAAAAGCATCAGCCTAAATTGTATGAGTTTAAAAACTTAAGCATTTTTAGTCTTGATTATGCTGCCACTCAACTATTAGCTGCGTTGGTTGATCGTAATATTAAATTGGCAATTACCATTCAAGATGGTGAAGTTTGGGTTAATACCGACACTACCAATATTGAGATAAAACCTCAGCAATTAATGTAACTAGAATAGGTTATACCAATTGCATTAAATTAGTTATCTATTATAGCGACAAGTAAATAAGTCGGTAACAAGGCGAAAATTGTGACATATAGTTGTTCTATATAAATAATTTTTAACGTAGGTAGCGGATTATTTAATACGCTAGAATGATCATGTTTTTAATAAAATTGGTATTAGGGGGCGTATGAAAGTTAAACACGTGATTGTTTTACATGGCTTATATATGTCTGGCTTAGTGATGCGCCCGTTGTGCTCACACTTGGAGGAGTCGGGGGTGAAAGTTTTAAACCTTACCTACAATACGCGTGATCCTAATCGGGAGGCTATTTTTTCGCAAATAGATGAATTTATTGGCAACGAGCCTTCTGCTTTAGTGTGTCACTCTATGGGGGGCTTAGTTGCTCGCGCCTATTTAGAGGCAAACTCAGCGCCAAGTCATCATGTTGAAAAGGTAATCACCTTAGGAACGCCACATACTGGCAGCCATATTGCTGAAAAAATGCAGCAAAAAGGGTTCGAGCTATTATTAAAAAATAGCGTTGAGTTTTTACTCTCTAAGAATGGTGATTGGCCTTTTAAAGCCAAGCTATATAGCATTGCCGGCGACTTACCGATTGGCTTAATGCCACTCATTGTAAAAGGCAGCCGCTCTGATGGCACCGTATTATTAGATGAAACCAAGCTAAAGGGTATGGCCGAACATAAGGTATTTCACTTAAGCCATACCAGTATGATTTACTCACGCCAAGTCGTTAATTATATTCTTGAGCGCTTGAATGAGGACATTTAGTCCTCGGCTGCAGCCGCCACTTTGTAGCTGATCAAAAATATAATACCTAGCACTAAGGGCATTGGTGCAGCAACATAGCCAAAGGCATCAGAGTTTGCAAAACTTGCACCCGCTAAGTGCGCAACTAACCCTAATACAAACCCAAGCAAAGCAATACCAATAACGATGAGTTCAGCTTTATTTTCTTTACGTGTTTTAGCTTCCATAATTTCTCTCCGCATCTAATCAAGTAGCCCCTTAACTCAATAAAGTGATCTCTATCAAGTTGGGTTATAGTGATTATGCGCTTTACTTATGAGCGTTTTTTGACCTACATCAATAAATAAAATAAGTGTGCGCTGCGCCTGTCAAAAGCTTGTTTTAGATCATATTTTGTACTCACAAAATAAACAATTTCGCTGCTCAAGGTAGTATTTTTATAAACACAACCCATATCTATTGAACAGCGTTAGCTAACTTATTTAAAAAGTCGAGCTACGGTGATAGCTTTTAGCTATGACACCAATATGTATAAACGATTTTATTAATACACCATCTTAGGTAATACTGACTGTATTGAGCAAGGTGTAAACAAATTCATAAAACGGTTATTTAAGGAGCAAAGTATGTCGCAAGTAAATGCAATTGGTTTAAACAGTACAAAAAGTGAAGATATTATTAAGTCACTGAATACGCTTTTAAGCAGCTATCAAATTCAATATATGAATGCGCGTGGTTTTCACTGGAATATTAAAGGCCGAAACTTTTTTGAATTACATTTAAAGTTTGAAGAAATTTATAACTTACTACTGTTAAAAGTAGATGAAATCGCAGAACGTATTTTAACGCTTGATGGTGCACCGCTACATGCATTTTCAGATTACTTAGAAGTAAGCGAAATTAAAGAAGCAAAAGGGATCAGCGACGGCGTAACCGCAGTAGAGAACTTACTTGCTGGATACAGCAGCTTAATTAAAATGCAGCGCGATATTCTTGCACAAGCTGCTGAAGCTGATGATGAAGGTACCGCGTCATTAATGAGTGACTACATTAAAGAGCAAGAAAAACTAGTGTGGATGTTAAAAGCCTACCTAGATTAAGTTATTTTAAAAAATAGAAAGCCTCAGTTATTACTGAGGCTTTTTTGTAACGATCATTTACGGGCTATGACAAAGCGATAAAAAAGGCCATCTCTAGCGCTTTTTCTTCTAAGCTTTTAAAGCGACCCGATGCCCCACCATGCCCTGCATCCATGTCGGTTTTAAACACTAAAATATTATCATCGGTTTTATATTCACGCATTTTAGCCACCCATTTCATTGGTTCCCAATACTGTACTTGTGAGTCGTGCAAGCCGGTTGTCACCAATATATTGGGGTAGTGTTGCGCACTAATATTGTCGTACGGTGAATACGCTTCAATAATGTCGTAAAAATGGGGGTCGTTTGGGTTACCCCATTCATCATACTCATTTGTTGTAAGCGGAATGCTTTCATCTAACATTGTGGTGAGCACATCTAAAAATGGCACATGGCAGCCCACTCCACAGTAAAGCTCAGGCGCTTGATTTACCACAGCTCCCATTAATAACCCCCCAGCACTGCCACCAGAGGCAAACACTTTACTTTTGTTGCCGTATCCTTGCTCAGTGAGCGCTTTGGTTACATCTATAAAGTCATTAAAGCTATTTTGTTTATGCTGTTTTTTACCATGTTCGTACCATGAACGCCCTAGCATTTCGCTACCACGCACATGCGCAATCGCATAGACAAAACCACGGTCGAGTAAACTCAGTGATGTACTCGAAAAACTAGGATCTATGGTGATCCCATACGCGCCATAACCATATTGAAACAACGGATTTGAGCCATCTTTTTTAAAGCTATCTTTACGATATACCAACGACACGGGTACTTTCACCCCATCTCGAGCGCTTACCATAAGTCGCTCTGACTGGTAGTCTTCTGCGTTAAAATCACCAAGTACTTTTTGTTGTTTAAGTAAGATTTTTTCGCCTGTGGTTAAATCAACATTATAGAGCGAGCCTGGCGTTGTTAAGCTTGAATAGTAAATGCGTGCATGGGTTACACTTGGCTCTGGGTTCATCGCAATAGCGGCGTAGTAACAAGGATCATCAAACTCAAGGTTCATTCGCTCGCCGTTTTTGTTAACCACAACAAAGCGTGCTTGGCCTTGTTCGCGCTCGCTAAGCACTAAAAAGTCGTTAAATAGTTCAACGCCTTCTAATAATACAGTTTCACGATGAGGGGTATGTGTTTGCCACTGGTTTTTATCAGCAATGGTGTCGCTTGTTGCGGTCATTAATCTAAAGTTTTTGGCCTGCCAGTTAGTCACTATATAAAAAATATCACCAAGCTTATCGATATCAAATTCATGCCCCTCTTCGCGCGGCATTAAAGCGGTAAACTCACCTTGCGGTTGATTGGCATCAAGCACCCACATGTCGTTAGTTTCTGTGCTCGCTAAATCAATAATAATTAAGCTTTCATCACGGCTTTTACCTAAGCCCATAAAAAAGCTGCTGTCTTGCTCTTCGTATACCAGTACATCTTGGTGTTGCTCAGTCCCTAGTTCATGTCTAAAAACTTGATAACCCAATAAGGTTTTTAAATCCTTTTTTACATAAAATACGGTTTTATTGTCGTTCGCCCAAACAACTTGCCCCTCGGTAATCTCAAGTACATCGTCGAGCATTGTATTGCTGCTTAAATCTTTAAACCGTACTGTGTATATCCGTCTGCCGTCGGTATCTTCAGAGTAAGCCATTAATTGCTCGTTGGGGCTCAGTGCCACTTCCCCTAACTCATAAAATTCATAGCCATTGGCAAGCTCATTAACATCAAGTAGTAGTTCTTTATCAGCCATTGCCATACTGCGGCTGCGATAATGACGCGCATATTCATCATCTCCGCGAACCTCTGAGTGATACCAATACTGGCCGTCTTTTACCGGTACAGTGTTATCGTCTTTTACAATACGACCTTTAAGCTCCTCAAATAATGTATTTTGTAGTGGCTTAATGGCAGCTAATTGTGCATCACAATAGGCATTTTCTTGCACTAAATGTGCGAGTATATCGGCATTTTGTCGCTCATCATCGCGCATCCAATAATAATCATCACTGCGTGTTTTAGCATGAGTAGTCAGCGCATGAGCTTGCTTTTTAGCAACAGGGAAATTAGGTAATAAGCTTAAAGAATAATCAGAAGAAGACACAAAAAAACCGCTTAAAAAATAACAATGGCGGTCAGTTTATCATAAAAATAAAAAAGCCCACTCATAGTTGAGTGGGCTAAAGCGGTATAAATTCGATAACTAAAAACTACGAGAATTTTTATTGTTGTCGTTATACCTAAGGGAAGTTGATTTACTGTATTTGCTGCCAAGCCATCGCCCAGCTTTCACCAACGCCTGGCTCAAACATAGCGCTATTCTCATTCACACGGCAAAACTCACTAAATGGCCATGCCTTACACTGGTATATATGCCCTGTTTTTGGCTGTAATACTTTGGTGCCCGCACTGTACATATCGCCATTTTGAGGATAAACCGCGTCGTATCCAAGGCTATTGACTGTGATTAATTTTTTATTTTTTTCAGCGCGATTAAAGTGAACCACCGCGCTACAAATGCCACTGCTTTCAAGTGCAAATATTTTGTTATGTCGGTACGCAACCACCAATCCTTGCTCTGTCATTCTGCCAGCGCACACAAGCGGAATATGCATATTAATATGCTCAACCACCAGCAAACTCCAAGCATGCGGTTCGCCCTGCTCTGGAGAGAGTATTTCATAATCAAACGCTAGCTGAGTTAATTCGCCATGCTCATCGTAAAAGCTCACACTAACCGTATCACCAACAAAGAGCTGGCTATACTGATCGAGCCCAAGACAACCAATAGTTAACCATTCTCCACATGTTAATGATGAATGTATAAACACTGCAAAACCTTAAAGAGTCAAACGTCGCCCATAACATATGGCTTTCAACAGGCAAACTAGCTCGTGAGCTAATATGCGTTAACTAAAGTATTAGGTTAAAAACCATTGTGTAATATCAATACCGACTGATTGTAATTCGCAATGTTGCAATAATCAAACAAAAGAATGTAACCAGAGTTTAAAAACAATACTAAAGTTTGCACTAATGAGCATAAAACAAAAAAGCCAACCGCTTTATAAACGGTTGGCTTTTTTCAGCTACATGATCTGGGTGATGTTAACTTACGCTCGCTTTTTTACTTGCGAACGGGCGCTTAAATAGCGCGCCTATGTCGGTTAAAATAATATACAAACACGGCACCAAAATAAGGGTGATCAGTGTTGCAAACATAACCGCAAAGCCCAGAGCTACCGCCATAGGTATTACAAATTTGGCTTGTAAACTGGTCTCAAACATAATCGGCAATACCCCTGCAAAGGTCGTAATTGAGGTAAGTAATATGGGCCTAAAGCGTGCACAGCCTGCTTCAATAACCGCATCTTTTATACTGATACCAGCTCGACGCGCCTGATTAATAAAATCAGTCATCACCAAAGAGTCGTTAATAACCACCCCTGCAGCAGCAATTAAACCAAAGCCCGACATTAAGCTAATATCTAAACCAAACCAAAAATGACCCCATATTGCCCCCGTTAAACTAAATGGAATAACCGACATTACAATGAGAGGTTGTGAGTAACTTTTTAACGGCACGGCAAGTAATATATAAACTAAAATCATACCACCAGCAAAAAATAACAATTGCTCATTAGCTTGCGCTTGTTGCTCTTCAATTGCGCCACCTAGTTCTGACTTAACACTTGGGTATTCGTCCAACAGTTGTGGTAGTAAATTTTCTTTTACTTGCTTAACCACTTCGCCTGGCTCAATCACTTCCTCATCAATGTTGCCATACACATAAACAGTACGATAACCACCTTCACGACGAATATAACTAATACCAGGGGTTTCAGTTAGCTCAACCACATCTCCTAGCAATACTTCTTTGCCTTGTGGCGTGGTGATAACCGCGTGTTTAAGCGATGAAAACGCTTCGCGAGTAAGCTTAGGGTAACGTACCATCACCCGTACTTCTTCACCGCGACGAATAACACGTTGCGCCTCGCCACCATAAAAACTGGCACCGACTTGATTTGCAATTGAGGCCAAATCTAACCCTAAGTCAAAGGCGACTGGTTTTAAGCTCATTTGTACTTCTTTGCTAGCAGGGTCAATGGTAGAGCTTATATCAAATAAGCCTTCTTGCTGCTGCAATAATCCAATAAAGCGACGCCCTGCTTCATTCAATGTATCGATATCAGAGCCATACAGCAAGTAACCAAACTCACCGTTACCACCGCCACCTCCACCGCCAACATCATCCTGAATAGTTAACGATTTAACGCCCGCAATATTAGGCATCGCTTCACGCCAGCGGCGCGAAAGCTCAAAGGCATTATAAGGGCGTAAATCTTCATCAACCAATGGCGCTAATAACTGCGCCTCTGTACGACCTTGGTTAAATACCAATACATCGCGAATCATCTTTTGCCCTTCTTCGCGCTCGGTTTGCTTATCTATTTCAAGCACCATGGCTTCGATTTGGCGAATAGCATTAATAGTTTGAATGTCTGATACGTTATCGTTCATCTCAACATTAATTTGCGGGAAGTCATGCGGCACTTTAGGCGATGGGATCATTCTCACCTGGTTTGACGATATTAACGCAAAGGTGAAAATTAGTAGCGCAATAAAACTAAACAGCACCGTCCAACGCCACTTTATACAATTAACAATAAACTGCCTATACGGCCCATTTACAAAGCCAAAAAAGCGCTTATTAAAGCGTGCTCGCCAACCGTCAGGGTTAATAGGAGAAAAGTGAGTATGCGCAATGTGCGCCGGTAATATCAGCTTAGATTCAATCAAGCTAAATATTAAACATAAAATCACCACCACTGAAATACCTATAAAAAAGGAACTTTCAGGGCCGCTTGAAAGCGTAAACGGCGCAAATACCGCAATGGTTGTTAGTACACCAAAGGTGGCAGGGGTTGCCACTCGTTTAGCGCCATTAACCACATTAACAACACCGCCGCCTTTTTTTTCTATTTCGGTGTAGGCACTTTCACCTATGACAATGGCATCGTCCACCACAATCCCCAGCACCATAATAAAGGCAAATAAAGACACAATATTAATTGTGATACCAAATAACGGCATCAGCATCATCGCACCTAAAAAGCACACTGGTAAACCAATCATTACCCACAGTGCGAGCTTAAAACGTAAAAATAACGAAAGCATAATAGCGACTAAAATTGCACCTTGCAGCAAATTAGCTTTCATCATGTCTAAGCGTGCATTTAGATAGTAAGTAAAGTCCATTAGCGGCTCTATACGTACACCCAATGGCAGTTCTTTATTTTTTTGATCAATATACGCTTTAACCGAATCGGCCACCGGAATAATGTTTTGATCTTCGGTGGCTTTTACCGATAAATAAACCGCGTTTTCGCCATTAAATTTAAAGTAACGCTCACCTTCAACGAACTGATCTTTGATTATAGCAATATCTTGTAGCAACACTTTGGCACCATTGGCGCCAATTTTTACCGGAATTTGCCTAAACTCTTCACCAGAATAAAACTGATTTTCTACTCGAACCGAAATAACACCCGCATCAGTTTTTAGTTGTCCGGCTGAAAAGTTAGCCGAATAACGACGTACCGCGTTCGCTACATCCGATAAAGTTAAATTATATTGGCGCAGTGTGTCGGGCTCTATTTCTATGGCAATTTCATCCAGTGGCACATCGTTTACCACTAAAGATACATTCGATAACTGCAAGAGTTCATCTTCAACCTGATTTGCGATTGGCTTAAGCTCATTTAGCGGTAGGTCAGCCACGAGCGTCATGCCAATTACATCTTGGCGAAACTCTATTTGACTAATGGTAACCGGCTCCATTCCTGCAGGAAAAGTCGCGATACCATCTACTCGCAGTTTTACCTTATCGAGAACGTCGGTAAGCTCTGCGTCAGTATTAATTTCAAGGCTGGCAGAACCCCCATTACGAAAAGCGCGATATACCCCTTTTTTTATCTCAGTTATATCTTTTAGCGACTCTTCAATTTTTATTAAGATACTTTCTTCAATTTCTTGTGGCGACGCCCCCGGGTAGTTTGCATTTACAGTAATATAGTTAACTTCTATATTAGGGAACATTTGTCGCTGAATGGTAAAGTAGCTTATAAGCCCCATTACAATAATAAAAAACATCATTAAATTGGCAGCAACAGAGTTGTTAGCAAAATACGCAATTAACCCTGTTTGTTTGGTTGTATTGGGCTGTTCTGTGTTATTCATAACTCACCCTACCTTAAAGTTTTTCAGTGGATGCATTTTCTGCTGCATCTGTATTTTTAGTCTCTGTTAAACCGGCTATTTTTACTGCCATGCCTTTTTGAGGGTATTCCGGTAAGGTGGTAACGAGCTTATCGTTGGCTTGTAAGCCATCGCTAATATAAAAATATTCGCCTTCTTCACGAATCACTTTTACTTTACGCGGCTCTAACTGTTGCTCATCATTAACTATCCACACGGTTTGGTTATTTACTAACTCTTGCGGTAAACGATAAATATTATTGAGCATAGTGCCGGCAAAGTTTACTTGTACATAAGTGCCAAATTTAATTGCAGGCTGCTGATTAGTCAGTCCGTAAGGATCTTCAATTCTTACCACTAAACTGCTCATGCGAGTCGCGTTATCAACAATCCCTAAATCGCGGTCTATTACTGCTTGGCGAGTAAACCCATTGAATCCTGTTTTAATAACGGTTGCCGTTACCCCTTTAACGCGCTCAGGTAAAAACACACTGTCAAAACCTGCGATCGGAATAATCACTTCAGCGGTTTCAATATTATTCAGCTCGGCAACTTGAGCGCCCATACTAACAAACTGGCCAACCCCCACATTCCGACTAACCACTAATGCATCGTAAGGTGCGGTGATTTCACAATTGTCTAAATCGCGTTGGGCTCTTTTTAATGCTGCTTGCGCCGACTTAACTGATGCTTGCGCACTCAGCACTTGTGGTTTGCGTAAAAATAAATCTGTACGTGCTTTATTTGGGAAACGTTTTGCTTCGTCTTCTGCGACTTTGGCTTGCGCTTGCTCTTCAATTAACATCGCTTGAGCGCGGGCAAGTTCAGCTTCAGCTTGCAATACCGCAGCCTCGTAGTTATCTTTTTCAATAGTAAATAAGGTTTCGCCGCGACCCACAACACCACCCGCCACAAAGCTTGGATGCCAGCTGACGACTTCACCTGACACTTGCGCTGAAAGTTGGGTATTTTCTAGTGGCTGCACTTCACCATAACTATTAATGATAACTTGATGATCGTTAGCGGAAACGGCTTCAACTTGCACCGTTGGTCGAGTGTCTATGACTTCTTTTTTGTCTGACTCTTTTGCAATCGCATTAATTGCAACAAAACCAGCAACACCTAATGCCAGTGCTACAAATGGAAAAGCCCATCTAAGTACATTACCTTGCATCTGTTTATTTCTCCCAAATTACTATTAGCACTATGATACCAAAGCTTAATGAAACATTAACGTGACATTTGTAAGCAACTGTTACAAAAAGGTATAAATAAGGTCTTCTTCAGCAAATAAAAGGTAAGTCAAAAGCACTGTTAAGCCGCTTTATAAATGTATTGTTACAATCTTTTACCATTATAAATCATAAAGCTAATCACTTTAGGTTAGTATTTATTAATCATACTGTGCGAAAAAGCATGACACACCGTACAGTAAAATTACATTAACAACTAAAAAAGACTAAACGATGAAATTAACCACACTTACCTTGGCGCTGAGTATAGCGCTTAGTGGCAGCTATGCTGTTGCAGCAGAAAAAAAAGAAGAAAAGAAACCACAAACATTAACTGAAATGATTAAAGGGCAAATCGAATTTGCGGGTATTTTTAATCTTTACCAAGATGAAAAAACCGGCGATCACTTAATGGTGATAAACGAATCACAGCTCGATACGCCCTTTGTGTACTTTGCGCATACCATTGATGGTGTAACTGATGCGGGTCATTTTCGTGGGTCGTATCGTGAAACAAAGCTGATTGAATTTAGAAAATACTTTGATCGTATTGATATTATTAGTAAAACCCCTCGCTACTTATTTAACGAAAATAGCGCACTTGCCAAAGCCAGTGAAGCTAATATCAGCGAAGCCGTGCTTGCAAGTATAAAAATAGAAAAACAAGAAGAAGGTAAAATAGCCTTTAATGTAAATAAGCTTTTTTTAAGTGAAGCGCTACATAAAGTGTCTCCTACGCCTAACCCGAACGATAAAAATGCTAAAAAGCGTTTTAAAGTAGGTAAATTAGACGATAAAAAATCACGCATCATCAAACAGCGCCCATACCCTAACAACCTAGATGTGGTTGTTGATTATGTTTTTACCAATAGCAGCCCAACCGTTCGAGGTTCAGGTGCTGTAAGCGACCCCCGAAGTGTGTCGGTAAAAGTACAACATTCATTTGTGGCTTTACCAGAAAACAATTACCAACCTCGCTTTGATGATGCACGTATTGGTTATTTCACCAATCAGTTTGATAAAATGACGTCAACCGACTGGGCGCCATACCAAGATGTCATTAAGCGCTGGGATTTACAAAAGAAAGATCCAAACGCTGCACTTTCAGAACCAGTAAAACCGATTACCTGGTGGATAGAAAACACCACACCGGTTGAATGGCGTGACACCGTGCGTGATGCCGTACTTGCTTGGAACACCTCATTTGAAAAAGCAGGCTTTAAAAATGCACTTGAAGTGAAAATACAACCTGACGATGCCGATTGGGATGCCGGCGATATTAACTATAACGTACTACGCTGGACTTCTTCACCCAAACCACCGTTTGGTGGATATGGGCCAGCATTAGCGAACCCGTTAACCGGTGAAATTTTAGGCTCAGACATTATGCTTGAGTTTGTATTTATGAAAAACCGCTGGATATACGACACACTGTATACTCAAGGCACGATGAGCCATACACAGCCAACCAACTATTCAGAACTCAATTGCTCTTTAGGTCATGAATTACAGCAAAGCCTAATAATGGCCAAGGGCTTAGCAAATGGCGCTGATATTGAAGATACCCAAATGTTACGCCAAGGCTTAACTCAGCTGGTTTTACATGAAGTAGGGCATACTCTAGGTCTTAATCACAACATGAAGTCTTCTATTTTGTGGGATGAGAAAGAAGTTCACGACAAAAGTAAAACCCAAGGCATAGTTACCGGCTCGGTAATGGACTATGCGCCAGCAAATATAGCGCCAACGGGTGTGACTCAAGGCGATATTTTCCAAACTAAACCAGGTCCATACGATGATTGGGCAATAAATTACGGCTACAGCGCAGCGCTTAAAGATGAAGCTGCAGAGCAAGCTCGCCTTGATAAAATACTCGCTCGCTCAAGCGAACATGCGCTTTCCTTTGGTAACGATGCCGACGACATGCGTGCCCCTGGCCGCCACATAGACCCTCGCGTGATGATAGGTGACTTGTCGTCTAACCCTGCAGCTTACGGCGCAGATAGAATGGCACTGATCAATACACTCTTTTCAGAACTTAAAGACAAAGCTACAGTAAAAGGTGAGTCTTACCAACAGCTTGTTACTTCAGCTAACAGCCTATTTGGCCAGTATCGTGCACAAGCAGGTGTGGTATCTCGTCAAATTGGTGGCGTGTATGTAGAGCGTGCCGTCGTGGGCGATGAAAATGCAGCAAAGCCTTTTACACCGGTACCACTTGAGCGTCAAACCCAAGCAATGGCTATTTTAGCTGAGTATGTGTTTGCTCCAAATGTACTGCAAAGCATGCAGCCATTGTATAACTTTATGCAGCAGCAGCGTCGTGGGTTTAATCATTACGGTAAAAACGAAGACCCTAAACCGCATAAAATGATTTTAGGTATGCAAAAGAGTGTACTAGCGCAACTACTACATCCTGCTGTGTTACTGCGTATTTCAGATACTGCTTTATATGGTAATGAATACAGCCTTACGCAATTTATGGAGGATTTAACTGCAAGTATCTTTGTTGATAGTAAAACCGCTAATTCAGTCAGTCATAATTTACAGATTGAATATGTTAATCAGCTAATTGCGATTGCAGGCCTAGAAAAAGCAAGTAAATACGATAACTTAGCGAAAACAGCCGCGCTATATCAGCTAACTCAAATAGCCGATAAAAAGGTTGCATGGGGCGCTGATACCGCAACCAAAGCACATAAAAAATATATCGACCGCTTAATTAGCAAAGCGCTAGAAGCATAAATAACACTGAGTAAACCAAGGCCACGTCATACGTGGCCTTTTTTACACTAACTCAAAGGTAAATAGTGCCTTTAAGGTACCTTACGGCATGACCCGTTAATGTCACTGTTGTATTGCCCACTTCACAGTGTAGCTTCCCACCTCGTTGTGAGGCTTGATAAGCACTGAGAGAATTTTTTCCAAACTGCCCTGCCCAATAAGGGGCAAGCCCAGTATGAATTGAGCCGGTTACAAAGTCTTCATCACCCCCACTGGCAGGCCAAAAATAACGAGAAATAAAGTCATACTCAACACTCGGTGCTGTTGCAACCACATCTAATGGGGCTAATTTTTTTAGTTGTTCATTGGTTGTTTTCAGATCTACAACCTGCTGCTCATTATCATAAATAGCAAAATAAGCTTGGCGGTTTTTCAGCACTTTAACAGGTTGTATAGACAGGCCAGCTAATAGAGCATCAGGGATGAGCTGAACCTCTTCAGGGGCTTGTTTAGGAAAGGTCATAGCAAAGCTGCCATCGTTATTTTTATTAACAATCAGTTTGCCCACCGCCTCTGCGCTAAAGCACACCTGCGATATACTATGTTGCTCACAAAGCACATAGGCCGCCGCTAAAGTAGCATGGCCGCAAAAATCAATCTCCATTAATGGCGAAAACCAACGTATCGAAAAGCTTCCATCTGCCGACTGACAAGTAAAAGCGGTTTCAGACACATTGTTTTCCGAAGCTATATTCAGCATAAGATCATCACTAAGCCAAGACTCCAATGGGATCACGGCAGCATAATTACCTTTAAACAGTTCACTGCTGAACGCATCGATTTGATGGATAGTTAATTTCATAGTGGGCACTTTTTATTTATTGGTCACTCAAGGTGCCACAAATGAAATTAACGGTCACTATAATTTTATGCCAACACAGGACGTACGCGATAATACTGCATACACGCAAATTGCAGCGCATTAGTTAGCAATATCATAATAAACATTAATATATGCGAAGTACTTTGCACTGGCATGGCTAGCTCTGCAAACAAACCACAGATACCTGCTATAAATTGCAAACTAAAATAGCGCGCACTCAGGTTACTAATATTTCCTGTTCGCAATGTTTTATAGGTTTGTGGCATAACCCGAACCGAACTCATAATTAAGCCCACATAAGTTAAGCCGTTTAGCACAGAGGCAGTATCTAGGTTAGGGTTTAACAGCAACAAAAAAGGTAATAACGAAAAGCTAAGCATGCCAAGTAACTGCAGCTTCTGACGTTTAGCGGCATTATAACGGGCAAAAAAGTATAAAATTAAACCACTCAACAATCCTGTCGCAAAAAACGGCAAGGCAATATAAAAACGAGCAAAATAAAGATTGTAGCTAATAAAGTACACACTTTGCGCTAAACCAAATGTCATCATTAACAGTGATACACCCGATACACTGCGGTTTTTAATAATTTTATTAAGTAACGGTAAAAAACTAAAAACCAAAATAAACACTGACAAAATAGGCAAATAATACGCCAAAGCAAACCTCGCTCGTTACATTGTTGTTAATAAAAAGGAAGAAATAAAACATTTTTTAAACATCTGTTTTTAAAGGCTTTATTTGTGTGCGCATTGTAGGGCTGGCTAGGTTTTATACAAGCTTAACGCTTACTTTAGTTTTTAGTGATGGCAACTTGAGTATACAAAAACCGTTACTAAAACTTCACAGCACGCCACTTCAACTAATTGCAATACAAATGATAACTGTTATCATGCGCATACGTGTAATTTAACATACAAGCTAAAATAATGAGAAAAGCACTGTTTAAAATTCATAGTTGGTTGGCGCTAATTGCCATTATTCCGTTAATTGTTATTAGCATTACTGGCAGTGTTTTAGTGTTTAAAAGTGAAATAGACGGCTTACTGATGCCTGACAAACACTTTGTGGTACAGCAGCAAGCTGCTCGCTTACCTATGGACTCATTAATAGATAAAGCCGAAGCAGCCTTTCCTGAGTATGTAGTAGGAAGCTGGGAGCTTTTTAATAACACCACCGCCGACCGGCTTTATTTGGTTAAGCGTGGCACTGACGATTGGTATAAGTTGCATTTAGACCAATACACGGGAGAGGTTTTATCAGAACCAGTAAGCACAACTCATTATTTTACCGACTGGTTTTTAGAGCTCCATTACACCTTTTTACTTAACGACTTAAAAAGTTTACCAGGGCAAACAGGCACCGTATTAGGGTTCTTTTTTGCTTTATTTTTATTAACTTTAGGTATTACTGGCTTAATTATTTACCGCAAATTTTGGCAGCGACTATTTAGCGTACGCTGGCGCGCAACGTTACAAATAGTACTCAGTGACATTCATAAGATGACCGGTGTTTTAGGCTCACCTATCCTTATCGTTTTAGCGATTACAGGTGGTTATTTTAATGGTGCAGTGTGGTATCACGAAGTAATAGAACACGCAGAAGAAGAGCACCACACTATTACAAATAAATTATATAGTGACGACATCTCTTTTGAGCGGATTCTTAATGATAGCAAACTGCAAATACCCACTTTTAATACAACTTTTTTAGTTTTTCCACGAGAGCCCGATGAAAATATCACTCTTTATGGCGAAGTAAATACCAGTAATCCACTTACCAGTGAATACGCCAATACCATAACCTATAATAAGCAAACAGGTGAACACATGGCTAACTGGGATATTCGAGAGGCTGGCGCTGGTTGGCAAGTAATTGACAGTTTTAGAAAACTACACTTTGGTTATTTTGCTGGGCTTATCAGTAAAATACTATGGTGTATTGTTGGCCTTAGCCCTGTATGGCTCGCTGGTACAGGCTTTTATTTATGGCTCACACGCCGTAAACGTAAAAAGCAATCACACAAAAATCGCTTAACTCAACGACGAAGCGCGAATGCTTGATAAAACAATCACTCCCTTGTAAAGTGAAACCAACGAGGGAGTGAGTTAATGAATATGTTCAAGGTAATAATAAGTTTAACTTTTTTATTTGTTGTGGGGTGCAGCAGCAAAATCAATACGCAAACTCAGCTCGTACAATTAAGTTCATTAATTAATCACACATTATTTTTACAACAAACCACACCTTCTGAAAAGGTTATATTTGAACTTCCCGAGGCAGAAAAAGCACGCTTTTTAGCCTTCGTAACAAAACAACAAACAGCTAATATTCGTAGTGACCGTATTATTTATAACTACCTTGAAAATCAGCTCTCTAATTTTAATTATCATGGCGATACGCTTACATCATCTCAATCTCTCAACCTTGCACAAGGTAACTGTATCAGCCTTGCTGTTCTTACCCAAAGTTATGCACAAACATTAGGGCTTAAAACCAGCTTTCAAGAAATGACTAGCGAGCCAGTTTACGCACAGGAAGATAACTTGGTTTATGTAGCAAACCATTTTAGAACTAAAGTTTATGCCCCAGAAGAGGAACAGCCTGAAAAAGAAGAAAATGTGATCACTTTTTTTCGCCCAGGAACCTTAATAGACTACTTCCCAACCAGAGGTAGTGTGTATTCTGATAGTGCTAATTATAATGATTTAATCTCTAAATTTTATAGTAACTTAGCTGCTGACGCGCTTTTAGATAAGCAGCTTGATCAAGCGTACTCTCTTATTTTACAAGCAAATAAATACACCCCTTATGATCCTGAGCTATTTAATATGGCTGGAATTTTACATCGACGAGCTGGCGATTTAAAAAGTGCACAGCTTATTTACCAAACTGCTTTAGATAATAAGCTGATAAATATAAATTTACTTACTAATTATCAAGTTTTAGCCAAACAAATTGGTGATCAGCAACTTGTTGAACAATTAGCAAGCCGACTTGCTGAAGTAGAAAAAGATCCTTATGAACTTTTAGTTATTGCAAAAAATGATCTAGAAACAGGACGAATTAATACCGCTACAGAGCATATTGAACAAGCCATAACAAAAGCGCCGTATATTGCAGAACTTTATTTAGAGCTTGCTAAAATTCGCTATCAACAAGGAAAAAATCACCAAACACAAAAATTACTTGAGAAAGCGATAGAGCTCGAAAAAGACAAGCAAAAGTTAAATGTATATCAAGCTAAGTTACTGTCCTTAAAAGCGAGTAAGTAACTTAGCTAAATAGGCTTTTACAATGAATAGTAAAAGCTTAACCACGCGCGCATTTCATCTTCAAAGCTGTCACCTTCTACTCGCGACAACCCCATATCAAAGGTTAAGTCATTAACGCCCGCAGGCCCCATCCCGAAGCTAAAGTCACCTTGGTATTTTAAGCCGTAACTTTGTGCATAAACGTTGCTATCTAATTGATGTTGCTTGTAATAAAGCCAAGGCATTCCCTCTTTAAAGCTAATGCCACCACCATACCCTTGGTAGCGCTCAGTGGTTGCACTATAAAAAGGCAGTTCAGCAGCAAGCACAAATTCACTACTTTGCTGCTGATTAATTAAATTAGAACTAAAGCCGCCTAATGTCAGGCTACTGTCATCTCTTTGCTTTTGCTCAAAGTTAACAAAAAGTGGTATATCAAACGCTTTACCAAATATTTTTGCTGCCAAGTCATAACCTTGCCAATGACTACTGTGATTCTGCCCATCATAAATGCTGGCATAAATACTCTGCCCAATAGCAAATGCTTGGCGGTCATGTTGCCAGCTTTGAGCAATACTCAACCGTGTCCAATTTTTATGGCTATTTTTATAATCTGTATAGTTATAGGCCAATTCTGGGGTTAAATGTAACTGGCCAAACTTCAATGGGTGGCTTACTGCAGCATAACCACCTCGGGCTTCAATATCAGCGTTTAAGCTAGGTTGATATTGATGTGATGTATCCAAATTATAATCAAATAGCGCAAGCTTAAACTTTGTATTTAACGCATTGTATTTTGCTTGTATAAAGCCGCCATGTAATGCACCGTCATGCAAATCAATGTTATAACCCGCTTGTAAATCAAGTTGTTTTAATAGGTCGCTACTTTTTATACCTACACTTAGCAAACTGGTTGACGCTGAATAATACTGAGATCCCAAGGCAAACGTCGCTTGCTGATCAAGTACTGCGTAATCGCTTTGTTCTGCTATCTCATCGGTATATATTTTTGCCGGTGGCAGAGTATGCTTATTTACCATCAACAATGGAGCTTCACTGTTTACAGCGAAATCAGTCACGGCTGTGCGGTTTTTTGTTGTAAGCGTTTTTACATCAGGGCCATCGGCATTAATAGAGAAATAAAGTAGTGAGCCATCTTCAGCCTCAATCGGGTATGCGAGCGCTTCTTGCCCGTTAGTTAAGCGGGTGAGGGTGTTATTTTTTATATGATAATTATAAATATCAGTTTTATTATTTAGGCCAGCAACAAAATAGATAGATTCCCCATCTTGACTGAAACTCGGCTGACTTAAATACTGATACCCGTTAGGCATTGGGATTGACCGCCTGGCATCACCGTTTAAGCCTTGTATATACAACTGCCAATTTTCGTTTAATGATGCTGATAAGTAAGCTAATTTTGTTTCATCGGGGTTCAGTGTCGGGTAATCATAACTTGTTTTTAAGCTCTTAGTAAAAAATGGCGTGATTGTTTGTGTATTAAGATCGACTTTTACTAATTCAGAATACCCAGCTCTTATTTGCTCACCGTAAAGTGTTTCACCATCACGGGTAACACTAAAACGGCGAATACCGGCCAGCTCTGTAAGTTGCTCTATGTTGCCAGTGTCGGTGTTGTAGCTAAAAATGTCAGACACTTTGTTATAAGTTCCCGATCCTTCACTACTGTAGGCATTAAAATAAAGTGTGTTGTTATTTACCCATTGCGGGTTAGCAATACCTGCGCGATTAATTTGATTTAGTACTTGTTTTTGTTCGCGCTTAAACACGATTGGCGGGGTATCAGGAACATCTTGCTTATCGTTCTCTAGGAGCTCCTTTTGCACCTTAGTAAACTTATCTCGTGCTTTGGTGTTGTCTTCTGTACTGTAAATTATTAGTTTTGTTTTACTCTTTTCATCACGTTCAACTATCGCAATTTTGCTACCATCATTTGAAAGAGCTGGATTGCTAGCGTATAAATCAAGTTCTAACCAAAGCTTGCTATTAAGTGATGATTCGGTTTGCTCTTGTTGCATCGCTTTATAGGTATACTCTGCAATAAATCGACGATATAACCTTGCAGCGCTTTGCCCAAATACACCAGAAAATGCGTCGTCAAAATCTCGTGATTTCACTGCTCGCATACGAACCCATACATTATCGAGTAGCTGCTCTGAGTAATTTTGCTCTAACCAATATAAAAAACGACTTCCCATTAAATATGCCATAGAGCCCGCCATAAAGCCCTCATCGCTATTTAGTTGCCCATAGGTGGGAAGCGCTCCCTGCTGAGCAAACTCTCTAAGTATTGCCTCAGCATAGTTATCAAATAAGCGCCCTCGACCTGTCATTTTTGATTCAATTAAAGTGGCGTACCCTTCGGCTACCCAGCGCGGTGTATCACCATAGGTTAAATCGTATATATCCCATACACCGCGAATCTTTTGCTGCCAGTCGTTACGGGTTGGCTGCGCTAAATGGACTAAATGAATGTATTCGTGCAGCACCAACAATTGCTGCCAACCCGATGAATTTGATATCACGGTATCCGACTGCGGTGGCGTAGTAAAAAGCGCCATAACAGGATTATTAGAGGTTGGTAAGGCAAAGCCATTCGCTGCATTTAGAGGGTCAAACACCACCACATCGACGATTTTATCAAGCGCCCGATTTTGTTGCTCAAGCACTTTAGTGCGAACAATTTCCAGCTCCACAGCAGTCGATTTAGCAAAATCAGTATGCTCACTACTAAAGTGAACATTAAAATGCTCGGTATGAATGGTTTGCCAATTAGCAGCAAAGCTAGGTGCAGCCAATAATAAGGCTGATGCAATGAGTGACTTTTTCACAATAATCCCTTAAATAGTACATTTGATAATGTTTAGAGTATTATCAAATGGAAAAAACGGGCAGTAAAAAAGTGTAATAAAGCATGTGCAAATGTGTATTTACACCCGCTTTATTATTTAATCTGAGTTTTGAACAAAGGAAGTTACATCCAACTGCGAGGGTCTGACTCAGCCTGCATAAGTGTAAAATCTATAATGAAGTCAGCATCTTGCTGTTTTAAATATGGGACGTACGCACCGCCTGCAGCAAGTTGTATATACAGGCTTTTTAAGCCAGAACGACGCATAAAAAAGGTGCTCACACTGCGAGCGCTTTGTGCTTTGTACAGCTCAAATACCCGGTAATGCACACCAATCATACCTTTGCGTACCACCAAATAAAAACGCCCATCTTGTTGATGAAGGTAATACCCATAACGTTTATAAGATAAAAACACTAACGCGGCTAATACCAAGAATAATGCTAATGCAATTAATATATTAAGTTGCATAAAGCTAATAAAAAAACCAGAAGCAACGCTCGGTAGCAAAGCATAAAACACCGTGTTTTTATATAACAACGCCCTTTCTACCGCATTGAATGCCAGCTTTTTACTGTCAAACCACGGATAAATCCACTGACACACATTATCAACTTGCTCCTGCGTGAGCACAGGCAGCACTAAGGTTTGTTTATTCTTTTTCGCCATGCTTGCAGCACCGCCGCTACTGGCTTGCAAACACTCCACAGTAAAGCGTTTTAATAGCCTAGCAACTAGGTTTTGCTTAATAACGATTGACTGTACTTTGTCTAAACTAATTGATAGTTGATGACGCTCTAACAGCCCTGCAATACGTTTGAATTTATTATTTTTAAAGTAAAGCTGATAGTTATAAAAACGAATGAGCGACATAGTTACCGATAAAAGTACCGCTATAAATATCAAAATAATGATCAGAGTAATTATTGCAAACACAGCTGCATTAGCCATCAAACCGAGCTCTTGTTGATAATAACTCTCTATTTTTGTTATAAATTGCTGCTCTAAAAAGTCGATGGCCACATTCATAAAAGGGGCAATTGCCGCAAGTGCCAAAATAGCCATATTCGACATTAAACCAAACTTAGCTATTTCTTTATTTGAGATGAGTAAGCTATTTTCGCTCAGCTCTTCAATATGAGATTGCGCTGAATCAGCCACCTCAGCTGATGGTTGCTGCTGCGCTTTATAGTCAAACACTCGTTTACGCATTTGTTGCGCGTAATCTTTAGTTACCCCTGGCAAAACAGCTTCTTGAGCCACACTGCCTGCCGCATCAAAAATACAATTAACTAACCCTATGGGGGTGAAGTAAAATGGCTCCGCTATATTTACGTTTTGCACTCGAGAAAATTTTAAGGTAAGTCGCTCTTTTTTAAATACGCCTTTATTAAGTAAAATTTCATGCTCGTCAGTAATACAAAAACGAAAACTACGGTAATACAAAAAACAATAGGCAAGCAATGAGGTCAAAGCAACCGCGAGCCCAACCTGCCCCCAAAAGAGTTTATTTTCTACTTGGGTAACAAATACCACCAACACGGGCAGTAAATTAAATAAGCCGTCTTTTATGAAGCGCACACTAAAATGCATCACAAAATAAGCCAGCGCCCAGGGCGACACTTTTTGCCAATTAAGTGAAGGTGACGTTATTTGCGCAGCATCAACACTCAATGGCAGCTACCTCGCTTGCGGTTTCATCGTGGCGATAGCTTTGTACAAACTGACGAATATTTTTGCATTTTTCGTGGGTCAGGCCGCTAATTTGTAAATCGGCACTCATACCGCCGGCGCTATAAAGTCTTAAACTGGCTAAACCAAGCTTTCGCTCTATGGGCCCACGGTGTATTTCAATATGCTGCACACGCGCTAACGGTAAAATTGTCACCTGCTGCCAAATAATGCCTTTTTTAAAAGCAATATCGTGGGTACGCAACGCGCTGCCCTGTAATTTTATGCTGAACACGCTATATAACATACACAGTAAAATTAATAGCGGAACAGCAACCAATAAGTAACCTTGCGCCATAGCAGCAAAGTCTGTATTAAAATAGCAAACAGCCGCTAGTACTAAGCAAAAAGGAATGAAAAATAACAACCAATTCAATTGTGCATGCAACAATGCTTTGTCCGCAAGCGGCTCAAACACTATGCTTTTATGTTGCGGTAGGTCGGTTATTTGTTGATTAGTAAACACACTATGCTCCATTACGCTTATGGTAGGCTTAGCCAAGCCACTTAATTGTTGTTACTAGGGTATGACTTTGTTTTGGCTCAAGCGTAACCGCATCTTCAAGTACATTCGCAGCCTCTAGGCATAACATGCTTTTATAATCATCATCGGCAAAATTTGATAGTCGCTTTGATTTTTCAATCCATGGATTCCATAACACGCACGAGCGCGAGTTTTCTCTGCTAACGCTGATCATCCCTTGAGGAGTTTCAATGGTTTGCACAGCCGCGGCTTGGGTATAAACCATATCGGTTTCACGGGTAAAACCAACCACATCACTTTGCTGATAAGGCCCTTGGCCAAATTCTATGTATTGCGCTCCTTGCAGCCCTGTTACGCGAGTATTATTAATATCATCAGTTGGAAAGTAAGTATGCAGCGCCTGTGTATAACTAAATGGGGTGTTACCTAAATTACAGGTGGTTAAACGCACCTCTAACTTCTCAGATAAAATAAACTCAACCCTTAAAGAAGATTGATGAGGCCAAAAGGTAGAATCTATCTGCTTCATTGGTAATTTAAGACTAACAGTAATCTCGTTCTCGGTTTCATGCACTTCATCGGCTTGCCATACGTGCGTGCGCGCAAAACCATGTGCTGGAAAGTCTTTATTTTCATGTTGACCAAACCAAGGCCAGCAAATAGGAATACCGCCACGAATGCCCTTCCCTTCGCTAAAGGTTTCATCCCCAGACACCCACAATAGTGGCAATTTACCTTTGGGTGTAAACTCAGTTATTTGCCCACCTTGTAAAAATATCTTCGCCTTACATTGGCGACTATTAATACTAATAAATTCCAAACCGCTATGTGTACGCTCAATACATACTGAGGGTGATAATTGCATTTTATTTCCTTTAACACTGAGACTAATTTTTTAGTACTTAACCTGAGTTCAGGTTACTGTACACAAACAATAATGCATGCTTAAAGCATAAGCTACATAGAATAGTTATTTAAATTGAGTTAGTTACTATATTGTTATGCCACATCAACGGCTCAATTACGACTAAAGTTTTAAACCTGTGGCTTGCGTATCGCTTTTAACTTACGTAAGGTGCGCAGCCTTAGCAAACAGAGTGTTATTAACTTTTAATAAAATAAAGATAATAAATACCATTTTAATTACTGCTCAAATTAATAAAAACCATTAAAAACTAATAATAGCGGCGTTAAATGATATATATCATTTGAATTCAATTTATTTGATGTGTAACATTTCGTGATTACGGCAACTGATTCGCCTTTCATGAGACAAACAAATGCAAAAATATGACGAGTTACTAGTTTCTTTACGCAAGGTGATCCGTGCGATTGACTTACATTCAAAACAACTTAATAAAACAGCGGGTTTAACTGGACCACAACTGCTTATTATGCAAGAAGTGTCTCAAACTGATGGTATTACCGCCAGTCGTATTGCGCAAAACGTCAATTTAAGTCCGGCAACGGTCACAAATATTCTTGACCGAATAGAAAGCAAGAATTTGGTAACACGCGTTCGTAGTCAAATGGACAAACGCCGGGTCAGCTTATACCTTACTGAACAAGGTAAAGAATTACTCGAAAAAGCGCCTCAGCCCTTGCAAGAACACTTTATCGAAAAATTTTCAGCGCTTGCTGAATGGGAACAGAGCCTACTGCTTTCATCAATGCAACGTATTGCCGCAATGATGGATGCAGATAAGCTAGATGCCTCTCCTCTTTTAGAAGTAGGCGCACTGTTTCAAACTTCTAAAGAATAAAACGCAGTATAAAAACAATAAACTAAATTAGTCTGCCATTTTCTCCTTTTTCCACACTAAGAGGCGCATCGTTGCGCCTTTATTTTTTTAATCACAATCAAAACGGCTATTATGACTAAACTCTCAAAACTAACACTCGCATTAATTTTAAGTGGTGTTGCTAGCAATTCTTATGCATCAAATCTTCAACCTCTCCAAAGCCAATTAACGCAGTTAAAGCAACAAGTAGATAAACTTGAAAGCAAACTCGCTGAAAAAAAGTCTCAGCAAGTAGAACAAGTTAGTAAACAGTTGCAAGCTACTTCTACAGATACTGCACAGCAAGAAAAGCAATCATCTGGAATAAAGGTAGGAGGTGCTATTCGCGCTAACTACGGTATAAACTCTTACGATGAAGACAATGAAGATCGCGGTGGTGACTTTGATTTTGATATTTTCCGGTTAAATGTCTCTGGCGAAATTAATGATATTTCAGTCAATGGTGAAATACGCTTTTACGATTATATGACTGTCGTAAAGTACGCTTACTTAGGGTACGAATTTATTGATGGCTGGGAAGCTCAGGCAGGCATAACAGCCGTGCCGTTTGGTAACGGTCCTTATAATTCCCACAGCTACTTTTTTAGCACTAACTACTATGCTGGCCTAGAAGATGATTTTGATTTAGGTGTGGTTGCTAAGCGCAAACTTAAAGACAACTGGACACTTGATTTAGGCTTTTTCAAAAATGATGAACTGGGTGGAGTTGATGGCTCAGCATCAGACAAAAATCATCGTTACTCTTATGATATTGTTGGTAGTCGTCCTGCAAACGAAGGCATCTATGCTGAACCAGCAAAGCAGCTTGGTGAATACAACACCTTTGCTGGTCGCGCTACTTATCAGCTTGAGCATAGTAAAAATATCACCACTGACATCGGGGTATCGTTACTCAGTGGCGGACTTCACGACGGTGAAGACCGCGCTGGTAATTACAGTGCTTGGGCTGTTCACTTAAACAGCAACATTAATAACTGGAATATTCAATTGCAACACGGTGAATATGACTACGACTTAGACGATGGTAATAACCGCTTTGCGGTGGGTGCTTTTGACTATTATGACAGTGTATCGAGCCAAGCCACAATGACCAACTTTAATATTGCCTATGACTACGCACTAGAATGGGGCCCAGTTACCAACCTGCAGTTTTATAACGACTATGGGATCATCTACAACAAGTCAGATAATAGCGCCAATACTTGGATGAATGTAACCGGTATGAGCATTACTGCTGGCGGATTCTTTAGTTATGTTGATTTCGTACAAGCCCGCAATCAACCCTTTATTGGCGGTACCATTATTGGTGATGGCGATACCGAGCGCCGTTTTAATATTAATTTAGGCTATTACTTTTAATAGGTAGTGCAATCAGGAAATTCTTTTCCTTTGCTAACCCTAAATGGCTTAGTTGATAACATGCAACTAAGCCATTTTCTCTTCATTTTACCTTTTAATTAGCTTACCCTTTTACCGTTTAATTAATTAAAAAAGAGCTAAAGTGAGCATAAAAAACGTTTTTATTTATTATAAAAATTTCGGCTTTAAATTGCTGGGGCTACTGTGTGTATTACTGGGCATTATTGGTGTTGCCCTACCGGTTATGCCAACCACGCCGTTTTTAATTTTAGCCTTAGCCTGTTTTGCTCGCTCATCCGCGGCGCTTGAGTCTTGGCTATTAAACCACCCTCGCTTTGGCACAACATTACAACATTGGCGCGCCCATCAAGTGGTTCCTGTAAAGGCAAAGTATGCTGCGGGTATAGGTATGCTAATAGGCTTTATATTTTTATTATACAACAGCCCTCCAGCTTGGATTATTGCCCTAGTGGCTGTTGTTGAAGTGCTGGTTATGGCTTACTTAATTTCTAAGCCCTCAGCTCCTCCTAAAAAATAAAGTGTAAAGTTTGGTAAATAAATTTGTAACAGCTAATGCAAATCATTATCATCCGTATAAATTAAATAAATTTGTACCTTTTATGCCCTTTGTTAATAAACGCACTTTATATAGTACAAGTCGTACTCTACATATCTATATTTCCACCGCTTTGTTTTTTTTACTTATTCTATTTTGTGTAAGCGGTATAGTGCTAAACCATGTTGACTGGTTAAAAAACGATAAAAACAATGGCCAAATTACGGTCCAAATCCCCCAGGATCTGCTTACTCAAGCAAATACACAATTAAATAGCCTGCCTGCTATTTATCCACAAATAGAAGCTTACTTAGCCAAACACTATGGGCTTAATAAAGTGAAAAGCATTGAATGGGAAAAGCAAGATTCACTGGTTATGCTCGACTACCCATTACCAGCAGGCTATGCCTATGCAGAGTTTGATTTTATCAGTGGCGAATTGTTGCTCGATTATCAAACCGGTGGTTTTTTAAGTGTTATCAGCGATTTGCACAAAGGCCGTCATTCAGGAGAAGTATGGAGCTGGGTTATTGATATATCTGCAGTGCTGATGATTCTATTTGCCATCACCGGCATGATTATTTTATTTCAAAACAGAAAAAAACGCTTAGCAGGAATATGGATAACCGTATTAGGAATCGCAACACCATTGGTTATTTATTTATGCTGGGTTCCACAAATTAAAGGAGTATTTTAATGTTCAAGTTTAAATCTTTAATTAGCACCGTATTGCTGTTAATTGCCGTGTGTTTTCACACTTCGGTGGCAGCGCAATCACCCCAATTAGAAATCGAATTAACTTTACCTGAGTTAGATGTGCAGCCCTATCATCGACCTTATGTTGCTGTTTGGCTCGAAACACCAGAGCGTAAACATGTCACAACTTTAGCGCTTTGGGTACAAAAAGCGGAATGGTTTAAAGACCTACGCCAATGGTGGCGTAAAGCAGGTAAAAGTGATGCAAACTTCGATGGGGTTAGTAGCGCAACCAAACGCGCAGGCACTTATACCATTAATTGGGACGGAAACGATCTTAATGGCAAATCAGTTATCGCAGGAAAATACCTGTTAAATGTTGAAGTTGTTCGTGAAGAAGGCGGGCGTGATTACAGCCGTATTGAGCTTGATTTAACCCAATCAGGAAAAATAACCATTGATGGCAAAAACGAATTTTCAACCAGCTTTGTCACTGTATCCGCTAGGTAGTCCCTACTTATCATTCAAATTTAAAGGAAAAATAATGAACGTTAATTTATTAAAAACAGCACTCATTGGCGTAATGAGTTTATCAGCGCTGGTATCAACAGCTGCAAGTGCACATGGCCGCTGGTTACTACCTTCGCATACTTCGCTATCAGGGGATAAAGCCCATTATGTAATGATTGATGCGAGTATTTCTAACGAAATTTTTGCACCTGATAAAGCATTTCGTCCAAGCACAAAAGGCGCAGAGTACGACGATACTCTGCTTATGGCACTTGCCCCAAATGGCGAGCAAGTTACCGATACCATTCGTGCCTACTACCTACAACGCAAAAGCTCTGCTGCAGTAAAACTTCAGCAACAAGGCACCTATCATATTGCGATGACGCAAAAACCTATGTACATGACCTTCTATAAAAATGCAGCAGGTGAGCGAAGCCGTGTATTCGCCAAAAAAGCAGATGCCAATCTACCTAAAGACGCCAGCGACATCACTACAATTAAAACCATCTCTACTGTTGATACCTTTGTTAGTCATAATGGTACCTCTAAACCAGCACAATTAGGTCAAGGCTTAGAGCTTAGCGGCCCAACGCATCCAAACGATTTATTTGTTGGCGAGCAAGCGCGCTTTCAGCTAATAAGCGATGGAAAGCCGGTTGGCGAAGGCATTGAAGTCAGCATTTTAAAAGGCGATACACGCTACCGTAACGAACGTGGCGAAATAAAAGTAACGACCGACAAAAACGGCATGTTTAGCACAACGTGGAAAGAGCCAGGCCTATACCTAATCGAAACCTCTCAAAAAGTGACAGTAAACGAAAAAGGTGTAGACGCCAGCCGCTATGTATTATTTACCACCCTTGAAGTAGCACCTGAATAACTTTTTAATTCCCTACAGGCCACATTAATCGCTTGGCCTGTAGCTTCTTTATAATTTAAACCCTTTAGCAAAGCTTTAAACCAAGTTAGTCATTTTCGCTGCCTAAATAAGCATAATCCTATATTTTAGCCTCCTTGTCTGTTCCTGTTTCAATCTATTATTCCGATCACTTATTTTTATGAAAATAGTTGAATAACTTAGTCAATTTAGATCTTTGCGATGCACTAGCCGCTTATATATGATGCGCCCTTTTCAAAATCTTCAAGGCACGCTTAATGACTTTTCAGCATTTATCAGCTAATAAAAAATTAGCACTTAGCTTGGCTATTTCCACCGCACTTAGCGCCTCTTTTTCAGCTGCTAATGCGGCTGAGCAAACTAATCAAGTCGAAGAAAATATCGAAGTAATTTCAGTAACAGGCACGCGTCGCAGTTTGCGTAGTATTGCGCAAAGTACTGTGCCTGTAGATATTATTAGCAGTGACGATATGGCAAGTACGGGGCAACTTGAAATTAGCCAAGTGCTCGCTAACCAAGTCCCGAGCTTTAACTACCCAAGTGCCACACTCTCTGATGGCACCGATCATGCTCGCCCAGCGGTTTTAAGAGGCCTTGCACCCGATCACACCTTAGTCCTTATTAACGGTAAGCGTCGCCACTCTGGTGCGTTATTAAACTTAGGGGGTACGGTTGGTCGCGGCTCTACCGCGGTTGATTTAAACATGATCCCAACCTCTGCAATTAAGCGTGTTGAAGTACTGCGCGATGGGGCTGCAGCACAATATGGCTCTGACGCCATTGCGGGAGTAATCAATATTGTTTTAAAAGATGCCACCGAAGGCGGCAGTGTTAGTGTAACTTATGGCCAATACGACAGCCAAATGGCCGGTGTACCGCAACTAAATAGCACTTATGCGGATGATAACGGCAACCTTGCATTTAATTTAGGCGACGATCGTCACGTTAACGACGGTAATACCCGCACAATTAGCACAAACTCAGGTTTTTCATTAACAGACAATGGTTTTGTAAATGTATCAATTGAATACCGTGATAACGACTCAACTCAACGCTCTGGTTTTGATCCACGCGAACAATACAACCGCCTAGATGATAGCAGCCTAGACCCACGCGAATTTACAATTGATCGCTACAATCACCGTTTTGGTAAAGCAGCGTTGGAAGACTACGCTTTGTTTTACAATATGGGATACGATTTAGAGAATGGCTTTAATGTTTATTCGTTTGGTAGCTATTCAGAGCGTGAAGGTAACTCGGGCGGATTTTACCGTCGTGCAAAAGACAGCCGCAATGTTTTAGAGCTATACCCTAATGGCTTTTTGCCACAAATTGCTACCGACGTAAAAGATTACTCGCTGGCACTTGGTTTACAAGGCGATAGTGGCGACTGGACTTGGGATGTAAGTACCAACTACGGCCGAAATGACTTTGGTTTAGGGGTTGTAAATAGCCTCAATACTTCGTTAGGTACTAACAGCCAAACTGAGTTTGATAACGGCGCCATGGTTTACGATCAATTTTTAGTTAATTTTGATGCTAATACCAGCGTTGATTTTGGTCTACCCGATGATGTGTTTTTCACTATTGGTGCTGAGTATCGCCGTGAAAGCTATAAAATAGAGCAAGGCGAAGAAGCCTCTTATATTACTGCGCTTGATAACAACGGCAACCCAATTGCTGCTGGCGGTGCGCAAGTGCTTCCTGGGTTTGGGCCGCAAAGCGCAACCAATGAAAGTCGTCATAATGTTGCTGTATTTGCTGAATTTGATACTTACTTTACTGATAAATGGAATGTTGTTTTAGCCAGTCGCTATGAAGATTACAGCGATTTTGGTAACACATTTACTTCAAAATTAGCCACGCGTTACAGTATTAACGACAACCTATCGTTACGTGGTGCGGCAAGTACTGGCTTTCGTGCGCCGTCACTTGCACAAAGCTCGTACCGTCAAATATCGACTATTCTCGAAAATAACCAGCCTTTTGAAGTTGGTCTATTCCCAAGCTCTGCTCCTGCAGCTCAAGCGTTAGGTGCAAAACAGCTCGATGCAGAAGACTCGGTTAATGTTACCGCTGGATTTGTTTACACTCAAGGTGGCTTTAGCTTAACAGTTGATGCGTACCGCATTGATATTGATGACCGGATTGTGCTCTCTGAAAACTTAAGCGGTAATGCTGTGCAGCAAATTCTAGCTAATGCTGGCGAACTAAATACCGAAAGTGTTCGTTACTTTACCAACGCTATCAATTCGCGCACGCAAGGTGTTGATATTGTGGCAACGTACACACTTGATTTAAATACATTGGGTGATGTGCGCTTAAATGCGGCGGCAAACATTAACGATACCGAAGTGACTCATGTAGATGCAAACCCGAGCGAGCTAAATTCTTTAGGCGATGACTACGTGGTATTTGCCCGTCGTGAAGTAGGCCGTTTTGAGCAAGGCACACCCGATAACAAACTAAACCTATCGGCTGTTTGGAGCTTTAACCAATGGCAAACAACCTTGCGTGCAACTCGCTATGGGGAAGTGGCAGATATTTCAACCACCAGCGAGGGTGATGAATATTTAGATGCTAAATGGATTGCTGATTTAGAAGTCGCTTATCGTCCTAACGAAGCGTGGAAATTTGCAGTGGGTGCAAATAACTTGTTCGATCAGTACCCTCAAGCAACGGTAGATAATATTGGCTACTCTAACTTTGGCCAAATATTTCCGTACACGCCTTACACACCCTACAGTTTAGATGGGCGCTTTTTATACGGTAACATTACTTACAATTTTTAAGTAAAACGCCCATTAACAATAGAGTAATTACAAAAGGATGCAGTGTGCATCCTTTTTATTAACATTTAGTATTTTTAACCATATTTTAGCATTTTAACTTTTTAACTACTGCTGCCATCTCATATAAAACAACAACTTACATTTCGGCCTCAATTTTGCTCTATACTTTGTATATTAACTAAAATAATCAATATCAAAGGACTAAACATGAGCGCATCAACTCTATTCAACTTCACTAAGCCCGTTTCACTAATTAGCGGCATTTTATTACTCAGCGGTTGTGTATTTCACATATCGCCCAGTGTCGCATCAGTTAAACAAACCCAGCAGCTTTCACTACCAAGCAATAACCTTGAGCACCTAACGATATTAAGTGGTGCCGGTTCGCTCGATATTCAGGGCTCTAATACTGCAACCAATATTAGCGTTGATGCCATCATTTACACCGCCGACATTGACGATGAATACGAACTCACCCTTGAGAAAAGCGGTACACAAGCAAAACTTGTTGCACAAAATACAAGTAATAATGGGATTAGCTTTTACAGCGGGCAATCACCAAGTATCAATTTAGTTGTTACCGTACCTAACACCCTAAATTTAGATATTAACGACGGCTCAGGCGATATTGTTATTAACGAGATGCAAAGCAATATTGATGTAAAAGATGGTTCTGGCAGCTTATCTATCAATGGTGCTAAAAGCCTAAATATTGATGATGGCTCGGGCAGTATTTACGTAAAAAATGTGGTCGGCGACTTAGTATTAAATGACGGCTCAGGCAGCATTGATATTGATAATGTCAGTGGTAATGTCGCTATTGAAGATGGCTCGGGCGAAATGCAAGTGACTAACGTAACAGGCGTATTAAATGTTGAAGATGGCTCGGGCGGCATAACTATTAAACATATTAAAGGCGCAGTCACCGTAGACGATAACTCAGGAGATATGTTGATTGAACATATTGGCTCAAGCGTGACGATTGAAGATGGCTCTGGCGATATTCGCGTTAATTACGCTAAAGGGCTAACAATTACAGAAGCAGGCTCTGGCGATGTTAGTATCGATAATATCTCTGGTTCAGTAAAGCTAGACTAATAATCTAATCTTACTTTTAAATCATATAAAACGGTCAATTAATTGACCGTTTTTGGTTTTGTATAATCAATGGTGTGGTCACAACTGCCATCGTTTTCACAATCATTTATTCCATCGCCATCGCTATCCCAGCTTGGGTGCATAGTTTTTACAGGCACGGCTACACCTGCATGTTTAATGATGGTTAACTTATAATCACTTGTTTCACCACGTCTCGCTGCATTACGCATTAAATAAACTCGCACAATATAATCTCCATCTGTGCTGAGTTGATATTTAGCTTCATGCCCTTCTATTGAGCCAATAAATACGGCTTCATTACTGTCTAAGGGCAAAATATTAAAGTAGTTACTTAAATTTGAAGGAGTCAGAGTCACATTCAGGATATCACCTGCTTTTGCACTAACTAAATAGTCATGAAATTCATCACCAGTAATTTGCTGTTCAAGCTCAGCTCGCTGTGGTTCAAACTCAACCTTGTACTGTTGAGCTTGCACCGTTTGTGTAAATACCGCAGCAAACACAGTGGTCAGCATAATTTTTAAAAGCAGCTTAATACTCATTTTAGTTCCTATAAAAAACATATTATTAAATTTAATGGTACACAATAAAGTAATACCAATTCGCTTAATTAAGTGAGCTATTTTGAGGGAAGGCAATCGTGTCGATAGCAAGGTAAAACTTTGTTATTTAGTTGTTCTAAAAGAGAAGTTTTTAACGCAACTAACATCTGGTTTACCCGTTCAAAATGATTAAATAGTATTGCGGATTAGTATGCGTTAATAATGTTTCTTTCACAATTAACTCAAACTTAATTTATAGTAGTATCAAAATATAAATAACTCCTAACCTCAAGAGAGCACCCCATGCTAGAAATTGCTTTAATTTATTTAGCCGCCGCCATTGTGGCTGTTCCTATTGCCAAACGACTTGGCTTAGGATCAGTACTGGGTTATTTAATTGCTGGCATACTAATTGGTCCCTATGCATTGGGAGTCGTAGGGGATCAAACCGATGTAATGCATTTTGCCGAATTTGGCGTAGTGATGATGCTATTTTTAGTCGGACTTGAACTACAACCCTCACGACTATGGAAGCTTCGGCACTCTATTTTAGGGCTTGGTGGCTTACAGGTGGTGCTAACTGCGGCGGTTATTTTTGCCTTTTGTTATTGGTTTTTTACCATGCATTGGCAAACCGCATTGGCCATTGGTTTAATGCTGGCACTTTCTTCTACCGCGATTGTATTGCAAAGCCTCGAAGAAAAAGGCTGGTTAAAGCAAGAAGCTGGGCAAAATGCATTTTCGGTTTTATTATTTCAAGATATTGCCATTATTCCTATTTTAGCGCTACTCCCCTTACTCGCGTTTGCTGCACCAAGTAGCTCAAAACAAATTAGCGATTCAATCATTGCAGGCTGGCCTGTTTGGCAACAAGTAGGCGTCTCTGTTGGCGTTATTGCCGCTATCATTGCTGGCGGTAAATATGTGTCGGCACCACTGTTTAGATACATCGCACAAACTCACATGCGTGAAATATTCACTATTTTTGCATTGTTTTTAGTCGTGGCTATTTCGCTTGTAATGCACAGTATTGGCCTATCACCTGCTTTAGGTACTTTTTTAGCCGGTGTAGTATTGGCCGAAAGTGAATTTAGACACGAATTAGAAGCCGACATAGAGCCCTTTAAAGGCCTATTGCTAGGACTATTTTTTATCACTGTAGGGGCTTCAATTAATTTTGAGCTATTATTTAATCAATTTAGTACCGTGGTTGCTTTAGTTGCCTTATTAATTGTCATTAAAGCCTGCATTTTGTTTGCCCTTGCTGTCACATTTAAAATTAGCTCAAAGCAAAAACTATTGTTTACATTGGCACTAGCACAAGGTGGTGAATTTGCTTTTGTACTTTTAAGCGTGACCACCACATTAAGTATTTTAACCCCAGAACAAACCAGTCTAGTGACCTTAGTGGTTGCGGTATCTATGTTGATAGCTCCTTTATTACTGATGCTGTATGAGCAAATACAAAAACGCAGTAGTAGCACTAAGCCTGAGTTTGATAAACCAGAACAAATAAATACCGCTAAACATGTAATTATTGCGGGCTATGGCCGCTTTGGGCAAATTATGGGACGTTTATTACATGCACAAGGCTACGAAATTACCGTACTTGATCACAGCCCAAGCCAAATAGAACTGCTGCGCCGCTTTGGTAACACCGTATTTTACGGTGATGCTGCTCGCCAAGAACTGCTTGAAGCCGCAGGCGCGCATACTGCACAAATGCTGGTTGTTGCGATTGATAACCCAGATAAAACCATTGAAATTATTAAGCTGGCACATAAAAACTACCCACAATTAAAAATAGTGGCGCGCGCAATCGATCGTCGCCATGCGTATCAACTACTGAATCTAAAAGTGGATGCGTTTAACCGCGAAACCGTCGACTCAGCCATTAACTTAGCCATAGAATCACTGCAGCTACTTGGCAATAGCAAAGAAGACGCTGAGCGTGCTGGTAAATTATTTAGGGATCATGACCGTGCATCTGTGTTACAACTTTCTGAGCTTTGGGGAGATGATGCCAGCTACGGCGTTGCAGTACGCCAACGTATGGAAGATTTAAAACAGGTATTACAGCAAGATAAGCAAGCACAGCAAAATTTAAATACCTGTGATGCCAACGATTATGAAAATGGCTTAACAGAAGACTCTGCTAAGCACAAAAAACGACCTAATGATGATGTCCACCTTGAATAGCCTCACCTTGAGGATTATAAAAACCGGTGGCGCCGTGCTCTATAAAGCCTAGGTTAATCATTTTTGCTAAAAATGGGTCGCTTTCGTTATCGCCAATGTCGGCATAGTCGGTGGTTTGAAAGTTATCCCATTTTGCAAACTGAGCCTTAATCGCTGGTGTGTCATTTTGCACCGCGTCTAAGCTAAGTGACATGCTTGCTTTATTCGCTAGGTTACTAATGCTAAATGTTTTTACCAGTTTTGAATGGGTAAAAAATGCCAAGTTATACTGAGAGTTATTTTCTTCTAAGCTGTAATTTTTTATTTCGTTGCAGCCTTCACCTTCAGTGCTCACTAATGTCATTTTTTCAATAAGATGATTATCTACCAGCTGTACTTTTGCACTCCAGTTTTGCACTCCTTGCACCTCTGAGGGCTGATATTCAATACCGCGCTGCTGCGCATTAAAATAACGAATAGGCCGTATTTGATTGTTGCTCGTATGCTGCCAAAGCTCTGTTATAACTTGGCTTTGGTGCGCCACTTGTTGCTCATTTCGCCAAAGGGCGAGAGTTTGGCTGTTTTCCTTATTATTTTTAAGCGTTTGTGGAGCCTTATTAATAATAGTGTAAGTGGCTTTTAATACCTGTGGATTTATATCGCACTGCTCAGCAAAGCTGCTTGTGCTAAATAATGCGCTCATTATTAAAAATACTTTTTTCATTGGGCTATCTCTTTAGTTAATCGCTTTTAGCTTAATTGCCTTTAACATAACCAAAAATAATGGCAGTTTAATGACATAAAAAACCCGCACAGTGTGCGGGTTGTTTTATATCGCAAGGTTTATTGCGCTACTTTTTCATCCGCGGCTTTTACAAAGTCAGCGGCAAAGTCCATAACATGGAATAAAAAGCTTTGCTCATTAGTACCTGTTACTAAATGCGCCCCTGGGCCCATTGCATACACACCTACATCTTCGCCTGCGTGAGTTTCTGATGATAGTGGCACAAGTGCCTCTTGGTGAAAACCTGGCGTTGTAGTATCAACATTACTTAAATCAACACGCCCTGTAACGGGTGCTGCTAAGTAAGATGCATCAGCATCGGTTTCTGCACCTAGGTCTCTGTAGCCTAAACCATTAGTGTAACCAACTGTAGTATAAGGCATATCGTCGGCAGCAAGGCTGGGCTCTGTTTGCCCTACACCAACCACTTTACCTAAAATTGGGTTACCGCGTTTAGGGTAGCCTGCAATGGTAAATACGTGACTGTGATCGGCTGTCACTACAATTAGCGTCTCTTCTGGGTTGGTGTTTTCCATCGCTACTTTTACTGCTTTAGCCAGCTCTACAGTATCGTTCAGTGCGTTGTATGCATTACCCGCATGATGCGCGTGGTCAATACGACCCGACTCAACCGTTAAGAAAAAGCCTTGCTCGTTGTTATCAAGCACATCAATCGCTTTTTCGGTCATTTGTGATAATGAAGGCTCGCCTGCAATATCATTGCCACGGTCGGCTTCGTATTGCATGTGAGATTCATTAAATAAACCAAATACACGCTCAGTTGTGGTTGCATCAATCGCAGCAAAACCCGCTTGATCCATCACATAAGCCCCATTTGGATATTGCGTTTTCCACTCGGCGGTTAAGTCGCGATTATCTGTACGATCGCCCTCTACAGCACTAACAGCATCAGCTGAGTTAAACGCGGCATCTTTTGGTAAAAAGTGACGACGCCCGCCACCCATAACCACTTCAATTCCGTCTACATCAACACCACTAAAACGTGCTTCTAGGTTCTTTTCAAAGTTAACCAGCTGTGAGGCAATATCTTCACAATTAGCTGACTCAGAAGCAGGCATATCTGAAATATCTTCCCAGTTACGGTCTGCCGATTTAGCGTAGGTTGCCGCAGGTGTTGCATGAGTAATACGCGCAGTAGAAACAATACCCGTAGACTTACCGGCAATCTCAGCCAGCTCTAATGACGTAACAAGCTCATGCCCTTTGCCTGATGCACAACTACCACGTTCAACCGCTTCGTCTATACCAATTACACCCACATCGGTTTTTACACCTGAGGCCATTGCCGTCATTGTACCGGCAGAATCTGGCGTTTGTGCATCCACGTTATAGGTTTTTACAAACCCAGAGTACGGCATGGTTTCAAAGCTTAATTGGTGATCTTCACCCATTTCACCCTGTAATTGCCCCGCTAAAATACGGGCAGCTGTCACAGTAGAAATACCCATTCCATCGCCAACAAACAAGATCACATTTTTAGCTTTACCCGATTCAGTTACCACTTTACTTGCAGCATCTTGCGCGCCGGCGAGCTTAGTTTGTGCATCACTAAACCATACGTTATTGCTAAGAGACGCCAGCTGCTCACTCGTTAATGAGGTGGCTGGGTCGTTACAGACTAAGTTAGTGTGCGTTACTTCGTTGCTCTCTAATTGCCCGTTTGTATTGGTATCAACACCGCTTTGTGTTTCTACGCCGCCATTGATACATTGCGCAGATCCCACTGCAATTGGGAGATCGACCGCTAAAATATTATTGCTGTTTTTGTCGTCATCACTCGAACACCCCGTTAATGCGACCATTACTGCTAAAGAAAGTACTGTTAATTTATTCATGTGAGCCGCCATTATTGCTGAGTTAGTTCAAGAGCTTGATTAATTAAATGAAATACAACGTTTTGCTCAATAACACCTTGAGCTAGGTGAGCACCCGGTCCGGTTGCATGCAGTGAAATATCTTCACCTGCGTGTGTTTCAGAGCTCAGTGGTACCGTGGTTTCTTGGTGAAAACCTGGCGTTGTTGTATCAACACCATTTAGCTCAACACGTCCTGCAACCGCAGCTGTTTCATAGCTTGCGTCCGCATCCGTTTCATCGATTAAGTTTCTAAAACCGAGGCCATTTGCATAACCTACTGTGGTGTATGGCATGTTATCAGCAGCTAGCGTTGGTGTAGTTTGCCCTACAGCAACCACTTTACCTAAAATTGGGTTACCACGTTTAGGGTACCCTGCAATAGTAAATACATGGCTGTGGTCAGCTGTAACTAAAATAAGGGTTTCTTCTGGATTGGTGTTATCAACGGCAGCTTGTACTGCTTTTGCAAATTCAATGGTGTCGTTAAGTGCATTGTATGCGTTACCCGCATGGTGAGCATGGTCAATGCGCCCCGACTCAACTGTTAAGAAAAACCCTTTTTCGTTTTTACCCAGTACATCAATGGCTTTGGTGGTCATATCGGTAAGCGATGGCTCGCCTGCTATATCGTTGGCACGGTCAGCTTCGTATTGCATGTGCGATTCATTAAATAAACCAAATACTTTAGTGGCGTCATCGGCAATGCTATTAAAACCGGCTTCATCCATCACATAAGTGCCATTTGGATACTGTGTTTGCCACTCAGTAACAAGGTTACGCTCATCGGTACGATCGCCTTCTACGGCGCTCATAGCGTCAGTAGAATTAGCCGCGGCCTCTTTTGGTAAAAAGTGACGACGGCCGCCACCCATCACAAAATCTAAGCCATCAACATCGGTTCCGACAAAGCGTGCTTCTAGGTTTTTTTCAAAATTAACCAGCTGTGAGGCAATATCTTCACAGCCAGCATTCACTGCTGCCTCAGGCATGTCTGAGATATCTTCCCAGTTGCGATCAGCCGATTTAGCATAGGTTGCCGCAGGCGTTGCATGGGTAATGCGGGCAGTAGAGATAATTCCTGTTGCTAGGCCTTTAATTTCAGCAAGCTCAGTGGCTGTAAGTAACTCATTACCAGCCACCGTTGAGCACTCACCGCGCTCAATATCTTCATCAACACCAATAACACCCACATCGGTTTTTACACCTGAGATCATGGCCGTCATGGTGCCTGCAGAGTCTGGCGTTTGTGCATCCACATTATAGGTTTTAACTTGCGCAGAGTAAGGGAACTGCTCAAAGCTTAAATAGCCTTCTTCGCCAAGCTGATTATTGCGTTGACCTTGTAAAATACGCGCTGCGGTTAAGGTAGAAATACCCATGCCATCGCCTACAAATAAAATAACATTTTTAGCTTTAGTGTTTTTAATTGCCTGCGCTTGCGTTGTTTTTGTTGTTAGTTTTGCTTGGGCAGCGCTGTACCAGCTGCTGTCTTTTTGACTTTGCGGTAAAACATTGGCATGACTAACGGCACTAAACGCACAGGTTAGTGCGATTGCCGCAGCAACTTTTTTAATTTTCATCCGTAATTCCCATTATGTAGTGGTTATTTTTAAAAGTGTGAACACAAAAAACATCAACCGCTGTACTCTAAAAAAGAGTTATGACTAATAAAGGTAATTTTGATGAAGAAAAAATGACGGTGGCAATAAAGCGCAGAAAAAGTGAAAGGATATGGGATTTAAAAAAGCTTAAATCCCATTAAAAAGTTAATGAGTAATATTTATTGCTTTTGCATACGTTGCAGGAGCAAAGCGGATTGTCATAAACAGCATTGCAATTAGCGTTATTACCAACATAAACCAAGATGCTTGATAGCGTGCAGTAACATCGAGTAAAACACCTGCTATATAAGGCACGATAGCGGTAATAATAAAGCCAACACCTTGGACAAACGCAGTGAGTACACCTGCCAATTTTGGATTAGACAAGTGATCGAGCGCCACGGTGAGTGTTAGCGAAAAACAAGCACCTAAACCACACCCTATCATCCCCACCCAAACGTTCATCATAGAATCGGGCATCAATATTAATCCTATAAAACCTATTAGCTGAATCGCAACAGCAAAAAATAACCAAGGTCGCCTGTCTAAGCGGTGTGCTGAAAGTACCGGTGCGCCCAATGCACCAATTACCTGAAAAACAGTCATAACGCCAATAAGCTCCCCACTATTTTGTGCACTCCATCCTAAATCCTGAGCGTAACTAGGTAACCAAGCAATCATGCACGCGTAGCCGCCATTAGCGAGTCCAAAATAGGCAGCAAGTAACCATGCTCGCTGGTTAAAAAATAAATTAAGCTTAATACTATTATGCTTTGCGTCCATCGGCTCCTGCGGCCTTAACCACCAAAGCAACAGAGCAATAACAGGAATGATAAGCCACACTCCAAGCCCTGCTTGCCAACTGCCATAATGCACCGCCACTCGCGGCGTTAATATCGCAGCTATACCACCGCCTGCCATAAGTGAGGCAGAATATACCCCCATAGCTAAAGGAACTCGCTGTGGATACCAACGTTTAACCACTCCTGGAGCCATCGCTTGCACTATTGCAATGCCTGTACCGCCCAATAGCGCACTGATTATTAACGCCCAACCACTGCCAAGCCACAAACGCCAAAAACCAGCTAATGCAATTGCAAACAATCCACCAGCAATCCACGCATTTTCACTTAAATAACGCCCAAGCCAAGGAAGCAATAATGGAAACACACCCATACAAAACATAGGGAGTACGGTTAACAAAGACGCCCCTTGTAAACCAAGCCCAGTGCTTAAACGAATTTCTTCAAGTAATGGGCCGGTAGAGGTAAGCGTGGGTCGTAAGGTCATTGCGAGCACAGCAATGATTAACATTGGCCAAAAAAGCGAAAGCGCCGATGCATAAGAAGAAGTAGAAGTGCTGTGATTACTCATCAATAAAAACCATCCTTAATAACCAAAAAAAGCCGGCGCTTAGCGCCGACTGTTTATATAAAAAGTATTATAAAACGTTTAGAAAGGCTTGTAAGGTAAGAACTTACCATCAAGCGTAATTACAGCACGTGAGCCACCTTCAGGATCTTCAACTTTTTTCATATCTACTTTAAAATTAATTGCACTAATAATACCGTCGCCAAACTGCTCATGAACTAATGCCTTAAACGTTGTACCGTATACTTGCATCATTTCATAAAAACGGTAAATAGTCGGATCGGTTGGCATATTGTTTTCGACACTACCACGTAGTGGAATAGCTTTAAGTAACTCAACCGCACTTGCATCAAGGCCCAGCGTTTGTGCCACTTTTTCAGCGGCTTCTGCAGGCAATGGGTGCTGGCCTAATAAAGCCGCCGTCACGTAAACGTCGCTTAAACCTGTGCCCTCTGCAATTTGTTCAAACGACAGATTTTTTTCTGCTTTTGCAGCAATAATTATATCGGTTAATGCTAGGCGCGCCGTGTTGCTCACTTGAGATTGGATCATAATAGTACCTCTTACAATGGTTGGTTATACAGCTACAGGAAGCTGAATTGGATATGCACGAACATCGGTATGTTCGACAAGGGAAACAAACGTATTCGTTGCGCCATTTAAAGCTTCAATGCCGCCAGATTCGATATCATAAACCCAGCCATGTAATGCCAAGCGACCTTCGCCAAGCGCAAGACGCACCGATGGGTGAGTTTTAATGTTTTCTAGTTGTGCAATCACATTTTCGCGTACCATAGCTTCAATGCGATCACGTTCATTTGCGTGATTGCGCGCTTCATTAACAA
The DNA here is from genome assembly GCF_002310795.1 of Pseudoalteromonas issachenkonii. Lineage (NCBI taxonomy): Bacteria > Pseudomonadati > Pseudomonadota > Gammaproteobacteria > Alteromonadales > Pseudoalteromonadaceae > Pseudoalteromonas > Pseudoalteromonas issachenkonii. Next base: position 3,351,692 of record NZ_CP011030.1, read on the forward strand.
TACGAGCTGAGTCGGCATAGCGCAGCCAACTGCCAACAGCAGGCATGTGATCCATGCACTTACAGGTTGCTATTGCCGTCATTGCTCCGCAATCAGAATGGCCGCAAATAACCACATCGGTTACTTGCAGTGCAGTAACTGCATATTCAACTGATGCAGAAACCCCGCCAGGCTCAGGCCCATAAGATGGAACGATGTTTCCGGCATTGCGAATAACAAATAATCCACCAGGTTCACGTTGTGTTACGAGCTCAGGCACTAAACGACTGTCAGAACATGAAATAAACAAAGTCCGTGGATTTTGCTTAGTAGCCAAATTTTTAAATAAATCGGCACGCTCTGGGTATGCATCACTTTGAAACTTTAAAAAACCTTCAATGATATCTTTCATAACGGGTGTCTCTATATTGTCGATGAGGTGAATATTACGCCCGCTTTTTAATAAGGTAAAAGACTGGTATATTATGATACCGATAAGAAATACTTATAGTTAGCTATGATACTTCGCCATATCAATTACTTTTTGGCCGTTGCCAAACACAAAAACTTCACCAAAGCAGCAGCGTCCTTATATGTATCTCAACCTGCGTTGTCGCAACAAATTAAACAACTTGAAGAAACCCTCGGTGCACCTTTATTTGACCGCTCAGGGCGCAGCGTAAAATTAACTGATGCAGGTGAGGTATATGCTCGTTATGCACACAGAGCCTTGCAGGATTTAGAAGAAGGTAAGCGGGCGATTCATGATGTACAAAACCTCAGCCGGGGGGCATTGCGAGTGGCCATTACGCCGACGTTTACTACTTATTTTATTGGGCCATTAGTCAACGCATTTCATCAGCACTACCCCAACATCACCTTAAGCATGGAAGAAATGTCGCAAGAACGCATGGAAAATCGTTTGTTAGATGATGAGTTTGATGTAGGTATAGCCTTTGAAGGCAACCATAGTGCAGACATACACGCCCAAACTTTATTACAAGAGACGCTCGCTTTAGTAGTAAATAAACACCATGCTTTAGCTAGCAAACACCGTATTGACCTGAGCACTTTAAATGAACAATCACTGGTGCTGCTCAGTAATGAGTTTGCAACTCGCGAACAAATTGAACGTCATTGTCGCCAACACAAGGTGCAGCCTAATGTACTTATGGAAGCCAATTCACTCAGTGCCGTTATTGAAATAGTGCGCCATACACAACTAGCTACTTTGCTTCCCTCTAACATAGCGAGTAAACACGAAGAGTTAGTTGCCATTACTCTTGCACCTTCATTATTAAAACGTACCGCGGTGTTACTACAGCGACAAGATGCTTACCAAAGTGCCGCAACAGCCGCTTTTATAGAGCTGGCTCACAGCACCGCTGAGGCAATAAGCTCAAACATATAACGATAAAACTAAAAGCCGCTCAGTTTATGAATGTCGTGCTTGAGCATAAGCCAGCTATTGCCTACAATAGCGCATAATTAATTCAACGCAGATCACCAATATGACTGATACAAACAAACCAGAATTACCAAATCAACTGTCTATCAACCCACGTAGCAAATTTTATGTAGAAGAAGTATTTGAGCATGAAATCGGTATTACACTTAACGGTAAAGAGCGTTTTGACGTTGAAGAATACTGCATCAGCGAAGGTTGGATAAAAGTAGCGGCACCTAAAGCGCTAGACCGTCGCGGCCAGCCATTACTTATGAAAGTAAAAGGCACTGTAGAAGCGTTTTACAAGTAATAGCTTACTTGTAAAAAGAAAAGCGACACCTTACTGGGTAGTCGCTTTTTTTGTGCCTTTTAAAAACAGCTTTAACATGTTGAACTTTTTTCATACTCAACCTGATGAAGTTTCATTATGAATTTTCAAAAAGTATGTTTGAATAGCTTTAATTATTTAGACGTATAGAAGTCCATTGTGAGCAAGTTAATAATATTAGATGGCGGTATGGGGCGTGAACTTAAACGCATGGGCGCGCCATTTTCACAGCCACTTTGGAGTGCACAAGCTTTAATAGAAGCACCACAATGCGTAACTCAAGCGCATCAAGCTTTTATAAATGCGGGGGCTGAAATAATTACCGTTAACAGCTATGCCTGTGTACCTTTTCACTTAGGTGAAACGCTTTACCAAGCACAAGGTGCTGCGCTTGCTGAGCAGGCAGCGGTTATTGCAAAAAAGGTGGCTCAAAACGCAAAGCAAACGGTACTCGTTGCCGGCTCACTGCCTCCTGCCTTTGGCTCGTATCGTGCTGATTTTTTCCAAAGTGATCGCGCATTTACTATTTTAAATACCCTGTATAAAGCACAAGACGAATATGTCGATGTTTGGATTGGTGAAACCATATCAAACATTGAAGAAGCGCGGGTTATGGCAAGGGTGCTTAAGAATTCAAACAAACCATGTTATTACGCATTTACCTTAAATGATGAAGTAAGCGAACAAGCGACATTGCGCTCTGGTGAATTAGTATCCGACGCTATCTTAGCATTACTCGAACATAATATAGCGGGCATATTCTTTAACTGCTCTATCCCTGAGGTTATTGAACAAGCGCTACGCGACACAAATACTGTACTAAAGCAGCAAAATAAGCACCTTGATTTAGGAGCCTTTGCGAATGGCTTTACCCCTATTGCCAGCGATTATAAAGCCAATGAAGGCTCGCAAGGTTACCGCGACTTATCACCCGCTGAGTATGTAGCGTTTGCAAAGCAATGGCATAGCCTAGGCGCAACAATTATTGGCGGCTGCTGTGGTATTGGCCCCGAATTCATAGCAGCGCTGGTAAAGTGGAAAAGCGATATTGAAGCGCTTTAATATCATTTATTTAATTACAAAAGTATCGAGAATCCCTTTCGAGCTTATTGACTGGTTCCCAATACCCAATCGAGCCCTTGTATTGCTGTGGTTGGGAATGCGGTGGCATGCTGCGCTCCCTCAATAACAACACTTTTTAATTTTATATTATCACTATTAAGCGCGTTAATTTTTTGCACAAGTTGCGCTGCGCCTTCAACCATATTTTGCCCTTCACCAAAGGCTGGCGTTTCCTTTGCCCCAACAGATACATAAACCTTTATTGGCATTTGGGGCTTATTCGCTTTTAACGCTAGCAGTGCATTGTTATCAAACCAAACCGACGGGCTGCCAATAATATAATTGCTAAATAAATCAGGTGCTGTAAATAAAATAGTGGCGCCAAATAAGCCGCCTAGCGAGTTACCTATATACGTTCTTTGCGTGTTGCTTGCTCGGTAATTTTTTTCGATAAAAGTAAATACCGTACTTTGCAAAAACGTAGCGTGCCCTTTGGCATTACCCGTTTGCTTCTTCCAATTTTGAGTCTGAGTCGGTGTGTAATCCCTAATTCGACTATTAGATCCTCTCGAGCCTTTTTCATAGCCAATCGCCACAATAATAGCCTGTTGCATCTTGCCGCTATTCATTGGAAACCGTGTGGCTCCGGCAACGATAGGAAATGCATACGGCGCATCGGTTAAATAAATAACAGGATACGTTTTATTAGGCTGCTCTGAATATGACTTAGGCAATTGAATAAAAATAGAATAAACACGCTTAGTTGAGGGCTCCGTAAGCTCTACAACAGTACTTCTGGGGATTTCGTAAGGGGTATTTGCGCTTAATTTAAAACAGATGAAAACACAAAGTAACAGCAAAAGCTTTAAAGCAGTATTCACTAAATTAGTTTACCTAAAAAACGATATTTATAATTACAATGCCACATAGTCGCTATGTTTAACACTGGCAGTGTTAAACAAGTTGGTCTGATTTATCACCTGAACAGCGGCATTTTTCGTTATTTTTTTTAAAACACTGTTGGTAGTTAAACCAATGGGCTAATGCGATAAAAGCGGAGCCAATTAAAGTGAGTGCTTTTTCGGCCTCTTCTTGACCTAGCAATACTGCAATTATCAAAAAAGCTAGACCAACAACTCCACACGCCATATAACGTGTACGTTTGTGCTTTTTACAGCCTAAGCTTAAAGCTAATAAGCTTGTTGGTAATACTGCAGCAAGAACCCATAAGTGAAACTGTTCACCATTTATTTGTAGTACAGCAAAGCTTGGCAACAGCGCTAAAATAACCGGTGTTGCAAAACAATGCACCGTGCACATTAACGAAAGCCCAATGGCAAACTTGTCTGCTGTCGTTTGAGTCAGCTTCATTATTTATCCTTCTTTTTAATTGTGTTAGCGGTACTTTGCTGGCACCCAAAACAAACACCTGAGATTTCTAATTGCGAAGTTGCTGGCGTAAACCCTTTCATTTTCAGTTCCCTAAACAAAGATTTAACCGAATTGTTAAGGTCATTCACCTCACTTGCTTTATTACAAGAGCTACAAATTAAAAACATCGATAGTTGATGCTCTCTATCATCATTAACGTGACTGCACGGTATAAACTTATTTTCTAACTTTAATCTATGTACCAGACCTACCGACTCTAAAAAACCTAATATCCGATAAACGGACATTGCCAAAATCGGTGTATTTATTTGCTTATTAAATTGATCTGTTAACTCATAAGCAGACAAAGGTTTATTTGCTTTCAATAGAATTTCAAATACCTGCTGACGTTTTGGCGTTAATTTTTTTTCAAAGGCTTCACATCTTTTTATCGCAAAACCCATCATCTCTTTAAATTGCTGCTTATTCATATTACCCACTCTAATGTAGTGGGCTGATGTTTTAACTTTGCCATCCTTGTTGCTCAATGCCTCCGCTGTGGTTTTACCTAAAAATTTATTAACTAGAGCTAAATAAATGTAACAACTAACTTTTGCTTTACAGCAAACAGATCCCCCACGAACAACACCTAAACAATGACAGAAACACTTAAAGCACTGAATTTAAATAAATTTAATTTAAATTATGTAGATGAAGCAGCCAAATTATATATCCTGAGTGATTTTTAGTTAATTAACTATTGATACAATATAACATTTCAAGCACAATTGATACAATATAACATTCGCAAAGGAATACAAATGACACGAAAATCTCAATTAGCTTTGTTTATAGCAGCCCTACTACCAACAAATGCGCTTGCAAATACCATCGAAGGTGTTGTTCTAAACAACCAAGGTAAAGTTGTGACCAACGCAACTGTAGAAGTTGAAGGCTCAGATATAACAGCAGTAACAGATGCAAGCGGTAAGTTCGTAATAACTGATTTAAAAAGTGGTTTAAAAGAACTTCATATTACCGCCCCTGGTTATGCCCATCTGCATCGAGATATCACATTTAGTGATGATAAAAGCCAATCAATTACCTTTAACTTAGAACGTTCACCCATTGAAGTAATTGATATTGAAGCGACGCCTATTCACATGTCGGCAATGGAATCCGCGTCTCCCGTTAGCGTGTTATCTGGCGAACAATTAAGACGGCAGCAAGCTGCAACCCTTGGCGATAGCCTTGAAAAACTCCCGGGGGTTAATACTAACTTTCATGCAAAAGTAGCCAGTACACCTATTATTCGTGGCTTAAGCGGGCCGCGTGTTCTAATTACTCAAAATGGCCTTGATGTCAGTGATGTTTCGCGCGTTGGCCCTGATCACTCCGTTGCATCAGAGGCATCAACCGCAAAACAAATCGAAGTATTACGTGGCCCTGCCACATTATTTTATGGCAGCGGCGCCATTGGTGGTGTGGTTAATGTAGTTGATAATCGGGTGCCTACCGACAGCACAACTCGCGGCGAATGGAACCTTGAGCACAACTCTGTTGATAATCAAAAAGTAGCCTCGTTTAACGCCACTACAGGAACTGATTCCTTTGCATTTTATGCCGACGCCTTTTGGCGTGAAGCCGATGACTATGAAATACCCGTGGCCGCTGAATTAGCCCATGATGACCATAACCATGAAGAACATAGTGGCGATTACACCGTTGCAAATAGTAATGAAGAGTCTGACGGCTTTACCTTAGGTACTAGCTATCTATTTGATCAAGGTTTTGTAGGTATAGCTGTTGAGCAATTTAATCGTCAATACGGCATTCCAGGCCACACCCATGGTGGCGAAGATGTTAATAGCGCTGAGGAAAGCGTATATGCCGACTTAGAGCAAACTAAAGTGCAGTTGCTAGGTGAATATAACCTTGATAACAAATGGCTTAATAGAGTAAACCTGCGCGCAGGTTTTACAGATTACGAACATGCTGAAATTGAACATGGCGCAGTGGGTACCACGTTTGAAAATGAAACCAATGAGTTACGCGTAGACTTAATGCATAACCCGTTTGCGCAGTGGAATGGTGGTTTGAGCTTTCATTACAAACACAGTGATGTTGAAGCGCAAGGCTCAGAGGCATTCACACCACCGTCACAAACACAAAGCTTTGCTATAGCACTGATGGAAGAAAAACACTTTGGTGACTTTTTAGTGCAATTAGGTGGCCGAGTTGAACGGGTAACCATCGATGCTGATAACGTGTTACTACCTAACATTGATGCACACGCACACAATGACACCGATGTTCATGACGATCATGCTCATGAAGAACATGCCGGCAATACTCGCGTATTTGACGTAGAACAAGAATTCACTCCTGTCAGTTTATCAACAGGTGTCGTGTGGGATTTTGCACCTAGCTACAACTTAGGCTTGTCGGTATCACGTTCTGAGCGTGCTCCTTCGGTGTCTGAGCTATTATCATTCGGCCCTCACATTGGAACTGGTACTTATGAAGTAGGCGCACTATTTGATATTCATGAAGACGGACATTTTGGTTTATCTGAGCAAGCGCTTGACCTAGAAACAGCAAACAATATTGATTTAACGTTTCGTAAAACCCAAGGTGATATCGGTTTCATTCTTAATGCTTTCTACAACCAAGTCGACAATTATTATTACCAAATCGACACAGGCCTATACGCCGAAAGCGGCCACGACCATGGTGATGAGCATAATCATGACCACGGTGACGAGCATGATCACTCATCTGAACTCCCAGTTTATTTATTTAAAACAGATGACGTAATTTTGCATGGCTTTGAAGCCCAATTTGCATGGCAGTTAACCGATGAGTTTAAAGTTGATTTATTCTCAGATTACGTTCGCGCCCGCCTTAAAGACGGTGGCGATTTACCACGCACACCACCGCTACGTTTTGGTACTGAGTTTAGCTACCAAACAAATAAGCTGAGTGCGCACCTTCACGTAACTCGTTATCAAGAACAAGACCGTACCGCGCCAGAAGAAACAACCACAAACGGCTACACAATACTTGATGCCAGCGTTTCATATGACTTATCAGTGCTAAATCAAGATGTGTCTGTGTACCTACGAGGCACTAACTTAACAGACACAGAAGCGCGCGTGCATAGCTCATTTTTAAAGAATATAGCGCCACGTCCAGGTCGTAGCTTTGCGTTAGGTATTCGCGGTTATTTTTAAGCGCTAAAAAATTATAAATAAAGGAAATTATCATGACTAAACTATTCAAATTAAAATTAATTGCACTGGCAATAAGCAGCACATTAATCACCGCTTGTGGTGATGCAGAAACAAACATTGTTGAAAAAGACCCAATAGAAGTACCTGATGACGGCCACGATCATGGCGATGGTGGCGACCACGGTGATGAATACACTATTGATTCATTAGGTAGGCTTGCGATACTTGCTGGCGATAGCAACGAAGCGAACTTTTTCGACTTAGACGACAATGAGCTTCTTGATACATTTACTCTTACTAATGATTCAAACACGCTATCGTCGTCGCCTGACTTTCGTTATGCCGTGATTGCTAGCCGCGCTCAAGATTACCTCGGCTTTATAGACGGTGGCTTATGGCGTGAAGATCACGGCGCACACCTTCATGATTACAAACAAAGCCCTGAGTTTAGCAGTTATGAGCTAACTAGCGGCAGTCGCCCTACTCACTTGGTAAAGCACGATGGTAAATTAGCGGTATTTTACGATGGTGATGCAGCATCAGGCACAACTGCGTCTGTTGAAGTATTAACAGATAACGACATAACAAACGCAACAGCGGCCCTACCTGGTATTAGTTACGACATTAATATGCATGGTGTAGCAGAACCTCGTGGAGAGCATTTATTAGCGACCATTCGTCGCGATGATGCCGAAAGTACATCAAACGCTAAAATTTTGCCGGATCAGGTAGGTGTTTATCACTTTCATGATGGCGAATACGAACTTGAACAAACGTTAGAGTTAACATGCCCTGATTTGCACGGCGCAGCACAAAACCATGATTACGTAGCGTTCGGCTGTAGTGACGGTGTGCTATTAGCCCACCAGCATGATGACGAATACCACGCTGAAAAAGTAATAAATATTGATGCCGTCGGCGACTTACGCATTGGTAGTATATACGGCCATGAGGGCAGCGAAACCTTTATTGGTGTTGCATCTGGTCACGGCGGCGGCCCTGCTGTGATTGTGAGTATAAATCCTGCGAAAGCTGAAATGGAAGAATTTGAATGGCAACTAGCCGATGGCGCAAGCGCTGTTTCTTACTCTTTCTCAGCGAATGGCGAGCACTTTTTAGTTTTAGACAGCCTAGGCTTTTTAAATGTGCTTGAGGCGCATGCGCACGACGATCACATACACTGGGAGCTAGCAGGTCAAGTTGATATCACGCAAGAAGACGTAACAACTATGCCTGAAGGCATGAAGTTTAGTATTACAGTAGCGCAAAATGGTCAGTTTGCTTACGTAGCCGACCCAATAGCCCAACACGTTGTGCAAGTACACTTAGAAGACTTAGAGATTGAAGGCGAGTTAGAACTTACATTCCCACCAGCGGCTATCACTTGGTTAGGTATTGCAGAAAAAGAACACGAACATTAATTTCATATCCGTATTTACTTAAAGGTTGGCGCTTTTTGCCAACCTTTTTTATTCACATTTTGTAACAGACCTTTTATCGTAAGTGCATCGCTATTTTGCACCTTATTGTTATGATGGGATAGCTATTAATATAGGACGTAATTCCATGAAAAAACTAACAACATTGGCTCTTGCCTTGGCTGCAGCAATCGCGCCGGGTGTATCGGCCTATGAGACTAAAGACACTCGTTTACTCCGCTTTCCAGATATCCATAACCAAACCGTTACCTTTGTCTACAGTGGCGATATTTATATTGCGAATACGCAAACAGGCGAAAGCAAACGCTTAACCGACCATATTGGATTTGAAACATTTCCTAAGTTTTCCCCTGACGGTAAGCGCATTGCATTTTCAGCCGAGTATAACGGTAGCCGACAAATTTATGTGATCAACAGTGACGGTTCAAACCTAAAGCAACTTACTTATTATAATGACGTTGGCCCAATGCCACCGCGTGGAGGTTTTGATTACCGCGTTTTAGATTGGACCGCCGATGGTAAAAATGTGGTATTTAGAGCTAACCGCACACCATGGGGAAAACGTATGGGCCGCCCTTACATGGTTCCTGCAGATGGCGGACTTGAACAGCCATTAGTGATTCCAGAAACTGGTGGCGGCATGCTATCTCCAGATGGCAGCAAATATGTTTATACGCCAATTGACCGAGAGTTTCGTACGTGGAAACGTACTCGTGGTGGTCGTGCGCAAGATGTATGGATTTATGATTTAGAAAAAAACACCTCAGAACAACTAACTACAAACCGTGCAACCGACCAGCAACCAACTTGGGTTGGTGACAATATTTACTTTGTGTCTGACCGTGATTACACGCTAAACCTTTACCAGTACCGCAAAGGCAGCGAACCAAAAAAACTTACCAACTATAAAAACTTTGACGTACTTTGGCCTTCAGCTGGCCCAAATGCGATTGTTTATGAAAACGGCGGTTATTTATATCGCTTTGACGCAAAAACACAAAAAAGCGCTAAGCTAAGCATTAACATTGCTGGCGTGCGCCAATACGCAATGCCGTATAGCAAAAATGTTAGCGATTTTATTGATTCTATGTCGCTCTCTCACGATGGTAAACGTGCTGTATTTACTGCCCGTGGTGAGTTGTTTAGTGTACCAATTAAACAAGGGCCTACACGCAACTTATCTTACACAGAAAAAAGCCGCGAAATAGATGCAAGCTGGTCACCAAATGGGCGCTACATAGCCTACATGAGCGATGAAAGCGGCGAGTACGAAATTTACTTAAAAGATCGCAGTAAAAATAATGCTATTAAGCAACTCACTAGCAATGGCACTATTTGGCGCTTTACGCCTATTTGGTCACCAGATAGCTCTAAATTGTTGTTTTCAGATAAAAACAACACACTTTGGTGGTTAGATGCAAAATCGGGCAAGCAACACAAAATTGATACCGGTATTTACGACGAAGACGGCATTACTCAATATACTTGGTCGCCTAACAGCCAAGACATTGTATTTGTTAAAAATAATGAAAACCGTTATACCTCGCTATGGCACTACAACCTTAAAAAGAAAAAGGTAACGCGCTTAACAGACGAAATGAGTAATGAGCAAAACCCTACTTTTTCGCCTGATGGTCAATATCTTTACTTTAGCTCAGAGCGCGACTTTAACCTGGCATTTAGTAGCTACGAGTTTGATTACATGTTTAATCGTGCAACTCGTATTTATGCAGCTGCAGTAAACGATAGTGTTAAACCGCTTATTGCCTTACAAAGTGACGAAGCCACGATTGTCCAAGATAAAGAAGATGAAAAAGAAGACGACAAAAAAGTTAAAAATGCACTGCAAAGCAATGACTTTATGCAACGTGTTACCGCACTTAATGCCCCTGCGGGCGATTACCGTGGCTTAACCGCAGTAAAAGACGGCGTACTGACTCTTGCTAATGGCGGTTTACAGCTAATAGGCACCGATCACAACAGTGAGCTAGAAATAGTCGCCAAAGGCGTTAGTAATTACACCATTTCAAGCAATAGCGAACACCTACTTGTACATACAGATGGCGGTTACAGCTTAATTGAACCTAAGCCAAAACAAGATTTAGACGCAAATAAGCTCGATTTAAGCAAAATGACGCTTAAAATTAATCCGCAAGCAGAGTGGCAACAAATGTATGTAGAAGGTTGGCGCACACTGCGCGATTGGTTCTACGACGAAAACCATCACGGACAAGATTGGGATGCTATTTTAGCTAAATACCAACCTATGGCTGATGCCATTAGCCATCGTAGCGACCTTGATTATGTTCTTAGCGAAATTGCCGGTGAAATTAACTCTGGCCATATTTATGTGCAGTCGGGTGATATGCCTAAAGCAGAGCGTAAAAACCATGGTTTATTAGGCGCTAAGCTTGCAAGCGACCCATCTGGTTATGTAAAAATAGAACAAATCTTTAAAGGTGAAAACTGGCATGACGATTTCCGTTCACCGCTTGGCACCACAGGTGTAAAAGCACATAACGGCGATTACATTATTGCGGTAAATGGCCGCTCAGTTAAAGACGTTGCTAACTTTTACGAACTCCTTGAAAACACCCAAGGCGAGCAAGTAGAGCTAGTGCTAAACAACAAGCCGCGTAGCAAAGGCGCATGGCAAATAACTGTAAAACCGATAGCAAGTGAGCAAGGTCTACGTTATTTAAACTGGGTTAATTCGCGTGCAGCCTACGTTGATAAGCTATCAAATGGGCGTATTGGCTATGTGCACCTGCCAAATACAGCCTATGAGGGCAATCGCGCCATGTTTAAAAACTACATGCCGCAAACAACCAAAGATGCCATGATTATTGATGACCGTTACAATGGCGGCGGTTTTATTCCTGAGCATATGATCACTTGGCTTGCGCGTAAACCGCTTAACTATTGGAAACGCCGTGGTATAGAACCAACTAAAACACCGCAGTTTGCACACAATGGTCCTAAAGCCATGCTAATAAATGGCTATTCAAGTTCTGGTGGTGACGCAATTCCTTACTACTTCCGCCAAGCTGGTCTAGGTAAGCTAATTGGTACCCGTACATGGGGTGGTTTAATTGGTATTTCTGGTAACCCAAGCCTTGTAGACGGCGGGCAAGTAATTGCTGCTACATTCCGTATTTTAGATACAAAAGGTAACTGGATCATAGAAAACGAAGGTGTTGCACCAGATATTAAAGTAATCGACCGCCCAGAGCTTATTTATAAAGGCCAAGACCCATCAATAGAGCGTGCTGTACAAGAGTTATTAAAGGAGCTTAAAGAAAACCCTAAACAACCCTTAGTGATACCACCAGCACCTTCTAAGTTTTAATTTGCTGCATAGCTAAACAAGCTAATACCAATAAAAAACCCTGCAAATTTGCAGGGTTTTTAATAATTCGAGTTTAATGACTTATATGTATTAAGGCTTATCTTTTTCTCCAGCCGCTCCATACGTCATCTTCTTGGTTGGATTTTTTCTTCTTTTTCTTACCTGTGCCTTCAGGCTTTGCCATTGGCTTATCGTTTTTAAGTGCTTGTGCTGCATCGAGGTTTGCCTGATTTACAGTAAAGCCTGCTACCTCTTCGCGCTCTAAGCGAAGTTTGTTTTTCTTTTCGATAATTTTAAAGTGATGAAAGTCTTCATAATCAATCAGTGATAACGCTAAACCTACTTCACCGGCACGGCCACTTCGGCCAATACGATGCATGTAATCAGCAGGGCTGCGCGGTAAGTTAAAGTTAATTACAACAGGCAGTTTGGCAATATCTAAACCACGGGCTGCAATATCGGTAGCAATTAGTACTTCTATTTCGCCAGCTTTAAATTTTTCAATTACGCGAGTACGCTCACTTTGGCCTTTATCACCATGGAATACTTGTGCGTTCACGCCGCGTTTTTCAAGCTTGCTGGCTAAGTGCTCACAGTCTTTTTTAGCATTGACAAAAATCAGCGCTTGGCGCCATTTATGCTGCTTAATTAAATGCGCCAAAACCGTGGTTTTTTCACCTTTATTAACCGTAAATACACGCTGTACTAAAGTGCTTTCGTCTTTGCTTTGAACTTGTATTTCAACAGGATTGGTTAACAGCTCTTGCGTTAATTGTGTGACTTGCTCTGGGAAAGTCGCTGAAAACAACATGGTTTGCTTTTTAGCCGGCATTAATGCCAACAGCTCAGCAAGCTCTTCAGTAAAGCCAAGGCTTAACATGCGGTCAGCTTCGTCAAGCACTAAGGTTGAAACTTTATCCAGCTTAATGGCATTACTTGAGATCAAATCAAGCAAACGTCCAGGGGTTGCCACGATAATATCGGCACCGCCACGTAGTGCCTGCATTTGGGTATTAACCGATACACCGCCAAACACCGCTACCGTTTTAATCGCGCCATTAAAGTTTGCAGAGTATGATTTAACACTATCAGCCACCTGCGTTGCCAGCTCACGAGTAGGCACCAAAATTAGCCCTGAAACAAAATTACCTTTGCTCGGCGTTTTATTCGCGCCTTTTGCTAAAAATAGCGTTTGTAGCATAGGCAAAGCAAAGGTTGCTGTTTTACCTGAGCCGGTATTTGCCCCCGCAATTAAGTCACTCCCCGCCAAGATACTTGGAATTGCTTTTGCCTGAATCGGCGTAGGTTGCGAGTATTCAAGATCAGACAAACGAGCAATTAGCTCTGGAATAAGGCCAAGTTCGTTGAAATTACTAGGATTTGCGGCTGAGGTCATAAAAGGTGCGGGCTCATTGCTAAAAATAGCCTGTAATTTTAGCGTATTTAGCAACTATTAAGTAGAGGTTAGTGATTTAAATAATATTTAGCTACAGGTAATAAAAAGACGCTTGCGCGTCATTTTTATTTAACAGTAACTAAAAACCCTAGTTACGCTTATCTAGCTCTACCTGTAACCTAGCTTTTGTTTCTTTTAAGTAATTTATATAAGGGTATGAGTCATCTGCAATGGCTAAAGCAGATTCCATATGAGCCAGCGCTTGACTAATATTACCTTGCATCTCATAGCCATAAGATAAAGCAGAGATCGCACTAACTGATTTTGGGTGGTTTTTTATATTGTATTTAAACACCTCTATAGCGCGGTTAAACTGCTTGCTGTCCGTTAGGTTGTAACCAAGTAATCTAACAGCACGGTCTGGTGGAGATACCTGTTCGCCCCATTGTTGAGATAAATTTTGGTAATAAGCATCAATAGAGGCAACATCGTCAGTTAAAGCACTTATGGGCATATGTTTAGGTAAAAACAGGTTGTAAAAGGCATTAAATGCCCCTGCAGCAGAAGTTAAACCATGCGAGATGCCATCAAACGCATCACTAAAAAAGCGTAAGCCCCGTACTTCAGACGATTGCAGTGATTGCTGTAATTCATCGTACCTTTCACGCATTAAGCCGGCTTCTTCGCCGATATTAGTATAAACGTAGTTATTCAGGCCTTTCGTTTTAGCTATAAACGATTTTGTACTTTTTACCATTGCGCCATAGTTCCACCAAACCGCAGGGCTATATGCAATATGCGCTTGAAATAGTTCGGGCTTTGCCTGCAAAGCATACAACGCAAATACACCACCAGCAGATGCGCCAGCAATAACCTTATAGTCATGCGTGCGATAGTTTTTATTAACTAAAGGAATGAGCTCTTGTTCAAAGAACGCTAAAAATTTTGCGGAGCCGCCCCCTTCACCGACAGGACCTTGCGGCTCTTTATTCACTGTAGGATACATATCTCTAAGTCGATTAGTGTTTTCAATAGCGACAATAATTACCTCAGGCGCACGATTATCATTTTGTAAACGCTCAATAACAGCACTAGCAAGCGGTATATTACCCGCTCCATCTAAGCGATAAATAACTGGATATACCTTATTTGGCTCAGATTGATAGCTTTTAGGCAATTGCACGACAACTGTGCGTTCTTCGTTTAAAACAGCCGATTTAATAGTGTGCGTGTGCACAGAGTAATCTGTACTTTGCTGTTTAGTGTCAGATTGTGCAAAGGCACTTTGTGAACTAAAAGCAAAAAAGCTAACAAAACAAATAACGGTTAATAAGCGCATGACTAATCCCTTAGAGAATAAGATAATAAGTTACTTAAGCTAACAGAGTTTCAGGCACAAAAAAAGCGCCTTAAGCGCTTTTTTAACATTAATCAAAACCTATAACCTGTTGATTTTATTCAACTGTAACCGATTTTGCTAAGTTACGTGGTTGGTCAACGTCAGTGCCTTTAATTACTGCTACATAGTACGATAGTAACTGTAGTGGAATTGTATATACAACAGGGGCAATCACGTCATCTACGTGGTTTACGTTGATCACACGCATTGTGTCGTCTGACTCAAAGTGTGAATCTTTATCAGCGAATACATAGATGATGCCACCACGTGCACGTACTTCTTCTACGTTTGATTTAAGCTTTTCAAGCAATTCATTGTTTGGTGCTACAACAATAATTGGCATGTCTGCATCAATAAGTGCTAATGGACCGTGTTTAAGCTCACCTGCTGCATAGGCTTCAGCGTGGATGTATGAAATCTCTTTAAGCTTAAGCGCGCCTTCCATTGCAATTGGGTATTGTGAACCGCGACCTAAAAACAGTGAGTGGTGCTTATCAGCAAACTCTTCTGCAAGGTCTGCAATACCATCAGCCAACAATAGCGTTTCCTCTAATTTAGCTGGTAGCAGTTTAATAGCGTTAACAATCGTGCTTTGATCTAAGCCTTTTTCTTGCGCAATAGACGCAGTAAGCATTAACAAACCAACAAGCTGCGTAGTAAATGCTTTAGTAGAGGCTACACCAATTTCAGCACCAGCTTTGGTCATAAAGGCAAGGTCTGATTCTCGTACAAGCGATGAACCTGGTACGTTACAAATAGTCATTGACCCCATATAGCCTTGCTCTTTAGCTAAACGCAGTGCAGCTAAAGTATCAGCCGTTTCACCTGACTGTGAAATCGTTACTAGCAGACTATTTTCGTGTACAAACGATTGACGGTAACGGAACTCAGAGGCAATTTCTACGTTACAGCTAACACCTGCAAATTGCTCAAGCCAGTAACGAGCAACCATACCTGAGTGGTATGACGTTCCACAGGCAATAATTTGTACGTGTTTTACGTCTTTAAATATTTGCTGTGCGCTGTCGCCAAAGGCATCAATCGCGACGCGGTCATCGTTTAAACGTCCTTCAAGAGTATTACGTACTGCAAGTGGCTGCTCATAAATTTCTTTTAGCATGTAGTGACGGTAATCACCTTTGCCTGATGCATCTTGTGTGATGTTTGATTCAACAACCTCACGTTCAACCGCGTTGCCATCGGCATCAAAAATTTCTACTGTGTCGCGAGTAATGCGCGCTACATCACCTTCTTCTAAGAAGATAAAGCTGCGAGTCACCGGTAATAATGCAAGTTGATCAGAGGCAATAAAGTTTTCACCAAGGCCTAAACCAATAACTAACGGGCTGCCTGAGCGCGCTACAATAATTTCGTTATCATTCGCTTTATCGAACACAACGGTACCAAATGCGCCTTCAAACTGTTTAACAGCTGCTTGAACTGACGCTAATAAAGTCGTGTGCTGCTGACGTAACTGATGAATTAAATGCACCATTACTTCGGTGTCGGTGTCTGATAAAAACTCGTAACCGTCGCCTTTAAGTGCTGCACGCAAGCTTGCGTGGTTTTCAATGATTCCGTTATGTACAAGCGCTAATTGATTGCTTGAAACATGTGGGTGAGCATTGGCTTCAGTTACACCGCCATGAGTTGCCCAACGAGTGTGTGCAATACCTGTATGACCGCTAACACCAGCTTGTTCAAGTGCTGACTCTAAGTTTACAACCTTACCAACTGCTTTAACTGTATTAAGAGTATTACCTTCAAGTAAAGCTACACCTGCTGAGTCATAACCACGGTATTCAAGACGCTTAAGGCCTTCAACTAAGATTTTATTTACTGGACGTTCTGCAACAGCCCCAACGATTCCACACATAGTGTCTCCATTAATTTTTTAATTCTAGCAACTCACGATGTAGTTGCTATTCCATAATCTCTGCGCAAATTAGTTTTACACCACACGCCTCTATGGCTGCACGCTTATCACTTGCTAAGCCACTGTCGGTTATTAATGTGGTTACTGTTTGCCACGGTAATTCTAAATTTGGTATTTTTCGGCCAATCTTTTCTGACTCAACCAGCACAATAACTTCGCGCGCCGCTTTAGCCATCACTTGGCTTAATCCAACAAGCTCATTAAACGTGGTTGTTCCACGCGCTACATCAATGCCATCGGCACCTATAAATAGCTGATCAAAATCATATGAGCATAGAACATTTTCAGCTACTTGCCCTTGAAACGATTCTGAATGCGGATCCCACGTGCCACCTGTCATCAAAAGGGTTGGCTCGTTTTCAAGTGCTAATAAACGTGTTGCCACTTTAATTGCGTTAGTCATAACAACTAACCCCTGCTTGGTAGCTAACTCAGGGATCATCGCTGCAGTAGTGCGGCCGCTGTCAATAATAATGCGGTTATGATCTTTTATAAGCGCCGCTGCTGCCTTAGCAATCGCTACTTTGCGCTTAGAATCGATCTCATCGCTTACTATCTCTTTTGGTAGCGCAATAGCCCCACCATAACGGCGCAGCAACAAGCCACTTTTCTCAAGCGCGGTTAAGTCTTTTCGAATGGTTACTTCTGATGTTTGAAACTGTTCAGCAAGAGTCTCAACGGCCACTTCACCAAGCTCATTTACTTGGTTAAGGATCAGATGACGGCGTTGCTGGGTGTTTCGTTTGGTCATTAAGTAACTGCCATTAAGTTTCGTTTCGAAAGTTAGGGGATTTTAAACGAAACATAATAAATGGCAAGTGAATGCATAAAAAAAGCGCAGTTTTATTCAAATTATCATCATGCTCAAAGTAGGTTAAGCTAGACACCATTATTTAAGTTAAACAAAATTGATATGCAGTCATTTAATAGTATTAGTAAAGAGAATCTAGCGCAGCGTAAAACTGTGCACGAAATTTGCCGCTTATTTAATAAAAGCCCCAGTAAAGGTAATTTAAAGCGAATAAAAGAATTATGCTCACACTGTGGTGATGGAGTAATTATTGAAGCGGGCTTTCATTGTGATTATGGCTCGCAAATACATATAGGTGATCGTACATTTATAAACATTAACTGCACTGTATTAGATGCACCAATTAATGAAGGTGTGATTACGATTGGTAGTGACTGTTTAATTGGCCCTAACGTTCAACTATTAGCAGTTTCGCATGCTGTGAACCCCATAGAGCGGCTCAATAAAGAGAACTTTGCAGCACCGATAATCATTGGCAATAACGTGTGGATTGGCGCGGGAGTTATTGTGTTAGCTGGCGTTACCATTGGCGAAAACGCTGTTGTTGGTGCGGGTTCAGTGGTAACTAAGAGCATTGCATCAAATACCGTGGTTGCCGGCAATCCAGCACGTGAAATAAGAAAGTGCTAAGGATCATCGTTAAACCTTAGGCTCACATTTACCCTTATACCTCGAACCCGTATTTTCACTTTATTCCAGATGCAAAAAAGCCCGGCTCTTTTGAGTCGGGCTTGCTTGTATTTGGAGTCGGTGCGCTACTTCGTAGCGACAACGCAGTAGAATGTCGTAGTGCCCACAGCGCTAGAGAGCCACATAGCAAATGGGATACTATTATTGTGTCGGGGCGGCCTTGTGCGGGGCTCGCCTTCGCGCTGTTTTGTTTGATGTATAGGAATACGATGCCGTGGAGTACAGGATGTACGAGAGCGGCCACTACTGAGTTCGGCATGGGCTCTTGGTTTTTTATTAAATCCCAAACAGCAAAAAACCCGTCACATCGCTGTAACGGGTTTCTTTAATTTGGAGCCTGGTAATGTCCTACTTTCACATAGCAAATGCTACACTATCATCGGCGCTGTTTCGTTTCACTGCTGAGTTCGGCATGGGGTCAGGTGGGTCCAAAACGCTATTGTCACCAAGCAAATTTGGTGTAAGGTCGATTTAATCGAGCTTACTAAAATTTGGAATTCTGATAATAAAGAGTAATCAAGTAATCTACTTTAGTTCTATTAACTTCTGCGCTTAAACTATCACATAAAACGCGTTTGGTGTTGTATGGTTAAGCCTCACGGGTAATTAGTACAAGTTAGCTTAATGGCTCACACCACTTCCACATCTTGCCTATCAACGTTGTAGTCTTCAACGGCCCTTCAGAGACTTTAAAAGTCTAGTGAGAACTCATCTCGAGGCCTGCTTCGCGCTTAGATGCTTTCAGCGCTTATCAGTTCCGAACGTAGCTACCGGGCAATGCCATTGGCATGACAACCCGAACACCAGCGGTTCGTTCACTCCGGTCCTCTCGTACTAGGAGCAACCCCTCTCAATTCTCAAACGCCCACGGCAGATAGGGACCGAACTGTCTCACGACGTTCTAAACCCAGCTCGCGTACCACTTTAAATGGCGAACAGCCATACCCTTGGGACCGACTTCAGCCCCAGGATGTGATGAGCCGACATCGAGGTGCCAAACACCGCCGTCGATATGAACTCTTGGGCGGTATCAGCCTGTTATCCCCGGAGTACCTTTTATCCGTTGAGCGATGGCCCTTCCATTCAGAACCACCGGATCACTATGACCTACTTTCGTACCTGCTCGACGTGTCTGTCTCGCAGTTAAGCTGGCTTCTACCATTACACTAACCGTACGATGTCCGACCGTACTTAGCCAACCTTCGTGCTCCTCCGTTACTCTTTGGGAGGAGACCGCCCCAGTCAAACTACCCACCAGGCACTGTCCGTAACCCCGATTCAGGGGCCAACGTTAGAACATCAAAACTACAAGGGTGGTATTTCAAGGACGACTCCACAAAAACTAGCGTCTCTGCTTCTAAGTCTCCCACCTATCCTACACATGTAGGTTCAATGTTCAGTGCCAAGCTGTAGTAAAGGTTCACGGGGTCTTTCCGTCTAGCCGCGGGTACACAGCATCTTCACTGCGATTTCAATTTCACTGAGTCTCGGGTGGAGACAGCGTGGCCATGGTTACACCATTCGTGCAGGTCGGAACTTACCCGACAAGGAATTTCGCTACCTTAGGACCGTTATAGTTACGGCCGCCGTTTACCGGGGCTTCGATCAAGAGCTTCTCCGAAGATAACCCCATCAATTAACCTTCCGGCACCGGGCAGGTGTCACACCGTATACGTCATCTTGCGATTTTGCACAGTGCTGTGTTTTTAATAAACAGTCCCAGCCACCTGGTCACTGCGGCTCCAATCAGCTTAGGGAGCAAGTCCCATCACCAATCGGAGCGTACCTTCTCCCGAAGTTACGGTACGATTTTGCCTAGTTCCTTCACCCGAGTTCTCTCAAGCGCCTTAGTATTCTCTACCTGACCACCTGTGTCGGTTTGGGGTACGATTCGGTATAATCTGAAGCTTAGAGGCTTTTCCTGGAAGTATGGCATCAGCAACTTCATCACCTTGGTGACTCGTCTCGTGTCTCAGCCTAACAGCAACCCGGATTTACCTAAGTCGCTAGCCTACACACTTTCACATGGACTACCATCGCCATGCTTGCTTAGCCTGCTCCGTCCCCCCATCGCAATTATACCAAGTACGGAAATATTAATCCGTTTCCCATCGACTACGCCTTTCGGCCTCGCCTTAGGGGTCGACTTACCCTACCCTGATTAACATGGGATAGGAACCCTTGGTCTTCCGGCGTGCGGGTTTTTCACCCGCATTATCGTTACTCATGTCAGCATTCGCACTTCTGATACGTCCAGCATACCTCCCGGTACACCTTCAACCGCTTACAGAACGCTCCCCTACCACTCAAAATAAATTTTGAATCCGCAGCTTCGGTGCATAGTTTAGCCCCGTTACATCTTCCGCGCAGACCGACTCGACCAGTGAGCTATTACGCTTTCTTTAAAGGATGGCTGCTTCTAAGCCAACCTCCTGGCTGTCTGGGCCTTTCCACATCGTTTCCCACTTAACTATGACTTTGGGACCTTAGCTGGCGGTCTGGGTTGTTTCCCTCTTCACGACGGACGTTAGCACCCGCCGTGTGTCTCCCGGATATTACTTTACGGTATTCGGAGTTTGCAAAGGGTTGGTAAGTCGGGATGACCCCCTAGCCTTAACAGTGCTCTACCCCCGTAAGTATTCGTCCGAGGCTCTACCTAAATAGATTTCGGGGAGAACCAGCTATCTCCCGGTTTGATTAGCCTTTCACTCCTAACCACAGGTCATCCCCTAACTTTTCAACGTTAGTGGGTTCGGTCCTCCAGTTGATGTTACTCAACCTTCAACCTGCCCATGGCTAGATCACCGGGTTTCGGGTCTATACCTTGCAACTATTCGCCCAGTTAAGACTCGGTTTCCCTACGGCTACCCTAATCGGTTAACCTCGCTACAAAATATAAGTCGCTGACCCATTATACAAAAGGTACGCAGTCACCCAACAAGTGGGCTCCTACTGCTTGTACGTACACGGTTTCAGGTTCTATTTCACTCCCCTCACAGGGGTTCTTTTCGCCTTTCCCTCACGGTACTGGTTCACTATCGGTCAGTTGGGAGTATTTAGCCTTAGATGATGGTCCACCTATATTCAGTCAAAGTTTCACGTGCTCCGACCTACTCGATTTCACTTAAAATGCGTTTTCATGTACGGGACTATCACCCTGTATCGTGGCACTTTCCAGAGCCTTCCATTAACACATAATAAGCTTAAGGGCTGTTCCGATTTCGCTCGCCGCTACTATCGGAATCTCGGTTGATTTCTTTTCCTACGGGTACTTAGATGTTTCAGTTCTCCGCGTTCGCCTCGTTAACCTATGTATTCAGTTAACGATACCTGCAAGCAGGTGGGTTTCCCCATTCGGAAATCCTAGTCTCAAGTGCTTTTTACTAGCTTGACTAGGCTTATCGCAAGTTAATACGTCCTTCATCGCCTCCAACTGCCAAGGCATCCACCGTGTACGCTTAGTCACTTAACCATACAACCCAAACGGGTCTTTGTTTTGTGACAGTTTAACTTCGCCAGAAGTTAATATTGAATACTAAAGTAGATACCAATCAACAAACATTAAACGTTTATTAAATGGCACTGAATGATACTGCTATCATTCTTTTTTACTTTTGAAAACTCTGTACAAATACAATGTATTCATACGAATTTTATTATCAGCTTTTCCAAATTTTTAAAGAGCATATTAATTAGTAAACTCAAAGAGCAAACTAACTAACAATCATCTGTGTGGACACTACGAACAAATAAGTTCTAAATCGTATAAGGAGGTGATCCAGCCCCAGGTTCCCCTAGGGCTACCTTGTTACGACTTCACCCCAGTCATGAATCACTCCGTGGTAAACGTCCTCCCGAGGGTTAGACTATCTACTTCTGGAGCAACCCACTCCCATGGTGTGACGGGCGGTGTGTACAAGGCCCGGGAACGTATTCACCGCGTCATTCTGATACGCGATTACTAGCGATTCCGACTTCATGGAGTCGAGTTGCAGACTCCAATCCGGACTACGACGCACTTTAAGTGATTCGCTTACTCTCGCGAGTTCGCAGCACTCTGTATGCGCCATTGTAGCACGTGTGTAGCCCTACACGTAAGGGCCATGATGACTTGACGTCGTCCCCACCTTCCTCCGGTTTATCACCGGCAGTCTCCTTAGAGTTCTCAGCATTACCTGCTAGCAACTAAGGATAGGGGTTGCGCTCGTTGCGGGACTTAACCCAACATCTCACAACACGAGCTGACGACAGCCATGCAGCACCTGTATCAGAGCTCCCGAAGGCACCAAACCATCTCTGGTAAGTTCTCTGTATGTCAAGTGTAGGTAAGGTTCTTCGCGTTGCATCGAATTAAACCACATGCTCCACCGCTTGTGCGGGCCCCCGTCAATTCATTTGAGTTTTAACCTTGCGGCCGTACTCCCCAGGCGGTCTACTTAATGCGTTAGCTTTGAAAAACAGAACCGAGGTTCCGAGCTTCTAGTAGACATCGTTTACGGCGTGGACTACCAGGGTATCTAATCCTGTTTGCTCCCCACGCTTTCGTACATGAGCGTCAGTGTTGACCCAGGTGGCTGCCTTCGCCATCGGTATTCCTTCAGATCTCTACGCATTTCACCGCTACACCTGAAATTCTACCACCCTCTATCACACTCTAGTTTGCCAGTTCGAAATGCAGTTCCCAGGTTGAGCCCGGGGCTTTCACATCTCGCTTAACAAACCGCCTGCGTACGCTTTACGCCCAGTAATTCCGATTAACGCTCGCACCCTCCGTATTACCGCGGCTGCTGGCACGGAGTTAGCCGGTGCTTCTTCTGTCAGTAACGTCACAGCTAGCAGGTATTAACTACTAACCTTTCCTCCTGACTGAAAGTGCTTTACAACCCGAAGGCCTTCTTCACACACGCGGCATGGCTGCATCAGGCTTGCGCCCATTGTGCAATATTCCCCACTGCTGCCTCCCGTAGGAGTCTGGGCCGTGTCTCAGTCCCAGTGTGGCTGATCATCCTCTCAAACCAGCTAGGGATCGTCGCCTTGGTGAGCCATTACCTCACCAACTAGCTAATCCCACTTGGGCCAATCTAAAGGCGAGAGCCGAAGCCCCCTTTGGTCCGTAGACATTATGCGGTATTAGCAGTCGTTTCCAACTGTTGTCCCCCACCTCAAGGCATGTTCCCAAGCATTACTCACCCGTCCGCCGCTCGTCATCTTCTAGCAAGCTAGAAATGTTACCGCTCGACTTGCATGTGTTAGGCCTGCCGCCAGCGTTCAATCTGAGCCATGATCAAACTCTTCAATTAAAAAGTTTTTTGTCTTTCGACAGCTCAATGAATTCTGAATTTATTTAATATCTTTCGATATTGAATTGACTGTGCTGAATAACTACCTAAGTAACTATTCTGTTGGTCACTCAGTTCAATTGAGACTCTAAATTTGTTTGCCTCACTACCTAAGTAGCTTGGCTGTTAGAACTCAATCTGTACGAGTGCCCACACAGATGATTGCTTTATATTGTTAAAGAACGTTGCGATTAAAGCGTTTAACTTTATCTCGCTAGGGCTGCGCATATTACGCTTTCCTATTTTTTTGTCAACACTTAATTTTTAGTTTCTTTTAAAAGATTTAAAAGCTAAGTTTTACTCGACTCACTTACCGTTTGTTCAGCGCTTTTCATTGCTGCCTGCCGGGTCAGTGGATGCGCATTATAGGGATATTCTGGAGAGGGTCAATGCTTTATTTCAGTTTTATTAAATTAATTTCAATTTAGTACAATAACCATACAAATAAAGGGCTGCAGGGCTGTTTTTGATTAAAAAGCATTCACATAAGGCATGATTATTGAGAGGGGAGGAAGTAAAAGCGATTTATAGATAACCGCTACATCGCTTTTACTTAAAACTTTACTAATTACTGAGTTGTTATTTCCCATACGGCAATTGAGCCTGAGATTTCATTACCGACTATAAGCAGTGCTTCGTTTGTTGCACTTTGCGCTGCAGGAACAAATGTCATTCCTTCTGGAGCAAGATCGCCACTTATATCTGCACTTGGTTCTAAACCACGATTATAGAAGTAATCTTGAAATTTCACATTGTAAGGGTTGGTTATATCAAACACCATTATTGCGCCCATACGCTCTAAGCCAACAAAAGCAAACAACCTATCGCCAACCTTACCTAATGTTAGCGCTTCGGGTTCTGCACCTTTATCATCTGAGCGAGTATCGCCTTTGTTTTCATCTTCGTTATTATTAAACGCGTTACCATGAACAGAAGCGGTCACCCGTGCAATTTGATCGCCTGAGTCAAACACCACCAGCCCATTGCTATCCCAAATGGTAAATGAGCGTGCGCCATAGGCATAAAGAGATTCGTATTGGCCATCGTTATTTTTATCACCTTTTACTGTTGTAACTTTTAAACGACCAATGTCGTTATCATCGTTATTTAAGTAATCGAAGTTAGCTGCGAGAGCTAGATCTTCTACGCGGCTTTCATCCATATATACCAAACACCCATCTTTAGCGTCATAATCAAGGCCGCCCTTGGCTATACAATCAGCTTCATCGCTGGCATCAAAAAAGTATTCGCGTTCATCACCCTCATTGGCAGATACAATAAAGTTGGCTCCTTTCCAACTAAAACTTGCAATTGTATCTGGCTGATACATGCCATATAAACCAGGGTATGATTTAAAGTTAACACCGCCGTCTTTGTCTGAAGCGTCAAATTGTAAGTTTGACCAATCTTTAAAACCGAGCCCTTTTAGCTCAAGGGAATTATCTTCAAGGTTGATGATAGCTAGGCCGTTATTTTCTTGAATAGAGACATAGGCGTATTTATTATCCTTGGAAATACTCACATACTCTGGCTCTAAATCCATAGCGACGGTGGTATTTATTAAATTACCATTAATAATACGTCCAGTAGGATTGGCAAACACTAAGCCCTGCGCTTCTAATTCTGCTTGCTTATTATTGTAAGCTTGAAAGTTTATGCTCAAAGCGGTATCGGCAATAGTGCCGTTATTGATATCGATAATGCTAATTGTGCCTTCGGGGTCGATACTGTAGTCGCCATTAGGTTCACCTTCATTAGCAACCACTACTTTTGCACCATCATGGCTAAATGTCACCATGTCGGGTAGGGCACCTACAGTTACATTTTTAATAAATACTGGTGTATCTCCGCCAATATTGTAAAACGCTATTTGGCCAGCTTCGCTCACGTTTGTAGCAGCCATTGCTACCGCTAATAATTGGTTATTTGCATCGATAGCTATGCTGTTTGCATCACCAGGCGTATTTTCATTTAGTGAGAGCGTAATGGTAGAGGCTAAGTTGGTCGCGGTTACAATACCTTCGTTATCTTTTACTAATGCTGCAGTGTCGAACGTATCGGCAGGAATGATATTCACAACTGCCTCATCGCCAGAGCTATTAATTGCATAAATCCACTTTTTAGAGGCTTGGTAGGCGACTATTTCAGCTGCACCCTCTGGGCTTTGTGCATTGAGTACTGCGCGGCCAATAAGATTGATATTTAAAGCTGAATTTGCATTAGTGCCGTTTTCACCATTACTACCCGCTGTACCTTGTACACCCTGTGCGCCATTTTGGCCGTCATCACCATCTAGTGAGCAACCAGTTAATAGTGATAGCAAAGAAAGGGCTATTATTGATTTGTTTAACATTATTGTTTTCCTTAGTGTTG
The DNA here is from genome assembly GCF_002310795.1 of Pseudoalteromonas issachenkonii. Classification (NCBI taxonomy): domain Bacteria; kingdom Pseudomonadati; phylum Pseudomonadota; class Gammaproteobacteria; order Alteromonadales; family Pseudoalteromonadaceae; genus Pseudoalteromonas; species Pseudoalteromonas issachenkonii. The sequence goes on from NZ_CP011030.1 coordinate 3,377,844, forward strand.
TATTAGTTAAATATCAACACACAGGGATGACAACAGTATGGCATTTTTATTTATAGAATATTTAGACAATAAAAAAGCGAGTTATAAAACTCGCTTTAAATAGGGCTTGGCCTGTTACTCATTTAAATGGACTGGCTGCTACATATTATTTATATAATCATCGCGCCTTTTTCGAGTTATTTTTATAAACTCTTTTAACTCATCAACGGAAGGTTCAATACCTTGTTGGTTTTTCTGTTCAAACCAATCGGTAACATCACTGATTATGACGGAACCACCCTGTAGGCATAATTCATCATTTTTTAGCCAAACATCGGGATCTCTTAATGATGGACTGGTATACCAATTACAAAAGCTATATCCCTCGAGTGTTAATTTAGACTCAATATAAAAACTATTAGCAATAGATAAAATTATATATAAAGGTATTGCGCGCAGCATAAGCTTTACCATTAACCTTATTGTTTTTTCATTGCGGAAGTTCAATACTTTTTGTAAACCTGCAATTGTCATTAAAACAGGAAATGGAGCCATTACTATTATCGGAGCCAACAAGCCGCTTTCTCGAATATAATAAAGCGACTCATCAAAATAAACATTTTCAACAAACCCATAATAAGAGAAGTAAAATAAAGCAATTGTAAATAATATAAAAGCAAACAGGCCTATCACAACAGTTAATTTATGCTCGAAGCTTTGTTCTGTAAAACGTTCCTCGGATTTTTCCCATTCTAAAATAGACATTGTTTATAGCTCATTTTTATTACTATTTAGATTTATAGATGGCAACCCAAATAAAGAATTAAAAAAGGCATAGGGATCTTCAGAAAAACCCTGTTTCAGCTTTTTATTTATGTTAATTATTCCAGAGCTAATATCGCTTTCAATTTTTCTCAGCTTAAATGCGATAGCATCTACGATTGGGTCTGTTGAAAAAACCATTGTGAGATCAGTAAAAGCGAGCCCTACACTAACAACAATAATAAGGGGTATTACAGCACTGGTAACAATAACAGCCCCAGCAAAGGCCGTTGCAATATGCGTTACAGCCACTGTCGTAGCTATAGCTGCTCCAACCACGGCCATATCTACAGCTATACCAGCAACTAAGTAATGCCATGTTTTTTGGTCATTTAAAGCTTGGTCGATTGCATGAAATGCCACTGAAATAATTAAACTAATAACGAAGCCGGTTTTCATCGCTTTGGCTGCTTCGAGCTTACCCACACCTATAGTGAATAGCTTAGGGTTACTAGCCAAATAACGGGTACCTGTAAGGTGAGCGCGTATTCCAGGATAAGAGTCAATTATGACTGTGGGTAGCCATTGCAAAATTCTGGCTGTAGACATCTCGAACATATAGCCGAATTATTAGGTCTGCTTTATTTTATCTACCAAGTTCCATTCTTGTCTTTTTAATAAAAGACTCTAATTCATTTAGAGTCGGTTCAGTTCCTTGCTCATTATGCATTTCAAACCAATCATAAATATCACTAGTGATTACAGAGCCATCTTGTAAGCATAACTCATCGTTTTTCAACCAAACATCAGGATCACGAACTGAAGCACCAGTGTACCAATTACAATAAATGTAGCCTTTGCTCTTTAAATTAGCTTCTATAACTATGTTAGTCGGGATTGATAGAATTAATAAAACAATTAAACCTACAACAGCACTTTTAAATGCATTAACTAAAGTTAACTCTATATCAAATCCCAAAAAACGCTGTAGGGTCGATAAAAAAATTAAAAATAAGCAAGGCAATAATAAAAAAGATAAAAGTATAGTAGCTTGCTCTTTTATAAAAAATTGAGGTTGACTAACTAAAAATATAGTTTCCACTTCGGAAAAAAAGTTTAAGGCTATTTTATAGCACAGTCCTCCACTAACAATTAATAAGAAAAAAATAGATGCTATTTCTTTCATATTTGTAAGAGATAACTTTTTATCTGCTTTTTTCCATTCTAAAAATTTCACAAGTTATAAGACCTAGCTTTATTAAAAATAGGAACTCCAAAAATTTTATGTAAAAATTCATTTGGACTTTCTTTGTATTCGTTATTGATTTTCTGCGCTCCAGCCCTAATTTTAAATACACCACTTTGTATATTACTTTCGATGTTTCTTAATTCTTCAGAAAGTACTTTTACATAATCACTTGTATCCGAAAATGCAATTGAGAAAGCAACCCCAACAATTACAACGACCAACAAAGGAACTAAAACTGAACCTGCAATTATTGTTGCTAAACCTGCTGATGCAGCTCCCGCAGCACCTAATATTGTACTAGTAGTTAAAATAGCAGCTCCAACCACTGCCATATCAACAGCAATTCCAGCAACTAAGTCATGCCATGTTTTTTGGTCATTTAAAACCTGGTCGATTGCATGAAATGTCACTGAAATAATTAAACTAACAACGAAGCCGGTTTTCATCGCTTTGGCTGCTTCGAGCTTACCCACTCCTATAGTGAATAGCTTAGGGTTACTCGCCAAATAACGGGTACCCGTAAGGTGAGCACGTATTCCAGGATAAGAACTGATAATAATAGCAGGAGAGCCATTGTAAATTTTTATTTTAAACTTACCGAAAGCATTACCTTGGCGCTGCATTGCAACAGCTATAATGGCTAATGCCTTCATATCATCAAATAGAGGATAAAGGCCTGCGCCTGTCTTTAGAGGATCTTTTATTCGCTCCCAAATACTCGATGCTGAGTTATGCTGTGCTAATACACCATCAATCCAGTCAACCGCTTCAGAACGAGATTTACCTTGTTTCATTTTTACAGAAATAATGTAATCAACAAACTCTGCTGAATTCATTAGTAATAGAGTATGGTTGTTACCGGCAAGAAGCGTTTTTATTTGGAGTTGGCGTTGTCTTTGTGCAATTGCACGACGAGCATGAGCAGACATAGTAAATCCTTATTGTCTATTGTTAATCCATTAACTTAGCATTGTAAGTATTTTATGGACAAAGGCAATAAGAGCGAGCTAAAAAAGCTCGCTTTTAGGTACTTATAAAATCACTTTTTAACTGGGCGTTTCCAACCATCTAAATTGCGTTGCTTGCCACGTGCTACGGCTAACTGATCATCCGCGACGGTATTGGTAATAACAGAACCTGCACCTACAGTTGCTGTAGCACCAATATTTACAGGAGCAACCAGTGATGAGTTAGAGCCAATAAAGGCATTATCGCCAATAATGGTTTTCGCTTTATTCACACCATCGTAGTTACAGGTAATCGTGCCTGCGCCAATATTCACTTTCTCGCCAATTTCAGCATCACCTAAGTAACTTAAGTGGTTTGCTTTAGAGCCTTTACCTAAACGGGTTTTTTTCATTTCGACAAAGTTGCCAATGTGAGAGTCTTCTTCCATTATTGCACCTGGGCGAAGGCGGGCGTATGGACCGAGTGTACATTTAGCCGCAACTGATGCATCTTCAATCAATGTATTGGCTTTAATAACAACATTATCGCCGATGCTACAGTTTTTAAGTACGCAGTTAGGGCCAATTTGTACGTTATTACCAAGCGTTACTGTACCTTCAAAAATAACGTTGATATCGATGAGGACGTCTTCACCTGTTTTAATGTCGCCACGTACATCTATGCGTGCAGGGTCGGCAAGAGTTGCACCATTTAGCATCAGCTCTTCTGCTTGCCATGCTTGATAAGCACGCTCAAGGCCTGCAAGTTGTACACGGTTATTTGCACCTTCAACTTCCATTGGATGATCAGGCTGTGCTGATGTAATTTCTACACCTTCACTGTGCGCCATAGCGACTATATCTGTTAGGTAGTATTCGCCTTGGGCATTATTGTTAGACAAATTACCTAACCATGTTTTTAAAAGCTTACCATTTACCGCCATAATGCCGGTGTTTACTTCGTTAATAAGTAACTGCTCTGCATTGGCATCTTTTTGTTCAACAATACCCACTAGCTTGCCATCAACACGTAGCATACGCCCATAACCATTTGGGTTTGCTAGATTAACGGTTAATACTGCTAAGCCATTTTTAGGTGTTGCTGCTAATAAACGTTCAAGTGTCGATTGCTTAGTTAACGGTACGTCACCGTATAAAACCAGTACGGTATCGTCGTCGTTAATATGAGGGTTTGCTTGTGCCACTGCGTGGCCTGTACCTAGCTGCTCAGCTTGCAGTACCCAATTTACGTTATTATCGGCTAATTGTTGTTGTAATAGTTCGCCGCCATGACCATAAACTAAGTTAGTAGATGTAGCACCTAGCGCATTGGCATTATCGATAACGTGTTGCACCATAGGTTTACCTGCCACTTTATGCAGTACCTTAGGAAGAGCAGAGCGCATACGAGTACCTTTACCCGCTGCAAGAATTACTGTTGTTAGAGCCATTAAAACAATTTCCTTTTTCCGTTGTTTTAGCTTGATAGAATAAGTGTGCTGCAAAGTAGATTACGTAAGTCACATCATGTGCAAATACTCAGTAGGCTAAGCAATGACTACTGAATCTTAACTTAAGCAAAATAACACCTAATAGAATAGGGTTATTGTAACGAGGATCTTGCGTAGATATAAGTAATAATGAAGAGATATTAGCCATAACGATTAATTTATTTACAAATAGGCTGAAGTAGTTAGTTAGTGGCACAAAAAAGCCCACATAAAGTGGGCTTTTAAAAACCAGATAGGCTTACTTTTTACGTAATTGCTGAATAATGCGTAGCTGAGCAATTGCTTCAGCTAGTTGCATTGCTGCTTGATTGTAATCAAGTTCAGCAGATGCGCCTTTTGCCATTTGGGCTTCAGCGTCACGCTTAGCTTGCTCTGCAGCTTTTTCGTCTAGGTCTTCACCACGAACAGCTGTATCAGCAAGTACGGTCACTATGTTCGGTTGAACTTCTAGTGTACCGCCAGCAATATAGATGAGTTCTTCTTCACCAAATTGCTTAACTAAACGTACCATACCAGGTTTAAGGGCAGTTAGTAGTGGGGCGTGACCGGCGTTAACACCTAACTCACCTTCACTACCAGATACTTGAATAGATTCTACTAAACCAGAAAATAATTTCTCTTCAGCACTTACTACATCAAGATGTACAGTCATAGCTGCCATACTACCCTCCTAATTACATGCTTTTGGCTTTTTCTTGAGCTTCTTCGATAGAGCCAACCATGTAGAACGCTTGCTCTGGCATATCATCAAACTCACCGTTTAAGATACCTTTGAAGCCTGCAATTGTGTCTTTAAGTGAAACGTATTTACCTGGCGCACCTGTAAATACCTCTGCCACGAAGAATGGCTGAGATAGGAAACGCTGGATTTTACGTGCACGAGATACAAGTTGCTTATCTTCGTCAGAAAGCTCGTCCATACCTAGAATCGCGATGATGTCTTTAAGCTCTTTGTAACGCTGAAGAACTGTTTGAACGCCGCGCGCTATACCGTAGTGCTCTTCACCGATTACTTGTGGATCAAGCTGACGTGAAGATGAATCAAGAGGGTCTACCGCTGGGTAGATACCTAGTGATGCGATATCACGTGAAAGTACCACTGTTGCATCTAAGTGAGCAAACGTTGTTGCTGGAGATGGATCCGTTAAATCATCCGCAGGTACGTATACCGCTTGGATTGAAGTAATTGAACCCGTCTTAGTAGATGCGATACGCTCTTGAAGTACACCCATTTCTTCAGCAAGTGTAGGCTGGTAACCTACCGCTGATGGCATACGACCAAGAAGTGCTGATACTTCTGTACCCGCAAGTGTGTAACGGTAGATGTTATCTACGAAGAAAAGTACGTCGCGACCTTCGTCACGGAACTTCTCAGCCATAGTAAGACCTGTTAACGCTACGCGTAAACGGTTACCCGGTGGCTCGTTCATCTGACCGTATACAAGCGATACTTTATCAAGTACGTTTGAATCGTTCATTTCATGGTAGAAATCGTTACCCTCACGAGTACGCTCACCAACACCTGCGAATACTGAGTAGCCGCTGTGCTCGATTGCGATGTTACGGATAAGTTCCATCATGTTTACGGTTTTACCAACACCGGCACCACCGAATAAACCAACTTTACCACCTTTAGCGAATGGACATACAAGGTCGATTACCTTGATACCCGTTTCTAAAAGTTCTACTGAGCTTGATTGCTCTTCGTAAGTAGGTGCTGCACGGTGGATAGACATACGCTCGTCTTCACCGATTGGACCTGCTTCATCAATTGGCTCACCAAGTACGTTCATGATACGACCTAGGGTCTTAGTACCAACTGGAACTTGAATTGCTTCGCCTGTGTTTGCTACTGCAGCACCACGACGTAAACCGTCTGTAGTACCTAGTGCGATAGTACGTACCACACCGCCACCTAGCTGCTGTTGAACTTCTAAAGTCAAACCAGCTAAATCGCCATCTGTTACTTTTAGCGCGTCATATACGGCTGGCACGCTGTCTTGTGGAAATTCGATATCCACAACGGCGCCGATAATTTGGACGACCTTACCTAAACTCATGTCTATTCCTCTCGTTAATCTTTGCCTGAAGCATTAAACTGCTGCTGAACCAGAACAAATCTCACTAATTTCTTGTGTGATTGCTGCTTGGCGAGCTTTGTTATATACAAGCTGTAACTCATCCATAAGGTCACCGGCATTATCAGTTGCAGCTTTCATTGCAACCATGCGGGCAGCCTGTTCAGAGGCAGCGTTTTCAACTACACCTTGGTATACCTGAGACTCAATGAAACGTACTAACAAAGACTCTAAAATAGCCTCTGGGTTTGGTTCATATAAGTAATCCCACGCATGTGTAGATACTTCTTCTTCAGCTTTTGGCAAAGGGAGTAACTGATCTACTATTGGCTCTTGCTTCATGGTATTAACAAAGTTGTTATATACCAGGAATAAACGGTCAATTTTACCTTCAGAGAATGCATCTAGCATTATTTTTACTGGACCAATTACGTCCTGTACTGAAGGCTTATCTCCAAGACCTGCTTTTTTAGCAAGCACTTGACCACCAAAACGTTGAAAGAAGCCAGCTGCTTTACTACCTAAAGTAGCAAAATCAGCATCTACGCCTTTTTCTTTCCACGCTTTAATCTCTAATGCGACTTTTTTAAACTCGTTTGAGTTTAAACCGCCACACAGACCACGGTCAGTAGAGATAACAATATAACCAACTCGTTTTACTTCACGTTCTTCTAAGAACGGGTGAGTAAAATCAAGATTTGCTTGAGCAACACGACCAATCACTTTACGTAATTTTTCAGCGTATGGACGGCTTGAAGCCACTCGTTCTTGCGCCTTTTTCATTTTAGACGCAGCAACCATTTCCATTGCGCTAGTGATCTTTTGAGTATTTTTAATACTGCCGATCTTGCTTTTAATCTCTTTTCCGCTGGCCATGACTCTCTCTCCGAATCAAGGTGTGCTTTAAGATATAAAGCACACCATTAATAACTAAATTACCAAGTTTGCGTAGACTTGAACTTCTCTAGAAGTTCTTTAAGCTGCGCTTCGATCTCGGCGTTGTAGTTACCAGTTTCATTGATTTGAGCCATAAGCTCTGCGTATGTGCTATTTGCGTAAGAAAGTAAAGCCGCTTCGAAATCCATAATTTTAGCGATTTCGATGTCTTTTAAGTAACCTTTCTCAGCTGCGAATAACGACAAAGACATTTCAGCAACAGACATTGGCGCGTACTGTTTCTGCTTCATTAGCTCTGTTACACGCTCACCATGCTCAAGTTGAGCACGAGTAGCATCATCAAGGTCAGACGCGAACTGCGAGAACGCAGCTAATTCACGGTACTGAGCTAGGGCTAGACGGATACCGCCACCTAGTTTCTTAACGATTTTAGTTTGTGCAGCACCACCAACACGCGATACCGAGATACCAGCATTTACTGCCGGACGGATACCTGAGTTGAATAAGTCAGTTTCTAAGAAGATCTGACCATCGGTGATAGAGATAACGTTTGTCGGTACGAACGCAGAAACGTCGCCGCCTTGAGTTTCAATGATAGGCAATGCCGTCAATGAACCTGTTTTACCTTTCACTTCACCGTTAGTGAATTTTTCAACGTAATCAGTGTTTACACGTGATGCACGCTCTAAAAGACGCGAGTGAAGGTAGAATACGTCACCTGGGTATGCTTCACGGCCTGGTGGACGCTTAAGTAGCAATGAGATTTGACGGTAAGCAACAGCTTGCTTAGATAAATCATCATATACGATTAATGCGTTTTCACCACGGTCACGGAAGTATTCACCCATAGTACAGCCCGAGAACGGTGCTAAGTACTGAAGTGCCGCAGATTCAGAAGCAGATGCTACAACTACGATAGTATTTGCAAGTGCACCGTGCTCTTCTAATTTACGTACTACGTTAGCAATAGTAGATGCTTTTTGACCAACCGCTACGTACACACACTTAACGCCTGTGTCTTTTTGGTTGATGATTGCATCGATTGCTAGTGCAGTTTTACCTGTTTGGCGGTCACCGATAACAAGCTCACGTTGACCACGACCAACTGGAATCATTGCATCGATAGATTTGTAACCAGTTTGCACTGGCTCATCTACTGATTGACGCTCGATTACACCTGGTGCAATTTTTTCTACAGGTTCAAAACCGTCGTTATCTAAAGCGCCTTTACCATCGATAGGAGCACCTAGTGTGTTAACAACACGACCAAGTAGACCCGCACCAACAGGCACTTCTAAGATACGACCAGTTGTGTATACTTTTACGCCTTCTGTAAGGTCAGCGTAAGGACCCATTACTACTGCACCAATTGAGTCGCGCTCAAGGTTTAGTGCGATAGCATAACGGTTGCCAGGAAGCTCAATCATCTCACCTTGCATACAGTCAGCTAGACCGTGGATGCGAATGATACCGTCAGTAACAGATACAATTGTACCTTCGTTACGAGCTTCACTTACAACTTCGAACTTCTCAATACGTTGTTTGATCAGATCTGAAATTTCAGTGGAATTAAGTTGCATGCTCTTTTTCCCAATTACGATTGTAGTGTTGTGGCTAAGCGATTTAATTTACCGCGTAAAGAGCCGTCAATTACAGTGTCACCCGCCTTGATAATAAGGCCGCCAACAACTGTAGCGTCTTCACTACAATTCAGCTTAACTTTGCGTGCGAAACGTTTTTCAAGTGCCGCTACCAATGATTCTTGCTGCGCTGCAGCAAGAGGCGTTGCCGAAATCACGTCAATATCGATTTCTTTGTCATAGTCTGCTTTTAAAGCAGAAAATAAATGAGCAACTTCAGGTAGTGCAATCAAACGTCCATTTTCAGCCATCACCTTAACTAGGTTCTGACCTTGTTCGTTGAGCTGCTCACCACATAAGTTAATAAATAACTCAGCTTGTGCAGTAGCAGTAGGCAATCCAGCTAAAATGGTTGATGCCTGTTCATTGCTGGCAACGTGGCCAGCAAAGAACAACATGTCATTCCAACTTTCAATGGTGCCTTTTTCAACGGCAAGTTCAAAAGCCGCTTTAGCGTATGGGCGAGCGATAGTAGTCAATTCAGACATGCTCATACCCTCCTAATTACAGCTCAGCGACAAGTTTTTCAACGATGTCACTATGTGCGGCTTGATTGATTTCGCGCTCTAAAATTCTTTCTGCGCCAACCACAGCCAGAGTTGCTACTTTCTTACGTAGCTCTTCTGTCACACGGTTACGCTCTGATTCAATTTCAGAGTGCCCTTGAGCAATAATTTTTTCACGCTCTTGCTGACCACGAACAGTTTCTTCGTCAACAATTAGCACGGCACGCTTTTTAGCTTGATCAATGATATCAGCCGCTTGAGCCTTTGCATCTTTAAGCTGTTCTGCAGCTTTGTGTTGCGCAAGTTCTAAGTCTTTTTCGGCTCTATCAGAGGCAGCTAAACCATCTTCGATTTTCTTCTGGCGAGCTTCAATTGCACCGTTTAGTGGTGGCCATACGTATTTCATACAAAATAATACGAACACCGTAAACGCAATTAATTCACCGATAAGAGTGGCGTTTAAGTTCACAACCGCTCCTCCTTAAATAGTAAGCTGTTCAAAAAATAAAATTAAAGTACGAACAACAATACCATCGCGATACCAACACCAATCATTGCTACAGCATCGATTAGACCAGCAAGGATAAACATTTTAACTTGTAGCGATGGTGCAAGCTCAGGTTGACGCGCACATGCTTCAAGGAATTTACCGCCCATGTTACCAAAACCGATTGCTGTGCCGATTGCACCGAAACCGATAAGTAAAGCTACTGCGATGTATTTTAAGCCGTTTAATAATTCTAAAGCTTCCATTTATTTCTCCAAAGTTTCAATTGTAATTAAAAGTAAAAGTAAAATTGTAAATATAGTAATTAGTGATTATCTGAACTTGCCATGCTTAGGTATACGATTGTAAGCATCATGAATACGAATGCTTGCAATACAATTACCAAGATATGGAATACAGCCCATACAAAGTGCAACGGTAGTTGCATTAAACCTATTGCACCGATAAGGATAAAGATTAATTCACCTGCATATAAGTTACCGAACAAACGCAGAGCCAGTGAAAACGGCTTAGAAACCAATGCGATAAGTTCTAGTAATAGGTTGAATGGGATTAAAAGAATCTGCAAAGCTGTATTGTTTGAACTAAACGGATGAAGTGTTAGTTCTTTAATAAAACCGCCGATACCCTTTATTTTTATTGAGTAACCAATCATTAGAATGAACACGCCCAGCGCAAGTGCTGCTGTCATGTTGATATCGGTTGTTGGTACAATTTTCATGTATACGTCGTGTGAATCCATACCAAATGCAGTTTCGCCAACAAAGCCGGCAAATGCTGGTAGGAAGTCAACTGGGATTAAATCCATTAAGTTCATTAAGAATATCCACACGAATATAGTTAATGCTAATGGTGCAATCAGCTTGCTTTTACCATGGAAGGTATCGCGTACGTTGTCGCCAACGAACTCAACAACCATTTCAATGAAACACTGAAATTTTCCAGGTACACCCAGAGTTGATTTTTTTGCGGCACTACGGAAGATCCATAAAAATATTAGACCTAGTCCGATAGACCATGCGAGGGTATCTACATGCCATGTCCAGAAGCCACTATCCGTACATGCTTTATTGAAGGCAAGACCAGCGTCGGTCGAGCACATCTTAGCATTGGTTAAGTGGTGCTGAATATGGCTAGATAGAGTAACTTCTTCTGCAGCCATGTTATATCCCAAAAGTTAATGTTTAAAAAAAACGGGTGTAAACAATCCTGTAAACAACACCAACACATAAGCACAAAAGAAAGGTAATAAAACTACCGGATAAAGCTTTAGCATTAGTGCAAACAAAACGATTGTTAGCATAAATTTTAATCCGTTGCCGCGTTTCAACGAGGCATACGCTTGATTTGCTCGACTTGCACCCATATATCTGAATGCATAAAGCGCAAATACAAAGTTAGGAAGTACTGCGACAGCGCCACCAGCTAATGCTGAAAGTGCGGCATTGGTTTCCCAACCTATAAAAATTATTAGTGCAGCTAAAAGGGCTACAAATCCCTGAAGGCAAATTAATTTTAATGCGGCAAGCCTATACGGGCCTGCTAACTTATTAGTCACTTTTAATTAACCTTTATGACGCTCTAATTGTCAGGGTATGAAAACTGGCGAAATTATACTTAATCCTGCCAGTTTTGCAACTTGAGTAGGTGCTTTGTAACACAAAATCGCTGTAAATGTCCCTTTTTAGACATCCAATGAATTAATGGTGGGAATAGTCTTGATTGATACGGTTTAAAATACCGTCTAACTCGTCAAGATTAGTGTAAGAAATAACCAACTTCCCTTTGCCTTTTTTGTTGTAATTTATTTCTACTTTTGCCCCTAAGTTATCAGCAAGCTGTTGCTCTAACTGTTTAACATCTGGGTCTTTTTCTATTACTTCTTTTGCTGGAACAGGCTCTAAAATAGAACGTACTAGCTTTTCAGTTTCGCGAACGGTCAATGCTTTTGCAACAGCTAAACGGGCTGCATCTGATTGCACTTCACCTTCAAGTGCTAATAAGCAACGTGCGTGACCCATTTCAATGTCACCATGCTCTAACAAAATCTTTACATCGTTATTAAGATTATTTAAGCGTAATAAGTTAGTCACAGTCGTACGCGATTTACCAACTGCATCCGCCACTTGTTGATGCGTTAACTCAAACTCATTAAGCAAGCGATTAAGCGCTATCGCTTCTTCCATGGCGTTTAAGTCTTCACGCTGAATATTTTCAATTAGGGCAATAGCAACGGCCGCTTCATCGGGTACATCTTTAATAATACACGGTACAAACTCAAGCTTGGCAATTTGAGCCGCGCGCCAACGACGTTCACCGGCAATAATTTCATAACTGTTATGCGCAACTGGGCGCACAACAATCGGTTGAATTATCCCTTGTGAACGAATTGAACTGGCGAGTTCTTCAAGTGCCTCTTCAGACATGTCTTTACGAGGTTGGTATTTCCCTGAGTGTAAAAACTCGATGGGTAGTTTTTGTAATTCACTGTTGCTAGGCTGTGCCGCATTTTCAACTGCGTTTGTTACATTGGCGCTGTCGTGTTCCTTGCTTTCGCTTGGTGCAGGTTTAGATGAACTTAAAAGTGCATCGAGTCCTCGGCCTAAACCTCGTTTTTTAGCAGACATGTTATTTTTTTACCTCAAAGTTAGGCGACAACGGGAGTTGTTTTTTCTTTTCTGCGTAGCATTTCACCCGCGAGAGCTAAATACGCTTTCGCACCACTTGATGCTCGATCGTAGTACATTGCCGGTGCGCCAAAACTTGGGGCTTCTGCAAGTCGAACATTACGTGGGATCACCGTACGGTATACTTTATCGCCAAAATGTTGTTTTAATTGTTCTGATACATCATTTGCTAATCGATTACGCGGATCGTACATAGTACGAAGTATGCCTTCAATCTGTAAGTTAGGATTAACTAACTTAGCAAGTTGCGTAATCGTGTCCATTAATGCGGTTAATCCTTCCAATGCATAATATTCACATTGCATAGGGACTAAAATAGAATCGGCAGCGGCCATGGCATTAACGGTTAACATATTTAAAGAAGGTGGGCAGTCTATAAAAATAAACTCGTACTGATCCTGAATTTTTTCAAGTGCATTGCGTAAGCGTACTTCGCGAGCAAATAATTCCATCAATTTAACTTCTGCAGCGGTCACATCGCCGTTTGCAGCAATCATATGATACTCGCCTGAGGTTTCTTTAATAATCACCTCATCAATAGGCTTATCTTCTATGAGTAAATCATAGATAGTAGGGACGTCACCATATTTGTCGACGCCACTGCCCATGGTCGCATTGCCTTGCGGATCGAGATCTATTAACAGCACTTTACGTTTCGTTGCAGCCATAGATGCAGCGAGATTAACGGCAGTGGTCGTTTTACCTACTCCGCCTTTTTGATTTGCTAATGCGATGACTTTTGCCACAGTGTCTCTGATCCCTAGTCTTTAGAAAGAATTATTAAATGTCGTTGTGCATCTAAATCGGGTACTTCTAATGCAATTTTTTGCTCAAACTTAACACCAGCAGGGAGTGAGTCTAATTCCTCACTTGGAAATACCCCTTTAAGTGCAATGAACTTACCTGAATGATCGATTAAGTGCGAACACCAGTCAATCATATCTTGTAACGATGCAAATGCACGACTTAGTACGCCATCTAATTTAACACTTGGTTGATATTCTTCAACTCTTGACTGCACAGGAGTCACATTATCAAGGCCAAGCTCATGTTTAACATGCATTAAAAAACGTACACGTTTACCTAAACTATCTAATAATACAAACTGCGTATCGGGTAAGGCAATAGCTAACACTATGCCCGGTAAACCAGGACCTGTGCCAACATCAATATAATGATGACCGGTCAAGTGAGGCGCAACAACTAAGCTATCCATTATATGTTTAACCATCATTTCTTGAGGTAAACGTACTGAGGTTAAATTATAGGCTTTATTCCACTTATCGAGTAATTCGACATAGCGAACAAGCTGTTGCTGTTGTTTTTGTGTTAGCGCAATATCAGTTTGCGCTAACAAAGTTGTTAATTGTTGCTGTAACACAATGTACCTTTACCGTTACGCAGTTTTGCGCAACAAGCCTTGCTTCTTCAGATACACTAATAATAGCGAAATCGCCGCTGGGGTGATACCAGAAATACGCGAAGCTTGACCAATAGTGTCTGGACGAGCATCAATTAGCTTAGCAACAACCTCATTTGATAAACCAGAGACTGTTTTATAATCAAACTCTTTTGGTAAAATTGTTTCTTCATGACGAAGCTGCTTATTGATCTCATCTTGCTGGCGTGCAATGTAACCTGCGTACTTAGTATGAATTTCAACCTGCTCTAAGGCGGCCTTATTGGTAAACTCAGATCCGAGTCCTTCAATGGCCATCAAGTCGTTATAACGCACTTCAGGTCGGCGTAATAATTCTTCTAAGCTGGCTTCACGCACAAGTGGCGTTTTTAGTAATTCATTTACTTGATCAACAACCGCATGATCTTTATGGATCCAGGTATCTTTAATACGCTGTTTCTCTTTAGCGATCACTTCCATTTTTTCGTTGAATGCTTGCCAACGTTCATCGTTAACTAAACCTAATTCACGGCCTTTTTCAGTTAAACGTATATCAGCGTTGTCTTCACGTAGTAACAAACGGTATTCAGCACGGCTAGTAAACATGCGGTACGGTTCTTTTGTACCCAGTGTTGCTAGGTCGTCAATTAGTACGCCAACATAGGCTTCATCACGACGTGGCGTCCACGACTCTTTGCCTTGCACTTGTAATGCCGCATTCATACCTGCGATCAGACCTTGTGCGCCCGCTTCTTCGTAACCGGTCGTACCATTAATCTGACCAGCAAAAAATAAACCATCAATAAATTTAGTTTCTAATGATTGTTTTAAGTCGCGCGGATCAAAAAAGTCATATTCAATAGCGTAGCCAGGACGACAAATATGTGCATTTTCAAATCCGGTGATCGATTGCACAATTTCTAACTGCACATCGAACGGTAAGCTGGTTGAAATACCGTTAGGATATAACTCGTATGACGTTAAGCCTTCTGGCTCTACAAATATCTGGTGCTTATCTTTATCAGCAAAACGGACAATCTTATCTTCAATAGACGGACAGTAACGTGGGCCTATTCCTTCGATAACACCTGAGTACATAGGTGAGCGATGTAAGTTTTTGCGAATAACATCATGTGTTTTTTCATTGGTGTAAGTGATGTAACACGGAATTTGTTGTGGGTGGTCACTTTGTTTACCCATAAATGAGAATACCGGTGTTGGTGCATCACCTGGTTGTTCTTGCATTTTAGAAAAATCAACAGTGCGTGCATCAATACGTGGTGGTGTGCCTGTTTTTAAACGATCCACTCTAAATGGAAGTTCGCGTAAACGATCAGCCAATGCAATTGAAGGTGGATCGCCTGCACGGCCACCTTTAAAGTTTTCAAGACCGATATGAATTTGGCCACCTAAGAATGTGCCTACGGTTAGTACTACACTAGGGGCACTGAAACGCAGACCCATTTGGGTAACGACACCTGTTACACGGTTGTTTTCAACGATAAGATCATCACATGATTGTTGAAAAATCTTTAAGTTTTCTTGGTTTTGAAGTGTGTTCTGAATAGCCGCTTTGTACAAAGCACGATCCGCTTGAGCACGAGTAGCTCGTACAGCAGGGCCTTTAGAAGAATTAAGCGTACGGAATTGGATCCCGCCTTTGTCAATAGCCTGAGCCATTGCGCCACCAAGGGCATCAATTTCTTTAACTAAGTGGCCTTTGCCAATGCCACCAATCGCTGGGTTACAAGACATTTGACCAAGGGTATCCATATTGTGAGTCAGCAGCAGGGTATTCATCCCCATACGGGCAGCTGCCAATGCGGCTTCAGTGCCAGCATGTCCACCACCTACTACGATAACGTCAAAATTTTCGTGAAAAATCATTAATGGGATCCTACTTAAATCAAACCAGTAAACTTCAAAAGGGAGCGTATTCTACCTAGAAATTAGCAGAAGATAAATGATTAAACAGTGCTCAAGATCTAAGTAAGTGATCTCTAATAATATAAAGGATCTTTTAAAGAGATCTTTTAATACTATTACTACTACTGATCAGCTTTTCTGTTGATAAGCTTTAGATCATGATTAAAAACATATAATTAGATCGGATCTAAAGGTGTTAATATGATCGGATCTTCAGGTAAATAAGCTCTGATCAAAACAGGCTGTTATGCACAGGCCGATCAAGTCTCGATCTTATCCCATGGATAAGCATGGTTAAAAAAGCAGTTTAATCAGTGTTTATCCACAAAATCTGTTAAATTATTAGTAAATTGTGGGTAACTTTATTTATAACTTTTTACTTGATCTTTCTATTTTAGACCTGTTTTTGCTATCCACGAGTCTAACCAAGCTAAGGCCGTATCTTCTGGAAGTGCTTCATCAAGAATATTCAGTTCTAACCGCGGTGCTAACTGTATCGCGCCTTTTTGGCTTAAAAGCGTATCTATATTACGCCCTGCAAGGTTATACGTGTCATAACTGGTATCACCTAAAGCAATGACCGTGTACTTTAAGTGCGATAAATCATCAACTTGAGATAACTCATCAACAAAGTTAATAAGGTTTTCTGGGTAATCACCCGCACCATAGGTTGATGTACAAATTAACCAAATGGTATTTTGCTGATCTATTTCACTAAATTCAGGTTGATCATGTAGTTGGGTATTAATACCTTGGCTATTAAGCGCATCGCTTAGTTGCTCGGCAACGTATTCTGCGGATCCCATTTGACTACCAACGATAAGATTTACTGAACTCATGAATATTTGTGATCACTATTAGTTTTAATTGCCGCCTATGATAGCCCAGTGAGTATAACAGTAAAGTTAAGAGTGCTATTTTGTATAACTATTTTTGTACTTATTTAAGCCTTCACTTAAATGTACTGCTTAACTACTTGATAATTAAAGGTTTAACAAAATATCTTTAAATGTAATCTTCTGATCAAGTTGTTGATAAGGTTGGGGAAAGCTCTGCTTAACTATCAATTAAAGTTGCAGTTTTATTGCTAAGTCATTGATTTTATATTTAGTATTTGCCACCAGCGATTGAAAATAAACGTATAGATGCTTGTTGATCTTAATGTGGATATAAAGCTTGTTGATAACCTTAAATTGGGATCGAAAATAATTTTAAAAAATGATCTATTTAGTCAGATCAGGTTAAATAACCATTATTATTTTTTATAAACAGCCCTTTTTTAATTAAATACAGCTTATTTCCCCATTTTAAAGACGTTTAATTCCTCGCTGAAGCAAAAAAACACGCAATTGTGGATAACTGATCTGCAAAAAAATAAATTTGAGTGATCTAAAGTGAATATTTAACTGAATTTTGCTGGTGGTGTAGACGAACAAAACGTATTTTTTAGTTACGTTTTGTTTTTATGACTTGATAATTCCCCCTATTCAAACATGGATAACCAATGCTATAGCTTCAGTTTTAGAGTGTTTAATAAGCATAACTACAGCTATTTTTTCTATAAATTAAGGCGTTCTAGCCGCTATTTGCTGTGATTATTGGCCTTGTAAAATCTTTTATGTACATTATTAAAGGCGAATTGAGGCTGATATAAGTGCAGCTTAAACTGTATTTGTAGTCTGTTTGGTTTTTAAAGTGGATTATTAAAACACAGCTAGGTGAGTTGTTATTGTAAATATTAGGCATGAAAAAGAGCGCCTAAGCGCCCTTAATAAATTATATCGTTACTTATTAATTTGACTATTTACCGATACAAAACGAGCTAAATATTTTGCCAAGTAGATCATCTGAGGTAAATTCACCAGTTATTTCGTTAAGATACTGCTGCGTTAAACGCAGTTCTTCAGCCAAAATTTCACCGGCCACATGCATTTCTAATTGTGTTTTACCGGTATCTAAGTGGTAGGCTGCATGCTCAAGGGCATCTAAGTGACGACGACGCGCCATAAATCCACCCTCTGTGGCCCCATCAAAACCAATACAGGCTTTTAAGTGCTCACGCACTAGTTCTATGCCGTCAGCATTCTTAGCGCTTAAACTGATGACCGGATATTGTTGCTCTTGATCCATACCGACTACATCACCTGATAAATCGGCTTTGTTTCTGATCACGGTCACGCCCATACCTTGGGGTAACTTAGCCATAAATTCTGGCCAAATAGCATGAGGGTCGGTATCGGCTGTATCTGTACCATCAAGCATAAATAACACGCGATCGGCTTGGTTTATTTCATCCCATGCACGCTCAATACCTATTTGTTCAACGCGATCTGGGCTTTCACGCAGGCCTGCGGTGTCGATTATATGTAGTGGCATACCATCTATATGTATGTGCTCACGAAGTACATCGCGGGTGGTGCCGGCTATTTCAGTTACGATTGCCGCTTCTCGTCCTGCTAATGCATTAAGTAAGCTTGATTTGCCTGCATTAGGACGACCTGCAATAACGACACGCATACCTTCGCGCATTATGCTACCTTGTTTGGCTTGATTGGTAACCGCATTAAGTTGCTCAATAATGGCATTCAAATCACCGCCGACTTTTCCATCTGATAAAAAATCGATTTCTTCATCAGGAAAATCAATAGCCGCTTCTACATACATACGTAAGTGAATGACTTTTTCTACTAAGGTTTCTATATGCTTAGAGAATTGACCTTGAAGTGACTGTAGGGCGCTTTTGGCCGCTTGTTCACTGGTTGCATTAATTAAATCGGCAATAGCTTCAGCTTGAGTTAAATCAAGCTTGTCGTTCATAAAGGCACGCTCAGAGAATTCACCAGGCTTTGCTAAACGTACACCGTCTATTTTACTTATTTCTTTAAGTAGCATATCAAGGACAACAGGGCCACCATGGCCTTGAAGTTCGAGTACGTCTTCACCGGTAAATGAGTGTGGGCCGGCAAAGTAAATTGCAATACCTTGGTCAAGCTGATCCCCTGCAAGGTTATTAAAAGGCACGTAGTCGGCAAAGCGAACTTTAGGTATTTTGCCTACTATTTTCTCAGCGACTTGCTTTGCTAGGCTGCCTGAAACACGAATAATACCAACCCCACCACGTCCTGGTGCGGTTGCTTGTGCTGCGATAGTGTCTTGATTAATCATGCGTTTGAAATTGCCAATATGAAAGTGAATGCTGGTTTGTATTGTAACCTATGGCTTTATTTCATGCGAATAGCTGTATGTAAAAATGCGTCAGCAGATACATTTTAAGCATTTCATTATTTAGTTTTAATTAATAATCAGTTATTGAAAATGATAACTATATTCATTAGCATATGCGTATTATTTTTCTACGTACTTAAACTTTATGCGCTATTCTCCAGTTTTATTGGCTGTTCTAGTCAGTTTTTCAGGTTCTTCACTAGCTGAAAATCAAAATATTGAAAATGAAATAGAAACTATTGATGTTGTTGGCCGTGCTTTTTCTTTATACAGACCAACAGAATCCAGTTTTGGGACTCGCACAAATACCCCAATTGAGAAAATCCCGCAGTCCATTCAAATTCTTCCCCAAGCGTTAATTAACGATCAGGCTGCACGTCAAATTACCGATTTATATAGCAATATTGCAGGGGTTAACGCATTTAGTTATTCCGGGGTGACGTTTCGTGGTTTTCGCCAAGATGAGATCTTATACGATGGTGTAAAAGGCGACCCATTTAATGGTTTTGCTGTCCCACAGTTATTTAATATTGAACAAGTTGCCGTATTAAAAGGCCCTGCGGGCGCTATTTATGGTAGCGGAAACCCTGGCGGCATTATTAATTATGTAACTAAAAAGCCAAAGTTTACCGATGAGCACAGCATTGAAGTTGAAGTAGGTAATGATGACTTTTTCAGTGGGGCAATACAAAGTACTGGTACGCTAAGTGAATCGCTCGATAACCATGCGTACCGTGTTGGTTTATATCGTGATTCAGAAAATCCATTTCGTACTAATACCAGTAGCGATAACACCATTGTTGATCTTGGTTATACTTGGTTAATTAATAGTGCGACAGAGCTGACTACGCAATACACTTTTATTGAGCAAGAATTAGGTGGTGCACGTTTACGCGGTGTCCCCGCTGATGATAATGGCCAATTTATTACAGATATTAGCTGGAATCATAATGAAGCGACTGACTTTCAAAATGTTGAAGCTCATGTTTATCAAGCTACTTTAAAGCACGATATTAATGATATTTGGCGAACGGATATTACGGCTCGTTATTTCGATAATAAAGAAGTGCAAAACTATCATGAACCGAAAGGACTCGATGATACAGATAGCGATGGTGTGCTTGATTGGAGTGATCGAGAGTTTCGTGATCAAGTTCGTGAGAATGAAGGTTTTAGTTTAACGGCTAATGCGGTTGCGGAGTTTGTATTGGCTGATATGCAACATCAAGTATTACTAGGTAGTGATTGGTATGAGCATAACTTTGAAAGTGTATATCGTACGGCAAAGCAACAGAGTCAAGGTGGACCTGTACCCGGGCTTGATCTTCACGACCCTGAATATGGTCTTACAGCGGGTGATGATTATAATTTAGATAGCATTACACCACGGTTAGGTCGAACGAATAGCACTCGTTTTGGTGCTTATGTTCAAGATCAGCTCGATATTACCACTAATTGGAGTATCACCGCAGGGTTAAGATATGATCGCTTTGAAGATAAAGACGAGTTAAATCAAACTGAGTTTTCAGATAGTGATGTGACTTATCGTGTGGGTACAACTTACAACATTAACGATACTTTCTACCCCTATGCTTTATACGGTACGGGCTTTGTTCCACAAAGTGCAAGTGATCAAGAAACGGCTAAGGGTGGGCCATTTTCTCCAGAAACAAGCCGTATCAATGAAGTTGGTTTAAAAAGTAAACTGCTTGATGATAGCTTGGCAGTTAATTTGGCTGCTTACAATATTGTTCGTGAAAATATCCTCCAAGCAAGCTTATTAGGTGATGTGGCTGGCGATGGTGTTGACGACCTAGTGGCTGTAGGTGAAGTAGAAAGTAAAGGATTCGAAATTGAAGTGGTTGGTGATATTACCGAGCGCTGGGTTGTGACTGCTAACTATGCCTATAATGATACCCGTATCACTAAAGCGAATGAAAGCATTCGTAATCAAATCCCTGATAGTGATAAGTTTGCTAATGCCCCACAAAATACAGTGGGCATTTGGACACGCTACGAGCTTCCTCGCTTATCTTCCTCTATTTCTGCCGGTTTAGACTATGTTGACGAACAGCTAAGCTTAGGTGGTCAACAAGTTAAGCCTTACACTATTTATAATATGGCATGGCAAACCACAGTAGATAATTGGCAGTGGCAATTGTCGGTTAAAAATTTGTTTGATAAAGAATATGCTAGTAGTGGCTTTATTGAACGTACAGGGCACTTCCCAGGTGAACCTCGCCGTATTTATCTTAGTGCTAAATACAGCTTTTAAAGGTGGCGTGTGAACGCTAGACAATGGTTTAATCTGCATTCATGGGCAGGGCTCTTTGTTGGTGTCCTGCTTTTTGTTGTTTGTTTATCTGGTACACTTGCGACGTTAAGTCATGAAATTGAATACCTGACAGACAGTAAGTATCGTGCGTTAACGTCCTCTTCAATCACCAACTATCAAGCCATTGAAAATACCCTCAACAAGCATTATTCAGGTGCACAAGTATTGTATCTTCAGCGCCATAAGCAAGAGTACTTGGCTTTGGAAGTTGCACTAAAAATAGATGACGCATTTCGGTTTATTTATTTAGATGCAGCCACAGGGCATGTGTTAGGTGAGGGGGAATGGGCACGTGCTTCACGGTTTTTACGTAACTGGCACATGTATTTATCCATGGGCTGGATAGGTAAGCTAATTGTTACAAGCTTAAGTATTTTATTGGTTATTCTGCTGGTTTCGAGTTTTTATGTGTATCGTCGCTGGTGGCAGGGCTTTTTTAAAAAGCCTGCCCAGCTAGTTTTAGATAAACGTAATGGCTGGTCTAATTGGCATAAGTTTCTTGGGTTATGGAGTATGTGGTTTATGGCTATCATAGCCATAACAGGTCTGTGGTACCTTATTGAACATGGTTTGCAAACAGCGAAAATAAAGCATTATATTGCACCACCAGTCGCTGTTAGTGAATTTAAAAAACAAATACCCACTGTTAATGCAACACCAATAAGCTTAACTCAGGCTTATAACGCTGCGCAGCAGGCATTTCCGACGCTTGATATTCGCTATATACGTTATGGTAATAAAAAGAATCAACCTATTGAAGTACGTGGCTATAACGATGATATTTTACTTCGTTTACGCGCCAATCGTGTGTATTTACAGCCAACGACAGGTACAGTATTAGCAGTACAAAAAGGAGAGGATTTACCGCTTATTCCTCTTATTAAAGATACTGCGGATCCTTTGCATTTTGGTAACTTTGCAGGCCTCGGCACTAAACTTATTTGGGCGCTATTCGGCGGTTTTATGAGTTTTGTTAGTGCTGCTGGCATATATATGAGTTGGCTCAGAGTAAAGCGTAAAAAAACTGTTTTTGAGTGGTTAGGCATATCAGGTTACGTGGCGATAGGTTTAGCTATTTTCTCTCTGACAATAACGGGTGTGAGCTTTAGTGAGCGCAGTGTACCAAAGTCGCTTTATTCGCCTATTCTTAGTGAGTAAATTTCAGATATTAAAAAGGCGACCTAGGTCGCCTTTTTTGTAGGTAAGGGGAGTTAGCCCCTTACTTTAATACCTTTCTTTTCCATGCCACGGTAGATGATTAACATCTGGACAATAGAGATAAGGTTAGACACTAACCAGTAAAGTACTAAACCAGATGGAAACCATAAGAAGAACACAGAGAAGATAACCGGCATAAAGGTCATCATTTTTTGCTGCATTGGATCGGTAACCGTCATAGGTTGTAGTTTTTGCGTTATAAACATACTCGCACCAAATAAGATTGGTAATACGTAGTATGGGTCTTTCGCAGAAAGGTCAGTTAGCCAAAGTACAAATTCAGCGTGACGAAGTTCTGTAGACTCTAAGAATACATAGAACAAGGCTAAGAAGATTGGCATTTGTAGTAAAATAGGGAAACAGCCACCCATAGGGTTTACTTTTTCTTTACGGTACATTTCCATGGTCGCTTGGCCGAATTTTTGACGATCATCGCCATACTTTTCTTTTAGCGCTTTCATCTTAGGCTGTAATGCACGCATTTTAGCCATTGAGGTGTACTGTGCTTTAGTCAGTGGATACATTAATGATTTAACGATAATAGTGATGGCTATAATTGCTACACCCCAGTTACCTAAAATGCTGTGTAACCATTTTAATAGTACAAATAACGGCTGAGAGATAAACCACAACCAACCGTAATCAACGGTTAAGTCTAGGTCAGTGTGAATCGCTTCAAGTTTATCTGACTCTTTAGGGCCCATGTAATAAGTTGCAGTAAGTACTTGCTCACTACCAGCTTGAACATTTACCGCTTCGTCTTTAACACCAATAATAGCTGCGTTACTTTTAGTAATTAAACTATAAAGTGTATTCGCTTGATCTTGCATTGGTACCCAAGCACTTACAAAGTAATGCTGAATAAATGCAACGTAACCACCTTGGGTATTAATGTTTAGGTTTTTATCGGCCATATCTGAAAAACTATACTTTTCGTATGGTTCCTCATCTGTACCGTATGCAGCCCCTAAATAGTTTTGATCAACCATGCTGCCTTTTTCTTGTACGGTACGCTTTATTTGTGTGTAAAGCTGTACTTGTACAGGCGCGCTGGTGGTGTTGTTAACTTTATATTCTAAGCCAACATCATACTGACCCTTTTTGAATACATAAGTCTTAGTAAAGCTTACACCGTTGCTGTCGGTAAATTGCAGTGGAACGCGAAGCTCATCACCTGTTAAGGTGTAAGAGGTTTGCTCTGATTGGTAAGTAGGACGACCATTTGCAGATGCATCTGGGCCATTTAAACCTATTAAACCACTTTGTGAAAAGTATTGTTTACCATCAAACTCACCAAGTAGCATGTAAGGAACATTACTGCCTTTGGTTTCTTTATAATTAATTAAGTCTGTTTCAACAATGTCACCGCCTTTGGTGTCAATTTTAACTTTGAACACGTCAGTTGTAATATCAATGACTGAGCGTTTAGCTAAAGTAGTTGAAGCAGGTAAACCAGAGTCTGATGAAGCTGGAACATAATCATCTGATTCCGGTGAGTTTGCTTTTAGTGTTTGTGTAGTGGCACTAGGATCGGCTTTTGGCGTGTTGTAGTCATTATTCCATTCTTGAAATAATAAAAACGACACTAGCATTAGGCCGATGAATAAAAACGTGCGTTGCGATTCCATAACAGCTCTTATTTCTCGTGTTGGTGGTTAATACGGGTTAATTTTTCAGGAACGGGGTCGTCTCCACCTGAATGTAAAGGATGGCATTTTAATATGCGTTTAACTGCGAGCCAACTGCCTTTTACTGCACCATGCAAATTAATTGCTTGAATAGCGTAGCTAGAACAGGTTGGATTAAAACGACAATGCGGACCCAATAGCGGGCTAATCCACTTTTGATAACCGCGGATAAATAAAACTAAACAACGTGTTGGTAACGCAGCAAGTGGTTTAAGTAACCTCATGTTGTACATGCCCCTACGTTATGTTTAGTGAATAGATACCATGTATTTAAAGACTTACTTTAAGATTTTAAACGCATGATTAAAAGGTGAGCTAAAGATACCTTAATTAACCCTGTAATTCTATTGCTATTGAGTTTGTTTAGTCGATTTAGCTGATTTGTTTGGGCGTTTTTTAAATGGTGGCGGTTTAGGGGCACCGGGTTTGCAGCGTTCATTAATTTTACGCCACAACTTTGTTAGTTGTTTGGTTAATTCTTCATTGGACTGTTCATCAATGCCACTTTTTACCATCAACACAATATCTATATTATCGAGAGTATGTTGGTTTAAACGAAAACTTTCGCGAGCAAGACGTTTAATACGGTTTCGTTGACATGCCTTTTTTACACGTTTTTTAGCAACAGTAAGGCCTAACCTAGGTTTTGACTGGTCACTTGGTTTTGCTAATAAAGTAAAGAAAGGAGTTGCAGCCCGAGCGGGTTCATTAAATATGCGAGAGTAATGCGAGGGAGTTAACAGACGTAACTCCCTGCCAAAGCTAAAGTCTTCCACTTATAAATTAAGCAGAAAGAACTTTGCGGCCTTTAGCACGGCGACGAGCTAATACTTTACGGCCATTTACAGTTGCCATACGAGCACGGAAACCGTGTGTACGTTTGCGTTTTAAAACGCTAGGTTGAAAAGTTCTTTTCATAACAATCTCATCCGATCGGTTAAAGTTAAAACATCCTATGCAGGTCGCGATCCTGGCACAGGTGCCATTGCGAGCGCGAGATATTATAGATGAAGTGACGAAAAGTCAATCATAATAGAGCGTAAAGCATGTTTATTTATGATCAATTTTCATGATCCGATAGGATCATCATAAATAAGAAGTTTTCCACAGCCCCTGTATAAAAAGTGAATAAAAGCATGGGAAAAGTAAATTAGATCATAAATTATAGTCGCGATCTGCTGCCAGTTTTGTTATGATCTCTAATCAGGCTTTAAAATAAAAAGCTATTTAAATCAGTCTGTTATTATATTTATACATCGATA